>CANLWN010000003.1 GCA_947494825.1 uncultured Flavobacteriaceae bacterium | reverse complement strand
ACCATCAACCATCAACCATCAACCATCAACCATCAACCATCAACCATCAACCATCAACCATCAACCATCAACCATCATTCCGCGTACGAGGCCTTCAGGATTTCCAGATCTGCTAGGAGTTGCTCTATTTCCTCGGTATTGGTCCCATCGTAGGTGCCCCTGATCCGGCGTTCCTTGTCGACCAGGATAAAATTTTCGGTATGGATCATGTCAAAAGGGCCTCCATCGCCATCGTCCTTTACCGCAAGGTATGACCGGCGTGCCAGTTCGTAGATGTGCTTTTTACTTCCTGTGACCAGATTCCATTTTTGGTCGATGACTCCTTTTTCCAAGGCGTACTTTTTCAGTTGAGGCACGGAATCGATATGGGGCGTCACGGAATGGGACAGCAACAGCACCTCCGGGTCGTCCAGGATCTTTTCCTGTATCCCGGCCATGTTCTTGGTCATAATGGGGCAGATCGTGGGGCAGGTGGTAAAAAAGAAATCGGCAATATAGATCTTATCGGCGTAGTCCTGTTCTGTTATGGTTTCATTGTTCTGATTGGTCAGCGAAAAATCTGCTATGGTATGGTATTTTTTTTTCGCATGCAGGCTGCTGTCTACCAGTTCCGGATTAAAATCGGACGGCTGGTACACCGGCAGGGTTTTTTTGGGCTGCAGCGCATTGTAGAACAAATAGATGATTACTGCCGAGAGCCCAAAAAGGACGGTGCCAAAAAGTTTGTATTTGCTAAAAAAGGAGCGCATATATCTTCTAGCAAAGGTACGGCAGCATGTCATATCAATCAAAGGTTTCGTGGGGCTTTGCTGCTAAAACTTTCTTAAAAAGGTTCGGAGCTAAAAGGTTCCCTTTTATAAGACCCTGTAAAAGTGTACTTTTGTGCGTTTTAATTTTAGAATAACTGGATGAGCCCGATACTTATAAAAACCATACAATTCTTTTTAAGCCTTTCCCTTTTGATCGTGCTGCACGAGCTGGGACATTTTGTTCCGGCAAAATTGTTCAAGACCCGGGTGGAGAAGTTCTATCTTTTCTTTGATATCAAATATTCGCTCTTCAAGAAAAAAATAGGGGAGACGGTTTATGGTATTGGTTGGTTGCCACTGGGGGGTTATGTGAAGATAGCCGGGATGATCGATGAGAGCATGGATACCGAGCAGATGGCCGAGGAACCCAAGTCGTGGGAGTTTCGGAGCAAACCTACCTGGCAGCGATTGATCATCATGCTGGGCGGGGTAACCGTCAACTTTCTGATCGCCTTCCTTATTTATATTTTCACCTCTTTCTACTACGGGGATACCGATATTTCCACCAAAAGCATTAAGAACGGGTACTGGATAACAAATACCGTGCTTACCGATCTGGGCATGCAAACGGGCGATAACATCGTTGCCATTGACGGGGAGTCGTATACGAACTATTCGGATTTGAGGAAAAACCTGATCACTGCCGAGGAAGTTACCCTGGAGCGGGATGGAGAGACCAAGGTGATTACGCTTCCTGAGGATTTTTTGGGGAAATTGAGCGTAAACACGGAACGGACCTTTTTTGAACTCCGCGTCCCTTTTATGGTCGGGCAGGTCTCCGACAGCTCCTTGAACAAAGGGGCAGCATTGGAGGCGGGAGATGTCATTCTTGGTATAAATGGTGAGGAAATCAAATATTTTGACCAGTTTCCTTCCAAACTGCAACAATACAAAGACCAAGCTATTGTAGCTGACGTGCTTAAGGAGGACGGAAGCTCCAAAAACTTGGAACTACAGGTCGATACCGAGGGCAAGTTGGGGATTTATAGGGCAGAGCACCCCCTTCGTTTCCAGGAACTGGGCTACTATGACATCGTTCAGAAAGAA
Source organism: uncultured Flavobacteriaceae bacterium (assembly GCA_947494825.1). Classification (GTDB taxonomy): domain Bacteria; phylum Bacteroidota; class Bacteroidia; order Flavobacteriales; family Flavobacteriaceae; genus JBNGOQ01. The sequence continues at coordinate 724,479 of CANLWN010000003.1, read as the reverse complement.
TATGGGTTTTTTGAGAGCTTTGGTGTGGGCACCAAAAAGCTGGTGGATCAAATAGCGGGTTACGGACAGCAGTTAAAAAAGATCTTTACGCCAAGTACCGGAGCGTATAAGGGTGTAGGCGGATTTAAGGCCATTTTCGATATTTTTCCCAGCACTTGGAGCTGGCAGGCCTTTTGGAGCATAACAGCCTTTTTGTCCATTATGCTGGCGGTACTGAACCTGCTTCCCATTCCCGCCCTGGATGGCGGCCATGTGATGTTCTTGCTTTACGAGATGGTAACAGGCCGTAAACCTAGCGACAAGTTTTTAGAATACGCGCAGATGGTAGGCTTCTTTTTGTTATTGGCGCTTATTTTGTTCGCGAACGGCAATGATATTTACAAGGCGATATTCAAATAGAACAAAAAATTTACCCTTGTTCCATCATTCTGGGGCATATCAAATTGAAAACTGTTTTTTTTTGTTTGGGGTGACTAAAAAAACTTTTATATTTGCACCCGCCTTTGCAGCTTTTAGGTCGTTGCGTCGACATTAGGGGAGTAAAGGCATAGTTTAAAATAGAGAGAAAGAATTTATTTTCCTCCTTACCTGCCTGCCGGCAGGCAGGGCTCAGAACTGGGCTACTTCCTATTCCGGCATTTTATGTAAGAGGAAAAAGTTTTAAAATTTTATTTTCCTCCTTAGCTCAGTTGGTCCTGACGAACAGCGAAGCTGTTATCAGGATGCCGACAAGCAAAGCTTCGTCGGCATTAGAGCAGGAAGGGCATGGTTTAAAATAGAGAGAAAGAATTTATTTTCCTCCTTAGCTCAGTTGGTTAGAGCATCTGACTGTTAATCAGAGGGTCCTTGGTTCGAGCCCAAGAGGAGGAGCATAGCGACGACAAGCCTTACGGGAGACCGTAAGGCTTTTTTCATGGAAAAGCTTGGGCGAGAACCTGCCACCGACGGAAAGCCTTCTTATTTGAATGGTATTTTTTACTTCCACTGGATCAAGTCTATCATGAAGCGCTGCGTGAAATCGACCACATTACCCATTTGATCCATAAAGAACTTAAAACGAAATAGGGGCAAGGATAATTTTGCCGCATAAGCCTTAAAAGAAGAGGTTCCGGTAGGAACATGAACCTTCATGGGCCATACAAACAATAAAAAGCTAACTTTGTACGCGAAATGGTGGTTTTAAAAACATATCGATTGAAAAGTGCAACAAAATGGCTGCTGTCCGTAACCTTTTTGCTTAGCATGTTCTCTTTTTCCAACTATGTTGGCCATGCATCAGCCGAACGAGCGGTGAACCCAATTGAGCTCGTGTCCCATTTCGGATCAAAAACGGGCAAACAAACCATTGCCTATCAAAAGGCCGCTGCCCAATGGGGCAACAACACCGGCCCTCACGTTTTCACAAGCTGTGCAATAGGGCTGCAAATGGCCTATGACCGACTGAATAAGGTTAAGTTTGATAGCCATTCCGATCAGACATACATCACATTACTTCCTGGCATCCTCTATCACCACAAAAAAATTCCCCAAAACGAGGAAATCCCACCTTCGGCTTTTCCCTTAGGATAAAATCCTACACCCCTTTTTTCTTTAATAATTTACTTAAAAACAAACGGTTACATCCTTATCCATGGAGGTAACCCATCTTAAACATGATACGTTTTAAAAAAGCATTGCGGCTGTTGGGCCTAATGGTGCTTGTGGTCTTCGCCGCTATCGGGGTAGGCCTCAATGGAGGTGTCCCCATGCCCACTGCCAACAGAAAAAAAGATACCATAGAACTTCTTATGGAATCTGACGACACGGATGAGGAGGAAGCTGAAGAAATCGATTTAAAACAATAAAAATTACAAATATGAAGACATTAAAAATTATAGGCATAAGCCTGCTTGTACTCTTCGCAGGTATTGCAGGCTATTTATATACCTCGGGCCCTACATTACCGGACAACACGGAAGCGGTAATCCAAGAGGTCATATCCCATCCATTGCCCGAAATGGTACAGGGCGAAACCGGTTTTGCACAATCGAAGAACATAAACATTTGGTACGAAAGCCTAGCCCCCAAGGGCACTTCAAAAGGGGCCGTACTTCTCGTTATGGGCATTTCCAATGACGCACTGGGGTGGCCTCCCAACTTTCTGCGGGCCTTTGTGGACGCCGGATATCAGGTGATACGGTACGACCATCGGGGCACGGGCATGTCCGATTGGATGAAGGACTGGGACAGCGACCACGCCTATTCGCTGGCAGATATGGCAGATGATGGCGTTGCGGTGTTGGACCAACTGGGCATCCAAAAGGCACATGTCATAGGCATATCCATGGGGGGGATGATTGCCCAGGAACTGGCCATAAATCACCCGCAAAGGATCAATTCGCTGAGCTCCATCATGTCTTCCGGTTATATTACGGACCCGGAACTTCCGAAAATCTCTGGCGAGATCGCCAAGGAGTTGATCAAGGTTTCCCTCAAATACGGTATTGTGGGTGGGGAGAAAAACATGATTAAATTGCATCTGGCGAGCCGGATGATCCTCATGGGGGAAACCACCCACCCACTGAACGTTAAGTCCTTGTCCGAGCAGGTTTTGTACAATGTAAGGAAACGTAAAGGATATAATCCCGGGGTTTCCAAACAGCATCAAGCAGCGGTATGGCTATCGGGCTCCCGATATGAAAAACTAAAAACCCTTCGTGTTCCCACGCTTATTGTCCATGGAAAATCGGACCCGTTTATTCCGTTTGAGCACGGAAAAAAATGCGCTTTCCTAATTCCGGGGGCCGACACCTTATGGATAGCTGATATGGGGCACGATATTCCCGAGGAAATGATTAAACCAATAGCTGAAAGGATTATGGAAAACTTCAATAGATAGCAAGGGTATTGGCCGCCGGCCATATCCTGGAAGTTTTTTTCCTCGGAAATTTTGTACGGGAAGCCCAAGGGGAGAAGTAAAAAAGCCCTCGCCAACGGCGAGGGCCTCGCAAAACCACACCTCAAACACCATCCTTAGCCCTTAGTCATGGAATTCGGGCAATGCTGTTGTATAATCTTCATATCTCGAAATAAAAAGGTCGTCCACGCCCCATTTGAGCAATAGGACATGACAGGTGTACACTATGTCCGCACTGCTGGGCATTCTAAACCCTCCCTCCCAATTTTGTAAATTGATATTGAGGTGTGTTGCTCCTGGAACAAAATCATGCGTACCCACGGGAGAATCATTGCGCGCGCCATATACCTCATGGGAATAGGTGTATCCGACTTCTCCCGTGCAAAAGTTGGTGGAGGATCGATCGTATTGTTTTTTATCCCATATGCCCTGGGCATTGAGCACCCCGTTGTCAAAGACCCAGAGGTATTCCTCGTACCGCACGGAATAATCGTCTACCTCCCATTCCATCCACGTAAGGCGAGGTGCCGTGGTCCCTTCATAGCAACTGGGGCTATCACTTGTGGTAACGCTGGTGCCATCGTCCCGGCAGCATCCCGCCCCCTGACTATTGATACGCTGCCTACGGTTTGGGGCCAATACGTTCAGTATGGCGCCATTGTATTCGCGTATGGTATGGTCCCATCGCCAGCGGGGTACAACAGGAGGGGCTCCAAAGGCTTGGGTAATATCATTGCATCCGTTACCGGAGCTACTGTCTTCCGGATCTTCCACGGTTACCCAACGGTCAAATTCATCGATGGGCGCGCCAGATTCATCCTGTGGCTGTATGGTAATCTCGGTGGTAAAGGGATAATCTACCTCCTCCGGGATATCCAGGTCCAGTACCAGCACCGCGGTGGTATCACTCTCTTTTGGGGGTATGGCCTCGCCTTCCAAAACATCCTCTGGCACCTCAAAATAATAGGAGGCACTACCTAAACGGATTTTGAACCCGGCCACATGTTGGGAAGGGTCGTGTTTAAACCGAAGGTGATTGCCATAGGGATATCCCTTTACCAGAAAAATCGTGTCCTTTACATCGACCTTTACCTGTCCGTCCACGGCAGCAGGCAATTCGCCCGTAATCTTTATCGCATCTTTTAGTACCAGGTATTCCGATAGCGTATCGGGATCGATCTGCCCGCTGGGATCGGCCACGGAATCCTTGGGGTTCTCGTTATCATCTTCGCCCTGCCCGTCGGGATTTTCCGTAGGCGGTGTTTCGGGTGGTAGTTCCGTTTCCTTGTCGCAGGCCGTGATCGTTAATACCATGGCCGTGAAAAGAAGGGCAATGTACAGGCCGTTTTGGCAGCCCTTTTTTAAGGTTTGTGTTTTTTCTGTATGGTTCATCGTTTTAAAAATTTTAGATTGTACATTTATTTTATTGGGATTCCAGGGGAACTACCGTGATAGGGAATCTCCTGTTACCGGCAGATCACGCCTGCATCCTTGTTGATGGTTGTTCCGCGTATTTCCAAATCGCAAACCACTTGGGGAATACTGCTCAAAGGGTTGTTTTGAAGATCCAAGGTCTTAAGGTTGGTTAAACGGCCCAGATCCGAGGGTATTTCGGTTATTGCATTGTCCTCGAGAGACAAAAGTTCAAGCTTCGATAGGTTGCCCAAGCTGGGTGGGACTTCCAGCAGCGTATTGTCGTAAAGAAATAGAGAGGTGAGATTTGACAGATCGCCCAATGAAGGGGGTATCGCTTTTATGGCATTTTCATGCAGGTACAAAAACTCTAGGGAAACAAGCTTGGATAGTTCTTCAGGAACCAGGGCTATTTTATTCGTGTAGGCAGACAAGAGGCTAAGATTTTCCAGCTTCCCTATTTCGGACGGTAGTGCGATGAGATTGTTTCCTTGGACCTCCAAGGACTCCAGGGCCAATAAATTACCTATTTCGGGAGGAAGGGCGGTTAGTAAATTATCATTGGCCAATAGTACCTGGAGGTTGATCAGTTGTCCCATCTCGGGCGGCAGTTCGCTAAGCTCGTTGGACTGCATGTCCAAATAGGTGAGCGAACTAAGTTTGCCAATTTCCGGGGGAAGGATTGAAATTTCCTCGCTATCTATAAATAGCTCCCTTACCGTACCATCCGGGTTAAGGGCAAGGTTGTTCCAACTCTGCATGCTGGTATCGCCAAGGTCCCAGTCAAGATCGCTGGCAGGATTGGCATTGTACAGCGCTACCAGACCGCGATAGTTGTACCCAACAAGGTCGCACGTAACACTCGGATCCTTGGTAAGGTCGGTTCCCGTCTCCTCCAAATTGCAAACTTCCTGTGGTATTTGCGTAAGGAGGTTGTTTTCGAGATAGAGGTATTTCAGATTTACGAGTTGGCCGTATTCCCAGGGTATTTCAGCAATTCGGTTATCGTCAAGACTAAGACTGCTCAGCGCTTCCATCGTACTGATTTCAACAGGAAGACTGTCCAACAGATTTTGGGTAAGATCCAATACCTCCAAGGCGGTCATTTTGTCCACCCCCAAGGGCAATTTGGTCAGGGAGTTGTTATGGGCAATGAGGGTCACCAACTGATCCAGCTTGGTCAATTGATCGGGAAGGGATACCATCAGATTGCTGCCCAGATGAATGTAATTGAGGGTCACCAGTTTCCCCAGTTCCTCTGGAAGGCCTGTCAACACATTGTGCTCCAGGTCTAGATGGATAAGGCGGTCTAGATTGCCCAGTTCGGTAGGCAGTTCGGCTAGATCATTATTACTGAGGACCAAGTGCGTAAGCATTTCCAGATTTTCGATGGCCGCAGGAAGGGCACTGAGTTCCGTGTTGTTCAGGTCAAGCTCTGTAACGCGACCGTTTTGCTGTACCACCCCTGTCCAACCTAGCATGCTTTTATCGTCCATGTCCCATCCCAAATTGTTGTTGGGGTTGGCCTCATACAGGGTCTTTAAGGTCTGGTAGTCCGCCGCTTCCTGAACCGTATCCGTAGGGTCATCCGATTGGCCATCGGTATCGTCTTGTTGATTTTGTACAGGACCGTCATCCTTGCTACAGGAGACCATAAGCAAAGAACCCATTATAAATAGAATGGCCAAGGCCAAAAAAAAGCGTGAACCCAATAGAAGTGTTTTTTTCATGATATGTATATTTAAACCGTAAACTGCTGATGGTGTTGCGTTATGGCACTTAGGGTCCTATGGGAGGCCTAGTGATGAAAACGCAGCGGGGGAGAGCTTTCGACGATAAAAGTATAAAATGGGGAAGGTGCTATGGAAAGTCAATTAATGGATGGTAGGCCCCGTTTCCTAAACGGCAAGAGTATGGGCATAAGCGGTAAACGTCAAAAAAGTAACGCGAAGCTTAAATCAAATTTTGTCAAGCATGCCCAGGAAAGCGTCTTTTTTGCGGCGCGCCACAGTGACATGGTGATCTTCTGTAAGGACCACATAGCCGCCTTCGCCCCGGACATATTTTTGAATATGCCGCATATTGATCAGGGAAGAGTTGTGGATACGGAAAAAGCCCGATTGCGAAAGCAGGTTTTCAAAATCCTTAAGGGTTTTTGAGATTACCTCCTTCCGTTTTCCCACCAAATAGAGTGTGGTGTAATGACCGTCGGCATCGCAGTAGATGATGTCCTCGGTCTTGTAAAAGTCGATACCATCCAGGGTGGGGACCGCCAATTTTTCAATTTTTCCGGAAGTATGGTCGATGTTGTTGAGCAAGGATTGGTAACGATACGGGCCGCCCGCTCGCTCCAGTTGTTCCACGGCCCTTTGCACGGCCTGTATAAGCTCATCGGGATCCACCGGTTTTAGGAGGTAATCGAGGGCACTGAATTTAAAGGCCTTAATGGCATATTGGTCGTAAGAAGTCACAAATACCACTTCAAAATCGATGGGCGAAAGTTGTTGTAACACATCAAAACCCGATAGGTTGGGCATTTGTATGTCCAAAAAGACCAGATTGGGCCGTAGTGCCCTGATTTTATCGATGCCATCTTCCGGGGTTTCGCATTGCGCTAGGACCGTGACCTCCGGGCAGTTTTCGGCCAAGCCCCTTTGTAGGGCCTTACGCCCGTGTAACTCGTCATCTACGATTATGGCCTTTATCTGTGTCATGATATGGGAATATGTACTTCTACCAAGGTGCCTCTGGCCTTACCGCAGCCATCTTTTAGATCCGTAATGCGAATGAGTTGTTTTTTAAGCTCTTTGCTCAGCAAACGTAGACGTTCTTCGGTAATCTTTACCCCCATCGATTTGCCTTTCCAAACGGACTTTTGCTGCATCTCAAAGGCTTTTTGCCTGCCTACCCCGTTATCTTCAATTTGGCAAATGAGTTGGTCGCTGTTTTTTTTGATCGAAATTGAAATTTGTCCGCCGTCCTTTCCCTTTTTGTGTCGCAGCCCATGCCAAATGGCATTCTCTACAAAGGGTTGTAATACCATGCCGGGTAGCTGGATGTTTTCGACATCAATATCCTCCGCAAGCGTTATCCGATGTTTTATCTCCCCATTAAAGCGTAGGGTTTCCAGTTCAATGTAGGATTCCAATAAGGACAGTTCCTTTTTCAAGGATACCTCGGTATCTTCCGCATTTTCCAGGATGAGGCGTATCAACTTGCTGAACTTGGTGAGGTACTTTGAAGCATTTTTGTTGTCCTCATCCAAAATCATTTGGTTGATCGAGTTCATACAATTGAAAATAAAATGCGGATTGATCTGGGCCTGTAGTGCTTTCCTTTCAAGTTCAGATAATTTTTGCTTAAAATTTACTTCCTTGATTTCCTCGTTTTTGGCCGCCATTGCCTTTTGGTTCCTTACCCTTAGACGGAAGGTATAGAAGAGGAGGCTCCCAAGCAAAGTAATCAAGAGGATACCACCGATAAAGGTGTTTTTTAAGGTAGCCTGGCGCTGGGTCTCTTTTTTCTGTAGTTCTTTTTCCTGTCCCAAAAAAGTAATTTGCCGGTCTTTTTTTTCGGTTTCATATTTGATTTCGAGCTCCCTGACCTGATCCAGATGGGTCTGACTCACAATACTGTCTTTCCACAGTTCAAAGTTTTTTTGATGCTGCAGTGCTTTTTTGTAGTCCCCCAATCTTTCAAAGGTTTCAGCGAGGCTTTGGTTAATGTTTTTTATCTCGTCCTTTATGTGCAGTTCTTCTGCCATGGCCAAGGCCTCGTATAATTTTGCAATGGCCTGGTTATAAGCGCCCAGATTGCTGTAAAGGGTGGCAATACCGTGATCCGTATACAGTATGCCGATCTTATCGTCTATGGATCTGGACAAGGCATTGGATCGGGTAAAATAGTCCAAGGCGGTGTCGTAGGCTTTTTGCTTCTCATAGACCACACCGATATTTTGCAGGTTAATGGCCGCCTCCAGCTTAAAATCGTTTTCTTGGCATATGTTCAGGGAACGCTGGTAGTAGGCCAACGCTTGGGGGTAGTTGTTTTTGGCCCGCTCCAACAAACCTAGGTTTCCCAGCACTTTGCTAATACCCAAATGGTCATCGGGGTGTTTGAGGTCTAAGGATTTTTTATAATGTTCCAGGGCCTTGTCGAGGTTGCCGATGGTCCAATATACGGACCCAAGGTTGGTATGGCATTTTCCGATTCCAACCGTATCGCCCAAAACCTCGAACAGGCGTTTTGCCTTTAAAAAGCTGTCCGTTGCGTTTTCGAAGGTGCCATTGGCCAAAGCGACCAAGCCCTGTTCCATATAGAAACTGGAGGCGATGGCTTGATCACGAGCGATAGGCAGCTTTTTTTTGACCTGATCTAAAGTGTTTTGGGCCTCGGGCAATAGACCACGGCCATAGTAAAAATGGCTCAGGGCTAACTTGGATTGGCAAAACCTCCGGGCATCCTCCAATTCTAGACTCAGGGCAACCGCTTTGTCCATATACTCCATTGCCCGGGCCGAATCATCGGTAAACGCTCGGTGCAAGGAAAGGTACAGATCCACTTTTGTGGTATCATGCGGATTTTTGTTCAATAGGGAAAAAAGGCTATCGGTTTTGGACCCGTCCTGACTTTGCAAGGAAAGACAGGTGGAGAATAGCGCAAGGAGGGCTGGCAGCGTGCTAGTTCTGATTTTCATGGCCTAGGGCGTATGCTAAAAGCAAAAGCATGTGATGTATAAATATAACCCTTGCCCGGGTGCATATAAAGAAAATATGTATGGCTTGTATTCTTGGTTGTATAGGTGGTTACGGATTTTTGTCCTTGGCTTATGCCCCAGAGGGTGTCGTAGATAAATGCTCTTGCTAAGGTTCCTTGATGGCTCTGGCAATCAAGGCATCTGTTTTTACTGATTGGATATTGTGTTTTTTGATCTCCGAGATAAGGTTCTTTTTCAACAGTTCCTGCTCTTCGGGGTTCAATTGCTCTACGACCCATCGAAGCCCGCTTCCTAGGGCAATAGTCCAGAAGTCTTCCTCATGATGCAGGGCTTGCTGACTTTCAAGATGTACTATTTTTACATTTGAAATTCCCGCCTGGGAAAAAAGATCGGACAGTCCCTCTTTGGTGGTAATATCGTCCCAGGGATTGAAATCGCCGATCAGCTCGGGCCGTATTGCGGACACTTGTTCGGCCCAAATCGAATAGGCCGGCGCAAATATTTCCTTGCCCCATGTAGTGATAACCAGCTGGCCCGAAGGTTTCACATACTCCCAGAATTTAGCGAGTTGTGCCGCCATATCCTCGAAGAAAAAAATACCAAAAACACAGACTACCGCATCAAATTCACCCGGCTGGAAAGAGGTTTGGGTGATATCGGCATGTAAAAAACGAACCCAATCCAATGCTTTGGCCCTTGCCTTGTTTCTGCCCAGGCTCAATAGGCTGTCGGCCATATCCACCCCGGTTACCATGCCTTCCCTGCCCACCAGTTCGGCGGCGGGTAATGCCGAGGCACCACTCCCACAACAGACATCCAAAACAGTCTCCCCCTTTTTTAACTGCATGCAGGCAACAGTTTCCCTGCCTATCGCACTCCAGAACCCAAGAGGTCCTTTATCAAATGAATCTGCCGCTGCATTGTAGGTGCTGATCACCTTCTCCTTTTTGTTCATATCCCAGCCGTAAATGTTGATTTGTCTTTAAGTTCGCCAAGAGGTCATGAACCCCCATTTGCCAGGTAAAGAGGTCATGTTTTTTACGTTCAACCTGCTTTGGAAATACGAATATAGGCCTCACTGGCCCGTCCCGAATAAATTTAGCATTATTTTAAAATTTGACAAGATAAAATGCTATTTTAACCCTGTGATACGTGGTTGACACCTTTGGAATGAACTGGTTGATTGACAAACCCTATTTGATTTTTTTTGCCATGATTCCACTATTGGTAATCGGAGACCTGTTTTTGGAGGATTCCACTTTGGCTATAAATGTCCATGACACCTATTTTGTAATTGCGAACCAGGACATAACGGTTTTGTTTTCGATAATATTTACGGGGATTGGACTTGGATATTGGTTGACCCAAAAATTTAAGGGACAACTAAGGCGATGGATGACCTTAGCACATATTTTGTTAACCTTTGGTGGAATCCTATTTATAACTATTATGGGTGCGCTATTAAATACAGTATACGATCCTCTAAAACCCGATGACGTCAATGAAACACTGTATGTAAATTTCGTTTTATGGCTATCGATTCTTGGGGTACTGTTTGGACAAATACTGTATCCTATAAATCTCATTTTAGCCCTGTTTAAAAAATAGATTCACCTGATTATGAAAAATCCAAAAACTAAAATATGACCTATTCGAAAGGTATCCTTGCCGTATTTTTTTTATTCCTAACCGCCTACTCATCGGCCCAGGAATCACAGCTCCTAAGTGAAGTACCTGTAACCAAAGAGCAGTTCATCGCCAGTGAGAAAAAAGTGCTCGGCACCATTGAATGGCTAGAGAATACACCTATCAATGAGGAAAAGGAAAAGCATAAAGCGCAATATGCCCTCCTGGTAGCGTGGCTTACCAATTCTCCTACAGTTACACTTGAATTGAATGCCAATGTGCTGACTTTCACAAATAAGAATAGTGAATTGTTGGTGTTTTTTATGGCAGGCTGGACAAAATATGCCTTGGAGAACAATTATTCAAAAGATGTTTTTCAAGGAAGTTTGGCTGGGATACGCAGCGCGATAAAAATTTACCAAACCGGAGGCCTAAGGAAGGATAAGAAGATGCAAAAATTGGTTGAACTTGAGGAACAAGGCGGGCTAGAACAATGGGTGTCCGAACAACTTTCGAAATAGGTCCAGAAGAACAAAGTACAAGTTTAAATACAGGATTGGATATCGTTAGTAGATGATAATTGGCTATGTTTTCCGATATTAGGCAATAACTATGTGCAATTGTTACCACCAATTTGAAAACAATAACTGAAAGGAACAATATCAATTGGATTTTTGGGCTTATGTTCCTAACCTTTGGAATTGGCCTTATAATTCATAGCCTCACGGACTTTTTCACCTATAATTTTACCACAACCCTATTTATAATAATGCGCTCCAATTCGAGTATTATTGCGGAATTTATCTTTGGGACCCTACTCTGTATTTCCGGAATTCAAATATTTGTAGATAACAAAAATTGGTTGAATTCCATAAAGGCATTGACCATAGGAATACTTGTGAATTTAGTTTTTTCCTTTTCGTTAAGCGCGTTTACTTATGCATTTGGTTGGTGGTTGGCCATCGAAATTGTATTTAGAGCTTTAATTGGTTTTGGAATATACAAACTGACCGTATACTTGATTCGGACCAATGAATCTGAATGGAATATCAAAGGGGATAAGCTAAGTTTAATAATCGGGATTGTAATTGGCCTTTTTCCTTTTTTATTTCGAAATATGTGGTTTTGAGTTGATAAAAACCGGGAGTAACAATGGCTCTAACCTGCCTTTGAAGAGCAAGCAGGAATCATAGCCCGGATCGTTGTGTGCAATGTAAATCGAACTGAAGGTTGAATAAGAAAATCCGAAATATAGTTTATCTGACACTAGGACTGATTATTGCCTATTCAGTTTTAGCAATTCCTATTAGCAATAATTTGTCAAACAAATATGACGTTGAACTAAATAGAAAACGGATAGAATATGGATTAAAGCCAATAACAGAAAGTTGGAAATTGGACAGTATTGTATTACAATCGCCAGTTAGAGGAATGAACGGCTTTCCTTCTGAAATTATTGATACCACCAGCTATCGTTTTTTAGAAAACAAATGGTATTGCCAATATTGGTCGAATAAGAAAGTAGATAAAACAAAACCTTACCACAAAAGCAAAAAGATTTGTTTTACAAAAAGTTTTTGGGTGTGGCAAAACAGAATGGATTTTGAGTATAATACTTTCATAAATCCAAATGCTGATTTCGCAGATTATGAAGCGTTGGAAACAACAACTCATTGGAATATGAATGGAGAAACTTATGGGCATCACGCTCATATGAAAGATGGAGAAGATTTATTGGTGAACTTTGATGTCAATCAATCTATGTTGGGATTTGAAAAAGAGAAAATTGATAAAATATTAAAAAAATGGAATTTGAAATAAAATCACTACACTCAACAAAACCTATAACCTGGCTGCCTATCGGACAGGGAAATCCAGGGCTTATTTACTGACTTAAGACTTCGGCGGACAGTTTCCTGCAGAAATGTCGGCAACGTATCAAAACTAAACCGTTGTGTGCTAACTGGAAATGAACAATGAGAATTTGGTCTTTACATCCAAAATACCTTGATACTAAAGGGCTCGTGGCTTTATGGCGCGAAACTTTACTGGCAAAACATGTTTTGGAAGGAAATACTAAAGGGTATAAAAATCATCCCCAACTTAATCGATTCAAGGAAACAATCAATCCAAGTGCATGTATCAATCAATACTGGATATCAGTATATCACGAAGCTGTTGAGAGAGGATATAATTTTAGTAAGGAAAAAATCAACTGGGAAATTAATGTCGTTAAATTGAAGGTAACGAAGGGACAACTTGGATATGAGTTTGAACACTTGCTCCATAAATTGAAATCCCGGGATGAAAATAGATTCAAGGAAATAGTGAAAATTGAATTACCTGACCCTCATCCACTTTTTTCGGTGGTGGATGGAGATGTTGAAGCATGGGAAATAATAAAGGAACAAAGCCCGCACATATCAAGAAACAAAAGTCATTAAAATGGGCGTTTATCCAAACCGTTGTGCTTCATGTAAAGAACAGCTAGCTATAAAATGAACACCTCATGAAAAAAGAAGATGAACCCATTGTTGTAGAACAGATTTTTGACACCGCTTTGGAAAACGTCTGGGAAGCGATAACCGAACAAGGGAAAATGACACAATGGTTTTTTCCCAACATCGCATCTTTTGAGCCTGTGGTAGGCTTTAAGACGCGATTTGTCATTCAGGTGGAAGATAGAACATTCCCACACCTATGGAAATTGACAGAAGTGATCCCCTTGAAGAAAATAGCCTATGAATGGCAATTCGAGGGGTATCCGGGCCGTGGGATCTCGACCTTTGAGCTCATGGCGGAAGGGCATCGGACAAAATTAAGGTTGACTTTCACCGTCCTTGAGAAATTTCCTGACCATATCCCTGAATTTAAACGGGAAAGTGGGGTGGCCGGCTGGAACTATTTTATTAAGGAAAGCCTAAAGGAATACCTGGAGGAAAGTTGAATAAAGCACGACAGCACCACAAAGGCTCCTGTGAAAAACACGAATCTTGTTGTATGTCGGAATGCCCCATAACGCGGCCGTTGTTGATAGGCCTCACTTTATCCCCAAAAAGCGGTTCAACACCTCCAGCTTGCGTTTGGACACCGGAATATAGCGCCCGTTCATCAATTCCAAATAGTAGCCCCCGGCCTTGTCCAAATGGGTTACATAGGCCATGTTCACCAAATAGGAATGGTGCACCCGGATAAACTGATTGGGAGGAAGCAAACGGGCAAACGACCCTAGGTTCCTACTCGCCAATTTGGCGGCCCCACAGCGCAACAAAAATTGGGTGTAGCGCCCTTCGGCTTTTAGGTAAACAATGTCTTTTTTGGCCACCAGTTCCACCTTGTCCTTTGAGGGCAGCGCAAGGATATCGATAGCATAGGCGGTCCCGATGTCCTTTGCATACCCCTCATAGGAGGGCAATAGCTGTTGTTTGGCCTTGTTGATGGCGACCAAAACCTCCTTCAGATCCAGGGGCTTTAACAGATAGGCCGTCACGTTAAGGGCAATGGCCTTAAGGGCGTAGGTATCCACACTGCTTGTAATGATAAAACTACAGGGCCTGCCATAGCGTTCCATAAGCTGAAAACCACAGCTATTTTTTAGGGCAATCTCCAAAAAAACAATATCAGGGGCCAGGGCATTGATCTTGGACAGGGCCCGGGCCCCATTGGGGGCGGACCCCAAGACCTGGATTTCCGGGAAGTAGTGCTTTAGCATGGACAAAAGCGCCTGCAGTGCCCGGGGGTCGGGCTCTACGATATAGGCCCTAAGTTTGGGAGCTCTCATAGCACACCTTTTTAGAGTCAAAGGTAGGGACCGATCCAAGGGGGTGAAATAAGCGACAACACGTAAAATATAGGTAGTACTACGTAGTACTGCAAGGGTCAAAGTTCCAGGATGGTCTCCTTGTTGGTCAGGGCCCAATTGGTAAGGGTATTGGTGCCGCCCTCCAGGGCCAGCTTGCCAATGATGTTGCTTCGGTGTTTCTCCACCGTCCTGACCGAAACCCCCAGTTTATCGGCAATGGTGTTGGTGGACTCCTGTTTTGCCACAAGCTTTAGGATGGTAAGCTCGGAAGGGGTAAGCAAGCGCAACTTTTTCAGGTCCTTGCCCGCGTTTTCCAAAGCCAGCGTACCAAAGGAAGCGCTGAAATACGTATGGCCCTCAAGGACGGCCTGGATACAGCGTTCAATTTCGAAAAAGGGATCTTCCTTTAGTAAATATCCGTGGATATGAAGGGCCTTCGCCTGGGTTACGTACGCCAGCCTTTTGTGAAAGGAGAGCACGATGAATTTTGTCTTCACGCCCTTTTCCCTAGCGGTTTTTATCACTTCAAACCCCGTCAAGAGGGGCATGTCAATGTCCAAAAGTGCCAGGGTGGGCCGTTGGGTCAGAATACCTTCCAGGGCCTGCATGCCGTCCATTGCCTGCCCGATAACGTGGTAGTTTTTGGCCACCAGTTCTTCATAAAGTCCCTTTAACAACATGGGGTGGTCGTCTGCAATTAGGAGGGTGATGTCTTGTTTATCTTTCATTTTTGAACGGCTATGGTTAAGGCTATGGTCGTTCCTTTGGAAGGTACGCTTTCCACATGGAAGCGGGAGTGTATGATCTTGGCACGCTCCAAAAGTGTACGCATACCCAGGCTTGTACTTTGTTTGATCTTTTCTTCAAAATCGAATCCCTTACCGTTGTCGTTGATGACCATTTCAACGGTGTTTCCCCTATGCGTTATACGCACCGAGGCGGCTTTGGCGCCGGAATGTTTTACCAAATTGTTCAGCACTTCCTGAACAATGCGGTATAGGTGCAGCGCACTTTCCTTGTCCAATACCCGGTCTATATCATCTAGCTCATGGGTAAACAAAATATCGGTATGGGCATCCACTTCGTTGATCATGGCCCCAATGGCTTTAGTGGCCCCCAAACTTTCCAGATCGGCCGGATACAGGCCCCGCGAGATGGTCCGCAGTTCTTCCAGCGCGCTTTCCGCCAGGCTTGTGGTGTCGCTGTTTCCATTGCCTCGCATTTTCTTGGTCAATAGCATCAATTTTTGGCCCACACTATCGTGCAGCTCACGGGATACATGGGTGTACTGATCCTCCCGGTTTTTGATAAGGTGCTGGGCGAACTGGGTCTGTAATTTTCTTTTTTTTCGATTAAATCTTTGGGCATAGAGTAAAATAACGATGGTGAAGGAGGCCAATAGTCCCAAGCCACCAAATAAGATCCATTGAGTCTTCAGTTTATTTTTAGTGTCCAGCAAGGCTATTTCCGTATGTTGGGCCTTGATCTTAAAATCCTGTTTTTCCGTTTCGTACAAGGTTTGGTAATACGACAAGGCTTTGATCTTTTGAACGCTGCCGATCGAATCTTTATGATGCATATACGCCCGGTAATGTTGATAGGAAAGCGCCGTATTGCCCAGGGCTTCGTACAGTTGGGCCAAAAGCTTGTTCGCATCATACACCAGTTCAAATTCGCCCGAACGGGTTCCGTATTCCAATACCCATTTTGCGTTCCCCAAGGCCTTGGTATAATTTCCCTTGGCCAAGTGGTAGTTGGCAAGGGCTTCATGGTATAGCCATTCGTAGGGAACAGGGGTGTCCTGGGCAAAATCAGTCCGTATTTTTTGGTACATCCGCTCCGCTTGCACCACACTGTCGTTTTGTACATAGGCCTTCAACAGGCCATAAGCCAATACGGGCCCAAGGGGTTGATCGTATTCCGGTCCAAGCGCATAGGCGTAGGCTTCGCCAAGGGCAGCGATGCGTTCCGCTTGTTTGTCCATTTTGTCAAAATCACGGGCGGCATTGTACAATAGCGGAATCAGTGCGTTGTTGTCCTGCCTTGCCCTGACCACCGCCATGATTTCGTCCCGCTCTTTTTTGGCCTCCTCAAAAAAACCGTTTTGGCTGTACAGGATAGACAGGGAGTTCCTGGCACGCAGTAGGGATGTCGTATCCCGGGCCCGCTGAAAGAACCGGGCACTTTCGGACAAGGCTTGGGAAGCTTCGGCAAATTTACCGATATCGGAGTAGGCCGCGGCTTTGTAGGTTCTGATCAGGGCATACAACATGGAATCCTGTCCCTTTAGGGCAAAGGCCACGGCGGCGTCATAGAGGGGGATGGCGGCAGCGAGTTCCCCGGAGAAATAATGGCTGTCGGCCCCATTGGCGTACAATTGGGCCACTAACAGAGGATCGTCCAAAACAATATCCCGTTCCTGAAAGCGCAAAAACACCGCCATGCCCTCCCGAGCCCTTTGCGCCGTGGAATTCAAATAAGCGATAAGATTGGAAGTCTGTTCCGTACCGATTTTTACGGAATCCTGTTCAAAAGCCAGGGCTATGGTTCTACGGGCCAGGGAATCATAAGGATATCCCGCTTGGTCCCGAACAAGCTTGGCCAAGCTATCGAGCAACACCAGCTGATCGCTTTTTTCGTGCGCTGCTGCAAGCTTCAGCTTTAATTCGTTTATGCGAGTTTCAACATTGGAATCTTGGGGAAATACCATCAAGAGGGTACCGCACAGACAAAAAAGGAGGGGTAGTTTTTTTAGGGCATCAAAAAAAACCAGAGAAAAATGCATCCAACCATTCGTTTCCAAAAACCTCATGATCACGGGTATTTAAGGGAGACGATATACTACTAGCTGCGTTCAGGAAACGGCACGAACCAAATGCCGTACCGCTTTCCATGATCAAGGTACGAGAAATTATTCAAAGCAGGTAGCCTTTGGCCCCGGAAGCTGGGGTCTTTTTTAAGGAGATGGGAAAAAAGACGATGACGCACAGTGCGCTAAGCAACTTGGGCCAGTTTTAACAAAACCCGCAAATCAACACCATTTATTACCATATGCGCCCACTTATTACGCCGCATTTTCATTCAAGTTTTATTGGTTCAATATTACAAGTGATTTGCTCGGGGGAAGGCCCTGGGCCACCACTTCTAAAAATGGAATGGAAAAACCGATATGGAACAAACTAACAATTGAAAACTGAAATGACAGAAGGCATTCGGATAAACGGACTAAGGGAAATGTATCGGTCGGCACTTTTCGATGATTTGCTTCCCTGGTGGGAGAAACATTCCATTGATCGGGAGTACGGGGGATACCTTACGCGGCTGGACCGGAAAGGTACGGCCTATGCGGGCGATAAGGATATGTGGATGACGGCACGGCAGATATGGATGTTCAGCCATCTGTACCGCAAGCATGAAGAAAAAGAACGCTGGCGGGAATTGGCAGGACATGGGCTGGATTTTATGATGAAAAACGCCTTCCGGGAAGACGGAACAATGTACTTCCGCCTGGACCGCCAGGGACGGCCCCTTTCCAAGGTATTGAGCCTCTATACCGAGGTGTTCGCTACCATGGCCGTAGCGGAATATGCCGAGATCTCCCAAAGCAAAGCCCTTAGGCAACGGGCCAGGATTATGTACGATTTTCTGATGCCCAGGCTGGGCCAGGCCTCCGATACGCCCATGTTGGGCTATCCGCTTTTTACGGAGTTCCACTTGCACGCCCATGATATGTGTCGCATTACCGTAGCCAGGGTATTCAGGGATATCTGGCCCCAAAGGAAGTTCGAGGATGACATCAATACCTCCATCAATTCGATCCTAAGTCGGCACTGGAAAGCAAAGGAGCGGATTTTTCTGGAAAATGTGGCCATGGACGGCACGGCCATCCTAAATCTGCCCGAAGGGCGCCTGTCCCATCCGGGCCATGTCATTGAGACCGCTTGGATGCTAATGGAAATCGCCTTGGAAAGAAAAGAGGAATCCTTGATGGATACCGCTGTTGATATGATGCTCGCTTCCCTGGAGCAGGGCTGGGACCGGGAATTTGGGGGCATCCGCTACCTGACCCACGTAGATGGGACCCCCACCCATGCGTTGGAGGCCGATCTAAAGCTCTGGTGGCCCCATGGGGAAGCCCTATATGCCCTGCTGCTGGCCTACTTGCGTACGGGCCGGAAAGATTTGGAAACCTGGTATATCAGGGTACACCGCTACACCTTTGACCATTTCCCGGACAAGGAACAGGGCGAGTGGTACGGCTACCTCAATCGCGAGGGAAGCCCGGTCTGGCAAGCAAAGGCCAATGGATGGAAAGGCTTTTTTCACCTGCCACGGGCACTGTTCCGCGCCTACCAGCTGCTATGCGAACCCCATGACCCAAAAACGGAATCGCGCCATGCATAGTCCCGGAAAGATTGATCGCCAGGCTGCCCAGACCCCCTATTTGCTATTGACCTGCGCCATAGCTTCCTTGGGGGGCATCCTTTTTGGTTTTGACACTGCGGTCATTTCCGGTACGGTGGCCCTAGTAGAGGCCCAGTTTGGTCTGGATAAAATAGCGGTGGGCTGGTTCGGGAGCTCGGCCCTGGTAGGGGCCATTATCGGATCTTTGGCGGCTGGCAGCATAAGCGATACCTATGGGCGCAAGCCCGTCCTGATCCTCTCGGCGCTGCTGTTTTTTATATCGGCCCTAGGGTCGGCGATACCTCCTTCCTTTGATCTGTTGATTCCCGCCCGTCTGTTAGGCGGCCTGGGCATAGGTATCGCCTCGGTCCTGGCGCCCTTGTACATTTCCGAATTGGCCCCCGCCAGGATCCGGGGACGCCTGGTGGCCTTTTATCAACTGTCTATCGTACTCGGCATACTACTGGCCTATTTCTCCAATTGGGCGCTGTTGCATTTTTCCACTACGCATACCACTTCGCTCACAAGCGTGCCATGGTTGCATAAGATACTGGTTTCCGAAGTATGGCGGGGCATGTTCGCTGCGGAAATGATTCCCGCAGCCCTCTTCTTTCTTTTGTTGCGCGGGGTTCCCGAAAGTCCGCGATGGTCCATCAAGGCAGGCAAGGTACAAAAGGGCTATGATGTCCTTCTAAAATACCACGGGGCCATGAAGGCCATGGAGGAGCTGCAGGCCATCCGCAATTCCTTGGCCCGAACACCGGCCACTTTTGGCGAACTGCTTCGACCGGGCCTAAGGCTTGCCCTGATCGTAGGCATTGGACTGTCGGTCTTTGGCCAATTTACCGGGGTCAATATTATCGTCTATTACGGGCCGGACATTCTTCGCGATGCAGGCTTCAATTTTGACAGCGCCTTGAAATTCCAAGTGGCCATCGGTGTGATCAACCTGGTCTTTACCGCCCTGGCGCTTTGGAAAATAGACAGTTGGGGGAGGCGTAACCTATTGATCGGGGGCATGGCCTCCGTGAGCATTTCCCTCTTCGTCATAGGCCTATTGTTCTCCCTGGCCCAGCCGCCAGGAATCTGGATCGTAGTGGCACTCTGCCTCTATATGGCCGGTCTGGCCTTTTCCATCAACGCCGTCATCTGGGTGTTGTTGGGCGAAATCTACCCGACTCGCTTAAGGGGAAGGGCCATGTCCGTGGCCACCTTTGCCAATTGGGGCAGCAATTTTGCCACCGCCTTTGTTTTTCCCTGGTTTGTGGCACAGATCGGTATGGACGCCGGCTTCTTTGTATTTGCGGGTTTTTGCCTCCTGGCGGTCCTGTTCTTTTACAAATATGTGCCGGAAACCAAGGGCAAAAGCCTGGAGGAAATAGAACGGTATTGGGATAGTAAAAAGCGATGAGGGATGAGGGAAGAGAAAAGACAAAAGAGAAAAGACAAAAGAGGAAAGACGAAAAGAAAAAGGCAATGAGCGAAGAGGGATTAGGGAAGAGGAAAAGAATTAAAGAGGAAAAGAAGCAAGAGCGATGAGGGAAGAGGAAAGACAAAAAGAAAAAGGACGAAAGACGGAAGGAAAAAAGAAGGGCACAATACCGAGATGCTTCGCAAAGCTACGCCTTGCTCTGAATGACAAAAAGAGAAAAGAAGGGAAGGGGGAAGAGCGATGAGCGATGAGGGATGAGGCAAGAGAAAAGACAAAAGAGGAAAGACGGAAAGAAAAAGGCAATGAGCGAAGAGGAATGAGCGATTGGACAGGAACAGACAGAAATGACCCAAAACCAAACATAACGTGGAACGTCATGAATAACGTAAAACGTCATGAATAACGTAAACCGTCATAAATAACGTAAAACGTCATAGATCATGAAAAAAATACGTCAATATGCCCTATGTCTTTTGACCCTACTGCTGATCGTCACCGGCTGTGCGCAAAAAAAGCGACTCCACTTTTGTGGCAGTGCCGAAAATGACCTCTACCAACTTTTGATCGCGGAAAAGTTCAATGTCCACCGCTACGATACGCCCGAAGCGGCGGTTGCGAATGCCCCCAAGGGGAGCGGGGTAATCATTGCCGCCGATGCGTATCCAGAAGAAAGGACAGTGGTTCCACACAGCGTCTATGAAATGGCAGCCCAAAAAAAGGTGAGACTCTATATGGAATATCCCCAATCGGTACCCGGCTTGGAAATTTCTGGAAAACGTCATCACGCCACGTTGGAACGAGGGGTGGTGAGCAGCACCGTTTTTGGGGAAGCACTAAAGCCTATGGAACTGTTGGGGATGCATGCCTGTACCGTTTTGGAGGCTAAGGCGGAGAATCCCCTGATGGTCCTGGCCAAAGTGGCGGGCTTTGATAGGGCCGAATATGGTATAGACGACGTTCATACCTATCCACTTTTGGTACAACGAGACCATGTGATGGCAGCCATGACCAAGCTTACCAATTTTCGCTCGGCGCGCTATGGTCCACAGGCTTCCTGGAAAAAGGTGTGGGAATATATCCTTTCCTGGCTATCTGCAGATACCGTTCAGCTCAAGACCTGGCCCTCCGATGTAACACCCATGTATGCCAGGAACCAGCCCATGCCAAAAGACGCGTTGCAAAAATCCGTTGCCAAGGGTGTCGACTGGTTTTACAAGGGCCGGTTTTTTATCCATCCGGAAGGAAGGGAACGCTGGTCGCAATATCAAGGAGATGGCGTTACCCCTTTTGGTCCGCCCATGCCCCGGGAAATGCCGAACGGCGACGGCAGCCTGGGGATTTTAGAGGGGCATGCCTCCAAGGTGTCCAAGGATGGTTCGCAACAGTACCGGTATTGGATACGGGCCGATGTACAGGGGGAAGCCGCCCATGCTTTGGCTGCTGGCGGAAACCTTCTGGGAAAACCGGAATACCTGGACCAGGCCAAAAAGCTGGTGGATTTTATCTACAGCTCCGGTCTGGGAAAGACCGATCCGGAAAGCCCGGTTTTTGGATTGATCAGTTGGTCCCTGACCCATCCAAACGTGCATTATGGGGATGATAATGCCCGAGCCATCTTGGGAGTGATCGGGGCTGCCGCCTATCTGGGGACCGAGGCCTGGAACAAAGAGATCGCCGCGAATATCCTTTCCAATTTTAGGTTGAGCGGCATCCAGGGGTTTCAGGAAGGGCGATTGGACCATATGGCGATATCCGAAAAGGGATGG
Organism: uncultured Flavobacteriaceae bacterium; assembly: GCA_947494825.1. Classification (GTDB taxonomy): domain Bacteria; phylum Bacteroidota; class Bacteroidia; order Flavobacteriales; family Flavobacteriaceae; genus JBNGOQ01. The sequence goes on along the minus strand of CANLWN010000003.1, from coordinate 702,423 downwards.
CAACATTTTGCCAAGCGCGATTTTGTAAACCCGCACCCCCATTTCGAGTCCTGGATGTGGGCCTGTTACCTGTGGTTATACGACAAGACGGGCTACCGACCCTTGTTGGAAAAGGCAAAAACAGCCATACGCTTAACCATGGAGGCCTACCCCGAACAATGGAAATGGACCAATGGGATCCAACAGGAACGGGCCCGGATGCTTTTGCCCCTGGCCTGGCTGGTCCGCGTAGAGGACACGGCAGAACATCGGGAATGGTTAGATCGCATGGTTGCCAAACTGTTGGACAACCAGCAGCCTTCCGGAGCGATCCGGGAAGAGCTTGGCGCCGGCCATAGCGGTTTTGGACGTACCACCTCCAATGCGACCTACGGTACAACGGAAGCGCCCCTGATCTTTGAGAACGGCGATTCCGTGGCCGATATGCTGTACACCAGTAACTTCGCCTTTTTTGGTCTGAACGAAGCGGCGCATGCCACCGGAAATCCCAGATACCATCGGGCCCTTAAAAAACTATCCGATTTTCTTACGCGCATACAGGTAGACAGCAAAGCACATCCCGATCTGGACGGGGCCTGGTTCCGGGCCTTTGATTATGGACGGTGGGACTATTGGGCCTCCAATGCCGATCACGGTTGGGGCGCTTGGTGCACGCTTACAGGCTGGATCCAAAGCTGGATCGTTGCTACCCAGGTCCTTGTGGCCGATCAAAACAGCTATTGGGAACTGACCAAAGACGCCAATACGACCGGAGAAATGGGGAAGCTGATCAAGCTGATGATGGGAAAAGGGAAAAATGGGCAAGAGCGATGAGGGAAGGGGAAAGACAAAAAGAAAAAAGACGAAAGGTGGAAGGAAAAAAGAAGGGCACAATACCGAGATTCTTCGCAAAGCTTCGCCTTGCTCTGAATGACAAAGGAGAAAAAGAAGGGAAGGGGAAGAGAAAAGACGAAAGACGAAAGACGGAAGGAAGAAAGAGGAACACAATGCAAAACACCAAACGTACTGTCATTCCCGCCTGCCTATCGGCAGGTAAACTGGATGGCGGGCCTGCCCGCCGAAGGCGGGAATCCACGAACGCTGAGATGCTTCGCAAAGCTTCGCCTTGCTCTGAATGACAAAGGAGAAAAAGAAGGGAAGGGGGAAGAGCGATTAGGGAAGAGGAAAGAACGATGATGGAAAGAGAAAGGACGAAAGACGCAATGAAGAATAAGGGGATCTCGTACCCTATGCCATACGCATTGTCATTCCCGCCCGCCTGCCTCGGGCACAGTACTCTGAATGACAAAAAGAAAAAAGACAGCATGAAGTAAAAACAATCCGCTAAAACCACTCCCACCTCCCAAACCCTTGGCTTAGGAACAAACACAGCTCCCTGCTATAAAAAAGAGAGGAAATGGATGATATTGAGGTGGCAAAGGCCCTAAAACGGGATGACAAGACCGTGTTCAAATGGTTGTTCGATCGCTACTACCAGCGTCTGGTGGCCTATATCATGAGTTATACCCACAATCTGGCACGGTCCGAGGATATCGTGCAGCAAGCCTATGTGGACCTTTGGGAAAATAGAAGTAGGCTGTATGTGGACCGATCGCCCAAAAATTATTTGTACGCCATTGCCTATAACGGCTATGTGGATAGCGTAAAAAATAGAAAGCGCAAGGACAGGCTCTTGGAGGAACTCTGGGAACGGACCTTGAGAGATCGGATAACAGAGGATAAGGAATCCCATGAAAAGCGCATGGCCAAATTACGTGCCCTGTTGGACGCCCTGCCCCCAAAGTGCAGGGAGGTGGTACGTTTAAACAAACTGGAAGGGGTAGGCTATCGGGAAATCGCGGAACGCCTGGGCATTTCCATAAAAACCGTGGAATATCATATGGGCGCCGCCTATAGGAAGATCAGGGAGGCGTTTGATGAAAAGTCTAAGGGATAAGTGGGCAGTAAGCAGTTGGCAGTAGGTAGTAAGCAGTTGGCAGTTGGCAGTTGGCAGTTGGCAGTTGGTAGTACGTAGTGCTTGGTGACACCATCCCAAATGGCCGAACAGAAAGGGAAACTTGAGGGAAGCAAATAAGAATTTCTGGTAGGGTTCCATTGCTGTACGATGTTGCTTAAAACTCAGCCTGTAGGTTTTCGAACTCTTTATCAAAAAACTTGGCAATGTACGGACGTACACTTGCTTCATCCAGCACTTCAACCAATCCCATTTTACCAGATTTGCCAAAAAAGATCCAAAAACCATAATCGGTCGAATCATTACCGACGACAGAAATTCCCATTTCGTATTTTGATGGATTATGTCGGACGGAAATAGTGGGGGATACCGTTCCACGAATATTTGCCTCGGTCAATTGTTCCTTCCACTTAAAATTATTGAACTCGGCCTGGAATTTTTCCAAATCGCATACACCTTTACTTTCAATTTGATTTGTGGAAAAATGGGCATATTGGACGTTATAGGCAAACACTCCACTATTGACAAATCGCTCATTATCCGATATCGCTTGGGTAGTTTCCCGTCCATCTTCGGTTGTTATGATTTTTTGAAATCCTTTGTCGGAATTCTTGCATCCAGCTATCGTTAGAAGGACGATAAGCATACATAGTTTTCTCTTCATTTCAAATATTACCTTAAGTTTAGTATGTGGGCCAGGTATCTTGTACCTGCACTAATTTCACAGGCAGTATAGCTTGGCGTGTTAATTACGTTTCAGCCAATTATTAAAATCGGTCAGTTTCCCTTCGTTTTCAACCAACCATTTTTTAGATTGTTCGTTTGCACTTTGCGTGATATACTTGCAGTACGTTTCCATATGCTCGCTTTGGGCTAATTCATAAAAAAAACTTGTGTAGAAAGTCCACCAAATATCCCTGTTCTTCTCCTCTTTCAATTCCCCAAGAATAGTGAAAAACGAATCGGTGTTTTCAACAAACATTTCATCTTCGGTCTTTCCTTCATTTTCTTCCAATGACTTTGAAGCTTCAAGCATGGAAACCATTAATTCCGCTGCCCCAAATTGGCTGTCATTGTTCGCGGAAAGCAAGATATTTATGGTATTTGGCTTGTTTGCATCTTTGGATACATTTGCACCAAAGTTATTTTGAAGTAATTGATACGCCTCCCGCGACCTTTTTGTGTTAGGTTCTAAAAAAAGAAAATAATGGGATGCTAAGAGCGTCTGAACTACGTTCCCTTTTTGATTGTGGATATGGGCCAACATGAAATGGCTACTGGTGTGATTTGCATTTTTTTCAATGGCATTGATTACATGCTCTTCGGCCTTTCCCAAATCGTTTAATTTATAATAATTCAATGCCAAATTGTAAAAAAGCAAATGATGTCCTTCCGTTTTTTTAATTGCTTTCTCCAAAAGTTTAATAGACTCTTTTGTTTTGCCCAATACATCCAGGGCCGACCCTTTCGTTAGGTATGCAGGAAGCATGTAATCCCCGTTTTGTTTCAGCACAACATCGGAATGTTGGATAGCCTGTTCATAATCGCCCTTGGTGAAATAGCTCAAGGAAAGTTCATAATGCACAAGGGCCGATTTTGGATGTGTTTTCAGTGCCTTTTTATAGGTTTCGATCGCCTTGTCATAATCTCCGTTGTCGTGGTGTTGCACTCCTTCTTTGACAAAATCCTCAACAGTTGCTTGTGCGACCCCTTGGGCCAAGATAAAAAGCGTCGTCAACGCAGTTCCGATTTGTTTAGCTCCCATGTTTATGTTTTGTTAGTTGTGGTTTGTATTCGGTGTTAGAAACAGGTTTTTATTTTTCACAATACTTTTTTGCCGCATCCAACACCATCCAGTTCTTGTCGCCCAAGGATACAGCTCTTTCCAAATCCTCACAGATTTTGGCCAAATCGGGTTCCGACATTTCGGTTTCTTTCATGGCAAAGATTTGGACATCCTTGGATTTTGAAAGTGTCCGACTATTTCCGAATTCGTTCTTTCTGATGATGACAAACGCCCGATTCGCATAGGCATTGGTGAAGAATGGCTCGATCTCCAAAGTTTTATCAAAATCGGCCAGGGCGGTATCGAAATCGAAATTGTTCAAATGTGCCGTACCCCGGGCAAAATAGCCATCGGCCCAATTGGGCTTTATTTCAAGACATTTGGTGTATTTTTTTATGGCCGATTTAAAATTGCCCTGTTTGAATAAATCTTGCCCTTGTTGATACAGTTCAAAAACTTTGTCCGTATCCTTATTTTTTTGATAAATGCCGTTTTGATAAACGTTCTTACCTTTTGATTCCCCGGTTGAATAATAGGAAAGGGATTCCCCATCCATTTTTCCATTTTCATTAAAGGTAGAACGTTGCTTTAATTGTCCGTTGGGGTGGTACATTTCCCAGACGCCTTTTTCTTTTCCATCTTTGAACAGCCCTTTTTGCATCAGTGTCCCATCCTCATAAAAACGCTTATGGGGCCCGTTCGCGATTCCGTTCTCGTAGGTGATTTCATCGGACACTTTTCCATTTAAGTGATAGATGAATCGTTTGCCTTTTAATTTCCCATTGACAAGTGTTCCTTCACCCTGCTTTTTTCCGTTTAGATAATAATCTATGAAAGGCCCCGAATAGGCTGTAGACTCGTTTTTCGGATACCATGTTCCCATTTTCCTGACCATGAGATTTGTCGTGGGAATGGCCCGGATACTATCGGGTCTTTTGGCATATGCCTTGGTGAAGACGTATATAATTTCGTCGACATCCTTATATCCTGTCGTTACAATGTCCTGTTTGTTTTTAAGGACTTCGACCCGGTCAATTTCCTTATCGGTCAACATCCCAAATCCTTCTTTGGGTTCTTCGATAATGGGAATGGAATCTACAACGTAGAGTACGTTTTTACCCTGGTTTTGGGCAAAACCAATAAATGAATTTAAGATTAGGAGGGTCAGAAATACAGTTTTCTTCATTCTTACTTTTTCGACTTGTAAATTACGTATTTACCCACAAAAACTTCAACGAAGTTAGCACAGTAATTTAAGGTTGGGAAATGAGGTCGGTTAAACGTAGAGATTTTTAGGTCAAGTGGTAGGGCAGACAGGTTATAGCTTTTACAGCTATACGTTTTATTTTTCCACTGCTCTAATCACAACCGTCTTCGCCCATAAGTCGCCTACTCTTTGGTTTAGGGGTGTATTTTTTATGGTGACAATGCCGACAAGTCCAAAAAAGAACATATCTATGGGATCCATAAGATGTCTTTTCAAGGATTGACCAAAGCTTGGCTTGTCCGTATGATTTCCCCAAGTTGGGGTATCCACTTCTTTTTTAATCGAAATGGGTTTGAGCCCAACCAGCGAATTTCCTAGTGTTGCTCCTAAAAATTGCTCAAGTCCAACGGTCATAAGCGCCCAAAATAGCACTGGAACAACTGCTGGGAGTCCGTTTAACGTAAATCCACCTTCCCCGTCGGGTTCGCCAAACATATAACCGTAGATAAAAAAGAAACCTTAAATGATGATGTAGTCTATCAGTCCGGCCAAAATTCGATTCCCAAGATGGGGTTCGGTTTTTAATTCTGAATTGGGTTGGTTAGGGTTCATATTTCAAAAATGTATGGGTAATGGTCCAAGATGTGATTTAAGCCTGGAAAATACGCAGGTATTTTCGGGATACAAAATCAAGTTGATTAAAGGTGACATATTTCCGGTCTGGATAGGGGAGACCGAATTATGGTCATTGTTGTGCGTGGTATCACCTGTGAAAAATTTCGTCGAAGCTTCGTTGAAATAAGTAATCCTGATTGATCAACCTGATTGTTGTGGACCTTGATTTCAGCCCAAGTATTTCTTCTCTGGGAAATCTGATAATTTCGAATTTGTCCAGAAATATTTTTCTCCCAAATTCATTCGCCCTTGGGTCGTAAACGGAATCCCCTTTTTGTTTAAAAACGATAGAGTCTTTTAGAACGCTAAATGTTGTTTTGAGTACATCAGATTCGAAACCTGGAAGAATGGCCGAAGAATCGGTTACCGCAAAAGTGATTTTTTCAGCATTTTCGTAGCCGGCAGGATCTACTTCGATTATGACTTGAACTCCCGCAACAATCGTGTTAGGATAGATTTGTTTGCCCGAGTGGTACATTTCTTCAATAATCCATATCCCTTCCAAATTTAAATTCTTTTCGCACGAAGCAAAAAGAAAGAGCAGAATAAGCAAGTAGCGTTTATTCATGTTTCATAGATCTATTTTCGGAAGTCGTCTTCAAATCCAATACCTTTTCCTGAAGGACTGTCATCGATCAAAATCAGATTGCGCTCAGGAAATTTACTTTTATAATCATGCATGCATTGAATAAACTTTTTATGCACATCAGGCAAATGCCTTTGAAATTCACCCAAACCTTCTACCCTGAGCCGAAAATTGGAATCAAATTGGTCTTCATCCGTCAAGCAATCCCAAAAAGCATCAAAATTAAATCCATAATATCCAGGGAAATCTAACTTTTTTGAGACATATTCATGAAATGTCTCTTCATCAATTAGTCCCGACAAATCGATTAAAACATTTTTTTTCATAAACAAAGCCAATGATTTAGGTTGTGATTCTTACTTGCCCGTTCATAGCCTAAAAATAGGAATAGTTTTCAAGACCATGCGACAACGACCGAATTGTATTTGTAGCTCCAAGATGTTCTAATGCGGATGCCGTTCCAAATGCTGTTTAAGCAAGTCCTTGCCATAATCATTTCCGTTGGGCGTACGGACCACCGTGTGTACATGTTTCCTGGTCGGCTTATCGCCCTCCAAGAAGACCGGTCTGTGATGGTCAAACTCGATGAGCACGACGGGACTCTGTATGCGGTAATAAAAGGGTCCGCTGCCGTCCATGGCGCCAATCCAGGAAAAATAGGTGGCGTCCAAATGGGCAAGGATCTCCTCCATGCGTATTTGGGCATGCCCTTCCCTTAGGTTGCCGATATACTCCTGGATCAGGGTTTCGAGCATGGACAATTGTGCTGTTGAAAAGGCGGAGACCTTTACACCGGAATAGGGAACAACGGCATTGTCCCGAAAAGACTCGGTCTGATTATAATCATAATCCTTGCGATCGTGGAGCGTTGCCTTTGCTTTTAAGGACTCGTCCAATGCGTTGTACAGGGCGATCCCCAGGGCTTCTTCCTTTTCAAAAGTCCGTGTGCCCGCATGTTCCCCATCGACGATATAATTGGGTTCCGAACCCATAAAGGTGGGGGTCATCACCACCTGATCGCCCAGGATAAAATAGTTGATGATCAGATGGTGCCCGTCAAATTGCCAGCCCCAGGGTTCGGTATCGGAAGGTTCGCCCATAAAGGTGAACCAATAGAGGTCCGGCCCCAAAATTTCAAAATCATTGGCCAAGCGGGCCAGGTAGCCCTCCATTTTCATGATGTCCTGGGTTTTTTTGAAGCCGGCCGGACTCAAACTTTCCTGTAGAATCTGAAAGGCCATTTTTCGTTGTTCATCGGACAGGTCGGGCAGACCAATTCCGGTACGCTTGTATTCCCCAATATCAATATTGGTCCACCTTCGCCATTCCTTGCTATCAATGGGGAAGGTACAGATGGCTTTTTGTTCGGGGCTCAGGGAGGACAGAAAAATTTCGACCGCATTTTTAATGGGGGTCGTGGGTACCCCGGTGGCTTTTATCGAATAGAGTCCGGTTTGCACCTGCCCACTGTTGGTCACCCCTAGAAAGGCCTCGTTCAAGGCTTCCTGCTCTTCGGGGGAGTCGGCCTGTAAGACCCTCAGGCGTGGCGAGGGCGTGGCCCTACCCGTATCGGAGGAATCGTTCTTGGTTTTGGTGGATGGGCCGCATCCCAAAAAAATAAGGGATAAGGCCATCACGAGTATGGGATAGGATTTCTTCATGGCTTGTTGGTTTGTACCTAAAGATACGTATTTTGCTTTGTCCAGGGGGAGTAAGGGACCGGTCCGCTGAGGCTGGTTGTTACCATTTGCACAGGACGTATTTATTGGTTAATAAATTCAAGAAAGGTCAATATTAGATACACAATTGCAGTAAGACCTGCAATAAGTATCAATAACATGAATAGTAGAGATATCCCGGTAAGGCCTAAAACAAATTTTTTTAAATTTTCCTGAAACTTCATTAAGGTCTGTTTTCGGATTTTCTTGATTTGAGTATAAACAGTATACAAGAAATCAACAGAAGAATGAAAATTGTCGCGGTTCCCAGGAAGATAAAGGTTATCCACATTTGAACATGGTGAATATCGGGAGCGAACGTTTTAAGAATGGATTCTGCCGAAAAGAAAAGGGCAATTGAAAGTAGAATAAATAAAGTGACATGGGTCAATATGATTTTTGTTTTGCTCATTGCCCTATTATTCACCATGATAACTTTTTCAAGTGTCTAACTGTTTCCCTTTCCACCATATCAAAATCGGGTAAATTCTTTATTTGGCTGGCCATTGATTTTTGCCAACGTCCTTTATATTGTGCCTTTCTCTGTTCAAGTTTTGTATGAAATTGTGTTGGGTCAATTCCCTTACTTTTACACTTTGCTTTAAATTCATTTATATAAAAACCCACATCCATTTGATGAACCTCCAACAAATACCAGATGTCAAAAAAATCACGGGACTGCATTCGTTGCATTATTGAACGCATCTTTTCTACAAGAACTTCTTCTAAAGAATAACAAAGTAATTGATGCACCTTTAGGTCTGAATAACTTAAAATCACATCTTTCAGAACGGGTTCAAACTGAAGTAGCTCATCCCTAGAGATATCTACTTTTACTTTTTTATGTGCTCCCAATCCGCCCAACGGCCCTATATAACTGATATAAAAATTTATTCCGCCGTCTTCATGTTGGTTATCATCAATAATTTCCAATGGAATGTTTGCTTCTTCAAGAATGAATTCAAAGGCTTCTGAAAACCATTGGAATATTTCCTTGTTTGTTATTTCGTTATTGACTAATGTAAAGTCCAAATCCTCAGAAAAACGATAATCCGGAAAATATACTTTTTTTAGCACTGTACCCCCTTTGAAAACTAGGACTTTTAAGAGCTCACGGTGTTGAGAAACACCTAGTAAAATCCAAGATAGGATATAGTCTTTTTCAATCTGCTGATCACGCACACCGACCATACCTGCTTTTTGCTGTATTTCTCCTGGCTTAATCACGTATAAAGGGCAGATTTAATTGTTTCAATTTCCAGATTTTGTTGAATACTCCAACGGCTCACTAGCTGACCAGACTTTGGCAATTCGGTATCTAGCAATACGTATGATAGGGTCTTTTGCTTTTGTAATTGTTTAATTATCGGTGTGTCAATCTCAAGTACTTCTAATAGAAATCCCAATCTTTTGATTACGGCTTGAGATCTGAACTTTCTGGAATATTCCAAAAGCTTTTGATAGTTGATTTTGTCTCGAGATGTGAATATCGCCCTTGCGATTTCTACAATTCCTCCCGCATAATCAGGTTTGAACAAGCAGTCAATAATGGTTTTCTCTAAATCGGAACAAAACACTTTATGGAAATGGTCTATCCAAATTTTTTTGTATCCGAAAAAATGTTTTTCATTATGATAAATAAACTGGAAGGGTACGTCTTTCACTAAAATTGTTGATGGCCTTTGCTGCTTGGAAACAACAATTTGTTCTTTGAGAGAAGGTTGGGTTATCAAATTATGTATTTGTAAAGCTGAATAATAGCCAATATAGTATTCACATCTGGTTACCAAACATCCTGCCAACAAATGCCATTCCGGCATAAACTGTTCTGCATCCTGTTCATAGGGTATAATGTAATATATCCCATCTTTAATCCTCATCAAAAGACCTCTCTTGGTCATATCACTGAGAAGTTGATATACCGTTGTACTTGCAGTATCAGGAAAAACCCTTAATGCTTCTGAATTATTGAAACATGCCTTATCCATCTTATTAAAATAGGATAGCAACTCACTTGATTGAGTAGAGATGTTTTTATGTTTCATAGTTGATTTATAAGCTTAGACCTTATTACAATGATATGAATAATAGAATTACATTAAAAATAAATTTGGAATTATCTTTCGTAGCATTTTTATAAGCTTAAAGCTGATTGCTCGGATATAAAACATAATTAAATTCAAAAATCACTTTAGTTCGAGTAATCCGCTACGCCGCCTAGTATGGTGTTTTTAATTCTTTTGTAGGTCCAGCAGCTCGTCCCTTTTCCCTCATCCCTTAAAAAGCCCACCCCCCCACCTAGGGTTCCCATCACTTTTCCCGTATAGTAAGTATACAGGTGTTAAACGACCCTGTAGTTCATAAAACTTTAAGTGGTGTTTGTTTAGTTAGTTTGAAAGAGCTTCTGTGTGGGATCAGGGGCTCTTTTTTCAATTAACAGTAAACAGTAAGCAGTTCACAGTAAACAATTAGCAATGAACAATAATCAATAGAGCAGGTATTGAAACTAGAGATTTCTCGCAGGCTCGGAATGACAAATGAAGGTGTATTGTCATTCAGAGCGAGCGTCGGGGACGGAAGGGTAGAAAAAAATCGAATCTCGATACAATTTTTCTTCATTTCATTCCGAAAAATCACTCGATTTGACGGTTCTGGGTTCGTAAATTTTTGGATGATTATCAAAATAGGCCTTACCCCGCACCTTAATAATCCTATTTCTTGACCCACAACATTGCTTCGCAAGTGTCAATGGCGTTGTTTAATCTTCTTTTGCCATAATCCGATTTTGCGTATTCGTATTGCCGTAACTGTTTTAAAAATACCAAGTCCATTTTGTCCGGATTGCTCGAAATGTAATCTAGGAACGCCAACATTAGATTATCCCTAAATGCAATGGGTTTAGCGCCCCCAAGATCCTGAACCATATTACCGGTGGTAAGCCTTAATGCATTCTTGTCGTACCCAGCAGCGATCATCTTGTCCCGAATACCGTCAAAGATGGGATGAACTTCTTTCCACTTCCTTTTGTCCGTATCAACAACGATATTCAGCGAATAATCCAGGATTTCGTTGGAATGGGGTAAGGAATCGATCTGTATTTGAACATCAATTCTGTCTATTATCGGTTCTTCCATGAATTTCGCAAGCCTGTCTTTGAATGCCTCTTCCAATTTCAGTTTTTTTCGGAATAAGGTGGTATCCTTTTTAAAAGCACTATTGAAACCATAATACTCGAACATGGCATCAAAAACGCTTGGTTTCATCCCGGTCATTTTAAGTTGGTCGAACGTTTGGATATATCCCAAGATCCAATCCTTTTTATTGTCGATGCTACCTTCCCGTTCCATTGCCAAAACTTTCTCGAAATCTTCCATAAGGAAGGTCCTAACTTCCGGAGTATTGAATGCACCCAATCCTGAGTGAAAAGATATGGTATACTCTTTTGATGGATGGATGGATCTATCGTGATTTGAAACGAAGGACATTAAAGATGGAATGCACTCGGTAAGGTTCCGTTCGGTTATAAGGTCGCAAATCCCGCGAGTAAGATCGGAATCAAGATTTAGGAGCTGCGCATTCAAGTAGGGGATATAGTCTCTTGTACCCAATTTGTCCAATACTTCAAATGTGATGGTAAATAGATACTCATTGTCTGTTTCCAATAAGGGAAGAAGCTCGGGAATGGCCGGTTTGTAATCGAGTTCGCCCAGTGCCTTTATAATCTCTATTTTTCCGCCATCCAGCGTGTTTCTAACAGGATCCATTATACTTCCTGGAAAAAAGCCTTCCTCGCCTGCCACGGGTAGTTTGGAAAGCAAAATAGGACCGATAAAATCCGACGGCTCCTTTGAAAGCTGTCTCACCGCCTCTCCTTGGACAATGCTGTTCTGACTGTCGAGCAGATCGACCAATAGTTTTCGCGACTTGTCCCCAGCGATATTTCCCAAAAGCTTCGCAAGTGCATAATGGGAATTATCCAGGTTTGTTTCCCTAATTTGTTGATAGAGGGACTCGTATTTTTTGTAGTTGGTCAAATACAGCATCATCAAAAGCTGTGCGGCCCTATTGGTATTGATGTTATTCTTAAGGGTTGCCAAAGACACTTTGTGAAAGCCGGCACGTTTTTTATAGGACGCCCTAAGGAATCGTTCAAATTCGTCCATGGCATAGAATTGTTGGTCCTCATGGTAAGTGGTTTGGAGCAAATCATATTGTACAGTGCGGTTTCTAACCTTTAAATCCCCGGAGGTGGGTGACCAAACATAAAATGCTTCCTTTTTTTTTATGGCCTCAACATAGGGTATCAATGATTTGTCTTCCTTAATTTTCTGGTTCCAGTAATCGAGATTTTCCTTTGTTGGCTTGTTTTTGATGAGAAATACAATGTACCTATCTCCAACCCTTACCGTATCAATGGGGCCATATCTATTGCTAAAACCCGAAATCCAGATCGTATCCAGACCAAGCTTGCCCTTATACACCTGAAGAACCCTGGCTTGGGCCCTGAAGTCACCATCACTTGCATATTCGATTAGGGCAATGGCATGAGACCCCGAAATCATTTTTTTCCAGCTGGGATCGATCCAAGTATCCGCTTTGGCCACTAGATGACATAAAATTAAGACGATGGGAATAAGCGTTTTTTTCATGGTATTCCTTTTCTCAAACCTAATCATTTGAATTTGTTTGAAAAAACTACAATGAGGTAAATAGCCGATTGAGTGAGTATAAAAACCACGTCAGTTCGAGTGATCGGCTCGGCTGTACCGATTGTGTACAGCGTGGAAGATCGTATCGAGAACAGTGTTTTTTGGCCGAACCACCGAATCTCGATACAATTTTTCTTCATTTCATTCCGAAAAATCACTCGATTTGACGGTTAGAGGCTCCGACTTCTGACCACTGACTTCTGAATCAACCCCTCATCCCAGCCTGCCGGTTTACCCGCCTGTGGTGGGCGGACCTTCTCCCCAGGGAGAAGGGGGTTTTGTGCAGAGAAGTCTCCTCTCCCTCTGGGAGAGGACCGAGGTGAGGGCTTTTGCACGACTTACCAGTAATCCATCATCCGCAATTCCAAACAGCGTCAGGGACGGAAGGGTAGAAAAAACCACTGCCCTTTTCAAAAGTGTTCTTTTAAAAAGTCCACGATCAGAAACGGTAGAAATATTGCCCCGAAAACAAGAACTAAAGAATACACCATATCGGCAAACTTTCCCTTCTTGTCAACAGCTGGTTCCCGTTTAAATAATAATTTGTACAATCTACGGCTGGGCCATTGGAGCATTAAAAGCGTGAGTGGCATGATTATAAAGGGCTCAATCCGATTGGTTAATCTTGATTGTAACTGCTCCTTAACATGAAATCCATAAACGAAAATTGCAAAAGCAATTACCAGACAGGCTAGGTAGCGGGAATCTTTTTGTAGCATTTCAGCATCCATAAAAAACCACATGCCAACGCCAAAATATAAAAGCGTGGAAGTCTTGTCATACAACTTGGGATCATTAATGATACTGGGCAAGAGAAAATGGATTATGAGGGCTGCCAATACCAGGGCGACCATAAATTTAAAACGCCAACCCACCTCAAAAAAGGATATTCCTTTCCGTACCGTTTTGTCCGAGATACGCTTGGAAACCTTTAAAACTTCTGGACTCCCGGAAAAATCAACCGCAGCATCCGTATACGTTCGCCCTTCTTTTAAAGGATGCATACCACCTCCAAAATCAATTTTATAGTGCGCTTGGGCACCCGTCACCACATAGACCACGTCATATTCGGTATCTTCCTCAGGGATATAGACCAATACGTCCTGCCCTTCCAATTTCCCGGACGCGTCGCCTGTTGTAAATCCGGCAACATCCACATCATAGCGTATGTTTTCCGGGTATTTTAAGTAATTCACCAGAAAGAAGAACAGTTCATTGTTCAGCTCCCCGTCAACGGAAATGACGTGATAGGCGTCCTGCCTGTACAGGTGAAACCGAAGTTGTTGGGAAAGCTTGTCCGCATATAGGGCTATCCACTGGGTAAGTGCCGATTTGACATCCTTGTAGGGAACATCGCGTACAACAACAAAATCACGGGTTGGCATTTAGTTGATTTAAAGAGAGAAAAAATCAATTCCCGTGCAATATAGGTACTAATGAACAATTAACAGTAAACAGTACGCAGTCGGCACACCTACGCCATCCGGATGTCGCCTTAGCTTCTGTCTCCACTGAAGTTTTGACGAAACGTGGATAGCGGAGGCACAGGCTGCGGTGTATGTTGACAGTCGGCAGTTCCGACTTCTGATTTCTGATCTCTGATCTCTGGACCAACCCCTCATCGCTCTTCCCTTTTTCCTCATAAAAACCTCCCCTTTCTCACGCCAGAGGCGTGATTCATTCCCCTCCTTGCCAAGTAGGGGAGCTTAAATACTGCTCCCTTTTATAACGTAAAACACCCTAAATGAGACAACACAAAAGCTCCTCCCCTTAGTTAAGGGGAGGTGGCCCAGACCGAGCAAAGCGAGCGTCGGGGTCGGAGGGGTTGAAAAACGTATGCAACGAAAGTGCTTCCTGTAGAGTGAAACGAGCGTCAGGGGTGGAAGGGTAGAAAAACCAACTCCCCACCTAGGGTTTTACCAAACCGCGAAGTACAGGGAGTGTACATGGATCTAAACACAATGAAAATACCGATCCCCAAACTTTTTGCGGAGCCCCTTATCGAAGACGAGCGCCTTGCGCTCCACAGCTGGTTGGACAAGGTGCACAAATGGGTGGGCCAGGAGAAAAATTTATGTGTGAATGAGTTATAAAAACATAGGCGTTGCCGGCATGGGACTGCTGCTCCTGGCAGTGGTCCTTCGGACGGCCTGTAACAGGGACAAGGAAAAGCAGCAGCAGCGGGCAACACCCTCGGAGGTGGTCGCCAAGGTGCTCAAGGCCGCCGCACTCTTGGAAGCACAAGGGGAAAAGGGCCTGGCAATCCTTCGCGACAGCAATTCGGAATTTAGCTGGAAGGACACCTACGTGTTTGTGCTGGACTGTGATGCCGATAGCATCCTGGCCATTCCCGCTTTTCCGGAACTGCAGCAGGCCAAGGTCTCCCAACGTATCGATGACAAGGGGACACCCTACGGACGTGCCCTATGCCTAAAAGCTGCACAATGGGGCGGGGGCTGGGTGGCCTATAGGCGGCCCAGGCCCGGGGAAAGCAACCCCTCCCGCAAGATCAGTTATATCATCTCGGTAGCCGGCCTCCCCTACCAGGTAGGGGCCGGGGTCTATGACGATACGATCAGCATAGCGGAACTGGAGGAAATCACTGCGGGTCTGGATTAGAAATAAGGCTCCAGGCCTGCCCTCCCAAAGCAAGACCGTAGATTACGGACCGCCTTTGGACCCTTGTATTTTTCCCCTAGGGAACGCAGGGGTTTTTGCCGTTCCCACGGCTTTGGGCAAAAAACTAAAACAAACGGAAAATTCAAAGCCATGAAGACAAAAAAACTGCTCAAACACCTCAGCTTCCTGCTCGTCTTGTTGACCATAATGTTCCGGCTTGCAGGCCAGGATGCCATGATATACGTACAGGCCGAATCCCTATGGCTCAGGGAGCAAACCGTTATAGACGACCTGCGCTCCTCCGGCTTTTCCACCCTTGTTATTGTCGGTCTTAATATTGAAAAAAACGGAGACCTTGTAGCGGGCACCGGTTGGCACGGGGGTGGAAGTGTCCTGCTGGCAAGTAACGGGGCCTACGTAGGAGGGACTAATCTTTTGGCCCGGAAATTTGCAAGAGGAGTTGCACAGCTCAAGACCGCGCCCACCACCGTTTCCCGGCTCGAATTTATGATCGTGCCCGGGGGGATCATCAGGGAGGTATACGAGGAAGGCGGTGAAGAGGCCTTTGGTGAGGAAAGTGTATTCTACAAGAACTTTGCGGCCCTAAAGGAGGCCATCCCGGGCATCGAGGCATTCAACAATGACGATGAAAGTTCTTACCACCTGTCCTCTACAGCGGCACTTACCAAGATGTTGGCCAGTCTTGGGTATAGGAACAGCATTGTTCCCTATACAAGAGCAGGCTATTGGAAGGATCTGGTCAATGAGGTAAATTCAGCTTATCCGGGCAATATAGATCGGAACTACCTGCAGTGCTATGACGGAGGAGCGGTAAACAATCCCTGTGACTCCAAATGGGATTTTGGAATCCCGGTGTACCCCGGCCTTTCGTATACCAAACCTAAAATTCCATGGACAGATCCAAGAAAAGTAAAGGCCAAAATGGCCGTTTGGAAGAACGACTGCGATAGTAGGCTCGGCGGGGGCTTTTATTGGCTCTACGAAAATGCGGGCCGGTACAGCCATACCAAGACCAAACCCTATGCCGACGCGATAAATGCTGTTTTTCCCAGGGAGGAGGACAGGATCGAATATACGGCTCCGGTCGTGGTAAATCACCATGCTTCTTGGGCCACTTCTGTCCATGCAGCAGATCTGGACGGGGATGGGGATATGGACATCCTCTCCGCCTCGGAAAGTGACAACAAGATCGCCTGGTCGGAGAACCTGGGCGGGAGAAAATTCCGTAATCATCTTATCTCTACCGAGGCAGCTGGCGCACAATCGGTATATGCGGCCGATCTGGATAATGACGGGGACCTGGACGTGCTCTCGGCCTCGGCCTATGACCACAAGATCGCCTGGTACGAGAACCTTGGCAGGGGCAATTTTGGTGATCGAGAGACCAACCAGCAGCTGATCAATGCAGATGCAAAGACAGCCCAATCGGTGTATGCGGCCGACCTGGACCGCGATGGGGACATGGACGTGCTCTCGGCCTCGGCCGCGGACGATAAGATTGCCTGGTACGAGAACTTGGGCGAGGGGAGATTCCAGAACCATCTTATCTCTACCCAGGCAGATGGCGCGCGATCGGTACATGCTGCCGATCTGGACAGGGATGGGGACCTGGACGTGCTCTCGGCCTCCTACAATGACAACAAGATCGCCTGGTACAAGAACGATGGGGAAGGAAACTTTGGTGGGCAGCAAACGATAAGTACCATAGCAAGCGGTGCCAGCTCGGTCCATGCGGCCGATCTGGACGGGGATGGGGATATGGACTTGCTCTCGGCCTCCGTCAGGGATAACAAGATCGTCTGGTACGAAAACAGGGAAGTAACTAGTTCACGTGTATTTGTACTACATATAATCAGTGCCACGGCCATTTATGCCCGATCTGTCCATACGGCGGACCTTGACGGCGATGGGGATCTGGACGTACTCTCGGCCTCGGCCGGGGATAACAAGATCGCCTGGTACAAAAATCTTGGTGATGGGGATTTTGTCGGCGACCTGTCCAACAATCAAAGAACGATCAGCACTGCTGCAAGGGGCGCCCGATCCGTCCATACAGCGGATCTGGACGATGACGGGGACCTGGACGTGCTCTCCGCTTCCTACCGGGATGATAAAATTAGTGCCTACTATAATATGAATATGGAAAGTCTGGACAGGAACGTCATCAGTGCCCCGACCGACAATTTCACTTTGATCCATACGGCCGATCTGGATGATGATGGGCACCAGGACGTGCTCTCGGCCTCCTATCTGGACAATAAGATTTCCTGGTACCCCAATGACGGCACAGGGAATTTTGGGGAACAACGGACCGTGTTCTCGGACGTTATCCACGGGATATCTATACGGGACATATATACGGGAGACCTGGACGGTGACAGATACCCGGATATCGTCTCCGCCGAGGTGAAGTTGCCTTCAGGAGCGGGCAAGATCGCCTGGTACCGGAACGGCACGGACGGAAGTTTTGGGAACGGAAGGATCATCAGCAGCCGGGTGGACCATCCCGAATCGGTCCATATGGCCGACCTGGACGGTGACGGGGACCTGGACGTACTTTCGGCCTCCTATCGTGACAAGAAGATCGCCTGGTACCCAAACGACGGGCAGGGCAAATTTGGGGGACAAAGGATCATCTCCACGGCCGCACTGGGCGCCCGGGCGGTCTATACGGCCGATCTGGACGGCGACGGGGACCAGGACGTGCTCTCGGCCTCCTGGGACGATGACACCATTGCCTGGTACGAAAACCTGGGGGAGGGCAATTTTGGGGAACCGCAGAATAATCTGAGGAGCATCTCCACGGCGGCGGACGGCGCCCTATCGGTTGCTGTGGCCGACCTGGACCGGGACGGCAGGCCCGACGTGCTCTCGGCCTCCTTTCTGGATAACAAGGTCGCCTGGTACCGTAACCTTGGCGGGGGGAATTTCGGCGGCCAACAACTGATCAGCACCATGCCGAAAGGGCCTCGATCGGTCTATACGGCGGATATGGACAGCGATGGCAGGCCCGATGTGCTCTCCGCTTCGTCCTGGGACAATACGATCGCCTGGTACCGGAACGAGGGGGCCGGGAGTTTTGGGGAACAACAGATCGTTTCCAACATTGTGGCCGGTGCGCTATCGGTCCGTGCCTCGGATATGGACAGAGACGGGGACCCCGATATACTTTCGGTCTCGTCCCCCGATGGCAAGATCTCCGTGTATAACAATACCCTGGAAAGAAGATTGGGCATCGTTTCGGTCTCGCCCCTGCCCAACAGTACGGATATCCCGGAAAATGCCGATATCGAGGTGCATTTCAGCTTTCCCCCCGATCCGGGCACGATCAACTCGGAAAGCTTTCGGGTAAGCGGGGAAGAGAGCGGCCCGGCGGAAGGCAGTTTTAGAGTCTCGGGCAGCACGGTCAATTTCCATCCGGAACAACCCTTTAAGGCGGGGGAACGGGTAAACGTAGCCATTATGCAGGGATTACGACCGCATGTATACACCTGGACCTTCCGTGCCAAGACGGCCGTGATAGACCATGAGCTCAGCTTTAAAGGAACAAGAATCGGTACCGAGGCGGATGGTGCCACTTCCGTACATACAGCGGATTTGGACAAGGATGGCGACCTGGATATACTCTCTGCCTCCTTCAATGATGACAAGATCGCTTGGTACGAAAACGACGGGGCTGGCAATTTTGGGGAACAGGGGATCATTTCCACCGAGGCGGATGGTGCCACTTCCATACATACAGCGGATTTGGACAAGGACGGGGACCTGGACGTGCTCTCTGCCTCGTTCGATGATAACACAATTGCCTGGTACGAAAACGACGGCCAGGGCCATTTTGGGGCACAACGGATCATTTCCACTGAAATAGACGGCGCCCGTTCGGTCCATACGGCCGATCTGGACTGCGATGGGCATTTGGACGTGCTCTCGGCCTCGTTCAACGACAACAAGATCGCCTGGTACCGGAACAACACGGATGGGAGTTTTGGGGAGCAATTAATGGTCTCCAACGAGGTGGACGGTGCTTCTTGCGTACACGCCGGTGATCTGGACGGGGACGGCGACCTGGACGTGATCTCGGCCTCTGCCGATGACGACAAGATCGCCTGGTACGAGAACGATGGGGCTGGCAACTTTGGGGAACAATTAATGATCTCCACCGATGCGGACGGTGCCCAATCGGTCCATACGGGCGATCTGGATGGGGACGGGGACCTGGATGTGCTCTCGGCCTCGTTCAACGACAACAAGATTGCCTGGTACGAAAACGACGGCCAGGGCAGTTTTGGGGAGCAACGAATCATTTCCACCGAGGCGGACGGTGCCTCTTGCGTGTATGCCGGAGATCTGGACGGCGACGGGGATCTGGATGTAATCTCGGCCTCTGCCAATGACGACAAGATTGCGTGGTACGAGAACGATGGGGCCGGCAACTTTGGGGAACAATTAATGATCTCCACCGATGCGGACGGTGCCCGTTCGGTCCAGACGGGCGATCTGGATGGGGACGGGGACCTGGATGTGCTCTCGGCCTCAACTGCGGACAACAGGATTGCCTGGTATATGAACAACCGGCTGCCGACCATAGTGGCCGGCATCCCGGACCAACTGATGGACGGGGGTTTTAAGACCCATAACCTTGAGCTGGGCGGGGTGTTTGCCGATGGGGACGGCCATGCCCTTCGTTTCAGTGCGGTCCCGGACAAGGAGGCGGTGGTCAGCGTGGCCGTATCCGAGGACGGCAGCCAACTGCAGCTGACCGAAACGGGTCCCGGTATCACCGACATCACCCTAACGGCCGACGACGGCCATGGCGGTGTTGCAACAGATGTCTTTGCTGTGGCCGTAGTTACGGAAGGAAACCGTTCCCCCATAGTAAGCAGGGAAATTCCCGACCAGGAGTTTAATGAGGGTTTTGGAATCCATACCCTAGATCTGGACGGTCTTTTTACGGATCCCGACGGGCATGAGCTTACGGTCACCGTCGCCTCTGCCAATGCCGGTGTGGTAACAGCAAGCCTTTCCGGGCAAGGAAGCTTGCTCCTTACGGAAGAGGGCACGGGCGTTGCCGTCATTACCATTACGGCAAGGGACAAGTACGGGGGTATGGCGGTCCATACCTTCAAAGTAAGGGTGGTCCGTGCCGAGGACGCACTGGCGGGCGACAATTTTAAGCTTTGGGCCGTGGGCGAGACCTGCAAGGGCAGGGACAACGGCGCGATCCAAATCAGCACCGCACAGGAACTTGAATATACCGCCACGGTAAAGGACAAGACCCATGATTTTACAAAGGAACTCAAGGTAACGGACCTGCCCCCGGGCCCCTATCCCGTATGCATCGCCGTCAAAGGCTCCGCTTACCAACAATGTTTTGAGCTTATGGTGGCAGCGGCCCCCGTACTGGCCGGCAAGACCTCGCTGGGCACGGGGAGCAGTAGCCCCAACAAAGTATCCGTGGAGATCGCTTCGGGCACGGCGCCCTATACGGTAAAGGTCAACGATAGGATCATCGGGCAGTACGATACCAAGAAATTTTCCGTGGCAGTAAACAAGGGGGACATCGTAGAGGTCCTTTCCAGTGTGGCCTGTGAGGGGAAACTGGCCGTAGCGCTCCCCTGGTCCGGTGGAATGATTAGGGTGGTTCCCAACCCCACGGATGGTCTCCTCACCCTCCGCTCCTCACGTTTTGTAGGGACCAGGACAAGTTTTCAACTGTTCGATACAACGGGCCGGGTATTGGTTCCACCTGCCCTTAGAAAGGATGACCACACTTATGAACTTGATCTTTCGGGGAAACAAGCGGGCGTCTATTTTCTGGTCATGGAGCTCGGGGATGGATCGATGATAAAGAGGAAGGTCATCATAAAGTAGTGAAGACAATAAACAATTAGCAATGAACATGCAAAAAATGAAAACAAAAAAACCTCCCCTTTCTCACGCCAGAGGCGTGATTCATTCCCCTCCTTGCCAAGTAGGGGAGCTTAAATACTGCTCCCTTTTATAACGTAAAACACCCTAAATGAGACAACACAAAAGCTCCTCCCCTTAGTTAAGGGGAGGTGGCCCAGACCGAGCAAAGCGAGCGTCGGGGTCGGAGGGGTTGAAAAACGTATGCAACGAAAGTGCTTCCTGTAGAGTGAAACGAGCGTCGTGGGTGGAAGGGTAGAAAGAGGAAGGATTAACGTAAATTTAGGGCGCAAAAACACCCGACAAAACAAAGCAATGAAGACAAAAAACAGTGGCACATACTTCCTGATCACCCTAAGTTTGGTGGCCTTTTCCTGCACCTCCGGTCCGGAACCGACCAAGGCATGGTATAAGGGCAATCTGCACGCGCACTCCTACTGGAGCGATGGCAATGAATTCCCGGAGGTCATTATGGCATGGTACAAGGCCCGGGGCTATCAGTTTACGGTACTGTCGGACCACAATACCCTGAACGAGGGGGAACAATGGATCACCCTTTCCAAACGTACCCATATACAAAAAGGGTTTAAGGACTACCTTAACACCTATGGGGAAGATTGGGTGCAGCATCGAAGCGATAGTGCGGGTAACACCCAGGTAAAATTAAAGACCCTAGAGGAATACCGCCCCCTGTTCGAGGAAGCGGGCCGCTTTCTGATCCTGCCCTCCGAGGAAATTACCACCGCCTACCAGGACAAGCCCATACATATCAACGCCGCCAACATCCAGGAAAAGATAGCTCCCCAGCCCGGGGCCAGTGTGGTGGAGGTCATCCAAAACAACATTGACGCCATTTTGGAACAGCGCAAAAGCACCGGGGTCCCCATCTTGCCGCATATTAACCATCCCAATTACGGCTATGCCATCACCGCGGCCGACTTTACCCAGATCCGGGGCGTGCGCTTTTTTGAGGTCTATAACGGTCACCCGCTGGTGAATAACGAAGGCGATGCCACCCACTTGGGCACGGAGGCGATGTGGGATTTGATCAACGCGTCCTACCTGGAGCAAGGGAAACCCCTATTATATGGTGTTGCCGCGGACGACAGCCACCACTACCATAGATACAACAAGGAGAACGGCAATCCGGGCCGGGGCTGGGTCATGGTGCAGGCCGATAGCCTCAGTGCGGCCGGGATCATTGACGCCATGGAACAGGGCCACTTCTATGCCTCTACCGGGGTGGTGCTAAAGAAACTGGAACACAAGGACAGCACCCTTACCATCGAAGTGGATGCCGAACCGGGCGTCAGCTATGAGATCCAGTTGATCGGCCTGGAGCGGGCCACAAAGCAGTCGAAGATCGTAGAGCGCGTAGCGGGCACCAAGGCCACCTTTGAGCTAACCGACAGCTATCTGTTTGTCCGCACCAAGGTGATTTCGGACCAAAGCAACCCCAATGTTTTTGACGAGAACGAATACCAACGGGCCTGGACGCAGCCGGTGGTGGTGGAGTAGGGGATAAAAGATTGAAACGGTCTAGGCCAAGCTGTGTTTTAATGTAGTTTAGGTTTTGTTAGGTAAAGTTCAATATTTGTCGATTTCAAGTTGTTTGTTACAATGACCACTCGAACCATAAAGGTCAGGAAACAATGTTAAATGATTAATATTCATTTTATTAAGTGTTCTAAGACAATCGAGACGTCCTTTTTCTGGGACTATCAATTTTATTAATGCCCCTGACGTTGCACCTTTACGGTTTTGGTCTACCCAATCTTCAACCGTCACGCCTAATGGTGTCCGGGTAAAAAGTCCAGACTGGCTGACTAGTCTATCATTTTCATCTTGCAAAGGTTTTATTCTTTCTAAAATAGGAGGTCTTTCGGAAGACGTCCATGATTTGGTAATTTTACTATTGGCAACACGACTATTTCCTAAGGCATACACAGCTCTTTTGCCCTTAGAAGTTTTAGTTGATTTTTCCATTGCAAAATATAATGCCACAAAGGGTGATTCGGTCCAATCAAGAAGTGGTGTAGATAATCCAGTATGCTGTCCAAGCGCCCACCAATCATTCTCATCTTGTAACTCTTGAGGGTTTTTACCTCTCCTTCCTCTAACTGCATACTTGAAGTTTTCTAAATGCTCTTTAGCGAGAGTATTCCTTTTATCTTTTCTTTTACGTTTTAACTCTCTATCTAGGCTTGTTTCAAGTCTCCATTCTGAATCTCTTTGCCCTCTCCAGATATAGTGGGAATAGTCTAACATTTCCTGTGTTATATAATCATGAAAGTATTTCCATGAGGATAGCTCTATTTCCCAAACACCGTTCTTGGTGTTTTTATGATTCCAACGTGATGTTCTTGCCATTTCTAAATGTTTTTGCCTAGCGGTCCTCGCTACGATTCCTACCTGCTGGTTTGCCTATCTTAGGAGGGCAGGCAGGTCAACTTGGAATTTACGTTAGCAAATTGGACAATGAGCTTCTTTCAATTTGAAAAATCGTTTTATTGAACTTTATAAACCATTACACTATACGAAAAACCATCATGTTGGTGCGGGTTAAATATATTTAGAGCTTTAAAAATTTTATACTCACCAGGTCCGTAATCTTTATTCCAAATTAATTCGTCCTGAATATCAACTATCAGTTCTTCTGTAATTGTTACTATGTTGTCATTTGTAGGCTTATCTATGAAGGTGCAATCAAGCCAGAAGTCTCCCTTATTTGAAATTGCATCTTCTTTATTCTTATGTATCCAGACTTTTGTTTTGTACATCGTTTTGTAAACTATTGAAGTTTTTCAAAATACCTTCTACTGTGTTCCGGAATTTCGGAAATAAAAGATGGCGAAGGGTTGGGCATAAAAAAGGTTTCCACATATCGAGTGATACTTCATTAATGGCTTGACCATCTATTGTTAGGTCGAAGCTTCCATCATTATAATCTCTAGCTGAAACACTATCTGGCATCCCAATTTTCTTCCATCACCTGTGTTTTCGTTATCGGACATGGAATTTCATTTTCAGTTAGATACTCTTTACTCTTCTTTTTTCTTACGTGCATTCAATTGTTTAACAAAACTTTCGCCTTTACACTTGATTTCAGCATCTATATATAGTTGATGTTTTTTATACCAATTAATGAAACCCCAACTAATTAGAATTGTACCTATGACAATTAAAAGAATTGCCATTTTATTGTTTTTATTCGTTGTATACTCAACAGCTTCTAAATCAAACTGTCTTTTGACTAGGAGAAGTTGGTTTTTGATTACTTCCTCATGTAAAATTTTAACTTCACTATATAGATTTTCGGTTCTTTTTAAACGTTTTTTTAAGTACTCCAAACTATAGTTACCAGAAAGTGCCTCTTCATTCCATTGCTGTGATAAGGAATCATATATTTTTCTTTTAAATGCATATTTCACAGAATCTTGAAAGAACTCAAAATCAGTGGATGCCAGCTGTTTCTTTCTTTCCAAGTAATTAGTATTTCCAATGGATATTATATAAAGGCCAAACGATATGATAATGAGTCCGAAAATAGCTGTGAACTTATAGAGGTTATCTGTGGGTAAGGTGGGAATATTCATTTAATCATATCGTTTAATTGAATTTTTGCACCGTTAAGCAATAACGGAGTTTCATTACACCATAAACATTGTGGCAGTGTGTTTATTCACCTTTTATTTGTTTACGAAGATATTTAGCAATAGTGTTCAGTTCCACTTCAAACCTTTCTTTTATATCTCTGTTAGAGTCTGTTTGATGCCAAATTGCATCCCGAAAATTATCATTGTTCAAATGTTGAAATTCAGTTCTTCTTAGTTCAATTAATCTTTCTTTACCGATTTGAAAATTTTCAAAATCGTCAATGCATTTTATGAGATTTCTATAATCTGTATCTTCTACGAGCAAAGCATTTTTTTCAACAGACTCTCTCGTTACTTTAAGTTGCTCAATGAACCTTTGGAGCTTTTCTTTGCTAGCAATTTCCCAAAGACCATTTCCTGCGAGCTTCAAATCACATAGGCTTTGCCACAATTCATTGTAAATTTGAAACTGACTTTCCCTGTACTTTAGAAATAAGACCTTAGATTTCTCCAATTCAACTTTTGTGGATTCAAGTTCTGATTGATATTTTTTTCTTAATATTTCTAATTTCTCATTATGAAATGCTTTATGAGATTCAATTTCCGTTTGAAAATTATTCTTCAACGTTTCAAGCTCTTGAGAGTATTTCGCACCGTCTTTTGCCAACAGTTTCTTCGCAAAAAGGTCCCCAAACCACTTAGATAATAACAATAATATCCCACCTGCACCTCCGAGACTTAAAACAGTTGCTCCTAATATTTGTAATACATTTTCCATATTCCTAACGCCCAACAGAAATTATATATGATAATTGATAAGATTTCCAACATACTCTTAATGGGCGAGGGTTTTTAAAATCATTTAATTTAACTTTTGTGACAGTCTGATATATGAAAAGTTGAGGATTTTCTCGCACCGACTTTTCGGCATATTACAGACCTGCATTTTATTCAATATTTTTGGTAAAACACGAAAGCCAATATTTTTTACATGTTATTGACATTATTACTTCATATTGTTTCCAAAATTTCAAAACTATCATCAATCAGTTCCTTTTGAGTATCATCATTTTCTTTTAGCAATGCTTTTTCTTTTGTTCCATTTCCAATACAAATCATATGAGCATTGTCTTTAAATATTTCCACTTTGTATTGTTCAATTCTAGAATCAACATTTTTGTCATCTGCTATTGATACAATTGTTTGAGTATCTATTGGGAAATTATCGTTTATAAAGTTTAAAATTTTGATCTTATTTCCCCCTTCAATATCTTCTTTAAAAACGCTGTCAAGTATAAAAGGTAGTCTGTGGACATCGGTAGTTTTAGTCAATAAATAATTGAAAGCAAAATGATAACTTAGAACAGCCAGATGTAATTGGACTCCTTGAAATGGAAAAGAAGAAATTTCGTAAAGCTGGTAGAATCTCTCATCTTCTAGTGATGGTAGACCAAGGTTACTATTAAAGGTAAAATATTTGTCTTTGAAAATTTTACTTTTTTTGCTGCGCTCGAAGAGAATTTCTTCATCTGTTTTATATTCTTTTAATTTTGCTTTTTCAATCTCCAAATCAATAGTTAATTGACCAATTTGTTTAGTCAAATTCTCGAAAAGTTGAATATTCGCTTTACTATCAATGTATTTTTCTAGTGTCAACCCGTTTTCTGAATATTCATTAAAAGTTAGATATGATGATTTTATATCAGCTCGATGTGATTCAATTTTTTTATTTAAGGAATTGAGCCTAGACTGCAATTTTTTGACTTTATCCTTTAAATCCCTTTGCAAATTAGCAGTATCGTTTTCTTCTTGAAAGAATGAATAAACGTCTTCAAGATTTGAAGGTAGTATTTGAGTACAAGTTGGACAATTGTCTTTACCTGGTTCCTGATTTTTATGATTACGTTTTACTTTTGATACTACTGACAAGCGTTGATTATAGAAAGTCAATTTGTTGGAATCCCCAACATAAGTGTTTTCCAAATTAAGTAGATTGTCTTTCTTTTTGGAGATATCAGAGATTAACAGGTTTGCTTTGCCTTCCAGAGTTTGGTCTATGACATTAGCAAGCTTTAAGTCTCTATTGTCTTTTTCAACCTCTGTATAGAATTTAATCTGCTGTTGTAGTCTGTTAACTTCTTTTTCAATTTTTCTTTTTTCATCCTTGTCGACAACATTCTCTATACCTAAATAATAATCGAGAAAATCTTCTTTGAAATTCTTGTAGAAATTAAGGTTGCTAAAAGATTTTCGAAGGTAAACCCAACCCACTTCCTGTGAAACATAATAAGGCAAGAAAATGGTTTCTATTGGCGCATCTGATATGCCACTATTAGATTCTAGAAGTAAATTGAAATCGAATAGGTTATTGAAGTACTTTTTTAGTTTAATGTGTTCTGCAGAGTTATCACTGCTGATTCCATTAAACCTTAAAACCTTGTCATTACTGTCTCTTATCAAAAGAGTTTCATCTTGCCTTAGAAAAACATATTTTTCCTCTAGTTTTTCATTTTTGATTGTGCAATCAAGTCTGACGAAAATCTGCTCCGATAAAATTTCGACGAGTTTTACTTTGTT
This sequence comes from uncultured Flavobacteriaceae bacterium, assembly GCA_947494825.1. Taxonomy (GTDB): domain Bacteria; phylum Bacteroidota; class Bacteroidia; order Flavobacteriales; family Flavobacteriaceae; genus JBNGOQ01. The sequence continues at coordinate 675,068 of CANLWN010000003.1, read as the reverse complement.
GTCATTTATACCAAATGCATAAAGAATTAATTGTATTAATGTACTTTTTCCGGCAGTATTTTTGCCATAAATAACGTTGAGTTTATTTTTGAATTCAGTATGAAAGAATTTGTTATTTTCTTCGCTATAAACTAGTATGCTATTTATATCTAGAGTTGTTTTCATAATATGTTTTTTACTTCAATATATGCTGCTGCAATTGTAGCTTTAAGCTGTAATTTGGATAGAGTAGAGGATTTTTCCTTATTGAATTTCGAATGAAAATGGGCAATACAAGTTCTATCCGTTATGTATGATTTAAATATCCCCTTGTTTTTAGAAACAAATTCAAATATTTTTTGATGTTCACTCTCTTTGATGTCCTTAAATTTATCAAAGCTATTTTCATAGTGTAATTCAAACATTGTTACTTCGGATAAATTGATGTTTAATTCTTGGCATAATTCATCTTTTTTCTCTCTCCAAAAGTCAAAGGCCTTTTTCTTGTTTGTTAGAACATTAATAATTGATACGATTTCACTGGACTCAATTCGTTTCTTGTTGTCGCTCAATTTTGCAACATTTCCTTGATTGAATTCACGTTCAATTTCGACTAATGCATAGTAAAACGTTTGTAAAGCTGCCAGATGGTCAGTTATGTTATTGCCAAAAACAGAAACAAATTTTCCATTAAGTTGTTCCAATTGTGCTTTCGGCGTTCTTCCTAAGTCAATGAATCTAAAGTTTAGGGTATCTAAATTCGAAATATTTTCAGGTGTAAAATTTATATCTAAAGAACCTTTTTCTACTTTGTTTTTTAGATTTTGATCTAACTCAGAATATCTGAGGTTCTCTGTGGATTCATTGATAAGACAAACATTCCACTGTTTATTCACCTTACATTTTAATTCAATTGTATTATTTGTAACAAAAAAGTTTTCTTGATCGAAATCATTTGTTTTAGGATGAGGGTCATTCAAAATTGATTGACCAGTTTCCGTAATTTTTTTAATTATTCCTAAAACCCCACTGTTTGTCCATTTGGATGAGGATTTTTTTGCTTGATATGTCTCTATTTTTGAAAGCTCTGTAGGATTATCAAGGTATCCGAAAATAATATCCTCCAAATGCTCTAGAATAATAAAATATTTTTGATTTTTTAAGTGATGGTATTTTTCGAGAAATAAATAAATGGTGCAGTTTTTTTGAAAATCCATACCTATATTCGCGTGGACTCCTGCGTTTACTTCTGGGTTGTAGTTATTCGTCATTCTATGTTTATCTCGTATTAATACCGATAAGCGTGTATAATTATTAAAGATAAACCCGCTTTCTAATACTTATCAAACTTTTTTATAAGCTTTCAACTTCCCAGAAAGCCCTCTATATCCTAAGTAATTATAATATCTTACCCTTGATATATCCAACCGTTCACAAATCTTAGTCACCGTCAGCTTTCCCTCCTTAAAATACTCCTCCCAAAGTACAGTTTTTTGTTGATTTTTCTTACTTATTTCTTTAGATGCTCCAAAAACTTTTCCACACCGTCTTGCTGCTTTGGGCCCATTGGAAAGCGTTGGAATTCGTAAAAAGAAATGGAGCTTTTTAAGATCAAAATAAATCGGAAACAAAAAAATACCCGTTGATGGGTATTTTTGGTTGAAAGGGAGGTGGTTTTTTTGAGCTTTTAGTAGTATACTTTATAGCCTTTGTTGGCAGTAGGTTTTTAATCGTTCGGTTCGATACTTTTTAAATATTCATTTTCAAATTCCAACACGCATTTTTCTTTATGCTCTAAGTAAGCCAGAACGCTTATTAAGGGCATGTCTTTAAAAAAGTAATCCATGTGCTTGATTTTTTCCCCCTTTCTATTGGTAATCCTCCCGGTATTTAGTGTTCTGTCAATTTTTCTTCTCAAGTTATCGTTAAGCCCTAATTTTTTTATTTCATTTCTATAGCGATCCGTTTTAGAGATGAATTCAATTGCTTTTTGGCTGTAGTCTTTATTGGAAAAAAAGTAGTTGTTTACATATTCTTTTTTTGATAGTCCCCCAGAATAGTTCAATTCACTTTCGCTATTCAAAGCGTTCATCAATTCGGATTCTGTTTGGTTCAAAAATTTCAAATATATTTTGGTTAAACTATCATAAGCCTTAACCGATGGAATTTCATTAAGTTTTCCGTCTCCCAATGATTGGATTATTTGTTCTTGTAATATCCCTTGAGAATAAGAAAATTCCTCTATTAAGAATCCGTACATGGCATATGTGCTGGTCTTTTCGGAAACGGTGTTTAACCCAGGTTTGGAGTCTGGTTTACATGAGAAAATTATTAAGAAAAGAATGGGTATACTATATTTCATAGTTTATTTGAACTTTTATTACAAGGATTTTGTTACAATAATTGCGCCCAAGATACCTAATGCAAAAATCCCAATTAATTTGTTATTCAGTTGATGTGCATTTTTATCATAGTAATCACGGGAGTTCTTTGGCCCATATAAATATTCTTTAAATGTAAATTTGGGTTTACGGAACAAAGTCCTCCAAATAGAACCATAAGTCCATCTTATTGAGGCTCCTATAAAATTAAGGATAATACCACCGAAAATAATTTGGAAAAAGCGAATCATCTAAATCTTGGTCATCCTTTATTTGAACTTTCTATATCCTATATTAATTAGAAACGAATTGGTATTTTCACCTTTCATTCAAATTTTGATTCCTTCCAAACCTTCATCATTTCGTTCTTTTCCTTTTCATTTATGTAATTCAAATTGACCCCAAAATCGAAACCATTAATAAGTCGACTATACATGTCCTGATAGAGAATTATTTTACCATCTGGTCCATACATAGTAATATGAAAAACTTCAAAGTTTAGATTATCTATTTTTTTTGTTGAAGATGATGTGTCGATTTTAATCCCTCGACTTTCATAGGTCTCATATAGTAATTGCTTAAGCCCTTCGTTATTATCTTCCCACTCTCCTTCATATTCAATTTCAAAGGGCTCAGATGTCGATTGAAAAATATGAAATCTATCTTTTTGAAAATTAAGAAGTTGTTTGAGTCCACTGGCATCATAATCAATTCCAGCTGATTCTTTAATTGCCTCCAAGCCTTTTTCAGTTCTTTCGTCTGAAACACCTTTGTGAGTTACATTCCATCCTGTAGGAATTTCCATTGTCCAGCCAATTTCATTACTATGGTACGTACTTTCTGTTATTTTTCCCTCATCAATTTGCTTGTTGGGGTCAGATTTACAGGAAATCAATATAATTAAGACTAGCAGGGTGATTATTTTAATTTTCATATGTTTCTCTCAAATGTGTTACAACGATCTCGACTATAAGTAGTTGCGTGGTTTAGCATTAAGCCTATCTGTCGGCAGGCAGGCTTTGAAAATACACACCAAACTGAAAATCTGTGAGGATTTTCAGAAGTAGGCGAGTACTAGCAATGAATTATACACGGTGTTGTAATGCGGTTTTTATTTTATCTTTTGTTTAGTTAATAGCTTAGTTCAATTCCGATTCCTAAACTCAATTCGTTAAAGTCATTCACTTTATAATATTTTAAAAACCCATAAATTCCTTTGTACTGTTTTTTTATTTCGGCGTGATATTCACTCAAGTTTTTATAAATAGTCGTTTTTGCTGATACTGACATTAAAAATGGTTGTCCAATCCAAGTTCCAAGTCCTAATGTTGCTCCAACGGAATTAATACTTTTATTTTCTGATACTTTGTTAAAGTCAATTGTACTTAAGCCAACAATTGCGCTTATATTGTTGAAATTAAGACTTGTTTCAACCGAATATACGGATAGTTCTATATTGTTGTTATAGTCCAAGTTTCTAAAAGAAGAATTGATGTCAGCGTTAAAATCACAGCTCACAAAAAGGTGATGTAAATTTAGGTAAGCGTTCATAAACCTATTTTCTTTGAGGTTGGTTTGATAACTAATTCCGGTTTTAATTGTAGGCCAATTATAATTCGGTGTAAGCGAGAAGTGAAATTGTCCTCCCACAGGATTATTAATAAGTCCACTATTTATATAAAAACCAATATGTCGTTCGTCAAACCAGTCTATATTACAATCTTCCTTTAAAAGTATTTCGAGATTCTTTTTTTCATTGAGTTTATAGTCTAAAGGAATCATTCCTAGGAACGAAAAACTCAATACATTTAAAGAGTCAGGAACTGAAATTTTAAAATTTCCATTAAAGTCCGTTTGAGTCCCGATTTTTGTTCCTTTTATTATCACATTTACTCCTGGAAGTGGAAGATTGTCGCTTTTTGCTTTTACAATTCCGCTGTACTCTTTTAATTGGCTAAATGCAATTCCGCTTGTAAATATAAATAGAAGTAATAATGCTTTTTTCAAAATTAGTCGGTCTGATTTGAGTTCAATTTATTTCGGATTTTTGTTTTGAAAAAGTCATATTTAGTTATACTATCATTTGAATGAGTAAACGCGCGCTCAAATGCTTTACAACTACTGGATACATGGAAAACTCCGTATATCCATGCTACATAACATGAAAAATACTACTTTTTGATCAACTTGGGAAGTGAGTAAGCGGGCCCGCCTTTGGAGGGCAGGCAGGCTTTGCAGGTATACACCAAGTTGGAAATTCCGCAGGAATTTCCAAAATAGGCGAGTAGGAGCAATTACTTAGAGTCAATGTTAGCAAATGTTATTTATTTGGTTTTAATTGAATATTTATACTTACGAGTTTCTTTTTCTCCCGTTTTATAGTTAGTCATTTTCTCTTTCTTTATAAGTCCATCTTCGTCATATGAGTATTCCATTTCCGCAATTTTTTTGAGTTTTGATGATAGCGGAACAACTAATTCCCCTTTAAAGTCAGTTTCATAGACTAATATTCTAGTTGGGTAGTTGTTAGAGTCAAAAATGTTATGTCTGATCGTAAGTATTCCTCGTCTTTCAGAATAACTTGTTTCTGTATTGTCAGTTAAGTTCTTAGATTCTGCAAATCGATATATTGATGTCTTTTTTTCGTTTCTGAAATTTATAATTTCAGTCACAACTGAGTTTTCGATAGAATAATCATTTATGACTTCTCTTTTTATTTCGTTAGAGTTTAGTCCAACGACCTTTTTTGTCAATTCCTTACCTTTTTCTTTGTAATTAATAATGGTAACTATAGAATCACCGAATATTCTACTATTCTCATATATTTCAATAGGTTCCTCGAATTCGTTTAGTTTTTCTACATATCGAACCTTTTTGTTTGACGTTAAAATGTTCTTGGTCTCGTTGGATTGAATTAACTCCGAAAAACTTTTGATTTTATCAATGTAACCATAGGGATTGGTATTTTGTTCTGGCTCATTTAGGTCAGTATATTCTAATTCAATGGTTATTTTTAAATTGTTTTCATAACGATATTCAAAAATTTTAAGCCCTGCGTTGGAATTGAAGTCATATTGTCTTGTAATCCTATTGTTTTTATCATATTCATACCCATAGATGAACCTATGAGGCATTTTCCACTTGTCCTTAAAAAAAGGAGGAATCTCAGTTTCCCGATATTTAAAAATCAATCTATTCTTGTCATCAAACTCCGAGATTCTTTTAACTTTCCCATTTTCAGTCTGAATAATGGAGTATGATGATTTTGGTTTATTATTAAGTTTTAAGTCGTGATAATTGAACGCAAACTGCGAAAAAACACAATGCGTGGAAATTATGTAAATGGCTATTTGTAAAATACTTTTCATTAAGATTTAATTTGGGAAATAATATTTGCAAACGATCTAGGCTATGATTCCTACCTGCCAGCCAAGCTGAAAATCCGCGAAGATTTTCAGAAGTAAACGATAACAAGCATTTACTTATAGCCAATGTTGTGCATAGTTTTTATTCTCCCACGACTCCGATGAAAATTAAATATTCAATTTCGGTGTCATAGATTTCGATTAATTCTTCTTTTGTTAGGTCAACTTTTTCCTCATTCAGAGCGTATTCCACCATTTGGTTAATATCCAATTCGGTGTTTGATTCCGTTTCGCTTTCTGAGTTTGGGTTTTCAGAAGTCAGTCCACTTTTGTTCATATAGTTTTCTTCCGCAATTAAAGCGTCACGAATCAAATTCAAGTCAGACTTTTTCTTTTTTAGTTTCAAAGCAATGAAACAAGTAGCCTCATCCAAGTCATAGACTTCTTTTCCAGCGTTATTTTCATTCACAGTACAGATTGGTTCGTTTTTACAACCGAGAAATGATAGAATTGAAGATAAAACCATGATAAATATTATTTGTTTTGTCATTGGTTTGGCATTATGGGTAACGGTTTTGGCTATGAGTGGTTACTAAAGGATAAAGATTGCAAAAAAATATATCTTCTCGAAATTCGTTAGAATTTCACGAGTACACTTTAAACACTTTCAAGCAATTACGTATATCCCATGTTGTTCGTAGTGTTTTTACTTTAGATTCCATTCGGTCAATATTCTTTCAACTTTTGATTTTTTAAATCCGTACATAGAGCGATTAGGCTCAAAGTCAATCAATAAATCCTCTCCATTTTTCATATGTGCAAGATGTCCATATATTTCTTTGCTCCACCAATGAATTGAAACTTCCAATTCTTCATATTCAGCCAATTCCGAATTCGGATTGATATATGTATCGTATTCTAAAGTGATTTCGTTTTTCCAAACCCAGTAACTTTTGGTAAAGTAAATTCTTTTGTTTTTATGATAAGGTTTTAATGTGTCCGTATTTCTGTTAGACCAATATTGACAATACCTTTTATCTTCAAGAAATCTATATTCAGAGGTAGTTCTCCAAGTACTTGGGAAACACATTATTCCAGCTATCGGTGGTTGTAATGCAATACTGTCCAGAGTCCAATTTCCGGTTAGTGGTTCAATTCCCAATTCTATTCTCTTTTCATTAAAATTAACTCCGTATTCTTCTGAGATGGAATTGGACACAGTTAAAGAAAAAAGGGAATAAACCATTATAACCCCTGAAATTAAAATGATAATATTTCTAATTTTCTTTCCCATTTCAAAAGTTTGCTGGCATTACACGCAACTTGTTTATAGCGATGTAAAATGTACTTCTATATACCCAAATCGGAATAAAATCGATATATTTTATCATCTAATATTCGAACCGTTTATTTGAATTTTACAAAGGTTACATTTTCATTTTCTTCTAATATCCCCAAAACCCTCTTTAAGAATCCAGGGTCCAAATGTCTTTCACTAACACTAAAATTCTTCCATTTAAGAATAAACTCTTCTCCGTAATCATAACATCCAAACCCTCCTCTAAGAACATCATTAAATGCATTTAAGTTCCTTCCAATCTTCCAAGTTAAACCACTAGTAAGTACTTTTTCAATTTCATTATAGAATATCTTTTCACTTTTAATTCGAGTTCCGTTGATAACATATTCTGTTTTCATCATTCATTTAGGCTTTTACTTGTTATCATCTTGGTAGCAACATAAGAAATAATCATACCTATCGGTAAGGAACTTGTAGCCAAGGCTTTCAAAGTATGATTTTATTTTTCCTTCAATCTTATATCCATTGTAAAGCAACGGGTCATTTTCTGTATTGTCAAGATGTTTTTTAGCAGCTTCCAGGTCAAAACTTTCGATTTCAATTTCTTCGTAAATGTAATCTGAAGCTTTTTCGAATACATCAAATTGTCTTACTATGTTCATCTATTTCTTTCTTTGAACTTTAACGGTCATGGCTATGATTACGTCTCGCTAAGGCGTGATGAACCTGCCTGCAGGTTATAGCCCTGGTTAGGCCTCGTTATTTTTTTCATTCAATTTAAATCTGTTCATTGTTTTGTCAATATCAGTTGCGCCTAGTTTTCTTGCTATTTCTAATTCCTCTTTAGCTTTGCTTTTTTTTCCTTGCGTCAAGTAAATCAATCCTCTTGTCCTATAGGCTTCGGCAAAATCCGATTTTAATTCAATTGACTTGTTGACATATTTCAGACTTTTGGCAAAGAAATTTAATAAAAAGAAATTTACTCCAATATGGTGATTTACTTTGTAATTCTCTTCGAAATATTTTTTGACACTTAGATGTAAAACCAAAGCTTTAATAAATCTTTTGTTTTTCATGTAGCTGAATGCTAAACACGCTTTAATTTCGTTTAATAGTAATTTTTCTTTTAGAGCTATCTTGAAATTTTTAATCGCCTTTTTGTGTTCATTTAACTCTTGTAGAGAAATTGCCTTTGGGAAATATGCATAGTATGCTTTTTCATCTCTTTTTATTATCTCATCAGCAAACCAAATTGATTCATGAAACTTCCTTTCATGGACATGATTACAACTTGCTATATACTGCATTAAATTCAATTCCAGTTCGGAGAGTTCTATTTCGTTAAGAGAATCAATAATGGAATTTGATTCCACAGTTTTTTTAGCGGAACAATAAAATAACGCTTTCATGATTAAAAGGAACGGAACATCCGGCAAGAATTGAATCGCTTTGTTAATATCTCGCGTTGCCTTATTGGGTTTATTGGATTCCCAACTTTTAAGAGCTTTTTCAGTTTGGTCAAAACAATAAACTCTGAGGTCTTCTTTAACCAAAGTGTTTTCTAAAACTTGATTTGCTAACTTTTTGAATATGGAATTATTTATTAGCAATGAAATTAGTTTTAATGAGGTCTAACGGTTTCGCATAACCGTCAATTATGTGTTTAAGTTATTCTTTTTCTTCTGAACAGGTATTTCTTGAATTTAAACTTTGGCTTTTTGAAAATAGTTCTCCAAATCGAGCCATAAATCTATCTAATCGTCCCACTGATTGTATTCAGTATGAGATGAAAAATGGTATATCCAATTATCTCGTCAATCATCAATACTAAATTCCCGTTTTACATATTGATTTTCCCAGTAATATAGATTCTTTCCTTTAACATTGCCGAAATCTAGGGGAATTACTGTGTCCAAATTCATTCGTTTTATATTTAATTTGATGGATTGATTATCTTTTAATAGCGTATCTCCAACTTGGATAAAGTCAAATAACTGTAGACTTTGAAAGGTCAAATCCTTTCTATTTATTCCAAATACTTCGTGTTCTATTTTTATTATGTGTCTGTTATGGTCATTGTTATCAATGTACTTTGCTATAACAATTCCGTTATACTTGGAATGGTATTCATCGTAAACGTGTTTGTCAAATTTTTCCTTTTGGGTTCTATTGTCACAAGCGATGATTATGAAAAAGAAAATAATTGGAAAGAATAATTTTACGTCCATTCGGGTTACAAAATGTTTTATAACGGTCTCTGCTATTATTTTGGTGTGCCACAAAACCCTGCCTATTTACCTGCCTGCCCGCCTTTGGAGGGCAGGCAGGTTATAGCCATTGTTGTGCAACGTATTTTTTTATTTGTAATATTCTATTTGCCTTTCCCAAACCATTCCTAATTCTCCATTCGAACTTCTTCTTTTTGAAATCCAATTTCCATTTTTGTCATAGACATATTCGAAAGATGTTTGGTGTGTTTGTTCGTCATGTTCGTTAAACCAATTTTGAACAGTCAAGTTATCCATTTTATCATATTCGGACACGAATTTCGTAAAACTTCCATCAGGATTGAATTTGAATTGCAAATTCTCATTCCCGTCTTTATCGTAAGAATATGTTCTTCTATCTTTTAAACTACCATCAGGTTTATATCTAAACTGTTCAATTTTTTTGTTGTCAAAATTATATTTGTAAACATATTTCCAGCCATTTTCACTTCCTGGTCTTTTGAGTGACATCTCAATGTTATTTCCGTTTTCGTCATACTCATTCGATTGGATATTTGTCAGATTATTGTCCGAATCATAAGTTTTAACTTCAATCATATTATCATTTGAATCGTACTCATAGGTCCAATAGCTTTTTAATTCGTCCGATGAATTTTTCTTCATAGCTTTTTGAGCAACTCCTTCCTCATTTCTTGCGTAAATGGTTTTTTCGTAAAGAGAACCGTCTCTTTCATATTTCCCGTTTTCTATTACCTTTTCGTTTTTGTCAAAAATCATATATGAACTAATGTTAGAGTCAAAAAGATTTTCACGATTTTTTAACTGTCCATTTTCAGGTTTATACAAAACTTCTTTTACCATTTTCATTTTTGGTTTAAGAGAGTCAGAAGTTGTTTGAGCATTTAGATTTATTCCTGAATTTAATATCAGAAATCCAATTATCATTAAGTATTTCATTCGTTTATTCATATGTTGGACAACTTATTTATAAAAATGTAAAATACATCTCTATACTACCAAATTGGAATAAAATCGATGTATTTGATTTTCTAATATCCAAATCGTTTATTTGAACTTTGGCAACGGTTTGTGTATGATTAGTTGCGGACAGTTTCCATAGGAAACGTCCGCTTGTACCAAAGATAGTCGATTAACAGGATTTTCCTGCTCCTCCGGCGGGTAGGTTATAGTTGTTGGACTTAGTTCATTAAAATAGGATAAGTTAACAATTTAGCTGTAAGTGCTTCGAAGAACTGTCCCCAAGGCTTCCTTAAGGATGGAAAATTTTAAAACCAACGAAGGATTAGATGCAAATAGAACTACGGCCCTTATTTGTATTATGTTACCTCTGCTAAAATGAAAGATAAATACATTTGTTTTGATTGTATTTAATTGCATATTTGTAGTGAATTTATTACAGATTGATAACAACCAATCCAAGAAACATGAAAAACAACTTTTTCAGAGGGCTACTATTGTCCAGCATCCTAACATTTTCGTTTTCCTGCACTCAAGATGAATCCATTGAACCAACACAGGAATTGATCGTTTCCCCTGATCAAACTGAGGGGCCAATAGTGAGTGCTATTACCTTGGCAGACTTAGAGGTCAAACTAAAAAATGTGGATAACTACGCGACAATCTCCTCTAGTTTTGATGTTAACGCCAAAAATGGTCAAAATGGCCTGGGCAAGGATGGAAAGGTCTACGAACTGGATACGGACGAAATCATAATGGTGGAAACCGGTGAGGAAACCGTTTATACCCTACGTGTGGAAAATTCAGATGGAATTGAGAATGTCCTACTCGAAGAAGTAGATGGAAGCTTGAATGCCAGACTTTTATCCTATGATTTTTCTGGCGAATTGTCGATGGATGACGAGGGCATCACTATTGGACATTTTGGGACGACCGAATTGCTTACCGATGAAATATCGGGTAAGGGCGCTTCCACTGCACGTAGTTGTTATACCGTAACGCTTGGATTTCCTTATCCTTGTGATGGAGGACCAAATCACCTTCCCGGAGAGACCTGTACAGCAGCCCAGCAACCGGGCTATCTATGGTATACCACCTCTGTATGCACCGATGGGCCCAGTCCTGGTTTTGGCGCACCGATAAAGCTCCCCAGGGAATGCACCGCGCTACAATGCGGTTCCATTGATGCTTCATCAGGTGGCGGTGGTGGAGGCTCGGGGACAGGCGGGGGAGGCTTTGGAGGTGGCGATCTTGGGGATCCCACAGTTCCTATTATAGACGATGAGGGCAATTCACTTTGGGAAGTTTTTATAGAAGGTTCGATAAACCTATTGGATAGTCGGTTGAATTTGACCTTTTTGGAAGAGAATTATTTGGCGGTAAACAACTTACAGATACAGCCAATGTTGGATTTCCTCCATATCAACAATTGGTCTTCATATTCCAAGGCCCAAACGAAGAAGATAATAGCTGCCAAAACCGACCGATCGATAGTAACGGATTTTCCGTTGGTAACATACCCAAAGGACAAGGCTGCTCAGTATAAGGAGGATTATCCAAAGTTTACTAAATTGTTACAAGATAAATTACCTTTAGTTACCAATAATCAGACTGTGGTGAACGCTATCCATGGTATTACTGATGCGCCAATTGATAAAATAAAAGAAGCCTTGCAATGGGGCAAAGGTCCTGAAATACGAATAGAACAACTTGGTGGAGAAGGAGAAAACGAGCTGCTAGGGAGCTATAGGGGGCACATATTTGAAGAGCTTGAAAATGTTCTATTCATAGACATTGATTTGGTAAATGATTTGGAGAGCTCTGCTAATTTAGATACTTCTGATGCTTTGGAATTCCTTGTAGCGGTAACCGTGCTCCATGAATACACACATCTTGGGGATAACATTTTTGGGAACGGTTTTTGGGGCGAATTGTTTGCTGAACAAGGGGGAACACAAAATGAAGCTGGAGTAATATTTGAAGAAACAGCCTTTGGGGAACGCGTTGAAAGGGATAATGCCGGAATCATACTAAAAAGAACAGGAGGACTGTAGAATGAAGATTACCATATGGATTATAGCAACGATTTTGGTTTACGCGTGTAACGCTCAAACCAAGGAATGCCAAGATTATGTACTGTATCAACAGGCCCTTGATGCTTATAAATTTTCCGACAAGGAAAGAACGGTAATCGAGTTTGGCCACAAACCTTCGGCAAGTCTAATAGAATTACTAAAATCGACAAATATTGTCAACGAGATGGAACATAACATGTTGTTGAGTCAATTGGAGTCACCCTACAGCATATGTGAGGAAATCAAAACAGAGGCGCAAACCCTTGAAGAAATGTTGGGAGATAAGAAGGGGAGAAAACAATATACGGAGCTTAATTTTTCTCGGCCCTTTTATATTTTCGAAAATCGGGCACTTATTTTTAGGGCATCCTTTGCTAAAGTAAAAGGTAAATCAGTTAAAGCTGCTGGAAACATTGTTGCTATAATATATGAAAAAGTGGATTTGGATTGGGTATTAACCGATATTCAATTATTGGAATCATTTTGATGTACCTATAGCTCTGTTTGGAGATTCAATGTTGGTGTAATAATGAGAAAAAGTAAATTGTATTGATCAGGAAATATATTTGGATAGTATTGGTGGGATCATTGTCTACGACCCAGGGATTTGCACAAGACCAGAAATGTGACCGTGAATTGTTCGATTCCTTATTTGAGGAATTGCGAGAAAAAGCAAAGGATACCCTTGTGGTTCGCGTGGGTTATACACCTTCCAGGGATATTATGGACAATCTTAAGGCTACAGGGTTCGTCACAACAACGGAACATCGGATGATCGAATTAGCCATTGATAAGGAGTACAAACCTTGCCAGGGATTGGTAGACCTTCTTACCGACATCAAGAAAAATAGCCCCCATGCCACCAAGGCCAATGGTAGTTATGTGAAACGTCATTTCTCCAGGCCGGTATACATTTCAGAAACCAAGACCTGCATATTTTCTACAACCTCGGTTGCAAGTAAGAAGCATGAAGGAGGGAAGGCCATTGGCGGTGAATATATAAGTATCTACACAAAAGAGGATGGAAAATGGCATTTTGACAGCAGGCAATCGCTGGCGATGTACTGAAAAGGGTCCCAATGCGGGAAAGATTGTTTATTTGAACTTTCAGCAGTATAATTTATAGCATTTGTTAGCAAACGTTATTTACAAACTCTTGTAATTGATTTTCTTCCCGTAGGTCAAAAACTGTTCCTTGATACCAGTTAACAGCTATGAAGTCGAAGTATTTACAAAATTTATGAAGTCCCAATTTCATAAGGTTTTTGATTTCTTCATTCTTGGTAGATCCTGTTAACCAAATCCGATTTAGGTGTCCATCATTTTCTTCCAATAAAATCCCGAATTTTTGACTTCCAAAACCAAAGGGAGGGTCTTCTGACTTTTTAAGTCCAGCATTTTGATAAACGACTGCAGTTATTGGCGGTAATTCTGTCGATTGAAAAATTCCCAAAACTTTTGAAAAGTCCAGTTTCCTGTCCAACACCTTTACTTTTAATTCTGCAATTTCCGTTATGTCTGAAAACCCTAGTCCATCCCTGTGTTTTTCTCCAAATTCGTTTATCCTTTGGCCTTCTTGAATCGTAAATTCCAAATTTTCCGATGGAACAAGCTCGATCATTGCGTAATCGTCCTCCCATAAATGAAGAATATCGGAATACGGATATGACTTTGATTTCCTTTCGTTTAAAAATTTAACGAGTCTGCTGAGAAGCATTTGATGTTTGCTAACTTACTTATGATGATGTAAAATACATCAATATTCTTCCAATTTGGAATTAAATCGATGTGATTGTTCATCATTTATTTGAACTTTTGTTATTCCTTCCCGTTTGCTATCCGACATTCTCTTACGAATTTAAGGAAGGGTAAATTATAACCACATTCAGGGCAATATTTCCCTTTGTTCATTTTAACTTCTTCAATTTCTCGAACAAGCTCAAAATCCTCATATCCGATTCTTTTACTTTTTTCAAAACCAAAATAAGTTGGGTCATAGGAACCAAAATCGACATCGCAAAAATCGCATAGGACCAATCTTAAACCATGATATAAAATGTATTCATGATATCTATGCTCCTTGAAATGGTCGAGTTCCGAATCATCTGCCCCACATTCATCGCAAGGAGTAACCTTCTTAAATAACAGCTTGGTATAACAAAGAGGGCAGTGAGTTTCTTTCAATTTAATAATCGTTTTTTGAACTTTTAGGAACTGAATTTACCGCAGTTATTTATTAGTTACTCCTTTCTATAATTCATTTTCTCTCAATAATTTCAGATTTGAACATTCTCATTACCAATTTCCCCAATTCTGCATTGTCGCAATGTGCTGAGATTTTGGAAGTAATTTCTAGTTTGTTGACATACCCAAGTCTGGTTTCTATTCTGAAAGTATTGTTTCTGTCCGTTAAGCCGCTGACATCAATAAGAGTATAGTTTTTTTCAAAACTACGTATTGACTTTTCTTTGCTCAAGTGAAAAGCGCCATATCCATCTTTCTTACTGGAGCGGTTCGAATCATATTCTTTTATATCGAATTTTTGGATGTTTCTTTTTATCGCCTCCCCAATCAATTCATGAGATGAGCCAAGTTGAAGAACCTCACACTTTTCTTGTGAGTAGTTATATCCTTGATTTGGCTCTTTATAAAATGGGGTTACGATTATTTGTGAATTTTTTTCTGAGATATACACGAATACGTGCTTTATGACTTTTAGCTTTGGTTCTGGTGGCTTAAAGGTTATGCTTTTAATTTTCATTCATCAAGTGATTTAATTGAATTGTTTATTTGAACTTTGAACTTAAAACAGACTCCATCATTTCACGTCCAATTTTTTCATCAACATAGGTGATATTAATAGTTAAATCTCTCTTTCCAAATTGCCTGTTAAAGCCAATTGTGTTCATTTTTATTCCATTAGGCAAGTCTATTTTCATCTCAAATCGATGAAAGTCAAGTCCATCTATCTTTTGAGTTGAGGATGCCGAGTCAATTTTCACATTTGGGATTTGTGATTCCAAAGTTTTATATAACATTCCATTTATTTCATAGCATAAACTTAGATAATCTCCGTCCAAATTTTGATTATAGGGCTGCCAATTTGATTCCAGCGTATTCAATTGACCGTTCTTATAAACAAAAATGTTTTCCGCTTCATTAATCATTTCTGCATCAAAAGTCTTTTCAATGGCATGTTCTCCTTTCTCTTCAATTTTCCTCCAATCCCTATCATCTAATAGACGAAAATTTTCAGGCACTGTTATTGTCCAATCAAAGTCTTCAATTGTCAAAATCTCAGGTTCTGAAATTTGCTTATCCCTACAACCAAACGCTAACAATAGAGCTAATAATATCGTTTTTGGCAATTTCATTTTATCGTTTATTTAAGCTTTAAGTTGGAGCTAATTATTCAATTTAAGGTATAGAAATTACTAAAAGCCATCAATCTTAATTTCATAGAAGTATGCTATAATTGTCAAAATCCCTAGAAAAAGAACCAGGAGATTCTTTTTAAATGCCTTCGTAAGCAACATCAATAATAGCCCAATAACAAGTATCATTCCACCCATATAAAATGGTTGCCATATTTCCGTTACCATATAGAATTTTCCACTAGAGGTTTCATAAAGAACGGAATCTAATCGTAAAAAATAGAGCAGTCCAAATAGCATACATAGAATCCAAAATATTATTCCATTCGCTAAAAGAGAAGTCAAGCGATCTTTTATATAATTTTTCTGGTTCATCAGGTCATTTTTCATCTTTTATTTGAACTTTTGCCACAATGAATTATAGCCTGTGTTGCACACAGTTATTTATTTCTATTTTTAAGTCCCGAAGCGTTTTGGTAAAGCCCGAAATGTTACTTAGCTCAGATTCCGCTTGTAAATAGCTTAATTCCGATTTTTTGCATTTATTCATGTCCAAATATGTTTTGGCCAGTTGAAGATGGGCAAAAGCTTTCTCGAATCTATCTTTCGAGTTAGATAAGGTAAATTCCAGAACATTGACCGACTTCTCAAATTCATAATCTTTCCAATATAAAAGTCCAAGGTTTAGACTTGAATTAAGATAGGTCGAATCCGAAGTTTCTAGGGATTTCTCAAAATAATAAATTGCTTTATGATAATTTCTTAGCCTATGTTCAGTATTCCCGATATTGTTTAGCAACGTTGGGTTTTCGGGTTCAAATTCCAATCCTTTCAGAAATTTCCCTTTGGCCTTTTCAAATTCTTTTTCCTTGGCCAAGGCGATTCCATCATTATTCAGTTTTCGAGCGTCTTGGTTTTCAAAATTATCTCCTCCCACGAAAACCGAAGAGCCACCATTTTGATGAAATATTATTTCGATATCTCCTAAGTGTTCAGTCCTATCAGATTTACAGGATATAAATGTGAAAACAAAAATGAATAATGCGAATCGAGTCATTTATTTAATTGACAACGAATAATGGGTTACAACTTTTCTATTTGGTTGTAAGATACATGTATAATTTCCTAAGATGGAATAAAATCGATGTAATTGGTGATTCTTTATTTGAACTTTCTATATCCCATATTAATTGGAAACGAATTGGTATTTTCACCTTTCATTCAAATTTTGATTCCTTCCAAACCTTCATCATTTCGTTCTTTTCCTTTTCATTTATGTAATTCAAATTGACCCCAAAATCGAAACCATTAATAAGTCGACTATACATGTCCTGATAGAGAATTATTTTACCATCTGGTCCATACATGGTAATATGAAAAACCTCAAAGTTCAGATTATCTATTTTTTTTGTTGAAGATGATGTGTCGATTTTAATCCCTCGACTTTCATATGTCTCATATATTAATTGCTTAAGCCCTTCGTTATTATCTTCCCACTCTCCTTCATATTCAATTTTAAAGGGCTCAGATGTCGATTGAAAAATATGAAATCTATCTTTTTGAAAGTTAAGAAGTTGTTTGAGTCCACTGGCATCATAATCAATTCCAGCTGATTCTTTAATTGCCTCTAAGCCTTTTTCAGTTCTTTCGTCCGAAACACTTTTGTGAGTTACATTCCATCCTGCAGGAATTTCCATTGTCCAGCCAATTTCATTACTATGGTATGTACTTTCTGTTATTTTTCCCTCATCGATTTGTTTGTTTGGGTTAGTTTTACAGGAAATCAATATAATTAAGGCTAGAAGGGTGATTATTTTAATTTTCATGTGTTTCTCTCAAATGTGTTACAGCAGTCTCGGCTATGATTTCAACTTAGAATTTACAAAGGCAAATTCAAGCTATAAAATCGTGGCGTTTAAAAGTAATAATTTTCGCGGTACGTGGAAAGCGGGCAGGTTGTTGTCGGGAAATGGATTTTTTATACCAATTGCGCCCATTGTTCCATAAGAATTAAGAACTCAGACAGCTCATACCAGGCCAAAATTGTAATAATGGATAGGCCATTTTCCGTTTCCCTTTTTTTGACCAAAGTCCATACATAAAGGGCTATTGGAATAATCATCAAGAATCGAAGCTCCCCAATAAGCGGCCAATGCGATAAACTCCACAGGAAGGATAAAAAGGCAAATAATCCGATTATAAAATTCCTCCATTTTTTATGTATCCCCTGATGAATTGAAAACCCAAGCGTAAGTATACCAAAACTGAAAAACGAAATATTGACCAGCAATTTTTCCGTAAAGAAAGTCAGTCCGAAACTTATGGCAAGTCCGATTAAAATTGCCTTTAAAAAAGTTGGTTTGGTTCTACGAAGTAGAAGAAGCCCGAGCAGAACTCCGATTCCAACAATAATTTTTTGGTAGGCCATTTTTTAAGGGTTTGTTAAGGGTCCAGGCTATGATTCCTGCCTGCCGGGAGGCAGGTTATAGCCATTGTTGACAACGGGCTTTTCATTTAGTTGCAGTATCACCTTCTCCAGGTGGTACTATTACAAATCCATATTCAACATCATCTGGAACATTGTATTTATCCCAATATTCTCCACCAATTCCAGCTAATTGACTTCTCTTATCTTCGATTTCAAGCCCGAAATCTCCAAAATAAATTTTGGGTCCAATGTCAAAAAACATTGAATCAGAATCTGCAAATTTGAATATTTTCTTTTCGTTTGGATGTAACGTAAACTTATCGGCAATATTTACAGATTTTTCTGTTTCATTAAACAAGAAAATTTTATATGGTTCTCCTGTTTTTTTGTATTCGGAAGGAATGATGGATATTTCGTCTCCTTTTTCAATAATTTCATTTCCGTGTTTATCAAAATACCTATTTTCTTCTTTACATCCGAGAATTGTAATTAACGGAACAATTAAGATTGAAATTATTCTTCTCATATCAAATACCTTGATTAAATGCTATTCCCAATTCGTTCTATTAGCTGTTCATATTTACTTTCACCAAGCTCATTTTTTATTAATTCCGAATTCCGTTCTATAAGTTTTTTGAAAGTCAGAAATTCAGTTTGATTTTCATTCCAAAATTCAGTTGGTAAGCTAGATACTGTAATGAGCAAATCTCCTTCATAAAAATTGCATTCGGTCAAAATGTTTCGGTTGAGTTTTTCAAGAGCGATTTCTATGATATATTCAGTTCCGATTTGTTGGGAAATCAGAAGTCTTATTTGCTCGTCAGTCAATTCCGCAATGCTTATTTTTCTGTATCGATAACACTTTTCAACCAAATCAGTTGGAAATTTGGAAGGGTTTTTCCAAACGTCTTTTTCTAACTCTTCGATTGATTTTGTTTCCATTTGCGGTTTTTTTTAGCTTGTTGCCAACGGTCTCGGCCCGTATGTTTACCTCTTGAAGTTACAATCCTTTATTTGAATTTTACAGGATTAGTCATTAATCCAGTTATTTCAACTACTTCACAAATTGCCGTCCTACGTGAACCTTCCATAAAGTAGCCTATAGAACCAACTTTTATTCGTTCCTGATGATAAGGCCTTAGTTCTTCATTAAGAATCCACATTTTGGCAACACCTTCCTGTTCCACCGGGCCAGATTCAATCATTTTTCCATTGGCATCTTCAAACTGAGGATATATCATAAACACACCCTTCATCTCATGATTATCACAGATATACCAAAAATCTGAACGGATTCCTTGATGAGGAATACTTTTCCTACCTCCTTCCTCGAAAGAATAAAACCGATATTTCACAATGAAATCTTCCTCATGTCCCCATCTCTCTTTGTAAGGTTGATGAATATTGCTCATCCTTTATTTAAACTTTACTCTTTTGTACCATTAGTTGTTTTAAGCAAACCGCAATTAAATATACGCCTTGTTGGTAAACATTTCTTAATGGATAATTGGAGTTGGAGGTAAAACTAGACTTAGTCCGTAAAAATAAATAACTCCAATTATTGCGATTCCAATATAACTCGGTTTAAAGCGTACATTTCTCAATTCCGACCATATTGATTTGATTTCCTTTTTATCCGCGACAATAACTTTGGTACTTGCCAAAAAATCTCCAATTCGCCGTTCAGGAAATATAAGTCCGACAATAACTTCTATTGGCCAAATTAGGCAAATAGTCAAATTCCGGATGAAACACTGTAATTCACTTGCTGGTTCTTTAGTTTTTCGGTCGAGTACTTGATAACCCAAAATCCTTTTCGCCGGGCTCCTTCCATTTAAAAAGTCTTTATTTAAATAGATGAAAAATGGGGAAAACATCAACACCATTGCAACATTGTAATTTAAGTTTTGACCCGTATTTCGGATGAGTATGAAAATTAAAATTGCCATAGGTACGATGACCAGACACATGATTACATGGTCAAGCAACATACTTGAAATACGATGAAATCTAGGGTTGATACTCGAAAGTTTTGAAACTTCCTTACTCAAAGGCCCCTTATAACTTGGTTCGCTCATTTTCACATGTTTGCCAACGGTCTCGGCTATTATTTTGGTGTGGCACCAAACCCTGCCTGCCGCAGGCAGGTAAACCGGCAGGCAGGTTAACACAGAACCGAATTTTTATATTTTGTTTTTAACTTATCATTCTTAAAAACCAAATCCAAAGATTTGGCGGACTTGGTTATAAGCTCTAAACTTTAGGTTAAGCACCAAAACCCGTATTAACTATAGTCATTGTTATAGGCTGGCTTTTCTATTTACATTTTTCATTAATTCTTTCCAAAGCATATTCGGCTCCAAGTTCATATGCTTTATTCCAATCTTTACAAGCGTTATCGTTATTTCCGAGATTAAATTCAGAGTTTCCTTTATTGAAATAAGCCATTTGTTTATTTTCAATATCAACTTTTTCCAAGTTTATTACTTTGTTGTAATCTTCAATTGCTCCTGCGTAATCTCCATTCTCATCTTTTACACTCCCGCGATTTGTCAAAGCACTTATAAAGTCAGGTGCGATTTCAATTGCTTTGTCATAATCTTTAAGAGAAGACTTCCAAGTATATAATTCGTTTTTGACTATTGCTCTTGAATAATAAGAATTTGGATTTTTTGGATTGATTTTTATAGTAATAGTCCAATTTATTATTGCTCCACTTAAATCACCAGAATTATAGCATTCAACTCCTTTGTCAAAATAAGAGTCTTCTTTAGAGTTGTCAAAATTCGGGTATTTTTGATTTTTAGGGTCAAAAGGTGCTCCATATCCATCTAACTTTGCGTCAAATTCATAACCTCTTTTATACATATCCAAACCCCAATAAAGTAAAATATCTTCAGTTATTGGTATTTCATTGGTTTCTCCGTTTAATTCCCAAAGTCCTTTTTTAATTTTCTTAATAGATTTTATTTCATAAGGATAATGTTCTTTAAGAAACTCTTGTAACTTTTCAAGTTTGCTTTTTGTATTAGAAACAAAATGGAAATCAAATTTTGCCAATGAAAAATCACTAACACCACTTTCCTTCATGTTATTGAATACGTCTTGAGCAGAAACCATTTCCTTTCCGAAATTTTGAATGAATTGTTCCCAAGTAATGAATTTTTCGTCCTCTTTATTTTGTCCCCAACTTGTAAGAAAATTTAGCATTAAAATTATGGTTGTTAAGTTTTTCATTTATGTTGTTCTGTGCTTGCCTATAACTATTGGATATAAGGAAAATTCCATATAACCTTATCAATTTGATCTATATAGAATACCTTTTAAGGTAAATCAATAATTTTTTTGCTTCATGCCAATGTTCGATTTTGTGAATATATTGGAAGTCAAAAGCCATCATTTTTATAAGGTCTTAGCTATCCCTCCTCAAAGGGATCCTCCCAAAGTACAGCTTTTTGTTGGTTTTTCTTATGGATTCCCTTTAGGAGCTCCCAAAACTTTTTCACAACGTTTGCTGCTTTGGGTCCATTAGAAAGCGTAGGAATTCGTGAGAAGAAAAGGAGCTTTTGAATATGACAATAAACCGGAAACAAAAAAATACCCGTTGATGGGGATTTTTGGTTGAGAGGGAGGTAGTTTTTTTGAGCTTTCAGCAGTATACTTTATAGCCGTTGTTGGCGGTAGTTTTTTCGGCCTAAGTAAAAGACCTGTCTACATTAACAGTTGCGGTTGAGGGAAATCCAACTACTTTTTTATTTTAACACGTCCAGTATACAAAAGTTTGAAATAGTTAATAAACCCATGATTTTTATTTTTTAGCTCTTTAAGGTTAATGGAGCTTAATATTTCATCAAAGTTTGAATAAAAAAGCCCATTTATTTTACCAGCAGTTGTCCAATTGTCGTCAATCAAATATAAAGATGTGCTTTTTCCAGATGCACTGTATTCCGTAGTTTTCATAAGCCCAACATAGTTGTTAAGATCTATTTTTTTTCCAAAAGGTAAAAGGATAGAGTACCATTTAACTTGTCTTTCTTTTTCATCTATCAAGATGTATTTAAATTCCTTTAAAGCTCCTGTTAAAACAACAAATAAAAACAGGAGAATTAATCCGATTAGATAAGATGTAAAATCTGTTTCCAGAAATATCAAGTCCCGAGCTGTTCTTATCAAGAACCAAATAACCCCAATTAGTAGTGTCATCATGAACAAAAACCAGATAATGAACCCTATTTTAAATTTACTTCTTATCATTTTTCAGTAGACCATTTTTCAAGGGTTTGCCAACGGTCCAGGTTATGATTCCTGCTTGCCGGCAGGCCCGCCTTTGGAGGGCAGGCAGGTAAACCGGAACGAAGGTTATAGCCGTTGTTGTTAGTCAGAGTTATTTTTCCAGTTTCAGTTTATAATAGTATACGATGTAGTCCCTTTTTCTGTCTCCAACTTGAAACCGGTCCAATTTTCCTATAGTAAAGTTGTTTGGACTTAATTCTATCAAATCTATGTAGTCTTCCGGGTTACAACCTAGATTTAAAACGATTTGTTGGCCGGTATCGGATATTTTCCAGTTTCCGCTTAACCTTAAAGAATCCGATTCGTAGATTTCGTATTTTGAATTGGTCAAAAAACTGAACGACAAACCTTTATTAGTTAAAGATTTTTTTTGGAATAATAGCGTGTCCCTAGCATAAAAGCCAGATATGCTCCGGCCATTGGATGCTTCCTCTTCGAATGAGCTGGCTTTTTTAATCAATTCAGCACCTATCCATCTATGTCCTTTTATCTTTTGTTCAATATCTTTTCTGTCCTTTAAGGAAAGGGACGGAATTTTCATCAGTTTAAGCTCTTGGGGGTTCTGATTGTAACTCAAACTCCGTAAAACAACAGCGTCCTTTAGATACTCTTTTACTAGATAAATGTCTTTTTCCACCTGTCCATATGTCTTGATAAAAAGGTGATTGCCACCTATAATTTTCAAATTCCACTTTTCAGTATGGGAGTTTTTATAATTTTTTCTGACTGTTGTAATTAGACATATTTTAGCAGGGTCATCTGACTTCCATTTCCAAGGTTGGTCCAGCAGCCTAAAGTGTTGTGTAAAATTATCGCCATGAATTGTCCAATCGGTGTGATTCCAAAAATCTACTGTCCCTTTAATTTTGTCTTCCGGTTTTAGAGGAACAAATTTTACACGCATATTTTCATCGACAATTAATATCAAGCTGTCTTTGTCCTGATGTATGATTTTACCGAACAAGTCCTTTCCTGATTTAATTTTTTTTCTCATAACCTTTAAAGGCATTGTACCGATGGAATCAGAAAATATGTGAGTTAGGTTGGATTCCTTTTTTCCGAAATTAAATGCGAATCCATTTAGTGGTGAAATCACGCCCCCTTTTCCGGCAGATTCTGATTCTATGGCAAGCCAGAAGATGTCGGAATCCAAAGATTGCCCTTGAACTATATGAGCAAACCCAATGAGGATAAGTAGAATTCGAATTTTCTTCATAATTGAGGCTAACAAATGGACATCTGTAAAACTCCGTACATCCATGCTATAAGAAATGAAAATACTACTTTTTGGAGGAAAACCGGCAAGAGGGTTATGGTTGTAGCTAGCTATGGTACGTTATTTTATTTTTGACTCAATAAAAATTCGTCCGTTCAAAGGTGTCCAAATTTCAATGGAATAATCGTCTTCAGTTCTAATTCGCTGAAGCTCGAATATTTCGTCACTTATCAAATCTCCCCAATATTTTAGCGGAATTTCTTTTATTATTCCAAATAGTAGTTTGTCTCCGCCTTCGCAGGTCGTGTCGATATGTAATTCGGTCGGTTCAAAAGTCAATTCGTATTTTAGTTCACCTTTATCAGTATAGAATTTCCATGGTCCGGTCCGATAATAGTGGAAAGACCTGCACGCTCCACCAGTACAACAACTTATGTAAGAGCCTAATCGGTAATCTCCTTCCATTTTTAGATTTCCATTTTCATGGTATTCTTTCCAGTAACCAACCTTTAAGTTGCTCACTCCATACTTACTTACTGCGACTGCTCCTTTTCCTAATAGAATTCCATTTTGCTTTAATTCTATGATTGTATCTTGTTTTGAAAGCCCTTCTTTTAATTCGCCATACAGCTTATCGTCAGAAATATAGATAGCATCTTCTTGTCCAATTGCTATTTGGCATTGAAACAATAAAAGTGATAAATAGATTACAATTCTCATTTTTTATATTATGGCTAACGATTTGATCATGATTCCTTCTTGCTGGTAATAGCCAATGTTGAAAAAGGTTTTTTATTCCCTTCGTTTATAATTCAGTCCAGTTTTAAACCCACAGTACCCCAATAAAATCAGCAGCAATATTTGGACTATGAGCATCGCATTGGAAAAAACCTCAAAATTGTTTTCATATGGTTTGACCCCAGGTTCAATTTCCGATACAATTTCTTCAGAACTTAAAGGAGGATATATGGTCCAGCCTGAAGTTGGTTGTATCAGCGAATCAATGATTGAATTTACACTTGCGATAAGTAAAATTAAAAGAATCGTTGCAATCATTAAAATCAGATTTGCAGTCAAATTTTTAAAATTCCGCCCTAGTGTTCGGATACTATAAACGCAAAAAAACATCAAAACAAAAAGTGGAAATAAAAATTGAATGTTTTCAACCACGTAGTATGTATTATGAACATTCAAGCTAAAAGTCGAGTCAGTTTTAAATCCGTCAATTCCAAAAATTGCTAGATTCAAAATGAGCACTAAGGCGATTGTTCCAAGCAACCAATAAATTTCTTTTCTTCTCAATGTTTAATTAGAATTTCAGCTATGTTTTTTCTCAAATAATAATGATGGATCAGTGTTATGGAATCCAACGGCAACCCATCACGATAATACCCCAATATACTCGTTACATATATTTTTTCGGGGCTTAAACTGTCTATTTTAGCGTACTTCAATCGTATCGCTGGGTTTTTTTCTGGAGTGATTGCTTCCAGATACTGTTCCTTGAACCAATTGTTAAAGCCATTATCTACCCGCCGTTCAACAAACTTGATAAGCTCACCTTTGACTTCCAATTTGAGCGTGTCCATAGTTTGGCCTCCAAAAGACCTTGCCCCAAAGTCTATTTGACAGGTTTTTTCAATATGGGAGCTGTTTAGATTTTCTGGTTTAATATAGTTGATGTCCGACCCATCCTGCGCAAAGATCAAGGGACAGATGGTGAACATTAATAGTGTTATTGATAATCTCATAAGGTTTTTCGGCATTGATACCAATGGTCTAGGTTATAGTTGTTGTTGGGAGCTGGCCCTTTTCCGTTTTGTTTTTCAGTCGTCCAATTTCCAAGGTTCTTTGGAGGTTTTGTTGCATCTATCTTCTATTTCTTCTTATGTCATTATTTTAATGCAATCTGATTTCCACGGTGCTATTCTCAATATCAATTTCAATCCATTCAACTTTGGATTCGGAGTTAGGAATGCACTCGGTCAAATCCAACCCTTTTGCATATCTGCTCAACGCTATTTTTCCGAAATGAATAGTCGCTTTATATTCCGTTTGTCCTGTTTTCCCTATCCATGCCTTAGTCTCTATTTTCCGCTTGTCATTCACGTGTTTTTTGGTCAGTTGGTTGTCGGCCGGAAACCACGAAACTCCGTCGCACCAAAACCCTTTTAATTCCGGGTCATCCGATTTTTCCAAATTATGACAAATCTCGTATTCCAATTGCGTACAAAATTCCTGATTAAATGGAGGTTCGATATTTTGTTCAGTGTTTGTCATTTTTAGCTTGAAGGTAACGGACTCACTATGAAATCGCAGCTGATTAAAGGTAGGAATTTTCGTGGTAGCGTAGAAGGCAGGCGGGGTATAGGTTTTGTTGTACAACGATATTATTCCGAAATGATGAAATCAGAAATATTCATTTTTTCCGACATTATTGAGGTTTTATCTAATATTCTCTCAAATGGAATAAGTCCTTTTTCAGTCAATTCTTTCGTTACTCTTTCAGCATATGCGTGAGCAAAATTTTCTTTTTCTTGGGAAGGAATCTTATCATAATCGGCCCAAAAATCGTAGTCGGTATCTTTTCTTGAAGGCCTTTCGATTTTCTCCAAATACTCAACATAATGTCCAACTTCGTGAATAAAAGTCCGATAAAGCATTGTATTTCGTAATCCGGTAATTGTTGGATAAATAATATATTCTCTTTTGTTTTCGGTCATTTTATGTCCGTCATTACGGAGTCGTTCAAATTCCTTCCTGTCTTGGGTTTTTAAAGATTTTGACCATTTAATTGTTCTATCAAAATCGAATGACTCCAACATAATTGCTGGTCCTTCATGAATGTCAATTTCCACGAAATAATTTAATCGTCCCCAAACTCCTTTTAACGTTTCTTCTCGTCTTTTAGGTTGGCGTAGTACAATCAGACTTAAGTCTTCTAAATCGTTTGGGTTAAGAAGTTTGATTATTTGTTCAATGTCATCAATTGTGCAAGGATGAACACTATTCTTTCTTGTCTTCTCAACAAGAAACGTGTAGTTTTTTCCATTGATATCCCGTTTGACAACAGTGTATTCTACAAGTTTCTCCCAAAATATTCGCAGGTCATTCCAACTGTTTGAAACGACGTTCCGATTATTCTGCCCATAACCCTGCTTAGCAGTTCCTATATTTCTATTTCTCCTTGTCGGATTGAACATTTTATAGCATGTTGTACAACGGTTTGGGCTATGATTCCGTTTAGGAATCGAGCCGTTTTAAAGTTAGTGTTTTTCATTATTGTTAAAAAGCCGCAATGGATTATAGGTATTGTTAGGCACAGGCTTTTATTCCATCATTTGGTCAAAAGCTTTGTCAAATTCTATTTTTCGTTCTTTTGGAACATTTTCATATATCATAGTACGTCCCAGAATTCTTTCTTTTCGAGATAATTTATTCTCGTTAAAGATTTTGGATAAATTCAACTCGGCATTTGCACCACAGAGAATAGATACGATGCTAGAATCAGTATAAGAATAGGAGATGATAAATCCTTCTTCATAATAATTTCGGTCAGTTTTATTTAATCCAATTGGCAGAGTCAGCATTATGCTTTTTCCCATACAGTCATCAAGTCCAACCTCTTTCAACTTGATTTCTTTTTTCTCAAGTCCAGCACAGCCAACAATAATTAAAAGTCCAACAATTCCGATATAAAGTCTTTTCATTTGCACTATTCAGCTTGTACCTAACGGTCTCGGCTATGAGTAGTTGCGTGATTTAGCACTTAACTTTACAAGTACACACCAAACTGAAAATCCGCACAGATTTTCAGAAGCCTGTCCTGAGCTTGTCGAAGGGTAGGCGAGAACAAGCAATTACTTATAACCAATGTTGTGTGCTGTTTTTATTTTTTTTTAGTCATTAATTCGGTTAACCCCATTGGTGAAATCACATTTATTTCTCCATTACTATCTATAACATTAATTCTAGTAAATTGACCGTTATAATACCAATAGAAATTAGCTGAAATCGGTTGAGGATGTTGATTATAAAATTGTTCAACTACAGGTTTAAATTTTTGAATAAATAGAATAAAATCAAAAGGTTCGTCTTTTGAAACTTTACAAATGTTCACAATTCCTTTGTTTGGTATGGCAACAACTGAACCCCATTCTCCAATAAATTCAGGTGTGTTGTTCTTTAAGTCAAGCGCAAGACTTGCTCCATAATCTTCATTTTCTATAAAATGAGCTTCAATTTTTTGCTCATTTACGTCAATCGATTCGGTCATTTTGGTAAACTCCTGCTTGTTTACATTTTTTTGAGCAATTTCAAAAACATCATCAACAGTTTTATCCCATAAATCAAACATTTTTTTTTGAATAGGTGTGAATGTTGATGGCAAATCTAACATTAGAAGTGATACAGTTCCGTCCAAATGTTTTTTAGTAATCAGATTTTCAGTTCCCCCGTTTTGAATTACAAAGCTCTCTTGATAAATTCTGATGCTAAAATAATCGACCAAAGTTTCAAACTTATTTGGGTCAAGTTCCTTTTGTTTTTCTATTGACTCGTGCATACTGTCAAAATGAGAATTTATCAATTCTGACCATTCCTCTTTATCTATTTCAGAGCATTTTAAAATCAGATTGTGAAGATTAACAACCGAGTAGTCTTGTCCTTCTTCAAGTTTTACTACTCCTTCGATTATAGAAGCTATTTTATAATTTCGAGTAATGGCTTTTACTGATTCGTTGATCAAATATTTATATTCCTTTTTGGATATTTCGTTTTCGTAACCTTCAGGAAACGAATAGTCAATATTTTGTGCAGACAAGCTAAAAGAGGTAATTATTATTAAAAGCGTAAAAAGTTTTTTCATTAAGTTCGTTTTTTTCTCATATGGCATACAACGGTTTAGGCTATGGTTTCGTTGCGGAATGATTCGACAGAATTATTCCGCCGTAAACCAAACATTGTAAACACGCAGGAATTTCCGTTGAGGAAATTCCGCCGCAATCAACTATAGCCTTTGTTGGCAGTAGGTTTTTAATCGTTTGGTTCGATACTTTTTAAATATTCATTTTCAAATTCCAACACACATTTTTCTTTATGCTCTAAGTAGGCCAGAACGCTTATTAAGGGCATGTCTTTAAAAAAGTAATCCATGTGCTTGATTTTTTCCCCCTTTCTATTGGTAATCATCCCGGTATTTAGTGTTCTGTCAATTTTTCTTCTCAAGTTATCGTTAAGCCCTAATTTTTTTATTTCATTTCTATAGCGATCCGTTTTAGAGATGAATTCAATTGCTTTTTGGCTGTAGTCTTTATTGGAAAAAAAGTAGTTGTTTACATATTCTTTTTTTGATAGTCCCCCAGAATAGTTCAATTCACTTTCGCTATTCAAAGCGTTCATCAATTCGGATTCTGTTTGGTTCAAAAATTTCAAATATATTTTGGTTAAACTATCATAAGCCTTAACCGATGGAATTTCATTAAGTATTCCGTCTCCCAACGATTGGATTATTTGTTCTTGTAATATCCCTTGAGAATAAGAAAATTCCTCTATTAAAAATCCGTACATAGCATATGTGCTGGTCTTTTCGGAAACGGTGTTTAACCCAGGTTTGGAGTCTGGTTTACATGAGAAAATTATTAAGAAAAGAATGGGTATACTATATTTCATAGTTTATTTGAACTTTTTTAGTTTATCTAGTGCCTTTTAGAGGAAACTCTGTTGTAACTTGTTTTATGCCGCCTTTTCTTCGTCGATTCGTTTTACTTCCACAGTTTTTTGATTAAAACGATAGATGGCAAGTCCAGCTGAAAAAAATACGATGTTCAAGAGTAATTTTCCTATTCCATTGGAAATATCATCACCGATTAATAATTTTATGATTTTACCGACTATTACAAGCCCGCCTCCCAACATTAGTAGCACGGCCCAAACGTTAATTCCCATTTTTGCATTCCTATGTTTTAGTAGAACAAGGGTAAGAACCACTATCTGAATAATTGTGGGAATGAGTCCAATTAAACTTAAAGAAATCAAAAACGTGTACAAATTCCAACATATTAAAATTCCAAGTGTAAATATTATTATAACTTGAAATGTTTGGTTTTTAAAAACAGTCTTTTTCATCGTTTATATGAGCTTTTGGTTTATTGGACTATTAATTTATTCTATCGTGTTGACAATTTACTTCCGGATTAGGTATTTCAGTCCACGTACCGGACTCAATACCATATTCCAATTCACAACTTTTGATAGCATCCTTTTCCGATTCATACCACTCGTCCCATTCCGCATCACAATCCTCTAATTTTTCAAATCCGAATAGATATGTTCCAAATTCACCATTGTATATCATCAATCGAACAATTCCGTTTTTTGGTTTAGTAAGATTTACAGTTTTTCTCAATCCTAATTAGGTTTAAGTATCCATTATTTGAACTTTGGTAACGGTCTTGTATATGGTACGTATCCCGAAGGGTGTGCACTATGTTATGCCTTCGTGCTTTTTATTTCAGTTTTCCAAACTTCATTTAATGTTTGTCTGAAAAGATTGTCGAGCTTCTTTGTTTCGGGTTTAGACTCCTTATCATAGTTTTTAACGACTTGGTTAAAGTGCTCAATTTGAGATTCAACGTAGTCATTTATTATTTGAATTCGAGGTTCTTTGTCAAGCTCTTCTCCCTTTTTTTTACGTTCCAGTAATTTGTCAATTTCTCTTCTTAATTCTTGATTGTCAATGTGTGCATCTACTAATTTTTGAAATTCCATTGGAGCCATCTCTCCAGTTGATTCAATCCATTGACATGCAAGAATTGGTCGAAGCACATAGAAGTACTTTTTCACACGGACCATTTCTGTTTGCAGATAGTTACGGTAATTTCCTTCTGCCATATGCAAATAATGATAAGTACAAGATCTTGGATTAAAATAGTCATTAGTCAACTTTCTCATTTGTTTAGCAGTTGAGAATTGCTCTAAGTAAATCAATGGGCTTCTTAACCACTCAAGAAGAGGTGGATTAGATTTTCGAAAAAGCTTCAATGTTTTTCGGAGTTCCCAACCTGCAAAATCTAAGTCGTTTGGTAACATGACTTCCATATTGTCACGATTGTCATCAATTGACAAATACCATTCAGGTCTATGAACGTAAATGAATCTTACGTCCCAATCACTGTCGGTTGAAGCAAATCCCCAAGCTCGACTTCCTGATTCAACAGCATATAGGATTTTTATATCCTTTTCTATTTCAAGTCGCTTTAAGTCTATTTCAATCTGTTCAGTCAAATGTTTGTCTTTTTTCTAATGAGGCACAACGGTCTTGTGTATGAAATGTCACGTATAAAAAAGATACTGACTTTTCGGACCTGCCTGCCCTCCAAAGGCGGGCCTGCCTGCCGCAGGCAGGTAAACCGGCAGGCAGGTTAACACAGAGTCGAATTTTTATATTTTGTTTTTAACTTATCATTCTTAAAAACCAAATCCAAAGATTTGGCGGACTTGGAAAACCCAACCAAGCCTTTAAATTAAGCACTTTTCGCCCTATTTGCTATAGGCATTGTTAGCCATAGTGTTTTTAATCCGTTGTAAATTCGCTAACATGGTCGCGAATATATTTAATTCTCAAACCACTAATACTTTCTGTTTCTCCAAGGGCATAAAACTCTGTATCCAATTCGTTTAGCGGATTGTCTTTGTACGATTCACTAAAACTTTCCATGGTACCATCGTCAAATTCCTCTAGTCGTTCTTTGTTTTCGTTATAGATATTGTTTGCTCTGATGGTTAAATCCGCAAATTTTTCCGCTCCAATTGTTTTGAATCCAACTTCTGCCATTTTTGAATATTGTCCGCTTGAATTAAAATAGAATTGATTAAATCCGCCATTATTAACTTCTCCTTCTAACACCCAAGTTGACCAAAATGCTTGCTGTCCTGGTGACAAGCCTTGGATATTTTTCAATTCATTTTTATAATCATCTCCGATAATTTCATATATGTTGTCAAAAACTGTCTGTTCTAACATATCGTCGGAAATCTTGTCCAGAATTTCGGTAGTTAGAACTTTATATATTGGCCTATTGTTCCATTCTTCGAATGCCTTATCCATTTCAATTTCCTCCGTAGTTTTTTCAGGTTTGCTTTTACAACCTAAAAAAGATAGAATTGAAGATAAAGTCATGATAACTATTATTTGTTTTGTCATTGGTTTGGCATTGTTGGTAACGGTTTGGCTATGAGTAGTCGCGTGATTAAGCAACTAACTTAACAAAAATGGAACGAACCAGAGGAAAATCCGTAGGATTTTCCGAGTAGGCAGAAACCGAGCAATTACTTATAGCCATTGTTGCCTATAGTTATTTACTTTTTTTATATAACTTTTTTAAATCTGATTCGAGACTTGAGTATTTAAAATACTCTGGCTTAGTCATGATAGAATTTTGATATATTTTTACCGTCTCTTTTTTACCATTAATATCTGATTCCGCATTCATATGCGCTAAAATGATTTCATAAAGAAGTCCAATGTGTCTTTCATTAAACATTTCAATTTTCTTGTGTCCAATCCATTCAAAATCTTCATATTGGAAATCTGTATAATAAAAGTATTCTTTACTATTAAATTTTGGCATTCTTGATGAAAATTCAATTAACTTTTTATTATTCTTCATCATTTGAAGTACTCTAAACCTAGTACCGAGAGCGTCCATTAAGTTTAGAAATACAATTGCTTTTTCGGTATTAGATTTTAATCCATAACTATCGAGTTCTATGTTATACTCGCTCAGGTCAGTTGTATTAAAAATCATAGCAACTGCTCCATATAGTCTATGATAGTAATTGTCCAAAAGCCACCTTTCATCAATCTCTTTACTTAAAAAATCTTTAGCAACATCAATGCTTGCTCTAGGTTCGTTGTCCTTATCAGTTAAATTGTAATGTATTTCCCGAATTACATACCACATTACTAAATCATCATAATTTGGTCTGTTCAAAT
The DNA here is from genome assembly GCA_947494825.1 of uncultured Flavobacteriaceae bacterium. GTDB lineage: Bacteria > Bacteroidota > Bacteroidia > Flavobacteriales > Flavobacteriaceae > JBNGOQ01. Next base: position 642,456 of record CANLWN010000003.1, on the reverse strand, counting down.
ATTTTTTATCTAAAACCTCAAGACTCCGTTTTGATTGAGTTTGAAGTACATTTATAATATTATTTAACTTTTCAGATCTTAACTTCTCTAAATCTTCGATAGCAGATTTTTCAATTAACATTACATTTTTAGAATAATATTCTCCGATTTCAATTAATTTGTTCAAATCAGAATCACTTATTTCAATTTGGGAATATGTAAATATTGATGTAAAAAATAGTAAAATCAGATATTTTCTTTTTTTCATAGATGGATGTTTCTTTTAATTATAGGTAACTATTGGATATAAGGAGGATTCCATATAACCTTATCAGTTTCTTTTGGGAAAATCACACGAAATGTCCTGTGCCATTCGTTTTTATTAATTCCCTAACTTCAGGTACTTGATCTTCCGATTCGGGAGTTGCCCGTACAACATCTTGGTAGTTTAATCCATAGGCGTAAAATGGGATGTTTTCAATTTTGTACAAGTTATTTCCAAGAGGTTCTGCCCACATGGATTCACCTCCGGTAGCCCAGTGATTTGGCAAATCAATATGAATTTTCTCAAAACCTTCCTCACTCATTTAATTTAAATGTTTTTTAAGTCCTTTATTTGAACTTTGTCAATATTTGGTTAAGGTTATCTTTTGTTATAGAATTTATTTCTCAATTTTTCGATCAGTAAAATACAAATCAAAGCAATTGAATGTGCTATTACACATAAAAGAAAAATCATATAATAGGGTTCTTCAAAAATAGGAAAAAGGTTGCGCGGATCTTCGGTTGTGGATTTATACACAATAAAGGTTGGGACGAACAATACTATTGCCGAAAGAACGAAAACCCATTTGGGAATTTCCAGATTCTTTTTAGCATCCAAATAATACAAAATAATAATTGTAATTAGTGAAGGTAAATTCAATACTGCTAACATAAATAAAACAATATGGAATCCCTTTATATCAAAAAAATGATAAACGTATAATGAAGTAAAGACTAGTAGAAATATTAGTCCGTATTGCGTGGCAGCCTCATTTTTCTTCATCGTTTATTTGAACTTTTTATTCAAATCAACTTAATGTCTTTTTTGAACTGATTGAATTCAAATTCTGCTGGCTGTCCTGCTTCAAGCGACTGATGAAAATGGAACTCATAGAAAAGCCCACTATGTCTAGTGAGAATCACTTTTGCTTGCATTTCAAGCGGTTTAGATAATTCCGTATGTTCAAGAAGGTACTCATAGTCATGCTCGTAAAATCTGTTCCCGTTTAGTAAATAAGGGTCATAACTTTTTATAACCCGCGCATCTTTTAGGAATGACAATCCCAATTCACTTTGACGATTTAAGAATTTTCCATAGTCTTCCAATTGAATATCGCCTAATTCAGATTCGGGCTCAATATCCAAAGTAATAGTTGGCGATAAGATACCTTTATACATTGGATTGTCCGGATCATACTTGGTTATTACACAAATCTGTTCACCAAGTATCTCCCAAGCCTCTTCACTCTTTTCGTCCCATCCATTTCCCAAAACCTGTTTGTCCCTCAACTTCCCAAAATCTTTTACCTTAACAAACATCCAAGCACTTGGTTTTCTCAAAATTATGCCTAATTTTTTATTTACATAATAGTCATTGTTAGTAACTACTGCTTGTAAAGGATCTATAGAAAGTCCTGCAAGAGCCAATCCAGATAACTTAAGGAATTGCCTTCTTCCTACTCCCATTTTTTAATATTTACGTTATCACATTGTTTTATTGAACTTTTAAATCTTTATTACATCTATCTTTTATTTCTTTTAATTCAATCTTATTTCCACGGTGCTATTTTCAATATCAATTTCAATCCATTCAACTTTGGATTCCAAGCTTGGAATGCATTCGGTCAAAGCCAATCCTTTTGCATATCTACTCAACGCTTTTTTGCCGAAATGAACAGTCGCTTTATATTCGGTTTGTCCTGTTTTCCCTAGCCATGCCTTAGTCTCTATTTTCCGCTTGTCATTCACGTGTTTTTTTGTCAGTTGGTTGTCGGCCGGAAACCACGAAACCCCATCGCACCAAAACCCTTTTAATTTCGGGTCATCCGATTTTTCCAAATTATGACAAATCTCGTATTCCAATTGCGTACAAAATTCTTGATTAAATGGAGGTTCGATATTTTGTTTGGCCTTTGTCATTTTAAGCTTATATAAAGGGCTCGGTAATGTATGATTCCTGCCTACGGAATTTTCACTCAGTTTATACGATAAATCATCTCGTAATCGTGTGCTGTTACCAAGATAGGGTAATTGCTCCACTTTAGGTCTTCGGTTTTGGCGCTTTTATAGGTTGCCCTAAATAATTCCTGCAAGCGTAAAATTATTAATAATTCTGCCACTTCATAGGCTTGCTTAACTTCAGGTATTTTGTATTTCTCTTTGGTATGGACGTCCTCATAAACTTTCTGTAAATTTTCAAATCCGTGAAGCGTTAGGCTTTTTCCCGTATGATACTCAAAATCCGCTAACCATTCGTAATCGTCCAAACCAATTTCACTGTACGAAAACAAATCGATAAACCATCGGTCATAGTTTATGGTAAATCCGTTCATCTCACAATAGAAAGCCTCTAGCTTTTTAGAAAAGTTAAACGTGTATTTCCGTTTTACGGTGGAATAAAATTTAGAAATAAAACTGTTTAATTCCGACTCCATATGTAGCAGATTCATGCCAATTAGTTGATGGAAATCCGTCTGAGGAATAGTACTCAACTCCGTTTCCGCAATTTGTATGGCGGAATCCAAATCATCTTGCTTAACGTATTCGTTTAATTTATCCTGTAAATCGAAGTTCATGGTTTATTTAAGTCCTACTGCGTTTTTCCCCCTTCCAACTCACAATGACCAAAACTGAAATCAAAAATATCTGTATGGGCAATGAAATATGTAGAATGTCCTTCCAGAACTTAAGGGTATTTTCGTCCAATTGACTTTTTTCGTTTATCCAGTTGATTTTAAGCGTAAGGTAGGTCACATAAAGAATCAAGAAAGAGTTGAAAAAGATTAAAATCTTATTACCATTCCTGTTTTTAAGTCTATCCAAAATGACTTTTATCAAGAATACTAGAAAGAAAACAAAAGGTAAGTAAGCGAAGAAGAAATACCAGTTAGGAACATTTAATTGATTGTCAAATATTATTATTCGAGTTGAATCAGAAAATCCTGATGTTTTAATTCCAACTGTTAGAAGATAGCAGCAACTAAATATTATGGTCGCTATAATAGCCCATACCCAATTTTTTTTCACATTTAGATTATTTTGAAATTATGCACAACTACTTGATATCTGGAAAACCCCATATACCCATGCTCTACCCCATGAAAATACTACTTTTTGGGGGAAAACCAGTGATTTAAGGCATCATGTCAGTGCCGACCACAAACCCACCAAAATGTTTTTGACGAGAGCGAATATGAACGGGCCTGGACGTAGCCGGTGGTAGTGGAGTGAGTAGTTATCGTTCTATGTTTAAGAATGTTTTTGCATTTTCGTATAAGATCATCTTTTTTTCTTCTTCAGTTAAGAAATCCATGCTGTTAAGAAATTCTATGGATTTAGATATGGCTTCCGGCCATACCATTTGATCTGAACCAAACATAACCCGATCTAATACTCTTGCATTTTTAGCCAATTTAAGCAGTCGTATAGCATAGTCATTAACTATTGGATCGACCCATAATAAAACACCAAGATCAATATATAGATGTCTATAAAGTGATAACATTCTTATTGCATGTTCAAAAAAAACTTCACCGCCATGCATTAGGTAAACCTTTAGTTTTGGATATTTTACTAAGACGTCCTCGATAAGAAGCGGATCTCCCAGGGAAATTCTAAATTTTGGGCAGCAATTATATGGAGTCATAGGAGGTCCTCCTCCAGTATGATAGGCGACAGGAACCTCATATTTCTCACAAAGTTGTAAATAAGGAGCATAGATTGGATCATTAAGTGTTCGACCAAAATAAACTCCTGATATTTCTCCAAAAACTTCTATTTTACCTTCTATTATTAATTTCTCAAATTTATCGATGGAAATTAATTCCTCATCATCCATATATCCAGGGATAAACCTTGCATCGGCCGAAACATATTTTTCAACGCTTTCCATAGAAGTCCCACTTACTACAGCGAATTCAATTTTATGTTTATCTAATAAAGCAATGGTCTGTTGTAAATGTTCGTCTGCAGTTTTAGGTGATTGAATGCCTGTTGGATGCTGAAATCCTCCCCAATAATCAAAAGAAGAATAACTATGAACATGAACATCAATTATTTGAGCTTGAACTATTGTCAGGTTAAATAAAAATGAGAAGGCCAGAAATAATATTTTGTAATTCATGGTAAATGTGGATTTAATTACTCACAACGGAAAGTGTATGGTGCGGTAGTTATCCCTTAGGGTAGCTATGCACTATAAACAATGTTGGCTGTTGGTATTAGTTATTATCATTTTCAATGTTTTCAACTAAACTCATAAATGCTTGCATGTAGATGCTATATTCTTTGTCAGTCGCTGATTTCAAGCCTTTTTTGGCATACTTAGCTGCATTCTCCTTATTACCTAATCTTCTTTCAATTAAACTTAATCCGTAATAACTTCTACACATAACAATTCGTTGACCTAATTCTTCGGATAAATACATAGCTTTATCAAAATAACTCTTTGCTTTGAGAGTTTCATCAATATCAAAATAATATTGTCCTAAATTACAGAGTGAATGCGCTTCTGTATAATTACTATTAATTTGTTTTCCATAATTGTATGCGCGGGTATAATGGAATAATGCTGAATCCAATTTGCCATTTCTCATTAGCTCTGCTGCTTTATGAGTATCGTTCCTAATCATTCCAGCAGTGTCTGAAATCGAAAACGATATCTTTAGTCCTTTTTCAAAATATTGAAGACTTTCCTTATTCTGCCCTTGAATTTGTAAAATTGTACCAAGTCTATATAGAACTTTTGATTCAAGTTCAAAAAGTTTTCCCTGCTTTGCCTGAATTAAAGAAGAATCCAAATAAGCTTTTGAGATATTTAAAGCTTCCTCTTGTTTAAAATAAGCCCATTTGAGATAATTTATATCTCCCAAACCATAATATGCTTCACCTAAATGTTCTGAATCCGCATTTTTTTTAGAGTTATCTATAACCTTTTTGAAATTAGCTGCAGATAAATCATAGTCTTCCAAAAAAAAATAATTTTGCCCTAAAACCAGATAATAATATGAGTTTTGCTTGTCAGAGGTCGTTTTTTGTAGTTCAATGTTTGTAATATCAATTGCATCTTTCCAATTACCTTGAATTGAAAGTCTTTCGATAATAGGTTTAAAACTTGATTTATTTTTAATGTCACTTGAAGAATTGGTATTACACGCAATGCAAAGCACAAAAAATAACAGTGGATAGGTTAGATTAAATTTTTGTAAATAGACTCGCATAATATTTCCGATTTATTTGTTTAATTTCTCATTGTCTGGTTTTACTTACAGCCAACTACCTGAATAAAGCGCGTTTTTAATGCGCTTTATTTTTTGTTGTGTGTAGGCTTTTATTTTTCATTGCTCCATGGATTGTACGAACCAAAATTCCATATGTGCCCCTCTGGATCTTGACAACTGTATCCTCGACCACCATAATCCTCGTCTTTGATATCTAATATTATCTTTGCTCCACCTGCAATCGCCCTTTGATAATGTTCATCGATTTCTTCAACAACAATATATGGGGCTTGTGTATTAAATCCATTAAGATCTTTTGGTGTCTTTACGAATTTACCATATCCATTATCATTTTCAGAACCCAACATAATCATAGCATTGCCAAAACTTAGCTGTGCATGAGCGATGGTTTCGTCTTCACCTGGCACAATCAAATGCTTTTCAAATCCGAAAGCATTACATAGCCATTCGATTGCTTTCAAGGCATCCTTGTATCTCATTGTTGGGATTACAACAGATCCATTTTGTTTCATTTTGTTTCAATTTTGTTGTTGTTTTTAGCTTACACACAGCGGTCTCGTATAACCGACAGTTATGGGTTAATATGCGTTAATTTTCGGTTTAGAACTGACGCTCGCAATTCCGAGTGGATTCGAATGTAGTCGAATCCGCTGTAATTACTGTTATACATTGTTGGCTAACGTTTTTTCATCTCAATTCAACTTGTTTTGGTAATTTTTCTCTCAAACTCGAGTGATAAAAATCTGGAAGAATTAGTCTCTCTAAGCTCTTTAATTTTAACAAAGAATCTAAATCCAATTTTGTTTTAATATCCAAACCAAGTTCTTTCAGGTTGATTAAATTCGATATAGGCTCAACATTTTTTAAATTCAATGATTGTCCGTGAATATTTCCAAATAAACTCAGCTTTTCTAAAGAATGTAATTCTGATAATTCACTAACTGTTTCCAGTCCGAAAAATTGAGAAAGTTTACAATACTTCAGTTCAGATAACAATTCAATTCCTTTTAGATTAGAAATTCCTTTACTACCGCAGAAATTTAAGTTTTCAAGTTTTTTTAGTTTTCCAATTGAACCAAAATCTTTGATTTGACTAACTTTTACTTCAAGTCCTTTTAGGTTTGGAATGTTACATATTGCCTCAAAATATTCTTGATTGACTTGATGTCCAAGAAATAAATATTTTAAGTTTTCAAGTTTAGGAAAAACCTTTATCCATTCCGCTCTCAATTTTTTTATTTTCGGATAGCTCAAATCATTTTCTTGAGAATAATCTGGCGACAAAAATTCACAGTCGTAAATCTTTGAGTCTTCAATTCGAAGATGTTGTATTTTCTTTATCCAGTTCTCCATTGAAATGTTTGCTAACTATTGGATATAAGGAAAACTCTAGACATCCGAGCTTTACCCCATGAAAATACTACTTTTTGGAGGAAAACCGGTGATTTAAGGCATCATGTCAGTGCCGGCCAATAAAACCCACCAAAACGTTTTTGACGAGAGCGAATACGAACGGGCCTGGACCCAGCCGGTGGAGGAGGAGTAGGGATGGGTGTTGTGCTAAAAAAAACCTTGGTTTCATGGTACCCTATAGTTACACTTTCAATTAAATCCGAAGCCTACAGAATCAGGTTCTCGCAAACAGTTTTTCTGGCCATAGCGAGCCGGTTACACGAGATGAAAAAACAGCTGAAGTTTGAAAATAACAAATTGCTTAAAATCGTAACTTAATGGCAGTTTGGCACACTGGAAAATGAAAAAATAATGAGCACATTAAACTGGTTCAAAAAAGCGATAATCTATCAAGTATTTATCGATAGGTTCCATGGCTTTGAGAAAACTGAGAATCAGCCTGAGTTTTTGGGAGGAAACCTAAATGGTGTCATAAAAAAACTGGATTACCTATTAAATTTGGGTGTAAACGTTCTTTGGCTTTCTCCATTCTATGAAACCACCAATTATCACGGATACCATATAACGGATTTTAAAAAAGTGGACCCGCATTTTGGTGCTGAAGAAGACTTGAAAGAATTGATCAACAAGGCACATAGCAGAGGTCTCAAAGTAATAGCCGATTTTGTCCCGAACCATTGCGCCGTACAACATCCCTTTTTCAAGGATGCCTACCACAATAAGAAAAGTAAGTACTCAGATTGGTTCATTTTTGAGAAGTGGCCAGAGGAATATCGGTCTTTTCTCAACTTTAAAGAACTACCCAAATTAAACCTGAACAATAAGAGTACTCGAGACTACATGATTGATGTAGCAGATTATTGGATGTCAAAAGGGCTTGACGGTTTTAGAATAGACCATGCAATAGGACCTTCACATCGATTTTGGAAAGTGTTTAGAAAAAAAATGAAAAAACGTTACCCCAAGGCTGTTTTCATAGGGGAGGTTTGGGCACAGGGTTTGGACAAAAGCCTATATAAGACTACAGGACTTAAAAATAAAAGATTGAAGAGAAAATTTGGAATGTCCCAGGAAGAAATCCAATTAGAGTATTACGGGGAATTGGATGGGGTTCTAGACTTTAAATTGAATTCTATCTTGGTGGAGGCAACCAGAAAGGAGGTTGATCTTCTATTAAATAAAAAATTAGAGTCCAAAATAAAAGAGCATTTTCAGAAGGTTCCGTCCGATTACATTATGGTGACATTTTTGGATAATCATGATATGGATCGGTTCCTATTACATTGTAAAGGGAATATCAAGGTCTTATTGGATGCGTTTGAACTATTACTTTCCTTAGACCGTCCGGTGGTTATCTACAATGGAACCGAGAACTGCAGGTATAATTTGACTCCCGTGGATGGTGCCAATCCCGGTTCAGATCTTTCGGTGAGAGCACCCTTTGATTGGGATGCGATCAACGAAGAATTTTCGGAAGGATTGCGAAATCTAATCAAAAAATATAGAAACAGGAATAGTCAATGACGCTGAAGAAGCATAAAAATATTGCTAATGGCCAGGCTTTTCCGATTGGCGCGTCGGTACAGCATAATGGGGTTAATTTTAGTGTCTATTCCAAGAATAGTACCGGTATAGAGTTGTTGTTATTTGATGGGCCTGAGGCGAGCAAACCCAATGAAATAATAGTTTTAGACAAAAAGCGGAACAGAACAGAATTCTATTGGCATGTTTTTGTTGAAGGGCTTAAGGCAGGACAGATGTATGGATTCCGTGTTCATGGTCCGTTTCAACCTGATAAAGGACATCGTTTTGATTCAAAAAAGGTACTGCTCGACCCCTATAGCAAGTTGGTGGTTCTACCCAAAGCATATCAGCGTATTCTAGCCATGAAACCGGGCGACAATGTTGGCAGTGCAATGAAAAGTGTTGCGGTAAATACCAGCGTCTACGATTGGGAAGGAGATTCCCATCCGCGCTGCCCCTTTTCCGAAACGATTATCTATGAATTGCACATTAAGGGTTTTACCAGGCATCCCAGTTCTGGATTAAAAAGCAATAGGAGAGGTACGTATTCCGGGCTGATCGAAAAAATCCCCTATTTAAAGGATTTGGGGATTACCGCAGTAGAATTACTTCCCGTTTTTCAATTTGACGAAGATGACGCCCCGGAAGGGAAAAAAAATTATTGGGGCTATAGCCCTGTATCCTTTTTTGCGCCGCATAGAGCATACAGTTCGCGCAAGGATGTCATGGGACCTTTAGATGAATTCCGGGATATGGTCAAGGCGTTGCACAGGGTTGGAATAGAAGTCATTCTCGACGTGGTCTTCAATCATACGGCCGAAGGCGGTGAAAAGGGCCCCACTTTCAGTTTTAAAGGCATTGAAAATAGAGCCTATTATTTAATGGAAGGTGACAGTTGGATTTATGGCAATTATTCGGGCTGTGGCAATACGGTCAACGCCCATCATTCTGTGGTAAGGAGAATGATCAGAGATAGTCTGCGGTTTTGGGTGTCCGAAATGCATGTTGACGGATTCCGATTCGATCTGGCATCTATATTGTCGCGAGACGAGTTTGGAAATCCGCAAAAGAACCCACCTCTACTTTGGGAAATCGAATCTGATCCTATTTTGGCCGGAACCAAACTCATTGCGGAGGCTTGGGACGCCGCAGGTCTCTATCAGGTCGGGCATTTTATCGGGGATAAATGGAAAGAGTGGAACGGTAAGTTTAGGGACGACATACGCAGCTTTGTAAGAGGAGATAGAGGATCTGTCTCAAATTTTGCATCAAGGATATTGGCAAGCCCAGACATCTATGCCCATAAGGAACAACACGCAGAGACCAGCATTAACTTTATTACGTGCCATGATGGATTTACGTTGATGGATTTGGTCAGTTATAATAAAAAGCACAACGAAACCAACGGAGAAAACAACCGCGATGGCGAGAATAATAATCTTAGTTGGAACTGTGGTGTTGAAGGGCCAACGACCGATCCGGCTATAAACAAATTACGGGAACAGCAGATAAAGAATTTCTTAGCCGTTACCTTACTTTCCTATGGTACTCCAATGCTCTTGATGGGAGATGAAGTGGGGCGTACACAATTGGGCAATAATAACGCCTACTGTCAGGATAATGAAATAAGTTGGTTCAACTGGGACCTTGTAGAAGCCAATTCCGCTCTGCATCGATTTACAAAGATGTTGATCGGATTTAGATCAAAAAGGGATTTGGGTGATAATTATCCTGATCTGTCCTTACTGGATTTCCTTAATACGGAACAACATATCCAATGGCATGGTGTTCGACTGAGACACCCAGACTGGAGCCCTACATCGCATAGCTTGGCTTGTACCGTTAGTGCAAAGGATAGTCCTTCCGTGATACATTTGATGTATAATGCATATTTCGAAAATTTGAATTTCGAGATTCCAGACCCTAAAGAGCTTGGAAGAAAGCAGTGGGTTTGCTTGATTGATACTTCCATGCCATATCCCAATGATATCAATCAGATTGAAAACGCAAAAGCAGTTGAAGAAAAGCACTATTGGGTAAAAGCAAGATCTGCTGTGATACTCATTGCCCTACCCACTTCTTAGATATCAGATTTCAGCCTGGGGATTAGGTTTTTCTTTGTTCCACATTGGATCTTGGTAAGGATGACATATGATTTTCATAAGGATGAAATAAACAAGGAATTTTCTGTTCCACAAAACGGCTGATTTAAGAAACATAGTGGGAAATCAGAGGAATTCCCATTAAACCTTCGTTTTACGGAACAATGAAAAATTCATAGAGAACAACGGATTTGTATATAAATCGTTCTGATCTGAAAAACCCGAAAATTAACCAGTGTTAATTTTTAGCGGTATGGACGTTTAGCCGTTGCCCCTCTATTTGGAGTGAGGCAATCCCTCAATATAGTTCCTACGGGGCTTTTGTCCACTCCTAAACGCTTCAATAATAAGGATTGTAATGCGTGGGTGGTACTATTACATCATATTCCGATTGCAGAAAAGTGACCAAATCAATGAGTTCCTGAACGGTCATAACCTCATTGTAATTCTTCATCTTTGAAAGACCTCCGTGGTCCGGGTTTTTTTGTTTGTAGCTCCGCGCGATTTTGTGGGAAGGATTTATAATGGAAGTAACCAGGTACCCATAGGATTTCTGAGCAGATACTTCACCTCCTAGCTGTATTTTGAGACTATCACTTCCTCCCGTCCACTCAACCCCTGGAATACTATGACATGTATTACAGGCCAAGCTCGTATAGGTTGCCTTTCCTTCTTCAATGTTGCCCGCAGGTAATGCAAATCCGCGCGCTTGCTCATTGCAACTACTTATCAGTAATCCCGCACATAATAAGGGAAACACCAATAAATAGTTCAACCGGCTGTACAAAGTTTTGTTTTTACTAGACATAAGCTATTATTTTATACCAAGAATTTGATTCACCACCGTATAAATGGATGAAAACAAATATATCGACTAAGAAAAAGAAAGAAAATGACCTATATCAGGAAGCGTATATAATCAATGCTCAGCTACGCATTCCACGTACTGGCAAAAGAAGAAGTACTGCGAAACAGCCGTTTAAATGTTATCGGTTTTAAAGTTAGTTAGAAAGTAGTGATGAACCTGCCTGCCCTCCACGGGCGGGCCTGCCTGCCGGCAGGCAGGTAAACCGGCAGGCAGGTTATAGTCATTGTTGTGTTTAGTGTTTTTCTTTCAAATTGGTCAATTCTTGACCTCGTTCTGAATCAACTCTAAATAATTCATATCTGTTGTTCATCATTATATCACCGTCTTCATACATATCCATCCATACTTTATAACCTTTGCCAGTTTTAAGTATATGATAACCGTGCATGTGAAATTCATCGTGGTTGGATGTATTACCTACTTCTCCAGTACATAATAGATTTATATCTCCTTTTCCTGAATTTACAGCTACAAGTTTAGGTTGATTTTGTAATTGACAGAAATGACTAGCTTTTAATGTTTTATGTTCAACGTTATAAACCGTTAACATTTCTGTTGGTATATCAGTTCTTAATCTTTCAATAATTACATTATCTCTTGCACTTAGAATGTATTCAAAGCCATATAGGTCATTGTTGCCTTCAAGTGTAGCTATCCATTCCCCTTCCAATTCTCTAAGGTAGCTCATTGCATCTTCTGTATTCGTAATAGAATCTTGGAATTCAGTTTTCTTGTTCGAACATCCGCCAATACTTATTAAGATTAAAAGCAAAATCAAGTGTTTTATTAAACGTGTTTTACTATTCATATATTAAGCGAGGTTAATTAATAATTCAAAACGTGTTATTTGTCCACATTAAACACAACAATTGTATATAGTAACAAGTTACTATATTTCTTTTATAGAAGTAATTTACTAAAGTCCCAGTAAACAGTAATGAATACAAGGTCATAATAGTATTTTATCCGAATAAAATTCGTTTACAAACGGTAATATAGTGAATAGCCCTAGTCCAGTTTTTCAAAGAGTATATTCAAACAGCCACTAGAAGGAACCGAGAAAGAAAAAGGCAAGAGTCTCAAAAAACGTTCGGTTTATGAGACTGTAAAATTGTTTCTTGTTTAACAAACAGATCTTTTATGATCATTTATCAATTAGTGCTGTCGGTCAGTGTTCCAGTTCTCCCAAAAGTTCAATGATTTCTTTACAGATAATATCCGCATTTTCCTTTTTGGTGAAAATGGTAAAATGACCCCCATCAAGGAAGAATACCTTGCCATTTGTTGAAAGAGCTGCCATTTCTTCCTGCATCTTTTGCCGATTGGCTCTCATCTTCTCTGGGTTCAAACCCATTTCTCTAAGGGCTTTTTCGTTTAGATGTGTTCCGGCAAAAACCCTAATCGGTAAGGTATCTTTTACCATTACTTTTTTAGACATTTCTTCCAATGACTTATGCCACTCTTGTTCTTTTAAATACCCCCATAGATATTTTCCATCTAAAAAGTAGTCGTCGTAACGATCGGTAACTTCTTTGGGCAAACCTGGCGCCAGCATGATATTCCCGAACAGGGTTACGTATAAATCCAAGACACCTAAATCTCCTAAAACGGCTCCAGTATAATACATTGAGTTTAACCAACTAGGGGAAGGAGGCCAGGGCAGTCGTTCACGTTCATCTGGATGCCCAGAATCCAACAAAACTAGGGCAGCCACTTCGTTGGGATAAAGTTGTTTAAATACACGAATGTAATGTCCTCCATGGGAGTGGCCTGCCATAATATAGGGCGGTGATTCTCCCGTTCTTCCTAATAGAGCGTGCAGTTCACGCGCAACGGTTTCAGGGTCTCGTGGTGTATCGCTTAGTTCACTATATCCTATCCCAGCTCGGTCATAACGCACAACGCGCATACTATCGCTAAGACCTTCCGCTATCCAATTATAATATTCACTATGCCCTCCTGCTCCTGCTTCAATGACCAAAGTTGGTTTGCTGTTTCTTTTTCCCGTGCTATTGATATGGAGTTTAAAGCCCCCAATATCAACAAGTTTTCCAGGGGGTTGTGGCTTGTCTCTAAACAGTCGAAAACATAATCCTACCAAAATGATTAGCAGTAGTAGTGAGGTGATCGACAAGCCAATCCACTTTAAAATCTTCAAGATCATTCGTATCATAGTTTGGTATTTAGTTACTACCATCCAAACATAATTTCACTTAGGAACACCTTGAAATTATTTTGATGAATCCTTTGGAAAACAACTCACATACCTATTGATCTTGGACAAATACAGTTGAATACAAAAAATATAGTGTTTAACTCAAAAACGATGGTGTTGGTCAAAAAGATGCGAAGTCTATAGTAGGAATCCTATTTTTGAGCTATGAATAGTTTTTTTCAAAAATATTATACGGCTTTGATCAAAGGAGGGATCATTGCCATTTTCCTGGCTGTAATGCTTGTTATACCACATTATGAGGGCATTTGGGATAGTTCTATCACTATTCCGCTTTTGATTCTATTCTGGTTGGGAGCGGCTTACATTGTTTTACCTGACTTTTTCAAAAAGTATAGGGTAGCCATTCTTTCTGTGTACGGATTGGTTATAGCCTATAATTTTTTCATTTTTAATATAGCACCTAATCAAGCAGAAAATCATCGCCTGTATTTGACGAATTTCATGTTTATTCCGGTTCCAGTTTTTACTGCTTTGTGGGTTTACGAACAATGGCGTTGGTTGCGGATATTGAAGGTAGATAAGACAAGGGCCGAACTTGCTTTGCTGAAAAGCCAGGTAAATCCGCATTTCTTTTTCAATACGTTGAATAATTTGTACGGATTGGTGGTGGAAAAATCCCCCCAAGCCCCAGAGGTTGTCCTAGGACTCTCCGATATGATGCGCTATACCATTTATGAGGGAAAAAAAGAGTGGGTCGGTTTAACCGATGAAATCAATTTTTTGGAAACCTATATTGAACTGCATAAAATCCGATACCGGAAAAAAGTAGCGATCCAATTTGACCATAAGGTGGATGGGAGCATTCAGGTCGCGCCCTTACTTTTTATCAATTTATTGGAAAATGCGTTCAAGCATGGCGTGGAACCCTCAATAGGTAATGCGTATATTTATTTACGTTTAAAAACGCAGGATGGTCGAATACTTTTTCATATGAAGAACAATTGTGAATCCGATATTTCCCCAGAAAAAGGAGGTGTTGGGTTACATAACCTAAAAAAACGTTTGGAGCTTATTTATCCCAACGGGCATGAATTGAGGATTGAAAAAACGAAAACCACCTATGCAGTTCATTTGAATCTTAATACCCACTAATGACGACCTATTGTATCATTGACGACGAACCCATAGCACATCGAATCATCGAGGGCTATTGCGCAGAGTTGCCTTACTTACAAAAGATAGGCAATGCCTATAATGCCTTTGAAGCTTCCAGGATGGTCACCCAAGAAAAGGTGGATTTGATCTTTTTGGACCTTAACATGCCTAAAATGACGGGCTTTGAATGGTTGAAAACAATATCTACGCCGCCCAAAATCATAGTGACTTCAGCACATAAGGAATTTGCTATGGAAGGTTATGAATTTGATGTGCTGGACTATCTGCTCAAACCTTTTTCTTTTCAACGTTTCCTAAAGGCGGTCAACAGGGTAAATGAAGCAAAGAAAGAAAGTGCAATTCAAACGCCGAACCATGGTGGGGAACAGGGCAGTTTTTTTCTAAAAGGCGACAAAACGTATCATCAGGTTCATGTGGAAGACATTTTATTTGTACAGGCTTACGGAAATTACTCCAAGGTGTTCTTTAAGGAAGAAATGATATTGAGCCATGAAAAAATATCAACCTTGGAAAATTTACTACCAAAAGACAGTTTTTTACGTATCCATAAATCCTTTATCGTTTCCTTAAAAAAGATCGAGCGTATTCAAGGAAATCAAATCTTTATCCAAAATCACAAAGTTGCTATTGGTCAGACCTATCGGAGCATAGTCAATCGTTTGTTGGAGGGTTAAGACATCATTGATCAGGCCAAAAATGGAGTAGTGTTAAATGGTCATTTTAATGGACTTTTCAAATAGCATGGTCCGCACCAAGATGATTTCGGACCAAAGCAATCCCAACGTCTTTGACGAGAGCGAATACGAACGGGCCTGGACGCAGGGGGTGGTGGAGTGGGGATGGGTGTGCTAAAAAACGTTCTTTTTTACCGAACAGTATTCTCAATTGGAATCCCCATCTTTCTTCCAGCCTTATTTTTAAAAATAGCGAACTGCACTTTCTGAGCTGTCATTCATGTTATATTGAAATTTCAACATCGGCTATTTGACGTTGGTGAAAGTCCACTCCAATTTCTAGGTATATGTTCATAAATAGCTATGAGGCCGTTCCCATAATTCTTATTATGCCAAATGGAACAATAGGAAAAAACCAGCTATTAATAGATGACTTTTGTTAAATTTGGTTATATACCTAAAAAAACATGAAGTATACGATTCTGACCACCGTACTGATCCTAGGTTTTTATACGGTAAAAGGCCAAGAAATAGCCCAGGAAAAAATGGAAGAAATCTTGGAGGAGTACCAGTCCAAAATCGAGAGCGCCACGGTACTCACCGATTGTGGACACGCCTTCGACGGCCCGTCCTTTGTTATTAAACAACTGGAAAACAATTGGTTGGATGCCGTTCTTTTTGTGAGCGGGGACGCTAAAAGCACCATAGGGCGGGAAATTTATGACCGGCACGTCCTACTGGGCCAGATAGACCATCAGCATCCCGTGTACCCCAAAGCCAAGGAAATTTTGGACAAGTTGGTGAAATTTGCCGGAAGAACCGATGTTAACTATCATTTGAGCATCTTAAAATCGGAGGAAATAAATGCGTTCGCCACCTTGGGAGGTTATCTGTACATTACGACCGGGCTTATCAATTTTGTGGACTCCTATGATGAACTGGCATTTATCATCGGTCATGAAGTGGCCCATGAGGACAAACTGCACACCCAGAGAAAGGTTACCAAACTAACACTGTCCACCAATCTGGCCAATATTACCAGAACGGAGGGCTTTATGGACATTGCCAAAAAACTCAATAGTACCTTTTCTCCTCCTTTTGATCAAATGGATGAGTACGAAGCGGACAAAGTGGGTTTTGAACTTGCAAAAAAGGCGGGTTATGATGTGAACCGATTTTCCGATTTTTTTAGAAAATTGGAAAAATATGAAAAGAAGGGCCTTATAAAGAAACTTTCCTCTACCCATCCCTTTGCGGAACATAGAAAAAAATGCATGGATCAATATATCGGTAACTAGTCTGGATGGGCAAAATTTATATACAACTAGATGATGTCAGGGTAGAAGTCCCGGAAGAGGGGGTCCTGGTCTTAGGGCGAACAGGGAATGGTGCCGATTTGGAGATAGACGACAAAAGGGCCTCCCGCAAACATGCCATGGTGCAAAAGAGCAATGGGGAAGTTTTTATAAAAGACCTTAAGAGCACCAATGGTATTTGGGTCAACGCGAAAAGAATAGCACAGGATATTTGGATCCAGATCGGGCCAAACGACAGTATTGCCATAGCTTCCCAAATGCTAAAATTGGTGATCGAAGAGGATACCGGGGCCATTGTTGAGACTTTATCGAGAATACCCGAAAAAAAAGAACTTTTTACCGGTGTTGAGGGTTTTAAGCAGCAAATCCTTCAAAAAGGAGTTCTGGAAATCGGCAGGCTTTCGAGCAACGATCTGGTCTTTGACGACCTAACCGTAAGCAGACATCATGCCCGACTGAGTTATGAAAACGATATGTTCTGGATACAGGACCTGGGTTCGGTCAATAAAACCTACGTCAATGGCAACGAGATCAAAACCAAAACAAAGCTTACCGATAACGATGTTGTAACCATATCCTTTTACGCCATAGACCTTGTAGAAGGGCCCCGGGATTTAAGAACGGTCCGAAATGCCATTAGTGCCGTTACCATAGAAAAAAAATATCCCAACAACAAAATTGGGCTCCAGTCCCTTTCCTTAAATGTACCCAATTCCACCTTTGTGGCCCTAATGGGCCCCTCCGGCTGCGGAAAGTCTACCCTCCTTAAGTGCCTCAACGGGGACAATCCGGCTACCTCAGGCGAAGTCTTCATCCATGGCCTGCCCCTATTGGAAAACTTTAACCTGATCAAAAAAAAAATAGGGTATGTACCCCAGGACGATATCATTCACAAGGAACTTACCGTATACAAAACACTGTACTATGCAGCCAAACTACGGCTGCCGGATGATACCTCGAAGGAGGAAATTGACCGCAGAATCAGTACTGTCATCTGCGACCTCAACCTAGACCAGGACAAGGAAAGGGATATAAGAGATGTAAAGGTCGGTAGCCTGTCCGGGGGGCAACGTAAAAGGATTTCGATCGCTGTGGAACTGCTCACGCAACCAACCATCCTTTTTCTGGATGAACCCACCTCCCCCCTAGACCCGGAGACCATTGATAATTTTCTGAAAAGCCTCCAAAAACTGGCCCATTCGGGCACTACCATTATCATGGTTACCCACAAACCTGAAGATTTGAATTATGTGGATCAGGTTATTTTCCTTGGGGTTCAAGGACACCTGGTCTATAAAGGACCAGCAGACCGTCTTACCTCCGAATTCCAAGTGGAGAACATCGTGGAGGTCTACAGCAAAATGAGCGACCCCCAGCTCGTCAAAAAATACTACCGCCTACCTTCTGGTCCGGGCTATCAAAAAAACAAATTCACCGAAGTGAAACGCGACAAGGCAGATTCATTTTGGTTACAATTGTATTGGTTGGTTTCCAGATACTTTAATGTTAAACTCAACGACAGGGGAAACCTTGTACTCCTTCTGGCGCAACCCATCATCATCGCAGGCCTGGTGTGTCTTGTTTTTAAAGAGTTTAGGGTGGGGGTGCTTTTTCTTATGGCCATTTCCGCCATTTGGTTCGGTGTAAGCAATGCGGCCAAGGAAATAGTGGGCGAACTTTCCATCTACAAGAGGGAACGCATGTTCAATCTGCACATCAACACCTATATCATTTCAAAATGGGTGGTGCTTTCCCTGATCGCACTGATGCAGACCCTTGTCTTTGTGAGCATTATTTACCTCAACTTTAAGAACAGTCCCCCAGAGGGTTTTGAAGAGGTCTATCTACGGCCCTATTGGAAGAGCATTGGATTTATGTTCTACATTTCCTTTTCGGCCTCACTGATCGGGCTTTGGCTGTCCGCTGCCCTTAACTCTACGGAAAAAGTAATGACCGTAGTGCCCATTGCCCTAATGCCACAGATTATGCTTGCCGGTGTTATGACCAAAATTAACAACACCTTGGTTGAGCTACTGAGTTTCCTTACCCTGGGTAGGTGGGGAACAGAGGGTTTTTCCAGGCTCCAGGACCAGAGTTCCCCACAGATGGAAACCAACAACGAATCGGTCCAAAGTGTATTGACCTCAATACCCATGCCTGCCCCGGAACAGGGGACTATGGAGATGTCCTCTTCTGCCATGGACGTCCTAGATCTTTACAACCAGAATTTGATCGATGACGGCACCTTGATCGGGGCTTCTTTTGACAGTCTGGGGGCCAATATCGTTGCCATAGCCCTATTGAACGTTCTTTTTTACGGACTTATCTATTTTGCACTCAGGAAAAAAGACAGCATTTAAAACATAAGCTATGAAAAAAATATTGATTCTTTTGACGTTGGCCGGCACATTGGCCTCATGCAGTGAGAAACCTGAGTTTGTTCGTGTCGGAAATGTTTCCCTTGTCGGGTTAAAGGACAGCTTAATTCTGGTGAACATGGACTATGTGGTCTATAACCCCAATAACGTAAGGACAAAGCTCAGACAATCCGGGATGCAGATTTTTTACAAGGATGCGCTCGTGGGCCATGGCTTTTTGGACAGACAAATTGCACTTGCCGCCAATGATACCATAGAAGTGCCCGTACGCTGCGAAATTGTCCTTGATAAACTAAACACGTACTATCCGGAACTTTTGGCGTCGGACTCTACCGTCTTCCATATCAAGGGAAACGGCAGAATCAGTTTTTTGCTCAACTCCTTCACCATAGATATGGACGATGAAATACAATTGAATACCAAAAAAATCATCCATGAGGAAATCAAGAAAAACTTGGGGTACAAGGACAATTTTAAGATTCGGTCCATTTCCTCCGATAAACTGCCCTCTCTGAGTGAGACATCGTTGAAATTGCAGGTGGAAGCCAGGAACAATTTGCCATTGGATTATGAAATCAGCCAAATGAAGCTACGCTTTTTCCTGGACCAGCGCAAAGGGGCCGTAGCCGAATGGGAGCTCGCGGAACCCGTGAAACAAAAAGCCAATGGATTTTCCAATATTCCAGTGGATGTAACCCTGAGCAATTTTGATATTTTAAAGCAGATAAAGTTTTCCTGGTTGACCAATAAAAAAGTTAACTTTAATATTCTAGGGGAGGTTGCCGTAAAAGTCCAGGAATACGAGTTCAACATCCCGGTGCAAGATAGTCTAACCTTAGCATTATAGACCCCAAAAGAGGGTGTACCTGAATGACCGACCAAGAAATAATTTTACAGTTAAAAGAAGGACACGAATCCTGCCTGGTGCACTTGTACGCGCACTTGGATAAGGTAAAGGGCTGGGTGCTGCAGAACAATGGAAGCGAGGATGACGCCCTTGATCTTTTTCAGGAAGCGATCATCGTTTTCTATAAGAAGGTAATGGCCAACGAGTATACCTATAAAAGCAAAATAAGCACCTACCTGTTCGGTATTGCGCGCAACCAATGGCTCAATCAACTGAACCGGCGAAAGAAGTACGAAAGGAGGGTAAGCCCTGTAGGACGGCAAGATCGGATGGAGGCCCCTGAGGTAGACCTCTTGGAAAATGGGGATACGCCAAGTCTGGAAAATTACTTGAAGACCGCCCTTGAAAAATTGGGGGAGCCCTGCAAATCATTGTTGGAAGCGACCGTATTCCTGAATATAAAAATGGACGAAATTGCCCAAAGATTTCACTATTCCGGAGCACGATCGGCGAGCCAACAAAAATTGCGGTGCCTTAAAAGGCTCAAAAACAGTTTGTCCTATGATGTAATTATGCGATTGCGATAATATGGGAGAGGAGTTAAAACATATCGATTTAATAGACAAGTACCTTAAGGGGCAGTTGACCGAACGGGAGGTAACGAAGGTCGAAAAGCGCCTGAAGGAAGAGCCCGATTTTAGGGCAGAGGTGGAATTTTATCGTCAGATGTACAAGGGAATAGCGCAACAGGGAGAAACGGCTCTGCGGGAACGGTTAGATGCCTATTATAGGGAACATACCCTCAAAAGCACCAAAGGAACCAGAGGCCTCTACCGGAGACTGGTCATCTATGGTGGAAGCATTGCCGCAGTACTTGTAACTGGATGGTTCCTCTATGATAATCTGACAAAACAACCCTTCACGTGGGAACCTGTAGAACCTACGGTTGTCACGGACTCCACACGGGTGCTGCCCAAGGACAGTCTGGCAGATCCCACAAAAGAAGAACAACTGGTCCGGGATGAACATATTCGGGATTCCATTGTCCCAAAGGCGCCGGAGGACCAATTGGCCGGGGATGAAAATATGGGGAAAGGGAATGACCAAGACACGGTTTCCCTACCAGATGGACTTAACAATGATATACAACTAGCCCTCGGGGGCTTCAAACAACTACGTTCCACGGCCATACGGACCGCCGATGTATCGGGCACACTTTACTATACCTTTTCGGAAAAAGTATTGACCATATATGGCGACCCCCTAATATCTGGACTTCAATTGCAAGTGCAAAAAAACAAAAAGGGCGATTATGGGCTGGTTTACCAGGATTCCTATTACCTAATACGGGAAACGGGAACACGAACCTTGCTCAAAGCCGTTGAACCGGGTCCCAAGTCCCCGTTTGGGAACGGAATATCGGGCAATGTGGTAAAGGGAGTGCCATCCAACGAAAAAATTAAGCTCAAAGTAGCCAACATCGACCAAATATCAGGGCAATTGAACAGTCTGGATGTCCTTTATAAGGAGGAGCCCGGAACCCCCACTTATTTGTTCCGCGAACAAACGGGCAAAAAACAACTCCTGATCACGGCCGACCTGGATTTTGATGCCCTGGAAGTTTACCGGGTAAGGATGGGCACAAAGACCACTTACCATTTACGTTTGGGCACAAAGCTCTTTTCCCTGGACCCCAAAATCAGCATATCCACTCCCTTAGTGGAAACAGATATGTTGGGAAGCAGGACCACTCGGCTATTTATGGAAAGGGATACTTTGGAAATGGTAGTTTATCGTTTGAATAAATAATTTACCGAGGCCCAATATTTTGGCAGATGATATTTTGATGTATTGGGTATTCATTGGAAAAAGACATGACAGACAAAGAGAGGGCGCTATTAGTGGCCGAAAAGGCACATGCCAATCAACAGTACGATATTTATCCCTATATCTACCATATCAAACAAGTGGTAAAAATAGTGGAGGAACTGGGATATGGCGAAAGTATCATAGTGGCTTCGGTCTTACACGATACCCTGGAGGACACCGATCTTTCCTATAACGACCTTAAAAAGGCCTTTGGGGAAGAAGTGGCAGAAATTGTATATGCGGTCACCGATGAACTGGGGCGCAACAGAATAGAACGGAAAAACAAGACCTATCCCAAAATTAGGGCAAACTGGAAAGCTGCCGTGGTAAAGATCTGTGACCGTATCGCCAATATGGAACAATCCAAACGGTACAACCAAAGACTTTTTGAAGTCTATCGTAACGAATATACAGATTTTAGGAAGCTTGTCAGTAGCCCTGAACATCCACAAATTGAGGTGGACAAAGCGTGGGAAAGACTACAGCAATTGATGGCCTAAGATCACGATACCCTAAGATCTATTACGAAGCGGAAACAATAAGGGTTCCGTGTAAGGGAAAAAAATAGTCGTATATGATCAAGGTTAAACGGGTTTCTGATAACGATGTACATATGGAGTGTTCCAGGGAAACCTGGGAAGATCTAAGGCTCATTTTGACACGGGCCTATTCCATCTACGATCACATTGAGCTTTTTTATAGCACTGGTCGAGAACGGCTTGCAGAACTGATCACGCTATGTGCCATTACCACAACCACTGAAAAATCAATGAAGCGACCCATGATCTACTCCCTTGCTATAATCCTTGACTCCTTGATCGCTGCCCCGAATTGTATAAAAACCCCGGCCATGACCTACCGTGCAAAGAATGATATATCAAAATAACTGGAGGCATGCAAGATTTTTCAATTGTTCAAGGAGCCATAATTCCTTAGGTTCACTAAAAATCCTTAAAATTCAATTTCTCAATAGTGTAAGGGTAAAACTGGGTATTGACCTGTGACCATGATCAATTTAAAAAACCTGAAAAGATGATATTTCGCCAAGATAGTTATACACTCATATAACGTATAATTAAAACTTGGAAAAATGAAATCCTTAAAAACATGGAGCGCCGTTTTAATCTTTCTGATCGCGGGGAATGTATTTGCCCAGCAGAGCGACTCGCGGAAAAACGAGCGTGCAAAAAAAAGAGAAACGGTCAACAAAGTGGACAAGGCCGAAAAAACGGTAGAAAACGTCAACGAAACCATAGATACCACCACCAAAAGTATTGATAATACCATTGAGGGGGCCACGGAGACCGTGAATAAGGTGGGCAAGATATTGTTCGGCTCCAAGGAAAAAAGGGAAAGAGCAAAAAACGCCGTAGTCCTGGAAATTGGGCCGATTACTTATGAAGACCCCAACCTGGAGGAGCTCTATCAGCAGTTGGCACAGCGCCACGGAGGGAAAAGAACCGATAAAAGTTTCGCCAACGGGAGGGAGAAAATTACGGTCACGATCAAAAAAAATGCCAGTACGCTTTGGGAGGAGTTACCCAAAACCCTAAGAATGCGGTTCAAAATTCAGCAAATGGGAGACAAGGAAGTGCTATTGGAACTAAAGAATAAAGAAGAAAACGAATAGTATGTTCAACCTCAGCAAAATAGAGCCAATAAAAAGCTTGGAGCTATTGGTTTTTAACGGGACAAGCTGTAAATTAAATGGCTCTAACATTGGGAGATCACTGTTCACGGCGTTCGGTGGTTGTCAACAAATGCAGGCGCAATCCATGGGAGGCACTTTGGGTTTTTCCTGTTCCATAGCTGGAAGACCGTCAATGACCGTATCAAGAACGGCCCAATTGATAGCAAATTCCCAAATTGGGGAAATCAGGACACTTTTGTTTACAGGCAATAGTGCTGAAAGATATTTGGCGACCCTTAGCTGGGAACAACTGGTCAATGGGGCAAAATTGAGCATGGCAAGGCAGAAAAGGACCAAGGGGAACCCCCGTACAGATTCAAGCAGGGTGTTTTCTGTGTTAGGGCCGTACCTATTTTGGGAGTGCTCCCATGCACGTCCTGTTGTACATACAGAACGATTATCCATTGGGTAGCAAGGTCTGGAACTGGGTGGTCCAAAAAACAAAAGAAAGCACGCTGAACCTAAATAGATTGCACTAATCACAAACCAACAACAGATGAAACTATCACATTACGAATGGAATCCCGAGGATGATGTTATTGGGGAAGGTGGATTTGCAGAAGTCTTTAAGGCACGGGACCTCAACACGGCCAACCGATTTGTTGCCCTTAAAATATACAAGGAAGCAGTATCAAGGGGCACCACGGGCAACACTGGAAAACGCAAATACAGTTTGGAACGTGAATTTGCCAAGGTTGACGGTCTCTCCCATACCAATATTATTTCCTATTACGGACTGGATTATCTTGAACACAAGGACGCTATGGGCCGCTCCGTAAGTTATCCCGTTCTGATCATGGAATACGCGGGCGACGGAACACTCAAAGACCTTATAAAAAAAGGAGTTTCTGCAAAGGCTTCGGAAAACATAATACGCTCCATAACAGGAGCCATGCAATATCTACATGGACAGGGCATTGTGCACAGGGACCTAAAACCTGGAAACATTCTGTTGTCCAAGGACAAACTCGGCAATAGGGTAATCAAGATTACCGATTTCGGTATAAGTCAGGACATGTTGAGCGATAAAACACTCCAGGAAACCCTGACCGAAGGGGTTGGAACGCCGCACTATATGGCGCCCGAGCAATTTGCGAAGAAAAAATACGGCTTTAACGGAGAAGTGAGCGAGCACAGCGATATTTGGGCCATAGGGGTCATCTTTTATCATATGTTGATGGGAAAACGCCCTTTTGGAGAGGGCACCAAGGATTATGAACTTATTCGAGGTGAAATTCTGGAAAAGGAGCCCGATCTCACTGAAATTCCCGATAAGTTCCAGACCGTTATAAAGACCTGTCTTGCCAAAAGAGCCGATCAGCGCTATCCTTCGATTGCCGCATTGAACGAAGCTTTGAACGAAGATAACAACGAAGGAACCGTATTTTTGGGTGACGATACCTCGGGCAAGGAAACAGGTTTACGGCCCAAAAGAAGGTTATGGCCCATCGTATTGGCATTGTCCGCCATTTTGTTGGGGACAGGGACCTTGGGTTATACATTCTACAGGAGCTCCAAGGTCAAGACACTTTTGGACGAGGCCTGGGATGCCTATAAAGTGGGCGACCACAAAAATGCCTACGCACAGTACTTAAGAGCATCGGAATATCATTCTGGCGAAGCCTACTATTTCTTGTCCACCCTAAACCAATATGGTTATGGCACGGATAGAAGTCACGACAAGGCTAGGGAGTACGCCGATTTGGCCGTGGATGCGGGCTATGACATGGGCAATTTTCAACTTGGCTGGGCCCATCAGAACGGTCTTGGGGTTGAAAGGGATACCACAAAGGCCAAAACATACTTCAAAAAAGCCTTGGTCCATATTGAGGACCTTAGCAGCGAAGGACACGCGGAGGCTCAAAATGTACAGGGTATCATGTATCGACAAGGACTGGCGGTAAATCGGGATCTGAAAAAATCCAAACAGCTTTACATCAAGGCGGCCGATAATCAACATCCGGCCGCCATAGAAAATCTGGCCTACGTGAATAGGGCGGAGAAAAATTACAAGGAAGCCTTTGAACTCTACAAAAAGTGTATGGAAATCAACCGATATTCCTGCCATAAGGGAATGGCAGACATGTACCGCTATGGGTACCATGTGCCAAAGGATACGATTAAAGCATTGGAATTGTACCGCACAGCGGCCGAAAACGATTACCCCAATGCGCAATATTTAATGGGTAACTTTCACTTTAAGGGAATTTTGGCGCCAAAAGATAAGATATCTGCGGTAAGCTGGTATACGAAGGCTGCGGAAAACGGCTATTTGGATGCGCAAAACGACTTGGGGGTCATGTACTATAGGGAGCAAAATTTTGCAGAGGCCAAAAAGTGGTTTGTCAGGGCGGCCGAGAGTGGCAATGCTTTTGCCATTCATAATTTGGGGATCATCGCCTATTACGGTAAAGGGGAACCTGCAGATCGGCAAAAGGCGAGGCAGCACTTTTTAAAGGCCGCGGAAAAAGGCTATGCCAAATCCCAATACCTTGTCGGGACGATGTTCGAATTGGGAGAAGGAGGTGAAAAAAATCTTGGGGAAGCCAAAAAACGGTACCTTCTTGCAGCGGAACAAAATGATATGCAGGCGCAATACGCCTTGGGTCGCTGGGCATATAACGGTATTGGAGGGGCCCAAAGCTACTCCAGTGCCAGGGAATGGTATAAAAAATCGGCTGATCAAAAATATGCATCCGCCCAATATATGATGGGACTGATGGAAGAGAAAGGGTATGGTGGCCCCGTTAATACTTCTGAAGCCAAAAGATGGTATTTGTTGGCGGCCAACCAAAATCAGGTGCTCGCCCAACGGGCCTTGGGCAATATGTACTACGATGGGCTTCTGGGGTCCAATAAAAAATACACCGCCTTGTCCTGGTACGTTAAGGCTGCCAACCAAAATGATGTAAGAAGCCAGTATATGGCGGGGTTGATCAACTATAAAGACAAATACTACAACCTGGCCAAAAAATGGTTCCAAAAGGCGGCCGAACAGAATGATGGCGAATCCCAAAATTATTTGGGTATTATACATGAACTGGGGTACGCCGGTCAAAAAGACATTTACGCCGCTTTTTCATACTATAACAAAGCCGCTGATAACGGCACGGCAGCCGCCATGCATAATATTGGTCTCTGTTATTATTTTGGAAAGGGAAGGGCCATCAACAAGACAAAGGCAAAAGGGTGGTTTCGTAAAGCATGTGACGGCAACCACAACAACTCTTGCACCTTTTTGAGCAACAATTATTAACAATGCACCCCCAAAGCCGCAGCATGGAACCATTCTCACCGGTATTTTTAAATGAACAGGGTAGGCGCTACGCCAACAAGGAGTCACCTGCCCAAGGCGGCCCAACACACTCGACCGACTTTTCATGGTTTGCGACGGTGTAAGGGTGGACATACCAAGCGAGAAATTGCCTCGGCCTTGGTCTGCAGAATGCTGGAAAAGTACAATGGGGACAATGCAGATGGGTTAAAGAGGATGCTACGTCTTTTTGGGGACCATAGTGGTTTAACAACAAGAATTGATGAAAAAGGCAGTTATTGATTACGTATGAAAGACAATATAGAAATACCATTGAGTAGAATAAAGCTGTTCTTTATAATCCTGGGATGCCTGTTATTTGTAGCGCTGGGCGTATTTATTCTTTTAAATGCCGAAAACATGCAAACCCGAAAAACGGAAAATCCATTTGTAATGACGGCAATTGCGGTTATAGCCATTCTTTTTTTTGGGGCCATACTCATTTCCGTATTCAAAAAGCTTTTTGAAAACCGTATGGGTATGATAATCAATGACAAGGGCATATGGGATAATTCCAATGGGGTAAGTATTGGGTTAATTGAATGGAAAGACATTCAAAACATCAGAAAATCCCAAGTGATGCTTACCAAATTCTTGCTTATAGATGTCAAGAATCCGGAGAAGTATTTAAACAATGCAGGCAGTAAGTTCAAAGCTTCAATTATGCGCAGGAACATGCAAACCTATGGAACACCAATTTCCATTTCCTCCGGTGGATTAAAATGGGGATTCAGAAAAATAGAGTCAACCATTATTAGGGAGTTTAAAAGACAAAAACAGATTCCTTTTATGCAGTCGACCAAACCGACAACAAATAAGGATATATGACAATATTTACTCCCGTCCATATTAATGAAATCGGAAATCGGAATAATAATGAAGATTCTGTATACCCTGAGGAAGCAACAGCAAAAGATGAACTTTTTTTGGTGTGTGATGGGGTAGGCGGACATGAAAAAGGAGAAGTAGCTTCTACTTTGGTGTGTAAGTATATCGGAGAGTTTCTGAATAAGAACGATGCTGGTGCAAAGGATGTTGATATTTTGCCCAAAGCATTGAAGTATACAGAAAAAAGACTTGTTGATCATATTTCTACCGCCCCAGTCCTAAAAGGAATGGCAACTACCCTAACACTGCTAAGATTATCACATAATAAAAAACATGCGTTGATTGGGTGGATAGGGGACAGTAGAGTGTATCACCTTCGTAATGGGGAAATACGCTTTCAGACCAAAGATCATTCTGAAGTACAAAATTTAGTGGACATGGGTGAAATCACCCAAGAAGAAGCAGAAAATCATCCTCGAAAAAATGTCATTACAAGAGCTGTAAACGGAGTAAGACCCACCAGAATAGATTATGAGGTGATTGAGGATATTGAAAAAAATGATTTCTTTTTGTTATGTACCGATGGTATTCTAGAAACATTGGATGAAGATAAAATAAGACACTGGTTCACATCTGAAAGTACACCTGAAGAAGTAAAATCCAAAATCTTGACAAATGCTTCGGGGAAA
The DNA here is from genome assembly GCA_947494825.1 of uncultured Flavobacteriaceae bacterium. Lineage (GTDB taxonomy): Bacteria > Bacteroidota > Bacteroidia > Flavobacteriales > Flavobacteriaceae > JBNGOQ01. Next base: position 614,110 of record CANLWN010000003.1, on the reverse strand, counting down.
ACCCAGGATAACTATTCAATGTATTTGATTAAAATTAAATCAATGAAGCGTGAACAAATCCATAATCAATCAATCAATTACTAAAGCAGAAAACACCATTGATGCGGCCCATCTTGAAAGCAAAAAAAAGGACTAATTAAAAATAGCATGGTTTCCAATAGTGGTATTACTGGGTTTTGGGTTATAAACTTTGGCAATTACCATGATCTGTAAAACACGGAACAGCCATAACCAGCATCAATGAACATAGGAAGTGTAACCAACCAAAATTTAAACAAATGAGATTATTTTTATTATTCTTTTCGTTCGCCGTATTAATTCCAAACATATCGTCCGCCAAGAAGATAGGAGGTCTTTTTGGAAAAGAGGAAAACATAAAGGAGATTATGGCCTTAGAAGGCAAGGGCCCTAATGGAGAAGAGGTGTACCTTGCCTACAAAACTACGGGCATATTTTTCTTTATGGGAGCATATTTATCCGATGATGGATATGTTCTTGGTATCCGTGGCACCTCGGGATCTTACTATCCGTTAGATGAAAATCAAATCAAAACCTTTCAGGAAAATGGCTTTTTTCCAACGCCTTTGCCCCAATACGAAATTCCTTTTGTGGATTGGTTTTGGGGTTTTGCATTGTGGATTTTGCTTGCGGTTATCGCAATACTATGGTTTCTTCCAATTGGTGGGGATAGTTTTGCAAAAGGCTGTAAATATTACTTTGGTAAGGAAACCCCGGTAAATTATAATAAAGCGCACAGGTTTTTTCAAAAATCAGCTAGCAAAGGATATGCCCCGGCACAATACAATTTAGGAATCATGTACCTCAATGGTCAAGGTGTTGCAAAGGATGTGCAAAAAGCAATTTCCAATTTTATGTTGGCCTCCGACCAAAACTATGCAAACGCACAATTTCAAATTGGGAACCTTTATTTTAAGGGACAAGAAATCCCAAAAGATTTAGATAGAGCATTATCTTTTTATACATCTGCATGTAACAATGGCAATCAGGATGGGTGTAAGATGGTAAATCATATAAATGGAATCGTTACCTCTCAAAAAAAAAGTAATGAATAATTCCATAGCTGATTTCATTTAAGCCAGGTTTAATGGACAGAACCAAATTGAAGTTAATAAACAATGTCCAACAACGTTGGTTTGATAGGACCATGTTAGTATTTCGCGATGTTCCGTAAACTCCAGTATTTCAATCAAGCAATTCCAAAACTCGCACTATTTTCAAATATCTGGGACTATGGTTAAAATCTCGAGGTAGTATTTCCCCGATCGTTTGACCATGGTCAAAGAAGGGATTGGTTTGAAAATTACACCCCTGACCAATATGAAGCACTCGATTAAAATGGGTACATTGCTCAAGACAAGCATGCGTACGAGGGTGCCACAAACGAGTTTGGTCACCTTCCCAACATAACGCATATTGGGCCTTAGCTATTCCAAAATCGTTTGGACGCCATTTTCCAAAGCATAAAGCGCTTTGATCTCGTTTTCGGTCAGCTTTCTGTTGTAAAGGGACAAATCGTCCATAAGTCCTATATAACTTAGTCCGATATAGATGTTGGACTGGTCCAATTCCCAGCTAAAGGGATCGGTAATATCCGACCTTGAACCTTTTAGTTCCCCGTTCATATAAAGGGAAGCTTCGCCTTTTTCGGTATTCAATCCGGAAAAGTTAATGAGGACATGTGTCCATTTTCCTGTTGCAAAAGGAGGGTTGTTAACGGCTGCGAGTTGGGGAAGAAAAAGATCATCTTCCTCTTCCAATCCTTCGGGGTTCCAGCTATTTCGATCTCCGATAACCCCTAATCTAAAATCCCTGGGGTTATCTTTGGTAAAATCTACCCAAATAGCGGCATCGTTATAACTGACATCCGTAATTTGAATGGGGTCACAATACCCTGGTTCCAGATCGGTGGCGGGATCAAGACTTAACCAAAAAGAAATGGCCCCGTTCCAATTCTCCTTGCTGTAAGCTATGTTTCCTGTGCTGGGATAGTAGATATATCCTTTGCTACGCTCGGTAAATTGAAGCCCATACCCATATTTGCCCTTTCCCGCTTGGCGACTAATATCAGGTTTGTGCAGGCCCGCTCTGGCAGAATCGCGGGCATTTCTGTTGGGAACGGTGTACATAAGGGAATCTCCTGCTGCAAAATCGGCATTGACCCCAGTATCAAAAGAGGCATAAAAAGTAAGAGCTTCCCTTAAATGGGTAGCTGTGGTATCTTCTTTAACCGCCACTTTTTTTGCATTTTTCTCCTTACAGGAGATCAATCCAATCGTACATAGTACGATAATCGGTGCCATGTATTTTACTAGATATATTTTAGTCATGGGTTTTGGTATTTAAAATGATTTAACACCCTAAAGTACATCATTAATAGGTCTATAGGATACCACGTGAAAATACGATTTTTCAGACGTTCCTTGGACAAAACCTAAAGATACGCCCCATAAATGCATAACTGATGGGCTTCTACCTTATTCCTGCAGCCGAAGCGGCACGGCTATAATAAAGGTCTCTACGGTCTTGATTTTGGAAAAAAGGGTCGACTTTCGGGCTTTGCTCAAGGTATACAGCGCAGGGTTCATACCTATACCGTGATGATACACTGTTTGGTTTTCAAAATCTACCAGGTTCCAAAGGCCGTAGCTCTGATAGATGGGCGATAAATAGGTCCGGCGTATTTTACCGCTGGGCAAGTGGATCAAACTCAAGGTCGCGAATTGATCGTTGCTACTGTGATACGCCATATGGGGCCTATAGAGATATGCGGCCGACTGGGACCGGGAATACACGTCCAGTATGGATTTTCTAAAAAGCTCTTGCTTCTCAATGGATGCCTTGACCGCTGCAGCTTGCATCCCCTTTGCAATGGCGCCTCCCAATTCTGCCAATGAAATGGCCATGGCCACGGTGGCCTGTGTTTTGGCCATCTCGTTGGAAATTTTATAGCGCGTATAACTGTGTTGGCTCGAAGAATAATTTCCGGAGTTTTTATAGCTCAAATAATCGGAATAATGTCTGTTGGCCATCTGCTGATAGGATCGTGTTTCGGCATTGGCCATAGCCCCCAGTCCGGGGGAAGCACTCGCTTTCAGTTTGCCCAGTTCTTCTTTGAGGTTCGGAATGGAGGCATCAAGACCGTTGAGGTGCAGGTCGGGGCCCAACGGACTCATCCCATGTTTGTACGTTTGGATTCCGGTAGTGGCATCATAGGCTGCGATGACCAGTTCTCCCACATAAACAATATTCCCTGCGACCTCTCTAAGCGTAACGGGGTAATTTCTTCCGGTATCGGTGACCTTCACGGCCAGCATCTGATTGCCATTACTACTGTTTAAGGCTAGTAAGGAACTCGCCGTTCCCATAAACAATTTTCCCTTGTGTAGCACCAGGTTGCTTAGTAGCGGTTCACCGATCGTGTACCGCCAAAGCTCTTTTTTATCGGTTACGGAGAAAGCAATCAAATAATGCGATGCCTGATCATCGAGCCCCCGAAGATATAAAACGCCATCCTGGTGATACACATTGGTAAACGTAATGTTATCGGACAATGGGGTGCGGGACAGGATGGTTCCGGACGCCTTGTCGACCATGGCCAGGTCATTGTTTTTTGTGATGACATAAAGATGTGAATCATCAAATTCCAAGGGGGGCGATAGCGCATGCAATTGGAGTTCCGGAAGGTTATACAAGACCGTACCCTTTCGGGGATCTAGCGCTTTTAAGCCGTCAAACGTAGTAAAGACGTAGGGGTCATGGACCACGGGTGAGGGCGAATTTTCCATGGTCCCGGCACTTTCCGATTGCCAAACGGTCTCCCCATCGGCGATAGTAAAACCGGTAATCTGTACTTTTTTTGACGTGTCTTGAAAAGCCCATATTTGCCCGCTCGGAAGCACCGGCAAAAAGGACGTATTTTTACTTTTGAAACTCCGCCTCCATTTTTCAGTACCGTTGGTGGGGTCCAAAGCCAAAAAATCGGTCTTTTTTTCACCATCGACCCTTATAAGCAGCAGATCATCAAAAATCAATTGGATGTGATATGCTCCTTTCTCCCGGGGATAACGCCAGAGCACCGTTCCCTTGCGTGTATCTATTAAAAGGTAATCGGCGTTGGGAACGCCTTGCGCATCTTCGCGCAGTCCTACCAGAAGCCTATCAGGGCCAATTAATTGCATATTGTCCACATGTGATGCCCCTGTCGGAATTTGGAATTTCGGAGCGGGTTGCCTTTGCGCTCTTTTACTAATATTGGCGTCGGAGGAGGACATCCACAATTCTTTTTGTGCATGCCCCATAGGCATAGTTAACAGCACAAGGCCTAAAATCCACCCTATTTTGGATCTGCTTTCCATGATTGGATTATTCTACGGAATTGGCGATGGCCAACAACTGCTTTTCCAAGGTGGCTATCTCTTTTAAGGGACCCAGTCCAAATTGGTGCAGGACACATTTGCCGCCCCGGTAAATGATGTTTACCGAACCCAGCTCCACCTCATTGCCATTGGAAACGCCGCTTCCGGTATACACCATAACATTGGCTTTTTTGTTGTTGGCCAATTTGGTCACGTAGCTGTTGGTAAGTTCGGCGTCGGGCATAGCGGCCTTGACGGTCTTGTCGGCGGTTTGTGAGATCAGCTTTCTGTTCCATATAATGCCCTGGTAACAGAACAACATGGAGTTGGCTCCGGCAATAGGTGCATAGTTGAACCAACCGATCATTTCCTTTTCCATGGCCCTGTTCCCCTCTTGTTCATGCCACCCCTCGGGCAGGGTAATTGAAAATTCGTCGTGGGTCCAGCGAGTGGGCGCACTTTTTTTGGAACCGCTATCTTCTGCATCGGCGGTAGATCCATTGGTCGTTGCGGCCTGGGAAACATCCGAGTCGTCGGCGGTCTCCGTGCTGCTGATTTCCTGGACACCACTTAACTGTTCCCCCGGGAGTCGAAAACTTTGAAAGATGTTTTCAATAACGGCCTCCCATTTCTTAAGGTCTTTTTCATTTAGGATCGCTATGGCATAGAGACCCTGATCCTGCAGTCCTAAACTCCCTACCAGGCCGTATAGGGTAACCGTAATGCCCGAAGCATTGTAGTCGGATTTGTAAACACCCCACTTGGCCTGAAGGCCATTTATTTTCAGCTGCTTAATTTCGCTATGCGTTTCAGGCTTGGATAGCCCGGAGGATTTTAAGGTGGCCAAACCGTTTAAAAACAGTTGGTCAATATCATTAGTGTCCTCGTTGTATTCAACGATAAGCGATTTGCTCTTTCCCTTGAAGATATAGACTTTATCAACGGTTTGAGGCTCCAATGCCCAACCCTTGGGCAGATCTAGGACAAAACGGCCTTGAAGATCTTCATAGGTGTTTTGACCAAAGACGTGTTGGGAAATACCGCTGAGTAACAATGCAAAAATGAGGTGTAAAATTGTCCGTTTCATAGTGCTAGGATTTATGTTATGTACTAAAATTACAAAATAGACCATAGACGCTTTGCCAGCGACGTTTCAAAAGCTAATACGGAGGTTACATGGCAGGAAATAGGGCCCGTATAGGGGTTTCGGGCGTTAGAAAGGGGTCGGTTGCCACATTTGCCGGGCAAAACTCAAATTACGAAACTTTTGTAACCAAACCTATTTCCCGAAGTATGTAATGTATGGTCCGCACGCAAAAATCAAGAATAAACCCTTTTTTGGGTAAGGTGTTGGTGCTTTGTATGGTACTGAGTTACACCTCATGCCGCCAGGGACCCGAAAAGGCAAAATTTCCCGGGACACCAAATCTCGCTGCTCAAATTGACACGCTAATCCGTCCCCTTTCCAATTCAAATAATTTTAGTGGGATGGTGTTTGTCAAACAAAAGGATAGCATCGTGTTATCAAAACCTTATGGGTATGCCGACCGCGAAAGTCGAACAAAAACTACCGTCAAATCAAAATTCTTAATAGGTTCTATTTCCGCGATGTTTACTGCGGTCGCCATAATGCAGCTTGTAGAAGAAGGAAAGTTATCTGTTGATGACCCGTTGAACAAATTTATTCCCAAAATTGCGAATTCGGAAAAGATCACCATTCATCATTTACTTACGGAAAGATCCGGATTGCCAAGAGTGGTTTCGCAAGCAGACGGGTCTTACGCCAAATTGACCAAAACTGCCCATACCCTGGATGCGCTGGTGGATCTAATCAAAGAATTGGAACCGATTGCCGAGCCAGGGGCAAAGTATAGACACTCTGGCTCTTCCTATATTCTTTTGGCCAAGGTAATAGAATTGGTGTCCGGAGCATCCTTTGGGGAATATCTTGAACACAAAATTTTTGCCCCTTTGGGAATGACCGATACGGGTCATTATGGGTATGATAAAGTTTATGACCATATTCAGGATCTGGCCATAGGATATGAGCAGGAAGGGGTGACAGGATTAAAGCGTGCCCAGCAGATTCACTGGTCCACGAAAATTGGGCATGCTTCCATATATTCCACGGCGCACGACCTCAATGCCTTTGCAGAGGCTATGATGCACAAAAAGTTGCTGACGCATGATTCTTGGACGAAAATGACAGCTTCGTATTACGGATCAAGTTTAGGATACGGCATATCCAGTAATCGCCAGGACGATCGACTCCGCCATTACCGAAGTGGAAGCTCACCTGGTTTTTCGTGCTATTTTGTAGTTTATCCCGAAGAAGGGTTAACCGTGATAATGCTATCGAATATTAAGATACACATCCCTTACTTTAACGTTCCCAAAATCGCCGCGATAGTTTTCGGGGAAGACTATGAGCAGCTAAACCTGGTTAGTCCGACTGAAGTCAATTATGACCTGGCCCGGGAAATGCTCGGGACCTTTCAGTTTGATGAAAATTTTTACAATCCGAATGGTACCGTTACCATTACCTATGATCATGGGATGTTACTTTCCGATGGGGCCCCATTAATACCCGTTGTAGGCCAGGAAGGTCAGATCATTAAGTTCATTAACAGGCAATTTTGGTCCAGATTGGAGTTTGTGCCGGATAGTCTGGGAAATTATTCAAAATTGAAATTTGATAATTTTATGGGTGAAAGAAGTCGGTTTCCCAACCAGTAGCGGCCCAATTCCCTAAGGACGCAGTTGAATCGACCACCATTGGAATTTGTTCGGTTTCCTTTTCTGTCACATTTTGCAACCGATACAAATGAAGCATAACATGATGGTCGACTTTGGCAGGCAGGTCATTACCAGAGTTGTATACCCTTATTTCTAGTCAATTTTTTTTATGCCCTTGATTTCTTCTGCTATGTTCTCCGCAATTTCTTCCAAGATATCCCCGGTTTCATCAAAACTGGTATTGCTCAAGATGGAAACACCCATATTGTATTTTGGGTAAATCATCAGCCAATTTTGCATTCCAAATATCCCTCCGTGATGTCTGTAAATGATGTTGTCACCTTCTTTAAGTATATTCCAATGATAGCCGATTGAGAAATCATATGGCGTCTCAAGAAATTCCTTGTGTGATTCTTTTATTATAGGGTTGGTCTCGTCCAACTGTAATCGTATGTATTTAAGTAGGTCTGATGTCGTAGAATGTAGTCCGACCGTACCACCCCATAAATTCCGTTTAAAATTTGGCATCAATTCGTTTTCATCATTATAGCCTTTTATTAGGCGTGACCGCTCTTCTTCACTCAAGTCAAATTTTGTGCTTTTCATTTCATTTGGTACAAAAATGTATTTTGATAATAGTTGCTCGTACGGCATATCATATACTTTTTCTATAATGTATGCCATCAATTCAGGTGCCGTATTGGAATATGCATAGTTTGAACCGATTTTTGATTCTATTTTTATTTCTTTTAATCCTTCAAAAAAATCAGGTTTGTTCTCTCCTTTAATGGGGAAATTTGGGAACCCACTGGTGTGGGTTAAAAGATGTTTGATCGTTACGGGTTTTTTATCAAATTCAAGATTCGGGTAAGATTGTTCTAAATAGATTCGAACATCATCGTTTAAATTGATTTTACCGTCCAGAACAGCTTTTGCCGCTATTGTACCTAAAAATGTTTTTGTTACTGAAGCGATTTCATAAACGGTAGAATCGTTAGGCGGGTTTTCCTTTCCAATTTCGAGTTCCCCGTAATGTTTTGATATTTCAATTTCATCTTTTACGACAGCTATGGAGACAGAATGAAATCGTTCGTCTTTTAGAAGGGTAATGGCATTTTCTTCAACGATATTTGAAATTTCGTCCGAAGAATTTTCAAACTTCCTTTCTTTTTTATTGTCTTTGCAACTGATTACAATTGCAACTAAAAAAATCCCCAAAAGTAGTTTTTTCATTTAAGTTGGTTTGTTTTTCAAATGGCACATAACCGGCTTTATACACCAATTTTTCGGTTTATAACGGGCCTTTATTTTATTGTTTATCTTTCGTTTAAGGACCAAAACCGTTATTTTTTAGGTATGGTGTTGGCAACAGTTTTTATTCCACTTTTAACGAGTCACTTTCTTTCGCTAATGTTTTAATGACATCTAAAAGTCCGCCTTCAAATCCAGATACTTGTTTTATAAAGGGTAAGTGCGCTCCAATTGACCTGCCTTTATATATTTTATTGTCCTTAACCCAAAAGATGAAAGTTTCATTAAAATCTGTTTTTGTGGCTTTAGTCGATGGGTGTGCTATTTTCGGCAAATCAGATTCCATTCGAATCAAGAACATAACTTTTTCTTCATCAGGAATCGCCTCTACTATTTCAAGTTTTAAATTTGGAAGAAGTGATTCAATTCTCTTTACCGCAGATTTTAATTCGTCCCGACTCCTAAATTTTCTTCCTTCTGTTGAGGTGTGCTCGTAATTCTCAACAAATAATGTATCGATCAGGTCGATTTTATTTTCATTGTAAACTTCATTGAAATAACGAGAAGTCAATTCAAGATTGGACCGACGTAGATCGTCTTTGATTTTGGTTTCTGAACACGATGTAACCGTAATCAGAAATAATAAAAGTAATTGCCTCATTGGAATATCAGTTGTTTAATTGTTGCCAACTATGGGATATAAGGAAATTTCCGCGTATCCATGCATACTATGAAAATACTACTTTTTGATCAACTTGGGAGGGGCAGGGTATAGCCGATGTTAGTTCACGTTTGTATTACAGTTAATAAAATTCCATATAGGATGACACACAAAGCTGAAAAAAACAGAATTTTTCCCGACTTATAAACTCTGGAAATCGTTAACCAATTGAAGAGAAAAATGAATAGAGGAAGAGCGAAAGGGAGATAACCGTAGTTCCCCTTTAAATCAACTCCGTATCCATCATATCTTAACGAAGTATCGAATGTCAGAAATTTTGTGAATACAAATAAAATGAGCATACCCTGAAAAATGCTGTTTGTGTTTGCCACCCTCATTTTTAAGGTTCTTTTTCGGTTGCTATGTAGCGGCTTACTTGTCCAATAGAACATGGTAAAACAAAATCCAAGCGCTGCGCAAGTCAGTGTGATCAATAATGAATTGTACAAACTGAAAGTCAAGTCTGTTACTAGTATTGAATTCCTATTTCTTATGTCGGATAAAACCAAAATTGCTTTGTCCGACAACCTAAACCATAGGTGGGTAAGAATTCCGTACCCCAATCCAATAATAATTCCAACATAGAACCTCAGGGGTCCAATTTCTTTAGTTGATAGTACAGGCTTTACTTTTTGCAAATAGTTTTTTGATTTAAATGTGAGCTAACTACGGGACATACAGAAAACACGTTGTATCCATACTATACCCCATGAAAATAGTGCTTTTTGATCAACTTGTGGAGCAGGGTATAGCCGTTGTATCCAATTTTATACTGATTGTTCTACCCATTGACCATATGGGCAAACTTGCTTTATGCACATCTCCGATTTGAATAGTGATAGTTTTTTTGGATCCTCACCGAACAATTTCATTTGGTTTTGTAAAAAGGGCTTGCTATTATTGCTCTGCCTCGAGGCAAGCCCAAGTCCTATGAATTTCAGATGAGTTGCTTTATTTTTCCTATTTTTATTTATAACCAACACGCTTTGTTCCTATGGCCAGATCTGCCCGTCAATACATATTTCTACTTGTTGCAGCCTTTTTTTTTGCAGCTTGTTCTTCAATGAAACTTACGAGGTCCTTCAAATCGGATAGTTTTGATACCGTTAATAATAAAAAAATATTGGTAGTGTCCAGAACACCGCAGGATGATATCAGGAGGGCCTATGAAAAGGAAATTACAAAAAAACTCAGAGCTAAAGGCTTAAATGCCACCGCCAGTCATGTTGTTTTTCCCGACTTAAAGCCTTTGACCAACAAGACAGTGGAAAGGATTACCAATACCATATCCATGTTCAGGGAAGCAGGATTCCAAATTCTTCTGTTGACGTCCTTGAAGGATGTAGAAGAACAGGAAATCTTAAGAAGACGAGAGGGCTATGGCTCCATGTTGGATTATTACGGCAACGAATATGTTACCTTAAAAGGCTATTATGACGACCTAAATGCCCCACCCAAATTACCACCCCTTGGGACGGAATTGGAACCTACCACAAAAAGGACAGTTACCTTTGTACTTGAAGCGGTTACCTATAATTTGGTCTTGGATGATGAAGACCGCCTTTTGTCCGTTGTTACCGCTGAAGTTATCAACCCAAGTTCGGGAAGCGGTCTTCGAAAATCTTTTGCAAAGCTAATCGCGGATGAGCTTCAATAACAAAAGGATTGACTGTTCAACTTCCAGCCTATATGAGAAATGTGAAAGCAACTTATGAAATTACTGAAGTAGTTGTGGTTGGCCATAATGAAGGCCAACGTTTATATACGGTCGATAATCATATGCCTATTATACCTGCTGTACCCATATAGTCATTATTGAACCGGTTCGCGGTCCCATAAAATAGCCGTTTTTGGAAACTTTGGAAATCGACAAGATGAAATAGGACGTCCACTTCCTTTTGTGGTGTTTTTTAATAGTTTCCTCAATACACCTTTTACCCAATCTTTGGCCTTTACCTTTCCCTAAGGTCACTTCACTTTGCATTTTGGTCGTTTTGCCCAGAATAGGCCGGTATCAGCACCCAAAGCATAATACATTTGTCCTGTAAATCAAAAGATAGAAGCCTATGAAAACGATGAGCACAATTTTTCTGACCGGGGTAATCGTAAGCCTGATCATCCCTTTTAACGGAAAACCGGATCTAACACCTATAGAAAGGTATGTAGAACCTTTGTCCTCAACATACGAGCCGCTACCGCATGAAGACCTTTTAACGGAGCAAGCTGTTGACCAGCCCAACCCGACGTATGTACCATACCTAATGGAGATATTGGAGCTGAAAGAAGGCCTCCTGGAAGACATGGACAGCAACTAACGCAATAACAAAAATTCAATAATATGAAAACGATCGAATCAATTAAAAGGATACCCACAATTTGGGGATACCCAAAAAAAAGGAAACTGCACCAAGATCTCGGAAGACTGCGATCTAGGTACGAAAATGACGAAAATATCTTTCTGTTCATTTAGCCCTTAACGGATTGAAAACTGGAAATTATGAGAAGTATAAAATCATTGTTCGGAATGCTTATAGTGGCATCCCTGTTATCTGGCTGTTCCTCTGTAAAGGTTACCGACTCCTGGAGAGGCCTTAAAACACTTGACATCAAAGAAAAAAACATCCTGGTCGTTAGCAAAACGAAAAACAAGACCACCAGGATGCGCTTTGAAAAGGATCTGGTCCAAAACCTGAATAAAAATGGATTCCAAGCGGTGGAAGCTCATGTCAAATTTCCGCTCTCGGATCCCCAGAAGGAAGTAAAAAATGAGGAAATAGATCAAGTCATAGAAAATTTATGGGACCAGTGCATTGATATTGTAATCGTATCCCACCTAGTGGATTCCAAAGAATATACCACAACCGTGAGCAATGGCGATTCGTATTATTCAGATCCATTCTCCTACAGGTACAGGCGTTATAGAAGCTTCTATGGTTATCAAGGATTTTATTCCAACCATAATACCGTGGAGATAAAGGGAACAAAATATATCGTGGAAACCTTGGTGTACGACCTGGCAAAACCAAAAAACGAGCAATTACTCACCATAATTACGTTGGAGGTGGATAATCCATCGACCCTGGGTTCCGTTTCCAAAGATTTTTCAAACAGCATTGTTAAACGATTGGTCAAGTAGTTTTTTAATTGGTGATGTTGTGGATGAACTGCCGGAGATAGTTTCATGGTCTTCGGCAGTTTTGTGCCTGGAACCTTAAATATTACAAGATGATTTTCGACGCTTATCCTAAACAAACTATGCTAAATCCTGTAAATTCGTATGCAAACGCCAAAAACGAATACGTAAATACCTTCTTTGTCTTGGGATTTAAAAAAGTAAAACAACCGGTACTCCGGGCCATAGCACTTATCGTGGCCGTTCTTCTGACCTTGCCCAGGGTATTGTCCATGTTCAATATTGTGGAACAACTTACGGAATCCTTTACGGCGGCCACCATCAACGACATTGTTTTCCGTTTCGTTTTCCTGGCCTTCTTTTACTGGGCCGTACTGCAATGCAACACCAACTTGAGATTCCTATATGAATCGTATTCGACGCTTGTTCGATATCTCTTGACAATCCTGCTGAACATCATACTTTTTTCGGGCGCAATACTACTGTTTGCCTATCTCTATCCGGTTTTGACCGAGCAATCCATGCACAAATCGGAACAAGGCCTTGTCTATTTTGTATACTTCATCATACTGTTGATCCTTATCTTTGTATCCAGGGTTTTGCGGTATCAGATAATTCACAAGGACGATATCATCCAAAATGAACTTTTGAAACAGCAAAAACTACATGCCGAACTTGCCGCTCTAAAGAACCAGATCAACCCCCACTTTCTATTCAATTCGTTGAATTCCCTGAACACCTTGGTCAGGGACAATAGGGAAGCCATCACTTTTGTGAACAAGCTTTCCTTTATGTACCGATATATCCTGCAGAGCGGGAATCAGGATCTGGCCACCGTACAGGAAGAACTTGAATTCCTGGAAAGTTATGTGCATTTGATCAAAAGAAGGTATCGAGATCGCTTTACGATCACCATTGACGTTGAAGACCAATGGATGAATACGACAGTTCCTATATTGGCAATCCAATTGCTGGTAGAGAATGCGGTGAAGCACAATGAAATTTCAGAAAACCTACCCTTGCATGTTCGTGTTTTCAGTACGGAAAAGCACTTGGTGGTTGAAAATAAAATCCAACCCAGAAATACCTTTGTGGACAGCACCGGCAACGGCCTGGCGAATTTGAAAAAACGGTATTTTCTATTAAAAAACAGGCAAATCGTCATAACAAACAAGAATAAGGTGTTTCGTGTGAAACTTCCATTAAATTAGAGGTCATGAAAGTTGTTATCGTAGAGGACGAAATCGCTGCCAGTGAGCACTTAAGCCATCTGATCCAGGCTATTGACCCGGATATGGAGATCATAAAGGTTTTGGATTCGGTAAAATCCTGTATCGCTTATTTCTCCCAACCCACCGATGCCGCCCTGGTTTTCATGGATATACATTTGGCCGATGGTATTTCATTTGAGATTTTTAGTCAGGTCGATCTGGAAATCCCCATTATATTCACCACCGCTTATGACCAATACGCCCTTAAAGCGTTTAAAGTCAATAGTATTGATTACATTCTAAAGCCCGTACACCGGGAAGAACTCGCCAAAGCACTCCTAAAGTTCAAGAATTGGTCCAAAGAAGAACCTTATAACAAGGAACGATTGGAGGACGTATTGCAATTGATACAGCAACAACATAAGACGTACAGATCCAATTATTTGATGGCCCATAGGGACGAACTGATTCCCGTTAAGGTAGAGGATATTGCCTATTTTTATATAGATACCGGAGTGGTAAGGGCAATTACCTTTCAGGCCAAGGCCTATATGATGGACACCAAACTGGAAGATTTGGAGAAGGAATTGGACCCGGCGATTTTTGATAGGGCCAATCGGCAATTTGTAATCAATAGAAAGGCCATAGCAAAGATCAAATACTATTTTGGCGGTAAACTGATCGTCAATGTAATTCCCCCGGCCGAAGAGCGCATTGTAATCAGCAAGGCCAAGGCATCCCAATTTAAAAAATGGGTCAACACCTAAATCATGGGATTTTTTTGGACAGCAACTCGGCGATCTTGGTAAAATTGGCTTCTCCCAACTGTTTTTTGCTCAAGGAATAGCTGATATACCGTTCTTTGGATACATCGATAAAGATAACATCCTGAACAACCCGATGCCCCTGTAATGCGGAATAGGTATAGGTGAGTTCCATTTTATGATCCCGATAACTAAAACTATCGGCATTAAACTCCCAAACAATGGGTTTTCGACCCGGCTGCGTGTACGCTTCAATCTCCTTCTCAATACCTTGGGCATACCGTTTTTTTAGGCTAAGATATTGAAGTAGAAATCTGACGGAACTGATGAGCAGAATGAGGGAGATGCCTACGATCAGGTAACCAACGGTATTTCCTGTATAGGCAGTAATGGCGCCCAGTAGGATCATTATGGAACTCCACACGATGACCCAATTGTTCAATTTTGCCTTTACCAACCAGAGCGCATCAAAATTTAATAGGTATCCCTTTCTAAACAACACGGGATCAAAATCTACGTCCAACTTCATATACTTCCGGTTTAAGTTATCCCCGACCAAATGCCATTTTCCCTGGTTTCTGTCCAAGGGGATCCACAATATATTTTATACCTTTTGACCTTTGAAAAAATTTCTGCCATTAAAAACCGTAAAACGATATGCCGTGGCCTACACTTTTTCGAGGGAATACATATTTACATTTCGTTCTTTTCCCCTAAGAACAATTTCGCCCATGGCTTTTGTGTTTATCCAATTACCCAAATTTAATGTGTTCAGCATGGTCTCAGAAATAATAAGTTCCGCACCAAGCCTGTTGCATTGATCTTGCAACCTGGCCGCGACGTTGATGGTATCTCCATGATATGCTATTTCACGCTTTATTTCTCCGACTTCCGTAACCGTGACCAGACCTACGTTTACTCCGGCCTTAAAGACGGGTATCGCGTTGTAGTTGGCCATGTAGTAAGCCGCCCTTTTCTGCAGTTGCGCTTTAAACGCATAAAAGGCCCGAATGCAGTTATCATTGTGAACCCCTTGTTCCAGGGACCAGGTCAGGACCGCTTCATCACCTACATATTGATAAACCTCCGCTTTATAGGCATCAACCACGGCCAAGTCGTAAAAACAGTCCTGGATCAATTGACTGTACTTAATATGCCCCAGCCGTTCTGCATGGGTAGTGGAACCTTTCAGGTCCAAAAACATAAAAATATGCTGATGCTCCTTGGGCAAATAGAAACTTCCCTTAATAATTTTTAGTAGATTTCCTTTCCCTAAAGTCAGATCGATGTACATAAAAAGATTGATGGTAAAATTTACGACCAAGGCATAGATGAACGCCAACCAAAGTCCCGGGAGTTCACTTACAAATACGATAATCGATGTGCTTGTGTCTACAACATCGAAGACTTTGAACAAATAAAATACTAAGACTACAAGTATAGCCCCCATAGCAATTTGAAGCAGTACCGCGTATATTTGAAGTTTGTAAAAAGGGACCCTACCTTTTATAAAGCGGTCTATGGCTACGTATAACAGTCCGTAAACGATGGCTTGCGCAATCCACGTAACTAAGAACATATAAATTTCACCAATGGCGGTTTCGTTTACAGAACTAATTTCATTAGGAGTAACATGAGTTGCCATGAACCAGATACAATTGGCGATAAACCAACCAATTAGATAGCTTTTAAGTATTTTGGAGATTTTGGTCCTCACCTGCTTGCTGTAGGAATGATGTTAGTGTCCATAGATGTTAAATATACTTACTATCAGGTTAAAAGCGCAAAGATTTATAGCGGATATTCCCCAAAAATAACATAAGACACTCCAATTACAGGCGTCGAAATCATCCCGAACACCGCAGGATTTGTTGTCCAGGAAAAACAGGGGCTTATTGTTTGATTCGTTCATTTTCAGGCTTGAACACCGGCAAAAAGTAGTATTTTAACCCTATAGAAAAAGGCATTCTGCTATCTTTACATACCCTAAATAATTCAATTATGCGCAACTTGTTAGTTGGTATCCTACTGTTCCTATATACGGCGTCCAAAGCTCAGGACCTGTCCAAACTATATGAAACCGTACGGCCTTCGGTCGTTGTTATTTTTACCGAGGAAATGAAACTTGAGAAACAGGGTGCTACGGTCCAAATGGTCAGTTCGCAAAGTTTGGGCTCCGGATTTTTGATTTCCGATACGGAAATTTTGACCGCCGCCCATGTGGTGGATGTGGCCGAACAACTTTTGGTTCAATTTTCTGATGGGGAAATCATTGAGGCCAAGGTGGTATCCTCATTCAAAAATTCCGATATCGCGTTGATAGCATTGACTGCTCCCAAGAAAAATCCCGTAATAGCTGCTCTAGGGGATTCGGATAAAAGCAAGGTAGGGGAACGGATTGTTGTGATAGGCGCTCCCTTTGGATTATCACATTCACTTTCCTCTGGTTATATCAGTGGCTTCATCAAAAATACCGATGATCAAAACCCCTTCACCAATGCCGAATATATCCAAACCGATGCGGCTATTAACACGGGAAACTCTGGCGGCCCTATGTTTAACCTTGAGGGAGAGGTTATTGGAATTGTAAGCCACATCAAGACCATTACTGGAGGATTTCAGGGAATCGGTTTTGCCGCTAGCTCCAACATTGCAAAAAAATTGCTGTTGGATAGGAAAATCCTATGGACCGGGGCAGAGGTCATCCCGCTATCCGGCGAGAGCGCCAAAATGTTGAACGTACCTCAAAACGATGCTTTGCTCGTACAACGCGTGGTCTCCAATTCACCCTATGGTAAAATGGGCCTGCGAGGAGGGACCATTGAAGCAACCATAGAGGAGAGGACCCTATTATTGGGAGGGGACATTATTTTGGCGGTCAATGGAATCCGCTTTGAGTTTACCGATGAGACCTTGACCAAGTTGGGGGATTTTGCAAATGCCCTAAAGCCGGGGGACCCCATCGTGTTGGAAATCCTTAGGGATGGGAAAGTAATTTCCCTGAGGAACTAAGGGAGTCCATATTCCCCTTTTTTTTCGTAACTTTAAAAGAACCCTAAACCTAAATATCATGAAAAAAATAGTCTTTGTTCTTGCTTTACTGATTGGTCTTGCCTCCTATTCCCAAAACGGAAATGACGTGTCCGTAGAAAGGGTCATCAAAACGTTTTACGATGGGTTTAATGAACGTGATTCTGTCAAAATAAAGCTTGCCCTGCACCGAAATGTGAAATACCAAAAACTTGAGGACGTATTCTGGATCAAAGCGGTAAAGGAAAATGACATCTCCGAAGTTATAAAATCCATTATGGCCATTCCAAAAACCACAAAATTCAAGTTAGAGGCAAGTGATGTGAGCATTCATGCAGATGAATACATCGCCAATGCCTGGGTCAAGACCAAGTTTTACCTCTATGATTCTTACTATCAATGTGGCTCTACTTCCTTTCAACTGGTGAAGGAAGATGATGATTGGAAAATATTTTCAATTTTAGATCACTATTCCAAGGAGAATTGCAAAGAACAATGAACGAAATCCGTCGAAAGGGTCTAAAGTGTTCGGGCACTGGGAAAAGAGTAAAGTGGAATTAAAAACCGAAACGGATTCCTAAGCCATATACACTTTGGTTGCGGCGATCCCCAACGATGTCCTTACTCTGCTCAATTTGGGAAGCCACAAAAATATGACTGGATTTCTTGAAGTTATAACCTACTTCAACAATTCCAAATTTCGTGTCAAAATCCCCAAGACCCTGATCATCATCAGGACCTAAATAATTAAAACCGGCGGCCACGTGCCATCTTCGGTCGGTTGAAAACTTATAACGGCTGTACAGCTCTATCCCCGTAGCGTCGTAAAAGAAGTCGTCCCCGTTCAAAGTGGTCCTTTGGTGTTGCTTTAGGCTTGCATAGGAGGCCGCGACGGTAAATCGATCTTTTTCATAGGAGGCCGACACCACAAAAGCCTCATCGCCCTCCTTTGCCTGATTGGGCAAAGGATCTTCCACACCATCATTTACCTTATTGTAGCCCACACCTATTTGGAAACCATCAATCTCGTAGTTGGCACCAAACCCATAGGTGTCTATACTTTCACTGTTTTCGGATATATTTCTTGCTTCGGCCTGCGTACCCAGGCTCAATCCATCTTTCTTGTATTTGAGGATAAAAACCTGGTTGGCACGGCCTGTACCCGATATACCGCCGTCCGAAATATTCCAGACCCCGATGCCTGCTCCACCAAAAGCCAGAAATTTATCAACCTGATTGGCACCCATGGTATAGTAGACCGAATTCTGCTTTCCAAAGGTGAACTCGAATTCCTGATAGGAGAACCCCACGAACCCCAAACGGGTAAATACCGCATCACCTACCTGGGCTATTCCTGCACCGGGGTCTACGGCAAACTCCACAGTTTCGTCCCTGGAGACAAGGTTAAAACCGAGTTCCACACCGCCAATGACGTTGAAGTTCTCCGCTTCATCTTTGGATAATGCATGTTTCATTTTAATCCCGGCCCGGGGAGCATTGTTGGCTATTGCTATTTCCCCTTCCTCGGCAAAACCCGCTCCGATCCGGAGACTGCCATACAGGGTAATCCTGGAAGTAATTTCATCGACCCAATCGGTGTTCGAATCCTTGTTGTTCTGGGCTATCTGCGCCTGTATACCCGATAAGGAAAACAAGAATGTCATAAGCGTCAAAACCCCTCCAAAAGCGTACGTATTCTTATTCATAATGCTTGTTTATATGGTTGTATGTTTTATCCAAAAATCCTGGATTTTGTCAGTCTTGCATTCATCTCTGCAATATTTATGATGGAAATACCTTCCGGGCATTCCACTTCGCAAGCCCCTGTAAAGGTGCAACTTCCAAAGCCTTCTATTTCCATTTGATAGGTCATTTCACTAACGCGTTTATGCTGTTCCGCGTACCCCTGCGGTAAGCCGTTCAAATGATTGATCTTGGCCGAGGTAAATAGGGCCGCGGAAGAATTTTTGCAAGTGGCCACACAAGCACCACAGCCTATACAGGCAGCCGCATCCATGGCCCTGTCCGACATCTCCTTCGGAATGGGGATGGCATTCGCCTCCGGTGCCGCACCTGTTTTTGCACTGATGTAAGCCCCCTGTTCTATAATCCGATCAAAAGCGGAACGGTCCACCACCAAATCCTTGATTACGGGAAAAGATGCCGCCCGCCACGGTTCTACCACAATGGTATCGCCCTCCTTAAAACTGCGCATATGCAACTGACAAGTGGTCATATTATCGTGGGGACCATGTGCCCTACCGTTGATAAAAACCCCACATTGCCCACAAATCCCTTCCCGACAATCGTATTCATAAGCGATTACTTTTTCGTTATTTAGGACCAGCAACTCGTTTAGATGGTCCAAGGCTTCCAGAAAGGACATATCTTCTGTAAGTCCTTCTACTTCATAGTCCCTAATAGCACCTTTGTCCTTGGGACCTTCCTGTCTCCAAATTTTGAATGTTACTTTCATAATGTGTTATTTATAACTTCGTACCGAGAGTTGTATATATTCGAATGCCAAAGCTTCCTTGTGCAATTTAAAATCTCCGGCATTATATTCCCATGCAGATACATAGGAATAGTCCTCATCGACCCGTACCGCCTCCCCGTCCGCTGTCTGGAACTCTTCCCTAAAATGTGCCCCGCAGGATTCATCCCGTTGCAAGGCATCGGTACACATGAGTATACCCAATTCAATAAAATCCGCTAAGCGAAGGGCTTTTTCCAGTTCGGTATTGAGTTCGTTGCTGCTTCCGGTAACTTTAACATCGTTCCAGAACGCATCACGGACGGTTTTTATCTGTTCGATGGCCTTTTGCAGGCCTTCTTTGGTACGGCTCATGGCACATTCCTGCCACATGATCTTGCCCAGTTCCCTGTGGAAATGGTCTACGGTTTTGGTGCCGTTCACCGCAAGTACCCGGTTTATAGACAATCTGACTTCATTTTCCGCTTCCTCAAATGCAGGATGTTCCGTAGTGGGATGATCCTCCCGCAAAGCGTTTGCCAGATAATTATTTATGGTGTTGGGTAGTATAAAATAACCATCAACACTGGCCTGTAATAGGGAATTGGCCCCTAAACGATTGGCCCCGTGATCCGAGAAATTGCATTCGCCCACGGCGTACAATCCGGGAATGGTCGTCATCAATTCATAATCCACCCACAGTCCGCCCATCGAGAAATGTGCCGCCGGTGAAATCTGCATAGGTTCCTGGTAGGCATCGATACCGGTGATTTTCTTATACATGGCAAAGAGATTGCCATAGCGATCTTTTATGGTCTGAATACCAAACTTTTCAATAGCGTGCCTAAAGTCGAGGTAAACCGCATTTTTTAATCTGCCCACGCCATACCCGGCATCTATCCGTTCCTTTGCTGCACGGGATGCGATATCACGAGGGGCCAAATTCCCAAAGCTGGGATATCGCCGTTCCAGGTAATAGTCGCGTTCATGCTCTGGAATATCGTTTGCCTTTCTCGTATCCGCTTGTTGCTTGGGCACCCATATCCGTCCATCGTTACGCAAGGATTCCGACATTAAGGTCAACTTGGATTGCGCTTCACTGGACTGTGGTAACGCAGTAGGATGTATTTGTGTAAAACTTGGTGCCGCAAAGAACGCTCCTTTTTTGTGGGCTTTCCATAGGGCACTGCCATTGCAACCTATGGCCAGGGTCGACAGGCGGAAAACCCGGGAATAACCTCCGGTAGCAAGCACCACGGCATCGGCCGCATATCTTTTTAGCTCCCCGGTAATCAAATCGCGAACAACTATTCCTTTGGCGTTACCATTGATCACCACCAGATCTAACATTTCACTTCTCGGGAACATTTCCACTTTTTTGGCCCGCACCATTTTGTATAGTTGGGCGTATGCGGCCATCAACAACTGTTGCCCCGTTTGTCCCCGAGCGTAAAACGTGCGCTGTACTTGCACCCCTCCAAAGCTTCTATTGACCAGCGTGCCACCGTATTCCCTGGCAAAGGGAACCCCTTGCTGCACGTAATGATCTATAAGGGGGGCGGAAAGTTCTGCCAGTCTATAGGTATTGGCCTCTCGCGATCTAAAGTCACCCCCTTTCAGGGTGTCATGGAACATTCGCCAGACACTGTCCCCATCATGTTGGTAGTTTTTGGCCGCGTTGATACCGCCTTGCGCGGCGACCGAATGTGCCCGGCGAGCCGAATCCTGATAACAAAAGCATTTTACATCGTAACCCAGTTCCGCCAGGGTAGATGCCGCTCCGGCTCCTGCCAGTCCCGAGCCGACCACAATAACATTGAGCTTCTTTTTGTTTGCGGGGTTGATCAGCTGGGATTGCACCTGATAGTTGCGCCACTTGTCTTCGAGTCTTCCTTCTGGAACTTTTGCGTCTAGTTTCATTCTTCTGTGTTATTTGAAATAAACAATGAATGGTATAATTCCAAAACCTGCTCCCATAATAATGGCATAGATCAAAGCCACTTTAGCTATGATCCTAAGCCCTTTTTTATGATAGAACCCCAGGGTTTTAAAGGCGCTTTTTAAGCCGTGATGCAAGTGCAAAGCCAAAGGAATTACCAATACCGTATAGAAAATCACATAATAAATGTTGTGAAACAGGCTGCTGGTAACCTCATAAACATCCATGTTTCCCGCTGCATCCAGCCTAACAGCCTCTCCCATTCCCAGTTTGATCCGCGCCCAAAAATTGGCCAGATGGACAACAATAAAGAGGAGGATCATTGTTCCGATAAGTCCCATATTCTGTGAGGTCCACGTGCTGTTTTCCTGGAAACGGTTCAGAACGTACTTCTGCGGGTTTGCCTTTCTGTTTTGTAAGGTAACCAGTAAGGCATAAACCACATGGAGCAAAATGGATGCATAAAGCGCATAGGCTACTAATTTGATCAACGGACTCTCCCGTAGGGTGGTGGAATACGAATTGTACAATCCGCGGGCGGTTTCCTCGGGCAGCAGTAAAATGCAATTTGCCGATAAGTGCACAATCAGGAATATGCATAGGAAAAGCCCTGTACCTGCGATGATCGTTTTTCTAAAAAATAATGGGTTAAGGGCCATAATCAGCTTTTAAAATTAATAGGTGTCGAAAAGTTGCTGCATTTCGGTCAGTTTTTTCCCTTTGGATAGGGCAAGCATTAGTAAAATTCGCGCTTTTGCCGGGTTCAGATCTCCTGAAACAACGGTGTGATAATCATCATCCTTAAACTCGTTATCGCGCAACACCCATCCTGTAGCTACCCTGGTACTGCGGACTATGATCACGCCATGGTATTCATAGGCTTTCTTCGCTGCCTTCAAAGTGGCTTCCGTCATATTGCCATTGCCTACGCCTGCAATGACGATACCTTCGGCACCGGCCTTTACATGCATATCTATTAGATCTGGTGGCATGTCGGTATACGCATAGATGATATCTACACGGGGAAGTTTGGTAATCCCTGTCACTGAAAATTCACTGGTTTTACCGAACTTGGTATTTGGTTCGCGGAAAAAGCCCAACCTGCCATAAAAGACACCTCCCAGCATACCCTTTATTGGGGAAGCAAAACTATTCACATTGGTGGTGTTCATTTTGCTGACATCGCGGGCATTGTGTATCTGATCGTTAAGGGACAACATGACCCCCTTGCCTTTCGAGTTCTCATCTGCAGCTATGGCCACTGCGTTATAAAGATTAAGGGGACCTTCCGCGCTAATGGAAGTGGAAGAACGCATAGAACCCGTAGTAACCACTGGTTTGTCACTTTTTACGACCAAGCTTAAAAAATAAGCGGTCTCTTCCTGCGTATCCGTACCGTGCGTTACCACGATGCCATCAACATCATCGGAAGCCAATAATTCATTAATTCTATTGGCCAGTTTTAACCAAATTTCAACGGTCATATCCTGCGAGCCTACATTGGAAACTTGTTCCCCTGAGACATCCGCTATCTTTTTGATTCCAGGTACCGCGTTGATCATGGTCTGTATGCCAATTTGCCCTGCGGAATAGCTCCCTGAAGTAGCCGATGCAGCAGACCCTGCAATGGTCCCTCCTGTTGCCAGAATTTTAATGTTGGGGAGTTCGGTATCCGTGTCCTGGGCAAATCCCCGAATAGGGAGCAAGGCTATACCCAAAAGCAATACGATTATTTTAAACCTTTTCATCTGTTTTTCTTTTAAATAGTTGCTATCCAAGATAATTTATGGATAATACCCCTGCGACCTCTAATCACAAAAACATCGGTAAATCGCTGAGGTATTATCGGCTATTTATGCAATGCTGCTGTGTATTTAGGGTGCATCAGATTCTCTACACTCAAAATTTTGTCGAGTTCCTCTGCTGTGAGCAATTCCTTTTCAAGGACCAGTTCGCGAATGCTTTTTCCGGTTTCTACGGCTTCTTTTCCCAAAACATCGCCCATATGGTGGCCGATATATGGGTTTAAAAAAGTGATGATCCCCACGGAATTAAATACCATTTGCTTGGTATGTTCCTCGTTTGCCGTTATACCATTGATACATTTCTCAGCTAGTGTGGTACAAGCATTGGATAACAGTTCTACCGATTCGAATATACATTGTGCTATTACCGGTTCCATTACATTGAGCTGAAGTTGTCCTGCTTCGGCAGCAAAGGATATCGCAACGTCATTGCCTATAATTTTGAAACACACCTGATTGACGACCTCGGGAATTACCGGATTTACCTTGGCGGGCATAATGGAGGACCCTGCCTGCATTTCGGGCAGGTTGATTTCGTTCAGGCCACAACGGGGCCCTGAAGACAGCAACCTTAGATCGTTACATATTTTCGAAAGCTTAACGGAGCTTCTTTTCAAAGCTCCGGATATCATCACGTAAGCCCCGCAGTCCGAAGTGGCCTCAATAAGGTTCTCGGCCCTAACAAAACTGGCCTTGGTATATTGTTGTAGATAACCGATGGAAAGTTCCGTAAACCCTTCGGGCGCATTTACCCCTGTGCCAATGGCGGTTGCCCCTAGATTGACTTCCAATATCAGATCGCGGGCGTGTTTTAAGTTTTTGATCTCTTCCTTTAGGTTGGTGGACCAGGCGCCAAATTCATCACCCAAGGACATCGGGACGGCATCTTGAAGCTGTGTCCTCCCCATTTTGAGCACTTTTTTAAACTCGGCGGCTTTCTTATCCAGACTAGTGGTCAGGATATTAAGTCGCTCAAGCAGGTGGTTCATATAATAGTACACCGCTACCCTAAAACCTGTTGGATAGGCATCATTGGTAGACTGTGACTTGTTCACATGGTCGTTGGGGTGTAATAGGTCATAGCTGCCCTTTGCATGGCCATTCAGTTCCAAGCCTACATTGGCAATCACCTCATTGGCGTTCATGTTCACCGAAGTACCGGCCCCTCCTTGAAATACATCCGAAGGAAAAAACAATGCATACTTTTTTAAGTTATCGAGTATATGATCACAGGCCTGCATGATCATATCGGCCTTATCCGCAGGGATGGTCCCTATCTCTTTGTTGGCCGCAGCACAAGCTTTTTTGGTCAATACCAATCCCTTAACAAAAATAGGAAAGTCGCCAATTTTTGTATTTGAAATTTGAAAATTATTAGCGGCCCGCTGTGTATGGACCCCATAATACAGTTCGTCGTAAATCTCTAGATTGCCTAGTAGATCTGTTTCTGTTCTTGTTTTCATATCTAGTGTTTTTATTTTCAAAATTATAGTATTAGACCTCCGATCAGAAATCCGAAGATTACACTTGCGGCGATCGTTACGGTTCCCGGTATGATAAAGGAGTGATTGAATACGTATTTTCCAATTTTGGTAGTACCCGTATCATCCATTTCAACTGCTGCCAAGAGCGTTGGATATGTAGGCAACACGAACAAGGCACTTACAGCGGCAAAAGATGCTATGGCAGCCAGGGGACTCACCCCTAGGGCCAGTGCAGCGGGCATTAATGCCATGGTCGTTGCGGCTTGTGAGTATAAGAGCATACTGGCAAAGAACAAAACTATTGCCAACAACCACGAGTATTGGTTTAAGATTCCTCCTGCAGCTTCCTTGATTTCCTCAATATGGTTACTGACAAAAGTATCTCCCAGCCATGCTACCCCAAGGACACATATGGCGGCGCTCATTCCCGATTTAAAGGTGGACATAGCGGGTACATCGCTTAATTTAATCTTGCAGACCAAAGCAATGGTCATTGCGGCCAGCAACATTACGGCCATTATGGCTTCATTACGGCCAATTGCCGGGTTTTCTATCAATCCCACTTTTTTGGAGATCAGGCTGGCGTAGGTAACAACAAGAACTATGGCGGCCAAGAAGATACCTACGGACCACTTGGCACTTTTGGGATCTTCATGATGTTCCTCGCTTTTATGCTTTACCAAACCGGCGGCAAGCCTTTTTTGATAAATAGGGTCTTCCGCCAAGGGTTTCCCCAATCTGTTTGCTATAATGGCACCTACCATACAGGCCAAGATCGTAGAGGGAATGGCTATGGCCAACAACTGCAAGTAGGAAACCCCCAAGGGTTCTAAAAAGCTTGCAAAAATGACCACAGCGGCAGAAATGGGGGAGGCCGTTATCGCAATTTGTGAAGCGACCACGGAAATACTCAATGGTTTTGATGGCCTGACCCCGCCTTCCTTGGCAACTTCGGTAATGACGGGTAAAGCAGCATAGGCTGTATGTCCCGTTCCGGCCAATAAGGTCATCCAATAGGTGACCGTAGGGGCTAAAAAGGTTACCCGTTTTGGATTTTTGCGAAGTAGCCGCTCCGAGAGGTGTACCAGATAATCCAATCCACCGGCCTTTTGCATGGCTGCAATGGCAGAAATAACGGCCATAATGATAAGGATTACATCAACAGGTACGGAGCCTGCTTTTAAACCAAAGATCAAGGTAAGTACAACCACGCCGGCACCACCGGCATAGCCTATACCAATACCTCCCATTTTAGAGCCCAAAAAGATAAAAAAGAGTACAACGAGTAATTCAATCCAAATCATAATTAGTGGTTTTTAGTTGATATCCTATATGAAAATGAGCTTCATCGTATTGAATATCAAGGTATTAATTAATTCAATATTTTTTGATTATAACCCAAGACAATTTTCTTTTTTTCCATCTTTTTTTGATATTCTCAGTTTCTAATGGCTGCCGCCGCTGCAGCGCCATAAATTTCCATTTCTTTTTGTACTTTTTCAGAAACGACCCCAAGGTTTTCAGGTAACTTGCCTATGACCTTGATCAACACCTTTTTTATGACATGTGTTGGGTAGGGCCTGTTAGGCACGATTACTGTTCCACTTGATACACTTTGCATTTTCATGGTCTTACTATTTAGTTTATATCCTGTTTCTTGAACAAATGTAGATAGAAGTCCAAGCCTGGATCAACGGTTTTAAAGTGAAACGGCAAAATTGAATTGTGAGACAGCCAAAAGCATCCCTGAACGTATGCCCCGTTTGGAGAAAGAACCATCTGGTAGGGGATAAAGCTGTTTCCTACTTAACGGGGAGGGCCTGAATCGAGCAAAAGGTTGTCGTATCAATCGTTTATTGCGTCTTTAGAATGCCATCGGTAATAAGCTGGTTTACCAATCGCTTGGTGAAACTTTTGGAAGCCGACTCCATTGAAGAAGGGTCAACAAGAGAAGATTGGCCGGTCCATACCATGGTTTCCTTTCCTTCAAAAAGCTCCCCCTTTACATCGTATAAAATCGCTTCGATAAGATAGGATTTGGTCTTCGAATAGTACCCCGGGGTTTCATAGGCTGCATAACGTCTTACGATGTATTTTCCAACCCGGTAATAGGAGGGAATGTACCGTGTTTCCCCGGGTTGGTAGCGGTCCCTTTCATTGGAATCCACCAAGGCCATGGTAAGAACACCATCCAATCTATTATCCGTAATGATTTTAATATAATCCGTGGCGGTACGAATTTCCTTCGTTCCTCCCGGGGGGAAAAGAAGGGTCCCCGCTACGGCATTGACACCTTGGTCCCTTAGCAGGGAAACGGCATCTTTTTCAAAGGTATTGCGGGCAGCCAAGTTTTTCCCAATGCCAACAACGGCTATCTTGGCATATTCACGCTTGGTGTAATCCTTTTTGGTCCAAGAGGAACTCATTTTAGCGGGTGCGCACCCTACCAAAATAAGTAGTAGCAACACTCCACAAAAGACTAGCGGCCGTGTTTTTTTCATAATGGACGACGTTTTAATCCAAGGTATAATCCTAGTTCCAATAAACGCTTATAAATGATTTGTGGCAGCGTATAAGCTTGAAAGACAAACCATACCTTACTCGTCATGCGCCTTGTCTACTGATGCTGCGATACCCTTTGCCCATTGGTCAAGTGCCGATTCAACATCGGCCCACGTAGACCAGGGGGAGTCATTTGCCACACGACTACCTTGTGATCTGCTTATTACAACGGCGTCTATACGATTGGAGATAGACTCCCTAAAGGTTCCCTCGACCGTAACACCGCCTACACTTAAGGCTACTGGTATTAAAACGCTTGTAACGTTTGCCGTGGCATTGGGTACTTTTATGCCGGACAAAACAAAAGAAATACGCAAGGTTTTTTCCGCAGGAGTACTGGTAATCGTGTAACCGCTCCCTTCCAATTCCTTGGTCAAACTTTCAGTGAAGTAGGTTTGGATACGCTTTAAATCCTCAGTTTTTAATTTTTTGATACTGGGATCTCTGGGGTCCAGAACTACGGGATCAAGGATAAATGCATCATAAGCACCTAGAGAGGGTGCATTTGGGCGGATATATAAAAGTGTGGGTGCCTGACTGGTATCTTCGACAAGTCCGGACAGATCGGACGTGGCCGTATAGTTTTTAACCGCCTTTCCCGAGGAACCACATGAACCAACGGCAAGTGCAACGGCTATACCCAAAACAAACGTGTTAATAGTTCTCTTTTTAAACATCATAATTTACTTTTAGTTGATTTTTGTTAAAATTTCCGTACCATCCAACCAAGATTTAAACCACAAACTTCGCGATGTAAATTTGATTACGATAGAAATGTTGAAATAAGGCGTATACTATTGACGGTGCTCATACCTATGCAATCCGCACTTGTTATTGCCAGATTTTAAGATACAATTTCTTTTCCTTTAAAAAAAATAGACCCCTGTATTCGAAATATGCAGCGCTGTAAAAAATGTAATTTTACATGCCATATATTTTTATATCTTAATGCGCCAATAAATAGCGTATACCCTTGCCAAGAGTTAGAGAATTAAATACGATAAAGTCCTACTTGATAGGGTGGTTTATTGGGAGCATCGTTTGGAGGATACTTAGGGATACGGATTTAAGTCAGGAGCCTTTGTCCCAACAATTTACTTTAAGCAATATTACTGTATTCATAGTGCTTTGGTTGATCATGGGAGTACTCTTCGGCTTGATGCATATTGCTATCGCCAAGTTTGTAATCGGCAGAATTAAGTATTATCAACTATTGCTTTTCACCGTGCTCGTACAGCTGATCCTCTTTATAGGTATCATCGTGGCACTCATGCAATCTTTGAGGGCGCTTT
The DNA here is from genome assembly GCA_947494825.1 of uncultured Flavobacteriaceae bacterium. GTDB lineage: Bacteria > Bacteroidota > Bacteroidia > Flavobacteriales > Flavobacteriaceae > JBNGOQ01. Next base: position 585,333 of record CANLWN010000003.1, on the reverse strand, counting down.
TGGGTGTTGAGCTTCCCGATTCTACGCTAGGATTATTGAATGATCTATCGGTGCTCATAGCCTGTATCTATATTTTGATCATAAATTTTTGCATCGGCTTTGTAATGTACATTAGCGCAATAGTCGGAAAGGAAAACCTTAGAAAAATACTATCTGGGAAATTTTATACCCCTTTGGTAACCAAGAAGGTTTTTATGTTTGTCGATCTCAAGGGATCTACGCAATTGGCGGAAAAATTGGGACATATTGCCTACAGTAAATTAATCCAGGATTGCTTTCGCGATCTTGTGGTGGTACACGATTATCGTGCGGAGATTTATCAGTATGTGGGCGACGAAGCCGTGCTTACTTGGGATGTGGACAGGGCCATACAAATGAATAACGGAATTAAAGCTTTTTTTGCTTTTCAAAAAAGACTGAACGAGCGATCTGAACATTATCTGTCCTTGTATGGTGTGGTTCCGGATTTTAAGGCCGGGATGCACGGGGGAATCATATCCATGACCGAAGTTGGAGAGTTAAAGCGTGATATTGCCTATCATGGGGATACCATAAACACCGCAGCAAGACTTCAGGGCGAATGCAATAGGTTGGATGTAAAGCTGTTAATTTCCGAAAAACTTTTAAACGATTTGGATCTAAATACAGAATTTAGATCGACGCTTATGGGTGAAATGCAATTACGGGGTAAAAACGCTCCCATCAATGTGTATTCGTTGGAAGAAGTTGAAAATAACGGTGTTAAGCAATGACATAACAACTATGGTACACGCTTAAAACAGGTTTCCTACTCCCAACCATTTCTTTCGAACACGCTCTTCAATAAAAGGTCATATTTTTTTAAATAAAGTCCAAATTGTTCCTCGTTTAAAATGGCTTTAACTTCCGAGTGCTGTTTGGCGAGCAAGGCGTCAAATTTTGTTCGTATTTCTGTTGGGGTAAAACCTTTGTCTTTGTCATCAAGACGAGCCATTTTAAAGGAATGGTAGAGGATAATGTTGTAATATTCCTCCCGGATCTCATCGGAAAGCCCCATGGCCGTAGCGCGGTTGTAAAACCAGATCTGCATGCTGTCGCGTTCCTTGTCGGTAAAAATCCAAACTTTGTTGGTTTCATCATCTTTGGTCGTTTGCGTTTGACCAAAAGCGTTTGCGGAAAGAAATAGGCATAATGCAACGGTTGCAAATCTCACTAGTTTCATATTTGGGGCGTTAGTGTTTTTTCAAATATAGCGAATAAAACTTAGGCCCGAGTTTGGAAAGGAAACGGAAAAAAGGATTTTGACGAGACCGAATACGAAAAGAACAAGACGTAGCCTATGGCGCTAGGTATGGAGTAGGGAGGGGTGTTTTTGGAAAATGTTGGTTTTTTGGAACTGTAACCAGTAAACCATGGTAGGAAAGCATTCTCCGATTAAATTGCAAAAAAGAACGTAAAAATATTAGACACTTTCCGTAAAGTTATTTTACATTTCTTGGAACCCCTTCAATGTCAATTCGATATAAAAGTTTGATATACAAATAGTTACGTTTTTGGCATGAATATAGAAATAGAAATTTTGAAACTGTTCAACGGCCATAGGCAATTATCCGGTCATCTGGAAGGTTCACACATCCATCAATCTAAAAAAGAGAACCGTGTTCAAAACCCATCTTAAAATAGCTTGGCGGAACCTAAAGAAAAACCCCCTGTTTTCATTGATCAATATCCTTGGTCTTTCCACAGGATTGGCCAGTGCCTTTTTAATCTTTTTTTGGGTCTCCGACGAAGTACATGTCGATAGGTTTCACACGAATGACCCAAATCTTTATCAAGTAATGATGAAGAGCGAGGAAAACGGAATTAGTAGAGTTCTTGACGGTACTCAGGGGCCGCTTGCCGAGGCCATGGAGAAAGATTTACCCGAAGTAGAACATGCTATTACCGTCATGGACCTTGAAAAATTCGGGCAGGGAATTACCTTTAGAAACGAGGAGAACAATTTTAAGACCGGAGGACTTTTTGCCAGTAAATCTTTTTTCAATGCATTTACCTTCCCCTTGATTCGAGGTACGGCATCCCAAGTACTTGCCGATAAGGATGCGATTGTCGTTTCAGAAAGTTTTGCCGTAAAACTGTTTGGGTCAGTCGAAGGTGCTGTGAACAGTCAGATGGTATACACTATGTTCGGAAAAGAACAGCGTGCCAAGGTGACCGGAGTCTTCAAGGACACCCCCAACAATTCGACGATGAAGTTCAGTTTTGTAGCAACCAAGAAAAAATTCTTGGAAGATATATGGACCAATGGGTTACTATGGATCAATACCGGGCCAAGCACCTACCTATTGCTTAAACCAAATGTTGACATTGCTGCTTTTAATTCGAAAATTGAACGGTTCATAGATAAGTATGATGAATACAATACGTTCAGTCTTTTTACCAGAAAATTCTCGGATACCTACCTAAAAGGCAATTATGAAAATGGAGTTCAAAGCGGTGGACGGATAACCTATGTAAAGTTGTTTTCCTTTGTTGCGCTTTTGGTCTTGCTTATTGCATGCATCAATTTTATGAACCTGTCAACGGCCAGGGTTTCACGAAGATCTAAGGAAATAGGGATCAAAAAGGCCGTTGGCGGTACTAAGGGGAATTTAATCGCCCAGTTTTTGACAGAGTCGGTTTTAATTACCTTTCTTTCCTTGATAGTGGCCATAATGATCGTCATACTTCTTATACCCGTCTTTAATTTCATTACAGGAAAGGAACTTGGTATACATTTGATCTTCCAAAATGCCTGGATCTTGCTAACAGCTACTTTGCTGACGGGATTACTATCGGGAAGCTACCCAGCATTTTACCTCTCGGCATTTAGTCCGATGGCCTCCTTAAAAGGGAAGTTTCAAAGTAAGGGATCGGAATTGTTGGCGCGCAAGGGGCTGGTGGTCTTTCAATTTATGGCATCGCTAGTGTTGATCATATCGGTATTGATCGTTAACGATCAGATAAATTTCGCACTTACCAAACCTTTAGGGTATCAAAAGGAAAATATGGTCCAGATAAATCTTGAGGGCAAGGCATACGAGAATGCGTCACCGTTGTTCGATGAGATTGAAAACATAGAGGGGGTAGAACATGTTGGTGGTATTAGTGAAACCCTAATCAGTGAAGATGGGGGCTCCTCTACCTATGGCATTGATTGGCCGGGGAAAGCGGAAAACTTGGAGATTGATTTTGTACTTCGTCGTGTAGATGAAAATTTAATACAAACCTTGAACATTGAAATGATAGAAGGGGACACATTTACCGAGGAGCTTGGGTCACCAGAATCTTATCTTGTAGTAAATGAAGAAGCTATTAGATTAATGGGAATAAAGGATCCAATAGGGAAAAAAATAAAACTCTGGGGAGAGGACAAGACCATTTTGGGGGTCATGAAGAATTTTCACACGGCCTCGGTCATAATGCCCATTTCGCCGGTTGTTTTTAGGTATGCCCAAAAAAATATGAGCTTGGCCATGGTTCGAATGGCACCGGGCAACGAAGTAGCGACCATTGAAAAGATCAAGCAAGCGTATATGAGCTACAACCCGGGGTATAATTTTAATTTCACCTTTCAAGATCAGGCATTCAATGCGCAATATCTTTCCGTAATACGTATTTTGAGCCTTTCCCGGTACTTTGCATTCTTGGCTATTTTCATTTCTTGTCTCGGGTTATTTGGGCTAGCGGCATTTAATACTGAGATTAGGATAAAGGAAATCGGTATTCGGAAAGTATTGGGTTCAACTTCATTTGGGATATTGAAACTATTGTCATCGGGTTTTCTGAAATTGATCGGACTATCCATTTTGCTCGCTTCGCCCATAGCCTGGTACCTTATGAACAATTGGCTTTTACAATTTGAATATAGAATCAATATGGGTTGGTGGGCCTTTATGGTCTCTGGGATCTTAACCATAACCATCGCTATGATTACAATAAGTTTGCAAGCTATCAAGGCGGCGAACGCCAACCCTGTGAAAAGTTTGCGAACGGAATGAAATAACATCATCATCAAGAACGGGAACCATGTTTAAAAACCACTTTAGAGTAGCCTTCAGAAATTTAATCCGGCGAAAAAGCCATGCCCTGATCAATATCGGGGGTTTGGCTTTGGGGATTGCCGTTTGTTTGATGATCTTTATTATTACTCAATTTGAATCGAGTTTTGATGACTATCATGAAAAGCAAGACCGTGTCTATCGTGTGTTGACCGAGTACCACCATGCAGAGCCTGAAATCTTCTATGGCAGCGGGGTCCCGTATCCATTACCCGAAGAGTTAAAAAGCTCTTTTCCTGAATTGGAAAAGGTATCGGCAATATATTCTGATGGCGATGATCAAATATTGGTGCTGGACAATAAAGGTAATCCCGTTAAAAAGTTCAAGGAAAAAAACGGAGTGTTTTTAGTCGAGCCTTCTTTGTTCGACATCTTGGACTACGAATGGCTAGCGGGTGCACCTGCTACCTTAAAAGACCTGAATAATGTTGTACTTGCGAAAGAAACCGCCGAGAGATATTTTGGCGGTTGGGAGAACGCGGTAGGAGAGACGATAAAGTGGAATAACAATGAAATTTTGACCGTCACGGGAATTCTCGGAGCAATGCCCCCAAATACGGATTTACGGTTTAAAGCGGTAATATCCTATGGTACCGGATTTACTACCAACTTTAAAAACTCCGATAATTGGAATGGTACCAACGGAAGATTTGGTTGTTTTGTGCTATTACCACCAAATGTTTCTGAAAGTGATATCAATGCCAGATTAAAAGTATTGTCCAAGGAAAAAAAGACTGGCGCTAATAAAGATATTCACTTATTGCAATCATTGGATAAGATTCATTATGATGCGCTGGCCGGAAATTACAGTGGAAAAACGATAAGCAAGAAACTCATACATGTCCTTTGGCTCATTGGGATTTTCATTCTTTTGATCGCCTGTATCAATTTCATCAACCTATCCACAGCACAGGCTGTAAATCGGTCAAAAGAGATAGGGGTACGAAAAGTTATCGGGGGCACAAGAATTCAATTGAAGGCGCAGTTCCTTTCCGAAACCCTAATAATCGTTGTAGCATCTATTTGTATTGCATCCATGATTGTCATTATGTCGTTACCATGGATCGGCAAGCTTCTTGATTTACCCTTGTCCATTTCTTCGGTCTTAAATTTGAAAACCTTGATTTTAACTAGTGCCATGGCGATTGTTGTAACCTTTTTGGCAGGATTTTATCCCTCATTGGTGCTTTCTAAATTTAATCCTATTTCCGCTCTCAAAAATCAGGGAAAAGTTGGTAAGACCGAAGGGATTACCTTAAGACGAAGCCTAGTTGTTTTTCAATTTACAATTGCGCAAGCACTAATTTTTGGAACACTGATTACCGTAAAACAAATGGACTATTTTACCAATCAATCCATGGGTTATGATAAAGAGGCCATTGTAAACGTATTGATACCCACGGATAGCGTTAGCATAGATAAAATTGACTATCTAAGCAACTCGCTATTGGATATAAACGGTATCCAGAATGTTAGCTTTAGTTCGAATACTCCCACGGAGTACAGAACAAATAACTGGACCAGGTTCGTTTATGACAACGCTTCCGAAGAAACTGACTTTTATAGCATCCGAAAAGGAATCGACCATAAATATTTGGAAACCTATGGACTTTCTTTAGTGGCCGGCAGAAATGTAAAAAAATCTTCTGAAGCCACAGAAATTCTTCTGAACGAAGATCTGATGAAACGTCTTGGGGTTACTAACGGAAACGAGATCCTGAACAAAAAGATACGTCTTGCAGGTGGCCGAATAGAAGGAGAAATAGTTGGCGTGATAAAAGATTACCACAGTAGTACTTTTAAAGACGGAATGTCCCCAATAATAATGGTAAATAGAAAAAGTTGGCTCGGTATGGCGGGAATCAAATTGGCGACGAACAATATTTCGAACACGATAACGGCCATAGAAAAAACATGGGACGATACCTTTCCCAATTATGCCTTTGAGCACCAATTCTTGGATGACAAAATAGCCAATTTTTATGCAGAGGAAAAAAAGCTTTCCCAAATGTACAAGTTGTTTGCTATCATAGCTATTTTATTGAGCTGTTTAGGGCTTTACGGACTGGCTTCCTTTATGGTGAACCAACGTATAAAAGAAGCGGGTATTCGAAAAGTTTTGGGAGCGACGGTCAGTAATATTTTATATCTGTTTTCCAAGGAATTTATTGTGCTGATTGCTATAGCCTTTCTGATAGCTGCACCAATAGCCTGGCATTTTATGGGACAATGGTTGGAAGAATACACCTACCGTATTGATATTACTTGGGTGGTTTTTGTTCTTGGCGGACTGGGAGCGTTCGTTATAGCCTTATCAACAGTTGGTTTCCAGACGCTAAAGGTGGCCCAGGCCAATCCGGTAGAGAGCTTACGAGCAGATTAAGTCTATAAAACCTTCCATTTACGGGATTTTACAAAAATAAAATTGGTAACGGTCCAGGCTCGTATGTTAGATTCCTGGCAGGCAGGTTATCGTTGTTGTTAGCCATTGGTATTCTTGGATAATAGTTCCAGAAGTTCCGTGGTCTCTTTGATAATGACCTGGTACAGTTCACTTTGAAACTCGAACAATTTTAGGCTTTCAACGACTGAGTTGTTCAGTATCCTCAATTGGTTTGATTCGGGATTTAACTCCCAACTTTTGGTTTCTTCCCTTTCTTTACCCGATAATCCTGTTAGTAATACCAAATCAAAGTGCTTCTTTATTTCCTGCTCGTACAATGCAACGTCTTGCATACTGGAAGATTCATAAAACGAATATTGTTCGTGAACATTTTTGAGCTTTAATATGGCAATCCTTTTCGATTCGGGAAATAGGGTCAAATTCCCTGTGGTAATTAAGTCCTCAATGGTATAAGTGGTGGTATAGAAAGCCCTTTTTGAAATATCCAAGCCGTTCATTTCTTGTAATAGGACTTCGGATTCCGGGTTTTCAGAATGGTAATAATCAAAATAATTTTTGATGGCCTTCTTTTTTTTACTGTTCACGCTGTCAAGCGCCTTCAACCTGGCTAAATCGGTTCTTAGCTCTCCTATAAGACTTTGTTCATACTCCTGAAGTTGGAGGTCATCCTTTCGACTTTCATTCCAATTATTGATTTGTAATGCGATCAAAATTCCAATAACAACCAGAATGATTTCTCCAATGGCGTAAACCAAATATTTACTGAACTTGTTTTCAGCCAGGAATTTTTGTCTAGTTTTTCGAAAAATTTTTATCATTGGTCAATAGTTGGTCGTACTAAGGGCTAACTAATGGATATAAAGAAATTTCCGTATATCCATACTATACCCGTGAAAATACTACTTTTTGACCAACTTGCAAGTATGCTAATTCTTGATGAAATTTGATATATGAACAGATAATTCCCTGGGGTGGGTCATCCACATTTCGTGTCCAGCCTCTGTTAAGTGGTGATGCGTTGCCCGAGGTTTGATCTCAATTAGTTTGGCGTTTGTGCAGGTCAACATTGGCATTGTTTTCTCTGATGTCAAAATCATCAAAGGTATATCCAAAGCCTTTACATCTTCCGGGGAGGGAGAATCAAACCCAGCAGGAGAATTCACTAAGACCTCCATTTCCCTAAGATTTGCCTTTAGCATACTTAACACCTCAGGCGGAATCTGATTTTGTATGTCAGCGCCAGCAAAAAATTCAAATAACTCTTTCATTATCAAGGTGGTATCCTTAGTTATGAAAGCATCTCGTGTTTCATTAATGAGTTTCTCCTGAACGGTTTCATACCAAGATTCACATTTGGGGATATCATTTAGCCAATTCACCAAAGCCGGTTCGGAAAGTGTTAGACTTTTGAGCATTTTGGGATTGCGTACAGCGAATTCCAAAGCGATTAACCCACCATAACTATGCCCTACCAGGTGCACAGGTTTATCAAACATTGAAATTAAAACCTTCAAATCAGCAGCCTCTGTTTTAACACCATACTCCCCTTTGATTTCATTGTTATTTGGAAAATTATAACGCCTACTATAGGTAACCACTTGAAATTCATTGCTAAGTAATTCTGTTTGAGGCATGAATACTCTATAGTCTTCTTGCCCCCCATGAATAAACACGATTATCTCTCCCTGACCCGCCGAAAAATAGTTAATGAATCCATTTGGGATGGTCAACTTGCTTAAAGATTGTCCGCTTACCCCTTGAAGGAATAAACATAGGACTGCAATTATTATTGGTTTCATATGCATCGTTTTTATTACACCCGATAACTTAAGAATAGTGCCATTGGTTATATATCCAATATACGAACAATGCGTGTATAAGTATGAACAAATGTGGTCGTACCATAAAACGTTCCCTTTGCGGGACTTTACAAAAAACAGGATGTAACGTTTTGTGTAAGATGTGTTAATACATTTTATGCAGTCCTAGCCATTTTCTTTCTTGCTTTCAAGCGTAACCGCTTTCTCCAATCGATACCGGATAAACCGTTCATTGCCGATCTCCATGGTGGTATCTTCCTTGAACCCGAGGCGCAAAAACCCCTTAATTCGGGTTCTCGAGGGTGGAAACAACACGGTAACGGAATCCAACCCTAATTCGCCAAAGGCCCTGCGGATGATTTCTTTATACAAGACCTTGCCCGTGCCCCAGAAATCCGGATGCAGCACCAAGGCCAAGTCGGCCTCCCCGCGCTCCGGCTGCAATCCGCCCCAGCCGGCAAACCGGTCATTGATGATAAACGCCCACGGGCCATAGCCATGCTCGGTCCAAAGCTGTTCCTTGGCCGCTACAAACCGATCACAAGCGCTTTCATCAAAACCATCTTTCAACAAGGGCATTTGTCGTTTCACCAACGGATTGTTCATCAATTCCATGATATCCGATTTTGTAACCTCCGTTAGGCGCTTAAATTCAATGTTCATTTTCCTTTAAGATTAAAAATACCGCTGGCATTTACCCAATACACTTCTCCTTTGGTTGCCCCTTTCCACCCACTCTCAGGAGGATCACTGTATCTTCTTGAAAAGAAAAAATACTTGCCGTCCGGGGACATATACGGACAAAAATAAATCCAATCTTTGAGTAAAGATGCGCCAAAGTTAAAATAAACGGGTGTTTGCCATTTGTTATCCTTTTTGAAGGACACTGCAAACCCTTTTTCGTCCGTTTGGGTGTTTCCGGTAATCAAAAAGCTTTCATCGGGTGAAACATAGGTGCTGCGTTCATTTTTTTCCGAGTTCACCTCGGGACCAATATTTGCTGGGGTATCAAATTTTCCTCCCCCCAGATATTGGACGCGATAAATATCACGTTTGCCCAAACTGCCCGGACGGTCGGAGGTGAAATAGATACTTCCATCAGCAACTACTACGGGATAGGATTCTGCATATTCATCTGTAGATACGGGATATCCCACCTTTGAGGCGATTTGCCATATGCCGTTTATTTTTTGACTCCTGTAAATATCCGGTTTCGCGTTCTTGGCACGATCCTCGGGGCTTATCCCGAGAAAATACATGGTATTGCCATCTTGCGTAATGGATGGATCAATAGCTACGGAATTGGCCTCCTGGTCCGCAAACATCTGAATGGGTCGGGGTGCCGTCCAATTATCCTCAATTAATTCAGAATGATGTATAACAAACCTGCCACCCATGATTCGCGTAAAAAACAATTCCGTAAAAGAGGCGTTGAACACCGTATTAATTTCTATGGCATCGGTATTCACTACGGACGGGGCAAACAATTTAGGGATGCTATCCGGAGGTTCCAGACCTAGATAGGGATTGTTTGGGCTATCGGTTTTACAGCTTTGCAAAAGAAAAGCCAATGCGAGTAGTGATAAGAAACTGTGCCGGTTGCGCATAGTGGATTTGAATAACGGCGCACTGCCCAATATCAGCAAAACTGCGGACACCGAAGTTGTAAGACAGGGAAGCAGCGCTTTTGAGGATATAAAACTGGTGATTTTACCCGATCAAGTGCGTTACGGATTTGTTAAAATACAGGAAGTTAAGAGCGGTTGTCAAAATGGTAGGGTCATACGTTCGCAAAGCCTTGAGTCAGGTTAAGGAGTCAACCTTGCACCCGTGTTTTCATTTCTTTTTTTACTATGCCCCTTTTTTCCACAAATCCAAGAAAGCTGGTGCCGAAAGCCCCAAAAAGTCCACCACGAATTTAGCCGTTAAACACTTTTTTCCATCCACCTTTAATTTCCTCAAATCCAACTCCAACTCTTCTCTCAATTTATATTTTTATTTCGGAAAAATCTACCATTATTTAGGAACAATTGACATTCCATAAAACCTATAGTGTCAATAATTTTACGCCTTGATTCCCTCTGTATCATTGAGGTACGAATAAATAGGTCGTTGGTTCCAATGCTATTTATTAACACATCAAAAAAAGTGATTTATCGAGTAATTAACTAAAACAAAGTAATCATGGAAGTAAAAACAATGAATGTAAAAATTCTAAACGCCCAAATGGATGATTTAGTAAAGAAAGGACAAATGGTGGACGCCGTTAAACAATTTTATGCTGAGACCGCCGCCTCATCAGATTATGGTGATGTCGCTACTGCCAGCAAACAAGAGATGGTAGAAAAAATGGAAGGTTTTCTGGGGGCGATAGCCAAAGTAAATGAGATTACCCACCTTGATACCTTGGTAGATGGAAACAAGTCTGCCTCTAGGTTTGTTTTTGATTTTGACATGAAAGACAATTCACATATCCACTGGCATGAGATTATTAAACGTGATTGGCGAGATGGCAAAGTTGTTAACGAAGAATACTTTAACGCCGGATAGGACAGTACTAACTTTCAAAACCTGGACAAATGAAAAATTTAATTAGTTCTTTCAATAAGGTAGCATTAGTTAGCATCTTTTTACTTGCCACCTCCACCGTAGTGCTAGCACAAGAGAAGTCTCTCTATGAAAGATTAGGTGGTTATGAGGCCATTTCTGCAGTTGTTGATGATTTTGCAGATCGGCTTTTTAACGATGAGGTGGTTGGCAAAAGATTTTTTGGTATGGGCGATGATTCTAGGGCAGGATTCAAACAGAAAAACATAAACCTGGTTTGCGCCGCAACGGGAGGTCCATGCAAAATTATCAGCCGGAGTGCCAAAACCACACATCAGGGGCTGGGAATCAAAGCTTCGGAATTTGACATTGTAGCTGGGCATTTGGTGGATGTTCTGAATAAATTCAATGTCCCAAAAAAAGAACACGATGAGCTAATGGCAATTATTGGCACTTTGCGCCCGGACATTGTTGAAAAAGAAGGAGAATAGAAAGTAGCAAAAATGTCCACCACTCTTAATAGAAGATAATCCCCTTTATAATTGTAAGGAGGGAGATCAAATGAAATGGAGGATGTCATTATTCCAAATAAGGCATACCAAATAATTTAAGAGTCAAGGTGGACATTTTATTTTTTTTGGATTGGAGACTTTTAAATTATAAAGGCCTTCTTTCTTATTTTTTAATGAATTGTACGTCAATTTCCCATTTAAAAAAGTATGAAATGATGGAAAAATTAAAACAACGATGGAATATTGAATCTAATTTTCAAATTCTAGTAATAATGATCGTATTTGCAATAAATGGTTCATTATCGGTTGCTTTGGCCAAACCACTTATACACCTAATTGGAATTTCCCAGGAAACTACAAACTTGTTTGTATTTTGGACGATCAGGCTATTAATGATGTTTGTTATTTATCAGATTCTTCTTGTCCTTATAGGAACACTATTTGGGCAACATAAATTCTTTTGGAATATGGAGAAAAAAATGCTCTCGAGAATTGGATTTAAATTTTTTTTAAAAAACACTTAATTCGAAACAACTAATTTGATTTTTGATCGGAGGAAGTGCACCTATAATGTCGGTCAACCCAAAACAACCATTAATTAATACTACCATCAAAGGGATCTGTGGCATCAAAACTTTCGTTAACCCATTCTTTTTACTGAATAATTCATACAGTATCGGTCAAAAGACTCAATATTGATATACTCTTACAAAACAAATTATAGTAATCAAGGTGGACGGATTTTAGCTGTATACCTTGCCCTAATTCCAAACCGATAAATATGAAAATCCTTGATTCAATAAAACTCATCTACGGACTATGTATGTTTTTTATATTGGGATCCGTCTATGGACAAGAAATTGAAAGGTCCATATTTATTACGGCCAATACAGGAGGTACAAGTAATCAAAACGTTCTAAATCGAATTGCAAAGGACGCTCAAAACATGAATTCGCCTACCCTATTAATTTTAGGGAATGCAATAAATAGGCATGGTTTTAACGACAACATTGCGGCAAATGCAATTAAAGCACAGCTCGAAATAATAAGGGTGTTTAAAGACGATGCCATTTTTGTGCCTGGAAGTCATGAATGGGTGAAGGGCCATAAAAGTGTTCAAGAAATTGAAAAATATGTTCAAAAAAACAGTAGGGCAAAGTTTTATCCTGACAAAAGTGAACCTATTAAACGTCGTAATCTGGGAGATAACATTGTGTTAATTACAATTGATTCACAATGGTTTTTGGAAGACTGGAACAAGCATATTTATCTTAACGAGGAATCAGAAATCCAAAACAGGACATTGTTCTTTTTGGAGTTTGAAAATCAAATTAAAAAAGCAGCAGGTAAAATTAAAATTGTAGCGATTCACCATCCTATCGAGACCTACACCAAACAAGGATTGATCGCCAATACAGGAGGGACCGGGCTTCAAGATTTTCAAAGTAAACAATACAGGAAGCTAAGAAAAAGATTAAAAACCATTGCCAGGGAAACAGACGACATCATTTTTGTTTCTGGCAATGACCAAAACCTTCAATATATAAATAATAGGGTTCCGCAAATCATTAGTGGGGCGGCAGGCACTTTGGAAAAGGTAAAAAAAGCATCAGATGGTAATTTTGCTATGGCTGAAAACGGTTATGCAAGATTGGATATTGATACTGACGGAAAAGTTACCACGCATTTTTTGACCCTGGGCAATGGAGCCTCCATGTCGGTATTTTCAAGCACCATTTTAAAAGGGGGTAATAAGGCCAGTGTTACCTATGAGATAAATAACGATTTTCCAAAAACGCAGGCCTCCTCTATCTATACTGCTGATGCAACGGATAAAAGCGGTTTATACAAAGCACTTTGGGGAGATCATTATAGGGAATATTACAGCAGAGCTGTTAACGCTTCCGTAGTCTTATTAGATACTCTTATGGATGGGCTTACACCTTTAAAACGGGGCGGGGGCCAACAATCTAAATCCTTAAGATTAGAGGATAAGTCTGGGAAACAATTCGTAATGCGGGCACTCAAAAAAAGCACCATTAAATTTTTGCAGACCAATGCGTTTCAAGATACCTACATAGGCAGCGCTCTGGACGGTAGCGTGATTGATAGATTTCTTGCAGATTTCTACACTACCTCCCATCCCTATACGCCTTTTGCTATTGGTAGATTGTCTGATGCTATTGGCGTTTTTCATACCAACCCATCACTATTCTACATCCCTAAACAAGAAGTTTTAGGTGTATTCAACGCAGATTTTGGGGATGAACTGTATATGATCGAAGAACATGTGGGGGATACACAGTTAGACGTAGAAAGTTTTGGCACTCCCGACAAAATTCTGAATACCACCGATGTATTGCGTGAAATACACAAGTCGGGTAAATCTGTTGTAGATGAACCCTCATATATCAGAGCGCGACTTTTTGATATGCTCCTGGGCGATTGGGACAGACATGAAGACCAATGGCGGTGGGCGCTTTTTAAAAAGGAAGATGGTTCGAAAATTTGTAAACCCATTCCCCGGGACAGGGATCAGGCATTCTCTAAATACGACGGTGCATTGATCGCTTTTCTGACTCGTGCCATTCCAGGACTGCGTAAAATGCAAACCTATGATGACGATTTGAGAAATGTAAAATGGTTTGCAACATCACCTTACCACTTGGATCTGACCTTAATCAATGGCTCGGGTTGGGAAGAATGGGAAAAACAGGCGAAATACATTCAAGAGAACATCACTGACGAAGACATTGAGCAAGCGTTTGAGACCCTTCCTACAGAGGTAAAAGGCGAGACCATATCGGACATTAAAATGAAGCTCAAAGGCAGGCGGGGAAATCTTATGCGCATTGCAAAGGACTACTACACCTATTTGAATAAGTTTGAGGTTGTGGTAGGAACCCAAAAAGCGGATGACTTCAAAATTACAAGACGCTCTGGAGGCAAAACCACAATTAACGTCCACCGGAAAGATTTGGGAATTCTCAACAGGACCTTCTCTCGCGATATTACCAAGGAAATCTGGATTTATGGGCTGGATGGAAAAGATACGTTTACGGTAGATGGAAAAGGGGATAACCTGATCACATTAAAAATTATTGGCGGCAAAAAAAACGACACCTATGATTTTAAAAACACTCGAAGGGTTAAACTCTATGATTACAAGAGCAAAGAAAATTCGGTTGTAAACAAGAGATCCAAAAAATGGATCGTAGACGATTATGGCGTGAACAACTATGATCACCGTAAGGTAAAGCATAGCTTTAATCAGCTACTGCCCATCCTGGCGGCCAATCCAGATGATGGTCTACGCATTGGTGTATTCGGTAACCATACGTTCTATGGGCTGCAACGCAATCCATTTACACAAAGGCATACAATCAGCGCATCGTACTACACAAGTACTTCAGGATACGATTTATCCTATAAAGGTGAATTTTCCAACATTTTCCATAAGTGGAATTTTGGTATAGAAGGGCGCTATACAAGTCCCAACTTTGCTACCAATTTCTTCGGTATTGGTAATGAGACTTCATACGATAAAGATGTTGTTGACCTGGATTTTAACCGCGTGAGGATCAGAGAATGGAATGCAGCCGTCTCCTTAATCTATAGAGGAAGAAATGGGGGTTCGTTTCACATTAAACCACTTATAGAATCCTTTGATGTAGAGAATACCCAAGATCGTTTCATTCAAGGAATACCAGCTACAAGCACCGTTTTTGAAAAACAGACCTATGGTGGAGCAGAGGTGGCGTATGAGTTCATAAATAAGGACAATCTGGCTTATCCTACTTTGGGACTCCACATTCGTCTTGCGATTGGTTATAAGGCAAATATTGATAATACAGAGGCTGAAAACGGTTTCGGTTATCTGCAACCGGAAATTGCCCTTGATCATAAACTCACCAAAAGCGGTTCTTTGGTGTTGGCAACCAAAATTGGTGGTGAACTTATTTTGGGAGATGATTTTGAATTCTATCACGGCGCTCAAATTGGTGGTAATAATGGATTAAGGGGTTTTAGAAACGAACGTTTTATCGGAAAACGATCATTCTTTCAAAATACTGATTTAAGGATTCCATTTGGCGGATTAAAAACAAGTGTTATTCCTATCCGGTTTGGAATTACTGGAAGCTTTGATTATGGGCGGGTCTGGACAGCCGATGATACTTCCAGCCAATGGCACAACAGCGTTGGTGGCTCTTTATGGATAATTGGCGTTGAGGCGATTACGGCCAATATCGGTTATTTTGAAAGCACGGACAGCGGTAGGGTCGTCTTTACCTTGGGTTTTGCATTTTGAAGATAAGAAAAATCTAAAACCAGGAAAAACGTGTATCCATGCTCAATTTCAATGGAGCATATTGTAAAAATATAAAGGAGGATTCTGTTTTTAGAATTTCTCTACACTTCCTAGAAAAAAAACAACAATGTCAATGCGCTTCATATATCATTTGAGCCCATGTATAAATATTTGACTATATTTATATAAACTGCTAATTTTCAATAGAGTAAGTTCCCCAGTTTAGTTATTTAGCAATTAACAAAACTCAAAATGATTGGAGTAAATATTGTTGGGATATCTATTCTTGGGATTTTTCTGTTGTTCATTTTTCTAAAAAGAAAGAAAGTAACCAGCGATTATTTGCTCATTTTAACAATCTTACTATTTGGACTTGTACTACTTACCAATATTTGGATACATGGAGGCGGTCTTACGGTATTAAAACTTATTTTCACCTATCTATTCAACACTTTTCTATTTCCGAGTTTTCTAATCTATGGCTTAGTTTTAATCGATGAAGAACATAAAATTAGAAAAAAATGGTGGTGGATCTTTAGTTTTGCTATCGTCTTCAACCTTTTTATGCTTATTGATGTTGTGTTTGTCAGCGATTACAACACACCCGAAAAAGTGCAAGCACTTCTCCAATCACCTCCTCTGATTCATACATTAATTTACAAGGCACTTTATCTATTTATTATAGTGGTCTCCGTTTGGTTTTTGAAAAAGATCAAATGGTATCAAAACAAAATCAAGAATCAATATTCGTCTGTTGAACTGATTCACTTAAACTGGTTTCGAAATTTCACCTATGTTTACTTAATACTCCATATAATTGAGTTGATTCTGTTTTCTCTTGTAGATCTTGGGATTCAAAAAAACCTTCCCATCATTATCACAATTAATAGTATTACGATGGTTCTGGCCGTGTTTTATTTATGTTATAATGGAATTAGACAATATACGCTGGCTGAATTTCATGAATCCGTAGAACCTAAAGAATTGGATAATTACGAGAGCGGTGATAATACACAATTTAATGCCAGTTCACCTCATCTGAAATATAGGACCTCCTCCTTGTCTAAAGAAGAGTTGCGTTTGCTCTTTATCCAAATAAACCAACTCCTTGATGAAGAAAAAGTTTATCTGGATCCACAGTTAAAAATTCAGAATCTTTCAGACCGTCTTCAAATTAGTACGCACAAAATATCTCAAACCATTAATATGCAAGGGGGTATGTCTTTTTTTGATTATGTCAATGGGTTTAGGGTAGAGTACCTAAAAAACCTTTTAGCTAATCCTGAAAATCGTAAATATACCATTCTGGCTCTTGGCATAGAAAGTGGTTTTAACTCAAAAGCCTCCTTAAACCGAATCTTTAAAAAGTACGTGCGGGTTTCTCCAAAAGAGTTCCAAAAAGCTCAATTTACAAACTAAGACCATTTACGTACTAGTAAAAAGGTCTCAATTTAGCGAATGAAGCATTTAAATCTCAAATGTTCTTAATATTTGTGACCTAGGGTATGAGATCAACAAATGATTAGGAAATATTGCGAACTGGAGGTTGATAATGTTTGTAGATCAAAATTTAATGGCGCTAGTGTACAGAAACAAAATGATTGTAGCTATAACATCAATTGAGCTAAAATCGCCATTTAAAATTTTTGCTTTTTTAATATTTAATCAAAACATAGTTCATCAACTTAAATCCCATAACTGCATTGAATTTAAAAAGAAAGGTAGTTGGATAAAGTACTATACCATGACCTTGTGGAGGAATAAAGATGATATAAAAAGATTTGTTCATAATGAGGCGCACAAGCACGCAATTGGAAAGTCTAAAATAATAGCAAAAGAAATTAAAACGCTTACGATTGAAGCATATACGTTACCGAATTGGGATGAGGCAATAATCTTGCTTAAAATCAAAGGGAAGTCACATGTTTAAATATAAATTGATAGAAAACCTAAATAAGTTATAAATCTCTGAGTCGTGAATCATATTTACTCTGGTCTTACTGATAAAAGTCGTTTTGCGCTAACGGACTTTAACTGTGCTTCTTTTTCGGAAAGATTGGGAAAGGGTAATAATTATAAAATAATTTGGGCAAGACAAGGGAACATAACTATTGGGATAGATGGGTATCAAATAATTGTAAAAAAGAACCACGTACTATTATGCTCTCCTTTAAATATCTTGGACATTGAACCTCATAACGAAGGTGCTATTTCTTTTATCTTCAGCAAAGAGTTTTATAGCCTATGGGATTACACAGGTAAATTATCTTTTCAAGATTATCTTTTTCAAGGAGCACTAATCCTGCCATTGGTTCGACTTAATGAAGCTGACACCCAAAATTTTGAGCTATTATTTAAATTATTCAAGAAAGAGTTTGAACGCAAGGATCGTTTTCAGGGAGAGATGTTAATGGTACTTTTAAAAAAATTGTTGATCATGTTCAAAAGAATGGTCAACAACCGGTGCGAAAATGATGAAATACCAAATAGAGCCTCTACCGTTATAGGAGAATTTAGTTATTTGGTAGAAACACATTTTAGAAATAAACATCAGGTCACTGATTATGCGGAGTTGCTCCACAAATCTCCTAAAACCATTTCAAGTATCATTAAAAAACATACCAAAAAGACAGCCTTATCATTTATAAATGAACGTATCCTCATTGAGGCAAGACGTCTATTGCTATTCTCAGATAAAACTTCTGAGGAAATTGCCTACAATTTGGGATACAGCGAACCGGGTAACTTTTCAAAATTTTTTTAAAAAAATGTAGGTACAAGTCCTACTCAATTTAGAAAAAGAGTATTTACTCCGGTTACTTAGGTGGAATGTACAAGCAATTTGGAATTATTCACATTTTACAACACGTATTCTTCGGTTAAGTTTGTAGTGTTCATTGTAAAAGCATGTATCGTCTTCACCAGATATAGCCTAAGTTGAGGATATATGGAACATTTATTTCAACGAATATGTTAACACTCGGATAGTATGTCAGAAAATGTATTAAATCACTTCCTTTCGCTATTGTCATCAGGTAATTATAACGTTTTGGTCGAAAAATATTATGCAGACATAGTCAATGTAATTCTAGATAATATGACTAAAACCAATAAAAAAACTTCGGCTATACAGCTACTTCAAAAGGTGGTGGAACCTCTGCAGATTTTACAGTTTAAAGTGGCGGACATTGAGTATACCGCGAACCACATTTCTTATATAATTTATTTGGTAACAATGGACGAAAATCATCAAATCGATTTCAGTGAACACCAAATCTTGAATAAATGGCAAGACAACCTTATTTGTTACCATAAACACTTGGTAATTAACCAATAAAAACAATAAAAATGAAGCACAAACTTTTAGGAACACTGGTATTGGGAGTTTTATTTACTCTTACTTCTTGCAATGACGTTGAGAAAGGTTATGAAAATGTAACGTTTTACACATTCGAGGGAGATGAACTCATTCGGCCTACCAACTATAGAACCTGGGTCTATGTTGGAGCACCGGTAACACCTAACGAACTAAATAACGGATTGGCGCCATTTCCGGAAATTCATAGTGTATACATAGATCCTGTGAGTTACGAACATTATAAAGCTACCGGAGAATTCAGGGACGGTGCCATTCTGATGAAAGAATTGATTAGCGTGGGTGCAAAAACCGCCACCAGCGGCAATGGTTACTTCATGGGCGAATTTCAAGGTCTAGAGGCCACTATTAAGGATAAAACACGATTCCCTGATGAACCCGGTAATTGGGCCTATTTCAGTTTTACCAATCACGATGAACCAAATTTGAAGGACAGGGGTGTTGCCTTTAAGACTAACCAATGCAATCTATGCCACGACCAGACTGCAGCGGACGATTTTGTATTCACACAATTTTATCCCGTCTTGCGTGCTGCTAAAGGAGTTGGGGCCGATGTTGTTCCGGAGAATTCCTCACAGCGCGGTAATGGACCATTTAGTATGATGCATATGAGTGAGGATCCAATGGATGAAATATGGCAAGCTGGTGCCCCTACTCCAGAGGGTTTGAATTTAGATCTGCCAGTGGATAAGGAAGCACTGTTCTCTTTTTTGTCAGATAAAAAATATGAAGCGTTTAAAGCAAAAGAAAAGGGCAGACATCCGTCTGCAGGACCTCATACGAAACTGGGGCTTCCGGTAAGAGTTTATATGAACGAAGCTATTGTAAATTCCCTGGAGGCAAACAATAGTGAACATCCCATGGGATCCGCTATAGTAAAGGAAATGTTCGATGCGAACAACAACCTATCTGGTTGGGCGGTTATGGTCAAGACCCAGGAAATTTCAGATGAAGGTAATGGTTGGTTCTGGTACGAGGTGACCAGCGCAGAGAATTCCAATGCTCTCCAGGCCATTGGCAATGGTGTTATTGGATGTACCAGTTGTCATATGATAGGTAGCAAAGACATGGTAAAAACTGTATATCCTTTTCAGAATTAAAGGCAATTAGGTAATCTAAACCTTGATTTTAGGGAAACTTAAAGTGAATCTATGTGACGGAGCTTGTGCCTGGGCAATCTATTCTCTTACAGAGTTCAATTTTTTCATGGTAATCGGATAAGCTTGAAGTTATCCACGTCTTAAGTTGATCTCCTTTGCTTTTGAGAATTAATCGGAAAGAACAAGCGAAGGGGTTAAAGGTTGTCAGAGGCCCTTTTCCTCCATCAATTCCTGAATCCCATCCAAAATCCAGGGCATCAACTCGGAAACCGTGGGATGGACCAATACCACCTTTCTATAATGCTTACACGGAATATTGGAATGCATGATCGTGGCAAACATATTGATGATTTCATCGCCCCCGACCCCTAAAATAGAAGCACCCAGGATCAGGTCCGTATCGGCATCCACCAATAACTTGGCAAATCCCTTGGTTTCGCCCATTTCTTTGGCCCGACTTATCCTGCTCATCGGTCTGATGGCCTTTAAAACGTTCTTGCCACTTTTTCTGGCGTCTTTTTCCGTCATGCCCACCCGGCCCAGTGGGGGGTCGGTAAACAGGCCATAGATCAAATTCCGTCCGTCGAGCGTCCGGTCCCCTCCGAAGAGCTTGTCCAAAACGATCTCTGCATCGTTCACTGCGGTATGGGTAAACCCGCCATGTCCGTTAACATCACCCACGGCGTAGACCCCTTTGACGGCCGTTTCGCAATAGTTGTCCACTTCAATATAGCCACGGGCGTTGGTTTTTATTCCGGTACTTTCCAAGTTTAGCGTATCGCTGTTGGGAACCCGTCCTGCAGCGATCAATACCTGGTCTCCGGACAATAGCTTTGTTTCCCCGTTTACTTCGATTGCCACTTCTTTGGAATCGCCTTTTTGCGTAATTTTTAGGGTGTTGGCATGGCAGTAAATATCGATTCCTTCCTCTTCCAAAAATTCTTGTACGGCCTTGGCTACATCCTCGTCTTCCCGGGGCATCAACTGGGTCCCGCGCTGGATAATACTGACCTTGGCCCCAAATCTCCGGAACACCTGCGCAAATTCCACCCCGATATAGCCTCCCCCAATGATTACCAAATGTTCGGGGACCTTATCCAGATCTAACAGTCCGGCACTATCCAACCAATCTACAGCATCCAAACCTGGAATTGGCGGGGCCGACGGCCGGGTCCCCACATTGATGTATATATGGTCTGCGGTACATGCCTCGCCATTCACCTCCACTTGTTTTTTTCCTATAAACCTGGCGGTGCCCATCATGAGGTCCACATTGGGGGTGTTGTCCATCCAGTTGGTTAGGCCTTTGCTGCCACCATTTCTAATACTGTTCATACGCGCTCTTACCTTTCCATAATCAAGCTGTAAATTCTCGGCCCGAAAGCCATAAAAATCCCCTCTTTGGGCCTGATGGAAGGTTTTTGCGGAGGCCACTAGGGTTTTGGTAGGGGTACAGCCATAGTTCACACAACTGCCGCCCACTTTATCCGCTTCAATAACCCCAATAGTGGCCTTGGTGGGAATGAGTTTTCCCAGTAACACTCCTGTTGCCTGACCTGTTCCGATAATAAGATGGGAAAAATGCTTCATGATGTTAAGGGTATTTGTGTTTTACAATGGGTCCAATGTACAATGGGTTACGCGCTGCCCGAGATTATGGGTCAAGTTGCCGTCCTTCCCATGGCGCAAATGATTTGCCCTGACCTAAAGATAAATGATCTAAAAGATTTCTATAGAGAGAAGTTAACTACAATTAATGATACACCTTGTTGCATGGCACTTTTTAGATCAATTCCAACTCATAAATCCTGGATGCCTCCCCCCAGGGATGGTATCCCTGACCTATATATTCGAAATTGTATTTTTCATAATAGCCCATATGGCTCGTGCATAAGTATACATAGCCAAATCCTGCTTTTTTGGCATCGGTCTTTGCTTTTTCCATCAATAATGAACCATAGGCATTGCCTCGATGTTCCTCGTCAATGAATAGGGCGCAAATCCATGGATATAAATCCCCTCGACTTATAAAATCATTGGTTATAAGTCCGGCGCAACCTATGATGTCACCGTTCTTTTCAAGCAAATACCATTGCGGCAAGGAATCCCTTGCACCTATGCTATGGGTGATGCAATCCTCATAGATGATAGGCAATACACTTTTCCAGCTTTGCTGAAAATACGCGATGGCTTTATTTTTGTAGTCCGGATTTTTCCGTACCGATATGATATTCATTTGCTTCTTTTTGATAAGTACTAGGTATGGGTTCCGACAGTTCTAAGAACATCCATTTCGGAAGGCATGAAAATAGTGCTTTTTGGATCAAAATCGGTGATTTTAGGTGAGCAAGTCAGTTCCGAATTTGGTTTAAAAAAACTTGGCTTTACGAATACACGGACGGGATGTCCCAGACCTCTTTAATCTTATCGTCAACAATACGCCAAACCACCACCACATGGGTAGCTATTTGTTGATCTTCCAGGGTCATGGTGTTCTTGCTGTGCACCACGACCAGTTCATCTCCGGCAGCAAAGATAGAAATCGGATTAACTTTAAAGGTGCCTTTGGTAAGTCCCCCTATTTTTTCGAAGAACGCCTGAAAACCTTTTGGGCCCACATAGTCTCCCTGGACATCGGGGAGTCGCGGATTAAAATAACGAAAGACGGCATCCTCGGCCAACAGGTCAGCAGCTCCGGCAATATTCGTGAGATCTAATTTCTTCAAAACAGCGATGTTCGGATGCTCTTGATTCATGATAGATGTTTTTAGGATTACACTGGAACTACAAAATTAATCCTGATCACGCCCAATTAAAATGATATCAATCAGTTAACGGATGCTGACATTCTTGAACACTAGGCAGTAAGCAGTGTGCACACCTACGCCATCCACATGTCGCCATAGCTTTAGCGGAGGCACAGGCTGCGGTGTATGCGGACAGTGGGCGGTTTGCAATGAACAATTTTCAATTAACAGAAACCAGAAACCGTAAGCAGTAGGCAGTTCTCAGTGTTGGCCGTTAAGTCTTAAGTGTTGAATTATGAACGATGAGTTAGCAATGCGCTTGGCGCTTAGCGTATGGCGCGCTACATTGTATCCGGCAGTGGGCAGTAGGCAGTGAACAATAAACAATTAGCAATTAACAATGATCAACCTGGAACCTTGGGCTTGCACTTGCACTTTGAACATTGGGCAGGGGGCAGTTGTCAGTGCTAAGTCCTGACCACTGACCTCGGATTTCTGACCTCTGACTTCTGATTTCTGAGCACTGATCACTGAATGTGGCCTCCCAGCGATTATCCCTTTTCCTCAAAACCTATTGAAATTGGAACCGGTTCGTTTATTGAATCGTTGAACGAGCAGTGGTTGCAGTGGTATTAAATCCTTTCACTATGAGCCATATCCCCAAAACCAATTCATTGAGACCCATGGGCATCATCATCCACATTCTGAACGTTTTGGTGAATATAATTAACATGACCTCCGTGAACAACAGCAAGACGGCCAGTAACCCCCAGACGGATAGGAATCGTGGGATGAGCTTTGATCTAAACAACAAGTAATAAAAGGTCGAGGCACTTAGGCAATAAACGATAAGGTTTAGGTCGACCGTTGAATTACGCCCCGATCTGAGCGCTTTGCCCAAAACCTCAAAATGGGAAGATTCCGGCATTCCTGCTTGTACAAATTGCTGGCCTGTTGATAACAGGATCAAAAGAACGGTTCCGGCAGCAACCCATGCAAATAGCTCACCCAGCCTAAGCCCCACATACCATAGGGCAATACGCTCGCTATGTTGTTTTAAAATGGGAAATAGCAGAACCGCTATGCCAAAAACCGATGCCCCACAAACCAGGTCAAAGAGGATGGCTATTTTCACCTCGGTAGCCTGGGCGGCCACATCCGCCAAAAAGGCTGAACCTCCTAATAAAGGCGATAATATCACTTCGTGACTTATAACTGCCGCAGTCATCTGCAGCAGAAACAATACACCTGCGATTCGTACGGCTTTTTTGTTGGAGATCATCGGTATAGTTTTTTAGGTTGATGGGCAACTGTGAGTTGCTAACTATCTATAAAGACGTTTTTTTTACATTAATAGTTGCCTAACGGTCCTGAATTCGTAGCCATGCCTTAGTACCCCGCTGCCTGACCGTCTTTCCTCGATTCGGATGCTCCGTAATAAACGCCGTCTTTCAATAGGATGGCTTGATACCCTCCATAAATCCCTTTTCGCATCCTTAAAACATGCCCTTTATCCATAAGTTCACTTAGGGTCTCATAGTCAAAACCCGACTCCAGGTAGACATCCCCATTTGTTGACCGTTCTCCTCTATGATAAATTCGAGGCGCATCTCCCGCTTCCTGAACATTCATCTTGAAATCAATTAGGTTCACGATGATTTGGGCATGACCTTGGGGTTGCATGTCACCGCCCATAAGGCCAAAACTCATAAAGGGGGCATTGTCCCTGGTCACAAAAGCAGGGATAATGGTGTGAAAGGGTCTCTTATTGGGAGCATACTGGTTAATATGACCCTCCTCCATCACAAACCCCGCACCCCTATTTTGAAGTACAAAACCTAGACCCTTGGGCACCTGTAGGGAGCCGAACAGCGCAGCATTACTTTGTATAAGGGAGATCATAGTACCGTCTTTATCGGCAACCGTTAAATAGATGGTATGGTCTCCTGCCATTATTCCGGGTTCATAGGTCCCGGCCTTATCGATATCGATGTTTTTTCTTCTTGCTGCGGCATATGCATCAGATAATAATTCATCCAATGGAATGCGACCAAAGTTCGGGTCACCATAATATTTTTTCATATCCTCATACGCCAACTTCTTGGCTTCAAGAAAATGGTGTATATGGGCCGAACTACCAAATCCCATGCTGGCGATGTCGAATCCTTTTAAAATATTCAATATTTGTAAAGCCCCTATTCCCTGACCATTGGGGGGCATTTCCCAAATATCATAGCCTCTATAATTAATGGATACCGGATCAACCCAAACGGCTTTGTTTTGGGCCAAATCTTCTTGCGTAAGATAGCCCCCGTTTTCAGCCATTAGGTCTTCTATGGCTTGGGCGATTCTTCCCTTATAAAATCCATCCCTACCTTCTTGGGCAATGATTTCCAGGGTGTTGGCCAGGTCCGGATTTTTAAAGATTTCTCCCTTTTCGGGGAATCTGCCTTCCTCCGTAAAATAAACGTGTTTAAAGGTCTCGTTATCCGATGACGTAATACCAGGTTCAACAAGTTTGAAAAAATCGGCAGTTTCCGAGGTGATGGGTATGCCTTCCCGAGCGTAATTTATAGTGGGCCTAAGTAAGGCTTCAAATTTCAGTTTGCCGAATTTTTTATGAAGTGCAAACCAGCCGTCAACGCAACCGGGTGTGGTCACCGAAAGGATACCAGATCGATAGGTACGCCCATTTTTTAGTTCCTCCTTTAGTTTATCCAGGGACAAGTTTTGGGGAGATTTTCCACTGGCATTGAGGCCATGGAGTTTTTGAGTTTTGGCATCCCAAACAATCGCGAAAAGGTCACCGCCAATTCCGTTCATGCCGGGATCTGCTAAACCCAAAAAGGCATTGGCTGCGATAGCAGCGTCAATGGCACTTCCTCCTTTTTTAAGGGTTTCGATCGCAATTTGGGTGGCAAAAGGATGATTGGTAGCTGCCATGCCGTTTCTTGCCAGTACCTCAGACCGGCTTGCAAACGATTTCCCGGAAAGTCTGTCCTGAGCTTCCAGCACGGTAAAACCCAATAGCAATACAACCAATAAACCTGCTTTCCCCATACTGTTGCCCCTTTGTCACCTAGGTAGAAATGGAACGAATAATCATATAATACCTATACGAACCATACTAATTTAATGTTTTTTGAATTGGTGTCCAATGCCCCTAAAAAAAGGCCGGTAAAAAGCGGGGAATGGAAAAGTCCATATGCCGTAAAAGGTTCATTTTAGAGGACCTTCTTCCTCCTGTTTTTTCGCTGGGCGAAGCGAAAACCGCCCAACGTATAATGGTGAAATGTCAAAATATTGGATACTTTTTGTAAATTTTTTTTACACTTTTAAAACTACTTTTGAAAAATAATATGTAACGGATTGATATTCAAATATTTATAAACGTGGCACAAATATGGTAATATGGTAGTCATCATGGTTTCCATCCGTAGCGGGGACGCTGTTGTGTCCATAACAGGGTTGCTACAGTATGGAAAACGAAAAATCATCATCAAAAAACGACAGTCATGCTTAAAACGTATTTAAAAATCGCCTGGAGGAGCCTTAAAAAACAACCCTTCTTTACCTTCCTCAACATTTTTGGGCTGGCCATAGGCATAGCCGGAGGGCTCCTTATCTCACTGTATATCCTTGATGAACTGAGTTACGATGCCATGTTTGCCGATGCGGACCGTATCCACCGGGTAAACGCGGACATTAAATTCGGCGGTGAGGCCCGCGAGTTTGCCGTAACCCCTGCCCCGATGGCAGAAGCCGTGGACAACGATTTTTCCGAAGTGGAACTTGCCACCAGGTTTCGTACCCGCGGTAGCGTATTGGTAAAACCCTCGGGGACCGAAATCAATGTGAAGGAGTTGCAATCCACTTTTGTGGACTCTACCTTTTTTAAAATGTTTGGAATAAAGCTGTTGGTGGGCGATGTAAAAACGGCCCTAAAACAGCCCAATACCCTAGTTTTGACCAGGACCGCTGCGGAAAAGCACTTCGACATCAACAAGGCCGTGGGCCAGACCCTACTGTTGAACAATACCCAAACGTTTACGGTAACCGGCATAATAGATGACCTGCCAAAGAATTCCTTTTTAAGGGACCACTCGGTCTTTATGGCAATGGCCGGTTATGAAGACTCCAGGATTGTAAACTGGGGCAGCAACAATTACCAGACCTTTATTAAATTGATTCCGACGGCCAAGGTGGATGACATTCAGGCCCCTTTGCGGGATTTTTTGGGAAAATATGTGGTTCCCGGGGTGCAGCAATTTATGCCGGGCATTACGGAAGAACAGTTCAAAGCCGCGGGCAACCATTTGATCTATAGCACCATTCCGTTGACCGATATACACCTTAGGTCCGACAGGGTGGCGGAGATAAGTCCCAACAACAATATACAGAGCATTTATATCCTGGGTTTTATAGCGGTATTTCTCCTGGTTTTGGCCTGCGTGAACTTTATGAACCTGTCTACGGCACACTCGTTAAAAAGGGCCAAAGAAGTAGGGGTCAGAAAAACTTTGGGCTCCAATAAAGCGGATTTGATCCGTCAGTTTTTGGTGGAATCGGGCCTGGTGTCCTTTGGCGCCCTACTGGTTGCAATCCTTGTGGGGATAATGGCGCTGCCCTTCTTTAATGAGCTCGCCGACAAGGATATTTCAATACCCTACGGGAATCCTCTTTTCTGGCTGATCCTGTTGGCCTCCGGTATTGTCCTGGGTCTTTTTTCCGGAAGCTATCCCGCTTTCTTTATGTCAAAATTTGTTCCTGTAAAAGTACTTAAAGGTTCCAACAGCAATAACCTGGGGGGGAGCAAGGTAAGGAACGGACTGGTCATTTTCCAGTTCGCTATTTCCGTTTTTTTGATTATTGGAACCTTGGTGGTCTATCAGCAATTGAAATATATCCAAAACAAGGATTTGGGCTTTTCCAAAGATCAGGTACTGGTGGTCAATGACGTATACACGGTTGGGAATCAAATTAGCTCGTTCAAGGAAGAGGTGAAAAAATTGGGGTACGTGAAAGATGCCACCTTGAGCAGTTTTTTCCCCACACCCTCGGCGCGCGGGGACAGCACCTTCGCTCCCGAAGACGGGGCAACCGATCAGGAACGTGCGCTTAGTATGCAGACCTGGGGCGTGGACCATGATTATATTTCCACCATGGGATTTGAAGTAATTGCGGGCAGGAATTTTGACAGAAGGTTTAAAAATGACTCCACAGGCATCATCATCAATGAATCTGCGGTCGCAACGATCGGATTGCCCCCACAGGAGGTTATAGGCAAACGTTACACCCCGGACATGGGCGCGGCCGATGCCAAATTCTATACCATCATAGGTGTAGTGAAGGACTTTCACTTTTCACCTTTCAGGGAAGATATAGAGGCCTTAAGTCTGCACCTTAGCGATCAGGCGGGTTCCATGGCCATTAAGCTGAGCAGTGCGGATTTTCAGAGCGCCATTGCCGGTGTTGAAGCGGTTTGGAACAAACTGGCTCCGGGGCAGCCGTTCGACTACTATTTTATGGAAGATTCCTTCAACAAAACCTATAAGGCCGAGCAGCGATTGAGCCGTATCTTTTTCATTTTTACCTCGCTCTCCATTCTCATAGCATGTCTGGGATTGTTTGGATTGGCCGCTTTTAATGCCGAAAAGCGAACCAAGGAAATTGGCGTCAGAAAAGTACATGGGGCCAGTATAACCCAAATATCCTATAGGCTTACCATGGATTTTCTTAAACTCGTGGGCATAGCCATATTGGTCTCATTGCCCATAGGTTGGTTTGCCATGAATGAATGGCTCCAAAACTTCTCCTACCGGATAGAGATGGGTTGGGAAGTGTTTGTTGCAGCGGCCTTTATGGCCGTAACCATTGCGATCATAACGGTAAGCTACCAAAGTATCAAAGCGGCCATCGTAAACCCTGTGAAGAGTTTGCGAACGGAGTAGCCC
Organism: uncultured Flavobacteriaceae bacterium; assembly: GCA_947494825.1. Classification (GTDB taxonomy): domain Bacteria; phylum Bacteroidota; class Bacteroidia; order Flavobacteriales; family Flavobacteriaceae; genus JBNGOQ01. Next base: position 556,485 of record CANLWN010000003.1, on the reverse strand, counting down.
AACAAAAGGTTCGTTTTTCAGGGCCATTAAATAGCGGTTGGCATATGGTATGTTGGCGTCCCGAAGGGCGGCCAGGAACTATATGTTCTACACCTTTTTTGTTCATATTTCTTTAAAAACCTTAGTACTTCTTTGATACGATATCAATCAGCTTTAATTTCAATCCCATCAATAGGTTTGCAGGTAAAAAACCGCTTCTCTATCGAGTTTCGTTTTGTAGTCTTCTTGTGTCCATCGTTTTCCATGTTATTATTCAGTGGTCCGGAACGTAAGGACAAGATCATTGATTCTATATCCATATATAAGGACAATTCTGATTTTAATGTTCTTTGAATTCGTATTCAGGGTTACTAAAACGGGCCAATTAGCGCAACCTCCTCTTTAATTGAATAATTTACTACATTACAGTCTTTCGGAATCAACTTGTTTGTTAGGATGAACGCTAGCCCATTTTTAATTGGCCTCTATATATGTATGCTGTTGCAGGTTCTGGTGGCCGGTGTCTTGAATCTTCTTCAAAAAAATAATCGAAATAGAATTCTTGGTGTTTTTTGCCTGCTTATTGTCGTAATAACCCTGAAAATTGCTTTTTTTGGTTATGTGGAGAACTCATGGCCTGTCTATTTTCTAATAGGAGGGCCAATGCTTATGCTCTTTGCCCCGTTATTGTACGTTTATTTGCTCACCTCTAAAAAAGGGGCTTTAACCAGAGGGGATCTTCGTCACTTGTTCGTGGCTCTGTTGGTCTATTTGTTAGTACACCCTATTCGTATTTTGTTTTTTGATATTTCACACTATGAAATGGCTCCCTTTTATGTTCTGCTCATATTCCTTTTCAATAGTTTTTATTTCTTTAAGGGCCTCAAACTGTTTAGAACGCTATTAAGGTCAATACTCAAACCCTATCCCCAAATGCGTTTTAAGCTGTTCTATATAACAGCCAACACTTACATACTTCTTAGGATACTGGTGCTTTGTTTTCTCTCGGTAACCAGAACGTTTCCCGGCACTACCCGCTCAAGAGCATTGGAAACCGCGCTTTTCCCTATATATGAATATGTGCTCACACCATTGTTCATAGTATTATGTATTGTGTTGATTTTTTACAGTTTTACCGAGTTGCGTTGGGTGAAAAAATATTTTTTGACGCTATCAATTCACGAACAACCCATTGATTTAAGTGGGAGTTTCAAAAAATCCATAGAAACCCTGATCATTACCAACAGGGCTTATTTAGACCCAAATTTTAACCTGAACCAGTTCGTGAGGACAAACCAATTGAATCAAACTTTTATTAGGCAATATTTAAAAGCGGGCAACTACGATAATTTCTCCGAGTTTATCAATGCGCTCAGAATTCAAAGTTTTAAGGACAAGATTGCCCAAGATTTCTACAAGAATTACGATTTTTTCAGCATAGCCAGGGATTGTGGTTTTAGGTCTAAAGCAACCTTCTACAGGGTATTCCGAAAGTATGAAGGAATGACCCCGAGCGAATACGAAAGAACCCTAAAAAGATAAGTAGCTTTTTTTGGGTATTTCGGAATGGGGCAGCGGTTGTTTGAAGGGCATTCTCCAAAGTCCCGTCTGCTGAAATGAAAGCGGAAACTGGAAAAGTAGTATAGTATCGCCTACCTGTAGACGGACCACTTTTTATCTGGAGCTTCACTTCATCTACAACGCCCGTACGCGTCAATCATAGGAGGTCTCATTTACGCAAAATGATACCAATACAGCCGGTTTATTCAAACATAAAAAACGGTATTTGGCTATCTTGTGTGACCGAATCCAAACAAAAAAATGATGAAAAAGATATGCATAACGTTCGCTGTCTTGGCGCTTGTTGCTTGTAGTTCGTCCAGCGCTGACGACCCCATGGAAATGGGCAATTCCGATGATACCCCTCCGGTTCCCGTATTGACCAGTATTACGATCGAGTCATCTAACGGCAATCAACTCGACCTAAATGGCGGAACCACTGTTTTAACGGCCGAAGGTGTTGATCAATTTAATAATGCCATCGCCTTCAGTTCTTCACCCCAATGGTCCTCCAATAACAGCAATGTAAGCGTGGATGAGGATGGGAATGTCACGGCCCAGAGGGAGGGCTCGTCAATAATAACGGTTGTTTCGGGGGACGTTCAGGCAATTTTCAATATTGTGGTGGCCGATGTCTCCCGGGCATCGGCCTTGGAGCTGTTTGTGAGCGATGCGGGCAATTTTGACAGCCCTCCCTGGAAGATTCTGAGGTACGATGGAAATGGCCAGAACCCTAGTGTTTTTATAAATCAGAACCTGGCATGGCCGCAAGACATCCTATTTTTGGAAGCGGAGGGTACGGTTTTAATCTCAAATCTGAATAGCGGGGAGATTACTCGCTACGATGCAGCCACAGGAGATTTTATTGACAATTTCGCTACTGGAATTTCCGGACCTACCAGGATGAAAATAGGGGCAGACAACTTATTGTACGTTTTGCAATGGTCCGGGAACGGTAGGGTGCTGCGATATCAATTGGACGGAACCTTTGTTGATGAATTTACAAGCGTTGGTGTAAATCAGAGCATAGGCCTGGATTGGGATTCCGATGGAAACCTCTATGTTTCTTCATTTGGTAGCGCTTTCGTTAAAAAGTTTGATGCCGCGGGAGTGGAATTGGAAACTTTCATTAACTCCAACCTGCAAGGCCCTACGAATATCTGGTTTGATGACTCGGGGGATTTATTGGTAAACGATTGGGTGGCGGGAGTCGTTCAACGTTTTGACGCCTCCGGGAGTTTCCTTAATACATATTTAGCCGGACTTAATCAACCTGAAGGGATTGCTACCCTGCCAGATGGAAAATTTCTAATAGGGAATGGCGGCACCGGAGCGGTCAAGATGTATGATGTGGATGGGCGTTTTATTAGCGATTTGGTTTCCAGTGGATCAGGAGGGTTGGCTACTCCAAACGCAATTTTTATCAAACAGATAAATTAGGCGTTTACGGCCGCGTTACATAGGTAGAGCTTTGCTCCACCTTAAGGGAAGCGTATTAGGAATTAAAATTCAAATAAGTAATTTCATTATGTGTAGTTGAATTGCAATAGCCCATTGCACAGGGACATCCTTTCCAAGAACTTTATTGATAAATTTCACTGGAGGGGGTGTCCTTTTTTAGTCTCCCAGTGCCTGCTGTTTTTTCCAATAAAACTATTTTCACGAACTTTCCCCAACAATCGGGACCAATGGCAGACACTATAACATATCAAAGGCACGAACCCTTTATAGATTTGAAAAAGTACATCAGTTATTACTGGTATATGGAAAATGAGGCCGAAGAGGAGCAAGCCTATCCGGATCTCTTGATTCCCGACGGTTATCCCGAAATTATTTTTATACTCGAGGGCGCCTATCACAAAAGGCCGCTGATCGATGAGAGTCAGGTGGCGATCGTCAATAGCTCCAGTGTCGTAGGCATACAACACCAATCTTTGCTGGTAAAACGCATGGGCAAGGTGAGGCTGTTTGGCATAAAATTCAAGCCCATGGGGTTTTACCGCTTCTTTGGACCCATGGCTGCCCGTACCCTTGGGCATACCTTGTCGCTCCATGAATTTGATATACCTTATCTGTTGGAACTGGAGGGCAGTTTAAGAAAATCGGAATCCCCGGATAAGGCCGTAGCAAGGATCGATCATACATTGGACGCCCATAAGTCCGGACTCAAATACTCAAAAAAGGAGGATGTGGTGCAGGAATGCATCAACGGGATATTGGAAACACAGGGCAATATGGGTTTGAACGAACTGTCGGCGAAGGTCGGGAAGGGCAAACGACAGATACAACGCTATTTTAAGGAATGTGTGGGCCTCTCTCCCAAAAGGTTTTCCAAACTCATACGGTTTAAATCCGTTTATAAAAAGGATGTGCTTTCCGAGACCTCCCTGGGCCACTTTTTTGATCACGGCTATTTTGATCAGAGCCACTTCATAAAGGATTTCAGGGAGAACTTGGGGACCACACCTTCCCATACCTCCTCGCATAAGTTTAGGGTCCAAAACAGGATTGCCAAAAAAAGTATTCGCCCATGACGCTTTTTTACTATACCTAGCTCGGCAGAGCCCATACCTTTATCCAAAATTAAAAACAAATCGTATGAAATCAATGAAGTCGTCCGCGTCATCCTTGCTTCTAAGGGCGACCCTTCTGGTTCTTTTTCTGCAAGCGAACGGTATGACGGGACAATCCCAAAGACAGGATAAGGTAGAAAATGAAATACAGGAGGCCCTAAGGTTGGAAACCCAATATTTTTACCAAAGGGATATCTCAAAATGGGAAGGGCAATGGTCGCACGGGCCCTTTGTGATGAAATGCTATGTCCGCGACGGCAAATACCTGGAACAAATGGGATGGCCCGTTATCCAACAATCCGCAAAGGACTATATGAAGGCACATCCCAAACCCGAACCGGTCCCCACGGCTATGCCCGAATACAAAATTGAGGTCTTTGGAAAATCGGCCTTGGTGTCCTACATACAGCTCGACCCCACACAAGGGAGAAAAAGGGAAATCCGGGTAATGGTCAAGGAAAAGGACCAATGGAAGATTGCTTATATGAGCACCAATTATTTTACGGACTAGACATGCAGCGGGAAACATTGGGAAATACCGGAACCCTGGTCTCCGAACTGTGTTTGGGAACCATGTATTTTGGGACTAAAACGGATCAGGCACAATCGGAAAAACTGCTTGATCTCTTTGTCCAAAATGGAGGGAACTTTATGGACACTTCCAACAATTATTCCTTTTGGATAGATCACGGCACTGGCGACGAAAGCGAAAAGGCATTGGGAAAATGGTTTAAACGCTCGGGTGTACGCGATAAAGTCGTTTTGGCCACCAAGTGTGGCGCGCGTCCTACCTATTACGCTGGAGATATGAACACCATAAAACTGGAAGGACTCTCCTACGATACCATTATCAAGGCGGTGGAGGACAGCCTAAGGCGGCTACAAACCGATTATATAGATGTACTTTATGGGCACATAGACTTTATGGAATATCCTATCGATGAACGTCTAAAAGCCTTTACCCTGTTAAAGGAACAAGGGAAGATCAGGTTTGCCGGAACAAGCAATACCCAAGCATGGAGGGTAGCGGAAAGTCAGATGTACAGCAGGGATAAAGACCATGTGCCTTACCATTTTGTACAGCAGAAGTATTCCTTTCTTCGACCAAAACACAATGCCGACTTTTGGATTCAAAAATTGCTTGACGAAGAAATGATGAGCTATGCATCCAACAATCAGGATGTGACCCTTGTGGCCTATTCTACCTTATTGTCCGGATTTTATGGCAAAAGCGAAACCGCCTTGCCCGAGGAATATGCCACAGAAGATAATCGACTAAGACTATTGGCGCTCCAAGAGGTGGCCAACAGAAAATCGTGTACTATGAACCAGGTGGTACTTGCTTGGATTATGGCGCACACGCCAAAAATCATTCCTTTGATTTCTGCCAGTAAGACCGCACAGTTGGAGGAAAGTATAAAATCCGTGGATTGTAAATTGTCCAAGGAAGAATTCCATTTTTTAAGTAACTCGGGCATATGAAGGGATTACCGCTGCTTCCTGGCAACAGCCAAAGATGCCTTTGGAGCTTTTAAAAATTCAGGCGATATCAACCATTTTTCGGGAACGGTTATAGAAATGGTGCCCATATCATCCGTCGCGGGGCAGGCAGGCTCATTTTACGCCGGTTGCTAGCCATAAAATGCATAATTTTAAGGTAGCTTTGGTCAGCATGGAACACCTAGACGTTTTTGTGGCCTAAGCAGATGGTTAAACGGAATGAAAAATGGAAAGGAATTTTAAAATACCGGTAATTGGAAAAGCTACCGTTCCGTCCCCGCTTGGTCTAAGTACGGTTAGAGGGGACAATATTTTTAACTTTGTGCCCGATCAGGAACGCATACTATTTGATGTCTCCCTGGAAGATTTTAATCGCTGTCTAAACGAAAGTCGGGAACCCCTGTGCATGGAAAAAGCAGGGCCCAGGGAAACGGTTTTCTTCGCCCCGGAGAAGACTAAGGCGGCCATAGTGACCTGTGGTGGACTCTGCCCGGGCATAAACAACGTAATCCGAAGTCTGGTCATGGCTTTGCACTATTTCTATGGAGTAAAGGACATTGTTGGCATACCTTATGGTTATGAAGGCCTTAATATGAAGAAAAAGAGAGGTTTCATCAGATTGACCCCGGACAAAGTGAAGGACATCCACGAATTTGGCGGGACGCTCTTGGGATCTTCAAGAGGTGCCCAGGATGTTGGGGACATGGTCGATACTTTAGTGCAGGAGGGCATAAATCTACTGTTTACCATAGGGGGTGATGGCACCTTGAAAGGAACGGATGCCATTGGCAAGGAGATTGCTAAACGCGACCTTAAAATATGCGTTGCGGGCATTCCCAAAACCATAGACAACGATATTGACCTCATTGATAAATCCTTTGGTTTTGAAACCTCCTTTGATGTGGCAACGCCCATATTGCGCGATGCACATAACGAAGCCATCGGTGCCTATAACGGCATTTCAATCGTAAAATTGATGGGTCGGGATAGTGGATTCATTGCGGCCTCGGCTGCTATGGCCATGCCCGTGGCAAATTTTGTGCTGGTTCCTGAAATGGATTTCACCCTGGATGGTGAAAACGGTTTGTTACAATCGTTAAAACGCCGGTTAGATCTTAAACATCACGCCGTAATCGTGGTAGCCGAAGGGGCAGGCCAACACCTTTTTAACAGCGGGGAAAATACAATTACGGATGCCTCTGGCAACATTAAACACCAGGATATCGGAATATTCCTGAAAGAACGAATAGCGGAACATTTCAAAAGTATCAAGCAAGAGGTTACGATAAAGTACATCGACCCAAGTTATATCATTAGGAGCGCCGCTGCCAATGCGAGCGACAGTATCTTTTGCAGTAGATTGGCCTATCAGGCCGTGCACGGTGCCATGGCCGGGAAAACCAGATTCGTGGTGGGTATGGTGAACGGGAAGTATGTCTACTTGCCCATTACCGCAGTAGTGAACGAGCGGAAGAAAATAGATGTGGAAGGTGAGTTTTGGTTCGCGGTCCTTCAAAGTACGGGACAGGTCTTTGCGATGAAATAACGTGAAGGAGGACCGTATGGAAATACGCCTTTGCCGCTCTTTCCCCAATTTGCAAATCAGAATTATCCAAAGCGCATAAAACATGCCAAATTAACGGCCACGTTGGGGGAACTATTTTTGCCACGCCAAGAATTAAGGTTAGTAGAATCCCATTTATACATGCATAGGGGATACTAATACAAAAAAGGGTGTAAGCAACACATAAACGATCTGTTAATACAGTAATAATTAGTTTCTTGTATCGGGAATCGGACATGGACTATATAAACATCCTCCGGCACCTATAACCTATAGGGTACCAAACCACAGTATTGATGTATCAGCTAAAACGGCATTCAAAAGAACGCTAAAGCACCTGAGCATGCTGCTATTTAATCGTTATTTTTATGGCCTTCTTTTTGTCGGTGTTTTTCTTCAAGCACAACAGCGGCCAACCATGTCCTTTTCGGAAATAAAAAACGGGCTGAACAACAAATGGATTTCCTGCATTGCCCAGGACCGTACGGGATTTATTTGGGTAGGAACACAGGACGGCCTACACCGCTACGACGGATACCACTTTGAAGTATTCAGAAATTCTCCCGAGGCACCCGAATCCCTGGCAGCAAATTGGATTCGCGCTATCGTTACCGATGTCAACCATAATTTTTGGATCGGGACCCATGGCGGAGGGCTCACCAAGTTCTCACCAAGAACAATGGACTTTAGGAATTTTGCTATTGACGAACCAAATGAATCTACAGGAAAGATCATTTCTCATACGGTTTTGGCAGGTAAAAACCACATGGTAAGTTCTACGGAAGAAGGGTTTCAACTTTATGATATCAACACCAATTCCAGACGAAATTTGGGTTTAGGGTATTTTAAATCTCCTATAACTGCTTCTGAAAACCTGCTTTGGCTGGCAGAAAACCAAGTTTTATATACCCAAAACTTTAAGTCAAGTAATATTCGGCTTGTCCATACCTTTGAATCAGACATTAATTTATTGGAATACATTCCTGGAATGGGTCTTGTCATTGGCCTGAAAAACGAACTCATTCTTTTCAACAAAGGTCGAATTGAAAAACAGATCCCTATGGCTGAATCCGTAGTCAACATGACCTTAAGTGCAAATGGAGACTATTTCCTAGCTTCCGCTTCCTCCTTATTCAAATTTGATCCCAACTTGTTTCGCCTTCAAAAAATCGATATTGACGTAGACATGACTAAGAGGTCTATTGAAACAATTTTTGTGGACCGGCAAAGCAACCTGTGGATGGGAACCAATAAGGGGTTATATAAAGAAAAAAAGTACAATAAGGCTTTTCTTCGGGATAACATAAATCTTCATGCCCGACGAATTGTAAAGCACAAAGGTTCCCTGTACCTCGGGGGCGGAAATGGTTTGTTCAAAGTTGAAGGGCCCAACATTCGACCTCTAATAACAGATCACGGTATCACGGCACTATTTGATGGGGGTGACGCTCTTGTGGCAAGCTCCGCTATGGAAGAGATTTACAAATTTGTAGATGACAGGCCTTATGGCACATTTGAGATATCAAACACATTTAATAAGAAACTAGTGGTCTACGGCCTAACCAAAGACCATAAGGACAGGTTATGGGTAGGCTCCTGGCGGGGGTTGCATATTATTGACGAGCAGGGGCAGCCGCTTAGGTTCATTTCTTTAAATACGGAGTCCCAGAATGGTGAAGCTAAAATTATTAATGTTCATGTTGATTCGAAGGATAGGCTATGGGTCATTACAGCCGGTTATGGAATTTATATGCTTGAAGATATTTCAAATTTAGACCCTGATACTGCAAACTTGAAAATTGTAAACTACCGAAGTGTCAAGGAAGACTCAAACTCAATAACTTCCAATATTGTCTTGACCATGGAGGAAGATGAAAAAGGTCAGATGTGGTTCGGAACAGAATATGGACTAGTAAGGTACAGAGAGGAGGGCCGCAACTTTCACCGACTGGAATATCAGGATCGCGTATTTGACAAAAAGGTAATGTCACTTCAGATAGACGCCAACCAAAATCTTTGGATTACCACCATTGGTGATGGGATCTATGTTTACAACGAAGAAATAAAAGCTTTTAGGCATTTTACCACAAACGACGGCCTGATCTCGAACGCCTTTCTTTTTGGATCAGGATTTTATGATGAAACAAGGGAACTAATGTATTTTGGAACAGATGAGGGGGTTCAGCTATTAGATTTATCACGACCTTTTGCTCCCAAAAAACGCTTTACTCCTGTCATAACTGCCATTCATGCAAATGGGAAGAAGACAGGGGAGTTTATTGCGCCTTCCCAAGCTCCTTTTTTGTCCGAGCTTTCCCTTGCTCATTTTCAAAATGATTTTTCCCTACGTTTCTCCGCGATGGATTTTATCGCTCCCGAAAAGATACGTTATGCCTATTCCCTGGATGCCGGCGACTGGAGAATGACCGATTTACAAACCGCCTATTTTACCAATATGGCGTATGGGAACCACGTCTTAAAGGTAAAGGCAATGTATGACGGTAAGGCCCATAATAACCAGATCAAGAGCTTCAAAATCCTTATTGCCCCTCCCTGGTACCTGAGCACTCTAGCCAAAATCTTGTATGCCTTGCTGCTGTGCACCATTGGTATAGGGATTTATTTGTATTTCAAATGGCGCTGGACCATGAAACTGAGCCTTCAATTAACGGAAGAGGAGGCCCAACGCCTAAAAAAGCTGAATGCTTTTAAGTCTAACCTCTATACCGAGATCGCCCATGAATTCAAGACTCCACTTACCCTGATTTCCGGGCCTATTGACAGTTCGCTATCCGAGGGAAACCTGACCGATATCAACAAAGCCAATTTTTCCATAGTACAACGAAATACCCGTCGTTTAACTTCTCTGGTGGATCAGCTGTTGGAGCTTGCCAAATTGGAGGATGGCAAGCTTAATCTTAAGATTACCCAAGGAGATTTGGGCCTGTTTTTACAAACGGTTTCCCAATCGTTCCGGTTTCAGGCGCAATCAAAGGATATTGCCTATACTACGGATATCGGTAATTTGGACCAGGTCTGGTATGACGAGGACATCATGGAGAAAGTAGTTAGCAACCTGCTCTCGAATGCTTTTAAATATACCCCGCGCAATGGGATGTGTTTTTTTTCGGCCAACAAATATGCAGATTACGTGGTTTTTAGTGTTAAAAACACAGCACTTAATGCCACTAACTTGCCCTTGGAAAAACTGTTCAATCGGTTCTATCAACATGATACTTATGCGGAAGGTATGGGGGTTGGCCTTTCCTTGGTCAAAGAAATTGTGAAGGTTTATGGCGGTACGATCAAAGTAGCATTGGAGCAAAATGAGCTATTGCATTTTCGTCTAGAGCTACCGGTTAAGCGCGAAGCATTCCCTGATGCATCGATCACGAGACCCAGCAGGTCTCCCAAAACAGCTGAAAACCTTTCAGAGGTTATCCATATAGGGAATCACTGTCCTACTTCCGGACCCAAGGAAGCGCTTCCCATATTGCTGGTCGTTGAGGATCATGGGGAGATACGTACTTTTATCCGATTGGCACTTCAAAAGCACTATAGAATACTGGAGGCCGAAAACGGAGAGGAAGGTATGGAGCTGGCCATTTCCGCGGTCCCGGATATTATACTTTCCGACATAAGGATGCCGGTGCGCAATGGTATAGAGCTATGCAATGCGGTTAAAAACGATGAACGTACCGGGCATATTCCCATCATTCTGCTCACAGCAAGTGTTGGAGAGGAATTTGAGCTTAAAGGCTTAAGCTCCGGGGCCGATGATTACATCACCAAACCGTTCAAAATAACCGTTTTAAGACAACGTATCGCAAACCTTATTGCCATAAGAAGGAAACTTAGGAGGCAGTATAGCCAGGAGTTCGTTTTAAAACCCAAAGATATTACCGTTACCCCCGGTGATGAAGCATTTCTAAACAGGGTACAGCAGGTACTTGATGAAAATCTGGCTGATCCTGAATTCAACGCTGAGGCTTTCAGCAAAAAGGTTAACATGAGCAGAATGCAGTTGCACAGAAAGTTGTTGGCATATACGGGTTTGTCCACTTCTGCCTTTATACGGTCCCAACGCCTAAGCCAGGCTGTGCAGCTTCTTAATTCATCTGATTTAACCATCAACGAGGTGGCCTACACCGTTGGCTTCAACACCCCAAGGTATTTTATGAAATGTTTTAAGGAAACCTTCAAAAAAACACCTTCCCAGTATCTTCAATCTACTGCTTATCAGTAAGTTAACATTATTGTTACATACGGTGAACGCTTTGTTACATATGGTCATGTCCATGGTTTGAAACTCCAATACATTTGATGTGTTAATTATTAAAACCATGTATTATGAAAACAATGCAAAGCACCAAAAAGTTTTTTAGCCTACTATTTATAGTAAGCGTTTTAATGGCCTGTTCCAAGGACGGAGAAGATGGAACAATAGGCCCACAGGGACCTCAGGGTGATCAAGGACCGGCCGGTCCTGCTGGTGCTCCCGGTGAGCAAGGAACGCAGGGCGAGCAAGGACCTCAAGGTGAACAGGGAGATCCAGGGACGGCCAATGTGATGTATTCCGATTGGGTAGATACCGAATTTGGAAATGCCATAGCGGCTTCGAGTGCATCATTTACCATAGCTGCTCCGGAAATCGATGCAAACATGCTTAATTTTGGAACCATTCTCGTTTTTGCCAGAAGGCTCGAAGTACTTCCGGGTCCCACCATAGAAATCAGTGTGTATCAACTTCCAATCGTTTTTGGAGCGGGCCGCCAACAATCGTACTTTTTTACTGCTACGAATGACAATGAAATAGTCATAACGGTACATGCCAATGAAGAGGGGGAAAACGTTGGTGATGGATCTTTTCTGGAGCAGTACCGCTACGTGCTTATTCCAGGGGGTGTTTCAACAAATAAATCGTTGTCTGCCGAGGATTATGGGAAAATGTCTTATGAAGAAATTAAGGCACTCTTTGATTTTCAGGATTGATTTTTCCAAACCCTCCATTTGTCTTCATTTGGAGGGTTTGTCCTAAAACTGGAGGATTCACTTACTAAAGTTAAAGGAGGCGAACAAATTTCATTGCTCCTTGTTCAATACGTTTACCGGGTTCACGGTAGCGGTTCTATATGCTTGCTGTCCAATAGTTAGCAGGGCGATTGCCACCGTAAATACAGTGGCCAGGGCAAAAACAAGGAGGGAGGGGTCGTTTTTAAAAGAGAACCCGTTCAGCCAGCTTCGCATTAATAGGTAACTCACTGGAACCGCTATACCGTTTGCGATGACAATCAGCTTGAGAAAATCCCAGCTGAGCATCACCGTAAGCTGTTTTTCCGAAGCGCCCATAAGTTTTCTTATGCTCATTTCCCTCGACTTTTGATGGACCAGAAAAGTAGCCAGTCCAAATAGCCCCAAGGCGGCAATTATAATCGACAACACGGTGAAAATCTGTAATATTTTACCAAGCCGTTGATCCGATTCAAAGTGTTCGGCATATCGTTGGTCCAGAAAACTATAGCCAAAGGGAATCTCTGGAAACAAGGCCTTCCAAGAGTCTTCAATTGTTTCTAGGCTTTGGGCCATGTTGGTGGTCTGCAAGCGCAGTTGGATGGAAAAGGCGTTTTGGGCATTTATTTGAATGACCAGCGGGTTTAACCGTTCCTTGAGCGACTCAAAATGGAAATCTTTCAACACACCCAAAACCCTGCTTTTTAGTCCGCCCCTCTGTTCCAGGTACCTGTTCAAAGGGTCGCTGCTCCATTTTGGATCCGCATTGGAAAATTGCCGTATCGCAGCTTCATTGACCAAAACCCCAATAGAATCGGATTGGATGCTGCGATCAAAGTTCCTGCCTTTCACCAGTTTTAACTCGTAGGTGGGTACAAAATCGTGGTCGGCATATATGGTCCAAAGGGCTACGCTTTCCTCTGTGGTCATCCCTTCTGGGATATAGCGAGCAGACCATTGGCCTTCATGGTCCCCAGGATAGGAGGAGGAGGCCGTGACGCCGTGGAACCATCCATATGGGGAGAGGGCAGTTTTGAACAGCTCCATTTTGGTGGGGTCTGAAGCGACTTCCCGGGCACTTCCCAGAATAATGACCTGTTCCTTGTCAAAACCCAGATCCTTATGGATCATGTATTGTACCTGCCTGTAGATAATGCCCGTAGAACTAAGAAGCACAACGGCCAACGCGAATTGTAGGATGACCAGAACCTTCCTGATAAGGCCACTTTTTAGTTTACCCCCAGATCGGGAGCGAAGGATGCTAATGGGTTTGTAGGAGGAGAGGAGAAATGCGGGATACACCCCGTTCAACACACCTACAAAGAGACCTACTAAAAAAGCCACCGCCATATGGGTGCCTGTAAACAATTTCGGTAGGGTAAAGGAGGTTCCCGCAAAGGTATTGAAAAAGGAATGGGACAAAAGGAATATCAGTATCGCTAGGAGTGTGGCGCACAAGGCCATTAGGGTCGACTCCAAAATAAATTGCAGAAAAAAATCCCTTTTTCTGGAGCCCAGAATTTTTCGAAGGCTCGTCTCCTTTAGGCGCCCTAGGGACTGAGCGGAACTGATGTTGATGAAATTGATGATGGCCATGAACAAGATACCAAAAGCGACCATCAAGAGTATCAGGACCTGTTGATGGTCTCCCCTGGGCTGAAAATCGAATTGGATATTGGACTTCAGATAAATATCCTTCAAGGGCTGGATGGCCGGCGTGTATTTATGGGCCAAGGAGGGACCCCCATGACGAAGAAGAAATGCTTCCATGTCCCGTTCCACTTGCTGCTTATCAACAGCTCCTTGCATCAGAAAATAGGTGTGGGCAAAATGGCTGGTCCAGGAATCAAAGGCCGTGGGACTAAAGAAATTCCTTTTGACCGGTTCAATGGGAATGAGAAAATTAAATTGGAGGTGCGAGTTTTTGGGACAACGCACCACACCCTCCACTTCAAACGTAACATAGGTTCCCCAAAGGTTAACGTCAAGTGTTTTCCCAACGGGGTTCTCATCACCGAAATATTTGGTGGCCATGGCCGGGGTAATGACCATTTTGTCGGGTTGCTTAAGCAATTCCTTTTTGCCACCCTGAAGTACGGGAAAATCAAATATATCCAGAAAGGTGGAGTCCACCCCCACAAAACCGTGTTGTGCCAGTACTTCCGATCCTTTCTTTACAGTTAGTGCAATGGTAATGTTTTGGAAGGAGACCACATTTTCAATGGCGCTGATCTCTTCTTTCATCGCTTGGCCCCAGGTGTAGGGCACTATAGCGGCCACCCGTTCCTTGGTGGCCGAGGTAAGCCGATGGATGCGCTCGGCCTTTTTGTGGAAGCGGTCATAGCTCCTTTCCTGGGAAACGTGTAAAATGACTACAAAAAAGGTCAATAGTCCTAGGGTGAGTCCACCCAAATTGATCAGCGTATATCGACCTTGGCCTTTCAGATTTCTCAGGGCGAATTTGAATAGGAGTTTCGTCATGATCTTGCTTTTCACAAGACTAAGGACTTGGGCCCACAATACATAGAACGTATTTTACGATTGGAACAAATTTTACCTTTTTGATCTTTTAAGTTTGCTTTTTTTGTACAAACTTGGCGAAAGCCCGGTATGTTTTTTAAAGATGCGGCTAAAATGGCTTTGGTCCGAAAACCCACATAGGTAGGCAATTTCAGAAAGGGAGTAGGGCGTGCTTTCCATCAAATGGATGGCTCTTTCGATCCGTAGTTTTCGCATGTACTCCCCAAAGGTGAGGTTGTCAAAATATTTGGAGAATTCCCTTGACAGGTAAGAGGGATGCACCTGCAGGTTTTTGGATACGTCCTGCAGCCGTAGGCTAATATCGGTATCCACCTGGTCCTGGATGATGCCCTTGAGTTCCCTTACCCAAGCCGGTGTTTTTTTGGCGGCGGATTTTTGTTTTAGGAATTTCCGGTACACCTCCAATAGCATGTATTCCGTTGGGTTTTGCGTATGTTTTTCACCCTGGAGATGCCTGGCCCAGGAATAGAGGCCGTCATAGAGGACCATACCCAACTGCAACAGTTCATGGTCATCCTTGATATTGTAGGAGAGTCCCGCCGTTATGGCCCATAGGCCCGAAGCCTGGCCCGCCATATCGTGTCTGTCGGTATCGGCCGCCCTAACAATGGTAGCTATGGTCAGCAGGGCCGGATTGGTAATTCCGTGTTTTTTTATAAAATAGTCAAAGGTACATTGGTCTTCGTAATGGGTATATTCCACATCGGGGACGTCATAGGGGATGGCCTTCAAGCGCGTGGCTTCGGATTGTACTGCTTCAAAAGGGACGTAGAGAAATTCGGCCTCCCGATCAATAAATCGTTTGATCAACCAGGGGCAAGCCAGGCGATCTATTTTGGGTCGTTCACGCGTTATCCATTTCATTGTAGATCCATATCACTATCCTGTGCAAAGTATAAAATAATGGAGAATTATAATTCATCCCTCCAAAGGAAAACAGTTTCCGGTATTGAACGACCTTGGAATGAAATTTGAGGTATGGGCAATGGCCCTAACTGTCCGAAGGAACGCACTTCGATCGGAACAAATATACCATAAACCTAAGCGCTATTCCATGTTTTCATTAGGCAATATGTTTAAAAATTCCTTGGTTCAAATCGATGATCTGTACCGGAACATAGTTTCCAAACTTCCGACCATAGCACGATCGGAATACTGCAAATCCCTGATCCATAGAACCAATGAAGATCTGTCATGCACCAAATGCAGGAAGAAAAGGAGAAAGCTGAAAAAGCTCCTGAAAGTGGCAAGGAAGGAATTGAAAAAGCTGAGCAGTATCTTCTAGGTTTAGCGCGATTACACCCGTTTTTTCCAAATACCCCATACTCTATAAGGTATTCCACATCCCTTCTTTTTACAGGATTGGGAAAATTTTGGAATCGATAGGGTTTATCCCGAAGATTGAAAAAGATTATGTGTAACTTTTTCCAATTTTCTGACTATATAGTAGTGAATACCCACTTAAACCTCAATTCAGAAATAATAGGATGATGAAAACCATTTTTGGATCACTTTTGTTCTGTTTCGGTTGCACGCTTTTGACGGGGCAAACCAATCCACGGTATTTTGAACAGATTCCACCGTCGACCACGCCCCAAGTTTTTGCACCTGGTATGATATCCAAACCCGACCAATCGGAGTTTGGTTCTGTTTTTTCAGCAGATGGCTCGGAATTTTTTTATGGGGTAGACATCAATGGAAAAGCGGAAATAAGATACTCAAAAATGGAAAATGGTACTTGGACCCGTCCTGTAATGCTCATTGGGCACGAGACCTATAGTTTTAACGATCCAATGCTTTCTCCGGACGAAAATAGGCTGTACTATATTTCCAATAAGCCCAGGGTTGGAGCACAGATCGGGGATTACGATATATGGTACTCCAAAAAACTTTCCAATGGCTGGTCTGGCCCCATCAATGCCGGCAAGAACATCAACTCCTCAAAAAATGAGTATTATATCTCTTTTACCTCGGATGGAACCATGTATTATTCCTCCAATAAAAATGCCGGGCAGGAACGGGATTATGACTATGATATTTATGCTTCCAAGCAGAAAAATGGTGTGTTTCAAAAGTCGATAAGGCTGGGAAACCAAATAAATAGCACCGATTATGAAGCAGACGTTTTTATAGCGCCGGACGAATCCTATATAATTTTTTGTTCCACCAGAGCGGATGGATACGGGAAAGGAGATCTTTATATTGGTTTTAAACAAGAAAACGGGGAATGGTCAAAAGCGGTAAACCTAAAAGCGCCCATAAATAGCAAAAACCATGAATTATGTCCCTGGGTTACCCAGGATGGGAAATACTTTCTTTATACGAGCAATCAGGATATCTACTGGGTGAGCACCGAAATTTTTGGGAAAGGCAAATGACAAGGATTGCAATTACCATAGGCTTACGCTACCTATCTACAAGGGCTTATGGCCAGATTGGCTCAAAACCTATTTTTACGCTATGTTGAAACAGGACATCTATTTGCCTTTTGCCCTAGGTCTGACTATTTTTCCTTCTTTCATCACAAATTGGACTTTTTCGAGCGTGGTGATATCCTCAAGGGGATTTCCCTTGACCGCAATGATGTCGGCCCATTTTCCCACGCTTATGCTGCCCGTTTGATCTGCAATTCCCAAAAGCTCCGCAGCAACAAGGGTAGCGGATCGAATGGCATCCATTTCTTTCATGCCGGCTTTTACCATTAAGTGAAATTGCTCTGCATTTCGTCCGTGTTCAAAAATAGAGGCATCGGTTCCAAAGGCCAGCTTCACGCCTTGGCGATAGGCCATGCCAAATTTACCTTCGTAGTTTTTATACACTTCCGTGTTGCTTACATTTATCCCCTTATCGCTGATATCCTCTTCCTCTTCAATCAGGCTCACATAAGCGGCCAACAAATCCATCACTAAAAAAACACCCTTGCTTTTCATCAGATCAATGGACGCTTGATCAAGAAATGTTCCGTGTTCGATGGAATGGACCCCTGCTTTTATAGCGTTCTTTATGCCCTCCGCACCATGGGCATGTGCGGCGATTTTTAATCCCCTTTTTTTTGCTTCCTCCACAGCGGCCCGCATTTCTTCAATGGTAAATGAGGCTGCGCCAGGGATAGAGTTGGATGTCCCGAAACCTCCGGTGGCGTTGATCTTAATTAGATCAACCCCGTGTTTGATCAGCGTCCTGGTTCTTTTTCGTACGGCTACCTCACCGTCCACGGGATATCCCGGATTTGGTTCCAATCGAAGCTGGGGTGCCATCCAATTGGCCCAAGCACCGTGGCCACCGGTTATGGTCAGGGCTTTCCCGCTTACGTACATTCTGGGTCCTGGTATCCATTCCTTATTGATGGCGTCCCTTAGGGCCACATCGCTATAAAAATAACCGCCTACATCACGAACTGTGGTAAAGCCTGCCTCAAGCGTCTTTTTGGCGTAAATGGCACCCAAGATGCCGTAGGAGGCAACGGGCAATTCATACACATCCATGGATTTGTCGAAAAAGGGATTCGTTAAGTGGGTATGGCAATCCATCAAGCCCGGAAGCACGGTGTATTCCGATAGATCGATAATTTGGGAATAGTTGTCCTTTTCCGAAGCCTTGTCCAACTTCACAATCGTACCGTTTTCAATGACGATAAGAACATCCTTGTTCATTTTTCCTTCGGCCACATCCAGTACCGCACCGGCCCATATCACCTTTTTCGAGGCTGTTTCCGAGGTTTGGGAAAAGTGTTGCAGGGAATATAGCAGAAGGAAAATCAGAAGCGCGCGTCGCATGGGATTTGTTTTAGTGGTCGGCAAAGGAAAATGTGTTCAAATCCCTTAAAATTAGTGAATTAACCTGTGATTTTTCTTAGATGATTTACGGATGGACGCTAAAGCTGTGTGGATGGTTTTTTGACAAGCTAAAATGCCCCCTGCCGAGGGCATTTTTACCTATAAAAGAAATCGTCCAAAAGAGCTGCGCTTTTAGTCATGGAACTCGGGTCCGAACGTAGGATACTCCTCAAACCTGGAGTAAAAGAAGTCCAAGCCTTCAAAATCCCAAAGGAAAAGCACGGAATGGCAGGTATAAACCAGGGTCGCACTTCGTGGCATGCGATAGGAGCCCTGCCAATTGGGCAAATCCAAGTTTATTCGCGTAGCACCGGGTGTAAAGTCGTGCGTGCCCACCGGGGTGTCATTAGGGGCCCCGTATACTTCAAGGGAATATTCATAACCAATTTCACCCGTGCAAAAGTCGGTTAGGCTCGGGAAGTACTGTTTTTTGTCTTCCTGGCCCTTGACGTTGAAAACGTCATTATCGAACACCCACATAAATTCCGCATTGCGAATCACGTAGTCGTCCACTTCGAGCTCTACCCATACATAACCCGGCTGTGTGGTTCCCTCACGGCAAAAGGGACTGTCCGCGGCTGTACCGCTGATATTTCCGTTGACACAGCAACCCCAACCCAGGGGGTTGATCTTTTGCTTACGGTCTGGGGCCCAAATAAGGATTTCCCCATTGAACTCCAGATGGGAGAAATCCCATTTCCAGCGTGGTGGGGTTTCCAATCCTTCAAAGGTCTGGGTAATGGAATTGCAAATTGACCCGTTTCCTGTCCGATCATCTACGGGTTCTTCAACAGTCAGGGTAACCGGAAACTCATCCAATGGATTGCCGGAGCCGTCGTGTGGTTGAATCGTAATTTCTGTAGAAAAGGGGAAGTCGATCATTTCATCTTCCGGCAGATCCAGATCCAATATCAAGGAGACAATTGTATCGTTTTCTTTTCCCCCATCAACCGACTCTGCGGGTACGTCAAAATAGTAGGATGAACCGCCCACATAGATGTTGAACCCGGCAATATGCTGTGCAGGGTCATGTTTTACCCGTATCCTATCCCCATAGGGATATCCCTTGATCAGGTAAAGGGTATCCTTTACATCTATTTTTAGTTGGCCATCGGTGGCTGTGGGCGGTTCCCCGGTCACCTCTACGGCATCTTTCAACACCAAATAGGCCGACAGGGCGTCTGGGCCTAGTCCATTAGTGGTATCGGGTACCGAGTCTTTGGGCTCTTCCTCTTCAGGATTTTCCTGCCTGTCTGGGTTTTCCTGTTGCTGTGGATTCTCTGCAGGCAGTTCAAGTTCTTTTTCGCAGGCGATGAGTGCTAGCACCGTGCCGCCCAAAACAAACAGTAGGCAAAGGCTTCTTTTCAACATTTGTGATAGCGGTTCCATTTTTTCTTTTCTGTACATCGTTTTAAATTTTAAGATGATTTTTATCGATTTCGGGGGAACTGGACATTGGCCATGTTTTAGATTCATTCGCAATCGGCGCCTTCCTATTTGCAGACAACCCCGGCATCAATTTCAATGGTGGTCCCATGGTTTGCAAGGTCACAGACCGCCTTTGGGATGCTGGCCAAAGAGTTGTTTTCCAAATTGAGGCGGTTAAGGCCAGTCAGGTTGCCCAACTCTCGAGGGATTTCTTTAAGGAGGTTGGTGCTTAGATTCAGAAAACCAAGAGCGTCCAAGTTGCCCAGGGAAGCCGGTATTTCTATAAGTACATTTTTGTCGAGCCTCAAATCAAAAAGATTTGACAGATTCCCGAGAGCCGAAGGAACGGTTTCAAGGACATTTTCGGATAGCCAGAGGTACTGCAGCTGTTGTAAGTTGCCCAATTCGGGCGGGATTGTGTTCAGGGCATTCTCCCTGGCATATAGTTCCCCCAGTTGCTTGAGGTTGCCCAATTGGGAGGGAAGGTCTGTGAGATCGTTGCGTTCAATATTCAAGCTGGTCAGATTGGAAAGATTTCCAATTTCGGAAGGCAGCTGTGTGATGGCGTTGTCCCCAAGTGATAGGTGGTCAAGCGCTGAGAGGCTCCCTATTTGCGGAGGCAGGTCGGTCAACAAATTTTCGGAAACGACAAGGCGTTTCAGACTTTGCAACATAGCGATCTCTGACGGAAGTTGGGTAAGGTAGTTAAATCGCAGGCCCAGGTAGGTAAGCGAGCTAAGATTTCCTATCTCGGGCGGGAGATGGCTTATTTGCTCGTCGTACAGCTCCAACTCCTGCACGGTGCCGTCCAGGTGCAGGGTAACATCGCCCCAACTTTGCATGCTGGTGTCGGTAAGGTCCCATTCCAAGGTATTTCCCGGATTGGCGTGGTAAAGCGCTACCAGTCCCCGATAATTGTAACCGATTAGATCGCAGCCTACCTGTGCATCTGTGGTAATCTCCGTACCTATCTCCGCCAGCTTGCATACCTCCTGGGGCAACTGTGATAGGTTGTTGTTTTCCAGATAGAGGTATTCCAGCTTGATCAAGCGACCGTATTCCCATGGAATTTCGGTCAGTCGGTTATCATCGAGGCTTAGACTGTTCAATGCATTCAGACTTCCAATGGCGGCAGGAACGCTGTCCAGTAAATTTTGGGCCAGGTCCAGTACCTGAAGGGCGGTCATTTTTTCCATGCCCTGGGGCAGTTGCGCCAACGAATTGTTATGGGCGATCAAGGTGGCCAATTGGTCCAGTTTGGTCAATTGCTCCGGAAAGGCGTCCAGGAGGTTACTGCCCAGATGCAGATAGGAGAGCTTGGTCAGCTTGCCCAGCTCTACAGGGAGAGCGGTTAGGGCATTGTCCTCTAGGTTAAGGGAGGTCAAATCGTCCAAATTGCCCAGTTCAGCGGGCAATTCTGGGATGTCATTGCTACTCATGGACAATCGTGTAAGCCTATCAAGATCCCCAATTTGGGGAGGGATGATTGTAAGGGTCTTACCGTTGAGGTCCAGTTCCGTAACCCGATTGTTTTGTTGGGTAACCCCGCTCCAGTTTTGCATACCCTTGTCATCCATATCCCAACCCAGCGTATTGTTGGGGTTGGCATCATACAGGGCCTTGAGCGTTTTATAGTCTTCGGCCTCCAAGATAGAATCCGTGTTCTCTGGGTTTTGGTTTTGTGGTTCTGGAGGTGGACCATCATCCTTGCTACAGGAGACCATGAGCAGGGAGCTTATGATGAAAATGATGGCCATGGCAAAGAAAAATCGCGATAAAAATAAAAGGGACTTACACATAGGATTTCAGATTTTGATTAAACATTCTGTTATGGATTAGTGATGTAGGGAGATATCCGAAATGGGTAAAGAACATCCATCAAAACATCAGAGGGGGAAGTTTTGAGCTAAGCTAGGGAGCGCGTACGAGCACCACCAGTACCACTAAATAATCGGAGGGGTTGAATGTGTGTAAGGAGCAAATTGGGATGTTAACGGGTGGTCTTTTAGGCCTCCAGCCAGGAAAAGAGCCTAAAACTAAATCGTTTCGAACATGCTCAGAAAAGCGTCTTTTCTCCGCCTGGAAATATCTACATGATGGTCGTCGGTAAGAATCACATATCCACCATCGCCCTTAATATATTTACGGGCATGCTGCATGTTGACCAAGTAGGACTTATGAACCCTGCAAAAACCGGAGTTTGATAGCAGGTTATCAAAATCCTTGAGGTTCTTGGAAACGACTTCTTTTTTCATCAATACCATGTGTAGCGTAGTATAGTTTCCTTCGGCACTGCAGTAGATAATATCGTTGGTATTATAAAAATCGATACCCTCAAAAGTAGGAATGGCCAGCTTTTCAATTTTTCCGGAGGTATACTGTATGTTGTTTAACACCGATTGATAACGGTGCATGCTGCTCCCTGCCGCTATTTGATTTTTGGCTTTCTGTACCGCTCCGACCAATTCATCAACATCCAGGGGCTTCAGCAAAAAATCCAGGGCACTGAACTTGATCGCCTTGATCGCATAGCGATCATATGACGTAACAAAAATGACCTGGAAATCGATGGGGGCTAGTTGCTTTAATACATCGAACCCGGACATATGGGGCATTTGCACGTCCAGAAATACCAGATCTGGATTGTGATTGTTGATGGCTTCAAGAGCTTCTTCCGGGCTTGAGCATGTGGATATGATATCGATTTCGGGGCAATATTCGATCAAAGCCTGCTCCAGCGATTCGCGGCCGTCCTGTTCGTCATCTACAATAATGGTCTTGATCATGTTTGTATTATGAAATGGGTATGCTTACTTCCACCCGAGTCCCTAAAGCGGTTCCGGTCGGGTCCTTCAAATCTGTAATGCGAACGAGTTGCTTTTGTAATTCCTTGCTCAACAATCGCAATCGGTCTTCCGTAATCTTTACGCCTAGGGACTTGCGCTTTAGAATCGATTTCTCTTGTAATTCAAAAGCCTTTTGCCTTCCTACCCCATTGTCCTCGATAAGACATAGGAGTTGCTCTTTTTCCTTGCGGATTGCAATGGAAATTTTTCCATCAGTGGCCACTTTTTTATGTCTAAGGCCATGCCAAATAGCGTTTTCAACAAAGGGTTGTAATACCATGGAAGGCAAATAGGTGTTTTCAAGATCAATGCTATCCTGAATATCCATTTTAAAGTTGACATCCTCCTTAAACCGGAGCGCTTCCAATTGGATATAGGCTTTCAAGGTCGCCAATTCGTCCTTGAGGGAGACCTCGGTATCTTCGGCGTTCTCCAGTATAGATCGAATTAGCTTGCTGAATTTGCTGAGGTACTTTGAAGCATTTTGGTTGTTGCCCTTCTTGATCATTTGATTGATGGAATTCATACAATTGAAAATGAAGTGTGGGTTGATCTGGGCCTGAAGCGCCTTCATTTCGAGTTCGGAGAGTTGTCGTCGAAAATTCACCTCTTTGATTTCCTGGTCTTTGGCTGCGATTGTCCTTTGATTCTTTAGTCGTTGGCGAAAGGTGTACCATAAGAGGCTAGCAAGTAGGACCGTTAATATCGCACCCCCGATAAACACATTCTTCAGGGTGGCTTGTCGCTGGATTTCTTTTTCCTGCAGTTGTTTCTCCTGCGCCAAAAGGGTGATCCGTTGGTCTTTTTTTTCGGTTTCATATTTCACCTGCAGTTCCTGGAATTGCTTGTTGACATCTGCATTCAAAATGCTGTCCTTGGCTTCCTCATATAGGGTTCGGTAGTGATAGGCCTCTTTGTAATTGTGCTCCGATAGGCTGAGGTCTGCAAGCATCTTATAGAGGTCCCTGATCAGCGGTTTAGAGGGTATTTCCCGGGCCAGTACCAGACCTTTGGCCAAATATTGGCGGGATTGCGAATGATTTCCCAATTGAAGGTACGTATTCCCGACATCCGCGAGACTCAAGGCAAGGTCTGCTTTTCTAGGGAGCTTTTCCCTCACCTGAAGCGCCTGCAGATGATATTCCAAAGCCTTCCCCGGGTTCCCCAGCTGGATTTCCAAATTTCCCAAATTAGCCAATTGATACCCCATTTCACGTTCATACTTCTGTTCCCGTGTAATGTTCAAGAGCTTTAAAAAATGGCTTTTGGCAGTATCGTATTCCCCAATTTCCATATATACCGTCCCAAGACCGTTGAGAGAGGTCAGCATTCTTTTGGAACTACCCACACTATCCAGAATCCGAAGGGCCTTTTGGTAATTGGAGATGGCCTGGTCGTATTGTTTTAGGAGCCGATTTAGCAATCCAATGCTCGTTAAGGTACTGGCCAGGGAGATCGGATTGCCCTCCATTTCACTTATGTCCAGGACGCGTAAATAATAGGACAGGCTTTTTTCATAGTTCCCTGAACTTCGATGAATGGCCGCCAGATCAAATAACCCATCGGCCACACGGGTAGAATCACCAATAGTGGTATAATATTGGAGGGCCGAGTCTATATGGCGTATGGCCTGTTGGTAGTTCCCCAACCGCTTATCCAAATTCCCGTACCGCAAATGTGCATAGGCCACACCTTTATGGAAATCCAATGCCTTTGAAAGGACCATGGAGCTGTCTATATGTTTTTTTTCGATTTCGGTATCGATGCTGTACCGTGCGTAGTACCAAACCAATAACCCATAGGTTTTGGCTTTAAGGGTATCGGACGGCATATTTTTAAGCACATTTTGAAGACTGTCCACTTTGTTACCCGCCTGTGCCAGGGATGATAGGCATACCATCAGGAGCCAAAAAAGGGGAAACAACTTGAAATTCGGGGTTTTCATGGTCTTGGGATTGGATAGTCCATCTAAATCAGCCTTATCGAGGGAATTTCAGAAAAGGCACATACAATTTAATCATTTAAGCCCTGATGGTGAAGGGATTATGTGCGACTTGCATCTTTTATTGTATAATCGGGTTCCATCATAACTCCAACTATCCTTAAAGATTTCCATACCGTGCCCATACTGCCTACCTGATATCGGACACCTTGAAGGGATAGGGAACCGGCAGCAAGGAAATTAAGCTGTTTTGGATAAAAATGCCCGATTGTATTCTCGGCAAATAGATATTGACTAAACCAAGGCCCGGGATGGAAACCGAAAATGATGAAAGTCATTTCATATGCCCGCTTCGGATTTTAAATTGGCACAAATACCATAGGACGTATAAAAGAGAAGGTGGATAAGGGCCATTGGGCATTTGTGAAAACAACCTTCGCGTTTATGAATCAACGCTCAACCAGTCAAACTATAAAACCAATATCCGATGAAGTTGCAGGAACATTATAAACAAGAAGCACATGGCACCAACGGTTTCTTTAAAGCCTTTGAAAAATATCTTGCAGAGTTTGTGTATGGGGGAATAGATGGTTGCGTTACAACCTTTGCCGTTGTGGCAGGTTCTGTTGGGGCCGGACTGGATAGCGCTATTATTTTGATTCTTGGCTTTGCAAATTTACTGGCGGATGGTTTCGCCATGTCCGTAGGGGCCTACCTGTCAACAAAATCTGATAAAGACAACTACAATAAACACAAGCAAACGGAATATTGGGAAATTGAACATATGCCAGATGCCGAAAAGGAGGAAATCAGGGAAATTTATAGGGCAAAGGGTTTTAAAGACAAACTTTTGGAGGAAATAGTGGGTGTAATCACCAGTGACAAAAAAGTTTGGGTCAATGATATGATGCGGGAGGAATTAGGCATGATGGAAATAGATAAATCCCCACTGTGGATCGGTGGGATTACCTATTTGTCGTTCCTTTCGATTGGCTTGATTCCCTTATTGATTTATGTCATTGATTATACACACCCGCTCGAACAAAATCTCTTTTTCATCGCATCCGTGTTAACCGCGATGGGTTTCATCATTATAGGCTGGTTAAAGACCTATGTGAATCAAACATCGGTTTTAAAGGGAATACTGGAAACATTGCTTCTGGGGGGTATAGCTGCCTTCGTTGCCTATTTTGTAGGGGATTGGCTGGAACATTTGTTGTCCAGGTAAAATCCTAATCCAAAGCAAGAGGTGACCATGTAGAAAGGGGATTTGGAAAATGGGACTGGGATATAGGTGAAAAGGGGATGTCCGAAATAGGATAAATCCTTATTCGGTGACCTAAATGGAGCATTCGTCCACATAACATTTTATAGGCGACTATGGAAAAACAGGATTTTAAGGTGACCAAGACCTCAGGGGAAAAGGCAAGCTTCTCCCTGAACAAGCTGCGCAATTCCCTAAAACACAGTGGGGCGGACGAAAAATTGATCAACCAGATACTCGACAGTGTTCGCGATGAACTATATCAGGGCATTTCCACAAGGGAAATCCATAACCGGGCCTTTGCCATGTTAAAGCAAAAGAAATCGATTTTTGCTTCCAAGTATAAATTGAAAAAGGCGATTTATGAACTCGGTCCAACAGGTTTTCCATTCGAGCGGTTTGTAGCGGCCATATTGGACCATTCAGGGTACAGCACAAAAGTGGGTACTGTCATGCAGGGTATCTGCGTAACCCATGAAATAGATGTGGTCGCGGAAAAAAATGGGGAGATAACCATTGTGGAGTGTAAATTCCACGGGGAAGAAGGGCGCAATTGTAACGTAAAGGTACCGCTGTATATTAAATCCCGCTATGTAGATGTAAAGACCCATTGGAACAACAAAAAGGGTAGAAACAATATCTTGAATGTTGGCTGGGTAGTTACCAATACGCGATTTACAAAGGATGCCATTGCATATGGCAATTGTGCCGGACTGTATTTGCTAAGCTGGGACTATCCCAAGGACAATGGGTTAAAGGATCGAATAGACCGACTTGGATTATACCCGATTACGGTATCCACTTTGCTCACCAACCGGGAAAAACAGTTTTTGTTGGCTCGGGATGTTGTGCTCTGCAGGCAATTGATCAAAGACCAATTTTTCCTGGACCATTTAGGAATTTCAGATATGCGAAAAGAAAAAATCCGCAGCGAGATAGGATTGCTCTGTAGGTAATAATGCCGTATGATGAAAACCATTAAAATTCATTTCTTAGGGGCTTCTGGAGTCGTAACCGGTTCCAAATTTTATTTGGAGACCCCGGAGCGCAACGTACTTGTAGATTGTGGGATGTTCCAAGGGTTGAAGGACCTCCGGAACATGAACTGGAACCCCTTGCCCATAAATGTCGAGGAAATAGACCTGATCCTATTGACCCATGGCCACTTGGACCATATCGGATATTTGCCCCGATTGGTCAAAGAAGGGTTCAGAGGGGAAATAATAGGTACGGCCCCTACTTTGGCCATCACCAGGATCATTTTAAAGGACAGTGCCAAGATCCATGAAGAGGAAGCGGAAAAGGCCAATAGGGAAGGGTACAGCCGTCACCATCCCGCACTACCTCTCTATACGCGGGAAGACGCTGTGGAGACCTTTAAATTCCTCAAGGCCCAAAATAAGGACGTTTGGGTTGCCGTAACGGAGAACATCCGATATCGATTCCGGTACAACGGCCATATCTTGGGGGCCACTTTTATCGAATTGGAAATCTTCGGAAAACTATTTGTTTTTTCAGGAGATGTGGGGAGAAGGGAAGATTTGCTATTGGCCCCTCCGGAGCGACCGGAATGGGCTGATTATTTGTTCGTTGAAAGTACGTACGGCAATACGCTGCACCCGGATGAAGTGGTTGAGGAGACGGTGATAGGACTTGTTCATAAAACGGTTCATGAACGCGGCAACCTGATTATACCTTCGTTCGCCGTTGAACGTTTACAATCCTTAATGTATTTGTTATGGCGGTTGTACAAAAAAAACCGTATTCCCAACATCCCCATCTTTATTGATAGCCCTATGGGAGACAATGTATTGTCTGTTTTTGAGCATTTCCCTCACTGGCACCAATTGCCCATGAACGAATACCATGCCATGTGCAATCATGTCAATATCGTAAGTTCCTACAGGGAAACCTGGGAGACCATTGATGATCCAAGACCTAAAATAGTGATCGCAGGAAGCGGAATGGTCACTGGCGGACGCGTGCTGACCTATTTGAAACAATGGATAGATAATGCTTCCACAACCGTTATGTTGGTCGGTTACCAGGCCGAAGGTACCAGGGGCAGGAAGTTGTTGGATGGGGCTCATGAATTGAAGCTATTTGGTAAACATCATCCGGTAAAAGCGAACATTGTGCATCTGGAAAGCTTGTCCGCCCATGCGGACCAGTCCGAACTATTGCATTGGTTGGGGGGCGTAAAAAACATTCCTGAAGCGGTTTTTCTGGTACATGGGGAACCCCCCGCTTTGGATGCCTTTGGCAAAAAGATCAAGGAGGTATTTGGTTGGAACGTACATATTCCGGCACTACATCAGGTTTTGGAAATAAAGGTGTGATTTTCGGACCTATGAAGCTCATTTTAGACAATGATATCTTCAAAGTTAGGGTTTAAGGCATATTTAGGGGTTATTACCGTTTCATTTCTTTTTGCTTTTCCACCAATCCTTTAGCTCCACTACTTTGTGGTCGTCATAGGAACTGCAAATGTATAGTTCATTTGGGTAGGCCTCTTTTTTCCGATAGACTTCTATTATCGAAATGGCATGATTTCCGATGGTCATGTTCTTGGAATCCGATATAAATGAGGAAATAACCCGCGTAACACACTTTGCTTTTTCTTTGGATTCGATTTGGGAAACAAGGAATTCAAGTTCGGACTCCGTAATCCAATTTTCACCGCTTTGCCCCATAGTAGTTAAAACATTCAGTTCCGTGTCCATAGTATCCTCTGCCTTTAACTCTTTCAAAAAATCCAGAACACTTATTTTGGACATTATTATCCATCCGTTTTCGTTTTTGTAGGATTTCTGCTTGTGAACCAATTCTTTTTGCTTTGATTGTTCCGATCTTACGTTTTCGCCTTTAGCATGATGCCTACAAGCGTAAAGAACTATTAGTAACATCAAAATGGATCCGCACCTGATCATATTTCGTCCGAGATTATTCGCATAGTGATTACGGGCCTAAGATAGATTAGTTAGAGCGATTGTCCAATAGGGATATCCATATGATGACCAAAATCATTGTACCCAGTTTGGGGAGCAGCTACCTTTGTTAGGTTATAGGAACAAGTCCGCATTAGGTATGCGCCCTGTATTGTGGGCGTTTCTTTGGCATCACTAAAACCTGTAAATCATGACCGGGGCCATTTTTTTCTCGAGTAAGTACGGCAGCACAGCGCAGTACGCCCGTTGGATCGGTGAGGCGACCGGCTTGCCCGTGTTCGATATTAAGGATGCCAAGGCCGATCCAGCGTCCTACGATTTTCTGATTTTGGGTAGCCCCATATTGTATTTCAGGCTCAGCATCCGCAAATGGGTGAAAGGGCATTTGGCTGGCTTGGGCGGCAAACCCATATGCCTCTTTTCGGTTTCCGGGGCTCCTGCCGGGCCCAAACTGGATGGGTGGATCGCTAAGAGTTTGCCCGAAAGCTTTATCAAGAAAATGCACCATGTTGCACTTCGAGGAAGGCAAGTGCCTAAAGAGCTCAGCTGGTATGACCGTATGATGCTGAAAATAGGTGCCATGGCCAATAGGGATCCGGAAGCCAGAAAACAAGAGCTCCATGGATTCGATTTTGTGGACAAAACCAGTATCGCACCGATCCTCAAATGGGTACAGCAATGGCAAGCCAGTCAGATGTCGTCCTAGCTCCAGCTACCTTTTAAAAATTTCCTTCAAAGATGCCACGCCAGGGCCATATCTTTACTATACTTTCTGGCTATGTAACCAAAATGCGAAAAGGAGGTCTATAGGGTAACCTTAAAAACGGATTTTATGCAGCTTTCAGTAAAAAATTACCTGTCCTTCCTACTTCTTGCGTTGCTTCCTATTATATCTTTTGCCCAATGGTTGGATGATTTTAAGGCCCATACCGCCTACCTGGCATCGGACGCCTTAAAAGGGCGGGGCACCGGGAGTGCGGAAATTAAGCTTGCCGCGGCATACATTGCGGAACAGTTCAGGCAAATAGGCTTGCAACCACAGGCCGATGGATCCTATTACCAGTGGTTCCATGTTCCGGACTACACCGAAAAGGAAGCCAACGTTATTGGGATTATCCCGGCCGCCCAACCTACCGATCGTTCCATGGTATTCACCGCCCACTATGACGCCTTGGGCACTTCAGAATCGGGCGGGGAGGAAGATGGTATTTATAACGGAGCCCGGGACAATGCCGTTGGCGTGGCCGCTTTGATGGAATTGGCACGGCAGTTTATGGAAGAGGAAGGGCCACGACAGCACCTGGTCTTTATCGCAACGGCCGCAGAGGAAATAGGTACTCATGGAAGTCGCTTTTATGTTGAAAACCCGGTTTTCCCCCGGGATGAAATTACCTTGTGCATAAATATTGATGGCTTTAATATCTCGGGGCCCAGGGCGGACTATTTTGTTATGCCGCGCCAGGGGGTCGATTTCTTGGATGAGATCCAATCCGTCGCCGCGACCCTAGGATGGGTCTATAATCCGCCCGATTGGATAGATGGGATGAACACGAATTTTGATACCGCTTCCTTTCTGGCAAAGGGGATCCCCGCTTTTACTTTATGGACGGGTGCCCAGTTGATAGGGGGCGGGCAGGCCGAACCCATTCCATTTGGAAGAATCCATAGTCCGGAGGACGAGATCAACGAGCATTGGAACTGGGAGGGCGTGGAAGCGCATTTACGATTATACAAACGCATAGCGGATTATTTTTTGGAACGGCCAAACGGCATCACGGTGACCGATCCGCAACTATTTGTTCACGAATAGGGGGAAGTTGGGCCTTGTCTTGGCTATTGCTTTGGCACAAAGAGAAGCTCGTAGTAATTGGACAGCTGACGTAGCTGCTGGGCCACCAGGTCGGGTTCGTTCAGTGCTTTGGATACCACATAGGCCCCTTCGAAGATGACCGTAAAGAGATCGGCCAAGGACGAAATATCCACCTCTTGTTGCATATCGTATTCCTGGCGTACCTCGGAGAGCAAGCGCACCAAGGTGGTCCTCCATTGCAGAATGGCGCTGGAAATGGGTTCCATGACCTTCGGATCAAATTGATTGGGCTCATAAGTATAGGAGGCGTACAGGCAACCGGGGTAGGGCTCCGTGAGCCCTGTCATCATATCGATAAACAATTGTACAAACTGCAGCAATCGCTCTTTGGGATCGGTCTTGAGGTGTTCCGTTTGTTCCAGGGCCGATTCCAAAGTGTCGATATCCTCCTTGGCAAATTCTTCGATCAGGGCCTGGGCCAGGACGTTTTTGGTCTTAAAATGATAAAAAAATGCCCCTTTGGTGATACCGGTCCGTTCCAAAATTAAGTCGATGCTGGTCCCGGAAAATCCGTTTTGCAATACCAGGGCCCGGGACTGGGCCAGTATTTTATTGCGTGTTGGTGTGCCATCTCTTCCCATACTCCAAAGATAAAAAATTTAACCGACTAGTTGGTATAGTAAAAAATATTTTTATATTTGTACCATCTAGTCTGTATAAATAAAAAATTATTAGCTTTTAAAACAATTGATTATGGAAAATTTCTTTTCGCAATTACCATCTCCCATGGAGATACTTTTAGACCCCATCTCTTTATTCGTCTATGCCCTATTTGGAGGGCTCATGCTCTGGGAAGCACTCTTCCCGGCCCGCAAACTGCCCAAAATAAAGTTCTGGATACTTAGGGGCGTGGCCTTTTTTGTGGCCTATGTGCTGCTGACCACCTATATCCCCCTAGTGTGGGACGACTTTTTTGCCTCCTATCAGCTGGTAGATCTCAGTTCCTTAAACATCTTTGCACAGGTGGTTTTGGGCGTGGTCCTGTTTCAACTGGTGCAGTACGGTTGGCATATCAGTATGCACAAATCCGATTTTCTCTTTAGGGTATCGCACCAAATGCACCATAGTGCGGAAAGATTGGATGTGCCCAGCGCCTTCATCTTTAGTCTAAACGATATGATAGGACTGTCCCTGGTAGGCTCCATTACCTTTGCCCTACTCATGGGCTTGGCACCACAGGCCATTACCATTATTATATTGACATTGACCTTTATGGGAATCTTTCAGCATGCCAATATTAATACGCCCAGGTGGTTGGGGTATATTATTCAGCGCCCGGAGAGCCATACCATACATCACGCAAAGGGCATACACGCGTACAATTATTCCGATTTGCCCTTGATAGATATCGTGTTCGGGACCTTTAAAAACCCGAAAACCTATGAGCACGAAACGGGATACTATCTCGGTGCGTCCAGTAGGATTTTGGAAATGTTACGCTTTAAGGACGTATCCAAACCCAAGGAAGAGGTCTAAGCACTTTCTGAACCAAAAAATTAGTGTCCCGCAAAAATCTTTTTTGCGGGACACTTAATTATACGCTGGTATGGGTTGATTGGGCCTTTCCCCATGGGACTTACATTGCTGCTTAAGCCGTAATCACATTGGTCAGTTTTGGGTCTTTATTCCTTAGATCCAACCCCCCTTCCAAGACGGATTTCAAGTTGGTCAGGTAAAAGATCCAGCCTCTGGAATCCCCTACAAAATGATTCATCATTGAAGTTTCATCCGTGGGAAGGTCGTTTTCCAGCAGTTCTACTATAAGTGTACCAACATCCTTGTAAAGGGTAATGGTGACAGGACACTTCAGAGAAAATGTGAAGGCAAAAACATCTTGCCCATTGGCTTTGAGGATCGTTCCTTTTTCAACAACACTGTCTGGATAACCGTGCCAATACCATTCGTAGGTGTCCCTGGCGGCCAAAAGGCTGCTTGGCTCTTTTGATTTTCCCTTCGGATCTTTGAACAAGGCTTTTCTCAAAAACCAGGACTCCAAACCCTCGGCCGTAGCAATAGCGCGATAGGCAGTTTGGATATCCGAATTGATATTGACACGTAGTTTAAAGGCGCTCCACTGATTTTTGTCCATAACGTTTCTATTTTAGTACCTAACAAAGCTATTGGGAATGAACGACTTTGATTTATCGAAAATTGAGAATTTAGTTTTCAGTGAACCGGCGATATTCGGTCGGACTTTTGGAGAAACGCCTTTTAAAAAGGGTGCTGAAAGAGGAGACACTTTCAAAACCTACGCGATGACATATATCCGAAATGCTCAGCGTACTATTTTTTAATAGCAGTTCAGCGTTTTTAAGTCGCGTTTTTATTAAAAATTGATGGGGCGTAATGCCAAAGGCTTGTTTAAAAAGGCGAAGAAAATGATAGTTGTTCAGCATGGCGATATCGGCTAAATGGTCAATACTGATCGGTTCCCCATAGTTGTGCTCCATCCAGCGTTTTGTTACGGACAGCTTTTTGTAGAGATGTATTTGCGTGTTCTTTTTGACAACAGAGAGATTCGAGGAATATGAAATTGCATCGTAGTTCTCATGGATCAACTGATCCAATATGGATCGGACAACCATATCGGTCTTTAAGGCATGAAAGGAAGCACAACTGCTACTAAGGGCGATTAAAATTTCCAAGTGGTTTTTCAATGTGGAATTCATGATGTGGATATGCTCTAGGAGGGCGTAATCATGAATGTTGATTTTATCGGGGAGCCTCTTTTTATTTTGAGAGAACATGGTCTGGGAAACGAGATCGGAAAGCTTGGGGTTGAACCCTAGGATGACCAGCCTGCTGTTAGGGGAAAGTTTAAAGGACAGTTTACTGCCTCTGTTCACTATCAAAAAACTACTTGTATTTAGTGCTATTTGATGGTCGTTGATGTTGAAATGTCCTTTTCCGTTCAACAGGGATATGATGCCCAGACCGGTGTAGTGCGTTTCGCAATGAAATGGACCTGAAGTGCTTAGCGTGGCAAGGACATGGTCTGTGTAGACCGGTATTTTTTTTCGGTTGCGTGTAAGCTCGGACAATGGCAATACTTTCATGTGAAACAGCTTTTTGGCCGGGGTGCCCGTCCAAATTACGGAGAAAGATGCCAATTTCAAGTATTGATTATGCCCAAAAAGGGGTGATTTGAGGGTGTTTCGCTTCCTAAAAACCGAGGACAAGCCAAGAAAAATGAAGAATAGGGCGAAAACTGAAAAAATATCCCCGACTTGGGGAAAAACTTGTCAAAAAGTATTCATAAATTCGCAGTCCAAAAAGTTGGGCCCCGTAGTTCAATGGATAGAATAGAAGCCTGCCTGCGTGCCGATTCAGTAAAGCCCTATAGTTCAAGGGATAGAACAAAAGTTTCCTAAACTTTAGATCCAGGTTCGAGTCCTGGTAGGGCTACTACGGCAGGCAGGTTTCCTAAACTTTAGATGTAAGTTCGATTCTTGCCGGGGCTACGAAGTAGGCGTGGCAACAGCGCGCAGCGCTGTGGAGCAACGCTCCGGATCGAAGCCCGTGCCGAGCGCCGTCGAGGTGATTTCCTGCCGGGGCTACGAAGTAGGCGTGGCAACGGTGCGTAGCACCGTGGAGCAACGCTCCGGATCGAAGCCCGTGCCGAGCGCCGCCTGGGTAATTCTTGCCGGGGCTACGAAGTAGGCGTGGCAACGGTGCGTAGCACTGTGGAGCAGCGCTCCGAAATCCTTAAAATCGGATTTAAAGAACCTTTTCTCCAAATAATGGACATTTTACGAAGGAGATTTGATCATTGTATGCTGATAGTTATTCAGCAATCCGTTGTTGATGCCTCTGGTTAAATATCGTATTTGATCTTAAAAATAATATAACGAGGTTGCACCACATAAGACGATGTCCTAAAAAAGAGATCGTTGAAGGTATCGCTGTTCAACACTTGGTTATTGGTCAAATTTGTGGCATTTACACTATATTCCCATTTGCTATCCTTCTTTTGATAGGACAGACTGGCGTTTAAGAAGCCGTATTTATTTTCTACCGTACCCAACTTATCCCGATAAAAATAGTAGTCATAATCTGCTAGAAGTATAAACCCGTTCCAAAATGCCATATCGAATTTGGCAAATGGGCGGTCGGTAAAAAAGGTGGACTCCGTTCCACCATTATCATAGTCGTTTACAGTATAGCGATACCCCAATTCCAAATTTGGTACATTGACAAAGCTACTACCCACGGACCCACTATAGCTTTGCGTTAGAGAGGTGGAGTTTCTAGGGGCATCATTCACGATATTATTGGTATTGGAATAGTTTAAGCTGGCTCTGGAACTTAGCTTTATTTTTCCAAATGTGCGTTGAAAGTTCCCAGATACATTAAAGGTTTCATCTTCCAAATTGGAGTTAATGGTAGTGTTGGCCTGGTTAATGCCTCCAATATCCGTACTGCTTTTAAAAGCATCTATTCTTTTACTATAGGAAGCATTGGCGAAAATATTCTGCAGCTTGAACATATTAAAACTGAAAAAATTCAGCGATACATCATGATAAAGAGCACTTTCCAAATCCCTGTTCCCCTGGTATAACGAATTATAATCACTGAACACATAGCCTTGGGCAAAACGGTTGATATCGGAAAAGTTGCGTCTTACATTGTAGTTCAACCTAAGGCTTTCAGATCGTTTCAATTGCAGGTTGACAAACAAATCCGGTGCTATGTTAAAAAGTTCATCTTTCACATCAGTCCCCAATTGCGAATTTGTGGCCGTATAATCGTGCACTGTAAATCCTGGATTAAAAGTAAACTTACCAGCGATCAGCTTATAGTGAAACCCTAGAAACATATCGGAAAAATCATAGTTTACCCTGTTGTTTAGCTCAGCTTCACCAAAATTCAATGTTGATGCATTATCCAAAATCTGAAAAATGCCCGAGTCAAAATTTTGGCTGCTTTGGGTGGTTCCAAAAGTAAAATTTAGGTTGCTTTTTGGGCCCGTGACCCAATAATAGTCCAATTTGGCATCCATCCTATTGGTCAATACGCGTTGTTCTTGACCAATATCAAAATTGCTTTGTGTATCATCAAATGGAATGATGTTCAAAAATGGCTGCTCTTCACGCATGGCATTGTAGAAAGGGTCTTCATCGGCATGCACATATTGCAGCTCGAGGGCAAGAATGTGACCTTTGTTCAAGGTGTAATACAGGTTTGAATTCTGTGTGAGATTTGTTGGCCGTTGTACCCTGTTTTCCTCAATATTGTCCGTAACGTCCGCAACAGAACGTACATTTACAGCTTCCTTTTCATCCGAGAATTTTACAAATCCGTCATAATTCCATTGCAGATCGGATGAAGGACTGAAATGGGACTCAAATTTTATCAAACCTAATTTGGACACCTGATCCGTTCCGGTCATTGTAGATTCTTGTTGATTGGTCGTGATAAAAGTTCGTGCAGCATTGGTCTCTAAAAGACTATTGTTATATGAATAGATACCAAAACCGCTAAAACGCCATTCTTTTGAGGGTTTATAGCTAAAATTGACAGCTGCAAATCGTGAATCGATCTCCTTTGCCCTATTGTTCTGCAGTGTACTCAAACCCAAATCATTGGCACCCGTATTGAATAGGGTACCGTTATTTTGACGGGTCGCCCCGCGCAACCCCCCGGTAAAATTCCATAGGTCACGGGCCGTATAGGGTAAATCCCCTATGTTGTTAAGATCCGTAAGGATATTGATGCTATAGTCAGGGCTATAATAAAATAGTTTGGGATGGGCGACATAACGACCATCCGGTCCACTTCCACCGGTAACTTCCCCAAACCAAAATTTCTTCTTTCCTTCTTTAAGTTTAATGTTGAGAGCAACATTATCCTGGTTATTGGTTACTCCCCTTAATTGTGAGACTTCACTAAAATTGCGCAACACTTCCACCTTATCCAATGCATTGGCGGGTATATTTTTTGAGGCCAATTTAGAATCTCCATCAAAAAAATCCTCTCCTTCCACCATAACTTTGGAAACACGTTTGCCCTCCACTTCAATTTCACCATCATCATTTACTTCAATTCCTGGGAGTTTTTCAAGTACGTCGGCCAGTTTTTTTTCAGTACCGGAAACAAAGGAATCGGTGTTGTAAACAATAGTGTCTCCCTGTATGGTTATGGGAATTTCATATACGACTTCCACCTCATCCAAGTGCTCAGGCTTTTCAAATAGGGCAACATCAAGCTTTACATCATTTTCTTGGGTTGTCAATGGAATTTCTCGCGTTTGGAATCCCAAATAGCTCACCTTTAAGGTGTAGGTTGCATTCGCTTTGACATTGATTTTATAAAAACCTTTGGGATCGGTTATCCCAAAGCCGTCCAATTTTTGATCAGCTTGATTGATGGCAACAATATTGGCAACGTCCAAAGCATTCCCCAAACTGTCCTTAACCGTACCACTGATTGTTACTTTTTGAGCTTGGGTGTAGCTTCCCAATGCACCAAACAGGACGGCGCAGACTAACAATTTATAATTTTGCATGCCTTCTAATTACCCCTTATGATTCTTACTGAATTGCTACCTCGTCTATTCCCAGCGCGAAAACGTTCTGACATTTCCTCCATTTTTTCTGCCAATATTTGGTCATATTCTTCCTGACTCACTTTTTTCCCTTTGGAAGGCGCTTTGATTTCTTCCTTGTCTTCCGCGTACATGCTTATCATGTTGCACAGGATAGCGGTTCTGCCATCGTTCACTTCCAAAATGAGACCGGGTAACCCCCAATACGGTCCAGGTCCTTGGCTAATTGGGATCTCAGGAGCGTACCATGCGGTGATAATCCGCTCCTCAGGTTCTTCAATTCGTGATAAAAGGGAATTGTTTTGCGTGCTATCCTTAGCATGGGCATTGGTTTCCCCTCCTTGTTGCCCTTGCCTGTCCCCGGCACTGCTGGCCGTACGCCGTAGGCGATTAAATGAAGTAGTATCCGGTCGTGTGATAGCCGTGGCTTTATAACAGGTATAGTTTCCTATTTTTTTCGTTTCAGAACCCAACTCCCATTCCCATTGATTAAGACTGTCTTGAATTAAAAACTGCTTCCCGAACATCTCGGTCTGATTTAGATATTTTTGATCCTGTATATCCTTATAGTATTTGCCATCTGCCCCTGAAAAGCTAGCAAACACGCGAAGACCACCGCCTCCTTGGGAATTGGATGGAGCCTCCAGTTTTTCCTCCTCTTCATATAGTGAAGTTGTCTTGTCAAAGGTCAGTTCATAAGTCCGTTCCGAGAAATTCTTCATTCGCTCCCGTATACGTTGTTTCTGTTCCTCGGAAATTTGCCTTTCGTCCAAATTCAGATCGATGGAAGTTTTACTAAAATAAGTGGCCTTTCCTTGGAAATCTTGTGCAACCCCATTGCTGGAAACTGAAATGACCGCTAGAATCAGAAGTGTAAACTGTATGTTTTTCATATTCGTTTTTTTGGGTTAAACATTTCCACAAATTTGAACCCCATCAGTAGAAAATACCGTTAACCAGTGTTAACTAGTGTTAACCACCAATAAATTCACGGAACAAACCTTTACTTTAGGGGCAGTGGACTACAAAAAACATAGGATCTTAGTTTATCTCATAGGATTGACCATCCTGGTTACCATTGGCATTCAGATATATTGGAACGTTCAAAATTATGCCACCAACAAACAGCGATTGATCAATGAAGTACAGATCAGCTTGGATAATAGCGTGGAAGCCTACTATGCTGGTCTTGCCAAAACAGATTTTTTTGCCTTTGCCGGAAGAACCAATCAACAAAACAGGCAAAAAAGAAGTAATTTTTTCTGGAAGGCAGTCGGTGACGATTCCATACGAATAAAATTCAGACTGGATTCTTTACTTAAACAACAGAGTGTTTTCAATGGGAAGGATAGTACGCAAGAATCGATTTCTATAATACAATTGAGAGAAGACCATCCTTCCATAAAACCCTTGCACGTATTCCGGCAAATGATGGGGGATAGCTTGGGAGAAATGAGAAAACTTGCCAACCGATTGCTCATAGCTGCCATAAACGACAGTATAAACTTTACCACTATGGACAGCTTACTTACATACGAACTTAAGCGAAAGGACATAACCATAGGCTACAAATTGGTTCATTTTAAGGATGATTCCATACGCCTCGGATCCATCGGGAATATTCCAAAAAGGTTCAAATTAAAGACCTTTTCAAAATCCACCTATCTTCCCGACTCCCAAAATTTACAGTTGTTCTTCTCAAATCCAACCCTGGCGATTCTCAAAAGGAGCTTAACGGGCATCTTGCTCTCATTTGTGCTGTCCTCGGCCATCATTCTTTGTCTTTTGTACCTACTTCGTATCATCACCAAACAAAAACAATTGTCCGAAATCAAAAACGACCTTATCAGCAATATTACCCATGAGTTTAAAACACCCATTGCCACGGTAACCACGGCCATTGAGGGTATTAAGAACTTTAATCAGAAAAACGATAGGACAAAAACTGAAAAATACCTGGACATCTCCAACCAACAGTTGCAAAAACTGAATCAAATGGTAGAAAAGCTTTTGGAAACGGCCACCTTGGATAATGATAAGCTCCTTATAAACAAGGAACCCACCAATGTTATAAAAATGCTGGAACAATTGGTTGAAAAATATCGCATGATCACACCTGAAAAGGAATTGTTGTTCAGCACCAACATCTCAGAATTACAGCTCAAAATAGACCCCTTCCATTTTGAGAACGCCGTAGCCAACCTAATTGACAACGCCATCAAGTATGGAGGTGACCAGATACAGGTCAATCTTAATTCTTTGATGGACCAAACGGAGATTTCGGTGGCCGACAATGGAGGCAACATCCCACAGGCGCAAAGAGATCGTATTTTTGAAAAGTTTTACCGCATACCAACTGGAAACCAACATGATGTAAAGGGTTTTGGTATAGGGCTTTTTTATTCTCAAAAAATCATTAAAAAACATGGGGGTACGCTGCAATTGGTTGCTGATGAAAAACTCACCATTTTCAAAATCTTGCTATGACTCCACCCATCAAAATAATTCTAGCCGAGGACGAAACCGCTCTTGGTACTATTATTAAGGAAAGCCTGGAAACACGGGATTTTGACGTTACTTTCTGCGAAGACGGGGAAAAAGCCCTCAAGGCCTACCGTAAGATTAAACCGGATCTTTTAGTGTTGGATGTGATGATGCCAAAAAAAGACGGTTTTACACTGGCACAAGAAATAAGAATGGAGAATCCGAGCGTTCCTATTATATTTTTAACCGCCAAATCGCAGACCAAGGATATTGTGGAAGGGTTTGAACATGGAGGCAACGATTATTTAAAGAAGCCTTTTAGCATGGAAGAACTTATTGTTCGTATAAAGGCTCTTTTAGATCGGGTGACACTGCAACAAAATTTGGAGGATATTGCCATTGGTAAGTTTCGATTCAATAGCGTAAAACAGTTGTTGTCTTTGGATGCCGAAGAAATTATGCTCACCCATCGAGAATCACAGTTGTTATATCACCTTGTTAAAAAAAAGAACCTTGTCCTTGATCGCTCCACCATCTTGAAAGCACTTTGGGGCGATGATGATTTTTTCAACGCCCGAAGCATGGATGTGTTTATCACCAAACTTAGAAAAAAACTAAAACAAGACCCCGATGTGCAAATTCTCAATGTCAGGGGTTATGGTTATAAATTGATTTGCTAAACTAAATGGGAGTTCTTTTATTTTGGGAAAATCATCTTCCAAGATATGTATCGACATCCTTCAAGTTAATCCAGAAAAGGCAACTGATTTTTCAACCGTGCCCGGATATTT
Source organism: uncultured Flavobacteriaceae bacterium (assembly GCA_947494825.1). Taxonomy (GTDB): domain Bacteria; phylum Bacteroidota; class Bacteroidia; order Flavobacteriales; family Flavobacteriaceae; genus JBNGOQ01. Next base: position 515,805 of record CANLWN010000003.1, on the reverse strand, counting down.
TGATGACCCTGCAGTGGCCTGTTACCTATAACCAGATCAAATAACCTCTAAGTATAGGGCGCCCTAGTTTTTGATCGCCGGGGCTCTAGTCGACGGCGTAACTGTTTTTTTCCTGCACCACTTCGCTGAGGTATTGTACAAACTCATACTGGTTGCCGTCCTTATCGGCAAAATAATCCCTGATCCTGAATCGCTCCACTTGTTTTGGAAAATCCCGTTTGTACCCCCTGCTCAACAGATTGTTGGCAATCTCCTCCACATTGGCTACCACAAAGCCCAGATGGTTGATCCCCACACTATCGTAATTCTTGCTAACTCCTAAATCATTTTGTTTGGCTTGGTTCAGCGCTATATAGGTGTTGTCATCCCCGATATGGACCCATTCCCTTTCATTATTGCCACCGCCTCGTATCTTAAAGTGGGGAAAAGCGGTTTGGAAGAATTTGATCGCTTCCTGCAGATCGTTTACCGTGATGTTGGCGTGCTCCAGATAGATATTTTGTCTTTGCATAATTCTTGTTTTTTGTTCGGTACAAAGATCAAGAGCGCAGGTGATCTGTAAAACGGACTTAGGTACAGAAAAGTTACTGTACTATGGTACAGGTTAGAAAACAAACGATTCTAGATTAAATGCTTAACAACCCCCTTTTTAGGCCAATATCCACGGCTTCGGTGCGCGTGTCCGCATTGAGCTTGGACAGGATGGCGGTAACGTGAAATTTAACGGTACGTTCGGCTATAAAGAGTTGTTTGCCGATCTGGCCATTGGTGAGGCCTTTCTTAATCAGGTTTAGTACCTCCAATTCGCGTTTGGTAAGCGGTAACTCGGGATAGTGAAACGCTTTGGCCTTAACGGCTCCTTCATGTTCCTCTGCCTCTCTGCATAACATGGATAATTGCTTCTGGAGTTCCTTCGCCTTTTTCAGCGCCTCCTTCACTTTGTCCTGGTTGTTCTTTGGGCCATCAAGGCAGGAAATCAAGGTTTCCATTTGCGGGTTGCAAATTCGTTCCAGCGCACGCCGAATGCCCGTATCCGATTCCATGTTCCCCGTACTATAGGATTGTTGTAAACGGGTACGCTGAACCGCAGTGCCCACCAATTCGCTAATGGTGTTAAGAATGGCCAGCTCCTTTTCGTCCAGTTGCCGCCTTTCTTTACTGAGCAGGTTCATAAGGCCTACCTTTTGGCCGTTGCTAATTATGGGGATCGTTGCGTGAAATTTCAGGTCTTTGGTTCCCGTGCTGATATCTTCTAACCTAGAGCATCTGATCTCACTGATATTCACGGCCTGATCGATATCGTCAGACAGGTATTGCTTTATGCAATAGCACCACCCGGATAGTCGCTCGGGATGCTTGCCCAATGCCGGGGGGAGGTTATAGGAAGCGGCCAAATAAACCGATTTGTTGTCCGGTTCGGTAAGCCAGAACCAGCCCGTTTCCACTTCCAGAATTTCCACCGTGCGCTCCAAAGATTTCCGAAGCGCCGAATGCAAGGAAAATTCCTTGTTCAGGTGGCTCGCTATCTCATATAAATGGGAAAAATAATCCTTATCGTTCATCGTTGACAACTAAATTATGGAGAAAAGGGGATATTACAGCCGTTGATTACTTTTTTATCGCCCTATGGTCACCCCACCACCACATGTTTGCCAACTTGTTTATATTCGAAACTTTTCCTTATTTTTCACACGTTGTACCGGAATCCGGGTCAATGGTGCAGCTTCTTGCTCCTCAAAAATTCCAGCAATAGCCCTGGACGGTCTGTTTGGATGATATCCACATGATTATCCAAATACCATTGATAGGTGTTGATATCTACCGCCGCCCGTTCATCATCATGACCGCCGCTAAGATGGGGCCACAGCGAATTGACCCATACCCCTGTACCTTTTTTTCTAATGTCATTGAAATAGGTACCTAAACCAACCGTATCCCTTGGGATGATAAATTCAAGGGCCACGGGTTTTCTGTGCTTTATATAATCGTCCACAACACCCTTACTGCCCGGTTTAAGTCTGATTATAGGCATGAAATACACCTTGTCCAAATAGGCCCCGAATTCTTTTTCCACCGCTTCCCTTGTCTTTGCTCCCTTGATGATGACCTGGTCCAAGGTTCCGGTCGTTTTTACCACCTCATAACACTTGTCAAAGATGTTGTAACTTTTGTCCAGATTAACAAGGATCTTGTCCTTAGTGGTTAAAAGTGCCTCTTCCAGTGTGGGGATGCTATGCGCGGTCGGAACTCCAAGCCCATCCTTTAATCGCAATGTCTTTAAGGAGTCCAGGGTCCAATCCTTTACGTGCCCTTTTCCATTGGTCGTGCGGTCTATGGTTTCGTCGTGCATTAAGACCAAATGGCCGTCCTTGGTTTCCCGAATGTCAATTTCTACCATATCTACGCCCATATCGATGCAGTTTTGAATGGCCTGCAATGAGTTTTCCGGGGCGTGCCGCCAGTCTCCCCTATGGGCCACCACAAGAACCTCTTTATTTTGGGCATCCTGTAAATTGGCAATTTTGTCCTGTATGGAGGATACTCGGAATATGGTTTGGGCCGCTGTGGTAGGTTCTATGGTTTTAGGGTTGTTGCAACTTCCCCAGAGGAGTAAGGCCGCAAATAAGAAATAAGGTTTCATGTAATGATTTTTGAAATTTGTTGATAAGGAAACAAAAGGGGGACATAGTCCCCCCACTGAATTAAAAAAAACTAACTCAAACTAACTATCGTTGTATCGGGATAAGCTTCTTCTTATCCCATTTTAGTTTAATATCCTGGGTTTTGGGTTATGGAGGCATCCGTATCCAACTGACTCTGCGGAATGGGCAATACCAATTTGTTCTCATCGATCGTAACCCCGGCCCCGGTACTCGCAAAGAAGGCGTTCATAACGCTCACCGCCGTCCCATATCTTTTTAGGTCAAACCAACGCTGTCCTTCGCCAATAAACTCAAACCGCCGTTCCAATCGGATGGCCGCCCGAACCTCTGCTTGTGTGGTGGCCGTGGTACCGGCAAGACCGGCCCGGGCCCGTATGGCGTTAAGTTGCACTACGGCTTCGGCGGTCTGGCCATTTTCATTAAGGGATTCCGCGTATTTCAGGATGACGTCCGCATATCGGATAATTAGGTGATCGCTTCCGCCATCGTCGGCCCCGGTAGGGGACACTTCGTACTTTGTGGAAAAATAAAAGGGGTTTGCGCCTAGGTCCACATCCACATAATCGCCCAGTCGGGTATCCCCGGCTTCAAAGGAATCTATAAAGGCCTGTGTTGGCAAATTATGCCCCTTTGCGTTGGCGGTGGTACCGGAGGGTCGGAACTGGGAGCCGGCCGGACTCCCTTCGAGAACGCCGTCAACATTAAAACCACTGGCAAACTGTACCTCGAACAAAATCTCGGAATTGCCCTCATTGGCCACGCCAAATATTTCGGAAGTGGTCGCTGCCAAGGCATAGCTGTTTGAATTGACCACGGCTTCAAAATTGGTCAAGGCCCCACTGAAATTGCCCCGGGTGAGCAATACGCTGCCCAAAAGCGCCTGTGCCGCTCCCCGGGCAGGTTTGCCCGATGCTTTGTCCGCGGGAAGATCTTGGATGGCATCGTTCAGGTCCGCTTCAATTTGCGCATAGACTTCTGCCAATGGCGTGCGGCCCTGTCCAAAGAAATCGAAAGGACTCTCCGTTTCGGTTGTTACCAAAGGAACATCACCGTACAGGCGTACCAGGTTGAAGTACAACAGCGCACGAACAAATTTCATTTCCCCTATCCGGTTCGTCTTAAGGGCAGGGGTTGTGTATTCAATATCCGTTATTCGGTTCAGTACCGTATTGGCGCGTTGAATGCCCCGGTACGATTCTTTCCAGATATCACCGACCAGTTCATTTCCGGCATTCGTTGAAAAATCGTCCAATTGACCAAAACGCCCTCCGTCATTGGCCGCAATTTCCTCGAAGGAATCTTCCCCTGAAATTTCACCCACACCGATCAGGTAAAGACCGTACAGTCCGTCTTCCTGCAATTGTGCATAGACACCCTGTACCGCACTTTCCAACTCCTGCTCGTTTGAAAAAAAGTTGGTAGAGGCCTTTTCCGTAATGGGCACGATGTCCAATTCGTTCTCACAGGAGAACAATCCAAGCAAGACGACCACCATTAGCAATGTATATTTATTGAATTTCATTTTGTTTTCTTTTTTGGTTCAAAATTTAACGTTTAATCCAAGTGCAATAAAACGGGTCAAAGGGCTTGCGGACTGGATCCAGCCCCTGGTCAACGTTTGTCTTCTGCTTCCCCTGGTACCGGAGGTATCGGGCCTGGTATCTATGCCATCGGGATTGAAGCCCCTAAAATTGGTGCTGTTGAAAATGTTGTTGCCCGTTAGGTAAATCCTGAGAAAATCGATTCCCAAGTAATCTGTAATGCCCTCGTCAAAGTTGTAGCCCAACTGCATGCTCCTTAAGCGAAAATAATCCGCATCGTATACCGAAAGACTGGAAGCCCTTGTAAGACGACCGGCCGACGAAAAACTGGAAAAATCAGGTCTCCTGAAAAAACCGTTGGCGTTGCGCTCCGAAAAATAATTATCAAAATAATGCTGGGTAGGCACAAAAAAGCCTTCCCCGCTTTCCGCAAAATACACCATACGGTCCGAGACTTTCCTACCTTCAATTCCCGTGAATTGTGCGGTGAAATCGAAACCTTTATAATTTAGGTTAAAACCAAAACCATAAGTAAAGTCGGGATTGTAATCGCCCAATGTTACCCGATCATCCGGGGTTATCTGGCCATCGCCATTGGCGTCCCTAACGATATAATCGCCCACTTCGGTACCGGCCAAGGGGGTAACGGTTGCCGCGTCCAGTTCTGCCTGGGACCTAAACACCCCTTCGATATCGTAGGCATAGAACTCGGCAATGCTGCCCCCTACACGGGTAAGGAAATCCATGCCACCATTGTTCTGAATAATCTGTTCTTGGCCCTCGCCCAAGGCAAGCACCTCATTCTGGTTGGTGGTAATATTGGCATTGAAACCTAAGCTCAGTTCGCCGATCTCAAAACTATTTCCCCGGATTTCAAATTCAAATCCCTTGTTTTCCAATTCGCCGATGTTCTGCAAGGATTCGGAAAATCCCGACTGCTGGGGTACGGGCACATCCAATAGGAGATCTGTAGTCTTGGAGTTATAGTATTCCACGACGAACAACAATTTGTTGTCCAAAAAGCCCAAATCCAAACCAAGGTTCAGAGCACTATTGGTTTCCCACGACAAATCGGGATTTGGTGAGGTTTCGGTAAAGGAGCCCGAAACCAATTCCCCGTCAATCACATAATTGTCCGGGGCGATCAAGGCTATGGAACCAAAATCGCCTATCTGATTGTTCCCTGTCTGGCCCCAGCTTGCCCTTAACTTGGCAAAGCTTACCAGGCCGTCCTCAGGGAAGAAGGCCTCATTGCTTATGTTCCATCCGGCGGAAATGGAGGAGAAATTCCCATATTTGGTATTGGCTCCAAAACGTGATGAACCGTCCCTTCTAAAGGAACCTGAAAGCGAATATCTCCCATCATAATCGTATTGTAAGCGGGTAAAATAGGATTCAAGCGCCCATTTGCTCCTGTTCACGGTAGCCGAAGGATTGGTGGCCCCGGCAATATTGCGCAGGTTGTCATCGGCAAAGTTGTTGCTCTGTAATCTGCTGTTGAAAAAGCGCTCTTCCTGATAGCTAAAACCGAGCAACACATCAAAGGTGTGCTTGTCAAAGGTTTTGGTATAAGTCAGGAGGTTCTCCGTAATATAGTTTTCCCTTCTTGCATTGTTTTCAAAGGCTTGCGCAAGGTTGTTGGCCACCGGGGTCCTGTAGTTTCCTATGTTGGAAGGGGCGAAGAATTCCGTAAAAATGTTATTGTAGTCGCCCCCCAAAGAGGTTTTAAATTTTAGGCCGTCCCAGGGCTCTATTTCCACATAGGCGTTTCCGAATACCCGTAAACGGCGCTCAAAAAAGTCGCTCAATTCGGTTTGCGCAATGGTGTTTTCCGATATAGGGCCGTCCCAATTGTCATTGTTGTCGTTCAATTGATTGGCAATGGCGAAAGTGCCGTCCGAGTTGCGGATGGGGTAGTAGGGTTGCATCAATATGATGGAAAAACTGGGGTCTGGCTGAGATCTTGGATTCAGGCCATAATTGGACCAACCGGCCTCTCCTGTAGGATTGGAATTGACCAAGGAAACATTGGAGCTAATTCCAAAACGGATGCGGTCGCTTATCTTTGAATTGAGTTGGAAATTGGTTGTATAGCGCTTATAGTCCGAATCGATGATGATGTTTTCTTGGTTCAAATACCCAAAAGAAACGGAATAATCGGTCTTTTCGGTTCCCCCGCTGAGGTTTAGGTAGTGGTTTTGTTGGGCGGCTGTCCTGAAAACGGCATCTGTCCAGTTGGTATTGGTCAGACCGGCCTGTCCGTCCAGATAGCCCTGTAGGTATCCTGGAATCCTACTGCGCTTGCCCCCTCCATTGGCGTCACGGGTGGCATTATCATCGGTAACACTTCTTCCCGGCCCCCCGGAAACATAACCGAAGTTTCTGGAATCGGAATCAAATAGGGCAGCATCATAGGCATCTACCAACTCAAAATTGTCTATGCGGTCCTGAAAACCGTAGTAGGTGTCATAGGTAACTTTTAAACCTCCCGGTCTTCCTTTTTTTGTGGTAATCAAAATAACCCCATTGGAGGCTCTGGATCCGTAGATAGCGGCCGACGCGGCATCCTTTAAAATGTTGATGGATTCAATGTCCTGGTTGCTGATCGAACTAAAGGAAGAACCTTCCGATAAAGGGTTGCCATCAATGACGATCAATGGATTTGTACCGGCCGTCAAGGTGTTGAGTCCCCGAATTTGAATAACGGAGTTCTCGCCCGGATTTTTTCCATTTCCCAGAATCTGTATCCCGGAAACATTGCCCGCAAGGGCCTGTTCAAAATTGGCGGAAGAGTAATTGTTCAACTCTTCACTATCTACTTTGGATACCGCACCATTGAACTTTTCTTTGGTCGTGGACCCGTAACCGATGATTACAACCTCCTCGAGCTTTCCAGCATCGGGCTGCAATTGAATGTTTAGGGTACTTTGTCCGTTTACGGCAACCTCTTTGGTGGAGTATCCCAAATAGGAAACCTGAAGTACGGCATCCGAACCGGATACCTCAATGGAGTAGTTTCCATCAAAATCCGAACTGACCCCGTTAGTGGTTCCTTTTTCTATGATACTGGCACCAGGAAGGGGTTGCCCACGCTCATCGGTGATTGTTCCCTGGACGGCGTTTTGTACAGGAGCCGTCGAATTGGCCTCCTCGGGTTGAATTGAAAGGTCGGGTTCCGTTCGTTTTACCAAATAAATACGGCGGTCATTGAGGTTAAAAGTGGTATTTGTGTTTTGAAAAACCTGGTTGAGCACATTGGCTATCCGTTCCCTGTTTACTTTTATGGAGACAATCCGATCGAGGTTTACATCTTTGATTTTATAAACAAACTCAAACTCGGTCTTACTTTCAATTTCATCGATCAATTGCCCTACGGAAACGTTGTTCAGGTCTAGTGTAACTTTGGTGCGTTGTCCGTAGGTCTCATTGGCTTGCATGGAGAAGAAAGCAGCCAGGATGAACAACGTACTGAGTTTCATTTTTAGATCATATTTAAATATTGGATAAGGGCTTCTTTTAAGCTTAAAAAGTTTTTTCATACTTTTATAGTGTTAACTGTGGTTAATCTTTTAAGTTTAATCACTTCGACCAATCGGAAGATGTTCGTAGCATTTTCCGATTTTTTTATGGCCATATCTGACCATCACAAGAAGTAATCTTTTTTGGTTACATCTTCAATTAGGGTTACTTCATAGGCGTTCCTTTTAAAACTTTAGTATTAGGTTGTTATTCGATCAGTATCCTATTGTCCAGAATCTCGTATTCGATTCCGTAATTGACCTTTAATTCCTCAAGCACATTTTCAATGGGTTCATTTCCGAAATTGGCATTGAATTCCTCATGGGTCAAGTCGGTATTGTTGTTAATGATCGTCACGTTGTAATGCCGTTCAAGCTTTTTGAGTATGTTGGTAAAGGTCATGTTCCTGAAGACCAGTTTTCCATTGATCCATGAGGTATATAAACTAGTGATTACCTCAGCGGTGTCGATATTGTTTTTGGTCCGATCAAAACTTCCCTTAAACCCAGGTTTCAGATACACGTTTTTGTCGGTATTGTATCCCTCCGCTTCCGTATAGAGGCTTACAGCACCTTCTACCAATACCACTTCCGTTGTTTCGTCCTCTGGATAGGCCGACACGTTAAATTGTGTCCCCAATACCCGGACGTTCAATCCATTTGTGCTCACGATAAAAGGGTGCTCGGCATCCTTGGCAACGTCCAAATAGGCTTCCCCGGTCACGAAGATCTGTCTGTGTAAACCTTTTACGAACTGCACGGGGTATTTGATGGAGGAACCAGCATTGAGATGGGCCACGGTACCATCGGATAGTTGAAGCTCGAAGGTCTTTCCGTTGGGTACGGCCAGCGTATTGTAGGCAAGTTCTTTTTTGGAGTCGTTGCCCGTATATTTCAAACTCTTCCCGTCCTGTTTCCCAACAATTTGGCCTTGGGCGTCCAAGACTTCCACTTGCCCATTTTCATTGATAATCTGCAGGTCACCATTTTCGAGCTGAAGGGTGATGGCATTGTCCGGTAGTACGGTCGGGGTATTTGAGGTGGAATTTTGCAGGTAGAAATACGTGCTGGTCAGGAGGCCGATAAACAAGGCTGCGGCCGCGGATACCTTCCAAAGGGAAGCCTTTCTCCTTTTGGGATTCCGGGTTTGTGCGTTAATGGCTGTCCATAAGGACTCCTTTACCACATTTTTATGGGCCTCGTTTTTAAAATAGGGTTGCTGGTTGGATGAAAGTTCTGCCTTGAACTTTTCCAAGACCTCCAGTTCCTGCTCGGATATGGATCCGTCCAGGTATTTGTCCAACAATTTTCTGAATTCTTTCTCTTGCATATTTGGTGCGCTATACTAGTAAGAACCATAACGCGGGGGGAACGCACATGAGTTTTATAAAATTAACATTTCATTAACATATGCGATCACAGAAATAAGCGTGCACGGTTTTGACCCTTAAGGGGAAAATCAAAGGAAAGTAAGCAGGAAAAAAAAAGAAGTCAGGGAAGACTGCGCGAGCCTCAAGTTTTGGCGAATGGACTTCAGCGCTATGGACATTTGATTTTCCACAGATCGTTTTGATATGCCCAAGCGCCTGGCTATTTCTTCATTGCTGGCAGCTTCCATACGACTGAGCCTAAAAATCTGTTGACATCTGGGTGACAGGCCCGTCAAGGACTTTTCGATAATAAATCGGGTCTGATCCAGGTTATGTTGACTTTCTGCATCGGACGGGGAGGTCAATTCCAATGACTCAATAACCTGAAGCTGGGAAGCACTTAGCTTGTTGTCCCGTAAATATTTAAAACAGCCATTGTTCACCGATCTGAAAATATAAGCTTCAAAATTCTTGATTTCCCGGTGCTCTCTTTTCTGCCATAGATTCAACCAAATATCCTGTACAATATCTTTAGCGATAGCCTCATCAAGAACGATGGATTTGGCATTGACGTACATGGGCTCCCAAAATAGCTCAAATAGCTTTCGAAAAGCTTTTTTATTGCCCTTTTTGAATTCCGCTAGGAGTAACTTGTTCGTTTTTGGTTTTGTGACCGACATTTCAATCTAATGCTTCATTAAATGAAATTTGCATAGGATAAATGTATAAAAAAATGTCTTTATCACTAAAAGATGATAAAAATCGTAACCGATAGATAAGGATTATTTAATATGATCGATGCAGTGGATCCTCGATAAAAAACACGGGTATCACAGGCATCCGAGCCATTCTGGACCGCACTTTTTTTTGGTGAAGTTTCCAACGGGCAACACCTTTGCCCATTACCGTCTCACCGGGATACTGTAAGAATAGCTTTGTCTATTTGTACGATACGGATTTCCAAACCCGAGGCATCACGGCATATCGTTTCCAGGGGTTTATAAAAATGGTCCAACAGTTGTAACCAAGCCTTAAACGGTCGAGGTAATATGCACTGGGAGTACTTAATTTTCCCGGCACGCCCTTCATATCCCAAATCTTCTTTACCTTAGCACAAAAGGAATTTGCATGGAAAAACGGAAGACGAAAAATGTGTTCATAAAAGGCGCCATAAGCCCGGAATTCATTGCGAATTCCATTGCCAAGCACCAGTCCAAGACCCATATTGGGGCCCATGATATTTTTTTGGGGCAGGTACGGGCCGATGAGATCAACGGAAAAACCGTGGCCGCCATTGAATATACGGCCTATGAGGAAATGGCCAATCTCAAGTTCCAGGAAATACGGGAGGCCGCCTTTGGGAAATTTGATCTGAGCTGTATGCATATTTACCACAGCTCGGGAATTGTAAAGGCCGGGGAAATCTGCTTGTTCGTTTTTGCGTCCTCCCCGCACCGCAAGGTGGTCTTTGAGGCCATACGTTATATCGTGGAGGAAATAAAGGCACAAGTCCCCGTTTTTGGCAAGGAACTTTTTGAGGACGAAAGCTATCAATGGAAAGTGAATAACTGATTATGGTAGACATCACCCATAAGTCCCCTACGGTAAGAACCGCGATTGCCCAGGCCATTGTGAGGGTCAGCACCCAGGCCACCATAGACGCCATCCAAAACAAGACGGTTCCCAAAGGGGATGTTTTTGCCCAGAGCCGGGCGGCAGGACTCCTCGGTGTTAAGAAAACGGCAGACCTACTTCCCGATTGCCACCCTATGCCCATTGAGTACACCAATATTGCTTATGAGATCCAAAACCTTGAGATCCAAATAAAGATTACCGTAAAGACGGTATATAAGACGGGAGTGGAGGTAGAGGCCATGCACGGAGCCAGTGTAGTGGCCCTGAATATCTACGATATGCTAAAACCTATCGATAAGGGCGTAGAGATCCATCAGATTAAACTGCTAAGGAAAACTGGGGGGAAATCCGATATTCTCAACACCTGAGAAATACCCTACTTGCCCAAGTTCCGTAACATTTCTTCCGTGGTACGTTCCAAATCAAATTGAGGCTGCCAGCCCCAGTCTACCGTTGCCTGGGAATCATCGATGCTGTTGGGCCAGGAATCCGCAATGTCCTGTCTAAAATCAGGTTTAAAATCTACTTTAAACTCAGGGATATACGCTTGGATACTCGCAGTAATTTCCGCTGGTGTAAAACTCATGGCCGCCAAATTGTAGGACGAGCGCACGGTAAGTTTGTCACTTTCAATTTCCATGATGTCCACCGTGGCGCGAATGGCATCGTCCATAAACATCATGGGCAATTTGGTATCGGACTTTAGGAAACTGGTATAGGCTTCTCCCGAAACAGCCTTGTGGTAAATTTCCACGGCGTAATCCGTAGTACCCCCTCCCGGAAGCGTTTTCCAGCTAATGAGTCCTGGGTATCGCACACTGCGGACATCCACCCCGTATTTGCGAAAATAATAGGAACACCATCGCTCCCCGGATTGTTTGCTGATACCGTATACTGTGCTCGGCTCCATAATCGTACTCTGCGGGGTGTTCTCCAAGGGAGTGTTGGGACCAAAAACAGCAATGCTCGAAGGCCAGAAGACCTTGTTTATTTTTCCTTCCTTGGCGAGGTTAAGCACGTTAAAAAGCGAGTTCATGTTTAAATTCCAGGCCCGCATGGGGAATTTTTCGGCTGTTGCGCTCAACATGGCCGCCATAAGATAGACCTCTTCAATTTCGTAATACATGATTACATCCTCCATAGCATCGTAATTGGTGGCATCGAGCAATTCAAAGGGTCCGGAATCCATCAGATTTTTACTGCCTTCCCGAATGTCACTGGCCACCACCTGATCGTTCCCGTATTTCTCGCGTAGCGCTAAGGTAAGTTCCGTGCCTATCTGTCCACAGGCCCCTAAAATCAAGATGGATTTTTGCATCAAATCGAAGTTAAATGGATTCGAGGGCAAAGATAACTTTTATTAAAATTTGTACATTCGTTCCATGGGAAAATTATTCGTTTTAGGGGCAGCCTTCTTGTTGCTCCTGTCCTGCAATCAAAACAAAAACAATGATAATGCCGATGGTGCATCGGGGAGCGACTTTGATGCGGACGAACTACCAGAAATCTTCCTGGTCAATGCCAAGGCAAAAAAAATCCTTGGGGAGTGGCCCGAGTTCAACGGCCTGGAGACCAGTTTCGAGGCCTTATATCGCGCCAAAAACAAGGAAGATCTGGGGTTTGTTATTGACGATTTGATCGAAAAACAAAAGCTACTTGCAGCCTCTACCTACCCTGAAGCCTTTGATATTCCGCAGATAAAAAGTAGGCAAAGGGTTTTCCGTACCTATATCTTAAAGGTAAAGGCCAGTTTGGAATATCGAACGGAAACGGCCACCCCTGCCCTGGAAATGGTAGAGGCCTACAACGCAATGAGAAACCAATTCAATGTTATTGTAAACAATGCCTTGGATACACAATTGATATTAGATGAATAAATTAGTTTTAGGTCTGGCGCTCATGTTTTTTGCCCAGTTGGGCGCGCAGGAGACCGAAGTTGAAAAACAGATACATTCGGTTTTGGATGCTTGGCACCTGGCAGCTGCAGAGGCCGATTTTAAAGCGTATTTTGACAAGATGACGGCCGATGGGGTGTTTATCGGTACGGATGCTACGGAGAACTGGCAGAACAAGGCTTTCAGGGAATTTTCCAAACCCTATTTTGATCGGGGCAAGGCATGGAGCTTTACCTCCGTGGAACGGAATATCTACCTGAACGAAGCCTTGGACCTTGCTTGGTTCGATGAATTATTGGACACGCAGATGAAACTTTGTCGCGGTTCCGGTGTGTTGAAATTGGTGGATGGTAAGTGGAAAATAGCGCACTATGTACTTTCCATTGCCGTACCCAACGAAAATGTCACGGAGCTCGTTGCCCTTAAAAAGGAGAAGGATAGTCTTTTACTGCGCCGTCTAAAACAAAATTGACCATTCAAGGGTTTGGGGGAATAAAAAAAGGGCTTTTCATAAAGCCCCTTCTTCAGATGCAATATAGGTTATTCCTGGGTTTCGGGCTGCGCCTTGCGCGATTCCAAGGCTTGCTTGCTTAAACTGGCCAGATTAAAATTGGGATCAATTTTAAGGGCCTCATCAATAATGGCGATGGCACCATCAATATCGTCCTTGTCGGTGTTGTATTTTACCAAACCTTTCATATGGATCAAAGCCGCTTTCAAAGGAACCTCGTAGGGTTGCTGTCTTTCGTAAAAGGCGTACTTCATATCGTCCTTGGCATTGGCAATCCCATACTCAATATTCGACGCCGCACCGGTATTGTCCCCGGTCTGTACCTTTAGATCAGACAGTTCGTAGGCCAAATAGGGACTGGGCGATCGTTTGAATAGAATTTCAAATTGCTCCAAGGCCCGTTTGGGCTGGTTGAGCGCTTTCAGGGAAACGGCCTTAACACGTACCGCCAAATCGGAATCACCTTCATTGCTTTCAATACCGATAGTATTCAGCGCTTGTAGGTGTTGATTGTTATTGGCGTATACATAGGCAAGGGTGTCCTTGCGTTCCTTGGTCGGCGCCAATACATTTAAATGTGTCAGGGCACTGATAACCCCGTTCACATCACCCTGCAACTTCATTTCCTTATAAAAGGCCTCATAGTGTTGTAGCAGCTCACTTTTGTTCTGTGCCATGCCCAACAATGGCAGGCCGATCAATAGAAATAATACAATTTTTTTCATGTGTTTCTTCTCAAAAATTACTGTGCGGCAAAACTATTAAAATATTTTTAAGTAAAGTGTTAAGGATATTCATAAACACTTCTATACCAATAAAAAAAGGATGCGAACCCGCATCCTTTTTCCTTATGGTGGTTTTTAGTAATATTTGAATCAGGCAACAGTGAGCGTTACGTCCTTGTTTTCATAGGAACGCAGCAAACCGGCATAAAAGGCCAAACTCCTCGTGTCCTTGTCAATGCACGATTTTAGGAAATCGCGTAAGTTTTTGAACAGGAGATTTGCATGAAGGGTAGGAACATGTAAGTTCACCTTCTTGGGATCATAATCCTTGTCGTCCATTACAATGTCCATTGCCACGCGTTTTCGGTGATAATCAATGGAGACATCTGCCGCATTGTAATGTTTCTTTAAAATAGCAATGTGTAGGCTTTCAAAGTTTTTGGGAATTTTTCGATTGGGACAGCTGCGAGAGATCAAACTCTCAATTTCTGAGAGAATCCTCCTTTTTAGACTTGAATTTTCCATATCAATCGATTTTAATTACTTAATAAAGGTACGGCTTAAAATGTAAAGTGCTTAAAATCAATGACATAATTTAACGGAATTACCCGTTTTTTGTTGTGAAAAATGCTTTTCACGTGGTGAATCAGGAGAGAATTGAAGTGTTAAAACTGAATTTTTTAACATGTATTAGCCTACTTGATAGGACTTTCTTCCCCATTTTGGATCCTTTTCCCTTGTATTTTGGTGGAATAAGGCCCCTTTTTTCGGCCTCCTTGGCATAATACTCCTCTTTAAAAGGGTGCTCTGGATAGACGGCATTGAACAGTTGGTTCCACCAATTATGGGCAATTGTTGCCTGGATGACCCGGATAGCATCGTTCAAATGGATCAGATTGGTAAACACCCTGCCATGGGTCGGCAATATTTTTCCTGAGAGCATATGAATGGGATGCCGTTTTGGCCCAAGGAGTCCTCCAAATCGGATTACCGTGGCACCCAGTTCACTATCTTCAGCAAAAAGCCTTTCGGATTCCAATAGCTGTCTCCCCGATTCGGTCGAGGGCCGCAGAACGCTATCTTCGGTAACTTCCCCTTCGATTTCCCCATAGACCGAGGTGCTGCTGGCAAAAATAATCTTCCTGGTTTTTGACGCTTTGATTGCCTTGTGTAGTCGCCGCATTTTTTCCACGTAATTTTCTGCGTTGCGCTGCCTCAGCTTTGGGGGGACGTTGATGACCAGGATATCTACCCCAACCAAAAAGTCATGGATTTCCGCACTGATGGCCTCCTCGGAAAGGGAGATCTTGTAGGCCAAAATACCCGCCTCCTCCAATAGTCCCAGTTTTTCCGGTGAAGTGGTACTTCCCTTGACCTTAAAGCCATCCCGCACATAGGATATGGCTAGTGGTAACCCCAACCAGCCGCAACCCAAGATGGCTATGCACTTACTCAAACCGGACTTTTTTGGTCACCAGAACGGCGTCGTTGAGCACAAATGGCATGGGAATGTTGTCTTCTGGCCTTGCAGGCACGGTGAACACGGGGTTGTCCAATAGGTCGTTGGAGGCTTCATAGAGCGTTAGCTCAAGAACGGAATCTTTCGGGATACTTAGGCGCAACTCGGTGTTGGCATTATCGCTGATGTAGTGGGTCACTAATTTCCCCCGTCTTCTATTTTCCAGATAGTATGCGGTTAACGGGATGTTGTTTACCGATGCCTTTGTAATGGGGATATCGTTGGAAAACACCTCAAGGCGGTTTACTGATCGCTGTGGACTGATACAGATTTCCAACAAGCGCTCATTCCCGATAAGGGTATCCAAGGTCGTTTCGATCTTGGGCCCTGTAATCGCTTTTGATGGAGCTGCGGCCACATAGGTGAAACCGGTGGCGTACTTACTACTTATGGTCTTATCCGCCAGTTGTTGAGGTACTGTTTTATCGGCCCCTAGGTACTGTGCCGTCCAATCCGAAAGCTCGTGCTCGTAAGTGGCCCATTGGGCCGTATTTTTATCGGCGTCCAGCACATATAAAAGGCTGTTGGGTTTCGCATTTTCTTGGGAAAAACCCGAATTCAGGTGTGCACCCACCATAAAACCCAAAAACAACAACAGGCCAATGGAAGCTAAACGCCCCATATGTTTAAAGTACCCAAAAATGGGCAGGAGCAGCAAAAAGAGCAGGCTGGTGAACAGCGTGGCGGCAATCATCATCTTCAATCCAAGTCCTACAGGGAACATCTTAATGAAAGGTGCATAGATCCATATGGCGGGAAGCGCCAAAAAGACCAATAGATACGGACTGGGATGCTTTTGGTTAAGCACTACAAGGAAGGAGGCCAGGAGGGCAAGGAGCGGAACGATAAAAAAACTGGCACCCCTTAGGTAAACGGAAACTACTGCACAGAGCAGAAACCATATGAAGATAGGGGCTACCAAAAGGTTTGGTGTGCCTATTTTTTTGAACTTGCGGTAGACCCAAAAACAAACCGCCACCGAAAGCAATACAAAGGCAGCGATATACGTATGCCCATTATAGGTGAATCCGTGGAGCATATCTTCGTATTGGGGATAGGCCCATTTTAAAACCGACCAGCTGTAGAAACCAATAAGGCCATTGATGACCAAGACCAGCAAGGCAGGCAAAAAACCCGAAAAAACACCTTTGGTCTGTAGCGCATTCCGTCGGAATCCGTGAATCAATAGGACCATAAAGAGCAGTGCGGCCAATCCCCACATGGGCCATATCCAGGCAAAAGGATAGGATACCAGCCTAAAAAATGGCACATTGAAATAAATATAATCGTCCTGGCTTTTCAACTGGTCCAGGTCCACATTGCTGAAATGTTGGAGCAAGGGCATCAGGTAGCTTCCCTGGTGGGCAAGGGTATTTACATCCAATCGCTCCGGCGTATCCCGGGCGGTATGATAGTCGTAATGATCATCAATAAAGGCGAAATTAAAGCCTTGGATGTCGCCATCTTCCCTAAATACGGTCAGATCGGTGTCGTTCGGCAACATCTTGTATATGCTATAGGCCAAGGAATTGGCCACGGGAAATTTTGGATCGGCTTTGGAGAATTCATCAATAAGCTTCCCATTGCCCCCATTGGTCTCAATGAGCATATAGCTTGGCCCACCGCTGCCACGTGCCTCAAAATTTAATACCAATCCCACCTCCTTCGCCCAGGCATGTTGGCTTACAAAAAGATCCGCTCCGTTAAGGCCCAACTCCTCGGCGTCGGTAATCAAAATGATAATATCGTTCCTGGGTGTCTTTTTTTCGGATAGAAAGGCGCGCACACTTTCCAAAATTGTGGCCACGCCACTGGCCGCATCACTGGCACCCAGGGAGGAATGGGGACTGCTATCGTAATGTGATAACAGTAGCAGGGCTTTTCCCGAGCCCGAGCCCTTTATTCGAGCCAAAATATTGGTGGCTTTGCTGAGGTTGGCCCAGTCCCCGGCCGTATACCCTTCCTGCAAGCTGGTTTCCAATCCCAGTTGCTCCAATTCGGAAACAATATATTGCCTAACCGCTGCATGGGCTTTAAAACCCACTCCGTGAGGGGCCTTGGCCATCTTTTCCACATGCGCCATGGCCCTATCGGTAGAGAAAGAAGCCTCCGGAAGGGAGCGATTGTTGGTATAGGAAGGTGTTAACGCCCGAAAACTCCAATAGGCAGCCAACAAAATGAGTAATAGGCAGGTGAGGGAAGTAATTTGTTTCATTTTTCAGAACTAGCTAATTGTGGCCTAAAAATATAAAATTCTCAAGGTTTTGTGCATTTCATCCAATATTATTTAAAAAATTCACGGAATTTCACCAAAATTCACTAACTTTATTAATCAACCTAAAAAGTAATTACTATGGGAATCAAGAGTTTTCAGGGGCGTAGGGCAAAGGAGGTTTCCAAAAAGGAATACAACGCTCCCATACTGGTAGAGGATTATATGACCAGAAAATTGGTGACCTTTAGACCCGAACAATCTATTTTAGAGGTCATGGAGTCCTTTGCGAAGAACAAAATTTCCGGGGGACCGGTAATGGACGACAATGGATTCCTGGTCGGAATCATTTCCGAAGCGGATTGTATGAAGCAGATTTCAGAAAGTCGTTACTTCAATCAGCCCATATTGGACAAAAGTGTGGAACGTTTTATGACCAAGAATGTGGAGACCATTGCGCACGATATGAGCATTTTTGACGCTGCGGGGGTATTTGACAAGCACAATAGACGTAGATTGCCCGTAATGAAAAACGATATCCTGGTAGGGCAGATCAGCCGAAAGGATATTGTGATCGCAGCCCTTAAGCTCAGCGGTCAGAACTGGAAGTAAATTTTTACGGACAAAGATCTCTTTGTCCCTATTCCCGTTTCACGATCATATAGTAATCATTATCCAACGGAAGGTAACCTAGGTCGTATAAAAAGTAGTATACCGTACCTTTCTGGGTAGTGTACAGATGTGTGAAATACTCAAAATCAAAACCTTTGTCCAACAGCCTGTTTTTGGTGGTTTTGGTCTTGTTCTCCTTTAAGGGAAAACTGTCCAGTATCCTATAGTTCTTTCGCAATCGGTTATTGATGTTACGGATAAGGTTTTTACTGTCCTTATTTATTTTGTTGTTATAGGAATTACGGCAATAGTCCGAGCAGAATTTTTTGTCTACCCGACCTACAATGACCTCATTGCATTCCAAACAGGTTTTTTGCACGCTAACCTTGCCTTTTATAATTGAATTTTACCTCTTCCTGGGAGCCATCCTTATTTGAAATCACGACATAGAGATTGATTTCGTTCTCCGTGACCTTTTCAAAGGTGAAATCATCAAAGTAAATACGATTTCCTTCAAGCTTTACCAGTTTAAAGTCTACCGTCTCCTCTTTTTCTTCCCAACCTTTAAAATTACCGTGAAAGTGCTTCAGTTGCAGCAACAAGCTTCCATCTACCTGCCTAATGCCCCCAACCTCATAGAACTGTACCGCACCGTCTACAACAAGCTTAAACACAAACATCATGGAATCTCCCAGGGGCGGACTCCATATTTCCTCGGTAATCCCTCCAAAAGCCTCGCCTTTCCAATGTCCGGCGATCCATTCCACATCGGCGAGCGACGCTTTGGGGGAAGCAGCCCCTTCTTCCAAGGAAATCGTGTTTTGGGCGCTGCAATCTAGGGTGCACAGCATGAAACAAAGGATGAGCATTCTCATATCGTGGGTTTTAAATCGATACAATATACAAATTATGAACGCTTGTTTTATGGGAGGGATAAACCGGATAAAGCGAGACTTTCGCAAAACATGCCCTTGGAAGGGATTACCTAAAGGTAAAGATACACGCTAAAAAGATAGCTTGCAAGGATCCATAAATGCCCGGGCAAAATAGTCCTTGATATCGGTGTCGCTCATGGGCTGTAGCGCACCAAAGACAATCTCCTTGTACACTTTGTTGGTCAGGGTTCCGGGCAACAGAAATTGGGACCCCATCAGATAGCGGACCTGGGTCACGATCTCTTCAGCAAAATGGGTGGAAAAGTGTTTGGAAAGCACTGAGCTCTCGAACAGCTTTTTCAGGGAGATCCGGTCCCCTCTTTTAAAATCGTCCATGGCCGCCCCGGTATGCTCACATAACTGCTGGGCAGCCCTGTATTTGATCAGTAGTTCGCCCACTCGCCCTTGAAAGTTTTCCGATGCTGCCAAGGACTTGCCATTTTTTATTTTTTTCTTGGCAAAGGCTTTTGCGCAAGAAAGGACCTCGGAGGTTGCACCCAGATAGGGAGCGGGTATAAGGGCCTGGAACCACGCTCTTTGGTATACCAGGATTTCGCAGTTGCTGGCCTGGGAATCTGGCAAGGAAAGTACATTGGCGTGGCCTACCCTTAGGTTCTTGAATTTTACGGCTTTGGTAAAAGATCCCTGCATGCTGTCCCCGAAGGCGGTATGTTCAAATTCAATTTGGTCATTGTCCAAAGGAACAAAGAACACTGCCTTTTCACCGGAGGGCAACTCTGCCGCGAAGACCACATAATCGGCCACTCCGGCCAGGGACATAAAAGGGGCCTTGCCCTGTATGGTATAGTAACCCTTTTCCTTACGTGCTAGGATACCCGAATTTTCGGCCGTGTCCTTGAAGGTGCGGACAGAGCCTGTATTGGCAATCAATAGGCGTTCCTTCTTAATTTTGGCCAGCAGCATTTCCCTTTTCCAATAGGAAGTACTTTTCTTTGAAAGGGGATAGGCGGCAAGGGCGGCCAGCATATAATAATGCATGGACAGGGCTACGGCTACGGGAATGGAAATTTGTCCCATACCGTGTAGGACCTTGAAACATTCCCTATACATGGTCCCTGCCTTTCTTTCATCACAAGGGATGAAGGGTATGCGCGTGGATTTTAGATAGGAATAAAAGTCCTTGTAGTCCTTGGTCCGTTCTACGGTGCGAAGGCTTTGGTATACTTTTTCCAAGGGGTCTTGCTCCTTCTGGGGTAACTGTGATAGTGCAGTACTGCTCATTTTTCTACGATTTTTTAGTTGAAGTGATATGGGGGGCAAAAGTTAGAGTCGGGGCAACCACATGCCTGTGGTGGCCGCAAAAATTCCGACCCCCGTTACCATAGTGATGACAAAAAGAGTTATGGCCATAGTGGTTTTGCCCAAGGTGCCGCCCCAGCGCTGGGCAGCCAGGTAAAGCTCCAGGATGGCCAGGGGCAAAAGGTATTGGGCAAAACCCAGGAAGGTAAGGAAAGGCCCCCGAAAGGTTTCGGGATCAAAGCCCACAGGAGCCCCGTTTACAAAAAGCCAGAACATAAGGCCGATTCTAAAAAACCAGACCCCGTTGACCACCAAAAACAAGCGGAGGGTCCAACGTCGATGGACGGGGAAGTTTTTGGCTACCGCATAGCGCCAGGCCAGGGCAGCACAGAGCATAATGAGTACGGCATTGATGCTGACACTGATATCGCCCACCAAGCCCGAGATGGTTCCACGGGTCCATACCATGTACAGGCCGTCTACGCTGATGAGAAAGGCTAGCATAACGTATAACCGCCCGTTCCAGCGATGAAAGCTAGGGGCATAGGTCCGGGTCTGTGGGATAAGTTGTAAGGGGCCGCCCACAATGATGATCACGGCCAGCAAGATATGCAGGGCCACGGCCAAATTGCCCATGGTCTCGCCCTCAACATAACCGTGGGGGAGTACTTCGTTCCATCGCGCAAATTCCCCTTGCAGCGCAGTACCGCCATAGAATGCGCTTACGTAATAGACAAAGATCCATTGGCCGAGGACTGCGACCAGAAACCAAAACTTAACTGCGGCATTTAGGAGCGCGTCGGCTCCGATTTTTCTGGGTAGGGCGGTACGTACCCCGCTGTCTGTTGTATTCATGATGTTCGTTTTTTGATTGATGATTGATGATTGATGATGATGTTTGCCTTAGCACTGTCCTTTTGGGCCCCTAACCCCCATGGGCCATGGCCCTGGTGGGTGCGGAGACCAAAGAGGAGCTGTTAAAGCCCCTGACCAATAGCCATATGATGAGAGAGATGATATGAAGACCGTTGTGCATGTATACGTACATGGGCACGCTTTGGCCAAAGATGTTGGACCAGCAGGCCAGGAATACGCCACTGACCGCCACCATGCCCCAGACGGATAAAAAACGGGGAACCAAACGGGTCTTAAGGAAAAAGTAGAACAGGAAAAGGGAGGCCGAGCTATAGAGCATGAGGCTCATAAAATGGGACCAAAAATATTCCTCTATTTTTACCATGCCGATGGCGTTTAAAACACCCTGGTCCGATGCTGCGGTCCCCAAATACTCCTCACTTAAGGACAACAGGGACAGATGACTCATATTGCCAGAGATGGTAATGGCAATATTGGCGATCCAAAGCCCGAAAAATGCAAGGGCCAAACTGTGCCGGTATTGTTTTATCAGCGGGTACAATACAATGGAAATCCCCACCCAAAGGGAGCTTGCAATCATGTCCAGAAGTACTGAAAATCGCATTTGCACCGCATTTTGGGAGACTTGATCTAGGAAATCGGGCGTCTCGTATAGCGAACGGGACAGTCCTCTTAACAGGGTTCCCGGAGCCCCTGAAATGACCACGATTAGCAGTAAAACTCCTATAATTCTACCTAATTTTTTGTTTGCATTCATGATGTTCGTTTTTTGATTGATGATTGATGTAATGATTGTTCGTTTTTTGATTATGGTATGCCTGTCAATGGTTTTGTTTTTTAGTTGGAAAAATCGATTTCCTTGGAATCCCCTGTGATTTTCACCTTGGAATCGGAACTTCCTATACATTTCACCCTGGTGTAGGACAATTGCAGTACCCCCGTGCTGTTGCCCTCAAATTCCAGTACCACCTCCTTTCCCCAAACGACCCCGTTGGTTTCAAAGTGGGATTGCGTGCCCACTTTTAAGGTATCCAGAAATGGGTTGGATAGGAAAATCTTTATTGAATCTACCTTCCGTATCCGCTGGGTGCCGGTTATGTTCAAGGTATAGGGGCCTTGCACCACCTGGATTTCGGGCAGCAGCTTTTCCGGAGCTTCCAAGCGCAGTGAACCAAGGCTGTCCTGTTGAAAATAGACGTGGAGGCCTTTGCCCACGGACAACGTTTTAAAATCCATTAGGGTGCGTGCCTCGCTTCGCCGATCGCCCAAGTCCTCCTTGGGAGCCCCTTTACGCACATAGCCATGTACCCTTAGCTGAAAAGCGGTGAAAAAAATAAAGACCACCGCTATGGCACCCCATATGATCAGATTACTTTTTTTCATGGTCCGTTTCATTTTTCTGTTGGTCAAATGCGTGCCTTACTTCTTCAAAGCTGATATCCAACAAGCGCATTTTTTTGAACACATCGGGGAGTACCTCTCCCATAAATTCCTTTTTCTTAATATTCAGTACTTTCCCATAGCCGTTTTCCGAGACAAAATACCCGATTCCCCTTTTGTTGTAAATCACCTCTTGCTCCTGCAAATGGGTAAAGGCACGTATGGCGGTATTGGGATTTACCTCGACCATCACGGCAATCTCACGGACCGAGGGAATCCGCTCGTTGTCCTGCCACCTTCGTATCAGGATGTTTTCGTAAAAGAAGTCCACTATCTGCAAATAAATAGGTTTGCTATTGTCAAAATCCATAGTTATACTTCCTTTTCCACCATCTTTACATATGCCGTTAACAATAGTACGGGTCCCAATATGCCGGCGAACAAAACAATACCGGCTCCGACAAAATCACTTTTGGCACTGTCAAAGGCATACGAGGCCAAGGCATCATCGTCAAACACCCCATGGCCGTGATTGAGGATGCCGTAGAGCAACATATTGTAAAACAACACCCCCAAGACCAGAAGGACCAGGAAGAGCAAGGTCTTGCCTACCCGGTTTTTGCCAAAGGCAATGGCACCCAACAAAAAGACCGGATGAATAAAAAAGTAAACCTTCACCACCTGCCAGTATGCCTCTTGAAAAAGGGACAGCAAATGAAAATTCGCCCCGAAAACAACACTGCCCACCAAAATGGCAAACTGCCCGATTAGGGGAGCCACTATCGAGAACAGCAGTGTGTAGAGCACAGTCGTGGCAAACCACGCACCGATGAGGCGCTCCAAGGGGGACACCGGAAGGGCGAAGTACAAATGGTCCATTTTTTTGTGCTGTGCCTCCCTAAAAATGGCAAAGGTGAACACCAGTCCCGTTAGAATATAAAATAGACCAAAAATGCCCGTAAACTCCCCGTCCGTAAGGTTTTTGTCCCTAATCATAGCGAACAGGCTAAAGAGAAACAACGCACCACCGGCCACAGAAAGGCTGGTAATCAAGGTTCCCTTGAGCAGCACAAGGTCCCGATAGATAAAATGGCCGATACGCTTTGGATTAAACTGTGGTGCCATGGGTCGCTATGTTTAATGCTTGATTTATTTGTTCCGGGGTCGTTAACACAGCATTGAACAACAATTCCAAATCTACTTCCGTTTCGTCCCTATGGGCCCGGGGAAGGACTGATTTTCCACCAAAGGAAGCCTCGGAAAAGATGAGGTGCTCGGTGTCGTCCGCTTGGGCCTTTCCAAACCATAGGCCTTCGGAGACCTCGTATAGAGAACGGTCAAATACAAGCCCCGCATTGTCCAGGATGACTACGTGATTGATCAGGCTGTGCAGATCCCTTACCTGGTGTGTAGAGATTACAATACACTTTCCCTGATCTACGGCGGAGGCCATGATTTTTCTGAACTGGCTTTTGGAGGGGATGTCCAGTCCGTTGGTGGGCTCGTCCATCAACAACACTTTGGTGTTGGCAGCGATACCGAAGGCGATGAGTACTTTTTTCTTTTGCCCAAAGGATAAGCGACCGATTCTTTCGTGTGGGCCCAGCTTAAATTCCTCCAACAGCGCATTAAAACGGTCTTTGGAGAAGTTGGGATAAAAAGGGGCATTGATCCGCGCGTAGGAAGCAATCCGAATTCCGGGCAGTTCAAATTCCTCGGGTACGATAAAAATTTCCTGTAGGCCTTTGACCGTTCTGCGCTCGGAGCGTTCACCCATGACCAAACAACTTCCGGTCTTGGGGTACAACAGGCCCGCCATGATTTTGATCAAGGTACTTTTTCCTTCCCCGTTTTTTCCAAAAAGCCCATAAATATTGCCAGACTCCAGCTCCAGGGAGATATTGTTAAGAACCATTTTGTCCTTGGGATAATGAAATCGCAAGTGGTTGATCGCTATCATGATTAGTGTATTAGTCATCTAGTACACGTCAAAAGTAACAAACAAAATCGGATATACAAATTTTTTTCTTGAAAATTGAAAAATTCCGAAAGGTTCCAAAGGGTTGGAACCTTATCCGCATAACCCTTACGAAATCATTCCTTCAGCAGTATGGCAGGTAGTTCCAGCGTCTTAAACAACTGATTATAGGCCGCCATTTCCTTGCTTACAATGGCATCCCGCTCCTTTTCGTAAACGGCCCAATCTGCCAACAGGTCCTTTAGACGTTCCTTGGCCCCCTCGGTCACCTTGGGTTCCGCGGTATCCACAAAGCCCTTTAGGTACATGAGTTCCGCATTAAGTTGGTTGTTGTAATTAATGACGTCCTGAAAGGTCTTTTGCTCGGGCTGTATGAGACTCTGCTCCCAGCTATCTATCCGTTTTATCAGGGCCTTTCCTTTTTTAATGAGGCTATCTGCCCCGGAACGGTCCTTCAGCAGCTTGGCATAGGCTTCCAACTGTGATTTGGCAGATCGCATTTGGTTCACGGACTTGTGAATATCCTCCACGGTCTCGGTTATTTGAACGAGTAAGGCTTGCTGTTCCTCAAAATCTGCTTGGGTAGCCGCTACTTTTGGATTGGGCAATACCCGTACCTCGGTTTCGGAAGTGGATCCTTCAAGGCTCAGTTTTAAGGTATAACTTCCCGGACCGATTCTACCTCCCCCATAGTTGCCAAATACAAAAACCTTGTCCACCGCAGGCAGGCTTTCCCTTCTAAAATCCCAAGTATAGCGGTTGTATCCCTTTTTGGAGGGCAGTACCGCCGGTTTTGAAGGTCCGCCTGGCCAGGATTTGAAGTCCTTAGGTTTTTTATTGGTCAGGGTCCGCAGCAGTTTGTCCTTGTCCCAGACTTCCAATTTTAGGTCCAGGCTATCCGCATCCTTGTCCAGGTGGTAATCAAAGGTAACCCCTTGTTTGGGGTTTTGTCCCAGACCGGGAACGGGTTTCTCGCTGCTCCCGCCAAAAATCAGATAGGTGTCCTTAGGTGGGAATAGGGTCACGGTCTTGTTGGGGGGTACGCGGTGCTGTAGGGCAGCGATATCATCCAAGATCCAAAAGGAACGGCCTGCCGTGGCCACCACAAGATCATTGTCCCGGATAACCAGGTCATTGATGGGGACGGGCGGAAGGTTCAATTGAAGGGACTGCCAATTCTCACCATCGTCAAAGGACAGATAGAGCCCGGTTTCCGTACCGGCGTACAATAGCCCCTTTACCTTCTTATCCTCACGGACCACCCGTACAAAAGTGTGTTCGTCGGAGAAACCGTTGACGATCTTGGTCCAGCTTTTTCCGTAGTCCGAAGTTTTAAAGATATAGGGTTTTAGGTCCAGAAATTTATAGCGCATGACCACGGCGTAAGCCGTTGCCGGGTCGTGCGGGGATACCTCTATGCTGTTTACAATGCCCTCGGCAAGGCCTTCTGGAGTAACGTTTTCCCAATTTTTGCCGCCATCCCGGGTAATATGGATCAGGCCATCATCAGAGCCTGCCCAAATGACCCCTTCCTCATGCGGTGAGGCCGTCAGGTACATTATGGTATTGTAGTTTTCCCCACCGGCCGCCTCATTGGTATAGGGTCCGCCACCGGGACCATGCTTGCTTTTATCGTTACGGGTGAGGTCCGGACTCACCACGTCCCAGCTGTTTCCCCCATCGGTAGTTTTGAAGACCACATTGCCCGCGTGATAGATGGTGTTACGGTCGTGCGGGGAACTGATGATCGGAGCGTTCCAATTGTACCGGTACTTAAAATCCTCCGGGGCATTACCCAGGGCAAGCTCTGGATATTCCTTTATGGGCTTGCCCTCCTTGGAGGCTTTCACCCATTTTTCAATAATCCCCTGGTAACAACCGCCATAAATAATATCGGGTCGATCGGGATCAAAGGCGAGATAGGCACTTTCACAACCGGCAACGGAGTACCAATCCTTCCAATCGATACCGCTATCGTTGGTGCGGCTGGCAATGGCTATGGCCGAATTGTCCTGCTGCCCCCCGTATACGTTGTAAGGGACCAGATGGTCCGTAATGACCCGGTAGAACTGTGCGGTAGGCTGATTGGTTTGGGGGCTCCAGCTTTTGCCCCCATTGTTGGAAATATTGGCGCCCCCGTCATTGGAATTGATCATCTTGGAATTATCGTAAGGATGTATCCATAAATGATGGTTATCGCCGTGGGGGGTGGGCAGATTGCTAAAGGTCTTTCCCCCGTCAATGGATTTCATGACCGGGGCGTTGAGCACATAGACCCGGTTTTCGTCCTGAGGGTCGGCATAGATTTCCATATAGTACCAGGAACGGGCAATATTCACCCGGTCCTTGTTGATCTGCTTCCATTTTTTACCAGCATCATCGGAGCGATAGACGCCGCCTTCCTTGCCTTCGGCCTCGATAACGGCAAAGACACGTTCCGGATTGGCACGGGAGACCGAAATGCCCACCTTGCCGAATTCCTTGGGTAGACCCTCTTCCATTTTATCCCATGTACTGCCTCCATCGGTAGATTTGTAAAGGCCCGAAGCTGCGCCCCCGGATTCCATGGTCCAGGGATAACGTCGGTGCTGCCAGAGCGCAGCATAGAGGATCAGCGGATTGTTCATATCCATGGAGAGCGAGGACGCTCCTGTCTGGGTATCTACGAACAGCACCCTTTCCCAACTGTTCCCCCCGTCTTGGGACCTATAGATGCCCCGTTCCTCCGTGGTGCCATACTGTGCTCCCTGCGCGGCAACAAAGATGATATCGGGATTCTTCGGATGAATGACCACATCCGAGATATGACGCGTTTTGTCCAGTCCCATATGGGTCCAGGTCTTTCCGGCGTCGGTGGATTTGTAGACCCCGTCTCCCATAGAGGTCATTACCCCCCGTGCGGCGTGTTCGCCCATACCGGCGACCACAATATTGGGGTTGCTCTCTGCCACTGTCAGGGCACCTACCGTTCCGGTCTTGATAAAATCGTCCGATACATTTTTCCAAGTGATGCCATCATCCACGGTCTTCCAAATACCGCCTCCGGTGCTGCCCATGTAATAGGTCATGGGCTGCCCTACCACTCCGGTAGAGGCTACACTGCGCCCCCCGCGAAAGGGACCGATATTACGCCACTTAAGTCCGTGGAAAAGGGAGTCCTGGAGCACCACCTTGGGCGGTTGCTCCTTCTTTTTTCTTTTTTGTGCAGGTGTGCCAAGGGGGTATAACAAAAGGGCCAGCAGGAACAAGGAAACAGTCTTCATATTATATTGGTTGGATTTTCAACTAAATATAAGCAAATATGTGAAGCTGTTCACCAATACCCTGGTGATATGAATATGGCGTTATCCCTTGGAAATCAAAACAATACTAAACTCGCGTTAAAAATCTTAAAAATTTTGGCTATGGAAAGCAACCCCCTTTATTTTGCCCATCTAGAAGAAGTGAATAAAAACAAACCGATGAAGAAAGGACTCATGGCCCTATGCCTAACCGTTTTGGTCGGACTGCTTTCCTGTTCGGGCGATGCAGAGGAGTTGGCGCCGGTAGTGCCCAACCCCGACCCCGATCCCGTGGCGGAGCTTTTGTACCTTCCCGTGGTGGTCCATGTGCTGCACAATGGGGAGCCATTGGGAGAAGGGCCCAACCTATCCGCGGAACGGATTGCCAGACAGATCGAGATCCTCAATGAGGATTTTAGAAGAAAGCAGGGTACCCGCGGATTCAATGAGCATCCGGACGGGGGGGACGCCCGTATCGAATTCAGACTGGCGAGACAAAATCCCGATGGGGAGGCCAGTACGGGCATTGTGCGGATCGATACTTCGAGCGTTGCGAAGCCCAACTTGGGCTATAACGTCAATCATTTTGCACAATACAGTTATTGGGCCCCGAACCAATACATCAATATCTGGACCACGCCCTTGCCCGATGACGCCAAATGTGTGGTACTGGGAGAAGCGTCAGGGCCGGACACCGATCTGCCCGGGACCGAGTTGCTGTCCCTTCCAGGACCCGGGGATGCCGAGGGCATACTGGTTAACTGGAACCATTTTGGGGAATCGGATATCGATTGCCATGCGCGATGGGGGAGGACCTTGACCCACGAAATGGGGCACTACCTGGGTTTGCTCCATACTTGGGGCGGCAAGGACTGCGCGTTTAACGATTATTGTGATGACACCCCGGCGGTGGACAAAACCGTTTTTGGCCGGGAGGCCTTTGCGGGCTGTGCAGGAGAAACCATCATGATCGGCAACTATATGAACTACTCGGACGATGATGTCATGAGCATTTTTACCCTGGACCAAATTGCGCGTATGCGATACGTGCTGGATAAGCACCCAGGGCGAAAAGCGCTTTTGACGAGTCAGGGATTGAACGCGCCTTGATGGATAGGTTGCCTGGGCGTCTAATCTCCTTGGATTGTTGCTTCGGCACCAAATATACAATATGGGAAAACCCTCCTGAACCCGAAAAAGAATCCGCAGTCACATACGACCCAATTCTTAATAAAGGGCCCATTGATCAGGTATTGACATATTCTGAAGGTGAACAATCAAATTGTTTTTTGAACGCGGTAGCGAAATATGCCGGTTGATTGAACCCCACCGAATAACCCACTTCGGAGATATGGGAATGCCCTTCTTTCAACAGTTTTGCGGCCAATTTCAAACGCTGTACGCGGATGAACTCGGACGTAGAAAGTCCGGTAAGCGCCTTTAGTTTACGGTGCAGATGCATACGGCTTAATCCTATCTGTTCAGAAAAAGCGCTTGCATTGAACTCGGGGTTGGTCAACTCCATATCCAGTATTTGCCGAATTCTACTTATCAGTTTGGCATCTGCCGAGGTTAGCTTGACCTCTTTGGGGCTCAGAATCACTTGTTTGTTCAACTTTTCACGTATGGCTTCCCTGGTCGCTATTAGTTTCTCAATGACAACGCGCAGTTTTTCCTCCTTAAATGGCTTTACCATATAGGCGTCGGCCCCGGTTTTGAGACCGGTCAGCTCGTTTTCCTCTCCTGATTTTGCCGTTAAGAGCACTATGGGAATATGGGATGTCCTTTCGTCGTTTTTCAAAGTATGGCTCAAATGAATACCATCCTTTACGGGCATCATAATATCCGATATGACCAGATCCGGGATGGTTTTGAGCGCACTGTTTATCCCCTCTTCCCCATTTTCTGCTTCGAGGATTTGATATTCTTTTTTGAAGAGCGTTTTGATGAAAAGCCTGATTTCGGCGTTGTCGTCCACAACCAACAACACGGGAAGGGAGCTTTCCTGAAACTGTTCTTCCCCATTATTTTGTTCCAAAAGCACTTCTTTCTTAGGTTTTTGGATCTTGGTAGCTGCCCCATCCTCTAGGCTTACATCTGCTTTTGAAAAGGCATTTTTTGATACCGGTAAGCTTACCTCAAACGCTATGGTAGCAGCATCCGGTTTGTAAGCGTGTATGGTCCCATGGGAAAGGATTGCCAACTCTTGTACCAATGAAAGGCCAATACCAAAACCCTGATGCATGGCATTGTTCTGGTAAAAACGATCAAATAAAAGGGGAAGTTCTTTTTCGGTCAGATCGTTGTTTTCGTTAACCGTTGTTATCAGTATCTGTTGGTCCTCTTGTACGGCCTTAAAATCAATGCGGCCTCCATTCGGATTGTACTTTAGTGCATTGGATAACAGATTGGACACTACTTTTTCTATCACATCGCGATCAAACCAAACCTTTTCCGGAATATCAATTTCACTCTTGAACGCCATGTCCCTTTGGGTTGCCTGATAGTGGAAGGGCTCTATCAAATGCTTCAGGAAAAGTTCCATATTTCCTTTGGAAACCCTGAGTTTTCTGCTGCCGGCCTCAATTTTCGAAAGGTCCAATATCTGATTCACCAACTTCAACAGACGACTGGCATTCCGTTGGATCAGTCCAAGGTCGGTCTTATCATCAGAGGAAAGACCCTCCTTGGACAATTGGTGGGCAACCGGACCGGATATCAAGGTCAATGGTGTTCGGAATTCATGGGAGATGTTGGCGAAAAACTTCGATTTTGCCGCTTCCAATTGCTTCAGCTTTAGATTCGTCCGCTGTTTGTTCTTGAAAAGGACAAACATGGTAATCAACGCCAGCCCTAAAACGGAGATGCCGGCAAGGAACAGATTGCGCTGGTTTTTGGTCTTCTGTTCGGCCAACTGCGCCTGTGAGGTGAGGAGCGCGATTTCCTGCTCCTGCTTTTCATTTTGGTATTGGGCTTCAATTGCACTGATGCGTTCCAAGCTCGACTTTTGGTGCATACTGTCCTTTATCCGGATTAAGCTGGCCTGATGTTCATAGGCGTTTTTGAAATCGCTCATTTCGCCATAGGCCTCTATCAAAAAGGTATAGCTGTCCGTGAGGTAGGAAGTAGCCCCTTTTTTTTCGGCCAAATCGATTGCCTTTTTGTAGCTGGCAACCGCCTTGTCCAAATTATTGGTTTTGCGGTACAGCTCTCCCAAGCCGTTATAGGAATAAGGAAGGAGGCTTATTTGTTCTGTTTTTTCCGCCAGTGCCGTGGATTCCTCAAAGTATTTTTTGGACAGATCGTATTTTTTTTGGGATAGATAGATGTACCCCAAATTACTGCCTATGGTGGCCATATTGGAAAATCCGTTTACGGACTCAAAGTGGGCATAAGCGGTTAGATAGTGTTTTTCTGCGGCGACTAGGTTATCGGCGGCCTGCTCAATATTGCCGAGTTTGTTCTCCATGGTATAGTAGCCATTTCTATCTGAGGTTTCCTTAAAAATGGCCTGTGCCTGTATAAAATACTCCTTTGCCTTTTCATCCCTTTCCAGCCGGTAATACAGGTTGCCGATCCAGGCTTTAATGGTCCCTCGTAAGCCAATCTCTCCATCCGGTAGGGCCTTCTCGGCTTCCACATAGGTATTCACCGCTTCCTCGTATTTCCCCAGGGCATCGTATATTCTGCCCTCGTTCATCTTTATTCTGGCAATTTTTTCGCCAGATATAGCGGAATTTTCATCCGCTATCCTTACCGCCCTCTGCACACTGAGGAGGGCACTGTCCAGGTTTCCTTTTTTTTGATGTACGTTCGCTATCCATTCCAAGGCATTCAGGGAAATATTGGGTTGCATGGTCCGTATACCTATTTCCAATGACTTTCTTAAATGGTAATTGGCAGAATCGTAATTGGCGGAAGTGACATACAGATGGCCCAATAAATAATGCCCCCCGGCCGTTCCTTTTTCGTACCCGGATTTCATAGACCTGGAGATCATGTCGCGGGTTACACGGGCCGCTTTTTTTGGCAGGGAATCGTAGTAACCAAGATACAATTGCCGTTGTATCGCTATTCTAACACTGTCACTGGAGGTGCTGGTCAGCAGCCGTTCCAGGGAATCCATCTGTTTTGGGGTTTGGGAAAATAGCCCATAGAAAGTAAATAGAAGGGCAAGGGTAAGGCCAAAGGTTTTCATGGTACTGGTTTGTCATAAAAAGATACAAAAACTTGAGCCATCAGCGGTAATAGGTAATAAACCCGGAAGCCGGAAATTCGGACGGACAGCTACCCATGGTCTCCCGAGCCAGCCGGAGGCTGCCGTCTGGCTGCAACTGCAAGTAAAAATAGCCCCCGCTGGACGGCTCGTAACAATGTTCGGTGGTCACGGTCTCGGGATCTATATGAGTTGCCGCACCCAGGGATATCCGATATACGTCGGGTTCGGTTCCACGGACAATCTTTACCGTGCCATTCAAAGTGGTGGCCACCAGCAAGGGTGAAAATTCGGTCTGGCCAAAATGCGGGGTGGAAAACACCTCCACGGTATCGAACCAGGGTCCCGCGAGGGTACCTTCCCTACCTCGGGGTCCCCTGCAACTCAATGGCTGTGCCAGGGGTTTCGGGCCAAAAAGCTCGTACATCTGGTTGCGCAGGTCGGAGGTATAGTAATCGTAAGGGCAACTGCTGTATCTAAAGGTTTCCACGGGATGGAAACGGTCGTTGTTCAAAAACGTGAGCGGTCGTTCCGAATGATATACCCCAAAATCAAAGCTCTTGGCCAGGGACGTACCCGAAGTGGTCCCAATCTGTTCCCCGGCCGAAACCTGTAACAGGGTAGGAGGCTGGCCTTCGAACATGCTTATGCCCTGGCTTACGACCAAATTCCGAATGGAGGGTATGGGGTTGGTGACATGCCCAAAACGGAGGGCCACCTCACAGCTGGCTTTGAACACCAATTGAAAATCGACCCCATCACTGGTAACGTTGATTAAATCCATATCCACCGGGGCATAAATGGGTGCTTCTGTCACTTCTGGTTTGATGAACACATAGGTATGAGCCGAATAATTGTGAAACGCTTGCAGTTCGCCCAGGGGTTCAATGTGCTGGATGTCATCGAGGTCCGTAAAGGAGGCGGTGAACCGTACATTGGGATTGGAACCGGTTTCGCAAGCCGATAGGGGGGGCGGACCACTGTCCTTATCGCCCTCGCAGGCAAGGGTCAAAGAAGCCAAGCCTAGGATGGCAAAATACCGTGTTATGCTGTAGGGTCTACTGCTTGTCCTCATATGTTTATCTTTTGGCCACAAAAGCGTTGTTTTTGTCCGTAAACCGATACAATCGTTGATCGTTGCCCCCTTTTTCATAAAAACTGTCTTCCTTGGTGGTTCCCTTATAGGCAACGATGTGCAAATAGTTCAGGTTCCAGTTATCTCCCCCCATGCCTCCACCAAAAGTGGTCTGTAAAATCACTTTGGATATCTCGGAGGTGGCATAAATAGGTTGGTTCAGTTTAATATCCAAGGAAGTGGTGGTATGATCCTTCCAACGTGTACCCTTGTTCACATTTTTTACAAGTTGCCGCTTGCCATTACGGTAATGTACTACAATATTTAGATTGTCCTTGCCGCCCCTAAGGTCATCATCACCCGTTCGTATCCAAAATCGCAGCTTGTCAATGGGTTTACGGGTCGAGGTAGATTTCCCTTGGCCAACGCTCCCAGAACCGGTTTGGGTGGAAGATCGGGAAGCTACGGTGGGGGATTTACTGTTGATGTTGGCCAGAAAGACCTTGTCCCGCCCCGTAAAGCGTTTTAAAGGCGCGCCACGTTTGTCGTAGATTTTCTTGTTCATACCGAACCCTTTTGCGTGAATCAGAAGTCGGTTCAAATTAAAATTATCATTGCCCGAAACCGTGTTCAATTGAACCGATTTGATCGTGTTCAGGGGTACGGGCCTCCGCAGGGGTATGACGATCGACTGGGCATAGTCATCGATCCATTTATTGCCCTTGTTTACGTTGTAGACGCGCTGAAGTGCGGAATTGTGGAAAAAAAGGGTCAGATTAAGATTGTCGTTTCCACCCCTGAGGTCGTCATTGCCCACACCAAATTCAAACACCAATTCGTGTACTTTTCCATCGTTGGGATAGTCCTTTAAGGAAGTTCGTATAGGACGGTTGGTTCGGTAGTTTTGGTCCACAAAATAGGTACGCCATCGCATATGCGGCTTTTCCATATAATAAAAAACCTGCCCGTTAAAGTCGGGCACTAGGGTCATCGTTTCATTGGGATAGTTAGGGTCATAGGTGTAGATTTTCATTTTACGTTTGTAGGTGCCGCTTGCCAGATCTCGGACGGTCCCAAAATCATAACCAATGGCCAGTACCTGGTGGTTTCCCGGGTCCGAATCCTTCTCTCCAACACTTTGAAGGCCCAAGGGTACCGGTTTTCCCCGGTCAATAAAGGCGCGCAGTTCATTTATCCTGCTTCCCTTCTTGTTCTCCACCCCCCATTTGAAGAACTCACTGTTCCGTGCACCACCTGGATTGAACCCGATTTCTGCCCATTTGTCCAGATTTGAGGTTATGGAGGTTACCTGACGATTGTACAGGTATTTTTGCAATGCACTGCCCTCATTGGGCCTTAAAGTGGTTTTTGGAGCGGGGATATCCCTAGCGTAATAATAATCCAGCGAAGCATAGGACATTCCCCCGCAAAGCCCCCCTGTTCTCCAATCAATGGCATCGATAAAGATGTTCTTGAAGTTGTTGTCAAACTTGAAACCGTGTTGTGCAGGTTTAAAAGCGGTCATTTTTTTGGTCTGGCCCAAGAGGGAGTTTCCCAGGATGAGCAAAACGGTGAACAAGACTATTCGTTTCATTTTTTGAGGTTTTAGGGATGTTAATCGGGTAGGTTATAAAAGGCTTTTACGGCCTGGTAGTCGGAATAATCCAATTTTCCGGAGGGTGCGCTTTCAGGGACCAGCACGTACCGAAAATCATTATTACGTGAGCCGGAGTACTGGTTTTCCGTTAAATCCACCCCATTGGTGCTCTGGAGCAAAACAACTATTCCGTTGCTGGTGATGGAACGGTTGCCAAAGGTAAACGAATACTGGGTGTTGCTCCAACGGCCACTGCTGGGCATGGCGTAAATTTTGCCATCTCCCCATTGACTGAAATACACAAAGACCAAAGTTTTGTTCCTCAGTTCGTCAATGTCGATCTCGGTAACGGGAATACGCATCTCTTTTACACGCGGAAGGTCTAGAAGGTTCCAGTCCGCAGGGATCCAATTCGAGTAAATGACGTTGGCGTTGCCGTTCTGTCCGTCGGCACCGTCTTGTCCATCTGCGCCCGCAGGTCCCTGTTCGCCCTGTAGGCCTTGTGTTCCTGCCGGACCTTGTTCTCCTTGGGGCCCTTGGGGTCCCACATCGCCGTCCTCCGCACTGCAGGATAAAAAGAGGATCATGCATGCCATTAGGCCTATGGTTTTAAATACATTGGAATTTTTCATAGTATTGGATTTTATAGGTCTAGCCCTAGATATTTAATAACTTCATCGTACTGCATCTTGGAAAAATTGATGGGCCTCTTATCCGATGTGGGATCGGGCTCGATGATGATATAGCGAAACTGGGTTTCCGGACCTAGATATTCATCATTGGTCACATTGCGGCCATAGGATTCTATCTGGATAAACAAACCGTTGCCCTGAACCCGACTTGTCAGCAAAAGTTCCAGGGTTCCACTGCTGTTGTATTCCGCTAGCGGTAAAAGGGTTACACTGGTGAAGGTAGGGATGGGCTGATACCTCCGATAGATCAAAATCAGGTTATTTTCAATTTGGAACTCGGAAAGTATAAGCCCAGGGATCCTATGGAATTTAAAGTCGGGTATATCGGTGTCCCAGGGATCAATTTCAAACCATCCCGAAGAAAATACATTGGCCGTGCCATCTTGCCCATCCGCACCGTCCTGTCCGTCCTGTCCATCTGTTCCGGGAATCCCTTGTTCACCTTGAGGCCCTTGGGGTCCGGCTGGTCCAACGGCCCCGTCCTCTGCGGAACAAGCCATCAGTAATACCCATAGAAACAATGACATCATCCTTGAAATACCGTTTCGTGTTTTCATACCTTGCTTTCTTTTTGGTAAACTTCTTTTTTGTTGGGGGAAATTTGATTTGTGCATGCACTCGGTCGGGGAAACTATCCAAATCACAATCCGAAATTAGAGGTAAGCCTTAGGATAGAATTTCCGATATGTAACAAAGGCTTTCGGAAATGTAACATAGGTGAAAAAGGCAATGATATGGGGCTGTTTTGTGGGGCAGAAGTAGTTAAAAGGCCTAGGTTTGAGTGCAAAAGTAGGCAAGTGTTCTACCTTCACTCTATTGAAAAAGGAGAACAAATAACCACAAGATGGGCTTTTCGATTCCATCAACACCAAAGAGGGATTTTTCACATGCCTGGCCTTTGTGATATTATGAAATGGCCACTTACCTTAATGATTCCCTAGGGACGAACGATTGCTAAAGCCGGATTTTAAGCATTTTAACGTCTACTTTTAGCGTTATACCGAATCCCTTTAAATTTCACCATGGGAATTGTCTATATTGTTTAGGATAGACCGTGATAATCGGGTTTATTTCTCCCCCATTTTAATTTCGCATTCAAAAATTTGTATTAACCATAAACCAATTCTATATGAAAAACTTAGGAATTCGATTGCCCTTTACCCTAATGTTAGGGCTGTCATTGATTTTCACCAGTTGTGAAACAGAAGGTATCGGCGAAGAATCTCAGGAGGGCCTTACACTTAAGGCGGTAAACTTTGAGGCAGAAATCGCTTGTGACGCAGTAATTGATTTTACGCCCATAGCGGCAGGTACTGTTGTGAGTAGTCTCTCCTCGGGTAACGGAGTTTCCGGAGAAGTAATTGCAGGATCAATAAGTGTGTACGGAGAAAATCTTGACCCTGCACGTCCAGATGTAAACCACGCGATGGTCTTTGATACCGATAATCCCACTGGTGGTGATGACGACCTTGTGGTTCCCGGCGCGGATAATCAGGAAGTGTTGATTATTTCCGAGGATTTGGATGCCGCCGATCCGGATGATGATGGTGTTCCCGGAGGTATTTTTACGTTCGATTTTTCCGGTTTTGGAACCGGAGTGGTCGATGTTGTTGAATTTACCGCCATAGACACGGAGGAAGGAGGAACTTACGAGGCTTTCGACGGGGATGGTATTTTGATTGCCGATGGTGACATAGGTATGATTGCCAATGGCACGCAACAAATGGTTGCTGTAAATGCTACGGGCGTAGAAGTGTTGGTCATTACGCTGGACGGTTCCGGAGCGGTAGATAATTTTTGTGTTAATGTAGAGGAAGGGGATGAAGGTTGTACCCTTACCCAAGGATTTTGGAAAAACCCCAAAAAAGGGCCTTGGCCTGCACCCCACAATAGGGATGATATTTTCTTTTTAAGTGGTAAAACCTATCAGCAGGTTTTAAAAACTGCGCCTAGTGGAAATAGCTATTATCAGGCTGCGCACCAGTTTATTGCGGCCTCGCTCAATGTTGCCAATGGCGCTTCTTCTCCCGATGAGGTGGATGAGGCCCTTGCACTGGGAACTGATTTATTCAATACGTATACCCCGGCCGAAATAGGAGCATTGCAGGGCGATGATCCGCTAAGAGCTCAATTTTTGTCAGTTAATGACATCCTTGATGCCTATAATAATGGAGAAATTGGCCCAGGCCATTGCGACGACTAAATTACTGAAACCATACCATTTTAACTGCCAATGTGTATCATCGCATTGGCAGTTTTTTTTAACAAAATCAAAAGAACATACCTTGGAACAGGTGCCTCATAGACGGGGAACTATATATATGTTTACACTGAATAGCTAGTTTTTGGTTCAAGGGAGATTCATACTATTTTGTTAATTTAAGGTGTGTGTTTTTTAATTTTATGTATATTTGACCCAACTCCGCTTTTAGCAGAAATGTTATAAGTCCCCTCTCGACTACGGTTTAGAGGGTTTTTTTTCATAAAATGAATGTATCCTTTTTAATAGATGGTTTCAATCTTTACCACTCCATCGAAGACCTCTATATCGAACATAATATTAGGGCCAAATGGCTAGATGTAAAAACTCTACTAAGAACATATTTTACCGATCCTGATTTCAAAAATTTATCTCAAGAAAGACATTCATTTAATGGGATTTATTATTTCACTGCTTTAAGACATCATGTCGCAGAGGAAAAGCCTCAAAGTATTGCAAGGCACGAAAGATATATAAACGCCTTAGAAAGCACTGGAATTGAAATTATTTATGGTGGATTTAAGCCTAAGACGGTCAAATGTTTAAAATGCGGTGAGGATTTCATTAAATATGAGGAAAAGAAAACCGATGTGGCCATTGCTACCAAGCTTTTGGAGTTGGCGCATAAATCCCAGAGCGAAGTTTACGTAATAGTCTCCGGTGACACGGATCTGATACCTGCGATAGAGACTGCAAGAATTATTGATGACAGCGTTAAGATTGTCGTGGTTTTCCCTTTTGGCAGAACGAATGATGAGCTTAAAGGTTATGCAGACCTTTCTTACACCATAAAACCTAAGAGGTATAGTTCTTGTCAATTTAGTGGAATTATAGATATTGGAGGGAAAAAATTCGCAAAGCCCGGAAATTGGTAATTACCATATTTAGAACCTAATTACACCAAACAAACTTGCATAAGTGTAATTAACTACTTATATTTGTTATATCAATATGATGTAGCAATGATCAACCAAGACTTCAACTCGATTTTAGAACTTGTCCAGGCGTTTCCCGACCAACAGTCGTGCATGGACCATTTGGAGCAATTGCGATGGAACGGAAACGTTGTAAGTCCTTTTGACGCTACATCCAAGGTCTATGACTGTAAAGGTAACAAGTATAAGTGCAAGAACACCGGAAAGTACTTTAATGTAAAGACCAATACAATTTTTGACAACACTAAATTGCCATTGCAAAAATGGTTCCTTGCCATTTGGCTGGTCACTTCTCATAAAAAAGGTATTTCTTCGATACAATTGGGGCGCGACCTCAATATAACCCAAAAGTCCGCATGGTTCATGTTATCAAGAATAAGACAATGTTTCGGAATGGACAATGACCAAATGGAAGGGGAGATCGAAGCGGACGAGGCGTATATTGGCGGGAAGAACAAAAACCGTCATGCCGACAAAAAGGTTAAGGGAACAACAGATGATAAAGCCCCTGTTTTGGGAATGGTCCAAAGGGGCGGAAAGGTCGCCGCTAAAAAAGTTGATGATACCACTTTTGAATCTCTGGCACTAGAGATTGTAAAGAACGTTAAGCAAGGTGCTAAGCTGTATACAGATGAATACGCTTCTTATAAGCGTTTGAAAAGGGTTTATGATCACAAGGTTATAAAGCACAATAGGCGTCAATATGTTAGGGGAAAGGTCCACACCAATACAATAGAGAGCTTTTGGGCCTTGTTGAAGCGTGGAATTTTTGGTATCTACCATTTTACCTCTAAAAAACATTTGCAGTTGTACGTTGACGAATTTTGCTTTAGGTACAACACAAGACAAGTAGGCGAATCTGCTAGATTTAACCTACTTTTACAGAACACAGAGAATCGCATTACCTATAGCGAATTGATAAAATGATCTCAAAACTGAGACAAAAACTCCAACTGTCAATTAATTTCTATATATTTGTGTCTCAAAACTGAGACATATGTATAAGGATGCTGATATTTCCGCTATTTATGGCCTACTTGGTATAAGTAACCAAAAGAGCGTCAAAGACCTTATTGACGAGAAAAAAGAGCAGTTAAGAATATCATCCGACAGACAACTTTCCAATCTTATTGGGATAAACAAGGACACTTTAACAAGGATTATCAGCGGGGAAAGCAAAAAAGTGGACTTGATTTCCATTATCAAAATCAGCAACTTCTTGGATTTAAAGATTGAAGACACAGTAAAGGTTTACGTTTCCTCTTTAAAACCGGAATCGATTTCGGAA
The DNA here is from genome assembly GCA_947494825.1 of uncultured Flavobacteriaceae bacterium. Lineage (GTDB taxonomy): Bacteria > Bacteroidota > Bacteroidia > Flavobacteriales > Flavobacteriaceae > JBNGOQ01. The sequence goes on along the minus strand of CANLWN010000003.1, from coordinate 475,831 downwards.
ATTGAAGACAATCGAAAGGCAAATTTCATAATTCGAAATTTCGATTTGGATGGGCTGAAAAAAATAGGTTTCATAAAGTCCAAAACTGACTTTAAGGCCATTGAGGAAAGAATTTTGAAGTTTTTCGGCATTGAAACCATATTTGATTACAACACATATGTAGCATATCCTTTGTTCAGCAGAGGCAAGAAATCCTCTGACGACTTGATGAATACATTTTGGATCAAGTCGGCATATAGCCAATTGGAGAAGATTAACAACCCCAACGATTTTGACGAGGAAGAACTAAAGAAGCTAATCCCTAAAATCAGACCGTACTCAAGGTTGGAGGCGAATGGTCTTCTGACTGTCATTAGGGCGTTGTACGTGATAGGCGTAACCGTAATAGTGCAAAAGTATGTTTCCAAAACTGCGGTGAAAGGAGCAACTTTTTTAGTTCATGGGAAGCCTTGCATTGTCCTTACCGACTATCATGACAGATACGATATGCTCTGGTTCACATTGTTCCATGAACTATGCCATGTGATGTATGATTTGGACGATGTGGAGCGTAACGGTTATCATTTGACAGGATATTCCGATGTTCTTTTGTTGAACGAGGACAGGGCAAATCATTTTGCAAGAAGTATGTTGTTCTCTTCGGAAAAAATGGACTTTATAAAGCCAAACATTGACAATAAGTTTGTTGTACAAAAGTTCGCTGAGGAAAATACCGTGCATCCATCCATAATTTATGGCTTTTACCTTTATGACAACAATGAGCCGAGCAACATCCTTTATCCAAAGTATAGACATTTTCTGATTGGATCGGAAAAAGCGGTGAAAGTTGTAAAAATAAATGCCTGGATTGCAGATGATCCAAAAGAGGAAATTGAAAAAATAATTGAGAAAATATCAAATTGATGAAAAAGGAAGAAAAGGATTTAGATAAGGAGCTTGAAGAAATCAAAAAGTTAGCTCAGGAGGCAGATAGCAACAAAGGTTTTGAACTGGGCTTTGAAGACGATTTCGAAGAGGACATTTCCTTAATAGATTTTGTAGACGACAAACAGAACCCCCAAGAATCTTATCGGTTGTACTATGCGATTGAGGGAATTCTTAAAACCCATCTACCCAAGGGAGATAGGTACAAACAGCTTCGGAACTTTGTAAGAGAAGAGAAAATAATCTTCCTCACGGGAGGTAAAAAGAAAGATGAAAGGGGTGTAAGGGGCGCAGATAGTAGGCAGGCATATATAGGTACACATTTAAAGGTGGCCCTCAACTCTCTTCTGGAGTGGATAAAAGAGGGGGGCAATAGCTTTGACCTATTCTTGAGATTTAGGCAATTGAACATACAGTATGGTTATTTTAGGGAAGATGAGCTTTCTGAATACAATCAATCTTTAATAACGGCCCTCAATTATAATCCTAAAGAAAATAAATGATTTGGGGTTATGGAAAAAGATTTGATTGTTAAGGGTAAAAGATTTCATGTGAAATATGAAAATGGAATTGTATCCGTTAAACCCCACGAAAGTATAGCATGGGTTTCAGGTCAAGCTGAACCAATTGAAGGACTTGCTGAAGAAGGTATTATTGAGATTGCCCGACAAAGCATAAGTGGCCTTGGCCTTGCATAATTTGTATTGGCAATAAATTTAGCATCGGTTTTGACCGTTTAGTCTGGGAATCGTCCTAAGAAAACGATTCATTGACAGTGCAATTCGATCTTTGAATTACAAGTATATCTATTCGCCCTGATGGGTTGAATTAGTAACCTATTAACCGGATAGGTCGATCTTGAAAAAAAATACAGGATATAGCATCCGAAAAATTCCTAACCCATTCAGTGTAAACTTCTATATAGTTCCCCATAGACGGCATTTCTAATCATGTGCAAACGACTACAAACGTTTACAAACGAAAATAAATATTTCCTAACCGAATCCTTTGTCATACCCCTAATATGTTTGTGCTATCGAACTATGCATAGACGATGACATGAACTGTTTAACCCGTCCTGAAGTTAATTCAGGGCTTAAAAATTATGTATGATGAATGCACTGAGAAACAAAGTACAATTGATCGGAAACTTGGGGAAAGATCCCGAAGTGATTGAACTGGAAAATGGCGGTAAATTGGCCAAATTTTCCATTGCCACCAACGAAAACTACAAAAATGCCAAGGGGGAGAAGGTCACGGACACCCAATGGCACAACATTGTGGCCTGGGGGAAGACCGCGGAAATCGTGGAAAACTACCTCACCAAGGGTAAGGAAGTGGCGGTGGAAGGCAAGCTGGTGAATCGCTCCTATGAGAACAAGGAGGGCGAAAAGCGCTATGTCACAGAAATACGATGTAACGAACTCCTGATGCTGTGAAAGGCTTCTTTAACACAATTTATCGATAAAGGGGGCGTTTTGCCCCCTTTCTTTTGATTGGGGTAATAATTTTCCTAATTTAAGGTAAAAGCTAAAGGGATATTCCCCTGAAGTTGTTAACCTTAGCCCCAAGGATGAAAAGGAAAGCACATATCGGTCTTTTAGCCTTATTGCTGCTGTTGCATGCGGGGATCTTTTCGCAGGAATTGCAGCGGAAAGTCATGGATATGGCCGCCTTTGAACAACTGGCCAAGACCGATGCCCAATACGAACAATCACTTCAATCCCTGAACGGGACGGACGAGGCCGACTTCTGGACGGATCAAAAAAACTTCGAAAAAGCCCTAAAAAAAAGGAATTATACGGCCTACCAAGGCTATTTAAAAGGAAAAAGAGATGCCTACCTGGAGCATGAGCTGCATTGCAGCACCCACTGCAAGCACGATGCCCAATACTATCTGCAGGCGGCGTTCTATTACCAATATGGTAAATCCAAGACCAGCTACAGTAGCGCCTTCCTAGGGGACAAGGCTGGTAAGCCCGCCGAAATCTCGGCCGTGAGCAAGAAAAAATTTCAATAGTTCGATGACTTCCGAAGCAATGGGACCCTTAAGCGACTCTCTGTAGAAGGTCGTAACAGGGGCAACGGCCACAGCGTTTGGCCTCCGACTTCTTGTATTTTTTGCAGCATTTGGTCTTGCAACCCTTAGGGACCAGCTCCTTGAGCTTCGCCTTGTTGAGTTCCTTTTTTTTCGCCTTTTTCTTTTTGCCCATGCGCTAGGTTCTGAATAACAAGCGCAAACATAGTTATTTTAATTCAATCTAAATAAGATTAAATGTTAAATCATGCCTGTGGATTTGCAGCGGCACTCTCTACGGTAATCTGTTGCACATCGCGATCAAAGAGATAGAGGCCGCCCTTGTCGTTCCCGATGAGGTTAATTTTATCCAGAATGGTCCGTGCCAGTGCCTCTTCCTCAATTTGCTCGGCCACATACCATTGGAGAAAATTGTGGGTGGCATAGTCCTTTTCCTGTAAGGTAACATGGACGAGTTCATTGATGCTCTCGGAGACAAAAATTTCATGTTCGTACAGTTCCTGAAACAGCTTTTGAAAGCTGCCAAAATCGGTCTTCGGTGCTTTGAGCTCCGAAATCTGAGCATGTCCTCCACGTTCGTTTACATATTTCACCAGTTTTAACATATGGATCCTTTCCTCATCGGAATGCGCGTACATAAAACCAGCAATTCCCTCCAAACCTTTAACCTCTGCCCAAGAAGCCATGGACAGATATACCTGCGAGGATTCCGCCTCTATCCGGATCTGATCGTTCAGCGCTTGTTCCAATTTTTTTGATAGCATAGTCCTTTATTTTAAGATGTTATAAAATTACGCAATTTTCAAATAGGATGGTATGGGGCTGCTCCCTGTTCCCTTGAATCAAAATCTCGCGGTAATACCTACATGTCTCGGTGAGATATTCAGGTCCCAGCTCAGCTTTTTTTCCTGCTGATTGTACTTCTTGTCATACTTTTTGTCGAGGTATCGATCTATGGATTCCACCGTAAAAATACTGATGGCTACCCCAAGCGCTACATCGGAAAGCCAATGTTCCCCGTCCCAAAGTCTTGAAACGCCGGGTACAAGGCCCACGGTGTAAATGCCCGCCTTTACCCAGGGACTTTTGAATGCTTTGGCAATGGCGTAGGCGTTGCTGAAGGCCAAAAGTACATGGCCAGAAGGAAAAGAATGGTAGAGCCTGTCCGAGTTGAAGGGGTCAAAGGAGTCTTTGTCTTTTCCGCTGGTGGGCCGGGCCCTCCCCACGAGCGATTTGGTGATTTGTTGTAACAGTCCTGCCGCCGTGGCCGAGGAGAGCAAAAGTACCCCCATGCGCCGTAATTTTTCGTCCTTGGTGAAGAGTCCGGTGAGGTATACGCCCCCGGTAAACATATAGTTGTACTGCGGACTCCCAAAATTGGTGCCGTAGTCCCTGATGAACTGGGGTACGCCTTCGCGCTGCCTCCTGAGAAAATCAGAGGTCTCCTGATCCACCAGATAGAGCATTCCGGTACCGCCCATAACGGCCCCAAAGGTGGCCCATTGTTTTCCTTTCCAATGCAAGGGCCTGCTGTAGGCATACCCTACCCCCTCAAATACGGTGGCTATGTCATAGGTGAACAATTGCCAGTTGGTTTTGGAAACCGGGGTTTCGGGATTTTGCCCTTGTAGGTGAAGGGTACAAAGCAAAAGTACTAGGTACAGTCTATTCATTATTTAGGTTTAAATGGCTTCGTAAAGGTACTGCCCAAGTGTTACCAAGCAGTGCTATGGGAAACTTAAAACTGGGGAAGTAGTTGTTAATTTTATTTTTGATAGGATGAATATACTCCATATCTGGATAATCTAAAAGTAAATTTCCTGGGCTAGGCGAAAGGTATTGGCATGAGCTTCCACTATGTCTTTGATATTGGGCGAATACCCTCCTCCCATACTGCATTGTACAGGAATCTGGTGAGTATGGCAAGTGTTCAATACAAACCGGTCCCGCTCCCTGCACCCCTCCGACGTCAGGGATAAGGTACCGAGTTTATCACTTGCGATAATGTCCACCCCGCATAGGTAAAATATAAAATCGGGTCTTACCGTATCTATAAGTCGGGCCAATGTATTTTTGAGCAGGGACAGATATGCATGGTCCCCAGTGCCTTTTTCAAGGGCAAGGTCCAGGTCCGATCGTTCCTTTTTAAAGGGATAATTCCCGGCACCGTGCATGGAAAAGGTGAAGACCGAGGGGTCGTCCCGAAAGATTTCTGCCGTTCCATTGCCCTGATGTACATCCAGATCCACGATCAGTATTTTATTGGCCAATCCCTTGGCCTGCAGATAGCGCGCCCCTATAGCCTGGTCATTGAGCATGCAAAAGGCCTCCCCATGGTCCGTATAAGCGTGATGCGTGCCTCCGGCTATATTCATGGCGATGCCGTGCTCCAAAGCAAATTCACAGCCTTTCATAGTGCCATCAGCGATGGTGCGTTCCCGTTCCACGAGGTCCTCTGTAAGCGGGAATCCTATTTTTCGGGCTTCCCGTGGCGGAATCTTTATGTTGAGCAGGTCATAGAAGTATTCCGGTTCATGTACAGCTACGATGTACTTATCGTTGGGGATTTCGGGCTCAAAAAAGTTTTCCGGGCTACAAGAGCCCTCATGTAACAGTTGCTGTGGCAAGAGCTCGTACTTGATCATAGGGAACCGATGGCCCTCCGGTAACGGATGTTTGTAGATGGGATGATAGGCTATTTTGAGCATGGGTGTTGTAAACTGTTTGTCAGGTCGAGCGCAGTCGAACCCTTGATTAATTTCAGGATTATGGGGAACGGATGTCCCACCGGTAACGGACGTTTGTAGATGGGATTATAGGCTATTTCGAACATGGGTTTTGTACACTATTTGTCAGGTCGAGCGCAGTCGAGACCTTATTCATTTTCAGGATTGTAATTGGAATGTGTCGCGTTTCTACATTCCGCTAAAATTTGGAGCATATCATATTGGCCATTGGCCAAGGCAAGTTTCTTCCTTGCACTCCAATTTTTTATCTTTTTTTCAAAGTATATCGCTTGGACCACGTCGTTGAACTCTTGATGAAATATGAGTTTTACCGGTCTTCGTTTGTAGGTAAAACAACTTTTAATTAGACCATTTTTGTGTTCCAAAAACCTTCTTGAGAGATTATTGGTAATACCGGTATAGGTAAGACCATCCTCGCATTTAAGAATGTAGACATAATATAATTTCATGGATGAACGCTATATGGAGGTCTCGACTGCGCTCGACCCGACATTGTTCTGCTTTTGAAAACCTTTAAGGCTGCATATGGAGCTGGTTTGCCAATCAACTAATGGTCTCCCCGTTGCCTACTGCATCTTCATCAGGGTTCACGAAGACCAATTTGCCATCGCTGTTTTCGGTCATCAGAATCATGCCCTCACTTTCCACGCCTCGCAGCGCTCTTGGGGCCAAATTGACCAGCACGCTCACCTTTTTGCCTACAATTTCCTCGGCGCTGAAACTTTCTGCGATACCCGAAACAATGGTCCTGGTGTCCAGGCCTGTGTCCACCTTCAGGACCAATAGCTTTTTGGTTTTGGGCATTTTCTCGGCTTCAACAATGGTGCCCACGCGGATATCCAGTTTGGAAAAATCATCAAAGGTAATGGTCTCTTTTTGTGGCATGATGGCTTTGTTTTCTGTTGCGTTTGCTTTTTTGGTGGCCTCCAATTTATCCAATTGGGCCTGTATTTCCTTGTCCTCGATCTTTCGGAATAGCAGTGACGCCTGCCCAATGTTGTGGCCGGAAGGGAGCAGGGTTTCACGACTGGAAACGTCATTCCAATCGGTCTCCTTATCCAGCGACGAAAGCTGGAGGATAGCGCTTAATTTTTTTGCCGTAAAGGGCAAAAAGGGTTCGCTCAAAACTGCTAGGGCCGAAACGATCTGCAGGGCCACGTACATAATGGTCCGCACCCGTTCCTCGTCTTGCTTGATCACTTTCCAGGGTTCCTCATCGGCCAAGTATTTGTTGCCCAGCCGGGCCAGGTTCATGAGTTCCTGACTGGCCTCGCGGAAGCGATAGCGATCTAGGGATGCGGAAAGGGTCTGAGGGAACGTCCTAAGCTTGGCGAGTGTTGCTTGGTCTACTTCGTAAAAGGCGCCCGGTTCAGGAACCACCCCCTCGTAGTATTTGTTGGTAAGGACCACGACACGGTTCACAAAATTGCCGAAAATGGCCACCAGTTCATTGTTGTTTCGGGCCTGAAAGTCCTTCCAGGTAAAGTCATTGTCCTTGGTCTCGGGAGCGTTTGCCGTAAGTGTATAGCGCAATACGTCCTGCATATCGGGAAATTCCACCAGATACTCGTGCAACCATACGGCCCAGTTTTTGGAGGTAGACAACTTGTTGCCTTCCAGGTTCAGAAATTCATTGGCGGGCACGTTTTCTGGCAAAATATAGTCGCCCATGGCCTTGAGGATACTGGGAAAGATAATGCAGTGGAACACAATATTGTCCTTTCCAATAAAATGGAGCAACTTGGTGTCCTTGTTCTTCCAATACGGTTCCCAATCCTTGCCTTCCCGCTCTGCCCATTCCTTGGTGGAGGAGACGTAACCGATAGGGGCATCGAACCAGACGTAGAGTACCTTGCCCTTGGCACTGGCAACAGGAACCGGAATACCCCAATCCAGATCACGGGTGACTGCTCTGGGTTTTAGTCCGTCATCGATCCAAGATTTGCATTGTCCGTATACATTGGGTTTCCAGTCCGTCTTATGCTGTTCCAAGATCCAGTCCCTCAGAAAATCCTCATACCGATCTAGGGGCAAAAACCAATGTTTGGTTTCCTTTAAGGTGGGCAGTGTGCCCGTAAGGGTCGATTTTGGATGGATCAGATCCGTGGCATTTAGGGAAGAGCCACAGTTTTCACATTGATCGCCATAGGCCTCTTCATATCCACACCTTGGACAGGTCCCGATTACAAAGCGGTCTGCCAGGAACTGTTGGGCCTCGTCATCGTACAACTGCGCCGTGGTCTCCTCCAAAAAATCGCCCTGACGATACATTTTTTTAAAGAAATCCGACGCGGTGGTATGGTGGATCTTTGCCGAGGTACGGGAATAGTTGTCAAAGGAAATCCCAAAATCAACAAAGGATTTTTTTATGATACTGTGGTACTTATCTATGATTTCCTCGGGCGTAACACCCTCCTTTTTGGCCTTCATGGGAATGGCAACCCCATGTTCATCGCTACCACATACAAAGACCACATCCCTATGGGTAAGGCGCAAATAGCGCACATAGATATCTGCCGGCACATATACACCTGCCAAATGGCCAATATGAATGGGTCCATTGGTGTAGGGAAGTGCGGCGGTGACGGTATACCTACTTCTTGTTTGGGAAGGGGCTTGAGGGTTCGTGGACATCTAAAATTTGTATTAGGGCACAAAAATACCAATTTTGGATAGAGTTATCCCAAGCCTTTATAAAAGAAAAACCTTCGGAGTACTGAAAATTTCAGTACTGCCGAAGGCTAAGTTGCATAGTGGGGCGTAATTAAGCAACCATTACCGACTTGCTCATCTTCTGATCCTGAACCTGTATACGGTAAATGTACTTTCCTGTGGCCAACTGTGAGGACATCCTTTCCCTGATATTGATCTCAGTGGAACCTTCCAACATCATCTCGTTGAACACAGTACCTAGATTCTGTCCCAAAATGTTGAACAACTGAATGTCTACATGTGCGCTAAATGGCATTTCCAAATAAATATGTGGCGTTTCCGCTGTGGGATAAAAAGGCCTGTGCACAATGGCGTTCAACAGTTCCGGATTGGCTTCCGGGTCTCCAGGAGTAGGCAATGTAGGCTCCCCATCGCTATACACGATATCGGGGAAATCCACACCGCTACAGTTAAATCCTAGGTTAACTGGCGCATAGGGGTGGTTAAGCAAATGCTGTTCTACCAACGGAATGGGGACACATAACCATTCTGCCATAACCGTGGCGTACAGGTCCCTAAAATCCATAGTGTATTCCAAGTTGCCTCGGCCATTGGGGCTATCCAGCGAAGGATGATCTCCAACAAAGGCACTTCCATTTAAACCGGAACCAAAGAATAGGGTAGGAGCCGCTTTTCCATGGTCCGTACCGTTGGAACCGTTTTCGAAAATCCTTCTTCCGAATTCGGAAAAGGTCATACTCAATACATTATCATCCTGTTCCGTAAAGGCAAGGTCTTCATAGAAGTTGTTCACGGCGACGGATAAATTGGTCATTAAACGTTCATGGGCCAAGGGCTGATTTCCGTGGGTATCAAAACCACCCATAGAGATCATATAGACCTTGGTGCCCAGGTTTCCTTTGATCAAGCGAGCCAACAGTGCCAATTGTCTGGCAAAATTGTTCTCCTGATACTCTACCTGGTTCTGACCACGCTCATAAGCCTCGTGGATTTTACCGGCATATTCATAAGTGGTGTTTGCCACCCCTCTGAGGAACTTCAATTGGTCCCCATACATACAGCCGTTGAACAAGGCATCGTCCAAGCCGTATACCACACCATCTTCCGCAATTTGTTCCAATTGATCGATATTGTTGGTCACAAAAGCGTAATTGGTTTCTTCACCCTGGAATACCAAGCTTCCGAAATTACCAATCTGAATAGCGGCCGGTGCTGGTGGCGGATTTAAAAGGTAGTCTGGGAAGCACTGTTCAAAGTGCCTACCCATCCATCCTGTATTGAGCCCGGATTCACCGGTAGTGGTCAAATCCGTATTGGCAAAAATATCAGAGCCGGTAAAGTGAGATAAACTTTGGCCTTCATAACCTACACCATGCACTGCCTTGAACTGGCCATCGCCCCAAAGAGGCTCCAAGGCCGTCATATAGGAAGGTACACCGTATTCATCGGTCAACTGCAACACCTTACTTTCCGGGATATAGATATTGGGTCGGGCGTTGCGATAGGTATCGTACTGTTCCATGGGAATGACCGTACTAAGGCCATCATTACCGCCCGATAGGCGGATTAGGATCAAAATATTATCGGTTTCCGCATCTGCTATCGCAGCGGTAAGTGGTGATGGAGCGGATGCGGTGAGCATATTACTGCCCAACATCATGGAACCTGATCCGGCAATTCCCAATGCCTGAAGAAAGGAACGTCTGCTCCAATACTTGTGTTCCATATCATGGCCTTCATCATTCTTGCCAAGATTTGCGGGTATATGGTGATTGTTGCACATAATCGTAGGTTTTATTTTAATTGAAATTCTGGTTGTCTTGCGATATGCTGGAGTAGGAGATAAACCTGAAAAGGAACCTCCGGGCTAATGGAAAGCATCCATAGAGACAATCCTCCAGGAATATAATCGGGGCTGTAGTATTCTTGAATAACCCCTTCGGCCTCCGCAAAGGCGGAAAGTGCGTTCGCAAACTCGTCATCGTGGATTCCCTTGGGCAGGAGCCTATTAAGAATGGCCCTGGTCACAATTTCGGGGTTACTGGTATTGCTATCGGCAGGATCAACCGCGTTTACGGCAAAAGTCCTGAACTGTTCCGGATTGTTTTGATAGAAGCCTTCGATCAGAATTTCAATGGAGAGCCATCTACCAATAATAAAATTGGTGTTGATCCAACTCCTATCGCGCTGCCAACCGGCAACGTCAAACGGGTCAAAAAGATTTTGGCTCAACAACCTACTGGCATCGATAACATTGAGCATTACGCTGTCGTCATAAGAAAAACTAGTTTCCTTAATAACGTTCAGGTAAAAATCGAACGGACTCTTGATGATTACACCAATGGCCTCATCATCAAAGAAGTGCTGACTTTTAAAAAGTTGGCTCAGTACCGGTGCAATTTCAAAATTGTTGGCCACAAAAGTGCTGGCCAATTGCTGTATGATCGTTTCGGCATTCCCCGCATCATCCGAAGAATCGGGATGTACGAAGAACTCATATAACTTTTTACAAATGAAACGACCGATCTCATTGGGCCTTTCATTGAATAGGATATCCATAACATCGTCATAGCCCCAATTTCCGGTCTGGCCCAGAATGGTCTTGGAACCGGCATCAAAGGCCGTGGCATCAAAGGCTACCGGGCTACACCCGATTTCCCCGCGATTGACATAGCCCGATAGGGCCCTAGCCGTTTCAATGATGTCTTGTTCTGTATAGGCATTGCCTTCCCCTAGCGTAAAGAGCTCGTAAAGCTCCCTGGCGTAGTTTTCATTGGGGTTGTTTCCGTTGTTATAGGCACCGTCCAAATAATAGAGCATGGCACTGGTTAGTCCCATTTCGCTCACAAAGGTCTTAAAGTTCCCGATGGCATGCCGTTGTAGGGTATTGGTATAATAGTATAAGAAGGAGTTACAGTTGTAAATGTCCACTTCCGTTACCAAATGGTTGCTCCAGAAAAAACTTAAGCGATCTCTAAGATTGCCACCGATCAAGGCATTGGTATAGGCAATTCTCCAATCCTGCAGTTGCTGGTTTCTCAGCTGCCTGGCGGCGTCCTCGTCGGCAGGATAGTTGTTGTCATTCCAATCTGCCCAAACAGGGGCGGGCAAAGGGGCTAAGTTTAGGGCCTCGTTGATCAGATTGTCCACTAAGGTATCGGCCGTTTGGCCAACCGCTAGGTTTATGGTGTCCACAGAAGCACTAAATCCAAGTCTTCTATACAAATGGGCGGCCCGTTGTTGGTCCAAGGGAACGGTGTAGGGCGCCAGAGTTGAAGTATTACAATTGATGAAATATTCCATAGTCTATGGTGCGTTATTTATAGGTTCATAGTATTAGGGGCAACTATTAAACTATTACTAAACGTTTCAATACTTGGGATAGTATGTAAATCCCCGTATTTTCGATGTCTGTCAGACGCCAATTTACAATCTTGTGGTCAATAGACCGATGAAATGTTAAATTTTTCGATGAAATGCAAAGATTTTTAAGATTTTAAGGAAATCCATGGGGAAACACAATGAATTTGGAAAAAAAGGCGAGGAATTGGCGGTCCGTTTCCTTACTGAAAAGGGCTATCTGATAAAATGCACCAATTACAGATACCTAAAAGCAGAAATAGATATCATAGCGGAAAAAGGGGATATTTTGGCCGTAGTTGAGGTAAAATCAAGGAGTTCCACATTATTTGAGCACATTGCGGAAACGGTAACCAAGGCAAAAATTAAGCGATTGGTCATGGCGGCAGATTATTATGTGCTAACGCACGATTTGGATCGGGAAGTGCGTTTTGATATTATAACGATCCGCAAGGACAAGGGGTCCTTTGAAATAGAACACTTGGAAAATGCTTTCTATCATTTTTAAATATTTGTTTTATTTGTAACAAATTGTTATTTTTGTTTCAAACACACGGCTATGAAAACCATCTCCTCTGTTGTAGAACAGTACATCAAAAAGAAACCTTTTTTACAGAGTGCCTTGGCGCAAGGTATCATTAACCTGACTTCCCTTTCCAGGATCGTAAGACCCGAGATCGAAGAAGAATTGGGAAAGGACATTCGAAACGGGGCCATTGTCATGGCGCTGAAACGCTTGTCCGATGATCTGGAGTTCAGGGCTACGCACAAAATTATCAAGGTGTTGAAGAATATTGGGGAGATTACCGTGCGTTCCTCGCTCTCGGATTATACTTTTTTGGCCTCGGACACCATCTTATCACAGCAGGCCCAACTTCTGGAGGAAGTAAATGCCAACCAAGATGTGTTTTATACCTCCTCGCGGGGGGTGAACGAGATCAACATAGTGATCAGCAACAGTTTGGACGATACCGTAGAGACCCTTTTTAAGAAGGAAAAGTGCACACAAAAAGCGGAAAATCTTTCTTCCATTACCGTTAAATTACCGGCAGAGAACGTATCGGTACCCGGTATCTACTATTTTATCTTTCAGCGTTTGGCCTGGGAAGGCATTGTATTGTACGAGGTGATATCCACGACGAACGAGTTTACCATTTTGGTCAATGATGAGCAGGTAGATATCGCCTTCCGCACTATCAAGGATTTGAAGACGCTCTAGGCAGCTTATTTGGATAGAAAGGAAATAAGTTCCTCATACGCCTGGGGCTTGGCAATGATCCGTTTGTCCTTGTCCAGCACAAAGTATGTGGGTGTTCTTTCTATATGGTAACGCTTGGCAAGCTCACTTTCCCATTTGCCCAAAGAAAGTACGTGTTCAAAATTGGATAATTTGGCCGATTCCCGATCCCAACTCGCCCTGTCATCTTCCAAACCTATGGCTACGACCTTTACTGCTGTATTTTCCCTTAACCGTTCGTGTAATACAGGTAACTCTGCAAGACAGTGGGAACAGGTACTGCTCCAAAAGACCAATATATAGCAATCGGAATCCTCCAGGGTGCGCAGATGTTTCTCCGCTGTTCCCGATTTCCAGCGTATTTCAGGGGCCACGGCTCCTAGGCGCAGCCTATTGTGCATGGCCACTTTCTCTACAATTTCGGTAGCTCCGTTAGCCATTGCCAAGGGCTTTAAATATTGGGTATATAAAAAGTCCGATGCGGCATTATTATTACTGGCCACCAACTGGGTCCAAAGCGCATCGTACAAGCGCATTTTAAAGGTTGTATCTACCTCCTGCAGCAACTTGTGCACCACACGGATGTTCTTCTGCATTTCTCCTTCCCTTACCTCGGGTGTCATAGGTGTTAAGGGCAGTGCGGTCAACACATAGTTCACCACCTTGTCCCGCAAAAAATTGGAGGCCTGTAAAAAAGGATCATTGAAGTCCACCGCCTCAAAATACGCCTGTTTCTTGTTGGCCACATAGACCTGGGCCGTTTCATAGGTGGTGGGAATATAAGGTCTGCTCGCCTTGATGTAGCTCTGGCATATCAGCCCCTTGGATTTTTCTTCATACTTGTCCTGAACGCCCTTTAATTTAGCAGTCAGCCCCAAGAATTCGTTCTTGTCCGTTTTTTGGTTGGAGTAAAAGTCCACGATAGCTCTTTCTACTGTGTTTATGGAACGCCTATAACCATAGAAGAGCTGGTTTTCCCCGGATTCTTTAAATGAGACACCCGTTTGGGGGTTGAATTCCAAGGTTACGGATTTCTCACCGTTGTAAATGACATCAAAATAGAATTGATCCTGTGGAAGGGCATACACGATACGGTAGAGACCGGTCTTGGCATTTTGGGGTAACTGCAAGTTGAACTTGCCTTCCTTTATGGCCGTATCGGCCACATAGGTCTCGGCATTGGGATCCAGCCGATAGGCGATAAGCCACGAGTAGTCCCCGGCCGGGGAAAAGCTGCCCGAAATGGTATGTTGTGCCTGTAGGCTACATACCATATAAAAAAAGAACAATGACCAGAGGTGCTGTTTGTATTTCATACACTATTTACTAACTCAAAAACTACTCCAAACGGGCCTAAAGAACGGCTTCCCTTTTATGGGCAAGGGGTGCCAGTACCTCCAAAGCTTTGGTAACCGACCGTACCTGTTCAAAAACAAGCAATAATCGCAGTCCGTTCCGCGTCTGTTTTTCCTTTATCTTACAACGGTCCGTATGGGCCTGAACAAAGTGCAATACCTTGGTAAAGGTATCACTTTGATAAAAATCCGACTGCTGGTCCGAGATAAAATATCCGATAAGCTTTCCTTTTTTCATCACGATTTTTTCCAAACCGATGCCATTGGCGATCCATTTGATGCGAACCGAATTCAAAAGATCAATGGCCGGCTCTGGCAACTCGCCAAAGCGATCTACCAATTGGGTTTCGAATTTTTGCAACCCTTCCTCGTCCTTTACCCCGTTCAGTTGGGTATACAAATTGAGACGCTCCGTGATATTGTTGATGTAGTCATCCGGGAAAAGCAATTCAAAATCGGAATCGATCTGTGTGTCCTTCACAAACGTCCTATCCGTACCCTCTATGGTGTCGTACAATTCCTTGAATTCATCTTCTTTGAGCTCCTCTATGGCTTCGGATAGAATTTTTTGATAGGCATCAAAGCCAATTTCATTGATAAATCCACTTTGTTCGCCGCCCAGCAGGTCACCGGCGCCACGGATTTCCAAGTCCTTCATCGCAATATTAAAACCGCTTCCCAATTCAGTGAACTGCTCCAAGGCCTGTATTCTTTTTCTGGCGTCCGTAGTCATCATGTCGTAAGGGGGGGTAATGAAATAACAGAAGGCCTTTTTATTGCTCCGGCCCACGCGTCCGCGCATTTGATGCAGGTCGCTAAGACCAAAATTGTGGGCATTGTTGATAAAAATGGTATTGGCGTTGGTAACGTCCAGTCCACTTTCCACGATGGTAGTGGATACCAGTACATCAAATTCCCCGTTCATAAAGGCAAGCATTAAATGTTCCAGTTTTTTGCCTTCCATCTGTCCGTGGCCGATGCCTAATTTTGCGTCTGGGACCAAGCGCTGTATCATTCCGGCTACCTCCTTTATGTTTTCTATCCGGTTGTGGATAAAGAACACTTGTCCGCCCCGTTGAATTTCGTAAGTAATGGCATCCCTTATGGTTTCCTCGTTAAAACGGGTAACCTGACTTTCTATAGGATACCTATTGGGCGGCGGGGTGTTGATCACGGATAGGTCTCGCGCAGCCATAAGACTAAACTGTAAGGTACGGGGTATAGGAGTGGCCGTGAGGGTAAGCACATCCACATTCTCTTTGATCGCTTTAAGCTTGTCCTTGACCGAAACCCCAAACTTTTGCTCCTCATCCACAATTAATAGGCCCAGGTCCTTGAACTTTACATTTTTGTTCACCAACTGATGGGTGCCAATAATGATATCTACCTTTCCGGCTGCCAGTCTTTCCAGGGTCTCCCTTTTTTCCTTGGCCGTTCTGAACCGATTGATATAATCCACGGTCACCGGCATTTCCCGTAAGCGCTCCGAAAAGGTCCTTTGGTGCTGAAAGGCCAGGATGGTGGTAGGTACCAGAATGGCCACCTGTTTGCCATTGTCCACGGCCTTGAAGGCCGCCCGGATGGCCACTTCTGTCTTTCCAAAGCCCACATCCCCGCAGATTAGCCGATCCATGGGTCGTTTGCTCTCCATATCCTTCTTGATGTCTTCCGTGGCTTTGGTCTGATCGGGGGTATCCTCATAGATGAAGGAGGCTTCCAATTCGTGTTGCAGGTAGCTGTCGGGATCGTAGGCGAAGCCTTGTTCCATTCTGCGCTTGGCGTAGACCTTGATGAGGTCGAAGGCTATTTTTTTGACCCTTGCCTTGGTCTTTTGCTTTAATTTTTTCCAAGCACCGGACCCTAGCTTATAGATTTTGGGTACCGCCCCATCCTTGCCGTTAAACTTGGAAATCTTATGTAGGGAATGGATGCTCACGTAAAGAATATCGCGTTCCCCGTACATGAGCTTGATCGCCTCTTGCTGTTTGCCCTCCACATCTATTTTTTGAAGGCCACCAAACTTGCCGATACCGTGATCGATATGGGTAACGTAATCCCCAATTTCCAACTTGTTGAGTTCCTTAAGGGTAATGGCCTGTTTTTTAGCATAGCCGTTCTTGAGATGAAACTTGTGGTAGCGCTCAAAAATCTGGTGGTCCGTATAACAAACTATTTGTAGGTCATCGGCAATAAACCCTTGGTAGAGTGGAAAAACTACGGTTTGGTAATGCACCTCCGCTTCTACCTCGTCGAAAATATCGTGGAACCGTTTGGCCTGTTGTTCGGAGGCACAAAAGAGGTAATTGGTATACCCGCGCTTATGGTTCTGATCCAGGTCTTGGATCAGGAGGTCAAATTTCTTGTTAAAGGAGGGCTGGGGGCGGGTACTAAAGCTGATGTCGGTACCGCGTTGGCCCTGGGTTACCTGCATAAAATCGGGCAGCTGCTTTTTAAGCAGGCCAGAACTCGTAAACAGCTCTTCCGGCGCGGCGTGTTTTATGTCTGGTGAGAGTTGGGCAAAGGTATTCTTGGCCTTCTCGAAAAAAGCATCGATTCTTCCAAAGAGCATGTCCCTGTTTTTGATAAATACCACGGTCTTGGGCGAAATGTATCGCAGAAAACTCTCCCGGTTCTCGTTCAAAAATTTGTTTTCTACGTTTGGAATAATGGTAATTTTCTTGACCGTTTCCGTAGATAGTTGCGTCTCTACATCAAAGGTACGTATGCTATCTACCTCGTCCCCGAAAAATTCTATCCTGTACGGTTCATCATGGGAGAAGGAGAAGACATCCACGATACCTCCCCGTACAGAAAATTCCCCGGGTTCGGTAACAAAATCCACGCGCTTAAATTGATATTCGAACAAGACCTCGTTCAAAAAATCGAGACTTAGGCTATCGCCCAACTTTATCTTTAGGGTATTCTTGTTAAGTTCCTTTCTGGTGACCACTTTTTCGAAAAGGGCGTCGGGATAGGTGACGATAAGCGCTGGTTTTTTCTTGGAATTGATCCGGTTCAGCACTTCGGCCCGCAGTAGCACATTGGCATTGTCCGTTTCCTCTATCTGATAGGGCCTACGGTAACTTCCGGGGTAGAAAAGGACCTGTTTTTCCTCGACAAGCTGCTCCAGGTCATTAAGGTGGTAAGCCGCTTCTTCCTTGTCGTTCAAGATTAACAGGAACGGCCGTTCACCACTTTTAAACATCTCTGCTAGGACAAAGGAAAGTGCGGAGCCCGTAAGGCCATTTATTTCGATGTTATCTTGCGACTCGGCAATAGCATTCCGCAGTTTCTGCACTGGCAGAGACCGTGAGAACAGTTGTGGGATCTGAGAATGCGTCAACCGTTAAAATTTGTGCAAATATAGGCACTCTATCCTTCTTATGAAAAGCAAAACGGCCACGTAGCCTAAGTTTAAAAACAGGATAACAGTTTCTTAAGATCCGCTTCGGTATTATAGACATTACAGGACACCCGAATAGCGTTCCCCCGGTAGGAGACATAGATTTTTTGATCCACTAAGCCTTGCTTTATCGTTTCCAGGGACATGGCTTTGGGGAGATAAATTCCGAACAGATGTTTGGCCCTAAAGGCATCATTCTCCACGAAACAGTCCTTGCTGCGTAGGGCTTCCACGGTGTCCATGGAGATGGTCCCGCAGTAGTTCTGGATGTTTTTGGGTTGCCATTCCAACAATTGTTCCAACGCCTTGATAAGCATGGGCACCAAAATGAAACTGCTGGCCTCTCCCATGGAATATCTGCCCGCTTTTGGTAAAAATTCATCCTCGTATTGGGTAAGGGCCGAGAAATTTTCACTGTGCAAGCGGTTCATCCAACTGTGTTCAATAGGGTCGCCATGGTTAAAGACATCACCGTAGTAAGCGACCCCCAGGGAGTATCCGCCCAACAACCACTTGTATCCTGCACAGATCAGGGCATCGGGCTGCAGTTCGGCAACGGAAAAAGGCAGGGCGCCCACACTTTGGGTACCATCTATGATCAATAGGGAACCTACCTCCCTGGTTTTCTCCCGTACCGCTTTCAAATTAAAAAGTGTACCGTCTGCCCAGTGCACATGGGGCATGGCCACCACCGCCGTTTTACTGGTTATGGCTTTTAAGATATTTTTGTTCCATTGTTCGCCCCTAGCCGTAAAATCCTGGGGGGGAGCCACAATCTTCAGGGAAGCGCCCTTTTTCTTGGCGAGTTGTTTCCAGACGTACACATTGCTGGGAAACTGCTCATCCACCAATACGATTTCCTCGCCCTGGGCAAGGGTCACATTGTTGGCTACATTGGCGATGCCATAGGAAACCGACGGGATAAGGGCCACATTGCGGTAGTCCGATATTTGGACGAGTTCGGCAAAACGTTTTTTAAGCACTGTTTGCTCCGAAAAGAAATCCTCGGACGTGATGGCGTAGGGATGATTTTTCCGCCTTAGGTTTTCAATTCCGATGGCCTCGGAGGCTTTGAGTTGGGGCGCCATGTACGCTCCATTTAAATAGGTGATTTCCTCTGGCAGGGAGAACAGTTGTTTTTGATCGGTGAGCATGTTTTTGGCATTAATTGGCCACTAAAATAACCTCATTTTCCGTAATGGCGTACACGGTATCCCTTTTATTGGGTTTTAGCACGTGATTTCCGGTGAATTCGCCAAAGGCGGGAAGAATAAGCTGTTGCGGACTTCGAAAAAAGCATGGAAGTTTTACGGATTGTCGACCGCTTCCCCGAAGGCGCACCGCAGGATGGATATGGCCCGAAATGTTGAAAAGATCCCCTCCGTCCTGGGGATGATGTGTCAACAGAAACCCGTTCAATATCAGTTGGTCCACTACTTCAATGCCCATTTCCTCATATTTCAATGGGGAAATGATATCGTGGTTACCGCTTACCAGGATAATCTTCCCCCGTACCTGGGCCGTCCACTCCTGGAACAATTTCCATTCACTGTTCATGGCAGAATGGAACAGGTCGCCCATAAAACAAATAGTCTTGGGGTTAAAAAAAGCGACCGCAGCATCCAGGGCCGTATAGTTTTTAAGCAATGCCACTTGGGGTACGGCTGCCCCATACTTTCGAAAATGGGAAATTTTACCCAGATGCACATCACTGATGAGCAACAAGGATTGTTGCTCCCAGAACAAGACACCCATAGGGTGCAGGACAAAAGATTGATCCTGTATTTGAATGTTTTGGGTACACATACCCTCAAAAGTACTAAAAGTTGTTCCCTAAACAAGAGGGAAGGAAGCCGCATTGCAAGCAGTAAAATTTATTTCCGCATCAATTTGGCCGACATCCGTTTTATGCGATCTGCCAGTTTTTCGCTGGAGAGTTTTTCGCGTAGCCGGTCAGTAATGATGGGAAAGGAGAAGGGGGTAGGATTATTACAGGCCTTCCAAAGGATTTCCTGACGCGCGATTCGCTCCAGGGCCAACCGCAGACGTCCCTCCTCCAATTGATGTTCAAAGGTTTCTGTAAATGCTTGTTGAAAGAGGAGGTTATCGGATTCGTATTCCCGAAAGACATCAAAGAGCAATTGCGAACTGCTCTGTAAGTGTTTCATTTTGATGCCTTTGTCGGGATAGCCCGTAAAGACCAGGCCGCTAATGACGGCGATGTCGCGAAACTTCCTACGGGCCATTTCCGTGGAGTTCAGGCTTTTTTGAAGGTCTTCCAAAAGGTAGGCGGTGCTGAACAGATCATTGTCCAAAACCTGCTGCATATCTACCTCCTGATCGGACAGTAGTTCAAAACCATAATCGTTAAAGGCCAGGGAGAAGGTCACTGGCAAAAGCAAGCTAATTCTATAGGCAAGTAGGCTGCCCATGGCCTCATGAACAAAGCGGCCCTCAAAGGGATAAAAAATATGGTGGTATCCGTCCCGGGTCTTAAAGGTCTCTATGAGAAATTCATCAGGTTTGGGCACTGCACTTTCCAGGCCTTGCTGCTCAAAAAGGGGATGTAGCGCCTTTATTTCTGACGACTGCTGGGCGGGGTCCTTATAGACCGAGTACAGCTCGTTTCTCAACAAGCGGGACATCTGGGCCGAGAGGGTCAAACGTCCGCCCATCCAGCTGGGCACTTTCCGCGTCTTTTTTGTGGAATTGCGAACATGGACCTGCATGTCCCTGATTCTAATAAATTCCAGGTTCCTGCCGGCAAAGGTAAATACGTCCCCAGGGGTCAACTTGGAGATGAAGGACTCTTCGATGGTACCGATATAACCACCACGCTGATATCTTACGGACAGGTTGGCATCGCCCACGATAGTGCCGATCTGGAAACGGTGGCGCATGGCGATGCCCCGGTGGTGCACCACAAACCTGCCGTCTGACTCTACCTCTACCTTTTTGTATTCATCATAACTTTGGAGGCTCTGACTGCCCAATACGATAAAGTTTAACAACCAAGTCCATTGTGCCTTGGAAAGGGCCTGAAAACAGAAGGTATCTGTTACTTCCTTAAAGATTTGATCGGGATAGAAACCGTCCGAGATGGCCAGCGTAACCAGATATTGTATCAAGACGTCAAAACTGTTGAGGTAGGGAATTCTGTCCTCTACGGCCTTGAGCTTCACGGCCTGCTGCAGGGCAGAGGCCTCTACCAACTCTATGGCATGGGTGGGCAAAAAATAAATGACACTTTCTTTTCCGGGACGATGTCCACTGCGACCCGCCCTTTGCAGAAAGCGTGCCACTCCTTTGGGTCCCCCGATCTGCACCACGGTCTCCACAGGGGCAAAGTCTACCCCCAGATCCAAGCTAGAGGTGCAGACCACCGCTTTAAGATTTTCGCGTCGTATGGCCTGTTCCACCCAGATGCGGGTTTCCTTGTTGATGCTCCCATGGTGCATGGCAATTTCCCCTGCGTATTCGGGGTGTTTTTCCAGTATTTTCTGGAACCAGATTTCACATTGGCTCCGGGTATTGGTAAACAGCAGGGTGGTCTTGCTTTTGTTGATGATAGGAATAACGTCTTCCAATAGGCGGATGCCGAGATGGCCTCGCCAAGGAAAGGTTTCCATTTCCTTGGGAATGATACTTTTTACCTTGATCTTCTTGTTGAGATTGGCCTTGATCAGCACCGAATTTTGAAGTGCCTTGCTTGTAGGGCCCAGTAGCACTTCCCTGGCTTGGTCCAGATTACCGATGGTAGCGGAGATGCCCCAAATCCTTAAATCCTTTGCGATGGTTTTAAGGCGTGAAAGGCCCAGCTCCATCTGTACGCCGCGTTTGGTACCCAAAAGTTCGTGCCACTCGTCAACGACGATGGCCGAACAGTTTTTAAAGGTTTTGTCGTACCCTTTTGAGGAGAGCAGCAGTTGCAGGCTTTCCGGGGTGGTGATGAGCAGGTCTGGCATGTTTTTTTTCTGCTGGGCCCGTTCTTTGGCGGAAGTGTCCCCGCTACGGATGCCTACCGTCAATCCTGTTCCCAAATCTTCGTTCACGCGTTCGGCAGATTGTTTTATTTCGTGCGAAAGTGCGCGTAAGGGCGTAATCCAAACGGCCTTTAACCCTTTTTTATGCGTGGTTTTGTACTTGGGGTTTTGTTTCAGATAGTTCAACATTATGGGAAACCAGAGTGCATAGGTCTTGCCGCTTCCCGTTGGGGCATTCAGCAGGCCGTTCTTGCCCTGTAAAAAAGCCTTCCAGCTTTGTTTTTGGAAAGCAAAGGGCTTCCAGTCCTGTGCATGAAACCAGTTTTTTGCCAATTGGTATAGTTGGTCGTTGTTCATAATTTGCGAGCGAAGCGAAGCAAACTGCCATAATGCTTTTCGGCTTCCTAGGGAATTTTTCTTAGGTTAAAATTTTTATCTATCCAATTGATTGATAGGTCTTGCCATTCCGGATTCATGGAATTGATCAAGTCTTCTTTTTTCTTTCTATTTCCCGCTTTTAGCTGTTTCTCACGAATAAATGCATCCTTTACGCTATTGTATTCTTCAAAATAGACCAATACATCACAATTATAGCGTGCGGTAAAAGAATTTTTATGGATTTTGTTTTTGTGTTCATTGATGCGTTTTTGAATATCGTTCGTAGCACCCACATACAATACGGTTTTATTTTTGTTGGTCATGATGTAGGTATATCCTTTTTTCATCGGTTTTTGTTGTTGGCGAATTCCTTCTCTTCGCTCGGAATCAGTGCCCTCAAATCCTCCAAAGAATTGGCATCCGCGATCTTCTTGTCCTGCCGCCATCTAAGGATCCGTGGAAAACGGGTAGCAACACCGCTTTTGTGCCTTTTGGAAAGCGCAATGCCTTCAAAGGCAATTTCAAATACATGCTGGGGGACCACACTACGGACGGGGCCAAAGCGTTCCAGGGTGTTCTTTTTGATCCAGGCATCCACCTGCCTAAATTCAGCATCCGTAAGCCCGGAATAGGCTTTGGCAAAAGTGACCAATTCCCGTTCCCCAGTTTCGGTTTCCGACCAAAGGGCAAAGGTGTAGTCCGTGAAAAGATTGCTTCGCCTGCCATGGCCGCGCATGGCGTAGGTGAGCACGGCATCGATGGTAAGGGGATCTACCTTCCATTTCCACCAGTCCCCTTTTTTGCGGCCTACCCGATAGGGAGAATCCCAATGCTTTAGCATAAGGCCTTCGCTTTTAGCTTCTCGTGCCTGTTCACGTTCCCTGGCCACAGCTTCCCAAGAGTTGAAACGCATGGTTTGGGAAAGCTGTAGGTGGGTCAAGGGTTGGTGTAACGGGTCCTTTTCCACTGTTAGGTTTTTACAAAGCGTCTCCAAAAGCGTTCTTCTTTCCAAAAAGCTTTTGCCCCTAATATCCTTCCCCTCCCATTCCAACAGATCATAGACTTTTAAGATTACAGGCGTTTTTGCCAGCAAGGCCTTGGAGATTGTCTTTCGGCCAATTCGGGTCTGTAATTCATTAAAGGAACCAATGCCCCCATTAGGATAAGGAAGAATCTCCCCGTCCAAAACGGTACCGTTCGGAATACGGCCCACAAACTCCTGAAACTCCGGATATTTATCGGTCACCAATTCCTCGCCCCTGCTCCAAACGAAGATTTCGCTATTCCTTAGGATCAGTTGTGCCCGAATACCGTCCCATTTGTGCTCGGCGGACCATTGGGTTACATCGCCCAAATCTTCGGCCTTGCCTTCCATGGCATAGGCCAAGTAAAATGGGTAGGGCTTGGAAAGATAATCGCTTTCGTTTTCCTTTAGTACCAGATCGGTAAAGGAGATACTGCCGGGATCCCAATTGCCCATGAGCTTATAGGCGAGCACATCCTCGTCCATTTGGGTCGCCCTGGCCAGGGCTCGGGTCATCAATTTTTGGCTAATCCCAATTCGGAACCCACCTGTGATCAATTTGGTAAAGACAAAACGTTCATAGTAGTCCAGATCTTTCCAGTTTTCAATGAGGTAGCTTCTTTTTTCTTCTTCCGGTTTGGTTTTGAGGCTGATCATTTCCTCCAGAAACTGGGTGAGTGTTTTTTCCGTTCTGGACCGTGGGGAGGGAAGGACCAGGGCAATGGTCTCTGCCAGATCCCCTACGATGTGATAACTTTCCTCAAACAACCAAAGTGGAATATTGGCATGTTCGGACGCCCAGCTGCGCAGCAAGGTGGTGTTGACGGGCCGGGGCGGCCGCCTATGCGAAAGTATGGCAATCGTCCACACCTTATCCCGGTCGTCCGCAGCTTGGAAGTAGGCGGACAAAGCATCTACCTTGGTGTTGGTCTTATTGGTGCTGTCCAATATTTTGATCAGTTGGGCAAAACGTTTCATTACCTAACTTTTTGGGTTTCAGGATCCACTTCACCGGTTTCCCCTTCATACTGTGTGCTTTCCGTTCTGGCATCGTAGCCCTTCTCCCTTAGAAAACGGGAAAAAATATCGGTATAGCCATGGGTGCAGATTATTTTGGAGGCACCAGTGGCTTCCACGCTTTTCAAAAGGCCGTCCCAATCACAATGGTCGCTTAGTACAAAACCTTTGTCCATGGCCCGTCTTCTTCGAGCGCCCCGAAAGGCCATCCAACCGCTGGCCGAGGCGGTCTCATAAGGGGCCATTTTTCGCATCCATGGACTCCCATGGGCGCTGGGCGGTGCCAAAACCATATGGCCCAAAAGTGCTTCCTTCTTGGTCTCCTCAGTAATGCGGGTTGTTGCGGGGAAGTGTTCCAAGTGTCTAAGCACCTCGGTCATGTTCTCTATGGCGCCATGGGTATATATTTTTCCTATGCCGGGGTCCAAATGTTTCAATAAACGCTGTGCCTTGCCCAAGGAATATCCAAAAAGCACAGAGGTTTTGCCCAAGGCCCTGTTCGTGGCCCACCAACTGTTGATCTCGCTAAAAACGTCTTTCTGCGGGACCCACTTAAAGGCGGGTAGGCCAAAGGTACATTCGGAAATAAAAGTATGGCAGCGTACAGGTTCGTATGGGGTGGCGAGGCCGTCATCCTCTGTCTTGTAATCCCCGGTGAACACCCAAACCTCTCCTTTGTAGGCTACCCGTATTTGGGATGAACCAATGATATGACCGGCCGGATGCAAACTAAATTCCACGCCGTTCACTGTAAAGGATTCACCCCATTCCCTACCGGAAATGACGATGTCACCCAGGCGGTGTTTCACTATGGGCACGTTTCGGTGGTGGGTAATATATTTTTTGTGGCCCCAGCGACTGTGGTCGGCATGTCCATGCGAGATAATGGCTTTGTCAACCGGCTTCCACGGGTCGAGAAACACCCCGGCCGCACTACAATAAATACCACTTTCCGTAAATTCAAGAAGGGGTTTTCCCATAGCCCTGTGAAGGTACAAATTTTGCCCTAAAATAAAGTTTCCACAATTTAAAATGATGCGGTTTAAAGATTTATATTTGCCATAAATTTCACATTGTATGTCTATTTTAGATTTGTTTGATAGCGGGTTCAGAAAGCGCAATCAGTCCCATTTTGCAGCCATTGTTCGGGTAGCCATGAGCGATGGGATAATCACAGAGGAAGAGCGGGCTTTTTTACATAGACTAGCCGCTAAACTCCATATTTCGGAGGCCGATTATAAGAAAATTTTAAAGGATTATAAATCGCATCCGATCACCCCTCCAACGAGTTATGATATCCGTTTGGAACGCCTGTACGATTTGGCACGAATGGTATACGCCGATCATCATCTTGGGGAAAAACAGACCGGTTTGTTGGAACGCTTGGGGATTGGCCTTGGGTTTTCCACGGGAAATGTGGGCTATGTGGTGGATAAGGCCCTTAAATTGGTCCACGCCGGGGTAGACCGAGATAATTTCATCGATGAGATCAAAAACATGAATCGCTGATTCAGGCGTTCCCTCTGTAGGTCTTAGGGGATAAGCGAATAGGAAATAGTCGTTACCGCATATTTCATAGACTTAGGTTCATAATTTTATGTGGATGGATGCAGCGTGCTTAGAAGGATGGTCCGTTAGTAGGGAGTGTAGCGCAACTATTTGAAAATCATGACCTCAAAAGAGCCCAACTTTACTTTAGGTAATTGTAAAATGCTTTCCAGAAACCTTGATTCCTATAGTTTCCTTCCCTTAATCGCTATTTCATAAACTCTTCCGCTTTTTCCACCATCTTTTTGCTTCCGCAAAAGAAGGGTACGCGCTGATGAAGTTCCGTGGGCTCAATATCCAGGATGCGCTGATAGCCATCACTGGCCTTTCCGTTGGCCTGCTCTGCAATAAAAGCCATGGGATTGCACTCGTAAAGCAAGCGCAATTTTCCCTTGGCGGCGGTACTGCTCTTGGGGTACATATAAATTCCCCCTTTGATCATATTCCGATGAAAATCGGAAACCAAAGAACCAATATACCGCGAGGTATAGGGGCGATCGCCCTCTTCCTTCTGACAGTATTTGATATAGTCCTTAACGCCCTGGGGAAAGTGGATATAGTTGCCCTCGTTAACGGAATAGATTTTCCCTGTTTCCGGGAACTGCATATTTGGATGCGAGAGGTAGAAGGTACCGATGGCCGGATTTAGGGTAAATCCGTTTACACCGTCGCCCGTGGTATAGACCAACATGGTAGAGGTACCATAAACAACATAACCCGCGGCCACCTGATTTTTACCGGCCTGCAGAAAATCGGCCAGGGTCACTGGGGTGCCTACCGGGGTAATCCTTCTATAGATGGAAAAAATAGTCCCCACCGATACGTTGACATCGATATTGGAGGAACCATCGAGCGGATCGATCAGGACCACATATTTGTTGAGATGCTGCTCGTCATGACTATTGACGCTGATGAAATTGTCCTCCTCTTCGGACGCAATTCCACACACAATTTCCCGGTTCTTCAGGGTCTGTATAAATTTCTCGTTGGCCAAGACGTCCAGTTTTTGCTGGTCTTCCCCTTGGACATTGGTGTCGCCTACGGCGCCTAAAATATCGACGAGTCCGGCCTTGTTTACTTCGTGATTGACCACTTTTGCGGCCAAACGGATCGCGTGTATAAGCTTGGAGAGTTCTCCGGAGGAATACTGAAAGGAGGCCTGGTTTTCAATAATAAATTCCCCCAGTGTACGGTTCGCTTTCTGCATGAATGGAATAGTGTTTTATTTGTGAACAAATATCGTGTATTTTGTGAAACTATAACGTTTTCGCCAGGGAATAGTTTTTTATATTTATAACTTTGTGTTTTATTTGTAACAGTTATGGATTACATCATTCGGGAAGCTAAAGCTGGAGATATGGCCCAGGTTTTGGGACTGGTCAGGGAACTCGCCATCTTTGAAAAGGAAAGCGAAGCCGTAGAGGTGACCGTTGCCGATCTAGTGGCCGATGGTTTTGAAGGGAACAAGCTTTTTCAGTGCTTTGTAGCGGAATCTAACGGCACCTTGGTAGGGATGGCCCTGGTTTATCCACGCTATTCTACCTGGAAGGGCCCTGTAATCCATTTGGAGGACCTCATCGTTACCGAATCTATGCGGGGAAGTGGTTTGGGGAGCGCCCTACTGACCGAGGTGGTCAAGTACGGACACCGCCTAGGGGTAAAACGGATTAGTTGGGAAGTGTTGGATTGGAATGAACCGGCCATTGCCTTTTACGAGGGCAAGGGTGCCAAAGTAATGCGAGACTGGGATGTAGTGCAATTGGATGAACAGGGAATACAAAACTTTATAGGAAATTTATGAGGATTTTCAAATTTGGTGGAGCATCGGTCAAGGATGCAGAGGGGGTAAGGAACCTGGTGGCGGTACTCGAGGAAGTAGGCCATGAGCATACTTTGTTGGTAGTGTCTGCCATGGGCAAGACCACCAATGCCATGGAAAAAGTGGTCGATTCGTATTTTACGGATAAGGCTTCCCTGGCCCTGGCCTTGCAGGAAGTCGTTTCCTTTCATAAGGAAATAACGGGGGCCTTGTTCACCAACCCCAAGCACCCTGTTTTTGATCAGGTAAAATTGCTTTTCGAAGAAGTACAGGGTTTCCTTGCATGGAACAAATCGCCCAACTACAGTTTTGTTTATGACCAGGTGGTAGGCTATGGGGAATTGGTCTCCACGACCATTTTAAATGCCTATCTCAATGAGGCGGGAATAAAAAGCACCTGGTTGGATGTGCGAAGTCTTATCAAAACAGATAACAGCTATAGGGATGCACGGGTAAACTGGGAAAAAACGCAGCAAATCGTTTCCCGGGATGTGGACGAGGACAACCTATATATTACCCAAGGTTTTTTGGGGAGTGATGACAATAACTTTACCACAACCCTAGGAAGGGAAGGCTCGGACTATACCGCAGCCATTTTGGCCTATTGCCTAAACGCCCGGTCCGTTACCATATGGAAAGATGTTCCAGGGGTATTGAATGCCGACCCCAGGTACTTTAAGGAAGCCACCCTCCTGCATAAAATATCGTATCGAGAGGCTATAGAACTTGCATTTTACGGGGCTTCCGTAATACATCCCAAAACCTTGCAACCCTTACAGCGTAAGGAGATTCCCTTGCACGTAAAGTCTTTTATGCGCCCCAAGGACGCTGGGACAACGGTAGGGAAGGGAATAGGTCTGGAACCGGAAATCCCCTGTTTTATCGTGAAAAAAAACCAGGTGCTCATGAAGCTGTCCTCCCTGGATTTTTCTTTCATCGTGGAGCATAGCATCAGTGAGATCTTTAAACTTTTCCACGATTATAGGATGAAGGTGGATCTTATTCAAAATTCCGCTATCAGTTTTTCCGTTTGTGTGGACAATAGGTTTGGTAAGCTGCCCGAACTGCTCAACGAACTACAGCGCAAGTTCAAAGTGGTACATCACGATAATGTTTCCCTGTACACCATACGGCACTTTAATGCCGAGGCCATAGCTTCCTTGCAAAACGGGAGGGAAGTACTGTTGGAGCAGCGTGGAAAGGAAACGGTTCAGTTGGTGGTGAAAACTTGACAATTCCGGCATCCCTGAATGTTAAAAGGGGGATGCCATTGGCTATTTTGTTATATTTACGGTTATCTAATTTCTGGATGCATGGGTTTAGTGACCGCAAAGGAGGTAGCCAAGGCAATTAATCTGCACAAATACGGTTTTTTGGGGACTTCCGTCGGATGGATTCTGTTGAAGGTCACCAAAATTGCTTCGATCAATCGTTTTTACAACAAGCATAAACACCTGGAGGGCGTCGCGTTTTTGGATGCCGTGGTGGCGTATTACGAAATAGAGTTCGAAATCCCTGAAGAGGATTTTAAGCGTTTGCCCAAAGAAGGCCCCTATATCACCATTTCCAATCACCCCTTGGGGGGGATTGACGGTGTATTGCTGTTAAAACTACTGTTGCAGCACCGACCCGATTTTAAGATTATTGCGAACTTTTTGTTGCATCGGGTGGAACCGCTGGCCGGATACATATTGCCCGTGAACCCCTTTGAAAACCACAAGGATGCCA
This sequence comes from uncultured Flavobacteriaceae bacterium, assembly GCA_947494825.1. GTDB lineage: Bacteria > Bacteroidota > Bacteroidia > Flavobacteriales > Flavobacteriaceae > JBNGOQ01. The sequence continues at coordinate 446,597 of CANLWN010000003.1, read as the reverse complement.
AAAGCAGCGTATCGGGCTTTAAAAGCGCTCTTATGCATTTAAGGGAAGGCCACCCCTTGGGTATTTTCCCGGCCGGGGAAGTTTCTACCTATCGGGACGGGAAACTGATTGTGGACCGACCTTGGGAAGAGGCCGCCCTAAAGCTCATACAACGTGCCGAAGTACCGGTAGTGCCTATATATTTCCATGCAAAGAACAGTAGGCTGTTCTACCGCTTGTCAAAGATCAGTGATGTTTTCAGGACCGCAAAATTACCATCAGAAGTCACCTCCCAAAGAAATAGGCTCATCCGGGTAAGGATCGGCCAACCCATTTCCGTAACGGCGCAACAGGAAAACAAGACTCTGGAGGAGTTTTCGGATCTGCTGCGGAAGAAAACATATATTCTTGCCAATGCGTACGAGAAGGAGCGACTTATCGATAAAGTGCCTTCTACCCTAAAGATACCCAAACCTCCCAGGCGAATAGCTTCTGCCGTACGTACCGAGGTAATCGAGGGCGAAATTGAACGATTACGGGAAAAGGACTGTAGATTGTTGCAGAGCAAGAACTACGAGGTCTTTTTGGCCAAAAAGGCCGATATGCCGTTCATTCTGCAGGAAATTGGCAGGCAACGCGAGGTCACTTTCAGGGCCATAGGCGAAGGCACCAATAATTCCATTGATTTGGATGAATTTGATTCCTACTATTACCATTTGTTCCTTTGGGACGATGAGGAAAAGAACATTGTAGGAGCCTATCGTATGGGAATGGGCGCCGATATCTTTGAAAAATATGGAATCGATGGATTTTACCTTCAGGACCTGTTCCGTGTAGAGCCCGAACTTTATGGGATGATGAGGCAATCCATTGAGATGGGCCGGGCCTATATCGTAAAGGAATACCAACAAAAGCCCATGCCATTGTTCCTATTGTGGAAGGGTATCGTACATACTACCTTGCGGCATCCGGAACACAAATATTTAATTGGTGGGGTAAGCATTAGCAACCAATTTTCCAATTTCTCCAAGTCCCTGATGATCGAGTTTATGAAATCGCATTATTGGGACCCTTATGTGGCCCAATATATACACCCCAAAAAGGAATTCAAAGTAAAATTGAAAGATGCAGACAAGGAATTCGTCTTTGACGAGACGAAGGCCGATCTGAACAAATTTGATCGCATTATTGATGAGGTAGAACCGGGAAGTCTGCGTTTGCCCGTGTTGATCAAAAAGTACATCAAACAAAACGCAAAAGTCATCGCCTTTAACGTGGACCCCCTCTTCAACAATTCGGTAGACGGATTAATGTATATCAAAATTGCGGATTTACCCGAAAGTACCGTTAAACCCGTTATGGAAGAGTTCCAGGCCGAGTTGGAACGGAAACTTACGGAAGGTTCAAAACTCTAGCCCTGGGCAAGTTTTTCCTCGACAAAGCGCGTACAAAACTCGCGGATTTCGTTCCTCGCCCTTAAAAAGGCGGCGTGCTTGGTTTCCTCGTTTCCCTCTACCTTGGAGGGGTCAAAAAAGTTATGGTGAATACGCTCTGCTCCTTTTGATGGAATAAAAGGGCAGTTTTCCTTGGCATGATCGCACACCGTAATGATGAAATCCCAGCTTATGCCCTGGTATTCGTCCACATGGTTGGAGGTATGTCCGGAAATATCGATACCATCTTCCCGCATAATGGCCACTGCCCCCGGGTTTAAACCATGGGTCTCTATACCTGCACTGTAAATTTGGGCCAAACCATTTTGGAGTTGATTGAGATAACCATGGGCCATTTGGCTTCTGCAGGAGTTGCCTGTACACAGGACTAAAATGTTTTTCATTCTTTTAATTGGGTTTAATTTCTTTGACCGGAGTCCAAGGGTTTTTGTTGCTATCTTGTGCCGACCCTATAGGTACAGCCATCTATTTTGTTTGTAGGGCAAAAGTTCAATCCACACCTACCCGCTTGCTCCTTCTTTCATAAAGCAGGTTGTCCTTCCAAACACCGTGCAATTGACCTACGCGTTCCCGTGCGCCGATAAAACGAAACCCCATGCGTTCGTGCAATTTAATGCTCGAGGTGTTTTCCGGGAAAATACCCGATTGCAATGTCCAAAAACCGGCCGCTTCGCTTTGTGTTATAAGCGCCTCCATGAGCCGTTTCCCTACGCCCATACCCCGGCTAAACTGGCCTATGTATACACTTACTTCGGCCACGCCTCCATAGACACATCTGCCCGACACTGGAGATAGGGCCGCCCATCCCAAAATATGCTCGTCCTCTATGGCAACTACCCGGCAATCTTTCAAATGTGCCCGGTCCCAATCCTCGTAGGGGGGAACCTGGGTCTCAAAAGTAGCAAAACCCGTAGCGATTCCTTCAGCGTAAATGGCGGAGACCCTATGCCAATCTTTTGGTTTCATTGCTCTAAGTTCCATATACCCTATGGTTAGCAACAGCCACTAGCCGGATCGCAACACGCCTCCTCCGTGGCACCAACGGCCACCCCACAGGTTTCCTTGGCCTTACAGTCCGTTTTTTCCACACCTAACTTAAGCAGCAGTCGGTCTGGAGCTACCTGGATGTCGTTCACAAAAAGCTGTGCAGTATGAAAATGTGCATTGCTGTATTCGAATTTTAGCTCGGTATCCTGGTTCAGAGGTTTAATGCCGTTTACTTTTTTGAGAATGCCCAGTGCTTTGTAAGCCGACATATAGTCCTTTTTATCCCTTTCAGTCGGACTCTCCCAAAGTTGGATGACGGTCTCCTTCCAAAAATCGGTTCCCGCACCGCAGTCTACCGAATCTACGGTGATGTTCTTAACTTCGGTTATGTGATAGTTGGCTCCCACGGTATGCCCATCCCGATACTCGAAGAGAAGGCTTTTTTTGGGATGTTCCTTTAACAATGATAAAAATTCCTTGGTTTGCATAAAATGAATGTTTAAATCAACAACAGTTAAATTTTGTCTTTTCGAAAAAGGAGTTTAACAGCCCTTGTATTTCGGACCATTTCTCCAGGTTAATACAGTAACATATTTTTTTTCCCGTTATCTCACCTTTGATCAAATCAATACTTTTTAATTCCTTAAGGTGCTGCGAAATAGTGGGTTGGGCCAGCCCAATTTCTTCAACAATATCATTGCAGATGCAGGCGTCCTGACCGCTTATATATTCCAGAATGGCGATTCGTGCCGGATTGGCCAGTACCCTAAAGATCACGGCCAATTCATTTTGTTCGGTATTGAAGATATCTGTTTTGGTAATGCCCATAACATATTTATATATTGCAATATTACGATAATAAAACGTAATAAAAAAGTCAGACGGTAAAAAATCTGACTTTATACATTGATTAGAACCAGGGTTTCTTGCCTACTTGATAGGTGTTGTAGAATTCCTCGTCAGATTTCGTGAGGTAGATAATCCCCTCGATCAAACTGATCAACCAAATGACCCATCCCGCAATACCACAGGTAAGAACTCCAAGTACCAGTGTACAGGCGAGCATAATGATGCCTTCCTTGTTATAGCCCAGTACAAATTTGTGAATCCCGAAACCTCCCAGTACGATGGCCAGGATGCCCGCTAATATTTTTTTGTTGTCACCGCCTGCAGTATTGAAAGCTTCCTTAGCCCCTTCGGTAAACTCTTTGGCGGTTTCCTTGGCACTTTCGGCAAAATCACTTGCCGCTTCCTTGGCATCTTCAGCTGCATCCTTGGCAGCATCCTTGGCGTTATCAAAAGCATCTTCGGCCTTATCGCCCAAATCCTTATTTTCGTCTGACATCTTGTTGTTTTTTTGGTGGTTAATACTATTGTTAAATGTAACAATAATTTTTATCGGGTTAAAATTTTTATTGCTTCCTAAACCAAGGAGCAATCTTCGCAACCCTAAATGAGCCGTTTGGCCCCCACCTTATAAAAATGCCTTGTCTACCGGTTCCCAAAGTTCCAGTTTGTTACCCTCCGGATCCAGGACCCAACCAAATTTGCCGTAATCATAGGTTTCCATTTCCCCAACTATGGTAACCCCCTCCGCTTTGAGCGCTTTGAGTAATTCCTCCAGGTTTTCTACCCTGAAGTTCATCATAAAAGGGGCTTTGCTAGGGGCAAAGTAGGTGGTGTCTTCCTTGAAGGGACTCCATTGGGTAGAACAGTCGTTACCTTCCTTGTCCTTCCACCAAAACGTCCATCCGTACTGATCCGTTGGGATGCCCAAATGTTCCTTGTACCATTTCTTAATTGCATCCGGGTCCTTTGTCTTAAAGAAAAAACCGCCCAGTCCTGTTACCCTGTTTTTCATTTTTTTCTGTTTTTAATTGCGTTTTCATAAAAATTGATCCAATCCTGAACCTTAATTTTTGTACATAGTTCCCCAATAAGTCCATATGGGACAGTTTCCAGTTTTTTAAACCGAATACAGCTTTTTCCCATATCCAATTTGGTCGGTACCTGCTTTTGGTATTCTTCTACAAACCAATCCAAGAGGCTCTTGTTGGAATAGATGCCCATATGGTATACCCCGATAAAGTTTTTTTGGGAGGCCAGGTTCATAAAGGGCAGGGGAAGTTCCGGACTGCAATGATAGCCCTCCGGATAAAGCGAATGGGGAACAACGTAGCCGATCATTCCGTAATTCATGGTTTCCTCGAATCCTTCGGGCAGGTTCTCCAAGACCACCGACCTCAGTTTGCGCATAACCTGCTGTCGATCTTTGGGGAGTTGTTCTATGTATTCTTCCGGTGTTGCCGCTTCGTATCGCATAAGGTTAGTTTTTGCGTTGAAGCATCAGCGCCGAAATGAGGGAGATGATCAGACCAATGATCAATACCATAAGGAACATAAGCGCCGCTACGGACGCACTTCCATAATCCGGTAGTTCACCGGTATGTCCTTGCGCTATCATTACCGCTTTGTAGGACTCAAAAAAATCTGGATTGATCAGGGTGGTATAGATATAATCGGCAATGGCAACGCCCGCTGCTGTGAAAAGAGAAATAAGCAGTCCCACAGTCAATCCTTTGCCAAAGCTGAGTTGCCCACCATTTTCCCTATCCCTAAAGTGTTTTATTCCAAAGTAGACAAAAATCAGGGAAACGATCATGGTGGCATAGCCAATGACCTCTCCCATGGAATAATCCATTCCCTGTCCAAAATATAGGCCGGAAAGAAACAATAACAGCCCTAGGACAAACCCAAGGGCGCCAAATCTGATTACGGTACTTTTCATATGTGATGGTTTAATGGTTGATGGTTAATTATCTGCATTGCCACCGCATAATGGATTGGGGTAGATGCTTGTATACCTATATACCCCCGACGCAAACTTCCAGTTTTATGGTTGGTAAAGGCATTGGGTTCAAAACTAGTTTTTACCACCTAGATGGCACTCATACTAAAGTACCAAAATAACATAACTTGGATAGAAATGGGTCTTTTATAGGATCTGCATCTCCAGTGCAATCTGTACGGCCTGTGTTCTGCGTTTGGCGTTTAGTTTTAGCAAGACATTGGAAACATGGGTCTTTACCGTACTTTCCGATAGAAACAAACGATCTGCGATTTCTTGGTTGGAAGCGCCCTTTGAGATTTCGCGAAGTACCTCGTACTCCCTTTTGCTAAGGCCCAAGGCCTCAATTTTTTGGTAATCAATTTCGCCTTGGGGCAGCTTGTTCCTATGCAGGCTTTTCTTGTTGAGGTATACCCCGATAAGAAAAAAAACGATGGCGACCACAGCTATGGCCATCTCGACCTGTAAGTTGCCGCTAACTATGGAATATTTGCTTATTTGGAACAGTAGCAGCAGCGCCAAGATAAGCAGTCCGAATACCAGTACGGTTTTTTTCACCTTCGAATTTAGTAAAATTCGGCTTTGATTTTGTCCACGATGGTCTGAGCCAACTTTTTCTTGCTCTCTATGGTCCAACCCGCAACGTGCGGTGAAAGCAGCACTTTGTTGGATGAGGTAAGGTATTGAAAGGCCTCTGGCAGTTGCTTTTTCCCACCTACATTTTGGAACATATGCTCAAAAGACTTCTTCTCATACTCCAATACATCCAATCCTGCCCCCAGGATTTGACCTGTGCTTAAGGCCGATACCAGATCCTGTGTTACCACGCATTTACCCCTTGCAGTGTTTAGCAGCCAAAAAGGTTTTTGAAAGGCGTTGATAAACCGCTTGTTTATCATGCCCATGGTGTCCTTGGTCTGGGGAACATGAAGACTGATCACATCCGATTTTTGTTGTAGTTCCATGAGGTCTACCTGTCTTGCATCAATATTGCCAACACCTTCCAAAATGTCATAACAAATGGTTTCCACATCAAAACCGCGCAGTTTTTTGGCAAAGGCCTTTCCGGCATTTCCGTAACCGATAATACCTACCGTCTTGCCATCGAGTTCCGTTCCCCGATTGCCTTCACGGTCCCATTTGCCCTGGCGTACTTCCTCATCGGCCTTGTTTAATTGGTTAAAAAGCGATAACAACATACCCAGGGTATGTTCCCCAACTGCGTTACGATTGCCCTCTGGTGCAGCGGCCAAAAACACTCCTTTCTCCTGGGCATAGGCCACATCGATATTTTCCAATCCCGCCCCAACGCGACCAATGAACTTTAATTGGGTTGCCTTGTCCAAAAAGGGCCGATCAATGGTCAAACGACTGCGGATAATGATACCGTCATAGGCATGTATTTTTTGTAGGACCTCCTCGTTGGGGGAACTATAATCCTCATCATTCTGTAAGCCTAAGGCGGTAAGCTGCTCAATAAGTAGCGGATGGTTCGTATCCAGGTGCAGTACTCTCATAGGGTAGGGTCAAATTTTTGGATAATGCGTCTGCGTTATTTCGTGTTGCACATCACCGGTATGAGCTGTATTCAGTTTTTCAAAAAGCAAAAGATGCACCTCCTCACCTCCTTTGGTGGCAGGGCAATGTTCCACTCCTTTGGGCACTACAATGAGCTCTCCTTCGCGCACCACTTCGGTCTTGTCCCTGAACTGCATGTACAAGGTACCTTTGAGTACTTGGAAAAGCTCGTCCTCATGCTCATGGGCGTGCCATACAAATTCTCCCTGAATTTTGGCCAGGATGACTTGCATATCATCTACCACGGCAATTTGATGGGGATGCCACCGTTTGTCAAAGGCGGCATGTTTTTCTTTTAAATTGATGGGTTTCATAAAATCAATGTGTTTATCTTAAGCGTGTATTCTGGGGGTTCGAAATCGGAAAATAAAAGTACTAAAAAAGCACCAATCCCGGGGAGGTACTTTTCTTACAAGGAGTTTGTAAAATAGGTCTGTGTGTGGGAGGGTCAATTCTATTTTCAAGGGGACGGCCTAGTCCAAAAAGGTCAGTTCACAAATTTCAAAGTTCCCGTTCCTATACCCTGTAACCAATAGTCTCTTGGAATCCCCAGACCAGTTGGGAAGGGTATCCCCGTCTTCGTTATAGGTAATTCGAAACTCGTTTTGCCCCTTGGTGTCCATGACATAAATTTCGGGTCTGGTGCCTTCCATTGATGTAACATAGGCTATTTTTTTTCCGTCCGGGGACCAAGCCGGACAAAAATTATGCTTGGGCCAATGGGTTAATCGGTCAAGACCCGATCCATCCAAATTAATGCTGTAGATTTCATCGTCCTCATTGTTGGTCTCATGTCTGGAAAAGAACAAAAGGGCATCGCCTTGGGGTGACCAGGAGGGATAAAAACTTCTGAATCCATTATTTGTTAACGATGCCAATAACCTTCCCTTGCGGTCTACAAGAACGATTTCCGCTTCCTGATCTGATTTTTTATTGGAATAGGCGATGGTCTTGCCGTCAGGGGAATAGCGAGCGAACATGGGTTCACCCTCTAGGGGTGGCAGGGATAGTTTTTTAATTTTTTTTGTGCGGATGTAAAGTTCATACAGTTCAAAACGGCCATTTCTGTTGGACTCAAATAAGACCTTCTTTCCGTTGGGGTGCCAACTGGGTCTTCGGTTTTCAACGTCCGATTTTGTCAGCCGTTCCTGGTTTTCACCCGTGGCGTCCATCCTGTATATTTCCCAGTTACCGTCCCGATCCGATTCAAAAACAATGTGTTTCCCGTCTGGGGAATAGCTGCCGTATCGGTCCTGACCCGGATGGTTAGACAGGATGGTTTCCTGCACTTGCTGACCGTAAACCACACATGCGATGGTCATAAATACCATGCTGATAAGGCCATTTTTCATCGGTTTGCATTTAAGGTTATATGCCCAGAATCCATTTGGCGATCCAAAAATAGATGAGGATGCCGAAAATATCGTTGCTGGTCGTAATAAAGGGTCCGGTGGCTATGGCCGGATCTATCCCTTTTTTGTCCAAAAACAAGGGAATAAACGTGCCTATGATTCCGGCCACGATGATGACCACCACCAGGGACATGGCTATGGCAAGGGCCGTATTGAAATCCCCATTCCACCACCAGGTAAAAACCAGAAGCACCACGGCCAGGACTAGCCCGTTAAGGGTTGCCAAAAGCATTTCCTTCACCAAGCGGTTGCTTATACTCCCTTTTAAATCGTCATTGGCCAAGCCCTGTACAATAATGGCACTACTCTGGACTCCTACGTTTCCCGCCATCGCCGCGATAAGTGGGGTGAAGAAAAAAAGAATGGCATGTTTGCTGATCATCTCCTCAAAACCACCCATGATGGCCGCGGCACCTACACCTCCGACCAATCCTAGAAATAACCAGGGCAAACGAGCCCGGGTAAGTTCCCATATACTGTCATCTGCCTCTACTGACTGCGAGATACCTGCCGCCAGTTGATAATCCTTATCGGCCTCTTCCTTAATAACATCCACAATATCATCGATGGTAATCCTGCCCACTAGACGGCCCATTTCGTCAACGACAGGGATGGCTTCCAAATCGTACTTGGACATGATCTTGGCCACCTCTTCGGGGTCTTCATTTACGTCTACGGAATCTACTTTTGGGATATATACTTCTTTGATATGGGTACGGGTAGAGGTGGTCAGGAGGTCTTTTAGGGACAAACGACCAATGAGTCGGTCCTCGTCGTCCACTACATAAATGGAGTGTACCCGGGTCACATTTTCGGCTTGCTGCCGCATTTCCCGCACGCATTTGAGCACGTCCCAACTTTCCCGCACTTTTACCAATTCCTTGGCCATGAGCCCCCCGGCCGAGTTTTCATCGTATCGGAGTAGATCTACAATGTCTTGAGCATGTTCCCTATCCTCGATTTCCGAAATAACCTCCTGTACAATTTCTTCTGGCAATTCGGCAATGATGTCCGCGGCGTCATCCGTATCCAGTTCCTCCAACTCACTGGCTATTTCCTTAGTGGAAAGATTCCTAAGAATGGATTCCCTTACATCATCATCGAGTTCGGTAAGGATATCGGAGGTTTTATCGCTATCCAGGAGTTTAATAAGGTAGGTGGCCTCATCCTCGTTAAGCTCATTTATGATTTCTGCAACATCCGCGTAGTGCACCTCTTCCAAAAGCGATACCAGCTGTGTATCCCTTTGGTTTTCAACAAGCTGTTCTATATCAGCTATAAGATCTTCGGTGAGTTTAAACGATGTCATTTGCTATCTTCTTTGTCAGCGTAACGAAATCGGCAACCGCCAATTGTTCCGGACGCCGATCAAAGATAGCATCTTCTTTTAAATTTTCGGAAAGCATAAATGTTTTTAGGCTATTGCGCAACGTCTTCCTACGTTGGTTAAAGGCCGTTTTCACCACTTTGAAGAACAGGGACTCATCGCAATCCAGGGCAAAATTCGCTTTGCGGATCAGTCTTAGTACGCCAGAATGTACCCTGGGGGGCGGGTCGAAGACCTGTGGAGGTACGGTAAAAAGATATTCGGCCTCATAGAACGCTTGCACCAAAACCGATAGAATACCGTAGGTCTTGCTACCTTCCTTTTGGCATATGCGTTGGGCCACTTCACGTTGGAACATTCCGGAGAACTCTGGGACCTGTTCTTTTAGGTCCAATAATTTAAAGACAATTTGGGTAGAAATGTTATAGGGAAAATTTCCAGTTATCGCAAAAGGCTCTGCTCCAAATAGCCCTTGAATATCATAATTTAAAAAGTCGGCCTCCAAGACCCTGAACTTCCCTTTTCTGGCAAATAGCTGGGGGTATTCCAAAGGGAAACTGTGGTTGAGATAGACAATGGATTCGGAATCCAGATCCATGGCTACCAAGTCAGTATTCTTTTGCAAAAGATATTTGGTAAGCACACCGGTTCCCGGTCCAATTTCAAGGACTTTACCGTATCCGTTAAAGGAAAGGGTTTCCGAAATCTTCCGTGCAATTTCCTCGTCTTTTAAAAAATGTTGGCCCAAATGTTTTTTGGCCTTCACCGGACTTTCCTCTTGCCAAGGCTTTTTACGCTTCTTTTGAAGTGGGCCTTTTTTTTTATGTTTTCCCATACACCCCTAATGTTCGCTTATGATTTCCAGTTCCGTTCTGAAGGCCACAAATTTATCCTTGAAACGCGCTAAGCCGTCTTGCCGTAGACGTGCTGCATCTTCCTCATAATACTGCTGCAGGATTTCCTTACTTCCAGTGGTGTATTGCACGGCGTAAGTAATGCCTCCGTTTTCCTCTTCCACAAGCACCTTGCATATTTTGGCTTGTGAAAATTTCCCGGTCGCCAACATATCAGGGATATGAATTTCCTGCATCCAGCCGAGCCATTCGTCATGAACGGATTCCTCAATGTTTATGGTAACGTTGTAGATGTACATGGTGCTAAAGTTCGTTACAATGGTTTTTTGGTTTGCGAAAGTGGGCTGTACCATCTCAATTGATCGCATCCCCGCGCAAGACCCGATATTTTTTTCTCGCCTGTGGAAAATAATAGCTGTCCTGGTAGTCGTATATTATTTTCTCGTAATGACGTTTGGCCTTTTCTGGCTCGTTCAAGATATTGCCGTACAGTTCTCCCAGCGCAAAATGCGCATCGTCTGCCAAAATATCGTTGGGATAGAACTCTACAATTTTTTGATAATTGAATTCTGCCGCCTCGTAGTTTTTTATGCCTTCCAAAAGCTTCCCCTGTTTCAAAAGCGCCTCGTCCTCTACCTTTTCGCCTTTATGGTTTTCCAGAATGTCCTTCAATACGGTAATGGCTTCCCGGGTCTTGTTCTGATAGGCCAGAAGATCGGCCCTGGCATATTTTTTAAGGGCAGTTTGGGTAGAATCCTCCAGGGAATTGTCAGAAATTAACAAGCTTAGCTGCATGGCGTCGTTGGCAATGAGTTGGGAGGTGGAGCCCCGAAGCACTTTAAGTTGGGTCAGAGCCCAGTCAAAATCACCTTTATAGAAACTGGTCTGCGCCACTTTGAATCGGGCATTCTGTCCCAGCACATCATTTTTTAGGTCTTTTTGTGTTTGCGTGAAATAGATTAAGGCCTCGTTAAATTTCCTATCGAAGACAAGAATATCTCCAAGCGCCATTTTTGTATAGGCCCGCTGGTAGCGGTTCAATGGAAGTTCCAAACACTTTTTCAACATGCCCACCGCGTTTTGGGGGTCATCCTTCCTAAAGGTCAAAAAATTGGCATAGGCAATTTGAAGCTGTAGGGTCTGACTCCGGTATCCGTAATATTGGATCAGTTCCTGAAAGCTTTTTTGGACCTGTTGGAGCTGTTTGGGGCTTGGATCTAAAAGTTCAATGTCGATGAGGTTCAGTTCGGCGTTCAGTTTGGTGACTGGATCTCTACTGTTTTCCAGAATATACTTGAAAACATCCTGCGCCACTTCAATTTCCTTATCTTCCAGGGCCAGATTGCCAAGGCCCTGTAGCCGTTGTAGCGATCCGCCTTCTGCTCTCCTATAGATGGCCTTTTCTTGACTAAATGCACTGTTGTACTGTTTTTGCTGCACAAAAAGCCAGCTTAAAAGCTCGTTCCAAAGCAAATTGGGACTTTTTTGGGCTCTTCTGAGCAGGATACGCTTGAGTGCACTATTATTCTCATGTTCGGCATCCGAGGTGATGAAATCATCAATATTGCGCAGCACATTGGATTTGGAGGACTTGCCATTGCTTACCAATTGCAGATAGGACTCGTACATCTTTTCCACGTCTCCCTGTTCCCCATAGATACGGGCCAATTGAAAGTTATAGTCTAGCTGTGGATTTAGCTCCATGGCCCGGGAATAGGCTTTTATGGCATGCTCCAACAACACGTATTTGTGGAAACGGAACCCGATGCCGTAGCCGTAATTGGGATTTTCATCTATTTTCGCCAAGGCCCTTTTATAATACTCCTCGGCCTTTTCGGGAAAGTCCTGTAGCGCATAATTGTATCCCATTTCAATATATAGGGTGGGGTACACATTGGGCAGGCTCAGGCTCTTGAACAGAAATGCTTGGGCCTTATCATATTGCTCCAACTGCTGGTAGCATGCCACTAGGCCTTCGGCATAATCCGTCCTTCGCGGATTTCTTTCGGCAAGTTTTTCGTAGAACACCACGGCTTTCTTAAAATCCCCATCGTTAAAGTACTGTTTGGCGAGAAAATCGTCCTGTGCCGAAACAGGGTGGGACACGATCAAGACTGCCAAAAGAATGATCCATCTCATATTGGAAATTTATCAAATTTAAGCAAGCCCACTAAAATAAACTGCCAAAGAAACCATAATATGGTCAAATGGCCATTTTTGCGGTTATTTTAAAGTGATTTTACCAGTTCCCTGCTGACTACGGTATCGTAAATGATGCTGAGCTTCGTTATTTTAAAGTCTTGGTCCAGCTCCAGGATGTCCACAACGGTGAAGGTCACTTTTTTACCATGCCTTAGGGTCCAATGGTAATCAAAAAGCAAGGCGACCCGTCCAGTGTCCTTTTCTTCAAAAAGGCCGTTGAAATGGAGTTCCGAAGCTTGGGTGTCCTTGGCCAAGAGGCTATAAAACTCCGCTGCCGGCCGGGTACCGTAAATGGGCGAGACCACTAGGCCCTTTTCGGAAAAAAGCGCTACCACCTGGGCCATATTTCCTTCCTGTAGGTGCTTGAGATAGGCCTGGACCACTGTGTTTGCATCCATGGGAATCAGTTTAGTATATCAAAGCCCGTATAGGGTACAAGCACTTCAGGAATTTGTATGCCCGCCTCGGTCTGGTAGTTTTCCAGAATGCCCGCCAATACCCTGGGCAAGGCAAGGGAACTTCCGTTTAAGGTGTGGGCCAGTTGACTTTTCCCATTGCCGTCCTTGAACCTGAGTTTTAACCGATTGGTCTGATAGGCCTCAAAATTGGAGACCGAACTTATCTCCAACCAGCGGTCCTGGGCTGTGGAAAAGACCTCAAAATCATAGGTAAGCGCAGCGGTAAAGCCCAGATCACCGCCACAGAGCCTGAGGATGCGGTAGGGCAATTTGAGTTCCCTCAGAAGGGTTTTTACATGGGCTACCATCCCGTCCAAAGCGGCATAGGAATGGTCTGGATGTTCTACACGGACCAGCTCTACCTTATCGAACTGATGCAAGCGGTTAAGGCCCCGGACATGGGCACCATAACTACCGGCTTCCCGCCTAAAACAAGGAGTATAGGCCGTGTAGCAGATGGGGAACTCACTTTCCTGTAGGATGTTGTCCCGAAATAGGTTGGTAACCGGCACCTCTGCCGTAGGGATCAGGTAAAGGTCATCGGCCTGCACGTGGTACATTTGCCCTTCCTTATCGGGCAACTGTCCGGTGCCATAGCCCGAGGCCTCATTCACCAAATGGGGTACCTGGATTTCCTGGTATCCGGCTTCCGTATTTTTATCCAGAAAATAAGAGATCAAAGCCCTTTGCAGTCGGGCCCCCTTTCCTTTGTATACAGGAAAACCCGCCCCGGTGATCTTGACTCCCAGTTCAAAATCTATGATGTCGTATTTTTTTGCCAATTCCCAATGGGGCAGGGCCTTACTATCCAATTGAGGTATATCGCCTTCCCTGAATATCTCCTCATTGTCCTCCTCCGAATCCCCTGCAGGAACACTGTCATGGGGTACGTTCGGAATCTGGTACAGCACGGTCTGAAGCTCGTTTGCCGTGCTGTTCAATGCTTCGCCCAGCTCCTTGGAAAGGTCTTTTAGCGCAGCTGTTTGTTCCTTTAGTGCATTGGCCTCTTGCGCCTTGCCGCTTTTAAAGAGCATGCCTATTTCCTTGGAAAGTTTGTTGGACTCTGCTAGGGTGTTGTCCAGTTTGGTCTGGATACCACGGCGTTTTTCGTCCAATTCCACAACGCTGTTCAATAGGGGGGAAGCATCAAGATTTCGCTTTTTTAAAGCGCGAAGAATGTCCTCCTTATTTTCACGAATAGCCTGTAACTGTAGCATTGATTTTTATTTAGAGCACAAATTTAAAGCTTTCAAATTCATGGGAAAGCCTCATTTCCTTTTTTCTGAAGGCAAAATCCACTCGTGATGGGCAAGATGGTTCCAGGAAACCTTGGTCAGGTCGGTTTTGGGGTCTATAAAGGTTTTGTACGGTTTTCCGTTGATGCTGACCCTAGACCTTACGTAGACCTCTATATCCTCCCCTTTTTTAGCGTATTCTTTTTTAATATGTTGGGCAAATTGCCAGATAAAATCAGGATAACAGGCTACTTTCCTCTGCTGTTTTTTGGTAAGATAATCCTGGAGCTTCACGATCTCCGATGTTCCCTTTTGGGGGTGTACTATCCTGAAGGAAGTAGAACCCGACCTGCTTCTGAGCATCATTCGCCAGCTCATACGGTGCCCCTCCTCCGTCCACAATACATCGTCTTCTATAAAATGATGCCTTACGGGCAACGCCAATTGGATCAAAAAATAGAGACCTAGGCCCAATAACAGGGGATTTCTGTAAGTAGGGACTTCGATTTCCGCTCCGGTATACAAGTCCCTTCCCTTGAAGAACAGCTTCCGTATGGTCTGCGGTTCAAAAAAGAATACGGTAAAGGCCAATGCCAAATAGGGGAAAATCCCAATTTGCAGCACAACGGAGTTGAACAGATGGAAGAAAATGGCCAGTGCAAAGGCAATTTTTCGGCTGGGTTTCCACAGCAGGGCAGGTATAATGAGCAGATCGAAAATGATTCCAAACCATCCAATGGCCTTATGGACGAATGTTTGCTGCAAAAACTCACCGATAAGAAAGTAATCGGCTCGGCTCCGCATTAAAATTTCGATAAAACTATTATCGAGCCAGTCCTCGTACAGTTTGGCCAGGGAGGCAAACGTATAGACAATCAAAAGTTGTCCCACCACGATCCATTTTACATATTGGGGCATGGCATTGGTCTTCAGGGAAGGATTTTGTTTGACATCCAAGGAGCTACCCCGGTTTGCTGGCAAAAATATCATGATAAACGATATTAATACCAACAAATAATAATGATTGTTGTAGGATGTTTTTTGCATTAGGTACACTCCGGCCCAGAGGAGGGTGAAGGAGATAATGCTCCATCGGTATTTGTATCCCAGCGCAATGCATATGCCCAAGATGCCCATAATAAAGAAGTAGAGGTACATGCCCGGTCCAGGCAAGGGCTGCAGCCACTCAAAACCGATAAAGGAAAAAGTAAATTGCGGAGCGATCAGGGTTCTTCGCACCCATCCGGTCGCTATGGCCCCGAAACACTCAAAACCGATCAAGATACCAAAGAAGACCCTAAAAATGATTAGGGAGCTATTGTCGATTTTCTTAAAAAGAAACCTGTTCAGCATTTATTTGGCAATTAGGGCGAGCGATGTTTCCCGGTCTTTTTCCAATTGTTCCTTCAGGGCTTCCACCGAATCGAACTTGTGTTCGTCCCGGATCCGTTCTAAAATATGTATCTGGATTTTATGATTGTAGAGGTCCTGTTCAAAGTCAAAAAAATGGATTTCAATACTTTTTTCCTTGCCCGAGACGGTAGGGTTGTACCCAATATTCATCATCCCATGGATTACCCGATTATCCAAGTTACTTTTTACCACATAGACCCCGTTTCTGGGAATCAACTTATAGCCTTCCTCGATCAAAAGATTGGCGGTGGGGAAATTCAATTGCCTCCCCAAACCCTTTCCTTTTTTTATGGTGCCTGTAAGCATATAGGCGTATCCCAAGTAGGTATTGGCCGTTTTGATATCGCCCTCCTGAAGTGCCTTTCTTATTTTGGTGGAACTAATGGATACATGGTCTATTTCCTCTGCCGGAATCTCCTCTACCTCAAAATCCAAGGTGTTCCCAAAGGCGGTAAGATCGTTTATGTTCGCATTTCGGTTTCTACCAAAGCGGTGGTCGTAGCCAATGACTATTTTTTTGATCCTTAGGCTATTAACTAGAATATCCCTTACGAATTCCGTGGCCGAAAGCCTGGAAAATTCCTTGGTAAATGGATGGATGATCAGGCAGTCCAAACCGGTTTCTTCCAATATTTGGATGCGTTCCTCAATGGTGTTCAGAAGCTTTATATCCGTATCTTTTTGAAGCACCATCCTGGGGTGCGGGAAAAAAGTGAGTACCGTGGCCCTTAAATTTAAGGTTTTGGCATCATTTATGAGGCGTTTAAGTATCTTTCTATGACCTAGGTGCACACCATCAAAAGTGCCAATGGTTATGGCCGTGGACCGCGTTTCGTCGTATTTGGAAATGCTTTGGACTGTTATCACTCAAATAAAATAAGAAAAAGGCTTACATTTGATTTATCATATAACCCCAGATGATTACAAAACTACGTCTTGTTTTGCCAATAACCATATTTTTTGCCTGCTTTTACGGGTATGCGCAGACGGATTATTGGCAGGCCGAAGCACCCCAAAACACGGTTATGGGGAGGTCCATAAAACATTTGGACCTACAAAAAACCAAGGTATTTTCGCTAGAACAGGAAGCCTTTAGAAGACAGTTACAGGCGGGAAGGAAGGATGTTAACGGAGAAAAAACCGTTTACTTTCCGGATGAAACGGGAACCCTCATACCTTTTCAGGTTTCCGAAGCATCCGTACTGTCCCCGGAATTGGCGGCGAAATATCCGGGAATTAGGTCCTATAAGGGATATAGCTTAACCAATAAAAAGGATAGAATACGTTTTAGCGTTTCCCATAGGGGCGTACAAAGTATGATCGTACATACGGATAAGGGCAGTACCACCTTTATGCAAAAAACGACCAGGGAAAGTAACCGCTATGTTGTCTATAACAAAGATTCCAAAGATTTTGCAAATAGTGGCTTTATCTGTCGTACGCGTTCGGACGTGGAAAAAAGTCTGGGAGGCACTACCTTCCTGGGAGGTACTACACTTAAACTGGTGGATGATCAAGTGCTGCGAAAATATCGGATTGCCGTTTCGGCGACCGGGGAATATACCGCCTTCCATGGGGGCACCATTGCAGATGCCCTAGCTGCCATAAACGCTACCCTAACCCGGGTAAACGAGGTTTTTGAAACCGATTTGGCGGTTACCCTGGAACTGGTGGCCAATACCGATCAAGTCATCTATACGGATGCGGCCACGGATCCCTATACCGGCAATTTCAATTCACAGACGCAAACTACCCTGACCAGTGTTATAGGCGAGGCAAATTACGATGTAGGACATCTTTTTCACCAGGATACCGATAACGGGAACGCCGGTTTTATTGGGTCGGTCTGTAGAGATGGTCAGAAGGGAAGTGCGTTTTCTTCGGGTACGACCCCCGAGGGCGATACATACGACCTGGATTTTGTGGGGCACGAGCTGGGACACCAGTTTGGGGCCAACCACACCTGGTCCTTTGAGTCCGAAGGCACTTCGGTGCAAGCAGAACCGGCCAGTGGTACCACGATTATGGGCTATGCAGGTATAGCGCCGGGCAACAACGTGGCACCCAACGGTGATGACTATTTCCACTATTTTAGCATACTTCAGATTACCGCATATTTGGGCACGACTAGTTGCGCGATGGAAACGCCTTTGACCAACAATCCGCCGGTAATCACGGCAACGGGTGATTTTGTGATTCCGCGCTCTACGGCCTTTGTTCTTACGGGAAATGCGACAGACCCCGATGGAAATACCCTCACCTATGCTTGGGAACAGATAGATGACGGAGTGGTGACGACCGCCACTTTTGGACCAACAAATCCAAGTGGCGCCAATTTCAGGTCTAGAAGACCTTCTCTTAGCCCAGAACGTTATTTCCCCCAATTGGCAAGGGTAGTACAGGGAAATCTTGTCCAGACCAATCCGGCCACCAATTCGGCTTGGGAAACCGTGTCGGATGTTGCACGCGAAATGAATTTTGCGCTCACCGTTAGGGATAATGCCAATGGGGGCGGCCAAGTGGCTTCCGATTTGGTAAAGGTCAGGGTGGTGAACAATGCAGGCCCCTTTGTGGTGACCTCACAGACTACTAGTGAAACCTATACGGCAGGAACCTCACAGGAGGTCCTATGGGATGTGGCGCAAACCAACGAAACGCCCATAAATGCACAGATGGTGGATATCTTGCTGTCTACCGATGGAGGGCTCAGTTTCCCAATATTCTTGGCCGAGGATGTTCCCAATAATGGCGCCCATACGGTCTTACTACCCGCAACTGCGACAACAAGTGCACGCATTATGGTACGGGCAAAAAACAATATTTTCTTTGCGGTAAATACGTCCAATTTTACCATTAACGCAGCGCAGGCCGTATTGGATTTTGATGCACTGGAATTTACGGTATGTCAATCGGACGATATCACCATACCTTTTGTTTATGAAACCGATCTGGGCTTTAACGAGCAGGTTACCTTTAGCGCTACCAATATTCCTGCGGGCCTAAGCGCTGCTTTTTCACCGACTACCGCGACTGCTGATGGTACCCCGGTAGATTTGACTTTTTCCAATACGGCCGCTGTTGCCGTGGGCAGCTATCCCATTACCATTACCGCTACCTCGGCCAGCCTTACCCAAAACGTGGTCCTGGACCTGAACATTTACAATACAAGCTTTTCAAATGTGAACTTGACGGCCCCGGCCAATGGTCTCCAGAACGCCGCACTGCAGCAATTGCTTCAATGGGAATCAAATGCCGCCTATACTTCCTATGATGTGGAAATAAGTACAGACCCTGGCTTTGGATCCGTGTTGGAATCGGCTACGGTGATCTTTGATCAGTACCTTACCACTACCTTGCAGGAACTAACCACCTATTACTGGCGGATAAAACCAAAAAATGAGTGTGGGGAGGGGGTTTTTGGTCCTGCCTTTAATTTTACGACCATCGACGTAAACTGCAATACCGAGATTGCTACGGGCCTGCCTTTGGAGATCTCTACCACGGGAACGCCTACGGTGACTTCCACCATTTCCTTTTTGGACGACCTTCCCGTGGCCGATGTCAATGTAAGTTTGGACATTGCACACAGTTTTCTGGCCGATCTGGTCATAAGCCTTACCTCGCCTCAAGGGACTACTGTGGTGCTTACCTCCAAATCCTGTGGGAATCTAAGGGATATCAATGCAACCTTTGATGATGAGGCTGCTGCAACTTTTGTTTGCGGAGGAAGCCCTGGCATTACCGGAACGGTAAAACCACTGGGTTTTCTGTCTTCCTTTAACGGCGAGTCCATTCAGGGGGATTGGATCCTACGGATTATGGATACCGCCCCGGCCGATGGAGGCTCTTTAAACGCTTTTTCGCTCGAAATATGTGTGGAAGGCAGCTTTAGGCCAGATGCGGATGGGGATGGCGTTTTTGATGATGGGGACGATCTCTGCCTGGGAACACCTCCAGGGACCGAGGTGGGCACGGATGGCTGTCCGGTGTTCAGATTTCCCGCGGATAATTTTAGGGTTGCCATACAAAGTGAAAGCTGCAGCAACAATAATGACGGTTCCTTTCAGATAGATGTAGAGGATACCTCACTGACCTATAGCGTGGTAACCACCGGTAACGGCGTCAACGAAAATGCCGATTTCACAGACTCCTACCTTTTGGAAAACCTTTCGGCAGGCACCTATGTGGTATGTATCACGGCTACGGACGGCACCAATGATTATGAAGAATTTTGTTTGGATGTGGTCATCAGTGAACCACAGCCGCTAAGTGTTTCCTCCCAAATTTCCACGAACGGGGAACAGTTGATGTTGACCATGCAGGGAGGAAATTTGTACAATGTGGAACTGAACGGCATCGTGACCCAGACCTCGGCATCTGAAATTTCACTAGACCTGATAAAGGGCATCAATACGCTTAAAGTTTCCACCAATCTTCCTTGTCAAGGGACGTTCGAGGAACAATTTTTTACAGCGGACGGCCCTATAATTGCTCCTAACCCTTTTGACATTGGTACAAAAGTGTTTTTGGGGTCAGAGGTAACACAGTTGCAACTGAGCATACATACGGCCGACGGCAGGCTGATCAGCAAGACCAACCATACAGTAAATGGTAGCGAACTGGATTTGGATTTTATCGGACTGCCCTCTGGAATGTATTTTATCCGTTTTGACGGAAATGGGATAAAAGGAACTTTTAAAGTATTGAAGCGATGAGGAAATGTGTACATGTACTCTGGATCGGCCTTGTTTTACTTGGTTGTGGTGGTGGCGATGATGCCCCAAAGCTTCCGCAGGCCGCAGTTTTGGAATTTCCCCTGCAAAATTCAGAGTGTACCACCGGGGTATCCCTAGATGAGACCACGAGCCAGGTGGAGTTCAGATGGCAGGCGGGGGCCAATGCGGAGGGATACGAGTTGCGCGCCACCAATTTAAACACAAACGTCCTCCAGACCATAAGCACTTTGTCCCTGTCTGCCCAATTGCCCTTGGAAAAGGGCGCCCCCTATTCTTGGTTGGTCATCTCCAAACAATCCAATACCAGTGCAACGGCGACAAGCAGCACCTGGCAATTTTATAATGCAGGCTCACAGACTACCTATGCCCCCTTTAGGGCAGATATCATCGCGCCACAATCGGGTGCTTCCATTTTGAGGGATATCAATAACGAGGTAAGCTTGAATTGGACAGGTGCGGACGTGGACAATGATATTGAGGGATATGAAGTATATCTTTCAACGAGTACACCGCCGGAAACCTTGGTAGCCACTCCTTCTGCGTTCACAACAAACATAAAGGTCAGTATTGCTGCAGGCAGCGTATACTACTGGCGAGTAATTACTACGGATAGCGAGGGCAATAGCTCGGACAGCGGAATCTTTGATTTTAGAGTGAACTAGTGGCCTTAGGTGCCGTTAAATTGGTTCATGGTGTTCTTCACTCCGGCGAAGACATAAGAATGTATCAAGGCACACGATTTTTCCAAGCGTTCGGATAACCCGGCAAGTTCTTCTTCGTTCCATTCACCAAGCACGTAATCTACCTGTCTCCCCTTTCCAAAATCGGACCCCACACCAAATCGAAACCGATGGTAGGATGTGGTTCCCAAGCTATTTTGGATATCTTTTAGGCCGTTGTGCCCTCCATCGCTTCCCTTGGTCTTTACCCTGAGGGTACCAAAGGGTAGATTGATATCATCCGTTACTACCAATAAATTTTCCAAAGGAATTTTTTCCTTCTCCAACCAATACTTT
This sequence comes from uncultured Flavobacteriaceae bacterium, assembly GCA_947494825.1. GTDB lineage: Bacteria > Bacteroidota > Bacteroidia > Flavobacteriales > Flavobacteriaceae > JBNGOQ01. The sequence goes on along the minus strand of CANLWN010000003.1, from coordinate 425,098 downwards.
ACCGCTTTTCCACTTCGGTTCATGTAGGTAGCGGGTTTTAGAAAAAGGACACTCTTCCCTTTGATCCTAGTGGAGCAGATGTCCCCGAGTTTTTCGGTTTCAAAGCTAAGGGCATCGCGTTCCGCAAGGGCGTCCAATATTTTAAAGCCGATGTTGTGTCGGGTATGCGCGTATTCTTCCCCAATATTTCCTAGGCCTACGACCAAAAACTTTTTCATTGTATCCGTTTCTTCTAGAACTTGCTTGTTTTTACCGAAAAACGATTTTAAAAAAGAGCACATAGCATGGACTTGATCGGTATAAAAGTACAAAAGCATCCCGAATCCCGATGGTTACCGGGAGGGATGCTTTTACATATGAACAAATATGCTTATTCCTTGCTCTCTGCGGCCGTGTCGGCAGCAGGTGCCTCTGTTCCTTCGGCTGCGCCTTCTGCAGTAGCTTCTGCTCCTTCAGCTCCTTCAACTCCTTCTTCCTCTTCCTCTTCCTCGACCACAATAGCAGCACGAGCCGTTTTAACCTGTACTACCACGGTACTGTCAGGGTGAAGAATGGAGAAATCGTCGTTCAACAAGGAGGACACTGCGATGTTCTGACCGATTTTCAGTTTGGAAATATCCACATCAAAGAAATCGGGCAAATTGTCCGGCAATGCCTTGATGGCCAGTTTTCTTTTTCGGAACAATAGCCTACCCCCGTTCCGTACCCCGGGAGAATTTCCTATCAATTTAACGGGGATGTTCATGGTAACCTCTTTGTCCTTGAACAATTGGTAAAAATCAATATGCAGGATTTTATCCGTTACCGGATGAAATTGGATATCCTGCATTACGGCCTCCACTTTTTCACCGTTCTCCAAATCAACCACAACGGTATGGGCATTTGGGGTGTACACTAAATCTCTGAACGCCAGTTCATCCGCTGAAAAGTGTAATGGTTTATCCCCTCCGTATACCACGCAAGGAACCTTTCCAGCATTACGTAGGGCCTTCGTTGCCTTCTTGCCCACGCTTTCTCTTTCTGATCCTTTAATTGTAATTGACTTCATTATATATATTAAATTAAACTTTAATTGTTACATCAAAAATTTGGAAGCGATGGAGGTGTTGTGGTGCACACGATGCATTACATCGGCAAAAAGCTCCGCACAGCTCAACACGCGCACCTTTCCACTTTCCTTTTTAATGGGAATGGAATCGGTGACGATCAATTCCAATAGTTGTGATTTTTCTATTTTTTCATAAGCGCCCCCGGAAAGCAAAGCATGGGTGGTAATGGCCCTTACACTTTTAGCGCCACGTTCCATCATCAAATCGGCCGCTTTGGCCAAGGTACCTGCCGTATCTACCAAATCATCTACCAACACCACGTTTTTCCCCTGTACATCGCCAATAAGTTCCATATGGGAAATTACATTGGCCTTGGCACGCTGTTTATAACAAATCACTACATCGCTCTGCAGGGCCTTGGAATAGGCATAGGCTCTTTTGGAACCTCCCATGTCGGGCGAGGCGATGGTCAAATTTTCCAGATTAAGTCCCCTTAGATAGGGCAGGAAAAGGGTAGAAGCGAACAAATGATCTACCGGCTTTTCAAAGAACCCTTGGATCTGGTCTGCGTGCAGGTCCATGGTGATGATCCGCGTGGCGCCTGCCGCTTCCAACATTTTGGCCACCAATTTAGCGGCTATGGGAACCCGTGGCTTGTCCTTTCTGTCTTGCCGGGCCCAACCATAGTAGGGCATAACAGCTGTAATGTGCCGTGCCGAGGCCCTTTTGGCCGCATCGAGCATCAACAACATTTCCATAAGATTTTCGGAGCTCGGGTTGGTGGATCCTATGATAAAGATCCTCGCCCCACGCACCGATTCCTCAAAGGAGGGTTGAAACTCCCCATCACTGTACCTGGAAAAGATGACATTGCCCAGATCCGTACCATAGGCTTTTGCTATTTTTTTTGCCAAGGCACTACTCTGCGTACAGGCAAAAATCTTAGGTTCCGGGACTGTATAGGACATGCTTAAGGTATTGTTATCTAGTTTATTGGCACCCCTTTTTGTAAAGGAGGTGCAAATTTAAAAATTTATTTGGGTTGCTAAAGGATAAATGTTGTTATTTTTTGTCCTGGAAATCAAAATATTTTTTAGTTTTGCAGTCCTTAATTTGCCTTGGTGGCGGAATTGGTAGACGCGCTGGATTCAAAATCCAGTGTCTTAGGACGTGTGGGTTCGATTCCCACCCAAGGTACACCTTCGCTGCGCTACGGTGCACGAATACAAAAGCTTAGATGAAAGTCTAGGCTTTTTTGTTTTGGGACAAGGTGTGGGCCGCCGACGTTCCGCTCTGCGGAAGTCGGGGTGCCGACCGCGAGCGTCGGCATTCGATTCCCACCCAAGGTACACCTTCGCTGCGCTTCGGTGCACGGGTACAAAGCTCAGATGAAGATCTGGGCTTTTTTGTTTTGGGACAAGGTGTGGGCCGCCGACGTTCCGCTTTTGCGGAAGTCGGGGTGCCGACCGCGAGCGTCGGCATTCGATTCCCACCCAAGGTACACCTTCGCTGCGCTACGGTGCACGAATACAAAAGCTTAGATGAAAGTCTGGGCTTTTTTCATGCCCAGGTACAACATAGGTACAATAAATCACTGTTTTTTAGAGGCTCATTTGAAACGACATATTTTGATGCCTTTTAATCACAAAATTTATTTAATTGTATATTAAGATGTCCTTTAAAACCTTGATTTTATGGGACTACATCCAATCTCCAAATTTCAACCAAACCTATTTCAACTTAATTAAACTTACAATTTTTCATCCCATGTTTCTGTATAATTCTTATTCCTTAAGTTCAAACGTTAGGCCTTTCTTAACCCAAGTCAATGTAAATAGCCTCCTGACTTTGCAATTTTGCTTTTCAAAAAATTAGAAAAGTGAAGAAACAGAAAATTGAGCGGCAGCAATTACTGTCAACATTATGGACATTTGTCCTCTTTAACATGATTTTTCGAGATCTCCATCAACTAGGCAAAAAAGGTTTTCTTGAAGAAATTATGACAGGCATGGTGAATGGCATTAAAATTACGGAAGAACTTATGCTGTTTGGAGGGTTTTTAGCAGAGATACCCATTTTAATGGTGCTTCTCTCCAAAACATTAAATGCAAAAGCAAACAAATGGACAAACATAATCGCTAGCGTAATTACTATACTGGTATTACTCACTAACCTACCTTCAGCAGATATGGATGATATTTTTTTTACGATCATTGAATCTGCAGCATTTTTAGCAATTATCATCATTGCATGGAAATTGCCTTCTCATAATAAGACTAATTCTCAGTTTTCGATATGAAGGCAATAGTATGTACAAAATATGGAACTCCTGACGTGCTTCGGCTTCAAGAGGTAGAAAAACCTGTGGCAAAAGAAGATGAAGTACTAATAAAGATCCACGCTGCCGCAGTGACCACGGCAGGACTTATTGGTCGAAAGGGTGAGCCCTTTTTCACCAGATTATTCAGTGGTCTCCTTAAACCCAAAAAAAATATTCTGGGAATGGAGCTGGCCGGTGAAATTGAAGCCATCGGTAAAAATGTAAAATTATTTAAAAAAGGAGAACAGATTTTTGGACTCACGGGAATGACCCTCGGCTCAAATGCTGAATACAAAAGTCTGCCTGAGGACGCTGCTGTAATCAAAAAACCAATCAATACTAACTATAAGGAATCTGCAGCTGTTATTGAAGGGGGCTTAACGGCATTGAACTTTCTTAAGAACAAAGCGAAAATCCAGCACGGGCAAAAGGTTCTTATCTATGGTGCATCGGGATCGGTAGGAACCGCCTCCATACAGTTGGCCAAGTACTTTGGTGCGGAAGTTACCGGGGTTTGTAGTACGACAAATATTGAAATGGTTAAATCTTTGGGAGCAAATACTGTAATAGATTATAGTAAGGAGGACTTTACCAAAAGCGGCCAGACCTACGACATTATTTTTGACACGGTGGGTAAGCAATCATTTTTACACTGCAGAGATTCACTGAAACCAGAAGGAATATATCTTGATGCCGCTGGGTTGTCTACTGTTTTTCACATGTTTTGGACTTCACTATTAAGCCGTAAAAAAGCCATCCTAACGACTACATATATGAGACCGGTGAGTGTAATCAAACAAGACCTGGTCATCTTAAAAAAGTTGGTTGAGACTGGAAAACTAAAGCCGGTAATAGACCGATGCTACCCGCTGGAACAAACTGCCGAGGCCCACCGATATGTTGAAACCGGACGTAAAAAGGGAAATGTGATTATCAAAACAAATCAAGACATAGACAACTAAAACATCTCGTCTTGAACTAAAATAAATCTCTATTAAAAAAGCAACTTGTTGTAATGAATCAATGAATTAAAACACTTCCATGACTATCATCTTCAGAATTGCTTTGAAATGGGAAAAATAATACCAAGGTATTTACAAATAGTGAGTATGAAAAAAATAGTGAAGAAGTTAATAGCACCCTTCGTAGCCTTAGTCTATTATAATCTGGCGTTATCACAGGTAATGCCAAAGGAAAGCGAATTGTCTATGAACATAATTTCGGATGATTTCTTCTGGACAGAATCAAGTAAGAATGTTGAATATAGAAAACATGGAGACATTGGTTTCTTCTATCCATATGACTTACCTGATGCCCATGGAGAAGCACTGGCCCTTTTCAGAGCATATAATACACCGATTAATAATGGTTTTTCAATAATAGCGATTGATGACCCAAATAAAAGTCTAAAAGCGATAAAGGGTAGGGCAAAGTTTTCTGGATCAGATATCGATCAAACCAAAGACACCCTAATTATTGCTGCGCACTATGTAAAATCAACAGATTCTCTATTAATAGCCAACTTGAATAAAGGCTTAATTCCAGATAAAGCAGCTCTACTAAAACTAAGTGAGCCTTTGGCTCAATTTGAATCCTTTTATCTAAACCTCGCAGCACCCATCAATATCACCGAAGAAAAGTACATGGTTATTCAATTAATCATAAAATCCGGCAGCGATGATAATTATTACTATGGCAAATCAAATGCCGTTATAGACCATCTTCATTTTAGCAGTGTAACAAATAATTAGAATGACCAAGGAGAATTCAGATACTGGTATTCTAAAATCCATATCAATCAATCTTATGTTGCCCTTTAACTTAAGTGTTAATCAAACAAAATAAATTATGTCATGAAAGTTCTCAAAAACCAAGTTCTGGCACAAACAAGAAAATCACTGCGTTTTGATGTCATATTTAATTTCACACTACTGATCTTGCTGTCTTCGGCAAGTTGTTCCTCACAATGGATTCTCAGCCCGAGGGATAAGAGTATCAAGGAATGGGAGTCCAATGAAAGGCGAGAGGATGAAAAAAAATCAGATTCTATTCATGGGTGGTCCGTCTATTCACGAAAAGAAGAATGGTCCAAAAAAAGAAAAACCGCACCACTACACCTTTCGAAGTTTCAAGCTTTCAGTGACTTATTGTCTTTCGATTATCAACAATTAGCAGGTTTCTCCGAGAATATGAAATCATACGGAATAACAGAAGAATGCTTTGATGAACTATTCTGGGAAGGAATAAAAGAATCCCTTAAATTTTGTTTATCATCTAAATACATAGATCAGTCATCCGTAAACAATTTAATAGAGCTAGAACTATGGAGGAATCCAGATTTAGAGCATCCAATAATTAGGCCCGAGATGAGTAAGATAGGCATATCAAGAGCATTCGAAGCATTGAATGAGTTTTCAGGAGAATGGCATGGAAAATGGCAAGCCATGAAAGTACATCACCTTTGGCTTCCGGTAAAGGAATTCAAAATGGAAATAAATGATGGATTTACTTTGATTGGTTTTCAATCATGCTTTACAGGAGACGGATTTGGATGGAATTACGTAGTGAACACAAAGAACAAGGTACTGATATTGGGATTTGTATATCATTTTGATAATTCAGGAAGGATTTCAGCTAAAAACCCACATTATGCTTTTTTGAATCCGGGTAACCAACTAACCTGGGTTTCCGATAGTCATATTTATTATGAGTTCATGTGCAACGGTATTATTTGCGATGAAAAAAAACACTATACCATTACAGGAGGTCGGTATCAAAAACAAGTTAAACAATATAAGCTTGCCTCCGGGTTTCAGGCTGTTTATATACCGGAAGACAAACAGTTGCCAGCATTTAAACATCTATTTGTGAACAATATAAGGCGTACAAAAAACCTGCTTTCCAAAAAACTGGCAATCGTGCTAAAAAACTTAATCCAATAAGATATTGTTTCTGTCGTATGTAACGTCTTTCGAACAAAATCGTCGATTGGTTGATATAACACTACAAATGAAAAAGCTTGTCATCAAAATACTTAAACTATTATCACTTCTTCTGCTACTGCTTGTTGTGGTATTCACTGTTGCTATACTCTGGCCGATGCCGAAATTGGAACCTCCAGCAAAACAAAGCCGAATAGTTATTAAATCTGCAAATATTATCGATGTTAAATCAGGAGGTATACTTATAGACCGAGATATTCTGATTGAAAACAATACGATTAAACATATCGATACTACGGGAAAATTTAGATTAGAAGAATTTGATTTGACCATAGATGGCGAAAATAAATACGTAATTCCTGGTCTATGGGACATGCACACACATTCCAATGTACACTCCGAGTGGTTACACCACCCCTTATATATTGCAAATGGGGTAACCAACATTAGAGATATGTCGGGAGCCCTAAACGAGAGAGATGCATATTGGGTGGGTAGCAAAACAAGACTTCAATGGAATACTGATTTAGCCAAAAACAAAAGAGTAGCCCCAAGATATGTGCTGCAAAGTAGCTACCAAATAGATGGAGAGGCCTCGGTACCTAAAGGAGCACCTGATTTTTTCAAGTTGAACAACCGGAAGGATGTTGGGAAATTTTTAAGTTTTTACAGGGATGAGAACACGGATTTCATCAAAATCTATCAGCAAATTAAACCAGATTCCTATAGGGAATTGGCAAAACAAGCTTCAAAGTATAAAATTCATTTAGCCGGCCATAAACCCATATTTATCACTTTAGAAGAAGCTATAAAGTTGGGGCAAAGAAGTTTTGAGCATGGTCGTATTTTTATGTACGAGTGCTTTCCATATGCGGACAGTTTGAGATTGAGTCCAAATTGGAAACAAAATTTTAGTAGATATAAAAGTTCCATGGTTCAAAACTTTGATTTTGATCAGGCTAAACAATTGATGGAATTGATGAAACAAAACAACGCCCATTGGACGCCAACATTGCAGACTTTAAAGTTTGAAGCCAATGCTCATGACGAAAATTTCTTGGATAATCCGCATTTAGAATACGTTTCGACCATTAGGAAAAAACTGTGGTGGTCCTTTGACATATCAAACAATAAAGAGAAAAACTTAAGCAACAAAGATGAATTTGTGAGCCGAAGTTTCTATGAAATTGTCCGAAAGCAAATAGGTCTGGCCAATAGTTTGGGTGCCTCCATAATGGTGGGAACAGATGTAACGGACTCATATGTTTTTGCCGGTTTTAGCGTACATCAAGAGCTGAGAGATTTGGTGGCTTGTGGTTTATCTCCTATTGAAGCATTAAAAGCTGCGACAATCGTACCGGCCAGATACGCCAATCTAGATAACGAATTGGGAACGGTTGAAAAGGGTAAACTTGCTGATTTGGTAATTCTTAATGATAACCCATTACATGCCATTGAAAATACTGAAGAAATTTTTGGGGTATTGCACGAAGGAGTTTATTATAGCAGGGGAGCGTTGGATGAATATAAAGACTATACAGCTTCCATGGCCTCTAGCTTCCATATGAACATCAAGGTCTTAAAAAGTTTTTTATCCAGTAAACTGTTGAGAGTACAGTTCAATGATTAAATGGGGGGTCACTCACCTATGGAACTTCCCCCATATTTCTCGATTCAGGTCAATTATTGTTGAACGCCCCTACACTTTTTTGTTGCTTCAATTTTGGGATAGGCTGAATCCAACGGAAATCATCTTATATCGACTTACATAACAGTTTTGGCATACAACTATACAAATGAAAATATAGTAACAATGAAAAATATAGAAATCAATCATGTGTTAAACTGCAAAATTGGGGCAAAGTCAGACCATGTTCTTCGACTTAGGTTAAGAACCAAGCTTTCAGCAAGAATAAGGGTTTGATTTGTGTTCAAGTCCTTATTTAGTTAGACGTTTCCGAATTCTACTAAGCGATTCTGGTTTTACACCCAGATAACTTGCTATCAAGTATTGAGGAACTCGATTAAGAAGTTCAGGCGAATTTTCTTGAAGGTTTTGATAACGTTCTTCAGGAGATAGTTTTACGAAATCATCATATTTCATTCTTTGGTTGGCCAACTGGTCTTCCATAACGGAGCCCCCAATTGTGGCAAGTCGAGGCAAATTTTTCATCAAATCCGCGTTTCTCTCTTGATTCCCCAAGGCGATTATGCAATCTTCGTAACATTCTAAATAATATTCAGAGGGTTTCTTAGTGGTATAGCTTATCGGTGTAATTGGCTGTTTTTCCGTATAAAAGTCAGTCACTTTAACCTCACCATCCATTAAATAATAACTGTATACGCAACCTTTCAAAATAAAATAGCATTCGCGGGCGTAATCCCCTGCGGACAATAACATGGTTCCTTTAGGAAAGAATTGCATTACATTTTGACTGGTAATAACTTCTTTTTCCTCTTGTGTCAGCTCAATATATTGTGACAAAAATTCTATTATTGCATTATCCATTGGCAAAGTTAAATCTCGAGGTTATTTATGAGTGTTTTAGTTCTCCTGTGGATAGAGCAAATTTGATTTATCCTTTTGATTATGCGGTAATTGGAAAAAAATTAAAAACTCCTCAACGTTAAGCCTATTTGTTAAAGGTACAACAGAGCGCTTAAAGTAATTTCATAATTGGGTTAATATTATAAGGTAAAACCTAATTCAAACACAATAGTATTAATCCGAAATAAATGAACGATTTTGAGCTTATAGGGCTTTGGATGTATGATACTGTCCTGTAAAACGACCATTTATAGGATTCCACCAATTTGCTTTATCTGTTCTTTTTGACGGCCGATTTATAGTGCAACTTTTGGAATACGCAAAACGTTTTCTAGAATGTCATAAACCTGGTCTCTTTTAGTAGTTTCGTTAATAGACCTTTTATGGGACTGTAAGAGTTCGTCTAACTGATTATCGTACTGGAAAATAAATCCAGTTCTTTCAGGAGTATGGGCCGCCAACGTCTCGCTTTTGCATTTAACCTCCGTGAAAACCCCAGAACCAATCATACCAATCTCGAACGGAACGGCCGATTATATAAGTTAGTCTGTGGTTGCGGCAGTGGTTAAATTATCCAACACCATACTTATCTTATCCAACACTTTTTCGTTGTGCTCAATGTTGTGGCGGTCTCTAAGGTACATTGGATCGTTGTAGGCCACCTTAACCTCGGCCTTGTCATCTTGAAATACGATTATTTTTTGTGGCAGATCAATACTAACGGCTTGGCTGTTTTGCATTAACAAAGTTCCCAAATTTGGGTTTCCGAACATGATAATACGTGTCGGGTTTAAATTTAGTCCAACCGATGCTGCGTTCTTGGCGTGATCTAATTCCAGTATGATCCCAAGATTGGGATTGGTGTCAATCCCGGTCTTCAACTTGTTGTACGTTGCCTCGAAGTCCAAACGACTGGTTTTTGTTATAAGTCCATTATTGTCCATAAGCATACTGTTGATTTTTACTATACTATTTAGACGTTTTTTTTTGTGATGATTACATAAAGCTGTAAAAAAACAGGGACAACAATATGGATTTGCATCCGGGCTTTTTTTGTGTTAGGTTCGTAGTATTCCAAAACAAAAATGCGGGAATCCGACTCCCATGACCCAATGAAAATCAAAGCGGAAAAAATAAGAGAGCTCATAGCGGCACTGAACCAGGTAATCGAAGCGGCATTGCAGGAGGAAAAACAGCACGAGGCCCTACTCGGAACCGTTGATGACATGTATTCCAAAAGTGCACGGAACCTAGTGCACTATACGGCCTTCCGAAAGTTTGATCTGAGGAGTACCCAAAAGAAACTCAGAAACCTGGGGCTTACGCGGTTCGCGAATGCCGAGGGCCATGTTTTGGCAAGTCTGACCAACACGCGGCACATACTGCAAAACCTGATTCGTGATGATGGGGACGTGGCGTTAAAATCACATTTGTCCATTAAAAAGGGAAAACGACTGCTGGCCAAAAACACCAAGGCACTTTTAGGATACCGTTCCAAGGGTAGGAGGGTACGGATTATGGTAACGCAGCCAACGGCAGCGGCCTATGATTATCAGATGGTGCTCCAAATGGTCAAAAATGGGATGAACTGTGCGCGGGTAAATTGCGCACATGATACGCCCGAAGTTTGGCTAAAAATCATAGAAAATGTGAGGCGTGCCGCAAAGGCATCGGGGAAAAATGTCAAAATAGCGATGGACCTGGCCGGACCAAAAATCAGGACCGGTCGCATAACCCCAGGGCCCAAAATAAGAAAATTCACGCCCGAGAAAGATGTCACCGGCAATATTGTACAACCTGCCGAAATCGTCCTTGTTCCCCGAATTGATGAATTCTCACTGCCCAATACTTTGGCAGTTGCCCCTAACGACCTTGCCAAATTGGATTTAAATGATACGTTTACTTTCACGGATACGCGGGATAAAACGCGAAAGCTCAAAATAATTGCGTTAAACGACAATGAGGCTATCGCCCATTGCTATGAAACTTCTTACATAGGAACGGGTACCGAATTGCACAGTACCAACCAACCCTTGGAAAAAATAATTGTGGGCGAGTTGCCCCCCATTGAACAGGCCCTAATTTTAAGGAAAGGCGATGTGTTTACGGTCGTTAAAGAAGATGTGGAAGGAATTCCGGCATTGATCGATGAGGATGGGAAGGTCATTCAAAAAGCACTTATATCGTGTCAACTTCCGGAGGTTTTCGATGATATAACATCTGGGGATCGCATTTTGTTCGATGATGGCAAAATTGAAGGGGTCATAACGGAGGTCGGTAAAAGCGCTTTTGATGTTCGTATTACGTTGGCCAAGGAAAAGGGTTCAAGGCTCAAAGCGGAAAAGGGAATGAATTTTCCGAATACCAACCTGGGAATCAGCGGATTGACCAAAAAGGATCGGAAAGATCTGGCGTTTGTTGCAAAACATGCCGATATCGTGAACTTTTCTTTTGTGAATTCCAAAAGGGATGTGGAGGAACTGCATGAGGAATTGAAAAAACATGGGGCATTCAATATACTCGACGTCATTCTCAAAATAGAGACAAAATTTGCTGTGGACAACCTTAGCAGCATCCTATTGGCGGCGATGCGATCAAAGTTTATAGGTGTAATGATCGCTCGGGGCGATCTGGCCGTAGAAACCGGTTGGGACACTATTGGAAGGGTGCAGGAAGAGATCCTGCTTTTATGCGGTGCCGCCCATGTACCTGTGGTATGGGCTACGCAAGTTTTGGAAAATTTGGCAAAAAAGGGCTTGCCCTCCCGATCGGAAATCACCGATACCATGGCCGCACTGCAAGCGGAATGTATAATGCTCAACAAAGGACCCTATATCAATAGGGCCATTGTTTTGTTGAATACCATCCTTTCCGACATGGAAGAAAACCACGATAAGAAAGAGATAATGCTCCCGAAAATGGAACGCCTTTTGAAGTCTGAAAAATGAAATCTTGCAATAATCTAAAAAGACCTGCTAGGCAAGTGTGCAACGATTTAATTTTTTTATAGTGTATCGCCATTTTAGGTTTTCTACTAGTTACATTTTAAAGGATTAAATATTATAATCTGCCGCTGAGATATGTTGTCGCAATTTGTAGTTGCTCATTAAGAACTGTTCCTTAAAACCCAGCTTCAGATACAGGCCCTTTCCCATGGCGGAGGCCTGAAGGGTGGCATAGGCGAACGCCTCACCGACCGCTTGTGAAAGAACGGCATGCATCATTTTTTCGGCATAGCCCTTTCTTCTCATCTCAGGAATGACTCCCATGGAATGAATACCCACTACGGCACCGCGTGTATAATGCAGTACAACTGTTCCCACCGCTTTCCCTTCGTGAAAGGCAATCAAATAATCTACGGTGTCGCAGGTCTTTAAAAGCAATCGATGACTAATGGTATAGTTGAAAGCCTTCTCAAATAAGGCTTCCCAGCGTAAAGCAGATGCTCTGTTGTCTACTTTTTGAAGCTCAATTTCGACCTCTAATGGATAGGTTTTGGGAAGTTCCAATGACATGCCCACCTGATCCAATACTTTTACAAATCCGGCCTCTTCCAATAACCGATATGACTCGTTTTGGTAGATGTCCCAATAGGGAATGGTCATCTTGGTGGAAGCGGATGCAATTATTGCTCTGGCTTCATTTATGCTCTTCAGGTCAGGGTCTCCGTGAAACCACAAACGGTTGGGCCAATTGGAATAATTCACTAGTCCGTGGTCATAGGTTTCACCTGGTTTGTAAACCTCGGTTCGTTGGTTAACCAAGCGCCAAAGTGAAGTTAAATTGGTAATATTTTCTTTTACTAGGTTCATTGTATTAGGTGTTTTTGATTAATATGATTCCTAAAATCAGGGTAAGTACACCAAAGACCTTTTTATAGGCGATGGGTTCCGTGGGTAGACCAAACCAACCGAAGTGGCCGGCAATGACCGAAAACAAAATCTGCCCAAAGAGACCTATAGAGATCATGGTAGAGATACCCAATTTAGGGATGGTGTAATAGTACAGGCCTATGCCAGCCACACTAAATAGTGCTCCGGAAAACCATAAATAATAAGGAACGTCCTTTAGTTGATAGAAAGATGGGAAATGTCTGGTATGGACGGCTATGGCTAAGAAAGCGATCAACGTACTCACGATATAGGCTACCAATGAAGTCAGCAGAGGACTTTTAAGTTGTTCGCTAAGCTGCGCATTAAAACCGCCATGCATGGCTAAAAATATACCTCCTATAAATGCTAGAAGAATTGGTGTTGACTGACTCATAATCTGTTTAGTAATGATTTATGGGTCAAAATTAAGCCAGTAAACACTGCCCTGCATTTACATATGTTGATGCCTTTGAATTTTATAGGTCTTTTCTAATTCTGCTTAGCTGGGTGGGGGTGATTCCGAGGTAAGATGCTATTAGCCATTGAGGTACCCGTTGAGGTAATTTGGGGTATTGTTTAAGGAAGGACAAATAGCGTTCCGTAGCGTTTTCGGCGGCAAATGAAATTTGTCGTCTTTCATTTTCAATAATCCAATTTTGTTCCAGATTGGCGATATAATAGTTCTTTAGGTCCTCATGTTTGTAAATTACTTGTTTGTAACGTTCATAGTTCATCTCCAAAATGGTCCCATCTTCAACAGATTCAATGCCAAAACCAGAAGGGGTATTGGTCAACATGGAAACGGTGGAACCCGCCAAATGGCTCTCGACGAAGAAGTTTTTTACATACACGTTGGCCTCATCATCCATCCATTGGGATACCAATATGCCCTCACAGACAAAATAAATGTTTCTGGCCGTTTGCCCTGGAAATACGATGTTCTCGTTTTTTTGGACATCCCTAATTTTAATATAGGGAAGAAAGGCCTCAAAGGATGCTTGGGAAACCGGGGCAAATCCGTTTAGGTACCGATAAAAAAGTTGGATATGTGGATGGTCCCAAGAAATCATAATTGTAGTCTTATCGATAATCATCCCGTGCTAAGCACAGGTAACACTTAACGGCAATTTTTGATGGTGTGTTGTACAGATAAAGATACCAAAAAGATGGCTGGGGTGATGAGGTGCAAAAGCGCGTTCACTTAGAGGGCACCAGACCCGGAAATCCTTTTTGGGTATTTACGGGCATCTGGTTTACCAGAATCCGGTTCAACCCTTTTTTGGCCAGTTGTTTGGCAAATTCCTTGCCGATTCCCGAAGATGCCCCGGTAATCAGTGCCCAAGGACCATATTGTTGTTTAAAATCGTTCATAATTATTTCTTTTGGATGTTATGACCAATTAAATGTGTTTCTATTGCTTTGCTATGGGCCGATGTTCTTTCCCGATTATTTCTGTGTAGGTCACAAACTTAAAGGGATCAAAAAATTGCACGGAACTTCGCAGTCGATCTGCCGCTTCTTCTTTTAATCTTCCTATACGCGCATTTGTGGGATACCTGCTTTCTGCCGCCACGGCCATCTGCAGCGCCAGCTCGTTGTCGCCGTTGGCAATCATTTTTTTCAAGGCATTGGCCACTTGATTTCCGGACAGCCCTAAATATTTTTGCAGAAGGCGCCCGCGCTCCACGGAAGTAATGACATCGAGTCCGTCAGGGTCTTTCCCACTGACTTCCTCCTGCCATATGCCCACCATGTGATCCACGGTACGTGCTATGATATGATCTCGGGGAGACAAATAGCCGATGAAGATTTCGGGATGGTTTTGCAATCCCGGGGGAATCAGATTAAGCCGTATGATATCCTTGGCGGAATACCCATTCCGTACGTGCCTTCTGGTTGCGTTCACCAACCATTGAAAAGCATCGCGATATGCGCTCAGTTGATGGGTGTTTTCATACATAATCGTTATACCAATATGCCCGTGCAATAGGTATTTGGGGTCGAGCTCCAGAACCACGTCCATTACCTGTAAGGCGTCATCCATAAACCCTTCCTCGGTCCAGGGCTCTCCGTAAAAGGGCATCAGCGCGTCGCCCATGAAGACCAATTCCAATTCAGGAAAATGAATCAGTAGCGCATCTTCGGTTTCGCCTCCAGTAACGGGTATAAGAGTTACTTTGGACTTGCCAATTTGAACCTCCCTTATGGAGTCGACAATGACGTCCGGCTTGTATTCACTCACCCAATTATCTTTGAAGTCGACCCCACGGAATTGACGATAGCTGTGGTTTTTAAGTACACGGTCTACCGTTCCGTGAAAATTCCCGCGCCCGTATAGTGTTATAGCGGGGTCCAAGGACTTTAGGTAGGTGTGTCCCCCGATATGGTCCCAGTGCGCATGGGTGATCAAGGCGGTTGTGAGCCGTGGTAAGCCGGGATACTTTTCCAATAAAAACGCATATCCCTCCTTATAACTGTGAGGTTGGGTGCCGGCATCGATCGATATAAGTTCCTCCCCGTTTTGGGAGACCACGAAATGCAGGTCCGAAAATCCGAACCCCCTAATAGCAAACACCCTATCCGGAATTACCTCTTCTATCCATGGTGTCGGAGCAAATAAAAGGCCCTTCTCCTTGGTGGTGGAAAACCAACCGGAAAACAGCATTTTTGGCTGATATTCCGTATATCCGCTTAGGACCAGATACTTCTTTGCCAAAGGCGTATTGCCTTCCTCGGCGTATAGCTTGGCCAAATGGTGATAGACTTCCCGATAGAAGCCAGGCGTGGGTTCCAGTTCCGGATGGTTGAGTAACCACAGAAGTTCTTCGAGGGCCGCTTCTTTCTTATCGAAGATCCAGGGGACTTGGGCGTAGATAATGCCCGATGCCCAGCGGGCTAAGGGGTTTTGCGGTGACAATGCCTTAGCTTCCTCCAAAATCTTGAAGGTGTCCTTTACCCAGCCCATTCTTGAAATAAGGGAAATATTGTCGGCATAGCTTGCACGTAAAAGGGCGTAGGCGGATAAGTAATTGGACCTGACCCCGTCGGACATTTGAAGGCGAAAACGTCCAAGGACCGATTCAAAGTAAGGGATGCCATGCTGCTGCTGATTGGCAGCTATATAGGCATTGGCAAGAAGGAACACGGGATTGGGGTCCTTGCTAGGCCCGTAGGACAATACGGTTTCATAGAAAGCAATGTCCGAATGAAAACTGCGATCGTTTTCGTGGGGTTTAAAGTGCTCAAAATCCTTTGAAGGCAACAGTGTTTCCGATAGCCCTCTTTGGGCCGTATTTTCGTTGATCAAGGCCCCATCGGTATACGATGGCACATCAGGGATGTTGCTTTGCTGGGCGCAAGCCACCAGCAGGGTGGCCAGTAAGACAGTTAGGTAACTAAGTGATTTTGTTTTCATGAGTTAGTGGTTTATTTTTTATAATAAGTTGTATGTACAACATTAAATTTGAATGTTTTGAAAAACGCTTCTTTAATCCCTTGATCGGTCAGACATATGGTTGCAGGGTAAAGATAATGTAATATGTTGTATATGCAACATATTTAACCATTGATTAACACTGCCCCCTTGATTCACCGTTTCTTTTACCGATTTTTTCCTGAGGACCTTATCAGAATGCATTCAGGAGGATGAGTAATGTGCTGGTCAAGATACTCGCCAATAACAATTTGAAAACCAATTCTGATTTTCGCTGCGAGAGTACAGCGGCATTGAAGAGCATACATGCAACGGTCACCAAGAATAATTGTAGCATTTGTATTAGGCCGTTTCCATTGATTAGGACAAACATTGCTGCTATAGAGCCCAAACAACTTTGCCCAATGATCGAAATGGTGGCGTATCCCCATTTATCCTTTCTAAATGCCTTTAAAGAGCTGGTGTATAGTGCCATAATCGCTTATTTTAATTATGGAACAAATTTATTTTGACCCTGGGCGCCTTGCATTTACATATGTTGATAAATGCGATTATGGGCTTATTAAACTCCCATAGACGGAAAGATTTCTCCCTATTTTGGCAAATCACCATGGGAATGGGTAGCTATACGGAATGTAATTCCAGCCTTTGTTGTCGGGTTGGTCGGTACAGGTCACGAAAAATACTGGCGGGGCGTTTTGCCCAGAATAAAAAGACAAACAATATTGACGACAGTAAAATAGGTTACAAAGGGATAGCCCGGTTTCCCATCCGGATTTGGAATTGGCCCAAAGAGGTTGCAAACAGTACAGGTCTACGTATAAAAAAACGCATCGTACGTTACCTTCTGGGATCAAAAAGAGGGCTTTGATCAGAATCCGGGAAAACACATACACCAATACGGCAGATTTTATGCCCTTGGCATATAGGCCAGGACCAAGTTTAGGATAGTTCCCAACAAATTTGTGGCCCCGATTTGATCAGGACATTGATTCTGCCGCTTCAATTTTTGCGGTGCTATCGCTGGGCGGGTCATAGGCTCCGTCATCGGACTTCCTACAGGAGGTAACTGCTACCAGAAAGGCAAAAGCCCACAAAGTGAATACTGCTTTTTTCATTTTTAAAGGGTTTAATGGGGTAGTGATGGAGGAAGTACCCTAAATATAGGGATTGGGATACCGCTTGGCAAGGATTTTTGTATAGGTGGCCCCCCTGGGGCTATTTTTGGTATAGAACTATGGGCAAGTGTCCTTTGGAAAGGACATGATTTTAGGAGAATTCCCGGATACATACAATTTGGACGGGCTAATTTCCTTATTTTTAAGGATACAATAATGCTAACTTAAAAAACAGTTTTTATGAGCGATGTAAAAAAATATGGCATACTGCTCCTTTCTATTTTGATCTTGGCGGGATGCAAGGAAAATAAAAGCAAGACAGCTTCCGAAGCGACAGAAACGACAGAGGAACAGGCCGTAAAGCTTAAGGGCGAAGTGGTCACTTATGCTGCCGATTCCCTGAACATGAAAGGCTATCTGGTCTGGGACGAAAATGCTACGGGCAAACGTCCGGGAGTCATTGTGGTCCACGAGTGGTGGGGACACAACGATTATGTACGCCAAAGAGCGGAGATGTTGGCCAAATTGGGCTATGTGGCACTGGCCATTGATATGTACGGTGATGGCAAGCAAGCGGCCCACCCGGATGATGCGGGGAAGTTTGCCATGAGCGTTATGGGCAATATAGATGGGGCAACCGCCCGCTTTAAGGCCGCTTTGAAAATGTTGCAGGCACAGGAATCCGTGGATGCCGAAAAGATTGCAGCAATCGGGTATTGTTTTGGCGGCAGTGTGGTCTTGACCATGGCAAATGCCGGATTGGACTTGGATGCGGTAGCTGCCTTTCACAGTGGGGTGCAACTTCCCATTATGCCCACTTCGGACATTAAGGCCAAAGTGTTGGTTTGTAATGGGGCCGTGGATCCCTTTATTCCGGCCGAAACGGTAGCAGCCTATAAAAAGGCCATGGACAGCGTGCAGGCAGATTATAAATATATTGCCTATGAAAACGCCGCACATTCCTTTACGAGCAAGGCAGCCGATTCCTTGGCAAAGGAATTCAATTTGCCCCTGGCCTACCAACAGGAGGCCGATGAGAAATCTTGGGGTGAACTTCAAAAATTGTTGAGCGAAGTGTTTTAAGGCCGATAGCATTTACTATCCATTAAAAGCCCGACCTTAGCTTCTGGCTTTTTTATGTGTGCTTTCTTCCAGAGCAGGTGTAAGAATCATTTTACATGGAATTATTCCATTAATTTGGAAATAATCCATAAATTGTACCACTGAATCAACTCAAAGTGGACAAAACGATACTACATCTAGATCTGGATACCTTTTATGTTTCCGTAGAGCGCCTCATCAACAGGGAACTGATACACAAACCCCTATTGGTGGGGGGGACCAGCGATCGGGGCGTGGTGGCCGCGTGTAGTTATGAGACCCGCGGGTTTGGGGTCCATTCAGGGATGCCCATGAAAATGGCCAAGGAACTGTGCCCCGAGGCCGTGGTGATACGGGGCAATGCGGGGACCTATAGCAAACATTCTGATGTGGTCACCGATATCATCAAGGAGCAGGTACCTGTTTTTGAGAAGTCGAGCATCGATGAGTTTTATGCCGATCTCTCCGGCATGGATCGTTTTTTTGGCTGTTACCAGTACGCTTCCGAACTGCGAAGAAGGATCATTAAGGAGACCGGACTTCCTATTTCCTTTGGTCTTTCGGTAAATAAAGTGGTTTCCAAAGTGGCTACCAATGAGGCCAAACCCAACAATCAATTAAAGGTAGATCAGGGGTATGAAAAACCTTTTCTGGCCCCTTTGTCCATCAAAAAAATTCCCATGGTGGGGGACAAAACCTACCAGACCCTTAGGAATCTAGGGCTGCGAAAAGTGAAGACCGTTCAGGAAATGCCCATGGACCTCATGCAACGGGTATTGGGCGCCAATGGCGGGGTCATCTGGAAGCGCGCCAATGGCATAGATCATACCCCGGTGATTCCCTTCTCGGAACGCAAATCCATTTCTACCGAACGTACTTTTGACAGGGATACCATAGATGTGGTAAAGCTTAGGGGCATCCTGATGGCCATGACAGAAAATTTGGCCTATCAGTTAAGACGGGGAGAACGGCTCACGGCCTGTATCACCGTAAAGATCCGGTATTCCGATTTCAACACCTATTCCAAACAACTGCGGATTCCCTATACCAGCGCCGACCATATTTTGATCCCCAAGATCCTTGAGTTGTTCAACAGGCTGTACAACAGGAGGCTCCTGGTTCGCTTGGTGGGCATCCGTTTTAGCCATTTGGTGCAGGGAAATTATCAGATCAACCTGTTCGATGATACCGAGGAGGCTCTCAATTTATATGCGGCCATGGATACCATACGGGAACGCTATGGGGACAATAGTATCATTAGAGCCTCGGCCATGGGGGCCAAGACCATTGGGCGAATGCACAATCCGTTCAACGGCCAACCGCCGGTAGTACTCGCACATCGGAAACAATGAACAATGAACAATGAACAATAAAGGGGGCAATAAAAAATGCCGGATTCAAAAAAACAAGGTCCAGCAAGCTTTGTATTCCCCTATCTAGTATATGTATCTCAACTGCCACACCTATTACAGTATGCGTTACGGGACCTTTTCCGAGATCCAACTCTTGCAATTGGCCCAGGAAAATGGGGTGGCCCGTTTGGCCCTGACGGATATCAACAATACCTCTGCCTGCCTCAATTTTGTGCGAAAGGCACCCGAATTTGGGGTGAGGCCCATCTTGGGCATCGATTTTAGAAACGGGGTAGATCCCTGTTATGTGGGCATTGCAAAAAATAATGCAGGTTATCAGGAATTGAACACTTTTTTATCGGTGCACCTCCATGAAGAAAAGGAATTCCCCGCCCTTGCACCCCTTTTTAAGGAGGCCTATATCATTTACCCTTTTGAAAAAGTGGTGTTGAACGACCAAACCGTATTTGCGCCGCATGAATTTATTGGAATTTCCATTGCCGATCTAAGGCGATTGCCCTTTTCCAGGCTCAAGGAATACAAGGATAAACTCGTAGTGTTGCAAGCGGTCACCTTTCGGCATAAGGGCGACTATAATGCACATCGTTTGCTGCGGGCCATTGATAACAATGTGTTGTTGAGCAAGCTTCCCAAAACGGAAGAGGCCCGGGAGGATGAAAAAATGTTTCCCGTGCAAAATTTGGCGGCCGCCTTTTCGGAATATAGCTTTATCCTGGAGAATACGGAACAACTGGTGCAGTCTTGCCACATTCATTTTGATTTCTCCAAAGAACGGGAACCCCAAAATTTAAAGGCGTATTTGGGCAACAAGGCGGCAGACGAGGAGCTGTTGGAAAAATTATGCCGGGAGGGCTTGCCATATCGCTATCCCAAGGGAGGGGAGCATATTACAAAAAGACTTAAAAAAGAGCTGGACCTGATCAAGGAAAAAGGCTTTGTTTCCTACTTCTTGATCAATTGGGACATTGTTTCGGAGGCCAGGAAAAGGGGGTTCTTCTATGTAGGGCGGGGCAGTGGTGCCAATAGTATTGTGGCCTATCTGCTGCGCATTACCGATGTGGACCCCATAGAGCTGGACCTGTATTTTGAGCGCTTTATCAACTTGTACAGGGCCAATCCCCCCGATTTTGACATTGATTTCTCCTGGAAGGACCGGCCGGCCATGACGGAGTATATCTTTGAGCGCTTTGAGCATGTGGCACTCTTGGGTACCTATGTCACTTTTAAGGAAAAGGGAGTCGTCCGTGAATTGGGGAAGGTATTTGGTCTTCCCAAGGCCGAAATCGATTTTTTGTCCCAAGGGAGGTACCAATATTCCAAATTGGATGAGGTTTCCCGCCTGGTCTTAAAATATGGCAAACTGATCCAAGGGATACCCAATTACCTGAGTATCCATGCGGGCGGTATTTTGATCAGTGAACGCCCCCTGCATTATTTTTCGGCCACCCACTTGCCCCCCAAAGGCTTTCCCACAACACAGTACGACATGGTCATTGCCGAAGATGTGGGCCTTTATAAGTTTGATATTTTGGGACAACGGGGCTTGGGAAAGATCAAAGAGGCCATGGAAATAGTAGGGTATAATCAACCCGAAAAATTTTCCACTTTGGACATCCACGATATCAAAAGGTTCAAGGAGGATCCCCAGATCAATAGCTTGATAAAAACCGCACAATGCATGGGCTGCTTTTATGTGGAGTCGCCCGCCATGCGGATGCTGCTCAGGAAATTGGAGGTGGATAATTATTTGGGCCTGGTGGCGGCAAGTTCCGTTATTCGCCCAGGGGTGGCCAAGAGTGGGATGATGCGGGAATATATTCTACGGCATCGGGAGGAAGGCAGGACCGAACGGGAAGCCCATCCGGTGATGTTGGACATTATGCCCGATACCTACGGGGTAATGGTGTATCAGGAAGACGTAATCAAGGTGGCCCATTATTTTGCAGACCTCACCTTGGGGGAGGCCGACGTGCTCCGTAGGGGCATGAGCGGTAAGTTTCGCTCCCGGGAAGAATTCCAAAAGGTGAAGGACAAGTTCATAAGCAATTGCCGGAAAAAGGGCTATACGGATACCCTGATTTTTGAAGTCTGGAACCAGGTGGCCAGCTTTGCGGGTTATGCCTTTGCCAAGGGCCATTCTGCCTCCTATGCAGTGGAAAGTTACCAGAGCTTGTTCTTGCGGGCTTACTTTCCGTTGGAATATATGGTGGCCGTATTGAACAATGGCGGCGGTTTTTACCGTTCAGAATTCTATATCCATGAAGCGCGCATGCAAGGGGCCGTTATCCACGCGCCCTGTATCAATAGCAGTTTTGCCACCAATTGCATTTACGGGAAGGAGATATATTTGGGCTATATGTACCTGAAGGAGTTGGAGAGCAGGGTCATGGAACGGATGGTAAAGGAACGCGAATTGCACGGGGCCTATACCTCCCTGGAGGATTTTTTAGATCGGGTGCCCATTTCCATAGAGCAGGTGAGCATTCTAATCCGGATCAATGCCTTTCGGTTTACCAAAGTCAATAAGCACGAACTTTTATGGCAGGCCCATTTGTTGTTGACCAAAGGGCCCGCCGTGGACCATCCCAAACTTTTCCCACCCCGCCCCCAAAATTTTGAGATTCCCCCATTGCATACCACCGATCTGGAAACGGCCTTTGAGCAGTTGGAACTGTTGGGTTTTTCCCTGTGTAGTCCTTTTGAACTTTTAAAAGAGGCCCCGAAGAATACCCATGGCAGCAAGGACCTGGATCGTTTCTTAAACCAATATATCGATATTTATGGCTATCTGGTAACGGTAAAGAACACCACAACACACCATGGCAGACAGATGCACTTTGCCACCCTGGTGGACCAATATGGGGAAGTCTTCGATACGGTACTGTTTCCGCCCGTGGCCGCCAAATACTATTTTAGGGGCAGGGGTATCTATCGCTTTTACGGTAAAGTGGTGAGCGAATTCGGTTTTTTGAGCATAGAAACGATCAAGATGCAAAAAGAGGACTATATCCAAGACCCGCGCTATGCGGAGGTAAAGGTGGCCAATCAAAAAAGGTTAACGACTTTGAAGAAATTGGAATAGCTCAAGTGCGGATACAACCGCCTTGCCAATCGCAATCTTTTTTGCGAAAAACGATACCCGAAAACAGGAACAAAACCTTCGGTTATCCCAACAATACCCTGTTAAATACGTATTTTAGTTCCTTATATAACAAACTGTCAATGGTTTAAAAATGCAAATAGAACCTCTTATAGCCTACTTCAATCGACTACTTCCCTTGAGTGAGGACGAGATTTCTTTTGTAAAAGAAGTCTTTACCGAACACCGCATAAAACGGAGGCAGTTCATTCTTCAAGAAGGGGATGTCTGCAAGCACAACACTTTTGTGGTCAAAGGATGTTTTAGGATGTATATGGTGGATGAAAACGCCAAGGAACATAACCTCCAGTTTGCTATAGAGCAATGGTGGATCGGCGATATAGGCAGTTTTCATAGCGAAGAACCCAGCACCCTCTATATCGAGGCAATCGAAAACTCCGTGATTCTTCAAATTAAGAAAGAGGACCAACTACGTCTATTTGTACAGTATCCAAAGTTCAACCGCATTTTTAGAGTAATCACCGAAAATGCCCTGGTGAGTTCCCAGCGCAGAATTTTACAAAATATCAGCTCGACCGCTGAGGAACGCTATCTTGATTTTATGAAGCGGTATCCGCACTTCTTTAATCGGATTTCCAATGTTCAAATAGCCTCCTACCTCGGAGTAACCCCTGAATTTCTTAGCACCATACGTAAACGCTTGGCAAAATCTTAAGGTAGTTTAAGATGCTTTCTTAAGCTATCTTATAGGTACGCCCGCTGAGGATTCCCAACCTTTGTATCAAATAAAATTCACGAGAAATGAAACGTAAACTGATACCAGTAATGGTCTTGCTAATTATGGCTTCTTACGGTCAAAAAAACGATCGGGAAGTAAATCAAACTATAACCCAAAAAACGGAAATCATGCAAAAAGGGGAAAAGCAAAAAATCGAAGAATTATTAAACCAATACAAGAGGGCATTGAACACTTCCGATGCTGCGCTGGCTCAAAGCCTTTACACTAAAAACGGAATATTTATGCCAACAGAGGCTCCCTCCGCGATAGGTTCGGAGAACATTCTTAAATCGTATGAGTTCATTTTCTCCCAAATTCAGCTCAATATCGAGTTCTATATAGACGAGATAGTAGTTGAAAACGATTTTGCCTTTGCAGTAACATCTTCCAAAGGTACAACGCTGATTCACGCAACAGGGGATACCATTCCCGAAGCGAATAGGGAACTATTTGTTTTCGAGAGGGAGGCTGGAGAATGGAAAATTGCTCGATATATGTTCAATAAGACAGCACCAAAATTATAAAAACGCACTGTAGCTCGGCACAGGATAATGGCAGCTGGAATTGTTCCCGTAGGTTTAGCGCAATGAAGTAACTTGGTAGTGGTTTGAAAGTGACGTACTTTTAAGTCGTTCCCGATTTATTCGAGACCGTAAACAGCAAGCCAACATAGGCCAATGAAGCTTCAATTATATCAAATAGATGCATTTACCGATACGATGTTCGGCGGAAATCCCGCCTGTGTTGTCCCCTTAAAGGATTGGCTTTCCGATGAGACGCTACTAAACATCTCCAGAGAAAATTCGGTTGCCGAAACTGCTTTTTTCATTGACAAAGGCGATAGAATCCATTTGCGATGGTTCACACCGGAAATTGAAATGGATCTGTGTGGGCACGCGACCCTTGCAACAGCCCATTGCTTAAAGTCGATTTTGGATTATCCAAAGGATGAAATAACGTTTGAAACATTGAGTGGCGACCTTACCGTTTTTGTGGAAAATGGACGGTATCATTTGGATTTCCCATCAAGAATGCCAACAGCCTCGGACTTGCCCAAAATCATTGAGAAGGCATTGAACATACAGCCAAGAGAGGTGCATAAATCAAGGGACTACCTATTGGTTTATGATTCGGAAGAAGAAATAAGAAATATCAAAATTGATAGACCAATTTTTGACCAGATCAATCTTGACCCAGGTGGGGTAATTATCACCGCAGAAGGGGAAAGTTGTGATTTTGTTTCACGATTTTTTACGCCTCAGGCGTCAATTTTGGAAGACCCTGTAACAGGTTCCGCGCACTGCTCCCTAATTCCGTTTTGGTCAGCAAGACTGCAAAAGGAAGAACTAACGGCAATCCAAATTTCCGATAGGCTTGGAAAATTATATTGCAAAAACCAAAAGGATCGGGTAATCATCAGTGGACAGGCAAAAACCTATTCAAAGGGGCACCTATGGACGGAATAAAATACCCTGATTAAAAAAAACAACACATTAAGGGTTTGGGACAGGGCTGGTCATCCCTCTTATTTAAACGCGGCATGGCCCGTGATGTCCGCCCCGGTAATCAATAGGTGAATATCGTGGGTGCCTTCATAGGTAATTACGCTCTCCAGGTTCATCATATGCCGCATAATGCTGTACTCCCCGGTAATGCCCATACCGCCCAGCACCTGACGGGCCTCACGGGCAATATGGATGGCCATGTCCACATTGTTGCGCTTGGCCATGGAAATCTGGGCCGTAGTGGCCCTACCCTCGTTTTTCAACTGCCCCAATCGAAATGCCATGAGCTGCGCCTTGGTAATCTCGGTAATCATTTCGGCCAGTTTCTTCTGTTGCAACTGGGTGGCCGCAATGGGCTTCCCGAACTGGATACGCTCCTTGGCGTAACGCAGGGCCGTATCATAACAATCCATGGCCGCACCTAGCGCACCCCAGGCAATGCCGTAGCGGGCAGAGTCCAAACATCCTAAAGGCGCACCCAGACCGCTTTTGTTGGGCAAGAGGTTTTCCTTGGGCACCTTTACATTGTCAAAGATGAGCTCTCCGGTGGCGGAGGCCCTTAGGGACCATTTGTTATGGGTCTCTGGCGTGGAAAAACCTTCCATGCCCCGTTCCACGATCAAGCCGTGGATACGGCCTTCCTCATTTTTGGCCCAGACAATGGCAATGTCCGCAAAAGGGGAGTTGGAGATCCACAGCTTGGCCCCGTTGAGGAGGTAGTGGTCGCCCTTGTCCTTGAAATTGGTGGTCATACCGCTCGGATTGGAACCATGGTCGGGTTCGGTAAGTCCAAAGCAACCCATAAATTCCCCCGTGGCCAGTTTAGGCAAGTATTTTTTGCGTTGTTCCTCGGTTCCATAGGTAAAAATGGGATACATGACCAGGGAAGATTGCACCGAAGCGGTGGAGCGCACCCCGCTATCGCCCCGTTCTATTTCCTGCATAATGAGCCCGTAACTGATCTGGTCCAATCCAGCTCCGCCGTACTCTGGTGGGATATAGGGACCAAAGGCCCCAATTTCTGCCAGACCGCCCAGGATCTGTTTGGGAAATTCCGCCTTTTGGGCAAACTCCTCAATGATGGGCGAAATGTCCCGTTTCACCCACTGGCGCGCCGCATCGCGGACCAATTTGTGTTCATCGCCGAGCAGATCGTCGAGGTTATAGTAGTCGGGAGCTTCAAATAGGTCGGGTCTCATACAAAGAATTTTGATCAAAGGTAGCTAAAGAAATATAACATTACAAAGTCAAAATGTTACATTTTTAGATAAAAATCCCGTGTAAGACTACGGTAGTCGGAGGTATAATCGTGCCGTTTTTTTTCTATGGTCAGCTCTTCCCGGACCGGTGCGGTCTTTTCAAACCTGAACGCAATCAAGCTTCTTTTGATTTCCGAGGAAGGATTGCCTTTTATCCGGGTGATTTTTTTAGGAAAAAGCCCAACAGTTGCGGCCAGTTGTACAAACTTGTCCTCCTCCTTGAAAGGGAGGATAACGGCAAAAACACCTTGGGGGGAAAGTAAAGTTGACGCCCCCTCCAAGAGTTCTTCAAAAGGTAGGGATTCATTTTTTCTGGCCTGGTCCCTGGAGCCGTCCCCACTGGATACACCCTCGGTGTAAAAGGGCGGATTGGTAACGATCAAATCATAGCGCTCGTCCATTTCCGCAACAAACTCCTCCATCCCGGCATGGTAGCAAAAAAGACGATCGCCCCAGGGCGAAGCTTCAAAATTTTCGACACATTGTTCATAGGCGTCGCCATCTATTTCTACGGCATCAAGCACTTCTGCCTTGCTTCTTTGGGCCAACATTAGGGAGATCAGACCCGTTCCCGCTCCAATATCCAGAATGGAATTGGGATCGTTTTCCAAAGGTGCCCATGCGCCCAACAATACCCCGTCCGTACCTACCTTCATGGCACAGCGGTCCTGATTTATAGTAAATTGTTTGAATGTAAAGGGTTTTTCCAAAATTTTGATTTTATTAGCTCCCCTCCTTGGATAAGAAGAGGTGTCCCGGCTTGGCCGGAAAGGGGAGGTTTGATTTCCCTCTTGGTTTTACGGGTTGCCCAGATAAAGGTCTACCAGGCCCTCTGGTGTAGTAACATGGATGGTCTTGTTGCTCCGATCTACTTTGGTGATGATTTCATCGTTTATGGGGATCAACAGTTGTTTGCCTTGCTTGTCCACCTCAAACAGGGCCTGATTGGTAGTATCGTTTACCCCTGCTATGATACCAATATCACCATGAATGCTATCCATCAGCACAAAACCAATAACCTCGTGAAAATAAAATTTGTTCCCTTCCAATTTAGGCAGGAATTCCAGGGGTAGGTAAAGTTCTGAACCCATCACCTTGTCCGCATCGGACTCGTTGGTCACCTCTTCAAAACGAATGCGGAGCAGGCTCGATTTGTGCAGCACACATGTTTCAATAAAAAAAGGAACCAGATTGTTTCCCAAAGAAACAAATACTGATTCCATATTTTCGTAAATATCGGGCTCGTCAGTGTCGAGTTTTACGAGCACCTCACCCTTATAACTGTATTTTGAAACGATTTTGCCGAGGTAGAAACAATCCGACTTCTGCATCGTTCCCAAAAAAACCTATTCTTCTTCTGTGGTCGCTTCGGCTTCCTTGGCGTCAGCGGCAGCTTCTTCAACCGCAGGTGCCTCTTCTTTAGCTTCAGCCTCCGCTTTGGGAGTTTCTTCCACTGCAGCTTCTTCAGCAGCGGGAGCTTCTTCTTTGGCTTCAACCTCTGCTTCGGGAGCGGCTTCCTCAGTTGCCGGAGCTTCTTCGGCTACCGCAGTTTCCTCTGCAGCGGCTTCAACCTCTTCCGTGGCCTCTTCAGCCTCGGGAGCTTCCGCTTCCACTGCTGCTAGCGCACGTTTTTCGTTCACTTCTTTTTCCGCTTCAAGTGCCTTGGCCCTGGCTTCCGCTTTCACTTTGTCCAAACCACTTATTTTATCGGCAACGGATTTTTCCTTTTCGGCCAACCAAGCGTTGAATTTCTCTTCTGCCTGCTCCTCGGTCAATGCCCCCTTGCGCACACCGCCCAATAGGTGATGTTTTAACAATGCTCCTTTATAGGAAAGGATGGCCCTGGCCGTATCTGTAGGTTGTGCCCCGTTCTGAAGCCATGTTACGGAGTTGTCCACCTTAAGCTCTACGGTGGCAGGATTGGTATTGGGGTTGTAGATGCCCAATTTTTCAAGGAATTTACCGTCTCGCTTTGAACGCGAATCCGCAGCAACGATCCAATAAAATGGTTTTCCTTTTTTTCCGTGTCTTTGTAATCTAATCTTAACTGGCATATCACATTAATTTGTAGGGTGCCCGACCCTGATTATTAATTCTTTTTGTTTTTTATCCCTCAAAAGGGGTGCAAATATACTGCATTTCCTCAATTCGGCAATAGCTTTTCCAAAATTCCTTTATTCCCGTTCCACCAGTTGATCTTTTCCCCTCACCAGCTCGGATTGGTGCTTCAGTACAAGTGCATTGATTTGCGCTAAAACCTCCGGATGATCTTGGGCTACATTAAATTGTTCCGACGGGTCATGGCCCAGGTGATAGAGCAGCGGAGGGTCGTGTTCTTCCCGCTCCCCGAATTGCCCATAGGCCCCATGGGTAATAAAATGTGCTTTGTAAGCCCCCCATCGAGCGGCGTACAGATCCGTTCCTCTGTAATAAAGGACACTTTTACGAGGGCTTGGCCTGTGATAGCGCAAGGTTTCGCTCAAATCTACCCCATCCATTATACGATCCTCCGGAAGGGCCGCGCCGGCCAGGGTACTAAAGGTGGTAAAAAGGTCCATGGTGGACCCCAATGCGCTGATCTGTCCGGGTTTGATCCATCCGGGTCCCCAAAAAATTCCAGGCTCGCGCATACCGCCCTCCCAGGTGGTGCCCTTACCCGCCCTTAGGGGTCCGGCACTACCCCCATTGGTCTTAAAGGGTAACCAGGGCCCGTTGTCGGAGGTAAAGACCACAATGGTGTTTTCAGCAAGGCCCTCCGCTTCAAGCGTGGCCAGGATCTGCCCTACCCCATAATCTATTTCCTCCACGACATCGCCATAAAGCCCGCGGTCACTTTTGCCCAAAAATTCTTTGGAAGCAAACAAGGGAATATGGGGCAGGTTATGGGCCAAATACACCAGAAAAGGTTGGTCTTTGTGTTTTTTGATAAAGGAAACCGCCTCTTCTGCATACCGTTTGGTTATGGTGTGCTGGTTGGCGGGTCGTTCTACAACTTCCGTGTTCCGTAGCAGCGGGACATTGAAATCCGTCGTTTTGATCAAATCATCTGATTGTTTCCAGTACTCCCAATAGGGGATGTTGGAAAGCTTGTCCATATCATTGGAATATGGGATCCCAAAATAATAGTCAAAGCCATTATTGGTGGGAAGGTACTGCTCTTTATGACCCAAATGCCATTTTCCGATACAGGCTGTGCGATATCCCACTTGTTTTAGTTGTTCGGCCAGGGTTATTTCATGGGCCGGCAAGCCGTTTTTGGAATCGGGAAAGAGTACTCGGGTGGTATTGCTTGCCATACCACTGCGCACCGGAAGTCTTCCTGTTAACAGGGCTGCCCGGCTAGGCGTACAAACGCTGGCAGCGGCATAAAAGTTGGTCCATTTTTGTCCTTCACTGGCCATGCGGTCCAAATGGGGCGTGCGTATGCTGGGATGCCCGTAGCTTCCCAAATCACCGTATCCGAGGTCATCGGCAAAAATGATGATGAAATTGGGCTGTTCCCGGGCAGCGGTCTGCGACCACAGGGAAGTACCGGAGAGCAAGACAGGCCATAAAAGCAGTTGGATTTTTACAAAGATCAAGTTTTTCATATGCGACAATTTAACGGCTATGTAAAGTAGGCATATAAGTTTGGTTGAGAAAATAAATATGGTTCATAACTCCTGATAAGTCCCTTTTACCAAGAGCCTACAATTCTATATTTTTATACATTCATTTTTCCAAACAAGAATATCCTATGTACCTGATTTTTGATACCGAAACCACCGGCCTGCCCAAGCGTTGGGACGCCCCCATTACGGATTTGGACAATTGGCCACGTTGTATCCAGATTGCCTGGCAATTGCACGACGCCATGGGCAATGTGGTGGAACATCAGGATTTTTTGGTACAGCCCCAGGGGTTCAACATACCGTTTGATGCCGAGCAGATTCATGGTATTTCCACGGCCTTGGCCGAGGAAGAGGGAGTCCCCATGCCAGAGGTCTTGGAAAAGTTCAACGAGGCACTGTCCCAAGCTAAATTCATTGTGGGCCAGAATGTAGGCTTTGATGTAAATATTATGGGGGCTGAATTCCTAAGGGCCCAGATAGACAATCCTTTGCAGGAACTCCCTGTGCTGGATACTTGTACGGAAGATACGGCCCTGCTTTGCCAAATTCCCGGGGGACGGGGCGGCAAATTTAAATTGCCCACCCTGACCGAACTACACGAATACCTTTTTAAGGAACCTTTTGCCGAGGCGCACAATGCCACCGCCGATGTGGAGGCCACTACCCGATGTTTTCTGGAACTGCTGCGCAGAAAGCACTATACCTTGGAGCAGTTGGATGCCCCTATCGATTATTTTCAGAATTTTTCCGAAGCCAATCCCCAGGAAATCCAACTCATCGGCCTAAAACATATTAACCTAAAGGAAGCTTCAAAAAAAATAGCGGAACGGCTTTGGGAAAAGGATACCGGGGAAATCTCCCATGAGGAGATGGAGGAGAACATCGCCTCGCTGGCCGAGGCCCCCTTTGCACATTTACACAACCACTCCCAGTTTTCGGTCTTACAATCCACCATCAACATCAAGGATCTTGTACGGTCGGCCGCAGAGGATCGGATGCCCGCTGTGGCCATAACAGATCATGCCAATATGATGGGCGCCTTTCATTTTGTAAAGGAGATCAAGGCACATAATACCGCGGTTGCCGAAAAAAACGCACAGGCGAGTGAAAATGGGGAAGTGGCTGAGGCCCAAGAAATAAAGCCGATTATCGGCTGTGAGTTCTTTGTCTGCGACGACCATACCAACAAGAACGTAAAGGACTATGGCTATCAGATCGTGCTCCTGGCCAAGAACAAAAGGGGCTACCACAATTTGGCCAAGATGTCTTCCATTGCCTATACCGATGGCTTTTACTACGTGCCGCGTATTGATCGCGAGGTAATTCAACAATACAAGGAGGACATTATGGTACTCACGGGCAATCTCTACGGAGAGGTGCCCGGGAAGGTCTTGAATGTGGGCGAAAAACAGGCCGAAGAAGCGCTCCTGTGGTGGAAGGAAACCTTTGGGGACGATCTGTATATGGAGATTATGCGGCATGGGCAGGAAGACGAGGACCGGGTGAACAAGGTCCTGGTAGAATTTGCCAAAAAGCACGGGATAAAATTGATCGCTACCAACAATACGTATTACTGTGTCAAGGAAGATGCCGATGCCCATGACATTTTACTTTGCGTCAAGGACGGGGAAAAACAGGCAACGCCAATCGGTCGGGGCAGGGGCTATCGCTACGGACTCCCCAATCAGGAATATTACTTCAAGTCGGCCGCAGCGATGAAGGAACTCTTCAAGGACCTTCCGGAATCCATACTGAATATCCAGGATCTTTTGGATAAAATAGAAACCTACGATTTGGCCAGGGAAGTACTGTTGCCCAATTTTGAAATTCCCGAGAGCTTTATGGTTGTCGAGGACCAAACGGATGGGGGCAAACGCGGAGAGAATGCCTATTTGAGACATATTAGTTATGAAGGCGCCAAAAAACGCTATGCGTCCATCACTCCTGAAATCGAGGAACGAATCGACTTTGAGTTAAAGACCATAGAAAATTCGGGCTATCCGGGTTATTTTCTGATTGTGGAGGATTTTATCCGGGAGGCCAGGAACATGGGGGTTTCGGTAGGACCGGGCCGGGGTTCCGCTGCAGGATCGGTAGTGGCCTATTGTTTGGGCATTACCAACATAGATCCACTGAAGTACGATTTGCTTTTTGAGCGTTTCCTG
The DNA here is from genome assembly GCA_947494825.1 of uncultured Flavobacteriaceae bacterium. Lineage (GTDB taxonomy): Bacteria > Bacteroidota > Bacteroidia > Flavobacteriales > Flavobacteriaceae > JBNGOQ01. The sequence goes on along the minus strand of CANLWN010000003.1, from coordinate 392,924 downwards.
AATCCAGACCGGGTTTCCATGCCCGATATCGATATTGATTTTGATGATGAGGGCCGCGGTAAGGTCATGGATTACGTCATCAATAAATACGGGGCCAATCAGGTGGCACAGATCATCACCTATGGGACCATGGCGGCCAAGTCGTCCATTCGGGACACGGCCAGGGTATTGGATCTTCCCTTGGGCGATGCCGACCGTATTGCCAAGTTGATCCCCACCATGTCCAAATTGGGAAAGATCTTTGGGGTGCCGGAGGCGGAGTTAAAAAAGAAGTTTCGCTCAGATGATCTGGAGAAGGTGAACAACTTATTGAACATTTCCGAAGGGGACGATTTGGAGGCGCAGACGGTGAATATGGCACGTGTGCTGGAAGGGTCCCTGAGAAATACAGGCATTCATGCCTGTGGGGTCATCATTACGCCGGATGATATTACCAACTTTGTACCGGTGGCCACGGCCAAGGATTCTGACCTGTACGTCACCCAATTTGACAACTCCGTGGTGGAAAGTGCGGGCTTATTGAAAATGGATTTTTTGGGACTAAAAACCCTGACCCTGATCAAGGATACGGTAAAAATCGTTAAGGCCAAACACCATGTTGAATTGGTGCCCGATGATTTTCCGCTGGACGACGAAAAGACCTATGAGCTCTTTCAACGTGGCGATACCGTGGGTATCTTTCAGTATGAATCCGTTGGGATGCAAAAACATCTAAAGGACCTTAGGCCCACGGTATTTGATGACCTTATTGCCATGAACGCCCTGTACCGTCCGGGTCCCATGGAGTACATCCCTACCTTCATTTCAAGAAAGAACGGGATGGCAGAAATTACCTATGATCTTCCCGAAATGGAGGAGTACCTCAAGGAGACCTACGGCATTACCGTGTACCAGGAGCAGGTGATGTTGTTGTCGCAGAAGCTGGCCGGTTTTACCAAGGGCGAGGCAGATGTATTGCGGAAGGCCATGGGAAAAAAGATATTCTCGCTCCTGCAAAAATTACGCCCTCAATTTTTGGATGGTGGGGAAAAGAACGGACATCCTAGGGAGACCCTGGAAAAAATTTGGAAAGACTGGGAAGCTTTTGCTTCCTATGCCTTTAACAAAAGTCATTCTACCTGCTATGCCTATATTGCCTATCAGACCGCCTATCTAAAGGCGCACTATCCAGCAGAGTACATGGCGGCCGTGCTGTCCAATAATATGAACGATATTAAACAGGTGACCTTCTTTATGGAAGAGTGTAAGCGGATGGGACTGGAGGTACTGGGTCCGGACGTGAACGAATCCTATTATAAGTTCGCGGTAAACAAGGACAACGCGGTCCGGTTTGGTATGGGTGCCATAAAAGGGGTGGGAAGATCTGCGGTAGAGACTATTGTAAGCTTCCGAAAAGAAGATGGTCCGTACCGATCGGTCTTTGATATGGCCAAACGCATCGATTTGCGGTCTGCCAATAAAAAAGCATTCGAGAACCTGGCCCTGGCCGGAGGTTTCGACTCCTTTGGCCAAGTGCACCGGGCACAATATTTTCATGAGGAAGGCGACGGGATTACTTTTTTGGAGAAGGTAATAAAATACGGGGCCAAGTATCAGGAGAACGAGAACTCCTCCCAGGTAAGCCTCTTTGGGGATGCCAGTGAAGTACAGATACCGGAGCCCGTGGTCCCTCCTTGTGAGGAATGGGGCACCATGGAAAAACTAAGACGGGAAAAAGAAGTAGTGGGGATATATATCTCTGGGCACCCTCTGGATGATTTCAGGACCGAGATCAATGCGTTCTGCAACACCAATGTATCGGCTTTTGCAAATTTGGAGGAGCATGTTAACAGGGAGCTTGCCTTTGCAGGGGTAATCACCGATGTGCAACACAGGGTGTCCAAAAATGGCAAGGGCTGGGCTTTGTTTACCATGGAGGATTATACCGATTCCTTTGAATTTCGAATTTTTGGGGAAGAGTATTTAAAGTATCGCCATTTCCTGATGATCAATTCCTTTGCTTTTGTAAAAGTCTTTGTCCGTGAAGGCTGGGTAAACCGTGACACGGGTAAAAAAGGGGAACCACGTTTGCAATACAATAACTTTATGTTGTTACAGGAGGTGATGGAGGCCTTTGCCAAAAAACTGACCATTAAACTGGATATTGATCATATAGCGGAGGAAAACATTCGGGAGTTGAAGGATACCCTGGTCATGCACAAGGGAAATCACGCCCTTAATTTTGTCGTTTATGAGATGGAGGAGGAAATAAAGGTGAATTTATCGAGCAGGAAACAAAAGGTTCAGATTTCCAGCGAGCTTTTGACTGCCCTAGAGGAAAAAGCGGTACATTACAAACTAAACTGATGTCTAATCCGTTCTGTTTGAAGTGGTGGCAATAAACTTTGCCAATATGCCTATAGGCAAAACGAATATGCACCTAGTAAGGAAAAGGGAGAATAATTGACTAAATTTGCGTAATATTTAAAACTAATATAAAATGGCATTAGAGATAACAGACGCTACTTTTGACGAAGTAGTCTTAAAAAGTGATAAACCTGTAGTAGTCGATTTTTGGGCAGCTTGGTGTGGTCCCTGTAGAATGGTAGGGCCTATCATTGATGAAGTAAGCAATGAGTACGACGGCAAGGCCGTTGTAGGAAAGGTAGATGTTGATGCCAATCAGGAATTCGCCGCAAAATATGGCGTGCGTAACATCCCGACCGTTTTGGTGTTCAAGGATGGTGAAATTGTAAACAGACAGGTGGGAGTATCCCCGAAGAAAGTCTATACAGACGCAATAGACGCGGTATTGTAGTACATAACAGCGTTACGCTTATTTAAGAAAGGTTTGGCTTCGAGTGCTCGGGGCCAAACCTTTTTTTATTTTATCTTAGTCGCATGAACCTACCCTCCGAATTACATAAGGCCGCCCTCTTCCAGAACCTGGAACTTTTGGCGAGTCAGGTGGTGGAAGGTTTTATCAGTGGGATCCACAAAAGTCCGTTCCATGGATTTTCCGCAGAATTTGCGGAGCATAAGATTTACAATACGGGGGAGAGTACCAAGCATATCGATTGGAAACTGTTTGCCAAGACCGATAAGCTGTATACCAAACGTTATGAGGAGGAGACCAATTTACGCTGTCATATGATTTTGGACAATTCGGCTTCCATGTACTATCCGGAGGTCAAGGAATTGAACATTGACAACCTGAACAAAATTGGTTTCGGTGTATTGGCCATTGCGGCGCTCATGAATATTCTTAAAAAACAGCGGGATGCCGTAGGGCTCAGTGTGTATTCGGACAATTACAATTTTCACGCCCCGGAAAAGAGTAGTGAAAGGCACCATCAAATGCTGCTGGCCACCTTGAGCAAGATCAGTTTGGATACGGGGCCGGCAAAAAGCACGGAAACCTATAAGTACATTCATCAGATTGCTGAAAAGATGCATCGGCGGAGCCTGATCTTTCTGTTTACCGATATGTTTCAGACCACAACGAACAAGGACCAATTATTTGATGCGCTCCGGCATTTAAAATACAACAAGCACGAAGTGGTGCTCTTTCATTTGTTGGACAAGGACAAGGAATATCGCTTTAATTTTGAAAACACGCCCAAACGTTTTGTGGATGTGGAAACAGGGGAGCATATAGACTTGTACGCGGACACCATCAAGGCTGCCTATGAAAGGGAGATAGGAAGCTATATTGGGGAGCTAAAGCTAAAATGTGCCCAGTACAAGATCAAGTATGTGGATGTGGACATCCATGCCAATTTTTCAAAGGTGCTGAATACCTACATGATAGAGCGGCAAAAATTTCTTTGAGACCAGCCATAATTTTGAGGGAAATTGTTTGCGGAATTCAATAACCGATGTATATTTGCACTCGCTTAAGAATTGGTCCGGTAGTTCAGTTGGTTAGAATACCTGCCTGTCACGCAGGGGGTCGCGGGTTCGAGTCCCGTCCGGACCGCAAAAAGCCTTCAACGCAAGTTGAGGGCTTTTTGTTTTTTTGGTCCTTTGGGTCCCATTGTCCATGTTATTATTTTCCATGTACCACGTGGTCTTGAGATTATAAGGGCCGCGGGCCGCCGACGTTCCGCTATGCGGAAGTCGGGGTGCCGACCGCGAGCGTCGGCATTCGAGTCCCACCTGTCCCGCCATCGGCGGGATCCGGACCGTTGTAGCCTTCAACGCAAGTTGGGGGCTTTTATATTTATTAAAACCGGAATTTTGGTTTATTCCGTAGCCTAGAAATTCCGGGAAACCGTTACAGCTTCCAAAATGTCGGTTTTGGTCACGGTTGTTTGACCAGATTAAAGTTATGGGGGTTACCGGTTACACTACCATTAAAATCCAAATTCACCTCAATAATCCCCACACAGCTCAATACCCTACCCCCGGGAAGTAAAGTATAGAAGTTGGGTCCAAAGCTTACCGCGGAGTTTATACCGTCCTCATTCACCCCGATTATGGCCCCTGTTTCTGGGTCAATGGTAAGGACAAGGTCTTCCGCTCCTTCAGTGATGTGCGTACCGTCTATAATCGTAATTTGATTTTCACCAGGTCCGGCAACGACTTCTCTGGTAAAGTCGGTTTCGCCAAAAAAGCTGGCAAAGGTAGAAAAGGAAACATCATAGCTTCCGGGAAGTGCCGAGATGTCCACGCTGGGGCACTGAACGTCAAGACCGATGGATAACCTGTCTATGCTATCGTCCAGTATTTCTGCCCCTTCCACGGCGTCCAGTACCAATACAATGGCATCACTGGCGCCGGGAAGTGCGCTAGAGGCCCGCGTGGTAATGACGATATCCGTGGTAAAGGCGCCCGCCGGGATGACTGTGGACAAGGTACTTATAGCATAGAACATCGGGTCTAGGGTGGTACTGTTGGCATCCACGCTAAGCTGTACGGCCCTATCCGAGGACGAAAGGGTAGAGACTCCAATGGTGACAGTACTTTCCGTATCGGCCGCAGGATTGAACACGATGCGGGGATTTGCTATTCCTCCGTTGAATCCGGCAATGGCTCTTCCATTTTCCGTGTCGAAGATGGGAATCTCATTTTCTTCGCAGGAAACCATCGAGAGTATTCCCAGGAACAACATCATAAATTTATAGGTTTGGCTTTTCATATTGCTATTGTTTATATTTTAATACCCTTCGTTTTGAATTAAGTTGGGATTTGCATTGGTCTCGTCTACAGGTATGGGCAACTGGAACCTAAAATCACCAGCCTCAAGCATTTGTATCTCTGCTGGCGTACCCGAGCCATCAATGATATCCCCGTTGTTTGAACGGACGATAGACTCCCCACGTCGTTTTATGTCGAAAAACCGATGCCCCTCAAAGGCAAGCTCCACCCTTCGGTTAAATTGAATGGCGTCTTCCAGTGTCTGCCCGGTCTCTCCCCCTGTGAAGGAGGTAAAACGCAGGTTTCTCAGTACGTCGAGGGAAGCGAGTGCTTCAGACTCTAAACCCAATTCAAACTGGGCCTCCGCCTTGTTCAAAACTACTTCGGCCGCACGGATAACCTTATTGTCTACCCGTCCGTTGACCTGCCCCGCTTCTCCCAGGAACTTCAATATGGCGTTGTAATCGTTGCCTTGATTTGTCCCTACAAATTGCAATACGTTTCTGCGCTGATCATTGGGGTCGATGCTATTCCAAAAATCGAACTCAACAGCATATTCGGAAATGGTGCTGCCCGCACTTGACTGACTGTAGAGCACCCCTACATTGTTACCCGAAGGGGGATTGTCATCTGATCCCATTTCATTGGAAGTGTTTATGGCGAGTTCGAATACGATACCGGCGTTGTTGGAATCGGTATACATTCCGGGGAGTTCAGCGGCTGTCGCCAACGGGGTGTTTACCTGGTTGGCAGCAGCTATCGCATCCTGATACTGTCCATTGTAAAGATAAACCCTGGACAAAGTCCCAAACACGCCATTTCTGTCCAAACGGCCCTCTCCGTTAGACGTGCCGATCAATTGACTGGCACGTTCCAGATCACCGATGATTTCGGCATAGTTGCTCTGGACCGTTTCCCTCGAAGGCTGGGCAAAGGGGTCTCCGGTATCTCCATCTTCAACTTTTACATAGATAATGCCAGGGGATCCATTGGCATCCCCGCTCTGAGTGGGAATCTTTGCAAAGGTCCTTGCCAGATCAAAATGGGCCAGGGCCCTTATGGCCAAGGCCTGCCCCAGGATATTGTTCTTTTCGGGACTATTCGTAAGATTGTCTATTTGGCCGATTACCAGATTCGCGGCGTTTATGGCTTCATAAGCTTCACTCCAGTAAAGCGCTATGGGTCCGCCCGTGTTGGGTACATATCGGTAATCATAATAAATCTCATTGGAACGACGCCCGGTCTGCACCAATATTACGTTGTCCGATAAGATGTCCGGGATGCCCTGAAAGCCGAAGTTCGCATTTGTATAGTAGTTTCTTACCTGTGCATAGGCACCGTCCACACCATTTTGGAAGGTAGTTAGGCTGTTAAAGAAGGTCTCAGGATTCCCTTCCGTAAAAGGTTGTAAACCGTTCAACTCATCATCACAGGCCATGAACCCGAATACAAAATATAATAGTGCTATCTTAAAACTGATTTTTTTCATTTTTCTTTCTTTTTTGATTAAAACCCTACCTCTATGCCGAAGGTGTACGACCTTGTTTGGGGATAACTAAACAGGGAAAACTCCCCGGGGACAAATCCGGCATCCCCGGGCTCGGCATTTTCAGCGGAACCAAGGCCTATTTCAGGATCTCCTTCATATTCCGTTATGGTTAGAATGTTTTGGCCTGTGGCAAATATCCGCAGGGAATTGATACCCGTATCCTTTAAAAATTTGTTGGGAACATTATAGTCCAGAGTGAGGGTCCTTAGTCGGATGTAATCCCCCCGCTCCAGAAATCGCGTCGAAGTTTGGTCGGCTGTCTCCGCGAACAAGGGACTTGGCAATACGTTTTGGTCGCCAGGTTGCCTCCAGTAGTTAAAAGCCTCTTCCCTTTGATTGGCGTCAATATTTCCAATGGCTATTCCTGCAGAACGCTGAAGGTTCAGGATGTAGTTCCCCGACCTAAAGACGAAGTCGCCCCGCAGTCCAAAACCTTTATAACGAACCGAAGTGAAGAATCCACCTTCAAAATCGGCATTGGGTGATTTACCCTCCAACAGGGTTTGAAAACCCGGACTGAATTCGTTGGTGACGTTTCCATCGGTATCTAGGTACAAGGGTTCCCCATTGGCCGGGTTTACCCCTGCATAACGCTCCAGGTAAAAGGAATTGATTTCTTCGCCCTCCCGTAATATGGTGTTGCCGTTAATGATATCCTCACCATTGACCAGGGATAACACCTTATTGTCCAAAAAGGTAATGTTCCCACCTACGGACCAAAGGAGGTTGTCGTTTCTAATGATATCTGCATTAAGGGAAACCTCAATACCGCTGTTCTCCACTTCTCCGATATTTGCCAAAATGGAATCGTCCTCATCTCCGACCGTTCTGGAAAGTGGCTGATTCAAGAGCAGGTCCTTTGAATTTTTTTTGAAATAGTCGACCACACCGTTGATTCGGTTGTTGAACAACCCGTACTCCAGGCCTATATCCAAAATTGCTTGGGACTCCCATTGAATGGCAGGATTCCCCACCCCTATGGGAATGGCGGTAGTGAAACCGTTATAGGTATCGAAGGATAGCAGGTTCAGGAATTCGAAGTCTCCGATGTTTTGGTTTCCAGACGTCCCATAAGAAGCTCTTAGCTTAAGATTGTTAAAAACGGAATTTTCCATGAAGTTCTCATTGGAAATATTCCATGCAGCGCTACCACTAAAGAAGGACCCAAACTTATTATCAGGACCAAAACGGGAGGAACCGTCCCTCCTGATGGAACCGGAAAGAATATATTTACCTTCGTAATCATAATCCACAAAAAGCCCTTGGGAGAATAGGATTCTTCTATCTTCTTCCGTACCGGAATCAGTTGCCTCGGCAGCTACATCCTGAAATGGAATATCAGGTGATGGGAAGCCCCTTGCTGCGGCGAAAAGATCGGTTCTAATGTTCTCGTTATATTCCAAAAGGAAACCTACGGACAAATTGTGTACCGAATTGAAGGTGTCCGTATAGGTGAATAGGTTATTGACGTTGTATTCGAAATCGAGTGCAAAATTATCTGTTTGTGTCCCTGGAAAGTTGACATCCCCAACGAACTGCTGCAATACACCGCCAGACAAGGACCTGACAGTTCTATTAAACCTATTGCTGACCGCTCCCACCGTAAAACGGTTTGAGAACTTGTCCGATAGTTTCACGTCGGCAGAAAGGTTGCCGATGATCAGCAAGTTCCTGTTGTCTTCGGGCTCCGTGGTAAGCGCCCTAGCGATGGGAAAACCGGTCGAAGTGGGGTTAAATACGTTATTGCCATCGGCGTCAACGACAATAGCACCATTCCCATCCCTCAAAAAAACGGGCTCATACGGATTGTAGTCATAAAACCCTCGAAAGGGATTTTGTACATTGTTCCTATCCCTTGGCAAATCCGTCGTACTCCGAGCCAGGGAAATATTGGCCCCGAGGTTTAACCATTCCTTGGCTTGATAGGTGGTGTTTAAACGAGCGGAGACCCGCTCAAATCCATCAATTCTGTCAATGATACCTGTATTCTTATCATATCCCAAGGAAAGAAAATAGGTTAAGCGTTCGTCCCCTCCAGAAACACTCAGCGAATTTGATTGGATGATGGAATTTCTCAAAAGTTCTTCCTCCCAATCGGTATCCAAGGCAATAAGCGCAGCCAGTTGTGTTGGGGAAGCGGTGGCTCCCGGCAGACTTTGTGCTGCATTGACACCTAGTTCTGCAAATTGCCTTTCCAGTTCCAACTTGCGCTCCGCGTCCAAAAGATCGAAGGGATCTGGAATCCGTTCCGCAAAGCCATAGGAAGACCTGAAGGTTATTTGCGCATCTCCGGATCTACCTTTCTTGGTGGTTATCAAGACGACACCATTAGCACCTCTAGAACCGTATTTGGAAACTGTGGCGGCGTCCTTGAGAATGGAAAATGATGCTATATCATTTGGATTGATGTTGCTAATGGGGTTGAAATCCCGCGTGGTGTCCACAGGAATAGGTGTTCCATCAATCACATAAAGCGGTGTGGTCTGGGCATTGATAGATCCAATTCCCCGGATTTGGACGAAGGCCGTATTGCCAGGCCTGCCATTTGCCGCAGTAACGGCAACACCTGCCGCCTGTCCCTGAAGTATGTTATCTATACTGGTAGAAGGCACGAAGGCTTCTATCTTCTCCGTAGAGACCGTTGAAATGGCCGAAGTGGAAAGTTCTCTGGACTTGGAACCATAGCCCACAACAACCACCTCCTCCAAAGCTTCGGCGTCTTCCTGCATTTGCACATTAATGACCGATGGGATTTCTACAGTTCTTTCCGCCGTGTTTTGGCCGATATAAGAGAATACCAGAATCTGACCAACACTGGCATTGATGGAATAATTTCCGTCAAAATCGGTCTGTGTACCTGTCGTTGTTCCTTTTATCAAGACATTTACACCGGGCAGAGGCAAGGATTCCTGGTCCGTGACCCTACCATTGATTGTTTTCGTCTGTGCTATTGCCGAGCTTATTCCCAATAACAAAAGCACAATCACAATCCAAGAGTTGTTTACTTTCATAATCAAAGTTTTGGTTAAAAAATGAGTTAGTGCAATTAAGAAAGGCAGGCAGGATGGAGATTCGTACTAATTCAATTAATACTTAAAATGAGAACAAAGCTTAATGATTCTTTTATTCCAAAAAAGTAAGACTGACCCTCTCTCTCCCTGCCCTACCTTTACAATTGCGGGATAAAACAATAAAAAGATTGGGATCAAACAGTTAGCCCTTATAGTGACAAACTAATTATCCGAGACTAATTAAAAGTTTACTACCCTATGTGGATGCTTGGTGTTTGGAGAGATAATGGGTAGGCGTAACGCCCTTAAACTTTTTGAAGGCCCTGTAAAAACTTACCTTGTTATTAAATCCTGATCTATAGGCAATCTCAATAGTGCTGAGATTTTCGGTGTTGTTCAAAAGGAGTCTTACCACCTCTTCCACACGGAATTTGTTGATGAGATCAAAAAAGCCCATTTGAAAATGCTCATTGACCAATTGTGAGGTATGATGCCTGGCAATACCCAGATATTCGGATAGGTCGTTTAGTCTAAGATCATTGTTCAGATAAAGCTTGTCCTTATGCATTCCATCGAGAAGTTTTTGTTTGTAATGTATAGAGAGCTTGGCCGAAAAACCGGCATTCTTGTATTTGACCGGAGATCCAAGCGCTTTTAGAACTCTTCCGTTAAAAAGCTCCGGATGTATGTATCCTAAATAGGTGACAAAACCTAGAAACAGGGTTAGCCCCGTGATAAGTGTATAGTAGTACTCCGCCTTATAACCGTTAAAAACGACCATGATGAAATACAACGTCCTAAGCGTACAGAATCCCAAGAAAACCAGGGTAATGGTCTTTATCCAAAAGGTAATTTCAAATCCTTTGTACGTATACTTCCGATAGATTCGGTAGGCGGCCAATCCATAAAAAAACAAGCTGCTGAGTATGAACCCAACTAGGAAATAGGGATTGATGATGGACTTGTGTTGTGCACGGATTCCGTCCTTCGTCAATGCCTCCTTAAGTTCAGCTGGGATCAAAAAAATCCCGAGGCAAGAAATCAAAACGATAGCTGCGGGAATAAGGTGTAACAGTACCTCATTTAACTTGAGCTTACGCTGTGTAATACGTCGCTTTACAAACAGAAAAAATAAGGGCCCAACAAGCGCGATGGGCAAAAAATAGAAAGCCGATAATTTTTTGATGAGTTTTGGATTTTCACAAGACCAATATAAAACGCTATTAAAAAGGTTGTAGGATAACAGAAAAAGAAAGATAAACCAAATAATCTTGGCAACACGATCACCTTTTCTATTGAAAATGAAGATGAACCCGATAAAAACTGCCTGCACTGCGAACGACAGGATTACGACCTCAAAAAAGTCCATAGAAGTAGTTTTGGTTAGTAAAAGTGGTCACGAGCTTTCCCTATAAAAACACCGTCCGCTCTAACGATCCACGGGAAACAATTCTTCAAAATTAAAGTATCGGGTAGCGTACCGCGTTAGCTTTTACAAGGGCTTACTCTATTTATATTTTTTTTAACTCCCTATTAGCCCTTGACCCCGTGTGCCAATTGTTCCAGTGTGCCAGTGTAGACCGCCATTAAAGACCATTGAATCAAAGGCGTATCAGCAGAACCAAAGACCGCTGTTCAATAGTACTATTCTGTTAGCGCAAAATCGACAACCTTTATAATGATTGTCTTTTTTGGCCTGAACCCGATTCAATTGTTATCACAAAAATTGAAATCAGCATAACACATAAAGGCAAGTTGGCTTTTTGTTTTTCTGAGCTTTGGGCCCGTGGTTGGGGTTATCATCCTTCACGGACAACATGGCCCTGAAATGATACGGGTCGCGGGCCGCAAACGTCGGCATTCGAGTCCTGCCCGTCCCGCCATCGGCGGAATCCGGAAATTGGTTGCATGGGCAAAACCCCACAGAAGGTAGTTCGACTTATTTTAGGGATGTTCAACTGAAAAAATTCGGGGATACTATCCATTGGGATACATTTGAAGGACCATAGCATAAGTAGGTTAAGTTCATGGTAAGATTTGGGGAAAAAGGTGGGGCATTGCCCCACCTTTTTATGGTTGTTAATCCCAGTTAATGTTCTCTAAGCTGACGATACCGCCTAATTGACGGGGACTTCAAAGGTTAGAAATTCGTTCTCCCCGTTTTCGTCCGTGCCGGTCCATATCCGAAAAATGTAGGTCTGATCATGGAATACCTCAAAATCAAAGGTGGCGGTACGTTCTTCCATGTCCGGTAAGCAGGCCTCTTCGGGAAAGCGTGTGCCTATGGCGACGATCTGTCGCTCGGTCAGTCCCGTGGAGGTAAAATCGAAACCCTCAAACAAGGTGCAGGCATCCGGAATCAAAAAGGTCACTTCTATAGTATATACCTCCCCGACCGTAAAGGTGACCGGGAAGTCGGCATCGGTGACCTGCAAGATCACAATCTGAACTCCCGTTGCGTCGTCATCGGTATTACAGCCCGCAAAACCCAGCAGCCCGATCATCAGTAAAAAGAGGAATGCTTTTTTCATGGCGTTCTTTTTTAATAAGATACGCATTCTGGTGTTAGGGTTGCTTGTTAAATTTTACTGTTTGCCGTAAACAAAAGCTCTTGGTTAAGGAAAATAGGATATTGGATGGAAGCTGCTTTTTGTAAGGTGCGGCTTACCGAACAATAGCTCTCCTATATCATTTGGGTTATATCCCAGTACATTTTCTTGTCGGTCAACACGATGAGATAGACCTTGACACCGATCTTGATAAAAAGCGCAGCTTGGGCCGCTCCGTTCATTAGGTTGTCCAATTCAATCCAAAAACTTCCGCTATTTTGGAGGTTTAAATTTTGACCAATGTAGAACTATAATCATGGATTATATCATTTTTAGGTCTCGGATAGTAGATTGTTTGTTTGAATTTTGCCGGTAGTCTCAGCTGCGGTTTCATCGTTTAAATTCCATCGTTCCCTTATCCGGATAGGGCACTTGTCTTGTACAGGCGTTTAACCAAACGCTCTATAGTAAGCCCTTGTCCCAATATTGAAAATACCACGACCACATAGGTGACAAATAGAAATAGCTCCCTGTGCATCGTTTCCGTTAAGCTCAATGCCAATGCTATGGAGATTCCCCCACGCAGGCCGCCCCAGGTCATCACCAAATTCGTTTTGGGAACAAAATCCAGTTTCTTTTTAAAGAAATTGATCGGGAGCAATAAGGACAAAAACCGGCTTATCAAAATAACGGGAATGGCCAACAATCCGGCCAACAAGTAACTGCCATCATAAGCAAGTACCAGCATTTCCATACCGATCAATACAAATAAAATGGTATTCAAGAGGATATCCATTAACTCCCAAAAATTATCTACGTAGTTTTCTGTCTGTTCGGACATAGCGTTTTCCCGGACACGATCGGTGCCTATCAACAGTCCGGCGGTTACCATGGCCAAGGGTGCCGAAAAATGAAATTTCTGCGCGATTACCGTGCCCACCATCACTACGGCAAGCGTTATAATGACCTCGATTTGATAATCATCGATTCTTTTCATAAATCGATAGGCCAACCATCCCAGCACCATCCCTAAAACGATACCTCCAAAAACTTCTTCCACAAACAGCTCTGCGATATGGGAGACCTCAATTGCCTCGCCGCCCAGGGAAGCAATTTGAAATATGGTAAGGAATACAATAACGCCTACGCCGTCATTGAACAAGGATTCCCCTACAATTTTTGTTTCCAGTTTTTTAGGGACCCCGGCCTTTTTAAGAATGCCCAACACGGCTATGGGATCGGTTGGAGAAATTAGGGCCCCGAACAAGAGGCAATGGATATAATTTACGTCCAGATGCATGGAACCAAGTACAAAATACATAAAGGTTCCCACCAAAAAAGTGGACGCCAGGACGCCTAATGTAGAAAATACAAAAATAGGCCAGCGCTGTACCCTAAGACGTTCAAAATTGGTATGGAGCGCTCCCGCGAAAAGTAGAAAACTTAACATGACATCCAATAATAATGTTTTGAAGTCTATACGGGCAATAATATATCTTTCCGCATTTAGCAGCGTGTCATCAAAATAACTGACTACAAAAACAGCTAGGGTAAACAGAATGGTGATCAGCATTAAGCCTATGGTATTGGGCAGTTTTAGGAAACGCACATTGATATACCCAAAAATGGCAGATAACAATACAAGGATGGAAGCAATTAGGAAGTAGTCCATGGTTTTTAAGGTTTAATGGCGTTTTAAAGATAAGCCCGTTTCGCTTAATTACAACAACGGCCCTTTTTTCTAAAAATCAGCCGCTGCGGATCTTATGGATTCATCCGTACTTTTCTTGGTTTCTTCCAAAAATCGCCCAAATCGTAACCGATAAAAAGTGTCCTTTTTCGGGTAAACGGGAGGCTCTTAGGATGCGATAATCCAATAAAAAGGGCAATATCTATGAATTATTCATAGGAAATTGGTTAAAAAAATGAAAAACCTATGAAATATTACTAATAGGGCTTCCAAAACATTTTTTCAACTTTGGACACATGAACACCCCAATATCTAATCTTATGAAAAAATCTAAAACCTACAAAGTGGCCCTGGGATGCCTTCTTATGTTCCTTTGCTGTACTATAAGTGCGCAGCGTCCCAAGACAGTCAACGTCAGCAATCCAAATATAGGAGAGGCCGATAAAAGAATCGATGACTATCGGAAACTTTTAAAGCTAGGGTATTCCGAAAAAGAAATTTTTGAGGACTTGGGAAATGTCAACTTCCTGACCGAAAATTATGGAACCGCGGCTTTCTGGTATCAAAAACTCATGGACATCAGTGAGGACGATGCGGTAAGTGCCAGTTACCACAAGCGGTATCAATACGCAATGAAGATGTCGAGGAACCCTGCTGAGGGCACCTTGAACGAACAGGACTGGTTGGCCGAGATCAGGGCGGACTATCAACTAAAAAAGAATCCCCAGCAAGGGGAACAGGCCCAACCCTTGGCGGGCAAATACAGAGAGATCAACTTTCAAGTGGATAATTCATCACAGGCTTTACGCGAGCTTGTCCAATACGAAATTGGAGAAGGCAACGACCTTGGGGCCGATGCAGGTGAAAAGCTTGGATATCGAAACGCTTACCAGCCCCCGGTGGCCCTAACGGCAGATGGCAAGACCGCATATTTCAGTAAGGCGATCTATGTAAAACCATTGTACGGCTTGTTTTCCAAAAAACAACTGGTCCACAAAATATTTAAGGCCGATAGGATCAACGGGCAATGGAAAAATATCCAGGAAGTTGCCGTGTGCCCCAAACACGCTTCCGCAATGCATCCTGCGATTTCCGAGGATGGCAAGCGTCTGTTCTTTGCCTCGGACATGCCCGGCACTTTTGGAAAATACGATATCTACGTTTCGGCCATACACAATGACGGTACGGTAGGTATTGCGAAAAACCTGGGTGAAAAGGTAAATACGGAAAAGAATGACCTATACCCCAACATCGTAGGGGGCAATTCACTGTTTTTTGCTTCCGATGGGCGTAAGGGCAATGGTGGTCTGGATATCTATCTGGCAGAGGTAGGTCACAAAAAAGTGGGCCGTTCCTTTAACCTGGGCAGCCCGATCAACAGTGATCAGGACGATTTCTCCATAGTACTTATGACCGAAAGGGGAACAGGCTATGTCATGTCTAACCGCAATAGGGATAAGGACGTTGTTCAACAGCTGGCCTTCTCCTATTCCGAGACTAGAAAGAGTACTCCAATGGAGCAAAAGGAGTACAATCTTTTGGAGACCTTGAACAACGATTTAAAAATCGATTATTCCACGACCATTTTTGAAGATCAGGAATAAGGAGCATCTACCCTTGATGGTTAACTATGAGTATTTCATAGGGAGTCCACAGCTGTAAAAGGTTAACTTAGAATCGTTAAGGTCCCATGTTTGCAAGAGCACATGTTTACGAAAAGAGACATCGGACGCTTAACTATCAGAACAATATTAACACGTACTAAGATGAACTATAGCACTACCATAACAAAGCGAGTATTCCAAGTGATACTATTTTGCCTGGTTCTAGGAGCGCAGCCATCGTACGGTCAGGAGGGGCAGCAGATCAACACGAATTTCAGTTTAAATACGCCCTTTCACAATCAACTGTTTTTTAATAGGTTTTTGGTCAACCCCACTTTTTCATTGGTTAGGGAAAACAAATCCTATCTAAACATACTGCACAGGAATCAGTACACCACCTTTGAAGACAATGTCCAAAATTACTTTGTGGGCTTCAGCAACAAGTTAAACGACCATACGGCCCTGGGAATTGGCGTCTACGGCCAATGGACTGGAGTAATACAAGAGTTTGGCTTTAATGCCAATTATGCCACGTCTGTCCGATTAGGTGAGAAGAGCAAATTGACCTTTGGTACCAACCTCACCTATTTGAGCGAAGGACTCGATAAAAATAGGGTGGTCGCTGCCGAAAACGATCCTGCACTTTTGGAAGCCGAGAAAGAAAGTAAAATCTCCATCCAACCAGGAATCACCCTTTCTGTTGGCAAATTTGATTTTGGGCTGTATGCACAGGAGCTGTTCAATTACAATCAAAGCACTAATCAGTTGCTGATGAACCTCAATGACAGGTCGGTCAAAGCATCGCTCCAATATACCCATGCCTTTATGGCCACCTCGGGTCTGTTTGCCAATGCCAGGTTAATGCCGTTGTTGCAAGTGGGCAGAAATGAGGACG
The DNA here is from genome assembly GCA_947494825.1 of uncultured Flavobacteriaceae bacterium. Classification (GTDB taxonomy): domain Bacteria; phylum Bacteroidota; class Bacteroidia; order Flavobacteriales; family Flavobacteriaceae; genus JBNGOQ01. The sequence continues at coordinate 376,508 of CANLWN010000003.1, read as the reverse complement.
CCAGTTTGTCCTACATTGGCTCTCTATTATTGGATCTGCCCGAATACGGTTGGGTACAGAGCACCTTGGATGACAACTATGGGCTGTCCTTGGGTCTTGGATTCAATCTTAGTAAAAAATTATCTCTGGGATATTTAATGGAAAAAAACTTCTTCCAAATAGAATCCAACCTCGGTTGGAACCACGAATTGTCCTTGGCGTATACCTTTAAGGATGAGCTTCCCGCTGCCTACAGTTACACTGCAAGTTCAGAAGAGGCAACGATCGATGAGGTCGTAAGAAATTATGAAGAACAAATTTTGCAGCTACGGGCGGAACAGAACACAGATCAGGAAGGCGACGAGAACACCCTTGCCTATGAGAACCGTCTGATTTTGGATGAGCTCATCCTACGCCAAGATTCCATAGAGTCCGCTCGAAACGATATGTTGGAAAAAAAGTTCGAAACCATGGTGCGGATCTTGCGCAACGAGATGAAAACGAAAAATGATTCCGAGAATAAGTACCGAAGAAAGGAGCCTAAAGCTTCCTATGAAACGGCAGTCGCATCCATAGAGCACGTTACCCCCACCAGTTTGGATGCTGCCGAACATAACGGCTTTATTGAGTTGCCCATAAAAGTCCTCAACCAGTCCGATATCGTTGGTGTAAAATCAGGATACTATCTTATCGCCAATGTGTACAAAAATAAAAAATGGTTGAACGCTTTTATGAAGCGTTTAAAGGCCCAAGGCCTAAACGCAAAACAGTTCTATAACAAGGAGAACGGTCTGTACTATGTGTACCTGGCAGATTTTGATATGAAGAAGGACGCCCAAACGGCTTTTGTCTCCAACTTAAACGGAAAATACCGGGATGAAAAATGGATTATGCAGGTAGATAACCCAAACACGGCAACGGCCGATGTGATGTTCGAAGATTAAATTTTAGTTCAAGGGGGCGGTGCATCATACATAGCTCATTGCCCGTCCCTATTGACTAAAATTGTATACAGGAAAAATGGAAACGGTTAAAAACGAGCAATTCCAGGAATACAATCAGCAAGTTTAGCCCAAAACCCGAGCGCCCATAAAAAGATAAAAACTGTAAGGTGCATTTGAACGAAAAAACATACAAAATCGAAAAACCTACATATATTTTTAGTATATTTAATTATAGAAAGTAGTAGAAAAAACTACTGGATAACCCTCAAATCCCCCAATATGAAAACTTATCTTAACCTCAGGAACACCACAAAAAAAGCTGTTGGCATCGATCCAAAAGCAGGTGCCGATTCCAACAAGTTTCTTTTTAGGTCTTATTTACAAAACCCCGGAGGATATCAACTCTGTTAAAAAGACCGGATAGCCATTTTATTTAGCGTATAGTACATTGAACAGGGCAACCTGTTTAAGGTTACGAACATCCAAAACGTCAAGGTAGCGACCAGATGACGGAGCTTTAACGCTCCAATTATTCCCCGCGCCCAAGATCAATGAGGAATGCTATGAAATGATATCCCGCAAAACGTACCAAATGCAACCCAATAAATCTTATATGATACAATCAAATACTATGAGCTATGAAGTCAAACATTCTAAAAGTTATCGTAATCGACAATGACCTACAATTTCATGACGCGTACAAGTACTATTTTGAAAAGTACTTGGATTATTCCTTGGAAGGAATCTATGTTTCGGTAGCGGATGCCCTATCGGACTATGATCGGATATTGCCCGATATTATTGTTACCGAAGCCTCCATGCCCGATGAATGTGGCATAGAAGGAATCGGACACTTTCGAAAGAAAGACCCGGATGTAAATATCATTACCGTAAGTGCCATGAGCGATTTTGAGTTGATCAAAAGGGCGTTCAAGAACGGCGCCAATGGCTATCTTACCAAACCGGTGAGCAAGAAACGCCTGTACCATGCCTTGAATTCGATCAAGTACGAGGGCGCCACTATGAGCAATGATATTGCAAAAAAGGTGATTTCCATGTTCCAACGGAAATCCTATGACTCCTTTTCCGATCGGGAGAACGAGATCATTGATTATCTAGGACAGGGAGCTACCTACAAAACCATAGCGGACAAGCTTTTTGTTACCCCTAGTACGGTTAATTTCCATATCCAGAACATCTATTTGAAACTGGATGTGAATTCAAAATCGGAAGCATTGAGCAAATTGCGATTGCTGGATAGTGCATAATCATTGAATCTAGAAAAAAGAGTATGATAATATAATTACGCAATTTTTACATCTTAAGGGCATATTACATTGGTAGCTCCCAAAAACATGAGTTCCATAAAAGTTTTGGGGGAGCGGGACCACTGATGATCCGCATTGCGGAAATCAGAATGCCGGTCAAGCTACGCTTACCGGCATTCGAGTCCCGCCGTACCAATCAACACCTTATAAAAATTATGTGTATCCATCCCAAATAAACCGCACAAATGATTCCGGGCCATTGGAAAAATTAGTACTTTATACCAAATGTTGAGCACTTGGTATTCGAGACCTATATCCCAAAAAACGAGCTAGGGAATATCCTGGTAAATATGGTATATCACAAAGGATATGCCCCAGAGCATTCCAAGGAACGTTTTCTGCCCGATGGAACCACGAACATTGTTTTTGACCTTCAGGACGATCCCAAATACATTTATGATAACAAGACCTTGAAAAAAAAGCAGGAATGCACCAAAGTCTGGTTTTCGGGAATGCATACCCAATATCTCACCATTAGCTCTGGCCAGCATGCCGAAATGATGGTGGTTACCTTTAGGGCCGGAGGCGCCCATACCCTTTTGAAAGATTCGCTCTACCCCTTTAAGGACGTTGTTGTTCCCGGCGGGCAGGTCTTTGGCGAACCTGTTTTTGCCCTCAGACGGGAGCTTATACAAAAATTGGACATTCAGGAGAAATTCGAAGCGTTGGAGCAGTGGTTACTGAGGTCATGTCATTTTAAATCGGACCTCCAAAAAGCGATGCGGCCCTTTGTTGGAGAAATCGACCAATCCAAGGGACAAATAAAGCTGCAGGAAATGGCGTTCAACTCGGGCTATTCCCAAAAGCAGTTCATCCATCTGTTCAAACAGTATGTAGGGCTCACCCCAAAACACTACCATCGGATTATACGGTTCAACGATATTCTAAATGCCATGTATGGAAAGAAGAAATTGGAATGGGCAAGTATTGCCCTGGACTGTGGTTATTTTGACCAAGCACATTTTATCAAGGATTTCAAGGCTTTTTCGGGCTTGAATCCCAAAAAATACATCGACGAGCAGGGCGGTTGGCCCCATTATGTGCCCATAAGGTAAATTTTTTACAATGCCGATTCGGTCGGTTACCATTTCTTTGTGACAGTTTAACTAATTGACCGAATATGGAAACCATCTACATTAATCACATCGCGGTATTTGTCTGCGCACTGTTAAACCTGGTTGTAGGGGCCTTATGGTACTCCCCGGCCCTTTTCTACAAAGCGTGGAAGAAAGAAAATGCCTTGAGCGATGAGGATTTCAAACAGGTGAATATGGGTAAGATGTATCTCATCAGCTTTTTGTTGGCACTCATTATGTCCTATAATATGGCCTTTTTTCTCGGGGACCCTGGAACGGATTGGACCTGGGGGACCACTGCTGGCTTCCTGGCCGGTTTTGGATGGAGCGCTATGATATTTGCAACCATTGCGATTTTTGAATTAAAATCCTGGAAGTATATCCTAATCAACGGGGGTTATATTGTTTTCTATTTTTCATTGATCGGATTTGTTCTTGGAATATGGCGATAACCTAAAAAAGCAACCTATGAGGATTTCCCTGTTTTTAAGCCTGATTTTTGCCCTTTCCTGTGCGGCGCAGGACACGTATCAGATTGCATACAATGTATTGGAGGATGCCCAGTCCGGAGACTACGAGGTGTACCTTATGGATATGGATGGGAGCAACCAACGGAATTTATCGAAGCACCCCGGGGTAGACTGGGTGTATTACGCTTTTGAAAACAAGATTTATCTTCTTTCTGACCGAGATAGCTGTAACCGCTGCTTCTACCTTTATGAGATGGAGGTAAACTCGGGAAAGCTGCGAAAGATGACCGACTTTCAACTTGCCGACAGCTGGTTTTCTGCTAGAAAACAGGGGAGTGAGTTCGTTGTAAAACCTGCAGGGAAAGACTTTTCCGGCTTTTATATCATTAACCTTAAGGGCGAGGTAATAGACCGCATTTCCATAGACCTGGCCTATATAAACGATCCCGCTTTTTCCCCAGATGGGAAGCAGATCGTTTTCAGGGGAGCGACCAAAGCATCGCCCAGGGAATTGGGGTTTACCGATGAACTTTACCGACTGGAAATAGGGTCCGGGAAGGTCACAAAGCTTACCTCGCATCCAGAGGCCGACGAAAAGGCACAGTGGGCGGGTTATTTGTCCGCAGCACCCAGATGGCCCAGGGATGGCAGCATCTCCTTTGGTTCCAAACGGAATGGTAATTACGATATCTATGAAATCGACCCGGACGGTGCTGGCCTAAAAGCCCTTACCAAGAAAGAGAACAATCAGGTGTTTCACAGTTGGAACGATCAGGGTTTTTTGGTCTTTGAAGCTTCCATGAACAATCGGGACGGTTACGAACTGTATCTCAGGGACCCTAAGGGTACTACCCTCCGGTTGACCCAAGATGAAATAGAACAGTACGCCCCGGTGTTTGTAAAAAAACAAAAACCCTGAGCGGCAAGGGCTTTCTTGCCTAACATTCTAGGGAAACCTATAATAGCAATGTTGTCCAGATCAAAAATTGTATCCTACAACATATTCATAAGCCTATTTAAAATTTTAATGCATTTTTAGGGTACAGGCTTTTATTCAATCATAAAACGAACCCTTGATGGTATACCCTGTTTTACGGTATGTTCTGTTTACAGCGCTATTTGCTTTCGCGGCAGATAGCGCCATCAGGGAAGAGGCGCCAGGGTTTAAGAACGTTAGTGACACACATCTTATCAGTACCCGCCTAGGGAACAATTCCATGGATGGCGAGGCCGTTGACATAGACCAGGATGGGGATATGGATATGATATTGGCCATGGAATATAAAAGAAATGTCATTTTGATCAATGATGGTACCGGAAAACTGGAGGACCAGAGTGCACAGCGGTTTCCGGACAGCCAACACGATTCCGAAGATATGGCCATAGCCGATTTTGATCAGGACGGTGATATGGATATCGTTTTTGTTAGTGAGGACGACCGCACCAATGAATACTACCTAAACAAGGGGAATGGCTATTTTGAGAACGCGAGTGCACTATTGAAAGTAAAAGGAATCTCAAACGTGGTAGGGACCACAGATTTTAACTCGGATGGTTTCCCCGACCTAATTGTGGGCAACCAAGGACAGAACTTTGTCCTGTTGAACGACGGCAAAGGCCAATTTCTTGACCGTACGAGCGCCTATCTGACATCCAATACCTATACCACCCAGGATCTGGAACTTGCCGATTTGGACGGTGATGGGGATTTGGACATGGTAGAGGCGAACGAGACCTATAACAGGGTGTTGATCAATTCGGGCAAGGGAAGTTTTGTAGACGAGTCCAAAAAAAGATTGCCCCGGGTAAACGACCAGACGCGCGAGGTGGAAGTGGCGGACATCGACGCGGATGGAGATCTTGACATTTTCTTTGCAAACGTTGATTTTCGGGGATTTGGCAATCCACAGAATAGGCTTTTGATAAATGATGGTAAAGGCTACTTTACGGAGATTACAGAGGAGGCACTGCCTAAAAGTGCCTACCGTACCGTAGGGGCCACCTTTTTTGATGTAAATAATGATCATTATATGGATATCCTTTCCGGCAATAGATTTAACGGCACACAAATGATCGTACTCCTAAACGATCGCAAGAGCCGTTTTGTGGATAGGACCAAGGAATATTTTCCGGAATGTAACAGTTACACCTTCGACTTCCAAGTGGCTGATTTTAATGCCGATGGATTAATGGATGTTTATTTGTGTAACTTTAGGGGAAAGGATATCCTTTTGTTTAGGGAGCAAAACTAAGCCAGGGGCCAAGCAATGGTCCTGGATATATTTTTAGCTGTGATCGTGAAAATCAAAATAGGGTTGTTAAAAATACTGTTTGTCCTAACAGTTTTTCCTTTGGGCATTCTGGGATGCACCCAACTTGCAGGGTCCATGACGGTATTGACCGATAAGCCCGTACAAAGGGATTTTCAGGAAATCTATGATATCCCCTATTATGAGGGGGCAGATTATGACGATAGCAAACATCGGCTTAACCTTTTTATCCCTAATGATGTGGACAATCCGCCCATGATGTTATGGATACACGGCGGGGCCTGGGCTTTTGGAGATCGTAAGGACGAGACCGAGCTGGCCCGAAAGTTTACCGGACAAGGAATTGCCGTTGCCGTTGTTGGTTATCGATTAAGCCCTGGAACCTGGAAGGATCCCAAACGTACACAGGGTATTCAACATCCGGAGCATATTAAGGATGTGGCCCGGGCTTTTGCCTGGATTTACGATAAGGCTTCAAAATACGGATATGATAAACACGCTATTTTTGTAAGTGGGTATTCTGCAGGGGCGCATTTATCGGCCCTGTTGGCCATGGACCCGAGCTATTTGGCCAAGGAAGGTAGGTCGATAAGGGATATTAAGGGGGCCATTCCCATAGCCGGGGCCTATGACATTGAGGCCTATTATGACACCCATTTAAAATATAATGGAAAAGCCATGGCAGAGAATCACGTCGCGGCGGTCTTTGGTAGCACCAGAAAGCAACTGGTACAGGCATCACCTACGACCTACATGGAAAATCAATGGATTCCCATGCTGGTTGTCTCAGAGACAGATAGCTATGAGTACACGAGAATTTTGGAACGTGCTGCAAAAAAAGCGGCTTATGGAAACATGGAATTTCTTCATGTTAGGGATAAAGATCATTCGGGCCTGTTTCGAAATCTGGCCTTTAGCGAAAAAAGTGGCTACAGGGACAAAATCATCCAATACATCAATAAAAACAGAACAGGATATAGCTACCTGTTTAGGAACGATGTTGCTTTGGCCTACAGGACTTTCGGTAAGGGGGAGCCTCTTTTCCTACTCAACGGTGGTCCAGGCTTTCCGAGCCATCACTTTTTAGACCTGGCCAGAAAGTTGGCGGACCAGCGTACGGTGGTCCTGTTTGATCAAAGGGGCACGGGATATTCTTCCATGATAAGTGGGCGCACCTCCATTGACATGAGCAGTATGGTGGATGATTTGGAGGCGTTGCGGAAACATCTGGGGTACGGTCAAATAAATCTTATGGGGCATTCCTTCGGAGGGATGTACGCCATGGCCTATGCGGCCAAATATCCAGACCAGATAAAAAAAATGGTGCTGTCACACTCTGGCGGAATGAACCTGGGCTTTGCACCCGAAACAAATAGACGTTTGCAGGCCAGGTTGACCGATGCGGAACGCAAAGCACTTGCCGAACTGACCAAGGTGAAAGATCCTGATGTTCGTTACAAATACCGGGCAAGACTCTTGGCCGGTGGCTATGTGTTTGACCAGGAGCTTAAGGATCAGGTATACAGAGGTTTGGCTTTTAGTACGCGTTTTTATCCCAAGGTCCATAGCATGGTCTGGAGGGACATGCAAAGAAACCGATTTGATCTGAGTGGCAAAATGAAGCGGTTCAACAAACCGGTTCTTATTATCCAAGGGGACAATGATGTCATAGACCCCAAAGTTGGTCGCGCCAGCCACGCGATTTTTCCAAACTCAAAACTGGTGATACTCAAGGATTGTGCTCACTTTGGATGGTTGGAATCCCCTGAGGTCTATTTTGGGCAAATCCTTACGTTCCTATCTGGCCACGCGGCCAATGCAGGGTGATTAATGCGTGCGCCAACCAACATTGAAAGACCCATGAGTACCATACGGAACAGAAAAAAAATCGTTTTTACTATCCTCTTATGTCTTGTTATGATGGGAACCAGGGCCCAAGCAGATTCCCTACTTGATTCCTATATTGAAAAAGTAGGGGGAAAGGAAGCATGGGGAGCCATAAAATCCTTTAAATTGGAGATGATAGGCGAGTTTGGGGACCATATGAGCGTCTCCGAACATTATATGCTTAAACCGCATTGTTACAAAATCGTCTTTACATTGAGCAGCGGCTCCGAGATACTGACCTACGATGGGGAGAAGGGCCAGATCGGAAGGCAGGGCACCCTTGAAAAAATGTCCTCGGGCATGCGGTATGAAATGCACGAAGAAGCCGATTTTTTTGACGAACTGATTTTCTACAAGGAAAGGGGCCATTCCATGGAGCGGCTAAAGGATACCTTGATCAATGACCAAAACTACGCAAAGATCAGCCTACATAAATCTGAATGGGACGTTCAACAGTATTATATCAATACAAGGACGCAACTCCTGGAAATGGTAGAGGAATATTCGGCCGAGGAACAATACAAGGGCGTACGCTTTAAAACGGTATTTTCCGAATACCGACAAGAGGGAAAGGTCCTCTTTCCCAAAAAGATGGCGTTGTTTGGAAACGATAGCCTTCTGGTGGATTTTGAAATTACCGAGGTAGTATGGAACCCTGTGCTACATTTGGATGATTTTAGGTTAACGCCGAAATAGCCCGATACTTCCCCTCTTTTAGCAAACCGAAGATGCAGAGGAAACTTTGTTCGGGCTTGGGTAAGATATATCGGGAATATAACCATTTGCATCAATAAATGACACTTGCATCAAAACGCGGCAAAGGCTCATTTATATTTTCTTACTTGCTCCCATCTAAAAAACAGTTCTGATGAAAAAAACACTAGGATTTTTACTGGTTACAATAATTAGTATATCGACCATTTCGGCGCAGTCCATCGCAACCGAACGTATGGTATTTGCCTGGAAGAACATGAAGAATATGGTGGTAAAATCGGCGCAGCAGATGCCAGAAGAACATTTTGACCTGATACCTGCAGAAGGTCTCCGTAGTTTTGCCGATCAGGTAAAACATATTACCACATCCAATCGTTTTTTTGTGGGCTTTTTGGCAGGGGAAGACAACAATGTGGCCAATAAAAACACCTTGGAAAAGGTATCGGGCAAGGACGCCATCATCAAGGACCTGGAAGCATCTTTTGATTATGTGATCGCTACGCTACCCAAAATACAGGGATACGATGAGAACATCGATATGTTTGGACAAACACTTTCCAGAATGGAAGCATTAATGCTTACCGAACACCATTTGCAACGGGAACACGGAAAAATTACCATATACATGAGATTGAAGGGTATAGCCCCGGCCAAGTCTACAAGCTGGTTGCTTTGATTGCATTGAATTAGTCACAAATTAGTCATGCCCTTCATGTAAGGAAAAGGCCTGTTTTTTCAGGCCTTTTCTGTTTATAAGTCGTTATTGACCGGACCATCTTTCGGATATTGCAGTTTTGTAAGACCTACTGGAAATCAGTTCGGTATTGTCCGTCATCAAAAAGGAAAAGGTATTGTTGTTCAGGTAGGTAAACCGTTCCACATGGTCCATATTGATAATGTACGAACGGTGAATCCGCAAAAAGTTGGTAGGAAGCTGCTGTTCCAATAGGTTTAATGCCGCGCGGTACAGTACTGCATCATCGGCTGTATTTAAAATGGCATAGATGGATCGGGCTTCAATAAAAATGATATCCATGGTAGGTATGGTTCTGTCCAATCCGTTTTCCCTAAAGGTAAATTGGGTAAGATGGGGAGAATGAGCTTGCCTAAAATCGCTATAGAGCCCCATCATCTTTTCGCCCAGTTGAGCATGCTGTTGGAGCGCAGTCATTTCCTTGGCCCGATCCAGCACTTTAAAAAACCGATCTTCATTAAAGGGTTTGAGCAAATAATTTAAGGCCTCTGCCTCAAAGGCCTTTAATGCATATTGATCATAGGCTGTAGTGAATATGACGATACAGGAGCTTTCCTTTAGTTTGTGGGCCACTTCAATGCCGTTAATACCCGGCATTTGGATATCCAGCAATAGGATATCCGGTTTTTTACTTTCAATTTGGGCCAGGGCTTCCCTTCCGTTCTTACATTCCCCCACCAGTTCTATATCATGGTCCTTGCTCAACAATTCTCGCAAGTATCTGCGCGCATGTGGCTCATCATCAACGATCAATACGGTAGACCTCATAATTTGCCGATGTTTTTAATGGTTAGTGTAAGTTTAAAAACTCCCGGACTTTTATCAAAACTGAGGGTATAGTCCTCTTTGAACAATTGGGAAAGCCTATTTTTTATGTTTCTGAGACCCAGTTTGGTAGAACTTACAGGGGTCTCCTTTGGTGCTAAGGGCATGGTATTGCTCATTTCGATTTGAAGGCCATTGTCCTTGGCCGTGGTGACCAGGGAAATTTCCCCATGGCGTTCCAAGAGGGAGATACCGTGCTTGATCGCGTTTTCCGCAAGCGGTTGCAGCAACAGTGGTGGTACCAGCATTTGCTTGGTGGCCTCATCAATCTCCAATATAATGGAAAGACGATCGTGGAAACGCTCCTGTTCTATATCCAGGTAGTCCTTGAGGTAGGTCAGTTCTTCCTCCAAACTGATCAGCTGCCGATCTTCCTGATCTAACATTTTTCGCAATAAATTGCTGATTTTTATAACCATGGCCTTCGCCTTTACATCATCATAACCAATAAGGGTCTGCACGGCGTGCAGCGAATTAAAAAGGAAGTGGGGGTTTAATTGGGCACGCAACGAACGGAGTTGGGCCAGGTGCAACTGACCTTTGAGGTTGGTAATCTGCATTTTTCGATTCTTTGAAACCCGATAAGCATCTATAACCTTAAGAATCAGAAGGATAGCAAAAAGATCAACTATACGGCTCATAAACACTTCCGGGAGAATGCGGTAGAGCGTGGGCAAAATACACTTTGGATTTGCATCTCCCGTACAAAACAAAACCATATAATAAATGAAATTGGAAATCAAGAAATGCAAGCAGGTAAGAAGCACGATGTTGCATAGCAGGGTAAAAGCCATTTTGTAATCCCTAAGGACCGCTTTGTCCAACAGGTTCCCCATGCCATAAACGAAATCGATCAATAAGGCCCAGACAAAATATTTGATAATGAAAAGGACTATATAATTGAGTCTAATCACAAACTCTCCTTGGGCATTGGTGCTAACAAACTGTAGAACGATGACCAAGCTGATAAGCACCGTGGCCAGATAGATGAATCGATGGGGTATGGGAGGTTTCTGTTTTCTTAAAATTTGCATATAGAAAGTTACACATTAATTTTAGCTAAGGCATATTCCTTTCTCCCTGTGTATATGGAGCCAGGGGCCTTAGGAACTAAAAAAGGTGGTCTGTATTTCTAAAATTCCAATAAAAAATGCGGCAAAGGCCATAAAATGTTGCCAATGACAATGATTGTTCCCGAGCGCAATAGTTATAGATGTCCCTATAGTTATCTTTAGTCCTGCACCGTCCAAAAATACCATCATGTCCATGGCATATTCCATAATCAGCTTTTTTCTGGGCACCCTATTCCTTTGGGGCCAGGGAATTGCAAAGGAACAGGAATCCGGGAACCGCGTAAATTGGATAGAAAATTCGGGCTTTTACATAGATACGCCGCAAGGTGGGATATTAATTGACGCACTCCTGAATCCGGATGACGAAATAGCAAGGGCCGAAGGTGTTTTTTCCAAGGTAAAATTAATCTTTATTAGTCACGTGCACGGCAATCATTTTAATGCCACCGCCGTCCTGAAACATCTCAGGGCCAATAAGGAGGCCCATGTGATACTTACGCCTGAGGCCTATAAGGTGCTACAGGACAAGGGACTTAGTACTTCCCTCAAGTCCCGGATTAGCATCTCCTATCCTGAGGAAAATGCCTTGGAACCTTTTCAATCGGGACCTTTTTCGGGACATATCCTTCGGTTCAACCATTCGGGGGTAGAGAACATAGGGCTGGGACTTCGGGGAAAGGAAATGGGCCTGGTATATCTCAATGGAGGAGTGACCCATAAGGAAGTCCTGGGAAAATTAGGTGAACGGTATGGCAAAACGGATTTGGTCATTGCCAACAAATGGCCCTTGGTAAGAGCGCACTATATAGATTCCATAAAAACCTTGTTCTCACCCCGCTGGATACTTATGGCGCATCACAGTGGCAGAACCGATAACATTGTCACCCAAAACGGTGGAGCGGACGCCATGGAAAAGGCCATGCAAAGGGGCATAACGAAGGGAAAAATTTTTGGGAAACGCATGGAAAGCATCGCCTTTTAATACAGTAGCACAACCAGGGCGGGAAGCGGGTCGGTCGGTCTGCCTTACGCTGGCCAAACCCCTTTTCGCCTGTTGTACTGCCCTAAGCAGGGTATTATTGGAGTTACGTAACTGGTTACGAATATTTTTTTATATTTGTGTAACTAGTTACGTAAAAAATGCAAGAGGATTTTTTGGACGATTTGGGCGATCTTGGCTTCACCGCCAGGTTCAAAAGAATCAGCGATACATTGGTGTACAGTGCACGGGAGCACTATAAGCAGATCAACATTGGTATTGAACCCAATTGGCACCTTATTTTTTTGCTTCTTAAAAAAGAGGGGCAACTTACGGTGACCGATATTTCACAACGCCTCAGGTTCTCCCATCCCGCGGTAATAAAGATTACGAAACAGATGAAGCAGGGTGGATATCTGGAAAGTTTGGTAGACCCCAAGGACCGGAGAAAACAATTCCTAAGTCTCTCCAAAAAGGCCCTCCGCGAATTACCGGGGTTCGAGGAGGAGTGGGCAAATATCCTGGGCGTAATTCGGGGGTTTGTTGATGATGCATTGCTCCAGGGGCTGTATCGGCTTGAGCAAAATTTAAATGAAAAAAGTTTCACGAGTCGATATGCCGAAAGATACAGGAAGCAACCAGCTTCCCCAACGGGGAAATTTACCATAAGAAATGCAAAACCTTCGGAGTTTGGTGCCGTGGGAAAACTGATGGTCCAAGTCTACTCCCGTTTGGATGGATTTCCGCATCGGCATGAACAACCCGAATATTATGAGATGCTAGCCAATATCGGTTCCCTTACCAAGAAACCGCAGGCCGCACTTTTGGTGGCAGTCGCTCCCAGGGGAGAGATTCTGGGGGGCGTGGTGTATTTCGGCGATATGCAATACTATGGCTCTGGGGGTACGGCAACCTTGGAAAAAGACGCTTCGGGATTTCGGCTTTTGGCCGTGGATCATAAGGCCCGCGGTCTAGGCATTGGAAAACAACTTACTCAAGAATGCATTGAAAGGACCAAGGCCTCCGGACGGTCCCAGCTGATTATCCATACCACCAAGGCCATGCAGACCGCTTGGAAGATGTATGAAAATATGGGTTTTAAGAGATCGGGCGACTTGGATTTTATGCAAGGGGATCTTCCCGTTTTCGGTTTTCGTATGCCGCTTTGATAGGTAGCGCGATTGTAATGGGTTTTGCAAAATCCCGAAAAACAGCCCTAGTGGTGTATCGGAATTATTATTAATATCGTATATTAGCAATAAACGATATAATGAACTAAACATGCCCTTCGAAGCAGACATTACCATTGTGGCCCAGGCCTTGGATAGATTTTACAACGATTCCATTTCCGCTAGAAAACCCGTAATCGACCAAAAAAGATTAGATCAGGTTGTACGCGATCTGGATTTGGAATATTATGCCAAAAAAGGGGGACTGGAGGGGAAGAAACTGCAACTTTTTTTGGACAAATATTTGGCCTACAACACCAGGTTGCACCATCCTGCCTATCTTGGACACCAATGTGCTGCTCCCCACTATGCAGCGGCCTTGGGCACTTTTGTCAACGCCTTTACCAACAATGTGTCCTCCATTTATGAAATGGGGCCGGCTTCGGTCGGTATGGAATATTTTTTGATCAACTGGATGTTGGAAAAAGTAGGCTGGAAAAAGGCCCCGACTACCTTGGCCCGTAGGGTGAAAGATCAAAATTTTGGAGGTGGGGTATTGGTCGATGGGGGTTCCCTCGCCAACCTGACGGCCCTGGTAATCGCCCGAAGCGCATTGGTGCCGGATGTTTGGGAAAAGGGAACGCCTTCTAATTTATCTATTTTACTGCCCTCCAAAGGGCACTACTCCCTGGCCAAAGCTGCCGGCGTCATGGGCATTGGAGCAGAAGCCATTCGTTTTGTAGATGTGGATGAAATGGGGGCCATTCGCCCCGATCGACTCCAAAGATGCTACAAGAGAACCCTGCAAGAGGGCAAGCGGCCCATAGCCTTAGTGGCAAATGCCTGCAGTACGGCCGTTGGTATTTATGACCCACTCGATGAAATCGCCGATTTTTGCCAAGAAAACGCGCTGTGGATGCATGTGGATGGGGCGCACGGCGCCAGCGCATTGCTCTCCAATACCTATGGCAGACTTCTCAAAGGTGTTGAAAAGGCAGACTCTCTGGTATGGGACGCCCATAAATTATTGCAGACACCCTCCTTGTGTGCGGCCCTATTGCTTAGGGACCATAAGCATCTGGACCAAGGACTCCAGATTTCACTGGACGCCAGTTACCTCTTTCACCAAAAACAACAGCCTGGATTCGACTTCATACATAGGACCTTGGAAACGACCAAATCCGGTCTGGGCGAAAAACTGTTCTTTGTGTTGGGGGCCCTAGGAGAACGGGGATTGGGAAAATACATTGACCGTCAATATGGACTGGCCTTACAGGCCTATGACTATATTAATGAACTTGCGGATTTTGAATGTCCCGTAAGGCCTCAGAGTAATATATTGTGTTTTAAGATCAAGGGAGATAGCAAGACCCAAATGGATATTAGGCAGCGATTGACCGATGAGGGAAGGTATTATATTACCACAGTGTTGTTTAACGGGGAAAGGTATCTACGCCTCGTATTTATGAGTGAAAGAACCACCTTGGCACATATCAAGGACCTTATTGGTGAAATTAGAAAAATTCGGCTTTCACTTCTTAAGGATGCCAAGGAGCAACTGCTTTGAACCGCTACCCAATAAGGTAGCGTTTTTGGGAATTGCAAGGTCTTACCATTCAGATTTGGCCTTCTCAAAATCGGTTTTGAACTTAGGGTTGTCCCACATGGCAGTGAGCATGTTGTGGGCAAGTACCCTGGCGGCCTCCTCATCACTTGGATAATGAATGCCCATAATTTCACGGGATTCCCCGACCTCGTAGGCAACGGCCAGGAATTCTGCCCGTTTCCCGGGCACCAGTTCACTCCATATAAAGGCATGAATATAGGCCCAAAGCGTATGCCCACTGGCAAAGGAGGGGGATGAGATGGTCGCTAAGGGACGTAATTTGGGTTCCAGGTGATACGGTCTTGGTCGTAGCAAATGGTACTTCACCGTAAACTCCATGAGCCGCATATCTTTGGTAATACCTTCTAGAAGGGCGGTGGTTGCGGGATAGTTGTCTGCTGCACACTCCTCGCCCAACACCGCCCTACCTACATAAAACAGGTGTTCCCTATTGGTTTCATAACGGGAATGGTTTTCCAATATGCCAATATGGGGCCAATAGCCTATAGGGGCCAGAACATTGGAGGCCCTATCTTTCTGTGCGGCGGTTCTTTTGGTTTGCCATTCCAGAAGAAAGTCGAGCTCTGCCCTGGTCTGTTCGGAGCTGTTTGCAGGGAATTGCAAGGAGCTTTTAAGACTACTTACCTCATTCTGGGTCAGATATTCCGGAGTGATCATGGTATAGATCAAGGTACCACTGCTGTATTGGGAAGACGGGAAGACAATCTTGTCCATTGGGGCCTGCTCGGGTCGTGGATCTGTGCTCAGCTCCTTTAATTCTTTATAATGGTTCTTGGCGGCTTCAAGGGAGTGGAGGTTCTGCGAAAGAAGAGCACTGGTTCCAAGGAGGGCCAGAACTAAAATAAGTTTGTTTGCCATGACGGATGATTTTAAAAAGGTTAATAGTATAAATCGCTTATAAGCGATATACGAATTTACAAAAAAAAATAAACCCACCAAGGTTTTATGAAATAGCGAAGAATTCGGAAAACTCTTGTAGCAAATCGGTGTTGAGGTAATAGTAGGTGTATTTGTCCTTGTTTTCGGTTATAAACAGTCCGGCGTCCTTGAGAATTTTTACATGTTGGGATACGGTAGACTGCGAATAGTCAAACATCTCCACTAGATCTTTGTTACAGGTCACATTGTCTACCCCCTTGCCTGAATTTTTGGTGCTCAAATACCGGACCAGGGCAACCCGTAACGGGTGGGCCAGGGCATTGGCTATTTCCGCGGTCCTGATATCTGTCTCCTCAATATACTTGCTGGAAATTTGCGTTCTGATCCTCATTTTTATATCGTTTACAACAAATATACAATATGATTGGGCCTTGATGCATCATTTTACACGAAAATGGGCCGATTCGCTATAGGGGAAATGAACCACGGGAGGGCTCCCTTTGCTTTTGACACTCAAAAAATAACATAAAAATAATGGGGTCATTCCCTTTTTTTGTGCTATTTTTTTGGAGTTTTAGGGAGCGAACTTTTTTAAGGCCTAAAACGTAAGGAAAAGGGTAGCGGAACGACTTTTTTACCGAACGATTGGTAAAATACAAACACAATGAGCGAGCAAAAAAAACCCTTACCCCCTTTTACGCTGGAAACGGCCAAGCAAAAAATTCAATTGGCAGAAGATGCCTGGAACAGCAGGGATCCTGAAAAAGTATCCCTGGCCTATTCCCCGAACAGCGAATGGCGCAACAGGGCCCAATTTGTTCGCGGTCGTGAACAGATCCGGGAATTCCTTTCCCGAAAGTGGGACCACGAACTGGACTATAAACTTAAAAAGGAATATTGGGCACATGCCGATAACAGGATAGCCGTGCGCTTTGAATACGAGTACCGTACCGACAGTGGGCAATGGTACCGGGCCTACGGAAATGAAAATTGGGAGTTCAACGCCGATGGGCTCATGCAAAAACGCTATGCTAGCATCAATGACCTTCCCATCAAAGAGACCGAAAGAAGATTAAAATAAAAACCTAAAAAAGAACAACATATGAAACGAATTGCCATTAACGGGATGGGTCGCATAGGGCGGGCCTCCCTAAAAGTTATTCTGGATACCCCGGAATTGGAGTTGGTAGCTGTGAACGACCTGGTACCCATTGAGAATATCGCCTACCTTTTAAAATACGACACCGTATACGGTATTTATGACAAGGAGATCGGTACTGATGGGGGGAACTTGGTCATTGATGGGAAAACGATAAAATACACCTCCGAACGCAATCCGGAGGAACTGCCCTGGGCAGAGAACAACATTGAGATCGTTATTGAAAGCACTGGGATGTTTACGCTAAGTGAAGATGCCGAAAGGCATATTAAGGCAGGGGCAAAGACCGTGGTAATTTCTGCACCTACCAAAAGTGCCGATACCCCTACCGTAGTACATGGGGTCAATTCCGAGGACGGAAAGACCAGTATCTTTTCCTGTGCCAGTTGTACCACAAACAATATTAGTCCGGTCGTGGAGGTCCTGGGCCGACGTATAGGGATCAAAAAAGCCATAATGACCACAGTTCATGCGTATACCGCTTCTCAGGAAATGGTAGATGCCGTATCCAAAAAGAACTTTAGGATGGGCCGGGCAGGAGCCGCCAATTTGGTGCCTACCACAACAGGTGCCGCCATTGCCACTACCAAGGCCTTGCCGGCTTTTGCCGGTAAATTTGACGGCGTGGCCATACGGGTACCTATTCCCGTAGGATCGATCTCGGATATGACCTTTGTTACGGAAAAACCGGTTACGGTGCAAGAGGTGAATGACATCTTGGAGGAGGAAGCCAGCACTGCGCGCTACGCAAATGTTATGGCCACTACCTATGAACCCATTGTTTCCTCGGACATTGTTAAAAGTCCCTATGCCTCTACAGTAGATCTGAGCATGACCCGTGTAGTGGACGGTGACCTCTTAAAGATCATGACCTGGTATGACAATGAGTGGGGCTTTACCAATCAGATGATTCGGCAGATACTGGAAATTTAACGGCCCAACTTTTCTGCTGTTGTAATTTTCATGTAATCCAATAGGACCAGCGTTTTTTGGGTGAAATTGAACAAGCTTAGACATCTGTCGAGGTTTTGATTTTCGTAGGTCACCTTGTAGTACCTATTGCCATCCAAATAGTCGGTCAAAGCGCGTAGCCCATGTATAAAGGGCATAAAGGCCGCTCCTAACGGCAGCAATTCAATTTCCCTTGCCGTTAGGAAAGAGCCGTTCAAGGATAGTCCGTCCAAAAAAGCTTCAAAGAAGCGGCGGTCAAAGGAAATTTTTCCATGTTGCCGTTCATCTTCCTTGGCCGAGTTGACAATGGTCCGTACCGCGTCGCCAAAATCGTAATAAAAGTGGCCCGTCATAACGGTATCCAAATCAATTAGGCAAAGTGACTTGTCCGTGACCTTCGAAAAAAGGATGTTGTTGAGTTTGGTATCGTTATGGCAAATCCGCACAGGCAGATCCCCGGTGGATAAATCAGAAAATAACGGGAAGGTGTCTTTTGCAAAGGCAATTGCACCTTTCGCTTTTTCCAAGGCTTCCTTTTTGGCCGAAACCACCGCCTGCTCAAATTGGACTTCCCGGACCCTGAGGTTGTGGAAGTCGGGAATGGTTTCTACAAAAGCCGTTTTTGGAGCATATTGTAAAAGGGTGTGGAACTTCCCTACGATTCTCCCAGCTTCGAAAGCGATTTTTTCATTTTCTGCGGTATTATGGGCAGTACTTTGATCTATGTAGGTCATTAAACGCCAAAAACCTTTTTCAGCATCCTCAAAATAGGATTTTCCCCATTTGGTGCGTACAAGGCTAATGGGAGCATAATCGGTATCCTTGAGATATTGTAACGCATTTTTCACATTGGACATGAGCCCTTCAATATCTTTAAACGTGTTATGATTGATACGCTGCAATATGTACACCGATGTGTCCTGGTCCAGAACCCGATAGGTGTCATTGATCAGGCCATCATTGATGGGCACAAAGAGGTAGGGCTTCCTTTCTATGGAGAAATGTTCCAGTAGCGAACCCAGCTCGTTTTTTTTTAATTTGTCCACAGGATATTGTACTATTTCCAGAGTGGTGAGGCATATCTGCCCGCTTCCGTCATTTCCTTCAAGCGTTGCAGCGAGGTTTCCTTATCGTTTGCGTAGGTAACCCCGAACCAGTTACCATTGGAGGGGATGACCTCTACGGAAACCTGTTGGCGTTGTACCATTTCCTGAATAACAAACGGCAAATAGACCTCCCCGCCAGCAATGTTTTCCTGATCCTTCAGGAATTGTTTAAAGTAGTGTTCTATGTGTTCAAATAGGGACGGCCTGCAGATCCAGAAGTTCATGCTTACCAGTTCCTCGCCCGTAAATTCCGCTCCGGAATCCCGATCGATAACATGTCCATTTTGACGTTCCAATTGGGTATGTTCCTTAACGGAACGCAAGGTATTGCCCTGTAAATTACAAACACCACGGGAAACGGAACCGTGTTCCGAAAGTGTGTTGTTCAAGGCATATCCAACAAGTCCAAACCCAGTTCCCTCTAAATGTGTCCGGATGAACTGGGCCGAGTCCGCATAGGCTTTCTTCCCGTAATAATCATCAGCGTTGATGACGACAAAAGGGGTTGAAATAAGTCTTCTGGCAGACCAGACCGCATGGGCCGTGCCCCAAGGTTTTTCACGTTTCCCTGAAAATTCGGAAGGTTCGGGGAGGTCCGTTATTTCTTGGGGAACAATATCCAATTTAACCGTTGTCGGTAATCTGTCGGACAAGTAATTTCGCAAAAAGCCGACATTATCCTTGCTCGTCACCACGATGATATGGTCAAAGCCGTTTTCTATAGCGTCATAAATACTGAATTCCATAAGGAACTCCCCATTCGGACCCATTTCATCGAACTGTTTAAGCTTTCCGTACCGACTCCCACGACCAGCTGCCATTAATAGTAAAACCATCTTGTATTTTTCTGTCGCAAAAATAATTTTTAAAGCTGAAATAAACTACTCCAAGAATATTTTCCTATTTTCAACGGGTTCAAAGATATGCTGCGGCGGGCAAACCGGACTAAACTGCCACCGATTAAATAACCGAAAATTATGAATTCAAGAAGAAAGTTTATCAAAGATACTTCCGTATTGGGCACGGGTGTTTTTGTGGCCCCCGGCCTTACGCACGACTTGTTGGATGGGGAGCAGGATGCCAAGCTCAAAATGGGGCTGATCGGGGTAGGCCTCAGAGGGACCAATCATCTGAAAAATCTTTTGCTGAGAAAGGATGTCAATATCACCGCCCTTTGTGATATAGATGAGTCCCGAATAGAGATCGCCAAGGACCTGATTGCCAAATCTGGGGCCAAGCCTGCAAAAATATATGGGAAGAACGATTATGATTATCGAAATCTCCTCGGTACTAAGGAAGTGGATGCAGTGCTCATAGCCACACCCTGGTTGTGGCATACCCGTATGGCGGTAGATGCCATGCGGGCAGGAAAATATGTCGGGCTAGAGGTCTCGGCGGCAAATACCTTGGAGGAGTGTTGGGATCTGGTGAATGTCCATGAGGAAACGGGCACCCACCTGATGATTTTGGAAAACGTAAATTACCGCAGGGATGTCCTGGCAATATTGAACATGGTGCGGCAAAATGTATTTGGCGAACTGGTACATTTTAGATGTGGCTATCAGCACGATCTACGGGAAGTAAAGTTCAACAACGGAAAACAGCCCTATGGCGGCGGCGTGGAATTTGGTGAAAACGCGATTTCCGAGGCCAGATGGCGAACCCAACATTCCATAACCCGTAACGCGGATGTTTATCCCACTCATGGGGTAGGCCCCATTGCTGTCATGGCCGATATCAATAGGGGAAACCGCTTTGTGTCCATGACCGCCAACGCTTCAAAGGCCATAGGTCTGCACAACCATATTGTGAAACAGGGCGGAAAGGACCATCCCAATGCAAAGATTAAATTTAAACAAGGAGATGTCATTACCTCTACCTTGGAAACCGCTAGGGGTGAGACCATTATTGTAACCCACGATTGTAATTTGCCGCGACCCTATTCGCTGGGGTTTCGGGTGCAAGGTGCCAATGGGCTTTGGGAAGTGGATGGAAATCGGATTTATATCGAAGGAAAATCGGAACCCCACAAATGGGACAAGGCAGACGAATGGTTGCAAAAATATGACCACCCGCTTTGGAAGAAATACGGGGAATACGCGGAAGGCGCCGGACATGGAGGGATGGACTTTTTTGTGATCAACGCCTTTGTTGAATCTGCTAAATTGAACATTGCACCTCCACTGGACGTCTATGATGCGGCCGCGTGGAGTGCCATAACACCCCTGTCCGAAGCATCCATTGAAAACAATGGAACGGTCCAGAATTTTCCGGATTTTACTCGGGGTCTATGGATAAAGCGGAAACCGTATAACTGGATCAACGGGAATTTTTAAGCTGATGGACATACCTTCCCTTTTAATACACTAGCTGATAAATATCATTTCTATTTTGCCGCTACGGCCTTAGTTTTAAACATTGGTATATGATGGTCTTGGCGCTTGGCCGTACCAATCATATGCAATGACAACGGTTTAGTCACCCCAACAAACACATGTGTTATGGAATCAAAAAATGTAGGACTGGTATTGTCGGGCGGAGGTCACCGTGGGGCAGCGCACGCAGGAGCTATCAAGGCCTTGGAGGAGAACGGGATATTTCCCAATATGATATCCGGCACCAGCGCCGGTGCTCTAGTGGGCGCTCTGTATGCCTATGGGTACCAGCCATATGAAATCCTCGAAATTTTCAAAAAAATAAAGATTTTCAGTTTTTCCAGGTATGCGCGAAAAAAACCCGGTTTTGTAGATACCGATAGCTTTTATCAGTTTTTGATCAAGTACATGCCGGAGGACAGTTTTGAAATCCTTAAAAAGAAACTGTACATTACGGCCACTGACCTGGTCAATGGCAGTATTGAGGTCTTCCAAAAGGGCGCACTGATATCGTCTATCTTGGCCTCGGCCTCTTTTCCTGGAATATTTACCCCAGTGGCCCTGGGAAACTCGTTGTACGCGGACGGAGGCATTTTGGACAATTTTCCGGTAGACCCTATTAAGTGCCTGTGTGATGAGGTTTACGGTGTTTACGTGAGCCCCATAAAAAAAATGCAAATTTCCGACTTTAAACGATCGTACAACGTTATAGATCGGGCCTTTCATCTCAGGATGCATAGGGCTTCACTCGCGAAATTCCCAAGTTGCGATTTGGTGGTGTACCCCCAGGAGCTAAGCAATCATGGGCTTTTTAGCACCAACCAGCTCGACAAAGTGTTTGAAATAGGGTACCAATCTACCCAACAGGAGTTAAAAAAAAAACGTTCGGAACTACGCTTCCTGGAACACTAGCGTAGCAAACGTGGTATAGGATATCGTTACATGGAATTCATAGACTACTACAAGGTGTTGGGGCTCGATAAAACTGCCACTGAAGCCGAAATCAAGAAGACCTATAGAAAGCTGGCACGAAAATATCATCCAGATTTGAACCCTAACGACACGGCGGCAGAACAGAAATTCAAACAGATCAATGAAGCCAATGAGGTGCTGGGCGACCCTGAGAAACGAAAAAAATATGACGCCTACGGAAAGGACTGGCAGCACGCCGAGGCGTTTGAAAAGGCCAAGCGCTCCGGAAGAAAGCAAGGGGGTTTTGGGAGCTACACCTACAGCAAGGATGATGCCGGCGATTTTTCGGACTTCTTTGAATCCATGTTCGGAGGAGGCAGCTTTGGCCCGGGGAGTTCCCAAGTACGATATCGGGGACAGGATTATAATACGATGCTGCACTTGTCCTTGATGGATGTCCTGACCACTAAAAAACAAACGCTTACACTGAACAACAAGAAAATACGTATTACCATTCCAGCTGGTGTTGAGGATGGGCAAACCATAAAAATAGCCGGCCATGGCGGGCCCGGTATCAATCAGGGACCGGCAGGGGACCTGTACATTACCTTTTCCATTGCTAACGAAAAGGGTTTTAAAAGAGAGGGCGCCAATCTATATAAAACCATTGAAATTCCCTTGATCACAGCAATCCTTGGAGGGGAGCTTATGTTGGAAACCCTGGATGGAAAGGTGAAATTAAATGTAAAACCGGAAACTCAGAATGGAGCCATCGTAAAACTGAAAGGGAAAGGGGTTCCCAAATACAAAAAGGAGAATCAATATGGAGATCTGTACGTGACCTTTGCCGTAAAGCTACCAAAGCAATTGAACGATGAGCAACGGCAACTGTTCGAGGCGCTTGCAGCCACTAACCTATAGCATATGGCATGAAAACAAAGGATTACATAGCGTTAACGGATTTTTGTTCCCACTATGGCATAGATGAATCCATAGTGCTAATCTTCTCGGAATACGAGCTTGTTCAACTTAACACGGTCAATAGGAAGCCGCATGTTTCCAGGGACCAACTTCCAAACTTGGAGCGAATGCTACGTTTGCATCTCGAATTGGATATTAATGCGGAAGGCTTACAAGCCATTCACCACCTCTTGGATCGGGTAACCGATTTGCAGGAGGAATTAAAATTGCTTAAGAAAAGATTGGAACGATTTCATCAATAAAAGCAACACCTTTTAAACCTCTGATACCTGATATTGGCTGCATGCTACGCTACATGACTGATATCATTGTTAGCCCGTGGAGACCGGAATATATTTGAATACCCCATTTTGGGAATAGGGTATGATGGCAAAGGCTCAAATAACGGAGGGCATAAAGGATTTCCTGATTCAAATTGGGGAACTTTCGCATTTTGCCGGGCGTTTTCTCCGGGAAGCTCCCAAACGCCCATTCGAGTTTAATGAACTTCTACGCCAGTGCTATAGCGTAGGAAACAGGTCCCTGACACTTGTAGGGATTACAGGTTTTATCATTGGATTGGTCCTTACCCTTCAGACGCGGCCAACCCTTATAGAATTTGGAGCAGTTTCCTGGATGCCCAATATGGTGGGTATCTCCATAGTACGGGAAATTGGGCCCGTGGTCATTGCCCTCATATGTGCGGGACGGGTGGCTTCGGGAATAGGAGCGGAATTGGGGTCCATGCGGGTTACCGAGCAAATAGACGCTATGGAGGTGTCCGGTACCAATCCCTTTAAATATTTGGTGGTGACTAGGATAGCCGCGACTACCTTGATGGTTCCTATTTTGGTAATCTTGGGCGATGTATTGGCACTCTTTGGTTCTTATTTGGTGGAACATTTTAAGGGCGATGTTAGCTTTCAGCTTTTTTTTAACAAGATTTTTTCATCCCTGGATTTTGGCGATTTGATACCGGCCACCGTAAAATCCTTTTTCTTTGGTTTTGCCATCGGGTTGGTAGGTTGCTTTAAGGGCTATAATTGTAAAAAGGGTACCGTAGGCGTGGGAATGGCTGCCAATACGGCGGTTGTAATGGCCTCCATGCTCATCTTTATCCTGGATTTTATTGCAGTTTTCGTATCGGATATTTTTTATGAGCTATGAGGGAAGATAAAGACGTACTTACGGTTACAAAACCCCTGGAAAACAGGGAGGTGGTCATTGAAATCAAGGACCTCAGAAAGAGTTTCGGGGACAACCATGTGCTCAACGGATTTAATATGCGGCTATACAAGGGCGAAAACTTGGTGATCATGGGCAAATCGGGCTCCGGAAAATCGGTAATGATCAAATGCCTGATCGGATTAATGAAGGCCGATAGCGGAAGCATAAATGTGATGGGAAAGGACATACGTACCCTGGACCAAACCACTTTGGACGACCTTAGAACGGACGTAGGCTTTTTGTTCCAGGGCAGCGCTCTTTATGATTCCATGACCGTAAGGGAAAATTTGGAATTCCCCTTGAGGAGGCACATGAACAAATTTGGGGAGGGCTTGGATACCGAATCCCTGGTTCTGGAGACCTTGGGCAATGTAGGCTTGGCGCACACGGTCAATATGATGCCGTCTGAGCTCTCCGGTGGCATGAAAAGAAGGGTGGCCTTGGCAAGGACCTTGATTATGCGACCCAAGATCATTCTTTATGATGAACCTACAAGCGGTTTGGACCCCATTACCTCCAAGGAAATTATTGAACTGATGCTGAGCATACAGCAGAAATATAAGACCTCCTCCTTGATCATCACCCACGATGTGGATTGTGCTCGGGTTATCGCGGATCGGATGATCTTGTTGGTAGACGGGATTGATTACGCGGAAGGCACATTTAAAGAACTTTTGAAGGTTACGGACCAAAAGGTCAAGGCCTTCTTTAAACATTGACAACATGGATAGAACAACGAAGGAAAAAATGCGCTTGGGAATTTTTGTACTGGTCGGGACCGTCTTCCTGGTGATTGCGGCCTACCTGATAGGGAACAATCAGGACATGTTTAGCAGAACGTTCACGATCAGCACGGTATTTAACAACGTCAATGGATTGAGACTGGGCAACAATGTGCGTTTTTCAGGTATCAATGTGGGCATAGTAAAATCCATAGAGATGGAAAATGATTCCATTATCCGGGTAAAAATGGCCATAGAGGAGAAGATGCGAAAACACATCACCACGGATGCTGTGGCAAGCATTGGTTCGGATGGATTGGTGGGTAACATGATCGTGAACATCATACCGGGAAGGATGTCCGGGGAACGGGTACAGGAGGGGAACCAAATCGCGTCCTATAGCAGGATCGGTGCGGAGGACATGTTGGGTACCCTGAATGTTACCAACCAGAATGCTGCGTTGCTTACAGCCGACCTTTTGCAGGTTACACAGGCACTGACGCAAGGGAAGGGTACCTTAGGGAGACTATTGAACGATACCTTGATGGCTGGGGACCTGCAAAAAATGATTCTTAATTTGAAGCAGGCGAGCGGTAGGGCCAATAAAACGATAGCCGATTTAAATGCCTTTCTGGAAAAGGTGAAGTTTGAGGAAAGTGTGGCCGGGGTCTTGTTAAGTGATACGATTGCTGCCGAAAGGGTGCGATCTGTTATTGCCCATCTGGAATCTTCGAGTATTCATATTGATAGTCTTACAAGGAACCTCAATACGACAATCGGGGAAATAAGGCACGGAAAGGGCGCCGTGACCTATCTCCTAAAGGATACCACATTGGTACGGCGATTGGATAGCACGATGCTGCACATCCAAGAGGGGACGGCCCGGTTCAACGAGAACATGGAGGCCTTAAAACACAGTTTCCTTACACGCAGGTATTTTAGAAAGCTGGAAAAACAGGCTAGGGTGGAAGAAGAAAATTAATTTTCAGGACAACTAACAGGTATTGGGAGATGGTTTTTTTGGACCACAAAAAACATCAGCGATCGGGGACGGTAGATAGGTTTGGATAATAATACACGTCATCGATTTCCAGATCAAGCCAAGTGAAGTCGCCCTCCTGTAATTTCCAACTCACCTTGCATTTACTTGGAATGGTAAAGTTTTGGAACTCCTTATATTCCAAGGCCTCAATAAACCACTTTTCGAGCCGTGCGTCCGCGTCGTTTCCAAAATAACGTTCCGTTTCAAAGGAAACCATGCCACCTTCCGAATTGAATGTAAAGATGCCCGAGACTTTTAGGTTTTCTGTGGAGATGGTCGCTCTGGCTGAAAGGGAATCCACAGCTTCCCAAACAATGTTTTCATTAAGTGCCGCCGATGGGAACCAACTAATTTCGGCGAGATAACGTTGCATGGCCGCTGAGTTGATCTTATCGTCCGGCTGCACGTCCACGACCGGAAAAAGCCCCGATAACTTTATGAGCATCTCCCCCTTGCCGTTTTCCAACTTATCCCGCCCGTCCAAATAAATAAATGGAAAGGACCTCACTTTTGCTATCCAAACAAAGCCCGGTGAACGTGTGTTCACGTATTGCTCTGCCGTAAAGGGCATCCACCGCCCATCGGGGTCGGTTTTCATACGTCCTTTTTGTTCGATATGGGCCGTAGTTGGCTTTTGATGTCCCACCACCCCGGAGGCCAACACCCATTTTTGTACTATGGGGGGCATATGGGCAAGATCTTGCAAATAGATTACCGAAGTGTTTTTTGGGATCTTTTGAACCCATTGGGTACGGGCCGCTTTCAAGCTCCTGCTCTGGAACCGGTAGCTGCCATAGGAGGGTATACTGACAAGAAGAATAAGCAGGTTGGCCACGGTTCCGTATTTGGCATCCTTCCAATAGATTATAATAAGGATTTGCGAAATCGCCACGGCAAGGATAGCTAGAGTTGGCCACCATTCCTTTTTCAATAAAAGTGCAATGGCGCTTATACTAAAAACCAGCGTTGCCAGCAACCATGAAAGGCCAAGAGACCACGGGATATTTACGGTTAAACGGTCAATCTTCGCTAGTCCAAAAGCCTTTGCGAACCCCATGAGGTGGATAAGTCCATGGAAAAGCATTACCAAAGCCAGAAAGGTTTTCATGACGGCTCCTCTTTGACTTTCAATAAGGGCCTACATAACTTCCGATGATGTGGCGGACAATCGTTTTGTTCGTGCATGATGGGGAGCGCAGTTTTTTTGCTTGTCATTGGTTTAGGATTCAAATATATGAGGCAGTTGTTCACTGTCAATGATATATTCCGTTATGGCAAATACCTCTTTTCTATTTTGACGAAAGGATTTTACAAAATCGGCGATTTCATCTTCCAGGTGTTCGTGCTCCATTTTAAATATGGCCGCTTCTCCCGAGTTTGGATTTTCTACCAATTGTCCCAATTGGATGAGATGTTTTCCCACTTTGGCCAATAGGTCCTTGCTCTGTTTTCCTGTAGTAAAGAGGTTCTTTTTAATCTCCTTTACCAGGTCCAGGTTCTCCTTCTCGGTAATCCACATAAAGTACTTATCGATTAAGTGGTGCAAAAAGCGAAGATCGTCCCTGTAAAATTCCAGGTCGGATTTCCAGTGTTGGGTGAGGACATAAAGTTCGTCCCATGGGGCCTGCTGGATATATATTCCTTTGGGTCTATTTCTGTATTCGCTCATGGTGTATCATTTTTAATGATTAGATTATAAAATTAGCCACACTACACTATAGCTAAAATGACCGTTATCATTTTTATCCGGCAGGAATTGCAATAGATTCACTATCTGTTAGTCTAAAACCATGAAAACCGTTCTATATGCCACCGATTGCTCAAAACATTCCGTAGGTGCCCTGGCTTATGCACATCAGCTATGCCTTGTACTAGGTGCCGATTTGGTGGTTTTGCATGTGTATGACCTTCCTCCGATTACGGTTTCCACGATACGTGCGCCTGCACAGATTAAAAAACTGGCTTTTCATGAACATTTTGACCTCTTAAAAAACTACGTGGAAAAGTATTTGGACGATAGGACCGAAGGGGTCAAGGTTTACCTGAGGCTTGTTGAAAATACATCCATAGTGGAAGGTATTCTTTCCAAATCACGGGAACTGCGGCCCGATATGGTCCTTGTAGGCATGAAGGATACCCATACCCTACGGGGCTTTTTTTCCGGAAATATTGCCAAGGCACTCATAGATAGGGTACACTGCCCCTTGTTGATAATACCCAACGACCTTGCCCAATGTGCGATTTCCAATATTGTCTATGGGACCGATTTCGAAGAAGACGACATCATCGCCCTAAGAACATTGGTACGCATTGCTGAACCCTTTGGGGCGAGAATTTATGTCGTTCACATCCCAACCACAGGGGAATTTAGCGGTGAGGAGCAGTTGTCCTGGTTCAACGAAATGCTTTCCCAAAAGGTGGGGTATGCCAAACTGGAATTCAAATTATTTCGACACCAAGGGGTGTACAAAGGCCTAAGTGCTTATATGGTTCAAGTAAATGCGGATATGGTGGCGCTCCTGGAACGACAGGGCGAAGGATTTTTTCGGAAACTATTCCACAAAGGACTGGTGAAAAAAATGGAATCCAGCGTCAATTTTCCGTTGTTGAGCCTCAATGCATAAAACCCTTTTCTAATAAAGGACCACTTACCGGCAAATGACTATAGTCATAGTTGGCATCCCTCCTTTTTTTTAGTTTCATCCTATCCAAAAGCAGTGGCCTATGAAGACTATATTATGTGCTACCGATTATTCCGAAAGCTCTGTCAGTGCCCTCAAGTTTGCAAAATTCCTTAGCGACAAGTTGAAGGCAAACCTGGTGATTCTGCATGTATACGATATAGATACCCTGGTAAGTCCAGTGAGCATTGCCTATGCCCGCATGCAGGAAGAGGCCTTGGCAAAGCACAAAGCAAAATTGACGGCTTTTTGCCAGGACCAATTGGGAATGGAACCTGATGGCAAAAAATTCCGCATAGTCGTGGACGAGCATAGCTTGGTCTGGGACGGCATCCTGGAGCAATGCAAGACCATTGACGCCGAACTGATCGTAATCGGGACGGAAGGAGGCAGTGGTTTGCGACGGTTGCTCATGGGCAGCACCGCCAAAGATTTGATCCACAACGCTTCTTGTCCTGTGCTGGCCGTTCCACCCGATACGCTTCCGACCAAAATTGAAAGAATGGTTTATGCCACTGCCTTTGAACAAGCCGATATTTATGCCATAGGCAAGTTGGTGGATCAATTTGCACGTCCTTTAAAGATTCCTTTGGATCTGGTACATATTTCTACCAAAGGGGAATACGCGGGAGAAGATCAAATGGAATGGTTCAAGGAAATGGTGCAGCAGCAGGTAGATTATGAAAACATGAGCTTCCAACTTCAGTTTTCGGAGGATGTCTTTGGTAGTCTAGCGGATTACATAACGGATATAGATGCGCAGCTAGTGGCCATGCTGGAGCGCGAGGAGCAAAGTTTCTTAAGGTCCTTAACCCATAAGGACCTCGTAGAACGTATGATTTCCAAGGCCGGTATTCCGCTTTTGACCTTCAATAAGGCCCATCCATGAGGGATTAGTTATTTGGGTCGTTTATGATTTTCCCGTCCTCCATGAGGATAATTCGATCGGTACGTTGTGCGAAATCCACGTCATGGGTCACTACTAAAAGCGAAAGCCCCTGTTCCTCCTTTAACTGCTTGAAAATTTGAAATACATTTTCTGCATTGTAACTGTCCAGGTTACCGGTAGGTTCATCGCCCATAAGAATCAAGGGATCATTGATCAAGGCCCTGGCGATTGCAACCCGCTGTTTTTCTCCTCCCGAAATTCGGGAAGCACGCTTTTTGGCCAAATGTCCAATATTGAGCATCTTTAGCTTTTCCATGGCATTGTGCGTTATTTCCGCGTTCGTTTTCTCCGCCAGTTTTTTGGCGGGGAGCATCACGTTCTCGAGCACGCTGAACTCGGAGAGCAGGTAATGGAATTGAAACACAAAACCAATCTGTTTGTTCCGAAGCCTGGAAAGTTCGTTATGGGGTTTTCCAGTTACCAATGTTTCGTTGAGGTACAGTTGGCCCTCGTAGTCCGTGTCCATGGTAGACAAAATGTACAGCAAGGTGGATTTTCCGCAGCCCGACTTTCCCATGATAGAAGCAAATTCCCCTTTTTTTACATCAAAACCAATATCCTTTAACACATGGAAAAGGACCGGCTTTCTAAAATGTTTGTTGATATCTCTGGCTTCCAGTACTAGGCTCATGGGGTAGTGATTAGGTTCCTCTTATAATGCGTACGGGATCAATGCGTTTGGCCTTTCTGGAAGGTAGATAACCCGCAACAAAGGTGGACAGGAGCGCAAAGGAAATACCGATGATGTAGTACATGATATTGTGATTAATGGGATAGGTGGTAATGGTGGGGAGCGCCTCCGTCTCAAAAGCCACGTTATCGATGAGCCTTGAAAGTCCAAAGCCGGCCAAGAGGCCCAAAATTCCGCCAATGGCCCCTATAATCAGGGCCTGGCTCATAAAAATGAGCTGTACATCGGTTCCCGAGAACCCCGTGGCCTTAAGGATGGCAATATCCTTCATCTTTTCGTAGATCAACATGTTTAAAATATTGTAGATTCCGAAACCGGCAACGATCAAAAGCGTCACGGAGACCGAATAGGTGATGAGGTTTCGAATATTGGAACCGGTTTCAAACTGGGCATTGGCCTCATTGATGTCCGTTGCCTTCAGGTCAAACTGCTGTTCCAATTGCCGGGCCATGGGTTCTGATTGTGAGAGATCAACAAGTTTAACGTTAATGTCTGTCAGGTAATTTTCGGCCTCGCCCAAGATACGCTGTACGGTCTTTAGGTTGGCAAAACTCTGGATATTGTCGATATCTGCCAGCCCACTTTGATAGATGCCCACAATCTTTAGAGGAAAGACATCGCCTTTTACCGTACTGATCTGTACCCGGTCCCCTATAGAAAGCGACATTTTCTTGGCGAGCCCCGCCCCTAATAAAATGGCGTTGTCATTATTTTTTAATGCTTCAGGGGTTCCTTGGACGATATAATCCTGCATGTTGGAGAGGCGTACCTCCTCCATAATGTCTATGCCGGTTAGGTTTCCACCCAGTTCAATAGAGCCCGATAGATAAAAGATCTGCGCCTTGATTTGGGGAGTGACCCCCCGTACATTGCCATCTTTCCTTAAAAAATGGAGTATGGGCAGAGCGTTGTGGATTTTCTTTTGGCTTTGTTTGGGCTTTATGGAATGAACAATGTTCATGGACCCCTTAAATTCGTCATACAAGGAAATGGGCTGTACTTTGGAGGGTTCTATTTCATTGTAAAGATGGATATGTGGTGTTTGATCCAGAATGAGATCATCGAGCATTTGGTTGAGCCCGGTCATAAAACTTACCAGGGTGATGTAGGCCCCTATTCCAAAAGTTACCCCCAAAGACGCCGTAATGGTAGACTTCTTCTTGGTGATGAGATGGGTCTTGGCGATATTCAATATGACTTTCCAATTGATCATTCCGTCGGCTTTAAAATAGGGGTGTCCGCGTCCAATCCGGATAAGATCTCTATCTCTTCCAGGTTTTGCAGCCCTGTGGTGACGGTGATAACGCCTGCTGAGGTTCGCACCTTGTTTTCCCCGATCAAATAAGCTTTTGGAATAGTCAGCGCATTTTCCTTTTGGGCAATAATGATGTTGCCCTCGCCGGCCAGGCCTGGGTACAGCACCTCCGGGGGTTTGGAAAAAGTGGCCTCTACCTTAAAGGTTTGTGACCGTTCGTCTTTTCGGGGATAAATCTTGCTTACGGTAGCTTCAAACACCTCGGAGTTGTAGGCGTCAAGAGTAATCAAGGCGGCTTGACCGATTTTGAGCTTCACAATATCCACCTCGTCTACCAGCATTTCGATAATAAAGGCATCGGTGCGCCCAACGGCCGCCAAGGGCTCCATAGTAGTCACGATTTCACCTGTATTCTTGTAAAGCGCATATACAGTACCGTTGATTTTGCTTTCCACCGTAAAGTCCTCGGTGGCGATCAAGGAAGTTTTATAGTTGTTCTCGGCCTGGCTCAACTGAGTCTCTAATTCGTTTTTGGTGCGATTGTACTTGCTCTGCAAGAGGGTCAGGTTATTGCGCGAAAGTTCAAAGGCCAACTTGCGGTTGTCATATTCAATTTTGGACCCGATCTGCTGTTCCCATAGGTTTTTTTGTCGCCCGTAGTTCACGGAGTCATTCTTCAGCTGCAATTTGGCAGCTTTGATCTCATCCAATATCGTGCTCAACACGGCAGCGCGCCCGTTATAGTTTTCACGGGCCAATTGTAGGGCCAGCAAGGCATTTTTGGTGTTTAGCTTGGGAGCGGTATTCTCTATTTGTAACAGTGGCGTGCCTTTTTGTACCGGATCCCCTTCCTCTACAAGGTTCTTCTCCAGAATGCCCCCAACAATGGCATAAGCTTGATAAAGGCTGTCTGGCTGAATGGTTACCGAGGAATAGACCGATTCGGTGATTTCTGTCTTTGACGGGAGTATTTTTTCACCAGAGCTGTTGCAGCCCACCGCAATGAGTAGCAGTAGTGGTAAGCGCATAGATATTCTAATCATAGTACCGGCTTTCTAAACTCAGAATAACAATAAATATACTTATAAAAGGAACAACTCCTTTAAGGATGCATTGCTGCTTTCTTAATGTTCCCTGTGCTGCTATGACTTTTAATACCGACATGATTTTTGTTTTAAGGTCTTAAGGTAAACCAGGTGCCTAGCTTTCCTCCAAGGAACCGTAGGCCTCTATACGGGTTTAAGGCGTCCATTATTCGGTCATCAGATTGGACCTGATCAAAATGTACTCGTTTAAGTTGGCCATGTCTATGGCCCCGACCAATCTTTGTTCCTGGGTAACGGGAAAGAAGCTCCTACGTTCTTTCGCGATAAGCTGAAACACCTCTTTAACCGCTTCCGAAGCGTCTATGGTGCTGAAATCGGTATGCATGATGTCCTTGATCTGCAACTCGGGATTTCCGGCGTGCTTAATGATATCTTTATGGTACAATACACCGTGGATGCTATCGGTCTCGGCAACGACAAAATCCCGCTCCGAACCAGCCAGTACAATCTTCACCACCTCTTGAACGGTCTGTTCCGGACGGATTATCGTGATATTGGTGAGCATGGCCTGGTGTACACTATGGCCTTCCAAAAGGGATTCTTGTTTTACCATTTTGTTCTCACCATATGCCGCTATGAAAATAAAGAGGGCTATCAGTATTAAAAAGGGGTTAAATAAAAATCCCAGCACAAAAAAAACCACCGCCAATAGCTGTCCTATCCGGGCAGCGATATCCGTTGCCCTCACCCGATCCATCCTCAATGTCAAAAGCGCCCGGAGGACACGACCGCCATCCATAGGAAAGGCAGGAACCATATTGAATACCACCAGCATTACATTGGCAATGAAGAGATAGAAAAAGAAGGTCTGTGGACTAGGGGTGTTAAGAAGTTCCAATATTTGCATCGGTTCTGAATCAAGGTAGCCCCTTACAGGTATCAGAAAATACAAAACAATTGCGATGACCACGTTCACCGCGGGTCCGGCCAAGGCCACTAGAAGTTCCTGCGCGGGTTTCTCGGGCATTTTGTCCATGGAGGCCACACCGCCAATGGGTAAAAGGGTAATCTCCCGGGTGCGTACATTGAACTTTCGGGCGGTAAGCGCGTGACCCAACTCATGTAGAACCACACATAAAAAAAGGACAAGAATAAGGCTCGTGCTAAACAAGGAGGACTGCAGTGAGCCGCCCTGTTTTAGTTCGGAATAGACTATCCAGATCAATAGGAGCGCAAAGGTCCAATGCACTTGTATCTTAATATCCGCAACCCGACCAAGGTTTAACACACCCTTCATAGGACAAAATTTTATTGTTGTGAAATTAGCCTCTTGTTGTGCCGTGGACAATGACAAATATCATATGGCAAAACCGTAATTTTTGGGACTTCTATGCGTTGAGGAAGTACCATGGGGAATAAGAGCGGGTGTTCGAAACCATGAAATATAAATTTTGATCAAGAACTGGCGGAACCGAATAAATCGGAAAAAATTACCTAACATGACCAATATCATTTTAAGGCCTGGGAAAGGCTATTACATTAGCGCCATTATAAGCAACGTTCATTGAAGAAAATCATAAGGCATAATTTTTGGTGTTGCAAGACACCGAGGATTTAGGGTCGGTTTCAAGGATACTTTTAGGCTTTTCAGTTTTTCCATTGTCCTAGCAATAGCACAAGGTGTTTAATTGGCATAGGAGCTTAGCAGTAAACTTGATATCGTCCCGAGGGGTCGGGAGGCTTCGGCGTCCCGGTCTTTTTTTCATATATAAAAGGCTGCCGCTACCCTAAGATAGTGAAAGCCGAAAGTGAGGGTGACGACGCTATTTTTTTTGAAATCCCCTTTTACGTCATTTTAGCAATAAAACGATTTAAGAGAAGGATCGCATTTAAGGACAAGTTGAATTTCTCACTGGAAACAGGAGGCAATGCCTCCTGTTTCTGTTTTGGATCGGGCCATAGGATTTGGTCGGCGGTATACAAACAAGGACATGGAAACATCATTATGAAATATTACTACAACACGGTTTTGAGAAACCAAGGCTTCGACGAAGCTGTCCAGAAGGTCATAGAAGCCCTAAAGAAAGAAAAGTTTGGGGTGCTTACCACCATTGACCTTAAAGCTACCTTTAAGAAAAAGTTGGAGGTAGATTTTAGAAATTACGTCATTTTGGGAGCTTGCAACCCTCCTTTTGCCTACAAAGCCTTGCAGGCAGAGGATAAGATAGGGACACTGCTCCCCTGCAATGTCATTGTTCAGGAAAAAGAAGCTGGTCTTATCGAGGTGTCGGCCGTAAACCCCATGGTTTCCATGCAGGGCGTGGATAATGATTCCTTGGGGGATATTGCCACTGAGGTGGCCGCTAAGCTTCAAAATGTTATAAGCTCTTTATAGGCAGGTCTTCCCTGGTTTACATTTTCACTGCTGATAAATATCAGTTTTCACGCCCTATGGCTTTTGTACATTTAAAAGGACCTACCTAATACGGTTCTATGGATAAGGAATTATTGAAAGATTTTATACCCTTGGAAACCCAAGCACCGATTTGGGATCGTTTCTTTATGGTTGCTCCTTTGGTCGTTATAGGGACCAAAGAAGGAAAAGGATACGATTTGGCGCCTAAACATATGGCCACCCCCTTAGGACATTCAAATTACTTTGGTTTCGTATGTACTCCGTCTCATGCCACCTATCACAATGTGAAGAAAACAGGGGAATTTGCCGTAAGTTTTCCATTACCGGACCAAATTGCGCTTGCCTCCCTTAGCGCTTCGCCCAGATCAGGTCAGGAAGCCAAATCCAAGGACATTGTACAGGCATTGCCCACGATTAAGACCCCTACTATTGATGCGCTCTTTATTGGAAATTCCTATCTCTATCTGGAATGTCAGCTGTTTAAGATAATTGATGGATTTGATGCCCATAGTTTTATAACCGGAAAGATAAGTGCTGCATACGTGCATAAAGAATACCAGAAGGTTTCCGATGCTGACGAACAACTGCAAATGTATCAACATCCTTTATTGGCCTATGTGGCCAATGGGCGTTTTGCCAAGCTTTCCGAAACCTTCAATTTCCCTTTTCCAAAGGACTTTAAACGATGACGGGGCGGGTAGAAATTATTGCAGAGGTAAAGAAGTATCTCGAGTTGCATCGAGAAGAGATGCTACATTTTTTAAAACGGCTGGTCGCCTTGGAAACACCTTCCACATCAGTAGACAAACAGCATAGGCTGTTGCATTTCCTGAAGGAAAGATTGGAAAGTATGGGCTATTTGACCCTTCATGTACCTGGTAAGGTTACAGGGGGCTACCTGTATGCAAGGCCACGCCTTCGAAATAAGGCCCTGCCCGTTCAACTTGTCGTAGGGCATTGTGATACCGTGTGGCCGATCAATACACTAAAAGAAATGCCCCTATCCGATAAAAACGGAAAACTAAAGGGCCCAGGGGTTTATGACATGAAGGCCGGACTAACCCAATTGATATTTTCAGTGGCGGCGATCGAGGCAATGGCTCTGCCCCTGCTGGTAACACCGCTGGTTTTGATCAATTCCGATGAGGAAATAGGGAGCAGGGAGTCTACCCATGCCATACGTCGTTTGGCTAAAATTGCCGATCGTGCATTTGTCTTGGAGCCTCCTTTGGGTTTGGAGGGAAGCTTAAAGACGGCCAGAAAGGGATTGGGACGTTTCATAATCACCGTAAAGGGAAAGGCGGCGCACGCAGGTCTAGACCCTTCCAAGGGTATTAATGCCATAGTGGAACTATCGCATCAAGTGCAAAAATTGTATGAGATGAACGATATAAAAAGAGGAATCACGGTAAATGTTGGCACTATAGAGGGAGGTATTTCCCCCAATGTGGTGGCTCCTGAGAGTAGGGCCGTCATAGACGTCCGAGTACTTACCGAAGCGGACGGGAAATACATTTCAAAAAAAATCAGGGAACTAAAACCACAGTTCAAAGAGGTTGTATTGGACATCCAGGGAGGTATGGGTCGCCCTCCCATGGAACGTACGACCAGGAACCAAAAATTGTGGGAGCTGGCCAAGCGCGAAGGAAAGGGTCTAGGAATTGAGCTTGATCAGGCTACGGCCGGTGGAGGCTCTGATGCCAATACCACCAGCTTGTTCACCGCAACGCTCGACGGACTTGGAACACCAGGTGATGGTGCCCATGCAAGCCATGAGTATATCCTTAGCAACAAATTGACGGAAAGAACGGCCTTGCTAACCCTATTGCTGGCAATGGAACCATTAAATTCAGCACCATGAACCATAAATATATCTTTACCTCCTTGACACGTATTTCGGATCTTCAGGAGAAGGGGTTTACAGTCAAAAAGATACCCAAGGAACACTGGGAAACAGGTGATTATGTCGTTTGTGAAATTGTGAATCCGGGCAGCGATAGCCTAAAATTAGAACTTCCCAATGGGCGAATGCGCGGGGTAATACGGGGGGAATCTTTTGTGGGGGCCTTGGGCGAACGCTTTGCCACTTTGGAAGCTACCGGAACGTGGCGCAGCGTGGAAGACGACCTTAAAATGAGCGTATTGACCGGAGCGGGCCTAGTGGGCAAGCTTACGTCCAAATCCGTATTCCTACCGAAAATGATGAAAGTTGCCTATAGCGGGCATGCGTTCAGACAAGGTTCCAAACTGACCATGGAATCCTTTGTGGAGTCCGTAGCGGACACCGCTTTCGCCATTCCGGTAATCCTCTTTGTGGGAACTTCCATGTCTGCGGGAAAGACCACCTCCGCCCGAATCGTGACCAACATGTTGAAACAGGCAGGGTATAAGGTAGTTGGCGCTAAGCTTACAGGGGCGGGCCGTCTCAAGGATATATTGGCCGTCAAGGACGCAGGTGCCGATGTTGTGTTGGATTTTGTGGATGTGGGACTGCCTTCATCCATTTGTCCTAAGGAGACATATCAAAGTAAGTTACGGCAACTTTTAAACAGAATTTCCCGCGCTGAGGCCGATGTGGCCGTTATTGAGATTGGCGCATCCCCACTTGAGCCTTATAATGGGGATATAGCCATAAATACCATACGTGATCAAATAAAATGTACCATCCTAAGCGCCTCGGATCCCTATGCCGTCTACGGACTCATGAAAGCCTTTGACCTAGTGCCTGATATTGTGACCGGGGTCGCCACCAATACCTTGGCCGGGGTTAGCATGGTAGAAAAACTCTGTAAGGTTAGGGCCTTGAACTTGATCGATCCCACTACACAACCGGTCCTGGAAGAGATTTTAAAAGAAGCTTTGATGCCGATCCGGGATTTGGATTCTGGCGATCCAGAGTAATAAGGTGGGACACCTCAGCATATTGTTAATCAGGGTGCCATAAAAAATGAGACGGGCAAAACCGCATGTAGAAATCCACCCAGTTTTGCCCTATCGAGCCAGCCTCTCCCAAGGGTTAGGCCATTTCTCTATCCTTGCGTCTATTTTCGGCAAGTTTTGCAATGAGGTCAGGGACTTTTTCAAAAGCAGCTGCCAGACCATGGGTCTTTCCGGCCTCAAGGAAGGAAATCTCATCGGCCTTGGTCACCAAGAAACCGATGGGCTCTATGCCGACACCTGCGCCGGCCCCCATACCTTGCCCCCTACGGGATTTAGCTTCGGTGCCTTCTCCGCCGCCAGATCCAAATCCCATACCTACTTTGATTACGGGAACACATTTAAATTCCCCAAGATCAAATTGTTCGCCAACAACAGTTTCTGTCTTGGCCTCGGACTTTATAAAATCCGTAATTTTTGTCAATAATTCTTCAAAATGTAAATCCATAAGATGATTCTTAAAAGTTAATGAACGATTTAATTATACGTATTGGCCTGTTCTGCATATGCAGTGCCATTCTATTCCTTCCTTCAAAGTTGATGTGAAACGACCCTATATGGTAGTTCAGGAGGGCAAATAAGGGATATAATTTTGCATTTGAAATGCAATTCCCGGTATCCAGATCAACCAACAAACGCTTCACTTTAAAGGATTTCAACATCCGTAGGCCCTTTCTCGGGCCCAGGCTCCTTCTGCTTTTTCCAAGCTTTTTTTTCTTTGAGGTCCTTTTTTCCCGTGCATGTTTCCACTTCAAGGGGTAGAAGTAGAATTTCATAAAGAGCAGCTTCAATTTTATTCGCAAAAGCGCTTCTTTATGCATCTCCAGGTTTGCCTTGGCCAGACTTCCAAAGCTAAGGTCGTAGCGTTGGGTGGCCGTGTCCATATAGAAATTTATGGGGGCAAGCAACACGTAAGCCAAAACCAAAAAAAACAGAATGAAAACAACAGTCAGCCACATGTTTTTGTTTTCTGCAAAGGAAGTGAAGTGGGGATTGTAGCACAATGATATTGGTCATTCTTGAGCAACCTTTGGGGCAATATCTTTGGGTAGATAAACAAATGAACGGGCAAGATATGCGATGGGAGAGGCTGACTATGGAAATCCGGTCAAAGGGGATGGCTTTTTCTTGAAAAGAGCGCCCCGTTTTGGGCCCTGGGTTGCTATCTTGGGAAGCAGGATTCGGTTTTGAGCAGAGGATTTTTCAAACCATTGAAATTCTGATGATTGACGCACAAATAAGGGCCTTGAATGTTTTGATTTCATCTGGAATATTCGTAAATTTAAAAGAATGGTCCTTTCCAAAAAGGAAGCTTTAGGTCTTCTTTTTGCGTTAAAAATGGATAGCCCAACAGGAACAAAGTTGCCCGATCCGGTT
Source organism: uncultured Flavobacteriaceae bacterium (assembly GCA_947494825.1). GTDB lineage: Bacteria > Bacteroidota > Bacteroidia > Flavobacteriales > Flavobacteriaceae > JBNGOQ01. The sequence continues at coordinate 336,728 of CANLWN010000003.1, read as the reverse complement.
TTTGGCTTTTCTCTTCGATCTTGCGTAAAGTATTGCAGTAATCTAAAATATAAAACTATGAATCCGTTGTTATTATTTGCTATCATCCTTGGCCTGATATTGCTGGCCGGGATACGAATTGTTTTTGAATACAAGAGAGCGCTAAAGTTCCGATTTGGAAAGTACATAAAGACCCTACAACCCGGCTTTAGGTGGATTATACCCATTGTAGAGACCATTCAGATCGTGGACATTCGGGTAATTACCATAAACGTGGTGTCCCAGGAGGTCATGACCGAGGACAATGTACCCTGCAGTATTGACGGGGTAGTGTTTTTTAAGATCAACGATCCGGAAAGGGCCGTACTGGAAGTGGAGGAATATTCATTTGCGATCACACAGCTGTCCCAGGCCGCTTTGCGCGATGTATGCGGTAAGGTAGAATTGGATACCATTTTGTCCAAGCGGGAGGAGATGGGAAATAACATAAAACATATTGTTGAAAAGGAGACCAAGGAATGGGGCATTGAGATCTTGGATGTAAAGATCAAGGATATCCAGTTGCCCGAAAATATGAAAAGAATGATGGCCAATCAGGCCGAGGCGGAACGCTCTAGAAGGGCGCGGATCATTCTGGCAGAAGCGGAAGAACAGGCTGCGGGGAAATTACTGGAGGCAGGATTGCAAATCGATAAGTCGCCTTCGGCCATCAAGCTAAGATTGTATCAGACACTCTCCAATATAGCTGCCGAGAAAAACTCTACCATTCTGTTTCCCTTTCCAGAAGAGGTATTGCCGCGGGACGCCAAAAAAGAGTAGTGTTCGTCCCAGAAAAAAGACTTACAAGCAAATAAATTGCGGATTAGGGCTAGACCTGGGCAAAGAGCACCATATAGTTGTGTCCGTATTTCTTGGCACATTTGGGACAATACGCGTAGTGCACATAATATTTTTCGGCCTTTTCGTGCTTGCCCTCTAAAAAGCGTTCCATTTGCCTCATGAATTTTGGAATATCGCTGTAGGCACCATCGAATACCTTCCCTAAAAAAGTACCACTAAGTGCAGCATTTCTTGCCTTGGGAATATCTGCGGTCACGGAAAGATAGATTTCGGACTTAAAGGCATGCGGATCGGTGAACAATAGTAAAACGTCTTCCTTATTTTGCGGTAGTACGTTGGACGATTCCGCAAGTTTCATCAGTTTCTTTATTCGGTTACCTATCATGGGCGACAACGGAATGTGAAAAAATGTGGGCACGGTGGCCTTGAGGAATTTTTTATGGTCCCAATGGAAGGTTTTTTCGTTCCATTTTTCCAAATCAAATACTGGACAACATATTTCTTCTTGCTGTTTCATTAACTATAATTATAGTAAACCGGGCAGTAGGACAACAAACAAAAGGATTTTGATTTGCAACCCCTAGTTTTGGCCCAGTTCCTTTTTTAAAATGTTTTTAAAACGGGTAGCGCTTAAATAATGGTCCTCGATCAATTTTCCGTCATGCAACAGACTAAAAACACCATAACCCGAAGGTGCATTTTTGGCCACTTCAGGAGAATTCAGCTTGGTTATTTTTAGATCGATCTCATAATCATGTGCTACGTGTAAAAGCGCTTCCACCGATTTTTCGTGCCAAGGACATTGATCCGCATAGACCAGATGCCATCCGGTGTACTGCTTTTGTTGAGTGGTCCAATCCAAGAGTTTGGGAGCGGGAACGGCAGTGTCCCAAGTCTTGGCCAACAACTGAAACCTTCCCTTTTGATCTACCTCGTCAAAACCGTTTTTTATGAAGATCAGGTCGCTGGCAATCCATGCGCCCTTGCTCGCCATGACACATACACCTGCCATTTGCCTTTGCTTCGCCTCCTTTTCGCAGGCCTTTATCAACAGAGATCCGTAGCCTTTTTCCCTGTCTTTTTTGGCGTATACGTACATGCAGTGAATAAACATATAGTTTTCTGCCTGTACCGGGCGCCAGGCCTTGGAGGCAGGCACATATTCTATAAAGCCGATCGATTTGCCCCCCGACTCCTTTAGTATTTTCATCCGGAGCCCTTCCCTATATCGTTTCCCAAACCATTTTTCTTTGCTCTTAAATCCCGGATTGGTCAGGTCCTTTACGCAAAAGAGCGTTTCTTCCCGGACGTTTTCGGGTGTTACTTCGATAATGGTGGTGGTATGCATGTTTAGGCTTTTTAAGAGGGTATGTTTATAGGGTGAAACGCCAGGTAGGCAAGGGTTCCTGGCCGACAACAATTGATTTATCCCGGTTTTGTCGCACTTCTGACCTACAATTCCAGTTTACGTATGTCCCAACCCTCGCCCTTGCCTTTGAGGGCCACTAGGTCTTTGGAAAGCATTTTGGCATTTATGCTGGGAAGTTCATACCTCCTTTTGGTAAGCTGTATATTGTAGCGTCTATCAAAGAATTCAACGATTTCCCCGGAAGTGTCCATCAAAACGTCATGGAATTTGTAATCATAGATTTTGAGCTTAAACTCGTTGTTGCCTCGAAAGACCCTGTCAAAGACCACGCCGGTGGTATATCCTTCATTAAAAGGTGCTACGTTCAGGAACTGATGTTCTATAGCAAGCTTACCCTTGGTATCGATGAATCCGTAAAGGGGTATTTCATCCTCCATTTTCATGACTAAACATCTTCCATCCTTGAAGGAGGGATAGGGTATGCCTTTGATTCTGGCCGTGGCGGTTTCCGTGTCCTTATCCCAAACCAGATCTGATCTAAAATCGACTACAAGTTTTCCCGCGGTATCGATAAAGCCCCACTGGCTTCCCTTTCGTACAGCGGCCAATCCTTCACTGAAAGGTGCTATTTCGTCTATGCCCTCAACTGTTTGGGCATTAAGGAAAAATGGAAACACCAAAATTATTGCTAATACTGTCCGAAGTTTTCTCATTTTAGTAAGTTTTAAGTAATTATCATCTACCCGCAAAGGTACTGTGCGGGTCTTGCCTTTAAAATGATAATTGTCAGTCGATTTGGGAATCAAGGGAAGGACAGGAAATAGGTCATGATATTGATCATTGTTTGTACGCCCGTGAGCTTCTAGTTTTATGTCCTAAATTTTTGAACCATGAAACGGATACTCCTTTGGGCCATCATTTTGGTCTTGACCTCCTGCTCCTCGACAAGATTTGTGGATAGTTGGAAAAACAGTGAGGTAAGCGCACTGCAACCCGATAAATTATTGGTGATTGGCATGACAGATAACCTGACCGCACGTAAGATTTTTGAGCAAGAACTTAAAACTGCATTAACTAGACGCAACATCAAGGCCGAAGAAAGCAGTATATTTTTGGACGGATCCTTCACGGAATCCAAAAAAAGTCAGGAAGAAATCAATGCGATGATTGCCGAACTTTCAGCAGATGGTTTTGATGCGGTCATGATCACGGCCGTGAAGGGGGTAGATGAAAACCGAAGTTATACCAGGGGGTATTACACCGTACGCTATAATTGGCAGCGCTTTGGGCGTTACTACTTTAGGTACCAGGACGTATATTACCACCCGGGCTATTATGACGATTATAAGGTATACCATGTAGAGACTTCCCTATACGATATCAAGGCCGATGAAAACAAATCTTTGGTGTGGGTGGGATCTTTTGACATCGTTAATCCTCGGAACATTACCTCAACCGTCGATGATTATGTAGAAAAAATCATCCAACAATTGGAACAAGAGGGATTGATAGATGCTCTCTAAAAAGGTAGGTGTAGAAAAATTACCTTAGAGGTGAAGGAAGATAAGGTTTCATTTCTTAATACCTGATGGTCGAATAGATCATGCGCTTAAGATCTTTTGGGAGTCCGTCCCGAATATCTTGCATTTCTCCCGGAGAGACATATTTTCCAAGGTAGGTAAAGGTAGCGTTGATATAGGTTTCAGCAACCTCATCGCTGTATTCAAAATCGTTTACCGCGGCTGCACCATCGTGATGGCGTACCAGGTCGATAAAGTCGGCCATACGTTTTACCCTGGGCCTCTTTTTGTTAATTCTCCATCCGTTCACGTATACCGCTTTGAGGAACATAGGCAGTTGGGCAATAAACTGTAGGGATTCCTCCGTAGAGATAATATCCCGTAGTGCATGCAGCACAGAGGACAGTATTCTTCCTGCCTTTTCCCTATTGTCGCCAAAATCCATTTCCTTGGTGTATGCCTTTAGAAAAGTGTTTCCTTCCGTCGCATATTGATTGAAGTTAAGTGCCATAAGGTTATTTTTTTGATGAGAAATAAAGATGGTCAATTAAAAGCATGCCGGAAATGATATTAGTCATTTTTGGTACTGAAGCACTGTCCTAATTTTGGAAGGAACAACAAAAAAAAGGTGGTATGACCATAGAAATTCAATATGTACGAATGTTATCCAGTGAATCGCTCAGCAGTAGGGTTACCGAAAAGTTGATGAAATTGTCCAAAAAATATCCTTGGATCATTAGGACCCAGGTGTTTTTTAAGCTCGAGAACGACCCCGCCGATCTGGGAAAAATATGTGAAATGGAATTGAGTGTTCCCGGGCCCAGGATTTTTGCCCGGTCCAAGGAGAACAACTTTGAAAAGGCGTCGGCCGAGACGCTTAAAGATCTGGAAAGGCAGCTGAGAAAACGGAAGGAAGTTTTTAAGGGATATTAAAGGTATCCGAAAATTAAAAGAAACATGAAACTATTGGTACCGGTAGATTTTTCCGAACATTCGGCCTATGCCCTGGAGGTCGCCGCTACACTTGCCCGATTGCAGGATGGCGAAATTGTGGTGCTCCATATGATGGGGCTTTCACAGGCTGTATTGACCAAGGACGAGTCGCAGGAGTACGAGGAGGCACACTATTATATGAAATTGGCCAAGAAAAAGTTCGCGGCCTTTTTGGATCGGGAATATCTCCGCGGCATTAGGGTCACCCAACTGGTTCAAAACTACAAGATCTTCAGTGAGATCAATACGGTGGCCAAAGAACAGGGAACAGACCTTATTGTCATGGGCTCCCATGGAATCAGTGGCCTTAGTGATGTATTTGTAGGTTCCAATACGGAAAAGGTGGTGAGGAGCTCGGAACTTCCCGTATTGGTCATCAAAGAGCGCATGCCCAATTTTACCTTCAATAAAATGGTCATGGCCTGGCACTATAAGGATGAAAGCGTAGCTACCTACCGGAAGGCCAGGGATTTCGCCGATGCCTTTGGTGCCCAACTGCATATGGTCTATATCAACTTACCAGGGTATCATTTCCTGAGCACTAGGGAAATAGAAGAAAAAACCTCCCGTTTTATGCAGAACACGGGAATAAACAGGGAAGTTGTCATTTATGACGATTACAGTGTAGAGCAGGGCCTGCTACATTATGCCGAAAAAATGGATGCCGATATCATTGCGATAGCAACGCATGGGCGCAAAGGCCTGGCCCATTTTCTGATCGGCAGTATCGGGGAGGATATTGCCAACCATTCCAAGAGACCTGTAGTGACCTTTAAAATGTAATGCACCTTCCATGGAAATGGTTGAATATTATGGACTTCACCATCGGCACTTTCCAAGGACACAAAGTTATCGTTACCTGACTTTTGTCATGTTTTAAGAGCCAAGGGCCGTTTAATTTTGACAGCAAAGCGAAAAGCTCATGAGTTCATCCTTAGTGCAGAAATACAACGTACCTGGGCCTCGGTATACCAGTTATCCCACCGTACCATATTGGGACAGGGAGGTCTTTTCTGGAAGGAGATGGAAAGAAACGGTGAAACGCAGCTTTGGGGAAAGCAATGAAAGAGAGGGTATAAGCCTGTACATACACCTACCTTTCTGCGAAAGTATGTGCACTTTTTGCGGATGTCATAAGCGGATTACCAAACGCCACAATGTTGAGGTTCCCTATATACGGGCCGTACTCAAGGAATGGCGGCTGTACTGTAATCTTTTCGAAGCGCGGCCCAAGATCAAGGAGCTCCATTTAGGGGGCGGAACCCCAACCTTTTTTTCACCAGAAAACTTAAAGCTCCTGATGCATGGTATCACAAGGCATGCTACCCTGGCCGATGACCATCAGTTTGGTTTTGAAGGACATCCGAACAACACCACCCGTGAGCATTTGAAAGTACTTTACGAACTTGGGTTCAGAAGGGTAAGTTTTGGGGTACAGGACTACGATGAAAAGGTACAAAGGGCCATTCACAGAATACAACCTTTCGAGGCCGTGAAAAACGTGACCGATGCGGCTCGGGAAATCGGATACACTTCCATAGGGCACGATATTATTTTTGGATTGCCACTACAACAGTTGGAACATATAAAAGCGACCATTGAGAAAACCAAACAACTGAGACCGGATCGCCTGGCTTTCTATAGCTATGCCCACGTACCCTGGCTCAAAGGCAACGGACAACGGGGATTCAAAGAAACCGATTTGCCCAGTGCCGTGGAAAAACGTGAACAGTATGAAACAGGAAAGGACCTACTGGCGCAGGCCGGATACCGTGAAATAGGGATGGACCACTTTGCTCTGGAAACCGACGGGCTGTACCTATCCATGGAAGAAGGAAGACTTCATAGAAACTTCATGGGCTATACCGAATCAAAAACGCAGCTCATGGTCGGACTTGGTGCCTCCGCAATCAGCGATAGTTGGTATGGTTTTGCCCAAAACGTTAAAGGTATCGAGGAGTATCAAAATTTGTTGGAGAACGATGTTATTCCGGTTTATAGGGGCCATATTCTCAGTGAAGAGGATATAAAAATCCGAAAACATATTCTTAATCTTATGTGCAAGTTTTACACCTCCTGGGACCATTCGGAACTGTGGTTCGAAGGCCTGCAAGAGGTACTCCCAAAGCTGAAGGAAATGGAGCAGGACGGACTTTTAAAAATAGATTCGGACAGCATTACCATTTCTGAAAAGGGAAGACCTTTTGTCCGTAATGTATGTATGGCGTTTGACCTGTATCTACAGCACAACAAACCGGAGACCAAACTATTTTCAATGACTGTTTAACCCCATCAATTCAAAAAGATACACCATGAAAAAAATAATAGTACCCCTAGATTTCTCAGAACAATCGGAATACGCCCTAAAGGTGGCCGCTTCTCTGGCCAGAAAATACGATTCGGAGGTTTTTGCGCTCCATATGCTGGAGCTTTCCAGTACCCTGATATCCTCCTCCGAAGGTTTCCAACAAGAACAGATGATGTTTCTTTTGAAACTGGCGGAACAACGATTCAACAAATTCTTGGACAAGCCCTACTTAAAAGGGGTACGCCTTACGCCGGTCATTAAACATTACAAGGTGTTCGCCGAGTTGAACGATATTGCGGAAAAACACGATGCGGATTTGGTCGTCATGGGTTCGCACGGTATAGACGGACTCAAAGAGATTTTCGTGGGCTCAAACGCGGAAAAAGTTGTACGGAATGCCAATATTCCGGTTTTGGTGGTGAAAGACGACATTGACGATTTTAAGATTGAACGTTTTGTATTTGCATGCGATTTTAAGGAGGAAAGCCTTATCGCCTTTCAGAAAGCCAAGGCTTTTGCAGATAAACTTTCGGCAAAATTAAACCTGATCTTTGTGAATACCCCGGGCGATAATTTTCTCAGTACGGCAGATAGCTATAAGCGCATATCCCATTTCATGGATATGGCCGGAGAAGGCTTGGAAGTGGAAATCTACAACGATTACAGCGTGGAAAAGGGCATCCTGAACTATAGCGAGAATGCTGGGGCAGACTTAATCGGGATACCTACCCATGGGCGCAAGGGACTTTCCCACTTTTTTATGGGAAGCATTGGCGAGGATATCGCCAACCATGCCAAAATCCCGGTGATAACCTTTAAAATTTGAATTTAGTTGGTTAATTATGTAGTTGAAGCAAGGGGGGACCATTTATGGCTCCCCTTGTTTGTTGGTGATAGCTAGTTAATGGTTGACGGTGAACAGTTGGCAGTGCGCAGTGCTCGGTTCAGCCTTCTTAAATCGTAATTTCAAACAGCGTCTGCGGACGGAAGAGTCATAAAACCACGTCAGTAAACAGTGAACAATAAGCAATGAACAATAAACAACTATCAATGGGCAATATTCGGTGAGTGGTTGATGGATATTGGTTTTCGGTTGGCAGTCGGCCGTTGTCGCCGGCACTGCTAATTTCTGACCTCCAAATCACCACACATCGCTATTCCCTCTTCCCTGAAGCCTAGCGAAAAATCCACATCAGTTCGAGTGATCTGGATGAGGTCCCGGTTTGGCACGCGGTTGAAGATCGTATCGAGAACCGTGGGCAGTGAACAATGAACAATGAACAATTAACAATAAACAATTATCAATGGGCAATATTCGGTGAGTGGTCGACGGTGTTAAATGTGCTGTTCAACATTCGTAATTCAACATGCGCAATTCAACATTCGTAATTCCAAATAGGCACCTCGTTTTGTTAACGGAAGGGTAGGACGCCAATCGCTATTGCCTGTTCGCTCATAGTGTGGTAGTCGAACTATAAGTACGGATGGATTATCTGTCAAGCAAAGGGCAAATAAGACCTTCCGGCCTTGATATCAGCGGAAAGCTCTCCCAAGGTTTTGTTTTCCAGACCGTTGAGAAATACTAGCCGCGACGGCGCCATCAGTCCATGCAGGGGGCAAGGTCGTTTTTCGTTACAATTTTTAATGCTCAACAAACAGGTTTTTAGTTTATCGACCCCATCAATGACGTCCACAATGGCAATCAGGGACTGGTTTCGGTCCGCATCGCTCAAATAAAATCCGCCTTTGGGCCCCCTAGTGGAGGAGATGATGTTTCTTCTGGAAAGCTCCTGCAACAATTTCGCCAGATACGCCTGCGGAACGTTGATGGATTTGCTAATGTCCTTTGCCATGATCTTATGGTCTTCGTCAGAGTAAAGTGCCAGGTACAGCACTGCTTTTATGGCGTATTTGGAAGATATGGAAAACATGATATGCTTTTGGAATTACAAATACAAAGAATAAAAGATATTATTGTCTTAAATATGACATTTGTCATTTTATTCGTTGCCTTCCAAACCTACATTTGACCCGAATCTTTAAAATAACCAGGAATGAATACAGGGATTAAATTAGTGCTAACGTTGATTGTTTTAGGCCTAGTTGGCTGTGGGGGAAAAGAAAAGAAACAGGAAAGCTTTACCATCCAAAAAACAAAAACTGAAAAGACCGAAACGTCTACAGCCGAGACCAATACGGATAAGGTTCCTCCATCAAAAAGAGTGGATCTTACCAACAAAGGTGTGGGTGCGATTACCGAATTGGTGCTGCCAGCGGAAATCGATGACGATCTGGTCGCCAAGGGCGCCGAGCTGTTTAAGGTCAACTGCACAGCCTGCCACCGACCTCACAAAAAATTTATTGGACCCGCTCCGGAAAAGATTCTTGAGCGCCGAACCCCGGAATGGATCATGAACATGATCCTGGACCCGGAAAGAATGGTAAAGGAAGATCCTTTGGCCAAGGAATTGTTGATAGAACACAACGGATCTCCTATGGCCAATCAAAGTCTGAACGAAGAAGAGGCACGGGCCATCCTGGAATATTTTAGAACCTTAAAATAATGGAACAGAACTAAATACCATATAATTATGAAAACAATTGCCAACTCACTTATGGTAGCGTTATCCATCTTGTTGGTTCTGAGCTGTAAGACAGACAAGAAGCAAATGGATACCACTACGGACACGGAATCAACGGTGATCGAAAACACCAAAAAACAAGGACAGGCCTTCATCACTGACGATGAATCGCGTCCCAACGTACTCAACATTGCCATTGGATCTGAGGACCATACCACTTTGGTAGCCGCAGTACAAGCCGCCGAATTGGAAAATGCCCTGGTAAATGCCGGACCCTTAATGGTCTTTGCGCCGACCAATGCAGCTTTTGACGCGCTGCCCGAAGGTACCGTGGAGAACCTGCTAAAACCAGAAAACAAAGCCGCTTTGGCCAACATCCTAAAATACCACGTAACCCCTGGGAACTATTCCAAGGACTTTCTGAAAAAGTTTAAAAAATTGGGGCAATCCAACGGGGTAGATGTTGCTGTTACCGTTGATGGGGACGAAGTCTATATAGGCGAGGCCAGAATTGTGGCCAGCGTACCCGCCGGAAACGGTATTGTACATGTCATAGATAAAGTATTGCTACCACCATCCGAATAAACACTAAAATTTGATATCATGAGAAATAGGATTAAAACTACTTTTATTGCTTCCCTGGTCGTACTTCTGGCGGCAAGTTGCAACAATGCCGGCAAGTCGGCAGACAGTGGGGCCCTGGCTTCCAACGTCGCCGAAAAGGTATATGTGGCCCCTGGGGAACACGATGAATTCTACGCCTTTGTTTCTGGAGGATTCAGCGGACAGCTAGCCGTGTACGGTCTGCCCTCGGGCCGTTTGTTCAAGGTCATACCTGTGTTTTCACAGGATGCGGAGAAAGCTTGGGGATACAATGAGGAGACCAAGCCCATGCTCAACACCTCACATGGATTTATCCCTTGGGACGATTCGCACCATCCGGACATTTCACAGACCAATGGCGAATTGGACGGACGTTGGGTGTTCATCAACGGGAACAATACCCCGCGTATTGCAAAAATTGATCTGACCACCTTTGAAACGACCGAAATTATTGAAATCCCCAACAGCGCGGGGAACCACAGCTCCTCCTTCGTTACCGAGAATACGGAATATGTGGTGGCCGGAACACGCTTTTCGGTACCCATTCCACAGCAAGATATGTCCATTAAGGAATATAAGGGAAATTTCAAAGGCTCGCTGTCCTTTGTCAGTGTGGACCCAGAGGAAGGGCATATGGACGTGGCCTTTCAAATTTTGATGCCAGGCTTCGATTATGATTTGGCACACCCGGGGAGGGGTGCTTCCCATGGATGGATGTTCTTCTCTACCTATAATTCGGAGGAGTCCCATACCTTAATGGAGGTCAATGCCTCCCAAAACGACAAGGATTTCATCGCTGCCGTCAACTGGAAAAAGGCCGAAGAATATATCAAGGAAGGAAAATTCAAAACCATGCCTGCCAATTACGCGCACAATGTATATGACGAGTCTACCCATATGGCCACTTCTACCATGAAAAAGGAAGTACGGATACTCGATGCCTCGGAACTGCCCGGATTGGTCTATTTACTTCCCACACCTAAATCACCACATGGTTGTGATGTAGACCCCACAGGGGAGTATATCGTGGGAAATGGAAAACTGTCGGCCGATTTAACGGTACACTCATTTAGCAAGATGATCCAAGCCATTGAAGGCGAAAAGTTCGATGGTGAGGCCTATGGCATCCCTATTTTGAAGTTCGAGGATGTACTGGCCGGAACGGTATCACAAGCCGGTCTTGGGCCCCTGCATACCGAATTTGACGGCAAGGGCAACGGCTATACCACCTTCTTCATTTCCTCCGAAGTGGTAAAATGGAAAGTAGGGACCTGGGAGGTCATTGATAGGAAACCCACCTATTATTCCGTGGGGCATTTGATGATTCCCGGTGGAAACTCGAGAAAACCATTCGGCAAATATGTATTGGCCATGAACAAAATTACCAAGGACCGCTATCTTCCCACCGGACCAGAGGTAACCCAATCTGCCCAGCTTTACGATATTTCCGGGGAGAAAATGGAATTGCTGTTGGACTTCCCAACAGTAGGAGAGCCGCATTATGCCGCTGGTATTCCTGCCGATATCATAAAGGCAAACTCCAAAAAGATCTTTAAGCTCGAGGAGAACAAGCACCCCTATGGAGTTCAGTCCGACGCCGGTGTGCGAATCGAAAGGAACGGAAATGAAGTACGTATATATATGACCATGATACGCAGTCATTTTAACCCTGACAATATAGAGGGTATTAAAGTGGGTGATAAGGTGTATTTCCACGTCACCAATTTGGAGCAGGATTATGATGTGCCTCATGGTATAAGTATAATAGGCGCCAACACCTCCGAATTATTGATCATGCCCGGACAAACGGAAACCTTTGTGTGGGAACCGAAACAAGTAGGGGTATGGCCCTTCTATTGCACGGATTTCTGCTCAGCGCTGCACCAAGAAATGCAAGGTTATGTTAGGGTGTCACCGGCTTCATCCGATACTCCCCTTACATGGTCCTTGGGTGAAGATTAGATTAACTTTGACTATGTGTTTTCGAGGGAGCCTTGTTAGTGGGGTTCCCTCATGAACGGCGGGAGGAATCCCCTCCCGCCTTTACGAACCCTTTAATTGTTACACATGAAAAAATCACGGATTTTAATGCTGTGTGGAGCTTTATTGCCCCTATTCCTGTTCGTGTTTCCCCTTTGGAACATTACCTTGGAAGCTCCGCAATATCCTATTCCATTGGGCATGGACATTTATATCAATGACTTTGCGGATGCCAATCCGCACGATATAAAGAACATTAACTTAATGAACCACTACGTGGGAATGAAGTACATTCCCGATGCCATACCGGAATTCAAGATATTTCCCGCCGGAATAATCATCACCTCCATTATAGGGCTAATTCTTGCCTTTAAAGGGCGCTATAAATGGTTTTTGGGATGGTTCATTTTCATGGTGCTCCTGAGCAGTGCCGGCCTATACGATTTTTACCTCTGGGAGCACGATTACGGACACAATCTGGATCCCAAGGCCATCATGAAATTCACCAACCCGGATGGTTCGGTCATGGGCTTTCAGCCCCCATTGTTCGGCTCCAAGGACATTTTAAATTTTAAAGCCCATTCCTATCCGCAGTTGGGGGCCTATTTCCTAGGCTTGGGGATGTTATGTCAGCTGGCGGCCTACTTTGTCGGAAAGCGGGAAGCAAAACCCATAAATGCGAAATAAGATGCAAGGTAAAGGAAAGGCACTGTTGGTTTTTTTGATTCCATTACTCCTGTTTTTGTCGGCCTGCGTACCACAGCCGGAGAAGATAGCGTACGGAACCGACGGATGCCATTTTTGTAGTATGACGATTGTTGACAAGATCCATGGAGCGGAAATCGTTACCGAAAAAGGCAAGGTGTTCAAGTTCGATGCCGTAGAATGTATGATAAATCAGCTCAAGGAGACCGATACCGCCACGATATCCCTATTTCTGGTCAATCATTACGAAAGGCCGGAAGCGTTCATAGACGCCACCAAGGCCAGCTTCCTGATCAGCGAAAACCTGCCTAGTCCCATGGGTGCTTTTTTAACAGCCTTTGAAGATAGGGCCGAAGGGGAACGGATCAAGGCCAAGGAAGGCGGGCAGCTATATACCTGGAAAGAAATTCTATCAAAACTAAATAGTAAGCATGTACCAGACCTCCCATAAAATTGATGAATTGGAATGCTCCAATTTGAAAGTGGAAAAACTCTTTTTCAATGCCCCAACCGAAGTTTTGGCAATTAGCTTGGAAGAAGGAAAGGAGTTCCCAGAGCATAGCTCACCGCGCGATGCCTTCCTTGTAATGTTGGAGGGCCAGGTCTTGTTTTACATAAATGATCGGGAATACCCATTACGAAAACATCAAACATTCAACTTCCCGGCCGAAAAACTACATGCTGTAAAGGCCATAGAAAATGCCAAATTTTTGATCATTAGATAAACCCCTGGAAGGATGAACTCTGCCAAACTTCTTTTACTCACTGCATATCTTCTGACCGGACTAACCGTATCGGCCAGGACCATAACGGTTTGTAATAGTTGTGAGATAAGGACGATAAAGGAAGGCATTGCCCTAGCCTCGGATTTTGACACCTTGTTGATTAAAAAGGGTACGTACAACGAATACGATATCCTGATAGATAAACCGCTGACACTCTTAGGGGAAGGATATCCTAAAATAGATGGGCAAAGAAAGGGGGAGATCATTAGGGTAACCGCCGATAACGTCACCTTGGACGGACTGTTCCTCGTTAATGTGGGAACAAGCTATACCAGGGATTACGCCGCGGTACGGATTGTAAAGAGCAAAAACTTTCTGATCAAAAATTTGGTGCTCGAAAAATTGTTCTTTGGGATATATCTGGAAAAGTCTAGCCATGGCCAAGTGTTGTACAATAGGATCATTGGTGATGCGGTCAATGAGCACAGTTCGGGCAATGGCATTCAACTTTGGTATTCGCAAAATGTAGTTATTGAGGACAACTACATTACCCATGTCAGGGATGGTATCTATTTGGAATTTGCCAACAATTGCAGCATAAAACGCAACACCAGTACCAACAACCTTCGGTATGGGCTGCATTTTATGTTTTCCAATGACGATCTCTATGAGGAAAACGTCTTTGAAAACAATGGGGCAGGGGTGGCTGTAATGTTCTCCAAGCGCATCAAGATGCTCAACAACACCTTTAAGAAAAATTGGGGTACGGCCTCCTACGGCCTTCTGCTAAAGGAGATAAACGACGCAGAGATTGTGGGGAACAACTTTGAAAAGAATACCATCGGTATAAGCATTGAGGGGTCTAATCGGGTCACCTACAGAAAAAATGACTTCAACAACAACGGTTGGGCCATTAAGGTCCGAGGCGCCTGTTACACCAACAATTTTATAAAAAATAATTTCCTGCACAATTCTTTTGATGTTTCGTATAACAGCAAGATCAACGATAACCAGTTTGATCAGAATTACTGGAGTAAATACACGGGGTACGACTTGGACAAGGACGGTATTGGGGACGTGCCCTATCGTCCTGTAAAACTTTTTTCCTATGTAGTAAACCGTACCCCGGAAACCATTATCTTGATGCGAAGCCTCTTTATTGATATTATAGATTTTTCCGAGAAGGTATCCCCGGTCTTTACACCCGATAACTTGTTGGACCCCCATCCCCTAATGAAACGGAACCGATGATAGCGATCAAAGATTTACACAAACGTTTTGGTAAAAACCAGGTCCTTAAAGGAATTGACCTGGATATTGGCAAGGGGGGTATTTTTGCGGTCCTTGGCCCCAATGGCTCTGGCAAGACCACCTTGATCAAATGCATCCTTGGAATGGTGATTCCCAATAGCGGGGATATCTTGGTAGACAATAGCGCTGTAAGGAATAACTGGAAGTATAGACGTCAAATCGATTATTTGCCACAGATAGCCAACTTTCCGGGCAATCTGACCGTGGCCGAACTTATTCGGATGATCAAAAATTTAAGAGGTCAACAGGGCAATGATGCACCTCTTGTAGAGGCCTTTCATTTGGAGCCTTTTCTGGACAAAAGATTGGGGAACCTTTCCGGGGGAACCAAGCAAAAGGTCAACTTGGTATTGGCCTTTATGTTCAACAGTCCCCTTATCATCCTCGATGAGCCAACGGCAGGCCTGGACCCTGTGGCCATGTTGTATTTAAAGGAGCTTATACACAAGGAAAGGGAGAAGGGAAAGACCATTCTGATTACTTCGCATATCATGGGTTTTGTGGAAGAGGTGGCCGAAGAGATCGTCTTCCTTCTGGAGGGGCGCGTATACTTTAAGGGAAATATCGCTGCCCTGATGGAAAAGACCCAACAAAATGATTTTCAACATGCCATTGCAACCCTGTTAAAAGAAAACAATGCTTAAAATTTTAAAATACAGTTTTTACGACCTCGTGCGGAGCCGCTGGAGTTACGTCTACCTCCTGTTCTATCTCTTGCTGGGCATTGTTCTCTTATTCCTGAATAACGACCTCTCCAAAGCCGTCATTACCCTGATGAATGTCATTATTGTATTGGTACCCCTGATCGGCACCATATTCGGGGTTATGTACTACTATAGCTCCAAGGAGTTTACCGAACTTCTTTTGGCCCAGCCCATACGAAGATCGTCCATTTTTTTAGGGCAGTATTTGGGCGTCGCCCTGTCGCTCTCCATGAGCCTGATTATCGGTTTGGGACTTCCCTTTATTTTTTATGGACTCCTGAGGTCCGATGCTATTTGGGACTTTTCATTGCTCTTGGTCACAGGTATTTTTCTGACCCTTATCTTCACCGCTTTGGCTTTTAACATTGCGCTGTACCACGAAAATAAGATCAAAGGATTCAGTTATGCCATTTTGCTCTGGCTGTTTATGGCCGTCATCTATGATGGGCTTTTCCTAATGTCGCTCATTATTTTTGAAGCCTATCCTTTGGATACCTTTTCCCTAGGAGCAACCATGTTGAACCCCATTGACCTGTCTCGCATCCTTATTCTGTTAAAGCTCGATATCTCTGCCCTTTTGGGGTATACCGGGGCGGTATTCCAAAAGTTTTTTGGAACGGCCTGGGGTCTGGTATTATCGTTCTCGGCACTTGCGATTTGGTTTCTACTGCCTACCTATAATATTTACCGAAAGTCCAAAAGAAAGGATTTTTAGAAGGCTACCCCTGCCGGTGTTCAAAAATTTTCATGTACAACATGGTGGACATTTTTTGGGCCCTGTTCTTTGCGATCCAGGCAACTTCCCCCTCAAAAAGTGAATCAATGGTCTGGTACCACAGGTTAAGCCACAATCCAAAATGTTCGGGAGTAATGGTCTGGTTCACTTTATCATCCACTTCCTGATGGGCAGCCACAGGATTGCCCGTGTATTTTCGCTTTAGGAACAGTTGCGACTCCCAGAAATCGGTCAGGAGTTCCAAGTGCTGCTCCCAATCCGCAATAATACGATTAAAGATGGGCCCCAAAAGGTCATGTGCCCTAACATCGGTATAGAACGTGCGTACTAAAAGGGAAACATCTTCTCGGTCTTTTATGTCTGTTTTTGATGGCAAGAGAATAGCTTTTATGGGAACGAAGGTAATTAATTATGGCATTCCAGATCGGAGGAGACCAGTTCAACAACAGGTTTGGGGGAGATATAGGGAATTCCCAGTCCCAACCCCCTTAGGACAAATAAGGCGCCTATGATAATGACAAAGACGGGAATCAGTTTTTGAATTTTTCTTTTCGCGGCATGTTTTAGCATGCCACTAAAATAAATGGCAGCGGTCATCAAAGGTACGGTACCAAGGCCAAACAACGCCATATATAGTGCTCCCTCTGCAGGATTTCCCATGGCCACTGCCCCGAAAAGTGCCATATAGACCAAACCGCACGGAAGAAATCCGTTGAGAAAACCTATGGTCAAAAAGGTATCGGCCGTTTTCTTTTGAAGCTGGGTGCCCAGTTTACTTTTAACACGGGAAATTACCCCATAGATGGGTTTGGACAAACTGTGTTTGCGGGCAATGGAATAGGGCAGGAGCACTACTAAGATCATGATGATCCCAATGATGAGCGACAATTTTTGTTGCAGTCCAAAGACATACAGTCCTTTCCCCAAAAAACCAAAGACCAGGCCCATAAGCGCATAGGCAGAGGCCCTGCCAAAATGGTAACTAAAAATTTGTGTGAATTTCCTAAGACCATTGGTCCGATCTACCGGCAACAAAAGGGCAATGGGCCCACACATGCCCACGCAGTGCAAACTTCCCAGCAAACCTAATACCAATGCGGATACCAACATCTCAATAACGTATACTTTCTTTGTGCAAATAGTCCTTTCCCTGATACTGCCAACTAATTTTGATGTCCCAGCGACCATCCAACAAGCGTTTGTCAGGTATGAGCAAATGTGAATTGGACAGACTTATGGGTAAGTCAAAATCCAAGTGCTTATTGGACGGTCTGTAAAGGGACACCATGCCATTGGGCCGTTGCGCTTCCATTTCTTTGGGAAACGCGATTAAAAGCCCTTCGGATGTCTTGTTTATCTTGATTTGTTCCGAGAGGGCCTTGGCATTCTTCTCGGCGTCTATTTCTTTCTGATAGGCCAGTTCTGCCTTGTAATACCCTTCCGTGACCAAATCGTGGTTGACCCTATCATCGGTACTCATCCGTACAACAAAAAACAGGATGAAGCCTATAAAGGCTATAAATGCAATAACAATTCCTGTACCCCAATTTAGTTTCATATTGTTTTTTTAAGTGTGTCACTTATAACTTCTAGGAGCCAAAAAGGCGGCCGTGGTAGTCTCTATGAGTTGGCCACCACTGTACACGCCTATTCTTAACTTGTCCTTATCCCCGTTAAGTGCGGCGTTGTTGATCTCTATAAACAAGGTCCCCTCGGCCAGTTCCTCGGCCAGGACCGTAAAGTGCTCATGCGTTACCAAACTGATGGTTCCGGGATGTGAGAGCAGTTCAAAACTCACATCGGCTACGTCCTTGGTCGTTTTGTTCACCAGCTTATAGGTATACACATTGCTGATGATGTTTCCCGCTTTTCGCTCGTACAACTGACCCGGTAAACGTAGAATATTGGCCTCGAGATCGTTCCGTAAAAAGAGCATGCCCACGAGCACCCCGATCAGAATGGTCAATACGGCCGTATATCCCTTTAATCGAGGGGTGAAGGTAAATTTCGCCTTTTTTTCAATATTGTCCTCACTGGCATAACGGATGAGGCCCTTGGGAAGGTTTACCTTTTCCATAATGGCATCGCACTCGTCAATACAGGCGGTGCAGTTAACACATTCCAACTGTGTTCCATTGCGGATGTCTATGCCCGTGGGGCATACGTTTACACATTGGAAACAGTCGATGCAGTCACCATGGCCCAAGGCTTCCCGATCTTCGTTTTTTCGAAATTTCTTTCTTCCGCTTTCCCCTTCGCCTCGTTTGTGGTCGTAGGCTACCACCACCGATTTATTGTCCAGCAGTACGCCCTGCATCCTTCCGTAGGGACAGGCAATAATACATACTTGCTCCCTGAACCAAGCAAATACAAAATAGAAAACGGCCGTAAAAATGAGCAAGGATACCAGCGTGCTTATATGCTGCAGAGGGCCGTCCGTGATATAACGGATCAGCCTGTCGCTTCCGATCAGGTAGGCCAGGAAGACATTGGCGATAATAAAGGAAATCACAAAGAAAACGCTCCATTTAAGGACGCGCTTCCGTATTTTTTCAC
This sequence comes from uncultured Flavobacteriaceae bacterium, assembly GCA_947494825.1. Taxonomy (GTDB): domain Bacteria; phylum Bacteroidota; class Bacteroidia; order Flavobacteriales; family Flavobacteriaceae; genus JBNGOQ01. The sequence goes on along the minus strand of CANLWN010000003.1, from coordinate 317,817 downwards.
CGTTCCAAGCTTGCCGGTCCAAACGGATCTGGGCCCCGCGATCACCATCGATCCAATACTCTATCCTTCGGAACACCATTTCCATAAAAATGGTCTGTGGGCACATCCAACCGCAAAAGATGCGACCAAAGGCCACGGTAAACAAGGCCACAAAAATGACCCCCGATATCATGGAAATTACAAAAAGATGAAAATCCTGTGGCCAGAACGGGAGCCCAAAAATGTTGAAACGGCGCTCTAGGACATTGAACATCAAAAATTGATGGCCATTGACCTTTATAAAGGGGGAGGCGAACAGGAACAGCAAGAGCGCATAACTGACCCATTTGCGGTACTCATAAAAACGGCCACTGGGTTTTTTGGGAAATATCCATGCCCGTTTTCCCTCTTCATTGATCGTACCTATGGAATCCCTAAAGTTTTCGTCCATTGCCATTACCTAAGTTCAATTATAAACCCTTATTGGTTGAGGGCTACTGTGGTGGAATCGGTTTCCTGCTCGGGAACCTCTTCCGCTGGCGGTGTTTCCGTTGGGGCGTTTTCGTCTACCCAGATGTCTCCTTCCGGAGCCTTTGGATCAGCAGCCGTGGTCCCTTGAAAGGTCAATAGATAACTGGCCACTTGCGCCATTTCCGCTGGCTTAAGTGTTTGTTTCCAAGATACCATCCCCTTGCCGTCGCGGCCACCTTCGGAAATGGTATTGAAGACATTTTTGATGCCCCCGCCCAGAATCCAATATTGGTCGGTCAGGTTGGGACCAATGCCCCCACCGCCGTCGGCCATATGGCACACCACGCATTTTTCCGTAAAGATTTTCTTCCCGGCCGCAATATCCGAAGCATCCGTCAACACTTCCACAGTGTTGGCATCCACTAGGTCTTTTGCAGTCTTTTTGTACTCTTCGATCGCCAATTGGGCCGCTGCTACCTCACGTTCGTATTCCAGATCCTGGTCATAATCGTTGAAGATATGGAACCGGACCAGGTATACCACACCAAAAATGATGGTGATATAGAACATATAGACCCACCAGGGCGGCAGTTTGTTGTCCAATTCGCGAATACCGTCATAGTTGTGGTCCAGGATAATTTCGCCTTCCTGCTCAAGAGGTTTGGAGCCCAAAAGCTTTTGGTACATTCTTTTGCCCCAGCTCCATTCCCAGCCTTTCGCCTTGGAGGCCAAATAGCGTTCCTTGGCCTCGTCCGAAAGTGTTTGGAACATAACGTTTTCAATGGATTTTAAGATCAGCTCTATGGCGATCAGTATCATCAGTACCAGAAACAGGAAAAGCTGGGTAATGGGGTATTCAATAATTGCCGGTTTTTCGCCGGAGTCTATGAAGTACTCCATAAGCGCAAATACGACAAAGAAAATTAGGGGGATACGTATCCACCAAGGTGACATATTTTTCATAACGTTTCTGGTTTATTTTGGTTATTCTCCTCTAACGGAAGGTTGCTTACCTCCTTTATATATGCCTTGCTTGCGGTAAAGACCCACCAGAAAAGCAATGCGAAAAAGACAAAAAAGATCAATAAGGATATCATGGGATAGGTGGCAATGCCCTCTATACTCTCCATATGATTTTTAACAAATTTTAGCATGACCTATTGGTTTTTTGAAATGATTTCTTCTGTTTCCTTTATCTTAATATCGGTGCCCAAACGTTGCAGATAGGCAATCAGGGCCACAATTTCACGATTCCTCATTTCCACAAAGGGCTGTCCGTTCTCCTGGGCAAACTTTTTGTCCTCTTCATAACCCTTGGCAAAGTCGGGATCCGAATACAGGTTCTGCTCTATTTTCAGGCCCTGTGCATCCATGTTGGCCTCGGCATTGGCAATATCTTCGGTGGTGTAGGGAACACCCAGGGTAACCATGGCTTCCATTTTTGCGGTAATGTCGCTTCGGTCAAGTTCGTTGCGTACCAACCATTGGTAGGCTGGCATAATGGACCCCGATGAAGTGCTCTGGGGATCGTACATATGGTTCAGGTGCCAGCTATCCGAATACTTGCCGCCTATTCTATGCAAATCTGGCCCCGTTCGTTTGCTTCCCCATAAGAAAGGATGATCGTATACGAATTCCCCTGCCTTGGAATATTCACCATAACGTTCCACCTCACTGCGGAAAGGACGTACCATTTGGGAATGGCAGCCAACGCATCCTTCACGGATATAAAGATCACGGCCTTCCAGCTCCAAGGGAGTGTAGGGGGTTACACTGGTAATCGTGGGGATGTTGGATTTGACCAGGATGGTCGGTACGATCTGGATGATACCGCCTATCAAAATGGCTACCGTGGCCAAAATGGTAAGCTGAATGGGCTTACGCTCCAACCAGGTATGGAAGGTTTCCCCAAGCGTTCTTTTCTTGGACACCCGGGTAAGGGCTGCAGCTTCGGCCAGTTCATCCTCTACCTTGCTGCCAGAGCGTACGGTGAGCACTATATTGTAAAGCATTACGATGAATCCAACAATGTAAAGGCTACCGCCAATGGCACGCATCCAGTACATGGGGATAATCTCATTTACGGTTTCCAGGAAGTTACCGTATACCAAAGTTCCATCTGGGTTAAAATCTTTCCACATGAGGGCCTGCGTAAATCCGGCCACGTACATGGGCAGCGCGTACAGGATAATACCTAGCGTGCCGATCCAGAAGTGAAAGTTGGCCATGGGCCTGGAGTGAAGGCGTGTTTTGAACATTTTGGGCACCAACCAGTAGACCATTCCAAACGTAAGGAAACCGTTCCAGGCCAATGCACCTACGTGTACGTGTGCAATGATCCAATCGCTAAAGTGGGCAATGGCGTTTACGTTTTTAAGCGAAAGCATGGGCCCTTCAAAAGTGGCCATACCATATCCCGTAATGGCCACGACCATGAATTTGAGTACCGGACTGGTGCGAACCTTGTCCCAGGCTCCCCGCAGCGTCAACAATCCGTTGATCATACCTCCCCAGGAGGGAGCAATAAGCATTATGGAAAAGGCCACACCCAAATTTTGGGCCCAGTCGGGCAGGGATGAGTACAACAAATGGTGCGGTCCTGCCCAGATATAGATGAAAATCAATGACCAAAAGTGAACGATGGACAGGCGATAGGAATATACCGGCCTATTGGCGGCCTTGGGCACAAAATAATACATAAGTCCCAGAAAGGGCGTGGTGAGGAAGAAGGCCACGGCATTGTGTCCATACCACCACTGCACCAGGGCATCCTGTACCCCGGCATAAACCGAATAACTTTTAAGGGCGCTCACCGGAAGCTCCAAGCTGTTAAAGATATGGAGTACGGCAACGGTAACGAAGGTGGCCAAGTAAAACCAGATGGCCACGTATAAATGTCGCTGTCTTCTTTTGATCATGGTGCCGATAAGGTTCCATCCAAAGGCTACCCATACCAGCGCAATGGCAAGGTCTATGGGCCATTCTAGCTCTGCATATTCCTTGGAGGTGGTATACCCTAAGGGCAAGGTAATGGCGGCCGCCACGATGATGGCCTGCCAGCCCCAGAAGTTGAAATTACTAAGGGCATCGCTGAACATACGAGCCTTGAGCAGGCGCTGGGTGGAATAATAGACCCCGGCAAAAATGGCATTTCCTACGAACGCAAAAATGACCGCATTGGTGTGCAAGGGTCTAAGGCGACCAAAACTCAGCCAAGAAATGCCGTCGGTTACGTTGGGAAATAAAAACATAAATGCCAATAGCAGCCCTACCAGCATCCCAATAATTCCCCAAAATAAGGTGGCGTAGAGGAATTTCTTTACGATCTTGTTATCGTAGTAAAACTGTTGTACTTCCATAGTCGTGTATTTAGTTCGATTGATTTTCCTGTTCCGGTTCTTCTGAATCCAGGCCTTCCTTCACCAGTTCATCCTCGAACAACATGCGTATAGAAGGGGTATAGGCATCGTCATACTGTCCGCTCCGTACAGAAAGGATAAAGGCAATAAAAAAGACGATGGCAACTACTATGCTGATGGTCAACAACACATAAATGACACTCATACCTACCTGAATTTGGGGGTAAAACTACGCTCGAAGCAGCATGCATAAAATGACATTTGTCATATTATTCCTAAAAAAATGACAATAAAAAAAGGGCCTACAAATGGCCACAGGATTTGTAGTTTACAGAAGGGGCATGGCAAGGGAGTTCTACCTGAAAACTTAAGCGGAGATACGTTTTTTTTCTGGGAGCAGAGACAACAGTGCCCCTACTATAATCAAGTTTTTTCCGATATACTGCCCCAAGAGCGTTGGCACTATAGGGGCATAATTGAAGGACTGCTCGCTAAAGAGGATCAAGGGCGTAAAGGTAAAGGCCATATGGAAGAGCGCAATGATAATGATCGTTTTGCGAAATAAGTTCAGGACCAAAAAAAGACCTATACCCACCTCGAGCAATGCCAAGAGCAGGATGGAAATATCCGGAGGGATAAAACCAAAACTCAGTTGGTCTATGGTGTCCTTGGCCAATCCTTCGGCCGGACTAAGGTGCGGGAAGAACTTTAAGGTGCCGAACCACAGGTATACCAGCCCAATGCTAATGGCCAAGAGGTTGTTGCGGTAAATTCGTTTTATGAGTTGCATGGCAATTTCTTAAAGCCCACCAAAGTAGTCAAAATCATTGGGTGTGGTATTTATTAATTTAATTTTCTTCCCAGTAGGTTAGTGGCCAAGGTGGTGAAAAGTACGATACTGATCGAACTCAGGGGCATCAATATGGCGGCTATGACCGGCATCAACTGGCCGGTGACCGCAAAATACAGCCCTACAACATTATAGAGCAGGGAGAGCGCAAAGCTAAGCTTAATGATCTTCATCGCTTTCTTGGACGCGGCGATGTAGTTGGGGAGTTCCTTGAACTTGGAAGCATCCAAAATACCATCACAGGCCGGTGAAAATACGTTCACGTTTTCGGATACCGCAATACCTACATCACTTTGGGCCAATGCGCCAGCGTCATTTAGGCCGTCACCCACCATGAGTACTTTTTTGCCTTGTTCCTGCAAAGAGGCAATAAAGTCTAACTTTTCCTGGGGGGTTTGATCAAAGTAAAGCGGGGTAAGCTGGGGCAAGAGTTCCTGCAGCCTTGATTTCTCACCTGCATTGTCCCCGGACAGTACGGCCAGATCCAGTGTTTTATCCAGGGTATTAAAAACGGCGGTAATCCCCTCCCGATATTGGTTTTGAAACACGTAGTACCCTTTATAGGTATCATTGCTGCTAATATGCACCGAGGTGTTTTCGGAAATTTTTTCATCCGAATGGCCCACAAAGTCCGGTGAGCCAACTTTCATTTCACTTTGGCCTTTGACCCCCTTCACGCCTTTGCCCAAATGTTCTTGATAGTCGTCCAGGGTCATGATATTGTGCTCCGCCAAAAGCTCGTACAGGGCCCTGCTCAACGGATGATTGGATGCCCGGAGGGTATTGGCCAAGAGCCTCTGTTCCTCTGGGTTCAAAGTGACACCTTGGTAGGAGACCTTACTTTTTTGGGTGGTGGTCAGCGTTCCGGTCTTATCAAATATGGCGGTATCTACCAAAGCCAATTGTTCTACGGTCTGGGTGTCCTTCAGGTAAAACTTCCTTCGCCCGAAAATGCGTAACATATTGCCCAGGGTAAAAGGCGATGCTAGCGCAATGGCACATGGGCACGCAATGATCAGGACCGCAGTGAACACGTTCACGGCCATACTACTGTCGATAAAGAGCCAAAAGGTAGTGGCCGCAAAGGCAATGGCCAATACGGCCAGGGTAAAATGTTTTCCGATACTGTCTGTAAGGGTGCGGAAGCGGCTGTGGCGGTCTTTTTGAAAGACAGAATTGCCCCAGAGTTGGGTAAGGTGACTTTGCGATACGGCTTTTAATACTTCTATCTCAATGGGACCATGCATTTGCTTACCTCCGGCAAAAACCCTGTCGCCCGATTCTTTTTTGAGTACTTCGGATTCTCCGGTAACAAAACTATAATCGATCTGGGCATTTCCCGTGATAAGGATCCCATCTGCCGGAATAAGTTCCCCGTTTCGAATGAGCAGGCGATCTCCCGGTGCAATGGCATAGACCTCCACGGTCTCTTCCTTTCTATTTTTTCGGATGCGGGTGACAGCAATGGGAAAGTACGATTTATAGTCCCGCTCAAAGGATAGGAAGCCATATGTTTTTTGCTGAAAAAACTTTCCGAGCAGCAGAAAGAAGATAAGACCGGTTAAACTATCAAAAAATCCGGTGCCCAGGTCCAGTGCAATTTCCAGGGTACTTCTAATAAAAAGGGTCAAAATCCCTAGGGCAATGGGAACGTCTATATTCAATAATTTGGACCTTAGGCCCTTGTACGCAGATACCAAATAATCCCTGCCGGCATAAAAGACCACCGGGACGGAGAAAAAGAACATCAACCATCTAAAGAGGGACTTATATTGTTCCAACCAATATTCTCCTACCTCAAAATATTCGGGAAAGGAGAGGAACATTACATTGCCAAAGGCAAAGCCTGCCACACCCAATTTATAGAGCAGGTTCCTGTTCGCCTTTTTGGTAGGCTGGTCGTAGTCTTCCAAGGAGATATAGGGCTCATAGCCTATCCGGGCAAGCAAGAGGACCAGATCCTTAAGGGACAGTTCTTGGGAGCGGTAGCTGATGCGTACTTTTTTTTGGGGAAAATCTACTTGGGAACTGAGGACGTCCGGGTGTAACTTGTTCAGGTTTTCCAGTACCCAAATACAGGAACTGCAATGGATTTGCGGAATATATAGGTTGATGATCTGATGGTCTCCATTGTTAAATTCAACTAGTCTTTCAACAATAGCGTCAGTATCGAGAAAATCGTACTTTCCCTCAATCTCCTGTGGAGTAGCACCAGCAGCCGATTGAAGTTCATAAAAATAGGATAGGTTATTACTTTGAAAAATATCATAGACCGTTCGGCATCCATGGCAACAGAAGTTTTTTCCATCGAATTCAATGGGGACTTTACCGCAATCATCACCACAATGGTAACAGGCTATCTTTCCCATACACATTTGCTTACTACCTGCTGCAAAGGTGCAAACCACTTCTTGCTAAAAACATGATATATATCAGTTTTTCTTTCTATATGGAAGGTTACCTTTGCGCGTCAGGTAAAACCTCTAGGACTATGGAAAGTAGGTGTGAAAATTGTATCATCCGTCAGTTTAATTCCTTACGCGCCATGAGCAAGGAAGAATTGAAAAGAGTTTCCGATACCAAAACCACCAAAATTATCAAAAAAGGGGCTTCCATTTTCCAGGAAGGCGAAAAACTGAACGGTGTTTTCTGTGTGCGCAATGGTGTTTCCAAACTTTCCAAACTCAGTGCAAACGGCAAAGACCAGATTGTAAAATTGGCCACTAAAGGGGAGGTAATAGGGCAACGTTCCGTCGTGGCGGATGAGTGTACCAATCTGAGCGCTGTGGCTGTCAGCGATATGGAAATGTGTTTTATTCCCAAGGACACTATCCTTTCCACAATGCACAAAAACCCCGATTTTACCCTAGAAGTCCTTCGGCATATGGCCCATGACCTTCGGGAAGCCGATGACGTGATTGTGAACATCTCCCAAAAGACCGTAAAACAGCGTATGGCAGAGGCACTTTTGTACCTAAAAAGTAATTTTGGGGAGGATGCGGATGGTTTTCTGGCCCTCACCCTATCCCGTGAGGATATTGCCAACGTGGTGGGCACCGCCACTGAATCTACCATTCGTATCATTTCGGAATTCAAAAAGAAAGGCTTCATTACCACTTCTGGCAAGAAGATTGCCATTGCCCATGAAAAAAAACTCAGGGACTTAGCGTCCGGTTTCTAGATCCATAACCTGACATAAGTCATAGTTTTCACTTTGGACCCTACCTATTTTTACCCCTATAAATTATTCAAGAAATTGCCATGAGGAAGATATTGGTGCCTACAGATTTTTCGGAAAACGCATGGAATGCCACCAAATATGCCATTGAACTGTTCAAAGGTGAGGAATGCACATTTTATTTGTTGAATACCTATACCCCTACCTTTGCACACAATCGTTTTATGGCAAGTACGATCCAGGATCCCGGGGTGGATGATATTATCCGTTCCAATTCGGAGAAGGGATTACAAAACCTACAGGCCAAAATAAAAAAAAGGAATCAGTATCCGAACCATCGTTTCAAAACAGTATCCTCTTTTTGCCTATTGGTAGAAGCTATAAGGGACATAGTGGATTCAGAGGGAATAGATTTTATCGTAACCGGAACCAAGGGTGCCTCTGGGATAGAGGAGGTTTTTATGGGGAGCAATACCGTACGCATCATAAAATCGATCAAACGTTGCCCGGTTTTGGCCATCCCCATGGATTTTGAATATGCGACCCCCTCCGAAATTGCATTCGCCACGGACTTTAACCGGTTTTACACACTTTCGGAACTGCAACCGCTGATCGATTTGGCCAGGGCGTTCGACGCCACCTTGAGAATTGTGCATGTACAATATGAAATTAAGGCCCTGACCGAGATACAACAGTTTAACTTGGAGATGCTGCGCAAATACCTGGGAGACCTACCGCATTACGTGCATACGGTTACAGAGCTTAATTCCGTCTCCAAGACACTTGAAGTGTTTACAAATGAACTGGGAATACATCTGCTGGCCATGTTGCATTATCAGCACAGCTATCTGGAAAAGATGACGCGTGAACCGATTATTAAGCGGGTGGCCTTTCACACGCAAATACCCCTGTTGGTTATCCCGGAGCTGGGCATGGGGGTATCTCCCAAGCCTAAAAAGAAAGGCAAAAACCTAATGCTAAGCTAGTCTATCGGTCTAGCGGCCGGTCCTCATAGAAATCCTCAAAGGTCTTTTCAGTGGTGTAGCCATCCGTCAATACCCTATAAACCATATAAACGAGCATTAGTTGTCCGGCGACGGTGAGGTAGAATACCCAGTTGAAGGGAAATCCCATGCTTGCCGTTGCTGTCACCAAGATTAAAACCAATGTGGTAGCGATTACCCAGAAAAAGACGGAGGTGCGCATGTTTTTTGCTTTAAAATAGCTAGAAAATGTAGATTTTGATGTTAAGGAAATGCTATTTTTAGGCCGCCCCTTGGGCAGGGACGGTCTGGCTCGCTGCTACAAGTTACAGCGTTCCCATGGCAATACGCACCATTTCGCTAAAGCCTGTCTCCCGTTCTTCCGGGCTGGCCCCTTTCCCCGTGACCAGGGAGTCCGAAATGGTCAAAATGGCCAGGGCCCGGACCCCGTGCTTTGCGGCCAGGGTATAGAGGCCGGCGGCCTCCATTTCTACACATAGCACATTGTAGGCTGCCCACAGTTTATAAGATTCCGGATCGTCCGCGTAGAACACATCGGAAGAAAGTACATTGCCGGCGGTAATGGGGATTTGGTGGTCCTTGGCATACTGCACGGCCTTCATAAACAGTTCAAAGCTGGCCGTGGGGGCATAGTTCGCATGCTTAAATTTTGAGTGGTTGATGCTAGAGGTCGTAGAGGCGGCCATGGCCAGCACAATGTCCCGGATTTTTACCTCTTTTTGATAGGATCCCGCAGTACCCACGCGAATCAGGTTTTTAACACCGTAGGCCGTGATAAGTTCATGACAGTAGATGAGGGACGATGGAATACCCATACCACTGCCCTGTACCGATACCCGTTTTCCTCCATAAATTCCAGTATAACCCAACATGCCTCGGATTTCGTTGTAGCAGATGGGGTCTTCCAAAAAAGTTTCAGCGATCCATTTGGCGCGTAAGGGGTCTCCGGGGAGTAGGACGGTCTCTGCGATTTCCCCTTTTTTTGCGGCGATATGTAAACTCATGGGCTTTGATTTTCGTCTTGTGCAAGCAGGGCGATACCGGAGGAAGTGCCGATCCGGGAAACGCCAAGTTCAATATAACGTAGGGCGGTGGCCCTATCCTTGATGCCGCCGGAGGCCTTAATACGGGCCTTGTCCCCTACGACCTCCTTCATCAGGCGGACATCGTCAAGGGTAGCCCCTCCAGGCCCAAAACCTGTGGAGGTTTTTACAAAATCTGCCCCTGCCTCTACCACTAAGGCACATGCTTTTTTCTTTTCTTCGGTAGTGAGATAGGCGGTCTCTATAATGACTTTTAAAACCACATCGCCAATGGCCTTTTTTACCGCTTGGATCTCTTGCAACACCTGATCGGTCTCGCCAGATTTTAGCCACCCCAGATTGATGACCATATCTATTTCGTCCGCTCCGTTTTCCATACAATCCACGGCTTCGAACACCTTGGTCCGTGTGCTGTTGGCCCCTAAGGGAAAACCCACCACAGCGGCTATTTTTATTGCGGTATCCGCCAGCTCCTTATGCGCGGTGCCAACATGGCAACCGTTTACACAGACCGCGTAAAAGCCATGGGTCCGTGCCTCCTGACAGAGGTTTTCTATGGCCGATAGGGTGGCGGTGGCGCCCAAGAGGGTATGGTCTATGTATTGTTGTAGGGGTATGGGCTTCATACAAGGGTTTTAAAACGTTCAAATGCCTGCTCCTCCAGTACTTGCCGATGGTCTGGATGGGCTATGGAAATAAGGGCCTTGGCCCGTTGTTCCAAACTTTTTCCAAAAAGGTTCACTACCCCGTATTCCGTGGCCACGTAGTGCACGTGAGCCCTAGTGGTGGTTACCCCGGCCCCATGTTTAAGAAAGGGGGTGATTTTGGAAACGCCCTTATGGGTAAGGGAAGGCATGGCGATTATAGGTTTGCCTCCTTCGGATAGGGAGGCCCCGCGGATGAAATCCATTTGTCCCCCAACGCCAGAGTATTGATAGGTGCCGATCGTATCCGCACATACCTGGCCGGTGAGATCTATTTCAATGGCACTGTTGATCGCGGTCACTTTTGGATTTTGTCGAATAACGGCTGTATCATTGGTAAAGGCGGCTTCTTTAAAATGTACACTGGGGTTATCATGAACGAAGTCATATAGCGCCTGGGTACCTACAGCAAAGCAGGTAACGATTTTTCCGGTTTTAATTTCCTTGTCCTCTCCTGTAATAATCCCTTTTTCCACTAAGGGTAGGATACCATCGGAAAACATCTCCGTATGAATACCCAATCTTCTGTGACCGTGCAAATTGTTCAGTACGGCATTGGGAATATTGCCGATACCCATTTGTAGGGTGGCGCCATCCTCGATCAGCTCGGCCACATGTGCTCCAATTTTTCGTTCAACATCGGTCATTCCGTTGATCTGACTGCTATATATGGGCTTATCTACCTCTATGGCTTTATCAATTTGCCTTATGTGTATGATACCGTCCCCATGGGTTCTGGGTACTTGGGGATTCACTTGCGCAATGACCCTCTTGGCGGTCTGTATAGCGGGCAAGGTGACATCTACGGAAGTACCAAGGGAACAATATCCGTGTTTATCTGGGGGCGATACCTGGATAAAGGCAACATCCAAGGGCAGGATCTCCCGCCTGAACAGCAAATGTATTTCGCTCAAAAAAATAGGGATATAGTCGCCTTTGGCGGAATCTATTGCCTTTCGAACGTTACCGCCCACAAAGCAACTGCTTATTCGAAATGCATCAGTGTAAGGTTCCGAGGTATATTTGGCCTGGCCTTCCGTGTGCATTTGAATAATCTCGATGTCTTCCAGATCTCTATAGCGATCGCAGAGCGCATCGATCAACACGTTCGGTGTCATGGCAGCACCTTGAAAGAAAACGCGATTTCCCGATTTTACACAGGCAACCGCCTCTTCGGCTGCAACAATTTTTAGGGTAGCGGGCATAGTTTGGATGCTTAATGGCTATGGTTGATCTGCATCTATTGCAGCAATAACTTTAGTTTGGCCAAGATAATCAATTCGGATTTGTTCTTTCGCGCAAAGGCCGCGGCAATGGCATGGGCCGTATCCATCACCAATCGCTTTACCTTGGGGCTGAACTTTTCATGGTGCTCCTGGTAAAAGGTCGCGAAATCATCAAAACAGCTTCCGCTGTCCTTTCCGTACTCCAACAGCCAATCGAATACCGTTTCGATTTGAAATGCGGCATCGGTGCCAAATTCGTCCTCAACGGCATCTACCTGCAACCAATACGATCTTACTTCCTCTCTTAGCGTATCCATTTCCTTGGCATGAATACTTTGATCAGCCATGGCTACGGCATAAAAAAGCTTCCCCAAATTTTGGTAAAACTCGTTTCCAATCCGCTGCGATTCCATCATGTTCATAGCGTTGTCATTTTCTGTTTCAAAAATAGAAGCTATACCTAGGGTTTTTTATGACAAAAATCAGTTATATGGTTTAACTTTATGGCATGAAGGTTTTTCAGAAAAACAGCAATATTTTTAATCTGCTTTCCGAGGGGGTATCGGAAGGTATCATTGTGGTGAACGAGAAACAATTGATTGTTGCCAATAATTCGTCCACGGAGGAAATGTTCGGATACGAAAAGGACGAACTTGTCGGAAACCACCTGGAACTTCTCATTCCCGCCAGTTACCACCATGCGCACAAGGGACACTTCAAAGACTTCATGAACAGGAGCCAAAGACGTCCCATGGGCCAGGGCCGTGAGCTCTACGGTATTCGGAAAAATGGGGAGGAGTTTCCCTTGGAAGTAGGCCTAAATCCATTTAGTCTGTACGGGAATACCTATGTGATGGCCTTGATCGTGGATATCACGGAACGCCGAAACTATACGGAGCGTTTGGAGCTTGAGGTCAAGGAGCGTACCGAACAACTTCAGGAAGCACTATCCAAGGAACGGGAACTCAATGAACTCAAAACACGCTTCCTGTCCTTGGTTTCCCATGAATTCAAAACACCCTTGAGCAGTATCCTCACCTCTACTACGCTTTTATCCAAATACACCCAGACCGAACAGCAGGAAAAAAGGAACAAGCATATAGATACCATTCGCAACAAGGTAAAATACCTGGATACCATTCTCAACGATTTTTTATCCGTTGAGCGCCTGGAGACAGGGAAGGTAAATTATAGATTTACCACTTTTCCCTTGAGCAAATTGGTGAACCAGGTCATCTATGATGCCAATATGCTGCTTAAGGTAGGGCAACAGATTCAGTACCCCGAACAGATCGATGACTTTGTCATTACCTGCGATGAGAAAATACTGGAGCTCATCCTGTCCAATTTGGTCCACAATGCCATAAAGTATTCGTCCGAGGATACGGTGATCGATATACAGATTCGTCAGAAAGGGAACAATCTGATAATGAAAATTATCGACCAGGGCATGGGGATTCCGGAAAGTGATCAAAAGTTTATTTTTAATCGGTATTTCAGGGCCAAAAATGCCTTATTGAGTCAAGGCACGGGAATCGGGTTGAATATTGTGAAGCAACATATTGAAAATTTAGGTGGATGCATTACCTTTAATAGTCAGGAAAACAAAGGGTCTACCTTTACCGTGGAAATACCAATGAATCCAGAGCCGTAACCCATGAAAAGAATACTATTGATAGAGGATGATACCGCCTTAAGGGAAAATACGGCCGAATTGTTGGAGCTTTCCGATTATGAGGTTATTACTGCCCCGAATGGCAAGATAGGTATAGACCTGGCTAGGGAACAGCATCCCGATATTGTGGTATGTGATATCATGATGCCCGAGATTGATGGGTATGGTGTGTTGCAGCAACTTTCCTCAGATGCGGCCACCCAACATATCCCCTTTATTTTTCTTTCGGCCAAAACGGAGCACAAGGAGGTGCGCAAAGGGATGGACCTTGGGGCCGATGACTACCTTACCAAACCCTTTGAGGAAGTAGACCTGATGAGCGCCATAGAAAGCAGGTTGGCCAAGGCAGAGATTATGACCCGTTTGGGTAGGAATCAGACACCTTTGTCCGTGGATGCCGAGGCGCAGATGCGTACCTTGAACGAACTGAAGAATTTTTTTGATGACCACGGGGATGTCCATACCTATAAAAAGGGAAGCCCTATTTACAATGAAGGGGAGCATTCCAACAAGATTTTTCTTATTTTAGAAGGGGTAGTAAAATGCCATAAGATGGATGAGGATGGGAAGGAATTGATCACTTCCCTACATCCTGCCGATGATTTTTTGGGCTTTACCTCCTTTCTGGACAACCTTCCCTACCAGGAATCGGCCTCGGCAGTGGAAGACGCGGAACTGGCAGGTATTTCCAAGGAAAGCATGAAAGGTATTTTGGAAAAAAACCACAATGTTTCACTGGAATTGATGGAATTGCTCACCGACAATATTTCGGAAATCAAAGAGCAACTCCTCCAAATGGCCTATAGCTCTGTCCGGAAAAAAACCGCGCAAACCCTGCTTCAGTTTGCCGAGGTCCTGAACAAAAACCCTGAGGAACCTATTCGCATTTCCCGCAGTGACCTTGCCAGCGTGGCCGGTATTGCCACAGAAAGTTTGATCCGGACACTTTCCGGATTCAAAAAAGAAGGACTTATAGATATTGAGGGCAGGAACATCAAAATTTTACAATTAAGGGCACTGCATGGTATAGAATAGCTGCAGAGCATGCTGAAAAGGGTGGATCAAGCCCTTTGGAAAGCGCTCAAATTTTTGCCCAACCGCCCCAATAATATGATTTTAGTCATATTTCCCTTGGACCTATCCCAATACATTTGCTTTTGTAGTATCCAGTAGGTCGCTTATCCAATGAAAAATATATTGATTCCCACCGATTTTTCACCAAATGCTTGGAACGCCCTAAAATATGCGCTCGGCTTTTTTAAGGGGGTCCATTGTAATTTTTATCTACTCCATGTTGCACCTTTGAGCGAATACCCAGTAATGGGGCTTTCATTTACGCCCAGCCTTGGCGAAACCGGCATACCTTCAAAAGACAAGCTCGATGCCTTTACGGAACGGGCCAAAAATAAAGCCGAGAGCGAACTACACCATTTTTTCCCGGAACTGCATTATGGCCTGCTTATAGATGTGACCCGCAGATTGGTCAAGGAAAAGAAAATAGACCTGATCGTCATGGGAACCAAGGGGGCGTCAGGGATAAAACGGCTTATTATTGGAAGTAATACCGGTGATATTATAACCAAGGTACAATGCAATACCCTAGTAGTCCCGGAACATGTAGTTTATGGGAGACCACGGACGATCACCTTTCCGACCGATTATAATATTTTCTATTCGCATGCCATTTTGGAGACGTTGTCAGAGCTCGTTGTTGCCAACAAAGCGCACCTCAAAGTCCTTCATGTGGCGGGGAGCACGGAAAACCTATCCGAAGATCAGCAAAACAACAGAGCGTATCTACAGGATTACCTGGAGGAGATATTTCCAAAACAGCACAGTTTTTATCTCATTGATAACCGAAAAATTACTCAAGGAATACAGGAATTCATCTCAGAAAAACAGAGTGATCTTACCATTATGGTGGCCAAGAACCTCAATTTTTTACAACAGCTACTTTTCGATTCCACCGTGGAAAAAGTGAGTTTCCATACCCAGGTGCCCTTTTTGGTCATCCACGGCTAAGCGACAATTTCTATCAGCTATGGTACTGATAAATATCATAGTTTTCACCTCCCATAGCACATAACTTTGGCCGTCAAAGAAAAGACCGTACAAATGCAGATCATATTGATTCCTACTGATTTTTCCGACAATGCACTGCATGCGATCCACCATGCCCTAAAACTCTTTAAGTTGGAAAGGGCCAACTTTTACTTTTTGCACGCTTATGCCGATGAAGTATACGAATTGAGCAAATCCGGGACCCGGGATAGTTTAAAACAACGAAGAAAGGAGGTGCGCAAAAAGACCGATACATCGCTGGACCAATTGCTTTCCGAATTGGAAGAAGAATTTCCAAACCCGAAACATTCCTATCAGGTAGTGTCGGCCTTCGAATCCTTGGTCGATGCGGTAAACGATTTTGTGGATCAGGTGGATATCGATTTAATCGTAATGGGCACAAAAGGGGTTACATCGGATAAAAGGACCATCTTGGGCAGTCATACGGTACAAGTGTTAAAATACGTAAAATGCCCCGTGCTGGCCATTCCTGAGGAGTATGCCTACCAGCCACCCAAAAAAATACTGTTCCCCACGGACTACATGTTGCCCTTTAAACGGAGGGAATTGAAATTGCTCAACGAACTGGCAGGCTCCTTCAAATCAGAAATACATTGTCTATACATTTCCGCCCTGAAGAAATTGTCGTTCCGTCAAGAAGACAACAAGCTCTTTCTGCAAAATACCTTATCCAGTGCGTTTCTGTTTTTTAAACAATGCGAAGGTGAGGACAGGGTGCAGATCATTTTGGAACATATCGCCAAAGATCATATAGATATGCTGGTCATGGTAAATTCGCGCCATTCCCTTTTAGAGAATATGTTGTACCGGTCTACTGTGGACCAAATTGGACTTACCGTGAGCGTTCCCTTTCTGGTCATGCAGAACCTACCCAGATAATCCTATAATGGAACAATGAAGAATGCGGCCCTTTAGGACTGGGCCAGGTTTTTGGATATGCTGTAAAGTGTTGGACTAGGCTAAGGCTTGATCAAACATCTCACTACGGCTTAGGAAGGATTTCCCGTTCTGGCATTTGTACTTTATTATGGGATAACCGATCCGCCAGAGTTCTTGCTTTACCCTATGAAATGCCAATGGCCCCTCAAAGAGAAAGAAGATCATCTGATTGTCCACATCAATGTCGATAATACGGATATCCATGAGCCGACTGAGGTTTCTGATAATCTTTTGCTTGCAGGCGTCGGACCTGAGGTGCTGAATTTTTGCCAAGGCTCTCATACGTTTTTTTGTTATTGAATATAAGGCCATAGGGGCTTTGTGGAAATGACCAATGTCAGTTCACATGATTTTTGTCATTTTAGCTTCTGGGGGCCGATCGTATTTTTACCGGTGACAACGATAAGTAATGTGGTTATGAAAAATGTTTTGATCCCCGTTGATTTTTCCGATAATTCGTGGAATGCGGTACAGTATGCAAAGGAACTCTTTCAAAGAACACCCTGCGTTTTTTATCTGTTCCATATCAACGCCATTGCGCCCTATTCCGGTGCCGAAACTTCCATTGTAGGCTCTTCCAAGGTGTTGGAAGAGGCCGTTTTACAGGAGAGCCAAGAACGTTTGGACGAAGTGTTGAAACGTATTGAACAACTCACTGTGAATACCGAACACCGTTTTGAGACCCTTACGGTATATGATTTCTTTGTCGATGCCATTCGCAAACAAATAGCCGACAAGAAGATAGACCTGATCGTTATGGGAACCAAAGGGGCTTCGGGCCTCAAAAAGGTAACCATGGGCAGCAATACGGCCGATGTCATAACCAAAGTGAAATGCCCCGTTTTGGCGGTTCCAGAAAATGCCGAATACAAAAAACCCAAGGAAATAGGATTTCCCACGGATTTTAATTTGAGCTATGATATAAAAGTGCTCGACACCTTGATAGAAATAGTCCAAATGCACCATGCTGCACTACGGGTATTGTACATTTCCGGAAAAGGCGAGGAATTGGATAGTGAACAACATAAGAACAAGGCATTCCTCCACGACTACTTTAAGGACTTGGAACACAGTTTTCATAGAGTGACCAGTAAAAAACTGGAAACAGCGGTACAGTGTTTTGTGGAAAGCAGGGATTTGGACATGATCTCCATGGTCGCCAAGAACGTGAACTTTTTACAGCGAGTGCTTTTAAGGCCTGCGGTCCAGGAAATTAGCTACCACACGGATGTCCCTTTCTTGGTGCTTCACGAGTAGCATCGCCGAGGTTAATCCAAGAATCCGGATTTCAGGGGGTATATGATTGTATGATTTTGATCAAATCGTTCTTTTGTAGTATACCGGACTGTCGCCACACCAAGGTTCCGTTTTGAAACAACAGTAGGGTGGGTACACCCCTGATCTGGTACCTATTGGAGATTTTTTGGTTTTTGTCCACATCGATCTTTACAATTTTGATCATGTCGCCCAAGTCTTGCTTTACTTCCTTTAAAATGGGTGCCAACACCTTACATGGGCCGCACCAATCGGCATAAAAATCAACGAGCACCAAAGGACCTGAGGTAATGACCGTTTTGAAATTGCTTTGCATGCACTTAGGATTTAATACGTGCAATTTAAGAAAATACCGCTAAGGCCAACTGACGAATATCATGGTTTTTGGGGCGTCTCGATTCTATTTTTGAATGGTAATCCAAAAACGCTAAAAAATGAAAAAGATTTTGCTCCCCACCGACTTTTCGGACAACGCCTATAACGCCATATGTTATGCCCTCAAACTTTTTAAGAACGAGGAATGTGCCTTTTATTTGGTGCATACCTATACCCCGGCAATTTATCAAGCAGAGTATGTGCTCCATAGTCCGGGACAGGTAGGTCTGGGCGATGTACACCAGACCAGGGCGCTCTCACAACTGCAGAAGTTGATGGACCAACTGCATGAGGACTTTAACAATCCGAAACACCTCTTTGTACCGCATGCCGCCTTTAACCTTTTGGTCGATGAAATAGTAGACATGGTACAGAAGGAGCATATAGATCTGATTATCATGGGAACGCAAGGCGCTACAGGGGCCAAGGAGATATTTTTGGGCACCCATACGGTCCATGTCATAAAAAAAGCGGGTTGTCCGGTAATTGCGATTCCTCCACACTTTGATTATGAAACCCCCAAGGAAATCTTATTTCCAACAGACTATGAGGTAGACTACAAGGCGGTACAACTGGATCAACTGCTGGATCTTGCAAGGGAGCATATTTCCAGGGTTGAGGTAGTGCATATTTCAACGGGCTATGAGCTTGGTGAGGCACAGCTTCGGAACAAAGCCGAATTGGAGGAAATTTTGGATGGTATTGCACATTTGTTCCACGATATGCCCAATCAGGATGTCATATCGGGAATAAATAACTTTCAAATGAAAAAAAAGGTAAACTTACTGGTAATGATCCAGAACAAACATACTTTTTTGGAGCGCCTTTTTATTGAACCCGTCATTAAAAAAATTGGTTTTCATATCACCATACCTTTCATGGTCATCCCACCAACACTAAAAAAATAATACGATGCAAAATATTCTCGTCCTTACCGATTTTTCGAACAGCGCCTACAGTGCCCTGTTCTATGCAACACAGCTGCTAAGGTCAAAAGACTGCACCTTCTATCTATTGAACACCTTTAACGAAACCACGCCGCTGCGTACCAAACGCATAGCTAAACGCGAAGGGAGGGCGTTGCTTGCCCAACTGGGCGATGAATCCCAAGAAGGTCTTCAGTATTGTTGCCATAGAATTGTTCTGGACAATGACAATCCAAGGCACAACTTCCTTACAATTTCCAAAAATAGCGGCCTCGTGGAAACCGCCTCCAGAACCGTGGCAGAAATGGATATAGATCTTGTGGTTATGGGCAACAAGGGAATGACCAATGCCAAAGCCACCTTTTGGGGCAGCAATACCACCAAAATCATCAATGGCTTGCGATCATGTCCTATCCTAACAGTGCCCAAGGAAATGGATTTTGTCTCCCCAAAGGAAATTGCCTTTGCCACCGATTATAAACACAGTTTTTGTGCCGAACAGCTGGAGCCCTTGCGGTTCCTGGCCAACCTTTTTAAGAGTAGTGTTCGCATCATGCACGTCAATGAGGAGAAGAAATTGGACAAGTACCAGGAATCCAATTGCGATACCCTTTGTAAATATCTCTCTGCAATTGATTGTACCATGCATTGGATGCCTTATTTTGGAAGCAAGGCAGAGGCCATTGGCCTTTTTGTAAAGGAATTGGATGTTGATATGTTGGCTATGCTGAGCTACCAACATGGTTTTTTGGAAAAACTCTTACGGGAGCCGGTCATTAAACGGGTAAATTTTGATCTGGAAGTCCCATTTTTGGTCGTTCCCTGCCAAGACTGATAATTATCATGGGAATCGTAGTCCGAGCCCTATATTTTTATAGGGTAATCTAAAAACTGCTACCATGGACAAGAGGATACTATTACCTACTGATTTTTCCAAAAATGCACTCAACGCCATTCGCTATGCCCTGGACCTGTACCAGGAGCAGGAGTGTACTTTTTATATTTTGAACGCCTATCAGGTGCACGGGTATTCCATAGACAGTATGATGGTCCCGGAACCTGGGGAAGAAAGGTACGAAGCCGCCAAAAAAGCTTCGGAGGAAAGGATGTCCAAATTAATGGATGTTCTGGAATTTCAGCGAGATAACCCCAAACACAGTTTTGAAACGATTTCAACCTTTAATTCCTTGTTGTACGCTGTTTCCACCACCGTGGCAAAAAAGGACATTGATCTCGTCATAATGGGAACCAAAGGAGCAACAGGTGCCTCTGCCAATATCTTTGGCACCAACGCCGTTGATGTGATGGAGAACATTACGACCTGCCCCGTATTGGCAATCCCGGAGAATTATCGCTTTTCGCCTCCCAATGAAATTGTATTTCCAACAGATTATAGGACCGGCTTTAAAAGAAGGGAGTTAAATTACTTGATGGAAATTTCCAAAATACACAAGGCGCCTATCCGGTTACTACATGTAGAAAGGGAATCCAAATTGGATCCGGTACAGCAGGACAACAAAGCGCTTTTGGAAGAGATCATTGAGGGAACGGACTATAGCAGCCATGTGCTGACCGATGTTAAGGTGCACACCGGCATCAATACCTTTGTGCAAAGTAGGGAAAGCGATATGATTTCCTTTGTAAACGAGAAACACGGTTTTTTCAATGCCCTGCTGTCAAAACCCCTTGTAAAGGAACTGGGATACAGTGCCAACATCCCTATTCTAGTATTGAACGCTAATTGATAACACACATATGAAAAACATAGGAATCTGGCTCGATAAGGAAAAGGCCCATGTCCTTACCCTGACCTGGGAAGGAGAGACGTTTAAGACCATTTTTTCGGAGATGGAGTTTTTTAACCCCAAAGGAGGCTCCGGGACAAAATCTGCAAAGTGGGGACCGCAGGACGTTGTTCAAGACAGCAAATATTTGGAGCGCGAAAAGCATCAAATGAGAGGATACTTCAACAAGCTGGCAGATCACTTAAAAGAGGCGGATGCCCTTGCAATCTATGGGCCCGCGGACACCAATGAGAAATTCAGGAAGGAACTACAGGAAAACCATAAACAACTCGCTGCTAAAATAAAACTGGTCGCCAAAGCGGATAGCATGACCCTCAACCAAGTGAAGGCCCTAATCCGGGACTTCTTTAAAAAATAATAGGGTCCGTTAGTCCTCGGTTTATGGCATACCCAACGGATCAGGCAATTTTGAAATCACGGCCCAATAGGTCGGAGCGCTGATTTTTATCATTGTTTGGATCCAGAATTCGGAATACTTTATGGGACAAATGGCATAGGCAATGGAAAACAATGATATTGGAGGTGTTCAGGACAAGGAACTTGCAGAACTGTACAGTGATTCACAACAATGGAAATCGCAGTTACGTCTTATGGCAGACGAACTCCTTTTCATAAAACGCTTGTTGAATTCGTATGTGTTCGAACCCAACACACCCAATCTGTTTGAACGTCTACAAGGATATCAAGACCGTCTAAAGCAAATACATAACCAAAGGATTGTGGTCCGTGGACATATAACAAGGCACGAGAATGACTTGGGAGGCATATTGGAATGCACAGATAGGGCCTGTAGTTTGGAGTACTATAAAAAACATGGGCACTTAAGCAACGAAGCGGCCGATTGTTTACTGGATTTTCAAAACTTAAAGTCGGAAATCTTCAATTATGCCGGCGGGATTTTAAAAGGACGAAAACCAAGAAAATAACTCCTTGAATTATTGAAATCAAGAGTCAAACTGATAAATATCATTTTGTCCCAAGGGGGTTCGTTCTACCTTAGTGGGGCGTATAAATTATTTATGAATCCAAAATTATATCACCATGTCATTAATCAAATTTAACAGAAATCGGTTTCCTTGGAACACCATAGGACACTTGGATACGGACAATTTCTTTTCCGACGATTTCTTTGTTCAAGAAGCCAATTGGCCTGCCATGAACGTGAAAGAACTCGAAGACGGTTTTGAAATTGAACTAGCGGCACCTGGCTTTAGCAAGAAGGATTTCGAAATTACCATGAAGGACAGAACGTTGGAAGTCTGTGCCGAAAAAAGCAAGGAAGAGGTAGAGGAAGACAAGGAGTATACCCGTAGGGAATTTAATTATAGCTCCTTTAAAAGAGCCATGCACCTGCCCGATGCTATAGATGAATCCAAAGACGTTAGGGCCACCTACAAAAACGGGATTCTAACTTTGGGCCTTCAAAAGAAGGAGGTTGCCAAGGAGGGGACAAAAAAAATAATCGAGGTAAACTAATTTGCCCAGTACGG
Source organism: uncultured Flavobacteriaceae bacterium (assembly GCA_947494825.1). Classification (GTDB taxonomy): domain Bacteria; phylum Bacteroidota; class Bacteroidia; order Flavobacteriales; family Flavobacteriaceae; genus JBNGOQ01. Next base: position 295,436 of record CANLWN010000003.1, on the reverse strand, counting down.
TGAGCGGAACCGTTCCGTTCACCGTGTTGTTCCTAGATAAAAGGTGATGAGCGAGGTCAAGAAACAATACCAGTATGTGGAATGGATCAGTCCGGAAGAAATGCACCGGGCTTCCCTTCTATGGATGTCACAACTAAAATTTGCCAGGGATGAACAGCGGTTCCTTAACGATTTGGTAAAGTCCTATACCCTACAACTTACGGATTCCGCGATTTTTGAAGAAAGCAAAACCGTGGTCGATACCCTGTTACAAATGGAAAAAAGAATTGTTCCGCTGATGAAACAGGTACAGTTGCACGAGAATCAACTGGAGATCATGGTAGATAAAGTAGACCAGCTTCGAATGGAGCGGGCCTATGCGGCCACCCATAGGGATCTTATAACCAATATGGAGCAGCATATGGAAGCATACCGGGAGATAAAGCAAAACCTTTTCTCCTTGGTGTCCAAAGTAATGCGGAAAGAGAAACAGAAGCGATTGTTGCGCTAAAGAAACAGGCAACATCCGCCCAAAAACAGAAAACTTCTAAACATTTAAAATGAAAAAATTGATCATCTTGCTCGCACTGTCCTTAAGTGCCTGTTCGTCTACTCAATTGGTGAGCAATTGGAAGAATCCAGATATTGTCCTGTTCGATGCGTATAAGGTACTCATCGTAGGCATGACCCAAGATCAGGACGCACGGGCCAGTTTTGAGCGCAAACTAAAAAGGGAATTTTCAAAAAGAGACGTGGAGGCGGTACGCAGCCTAGATCTTTTTGATGTAGAATTCACCTCTTCCGAGAAATCGGAAGAAGAACTTTCCGAGGTAGAACAGCAATTGCTCGATAAGGATTTTGACGCCATACTATTTACCAAGATCGTGGGTTCAGAGGACCGGCAGACCTTTAGAAAACGGATTTCCAAATTCGACGACAATTATTACGGGACATTCAGGGATGATTATTTGGGGCATCAGGATATTTACTATGAGACCGATTATTACGATGATTTTACGGTATACCATGCCGAAACCTCGCTGTATTGTATCTGCGTTGGGAAAGAACGCGAACTCATCTGGCGGGGCGGAATAGATATTACCGATCCCGTGAATATTGAAAAGACCATTGATGATTATATAAAATTGGTCGTTTTGGCCATGGAGGAACAGGACCTTATTTTTAGAAAGGAGCGCAAGGATGAAATTACTGGTCTATAGTGCAAAGGATTTTGAAGTGCCTTTCTTAAAAAAGGCCAATGCAGAACGCCATAGGGTCACGTATATCAAAGAGGCCCTCGATTCCCGTACTGCAATAAAGGCCATGGGCTACAAAGCCATTTCAATATTTTCTGGGGACGACGCCAGCCTGGTGGTCCTTGAAAAGCTTAGAGATCTTGGGGTAAAGTACATTTTACTGCGATCTGCCGGTTACAACAACGTACATATAAAGGCAGCCAAGCGCTATGGGCTACGGGTGGCCAATGCCCCCGATTACTCCCCCCATGCCATTGCCGAGCATGCGGTGGCGCTGCTTATGGCACTCAACCGAAAAATTGTTCTGGCAGATAGGCAAGTACATGCGTATAATTTTATGTTGGATAATCTTATGGGCACCAATCTACACGGAAAGACCGTAGGAATCGTAGGCACCGGAAATATCGGTTCGGTAATGGTAAAGATTATGCACGGCTTTGGATGCAAGGTCCTGGGCTGCGATTTGCAACCAGACCACACCCTTGTAGAGGCCTTTGGGTTGGAATATACGGATCTTGATGAACTGTGCTCCCAATCGCACGTCATTAGCTTGCACGTGCCCCTAACTTATGAAAACTACGATCTTATCAACGCCTCCAGATTGGAACGTATGCGAAGGGACGTCCTGTTGATAAATACCTCCAGAGGGTCCATAGTGCATACCAAAGCGCTCCTGGAGGCCTTGGAAAATAAGGAAATAGGAGCTTATGGGGCAGACGTCTACGAAAGGGAAAAAGGCATATTCTTCAGGGACAACTCAAAAACTGGCATAACGGATAAGCAACTTAAAAAACTGTTGTCCTTTCCCAATGTTCTTATGACACCTCATCAAGCTTTTGTGACAACAGAAGCCATGAGAAACATCGCAATCTCCACCTTTGACAACATGGCGGCCTGGGAGGCCGGGACAGTTTGCAAAAATGAGCTCGGCTACGAAACGATCATCACAGGATAGGACTAAAGATTTTTGCCGCACCTTCCTTTAGTTTATGTGCCCAAGGCCTTTTTTTATACGCCTCGTAATTCAGTTCAGTGCTTTCGGTACTGTCCTTAATGAAATCTTCCCTTAGCTGTACGGTAAAATCGCGATTGTAGATGACCGCATTGACCTCATAGTTCTGCTCAAAACTGCGAATATCTATATTGGCGGTGCCTATAGTGCTGATATCGTCGTCACTGATGATTATTTTGCTGTGCAAAAACCCATCAGGGAACAGATAAATTTTAACCCCGGCCTTCAACAGGGATTCGAAATAGGAGCGTACGCTCCAATTAACCAATTTGCTGTCGGCCTGTGCAGAAATCAATAAGCGCACATCTACTCCGCTCAGGGCCGCGGTTTCAAGGGCGCCCAGGATAGCCTGCCCCGGAATGATATAGGGGTTGGTTATATAGAGGTACTCCCTGGCTGTGGTGATCATTGAAAAGTAAAGCTGCTCTATGCCCGGAAAATCGTCATCGGGCCCGCTGGCTGCAATTTGCGCCCAAGCCCCGCGGCCGATTGCTTCGCGTTCGGGGAATGCTTTAGGGAGGTCCAATTTTTCATTGGAGACCAAATCCCAATCCATCGCGAAGACGGTATCCAGGGAATGTACAGCCGTACCGGTGATCTGTACATGCATATCGTGCCACTTGCCAAGTACCAAATCGCCTTTTAAATATTTGTCGGAGATGTTAATGCCGCCCGTAAAGGCCGTTTTACCATCGACCACGATTATTTTTCTGTGATTCCTGTAGTTTACGGAAGCCAGAAACCGTCCAAACCGAAAAGGCAAAAAGGAATGTACTTCCACACCCATCGTTTTGAGTCTTTTGAGATAGGAAGCGCTTAGGGAAAAACTACCGATGCCGTCATAGATAAGCCTTATCCGCACCCCTTTTGCAATTTTTTCCTCGAACAGCGATAGGAGCCTATCGGCCAGTTCGCCCTCTTCATAAATATAGTATTGCAAATGAATGTAGGATCGGGCATTTTCCATGGCCTTAAAAATGGCTTCAAAGGTGGTTTTCCCATCTTTTAAAAGCGATAGGCTATTGTCTCCGCTGGGCAAAAAACCGCAGTTTTTATGTATCAGTGAGCTAATTTTGTCGTACTTGTTCTTCGACGGGTCAAAACGGATAGGGGATCCGGCTTCGGCAAGCTGCTTTCTGTTCGTGCCCTTAAGAAGTTTGTTTTTTCTTCGGTTTCTGCCCAACATCAAATACAGTAGAATGCCCCCTACGGGGATGGTGAAAATGGCAAGTAACCATGCCAGCGTTTTGGAAGGCCTCATGCCGTTGAGCAGTAACCCTATCACCATGGTAATGGCAACTAGGATGTACAGGATAAACAGTATCGTAAACAGCATAGTTCAACAAACTTAAAACACCCTCGTAAATTACAAATTAAGTTGCAGAGCTTACTATGACGATGGTCAGCATGGATATAGGGCTGTTATGGTGTCCCGAGCTGTTGATAAACACTTGAATTTCTTCATGCGAAAGGTTTAATCCGTGGCCTCGAGCAACCAGAATTTATCGGATGGGGGAATCTCCTTTTCCCTTTGCAACTCAAAGGGGTCAAAATTCAGTTTGGTGAATAGGTACCAGGCATTGGACGAAAGTGCGGGGGTCAGATCGGCATGGTCCCATAAGCGGGTAGCCCCGTAGGTGGTCCCTTGATTGGTGGTATAGGGAATGCCCGAGGACGCCTCCAAGGACACACTTGTAATAAAGGTCTTTTCAATTTCGGCCAGGAGTTCATCCGAAACCGATGGCATTCCGGCCAACTGAAAGGCAAAGGCCATTTGAGCCGTTCCCTCCAGCCAAATGACGTCCTTGTCCTCATCAAAACAATAACCGCTAATCTCTTCTCCCGTTACCGTTGCGGTCTGCGTGGTCCGATATCGATCGGCCATAAGAAGTACATCTTCCGGGAAGTCCTTTAGAATACTGTATCCCAGGGAATGTAGATCCAGCGCAAAATTGTAAGCTGGGGTTTCCGGAGAGGCGATCAAGGTTTTGGCTTCAATATCCCAACGTTGTTGTTTTAGATAGGCCAGAATGTTTTTATGAAAGGCATCATAGCCTGCCACCGCGTTAAAAGCCGTAATTATACCTTCGGTAACCTTGGGAATCCGAGTGCCATCAGCATTGTATCCGCCCCAAAGTCCGCCGTCCTCATCCTGAAGTGATCTTATCCAAGTTTCCAATTCTTGTGCGAGTGGGCTATATCTTTGATTGCCCGTATACGTGTGATAATTGTTCAGGGCAATGAGCAACCATACATTATCACCCATCCAAGATCGATTCCCGTTTTCCCCGGCGGCATCCCTAAACTGAAAGAAACCCCCATGCCCCTGTAAAAGTTCCGCCTCCCTCCGAAGGTCAAAGAAATCAAAAATACGTTCTGCTCTTTCCAGATCTCCTTGGGAGGTAAATATCAGGGCAGCCAAAGCGTTGTCGTACAGGGAAACAAAGTTGGTGTTTTCGGAACTTTCCAGCAGTCCGTTGGGCTGCTGAATTTGCGCTAACCAATTTTGGGCTCTCAGCACCACCGGCGAGGGTTCTTCAGATATTTCTTCCCCATGCCCCTGAATTTCGGCATCCACCACCTCCATAGTGGTGGTAGGCGCTACAACTTCCTCTATTCCCTCCTGGGAGCAGGAAAGGAAAAAAAGAACGCTAAAGAATAGGAAAAGTAGCTTTATCCTCATACACGGTTTTATTAAAAGGGGCTTTAAAATAACATTATAAAGTTAAATATCAAATACTTGCAAGCTCGTCTAATACGATTAGTGGCAGCAAATTTCGACCACCGCCCTTTCGCTGGCGGCTTGTCCCGTTTTTGGGCTTTTTATCCCCCTTACAACCTATTGTTATACTTTCTTTAAAGTTGTGAATAACGGGAGGGGATTGCTTATTTTTGTATAAACTTCGTACATGAATCTTCCCGAAACGGAAAAGAAAAGAATCATTATTATTGGTGGGGGTTTTGCGGGCATATCCCTGGCAAAAAAGCTTAAAAAAGTATCGGCGCAGGTGGTTTTGATAGACAAGCGCAACTACCACACTTTTCAACCCTTATTGTATCAGGTGTCCACCAGTGGACTGGAACCCGATTCCATTGCCTACCCCATCCGTAAGGTACTCAGAAAACTGTCTGATTTTCACTTTAGGTGGGCCAAGGTAGACCGTGTAGATCCGGCCAGGCAGGAGGTACACACAGATATGGGCAGCGTGCGCTATGATTATCTGGTCATGGCCACGGGTACCAGGACCAATTTTTTTGGGAACACGGATATCCAAGAACATGCCATGCCCATGAAGACGGTTCCCCAAGCACTGAATATACGGAGCCTGATGCTCCAAAATTTTGAAAAGGCAGATGACTCGCCCAAGGAGTCGGAACGGATGGCGCTGCTGAACTTTTGTATCGTGGGAGCAGGACCCACAGGTGTTGAACTGGCCGGGGCCTTCGCGGAACTAAAAAGGAACGTGTTTCCCAAGGATTACCAGCACCTCAATATTGACGAGATGGAGATCCATCTGTTTGAGGGTTCGGACCGGGTTTTGGCCCCCATGAGTCCCATGGCATCCAAAAGGGCGCAGCACTTTCTGGAGCGTTTGGGGGTGAAAATTCATTTAAATACCATCGTAAAGGACTATAATGGGGAAGTGCTCACCATGGATAACGGGACCACTATGAACACCAAAAACTTCATCTGGACAGCCGGAGTTACCGGAGCTATGGTAGCGGGTTTTGAAACCGATAATTTTGTGGAACACCTTAACCGGTTCAAAGTCAATAGCTTCAATCAGGTGGCGGGTTACGAAAACATTTTTGCGGTGGGCGACATTGCCTATATGGAGACAGAGGCCTATCCCAAAGGGCATCCACAAGTGGCGCAACCGGCCATACAACAGGGAGCACATTTGGCCAGAAATTTTAGGCACCTTATGCAAGGAAGGCCCATGATTCCCTTTAAATATTTTGACAAAGGCACCATGGCCACGGTTGGGAGGAACAAAGCGGTGGTAGATTTGAAAAAGTTCCGCTTTGGCGGTTTTGTGGCCTGGTTCATTTGGATGTTCATCCACCTATGGTTTTTGGTAGGGTTCCGAAACCGGGTTATCGTCTTTTTTAACTGGGTATATAACTACATCAATTACGACAAGGCCGCCCGTTTGATCATTAGGTCCTACAACCCAAAAGCATAGTTTAGGGAAAAGAATAGTCCAGTTTAAAAAGCTTTACTATATTTGCAACGTTGTGTTGTGCATCGATACTCTCGATGCAAGGTATAGCCACCAGAGCAAATTTTGGTGCTAACCAATGAAAGGCTTTCCCTATGGAAGGCTTTTTTTGTTGCCATTACTTCAAGGAAAAGTGGAATTTCCGAACAAGAAAACAAGAATTTCGGTGGTACTTCGAACAAATATGAATGGCAGCGGTAAAATCCTTGTGAAAACCGTATTTTTTTGGGGAACCTTATAAAATACCCTGATTTGTCGTAATTTTATTTGGTAGCATTTAAAGCGACGAATTATGCCGTTATACCACAAATTGGGCAGCATGCCCCAGAAAAGGCACACCATATTCAAGAAGGAAGATGGTACCCTGCATTACGAACAATTGTTTGGGACCATAGGCTTTGATGGAATGTCTTCTTTGATGTACCATCTGTACAGACCTACCATGGTAAAGGAGGTGGGCAAAACATTGGATATAAGCCCACGGGCCGCCGTAGAATACAACATAAAGTCGCGCTTGCTCAAGGGTTTTGGAATAAGACCGGAGGACGACTATCTGGAGAGTAGGAAAACTATCCTTTTTAACCACGATGTGCACGTGGGCCTTGCCGCCCCAAAAAGTTCCATGACCGACTATTTCTACAAGAACGCCGATGCTGACGAACTGTTGTTCGTGCATAAGGGCAGTGGTACCTTAAAGACCATGCTGGGCGATATTTCTTTTGAATACGGGGATTATTTGCTGATTCCCAGGGGAATGATCTACCAGATCCAATTTGATACGGACGAGAATCGCCTGTTGGTTACGGAATCCTACCATCCGTTGTATACCCCTAAACGGTACAGGAACTGGTTTGGGCAACATTTGGAGCATTCGCCTTTTTGCGAGCGCGACTTTAAACTGCCCGAAAATCTGAAGACATACGATGAGATGGGCGAATTTTTGATAAAAGTGAAAAAACAGGGGCAATTACACCACCTGATTTACGCGTCTCACCCTTTTGATGTGGTGGGATGGGACGGCTATAATTATCCCTACGGTTTTTCCATCCATAATTTTGAACCTATAACGGGCCGGGTGCACCAACCGCCACCGGTGCACCAGACTTTTGAAACGGGAGCCTTTGTGGTCTGTTCTTTTTGTCCGCGTCTTTATGATTACCATCCGCAGGCCATTCCCGCGCCCTATAACCATTCCAACATAGATTCGGATGAGGTCCTGTACTATGTGGATGGGGATTTTATGAGCCGAAAGAACATTGACCAAGGTTATATTTCCCTGCATCCCGCCGGTATTCCACACGGACCGCATCCAGGCACCTATGAGGCCAGTATTGGCAAGGCAGGGACCGAGGAACTCGCGGTAATGATCGACACCTTTAAACCTTTGCAGTTAACTCAGACCGCTTTGGATATCGACGATGGTATTTACTACCAGTCCTGGTTGGAGTAGGGAAAGGCACTAGCGGTTGTTTAACTCCTTAATGACCGAGGAAAACGCGTTGGCTATAGCTTCCTTCTTTTCGTAATGCCCTGCTCGTATTATGGTTTTCCCATGAGCTATTGTCCCTGTTTGCATGCATGTATCAGCGGTATACACCAGTGTGGATGACAGGTTATGCAGGGAGCTGCTTGCCAGCAACGGAGCTGTAGAATCTAGGACGTTGGCGTTCAAAGCTTTTCCAGGGGCAAAAAAACCGGTTGTAAAATCGCCCATTGCCCTTCTTCCTGCCAAGGTGGCCATTTTAAGCGCATATGAGCCGCTATCGCCTTCTTTGGGCGAAAAGTACGTATTTCTTTTGTGGGAAGTCAATCGCTGGCCATAATCCAGGAGCCGCAACTCTTCCAACGGGTTTAGACCGATATGGCTATCGGTTCCTATGCACCAACTGCCTCCCTGGTCCTGGTACTTTCTAAGTTGAAAAATACCGTCGCCCAGATTGCCTTCCGTGCTGGGACAAAGAACAACATTGGCCTTGCTTTTTGCAATGCCCGTGATTTCGGCATCCGTTAAATGCGTGGCGTGCACCAAATGAAACCTTTGGTTCAGATCCACATTGTCCAACAACCATTCCACAGGCCGTTTTCCCAAATACTGCAGTGCATCCCGTACCTCTTTTACTTGTTCCGAAACATGTATGTGAAAGGGGATATCCTGAGGTCCCGATTTGGCTATTTCGGCAACAGCCGATGGCTCCACCCCCCTCAGGGAATGGATTCCTATACCAATGTTGGCGTGTTTATAGTATTTGCAGGCTTCCTTGCTCGCATCCAACAGTTTTAGATAGGCGTCAATATCTGGGGAGATAAATCTTCTTTGCCTGTTGTTGGGTTCTTTTCCAAACCCTCCTTTTTGGTAAAAAATAGGAACCAACGTAATTCCGATACCCACTTTTTTTGCCGCAGCTATCAATCGGCTACCCATCTCTGCGAGATTGGCGTAGGGTTGCCCTTTTTTATCGTGATGGAGGTAATGGAACTCGGCCACATGGGTATAACCGTGCCTCGCCATTTCGGCATAGAGCATGCTGGCAATGGCTTCCATTTGATCGGGATCTATAGTAAGCGCCAATTGGTACATGCTTTCCCGCCAGCCCCAAAAATCATCCCGCTCTGCTACATTTTCATGTCTTTCGGCCAATCCGGCCATGGCGTATTGAAAGGCATGGGAATGCGCGTTCTGAAAACCAGGAAGCGCATAGCCCATGACATCAGAGGGGGTTTTCAAAGGGTCAAAGGGCGAAATGTCCGAAATTAGGCCTGCGTCATTGACGGTAATTGCCGTGTTTTCCAACCAGCCGGTATTTTGTAATATCGCTTTGAAGCAGTAGGTTTTCATAACGAATGTTCCATGGTTTTGATTAAACCTTCAAGTGTTGTTCGCAATACCTTTTGCACCTTGCTGGCCCTGTCCTCATTGTACGTTAGCTCGTTGTCATCCATATAGAGGATTTTGTTCATTTCCAATTGAAGTGCATGCACCCCGTTCTCCGGTTTTCCAAAGGAACGGGTAATATGGCCGCCCTTGAACGGATGGTTGTGATGTACTTCAAATCGTCCGGAGTTTAGCCCTTTCAAGGCCGTCCGGATTAGTTTTGGATGTGCCGTTCGTTCATCATTGTTCCCTAAGATCATGTCCGGGAACGGGTCTTTTTGAATGGTACTGACCCTGTGACGGATAGAATGCGCATCCCATAGCAGTACTTGTCCAAAGGTTTTTTTTCTTTCCTCGAGCAGTTGGGCCACTTGTTGGTGGTACGGCCTATAATACCCCTGCAATCTTCTTGCGACTTCATCCTTGTCTGGCTCCAATTCCTTGGACTTATAGAGGGAATTGCCGTAAAAATCCGTGGTAGGGGTGTTTGGGGTAATGAGACGGTCATCGGAATACAGGGGGATACTTTCGGGGCTTCTGTTAAGATCTATTACCCACCTGCTCAGATTGGCTTTGATTAGGGTAATCCCCAGGGAAGGGGCGAATTCGTACAGTCTATGTACAAACCAATCCGTGTCGTCCAGATGCCTGCGCATGCCTTTTTTGTAATGTTTTTTTAATTCCGAAGGAAGGCGGGTACCGGCATGGGGTATACTGATAATGATGGGAACCTGGGCAACTGTGGGGCTTGTGATTTTAAAGAGCTTCATACAATGGATTTAAGGATATGATCTTAATTAAACAATCCGTCCAACAGTTCATCCGCCACCAAGTTGGGCAGGCTTACCTTCAGTTCCGGGCTTCGGTCCATTTCCCGCTTTAGGGCAAAAATGGCTTCTTTGTTCCGCGCCCAGCTTCTACGCGCAATACCGTTGTTTACATCGTAGAACAACATACTTTTCAATTTTCTGGAAGCATCTTCAGAACCGTCCAGTACCATACCAAAGCCGCCATTGATTACCTCGCCCCAGCCTACACCGCCGCCGTTGTGTATGGAGACCCAGGTAGCTCCTCTAAAACTGTCGCCTATCACATTGTGGATGGCCATATCAGCGGTGAATTTACTCCCGTCGTAGATGTTGCTCGTTTCCCTAAAGGGGGAATCTGTTCCACTTACATCATGGTGGTCGCGCCCCAAGACAACGGGCGCCGAGATTTCCTTGTTCTCAATGGCCCGGTTAAAGGCCTCCGCTATTTTGGCCCTACCTTCGGCATCGGCGTACAGGATACGGGCCTGGGAACCCACCACTAACTTGTTGGTATCCGCTTCTTGGATCCACCTTATGTTATCCTGTAGCTGTTGCTGGATTTCTGCCGGCGCCCCGTGTTTTATCTGTTCCATGGCCTGTAGGGCAATGTTGTCCGTCTTTTGAAGATCCTCGGGAAGTCCCGAGGTACATACCCATCTAAACGGGCCAAAACCATAATCGAAGCACATGGGTCCCAAAATGTCCTGTACATAGGAAGGGTACTTAAAATCGATTCCGTTCCCGGCCATAACCGCTGCTCCAGCTCGGGAAGCCTCCAATAAAAAGGCATTGCCGTAATCAAAGAAATAGGTTCCCTTTTCTGCATGCTTGTTAATGGCCTCCACCTGTCTTCTTAAGGACTGCTGTACATATTTTTTAAAGGTTTTCGGATCTTGGCGCATCATATCGTTGGCTTCCTCAAAACTTAGACCTGCTGGGTAATAGCCCCCGCTCCAAGGGTTGTGAAGCGAAGTTTGGTCCGAACCCAAATGAACAAAAAGTCCTTCCTCGTAGAACCGCTCCCAGACCTCCACGATATTGCCCACATAGGCCAGGGAAACCACCTCCTGGAGTTCGATTGCTTTTCGGGATCTTTTTACCAATAGGTCCATATCTGTAAGCAGTTCGTCCACCCATGCCTGTTCATGCCGTTTCCTGGCAGCGGCCGGATTGACCTCCGCACAAATTGTGATACAGCCCGCAATGTTCCCGGCCTTGGGCTGGGCCCCGCTCATACCTCCCAGTCCAGAGGTCAAAAACAGTTTGCCCTTTACCGGTTCTTCGGGTTTCAGGACTTTTCGGAAGGCGTTCATTACGGTTATCGTAGTGCCGTGCACAATACCCTGTGGACCAATATACATATAGGAACCAGCGGTCATCTGTCCGTATTGGGTAACGCCCAGGGCATTGTATTTTTCCCAATCCTCCGGCCTGGAATAGTTAGGAATCATCATCCCATTGGTTACAACAGCCCTTGGTGCTTGCCGGGAGGAGGGAAAGAGGCCCATAGGGTGTCCTGAATAGATATGGAGGGTCTGTTCCTCTGTCATTTCAGCCAGGTATTTCATGCAAAGTAGGTATTGCGCCCAGTTCTGAAATACCGCCCCATTGCCCCCATAGGTAATCAATTCTTCGGGATGCTGCGCAACGGCGGGATCCAGGTTGTTCTGTATCATGAGCATTAGGCTAGCCGCTTGGGGCGTTTTTGCCGGATAGGCGTCTATGGGTCTTGCGTAGAGTTCGTACCCTGGTTTAAAACGGTACATATAAATGCGACCATAGGTCTCCAATTCGTTTGCAAACTCTTTGGAGAGTTCCCTGTGCCATGCTTCCGGAAAATAGCGCAGCGCATTACGGACCGCCAATCTCTTTTCTTCCTGACTCAGAATGTCCATGCGTTTGGGCGCATGGTTGGCCTTTGGGTCATACGCCCTTTTTGGTGGTAATTCCTTGGGAATACCTTGAAGGATTTGAGCTTTGAAATCTGTAGTAATTTTAGTTGCTGTCATTTCCCTATCCCTTGTGTTTATCAAAAATGAGTTTTCCGGCCTTCCAAACACTACACGGTTTAAAGGCGCCTTGGTGATACAAAACCTCTCGGTAATCCTTGGTGTGAAAAACGCTGAAGTCGGCCAAAAAGCCTTTTGCAAGCTTCCCCCTGTCCGATAGTTTTAAGGCCGCGGCAGCCCTAAAGGTAATACCGGCCAATACCTCCGCATTGGTCAGCTTTTCAAAGGCTCCCAAAACGGTAGCCTGAGTCAACAGATCGCCCATGGGGGCCGAACCCGGATTATGGTCACTGGCAATGGCCAAGGCACCTCCGGCATCCAAAATCTTACGTGCGGGGGTAAAATTACAGCCCAAGCCCAGGGATGCCCCTGGAAGGGCCGTGGCTATGACCTCGCTTTGGGCCAGCAAATGAATTTCTTTGTTGGTACTTGCTTCCAGATGGTCAGCACTGACCGCTCCATGGGCCAAGGCCACTTCACTACCCCCTGTGGAAAACTGGTCGGCATGGACGGTAATATCAAATCCCATAGCCTTTGCCTGCTCAAAATATGGGGCGATATCCGCTTGGGAAAAGGCGCCTTCCTCGATAAAGGCATCCACACGGTTGGTCAACCCTTCCGCCTTTAGTACGGGAAAAAGCGTTTGGGCCATCTCCTCCAAATAGGCCGATGGGGTGCCTTCATAATCCCGGGGCACCATATGGGCTGCCAAACAAGTAGCTATTAGGTCGGAGGGTGTTTCTTTGTTGGCATCGCCAATGGCCCGGAGCATTTTCAGTTCCTCATCCACGGAAAGACCGTATCCGCTCTTCACTTCCAGCGTAGTGACCCCATTTTTAAGGTGCCGTTTTGCTCTTTTGATAATCCCAGCTGCTAAATCTTCTCGGGAAGCCTTTCGGGTTTGGGTCACCGTATCCCATATGCCCCCACCTGCTTTTGCAATCTCCAAATACGATTTTCCCGCGTTGCGCAGCGCGTAATCCCGGGCCCTGGAACCGGCAAAACAAATATGGGTGTGGGCATCTACAAAGCCGGGGAAACAACTGTGGTTTCCCTCCAATTCCATCTTTTCGGCCTTCAGGTCGTTTGCCAAAGAAAGCATTTCCGTATAACGCCCAAGGGAATGGATAATTCCATTTTCGAGCAGCACGCCCGCATCTTCCACAAGGGGAAGGTCGGCGTCCAGGATGGGGCCGTTTACGGCTAGCCCGGTCATGGGCAATAGTTGGGTAAAGGGACCTATAAGTGTGTATCTTTTCATAGCATCAATATACTTCAAATTCATCGGAATGGGGTGTCTTTAACGATAGGGATGTCCCTTCCATGACCCGATCAATGACCTGTATGAGGTTTTGGTTTCGTATCATATGGATTCCTATTTCAATATCATCCGAAAAAACCCGATCCTTTTCCGCAAAAGGCACTTTGCTGCGAATTTCCTTGTGGATTTCATCGAGCAAGAGGCCCGACCGTAACGGTTTTCTATACTCGAACGCCTGTGCGGCGGTCAACAATTCTATGGCCAATATCTTCTCTACGTTTCCAAGGATCTGCAGGGCCTTTCTGCCCCCTATGGACCCCATGCTAACATGATCTTCCTGGCCCAGGGAAGTGGGAATGCTATCCGCACTTGAGGGAAAACACAGCCCTTTGTTTTCGCTGGCCAAGGCGGCCGTGGTATACTGTAGTATCATGTAGCCCGAATTGATACCCGTATCCTGCATTAGCAGTTTTGGGACACCAGGGCTGTTGCCTTCCAAGGCCAAATAGATCCTTCGGTCCGAAATATTCCCGATCTCGGAAGAGGCCAAAGCTGCATAATCCAAGGCCATAGCCAAGGGTTGTCCATGAAAACTGCCTCCACTGATCGTCAATTCCTCGTTGATGATTACCGGATTGTCCGTAACCGAATTCAGCTCAATTTCCAAAAGTTCCTTTAAATGCAGCCAAGCATTTCGTGAGGCTCCGTGCACCTGTGGCATGCAGCGCAGCGAATACGGATCTTGTACCCGTTCACAATCCACATGGTCTTCCATGATCTCCGAACCTTTCAAGAGCGACTTTATCCGGGATGCTACATGTACATTTCCCTTAAAGGGGCGCAGTGCATGAAGTTCATTGTAAAAGGGTTTTATGGATCCCTGTAACCCTTCCAACATCATAGCCCCGATAATGTCGGCTTGGGAAAGACAGGCGTGCATGCTTTCTACCACTTTTACTGCATGGGCCGCAATGAATTGGGTTCCATTGATAAGGGCCAGACCTTCCTTAGGACCTAGTTCCAAGGGTCCCAGGCCTGTTTTGTTAAACAGTTCCTGGGTGCTGAGGTTTGTTTCCTTATAAGTCACCTTTCCCAGACCTATTAGGGGCAAAAATAAATGGGAGAGCGGTGCTAAATCGCCCGAGGCACCAACCGAGCCTTGGGCCGGAACCACCGGAATGGCGTTATTTTCAATATGCCACAGAATACGGTCCAAGGTGGAAAGCGCGATTCCGGAATGCGCTTTTGCCAAGGAATGTACCTTTAAGATCATCATCAATTTGGCAATTTCCGAAGCGATGGGGGCCCCAACGCCCACACTGTGACTTTTCAGGATATTGGTCTGCAATATCTTGGTTTCCTCCTTGGAAATCTTTGTGGTGCACAACGGTCCAAAACCTGTGTTGATGCCGTATACCGCATCTCCGGCACTCACTATTTTTTCCACGATCCTCCGGTTAGCGGCTACTTTCTTCCGGGTAGCTTCCTTTAAGATGCCCTGAGTTCGCCCACGGGCGAGTGCAAGGGCGATGCTTGCAGTTAAATGATCCTCTCCATAGCAAAACGTCTTGGGTACATGTATCATAGGCCAACCATTTGTATCCCCTAAAATTATTGATTATGTTTGATAATTGAAAATACCAATTATTGCAATAATCAATAACTATGAGTTATCAATTGGAGTTACGACATTTTAAATACTTTTTGGCGGTGGCCGAGGAGTTACATTTTAGAAAAGCAGCGGAAAATTTGTACATCTCCCAACCGGGCCTAAGCCGGCAAATAAAACAAATGGAGGAAATTTTGGATGCTCCTCTGTTTGTCCGGAGCAAAAAGAAAGTGGCATTAACCGCGGCCGGAAGCTATCTCAAGGGGGAAATGGAATTTCTTTTGAACCATCTGGAGCTTACCAAGAAACAGCTGAAGCGGATCCACGAGGGGAATTTTGGGGAAATCCGCATCGGTTTTTTGGGATCGGCCATGCAGAACGTAATCCCTGAACTGTTGCTAAAACTGAAAAAGGGTTTTCCCGCAATCAAAACCAGTTTGGAAGAGCTGTCCAACAACGCGCAGATACAAGCGATCTTAAAGGACCGCCTTGATATGGGATTTGTGCGTTTGGCCAGGGCACCCAAGGGCATTCATATAAAACCGGTTTTTGAGGATAGCTTTTCCTTGGTCCTACCCAAGGAACATTCCACGGATGCCAAAAATTTTAAGGGAATGCATCAGCTGGCCAAGGAAGATTTCATCCTGTTTTCACCGGACTACAGTCCCCTGTATTTTGATACTATAATGAGTATTTGTGAAAATGCCGGATTTAGCCCAAAGGTGTCCCATAAATCGGTTCATGCGCAGACCATTTTTAAGCTGGTGGAAAACAAACTGGGCATTGCCATTGTACCCACATCCCTGCAATACGGTTTTCAAATGGACGTAAAATTTATCGAAATAAAACAGGTTCCACAAAAAGCAATCTTATCCGTTATCTGGAAGGAGGACAATCGAAACCCGGCCCTTCGGCACGGGATCGATTTGTTGTTAAACGGTAAGGACATAAGTTAGACTGGCATAATAGTGATTCATGGCCTACCTTTGAAGATCAAAAGCTACAAGGAATGGTTTTCGATTTGATAAAAGACAGGCGTTCGGTATTCCCGGCCCAATACAATGGGAAACCTGTACGGAAGGAGCATATAGAACAGGTTTTGGAGGCGGCCAATTGGGCCCCCACCCATAAAAAAACCGAACCTTGGCGCTTTAAGGTGCTTCAGGGCGGTGCCAAGGAAAGACTGGGACTGTTTTTGGCCGAAAAATATCAGGAGGTGGAGGCCCGTCCCAAGGCGTTCAAAATCAAAAAATTAAAGGAAAACCCAATGCGAGCGGGGGCGATCATTGCCATTTGCATGCAGCGTGACCCCATGGAAAGCCTACCGGAATGGGAGGAGATTGCGGCGGTGGCCATGGCGGTGCAGAATATGTGGCTATGCTGCACCGAACTGGGCATAGGGTGTTATTGGAGCTCGCCCGGACTCATTGTGTATATGGACGGGTTCTTTGACCTGCATGCCGGGGAAAGGTGTTTGGGCTTTTTCTATATGGGCCATTACGAGGAGGAAATCCCGGCTGGGGATCGAACGTCCATTGCAGAAAAAACAGTGTGGTTGGATTAATCAATCAATGATTTGGTCAATACGATCTACAAAATTGTTCTTATCATCAATATGTAGCACCAAAACATGGCATTCCTCAGTAAAACCATAGAATTTTTCAATGGTCTGGGGTGTTTTAAAATGCAGGGCAACATTGTGGTCCCTACTCGTTTTGGACAGTCCGAGCGTACCGATTTTTAAATGTTTTGATTGCACCTCCGTCGCACATAATTCCACTTTACTGATTTCACCCAAAGGAATACATATATCCGCAATGAGTCCGTTTTTTAGGATAAGTTCGGTATCGGTCAAAACAGAAAGCCTCTTGGTCAACGCTCTAATATGACCAAAAATCAACAAAACGGAATAGAGACTAATCCCTGTTAAAACCCAGGCCGCAATAGTGCTCCATCTCATCAAGAGAAGGTGCAAGGCAAAGGTCTCTATTAAGGCCACCATGATTAGCCCGCCTGCCAGTGGAATGCTTCCGGTGTCCTTATAA
The DNA here is from genome assembly GCA_947494825.1 of uncultured Flavobacteriaceae bacterium. Taxonomy (GTDB): domain Bacteria; phylum Bacteroidota; class Bacteroidia; order Flavobacteriales; family Flavobacteriaceae; genus JBNGOQ01. The sequence goes on along the minus strand of CANLWN010000003.1, from coordinate 278,361 downwards.
TTGGTAAACTCGTTGGCCCGGCGTTTTTTCTTTTTCCATGAGAATAGTGCGTAGTACAACATCGCAATTTCTGAAGAAAGGAAGACGGAAAGTTTGGATTTTCCGAACAATTCCTGAGCACTTGCCCTACTGGTGATGTAAAAATCGGAAGCGGGTTTTGCGTTGGATTTAAAGGTTTTTACACCCGTATAGATTTTACGAATCAGAATGGAAAGCACCACTAACTCCACTATTGGGGCAACATAGGCTTTTATAAAACTTAAATGCAACTGAACGTTTTCCGGTAGCAGAAAAGTGGCAATAACAACGCCCAATATAAAAACGGGGACCACGGTAAGCTTTGAAATTTTTCGTTTGCGGATCAAAAGAAAATAAACCAACGGAGCGGTCAAGGTCAGATCGTACAGTACGGCAATGGCCAAGTCTGGATGCGCTTGTGTTAAGGGACTTAGGGCCAGAAAGACAGAAGACAGAATGACAAACAGGGGCAATCCGTAAATCAGCAGCTCACTTCTAATTAATCTTTGTATACCCATATTATTTGTTTAGGCCATAAGCATCAATCAAAAAAGGGAAACAAAGCCCCTTTATAGTCCCAGGCAGTGGAGATGAACAATCCCATATAGACCACAGTGACCACAAATTTCAAAAAAGTCCCAGTAAGAAAACCGATAAAGGAACCAAAGGCCGCCTTTAGGGCCGTGGCATTATCGGCCTTATTGATCAATTCCCCCACTAGCGCACCTACAAAGGGCCATACTACGATTCCGAAAATGCCCAAGATGGGAAAAAACAGGGCTACCAAGAGCCCAACCGTGGTTCCGATCATGCCCGCCCTGCTGCCTCCAAATTTTTTGGTGCCCACAGCCGGAATAATGTAATCCAAGGCAAAGACCGCCAGGGCTATGACCAAGGTGATGCCCAGAACCCACCAATCGTCTGGAACGGCTTTGGTAAGATACAGGAGCAGCAGGCCCACCCAACTTACGGGAGGCCCAGGTAAAACGGGCAGAAAACTTCCCAGAATGCCAATAAGCATCAAAATAAAGCCGAGAAGAAGTAAGGTGATGTCCATTTTTGTATTTCCTGTTTGACGAAGATACGGCAGATTTGTTACAGTTTTTCTTTTGTATTCAATTGTATTTCTACCTGCGCTAATTGCCTAAAAAATCGTAATTTCCCGCAAAGAATTTAACCTTATGCGGAAGCTGTGCATTTTAGGACTGCTCTGTTTCCTCACCGCTTGCGATTGGTTTGCTTCCAAGGAGGCCAAAACCCAAAAAATGGTGGAGGAGGAAATGCAGAACATTAACTGGAATGAAGTGGATCAATATCCACTGTTCAGTGACTGCGACGAACTGGCTTCCAAGGGGGATCAGAAAAACTGTTTTGAAGCCACCTTGCTCATGCATTTTTCCATGACTTTGCAGGAGTTCGATTTTGTTTTGGACACCAATGTGAACGATACCGTTTATGTGGATTTTATGATGGACCAGGACGGTCTGATATCCGTGCTGGATATAGAAAAAGACGATGCCATTGAGACGGAAATGCCAGAGTTTGACGGGGTTATCACACAGAGCCTTAAAAGTTTGCCACGGGTAGCACCCGCGCTAAAAAGGGGTATCCCGGTCAGTGCCAAGTTTAGGATACCCATTGTATTGAATACCGAATAAAAATTATTCCTTTTGGCCAACGAAAAAATCATTTTGGGGATAGATCCCGGAACCAGTATCATGGGCTTCGGAATCATCAAGGTGGTCCATAAACAGATGCAGTTTATCCAAATGAACGAACTGCTGCTGAAAAAATATAATGACCCCTATACCAAACTGAAACTTATTTTTGAACGTACCTTGGAACTGATAGACACTTACCATCCCGATGAAATTGCTATCGAGGCTCCCTTTTATGGTAAAAACGTGCAGTCTATGCTAAAACTGGGTCGCGCACAGGGGGTCGCTATGGCCGCCGGACTCTCCAGACAGATTCCGATAACCGAATACCTGCCCAAAAAAATTAAAATGGCCATTACCGGAAACGGAAATGCCAGCAAGGAACAGGTAGCAAAGATGTTGCAGAGCACCCTGGGCCTAAAAACACTGCCGAAAAACCTGGACAGCACGGACGGACTGGCCGCAGCGGTGTGTCATTTTTATAATGAAGGCAGAATAGAGGTGGGCAAATCGTATTCGGGCTGGGCCGCTTTCGTGAAACAAAATGAAGGAAAGGTCAATAAACAATGAACAATTAGCAATAAACAATAAACAATAAACAATAAACAGTAGTAATTAATAATTGACAATGTGTGATCGGGAGCATTGTTGTGAATGGCATGGGGAATAATCCACTTTATGAAAAATCATATGCTTTCGCATTACAAATTGTGGCCTTGTACAAGGAGTTGATGCTAAAAGAGAAGGAGTATACCTTGTCAAAGCAACTACTGCGTTCCGGAACATCTATTGGCGCCAATGTGTCCGAAGCGAACGGGGCAATTTCAAAAGCAGACTTTTCTTCAAAGATTTCTGTTGCCTATAAGTAGAGCTTGGAAACAAAATACTGGTTAAACCTACTAAAGGATTCAAGCTATATAGCAACAAATAAAGCGGATAAATTGATTCTTGATGCGGATGAATTATCAAGGATTATGTTTTCAATCCTAAAGACTACCAGAATAGATAAATAGTACTTAAATTATATATATGGTCATTGTTTATTGCTAATTGTTCATTGTCAATTGAAATGAGTGGTATCTACATCCATATCCCCTTTTGCAAGCAGGCCTGTCACTACTGTGATTTTCACTTCTCTACCAATATGGGAAAGAAAGAGGCCATGGTCGCCGCTTTGCTCCGGGAATTGGAATTGCGGAAGGATGAATTCAAAGATCGGGAAGTAGCAACCATTTATTTTGGTGGGGGAACGCCCTCAGTATTGGAAACGGGCGAAATAGAGCAAATTATACAAACGGTCTACGACAACTATACGGTCCGAAATACCCCGGAGATAACTTTGGAAGCCAATCCGGACGATCTTTCAAGAGAAAAAATAAAAGCCCTGGCCGCTTCTGCAGTGAACCGTCTAAGTCTTGGGGTCCAGTCCTTTTTTGATGAAGATCTTAGGTTGATGAATCGGGCACATAAGGCCGAGGAAGCCGAAAAAAGCATTAAGGAAGCTGCCAAACACTTTGAAAATATCTCTATTGACCTTATTTACGGTATTCCCCGCATGGATCTGGCACGCTGGAAACAGAATATAGCCAAGACCCTATATTTTGATATCCCCCATATTTCTAGTTACGCGCTTACCGTGGAACCCAAGACCGCTTTGGCCCATTTCATACAAAAAGGAGTAGTGCCGCCCGTGGATGACGCGCTGGCACAAGAACATTTTATGGAATTGACAACGATTCTGGAGGCCAAAGGATATATTGCCTATGAGATTTCCAACTTTGGCAGGCCGGGTTATTTTTCAGAGAACAATACGGCCTATTGGCTGGGCAAATCCTATATGGGGATTGGCCCTTCTGCCCATTCTTTTGACGGGAAGCGCAGGGGCTGGAACATTGGCAATAACCCAAAATACCTAAAAGCCCTTGCCAATGATGTACTTCCCATGGAGGTGGAGGTACTTTCCCGTACGGATAAATACAACGAATATGTGATGACCGGATTAAGGACTGTTTGGGGCGTTTCCCTACAAAGAATCCGTACGGAATTTGGCGAAGACTACCAACACTATCTTTTACAACAGGCCGACAAACATTTGGGCGAACAGCTATTATCGCTTGAAGGTGATAGCCTGCGCGTATCCAAAAAAGGCAAATTTTTATCCGACGGAATTGCCAGTGACCTGTTTATGCTTAACTTGTCCTAAACTTGTTTCACAAATTAATCCAAGAATTGTTAGATTTAAGAGGTGAAAAGGAACCCCTACTGAAACCGGTGCCGCATACATGATTGCAAAACTAAAAAACCATCAGATAGACCTGTCCAAACCCTTGGATATTTCCATCCCGATTCGGGGAGACGCATCCAACGTAAATGCTTGGTATATTGGCCACCCCACCATACGGCCCCATACCGGGGAAGGCTATGTGGGTAAGGTTTCTGAAGGGGGGTCCACTAATTTCAATACCATTGCTTTTAATCCACATGCCCATGGTACGCATACCGAATGCTTAGGGCATATTACCAAGGAATTCCATTCCGTAAACTCGTATCTAAGACAGTTTTTCTTTCTTGCCGAAGTCATTACCATAGCTCCCGAAAAGTATCAGGACGATTTTGTGATATCGCGCAAACAACTGCAATACGCTTTGGGGAACAGGAAACGGGAGGCCGTGGTAATACGTACCTTGCCCAATCTACGGGATAAGTTGTCCAAACAATATTCGCATACCAATCCACCCTATCTCTTGGAACAAACGGCCCAATTTCTGGCCGATCGAGAGGTAAAACACCTCTTGGTAGACCTTCCTTCCATAGACAAGGAGCAAGATAAAGGGGCTTTGCTGGCGCACAGGGCGTTTTGGAACATGGAAGGCAAGCCTAGGACGGAGGCGACCGTTACAGAGTTCGTTTTTGTTCCCAACAGGGTTACGGACGGCACCTATTTTTTAAACCTACAGGTTGCACCCTTTGAAAACGATGCTAGCCCCAGTAGACCGGTCCTATATAAAATTTTGGAAAAATGAATACGCTTTTAAGAGTGGAGGAACTCCTTATGTTCGCCTTGGGAATCTATCTTTTTAGCCTATTGCCCTATGCTTGGTGGTGGTTTTTGGTATTGTTGTTAAGCCCCGACCTTGGCATGTTGGGTTATATTTGGGGGAGTAGGGCCGGGGCGTTTACCTACAATCTTTTCCACCATAAGGGGCTGGCCTTACTTATTTATTTGGGAGGAATCTATCTTTCCTTACCTTTATGCCAGCTGATTGGAATTGTACTTTTTTCGCATGCCTCCCTAGACAGGGCATTGGGTTACGGCTTAAAATATGAACACGGATTTAAGTACACCCATTTGGGCGAAATAGGAAACAATGGATAGTGTAATCGAGGTCTTTTTGGGACTTATCCTAGGCGCCATACTCATGTACTGGATATTCTCATTGTTGCACCAAAAAAAGAACAAAGAGCTAACGCAGCACCAGTCCGTGGTGCTGTTGGACAAAATAAAGCGCGTCTGCAAGCTTATAACGGTGGAGGGTGATTTTGCCGAGATCTACCACTATGAAAATACCCGGGAACGCTTTATGAGCCTGGTGAGCAGTAAAAAGAAAGCCTTAATGATCATCAATGCCAAGGCGCACATCGGTTATGACCTAAAAAAAGTGCAAATGCACGCCGATAAGGCCAACAAAACGATCGTACTGACCAATTTTCCGCAACCCGAGGTCCTGTCCATAGAACCTGACCTACAGTTTTATGATATCAAAAATGGCCTTTTTAATTCGTTCTCACCGGAGGATCTTACCACCTTGAACGTAGAGGCCAAACAACACATAAAAGAGAAGATTCCAGAGAGCGGCCTTATGGATACCGCCAAGCGGGAAGCGCTGGAAGCGGTGCTGCTCATTGAGAATATCGTGGAGACCATTGGTTGGACGCTTGACTACACCGCCTTGGAGATCAATATCACGGAAAAACAACAATTGGAAAAATAAACCATACCCTATGAAAAGAGCAATTTGCATCACCCTAATGTTAACCTTTGCCATATGCAGTTATGGCCAAACCGAAAACAAGATGAAAGATTTTGATCCTGCCTTTGCCCATACCGTGTATTTCTGGTTGAAGCAGCCCGATAACCAAGCCGACCGACAAAAATTCGAGGCTTCATTACAACGCTTTTTGGATAATTCAAAATACGCCAAGACCAACTTCATTGGAACCCCGCCCAAGGCAAGTAGGGATGTGGTTGATGGATCCTTTACCTATTCCCTGATCGTCACCTTTGCCTCTGCCCAGGCGCAGGAAGGGTATCAAAACGAGGAAGCACACCTCAGGTTCATTGAAGAATGCAAGGACCTATGGACCAAGGTAATCGTCTACGATTCACAAGGAATATAGGAAAGGAACCGCTTAGTCGGGACCGCCTTTAGGGTTTATAGCAGGTTTACCCAAGTGGTAAGAGCATGACAGATTGTAGGACAAAAATTAGCTTTGGCGAATGAACATAGAAGAATTCAGACTTTATTGCATAGCTAAAAAGGGGGTTACCGAAGAATTCCCCTTTGATGCACAGACCTTGGTCTTCAAGGTAATGGGGAAGATGTTTGCCCTGGCTCCCCTGGAACGCATTCCTTCGCAAGTGAACCTGAAATGCGATCCCGAACGGGCCATTGAACTGCGGGAGATCCATGATGGGATTATTATCCCGGGCTATCATATGAGCAAAGCGCACTGGAATACCTTGTATTTGGAAAACCTTCCGCCTCTGCTTATTCGAGAGCTGATCGATCATTCCTATGACCTCATCGTTGCCAAGTTCACAAAAAAATTAAAGGCGGAGTTTGATGCGCTGGACTAGGTTCGGATTCCATATCTTTATGCCCGCCGTTACACTTTGGAGGTCCCCAAATGGAAGAACTAAAATCGTTTTATAACCGTCAAATACAATCCCATCAGGAAGAGTGGTCCCGGGTAAAGCGACAGCTATACGGTTCCAGCATGCTGCGGCTAGCCATTTTTTTGGCGGCGGTTTTTGGGCTTTACCTGCTGTATGGGAATGCCAAAGGCACCTTGGCCGTATTGCTACTGACTTTGGTGTTGTTCATCTTTTTAGTTTCCAGGCATACCGATTTGCAGTACAAACGGGATAAGTTGGCGAAACTGATCCATATTAACCAAAAGGAGATAAAGGTACTGCATCGAAATTTCCATCATCTTCCCGACGGGATTGGTTTCCAGGATCCCTCGCATGCCTACAGTCAAGATATTGACCTGTTCGGGAAGGGTTCGTTCTATCAATACTGCAATAGAACTGCTTTAGGCGAAGGAAGTCAACTGCTGGCCCAAATGCTCACGGCCAATACCATAGACCATATACCCGAAAAACAGGAAGCGATAAAAGAATTGGCCGGGATGCCGCAATGGCGTCAGGACTTCTTGGCCACGGCGGTCTTGGCCAAAGTGGAAACACCTACAACGTCCATTGTTAAATGGATTAAGGATTACAGACCTTTTATGCCCAGAATGATGCGTTGGTTGCCAACGTTGTTCTCCCTGGGCTCCCTGGCTGTGGTGTCCTTGTATTTTCTGGATGTGGTACCCGAGTCGGTCCTCATCTATTGGGGCGTTGCAGGTTTCATCATCACAGGCATATACAGCAAAAAGATTAGCAGGCTAACGGCTCATACGTCCAAGATTCAAAGCACTTTTCTTCAGTACAAGAAGCTATTACGTTTGGTAGAGGACACCGAATTTAAGGCGAGCAGGTTACAGGAAGAAAAAGAAAACGTAATGTCACAGGGTAAAGAGACCTCGGCAGTGCTTCATGAGTTTTCAAGACTGCTCGGTGGCCTGGATCAAAACAACAACATTTTTTACCTTGTTTTGGGCAATGGTTTTTTTTTGAGGAGCCTTTACCATTGCTATCGCATTGAACAATGGATCGATCGGTATGGGGCAAATGTAGAAAAGTGGTTCCATACCATGGCCTTCTTTGATGCCTATGGTAGCTTAGGCAATTTTGGGTTTAACCATCCGGATTATACCTATCCGAATATAAGAACCACCAATACGGTCTTAAAAGCCGAGAAGGCGACCCATCCCTTATTGGATCCTTCCAAAAGTGTGGCAAGTGATTTTGAAATACAAGCCGAACAGTTCTTTATTGTCACCGGAGCCAACATGGCAGGGAAAAGCACCTTTTTACGGACGGTTTCCTTGCAGATTGTCATGGCCAATATGGGGCTGCCGGTCTGCGCCAAGGCCCTGGAATATTCTCCGATTAAACTGATTACCAGCATGCGAACATCGGATTCCCTTACCGATGACACCTCCTATTTCTTTTCGGAGCTGAAGCGCTTAAAGTATATTGTGGACAACATAAAAGAAGACCGGTATTTTATAGTCTTGGATGAGATTTTGAAGGGCACCAACAGTACGGACAAGGCCATCGGGTCCCGTAAGTTTGTCGAAAAACTGGTGGCTTCCCGGTCCACCGGAATTATTGCTACACATGATTTGAGCCTATGCGAGGTGGCCGAAAAAATGCCACAGGTAGAAAATTATTATTTCGATGCGGAGATCAAGGACAACGAATTGTATTTTGATTACACATTGAAAAAAGGAATTTGCAAAAATATGAACGCTTCCTTTCTGTTAAAGAAGATGGAAATCGTGGAGTAGGGAAAAGAAAAGGGATACCCGACTGTTGCATCTTTCACCCAAAAGAAAGATATGGATTCACTGACACAAATTGTATTGGGCGCTGCCGTGGGCGAAGCCGTGCTCGGAAAGAAAGTAGGGAACAAAGCGATGCTCTATGGCGCCGTGGCAGGCACCATTCCCGACCTGGACGTACTGGTACGCTACGTTGCAGATACCGTGACCACTATTGAATTGCACCGAGGGTTTAGCCATTCGATACTTTTTAGCCTGTTGTTTGCACCCATCCTTGGATGGTTGATATCGAAGGTGGAACGAAAGAGTGAGGTAAGATGGAAAGACTGGACCCGATTAATGTTCTGGGGTTTGTTCACACATCCCATACTGGATACTTTTACCACTTGGGGCACCCAACTCTTTTGGCCGTTTGACCTACGACTGGCCTTTCAGAATATTTTTGTGATCGACCCGTTGTATACCGTTCCCTTTTTGCTGTTTTTGCTTTTGGCCATGAGCAGAAAGCGCAGCGACCCCAAAAGGCGTAGATGGAATGCCATGGGTTTATGGGTAAGCAGTTCCTATTTGTTGCTGACCTTGGTCCTAAAGGGCATCACTTATATGAAATTTACAGATAGTTTGGAAGCACAGCAAATTGCTTACTCCGCCATTGCCACCAGACCTACGCCTTTAAATTCCCTTTTGTGGACAGCCAATGTGGAGACAGAAGAAGCCTATCTCATTGGAGATTATTCCCTGTTCGATTCCCAACCGATACAGTTTAGGAGCTATCCTAAAAATCACCAACTCCTGGGCGAATTGCATAAACAGGATAAAATCCAACGCATGATCAGGATTGCGGAAGGTTGGTTTACCATTTCCGAGAGGAGGAACCAGTTGTACTTTAACGACCTGCGTTTTGGATTGCTCAGTTTGGATACCGATGAGACCCAATTTGTTTTCAGCTATAAGGTAATACCCGAATCCGAAGGGATCCGAATAGAAGAGACCGAAAAGTACGATACCGATGCACAGCGATTGCTAGGGGGCCTTTGGCACCGGATATGGGGCAACTGAAAGGCTGTTTGGAGCCTCCACAGCGTAACAAATTGTCGTTTGGGAGGACCTAATACGTTAAGGTCTCACAGTGAAAACCACATTCGTTTACCAAGTTGATTACATCTACTTCCCTCAAAGGTTCAGCCGATTCTATTCTCAAAACATTGTCAATATCCTCCAGGTCTACAGACCATTTGTTGATGAGTGTAAGCTTGTTAAAATGTGGCTTTATGGCTTTTACCTTTTTCTTTGATTTAATGTCCGTTCTAAAAACTAATACTTTCATATATGTTTTTGTTAGTATTGTACTCCCCGGGAGTAATGGGTTAAAATGCACTTATTCGTTAGACTCCTCGTTGCCATATTCGGTGTCCTTACGCATCAAATAACGTTGATAGGCAGCATCTCCTTCTTCCTTCCAAAACTGATCGTAATGTTTCCATTTAGAAAATTCACCTTTGGATTCCTTATCACAAGACGACTTGGAACGTTTGGAAGAACTATGGCTCTTGCCACCGCCCCCAAAACCACCAAGGAGCAGTTTTAGCAGTAGGATCATACCAACGGCTTGCCAATAGGTAAGCGTGGGCAGGCCAAAAATCTCCGGTGCAAGCCAATTCCACAACCACATGACCACAAAGGCGAACAAGATGGCCAGGGCCGTGATGCCTAGAATCCCAAAAAGGACCCATCCAATAATTTCCCCAATAGATTTGCTACGTATCTTATGTTTGAAAAAATTTGTCATTTTTTATCTGTTTTAGTTTATATTTTTTTTGTTTCCAATTTTTTGTACAGCAGGGAGATGGCCCTATGCCGCCTAGACATTAGCGTCCCTTCGGGGATGCCGGTTTCAAGGCTTATTTCCCTATAGGTGTATCCTTCAAAATCTATGGCCAGGACAATGTCCCGATAATCGGGTTTTAAACCCATGATGGCCCGTTTTAATTCTACCTTCATTTGTTCCGGATAGTGGTTGTCCGGTTGATCGTACAGGATTTCCGCAAATTCGCTTAATTTGCTCTCCTTTTCCTCTTTCCGCATGTCCAGGGACTTGTTTGCACGCATCACATCAATAATCTTGTTCTTGATGGAATGATATACAAAACCTGCCACATTGTTGATAGGGGAATATCGGTCCGCTCCCGAAAACAACTTTAATGCAACGTCCTGAATAATGTCCTCGGCATCCCGATTGGAGCTATCCTTTATCTTTGAATTAACATAGGCTTTGAGCGAATGATATTCCGTGCCAAAAAAATCCCCAAGTTTTTTATTGTTATCGATTTCCGAGGTCATGTAAAACCTTTTTTAATAGGGCTTCAACTATAAAGACGAAGCTTTTTAAAACCATTGCATTTTTTTTGGATTTCTTTTCCGTTTACCAAGGGAAGGGCATTGTTTTGGGACTTGTGCGTTCTTTCAGTCCGTCACTCATTTAGGCCTTGGATACAAAAAGGGAAGGAACCTTAGTTTGTTTTCATGTATGAACATACGAAAAAGCAGCCTTGGATTTCCATGTAAACACCAAAGGTAGGGTATATGGAACCAAGGTACTGGTCAACGTGAGAATTAGGTCCTTTTGACTATATGGTCTTAAAGGCTCTTTATTTGTAGATCGTGGAAGGTGTCGGCCTGCAAGCGCAACAATTCCTCTGCCTTCTGTTTCTTGTAGGCGTAAACGGCCTCTTCCTCGGCAATCTCACCGTAGATTTTTTCGTTCAGGGAAGTGTCTGTGGCCAATATCTTTTGACGCTGGAGCACCTTTTGGGTCACCCAGGTCTCCACAGCGGTTTCCTCATCTTCGAGTTTTAGGTCGTATGGTCCTTTGGGCGCCAATAATTTGGCAACGATCGGTGCCGTTTCGATGGCCAGGAAAAGTAAAAAGATAAAGAAGGATGGAAACCAGGGCAGTTCGCCCAGCGCATTGATCCGTGCCATAAGTCCGTCAAAACCATCAATAATAGGCTGGGAATCATTTACTGCGACGGCGTACTCCGTATTTAGATTGGCAATCTGCGTTTCGATGTCCGCAATTTTCTGTCCGTTGGTCTGTTTCAGTTGCTGCAGTTCCAAAAGATAGGCGTCATGTTTTTCCCTTTTTTCCTTGTAGACCGGTCCTTTTCCCAGCAACATGGTCCCTGCCCGGCCCTCGGCCTCTGAAATATAGGTTTCATAAAGCGCATTGGTCTCGGCCTCCTTGGCGGTTATCTCGCCCTTTAGGGCATCTATTTCTTGATTAAGGCCGGCGACCACCGGTGTGTATTGTTGGGCGATCTGTTCCTTGTTGGCCAGTGTAAGTTCGTTTTTCTGTTCCAGGAGCACTTGATCTATTTCCTTTTGGAAGATCTTCATTTCCAAAGGTTTGGAAATGACCACGGCAATAATAATCGCCAGCACGATTCGTGGAGCTGCCTGGAGCAACTCACTTCTAAAACGGTCCCTTTTTTTAATGGTGGAAACAATGAAACGGTCCAGGTTAAAGATGAGCAGACCCCAGATAAGGCCAAAGAAAATGGCAGTGTATACGTTATCAAAAACAGTATAAAGGGCATAGCTGCAGGCGATAAAAGCCATGACCGCCGTGAAAAAAACAGTGGCGCCTATGCCAGCATATTTGTTGCGTTCTCCAGGAGAACAGGTCTCCAAAATAGAGGCATCCGCCCCGGAGCAGAGGATAAAAAAGTTTTGTATCATAACAGTGTTCTAAATGGATTGATAGAATGTTAGAACGCGATTCCCGACAATTTGTTACAGGAAAGCCCCAAAAGTTGGGGCTTTTGCACGGATTTTATGATTTTTTTCGATTTTCGACAAGCCTACCTAAAATTTAATCTACGGATACCGGGGCCACGTTTTTATAAAACCAGGGCGTATGTTGGTTGGTCACGGCAATCCATTTCCAACGGTCATTTTTCTTATGTGCGGAGAGGGTCATTAAACCGATTTCCTTAAAGGTGGTATCTGCCGGTGTTTCCTTTTTGTGCCAAAACATTTTCCAAGAGTAATAGGCCAAGGCGTTTTTGGAATCTATTAGGCGGATCCTTGGCGTTCCGGCCTCATAATAATAGTCCAGACTGTCATTTCCCGTGAGCATCTGATGGAATTTGGCCACGTGCTCCTTGCCCTCAAAATAATAGCCTTGGGAGTTGATCCAAGTGGCATTTTCAGAAAATTGATCGAGGGCCGCTTGGATTTCCTTTTTGATCATGGCCTGCTCCCTGACGGATATCATTTGAGCAATTTCCAGGGAATCTTCCTTTTGCAAATTCCCTATTTGGGAGCTTCCTGGTTTTCCTTGTTCACAGGAAAGGAAACAAAGAACGGACAGGAACGCACAGAGCGGATTCCCGATGGGGATACGTTGGGTCATGTTGAAGGGGTACAAATTAATCCTCGATAATGTCAAAGGGTTCGCTGGATAGCTCCACTATGGGCCTTTTTAGGCCGGTATGCCTGGCTCTTAAATGCAGGCCTTTGGCCTCCCGATAAATCTTGAGGGCTTTGGACGCGGATATTTTTTTGCCATTGTGGTAGAACTCCGCATTTTTCTCGGCCATTTCCTCGATAAAGTCTTTTGGTGATTTCGCTGGCGCTGGGGGAGACGGCACTACTAGGACTTTTACCTGTTCGGGCAAAATTGGCTTCACCACGTTCACCTCTGGTTCCGGAGGCAAAGTGGGCCTGACTTCCACCGCTAGCGCTGTCTCCATTACTTCTTGAACCTCTACCTCATGCTCGGTTTCAAAAGTGGGGTCAACTTCTATGATTTGTTCGGTTTTGATCACCGGAGCCACTTCAACAACTTCGTCCACAAGCGGTGGTACTGGTGGAGGCGGTGGTTCTGGAAGCTCGGGGAAGGGCTCAGCATCCTGCCTCTGGGCAGCGGTCATCAGGTCATAAATGTAGCGCATACGTTCTACCTCGCTCCCTAGGATACGCATATGCTCCTTGGGCATCGCATTGTATTTTTTGGCCAACGCATTGTACTCGGCCACCATGGCCGGAGTGGCCTTTTCTTGTGGCACAACGGGAGGAGCCACATGCGTGGGTAAGGGCTCGGCAGTTTTGCGCTGTACCGGGGTCATAAGCGCATAGATATGGTCCATGCGCAAAAGGTCTTCGGAGCGTACTTTTCTCGGATCCAGGGGAACCACATTGTATGCCTTGGCCAGGCTATTGTACTCGGCCACTACTTGGGCAGAGGCCTTTTCCTCTTGTATGGGGTGGTTGTCAGTTGTGATTGCTGCGGACGGCTCCCGCACATAGTTTTTTTGGCTGAAGCTGGACAACAACAGTGCTAAAAGGGGAAGTGTTAAAAAGCTTCTGATCCAGATGGCGCGTTTTGATGTTTTTGTTTTCATGACGGTAAATCGTTTTTTGATGGATGAATAATTGATGGCATTTGCCAATACCGGCTGATAGGTATTTGATGAAAATGATAATATGGTTTTTTGGTATACGGCCGGCTCAATTCCTTTCTGGACCACTTCGGAATCGGCCAAAAACTCATGGTTCAGCTTTATGGCGCGTTTTAGTAGATAGATGAAGGGGTTAAACCACAACAACAACTGTACAAATTCGATACAGAGAATGTCCAACGAGTGCTTTTGTCGGGCGTGGATCTCCTCATGCATCATCACTTCCCGAGGAATCTGATGGGTTTCAAATTTTCCCCGGTTCAAAAATACATAGTTGAAAAAGGTATGGGGCACCAGGGGTTCGGTATGCAACACCTGGGTAATACGGTTCACTTTTTGTTTGGGATTGTGTTTTATCCGCCGCCGCAGTTGCAGCAGGTTCTTTACAAATCTAAAACTGAACAATGCCACTCCGACACCATAGATAGACCAAAGGATCAAGGGTAGGTTTAGGGTGTCCAAATCCGTTGGAACTGGCTCAATGGTGCCGTTCGCCGATTCCAGAAGCACGGGTGCCAACTGGGCGGCAGGTTCAAGATAAATGGTAAAGGTCAGGAGGGGAATGCCCAAGGATACCAGCAGGGCACCCAATAGGTAATATCTTTTAAAGACATTCATATGCTGCCGTTCCAACAATAGTTTGTAGAACAAAAAGAAAAGGGCCAGGCATGCGCCCGAATTTAGCAAATAGTTCAACATCTTATTTCTTTTTGAGTTCGTTATCGATCAAGGTCTTCAGGTCCTCCAGCTCTTCCTTGCTGAGGTTGGTCTCCTTGGTAAAGAAAGAGGCAAATTGGGAGGCACTGTCATTAAAGAAGTTCTTGATAAGTCCGTTCACATGTTTGGAGAAATAGTCCTTCTTTTTCACCAAAGGGTAATACTCCCTGGATTTTCCATGGGTGGTATAGGCGATAAAGTTTTTGTCCGTCATGCGCTTTAATAAGGTCGCCACCGTAGTGGTTGCAGGTTTTGGGTCCGGATAGGCCTCCAAGAGATCTTTCATAAAGGCTTTCTCCATTTTCCAGAGATGGTTCATCAACTCTTCTTCGGTCTTTGACAGTTTCATTTACTACACTTTTGGAATCTATTCTACAAACATAGAATAAATTTTTATATTCTACAAGTGTAGAGTTAATTTTTAACACCTCTTTTAGGACAGACAGGCCTTAGCCTTATGTGACTTTGGTCACACTTTTTCTTCTTTAAATGTCCTAACTTTAATACAATAAAATCCTAAGCCATGACAACAACAGTAGTAGTAGGCGGTAATTTTGCGGGGATGACCGCAGCCTTGGAAATTAAACGTAAGGGAAAAGAGGATCACAGGGTGATCATGATAGACAAATCGCCCTTGTTTTTGTTTATTCCTTCGCTCATTTGGGTTCCCTTTGGAAGAAGGGAAGTAAAGGACATTTCCTTTAGAAAGGATAAAATCCTTGAAAAAAAAGGTGTGGAATACAGACATGCCGAGGCCTTAAGGGTAGATCCGGACAAACAGCTGGTCTTTACCACAAAGGGAGAAGTGTCCTATGATCATTTGGTGATCGCCACAGGCCCCAAAGTGAAATATGACGTGGCACCAGGAATCAAGGAGCATGCCTATTATGTAGGTACGCCCAATGGCGCAATGAGAATCAGAAAGAAGTTGGAAGAATTCAGGAAAAACCCTGGGCCTATCGTCATCGGGGCTACACAAAACGCAGGCTGCATGGGTGCGGCCTACGAGTTTTTGTTCAATATTGAAAAATGGCTCCGGGAACAAAAGATCAGAAAAAAAGTGGACCTCTATTGGATTACTCCCGAGACTTTTTTGGGGCATTTCGGAATTGACGGGATAACCGGAGGGGAAACGATGCTGAAGTCCTTTATGAAAATGTTCCACATCCATTACCGCACAGAGGTGGGTGTCAAGGAAGTTATGGAGGATAAGGTGATCTTAACTTCCGGGGAAGCATTGCCAAGTAGTTTTACCATGTTGATGCCACCATTCCTTGGGGTCGATTTTGTGACCAATTCCGGACAACTGGGAGCTACTTCCACGGGCTATTTACCGGTGGGGGAAGACTATAGACATATGGAAATCCCGAATGTTTGGGCTGCCGGGATCGCCGTGGACGTAAAGTTGCCCTTTACCCCTGGTAAAGTGCCTTTTTCGGGACCTAAAACGGGATACCCTTCCGATGAGACCGGCAAAATTGTGGCGGAGAACATCATAAGGGTCACCAAAGGAAAGGACAAACTAAAGAAAAAAGCCTGGGGCAGGATCCCGGGAATATGTGTGATGGATGCCGGAAAAAAGGAGGTGATCATTATAAGTGACCGACTTTTTAAACCCAGAAATTTTGCCATCATGATTCCCAATGTCTTCTATGATTTTTCCAAAGTACTTTTTGAAAAATACTTTCTTTGGAAAACACGAAACGGGTATTCGCAACTCCCCTGAATACCGTTTTGACCAACATGGGGAAGCACCCTATTGTTTGCTCATTTCTGTAAAATTGGAATAAAAATAGGGAATGGTCTCAATGCCCTTGAGGTAGTTCCAGACCCCAAAGTGTTCGTTGGGCGAGTGGATGGCATCGGTATCCAATCCAAAGCCCATCAAGATGGTCTTGCTACCCAGTTCCTTTTCAAAGAGCGAGATGATGGGAATGCTGCCCCCGGTCCTTTGTGGGATGGGGGTCTTACCAAAAGTGGTCTCGTAGGCCTTGGCTGCTGCCCTATAGCCCACATAATCAATAGGGGTAACATATCCTTGCCCCCCGTGGTGCGGGGTTACCTTCACCTTTACCCCTTCTGGGGCGATGTTTTTAAAGTGCGTACTGAAAAGTGTGGTAATCTCCTCCCAATCTTGGTTGGGAACCAGTCGCATGGAGATTTTGGCATAGGCCTTGCTGGCGATAACGGTTTTGGCCCCTTCGCCGATATAGCCGCCCCAAATGCCATTGACATCGAGTGTAGGCCGTATAGAGTTGCGTTCGTTGGTGGTATAGCCCTTTTCGCCATACACCGCTTCAATATCCAGTTCGTCTTTATACGCTTCCAGTTCAAAGGGGGCTTTGGCCATTTCTGCACGCTCCTCCTGGGATAGTTCTATTACTTCGTCATAGAATCCTGGAATGGTAATATGGTTGTTTTCATCATGAAGGGACGCGATCATTTTCGCTAGGATATTGATGGGGTTAGCCACCGCTCCGCCGTATAGCCCCGAGTGCAGATCCCGATTGGGACCGGTAACTTCCACTTCCACATAACTAAGGCCCCTAAGGCCTGTAGTAATGGAGGGCGCCTCCTTGGCAATCATGCCGGTATCGGAAATTAAAATGATATCGTTGGACAGCTTCTCCTGGTTTTCCTCTACAAAAGCTGCCAGACTTCTACTGCCTACTTCTTCCTCTCCTTCGATCATGAATTTTACGTTGCAGGGCAGCTGGTCGGTTTTCACCATAAACTCCAAGGCCTTCACGTGCATATAGAATTGTCCCTTGTCATCGCAGGCACCTCGGGCAAAAATAGCGCCCTCCGGATGCAGTTCGGTGGCCTTGATGACCGGTTCAAAGGGCGGCGAATCCCATAGGTCTATGGGATCTGGGGGTTGTACATCGTAATGGCCATAGACCAATACCGTGGGCAGGTCGGCGCTCACTTTTCGCTCTCCATATACAATAGGATATCCTTGGGTCTCACAAATTTCCACCGCTGTACAACCGGCCTGTTCAAGGGATCGGGCCACGGCTTGGGCGGTATCCATCACGTCTTGAGAAAAGGCGGGATCGGCGCTGACGGAAGGGATTTTTAGGAGTTCGACAAGCTCTTTGATAAATCGGTCCCTGTGTTGGACCACGTATTCACCTATGTTTTGCATATACCAAAGTTTGATGGTAGCTTAAATGTACAAAAAGCAGCACTATTTTTTAAAGACGTAGTGTTTTTAAATTGAAATTTTACTTTATATTTGCAGTCCTTTTGCAGGCGTGGTGGAATTGGTAGACACGCTAGACTTAGGATCTAGTGCCGAAAGGTGTGAGAGTTCGAGTCTCTCCGCCTGTACAAAGTAAAGGCCCGTCCATTTTTGGACGGGCTTCGTTTTTTTGAAGCGGGGAGCGAGAACTTGCCTTCCGGCAGGCAGGGTTTATCCCGCACGAAGCTGCGGGAAGTCTCTCCGCCTGTACAAAGTAAGGGCCCGTCCATTTTTGGACGGGCTTCGTTTTTTGAGGTGGGTAAACCAACAAATAAGGTTTGTACTGTGTGCAGGCCGTGCCAAGTCTCGGAGTTTATCCTGAGCGGGGCAGAGGGGGATGTACACTTTCCTTTCAAAGGGAAAGCACCTGAAACTTTAAATCAAGATACTTGGCGGATGAACCAAGTCCTAACAAAAGTTCGCTTCAACGAACAGTACAAATTCAAGATAACCGCTGAAGATTCTTTACACGATTTGTTTTTTAAATCCCTGATATTGTCAAAACTGATTTTTTAAACTTTTTCGGGAAACCCTTCTGCACAAGTGTTTTTTTCAATAGGTTCGTTTTAATTCCCTATTTTTAGTAGGTAATCCAACCGCTATGAAAGCCTCAAAACTCCTCTTATTTATTTCATTTAGCATTAGTTTGTGTGCAGTTGCGCAGGAAAACAACGAAATCTTAGGAGAGGATATAATAGCTAACAGTAATAGAGCAAAGAAGCATTATCAGGATTATGAAGATGACAAAGCCAGTGAGCTTTTGGATAAAAATCTGGCGCTTCAAGATTCATTGGGCATCGTTGACTTCGAAACCTATACCAAGGACTTGTTACTCAAAGCTAGAATACTTGGACTTCAGGATAATTATGCAAAGGCGCTCCAAGATTCCCAGACCGCATACAAAATAGCTGATTCCATGGGCCTTCAAATGAGTAAGGCCGTTGCGCTAGAAATAATTGGGAGCCTTAATTTAAAAATGAACAATCTAAAGCCTGCCTTGGAATACAATTTGGAAGCCTTAACCCTATTTAAGCAACTCAATGAAAAAAGAGAGATGGTAAGGACACTTTCAAGCGTGGGCAGTACGTATGTCCTGCTGGATCAAAGGCCCCTCGCCAAGGCGTATTTCGAGGAAATGTTGTCTGTTACGATACAGGAGAATTTTGAAGATGATCAGGCAACGGCCTATGATCGTCTCGGAGGATTGGCGGTCGAAGCAGGTAACTTTGAGCAAGGTATTCCATACTTGATAAAAGGGGTGAACATATGGCGCAAAGGCAACAATGAATTTGCCCTGTCAGTGGCTTTATTAAACCTGGGAAACGCATATTATGATAGGAAGGATTACAGAAAAGCCATTGAAACACTTGACGAATGCATAGCAATCACAGACGCAAAATTTATTCTATCCATTGCACATAAATACCGATCTGCATCCTACGAAGCCCTTAGTCAACCTTCGCAAGCGCTAGCTGATTTCAAAAGGCACAAATCGATGAACGATTCTGTTTGGAATATTGAAAAATCACAACAAATCGAGGAGTTACGTGCCCAATTTGACACAGAAAAAAAAGTGCAGCAAATAGCTTTGCAAGAAAAAGAGATTAAAGTTTTGGAACAAAAAGCCGAAATCAGTGCGCTACAAAAAATTCTTTTGGGAAGCTTGCTTGTGCTTTCGCTTATCGGTTTTTACGGTATTCGGCAAAAATTAAAGCGCAACAAGCTCGAAAAAGAAAGGGTAGATGCAGAACTGGCCTTTAAAAAGAAAGAATTGACCACCCATGCCCTGCATTTGGCCAAAAAGAATGAGGTGTTGGAAAGTCTAAAACAAAAAGCACAAGATCTAAAGGATAGGGAAGCGCCTAAAAATGGATATCAACAATTGATCCACACCATTAATTTTGATTTACAGGATGATAATAACTGGGAAAACTTTGCCCGTTACTTTGAAGAAGTGCATAAAGACTTCAATAGCAATGTCAAAGCGAAATATCCCGATGTGACTTCAAACGAACTTCGCCTGTTGGCACTCTTAAAGATGAATTTATCCTCAAAAGAGATTGCCAACATCCTCAATATTTCACCGGAAGGCATCAAAAAAGCCCGCTATCGCCTTCGCAAAAAATTGGATATCACCACGGAAGACTCTTTGCAAGATTTAGTGTTAAGCCTTTAAAAATAGAGGCTGCGAGACCGTCCACCTTTTGTCCTTCAACTAATTTGAAGGTGTCCACCTATTGTCCACCCTACTTTTTTTATTCCTCATAATCAACGGGTTAGGTTTGTTATGTCATTGAGTTGACAAACCAGTTTTGTGGTCTTGCTCGGCTAAGGGCTGCAGACCGTTTACCGGGCAGGTCTCACAAAACGATCAAAGAAGTTTAACCACAAAACAAGAGTATTATGAAATCGAAAGCCAAATTATCGAGTTTAGCAATAATTACAAGCCTTATTATACTGATGATTTCGTGCAGTAAGGAAAGTAGCATTGAGCCCATTGCCGTTGATCCTTGTGTTGATAATCCTTGTGGAAATCCCAATCTATGTCCAGACCAATGTGAGGACGATGATGGCGGTGTACCAATAGAAGGAATTACCAGAGATGATATCACTCCGGAAGGCAATGTGGTCGAAACCCAAGATGGATATACCGTTGAAGGTACCGTAACCATGAAAACAGAATCCGGGGACGCCGTGGTATTCGAAGAAGCCGATCTGGATGTTGAATTCAATGAGGACGGTTCCTTGAAGAATTTCAGCGGCACGGTGGAAATACCTTCTCCATCCAACTATTTTGAGTTTGAAAATCCCGTTCAGGCAGACGTTGGTTTTTTTACCGGGAAGTTCCTCAATGACAATCGCGATTTTGAAATTAGGCTAAAGGATGAAAGGCGGTATTTTGTCTTTGCGATTTCCGTGGCCATTGAATTGCAAATCGGGGCCAATGACGATCCAGATGCCACAAAGCCTATCACCATTTCCCCTCCGTTAAGCGGAGGTCATATTACCTTAATTGCCGATTATGATGACCCCATGTTCTTCTATTCGGTAGGAATCAATGGTGGCTTGGGGAGCAACAATGGAGATGGAAATAATGGCGGTGGTGACAACGATGGAGGGGAAGACGAGGTATCGGGTGTAAGCTTCGGCAGTTCTTCCAACGCTTACCTTAGGTATGAGCCCACCTTGCCCGTTGAAAATGTAGTGGCCTTTGACGCTAAAACAGTTACCGGAGGCACCTTTTCATTTTGGACCGTTTTGGAGGCTAGTGGCCTTTATTATAAGAACAGTGGTTTTGACGTAGATTTTAACCTTAGCGAACCCATGAATTCGAATATTGGTGTTGGATATCGTGCGGGTATCAACGGTAGCATGCAATTTTCGGCCGATATCAAAAACATTGTGTCCTTTGGTTTTCCCATTGGGCAGGGCAGCGCAGCCATTGTGGCAGAGGCCAGCAGTAATGAAGGCATAAATGCCAGGGCCTTTGTGAACGGACTTGTGGATCCCGATCTTTCCTGGTGGCCCGAGTTTGTCCCTGTTAGTCCAGATGGCAGGTTAAATCTTTACGGCTATGTAGAACAGACCGGGGCATTTGATATGGGTCTCTCAGGAAGTCTTGGATTGGAAACCCCAACAGGCATTAAAAGCGTTGATGGAGCCTTAAGGCTTACACAAGAAGCCTTTTCCCTGACCGGCAAGGTTACCGTGGATGATGAGATCTGGGAGGCCAACGCCGTGGTTGCCAAGGATCAAACCAAAGTTACGGCCACCCCACCATCCAATTTCGTGGACGGTATTTCAGAGACCGTAACAGCTCAAATTGATGCGGCCATTGAAACCACCGAAAACGCCATAGCCGACCTTGAGGCGGCAAATGAACGATATGAGCTTGAGCTGAGTTTAAGAGGTTTAAGGGTGGTGCTCCCTGGTATCGTAGCTCAAGGTGAAAATGCCCTGGACGATGCAGTGGACGCCGGCACCACAGCCGGAAGAAACACCATTAATTCATTTTTAAGCGATAACGATCGTGTACTTTGCAGTGACAATCTATCGGGGCAGATAGATGCCATAGTCAGGGGACATAGAAACGCATTGGCAAGACTGAGGAATGCGGTTGCCGATGAAAATGACAATGAAACCACCCGAACCGAACTGGAAGGAGCATTACGGGACTTGGCCGCTTTGGATAGGCTCAACAGAACCTTTTCCGTAACAATAATACATGGTGGTACTGTCTTGGGATGCACTACCTTAACCCGAACGGACATGGAAAACGTTACCATCAACGAAACCATTTTAACTTCCACGCAAAAAGCCCAGTTATTGGAAGCTGCTGACAATGTAAAATTTATCGGGGAAGCAGAAGGATTAAGGTTTGACGCACAGCTTATCGTGGATCGGCTGCCTACCGTAGAAGAACTTGAGAAATTAAGGGATGGCGTTGAAGCTTGTGTGTCCGAACTCACAGAAGGACTTGAAAAGTCAGGGTTTACCTATATTCACGTAACCAAGGAGTTCAGACCGTTTATTGTTATTAACGGGGAAGAAAAGGAAGTGGATAGTTTTGATATCTTCAGTAAGGACGAACTCATTGCAAAAGCACGTATTGAAACCAATAGTTGTGACCCTGACGAGGCACTCAAAGCCTTACAGGCTAAAGCAAAAAAAGGATTTTAATCCAATCCATAAGTTCGTTTTCACAATGAAAAAACCCCGGGAACCACTCCGGGGCTTTTTGTTTCCCAATTGTTTATTTTAAAAATCAGCGGATTTGGCTTCATTTTTTAAAGCACGCAGGCGGTTTGCACACCCTAGACAAGCCATGAGGAGTCTCTGAGTATTTCCTGAGCAGGGTCGAAGGGCCTGCACAAAGCGCGAAAGCCTCCCGGAAATGGGAAGCTGTTTTGTTCCAATGCATCCAGCACCAGGTTTTTATACGCTTCCTTTGAAAGTTCTTACTCCCTTACCGGCAACATATTGGAGGTGTCCACCGGAAAACTGTCGTATTTGTTATACAATTTGAGGTATTTCCCTGGGTCGATCGGCTGTTCGCTGAGTGTTTCATTTAGCCCCCTAAAGAATCCTTCCCGTTTCTGCGACGGATTAAAAAGCAGAGTTAACGCTACCTCCTCGTCGGTGTCGTTTTGAAAGCCATGGGGCGTCATTCTGGGGGCATAGACGACCGTACCCGGACCTACATCGTATCGTTTGGTCGGGGTACCGGCAAAGATGGTCAGGGTACCACTTTGCACAATGAAGGTCTCATCCATGAACCGGTGGTAATGCAATTTGGCCCCTATGGCTTTCGGTGCCAGCTTTATCGTATACACGCCTAACTGGTCATTGGTCAGTTCGCTAGTGACCTTGAAGGTAAATGAGATGCCGTTCATTTTAAATGTTTCTCCTTCCTCAACGGGAATTACCGAGGCCCTATTCTCTAACTGGTCATTAAAAAAATCTACCTTCATATGTTTTGGGTTTAAAAAGTTTCTAGAATCTGTTGTTTAATTTTCATCATGTTTTTGTCCAATTGTTCAGGGTACGCCGTTCCTTCCAAAGAGAACGCCCTTTTCGTTTCGATGCCCATATGTCCCAATATGGTTTTTAGGTAGGGTTCCTGAAAATCATAAGGCTCCATAGGTGTTCCCAAATAGGACCCGCCTTTGCAAAGGGCCAGATAGGCTCCTTTGTTTTTTAGCATGCCGAAATACTTACCGTCTTCATCAATACCAAAGGTCTTTCCCACACGGACTACCTGATCAAAATACGCCTTAAGGTTGGACGGAACATTCAGATTGTAGAGCGGACTGCTGATCAGTATATCATCGACATTACTTAATTCGGCGATCAATTCATCCGAGATTTCAAGGGCTACTTTGAGAGACGCACCTCGTTGGTCATGGGGCGTGTAAAAACCTTGGATGGTTTTGTTGTGAATATGCGGCACGTTAAAATCTGCCAGATCGCGGTAGACTACCTTGCCTTTAGGGTGTGAGGCTTTCCACTTTTCCTCGACCAAATCGGCAAGCTTCCTGGAATGGGAACCTTCTTTTCTTGAACTGGAGTCAATTCTTAATAATCGTTTCATTTGTTGCAATTTTGTCTATAGGAAATAGACAAAATTGGGGTGCAAAACGTGACGGTGTTGCTATCGAAACCCGCTTTCTACGTGAAACGACTGCCAACTCACCTCGGATTCATATTGTGGTTACCCCCATTTTAAATGGCTGATCGGGTTGCTATGTTTTTCAATTTTTTGGGATCTATTACCGAGTTGATTGCGTATACCTTCCCATTGGAAGCAATGGAAAATACCTGACAAGTGTTAAGTTCCTCACCCGTATAGAAGAGAATGGCTGGTTGGTGATTTATTTCTACAAATCGGATGGTCTGTCCTATCTGAAATTTTTTGTATACCTCCAGAAGAAGAACAATGCAGTTCTCTCTGCCCAAGGTCAAATTGCGAAGTACCTTCACATCTGTGCCTCCATCGGCAACGACCCTGATATCTTCGGAAAACAAGGCCTCCAATTCCTCAACGTTCCCATTGCTTATGGCGGTGACGTATCTGTTGAGGTACCCAGTAGCCTCCCCCTTGGCTATTTTGGCCGAAGGTTTTCTTGCTGGATTGATCTTGGCCTTGGCCCTGCTCAAGAGTTTTCGGGAATTTTCGGCGGTGCCCGAGATGACCTCGGCAATTTCCTGGTGCGAATAGTTAAAGGCCTCTTTTAAAATGAATACGGCCCTTTCCCTAACGTTTAATTGCTCCAATAAAACAAGCAAGGAGTAGGAAACAATGTCCTTAAGATGCAATTCCAGGTCCGATTCTTCCGTCGCCACAGGTTCCGGGAGCTGCTCCAAATGGGAAGCGAATTTTTTAGTGCGATTTTTGACGTTGATCGCGTGGTTCACTACGCTAGTGATGAGATAATTTTTTTCGTTCCTTATTTCATTTGAAGTTTCGTTTTTTGAAACAAAATGTTTGCTTAGGACATCTTGGACAATGTCTTTTGCGTCATCTGCAGACCCTATGATGTTGTAGGCATAGGGGAACAACATGTTGCGGTATTTTGCTATAGGTTCATCCATCCTTTTCATGCTTTGTTTTTGCTATGGGCCCATCATGGTCTACGAAAAATTATATGGGTTTGCCGTAAAACGCCGTTCATTTGCCTTTAGCCAGCAATTTTGAAATACTAGCCAGCTGCGAAATAAGGACCAGGGGTACGATGACCGATGGCAGCCAAACCAGAGGAAAGTACATCACCCCGATGTTGGGTTGATCAAAGGCTATTTGTTGAAAAGGGGTTTTTGCACTGAGCACGGCGATGGTCAGGATATTGATCAACAAGCCCAAACTGATGGCATTCCAGAAGAGCAACAGCTTGCGCTTTACACCTCCCCCTCTAAAGGCGACCATGTAAATAAGCGGTGCGGTTAATCCCGAAATAATATCGAAGTTCTTACCTTCAAAGGTCATATCCTCTGGTATAAGGTCGCCCAGAAATATGTAGAAGAGCACTAACTCCACAGGAACCCTTACCGTATGCAGGAGCGTCAGCCATTTAAGATCCAACGACTGGATAAATGTTTTACCACCTTTGGTCAGGAACAGTAGCGCAGCTATGACAAAGCCAGGCGCCAACAAAAAGATAAACCTGGGCGGTACGGCATCAAAATTTTGATAAAAGCCCGATAGTCCAATGCCCGCTTGGATCAAAAGCCAGATGACTAGGACGTACAAGACGCCTTTGTTCTTTTTGGCGGCCAACCAAAACAGGAAAATAGTGAGTAGGGTAGTGGCAACAAATAAAAGTATGATCCAGTTAGGGATATTTTCCATGGTATAAAGGTTTTTTAAATCAATCCAGTGTACAGAAAGATTTTATGCCAAATCACGGTCAGTTCGTTTTAGCTCCCTTCAGTGTTTGGAGCTATCGTGAAACTGCCAAAGCACGTTCACGATTTGCCACGTGCCATTGAGTTTAATGATATGCATCAAATCGATCCATTCGTCCGCGATGAGTTTCACCGACGCCGTATTTCCGGTAATATCCAGAATAACGACCTCTTTTTTAGGGGGCTCTGGAAACCTGTCCCCTTCTATGTTATAGGTTTCCGCCAAGAGGACCATGGCATCGGCAAAGGTTTCCCGCAAATACTGTTTTTTAGTTTTTTTGTCGGTCCAGAAGGTTCTTTTTACCATTCTTGGATGCAGGGCACTTTCCATGAGTTCGGGTTTAAGTTGGTGTTGGGACTCAATATAGTCCAAGGCGGCCCTTTCAACCGCCAACGAATCCTGCAGGGCTTGGGCATTGAGTGATGCTAGCGCCAACAGGAAACTGGCGCAGCATAGAACGAGGTTTCTTTTCATTTCATTTTGGGTTTAATGCATTTTAATGTGATTACTTGTTCTTTTTAATTGGACAATTTAGAGATAGAAAACGTGACCACATAATTTTCAAGGAAAAAGCGGTCCACCCATGTTGCGAAGTGTCCTTTTGGCCGAAACAAAAAAGCAGGGACCGGTCAGATTCCTACTTTTTAACGCCTTGCCAAATGCCGGACCCTACATCTTTAATCGGTCGAACAATATGGCGGATTCCACAAATTTTCTGTGATTGGTATCTGTGAGCTTTTCCAGCAGGTCAAAGGAAGCGATGTAGCTTACCAAACTTCCATTGGACGATATGAATTTTCCGTCCTGCACCACGGCTACCTTGCTGTCATCGGCCACTTTTAAGGCAGGGTAATCAGCCTGCAGCGCCTTACCGCCCGTTACATAGGTCACAATTTCCCTGCCATCGGCGATTCCTGTCTCACCAATGATGAAGGCGCCCGCGCAATGGCTGGCCACATAATCCGTAGTCTTGTTTTGTTCCCTGACAAATGCCACCAATTTGCTGTCCGATGTCTGATCGACAGGATTATAGGAACTGGGCACTACCAAAACACTTAATTCCGGTAGGTCATCGGCCACGTAATCAGGAATTATTTGCAAACCATGGGCACTTTGGTACGTTTTGTTTTCAGTTGCTATGGTTATCACATTAAAGAGCGATTTTCCGTTGGCATCGGTGTTGGAAAAGACATCTAGCGGTGCTATCACCTCGTTCATAATAACGCCTTCAAAAATGAGCACCCCAATAGTGGGCAGATTCTCGTTGATGGTTGTTGCTTTCATATGAACAGATGCTTCTTCCTTTGGGGTTGCGGTGGCCATATCCTTGTTTTTAGACTGCCCTGAACAACCTATGATCAGTGGAATGAACGAATAGTATAAAAATGCTTTTTTCATTGTATATGTTTTTGGACAAAATTACTAGAGGCACCATTGGGGATTCTTAATCTAGATTAAGAAATGTGATTATTTTTTTCTGCTCCTAATCTTGCTAACGAACTCAGGCGACATGCCCAAATAGGAGGCAATCATGTATTGGGGGACTCTTTGGACAAAATCGGGATTGTGGGAAATAAAGGTTTGGAACAGCTCCTCTCCGGACAGGCTCATCATAAATTCCAATCTTGCCTGTATGGCAATATAGGTCTTCTCCATTATTTTTCTGAAAAGCTGATCGGCTTTAGGGAGTTCAACACACAGGCGGTTAAGGTCTTCCTCGGACAGTTCCAGAATTTGTGTGTCCTCAAGGGCCTCGATATAGCAATTGGAAACGGTTTTGTTAATGACGCTCTCATAATCCGTGATCCACCAGTTGTCCACCCCAAAATGAATGATCTGTTCGTTTCCTTTTTTGTCAATATAAAACTGCCTGACTACTCCTTTGATGATGAAGTATCTTGATCGGCACACTTGCCCTGCTTCAAGAAGGAACTCCTTTTTCTTCAGGTTCCTGGGCTTCAAATAGGATACAAAGAGCGCTATTTCCTCTTCTGAGAGGTCTACGTATCTTTGGATATAGTCCAACAAATCCGGGTGCATCGTGTTCCGATTTTCCACAGGTATTTAAAGTATGCCTGCCAAACAACTTTTTAGCCTTTGATTTAAAGTGATGGTCTTTGTTTGACAACAATACAAATAATTGATCAAATCAACACCATAGGGTCGCTATACCGCGATCAGTGAAGGCATAGCAATTTTACTTCTGGGGCACACCTTACAAATTTGGATATTTTCATTTATGGTTTCAGGGGAAATCTCTTTTTCTTAAGTTTTTGCTAACACTTTGGCAGGGGGATTATTGGTATTTTTAGAAAAACCTAGGGCCATGATAAAACAATTACACCCTTATCTCCTCATATTGCTTCCGATTATTTGTAGCGCCCAGAACGTCAAAGAACCCATAACCCAATTACTGCACGAGCTGGTGAAAACCGAAGGGGTTGACCAGGCACTTAAAACGTATGAAGTGCTCAAAGCCCAGGAAGCGGACAAGTACGACTTTTCCTTTGCACAGTTGAACAATCTTGGATATCAACTTATCGCAGAGAAAAGGGAAGAAGCGGCCGTTAAGATCTTCCAGGCCAATCTTAAGGCCTTTCCCCATATGATCAGCCCCTATTACAGTTATGGGCACGGACTCTTGAAAACAGGGGCCAATGAAGCCGCCATAGCAGCCTATACCACTGGGTTAAAAATAACCGATACTTTGCAAAGTCTCACCGAGGCCCAACGCAACCATTACAACTCACTGGGAAGCATGCAAATAAGGATCGCTTCAAATTTCAATAGATCCACCAGCCCCGATCTCAGCTATGTGGCAAATCACGGCGGGGGACCCGCAGGCAACTGGGATGCCGGGATGTTGCTCGATTTCCAAACGGAGAGGGGAAACCCAACCATCAACTATGAGGCCAACAATTTTTACAATGCCCCGGTTCCGGATTTTATCCTTGACAAATTTGAGCAAGAGCCACGGCCCGATGTAGTTTCGGGCATTGTTAAAGGTGTCTATAGAGCCCATGTGTCCAATGGTGACATTGTGAACCTATCTGTGGTATGGGACCAAAACAATTGGGACTCGGCATTTCCTCCTGCGATAAAAAGGGCGGTGTCCTATGAGGGAAGCCCGTATTTTGTGCCCATGAGCTTTCAATGGAACCCCATCTGGTATCGCAAGGATATTTTTGAAAAGGTAGGGGTGCGGCCGCCCAGCACCTGGGACGAGCTTTTGGAGCTGTGCCGTAAACTCCACAAGGCCGGATACCTCCCGTTCACTGTTTCCGGGGACGGCTGGGAACCCCCTGTGGCCAGATGGTTCGCTATCCTCTCCTTACGCCTGTACGGCCCTGATTTCTATGAGGACCTTATGGCCGGAAAGATCAGTTGGTTGGATGAGCGGGTAGGGAATGTTTTTGTGCATTGGAAAACGCTGTTCGACAACCATGCGTTTAGTTCAAAATCAGCAGAGCAGGATTGGCAATTTGCTGTCAAGGACCTGGCAGAAGGCAAGGCCGTCATGTGGAACATAGGGGAGTGGCTTTGGGAATTTGGCCCCATACAGGAACAGAAAGGGAACATAGGCTTTTTTGCTATGCCACCGATTACGCAAAATATTCCGCAGGTAGAGATCCTGCATTTGTACGGGGCCCATGCGCTGTCTACCAAAAACCAGAAATTGGCCCATGAATTTCTTACATACCTTGGAAGCGAGGAGGTGCAGCGATCCAATCACAAAACCTTGCAGTATAGGATACCGGCCCACATCAAGGCGGCTGACCAACTCAGTACTCTGCAAAGGGAACAATATGATTATATCAAAAAGGTAGATCAGTTGGTGCCGCTTTTTGAAATGAATACGCATCCTAAAATAGCCAATGAAGCCCTCCGGGCATTTGTAGATTTTTGGAAGAATCCTGAGCGGATCAAGGAAACCATGGTGCGGATAGAAAGCAAAAGGAAAGAGGTATATCCTTCCAAAAATTAAAGAAGATCAAACCCTTGTCTTGGACATTGCTGTAAAAAAAACGCTCCCCGAAGGAAGCGCTTTAAAGGCAATTTTGATTTTCAACAAATAAACGAAGGTTTTTTATAAATTCATTTCAAGGAGATTTACATCAGGCCAACAAGGGCCAGTAGGCTGCCAACAACAACAAGTGCTAGCACAATGTCCAATGCAACAACTACGATAGATAGTATGGCATCGAGAATTCCGGTATTAAATGATAGCTCTTTCATAACATCTGCATTTGGGTTCAACTTCAATATTTCGCTCCCATTAAGTTAGCAAGACATATTGTACATCAGCTAAAAAATGTTGTGAAAAGGCCAAAAATTGTGGTTTAATCGTATTTTTTATGCAGTTCATCGATAAAACAGCGAAAAAGAGGTGCCGCCCATACCAAATGGAGGGTCATCTTGTCCAGAAAAATATAGCAAAAGAAGTGTAGGTATTTTAGGAAATTAAAATACGGGTAGTTGCGTCTTGGGAGAAGAAGGGGAACCCATGCGGTCTAAAAGAATCCCAAGGCTGCTAAAATGAGGCTAACCACAACGGCGACAAGGATAGCGACCAGAACCACAATCATAATGCTGAGGAATCCGTTCAGCACCCGAGTGCCAAAATCAATTTCTTCCATAATCGTATAGTTTTCTATCTTACAAGGTAAGCATAAATGCCGAATAGTTTTCAGACAGGTCCCATAATTCGACTAAATGACTGGTTAATAAGATGTTGTCTCGATATACGGTTTGTTTTGTCGATAAACGGTGTGCTGGCCCACTATGAGGGGGGGGTGTCCCCACTCAGCTTTTTGCTGAGCTGCTCCAAGGAGATCCCTTTGGTCTCCGGCATAAGGAATATGACAAATAATAACTGAAGTACCATCATAAAGGCAAAGAAGGCGAAGACTGGTCCGGGACCGATCTTCGTAAAAAGTATGGGCACTAGAGACGGTATGATGGCAGCCAATACCCAATGCGTGGAACTCCCAAAAGCTTGCCCCGAACTCCTTAAATGATTAGGAAATATTTCGGAAATAAAGACCCAGATAATGGCCCCTTGCCCTATGGCATGAGACGCAATAAACAAAAACAGGAACATTGGGACCACCATGCCGGTCCAACCCAGGAAGAAGGCCGCGGCCACCAAGGAGAGCGAAACAATATACCCTACAGACCCAAAGTACATTAACTGCTTTCTCCCCAAACGATCAATTAGGAAAATACCCAACAAGGTAAAGAGTAGATTGGTAACTCCAATTCCGATGCTGCTTAACAGTGCTGTACTTGCTCCCAATCCTGCTTCCTCAAAAATCCTTGGGGCGTAATATAAGAAGGCGTTGATTCCGGAAAGCTGATTGAAAAATGCCACCAAAAAGGCTAGAATCAATGGGAATCTATACTTTTTTATGAAGATGGTTTCCGATGAGCTATTGCCGTTTTGCTCCCTATCCATATCGGCTTTAAGTTCTTCCACCGAGATATCAGGACTGATGGATGCTAAAATTTTCCTGGCTTCTTCCGTTCTATTTTGCGTTAAAAGCCATCTGGGACTTTTGGGAACCGTAAGCACAAATAAGGTGTAGATAATTGCGGGGAAGGCCTCTACCCCCACCATCCATCTCCAATCATTTTCACCGAGACCACTAAGGAGATAGTTGGATAAAAAGGCGACCATGATGCCAAAAACAAGCATAAACTGATAAAAACCTACGAGTCGTCCCCTATTCTTGGCAGGGGCAACCTCCGAAATATAGGCAGGGGCCGCTATGGTGGAAGCACCAACACCCAGACCTCCGATAAATCGAAACACGGCAAAAGTAATAGGGTCATTGGCAAAAGCGGAGCCGATCGCCGATACCGAATACAAGGCACCGATCCATATCAGGGTTTTTTTACGTCCCAATGTATTGGTAGGTATGCCTCCGAAAATGGCCCCGACCACGGTTCCCCATAAAGCCATACCCATAACCACGGCACCGTGAAATCCGTCCGAGGAACTCCATAAGAGCTGTAATTTTTTGTCCGCGCCGCTTATTACTACAGTATCAAAGCCAAATAAAAAGCCGGCCAAGGCCGCAATAAGGGAAATCTTTACAATTTTGGAATTCATCTGCCTGGTTTTGCCGGTTTTCGTAAAACTAACAAAAAAAGGGCAAGTATTTGGGTTTAGTCCAACTAACGGGCGTTAATGGGTCTAAGGGTATCTTGGGGAACTGTTTTTTTCTTCTTTTTCGTTGCTCTTTCCAGATTTGGCGCATCCATGCTGGGAGGAGCCACTTTTGGTTCAGCCTTGGGAACTTCTTTAGGGGACTCGGCAGGAACACTTATTTCCTTGGTATTTGAATTTTGCCGTTCCTCCCTTTTTCCCTGACAAGAAAATAAGGTAAGGCCTAGCAGCAGCATTAAAAATGGAAGAAATTTCATGTTGGATTGGGATAAACTTATAGTAATGTACGGATATGCCCTATGATTTGGACGCTTGCCCCCCTGTTTTCCGCTACATAGAATCGATTGATTTCCCCGGTCTTTTTCAGAAATTCGGGATGTGCTATGAATTGGGTCATAAGGCGACTAAATTCCCCCAGGTCCCTGATCACATGAATGCCCTTTTTCGCCACCAGATCTTCCGCTTCCCTGAACCCTTGATACTGTGGACCAATGACTACCGGAATTCCAAAAACCGCAGGTTCCAAGGTATTGTGCAGTCCCGTGGCAAAGGCACCGCCCACATAGGCAAGGTCCGCATAACTATAAACCTTGGTGAGTAGGCCAATGGTGTCCAAAACAAGCACCTCAAAATCGGCAAGGTCATACCGGTCCATCTCGCTGTAGAGCAGCGTCTTTTTGTCAAGGGCCCTGGTCAAACGTTTAATATGGTCCGGTTTAATGTCGTGGGGTGCCAAAACGTACTTAAAATCCTGTTCGGAAGCATTGATGTATGCGGTGAGTATGGCTTCGTCCTCGGGCCACGTACTTCCGGCGACCATACAAAAATGGGCGCCTTTAAAACGCTCCATAAAGTCTAGGGAATTTGTGCGGTCCAGGATTTCGGATACACGATCAAAACGGGTATCCCCGCTCACGGTAACCTTGTCCAGATCTATAGCTTTCAACAACTGTTGGGAATTCTTATCCTGAACAAAAATATGGGAAAAGCGCCTTAAGGCATTCCGCATAAAACCACCGTACCATTTAAAATAGGGTTGCTCTTTTTTGAAAATGGCGGAGACCAAAAGGGTAGGGACCTCTTGTTGCTCCAACACCTTAAGGTAATTGGGCCAGATCTCGTATTTTACAAAAAGGGCCAATTTTGGCTTTACCAGCCCAATGAACTTTCTCGCATTCTTTTTGGTATCCAAGGGCAAGTAGGTGGTCAAGTGGGCCACTGGGGTGTTTTTTTTGACCTCAAACCCGGATGGGGAAAAAAAGGTGACCAGTATTTTATGGGAGGGATAAGTCTCACCTAACCGTTCTATCAGGGGAAGCCCTTGTTCAAATTCGCCCAGGGAGGCCGTGTGTACCCAAAGGACGTCATCGGTATCGGAAAAGTGCGCTTCAAGCACCGAAAAGGTATCCTTTCTCCCATCCACAAACAACCGTATTTTAGGACTGAGAAAAGCAACAAGCTTAAGGAAAAGGGAGGCAATGGCAATGGCTGTATTGTATATGGCAAACACCTTGGCGTAGTTTATCGCTAAAATAAGCTTCTTTCCAAGAATTCCATTGGCTACGGTTCCTTATTTTTGTAATATTGTCCGTGATAATATATACAGATGAAGAAAATTCAAATGGTAGACCTTAACGGTCAATACCAATCCATTAAAGAACAAGTAAATTCATCTATTTCCCGTATTCTAGATTCAGCAGCCTTTATCAATGGCCCGGAGGTACATGCATTCCAACAGGAACTGGAATCTTATTTGGGCGTAAAGCATGTTATTCCCTGTGCCAACGGTACCGATGCATTGCAGATAACGATGATGGGTTTGGGCCTACAGCCCGGAGATGAGGTTATTACTGCTGATTTCACCTTTGCCGCTACGGTAGAGGTCATAGCCCTGCTGCAGCTTACACCGGTTTTGGTAGATGTGGAACCTGATACTTTCAACATTGACCCTGTCGCCATTGAAAAAGCCATTACCCCAAAGACAAAAGCTATAGTTCCGGTTCACCTTTTTGGGCAATGTGCCAATATGGATGCCATATTGGCGCTGGCAGAAAAGCACGGATTGTACGTAATAGAGGACAATGCACAGGCCATAGGCGCAAAATATAGCTCGGCCGATGGCCATAAGTATGTGGCTGGAGCCATGGGACATGTATCGGCCACCTCCTTTTTTCCTTCCAAAAACCTTGGGTGCTACGGGGACGGGGGTGCTATTTTCACGAACGATGACGCTTTGGCGCATACCATTCGGGGCATCGTAAACCACGGCATGTACGAGCGTTACCATCATGATGTGGTGGGTGTAAACTCAAGACTGGACTCGCTGCAGGCGGCAGTGTTACGTGCCAAGTTGCCAAAGCTGGATGCCTACAACGAACAACGTAGAAAGGCGGCCATGAAATATACCCAGGCCTTGGAGGGCATAGCGAACTTGGCAGTTCCCAAAATGGGAAACGCATGTTCCGATATCTGCGACGACTGTGATTGCCACGTTTTTCATCAGTACACGCTGCGCGTCCTTAATGGGAATCGGGATGGTTTGGTAAAACACCTGAACAGCAAGGGGATACCTTGCGGGGTGTATTATCCCATACCGCTGCACAGACAAAAGGCCTATCTGGACAGTCGATATAACGAAGCAGATTTTCCGGTAACCAATCAACTGGTGGAGGAGGTAATTTCCCTCCCCATGCATACGGAACTGGACGATGAGCAGATTACTTTTATTACGGATGCAGTAAAGGAATTTATTGCCGATGCATAAATTCATATCGCTTTTATGTTTTTGGGACGGTTATAAGGGCTTGATCGTGGGCGAAGCCTACACTTTGGCCGGGGCCTTCTTTTATCGTTCTGGACAGAAAAAAAAGGTCGTTGCGTAGTTGAACAGAAGGCTTCAATATCCACCGGAAAACGAGAATATAAATCGCAAGTTGGAACTTATTAAAACGTATATTAATGAAAATACTGGTAACCGGGGGCTTGGGCTTTATAGGGTCCCATACCGTAGTGGAACTGCAAAACGAAGGTTTTGAGGTAGTGGTAATAGATGACCTGTCCAATGCCGATGAAAAGGTGCTCCAAGGTATTGAGAGCATTACTGGGAAAAGCCCCATATTCGAAAAATTGGACCTTAGGGAGAAATCCAAGGTCACGGATTTTTTCCAAAGGCACCGGGATATCGAAGGCGCTATTCATTTTGCAGCCTCCAAGGCTGTTGGGGAAAGTGTGGAGAAGCCGTTGCTCTACTATGAAAACA
This sequence comes from uncultured Flavobacteriaceae bacterium, assembly GCA_947494825.1. GTDB lineage: Bacteria > Bacteroidota > Bacteroidia > Flavobacteriales > Flavobacteriaceae > JBNGOQ01. The sequence continues at coordinate 243,256 of CANLWN010000003.1, read as the reverse complement.
ACCTGGGGACCCTTGTTTATCTGCTTCAGGAACTATCCAAAAAGGAAGCGGCCAGTTTTATTTTTAGTTCTTCCTGTACGGTTTACGGACAGGCCGATAAAATGCCCATTACCGAGGATGCCCCAGTGAAACACGCTGAATCGCCCTATGGGAATACCAAGCAGATCGGTGAGGAAGTTATTCGTGACAGTTGCAGGGTACTGCCCCATCTGCAGGCCATTTCCTTGCGCTATTTCAACCCAATTGGCGCGCACCCGAGTGGTAAAATAGGGGAACTGCCCATTGGAATTCCACAGAACTTGGTCCCTTTTATTACCCAGACTGCGGCCGGCATACGCGAACAACTTTCCGTTTTTGGAGGGGATTACCCTACTGCTGACGGCACCTGCATCCGGGACTATATCCACGTGGTGGATCTGGCCAAGGCCCATGTGGTGGCACTGCAACGTTTACTGGAAAGAAAGAACAAGGAGAATTATGAGGTCTTTAACGTGGGCACCGGGCAGGGCAGTTCCGTGTTGGAGGTCATTGCCAGTTTTGAGCGGGTATCCGGCACCAAACTGAATTACAAGATCGTGGACCGGAGGTCCGGAGATGTGGTTTCCGCGTATGCCGATACAACAAAGGCCAATAAAGTGTTGGGATGGAAGGCGGAATCGTCCTTGGACCAAGCCATGAAATCTGCTTGGGATTGGGAACAAAATATTAGAAATTGATTGACTAAAAATCAAGATATGAAAAAAATAATGTTTGTGCTGAGCTTGCTTGCTGTGTATATGGTAAACGCTCAAGATATTTACCTGCACTGTGGGAATGTCCTTGACGTTGCTTCCGGGAAAATGATGTCCGAGAAGACCATAGTGGTTTCCGGGAATCGAATAAAAAGTGTTGAAAATGGCTATACCACAGGTTCGGAAGCGGACAAGGTCATCGACCTAAAGAACAGGACGGTACTGCCAGGTCTTATAGATTTGCATGTGCACATAGAAAGTGAATCCAGCCCAAAATCATACATGGACCGGTTCACGAAAAACGAGGCGGATATCGCCTTCCAATCCACGGTCTATGCCAAGCGGACCTTGCTGGCGGGTTTCACCACGGTAAGGGATCTTGGCGGAACCGGTGTCAACATCGCCCTGCGAAAGGCCATAACCAACGGCTCGGTTCTAGGGCCCCGCATATTTACGGCCGGAAAGTCCATCGCCACCACAGGAGGCCATGCCGATCCCACCAATGGGATGAAGAAAAGTCTTATGGGAGACCCCGGCCCCAGGGAGGGTGTGGTGAACTCTCCCGAAGATGGCAAGAAAGCAGTGCGACAACGGTATAAGGACGGGTCCGATGTCATCAAGATAACGGCCACGGGAGGCGTGCTAAGCGTTGCAAAAAGTGGAAAAAACCCGCAATTTACCGTTGAGGAAATTAAGGCCATTACCGATACGGCAAAGGATTATGGCATGTTGACTGCGGCCCATGCCCATGGAGATGAGGGGATGCAGCGCACGGTAAAGGGAGGCATAAAGACCATTGAGCATGGGAGCTATATGAGCGAGGCCACCATGGATTTGATGAAACAATACGATAGCTATCTCGTGCCTACCATTACTGCCGGGAAACAGGTTACGGAAAAGGCCAAGGTGCCGGGATATTTTCCCGAGGTAGTTGCCCAAAAAGCCAGGGAAATAGGCCCTTTGATACAAGATACCTTTGGCAGGGCCTATAAAAGAGGGGTGCCCATAGCTTTCGGTACCGATGCCGGGGTGTTTCCACATGGACTCAATGCCAAGGAATTTGGTTATATGGTGGAAGCAGGAATGCCGGCCGCGGAGGCCTTGGCCTCGGCTACTATAACCAATGCAAACCTGTTGGGTATGGGAGACACTTTAGGGCAGCTAAAAGCAGGCTTTCTTGCCGATATTGTGGCGGTTGCAGATAATCCGGAGCAGAACATAGCCACTATGGAACTGGTGCTGTTTGTAATGAAAGATGGTATAATTTATAAAAATGAATAAACCATTTTAGGGGGTGGTCACGTAGATAAGATATGAAGGTGAATTTCCCCAATAGCCAGGAACTTTTAGAAACCGCCCATGCCCAAGACTTATACGAACGCTTGGTAGAGCAATTGTTGAAGGATTTTAACTTGGCCAATGTTCCCATCGATTTTTCCCTGGACGTAGAGATTGCCGATCTAAAAGCCACCCTGCACGAAAAGGTGTATTATCTTATCCTGGAACGCTTTATGGACTACCTGAACCTGCTGTACGTAGTGGATGTCCCCGAACATGCTTTTAAGGAAATCAGTGCTGTGGATGTGGTCGAGGTAGCAGAGCAGGTCTCTTTTTTGATCCTTAAACGGGAGTGGCAGAAAGTATGGTTCAAATCCAAGTACGCGTCCTAAAAATAGACACGTACAAAGGGTGCCCAGGGATCGGCGTACAAACTGGTTTCCGTATCGTAAAGCACATCGTATCTTACTCCCACGGTTACGTTTCGTGAGCCAAAACCTATGCCCATGTACAATGCAGGCAACCAATAGTTGTCTTCCACCACATTGGATCCGTTGAACACCTCCAACTCCCGGTTTACCCTCAACTGTTCAAATTCTGCCGACAGCTGTACGGCTGGAATAGGGTTGAACAGGGTGAGCACACTTCCACCGTAGGCCAATAGCTTGGATTCCCGAAACTTGGAATAATTTATAGTGAGTCCTGCTCCTGTGGCAAAGTAGTCGTTAAACTCGTAGAGTGCGCTGGGCGATAAGGCTCCGCTGAAACTGCCATTTCCAAATCCCAGGCCAATACCTCCACCGAAACGCACCTTGTTCCAGAAATTGTCAGGACCACTGTTTTGAGAGAAACACGAGGGGGTCAAAAATAGAAAAAGACAGAGCAAAAAGAGCAATGGGGCCGGGAAATAATCGGTTTTTCTCATTAGCGTTAATTTTTTCAATAAACCCGTCTAATATAAGACAGTAAATGTTAAATGTTGTATTTTTGATAATATTTTGTTCATAAGACCCAGCATATTTCCATGGATAAGTATTCCTTTTTAAATACGGCGCATACCTCTTTTTTTGAAGCGCTTTACGATAAGTATTTAACCAATCCCGATAGCGTTGAACCGAGTTGGCGCGCTTTTTTTCAGGGATTCGATTTTGGACAGGAAAGCGCTTTGGACGATGTGGACCTTTCTGCCCAAAACGGGACCATGACTATAGCCAATGGCGATAAGGTGGCCATCCCGACCTCACTGCAGAAGGAATTTCAGGTCGTTAAACTTATTGATAGCTATAGGAGCCGGGGCCATTTGTTTACCAAAACCAATCCGGTCAGGGACCGTAGAAAGTACACACCCACTTTGGACATTGAGAATTTTGGCCTTTCCGAGGACGACCTGGGTACTATGTTCAACGCGGGGGAAATTATCGGCATAGGCGTAAGCTCTTTGAGCAATATCATATCCCATTTAAAGCGGATCTATTGTGATGCCATTGGTGTGGAGTATATGTACATACGAAACCCCGAGCGTTTGGAGTGGATCCAAAATTGGCTCAACATCAACGACAACCATCCCAATTTTGACGCGGACAGAAAAAAACATATTCTGAAAAAGCTCAACCAGGCCGTAGCTTTTGAAGGCTTTTTGCATACCAAGTACGTGGGCCAAAAACGCTTTTCACTAGAGGGTAACGAATCTTTGATCCCAGCGCTTGATGCCGTGGTGGAAAGGGCAGCTGAATTGGGCGTTGAACAGTTTGTCATGGGAATGGCACACCGAGGCAGGCTTAATGTGCTTACCAATATTTTTGGAAAATCGGCCAAGGACATCTTTAGCGAATTTGATGGGAAAGACTATGAACAGGAAGTCTTTGATGGCGATGTAAAGTATCATTTAGGCTGGACCTCCGATCGAAAATCGGATAATGGAAATAAGATAAAAATGAACATTGCGCCCAACCCGTCCCATTTGGAAACCGTGGGAGCCGTTGTGGAAGGTATTACCAGAGCCAAACAGGACGCACATTATCCGGACGACTTTTCCAAGGTTTTGCCCATAGTGGTGCATGGCGATGCGGCCATCGCGGGTCAGGGCATTGTCTATGAGGTGGTGCAAATGGCCACATTGGATGGGTACAGGACCAACGGTACCATTCATATCGTGGTAAACAACCAAATAGGGTTTACCACCAATTATCTGGATGCGCGATCCTCTACCTATTGTACCGATGTGGGTAAAGTAACCCTTAGCCCGGTATTACATGTTAATGCCGATGATGCCGAAGCCGTGGTGCACGCTTCCCTCTTCGCCTTGGAATATCGCATGCGCTTCAATAGGGATGTGTTCATAGACCTTTTGGGGTATCGAAAATATGGCCATAATGAGGGAGATGAGCCCCGTTTTACACAGCCAAAGCTCTACAAGGCCATTGCCAAGCATAAAAACCCAAGGGATATTTATGCCGATCGCTTACTAGGGGAAGGTGTTATCCAGGAGGGGTTTGTAAAGGAATTGGAGATGGAATATAAAGCTTCCCTGGAAGAAGAACTCGAGGATTCCCGAAAGGAGGACAAGACCATAATCACCCCTTTTATGGCCGACGAATGGAGCGGTTTTACCTCGGTACGGGAGTGGGAGATGATGGACCCTGTGGATACTACTTATGACAAAAAGAAATTGACACGGATTGCCAAGGTCATTACCGAGTTACCAGCCGATAAAAAGTTTTTGAGAAAGGTGGAAAGGTTGGTCAATGACCGCAAGAAAATGTTTTTTGAAACGGACCGTTTGGATTGGGCCATGGGCGAACTTTTGGCCTATGGGTCGTTGCTTGAGGAAGGGTATGGCGTGCGTATGTCCGGGCAGGATGTGGAGCGCGGCACCTTCTCGCACAGGCATGCGGTCATGAAGGTAGAGGAAAGCGAGGAAGAGGTACTCTTGCTCAATGCATTGTCCGAGAAACAAGGGCAGTTCCAAATATACAATTCGCTCCTGTCCGAGTATGGGGTAGTGGGCTTCGATTACGGCTATGCCATGGCAAGCCCCAATACATTGACCATTTGGGAGGCCCAGTTTGGCGATTTCAGCAACGGTGCCCAAATTATGTTGGATCAGTACATTTCAGCAGCGGAGGACAAATGGAAACTACAAAATGGCCTGGTAATGCTCTTGCCCCACGGCTATGAAGGTCAGGGTGCGGAACATTCGTCCGCTCGGATGGAGCGTTATCTGCAATTGTGCGCCAGAGACAATATGTACATCGCCGATTGCAGTACCCCTGCACAAATGTTCCACGTTTTCAGGAGACAGATGAAGGCGAACTTTAGAAAGCCCCTGATCATTTTCACACCAAAGAGTTTGTTGCGCCATCCAAGGGCGGTTTCTTCCGTGGATGAACTGGCCACGGGAAGCTTTCAGGAAGTTATTGATGATAGCAGCGCGCTGGTCAAAAATATTAAGAGCCTGGTCTTTTGTACCGGTAAGTTCTACTATGATCTGTTGGCCGCTAAGGAAGAGCAGCAAAGGGATGACGTTGCCTTGGTGCGGGTAGAACAACTGTTTCCCCTGCCTGCCGATCAAATGAAGGCGATTATCAAGAAATACAAGAATGCCGACGATGTGGTCTGGGCCCAGGAGGAACCCAGAAATATGGGTGCTTGGAGCCATATGCTCATGCATTTTGACCAGGCCCATATATTCCGCGTGGCTTCCAGAAGGTTTTATGCATCACCGTCGGCGGGGAGTTCCGTACGTTCCAAAAAAAGGCATCAACAGGTCATTGACTACGTCTTTGATAAGACCAAGGACAATACCACAAGAAGAAAAACACGAAATAATAAATCAAATTAATACAGCATGATTTTAGAAATGAAAGTTCCCTCCCCTGGGGAATCCATTACCGAAGTGGAAATTGCAGAATGGTTGGTGAGCGATGGGGATTATGTGGAAAAGGATCAGGCAATCGCTGAGGTCGACTCGGATAAGGCCACCTTGGAGCTGCCGGCGGAAGAAAGTGGTACCATCACCTTAAAGGCGGAGGAAGGCGATGCGGTCGCCGTAGGGGACGTTGTGTGTCTTATTGATACCAGTGCCAAAAAACCCGAAGGTGGGGCACCGGCAAAGACCGTTGAAAAAGCTGCTCCCAAAGAGGAGCAAAAAGAGGCGGCCAAGGCCCAGGTACCGGAGAAGGTGGCGTCGTATGCCACAGGAAGCCCTTCTCCTGCAGCTAAAAAAATATTGGATGAAAAAGATATCGCACCGACTTCGGTAAATGGCACGGGAAGGGACGGACGTATTACCAAGGAAGATGCCATAAATGCAGTGCCCTCCATGGGCACGCCCACCGGAGGAAGTAGGGGAGAAACCCGCACCAAGCTGTCCATGTTACGCCGTAAGGTCGCCGAACGCCTTGTGGCCGCCAAAAATGAGACCGCCATGCTTACCACTTTTAACGAAGTGGACATGTCTCCCATCTTTGAACTTCGAAAGCAATACAAGGAGACCTTTAAGGAAAAACATGGGGTAGGCTTGGGCTTTATGTCCTTTTTCACCAAAGCGGTGGTTCGGGCTTTGGAGATGTATCCAGCCGTGAATTCCATGATCGATGGCAAGGAAATGCTAAGTTATGATTTCTGTGATATCAGTATAGCGGTTTCCGGTCCAAAAGGCCTGATGGTCCCCGTAATTCGGAATGCGGAGAACCTCACCTTTAGAGGCATAGAAGCCGAGGTAAAACGCCTAGCGATCCGCGCCCGAGAGGGGGAGATTACGGTAGACGAAATGACCGGGGGCACCTTTACTATAACCAATGGTGGGGTCTTTGGTTCGATGTTGTCCACGCCCATCATTAATCCGCCCCAAAGTGCTATTCTCGGGATGCACAATATTGTGGAAAGGCCTATCGCCAAGGAGGGGGCAGTTGTTATTGCACCGATCATGTACGTAGCCCTTTCCTATGATCATAGAATTATTGATGGTAAGGAATCCGTAGGCTTTTTGGTGGCGGTAAAGGAAGCTTTGGAAAATCCCACAGAACTGTTGATGGATAATGCGGTCAAAAAGGCCTTGGAGCTTTAATGCATACCTTCTTGTCCAATAAAAGCGGAGGCATTTACCCGTGTCTTTAGGCGATTGGGAGCTGCCCTGAACCGGGCGTTGATAACCGTTTTTGAGGGAACCGCAAGGGAATCATTTTTTTCGTTTCAAATACAAGCAACTTTTGTTGTAGTCTATTATGGCGCTCGACTGCTTCAGGATGTCGGCGCCAATAATGCCATCAACCGGGAGGGCCTTATGTGCGGTAAGCGCCTCGTTCACATGGACCAGATCAAATAAAACAATCTTCAATTTCTTCTTTTTCCAATCCCCAATGGCGATTTTGTTTTTCGTCGAAATCTGGGTTTCCATATTGGTGGCTCCCGCACCTGCGGCCTTTATTTCGGAATCCTTGGAGACGAGTTTAAAGAATTCGATTTTATCCAGACCCACACAGGTATTGGAGGCACCGGTGTCCAAAATGAAACGGCCGGTAACCCCATTTAGTTTTGCTATAATCTCAAAATGGTTGGTGGCCGTAAGGGAAAGCGGGACCCTAAGGTAGTTTTTACGGTCTAAAAATTTTTTGAGGCTGGACATCTAATTTTTTCCCAAAGATAAGGCTATTTTTGTTGCATGTTACTTACGGATACGCATACCCATTTATACAGTGAAGCCTTTGATGCCGACAGGGATCAGGTAATCAAATCGGCCTTGGAGCAAGGCATAGAACGTTTCTTTATTCCTGCCATTGACTCTACCTATACCGATGCCATGTTGGCGTTGGAGGCGGCCTACCCGGATCATATGTTTTTAATGATGGGCCTTCATCCCACCCATGTGCGGGAGAACTATCAAGAGGAATTGGAGCATGTAGCTCATATGCTGGAAAGGCATAAATTCTATGCTGTTGGCGAAATTGGGATAGATCTGTACTGGGACAAGACCTTTCTGACCCAGCAACAGGACGCGTTCAAACGGCAAATCCGATGGGCTAAAAAATTTGGCCTGCCGATCGTCATCCATTGCAGGGAGGCCTTTGATCCAATTTTTGAAGTATTGGAGGAAGAGAAGGATGAAGATCTGTACGGTATCTTCCACTGTTTTACGGGTACTGAGGAACAGGCCAGGAAAGCCATATCCTATAATATGAAATTGGGCATTGGAGGTGTGGTCACCTTTAAAAATGGGAAAATAGATCAGTTTTTGGAAAGGATAGCCCTGACCCACATTGTTTTGGAAACGGATTCGCCATACCTGGCACCGGTGCCCTATCGCGGAAAGCGAAACGAAAGCACTTATTTAAAGCATGTTTTGAAAAAACTTGTACAGATATACGGGAAGGACATGAAAGAAATAGCGGCCATTACAACAAAAAACTCCAAAGACGTTTTTGGTATTTAAATTGCATTGATGGAAAAAAAGACGAATATCCTGCTCATCTACACGGGCGGAACCATTGGGATGGTAAAGGACTACCAGTCCGGTGCCCTTAAGGCTTTTAACTTTGAGAAGCTCATGGAAAATATTCCGGAGCTCAACCAATTGGATTGTAGTGTTACCAGCGTTTCCTTTGAAGCACCCATAGACTCTTCCAACATGGACACCTCCCATTGGGTATCCATGGCCACGCTTATTGAGAGGCATTATAACGAGTACCATGGATTTGTGGTGCTCCATGGGAGCGATACCATGAGTTATACTGGGTCTGCACTCAGCTATATGTTGGAGCACTTGTCCAAACCTGTTATTTTCACCGGTTCCCAACTACCTATTGGAGACTTGCGTACCGATGCCAAGGAGAACCTGATCACCTCCATACAACTGGCGGCATTGCGGGAAAACAATGAAGCGGTCATTCAAGAGGTATGTCTTTATTTTGAGTACAAGCTGTACAGGGCCAATAGGACCACCAAGATAAATGCGGAGCATTTTGAGGCCTTTGCATCCCTAAACTACCCATCACTGGTAACATCAGGGGTCCACTTAAATGTGAACCATGCATTTCTGTTCAGGAAGAAAAAGAGTGAAAAACTGAAGGTACATAAAAGGATGGACAACAATGTGGCTATCCTAAAGCTTTTCCCTGGCCTTAACCAAGCGGTATTGCAAAGTGTTTTGAACACTCCAAGCCTCAAGGCCCTGGTACTGGAAACTTATGGGGCTGGAAATGCCCCGACCGAGGATTGGCTCATCAATGACCTAAAAGAAGCCATTGCCCAAGGGCTGCATATTGTGAATGTAACCCAGTGCTCTGGAGGGAGCGTACTTATGGGGCAATATGAAACCAGCCAACAGCTACAGAAATTGCAAGTCATTAATGGTAAGGACATTACCACGGAAGCCGCCATCACCAAGTTGATGTTCCTTTTGGGAAGTGATGTTTCGCACCAAAGGTTCAAAACCATATTCGAAACCTCCTTGCGCGGTGAAATGGGATAAAATAAAGCAGGCGAAATTTTATTAACTAATATTTTTTTTGTTATTTGGCCCACCCTACCTAAGGGATTTACAGAGAGGTGGCCGAGTGGTCGAAGGCGCACGCCTGGAAAGTGTGTATACACCAAAAGTGTATCGAGGGTTCGAATCCCTTCCTCTCTGCTTCGAAGTTTTAATTTTTTAATTACAATTTTTTTTTATCTTTAACCCTATTAACTAACTAAATTTAAGTTTGAACGAAATGAAAAAGTTATTCTCAATCCTGGCAATGGCTGGGCTATTTGTCCTAAGCACAAATACGGTAAGCGCAAAAGCAATAGTTTCAAATCTATCTGCGACAGTAGCCACTACAGCAGTTATGCTTCAAGATGGAGCTGCAGAAGAGGCACAAAAAGGATTCACTCAGGTTCTAAAAGAACAATTTATCCAAGGAGGAGCCGGATTCATGGGTATCGTTCTTTTATGTTTGATACTTGGTCTCGCAGTTGCCATTGAAAGGATTATATTCTTAAACCTGGCAAGTACCAACACCGGTAAACTTAAGCAACAAGTTGAAGATGCATTGTCATCCGGAGGCGTTGAAGCGGCCAAAGAGGTTTGTAGAAATACCAAGGGCCCCGTTGCCTCAATATTCTATCAAGGACTTGATAGGGCCGGAGAGAGCGTGGAATCTGCCGAAAAAGCCGTCGTGGCCTACGGAGGGGTTCAAATGGGACAATTGGAGAAAAACGTTTCTTGGTTATCCCTGTTCATTGCCATTGCTCCCATGTTAGGGTTCATGGGAACGGTAATCGGTATGATTCAGGCCTTCCAGAAGATTGCAGCCGTGGGTAACTTAAGTGCCTCACTTATTGCAGGTGATATTCAGGTGGCCCTGTTAACAACGGTATTTGGTCTTATTACAGCGATCATACTTCAAATCTTCTATAACTACATCATTGCAAAAATTGATAGTATTGTAAATGATATGGAAGATTCTTCGATCACCTTGATCGATATGTTGGTAGATCACAAAAAATAAGTCGTACCTAATAGAGAAACATCATGCATAAAATATTAAAAATCGTATTGGTTGTCTTGGGCTTACTGGGATTTATCCTATGGACCCAACTTCCTGAAAAGGATGCTCCGGTATCGGAGGCAATTGAAAGTTCTTCAATGAACTTTATGTTCATTATTACTTACTTGCTGCTGGCCATAGCCGTAGCCGCAAGTTTGATATTTGCGCTCAAAAACTTGTTTTCCAGCCCAAGCAGCCTTAAGAAGACCCTATTTGTGATTGCAGGCTTTCTATTGGTGGTCGCTATCTCTTATGGCCTATCCAGTGGAACGGATATCGATATCGCCCAAATGGCTGATCGCGGCATAGAAACTTCTGAAAGCACGGTCAAGAAAATTGGTATGGGACTAAATGTGTTTTTCATTTTGACCATTATTGCTATTGGCGCAATGGTATTGCCCGGAGTAAAGAAGTTGTTCAGTAAATAATTAAATACAAAAAATTATGCCTAGAAGAAAAGGAGCACCGGAAGTAAATGCTGGTTCTATGGCGGACATAGCGTTCTTGTTGCTTATCTTTTTCCTAGTGACTACCACTATCGAAACGGATGCAGGACTAGATCGTATGTTGCCTCCCATGGAGCCGCCAGATGAAGACGTAGTGATCAAACAGAAGAATATTTTTACTGTTAATATCAATAAGAATGGGCAACTGTTGGCCGAAGAAGAGCTTACGGACCTTAAGGACCTAAGGACAAAAGCCATCGCTTTCTTGGATAATGGAGGTGCTGCCTCTGGCACCCCGGACTATTGTAGTTTCTGTAAGGGGAAAAGGAATCCGGAATCATCGGACAATCCATCAAAAGCCATCATTTCATTAAAGAACGATCGCGAGACGCCTTACGGAACCTATATTACCGTACAGAACGAATTGGTAGGTGCCTATAACGATTTGCGTAATAGGGAGGCCCAACGTTTATTCAGACGGGATTTTACCGAAATGGAAGCGGCTTTCCTAAACCCCGAAACACCTCAGAGTGTTAGGGACGAACTCAAGGAGAAGGTACAGCAAATAAAGGACCTGTTCCCACAGAAGTTGTCCGAAGCGGAAACATCCACAAATTAGCGATACCCTTAAAATTTAAAGACTATGTCAAAATTTAATAAGAAAAAAGATGGAGACCTTCCCGCAGTGTCAACGGCATCCTTGCCCGATATTGTGTTTATGCTTTTGTTCTTCTTTATGACGGTTACCGTAATGAAGGATAGCACGCTAAAAGTGGAGAATACCCTGCCCAATGCCAGCGAGGTTAAAAAGCTCGAAAAAAAGGACAGGATTATTTATCTCTATGTAGGGAAACCCACTAGAGAGTACCAGAAGGTTTTCGGTACGGAATCCAAAATTCAGTTGAACGATAAGTTTGCTGATGTTTCCGATGTGGGATCTTATATTTTGCAGGAACGTGCCAAAAAGGCACAGGAACTTCAGAACGTTCTTACTACCGCACTTAAGGTAGACAAGAACGCCAATATGGGAATCATTTCGGATATAAAACAGGAACTACGCAAGGTGAATGCGCTAAAGGTGAACTACACCACCTACGAAGGTGATGCATTTAGAAATTTGCAGTAGGCGGGAAAGTTTTGCCGCTTAAAATATAAACGCTTCAAATGCTTGTTTGAAGCGTTTTTTTATAACTTCCCACCATCTATGTATTTATCTATGCTTGGACAACGCATGTTTTTGGTACTGTTAGTTGGTTCAATACTTTGCTCAAACGCCCAGGAGAACGAGCAGACTGGCCTAGTGGACTCTTCGTATCTGGAGGATCAGTTCTACATTGGACTAACCTATAATTTCCTGTCCAACAAACCCGACAATGTTTCTGAACGTAACCTGTCCTATGGACTGCAACTTGGGTTTATTAAGGACATGCCCATAAATACACGACGCAATATTGCCCTGGGACTGGGACTGGGCTATGCAGTAAACTCATACTACACCAATTTATTGGCAACGGAATCGGAAGATGGTTTTGTGTATACCATACTGGAAAGTAGTACGGATTTTAATAGGAACAAGGTGGAGACCCACTTGGTTGAGGTGCCTTTGGAGTTTCGCTGGCGTACTTCTACCCCTTCGGATTACAAGTTCTGGCGCGTGTATACCGGCCTAAAATTGGCCTATGTACTTGGTGGAAGGTCCAAATTCGTATCCGAGCTACAAAACACTTCCTTCTTCAATACAGACCTTAGAAAATTCCATTATGGTCTCACCTTAAACTTTGGTTACAATACCTTCAATGTGCATGCCTATTATGCGCTGAACAAACTGTTTGAGGATGGTGTACAAATTGCCGACGGTACGGCAATAGAAGTACGCCCCTTGCGTATCGGCATCATTTTCTACATTCTCTAAAGCTACCCTTTCCGGGTTTGGAAAGCAATGCAGTTCCGCTGCATGGCACGAATCTTGATGGTTAATATTTAGTTAAAGGACACACGCCAAGCCCGTATTAGCAAGCTGGTTGTGGGCCAGCCAACACGTATCTCCGCCCCTATCCGTTCAGCATTCAAGGATTGTATAACATAAAATTGGTAAAATGGCTAAAAGATTATCACCTGGGGTACACGCCGGTTCCATGGCGGACATTGCATTTTTATTATTAATCTTTTTTCTGGTAACCACCAGCATAGAAACGGATGCGGGCCTGGACCGCATGTTACCACGAATGGAAACGCCTCCTCCCTTGATTATCAACGAGCGAAATATATTGCGTATTTCCATAAATGATTCCGATGAGTTGCTCGTTGAGGAAGAGCGGGTTGATATGGGGGAGCTTAGAGATATTGCCATCGCCTTTTTGGATAATGGCGGCGCACCTCCCGGGAACAAGGGCCATTGTAACTATTGTGAGGGGTTAAGAAAGCAAGAATCGTCGGACAATCCGCTCGAGGCCGTTGTGTTGGTTACCACTGTGCGGGCCACATCGTACGGAGGTTATATTACGGTTCAAAATGAACTGGTCGCTGCTTATAACCATCTTAGGAATAGGGAGGCACAACGTAGGTTTGGAGAGGACTTTACGGAGATGCAGGCCGTATACCTAAATCCGGAAACCCCAGAATACATCAGGGCTTCGTTAAGAGAAAAAATAAGGGAGATTCAGGGATTGTTTCCGCTGAACCTTTCAGAAGCTGAAATCAAATAAAACATGGCACTATGATAAGATTCAAACGGGAAAAGGAAACGGATGTGCCGGAAATTTCCACCGCATCCCTGCCCGACATTGTATTTATGCTCCTCTTTTTTTTCATGACCGTAACAGTGATGAAAAGCGAGAAATTAAAGGTAAACTATGTTTTGCCCAACGCCAGTGAGGTGAAGAAACTGGAGAAACCTGATCGGGTGATTTATATCCATATTGGAAAACCGACCCTTGAATATGCCACAATTTTGGGAAGCGGGCCCAGGATACAAATTAATGATAAGTTTGTGGATCTTTCCGATGTGGGTCCCTATGTTCTGGGTCAGATCGCCGACAAACCAGAGGCTATACGTCCCTTCATGACCATTGCGCTCAAGGTAGATAAACATGCTGGAATGGGCATTATTTTGGATGTGAGGCAGGAGCTTAGAAAAATAAATGCTCTTAAGATCAACTATACGACCTATGAGGGTGACGCCTATGCGAATTTGGAATAAACAAGAAAATGGGTTTGTTCGGATGGCTGTTAAAGCCAAAATTTTATGGTAAGCAATTGGGAAAGAGAACCTAGCAAAAAACCAATAATTACTTCTGCCTTGTTATGGGCCTTTAAGTACAGTCTTGAGGAGGCGATCAAACCGGCAATCAGGGTGAGGCAGCTAATGGCCAAGGTGATGTTGATCTCAAAGTGAATACTGAGGGAAATCAGGAAGACCAACAAACTCCCGATGCCCATCATGTGCATGCTGCTCTTGAATTGTAGAAAGAGCAGTAACAAAGATGCCCCAGAGGCGGCAATCAATCCGAGAAAAAAGTAATAGAGTTCGGCCGTGTAATTGTTGGGGATTACTTTTAAGAGCACCATAAAAAGGAGGGCAATACTTATGTAAAGAGGGTATTTGCGTTCTTCAATGCTGGGAATAAATACAGATTTTACGATGCCCAGGTTCCTTAGAATTAGAAAGCTGATAATGGGGATAATGATGGTTAGGATAAAGATGGGCAGGATATTCCCACTTTGAAGTTCCAGTGGACTGTATTTTGGAGTAACTAGGAAATAGATAATGGTACCTGCAAAGGGAACGAACAAGGGGTGAAAAAGATAGGAGATTACTTTTAGAAAGAGCCTCATCATATCTGTTTTCTGAGCCTAGCTACCGGAATGCCCAATTGTTCACGGTATTTGGCCACCGTTCTTCTGGCTATGGGATATCCTTTTTCTTTTAGGATTGCCGCCAGTTTATCGTCGGTAAGCGGTTTTTTCTTTATTTCTTCCCCGATGACCGTTTCCAAAATTTTCTTGATCTCACGTGTGGAAACATCCTCTCCTTGCTCATTTTTCATGGATTCGGAGAAATATTCCTTGATCAATTTGGTGCCGTAGGGTGTATCCACATATTTGCTATTGGCCACTCGGGAGACGGTAGAAACATCCATGTCAATGGTATCTGCAATGTCCTTGAGTATCATGGGACGTAATTTGCGTTCGTCCCCACTAAGGAAATATTCTTTTTGATATTGCATAATGGCGTTCATGGTGATAAAGAGCGTCTGTTGGCGTTGCCGTATAGCATCTATAAACCATTTGGCGGCATCTAACTTCTGTTTGATGAACAAGACCGTGTCCTTTTGGGATTTCGTCCTGTCCTTGGCGTTTTTATAACCCTCCAGCATATTACTGTATTCGCGGGAGACATGCAGTTCTGGGGCGTTACGGCCATTAAGCGTGAGTTCCAATTCCCCTTCCACTATGCGGATGGAGAAATCGGGGACTACATGTTCGATCATCCGGGTATTTCCCGAATACGACCCTCCAGGCTTTGGATTCAATTTTTCGATTTCGGATATGGCCTCTTTTAGTTCATCTTCCGTAATACCGTGTTTTTGGATCAGCTTTTTATAGTGTTTTTTGGTAAACTGTTCAAAGGACTTTTCCAAAATGGCTATGGCCAATTCAATAGGTGGGGAAACCTCTTTGCGCTTGAGCTGTATAATCAGGCATTCTTCTAGAGATCGTGCAGCTACCCCGGGGGGGTCCAGTTCCTGAACAATTTTCAGCACGCTTTCTATAGTGGCTTCCTCCGTATAAATATTTTGGGTAAAGGCCAGATCATCCATAATGTCGGTCAGTGGCCTTCTGATATACCCACTTTCATCTACACTGCCCACCAAAAATTCGGCAATGGCCCATTCCTGTTCATTGAGATAAACCGTATTCAATTGGTTCAGAAGATATTGGTTAAAGGAAGTTCCGGCGGCATACGGGATGCTTTTCTCATCATCATCCGCGCTGTAATTGCTGGTTTGTGTACGGTAATCCGGTACCTCATCATCACTTAAATAGTCATCAATGTTGATGTCTTCCGTGTTAATGTCCTCTGAATCTGTCCTTTCGTCATAGGTTTCCTCAAAGTCGTCTTCGGCCAGCTCGCTTTCCTCTTTCCCGCTTTCCAATGCAGGATTCTCTTCCAGCTCTTGTTTCAAACGCTGCTCAAAGGCCTGTGTAGGCAACTGTATCAGCTTCATCAGCTGTATCTGCTGTGGCGATAGTTTTTGAGATAACTTAAACTGTAAGTGCTGTTTGAGCATGGGGTCTAATCTTACCTATAAAGTTAAAGAATTCAGTTTAAAACTCAGCATTCTGGGGCGTTCTCGGAAAAGGTATCACATCACGGATGTTGCCCATGCCCGTAGAAAATTGAACCAAGCGCTCAAATCCGAGTCCAAATCCACTGTGAACAGCGGTGCCAAACCTCCGAAGATCCAAATACCACCAAAGCTCCTTTTCGTCTATGCCCAGTGTATTCATTTTTTCCTTTAGCACCTCCAAACGTTCTTCGCGTTGCGAGCCCCCAACGATTTCCCCGATTCCCGGGAAAAGGATGTCCATGGCCCTCACGGTTTTTCCATCTTCGTTCAACCGCATGTAGAACGCTTTGATTTTGGCCGGATAGTCAAAAAGGATCACAGGGCATTTAAAGTGTTTTTCCACTAGATAACGCTCGTGTTCGCTCTGCAGGTCGGCCCCCCATGCCTCTATGGGGTATTCAAATTTTTTCTTTTTGTTGGGCTTGCTATTTCTTAGAATATCTATGGCCTCCGTATAGGTGACTCGTTTAAAGTTGTTCTCCGCGATAAATTTCAACTTTTCAATAAGCGCCATTTCGCTGCGTTCTGCCTGGGGCTTGGATTTTTCTTCGTCCAAAAGCCTTTTTTCGAGAAACTGTAGATCCTCCTCGCAGTTCTCCAGTATGTAGGATAGCACCTCCTTGATAAAATCTTCGGCCAGATCCATGTTGGCATCCAAGTCGTAAAAGGCCATTTCCGGTTCGATCATCCAAAACTCGGCCAAATGTCTGGAAGTATTGGAGTTTTCGGCCCTAAAGGTAGGACCAAAGGTATACACCTTCCCCAAGCCCATGGCGTAGGCCTCCGCTTCCAACTGTCCGGATACGGTAAGATTGGTCTCCTTCCCAAAAAAATCTTCCTTATAGTCTATTTCACCGTCCTCCGCCAGTGGTGGGGCCTTCGGGTCCAAAGTGGTTACCCGGAACATTTCCCCGGCTCCTTCAGCGTCCGAACCTGTGATGATAGGGGCGTGGAAGTAATAAAAGCCGTTGTCACGGAAATATTTATGTATGGCAAAGGACAGGGCCGAACGTACACGCATTACCGCGGCAAAGGTGTTGGTGCGCACCCGTAAATGTGCTTTTTCCCTAAGGAACTCCAACGAATGTTTTTTGGGCTGTATGGGATAGGTCTCGGGGTCGGCACTACCGTGGACCCGTAATGTTGTCACCTGAATTTCCACACTCTGCCCCTTGCCCTGACTGGCCACAAGGATGCCCTCGATCTGTAGGGCCGTACCGGTGGCAATCTCTTTCAACAGCGCTTCGTCAAATGCCTCAAAGTCCACAACACACTGAATATTGTTTAGGCAAGACCCGTCGTTCAAGGCAATAAACCTGTTACTTCTAAAGGTCTTTACCCATCCGTTGACCAAAACTTCTTGATGGCTCGGTGTGGTAGAGAGTAGTTCTTTTACACTGGATGGCTTCATGCTAAATTACTTCAAAATTAAAACCGCAAAGATAGCCTTTTGCCCAAAAAGAACCGACTTATCAGGGGTTAAATAGCGGTCGGGAAAGGAATCTAGGCGTTGGAATCGTTTATACCCACCTCTTCTTTTGGAAGGATGTCGATCTGCGGTTTTTTCAATACCTCCTGGTTGGCAATACTTCTTTCCAAGGAGAGCAGCAGCGAAGGCAATAAGATAAGATTGGCCAACATG
Source organism: uncultured Flavobacteriaceae bacterium (assembly GCA_947494825.1). GTDB lineage: Bacteria > Bacteroidota > Bacteroidia > Flavobacteriales > Flavobacteriaceae > JBNGOQ01. The sequence goes on along the minus strand of CANLWN010000003.1, from coordinate 225,283 downwards.
GCAAAAAGCAAGGTTGCAGAAACCAAGGCGCCCAAGGCTACGGTACCCCCAAAGTTGGAGATGATAAAAACCGAAAACCCAAAAAAGAGCACGATGGAGGTATAGAACATGCTTACGCCGGTCTCGCGCAGTGCCTTATAGACCGATGTTTTTATCCGCCATTGGTTGGCCACCAGTTCTTGCCTGTATTTGGCCAAGAAATGTATGGTGTCGTCTACCGAGATACCAAAGGCGATGCTAAAGACCAAAATCGTGGAGGGTTTTATGGGAACCCCTACAAAACCCATGACCCCAGCGGTAACGACCAAGGGCAACAAATTGGGGATCAAAGAAATAATGATCATTCTAAAGGAACGGAACAAGTAGGCCATAAAAAGAGCGATCAGCCCTATAGCCAACGCCAAGGACAATACCAGGTTTTTTACGAGGTATTTGGTCCCTTTTAAGAAAAGCAGGGCCTTTCCGGTCATAAACACATCATAACGTTCCGATGGGAACAATTTCTCTATATTTTTCTGAAGATCTTCCTCTATTTCCTCCATACGATCTGTCTTCACGTCCCTCATGTAGGTCGTGATCCGGGCCACCTGCCCGGTGGTGTCCACAAAACTTTCCAGGAGGTTGCTGTTGTCCGAGGACTTACGCGCCACGTCCATAATGAAACTGTTCTCCTGAGAGGTAGGGAGCTGATAATATTTTGGAATACCGCCGTAAAAGGCCTGTTTGGAATATTTTACGAGATCTACCACCGAAACGGGCCTGGAAAGTTCAGGTATTTCATCGATGATGCTCCCGAGTTGATCCATTCTTTTGAGAGTTGCGGGCTTTAGGACTCCCTTTTTGCGTTTGGTGTCCACCACAATTTCTATGGGCATGATACCGTCAAATTCCTGCTCAAAAAAACGGATATCCTTAAAAAATTCAGCTTTCTTGGGCATATCCTCTATAGGGCTGCCCGAAATATCAATTTGGTAGATACCAATAATGCTCGTTACCAATAGCAAAACGGAGACCACATAGACCGAGATGCGTTTCTCGCGGACCATTTTTTCCATCCAATTGACAAAGGTATCGATCCACTTTTTATTCAAGTGCTTTAGATGCTTGGTCTTGGGAAGCGACATAAAGCTATAGACAATGGGGATGATCAAAAGGGAGAGAATAAAAATTCCTAGGATATTAATGGAGGCCACGATCCCAAATTCGGTCAAAAGTTTGCTGTCCGTAATAATAAAGGTGGCAAAACCGGAGGCGGTGGTTACGTTGGTCATAAGTGTGGCGTTCCCAATTTTTGAAATGACCCGTTGCAGGGAGAGTGCCTGGTTGCCATGTTTTTTTACCTCTTGCTGGTATTTGTTGATCAGAAAAATGCAGTTCGGAATTCCGATAACAATGATCAATGGGGGAATCAATGCCGTAAGTACCGTAATTTCGTATTGCAGTAGACCTAAAATGCCAAAGGCCCACATGACCCCTATGATTACTACACACATCGAGATGAGGGTGGCCCTAAAACTTCGAAAGAAAAAAAAGAAAATGAGCGAAGTTACCGCCAAGGCAGCGAAAATAAATTTTCCTATCTCATCAATGATGTTCTGTGAGTTGAGCGTTCTGATATAGGGCATACCGGAAATCCTGACATCCAAACCGGTCTCAGCTTCAAAATTATCCACAAGATCGGTAAGGTCCTTTAGGATAAAATCCTTTCTAACCCCGGTGTTCACAAGGTCTTTGTCCAAGTACATTATGGTACGTATGGTACGACTTTCCTTATTGTAAATCAGATTTTCATAAAAGGGGAGTTCAGTAAAAAGATGGGTGGTGAGCGCATCAACATCCCCTTTGGTTTTTGGGTCGGATTGCAGAAAGGGCTGCAGTACAAATTCCTGCTTTTCGTTATCCTTTACCAATTCCTGCAAGTTGTCTGTAGAGAGCACGAAATCCACTTCGGGAAAGGCTTCGAGCTGTTTACTGAACTTGTTCCAACGGTTGAATTTAGCGGGGGAATACAAGCTGCTGTCCCGTACGCCCAAGACCACCACATTTCCTTCTTCGCCAAAACGTTCCAAGAAGGAGTTGTACGCTAAATTGATAGGGTGTTGGTCCGGTAGAAGGTTCGCCTCGGAGGTGGAGAACCGCATGTTTTCCCATTGGAAGGCCAAGTACAGGGTTGCTGCTGCTATGCCTAAGAGGATCAGAATTCTATTTCTAAGAATGATCCTTGCCGTTATGGCCCAGAACCCCTGCGTAAGCTTAGCTACCATGGTTATTTTTTATAGGGGTCAAAGGTAGAAAATGATTTTATACTTTCATGATTTCACCCTCTTTTGCATGGAGGATATCATCTACTTTTTTGCTAAAGATGTCGGTGAGGTCCTGCACATCCAATTCCGAGTTCTTTAGACGGTCTTCGGAAACCTCTAGTGCACGCAGTTCTTTGTTAGCGTCTTGCCTGGCACTGCGAATACTCACTTTGGCATCTTCCGCTTCGGCTTTGGCCTGCTTTACCAATTGAATCCTTCTTTCCTCGGTTAGGGGAGGTACATTGATGATGATCATTTCACCGTTGTTCATTGGATTGAAGCCCAGATTGGCGTTCGTAATCGCGGTCTCAATTTCCTGGAGCAAGCTTTTTTCCCAGGGTTGCACCGATATGGTGCGGGCATCAGGGGTATTCACGTTTGAAACCTGGGACAAGGGTGTGGGAGACCCGTAGTAATCTACCATAACGCCGGAAAGCATGACAGGGGAGGCTTTACCGGCCCTTATTTTTATGAATGCCTTTTCCAGGTGAGACATGGCACCCTCCATACTTTCTTTGGCGGCATCAAGAATAAACTGTATTTCTTCGTTCATATGCTAAAATTTAAAAGTGCGAACAACGTATTGTAAAACTAAAGATCAACCACTGTGCCAACATTCTCGCCCGAGACCAATTTCATGAGATTTCCTTTTTTGTTCATATCAAAGACCACAATCGGCAACTCGTTTTCTTGACTTAGCGTAAAGGCGGTGGTATCCATAACCTTTAATCCTTTTGTAAGCACTTCGGCAAAGGAGATCGTATCAAATTTGGTGGCCGTTTTGTCCTTTTCCGGGTCCGAGGTGTAAATGCCATCCACGCGTGTACCCTTTAAAATCACATCGGCCTCTATTTCGATGGCGCGCAGCACGGCAGCCGAATCCGTTGTAAAATACGGATTCCCTGTACCTCCCCCAAAAATAACCACTCTCCCTTTCTCCAAATGGCGCATGGCGCGTCTTCGTATAAAAGGCTCGGCTACTTCATTGATTTTGATGGCAGATTGTAATCGGGTCTGTACGCCATTGTCTTCCAAGGCACTCTGCAGGGCAAGACCGTTGATGACCGTGGCCAACATACCCATATGATCACCCTGAACGCGGTCCATTCCATTACTTGCACCGGCCAGTCCCCTAAAGATATTTCCACCTCCTATGACAATGGCCACCTCTATACCTTTATCCACAACCTGCTTAATCTCCTTGGCATACTCTGCCAGCCGCTGAGGGTCTATCCCGTATTGTCGTTCTCCCATCAAGGCCTCGCCGCTAAGCTTTAAAAGTATTCGTTTGTACTGCATGTTGCGTTTCCAATTAAATTGAAGCAAAAATAATCAAAATAATTTACGGAAAGGGGGGTAAAAAGCAGCGTATTCCTTTAATTATTTCCTAATAGTAATCCCCGGCTAGATAATATTTTATATTCTTGTAAGATATTATCTATATAAGTTTTAAATTTTAATCCTATGAAAAGATCAACGTTTGCAATCCTTATGGGAATTTTATTGAGCGGTTGTGGAGCTGCCAAAACGCTTACGACTGCGGGGAATACTCCTATTCTTGCCGCTATAGACCTTATTCATGTAGAGGAAGACAAGGTACTGGTAAGTATGGATCCGGGCGCTTTCACGGTGGATGAGGTATTGTTCTATATTCCAAAGACCGTTCCAGGCACCTATAGTACCGATAATTATGGTAAATATATAGAAGATTTCAAGGCTTACGATTACGAGGGAAAGCTACTTCCGGTGTCCAAGACCGATGAGAATACCTGGAGTATATCCCAGGGAAAAAATTTGAACAAAATTGCCTACTACGTCAACGATACTTATGATACAGAGACAGAAGTGGAGGAGGCGGTATTTTCACCCGCTGGCACCAATATTGCAAAGGACGAAAATTTTATGCTGAACCTTCACGGTTTTGTCGGCTATTTCAAGGGACTAAAGGAAGTGCCCTATGAACTGACCATCAGCGCACCTGCCGAATTGAAGGCAACCACTTCGCTGATTCAAAAACCGGACGACGATGATAACACGACCGATGTCTTCCTAGCGGATCGTTATTTTGATATCATAGACAACCCGATCCTCTATGCCAAGTCCGAAATCGCTTCCTTTAAGGTCAATGATATTGTGGTGAACCTCAGCGTATATTCACCCAATGGGGTGTACACCGCCGAGAGTTTAAAAGCTTCCATGGAAAAGATGATGGGAGCGCAGAAAGCTTTTCTAGGAGAAATCGATGGTACAAAGGAATATAACATCCTACTGTACCTTTCCACGCTCGACGGGACCGATGCTACCGGATTTGGAGCGCTGGAACACCATACATCCACTGTAGTGGTATTGCCCGAACAACTGCCCAGGGAAGCTTTGGAAGAGGCGATGATCGATGTAGTGTCACACGAGTTCTTCCACATCGTTACCCCCTTGAACGTACATTCGGAAGAAATCCAGTATTTCGATTTCAACGACCCCAAGATGTCGCAACATCTCTGGATGTACGAGGGTACTACGGAATATTTTGCCAACCTCTTTCAAATCCAGCAGGGCCTGATCAATAAAACCGAGTTCTACGAACGGCTTATGGCCAAGATCAACAATGCTAGGGGGTATAATGACTCACTTTCTTTTACGGAAATGAGCAGGAACATCCTGGTTGAACCCTATAAGGCAAATTATGCCAATGTGTATGAAAAAGGGGCCTTGATCAATATGGCCCTGGACATTACCCTTAGGGAGCTTAGCCATGGCGAAAAGGGTGTGCTCTGGCTAATGAAAGAGCTGTCCAAAAAATACGGAAAGGGAACACCCTTTGATGATAGCACACTGATCGATGAGATTGTTGCCATGACCTATCCTGAGGTACGGACCTTTTTTGACACCCATGTAATTGGAAATACCCCGATCGATTACGGTACCTTTTTGTCCAAAGCGGGACTGACCACGACCATTAAGGAAGAACGGAGCAGTTATTTTTTGGACGGGGATGTGCCTTTTATTGATGTAGATCAGACGGCCGGAAACGCGATTTTTATAAGAAACGGTATTGAACTGAATAGTTTCTTGACCACGTTTGGGGCCAAAGGAGGTGATGTCATAAAACAAATTAACGGAACAGAGATTACCCTGGAAACCATCCGTCCCATCATAGGACAGAGTTTTGGATGGACCCCGGATACCGAAATCACCATGGTGTTAAAAAGGGGCGAAGAGGAAGTAACCCTGGAGGGCAAGGTAGGGACACCCACATTAAATGTGGAAACCATTGTGCCCGTTGAGGAGGTAGATGAGCAACAAGGCGAGCTTCAGGAAGCTTGGCTCAAGGGATAAATTAGCTACATGCATAGCTCAAAAAGGCGGTACCAATTAGGGTACCGCCTTTTTTATTTGACACCCATTCTAAAAAAAGTATTATTTTTTTGTAACCTTTTTATAAAACCAGAGTTTTCCCTTTTGTAAACCTAAAAACACTAATGCAAGCACTGACCGACAATGCATTGATGCTAAAAGTAAAATCCGGGGATATGGATAAAATGGGACTGCTCTACGAACGCCATAAGAAACGCTTGTTTGGCTTTTTCTACCATATGAATGGCAATGCCTCCCTAAGTGAGGATTTGGTACAGAACGTTTTTGTCCGGATTTTAAAGTACAAACATACGTTCACTGGACAGGGGTCCTTTAGTGCTTGGATGTTTCGGACGGCCAGAAATGTAAACTACGATCACTTTAGAAAGCATAGCAAAGAATGTCGTCCTACGGAAATTTCGACCTTGGAATACAGACTTCAGGATGCGGACGCAGGTTCCGTGATGGATTATGACGATACGGTTTCCTTGGTGAATAGGGCGTTGCAACGTCTTAGTCCGGAGAAACGTGAAGTCTTGATACTTAGCAAGTACAAAGCAATGAAATACAGTGAAATAGGTTCGGTGTTGGGGTGTAGCGAAGGTGCTGCAAAAGTGAAGGCCCACCGGGCCATCAAAGACCTTAGGACAATTTTTTTACAAATGGAAAACAGTTGAGGACATGGAGAATTTTGAAATACAGGCCATAACATATTTATCGGGAGAACTGCAAGGAAAGGAACGTTTGGCTTTTGAAAAGTTTCTGGAAGATCATCCACAATTTCAGGAGCAGTTTCAAGAACTCAGTTATACCTGGAACCAAATGGACCAGATAACAACACCCGAACCTTCGAAGGGAATGGATAATAGATTTTATAAAATGCTCTCCCAAGAGCGGGAAAAGAACGCCAGGAAATCGGGCTTACAGGCGATGTTGGCCAGTTTTACGTCCATGCTAAGGCCCGTAATGCGCCCACAGCTGGCATACGGTATGTTGCTCCTGGTCCTAGGACTGGGTTTGGGATACTATCTGAACCCTGGTAAAACACAGGAAACCGACGGCGCACAAGTGGTCCAAAGTGCGGAAACCGAGGAGGTCCGGGAAAAATTGGTACTGACCTTACTGGAACAACCTTCCGCCAACCAGCGCTTGCAAGGGGTTAGCGAGGCCAATAAATTTGGGAAGGTAGACGAAAAGATTATTGAGGCGCTGTTACAGACATTGAACAACGACCCCAATGTAAATGTTCGCTTGGCCGCCGTGGAAGCCTTGACGCAATATGTGGACAATCCTGTGGTGAGGGAAGGATTGGTGCAGTCCATTGTACAGCAGGAATCCGCCATTATGCAGGTAACGTTGGCCAATCTTATGGTTGCCCTACAGGAAAAAAAGTCCATAGAGCCCTTTAAAAAATTAATACGGACCAAAGAAGTGGATGGCAAAGTGAAGCAGAAACTAAAAAGCTCCATTGAGTCCATTATTTAAAAGAGAATTCATCAATCAATTAACGAACAGTCAAATTTATGTAACATGAAACATCTAATGGTAATTGCCGTTTTCCTAGGATTTCTGGGAACGCAATGCGCAAAGGCGCAGAAGGAAGAATTTAAGGAAAATATTAAAAAGGAACTGTCCTTTAGCGGAGATGCAACCGATCGCACACTGGTGGTACGGAACATTAACGGTTCCATTTCGGTAGAAGGGTATGAGGGTACCACCGTAATGCTGGAAGTGGAACGGATCATTCGTGCAAGGAGCTCCAAACAGCTAGCACTTGGAAAATCGGAGATCACACTGGAAACCCTTGTGGAAGGAGATGAAATTGTGGCCCGGGTTAAAGGCCCCTGTATCAATTGGGGTGGACATGAGGGATTTCGCTTTCAAAATTGTAACTGCGATCGGGAGTTCGGCTATGACTTCACCTTTAATTTTAAGGTCAAAATCCCCTATAGTACCAATCTTAGTGTAAATACCATTAACGATGGGGAAGTGCAGATAAGGAATACCAGGGGCAGCTTCATTAAAGCAGGAAATATCAACGGCGGGATTGATCTGGAGAATGTTACCGGGCAGACCGAGGTAAATGCCATCAACGGAGAGGTGAACATTTCATATGCCGCCAATCCTACCGGGCCCTCTACCTATTATTCGCTGAACGGGGACATTACGATTACCTATCAGAGGAACCTGTCGGCGGCCATTGCCTTTAAGAGTATGAACGGGGAATTGTTTACGGATTTTGATATTGCCAAGCAGTATGCCAGGACCAGCAAGACGGAATCCGCCAAAGGAGACAGGCCCAAATACAAGTTTGAATCAAGACCCATCGTGCAAATTGGCAAGGGCGAGTTGGCACATGATTTTGAAACCCTGAACGGAAATGTAATTATTAAAAAAATATAAAATACAGTACCATGAGAAATATCAAAATTTTAGTCACAAGTTTTTTAATGTTTTCCGTTTCACTGCTTACGGCACAGGAGACTGAACTAGACCTGTTCACCGTGCCTTTGAGCCAGCCGACCAAAACTGGAAAACTGATTGTAAATCAAATTTCGGGCTCTATTGAGGTCACAGGGTATAGTGGCAATGAAATCATAGTCAAGGCCTCTTTTGGCGAGCGGTACGCTCATGGGCATAAGAATAAGGGCAAGACTACCAAAAATGGATTGAAGCGCATAACCAATGCCTCATTGGACATACGGGCCGAAGAGAAAAACAATGTGGTACAGATTATCAATGAACAACACAACAGGGAAACCAACCTGTCCATTAAGGTACCCGTTAATTTTTCACTGAAACTACGTACCATAAACAATGGGGATATTACCGTGCAAGGGATAAACGGGGAAATGGAAATAAGCAATGTCAATGGAGACATCACCGTCTTGGATGCAGGTGGGTCGGCCGCGGCCGATACGACGAACGGGGATATAAAAGTGGTTTTCAACAAGATAACCGCTGATGCCAATATGGCCTTTAGTAGTTTCAATGGTGATGTGGACGTGAGCTTTCCTACCACCTTAAAGGCCAATGTAAAGGCCAAGTCCGATATGGGCGAGATCTACACCGATTTCGAAATGGCAGTGGAAAAGCAAAAACCCGTTGTAAATCGGGACACTTCCTCGAGTACCTATAAAGTTCAGATAGAGCAATGGGTAAATGGCACCATTAATGGCGGAGGGGCCGAAATGCTTTTTAAGACGTATAACGGAGATATTGTAATCCGGGCAAAATAGGGGATAGGTTATAATATAAGGACCGCCATTCCAAACGGAATGGCGGTCCTTATTTTTTTCGCGCTATAGGTATCTTAACCCAGGGCCACTCTTTCAAAACCGGTCACCTCCAAATTGGCGGCTACGGATTTTACATATTGGGCAACACTTTGCTTGCTATCTTTTATAAAGGCCTGGTTTACCAAGGTATTGTCCTTAAAGAAACGCTTCAATTTTCCTTTGGCAATATTGTCCAACATGGCCTCAGGTTTACCCTCTTGGCGTAATTGATCCTTGGCAATTTCAATTTCCTTATCGATAATAGACTGGTCCACTCCGGCCTCATTCAAGGCGACAGGGTTCATGGCGGCGGCCTGCATGGCCACATCCTTGGCGGCTACATCAGAGCCATCAACTGCAGCGGAAAGTCCTACCAATGTGGCAATTTTGTTTCCTGCATGAATATAGGAACCAACATAAGGGGCATTGAGCCTGCTAAAACCACCGATCTCTATTTTCTCACCGATAACACCAATTTGTTCGGTAAGCTTGTCCTGAACGGAAAGTCCGTTGTAATCAGCAGCAAGAAAATCCTCCTTGCTATCATAACCCAAGGCCAGTTCTGCCAATTCGTTGGCCAGGTTGACGAAACTATCATTTTTGGCGACAAAATCGGTCTCACAGTTTAGCGAAATGATTACCCCACTGGTGTTTTCAGCGTTTACCTTGGCGATAGCGGCACCCTCTGAAGAATCCCTGTCAGCTCTTTTGGCGGCCACTTTTTGGCCCTGCTTGCGAAGAATCTCGATTGCTTTTTCAAAATCTCCCTCGGCTTCAACAAGAGCCTTCTTGCAGTCCATCATACCTGCACCTGTGGTCTTTCTAAGTTTATTTACTTCTGCGGCGGTAATTTTTACCATTTTATTTGAGTTTTAATATCGGCCTTGCTCAGGAGACAATGATCATGTTCCTTCGCTAGGGCAATGTTAAATTAATATTCAGTTTATTATCTGCCAATCGGTGTTATTCCACACCACCTTTGACACTCTCTTGCCATTCCTTAAGCTCGTCCCATTTTCCATCGGAGGCCAATTTGGCCTGTTTTGCCCATGAAGACGGGTTTTTGGATGCATATCTTGGCCCGGCCTCGGTAAGGACCGTTTTTAACTCTTCTTCCGACTTGCCAGCCAAATCAGCGTAGGTTGCTATTCCCGAGTTCTGAAAAATTTCGGATATTTTGGGACCAATGCCCTCGATCTTGGTAAGATCGTCCGCTTCTGTTGCCTTGGCAGTCTCTTTTACAGCAGGGGCCTTTTCAACGGCTGGGGTTTCTTCTACAGCCGGAGCTTCCTCCACCACGGGAGCCTCCTCTACAACAGCGGCTTTCTCTACCGCGGGTTCTGCAGCCTTCTCCGGAGCAGCTGGGGTTTCGGCAGCGGCTTCTTTAGCCGCAGCTTTTGGCGCTTTGTCAGCTGCCTCTTCCTTACCGTCCTTGTCCGATTTGCGTTCTGCCAATCCCTCGGCCACTGCACTGGTCACTTGGGCCATGATCACTTCAATGGATTTGGAGGCATCGTCGTTGGAGGGAATAACAAAATCAACGGCCCTTGGGTCAGAATTGGTATCCACCATGGCAAAAATTGGGATATTCAACTTTTGGGCTTCCCTAACAGCGATGTGTTCGCGCATGGTATCTACTACAAATAAGGCACCGGGCAAACGGGTCATTTCGGAAATGGAACCCAAGTTTTTCTCCAATTTTGCACGCAAACGATCTACCTGCAAACGTTCCTTTTTGGAAAGGGTATTAAAGGTCCCGTCCTTTTTCATTCTATCAATGGATGCCATTTTCTTCACAGCTTTCCTGATAGTAACGAAATTGGTGAGCATACCGCCGGGCCATCTTTCCGTGATATAGGGCATGTTTACGTTGGCCACTTTATCGGCTACGATGTCCTTAGCTTGTTTTTTGGTCGCTACGAAAAGGATTTTTCTTCCCGAGGCAGCAATTTTTTTGAGGGCCTCATTGGCCTCCTCCAATTTTGCAACCGTCTTGTACAAGTTGATAACGTGGATCCCGTTGCGCTCCATGTAGATATAGGGAGCCATGTTGGGATTCCATTTTCTGGTGAGGTGGCCAAAGTGTACGCCTGCCTCCAATAATTCTTTTACTTCAATTTTGTTTGCCATTTTTACTTTAGTTTACGTTCTGTTGAATTAGCAATAACGAAGTGGCCGCAATGGTACGGGCCTCCGTTATTTAGATGCTAAACTAATGTATCCCGGACCTGTACTGCAATGCGAAAAGCATTCCGATTTTCCGTCCTGGATTTTAATTTACCCTATGACAAGGGTATTTCAATGAACTTGTTAATTTCCGAATTCGTTTCGGACTTTTGTTTATTGTTAAATATAGGGGTGGCATCTTTTTAAAAGATACCAAGACCGGTTCGCCATTAACGCTTGGAGAACTGGAATTTCTTACGTGCTTTCTTCTGACCGAATTTCTTACGTTCTACCATTCTTGGGTCTCTGGTCAACAAGCCTTCAGGCTTAAGGACGCCACGGTGTTCGGGATCGATCTCGCACATGGCCCTGGACAAAGCCAAACGCACGGCTTCCGCCTGTCCGGTGATGCCACCGCCATAGACATTTACCTTTACATCATAGTTGCCTTCGTTCTCGGTAAGGGCAAAAGGTTGCTTTACTTTGTACTGCAGCGTGGCCGTGGTGAAATAATCATTAAGGTCTTTTTTATTTATCGTAATGTTTCCTTTTCCCTCGGAAACATAAACCCGGGCAACAGCTGTTTTTCTTCTACCAATTTTATGAATTACGTCCATTACTTAAGATCGTTTAAGTTAATTGCGGTTGGTTTTTGTGCCTCCTGGTTGTGCTCAGCACCTACATATACTTTTAGGTTTCTGAAGAGATCAGCTCCCAACCTGTTTTTGGGCAACATTCCTTTTACAGCCCTTTCCACGATAGCGCCTGGGTTCTTATCAAATAATTCCTTGGCAGTCTGTGATCTTTGACCTCCCGGGTAACCGGTGTAGCGGGTGTATGTTTTAGACTCCCATTTGTTTCCGGATAAGTTGATTTTCTCTGCGTTGATAACGATGACATTATCCCCACAATCCACATGGGGAGTGAAATTTGGTTTGTGCTTTCCTCTCAGTAACTTGGCTACTTTAGAAGCAAGACGACCCAATGTTTCCCCTTCAGCATCAACTAACAACCACTGCTTGTCAACGGTGGCCTTATTGGCCGAAATAGTCTTGTAGCTTAATGTGTCCACACTAATATTTTTATTGATTAAACACTTCAATCCCTATAAACGGGGTGCAAATGTACAACTATTAACTTGAATTACAAATCCTTATTTCCGAATATTTTTTGATTTTTACGAGCGGCCAAAAAGGCACCTTCCTGTAATGTTAAAAAAAAACTAAAATTGGTTAAAAAGTGTAACTGATATTGGGATGCCGAGTCTTTAAGTCACATCAATTCAAAGCAACATCATGAGAACCAACCTTCTAGCCATTTGCGCATTTTTGATATCCCAAATGGCATTGATGGCCCAGACCGAAACAGCAGAGACCACAGCTGTGGAGGCATCCGATGTTGTGCCTAAACGGACGTACATGACCAAGTCCCTGCAAGCTCAGGAACCTCCAAGCGTGGATGGCTTTTTGAACGATACTGCATGGAACATTGTGGAATGGACAGGGGATTACGTGGAAAACCAGCCCGATGAGAATACCCCGCCCACTTATCAGACCAAATTTAAGATTGTCTATGACAGTAAGTACCTCTATATAGGTGTACGCTGCTACGACGCGGAACCTGGGGAAATCGTGAAACGCCTGTCCCGGCGCGACGGTTTTGAGGGCGATTGGATAGAGTTCAACATAGACAGCTATCACGATAAGCGTACGGCCTTTTCCTTCACGGTAACGGCGGCAGGTGTAAAAGGGGATGAATTTATCTCCAATAATGGCAACAATTGGGATGGCAGTTGGAACCCTATTTGGTATACAAAAACCAATGTGGACGAAGAGGGATGGACCGCCGAACTGAAAATTCCCTTAAGCCAGCTGAAATTTGGCAACAACAAGGAACAAGTATGGGGACTACAGTCTACACGTCGTTTTTTCAGGGCCGAGGAGCGATCCCTGTGGCAAAGGAAACCTTTGGATACCCCAGGCTGGGTGAGCGAATTTGGTGAATTGCATGGATTGGTAAACCTGGAACCGCAAAAACAATTGGAAATACAACCCTATACGGTCACCAATGTGGAAACCTTTGAAGCGGAAGAAGGCAATCCATTTCAGGATGGGAGCGATAACGATCTTACCGTGGGGCTCGATGCCAAAATAGGGATCACGAACGACCTTACGGTAGACCTTACTATTAATCCAGATTTTGGACAGGTAGAGGCAGACCCTTCGGCCATAGCCTTGGATGGGTTTCAGATTTTCTTTAGGGAGCAACGCCCTTTCTTTGTAGAGAACAAAAATATCTTTGATTATAGGGTATCCCAGTCCCAGGCCGGGAATACCTTTGGGTTCGACAATGTATTCTACTCCAGGCGTATCGGTCGCAGTCCGCAGGGATCTCCGGATACCGAGGACGATGAATTCGTGGACCAACCTGATAATACCCAGATTTTGGGCGCGGCCAAGTTCAGTGGAAAAACCGATGACGGCTGGTCCATTGGTGTCCTGGAAAGTTTAACCGCCAAGAAGTACGCCACCATAGATAGCAATGGGGAACGCAGAAGGGAAGTGGTAGAACCACTCACGAATTACGGTGTGGCACGCATACAGAAGGATTTTAATGAAAACAACACCTTCGTAGGGGGAATCTTTACGGCCACTAATAGGGCCAATCTGACCCCCGAACTCGATTTTTTACACACTTCGGCCTATAGTGGAGGGTTCGATTTTAAACACCAATGGAACGATCGGGACTGGTACATCGGGGGCGATATTGTCTGGAGCCACGTGAAGGGGAGCGCCGATGCCATTCAGGAGACCCAGGAATCCATTACGCATCTGTTCCAAAGGGCAGGGGCCAGCCATGTAGCACTGGATTCCACCAGAACATCCCTAACAGGGACGGGCGGCAACGTGCAAATCGGAAAGGTAGGCAACGGACATTGGATGTTCGAAACAGGAGGCACTTGGCGGTCACCGGAGCTGGAATTGAACGATATTGGATTTCAAAGGCAGGCAGACGATGTGCGCCACTATACCTGGGTGGGCTACCGTACCCTAAAGCCAGATAGCACTTTTAGAAGGGTGGGAATCAACTACAATCACTGGAGCGTTTGGGATTTTGCCGGAAACCATAATAGCCTGCGGTTCAATACCAATAGCTGGCAGAACTGGAGCAACAATTGGTTTTCCAACTTTGGCTTTAACTACGAGCCCATTCAATATTCCAATTTTGCCCTCCGGGGCGGACCCCGTTTAAGGCAATCACAGGAAATAGGCTTTTGGAACAGTATCAACACGGATAACCGGAAAAAATTACGGTTCAGTGTTTTTCACAATGGGCGAAAAGGGGTGGACAACTCCTACCAATCATACAATATCGAATTTGGATTTACCTATCAACCCTTTGATGCGCTGCGGATATCGGCATTTCCTGAATACGGTATAAACAACGATAAACTACAGTTTATAGACAACTTGGATATCAATGGTGATCCCCGATACCTCAACGGGGAAATAGAACAACGTACCTTGAGCATGTCCTTCCGTCTAAACTATACCATTAATCCCAACCTCACCATTCAATACTGGGGGCAGCCCTTTATCTCCAGGGGCAGGTATTCCAATTTTAAACATGTGTCCAATGCCATGGCCTCAAATTTTGATGATCGCTTTACCCTGTACACGGACAATCAGGTTGCTTTGATAGATGATGTCTATGAGATAGATGAGGATCTTGACGGGACTACCGACCTAAGTTTTGACAATCCGGATTTCTCTTTTGTGCAGTTCCGGTCCAATTTGGTACTGCGATGGGAGTATATCCCCGGATCGGAGATTTTTTTGGTATGGTCGCAGGATATTTCGCAAGATGGGAATCCACAGGCCGGCCTTTTTGAAAGTCTCGAGGACAACATCCTGGGGGGCGAAAAACCACAGAACATCTTCCTGTTAAAGGCAACCTACCGCTTTGTCTTCTAAAGAAATAGCTTTGTAAAAGGTAATATATCCGTATTTTTGGCGTTTGGATTAGATTAACTATAACTTCTAAAGTAAGATGAAACACAAGCTAATACTGCTTTTTTTGGCAGCAGCCCTCACCTTTTCTTGTTCTTCGGACAGCGAAGACGACAACGGGAACGAGACACCCACCGAAGATGCCCTTGTAGGGACATGGGATCTCACGACAATTGAAATAGATGATTCCGTCACCAATGACGACCTGGAATTTGCCAAGGGTATCGTAGAAGCTTTGGTGGCCCAGGATTGTGATTTGTTGACGCTTACCTTTGCGGCCGATGGTACCCTTACCATTGTTGAGCGCGACTTTAGCGGGGTGAGTATAGATGTAAACAGTGGCGGTGATGGCCTGTCCATTGCTTGTCCGGAAACCCAGGAGACCGATACGGTAAACTGGAGCCTTGACGGAGATCAACTGACGATTACCTTTGAGGACCAGACCCAGGAGACCGTGACCATTCAATTAAGCGGCAATACGCTGACCGTTGGGGCCGAGTTCGTGGATGAAGATAACCTTGCCGG
This sequence comes from uncultured Flavobacteriaceae bacterium, assembly GCA_947494825.1. Classification (GTDB taxonomy): domain Bacteria; phylum Bacteroidota; class Bacteroidia; order Flavobacteriales; family Flavobacteriaceae; genus JBNGOQ01. The sequence continues at coordinate 209,650 of CANLWN010000003.1, read as the reverse complement.
TGCCGAAGCGGTTTTTGAGAAACGATAAAAAAAGTGATTGATACTAAAAGCCCTTTGTCTGCACAAAGGGCTTTTTTATTTCTTGTAAAATTTGGTTTGTACCCGTTCGCCCTCTGAAACTATGGAAACAACATAGATGCCTGGATTCAATGAAGCGATAGGGATGCTCAACGAATTGTCCCTGATTTCCCAACGATGCTCCAACGCAAGGTTTCCGTACATATCCGAAATAGTAATATGGGCCTTTTGACTGTTGATCAGGCCAAGAATATTGACCACATTGGTTGCCGGGTTAGGGAACACCTTTACCGCGGTTTCCCTTTCTCTGGGGCTTTGTGCTTGCTGTGCCTGAGCGCAGAAGGCCAAGGCCAGGAACAGCACCGAAAAAGCAAGTATTTTTTTTAGTGTACAATTGGGTTTGGACAATTGGTACATGGTAAAGAATTTGAGTTAGTACGTGGCAACGCTATTTGGAATCTTATCGCCGCGGTTTATATACGCAACGCTTTTTCTTTTTAATTGTTGTACGTGTTCGGTATGTTAACCTTTTTTTAGGATAGCCTGTCATTTGATCCATATCCAAGACTGCAACTTAGGTGTCGCAAAAGCATGCAAGCTTCCGAAATCAAAGCATTCCAGGCTAATGTTTAACATGGGAGCGAAGCATCTTCTGTTGATAATTGAGTATATTTAACGGATATCCAAACCACCTGATCCATGCGGTCTAAGTACCTGTTCTTAAAAAACCTCCTCGGAGCGCTTTTGTTTTCTTTTAGTGCATGTGTAGATCCGGTACCCCCGGAATTTGAGTTCAAGGATGGACTGATCTTTATAGATGGCCTGGTATCGGACCGGCCAGACCTCACTTTTGTGAAAGTCAGTGAATCGAGCCTTGATGGCAATAGGTATACGAACGAATTTATATTCGGTGCCAGTGTTTTGATCAGGAATGTCAATACCGATGCCACTACCGTACTCGTAGAGACAGGAGATCGCTATCTCCCTCCGACCGATTTCACCGCCGATCCAGGGGATACCTTTGAACTACAGATTATCCTGCCCGATGGCAGAACCTTCCGTTCCCTTCCAGAAGAAATGACAACAGCGGTTCCCATTGTTGGGATGGGCGCTAACTACGATCCCGAACTGGTTTTTAGGGACGCTTCGGATACCTTTGTGCCCGGGCATTCCGTTTTGGCAAGTTTTAATGACCCTCCGGGCGAGGACAATTATTACTATTGGCGTTTTAGGTCTTTTGAACAATTGCCGTTTTGCCAAACCTGTGTGGAAAGCATCTTTAGAAATGGCCGTTGCGAAACAAATTCTTCTGCTGAGGGCCTGATCAGAAAACCGTACTATACCTATGCCTGTGATTCAAGATGTTGGCGGATACGTTTTAGCGAAACGGTAGAGATACTCTCCGATGAATTTGTAAACGGCTCCTTTGTCGAAGCCTTGCCCGTGGGAAATGCCCTCCTGTATTCCAAAGAGGACGTCCTTATTGAGCTACAACAGTTCTCCTTATCTCCTTCGGCCCACCGATATTTTAGGGTCTTGAGGGATATCCTGGACAATAACGGGGGCTTCAATGCGCCACCACCGGCCGCATTGGTAGGCAATATGTTCGCTGTGGATAACACCGAGGAATTTGTCCTGGGCAGGTTCACCGCCGCTGCTGCAAGCGTAAGCCATTTATTTATTGATCGTACGGCTATCCCCGAATCGCAGATTGAAGAAAGGCGTCCTGCCCTATTTGAGGAAATGGGTGAGGTACCTCCGCCAGAAATTTTCACCGCCCCTTGTGAAGAAACAACCACACGTACGGGCGTTCGTCCCCCCGGGTGGATAGATTAATGGGACCAAACCAAACCGATGAGAACTATATTTTTTTTGATGCTTTTTGTATTTGGGTTCCCCCTCCTTGACGCCCAAGAGAGGCAACGGACCTATGAGCTTTCCGTCCAAGTCCTTAACGGGGACACCGGTTTCCCCATGAACGACGCCGATATCAGTATTCAACCTTGTGACTGTGGTGGGGTCTCCGATGTGCAGGGACGTTTTGCCATAAGCTTGCCATCCACCAATTACAGGGTTACGGTTTCCTTTATCGGTTTTAAAGACGCAGTACGGAACATTGTTTTGGACAAGGATACTTTTTTACAGCTAGTGCTTTATGTACAGGAAGAGCAGTTGTCCGAGGTGGTCGTACAAGCAAAAAAAATCACGGATCACTTGCTGACGCCGGAGATGGGCGTTCTACGCTTGGAGACCCAGGACCTAAGCAAGGTACCCGCAGCCGTTGGGGAATTTGATGTGTTGCGGGGAATGACCTTGTTGGCCGGTGTAAACAGTGCAGGAGAGGTGAGCAATGGTCTCTCGGTCCGTGGGGGATCTCTAGACCAAAATCTGGTATTGTACGATTATGCCCCGGTTTTCAACCCGACCCACCTCTTTGGGCTTTTTTCTGTATTCACTCCGGATGTACTGTCCTCGGTGGATCTGTATCGCGCCAATATTCCTGCACGCTTTGGCGGCAGGGTAACTTCCGTACTGGACATCAAAACGAAGAACCCCTATGTGGACAAACTAAAATTAAAGGGCGGGATAGGGTTGGTGTCCAGTAGATTTTCCCTGGAAACCCCATTGATCAAGGATAAACTGCTTTTGGGCGCAGGGGGAAGGGCCGGTTTTACCGACTTTCTGCTGCCCTTATTTTCCGAACGCCTCGATAATACCAAAGCGCGATTTTACGATGCCACCCTAAAGCTGCTGTACCTTCCAACAAGCAAGGATCAAATTGCATTTACAGGCTTTTATGCCAAGGACTTTTATCAATTGGATCTTATTTCCCAGGTAGAGAACATAAGCGCAGAGAGCAATCAATACGATTTTAGAACGCTGAACGGTACCCTGAATTGGTTGCACTCCTTTGATGGCCAGACCAATTTAAGGACCGTACTGGTGTCCAGTGATTATTTGCCCAAGATTATTTTTCCGGAATTGGACAATTCCAATGAGATCGAGTTCGAGTCCAAGATCAAATACCTAAGTTTTAATACAGAATTTTCCAAGGAACCGTCCGAGCGGTTCCGATATTACCTTGGCATACAGGCGAACAGGTATCGGATAAGCCCGGGAAATTTGGATCCGGGTACCTCGCCTAGTGTGCTTCCCGTCTCTTTGGAAAGGGAGACCAGTTATGAAATTTCCGGATTTTTGAATACCAATTGGGAGCTTACCGATTTTCTTTCGCTTTCCACAGGCCTGCGTTATAATTACTATACCCTACGGGGCCCCTTTGCCCAGCCCATTTTTAATGCCACCGGTGATGCGGTGATCGATACGCAGCTTTTTGACAAAGGGGAGGAGGTACAGTCCTATGACGACATTGAACCCAGGTTGGGTGCGGTCATCAAAATTAATGATCACAATACGATCAAGGCCAGTTACGCCAGCCTCAATCAGTACCTACAGAACGTGTATAATAGCACCACCCCCCTGCCCACATCGAGATGGAAGACCGCAGATGCCGATATTAGGCCCCAACGGGGCAATTCGTACAGCCTGGGGGTTTATCACACCTCAAAAAATGGGGCTATTGAAATGAGCTTGGAAGGATATTATCGGGATACCGAAAATGTCCTCACCTATAGACCGGGGGCCGATTTCTTTTTGGAGGAGTTCCTCCAGACCTCGGTTTTACAGGGCCAGGGAAGGAACTACGGCGTGGAGTTCAGCCTTAGAAGACCTAAGGGGAAGGTAAACGGATGGCTCAATTATACCTGGTCCAGGAGCATATTGCGCACTACCAATGAAAACCCACTGGATCGGATCAATAATAACCAGTGGTTCAATTCGGACTTTGACCGCCCGCATGTGCTCAACGCCACTATTAACTTTGAAGGGGATGCCTATAACGTTTGGAGCTTGAACTTCACCGGACAGTCGGGCCGGCCCTTTACGGTAGCCAATGGTGTTTTTGAATTTGAGAACCTCGATGTCCCCATTTTTTTGGAACGGAACAATGCACGTCTTCCGGTATACCACCGTTTGGACTTTTCTTGGAAAGTCAGGTACGCCAAAAAAGCGAACAAACGTTGGGTGGGCGATTGGACCTTTACCGTGTACAACGTATACGGACGCAAAAACCCAATCAACATTTTTTTCGATCAAAGAAACGGCCCGGAGAACTCCGACATCTTTCTGGACAGCCCACTGGGGGCCTATGAGATATCACTATTGAACAGTCCCTTGTTTGCCCTCACCTATAATTTCACCTTTCAATGATCAATGGGCTTCCAGCCAGTCATTTCCAAGGCCCAGTTCCACATCCAGGGGTACGGCAAGCGCATAGGCGTTTTCCATTTCGGACTTGATTATTTCCTTGACCTTTTCCAATTCCGGTTTGTACACGTCAAAGACCAGTTCATCATGTACCTGTAGCAGCATTTTGGTCCTGTAATCACCTTCGCCAAGTTTCTTATGGATATTGATCATCGCAATTTTAATGATATCGGCGGCACTTCCCTGAATGGGTGCATTTACCGCGTTGCGTTCCGCCGCCCCGCGCACTACGGCATTGCCCGCGTTAATGTCCTTAAGGTAGCGCCGTCTGCCCAAAACGGTCTGTACATACCCATGGTCCCGGGCAAAATCGATTTGTTCCCCCATATAATTCTGCAATTTGGGATAGGTCTTATAATAAGTCTCGATCAATTCCTTGGCCTCCGAACGGCTCAGGTCTGTCTGGTTGCTCAGGCCAAAGGCCGATACCCCGTAAATGATGCCAAAGTTCACTGTCTTGGCATTGCCCCGTTGTTCTCGGGTCACCTCGTTCAAAGGAACGTTAAAGACCTTGGAGGCCGTAGAGGCATGAATGTCCTCTCCGTTCTTAAAAGCCTCGATCATCGTGGTCTCCTCACTTAGGGCGGCAATAATGCGCAGTTCTATCTGCGAGTAATCCGCAGCCAGGAGAACGTGGTCCCCGTCCCTGGGCACAAAGGCCTTGCGCACTTGGCGGCCCCTTTCGGTCCGTATGGGGATATTCTGCAAGTTGGGGTTGTTACTGCTCAATCGGCCTGTAGCCGCCACGGTCTGCATATAGTCCGTGTGCACCCTTCCCGTACTTGGCTCTACCTGTTCGGGCAGCGCGTCCACATAGGTGCTCTTCAATTTGGACAATCCGCGGTAATCCAATACGTTTTGAATGATCATATGTTCTTTGGCCAAATAGGAAAGTACATCCTCTGCAGTGGAATACTGGCCGGTCTTTGTTTTCTTGGGTTTGTCCACCAACTTTAACTTGTCAAAAAGGATCTCTCCCAATTGTTTTGGGGAGGCAATATTGAATTGTTCCCCGGCTTCCTCATAAATTTTGGCCTCCAAATCTTTAATGTCGTCATCCAACTGCTTGGAGAGTCCGAGCAGGAAGTCCTTATCCAGGCGAATGCCTTCCAATTCCATGTCGGCAAGCACATGTAACAGGGGAATTTCAATTTCTTGGAATAGCTTTTCCGTGTTGGCGGAGGCCAATTCCGGTCTAAAGTGTTCGGCAAGTTGCAGGGTGATGTCAGCGTCCTCCACCGCATATTCCGTTTGCTGTTCCAGGGGGACTTCCCGCATAGAAAGCTGGTTCTTTCCCTTTTTTCCGATGAGTTCCGTTATAGATACCGGGGTGTAGTTCAAATAGGTCTCGGACAGCACGTCCATGTTATGTCGCATATCGGGATTGATGAGGTAGTGGGCCAACATGGTATCAAAAAACTTACCCTTTACCTTTACCTTGTATTTGTGGAGCACCTTGATATCGTACTTCAGGTTCTGCCCAATTTTTTCGATATGTTCCGCTTCAAAGAAGGGCCGTAAGACCTCAATAATTTTCTGTGCCTCGTCCCTGTCCTCAGGAACGGGGACATAAAACCCCTTACCGGCCTCCCAGCTAAAGGCAATGCCCACCAGTTCCGCGGTAAGTGGATTGATGCCCGTTGTTTCAGTGTCAAAACAGACCGAACTTTGTTTCATCAGGTTCTGCACAAACAACTTCATGGCCATACCGGGAGCCACACTCTGATAGGCATGGGCCTGGGTCTTTATGGTCTTCCTACTGGAGACCTCGGTTATGGTGGCGGCGCTTGTGCCCTCATTGCCAAAGAGCGAAAACTGTCCGCCCCCGGCTTCCTTTGCTGGCTGTTTTTGGGGACTTGCCTCCTGCGGTTGGGTCTCCCCGTTTTCGCCCGAGAAAATTTTTATGAACTGTTCCCTGAGCCTTCTAAATTCCAACTCCTCAAAAATGAGCTGTACTTTTTCGCCATCGGGCATAGAAAGCTCGTAGTCCTTGGCATTAAAGGTCACGTCACAATCAATGCAGATGGTCGCCAGTTTTTTGGACAATAGCCCCAGCTCCGCATTTTCCTCCACTTTTTCCTTCATCTTGCCCTTCAGCTTATCCGTATTGGCCAGCAGGGCCTCCATGGAGCCAAATTCTTCCAGGAACTTTTTGGCCGTTTTATCACCTACCCCTGGCAGACCGGGAATATTATCACTAGCATCGCCCATCATGCCCAAATAATCAATGACCTGTTCCGGCCGTTCCACGCCAAAACGTTTTTGGACCTCCGGGATTCCCCAGATCTCTATACCGTTGCCCAATCTGGCAGGGCGGTACATAAAAATGTTCTCGGAGACCAATTGCCCAAAATCCTTGTCTGGCGTTACCATGAACACCTTGTAATCTTCTTTTTCTGCCTGTTTGGCAAGGGTCCCTATAATATCATCGGCCTCCCATCCTTCTAGCTCCACAACAGGGATATGCATGGCCTTAAGGATATCCTGTATGTAGGGCACGGCAATCCGTATGGCATCGGGGGTCTCATCGCGGTTCGCCTTATAGTCGGCAAACATTTCGGTACGCTCTACACTGCCGCCCTTGTCAAAACAAACAGCCAAATGGTCCGGTTTTTCCCTTTTGATGACATCGAAGAGGGAATTTACAAAACCCATGATGGCCGAGGTATCCATACCCTTGGAGTTGATCCTGGGGTTTTTGATCAGGGCGTAGTAGCCACGGAAAATCAATGCGTATGCATCTAACAAAAAAAGTCTTTTTTGATCTGCCATGTTTCACTTTTGTGGTTGAATTTCAAAGCTACAAAGATTATCTTCTTTTCTAAAGAAATTGCGCGCTAATAAAAGATTCAGGAGGGTGCAAGAAACGTATGGAAATCAATTCCGAACGGCCCCAGTCCCATTTTTAGTTGATTTTCCTCGTTTCGCAGGTTTGGGATGCTTAATTTTAGCCTTCAAAGACCACTGAAATGCTAGTAGAAGTATGTGCCAATTCTCTAGAGTCTGCCTTGAACGCGGAAAGGGCCGGGGCAGATAGATTGGAACTTTGCACGGAGTTGGGAGTAGGAGGCATTACCCCTTCCCTTGGATTACTGCAGAGTGTCAGGGAACAGCTTTCCATTCCTGTACGGGTGTTGATCAGGCCCAGGAGCGGAGACTTTACCTATTCCGCACAGGAGTTCGAGATAATGAAAAAGGATATTGCCGTCTGCAAGACTTTGGGCCTTAGCGGCATCGTTTCAGGGATGTTGCGCAAGGACCTTAGCCTGGACACGGAAAGAACGCAGGAACTTATCGAACTATCCGCACCCTTGGAGTTTACCTTTCACCGGGCCTTTGATTGGGTTCCGGACCCACTGGGCACACTCGGGGAACTGGAAGACCTGGGAGTTAATTGCGTGCTAAGTTCGGGTCAGGAGAAAACGGCCCTGGAAGGTATTTCGCTCTTGTCAAAGTTGCAGGGCACTGCCAAAAAAACCATAGTGATGCCGGGTGGTGGGGTACGCGAAAACAACGTACTCCGTTTTAAGGAAAAGGGATTTAAAGCCATTCATTTATCCGCTACCGCCTTCCATACAAAACTGGAGCAACTTCCCAAAATTTCCATGAATTCCCCATCTTTTTTGCGGGAAGATGCCGTGGCCGTAACGAAAATGGAAACCGTTCGTCATATCGTAGACCTAGTTAAATAAAAGGTAAAGGAAATGACAGCCCTGCCTAAAGAAATATATTTGTAAAAAAGCTACTATGTTGCGTTGGATCGTATTTATTATTTTTTATCTGGTATTGGGGTTCTACTCCCTGCAAGCACTTAAAACGGCATCCAGATACCCCTGGGTGTATTATCTCTATATGGTCGTGTCCTTGCTGGTATTGGGGAACTTTATCTATCAGTTCACCTGGGGAGCGGAGGCCGGAAGGGTGTTGAGTCGCCCCAAAAGCTATGCCTTTGGTTTTTTAATGGCCATGCTGGTGTTTAAGATCATCACCATTATATTTCTCTTTTCCGAGGATATTTTTAGATTGGTCACCGGTGTCTATCAGAAGTTTTTTGGAACCACCCAGGAATTTACGATTCCTACACGGCGTCGTTTTCTGAGCGTGGTGGCCCTGGGAATTGCGGCCCTGCCGTTTAGCGCACTGTTATATGGGATGTACAAGGGAAAATACAACTTTAAGGTATTAAAGTACCAGTTGGAGTTTGATGACCTGCCCGATGCCTTTGATGGGTATCAGATTACCCAAATTTCCGATGTGCACAGCGGTAGCTTTGACAATAGGGCCAAGATCGAATACGCCATAGATTTGGTGAACGAACAGCAAAGCGATGTTATCTTCTTTACTGGGGATATGGTGAACAACAAGACAGAGGAGATGCACCCTTGGAAGGGTATTTTTTCCAAGCTAGAGGCCAAGGACGGCAAATATTCCATTTTGGGCAATCATGATTATGGCGATTATGTGCAATGGGAGACCGAGGCGCTTAAGCGACAGAATTTGGAGGACCTCAAAGCTTTGCAGAAAGAAATTGGGTTTGATCTGCTTTTGAACGAGAGTCGCTACCTAGAGCGCGGTGAGGACCGGCTGGCCCTAATTGGGGTGGAAAATTGGGGCAAGGGCGGTTTTAAGAAAGCAGGAGATCTCAGGAAAGCATCCTCCGCTATTTCCAAGGACGATTTTAAAATATTGCTAAGCCATGACCCCTCACATTGGGAGGAAGAGGTCATCCAAGATGAATACCATTATCATTTAACGTTGAGCGGTCATACCCACGGCATGCAGTTCGGAATAGAAATCCCGGGCTTGATAAAGTGGAGTCCGGTAAAATGGCGCTATAAGTACTGGGCCGGAATTTATAAGGAATTGGGCCAATACATCAACGTAAACCGCGGCTTTGGTTTTATCGGTTATCCGGGCAGGGTAGGTATTTGGCCAGAGATTACCGTAATTACCCTAAAAAAGAAATCCTTAACGTGAATTTAACCTTAAGAAAGACCACAAAACGGGGGCTATTCGTAGTATTTTAACAATTTTTCTTACTTTTGGGCAATAACCCAATGTTTTACATATGTCTAAATTCGGTGAACTTATAGATTTAAAGATTCCTGTGCTATTGGACTTTTACGCGGAGTGGAATGAACAGTCCACCTCCATGCATCCGGTACTTAGGGATGTGGCGGCCGCTTTGGGAGATAAGGGCAAGGTCATTAAAATTGATGTGGACAAGAACAAGGAGCTGTCCCAAGCACTAAGAATCAAGGGGCTTCCTACCCTTATGATTTATAAAAAAGGAGAAATGGTATGGCGGCAGAGCGGGGAACAGGACGCCAATACCCTTATAGGAATACTCAACGAATACGTTTAGCGATTGAGCTAGTACAAAAAAAGCCGGGCATTTTGTCCGGCTTTTTTTTTGCTGTTAATTAACGGTACTGTCCGTGCTTGTACCTGAGCTTGTTGTGTCGATCTCTACCGAATCCAAAAGGTCTGGATCTTCGGGAGCGGGGACTTCCTGCAGAAAATCGGAACCGCCGCCTACAAAATGGTCGAATTTGTCGATATACTCATTAAAGATCAGGGTCTCTTTTTCCGCCATCTCCTGGGTATCGTTTTCGATCAGCGTATCAATGTTCCGGCGATATCCCTCCATATCGGCAATGATATTGTCAATATGTTCATATTGCTCGTCCAGGGGAATCCCCGCATAGTATTCCAAACGCTCCTGATATTTCTTTTTCAGGCGTTGAAACAAGTCTCGGGCCTTGTTGGTTTCCCCCACCTTATAGTAGCCGTCCAAGAAGGGTTCCACAAAAGTGTAGAAACCAAAATAGTCCAAAGGCATCTGCTCCATGGCGATATCGATAATATCCCTGGCTTTATCAATTTTTTCCTCATTGATCAGGGTTTCCACCAAGCGGGCCAGATTTCCCCTAAAGGAAAGTCCCTGGGAACGCGTTTGCGGGTCGTGATAGATTTCAGTACTACCCGAATTGCCCCAATCCCAGTTCTTTACAATATCGTACATCAGGTCTGCATCAATACGGCCCATTTCAAAGGCACTTCTGTTCTTGGTCTTTATGGGCACCAGTTTATAAGCCAGCCCATCCAATTGCAGGTAATCCTTCATCCAAATGTATTCCGCGCTGTCAAAACTGCCGCCAGAAAAATAAATAGGGCGTTTCCAATCGTTATTGGCAATAATGTCCAGCATAAGGATCCTGTTCTTGGTCAACACACTTTGTGGTAGGTCCAGGTCAATATAATCCAGGATCAAGGCACTGTCCTTTTCCTTGACAAGCCCGCTTTCCAGGACATTCTTTTTGTTTACCGGAATACGGATCTTATGGGTAGGATAGAAGACAATGTTCAGGTTGCTATCGGAATATTCACTTAAATCGGCCCCTTGTTTTTGCAACAGGTACTTAAACTTGGTCTGGGGCTTATCACTGCCCACCCAATTCATGAAATCCTTGATGTTCCATCGACTATCCGTTATACCTTGGTGGTAGATCACATCGCGAGATCCCCAACGATATGCCTCATGGGTCAGTTGCGAGGGTATGGGAGGACTCTCGTATGCCTGCCGCTTCATTTGATCAATATACCAATCCGTTGCAAAAAGGCTGGTGTTGACCACCCGTACATCGGTGCGGTACCCTTCTATTTCCTGGGCGTACCATAGCGGAAAGGTGTCATTGTCCCCAATGGTAAAGATGATGGCCCCGGCATCTTCCTGACAGGAATCCAGATAGGCCTTGGCCGTGGACCGTGCGGTAAAGCGATTAGATCGGTCGTGGTCGTCCCAGTTCTGATAGGCCATGACCCCTGGGACCGTAAACAGGCAGAGGAGGGTGACCAGTGGTGCCAATACTTTCGGATTCATCAGTTTACGGAATTCATCGAATAGCGCATAAACGCCCAAACCGATCCATAGGGCAAATATATAGAAGGATCCTACCAGGGAATAGTCCCGTTCCCTAGGCTGAAAAATGGAGGGGTTGGTATAGAACTGAATGGCCAGTCCGGTGAACATAAAGAACACGAACAATACCCAAAATTGCTTGGGGTTCTTACTGATCTGAAAGACCAGCCCTATAATACCCAGCAGGAGCGGTAAAAAGAAATACGTGTTCCGTCCTTTGTTGTTCAAATCATCGCTGGGGAGGTTGTCTTGGCTGCCCAAACGCTGACTATCCACAAAATTGATTCCGCTGAGCCAATTTCCGTTGTTGTCATAGCGGCCCTGCAGATCATTTTGTTTCCCGACAAAGTTCCACATAAAATATCGCCAGTACATATAGCCGAATTGAAATTCGAACATGTATTTAACGTTGTCCCAAACCGATGGGGGCTGTACCTCTATATATTCGTTGAACTGTCGCAGAAAGCCAATGTACTGTTCCTCGTCTATTTCGCCATTGGCGTATCCCGTTTTTAGTTGGTTCACCGCCTTTCTGAGTTCCGCATTGGATTCACGCATCTTAAAATCCAAGGGACCAAAGTAGCGCATATAATTTTCGGCATTCTGGTCGCTCCACATACGGGGCAATAGGCCCACATGTTTTTTATTGGGTCCTTGGAGTGCATCCTCATAGTCGTTTACAATAATGTATTTCCCTAGGGCCCTGTCTTTCTCGTATTTGGGTTTTTCATCGATCTCATCGCCGGCCGGGGCAAAGAGATCGGAGTAATAGGCCCCGTAAATAGGGCTGTCCACTCCGGGATACTGTTCCCGATTGTAATACGCCAAAAGGGATCGCGCGTCCGAGGGGTTGTTCTCATTGATCACCACATTGGCATTGGCACGTATGGGGAGCATTAACCAAGATGAAAATCCAAGAAACAGGAACATGGTGCACAGCACAATGGTGTTGGCCTTCCTATAGTTGTTTTTGCGGGTATAACGCAGGCCGTAATAGAAGGCTCCTGCAAAAAGGAGTCCCATGATAAGGGTCCCGGAATTAAAGGGCAATCCTATGCTATTAATAAAAAAGACTTCGCTCCATCCGAACAACTTCAAGACATAGGTAAGCGAAAATTTATAGACCACCATTAAAATGACGACCACGATAATGTTGGCGAGCAAGAAGTTCTTAACGGTGGAGGTCCGGTATTTTTTAAAGTAGTACAGAAGCCCTATGGACGGAATGGCCAAAAAGCCCATAAACTGTATTCCAAAGGTGAGCCCCACCACAAAGGAAATCAGCACCAACCAGCGGTTGCCCCTTGGGTCATCCAAATCATCGGTCCATTTAAGTCCCAACCAAAGCAACAGCGCCATAATAAAACTGGCCATGGCATATACTTCGGTTTCTACCGCGTTGAACCAAAAACTATCGGAATACGCAAAGGCCAAACTTCCTACAAGGCCACTTCCCAAAACAGCAATGGCCCTACTATTGGTAAAGGCATGCCCTTTTTGGATCAATTTTCTGACCAGATTGGTGATGGTCCAGAACATAAAGAGAACGGTAAAGGCACTGGATACGCCCGATACATAGTTCACCATAAGGGCCACCTGTTGGTCATCCAGGGCAAACATGGAGAAGAAAGCCCCGATCATTTGTAATAGTGGTGCTCCGGGAGGATGCCCTACCTGTAATTTTGCTGCCGTGGTAATGTATTCCCCTGCATCCCAGAAACTACTTGTAGGTTCAACCGTAATTCCGTAAGTGATAAGGGCGATTAAAAAAACGGCCCACCCCAGCATGGTGTTCCATTTCTCGAAGTTCTTTGAAAACATGCGGTCTGTAGTTTATCCGATGGGCGAATTTACTAATTAAAATAGAATGGGAATGCTCTTTTGGCAAAACCTTTAGGTTTAAAATATTTAGATTAAGTATTGGTGCAAACAAAACTTTATTATAAATTTGCAGGCTCTTAAGCGGTATTGGCCTATGGTGTAATTGGCAACACAGCTGGTTTTGGTCCAGTCGTTCTAGGTTCGAGTCCTAGTAGGCCAACAAAAAAGTTTAAGTTTTAATCCCGGTTCCTTCAAGGGGCCGGGATTTTTTATTCCCGCTCGCCTGGTTCGTCTGTCCCCAATTCATCAGGTCCCTGCTTTTCTTCCAAATCCAAGGGAATGGGTTCCGAGATCTCTGGCTCATAGGCTTTGTGCAGTGCATCAAATTCTTCGTCCACCTCGTCCAACAAGGTTTTCATTTTCTTTTTGTCCCGGATCATGCCCCAGGTCATGATAAGACTGGTGGCGATAATCACAAAAAGCAATATGCCTGGTTCAAAAGTAGCTACCTGGGCCTCTTGGGGAATGGCATAGAACAAAAGAACGGTGATAAGGCCCCTGGGTGCTATGAACAATTGGGGAAAGATGTCACTGCCGATAAACGTCCGCAGCACTGCGAAGCGTATGGCATAGATCGAAAGGATGATCAACAGACTTATCAAGGCCACACTAATGCTCCATAGGGAGGCAATGGCAATGGTCAGCCCAAAAATCACAAAGAAAAAGGTCCGTACCACAAAAGCGGTTTCCAAAGTTACAATGTGAAGCTCGTGATAAATTTGTTCGGCCTTTTTGGTATCGAGAAAAACGGACAACTTTCCGGCAAAAAACAATTTCATGTTGGCGATGACCAATCCGAAAATAAGGATGATCAGTAGGGAGGAGAGATGCAGTTGTTTACCTATGGCGTAGAGCAAAAGGAGTACGGCGATCAATAGAAACAGCTTGGCCTGACTCTTGATTTTCTGAAAAATGAGGATTATGGCATAACTGGCGATCAGCGATATCACAATGGTGAGCAAAATGTTCCCGGCAAAAATCCCGATGCCCCCACTTTCTGACGGATTTAGTCTCCCCACCAGGAAATAAAACATCATAATGCCCATGATATCCGAGAAGGTGCTTTCATAGATGTGAAATTCCTTTTTGTGGTCTGCCAATCCGCTTACGCTCGGAATAATGATGGCGCTGGAAAGAATGGATAAGGGCGTGGCATATAACCAGGCCGAGTGCATGCTCATATCGGGGATGAATTGGTATAGGACCAAGGCCGCCACCCAGGCAGAGGCCAATAGTCCAATGAGCGCTATGGCCATGGATTTTAGGATGGGCACCATTTTTTCGCGCTTCAATTCCAGTTCCAGCGCAGCTTCCAGCACGATCATTATCAATCCCACAATGCCCAGGACTTCCAAGGCGGGAAAGAAGTTTACCTGCTCTGAGGTAAAGTACTTTAGAAAAAATTGCAGGATTACCCCTAAAATAATAAGTAACAGTACCGACGGAATATTGGTCCTTTTGGAGATACCGTTGAAAAGGAAGGACAATATAAGGATTACGGAAGCCTCGATAATGAGGTTATAGGATGAGAAGATTTCCATGGGTTTGGTTATAAACGGTTATTGTTCGCTCGGATTAAAAATACGGTTAAATCACGGACTTTCGTCAAGGCGTCGGCTGTAATAGTCAACAATGATTTAAACATCTTGTAATGATTATTGGGAAAACCAAAAAAGTTGTATATTTGCAGCACTGAAAGGATATACGTATTCATGAGGGGACAATTTAGTCCCCTCTTTTATTACTTACAAATGATGTTGCAGGAGAAGGTAACCACACTTTTAGAGGAGGCCCTTGGGAAAAACGAGACACTTTTTCTGATCGATTTTTCCATTTCGCCAGACAATAAGATCAAAATTACCTTGGATGGTGATGAGGGCGTAAGTCTGCAGGATTGTATGGATATCAGTAGGGCCATAGAACATAATTTGGACCGGGAGGAAGAGGATTTTGCCTTGGAAGTGGCATCCGCAGGAGCCACAACGCCCTTGACCATGGCACGGCAGTATAGAAAGAATATCGGCAGGAAATTGGAGGTACGGACCTTGAGCGAAAGTATTGAGGGCGAATTAACAGCAGCCGAAGACGATAGCATTACCCTGGAATGGAAGGCCAGGGAGCCCAAACCCATCGGTAAGGGCAAGGTAACCGTACGGAAAAAGCAGGAAATTGCACTTTCCGATATTCAAGAAGCAAAAGTTGTATTAAAATTTTAATTGTAGATCAAAAATGGAAAATATTGCGTTAATCGAGTCCTTCTCGGAATTTAAGGATGATAAATTCATAGATAGGGTAACGCTTATGGCGATTTTGGAAGATGTGTTTAGGAACGCCCTAAAGAAGAAATTCGGTTCGGACGATAACTTTGATATTATCATCAACCCGGACAAAGGCGATTTGGAGATATGGAGGAACCGGGTCGTTGTGGAAGATGGGGAAGTGGAAGATCCCCTGGAAGAGATTTCGCTCTCCGAGGCGCGCAAGATCGAACCCGATTTTGAAGTAGGAGAGGACGTTTCCGAAGAGGTGAAGCTTATCGATTTGGGAAGAAGGGCCATCCTGGCGCTTCGCCAAAACCTGATTTCGAAAATACACGAGCACGACAATACGACCATTTACAAACAGTTCAAGGATCTGGAAGGAGAGATTTATACGGCAGAGGTACACCACATACGTCACAAGGCCATTATCTTATTGGATGATGAGGGCAACGAGATCATCTTGCCCAAGGACAAGCAGATTCCCTCGGATTTCTTTCGAAAAGGAGACAATGTTCGGGGTATCGTTGAAAGCGTGGAACTCAAGGGGAACAAACCTACCATCATTATGTCTAGAACCTCTCCGACCTTCTTGGAACAATTGTTCTTCCAGGAAATCCCCGAGGTGTTCGATGGACTTATCACCATTAAAAAAGCGGTACGCATTCCCGGGGAGAAGGCCAAGGTGGCCGTGGACTCCTATGATGACAGGATAGATCCCGTAGGTGCTTGTGTAGGGATGAAGGGATCGCGTATCCACGGTATCGTTAGGGAACTGGGCAATGAAAATATAGACGTGATCAACTGGACCAACAACCCACAGTTGTTGGTTACCCGTGCCTTAAGTCCGGCCAGGGTATCCACGGTAAAATTGAACGATGAGAAGATGACGGCCCAGGTGTACCTTAGACCAGAGGAAGTATCCAAGGCCATTGGTAGGGGCGGTCATAATATCCGATTGGCGGGACAACTAACCGGTTATGAGATCGATGTGTTCCGAGAAGGCGTTGAAGAAGATGTGGAACTGACGGAGTTTTCTGATGAAATCGAAGGTTGGATCATTGATGAACTTAAGAAAATAGGCATGGATACTGCACGAAGTGTCCTGGAACAAGATGTGAATGATTTGGTAAAACGTACCGATTTGGAAGAGGAGACAATTTTGGAAGTTGTGCGTATACTAAAAGAAGAGTTTGAAGATTAAGCTATATATTAGCGACAAATTATAAGAATAGGAATAATTATTTATGGCAGAAAGTGCAACGATAAGGCTTAACAAAGTTCTAAGGGAACTGAATATTTCATTGGATCGAGCGGTGGATTTCCTCTCGTCCAAAGGACATGACGTGGAGGCCAGACCTACCACGAAAATTTCCAATGAAGTATATCAGGTGCTTTTGGATGAGTTCCAGACGGATATGAGCAAGAAAGTTGCATCCAAGGAAGTAGGGGAAGAAAAGCGCAAGGAGAAGGAAGCCATACGATTACAACTGGAGCAGGAGCAAGAAGAGAAAAGGCTGGCCAGGGAGAAACGCTCGGCCTCCGAGCAGGTCGTTAAGGCCAAAGTGGAGCTTTCCGGGCCCAAGACCGTTGGCAAGATAGAGCTGGATACCAAAAAGAAGGCACCCGCCAAAGTGGAGAAGCCCGCAGTTGAGGAGGTAAAAGCCCCTGAGCCCAAAACAACAAAGGAAACACCGAAAACTGAAGAAAAACCGGCAGCGGAAACGAAACCAGCAGCAACAGAAGAGGCAAAACCCGAGTCGATCACGACACAGTACAAAAAACTTTCTGGGCCAAAAATAATGGGTGATAAAATCGACCTTACCAAGTTCGAAAAGCCCAAGAAAAAGAAAGAACCCGCAAAGGAAACCCCTAAGGAGGATGCTTCTTCCGACAGACGGAAACGAAGAAAGCGAATTATCAGCAAAGGAAATGGCAACGGTCCAAATGGCGGTGCCAGGGGTAAAGATGGCGCCAGGAAAGGGGCCGGACAACGTTTTGCTTCTGTTTCCAAGGTAGAACCTACCGAGGAAGAAGTACAAAAGCAGGTACGGGAGACCCTGGAGAAACTACAGGGGAAATCCAAAAAAGGCAAAGGAGCCAAATACCGACGGGATAAAAGAGACCAGCATAGGCAACAGACCGAAAAGGATCTGGAACAACAAGAGTTGGACAGCAAAATCCTTAAGGTGACCGAATTTGTGACAGTAAACGAGGTGGCAACCATGATGGATGTTTCCACGACCGAGATTATTTCGGCCTGTATGTCGTTGGGCATCATGATGACCATGAACCAACGTTTGGATGCGGAGACGCTTTCCATCGTGGCCGATGAGTTTGGCTATGAAGTAGAATTCGTGACCGCGGATATCGAAGAATCCATTCTCGAAGAGGAGGATGCACCCGAAGACCTGAAACCAAGAGCACCCATCGTAACTGTAATGGGACACGTAGACCACGGAAAAACCTCCCTGCTCGATTATATCCGAAAGGAGAACGTAATAGCAGGGGAGAGCGGTGGAATAACCCAACATATAGGGGCCTACGGCGTAAGCCTGGAAGGCGGACAAAAGATTACCTTTTTGGACACCCCTGGTCACGAAGCCTTTACGGCCATGCGTGCACGGGGAGCCCAGGTAACCGATATTGCCATAATCGTGGTCGCGGCCGATGATGATATTATGCCCCAGACCAAGGAAGCCATTAGTCATGCGCAGGCAGCGGGTGTGCCCATTGTCTTTGCCATCAACAAAATAGATAGGCCCACGGCCAATCCCGAAAAGATCAAGGAAGGCCTGGCGGCCATGAACCTTTTGGTAGAGGACTGGGGCGGTAAAATACAATCGCACGACATCTCTGCCAAAACCGGGGACGGTATCAATGAACTCCTAGAAAAAGTGTTATTGGAGGCCGAACTGTTGGAGTTAAAGGCAAATCCGGATAAATTGGCCTCGGGAACCGTGGTTGAAGCGTTCCTGGACAAGGGAAGGGGCTATGTGTCCACCATCTTGGTACAGGCAGGAACACTCGGGATCGGGGATTACGTGCTGGCAGGTACCTGTAGTGGTAAGGTGAAAGCCATGCAGGATGAACGTGGAAAAAATGTAGAATCCGTTGGGCCCTCAACGCCTATTTCCATTTTGGGATTGGACGGTGCCCCGCAAGCGGGTGATAAGTTCAACATACTGGAAGACGAAAGGGAAGCAAAACAAATTGCTGCCAAACGAGGGCAATTGCAGCGCGAGCAGACCGTAAGGACGCAGCGCCATATTACCCTTGATGAAATTGGCAGGCGAATTGCCCTGGGAGATTTCAAAGAGCTGAACATTATCTTGAAGGGTGATGTTGACGGATCTGTGGAAGCCTTGACGGATTCCTTCCAAAAGCTGTCTACCGATGAGATCCAAGTGAACATCATACACAAGGCGGTAGGCGCCATTACGGAATCGGATGTCTTATTGGCCTCGGCTTCGGACGCCATCATTATCGGATTTAATGTAAGGCCCATGGGCAATGCGCGAGCCATTGCGGAAAAAGAGGAAATCGATGTACGTATGTATTCCATCATTTACGACGCGATCAATGACCTTAAAGATGCCATGGAAGGTATGTTGTCTCCTGAAATGAAGGAAGAAATTACCGGAACGGCAGAAATACGTGAGACCTTTAAGATTTCAAAAGTGGGTACGATCGCCGGATGTATGGTAACCAGTGGCAAGATATTCAGAAATTCTGGCATCAGGCTCATTAGGGACGGCGTGGTCATCAATACCGGCGAACTATCGTCCTTAAAACGTTTCAAGGATGATGTTAAGGAAGTTGCCAAAGGGTATGATTGTGGTCTGCAGATCAAAAACTACAATGATATCAAAGAAGGTGATATTGTGGAGGCCTTCCAGGAAATTGCCGTTAAGAAGAAACTTTAAGGCAAGGACGGAGATATTTTTTGTCCCGTAAAACAAAACGATAAAACAAAAAAGACCTATTTGGTCTTTTTTGTTTTTTTGGTCTTTTTTTCAGGTTTTAGGAGCATGGCACTGGGATATTTTTGCCGCACTTCTATAAGCCTGCGTTCGCCCTCCAGTTTGGTAGTAAATCGTCCTACACGTACCCGATAACTGGGCGACTCAAATTTAATTTGGGAGTACCATCCGGGGAAGTCGGTCTCCACTTTCGATTTTATATTTTGGGCCTCGTCATAGGCGCCAAAAAAAACTTGTATCTGATAAAAATCCGAACTTTTGTTGGCCGACTTATAAAGTCTTAACAAATCCGTAATTTTCTCATCTTGCTCAATGGTTATAGAACCTTCCTGGGCCAGGGCAAAAGAAGATAAACCTATAAAAAAGAGTAAAGTGACAGCTCGTTTCATATGCTTTATAATTTTGATCTTAGCGCTTGTAACAAAGGTAAATTTTTAAGCTTCACGCCAAAGATTTTTTCATTATTTAGAATTAGTATAAATTATAAATTATAAATCCCTTAACATTTCCAAAATAAAGTCTATGTCGTATTTTTGCCTTCAATTTGAGCGGCGATATTTTAAGCTTTACCACCCTTAATACAGTAAATATCGTGCCAAGATTTCGATAGAAATATTTTAAATATGAAACAGGTTCCATACCGCAATCGAATTTCTAAAATTTTAGGTACCAGCGTACTAGCTTTTCTACTCTTTTCAACTTTTCTTCATGCACAGGATGATGCAGCCGCCCAGGAAACGGGTACTGCAACTGCGGAAACCGCTGAGGCTTCCGGCGGGGATGTCGCTAAGGGAAAATCCCTGTTTAATCAGAATTGTGCGGCCTGTCATTCACTAAACCGTAAAATGACGGGGCCAGCGCTTGCCAATGTGGAATCTAGGCTTGCTGCAGATGAGGGATTGGATCGCGAATGGCTGTATACCTGGATAAAGAACAGTCCGGGAATGATCAAAGCGGGCGATGCCTATGCCGTCAAGATTTATGCGGAATACAACCAAGCGGCCATGACCGCTTTCCCTACCTTGAGCAATACGGACATTGATGATATTTTGGCGTATACCGCCGCACCACCACCTGTGCCTGTGGCTGCTACGGCCACGGCTGCAACGGATGCTGCCGGAGGCGGAGGGGTCTCGGGCATTTCCAATGAGATCATTCTTGGCGCCTTGGCACTTGTCTTTATGCTTCTGGTCATGATGCTGATTTTGGTGAACAGGACCTTGCGCAGGATTGCAGAGGCCAACGGGGTGCTGTTGGAAAAGGACAAAGCGGAAAAAGGGCTCCCGATATGGAAGGCTTTTGCCAAGAACCAATTCCTGGTTTTGGTAACGGCGATCTTTCTTTTATTGGCCAGTGGCTACTTTGCTTACGGATGGATGATGCAACTCGGTATTGATCAGGGATATGCTCCTATTCAGCCCATCCACTATTCCCATAAAATACACGCTGGCGACAACCAGATAGAATGTAAATATTGCCACTCTTCGGCACGGGTATCCAAACATTCGGGCATACCTTCCCTGAACGTCTGTATGAACTGTCACAAGTCCATTTACGAATATACCGGAAACGCCGAAGGACCCAGTCCGGAGGACCTGGCCAATGGATATACCAATGAGTTCTATACGGGCGAAATCAAAAAATTATATCAGGCTGTAGGCTGGGATGAGGAGAACCAAAAGTATACCGGTGATACCCAACCTGTTGAATGGGTGCGTATCCATAATCTACCTGATTTTGCCTACTTTAACCATTCACAGCATGTTACGGTAGCCGGAATCGAGTGCCAGACCTGTCACGGGCCGGTAGAGGAAATGGAAATTATGTACCAATATGCACCTTTGACCATGGGTTGGTGTGTAAATTGCCACAGGGAAACCAATGTGGACGTGGCCGGAAACGAGTACTACGCAAAAATACACGAGGAACTTTCCAAGAAGTACGGAGTAGACCAACTCACGGCGGCGCAGATGGGCGGATTGGAATGTGGCAAGTGTCACTATTAATAAAATTATTAGAAGCTAATTACAGATATATCGTATGGCATCAAACAAAAAATATTGGAAGAGTGAAGCGGAGTTAAACCCTAACGATTCCATTGTTGAGACGCTAAGACAAAATGAGTTTGTCGAGGAGATTCCGGTAGACGAATTCCTGGGCAATAAGGATACCTTATCCGCAACCTCCACCAACCGAAGGGATTTTCTAAAGTACGTTGGATTCAGTACGGCTGCCGCCTCTTTGGCTGCCTGCGAGGGGCCGGTGAAAAAGTCCATTCCCTATGTGGTTCAGCCAGAGCGTATCGTTCCCGGGGTGGCCAATTACTACGCTACCACCATAGCCAATGGCTTCGATTTTGCCAGTATCCTGGTAAAGACCCGCGAAGGTAGACCCATTAAGATCGAAAACAATACGGATGCAAAAGTGGGTGGCAGTGCCAATGCAAGGGTACAGGCCTCCGTTCTTTCCTTATATGATAGTACCAGGTTACAAGGTCCCTTGTTGAATGGGGAAGCTGTAGAGTGGGACGCTTTGGACAATGCGGTACAAGGAAGGTTGAACCTCCTCAAGGGGTCTGGAAAACAGATTGCCCTATTGACCCAGACCTATGCAAGTCCGTCTACCTCACGGTTGATCGCCGAGTTCAAGGAGGCGTACGGGAACGTGAACCACGTTACCTACGATGCCATTTCCGAAGATGCGGCTCTCAATGCTTTTGAGGCAAAATACAACGAAAGGGCCCTGGCCGATTACCATCTGGAGAAAGCTGAGGTAATCGTTTCCTTTAGTGCCGACTTCCTGGCCGATTGGCAAGGGGGCGGATATGACAAAGGATACGCCAAAGGGCGGGTGCCCCACGAGGGAAAAATGTCCAGACACATTCAGTTCGAATCCAATATGTCCCTCACCGGGGCCAATGCGGATAAACGGGTGCCCTTGACACCAACACAGCAAAAAATAGCACTTGCCAAACTCTATGGCAAGTTGAACAACAGTAATGTAAGCGGTGATTTGCCCGAAAATGTGGAAATGGCCTTGGAAAGTGCTGCGGCCGAAATCCGTAAAGCGGGCAACAAAGCAGTAGTACTTACAGGCTTGGACGATGAAAACGCACAGACCGCTGTACTCGCCATTAATGAACTCTTGGGCAGTTTGGCCATGGATGTGGAAGCACCCAGATATACAAGAGCGGGAGATACCAAGGCAGTGAACCAATTGATCGCCGATATGAAGGCCGGTCGGGTAGGAGCGCTGATCATGGACGGGGTAAACCCCGCGTATACCCTTCCGAATGCGGCAGACTTTGCAGAGGGAATCGGTAAAGTAGACCTC
Organism: uncultured Flavobacteriaceae bacterium; assembly: GCA_947494825.1. Classification (GTDB taxonomy): domain Bacteria; phylum Bacteroidota; class Bacteroidia; order Flavobacteriales; family Flavobacteriaceae; genus JBNGOQ01. The sequence continues at coordinate 186,929 of CANLWN010000003.1, read as the reverse complement.
TCCGTAGCCTTTACCTTCAACACCAACGAAACTTCGGAGCTTGCCCAATTTGCGGCGGCCTCCTCACATTATTTGGAATCTTGGGGTGATGCCCAGATTAAAAAGGGCCACTATAGCCTAACGCAACCCACCATCAAGGAATTGGTCGATACCAGACAGTTCCAAAGCGCCCTGTTGAAGTGGATGGGGAACGATAAGACGTATTACGATTATATACAGGAAACTTGGAATACCTTCGTACTCAATGGGGCCGACTGGAACCAAGCCTTGCACGACGGGGTGTTCAGTGCTGCCGTCGCCGAGGAATCGGAAGTGCTTGCCCAGACGGCAGATGCTGATGATGCAGGCGAAGGGACCGAGGCAACTATAGCGCCCATAGCTTCTGCCATTAACAGTTTGGCAAATGCCAGTAGCGGCGGAATGGAGCTTGTCCTGTATTCCAAAGTGGGCATGGGCGATGGCCAGCAGGCCAGCAACCCTTGGCTCCAGGAATTCCCCGATCCCATTACCCGGGTGTCCTGGGACAACTACGTTACAGTGTCCAAGGCCGATGCCGCAACACTTAACCTTGTCAATGAGAATGTGGCCAATGGCGGATTGGATGGCAGCTACGTAAAACTGACCGTAAACGGGGTTAGCGTGGACAAAGTTCCCGTTATCATACAGCCCGGACAAGCGCCGGGTACCGTGGGACTTTCCTTTGGATATGGCAAAAAAGTAGGGATGAAGCAGGAAATGCAAACCGGTGTTAACGCCTTTGCATTGTACCAAAACTTCTCCAATATACAGTCGGTAAGCCTTGAGCAATCGTCCGGTATGCACGAGTTTGCCTGCGTACAGTTGCACAAGACCCTAATGGGAAGGGGCGATATCATCAAGGAGACCACCTTGGAGATCTTCAACACCAAAGATGCACACGACTGGAACAAGGTTCCGGAAGTTTCGCTGAACCACCAGGAAGTACCGGCTACCTCCGTAGACCTTTGGGACAGCTTTGATCGCTCTATAGGGCATCACTTTAATATGTCCATCGACCTTAATGCCTGTACCGGTTGTGGGGCCTGTGTCATTGCATGTCATGCGGAGAACAACGTTCCTGTTGTTGGCAAGGAAGAGGTAAGACGATCTAGGGATATGCACTGGTTACGTATAGATAGGTACTATTCCTCGGAAGATACTTTTGAGAGCGATAATGCCAAAAAAGATGCATTTGACGGCCTTTCAGGGGATAAAGGTTCCCTGGGCGGTTTTGGACAGTTGGAAGATCCCGCGCTAAACCCGCAGGTGGCCTTCCAGCCGGTAATGTGCCAGCACTGTAACCATGCACCCTGTGAAACGGTTTGTCCGGTTGCGGCTACATCGCATGGACGCCAGGGCCAGAACCAGATGGCGTACAACAGATGTGTGGGTACCAGATATTGTGCCAACAACTGTCCGTACAAAGTACGTCGTTTCAATTGGTTCCTGTACAGCGACAATGACGAGTTCGATTACAATATGAACAACAACTTGGGCAAAATGGTCATCAATCCAGATGTAAACGTACGCTCCAGGGGGGTCATGGAAAAATGTTCTATGTGTATTCAAAAAACGCAAAAGACCATTTTGGATGCCAAAAGGGAAGGGCGCACCATCAAGGACGGTGAATTCCAAACGGCCTGTTCCAGTGCCTGTGGTACCGGGGCCATTGTATTCGGAGATGTAAATGACCACGAAAGCGAGGTTGCCCATTTAAAAGAAAATGACCGTATGTACCATTTATTGGAGAGCGTAGGAACAAGACCAAACGTGTTCTACCATGTAAAAGTGAGAAATACGGACGAAGCATAATCAATAGTTAAAGTAAATCATAATAGAAATCTATGGCGTCGCATTACGAAGCACCTATACGAAAACCACTAGTACTTGGAGACAAAGGCTACCACGATGTAACCGTGGATATTGCAGCTCCGGTCGAAGGGCGGGCCAATAAACAATGGTGGATCGTGTTCACCATTGCGTTTGTTGCATTCCTTTGGGGTGTTGGTTGTATCATCTATACCATTTCCACCGGTATCGGTACCTGGGGATTGAACAAAACTGTAGGCTGGGCCTGGGACATCACCAACTTTGTTTGGTGGGTAGGTATTGGTCATGCGGGAACCTTGATTTCGGCGGTACTCTTATTGTTCAGACAGAAATGGAGAATGGCCATTAACCGCTCTGCGGAGGCCATGACCATCTTCTCTGTAATACAGGCCGGATTATTTCCGATCATTCACATGGGACGTCCATGGTTGGGGTATTGGGTACTGCCCATCCCAAACCAATTTGGTTCTTTATGGGTAAACTTTAACTCGCCCCTGCTTTGGGACGTATTTGCGATATCGACCTATCTATCGGTATCCTTGGTTTTCTGGTGGACAGGGCTGTTGCCCGATTTTGCCATGATCAGGGACCGTGCCGTAAAACCCTTCCAAAAGAAAATTTATAGTTTGGTAAGTTTTGGATGGAGTGGCCGTGCCAAGGACTGGCAGCGGTTTGAGGAAGTTTCATTGGTATTGGCCGGATTGGCAACACCACTGGTACTTTCCGTACATACCATTGTATCCTTTGACTTTGCCACCTCGGTAATTCCAGGATGGCACACCACCATCTTCCCACCGTACTTTGTTGCGGGGGCCATCTTTTCAGGGTTTGCCATGGTAAATACCCTCTTGATCATTGCGAGAAAGGTATGCCATTTGGAGGCCTACATTACCGTACAGCATATAGAGCTCATGAACATCGTGATCATGATCACCGGTTCCATTGTGGGCTGTGCCTATATCACCGAGTTATTTATGGCTTGGTACTCAGGAGTGGAGTACGAACAGTACGCCTTCCTGAACAGGGCAACGGGACCTTACTGGTGGGCCTACTGGGCCATGATGACCTGTAATGTGTTCTCCCCACAGTTTATGTGGTTCAAGAAACTAAGGACCAGTATCGTGTTCTCTTTCTTGATTTCCATTGTGGTGAACATAGGAATGTGGTTCGAGCGTTTTGTGATTATCGTAACCTCCTTGCACCGCGATTACCTTCCTTCTTCCTGGACCATGTTCTCGCCCACCTTTGTGGATATCGGGATATTTATCGGTACCATAGGATTCTTCTTTACCCTCTTTTTGCTTTACGCAAGGACCTTCCCGATCATTGCCCAGGCAGAAGTGAAGTCCATTTTAAAGTCTTCCGGGGAACGCTATAAGAAATTAAGGGAAGCGGGTAAACCCTTGTATCAGATCAACAAGACCACAGCGCCGGTGAACACGGTTGTAGAGGATGCTCCGGCACCATCGGCCGATACGGACGCACAGGTTTCCACTTTGCTGGATACCCTGGGCACCTTTGACCCCGGTACGGATACGGCAGATGATCTTAAGAGAGTAAAGGGCATAGGCCCCTTGATGGAAAAAACATTGAACGGTATAGGCATATTTACCTTTGCCCAAGTGGGTCGTATGACCGCCAAGGAATACGATCTGTTGGATTCTATTACGGGCTCCTTCCCGGGAAGGGCGCAGCGTGACGATTGGGCAGGGCAAGCTAGGACATTAAATAATAACGAATAATATGGCATCTAAAGTAATACAGGCATTTTATAATGATGATGATGTGCTGATGCATGCGGTCAAGAAGGTGAAGGCGGCCAAGCACCATATTGAAGAGGTCTACTGTCCCTTTCCGGTACACGGTCTGGACAAGGCCATGGGGTTGGCTCCTACCAGGATCGCCATCACTTCCTTCATGTATGGGTGTTTGGGACTTATCGTGGCCATCGTGATGATGAATTATATCATGATCAGCGATTGGCCCCAGGATATCGGCGGAAAACCAAGCTTTACGTATTTGCAGAATATGCCGGCATTTGTTCCGATCATGTTTGAGCTAACGGTGTTCTTCGCGGCCCACTTAATGGTAATCACCTTTTACTTGAGAAGCAAACTGTGGCCTTTTAAGAAAGCCGAAAATCCGGATGTAAGAACCACTGACGATCATTTTATCATGGAAATCGAAGTGCACGGCAATGAGGCGGCCCTAAAGGAACTGTTGCAGGATACCGGTGCCGTGGAAATAAATATTTCAGAAAAAAGCAGTCATTGAATATGAACAATTTTAGCAAAATAGGACTTGTGTTGGGGTTGATCCTTTGCGTTGCCGCCTGTGCGGACAAGAACAGCCCAAATTATCAGTTCATGCCCAATATGTACGAGCCTGTAGGATACGAGACATATCAAAAAGTAGACTTCCTTCCTGAACATATGGAAGCCCGTCTACCCGCGGAAAATACCATTCCACGAGGTTGGATGCCCTATGATTTTGATAACACCCCTGAAGGCAGGGAGCTGGCCAAATTGGATCTGAGTCCCCTGGATTCCCTGCAAACCGAGGTGAATCTGGCCGAAGGCAAGGAGCTTTACAATATTTACTGTGCCATATGTCATGGAAACAACGGAGACGGCAAAGGCCGCTTGGTAGACCGTGAGAAGATCTTGGGCGTGCCCAGTTATGACGATGTTGCCCGTAACATTTCTGTTGGTGGTACCTATCATACCATCTATTACGGATTAAATTCCATGGGTTCCTATGCGGTCCAATTGAATCACAAAGAGCGTTGGCAAGTTGCGGAGTACGTTATGAAATTGAAACAAGACTTAACAAAATAATACATAGATTTAAGCAGTATGTACACTTTTTCAAATAGATTAAAAATTGGCTCCTTCATTCTAATGGCCGTGGGCCTCTTGTGTCTTGGCGTTGGCTTTGTTTCCGCACCGAGCACCGTTGAAGAAGCAAAGGCAATCGTAGCCAGTCATGATGATGGCCATGGTGACCCCCACGCGGCAGATCAAACCCATGGCGTTGCTGATGACCACGGAGCGGCCGCAACGCATGATGAGGGTCACGATGCCTCCCATGACGAGCATCTACTGCACCAGTTACAGAACAGGCCTTGGTCTGCACTTTATGTGGCTGCCTTCTTTTTTATGATGATCGCCCTGGGCGCCCTGGCTTTTTATGCCATACAACGGGCAGCGCAGGCGGGTTGGTCACCCTTGCTGTTCCGGGTCATGGAAGGAATAACTGCTTATTTGGTCCCCGGTGGGATCATTGTATTTGTAATCTTGGTATTATCCGTACTGCATATGAACCACTTGTTCGTGTGGATGGATTCTGACGTGGTGGCACATGATAAATTGTTACAGGGGAAAGCGGGCTTTCTTGACCCTACCTTCTTTTTGGTTAGGGCCGCCATCTTTTTGGGCGGATGGATCTTGTACCGCGAGTATTCCAGAAAATTCTCCTTGGCACAGGACGAGGCCAGTGACAATTCTAACTTTGTAAAGAACTTTAGAATTTCGGCAGCCTTCCTGGTATTTTATCTCATTACCGAATCTATGATGTCATGGGATTGGATCATGAGCGTAGACCCACACTGGTTCAGCACCCTTTTTGGCTGGTACCTGTTTGCCAGTATGATCGTTTCCGCGATCACGGTCATTGCCATGGTAACGATCTATTTAAAATCCAAGGGATATTTGGAAGATGTAAATGACAGCCACATCCATGATTTGGCAAAATATATGTTTGGTTTCAGCATTTTTTGGACCTATCTGTGGTTTTCCCAGTTTATGTTGATATGGTACGCCAATATTCCGGAAGAGGTCACCTATTTCGTTACCCGTATAGAGGATTACAATTTGCCCTTCTTCGGCATGGTGGCCATGAATTTTGTTTTTCCCGTGCTACTGTTGATGAACAGCGATTACAAAAGGATCAATTGGTTTGTTATTATGACCGGTATTGTAATTCTTGCCGGGCATTATATGGATATATTTAATATGATTATGCCGGCTACGGTAGGCGATCAGTGGTACATAGGAATTCCTGAGATCGGGGGAATATTGTTTTTTGCCGGATTGTTCATATTCTGGGTGTTCAGGGCACTTACAACTGCGCCCTTGCAACCAAAACGCAATCCTTTTATTGAAGAGAGTAGGCATTTTCATTACTAGTTAGTTTAAAAGTATAATAGAGATCATACAATGACTGCATTATTAACGATTACTGTTTTAGTCTTAGTGGCAATTGCCATCTGGCAGATGACCAAAATATTTGAATTGTCACAGGTTAGGGCAGATAACTCCCAAGTAGCAACAGATGCGGATAACAAAAACAACGGTTATCTCCTATTTGCATTTTTGATATTTATCTACGGTATTACCATCTTCAGTTTCTGGAAGTACACCAAATTCCTCTTGCCCGAAGCTTCTTCTGCGCATGGAGCGGATTATGACTATCTGATGTTGGTTTCCTTCGTCATCATTTTCTTTGTACAGACCATTACCCAGGCCTTGTTGCACTACTTTGGGTACAAGTATAGGGGAGAGACAGGAAAGAAAGCCTTGTTCTATGCCGATAACGACCGATTGGAGTTCATCTGGACCATTATTCCGGTAATCGTACTGGCAGGATTGATCCTGTGGGGCCTGTACACCTGGACCAATATTATGGACATCAACGAGGAGGACGATCCCTTGATCGTGGAGCTCTATGCCCAACAGTTTAACTGGACGGCGAGGTATGGCGGCGAGGATAATGTATTGGGAGAGGCCAGTGTACGGATGATAGATATTGATAGGGCCAATGTACTGGGCTTGGACGAGGCCGATCCCAACGCCACGGATGATGTTATCGTAAAGGAACTGCACCTGCCCGTAGGTAGAAAGGTAAACTTTAAGATGCGCTCACAAGATGTACTGCACTCGGCCTATATGCCACACTTTAGGGCACAGATGAACTGTGTTCCCGGAATGATAACCGAATTCTCGTTTACCCCCATCACCACAACGGCAGAGATGCGATTGAACCCGGACGTAGTGGACAAGGTAAAACGAACCAATAAGATAAGGGCCGAAAGGGCCGCGAACGGCCAGGATAATTCAGATCCATGGGAGTTCGATTATATCTTGTTGTGCAACAAGATTTGTGGAAAGTCGCATTACAACATGCAAATGAAGATTATTGTAGAGACCCAGGAGGAATACGAGAAATGGATGGAAAGTCAGCAGACTTTTGGACAGACCATGGCATCGATGCAGTAATTTTGACCAAAAAAGAAAACTAAACATAAAAATAAAATACGGGGTTATGTCAGGAACAGGACACGAACACGAAGAAGATCACGGACATCATCATCATAAGGAGACCTTTATCACTAAATATATATTTAGTCAGGATCACAAGATGATCGCAAAGCAGTACCTTATTACTGGTTTGATCATGGGTTTCATTGGTATTGCGATGTCGCTTTTGTTCAGGATGCAATTGGCATGGCCAGGGGAATCCTTCCCTATTTTTGAGGCCTTGCTCGGAAAATGGGCTCCTGACGGGGTCATGGACGCCGAGGTATATTTGGCCTTGATTACCATACACGGTACTATAATGGTATTCTTTGTACTAACTGCAGGCCTTAGTGGTACCTTTAGTAACTTGTTGATCCCGCTGCAGATCGGGGCCAGGGATATGGCATCGGGCCTATTGAACATGATCTCCTACTGGTTGTTCTTTACTTCCAGTGTCATCATGTTGCTATCCCTTTTTGTGGAAGCAGGACCGGCCTCTGCGGGTTGGACCATCTATCCGCCCCTTAGTGCGTTGCCTATGGCACAGTCCGGATCGGGAATGGGAATGACACTGTGGTTGGTCTCCATGGCCATCTTCATTGCCTCCTCGCTCTTGGGATCGTTGAACTATATTGTAACCGTTATCAACCTAAGGACCAAGGGCATGTCCATGACACGCCTTCCGTTGACCATCTGGGCTTTTTTCGTAACCGCCGTCATCGGGGTAATATCCTTCCCGGTACTGTTATCCGCAGCCTTGTTGCTGATTATGGACAGAAGCTTCGGAACCTCCTTTTTCCTTTCGGATATTTTTATACAGGGCGAGGTGCTGCATTACCAGGGCGGATCGCCTGTATTGTACGAACACCTGTTCTGGTTCCTGGGGCACCCGGAGGTATATATTGTACTATTGCCCGCACTGGGGATTACCTCGGAGGTGATGTCCACCAACGCACGAAAACCCATTTTCGGATATAGGGCCATGGTGGCATCCATTCTGGCCATCGCATTTTTGTCCACCATAGTTTGGGGACACCACATGTTCATATCGGGTATGAACCCTTTCTTGGGCTCTGTGTTTACCTTCACCACGCTATTGATCGCAATTCCATCGGCAGTAAAGGCCTTTAACTATATTACTACTTTGTGGAAAGGTAACCTGCAATTGAATCCGGGCATGTTGTTCTCCATCGGACTGGTATCTACCTTTATTTCGGGTGGACTTACCGGGATCATCCTGGGAGACAGTACACTGGACATCAATGTGCACGATACCTACTTTGTGGTAGCACACTTCCACTTGGTGATGGGTATTTCGGCCCTCTACGGACTGTTCGCAGGGGTATACCATTGGTTCCCCAAAATGTTTAAACGCATGATGAACAAGAACCTGGGCTACGTACACTTTTGGGTCACTGCGGTCTGTGCCTATGGCGTATTCTTCCCCATGCACTTTGTGGGCATGGCAGGGGTGCCAAGGCGTTACTATGAGAACACGGCATTCCCTATGTTCGATGAACTTACCGATGTGAACGTACTGATCACCGTCTTTGCCTTGATCGCCGGTCTGGCACAGTTGGTATTCCTGTACAACTTTATCGTCAGTATTTTCTACGGCAAGAAGACCGTACAGAACCCATGGAAGTCCAATACGTTGGAGTGGACAGCGCCCATTGAGCATTTCCACGGAAACTGGGAAGGCGAAATTCCCCACGTACACCGTTGGGCCTATGATTATAGCAAGACCTATGAGAACGGGGAGTACATTATTTCCGGACAGGATTTTGTGCCACAGAACATCCCCTTACAGGAAAACGAGGAAGAAATGCACCATTAAGGTGAAAGACATACGATGTATGAGCCCGTCCTTCTTTGGATGGGCTTTTTTTATGGTCGATGGTGGTCTTGCACCCTCATTTGTCATTCGAAATACATTATTCGTAGTTCCAAGTAGCTCCTTCCCTTTGTTAAGGGAAGGTGGCCACGACCGAGCAATGCGAGCGTCGGGGGCGGAAGGGTAGTAAAGAAATTACCCAAAGTGCATTGGGATGTCAGTTCGAGCGCTATGCAAAAGGCAGGCAGTCGAGAATAGGATTGTTGGCTATCCAAAGGCCCTCACCTTAGTCCTCTCCCACGAGGAGAGGAGACCTATATTGTATAAAAGATTTCCTTCTCCTTGGGGAGAAGGTCTGCCAAGAGGCAGGGATGAGGGGAATGATTACCCATCACTCAACACCTAACATTGAGAACTGCGCATTGTTTTAGATTCTTCGCTCCGCTCCGCTTCACTCGGAATCTCCGGCCGCTAGTATGGATTCGGTAAGAAGTAGTAAAAAATGTCAGTTCGAGCGCCGTGCCCGAGGCAGTCGGGCAGTCGAGAACTCTTGTAGGGTTCTAGTTTCCATTACATCTCGACTACCTGTCCTCCGTACGAGACCTCGGGAGGCCTGCCTGCCGGCAGGCAGGCGGGCGCTCGATGTGACAGTTCCAAACAATTTCTTTCAGCCTCGGAAATCCCCTGCGGTAAACCTCATAAACAGAGCGTTTTTTTAGAGTTGCCTACTAAATCGAAAAAAGTTACGCGCTAAGTCTCCAAGAGTTAGCTGCATACTTATTTTAAGTTAGGTGCAAAGTCTTGGAGAGTTAGCTGCATACTTTTTTTAAGTTAGGCGCTAAGTCTTCCCTACTTACCTGCATTATATCGCTTTTTTGTAATATATTTAGTTATCCGCAGGGGAGAAACAAACTTAAATCCGGTCCAGGTGAAGAAAATAGTGCTAGCAGTTTTGGTATTGACCCATTGTATCGTTCACGCGCAGCGAAAACCAAAGATAAAAGGCAACAGAAGCGTCATAGAGGTCATACAGGACCTGCCAGACTTTAATGCCGTGGAACTCAATGACGACCTGGCCATTACCCTGAGCAAATCCGTGACACCGGGTTATGTGATCAATGCCGATGATAATCTAATCGATATCCTAAAATTCGAGGTCAGGGACAGCACCCTGGTCATCAGTTCTTTCTACACCATAACGGCCAAGAAGCAATTGGACATTACCGTGAACTACCGCGAATTGGAATCCATTACCATGCGAGAGGGCCAGATAGGCATGGTAGACATCATCAACACGGACCGATTGTACGTCAATACTTTTGGCTTTTCCAAACTACAGCTCAATGCCGATGCCTCCATTATGGACTTGAATATGGAGGGGAACAGTAGTGGCGATTTTAATCTGGACATAGATTCGCTCAACATCACCCTCAAGGACAAGATCAAGGCAGAGATCTATTCGGTAAGCGAAAAGAATACGGTAGAGGCACGGAACAACGCCTCCTTTAGGATGGAGGGTACTACCGATACCCTGCAGATAAAGCTCATTGGAAATACCAATGCAAGAGCGGAGAAACTGGAGGCCGCTACGGTAATCGCCGGGGTGGAAGGCTCTGCCAACGCCAGATTCTTTGCCTATAAACATTTTGAACTTTCCTCCAGCGGCACGGCCAAGACCTATCTGTACGGCAACCCAAAGATTACTGTATCAGAGTTTATGGGTACCTCCACACTTTTTAAGCGGGAAGAGTAAAAATCCCACCGGGCACGCCCCGAAAACGTAGGTTGCCCGTAAAAACCTACGCTTTAATTATTTGTTGTATTTTTATATAAAGGCCTACACCTTCAAAATAGAAAAAGAGAACAGTATGCAACGGATAAAGGAACAACCCCAGGTACAGAATTTTATAGACGGAAGTTTTGAACGGAACGGACACACGCCCATGGACGTAATCAGTCCCTTGGACGGTAGTATTATTTCCTCCCTTCCCCTGTCTACCTATGACGATGTGGACAAGGCGGTACAGGTAGCGCACAAAGCCTATCCGGAATGGTCCGGAAAGACCCTAAAGGAACGCGTTCAAATATTCTTTAAGTACAGGACCCTCTTGGAGGAACATATGGAGGAGCTCACCAATTTGGTGCAGCTGGAAAACGGGAAAACCTATGGTGAGGCCAAGGCCGAAGTGGAAAAAAGTATGGAACTCTGCGAGTTTGCCGTGTCCATGCCACAGATTGTGGTGAATGAGATCCAGGAAGTGAGCAAGGGCGTGGAATGTAGGATAGAAAGAAAGCCTTTGGGCGTGGTGGCCTGTATTACCCCCTTTAACTTTCCCAATATGGTACCGCACTGGACCATGCCCAACGCCCTGGTGCTGGGCAATACCATGGTAATGAAACCATCGGAACTGGTGCCCTTGAGTACCATGCGCATGGCGGAACTCTTGCAGGAAGCCGGACTCCCCAAAGGGGTCTTTAATATTGTAAACGGCGGTAAGGAAGTGGTAGAGGCCATTTGCGACCACCCCAAGATCGAAGCCGTCTCCTTTGTAGGTTCTACCAAGGTGGCCAAGATCGTGTACAAGCGTGCCACCGCTTCTCTGAAACGCTGTGTAGCCCTGGGCGGGGCCAAAAACCATTTGTTGGTACTGCCCGATGCCAATCCGGAAATGACGGCTTCCAACGTGGTGGCCTCCATGTCTGGTTGTGCGGGCCAGCGCTGTATGGCGGCCTCCGTTATGGTGGGGGTAGACAAGGTGCAGCATATCATAGACCGTATGGTAGAGGAGACCAAAAAAATAGTGCCGGGCGAAAACCTGGGCTCCGTAATCAGCGCGGCGGCCAAGGAACGCATAGAAGGTTATATTACCGAGGCGGAGAACAATGGGGCCAAAGTGCTGGTAGATGGCAGAAATGCCACCGTTCCCGGCAAGGAGGGCGGATTCTATGTAGGCCCTACCATTTTGGATTATGTCACTACCGACATGTCCGTGGCCCGCGAAGAGATCTTTGGGCCGGTCATTTCCATCATCAGGGCCAAGAACCTGGATGAGGCCATCGATATAGAGAACGGATCCAATTACGGTAATGCCGCGGCGGTGTTTACCCAAAGCGGCGGCCTGGCCAAACAAGTAATGGAACGCGCCAGCGCCGGAATGATCGGTGTAAACATTGGGGTGCCCGTACCACGGGAGCCTTTCTCCTTTGGCGGGTGGAACGAGTCTAAATTCGGGGTCGGGGATATTACGGGTAGAAGCTCCATAGAATTTTGGACCCAAAATAAAAAGACAACCACGAAATGGAATCCGGAAGCACAGATCAATTGGATGAGCTAAGCCGGACCCATTTCCTCCCATAACAAATGCCAATACATGAATGATCAGATTGTAAAGAACAATTTAGACTACACCTTATTTTCCTGGGCCAAACAAGGCGGACTCAATCCCATAAATGCACATCGTGCCAAGGGCTCCTATGTGTACGATAGGGACGGAAAAAAATACCTGGACTTCTCCTCACAGTTGATGAACGTGAACATTGGCCATGGCGATCAGCGCATTACCGAAGCCGTAGCAAAACAGATGCAGGAAGTGAGTTATGTATATCCGGGCATGGCCACAGAGGTACGGGGCAAGCTGGGCAAAAAGCTTGCGGAGATTACCCCGGGCAACCTTAGCAAGACCTTTTTTACCTTGGGAGGCGCAGAAGCGGTAGAAAATGCGATTAAGCTCGCTAGAATCTATTCCAAAAGGCACAAGATAATAGGCCATTACCGGTCATACCACGGTGCTACCTACGGGGCCATGTCCGCCGGGGGCGATCCCAGAAAGTTTGCTATGGATGCGCAGTCCGTAAACAACTTTGTCCATGTAGAAAACCCATACTTTTATAGATGCCCTTGGAATTCCGCAACCATGGAGGAATGTGGGGAACGGGCGGCGGCCCACCTGGAGCGGGTGGTCCAGTTTGAAAACCCCGATGCCGTTGCGGCGATCCTGTTCGAAGGAGAGTCCGGCTCCTCGGGCTGTATTAAATATCCGCCCATGTACCTGAAAAAAGTACGGGACATCTGTGATCGCTATGGTATCCTCTTAATTATTGACGAGACCATGAGCGGTTTTGGCCGAACGGGAAAAATGTTCGGCGTGGACCATCACGAGGTAACTCCGGATATCATGTGTATGGCCAAGGGGCTTACCTCGGGCTATCTGCCCCTGGGGGCCATGACGGTCACGGATACCATCGCCCAAAAATTTAACGACCACCCTATGCTTTTGGGGCTTACCTATTCGGCCCATGCCGTTTCCTGTGCAGCGGCCGTGGCGAACATTAAGATCCTCGAGGAGGAGGGACTGGTGGCAAAAGCGGCCAAGATGGGAAGCTATATCGAGGCAGAAGTGGAAAAACTAAAGGAGAAGCACCCTTCCCTGGGCGATTTCAGGAATACGGGACTGCTTGGCTGTATAGAACTGGTAAAGAACCGGGAGACCAGGGAACCCACCACGCCCTGGAACGCCAAACCCGATCAAATGGAGGCCACCCTAAAAATGGCGGCCAAGATCCGGGAGCTGGGGATGTTCACCTTTGTAAGGTGGAACTGGATCTTTATTGCCCCGCCCTTGAACGTGAGCAAGGACGAAGTGGACGAGGGCCTTGGAATTGTTTCCGAAGCCATGGCCATTGCCGATCAATACTGCAACTAGATATGAGCAAGGATATTGTTGAATTACAGGAAGATGTTTCGGGTTCTTCGTTATACAGTGAAGACCTGGCACCCGTTCCACCTGCACAACGCACCTGGAGCAAATGGCACCTGGCCGCCATATGGGTGGGGATGGCCGTTTGCATCCCTACCTACCTGCTGGCATCCTATATGATAAAGACCGGATTGAATTGGTACGAGGCCTTGATCATCATTGGCCTGGCCAACCTGATCATTACGGTTCCCATGGTATTGAACGGTCATGCAGGAGTAAAGTACGGCATTCCCTTTCCGGTGATCGGCCGGGCGGTTTTTGGAATCAAAGGCGTACATCTGGCCTCGGTGACCCGGGGCATTATTGCCTGTGGCTGGTTCGGGGTACAGACCTGGATCGGTGGTTTGGCCATTTATGCCATTTTTAACGCCCTAACAGGTACACAGGGCGAACTGGGCCTTTCGCTGGGCAAGTTTGTGGGCTTTGCCGTTTTTTGGTTGATCAATATCTTTTTTATTTGGAAAGGCACGGAAAGTATCAAATGGTTGGAGGCCTATTCGGCGCCCATATTGATTGTAATGGGATTGATGTTGATCTGGTGGGGCTATAGCAAGGCCGATGGTTTTGCCGTTGTCCTGCAACAGAGCGAGCAGTTGGAAAAACCTGCAGCCGTCATATCCAGGACGGATGAAGGCGCCTATTTACAGCTGAATGCCCTTAAGAACAAGGACGGAACGCTAAAAGCAAACGATTATCGCCTGCTCTCATCACAGACTACGGGCATCTGGAAATCGTATACCGCAGAACCCATAACGCTACCTGACTATAACGAGGCAAGGGAGGTACAGGTCCAGTTTAGAAATTCGGAGGGCGAGACCCCGGTATTGTCCAGCGTGGTAACCGCCTCCCTTGTGGATACACAGGCCGGTGGGGGCTCCAAACTCTGGGGGTATTTGTTATGGCTCACGGCCATGGTTGGCTTTTGGGCCACCATGTCGATCAGCATAGCGGATATCACGCGCTACGCCAAGACGCAGAAAGATCAAGTGGCCGGCCAGTTCATCGGGCTGCCGGGCACCATGATGCTCTATTCCTTTGTAGGGATTTTTGTTACCTGTGCCACGGTCATCAACTTTAAGGACATACTTATTGCGGATGATGCGCCTTGGGATCCCGTTTCCCTTATCGCTAATTTTAAGAACCCGACGGTGGTCATCATTGCGCAGATCTTTTTGTTGATCGCCACCCTGAGTACCAATATTGCGGCCAATGTGATTGCACCGGCCAATGCCTTTTCCAACCTTTTGCCCAAGCGGATCAGTTTTCGCATGGGAGGGGTCATCACCGGGATCATCGGTATTTTGATAGCCCCCTGGTGGCTCCTGAACGAGATTTCGGGTTTCCTCATTTTTGTGAGCGGCCTCTTGGGTCCCGTTCTAGGCATCCTGATCGTGGATTATTTTGTGATCCGCAAGAAGAATATGGCCCTGGCCGAGCTCTACAAGGAAAACGGCAGCTATGCTTATGGAAGGTCGGGCATCAATAGCGCGGCGATGATCGCCCTTCTGGTGGGCGTGTTTTTGGCGCTGGTGGGCTATTGGGTCCCAGCACTGAATTTTTTATATTCCTTATCTTGGTTTACGGGCTTTATTATTTCGTCCGTACTGTACTACGTATTAATGCTAAAAAAACGATGAGATGTCCATATTGATTAAAAACGGTAGGGTCGTAACGGCTTCGGAGAGTTATATCGCGGATGTATATACCGAGGGCGAGACCATAGTGGCCATTGGCAAAAACTTGAACTATGACGCGGATAAGGTCATTGATGCTACGGATAAACTGGTGTTTCCGGGCGGTATAGACCCGCATGTGCACTTGGACATGCCCTTTATGGGCACCTATTCCAGTGATGATTATGAAACGGGCACTCGAGCGGCCTTGCACGGGGGCACCACCATGGTCATCGATTTTATCCTGCAGACCCAGGGCGATACTTTGGCGAATGCGTTAAAAACCTGGCAACAAAAATCCAAGGGGAAGGCCATAGGGGATTATTCCTATCATATGGCGGTCACCGATTTCAATGATGCCGTTGCCAAGGAAGTGGTACATATGATCGAGAAAGAGGGCATTACTTCCTTTAAGACCTTTATGGCCTACAAGGGAGCCCTGATGATAGACGACGGACAAATGGTGCAGTTGATGAAGGTAGTGCAGAAGCACGGTGGCCTGGTCACGGTGCATGCGACCAATGGGGATATGATCGATTCCTTGATCGCCAAGAACAGGGCCCAGGGGAACCTATCACCCTTGTACCATTATTTATCCCAACCCGAGGTAACCGAAGCAGAGGCCTCCGCACGTTTCACCGACATGCTCCATTACACCGATTGTCCAGGTTATATTGTGCACATGACCTGTGAGGGGGCGTTGAACGCCGTTCGCAAGGCAACGCAAAGGAACCAAAAGGTATTTGTGGAGACCTGCACCCAATACCTGGTGTTGGATGCCTCTCTGTACGAAAAGGACTTTGAAGGTGCCAAATGGGTAATGAGTCCGCCCTTGCGGCAGAAGAAGGACCAGGAGGCGCTATGGTCCGGCATCAACCAGGGCTTGGTGCAAGTGGTAGGTACGGACCATTGTCCCTTTCTTTGGGAACAGAAACAGATGGGCAAGGACGATTTTTCCAAGATTCCCAATGGACATCCAGCTATAGAGCACCGCATGGAACTGCTGTATTCCGAAGGAGTGCACAAAGGGAAGATATCACTTACAAAATACGTGGAGGTCAGCGCCACCAATGCGGCGAAGATATTCGGTATGTATCCCCGAAAGGGTACCGTAGCCATTGGCTCGGATGCCGATCTGGTGGTCTTTGATCCCAAGAAAGCGCATACCCTATCGGTAGACACCCATCATATGAACTGTGATTATTCGGCCTATGAGGGCCAAGAGGTGGTGGGCAAAGTAGAAACGGTTATTTTAAGGGGATCGGTGGCCATTGAAAATGAAAACTGTAAGCTACGGGCCGGGCATGGGCAGTTTATTCCCAGAGATACTATCTCTAAAGTGATTTGAATCTATGAATTATGAGTTTAGAATTGGGAAATCAAAAGGATAAAACAACTGGGAAAAATAATATTATTGTCAGCAAAGCGTATGATTTTGCTTTAGGTATCATTGAAGTATATAAAGGACTAAAAAAGGAAAAGGAATTTGTGCTTTCGAAACAAATCTTACGGTCAGGAACTTCCATTGGGGCGAATGTTAATGAATCCGTAGCCGCCGTCTCCAAAAGGGACTTTGTGTATAAATTGGGGATTTCCCTAAAAGAAGCCAGAGAAACCACCTATTGGTTGAATTTATTGAAGGATAGCGGATATATAGACCATAGAGTATTTCATAAATTGAATAAGGATTGTGATGAAATAATCAAAATATTAAACAGCATAATTCTCACGACCAAACAAAAATACTTGACCCCTAATTCATAATTCATAACTCAATAATTGAACACTCATAACTATAAAAAACATGCCTAGAAAAGTAAAATCAGGATTGATACAGATGAGCCTCCCCATGACGGAGGGCGAGGGCAGCATACAGGAGATCATGGATGCCATGCTCAACAAGCATATCCCCTATATAGAAGATGCCGGAAAACAGGGCGTGCAGATCCTATGCTTGCAGGAAATTTTCAATACGCCCTACTTCTGCCCTGGTCAGGACAGCAAATGGTATGCCTCGGCCGAATTGGTCCCCGGACCTACGGTAGAGAAAATGCAGGTGTATGCCAAAAAGTACGATATGGTGATCATCGTTCCTATTTACGAAAAGGAACAGGCCGGAATCTTGTACAACACGGCTGCGGTCATCGATGCGGATGGTACTTATTTGGGAAAATACAGAAAGAACCATATTCCCCATACCACGGGCTTTTGGGAAAAGTTTTTCTTTAAACCCGGCAATCTGGGCTATCCTGTCTTCCAAACAAAATACGCCAAGGTAGGGGTCTATATCTGTTATGATCGGCATTTTCCCGATGGTGCACGGGTCCTGGGGCTTAATGGTGCCGAGATCGTGTACAATCCGTCTGCCACGGTGGCCGGATTGAGTGAATATCTGTGGAAGTTGGAACAACCGGCCCATGCGGCGGCCAATGGCTATTTTATGGGATGCATCAATCGGGTAGGTGAGGAGAAACCTTGGAATCTGGGCAAATTCTATGGGCAATCGTATTTTGTAGACCCCAGGGGGCAGATATTTGCCGAGGCATCGCGTGATGATGATGAACTTTTGGTGGCCGAATTTGACCTAGATCTTATTGATGAGGTCCGTTCCACCTGGCAGTTTTATCGGGACCGTCGCCCGGAAACCTATGGGAAGCTCACCGAGCTTTAATTGGTTTTTGCGGGTTGAACGAGTTTGGTTGGGTTAAAAAAAAGAACACAGATGACGCAGATCAAGCTGATGGGCGCAGATATATCAGTGAAAATCTGCCCAATCAGTGTCATCAGCGTTCTATAACAACGTGGAAAAAAGTAACATAAATGACCCAAATTTGAATGCCGAGCACGGGGATATCACTGAAAATGAGTACTATCAGTGTTATCAACATTCAAAAACAACAAATGGGACGGCAACAGGATTACAAACATTCCGATATTACGGCAAAGATTATCGAGTGTTTTTACAAAGTTTATAATACCTTGGGTTATGGTTTTCTGGAAAAGGTATACGAAAATGCGATGTTCTTGGAACTAAGGGAAACGGGATTGTTCGTGGAAAAGCAAAAACCGATCAAGGTGTACTATAAAAAACATAAAGTAGGGGATTACTATGCTGATTTGATTGTTTCCGAAGCCGTCATAGTTGAACTAAAAGCCACGCAAGCGCTTTGTCCGGAATATGAATATCAATTGATAAATTACTTAAAGGCAACAGAAATAGAAGTAGGATTGCTCTTGAACTTTGGAAAATCACCTCAGTTTAAAAGAAAAATATTTTCGAATGAATCAAGTAAAAAGGAATACCTATAGAGCTCAAATGATAAGGTCAATTAAATACTAAACAATGGCAGAATACGACAAACCGACATCGGAGGCGGAATTCCAGGCGAATTTTAAGCAGAAGAAACCCTTGATGAATCCAACAGAGGCTTATTACGAAAGCTCCCGCTGTTTGTTTTGTTATGATGCGCCCTGTATCCAGGCCTGTCCTACCGGAATAGATATTCCCTTGTTCATCAAACAAATCCAGACCCAAAATACCACCGGGGCGGCCAAGACCATTTTCGATTCCAATTGGTTGGGGAATGCCTGTGGTGTGGTTTGTCCCACCGGGGTACTCTGCGAAGGTGCCTGTGTCTACAACCATCAGGACGTGCCCCCGATCCAAATAGGTCGGTTACAGAACTACGCCACTTATACTACAATGGAAACCGGGAAACAACTCTATGCTCCCGGCCCTTCCATAGGCAAGAAAGTAGCCGTTGTCGGGGCAGGACCAGCGGGAATAGCCTGTGCCTGTGAACTGCGGACCCTGGGTGTGGAGGTCGATATTTTTGAAGCAAAGGACAAGCCCTCCGGCCTTACCGTATACGGCATAGCTCCTTATAAGATTACCAATGCGGAGGTGCTTAAGGAAGTGGCCTATCTGCAGGAACAATTGGGTTTTAAAATCCACTACAACTCACCCATAAACAGCAAGGAACAACTCAAGACCTTGGAAGCCGATTATGATGCCATTTTCTTGGGTGTCGGATTGGGAAAAACAGCGACCCTAAATCTGGAGGGAGAGCATTTGGACGGTGTGCAGGGAGCGGTGGAGTTCATAGAGGAACTGCGGATGAAACATCATAAGGTAGAGGTAGCGGATACGGTCGTGGTCATTGGAGGAGGAAACACGGCTATGGATGCCGCTTCCGAAGCGGCCAGGATGGGCGCCAAAAAGGTGGTCTTGGCCTACCGGAGGGACAAAAACGCCATGGGCGCCTATGGATTTGAATACGATCTGGCCATAAGTGCCGGGGTAGATAGCCTTTTTAACGCCACGCCCTTACAAATTGTGGGAGATGGAAAGGTCAACGGAGTGCGGTTCGCAAAGACCCATAGCGTCAATGGAGAACTAAAGATAGTGGAAGGGAGCGAGTTTACGGTCGATTGTGATATGGTCATAAAAGCAACAGGACAGGCCAAACAAGGAAAGTTCTACGAACTGGTGAACCATTTGGATATTGACCAACGGACGCGGGTGAAAGTGAACGAAAGCTATCAAACCTCCAACCCTAAATATTTTGCTGGCGGCGATGCCGTCAACGGAGGTGCGGAAGTGGTCAATGCCGCTTTCGAGGGCAAGATGGCCGCACAGGGCATTCTAGCCTGGTTAAAGGACAAATAAGAATTGGGAATGTGGAATTGAGAATGTAGAATTGGGAATGTAGAATTGGGAATGTTGAATTGAGAATGTTGAATTGGGAATGTTGAATTGGGAATGTAGAATTGGGAATGTAGAATTGGGAATGTTGAATTGAGAATGTTGAATTGAGAATGTTGAATTGAGAATGTTGAATTGAGAATGTTGAATTGAGAATGTAGAATAGGGAATGTAGAATTGGGAATGTTGAATTGAGAATGTAGAATTGAGAATGTAGAATTGAGAATGTAGAATTGAGAATGTAGAATTGAGAATTTTTAATTTAAAATGCTAAACACTGAACCCATAACTCATAACTCAACATTCGTAACTCATAATTCAACATTCATAATTCTTAACTGTTAACCCATAATTAAGAACAAAGACATGGCAGATTTATCAATAGATTTTGCAGGCATTAAAGCACCGAACCCCTTTTGGTTGGCCTCGGCACCGCCCACCAATTCGGGCTATCAGATTATGAAGGCCTTTGATGCCGGATGGGGTGGAGCGGTATGGAAAACACTGGGCGTGCCCGTTGTGAACGTATCTAGCCGTTATGGATCCGTAAATTACCGGGACACCCGAATGATGGGTTTTAACAATATAGAACTGATTACGGACAGGCCCTTGGTGGATAACCTTCTCGAAATTGAAGAAGTGAAGAAATACTTCCCGGACCACGCCGTAATTGCCTCCCTCATGGTAGAAAGCAAGGCCGAATGGGAGCAGATCATAAAAGATGTGGAAAATGCTGGGGCCGACGGCATTGAACTGAATTTTGGTTGCCCCCACGGTATGTGCGAACGGGGCATGGGTTCGGCCGTAGGGCAAGAGCCCGAAGTGTTGAAGACCATAGTGGGTTGGGTAACCGAAGCGGCCAATATCCCGGTGATTACAAAACTTACCCCGAATATCTCTGAAATTACAGATCCGGGATTGGCGGCCTATCAGGGTGGCACCGATGCCATTTCCCTGATCAATACCATAAAGAGCATTGTGGGCATTGATCTGGATACCTACGCCCCTCTTCCCGTGGTTGATGGTAAAGGCACCAACGGAGGCTATTGCGGCCCAGCGGTCAAGCCCATTGCCATGCACATGATTCGGGAATTGGCCCAGCATCCGGAAATTTCAAAAGTCCCTATTTCGGGCATTGGTGGTGTAGAAACCTGGCGGGATGTGGTAGAGTTCATTTTGTTGGGAGCCACTTCGGTACAGGTCTGTACGGCCGTGATGCACTATGGGTTCGGTATTGTTCGGGAGATGGAGGCGGGTTTACGCCAGTTTATGGATGATAAAGGATATAACACGATATACGATTTTGCCGGTAAGGCCTTGCCCAATGTGACCGAGTGGAAACATCTGAACCTAAAACACAAGGTGGTTGCCGAGATCAATTCGGATAAATGCGTGGGTTGCGAGCTCTGCTATATTGCTTGCGATGATGGAGCGCATCAGGCCATCGCCTTATCCGAGGATCGGACCGTTCGGATCCCGTCAATTATTGAGGAAAACTGCGTGGGTTGTAACCTATGCGCTTTGGTTTGTCCGGTGGAAGAGTGCATCACCATGGTGCAACGCGACGATGGCACCCAGCATATCACTTGGGACGAGCGTACCCAGGCCGATGATATTCCTACAAGTTTCAACGATGATCGGGCCGGTGGCAAGGGACATTACGTGCCCAAACCTACGGACGCATTGAAAGGAAAGTAGACTATTGGGCAATGGGAGCCGTAAGGCAGGACTCCGGTATCCCAAAGCCCTCTACCAAAACTTCGATATGAGGCCGCAGTTCGGTGCACAAGCGCTCTACCCGTTGCTGAATGGCCTTGGATTTGGTACCGCCCAAATAGCCACGCTCCAAAAACCAGGTGGCATCTTGTTTGATTTCGTCCAACGCATAGAGTGTCCCCATTTTCTGGAACAAGAGTCGGTGCTTTTCGTCATCAATGGTATGGGTAAAATCCATATAGGTGTTATAGGCCAATTCACAGCTGTAGGCTTTGCCTAGCGCTAGCAAATGGGTCTGTACTTTGAGAAAGGCCTGATACGAGGGCACCCCTTTTTTGATATAATCACGTATACGCATGGCCAGGGTATAGGTGAGCCTTCGGGTTCTAAAGTTGAAGGCGTGCTGGTGGAATTTAGGGTTGTAGAGATGTTCCTTGTCCACCTTATTGGAATACACCGGATTGATGGTCGCTATTCTATCACTCAATCGCGTACCCAATAGCTTGAGCACCGCTGAAAAACCGGCACTGTTGAATTCGGCCTTAAAATCGGACAGTACACCCTTGGCTGCTAACTGCAGCAGCACGGTATTATCCCCTTCGAAGGTGGTAAAAATGTCCACATCGTTCTTAAGATCGGCAATGCGGTTCTCCAACAAATAACCCTTTCCGCCACAGGCTTCCCTGCATTCTTGAATGGTCTCATTGGCAAACCAGGTGATTAGGGCCTTTAGACCGGCCGCCTGGGTCTCAATTTTACGTTTGTCGGTATTGCTGTCATCGCTGTATACCTGCATCATATGATCCAAGGTAACATGATACACATAGGACTTTGCTACCCCTGGGGTAAGCCGAAGTTGGTGGGTGGGGTAATCCATGATCAAATCTTCCTGCACCTTAATGCTGTCATTGAACTGTCTGCGCTGCAAAGCATGTCTTACCGCAACGGCAAGTGCCATTTTAGCTCCGCTAAGCGCGCCCTTGGCCACACAGATCCTACCGCCCACCAAGGTACCCAGCATGGTAAAAAAGCGCTTGTTCGGATTTTTGATATGCGAATGGTAACTGCCGTCTTCACGGATCTCTCCGTATTTGTTCAACAAATTTTCCCTAGGTACGCTTAGCTGTTTAAACCAGATCTTTCCGTTATCCACCCCGTTCAGTCCCATTTTATACCCATTGTCCTCAACGATAACGCCCTCCATAAGGTCACCGGCTTCGTTCCGGATGGGCACCAATATGGCGTGGACGCCCTCATTTTTTCCGTTTACGATCAGTTGTGCAAAAACGGTGGCCATGGTAGCGTGCAGGGCATTGCCAATATATTCCTTGTTGTCATTGCTGCCCGGGGTATGGATGACCAGGCAATCGGTATCCTTGATATAAGTGGCGGTAGTTTTGATGCCCCGTACGTTGGAGCCATGTCCGGTTTCCGTCATGGCAAAGCAACCCAATAGTTTGGCCTGTCCGGTCGCCGTAAGGTAACGGTCGTGGTGTTTTTTAGTCCCCAATTTCTGGATGCTTCCCCCAAACAGCCCAAATTGCACCCCAAACTTTACCGTAAGACTGCCATCCACATACATCAGGTTTTCAAAAACAGCCGCATAGGCGTGCATATTTCCGGTGCCTCCATAGGTTTCCGGATAGGCCATAGCACCGTACCCCTGAGCGGCCAAGTGTTGTACCTGTTCCAGGGTTTTTTGTCGGAAAGCCTCCTTATCCCTTTTTATTTCCCACTGAAAAAGCGGATGGGCCATGGCCTTTCTGAAGGTGTCCACTACCTTGGCATTTTCACCCTTTAAAATGGTATCCAGAGTGCTTGCACTGTAGTAGCGGGATGTCTTTTCATGGACGACCTCCACATCGAACAGGTGGTTGTAGTGATTGGGTTGTATACCCAGATTTACTTCAATATGTTTCAGGTGGTCGTTAAAAGGGCATTCAGTCTGATAGTTGCAGACCATTTTTTGGCTGAAGGTGGCCAAAGGATAGGTGTCGCTTTCCACCAATTTTACCCCGGCCCGGGAGATGGTCTGTTTCCAACTTTTGAATTCGCCGTTCGGTGGCGGATTTTTTTTGTCCAACCAGGAGGTCAGCGTGGCTTTGTCCGTTTCGGTAAGTGCCGCATCCTCCTCCACGGTCTTTTTTACAACAGCGATCTCCGAGGCCGAAAGCAGGTTGTCCGACCAGATGACATAATAGAACGGAATATACTGTAGTGTCCCTGGGGAATAGGTAGTCTTTAGCATAGGTAAAAAGTACAAATTTTTAAGTGAAAAAAATGCGCTTCCCTTAAAAGGGACACGATCGGAAGCGAACCCGAACGGGAATATCCAAAGTCAGTTACAAAGAGACGCTTTTTCAGTTATCTTTGTCGTAGTATGAACGAGAACCTTGATCCCACTTCCGACAATTTTTCTTCCGAAGAGCTCGATATGGAAAGGGCCCTGCGACCTATTTCCTTTGATGACTTTACCGGACAGGAACAAGTGTTGGAAAATTTAAAGGTCTTTGTACAGGCGGCCAATTTACGGGATGAAGCCCTAGATCATACATTGTTCCACGGCCCCCCAGGTTTGGGTAAAACCACCCTGGCCCATATTTTGGCCAATGAACTTGGCGTAGGAATCAAGATTACCTCGGGACCAGTCTTGGATAAACCGGGCGACCTTGCAGGCTTGTTGACCAACCTACAGGAACGGGATGTGCTGTTCATAGATGAGATCCATCGGCTTAGTCCCATTGTGGAAGAGTACCTGTATTCGGCCATGGAGGACTATAAGATCGATATCATGATCGAGACGGGCCCGAATGCCCGATCGGTACAGATTAATCTGAACCCCTTTACCCTGATCGGGGCCACCACGCGATCGGGTCTTTTAACCGCGCCCATGAGGGCAAGGTTTGGGATACAAAGTCGATTGCAATATTATTCCACCGAACTGTTATCTACCATCGTACTGCGCAGTGCCGACATTCTAAAAGTACCCATTACCGATGACGCTGCTATTGAAATTGCCGGACGGAGCAGGGGTACCCCCAGAATATGTAATGCGCTTCTAAGACGGGTTCGGGATTTTGCCCAGATCAAGGGCAACGGAAATATTGATATGAAAATCTCCAAATTTGGGCTCAATGCGCTGAACGTAGATGCCCATGGCCTGGATGAAATGGACAATAAGATCCTGAGCACCATCATCGACAAATTCAAAGGCGGTCCCGTAGGAATCACCACCCTGGCCACGGCCGTTTCTGAAAGTGCCGAGACCATAGAGGAGGTCTACGAGCCCTTTTTGATCCAGCAAGGTTTTATCATGCGCACGCCGCGGGGCAGGGAAGTTACCGAACTGGCCTATAAACACTTAGGGAAGCTACTGGGAGGGAAGCAGGAGGGCCTTTTTTAAGCAGATCCTTCCGCAGTATTCTTGGGTAAACCCTTAATCCACTGTCCGTTTTGAACGGTTTTTGACATTCTTTGATCCAAAAATGCCATTTTCTTCTATTGAGATGCGTAATTTTATAAGAATTGCAGGTGCAATGAACCAAAATTACAACTAAAGCGTACCGAGTATGCCCATCTTTATGGACAGACATATTGTTCCTGGTATAGAAGCCAAGAATGCCGCAGAAGCCCATAGGGAAGACCTAAGGGTGCAGGATAAATTTGGTTGCCGCTGTATGACCTACTGGGTAGATGAGGAAAGAGGCAATGCTTTTTGCCTGATCGATGCGCCCAACAAGGAAGCTGTAGAAAAAATGCACAACAGCGCCCACGGATTGATACCGCACGAAATTCTACAAGTGAACAGCAATGTGGTCGAAGCCTTTTTGGGCAGGATCCAAGACCCCGAAGCCTATTCCATTCCCGAAGATCCCGACCTAAAAATTTTTAACGACCCCGCATTCCGCATCATTCTCGTGACGGAGACGATGGATAGTGGACTACTGCGGCATCAGTTGGGCAAGGAAAAGGCGCAACAACTGACCGCCCTGTACCACGAAATTATGCGTGCGCAACTGCACCAATACGAGGGCAGGGAAGTGGAATTGAAGGGACAGGGATTTATAGCTTCCTTCGTGTCCGTAACCCAGGCCGTCTCATGTGCCGTGGCCGTGATGAAGGGCTTGCACGTGGCCGGAGAGCTTATAGGCCTGCGTATGGGACTGAACGCCGGAATGCCCGTATCCAAAAGTCCGGAACTTTTTGGGGATACGGTAAATATGGCCAGATATCTCTGTAAACTGGGGAGCGAAAACCAAATTGTAATGGCTTCCATTATTCGGGAAATCCATAAGGATGATGGTCCCCAAGGGATATCACAACATCAACAACTTAAGTGTATCGGCCCTAGCGATGAAAACTTCTTGCAGTTGCTTATGGAAACACTTTTCAAAAATTGGAGCGATCCGCAATTCGGTGTTGGGGAGTTTTGCGAACAAATGTCCATGAGCAAGTCCAAATTATATCGCAAGAGCACCGAACTTACCGGAAAGTCTCCGAATGAACTGCTAAGGGAATACAGGCTACAAAAATCCCTGGTCCTGATGCGGACCGATCGAAATATTGCACAAACTACTTTTGATTCCGGCTTTAGCAGTCCGTCCTATTTCACCAAATGCTTTCAAGAGCGATTTGGCCTACAACCCATGGCCTATCGTAAACATTTCACCTAAGGCTGCACGGTTTCTCTTAGAATCGGAACCATTCGTTACAGTATTCCTAACCGGAACGCTCTAGTTTTGGAGGAGTCAAATATCTAAAAGCAAGGATGATGAAAACAATCAATTTATGCCAACTCGTATGCGTGTTGGTGCTGTTCAGTGCACAGGGCACTTTTGCCCAGGAACAGCAATCGAAGCAGCCTATGAAGACCTTTGTAATTGAACGTGAAATTCCAAATGCGGGCAATTTATCGGAAGAGGAGCTCAAGGGAATCTCTCAGAAGTCCAACGAAGTGCTCGCCCAGATGGGTCCTGGTATCCAATGGATGCACAGCTATGTTACCCATGATAAGGTATATTGTGTGTACAGGGCCAAGAACAAGGAAGCCATCCTGGAACATGCAAAGAAAGGGGGTTTTCCGGCCAATGCCATAAGCGAGATGGCCACCAAGATCGGTCCCGAGACCGGAAATTGATCGGTTG
This sequence comes from uncultured Flavobacteriaceae bacterium, assembly GCA_947494825.1. Taxonomy (GTDB): domain Bacteria; phylum Bacteroidota; class Bacteroidia; order Flavobacteriales; family Flavobacteriaceae; genus JBNGOQ01. The sequence goes on along the minus strand of CANLWN010000003.1, from coordinate 159,955 downwards.
GGGAGCCGCTTGGCCCAGTGTCGCATTAGATTTGTACCTTCGCCATGGGTCCGTGGTCTGTGATTAAAGTATTGCCAGGGTCAAGGTGTTGGAGGTAAAGGCAAAACATACCAAGCTGATAAAAACCGAAGCAAAACGCCTCGGTTTTTTGTCGTGTGGTGTTTCCGAGGCCAATTTTTTGGAGGAGGAGGCCCCGCGTTTGGAGCAATGGTTACAACAAGGGATGCATGGCGAGATGGGCTATATGGAAAACCATTTCGACAAACGCTTGGATCCCAGATTGCTGGTAGATGGTGCCAAATCGGTGGTTTCGTTGCTCCTGAACTACTATCCTGGCCAAGCCCAAACGGAAGACGCCTATAAAATTTCCAAATATGCATACGGCCAAGATTACCATCACGTCATAAAATCAAAATTACGGGCACTTCAGGAATTTATATCGGAAGAGATCGGGGAGGTACAGGGCAGGGCCTTTGTGGATTCGGCCCCAGTGCTCGATAAGGCCTGGGCGGCCAAGAGCGGTCTGGGATGGATGGGAAAACACAGCAATCTGCTTACCCAACAAGTGGGCTCCTTTTATTTTATTGCCGAACTGATCATAGACCTGGAATTGGAATACGATACGCCGGTTACGGACCATTGCGGTACCTGTACCGCATGTTTGGATGCCTGTCCCACACAGGCCATTGTGGAGCCCTATGTGGTGGACGGGAGCAAGTGCATTTCCTATTTTACCATTGAGCTCAAGGATGAAATTCCCAACACGATGAAGGGAAGTTTTGACGACTGGATGTTTGGTTGTGATGTGTGTCAGGACGTCTGTCCATGGAACCGTTTTTCCAGGCCCCACAACGAACCGCTTTTTAATCCACAGCCCGAACTGTTGTCCATGACCAAGGCCGATTGGGAAGAGATTACAGAGGAGGTCTTTAAAAAAGTGTTTCAAAAATCGGCCGTAAAACGCACCAAATACCAAGGTTTAAAGCGCAATATCCACTTTCTAAAGTAAGCCCTTCCACTACTACATCGATTTCGTTTATCCCCAAGGGTATTTTCATGTTAAGTTTTTTTTAAGAAAAAATTAAATACACTATATTGGTGAGCTGTACGGTTTTGTGAATTCCTCAAAAACAGCCCATAAAAGTTTGTATAATGACAAACAATTGGGTCAGGAATTGGAAAGGAAACAAAATTTTACAAAAAACTAAACTAACTAAACTTTATTGAATCATGGGCGGATTGGAAACCTTGGACCTCGTTGTCATTCTTGTGTATCTGGTAGGTATCGTTATCTACGGAATTTCAAAATCCAAAAGAAGCAGTTCCGAGGATTATTTTTTAGGGGGTAGAACAATGACCTGGCCCATTGTGGGTATCGCGCTTTTTTCGGCGAACATCTCCAGCTCCACGCTGGTAGGGTTGGCCTCGGATGCCTTTCAGACCAATATCAACGTGTACAACTACGAATGGTTTGCCGTTGTCATCCTGATTTTCTTCGCCATTTTCTTCCTGCCCTTTTATCTGCGGTCAGGGGTTTATACCATGCCGGAATTTTTGGAAAGACGATATGACCATAGATCACGCTATTACTTTTCCTTTGTTACCATTGTCGCCAATGTATTGGTAGATACGGCTGCCGCTCTTTATGTAGGTAGTATTGTTTTGAAGTTGCTTTTCCCGGAAATCAGCAGCACCACCATTATCATTCTGTTGGCAGTGGCCGCAGCGGCCTATACCATTCCCGGGGGACTGAATTCGGTAATACAGACCGAGGTAATCCAAGCGGTACTGTTAATCATTGGTTCTTGTTTGCTCACCTATTTCGCTTTTGAAGAATTGGGTGGTGGATGGAACGGCATGATGACCAAATTGGACGCCTTGTTGGCCTCCGGAGATGTCGATTTTGGGGATAGGGCGGCCGAAGGAAAATTTATCCCGGCCAATTCGGGCGAGGTATTCAGTCTGGTCCGGCCAGATAATGACGAATTTATGCCTTGGTGGGGCCTGCTCACCGGGGTACCCTTACTGGCCTTCTATTTTTGGGTAACCAACCAATTTATGGTGCAGCGTGTTTTGGGCGCAAAGGACTTGGACCACGGAAGATGGGGCGCCTTGTTCGCCGGACTCCTAAAGCTTCCCGTGATTTTTATCATGATAGTTCCCGGTGTCCTGGCTCTGTTGCTGTTTAATACCTTGGATATCTCTTCCTTGAATTATCCGCTACCAGGAGGCGAAATCTGTGAGAACATCTCCGATTGTCCCAACCTTACCTATCCGGTACTGTTGTTTCAATTATTGCCTACAGGGATCTTGGGACTGGTGGTGGCAGGTCTTCTCGCGGCCATGATGTCTTCCGTATCGGCGACCTTTAATTCGGCTTCAACGCTGATTACGATGGATTTTGTAAAAAAATTAAAACCGGAACTCACCAGCAAGCAATTGGTGAGGGTAGGACAGATAGCCACCATTGTGTTGGTGATTTTGGCCTCCTCGTGGGTTCCTTTTATAGAACGGGTAAGCGATTCCTTATGGACCTACCTGCAGTTGGTCATCGCCTTCACGAGTCCGCCTGTGGTAACCGCATTTGTACTGGGACTTTTTTGGAAACGGGCCAACGGTACCGGAGCTATTGTAAGCTTGCTTTGCGGAGGTGTCCTTGCCATATTTATGATCTTATCGGCGGTTTTTGATATATCGCCCTATATCAATGAGATCCACTTTTTAGGGAAAGCCAATCTCCTCTTTTTGACCACCGTGGTCATACATGTTGTGGTAAGCTTGGCTACCGCTCCGCCCCCGGAAGACAAGGTTGCGGAGTACACTTATAAGAAAGAACTGTTTACACAGGAAACGGAAGAGCTCAAGGCGGTACCCTGGTACAAAAACTATCGGTATTTGGCCATTATATTGCTCTTAGTGACCGCTATTGTTGTGGGATCTTTCTTGTAGTATAACAGAATAAAAAAATGTATCGAAAAAGCATCGGCCCGGCCGGTGCTTTTTTTCATGGCAGGATAAGGGGTTACTTATATTTAACGACCTAATACTGGAATAGTTTTAAGGTAATACCAATAATAAATTTAAATTTGTCACTTAAACCCAGCGGTAATGAGCAAACAAAAAAACACGAGGGAGGCTTTGGATTATCACAGCAAGCCTCAACCCGGAAAAATCAAGATCGTGCCTACCAAACCCTATGCCACACAGCGCGATCTGGCACTTGCCTACTCTCCTGGGGTGGCAGAACCCTGCCTGGAAATAGCAAAGGACCCGCGCAATGTTTATAAATATACCGCCAAGGGAAATATTGTAGCCATAATCTCCAATGGTACCGCTGTTTTGGGCTTAGGAGATATTGGCCCGGAAGCGGCCAAGCCGGTGATGGAAGGGAAGAGCCTTTTGTTCAAGATCTTTGCGGATATCGATGGGATCGATATAGAATTGGATACCAAGGACGTAGATAAATTTGTGGAAACGGTAAAGATCATAGCGCCAACTTTTGGAGGCATTAACCTAGAGGATATCAAGGCACCAGAAGCTTTTGAAATAGAACGAAGATTGGTGGAGGAATTGGATATTCCCGTCATGCACGACGATCAGCACGGCACCGCTATTATTTCTGCCGCAGCTTTGCTTAACGCCCTTGAAATTGCGGGAAAACAGATAGAAAAAGTACGTATCGTGGTCAGTGGTGCCGGAGCCGCTGCGATTTCGTGTACGCGCTTGTACAAAGCTTTCGGGGCCAAGGGCAGCAATATTGTCATGCTGGATAGCAAAGGGGTCATTCGCAAGGACAGGCCACAACTGAGCAAGGAAAAGTTGGAGTTTGCGACCACTAGAAAAATTGACAGCCTAGATCAGGCCATGAAGGATGCCGATGTGTTCATAGGACTATCCAGGGCCGATATTGTTACGCCCGATATGCTGACCGCCATGGCCGATGACCCCATTGTTTTTGCCATGGCAAATCCGGATCCGGAGATTGCCTATGGCCTGGCCTGTAATACGAGGAAGGATATCATTATGGCCACAGGACGTTCCGATCACCCCAACCAAGTAAACAACGTTTTGGGATTCCCCTTCATTTTTAGGGGTGCTTTGGACGTAAAGTCCACCAAAATAAACGAAGCGATGAAAATGGCGGCCGTAAAGGCCCTGGCCGCCCTGGCCAAGGAACCCGTGCCGGAACAGGTAAATATTGCCTATGGGGAGACCAGACTTACCTTTGGCAAGGACTATATTATACCCAAACCCTTTGATCCGCGACTCATAGCGGAAATTCCTCCAGCGGTAGCAAGGGCGGCCATGGAGAGCGGGTTGGCCAAAGAACCTATCGAGGATTGGGATGGGTATAAGGAAGCGCTTCTACAACGCTTGGGGAGCGATAACAAGATTGTTCGCCTGCTCCACAACAGGGCCAAAATGGGCATAAAAAAGATAGTCTTTGCCGAGGCAGATCAGCTAGACGTGCTCAAAGCGGCCCAAATTGCACACGAGGAAGGAATTGCAAATCCCATTTTATTGGGGAACAAGGAGGTTATTCAGGAACTTAAGAAGGAACTGGAGTTCGATGCCGATATCCCGATAATAGATCCCAATGCAGAAGAGGCTAGGGAAAAGAGACAGCAATACGCCAAAAAGTATTGGAAGAACAGGAGAAGAAGCGGAGTTACCTTGTACGGTGCCCGAATAAAAATGCACGAGCGAAACTATTTTGGCGCCATGATGGTTTCCGAAGGTGATGCGGACGGCATGATCTCCGGGTACTCCAGGGCCTATCCAACTGTAGTAAAACCTATTTTGGAGGTTATAGGACGCGCCTCACGGGTGAAAAAAGTGGCCACGGTCAATATCATGATCACCAATAGGGGACCCTTGTTTTTGGCAGATACCTCCATTAATATTGACCCCAATGCGGAAGAGATCGCAGAAATTGCGCAAATGACGGCCAATGTAGCGACCACCTTTGGTTTTAAGCCTGTAATGGCCCTACTGTCGTATGCCAACTTTGGCTCCTCATCCCATCCACACGCAAGAAAAGTTCGCGAAGCGGCAAAGATTTTGCACGAGCATTGCCCCAACATTGTGGTGGACGGCGAGATACAGACCGATTTTGCCCTGAACAAGGAACTCCATCAAGGACAATTCCCTTTTTCCAAATTGGCGGGCAAGAAAGTGAATACATTGATTTTTCCCAATCTTGAATCTGCCAATATCACCTATAAATTGCTCAAGGAATTGAACAAGGCCGATTCCATAGGGCCCATTATGGTAGGGCTCAGAAAATCGGTCCATATCCTTCAACTGGGCGCCAGCGTGGACGAAATGGTGAATATGACCGCTGTTGCCGTAATCGATTCCCAGGAACGGGAAAAGCGTAAAAAGGCCAAACTGGGGTATAAATGATACAGTGAACAATGAACAATTAGCAGTTGGCAGTGAACAGTTGGCAGTGAACAGTTGGCAGTGAACAGTTGGCATTAAGCAGTGAACAGTTGGCAGTAAACAGTAAACAGTGGGCAGTGAACAATAAACAATTAGCAATGGGCAGTGAACAATAAACAATAAAAAGTGATTCACTCTTAAACCTTGAACCTTGAACCTTGAACCTTGAACCATCAACCTTAAACCATCAACCATATGATTACCCATTTAAAGGGAAAACTAGTCGAAAAAAATCCAACCTATGTCATCATTGAATGCGGCGGAGTAGGGTATTTTGTGAATATCTCCCTCCATACGTTCTCAAAATTGGAGGATGTAGAAAACATACAGTTGTTTACCCACCTGCAGGTCAAGGAAGATTCCCATACCCTGTTCGGTTTTTCGGAAAGGTCGGAACGGGAGATTTTTAGGTTATTGCTTTCCGTTTCGGGCATAGGATCCAGCACGGCCAGGACCATGCTTTCCTCGTTATCGCCCATCCAAATAAGGGACGCGATCGCCTCCGGGGATGTGCCCTCAATACAGGCCATCAAGGGTATCGGTGCCAAAACGGCGCAAAGGGTAATTTTGGATCTTAAGGACAAGGTTTTAAAAATCTATGATATTGATGAAGTTTCCACCATTTCGAACAATACAAATAAAGAAGAAGCGTTATCTGCTTTAGAGGTTCTTGGATTTGCCAGAAAGCAAGCAGAAAAGGCTGTTGACAAGGTTTTAAGCCAAGATACTTCACTAAGCGTAGAGGACATTATAAAATACACGCTTAAAAATTTGTAAATAAGTTTGAAAACAGGGGCAAGATTATTTCTTAAATCATCTTTATTTAAGCTGTTTTTCCTATCCATTATTTTTTTTGGTACAACACGGATTTCGTTGGCCCAAGAAACCAATGAACAGGAAACGGATTCCGTGAAAACAGGATTTGCCCTGGGCCGGATTGCTATACAAAACCCCAACAGCATTGTTTCCAAGTACACCTATGACCCCAAATTGGATCGCTATATCTATTCGGAAAGCGTTGGTGATTTCAATATAAGCTACCCGATCATCCTTACCCCTCAGCAGTATAGGGAGCTTGTGCGAAAGGAGGACATGAAATCCTATTTCAAGGAAAAGATCGATGCTTTTGCTGGTAAAAAGGCAGGAAGTGAGGAGGCCAGGAAAAATCTATTGCCCAATTTTTACGTCAACAACAATTTTTTTGAATCCGTTTTTGGTGGAAACACGATCGAAGTCATTCCCCAGGGTTCCGTGGCCATGGATCTAGGGGTTATTTGGCAGAAAAACGACAATCCTGCACTTTCCCCAAGAAACCGTACCAATTTGTCCTTTGATTTTGATCAGCGTATCAGCTTGAGCATGCTGGGAAAGATCGGGGAACGCTTACAGGTCACCGCGAACTACGATACCGAGGCCACCTTTGATTTCCAGAATCTGGTAAAACTGGATTATACCCCAACGGAAGATGATATCATACGGAAGATAGAAGTAGGTAATGTAAATATGCCGCTCAACAGTTCTTTGATCACCGGTGCCCAAAGCCTTTTTGGGGTGAAGACCCAGTTGCAATTTGGAAAGACTACGGTAACCGCTGTGTTTTCTGAGCAACGCTCACAAAACAACACGGTTGTGGCACAGGGGGGCGGTACCATAAATGATTTTGAACTTACTGCCCTGGACTATGATGAGGACAGGCACTTTTTCCTGTCCCAGTTCTTTAGGGACCAATATGATGGGGCCCTGGAAAACTATCCCTACATTAGAAGCCAAGTGCAGATTACACGCTTGGAGGTATGGGTCACCAACCGAAGCCAGCAGACCCTGAACGTACGAAATGTGGTCGCCCTTCAGGATTTGGGGGAAACCAATAGCGCCCAAACAAGGATAGGACAGCAAAATGGAGATCCTGCGGGCTTTTTCAACGGCACCCTTAACCTGCCCCGAAACAATGCAAACGACTACGATCCGGTGCTTATTGGTTCTGCCGAAGGGGCTTTGACCGATGCCATCCGGGATATTGCCACGGTAGACAACGGATTTAATATATCCACGGGATACGTGGCCAACCAAGGCTTTGATTACGCCATTCTGGAAAATGCCAGAAAGTTGGAACAGGGCAGGGACTATCAGTTCAACACCCAATTGGGCTACCTTTCGCTAAACCAGCGTTTGAGCAATGATGAGGTGCTTGCAGTGGCCTACCAATACACCTTTAATGGGGAAGTGTACCAAGTGGGTGAATTCGCGAACGGAAGCATAGATGCCACCACCGTTGCACCAGGGGTAAATCCCATCATCAATAACAACACCCTGGTACTGAAATTGCTCAAGAGTAATATCACCAATGTCAGCGATCCCATTTGGGATCTGATGATGAAGAACATATACTCTACTGGTGCTTTTCAATTGAGCCAGGAAGATTTTAAAATGAATATCCTCTATTCAGATCCCACACCTAGAAATTATATTACCCCTGTGGAGCCGTTTCCGGTAACCGGTCCGGTACCCCTGGAAGATCGTATTTTGTTGGATGTATTCAATTTGGACCGTTTAAACGTCTACAATGACGTGCAACCCGGAGGTGACGGCTTTTTTGACTTTGTGCCTGGAATCACCATTGATACCCAATCGGGGAACATCATATTTACTAAAGTGGAACCCTTTGGGGAATTCCTGTTCGATTTATTGGGCGGGGGTATCTATGATGTGGACAACGATCAGGGCTACAACCAGAATCAGCAGCGATATGTTTTCAGAAACCTGTATGCCTTGACCAAAGCGGCGTCTCTGCAGGATGCCGAGAAAAATAGATTTTTGCTCAAGGGGCGTTACAAATCCCAGGGCAGCAGTGGTATTCCCATTGGGGCGTTCAACGTGCCACGGGGTTCGGTACGGGTTACCGCCGGGGGGCGACAACTGCAGGAGGGCATAGATTATACGGTAAATTATCAGGCGGGTACGGTGCAGATCCTGGACCCAAGTTTGGAGGCCTCCAATACCCCCATCAATATCTCCGTGGAAAACAACGCCGTTTTTGGGCAACAGACCAGGAGGTTTACAGGAATCAATGTGGAACACCAATTCAATAAGAATTTTGTCCTGGGCGGAACACTTTTAAACCTCAATGAAAGACCCCTGACCCAAAAGTCTAACTTTGGGGTAGAACCGGTGAACAACACCATATTTGGTCTAAACGGAAATTTTTCAACGGAGATTCCCTTTCTGACGCGCCTAGTAAACAAACTGCCCAATATAGATACGGATGTACCCTCCAATTTGTCGGTACGGGGAGAGGTGGCTTTTTTAAAGCCCAATTCGCCCAAGAATGCGGATTTTCAAGGGGAGACCACCACCTATATCGATGATTTTGAAGGCGCCCAAGCGTTGATAGACATACGGTCCTCCCTGGGCTGGGCACTGGCCAGTCCGCCTCTGGAATTTTTGGACGAAGGGGAATCGGACCTCGAAACCGGATATGAACGGGCCAAAATGGCATGGTATACCATAGACCCAATTTTTTATACGAACCAACGGCCCGCAGGGGTAAGTGACAACGATGTTTCCACAAACGAGACGCGACGCATATTTATAGATGAGGTTTTCCCCCAGGTAGATATTGCCCAAGGGCAGACCACGGTGCAGAATACCTTGGACCTTGCCTATTATCCCAATCAAAAGGGCCCCTACAACGATAACCCTAACTTTCCCGGCGAACAACCCAACGAAAAATGGGCAGGTATCATGCGATCGCTGAGCAGTACCAATTTTGAGCAGTCCAACGTGGAGTTTGTGCAGTTTTGGGTGTTGGACCCCTATGTGGATGGGACAACGACCGCAACGGGTGAACTGGTTATCAATTTGGGGAATATTTCCGAGGATATCCTACAGGATGGCAGAAAACAGTACGAAAACGGTCTGCCTGGGGTAAACAGCAACGACCTCACCGCGCCCACGGTTTGGGGACGGGTACCGTCTACACAATCCCTGGTCTATGCCTTTGATGCGGATGAGACCAATAGGGGCCTCCAGGATATTGGATTCGATGGTTTGAACGATGCCGATGAGGCGGCCATATATACCAATAATGGTGGTCCGGATCCCGCTTTGGACAACTATCAATACTATCTTAACCGCGAAGGCGGTATTTTGGAACGCTACTTTGATTTTAACAATACCGACGGAAATTCACCGGTAGCGGTGAGCAATACGGATAGGGGCTCAACAACCTTGCCCGATGTAGAGGATGTGGACCGCGACCTTACCATGAATACCGTGAACAGCTATTACGAATATCGCATACCCATAGGTCCGAATACCACTATAGACGACCAATACGTGACCGATATCAGGGAAGGGGTCACCCCCACCTTGCAGAATGGAACGCAGTTAAACCGACGCTGGATCCAATACAAGATTCCATTGAACGATTTTACCGATGCTATTGGTGGCATTACCGATTTCCGATCCATAAGCTTTATGCGGATGTACCTCACAGGCTTCAACGATGATGTGGTCCTGCGGTTTGCTACCTTGGATTTGGTGCGGGGCGATTGGAGAACCTATACCAGGACCCTACAAAACAACGAGGACGATCCAGCCGATGATGGCACGGTGGTAGACGTAAACGCAGTGAACGTGGAAGAAAACAATGCGCGGATACCTATTCCCTACGTACTTCCTCCCGGAGTGGTACGGGAACAGCTGAACAACAACAATACCATTATCCGGCAGAACGAACAGTCGCTATCCGTTAAGGTCGAAAATTTGGAACCTGAGGATTCCCGAGGGGTTTTCAAGAATGTCAATATAGACGTGCGCCAATACGAAAAACTGAAAATGTTCATGCACGCCGAGGAGATCAGTGAAGGCGATTATGTGGACGATGAGACCCCCCTGGTCGGCTTTTTGCGGATCGGAACGGATTTCTCCGAAAATTTCTATCAGATAGAACTACCCCTGCAGTTTACGCAGTTTGGGGCCGCTTCCCCGGATGATGTGTGGCCCGAGGTAAACGAATTGGATATTTCCTTGGAAGACCTGAGAAAGGTAAAGACCGAAGGCATAGCCAATCAGAATCTGAGCAACCTTAATTTTTACGAGGTAATCGATGGAGCCGTGGTGCCGGTAGATGAGTTTGCCCCAAGGACCTTGGGCAGAATACGTATCGGGATACAGGGTAATCCTTCGCTAGGAAGCATACGCGGTATGATGGTGGGGGTAAAGAATATAGATAACCTGCCCGCTAGGGGAGAGGTATGGTACAATGAACTGCGCTTGGCCGGTCTGGACAACAATGGGGGATGGGCCGCCGTTGCAGCCCTTGACGCCAACATGGCGGATTTTGCCAATGTAACCGCTACCGGCAGTAGGAGTACTTCTGGCTTTGGCGCATTGGACCAAATGCCCAATGAACGTTTGCGGGAGGATGCCATCTCTTATGATGTGGTCACGAATATAAACGTGGGCCAACTGTTCCCCAAAAAGTGGGGCCTTCAGATACCCTTTAACTACGGGATATCGGAGCAGTTGATCACTCCCGAGTTCGACCCCGTCTATGACGACCTTAAATTGGACGACCGTATCGCCGCAGCAACGACCCCAGAGGAGGCCGAAACCATAAAGGAACAGGCCGAGGATTATACCAAGCGTACCAGTATTAACCTCATAGGGGTGCGAAAAAATAGAGGGGATGAGGCAGATGCCAATTTTTACGATATCGAGAACTTTACCTTTAACTACTCCTACAACGAGACCGATCACCGCGACTTTGAAATTGAGAGCTTACGGGACCAGAGTGTGGTCACCGGTTTTGTGTACAATCACAATTTTAAGCCGGTTTCAGTGGAGCCCTTTGCCAAAAAAGACTCCCTGTTCAGGGGAGCCTACTGGAAATGGCTCAAGGAGTTGAACTTTAATTTGTTGCCCACCAGTGTATCGGTGAATTCAAATATTAACCGCGCCTTCAATCAACAGCGTTTCAGGGATGTTTTGGAGCCGGGCGTGGAAGCCTTGGAGCTCCCGCTCCTACAACAGCGCAATTACCTCTTTAATTGGCAATATGCGTTGAATTATAGCATTACGAGATCCCTGCGCCTAAACCTAACGGCATCCAACAACAACATTGTCCGTAACTATTTTGAGGAAGAGGGCAACCCCAATTCCCTGATAGATCCCAGCCTTAACATCTGGAACGGTTTCTTTGACGTAGGCGAACCCAACAGGCATTCACAGCAGATGCAGATCAATTATGAACTGCCATTGAACAAAATACCTTTCCTCGATTTTGTCAACGCACAGTATACCTATACCAGTAATTTTGATTGGCAAAGGGCAGGGGATGCCCTGAACGAGGTCATCCGGGAAACCCCGGGACAGGAAAACGTCTCCATCAGCACGGTTCAGAATGCTAATACGCATAACCTGACCGCAGCGCTTAGCATGCAACGTTTCTATGATTATATAGGATTGAAAAAAAGAAGCGGTAAAGGTGCGGCGACCGCCAATGTGCGAAGGGACAAGGCCGGAAATCCGGCCGATCAGACTGCAGGCAATGCACCCAAAGGAAAGACCAGCGGTCTTTTTAACACCGTAGTGGATGTGTTGACCATGGTGAAACGGGTTAATGTGAACTATAACGAAAGCAATGGGACAGTCTTACCGGGATACACACAGTCCGTCGGTTTTATTGGGACCACAAGGCCCACCTTCGGATTTATTTTCGGGAGCCAGGCCGATGTGCGTTTTGAGGCGGCCCGAAATGGATGGTTGACCACCTTCCCCGAATTTAACGAGCAGTTTATAAAACGGACCAACAGACAATTGAATATAACGGCCACCGCCCAACCTATTCCGGACCTTACTATAGATTTGGTGGCAGACCGACAGTCCTCGAGCAGCTTTCAGGAAAATTTCAATATAGAAAACGGGGAATATATATCGCTGACCCCGAATACCTTTGGTAGCTTCAGTATCTCCACGGTGATGATCGGCACGGCCTTTGGAAAAAGCGATGAATTCGATTCCGAAACCTTTGAGACTTTTAAGAGCAACAGGATTACCATTGCCAACAGATTGATCGCCGATAGGAACCAGGGCACCGGTGTGGTCGATGCCGATGGCTTTCCGGAGCGTTATGGCAAGACCAGCCAGGATGTGCTCCTGCCCGCTTTCTTTGCGGCCTATACCGGTCAAAATGTGGATCGGGTGAACCTGGATGCCTTTAGGGAAATACCCATTCCCAACTGGAACATTAAGTATACCGGGCTAATGCGGAACAAGTGGTTCAAAAAGAAGTTCAAACGTTTTTCCGTAAGTCACGGGTATAGGGCCTCGTACAGTATTAATTCCTTCCAAACCAATCTGGAACGGCAGAATACCACAATAGACCCTGAAACCGGTAATTTCCTGCCGGAAAATATTATAAACAATGTGGTGCTTACGGATCAGTTTAACCCCTTGATGCGTGTGGATTTTGAAATGAAAAATTCCTTGAGCGTCCTTGCCGAGGTAAGAACCGATAGGGCACTCTCACTGAGCTTTGACAACAACCTTTTGACGGAAATCAATGGGAAGGAATATACGGTCGGATTGGGCTATCGGTTCAAGGACGTGAAGATTGTAACCAATATCGGCGGTGAAAAACAGCGGCTAAAGGGCGATCTAAACCTGAAGGCCGATGTGACCCTCAGGGACAATATTACCATCATTAGAAATTTGGACATAGACAACAATCAGATTACCTCTGGCCAGAACCTCCTGTCCATAAAATTTACGGCAGATTATGCGCTCAATAAGAACCTGAACGCGCTCTTCTTCTACGACCATTCCTTTTCCCAGTTTGCAGTTTCCACGGCTTTTCCGCAGACAACGATAAATACAGGGTTCACCATTCGATACAATTTTGGGAACTAGGCCCTGTGGCGCAGGTATCGCAGCCTGGTTTGATCAGAATTTTTAGGGGCTTGTCCGGATAATTTTCACGACTACTTTTTTTGAATTCCTAGGGATAATCCGTTACATTTGTTTCCTCAACAAATAGACAGATAAATGAACATACCATCCGAATTAAAGTATACCAAGGACCATGAATGGGTCAGCATCGAAGGGGATATTGCCACCGTAGGAATAACCGATTTTGCCCAGGGAGAATTAGGCGATATTGTTTATGTGGAAGTGGAAACACTGGACGAGACCCTGGACAAGGACGAGGTCTTTGGAACCGTGGAAGCGGTTAAAACGGTTTCCGATCTTTTTTTGCCCCTCAGCGGAGAGATCGTAGCATTTAACGAGGCCTTGGAAGAAGAGCCAGAAAAAGTAAACTCGGACCCGTACGGGGAAGGATGGATGATCAAAATAAAGATCAACGACGCTTCGCAAAAAGAAGGCCTGCTTTCTGATGCGCAATACAAGGAATTGATAGGTGCCTAAAACGCGTTTGGGCACGTTTTTTTTTACTGGCTGGATGGTGTTCATTACCCTCTTGAGCCTGGTTTCCTTCCCGGATGATGACCTTAGCTTGGGTATTGAAATCCCACATATGGACAAGCTTACCCACCTCACTTTCTATTTTGTGGCTACCGTATTGGGGTATCGTACCTTATGGGAAATGGCCCGGGAAAAAGTGGATTCGTTAAAAGCCTTGGGCATTGCTGTGGGCTTCGCTATTTTTTATGGTATACTTATTGAGGGTATTCAAAGTGAATTCACGACGCATAGGGAAGGCGATTTTTATGATGTTTTGGCAAATACCCTCGGTGCTTTGCTGGGAGCCATTGCCATAAAAATTATATTTTCGGGGAAAAGGCGGTTAAAATGGAAGAATTAATTGTTTTTTTAGTAAATAAATAATTAAATTAGCAAACATTAAAATGAATTATTATGGAACCAAAAAAGAATCCAAAAGCTGATTTAACTAGAAATAGTAGCCTCTATTTCGTTATTGGCTTGGCTGTTGTCATGCTTTTAGTGTGGAGAGGTTTGGAGTGGAAGACGTACGAGGATGATGGTAATTTTGACTATACCTTGAATGTGGAAGATGAATTGGATGAGGAAGTTCCAATGACAGAACAGATAAAGACACCTCCACCTCCGCCACCACCAGCAGCTCCTGAGGTAATTGAAGTTGTTGAAGATGAGGAAGAGGTAGAGGAAACGGTGATAGAATCCACGGAGACCAGTCAGGAAGAGGAAATTATTGAGGTAGAGGATGTGGAAGTGGAAGAAGTTGAGGAGGATGTTGATGTTCCTTTTGCCGTTATTGAGGACGTACCCATTTTTCCTGGATGTGAAAGGAAGAGTGATAAAAGGGCCTGTTTTAACGAAATGATGCAAAAGCACATCCGTAAGAACTTCCGTTATCCTGAGATAGCTCAGGAAATGGGTGTTCAAGGCAGGGTAAACGTTATATTTACCATCCAAAAAGATGGCAGTATCGGTAACGTTAGAATGCGCGGACCGGATAAAAATTTGGAAAAGGAAGCCGCTAGGATTATTGGAAAGCTTCCCAAAATGACCCCAGGAAAACAACGGGGCAGAGCGGTAAGGGTACCCTTTAGTATACCGATTACCTTTAAGTTGCAGTAAAAATTCACTACGATATATATCAAAAATCCCGGGCCTAGGCCCGGGATTTTTTTTGGTACGCTTCTTGTGTTTTAACATAATAATAACAATTTCTAAAACGTATTATTATGAAAAAAAAGAACACAATTGGTGTTGCTTCCCACGGCCATGGGAACAAGACCGAAGCAACCTCGTATGCCCAAAACAAGTTGGGCAAACAGGAGGTAAATTTACGAAAAAACGGTTTTATCCATTTTCAGATCGGACTCATACTCGCACTGATCATGGTGTATTTTGGGATGGAAGCGTTTTTTGAAACCACAAAAACTACCACGGTCCCCAACGATGTGTTGACCGAGATTGCACCGGAATACTATCCGGAACTGGAGAAGATCAAGATTGAAAAGGAGAAAGTGGTGGTGCCCAAGAAGGTCACAAACCCTACGAAGCTTATTATATCCAAGACAGGTGGGGAACTAGATCCAGGCCCCGATGTTGTACAGCCCGCCACTGATGGTGAGGGGGACCATATTCCGCTGGATTCCATTGCCTATATACCTCCGGAGGAAGACATTGTAGTTCCCATTGATGCACTTAGAGAAGTGCCTGTTTTCCCTGGCTGCGAAAAGGTAAGCTTGGAAGAACGCAAAGGTTGTTTTCAACGAAAAATGACCAGGCATGTGCAACGGGTATTTAACTATCCAGAACTGGATAGAATGCAGGGGAACGAAGGGAAGGTGCATGTACTTTTTAGAATAGGCAAGGACGGTTCCATTGGGCATATTGAAATGCGGGGCCCTACGCGCAGCATGGAGAGGGAGGCGGAACGCATTATAAGTAAACTCCCCAAAATGATGCCTGGAAAAAAGGACGGCAAGGCGGTAAACGTATCCTTCTATATTCCGATCAACTTCCGATTGCACCATTAAGACCGGCATATATGGGCCTGTTCAACCCCTTAGTACGGGGTTTGGGCGGGCACTATTCCACCACGGTAAGCTCTACCCGCCTGTTCTCCTGCCTGCCGGCAGCGCTGGTGTTTTCCTGTATAGGTTCGTTTTCCCCCTTACCAATACTGATGATCCTGTTCGGCAGCACCGATTTTCCTATCAGATAATATTTGATGGCATCGGCCCTTTTCTGGGAAAGCAGCATATTGGACAGATCGTCTCCAACGTCATCCGTATGACCAGATACTTCTACCTTGAGGCTGCTGTTGAGGTTCAATAGATCTCCCAACTGATCCAACTGTCCGTGGGAATTCTTTAAAATAACATCGCTCCCCGTGGAAAAATGGATTTTTTTCAGGATAACCTTGGTGCCGAGTACATTTTCATTGCCCCGTACCTTTTTTTCAAAGTCCGTATAGGGTATATATTCAGGCCCTGGTTGTTTTATGGCCGCACCGCCCGCTATGGGGATGTTCTCCCAGGACAGGCTAAAACCTTCAAAGCTCAGGGTTATCCTTCTAATTTCGGAGGCCGCTGGCGGAATCTTATCCAATATGGCATACATCTCAGAAGCACTATTTGGGTTTACCACGAGGTCCCAACCCTTAAAATAAGGACGGTTGTTCACGCGCTTGTCCTTGGAAATAAGGGACATGCCGTCCAAGGTATGTTGATTGCCCTGATCGTCATATACCAGGCCGGCCTTGACTTTTGAGGGATAAGGTTCTGACCCTGAGTTGGTATGTTTAAAGCGGACATAGGTACTAATACTGTCCCGGGAGGCTTCCATAAGTTCAATGGATTGTGCACCAAAGTTTCTTTTGTACGGGTTGTTGGCATCTACCACCTTGGGAAATTCCATATTGAAATAATCGATCTTGTAGGCCACCTCCGATTTGAACCAAACGGTGCCCCGGACAAATTTGGCGGCCCGCTTATTAATATTCTGTATGGTGATTTGGCCGTTCAGGGGAATTCCCGAAGGCATAATGGCATTGGAATTTACCTTGCTATGGCACGCGTATTTTGAAGAGACACTTAAGGTCTTCATCCAACTGGGAGGGTTAGAACAGGAGTTGGCCAAACATACCTTTTTCGCAAAGCTCAAATTACCTAGGTCATCATAGAAATAAATCATGTTCGCGCACGTTTCGAGCCGCCGATCTTCCGCTGACAAGTTGGTTATCTTATAGGACAGGGTCATCATCTCCCCTGCCTTTACCATCTCGGTAATCTCAAACTTGAAGTTGTCAATAATCTGAACGGGTTCAAAAGCCTGTCCCCCGCCACTGGCCTGAAAGGAAGTCTGGCTGGTACCACTACCTTGGACCACGGCACTTTCCCCTATGCTTATGATTTTAAGTTCGGAGAGAAACTTGTTTCCGTTGTTTATATCCTTTTTTCCCTTCGTGGGCTCCTGGACCTTAATGGAAGCTATCTCAACGCCTGCCGCACAGGAAACCTTTAGATAGTAATTGGTATTGTTTTTCGGTTTAAGATCTACCTTACTGGGAACCATGTCCTTTTCACTGGTCCGTACCACAAATTCCAGGGCATTGGTGTTGCAGACCGTAGCCTTGTACCGCTCACCCGCATTTATGGTAGCCAATTCCTTCCCGTTGTGATATAGGGTCACCGCTCTTTTGCTCTGAAAGCCGTTGGTCCTGTAGAAGTAAATTTCCGAACATTGTGCCTGGCTTAGTTGATTGAATGTAAGGGCGGTCAAAAAAAACAAGGTGGTGTAAAGCGTTCTCATAAGTGTTGTTTTGGTTGGAAATAGTATTCACTCGGGGAAGTACAATTTCCATGCCGTTTTTTTTCAATGTATGGAATAAATGCCTCAATCCAAGAGGTTTATACCTTGGACTTAAGAGATGCAAAACCTTCTAAAAATAAGAAAAATACAACAAGAGCTACAGCTTATCCGTTGTGGATGATCAAATTTCCTCGATTTCGGGCAATCACTTTTTTAAGCTCCTATAAAAGGTCTCCCGCAGTACTGCGGGTTTAATATATCCATTGCCATGGGTAGCGTCGTAGGAAGCGGTCAGCGAGCTATTGGCCTTGACCTCTTCGAGCGACTTCCCGGCATCTATTTCTGTCTGTACCTTGGCTTTGATATCCACCAAAAGCGCTACATAGGATTCCAGTTCTTTCTTGTTGGACGGTCTTCCATGGCCTGGAATGATTTTGGTATCACCATCAATGACCATCAAGGCTTTTTTATGGGCATTGATGTAACCCTGGACACTACCCCCACTTTTTAGATCAATGTATGGGTATCTGCCAGCAAAATAGGTATCGCCCATATGTAGTACATTGTTGTTCATAAAATAAATGATGGCATCACCATCGGTATGCGCATTGTGAACATGAAAGGCCATTATGGTCTCTTCCCCATCATAAAATGTGATATCGTCTGAAAAGGTTACCTCCGGCAACATTCTTGTATAGTAATCCAAGCTTATTTTTTCTGCCTCCAAGTTTTGTTTTTGCCTGGTCTGAATTCTTTTTCGAACGTTGTCATGGGCAACTAAAGTGGTCTCTTCCATATTGAAATTAGCATTCCCTCCAGAATGGTCTCCGTGCATATGCGTGTTGAACAAAAAGGAGATGGGTTTGGAGGTGATTGTACTTATGCTTGCCTTTATCTTATCGCTTAGATAATCAAATTGGTCATCGATCATGAATACGTTGTGCTCACCTACATAAATACCAATATTTCCACCCCGGCCTGTCAACATATAAACGTCATTGGACAAGGTGTCAATAGTAATGGTAACTTCTTCTTCTTGGGCCTTTAGGGAGAGTAGTGAAAAAATAGAGAATGCAACTACTGAAATAAGGTGTTTATTTTTCATGAGGGATAGTTTTAGCTGATTGGACGGGGTACCGCTTCAAAAATAACATAAATCGTGCTATTTCGTTGCAAAAATAGCGGCCGGGCCCTATCTTTGCGGACCTATTATTAGAAGCGAATGAAGACTGCTATAAGCACGGCAAAAAGCGCCTCCTGGTCCTTGGTTTTTGCTGATTTTAAGGAGATTACCAAGGCTAAGCTAGCAGTAAGTGTTGTTTTTTCGTCTATAGCCGGCTATTTTCTTGGTGCTTCTGAAATTACTTTTTTTCCTCTTTTTTTGTTGGCCTTTGGCGGATATTGTATGGTGGGAGCGTCCAATGCCTATAACCAGATTATAGAAAAGGACCTCGATGCGCTTATGGATCGCACCAAGAATCGGCCGATTCCCTCTGGGAGGATGACGGTGAACAAGGCTTTGACCATAGCGGTGGTATTGACCATCCTTGGGGTAATATCCCTTTATATTTTAAACCCAAAAACGGCCATGTTCGGGGCCATTTCCATTTTTTTGTACACCAGTGTCTATACGCCTCTAAAAACCAAAACACCGCTAGCGGTGTTTGTTGGGGCCTTTCCAGGGGCCATTCCCTTTATGTTGGGATGGGTAGCCGCTACGAACGATTTTGGTATAGAACCCGGCACCTTGTTCATGATCCAGTTCTTTTGGCAGTTTCCCCATTTTTGGGCCTTGGGATGGATGCTCGATGCGGATTATAAAAAAGGGGGATTTAAAATGTTGCCCACCGGAAAGAAGGACAAGGGAACCGCTTTACAAATTATCATGTACACCATTTGGATGATGGTCATCTCCATCATCCCTGTCTTTGGGATTACGGGCCAATTACATTTGTCCCTTCCCGCAGCTGTACTCGTGTTCCTGATGGGTATGGTCATGCTCGTTTTTGGACTGCGCCTTTATACCAAGCGCGATAACGTATCCGCAAGAAATCTTATGTTGGCCAGTGTAAGCTATATTAGCCTAATGCAGGTGGTATATGTAATTGATAAATTTATCTAGAGGCATGGATTTAACACAAGGAACTCCGAAGGAGAAAAATGATAGGGCAAAGAAAATGATGCTCTGGTTTGGCATTGTAAGCCTATTAATGGCCTTTGCGGGGTGGACAAGTGCTTATATCGTGAGTAGTTCCAGAGAGGATTGGATCGCGGACCTGGAGTTGCCCACTTCCTTCTTTATCAGCACCGCAGTCATTGTCCTTAGCAGTTTAACCTATATTCTGGCAAAAAGGGCAATCCAGCAGGACAATCGGAAACAATGCACCCAATGGCTTGTACTTACCTTGGGTTTGGGCATTGTTTTTATTGTGCTTCAATTTAACGGATTTTCTCAAATGGTAGCGCAGGGCTACTATTTTACGGGGCCTACCAGCAATATAAAACTGTCCTATGTGTTTTTGATCGCTGTGGTCCACATTGCCCATGTAGTAGCTGGGATCATTTCCTTATTGGTGGTGCTATTCAATCATCAAACGCATAAATATTCCTCAAAAGAATTTTTGGGCCTGGAATTGGGGGCCTCCTTTTGGCATTTTTTAGACCTTTTGTGGTTGTATTTAATTGTATTTATGTATTTCGTTAAATGATCTGGCGAATTAAGTGGTCATAGAAAGCGATTTAGGCTTTTCTGTGGAGGAAAAAAATGTAAATTTGTAAAAAATTTGTTAATACGATAATTTTTATATGGATACAACGGCTACTACAGGTACGGAAGAAAACGTTTGGGGAGGCGGAAATAGACCTCTTAATGCGAGCTACGGAAAATTGATGATGTGGTTTTTTCTAGTGTCGGATGCGTTGACGTTTTCTGGGTTTTTGGCCTCCTACGGGTTTTCAAGATTTAAATTTATTGAAACATGGCCCATAGCCGATGAGGTGTTTACCCACGTCCCGTTTTTTCATGGCAATTACCCCATGTACTATGTAGCCTTCATGACGTTTATCCTTATCCTTTCTTCGGTAACTATGGTACTGGCGGTAGATGCGGGCCACCGTATGAAAAAGAACGCGGTGATCTGGTATATGTTTGCAACCATCATCGGAGGTGCCATATTCGTAGGCTCCCAGGCCTGGGAGTGGGCTACCTTCATCAGTGGCGATTATGGCGCCTTGGAGACCAAGGGAGGACGTATATTGCAGTTCGTTAAAGCCGATAGTGGTGATCGGGCGGCCTTGGCCGATTTTGCAAAGACCATTCCAGGAGAGCGTACGGCCCATGAGAGAAAAAATGGCATTTGGTACACGGAAGAAGGAAGCTTGCCCAGTTATTCCCTAAGGGAAGTTACCGAAGGTTTTAAGGCCAATCCCAATATACTCATCCGGACCGAAACCATAAATGAGGAAGGCGAAAAGACACTGCTGAACCGTGAGGAATCCTTAAAGAAACTCAGCGCTGCCACCCAAGTGGTGGAAGGGGCCAATTTGATCCACAATGAATACGGAAGCCGCTTGTTTGCAGACTTTTTCTTCTTCATAACAGGCTTTCACGGATTTCACGTATTCTCAGGGGTCGTCATAAACGTCATCATTTTCTTTAATGTTATCCTGGGTACGTATGAAAGAAGGGGCCATTATGAAATGGTAGAGAAAGTGGGACTGTATTGGCACTTTGTGGATTTGGTATGGGTATTCGTATTTACGTTCTTCTATTTGGTATAAACAAAAACAAAAGCAACAATGGCGCACGAACATAAATTGGAAATTTTTAGGGGACTTTTAAAATTTAAGTCGAACACACAAAAAATATGGGGAGTCCTCATTTTCCTTACCATCGTTACCGCGGTTGAAGTAGGTTTGGGTATCACCAAGCCCGCTGCACTTACCGGGTCCTATTTCCTGGGGATGAAGTTATTGAACTGGATATTTATTATCCTTACCCTGGTAAAAGCATATTACATTGCATGGGATTTTATGCATTTGCGCGATGAAAAGAGTTCCCTGAGAAGAGCCGTGGTCTGGACGCCGATTTTTTTGGTGGCCTATTTGGTGTTCATTCTACTTTTTGAAGCGGATTACATCTATAATGTCTACAAGGACGGCTTTGTAGCGTGGGACTTCTAACGTATAATTAACAGAACAAAGAGACGGTATAACAACCGTCTTTTTTATTTTTGTAGCCAAGGAAGCATATGCTTTACGCCGTCATATGCTGCAATAGGTATTTGGACCTCCACGAACGATGAAAAAAACCTTTGTTTTAGTCGTACTCTTTGTATTGCCCCTGGTGGCCTATCTCTTTTTTGCCTCCGGAGTCAACAACTTTGGAAAACTCCCCGTGCTTACCGAAAATGTTCCTGATCTAAATACCTTAGGGGCAGATATCAGTTTGGAAAACAAAATTTCCATCCTCGGTTTTTTGGGAAAGGACGTTGAACTAAAAAAAGGCAGTGCCTTTAACCTGAACCAAAAGATCTACAAGCGCTTTTATGAGTTCAGGGATTTTCAAATCGTTATGGTGGTGCCTAAGGGAATGGAAGAAAAAGTAACCATTTTGAAAAAAGAACTGGGCGACCTTGCCGATATCAAAGGATGGAAGTTCGTCTTTGGAAGCGATGCGGATATCACCACATTTTTCGGAGGCTTAAATACCAATATCGACCTGGATGATAATCTGGGAACACCCTATGTTTTTATTGTGGATAAGACCAGAAACCTACGGGGACGAACCAATGATGAGGATGAGGGTGTCAAGTATGGTTTTAACACCATTTCCGTTGCGGAACTGAACAATAAGATGGAGGATGATGTAAAGATTATCCTGGCGGAATACCGCATGGCCTTAAAAAAGAACAATGCAGATCGGGAAAAATAAAGCATGAAAAAGAACCAATATACCTACGTTTGGATTTCTTTGATCATTTTGATCTTTGGAATCATCTTTATCCCCAGGATCGTTGACCGGGTCAAAAGGGGCGCTATTGTGGAGAATGACCGTATGAGCATAAAAAATGACACGGACAAACTTGCCTATATAACGTTGGGCGGGGAAAACAGAAAGGTGCCTGCCTTTGCATTCCACAACCAGGACAGTTTGTTGATTACGGATACAGATTACTTGGGAAAGGTATATATCGTGGAATTTTTCTTTACCACCTGTCCCACCATTTGTCCGATTATGAACAAAAACCTGGTGGAACTGCAGGATGCATTCAAGGAGTTTGAGAACTTTGGTGTAGCTTCCTTTACCATACATCCGGAACACGATACCCCAAGCGTGTTAAAGGCGTACTCGGAGAAGTACGGGGTTACCAACCTGGATTGGCATTTCCTTACCGGGGACAGAGCGCTCATTTATGAGCTGGCAAACAATGGGTTTAATATTTTTGCGGCCCAAGTGCCCAATGCACCTGGCGGTTTTGAACATTCGGGAATGTTTGCCCTTGTGGACAAAAAGGGGTATATCCGATCTAGAATCGATAGTTTTGGCAATCCCATTATCTATTATAGGGGTACCATAACGGAGGCGCAAGGTGAAAACCCGGAGGGTGAAAAAGAGCAGATCAGCATATTGAA
Organism: uncultured Flavobacteriaceae bacterium; assembly: GCA_947494825.1. Classification (GTDB taxonomy): domain Bacteria; phylum Bacteroidota; class Bacteroidia; order Flavobacteriales; family Flavobacteriaceae; genus JBNGOQ01. Next base: position 136,609 of record CANLWN010000003.1, on the reverse strand, counting down.
GGAGGACATAAAAAAATTGTTGGATGAATAAAACGGACGGTGTAGCCAAAGCGGAAAGAAAGTTCAACAGGCTTATCACGGTAATTTCCATTGTTATCCCATTAGTGGTAGCTGCCCTCTTCGGGGTCAAGATACCCAATATGGAACCGCTTGGGTTTTTGCCGCCCATCTATGCCACCATCAACGGGGTCACGGCTGTTTTACTGATCTTAGCGGTTTTGGCCATTAAAAATGGTAAAAGAAAAACGCACCAAAACCTTATGACCACGTGTATTGCACTATCCCTGGTGTTTTTGATTATGTATATCGCCTATCATATGACCTCGGAATCTACGGCCTTTGGAGGAGAGGGGCCGATTAGGTATATTTATTACTTTGTACTGATAACGCACATCCTTTTATCCATTGTTATCATACCTTTGGTCTTGAAAACCTATGCAAGGGCCTATTTGGGTAAATATGAGAGCCATAAAAAGCTGGCGAAGATCACATTTCCCCTTTGGCTCTACGTAGCGGTGACAGGGGTGGTGGTCTATCTTATGATTTCGCCGTATTATGTGCATTAATCCAATAATCCTTCCCGGAAAGACGGGAAATGTCCAATGAAAAAAAGCGGTTTCTTTATCCTATGTGCGATCGTATTCTTACTTCCGGAATATTCCGAAGCCCAATGCGCTATGTGCCGTGCGGTGCTGGAAAGCGAGGAAAATAGGTCGGCTGCGGAAGGTGTAAATAATGGCATTGTCTACCTCATGGCCGTACCCTATGTGTTGATTGCGGGATTGTTTTACTTCATTTACAAAAAAATGAAGGGCTAGTCAGTTCCTCAATTTTAACATTTTTTTCCGTTTTTTTTCCACTTTAACTGTAACAATACGCTATGGCCCAAGTCTTATTGTAACACACCCAGGTAATCAACTAAGCATAATACCAATCCTATGTTCGATATAGAAAGATGGCAGGAGATCTTTGATACCATCCGGAAGAACAAATTGCGGACCTTCCTTACAGGGCTTTCGGTGGCTTCGGGCATATTTATCCTTGTTATTTTATTGGGTTTTGGCCAGGGAATGCAAAACGGTATCGCCAAGGAATTTGCATCGGATGCCAGCAACAGGGTCTGGGTATGGACCCGGGTAACTACCAAAGAGCATAAGGGGCTTAATCCGGGCCGAAGAATACAGTTGCGGAACGAGAACCACGAATATGTCACCAATCGCTTTGCCGATCAACTGGACCGGAAATCGGCCGTGTTCAGAATACGGGACGTTTTTGTGAACTACAAGAATGAAACCATTGGGTATCCGGTGCAGGGCGTTTCCTCGGGATATCAGCAGATAGAAAACGAGTATATCTCCCAGGGCCGCTTTATCAATCAAAAGGACGAGGAAAGTGTGGCCAAGGTGGCGATCATCGGCAATAAGATTAAAAGGGAGTTCTTCAAGGATGTAGAGGACCCACTCCAGGAGTACTTGGATATTTCTGGAATCAAATTTAGAATTGTAGGCGTTTATGGAGACCCCGGGGGGGAACGTGAAGAGGACCGGATTTTTGTTCCCATTACCACTGCACAAAGGGTCTTCAATGGTTCGGACAAGGTAAACAACCTGTCCTATACCCTGCAGCCCGCAGCAAGCTTTGAAGAGGCTGTTGCGCAGTCGGTTAGATTCACGGCCGGCCTTAAATCCTATCTTCAGGAGGCCCATACTGTGGCTCCTGATGATCCCAGCGCCATCAATGCCTTTAATACCTTAGAGGAAGCAAAGCGCTATTACGGGTTAACGGGGAATATTAAGTTTTTCTTTTGGTTCGTAGGGGTTTGTACCATTATCGCCGGAGTGGTAGGCGTGAGTAATATCATGCTTATCGTAGTTAAGGAAAGAACAAGGGAAATAGGGATTCGCAAGGCCTTAGGGGCCAAACCCTGGTCCATAGTAGGGATGATACTCCACGAATCGATATTTGTAACGGCCCTTTCGGGTTTTACGGGACTCATTTTTAGTATGGGGCTGTTGGAACTGTTGGGTCCCCATGTGGAGGTAGATTATATCGTTAATCCCTCGGTAAATTTTAACGTAGCCCTGTCTACCGTGCTGGTATTGATTTTTGCCGGTACCGTTGCCGGTTTTTTCCCGGCTTGGAGGGCGGCCAGGATACAGGTCATAGAGGCCTTACGGGACGAATAACAAATAGGTATGTTCAATAGAGATCGTTGGAAAGAAATTTTGGAGGTGCTCACCGGTAACTGGTTCAGAACCGTCCTTACCGCTTTTGGCGTGTTTTGGGGTATTCTGATCTTGATTATTCTGCTTGCGGCTGGTAAGGGACTGGAAAATGGTATAAAACAGGATTTTGGGGATACCGCTACCAACACCATGTTCATGTGGTCCCGCAATACCACCAAACCCTATAAGGGATTGCCTAAAGGGAGGGAATATGAATTTAAACTCGAAGATGTACAGACCATCAACGACCATGTACCCAATCTTAGATTTATTTCTCCCCGAAATCAGCTTGGCGGGTTCCGGGGAACCAACAATGTGGTACGGGGACTAAATACCGGGGCGTTCAACGTATATGGCGATTACCCTGAAATTATCAAACAGGAACCCATGACCATCACGTCCGGTCGTTTTATCAACCATTCGGACATCAATGAGAAGCGGAAAATTGCGGTTATCGGAGAGGGTGTCAAAAGTGAGTTGTACGAAAAAGAGGAGACGGCCATGGGCACGTATATCAAAATCCAGGGTGTAAATTTTATGGTAGTAGGGACGTACAAGAAGAAAAACACCGATGGGGACGGGGAGGAGGCCCAAAATCAGATATTTGTTCCCTTTTCCGCTTTTTCCCAGGCCTTTAATACAGGAAATGATGTAGGTTGGATGGCCATTACGGCCAATGACGGTACTTCCATCACCAGTGTCAAGGAGAGGATTGTGGACCACATCAAGGAAAAACACAAAATACACCCGGAAGACGGCAGGGCCGTTGGCTATTTTGACCTTTACGAGCAGTACAACAGGGTGGAAAGTCTTTTTGGGGCCATGCGCATAATTGCCTATTTTGTTGGGATTATGGTACTGCTATCGGGCATTATCGGCGTAAGTAATATTATGCTTATCGTGGTGAAGGAACGTACCAAGGAAATTGGGATTCGAAGGGCACTGGGCGAACATCCATGGTCCATTAAAATGCAGATACTAATGGAATCCATCTTTTTAACGATTATTTCCGGAATGGCAGGGATTACCATCGGTGCCTTGTTCATCTATGGTATAAATGCCCTTTTGGAAGCCAACGGACCGGTGGATATGTTCGTAAACCCCAGTGTTAATCTGGGCGTTGTGGTTTCGGCATTGGTCATATTGATCATATCGGGCCTTTTGGCCGGTTTTATCCCCGCACAGAGCGCTATTCGAGTGAGACCGATAGATGCGTTACGAACGGAATAATGTAAATTTGAGACATTGCATTAGCGCACAGAACGAATAAATAATAGGGGCCCATTTCGGAGGAGTGGGAGAAAATGGTCCGAGCGGCACTAGGGGTCTTTGAAGAAAAATCGGGCTATAATAAATAAGGAATCATCAATCAATAATACACGTACACGAACCATGAAAAAGTCAATCACCATTATCATTTTGCTCTTAATCGTAATCACTTTTGGGGCATCCATGTACTATTTGTACCAGAAAAACGCCGAAGATCCAGTGGTCTATGAAACGGAAGAACCCTCAAAGCAGACCATTATCAAGAAAACCGTGGCCACGGGCAGTATCCTTCCCTTGGAGGAGGTGCTCATTAAGCCTAACATCTCGGGAGTAATAGAGGAAGTATATGTGGAAGGGGGCGATTTTGTTAAATCGGGCGATCTGCTGGCAAGAATCAAGGTAGTTCCCAATTTGAACGCCCTGAACGATGCCCGAAACGCCATTGATGAGGCCAAAATTGATTTGGACGACCAACGTAGGAACTTGCAGCGTCAAAAAAGCCTGTTCGATAAGGGAGTCATCTCCAAGGTAGATTTGGAAAGGGCCGAGGTCGCTTTTGACCAGGCAAAACAGTCCTATGGCGCGGCCAACAAGCGCTACGATATTGTAAAGACCGGTACCGCCAAGGGATACGGCAATGCGGCCAATACGTTGATCAGGGCCACGGTGAGTGGGATGGTCCTGGAGGTGCCCGTTGAGGTGGGCAACCAGGTGATCGAGAGCAATAATTTCAATGAAGGGACCACCATAGCGGCCATAGCCGATGTGGAAAAGATGATTTTTGAGGGCAAAGTGGATGAGTCCGAGGTCGGAAAAATTACAGAGGACCTTCCCTTGGAGATTACGGTCGGGGCCATTGAAAATCAGGTTTTTGATGCGGTACTGGATTATATCGCCCCTAAGGGCAACGAGGAAAATGGGGCCATACAGTTCGAGATCAAGGGAACGCTTAAAAAACAGGATTCGATTTTTATACGGGCCGGCCTCAGTGCCAATGCGTCCATTATTTTGGGCCGGGCAGACAGCGTTCTGGCCGTAAAGGAAGCCCTGGTGCAGTTTGATGATAAGACCAAGAAACCCTTTGTGGAGATACAGACCGGGGAGCAACAATTTGAACGCCGGGATATCGAGTTGGGACTGAGCGATGGTATTTTTGTGGAGGTGAAATCTGGTCTGGAACCCGACCATAAAATCAAGGTCTGGAACGAGGTGAAACCCGATGAGTTTGCCCAAAACTAGAGCGTTGGGGCAGGTGTGACGGAACTTTTATAGCCCGTGACGCTTTATTGAACGTATTGCATGAGCACGGTGGCCACCAAATAGTTTTTGTTGGCCCTATAATTTCTTTTGGTCTGAAAATCTAGATGTACCAGAGCACCGAAGTTTCCTTTTTGTTCCAACGTATGCACGGTGCTCAAAATATCGGTGAAATTTCCCTCTAGGCTAAAATGAAAGGTGTTCAACTGGTTTTCCCCGTCCTGGAAGGCATGGGGCTCGTTAAAATCAAGGAGTTTAAGCCCGTGTTTCTCCACCTGCCCATTTAAGGCACGGAGTAAGTTATTCTCCAGAGAGGTGTTGCCTAGGTTCATTTTCTTTAGGACGGAATCGTAATGTTGTTCCTTGCTTTTTAAGACCGAAAGTTGCACGGGAATATCCTTAAAGAGGACCTCCTCATTTTTTAGATTGTTGTACTCCCTCCCCAGGGCTATAGTTTCGGCAATGGCAAACTTGTAACATAGGAAGAGCACCAAGACAATTCCTGCCAAGCTTATATTGTTTCTCGTGCTACTCGTCATGGATCTCTATTTTTAGGGTAAAATTAGACAGGCCCCTGTTGCCGTAATCGTAGTCCTGCGTCTCGACGGATTTTGTCCAAGCAAAGCTTTCCAAGGTTTCCACCCAGGAAGAAAAATCGTTCCCGTTGCTGGCGGTACCCCGTACCGTAATGGTGCCTACAAGGAGTTGGATCGGTTTTTTGGGCCGCATGGGTTTTTCCAGGGGTTGGTACTGTATTTCTGTAAACAACATGGAAACAGGAAGACTCATGGCCATTTGGTCCACGTATAGGGTGGCCTTGGAATTTGTTGTGGCGAGCAAGGTGTTTACCCGTTCTTCCTTGCTCTCCAATGCACGTTTCAACGCTACCAGCTTACTTTTGCTGTCCCGATTGAGCGCCGAAGTGTTCTGAAGGGTTTCCACTTTTTGAAAATAGTAGGTGAATACGAGGAAATTGAGCAGCAAAAGGGATAAAACAAAGATGAGCGAAGATTTTAACAGCAGCCCAAAATGGCGTTTGTTCCTAAATTCTTTTTGAAGCCCTTGCAGTTCCTCCCCAAAATTATTAAAACCTTCAACCCCTTTTGAGAGCATGCCCAAGATACTTGCAAACACTAGCAAATGTGTATGGGGAAGGGATAGGCCGTTGAGGTCATAATGCGTCTTTTGAGCAGGTTCACTGCCTTCGATTGGCCGTACTTCCTGGATGGAACGGTTTTGAAGTTGCACGCGGTAGGTGGAGGTGGGCATGCTGTCTTCCGTCAAAAAATCCAATAGTGCCGCAAATGGGGAGATCCCCAGTGCAAAACCGGTCACCGGAAGTTTCAACTCCATTAAACGGTTGAGGTACAGATCCAGATGTTCCTTTTTGCAGATGTTAACGACCGTCGTTTCTTCCATCGGAACCAATTGATAATAGAAGGTGGAAAAATCCAGGTTGGGAAAGGACCCATGCACGATGGCTTCATGCTCCTGACCGGTGTTGGCCGCCACTACTTTGGTAAGCACGCTTTGGGTGGCGAATACCACAAATAGGGGTGCATCTTTTTTTACATGCTTCGGGACCTCCTCCATAGTTGAAAAAGTGTGTTGCCCCCCAATGAAGAGTTCTTGTTTTTTTCTCCTAACCTCCAAGAGGTTAAAAAGGACATTTTTACCCTGTTCGTACACTTCTAGGCCGTAGTATACGCTTCCTTCGTTCAGGTATGTTTTTAAGGGACTAAGCACTAATAAATTACCGTAGGTTTAATGAGTATGGTCAATTTTTGTTTGGTATCCTCGCGCACCCTTTTGCTAAAAAGCCATTTGATTATAGGAATTCTGGCCAAAAAGGGCACCCCGCTTCCAGAGTCGTTCTTGATCTTTTCCTCAAGTCCGCCGAGAATGGCAAGATCTTGGTTTTGCATGCGAATGATAGAACTGAATTCACGCGAGGTAAGTCCTGGTGGGGCCTCATCCTCTATACGCTCGCCACTAAAATCGGACTGGATCACATTGATGTCCAGGGTTACCTGACCATTTCCGGAGACCAGGGGTTTTATGCTTACGGCCAGTTCGGCGTCAATGGGCTGAAAATTCCGTACTTCAGAGGTGGTTGGAATTTGGGAGCCAAAGAAGTTCTGGTTGGTCACCACATAATAGGTAGTCTCTCCGATGGATAGATTGGCCCTATGCCCGTTTAGCGTAGATAGTTTTGGCGTGGAACGGATTTTTAGGTTTCCGTTGGCCTCCATAGCCTTGATCGTTGCAAAGAACTCGGGCACCACTTGCCCGATGTTAAAGGAACCAAAACCGTCAAAACCACCGATAATTTTGTTTACTGTGCTAGCGCCCAAGGTAAGGTCCGTTTCGGGAAAAATACGCCCCTGGGTCTTTACCGGTTCTTCCCCAATGCCCCAGCTGATCCCAGTTTCCACGGTAGCAGACTTTCGCACCTCTATGATCATTACTTCTATGAGCACCACGGGAACGGGCTTGTCTATTTCCTTGATAAATTTTCGGAAACGGTTGATGTTGGCCGCGGGGCCACTGACCAAAAAGCTGTTCAATTCAAAATCTATTTTTACGTCCAGATCTACCAAAACGTCATCGGGCAAAATATTGACCAAGGCTTCCGCGGTATTGTTATAGTTGCCAAAGGTATTATTGGCCTGGGTGTTGATCCTTCGTGAATTGTTGAAGCCCTGGTTGCCAGCAAGACCCTGGGTATTGCCAAAGCCCTGATTGTTCTGAAAACCGCCACCCAGGTAATTGATGTTTCCCCCTATGGTCCTGCCGGCGGATCGGCCACCTCCTGCATAGGGCGCTGGGTCTCCCAGCAATTCCACCGATCGGTGCATCATCTGGATGACCTCTATTCGGCGGACACTGAGCTGATCGGCCGTGCCGAAGAAATAAATACCATCTTCCTTTTTATAGGTAAAATTGGTGGGCAGACCACCCCGGGCTGGATTGCTTTGTGCCCTGTTCTGTGCCGGATTAGTGTTTTGATTTTGCGGCGGATTGGCCCCGATAGCGCCATTGGCCTTGCTTTCAAAGATACGTTCCAACAGGCGGTCGTAATAGATCTGTTTTGCCTTAAAGGTAACGTTCCCTGCTTCCTCCAAGGGGGTGGCGGTATAGACATCGAGCTTCAGGTCATAACTGATTTCATTGATGATCTGTGCAATGGGGGCATTTTCAAAATCCACATTGAGCAGTCGGTTCACCGTATCGAGCACCTGATAATAAAAATTGCTCCCCCTAGGGCTGCGCTGGGGCCTTGGCGGAAGGTTTTGTCGGGTGTCTGCCGGACTGTTCTGTGGGGTATCCGTTCGGTTAAACAAGTAAAAACCGTCCCTCGATTTGGAAAAGGACAGATTGTTGGTCTCCGCCAGCTTGGCCATAGCCGCATCAAAAGGCACGTTGTTGAGGTAGAGTGTTAGGGGAAGGGCCTCCATGCCACTGTTGTAGAGCAGGTTTTGACCCGATATATCAATGATTTTTCGAAAGACCTTCTCCAATGTATCATTGTTCAGATCTAGGGAAATACGATTGTTCAGGGCATCAAAGTTGGCAACGACCTCTTTTTCCACCACCCTTTCCGGTGGCGGGACGTATTTTTTAATGGACAGAATATTGCCGGTGAAATTGATATCCAATTGATATTCCTTACAGAGAAACACCAAAAGATCGGCTACTGTGACGTTGGAGAAGTTGTTTACAATGGTAATGCCTTGTAGGCTGGGATCCACATTGATATTTACCCGATGCACTTTGGAGACGGCAATGAGGAAATTGGGCAGGGTCACATTGGTTACGTTGATGTCCAGTTTCAGGTTTTCCGTGAGTCCCGCATTGTCCACGGCAAGCGACTCCAGATTGTTTTGTATGTTCTGTATCCGTGGATTTTCCTGGCCATGCAGATGAAAGGCACAAAGGAATAGTATAACGAGCAGGTTTTTTTTCATGGGGTTAATTGGTTAGCAAGGCATACACCTCATCAATGGAGGTAATGCCCTCGCGTATCATTTGTATGGCGTTCTGACGTAAGGTGATAATTTTGTTTTTATACAGATAGTCCTCAATTTCCAAGACATTGTTTTTGATATGGGCCACCAGATCCTTGGTAATCGGGATGATTTCATAGATGGCCTTTCTTCCCCTATAACCCGTATGGTGGCATTGGGTGCAGCCCTTGGGGGCATAATGATGTGTTAATTCCTGGCTGGGCAGAAAACCGTCAGGAAAAAGATGGTCCGCTATTTTTTCCTTTTGCTTGCACTGCGTGCACAATTTGCGCACCAATCGTTGTGCTACACTTAGGTTCAGCGTGCTGGCGATCAAAAAGGAGGGAATGCCCATATCGATCAGGCGCGAGATCGTGGCCCAGGCCGAGTTGGTGTGTATGGTAGAGAGCACCAGATGTCCTGTAAGCGAAGCTCTAATGGCCATATTGGCCGTTTTTACGTCCCGGATCTCTCCTACCATGATAATATCCGGGTCCTGCCGTAGGAAGGTCCGCATGGCACTGGCAAAATCCAGCCCTATGCCCTCTTTGAGCTGTACCTGGTTAATGCCTTCCAAGGTGTATTCTATGGGATCCTCTATGGTAAGGATATTGGTCTCGCTATTGTTGAGGAGTTTTAGGGTAGCGTAGAGCGTGGTGGTCTTTCCCGATCCGGTAGGTCCGGAAATCAATACCATGCCATTGGGTTTTTTGATGCCTTGGGAATAAGTCCGAAGTTCACGCTTCGTAAATCCCAAATCGTTAATATCGATCGCGTTGGCGTCCTTACTGAGGATTCGCAGCACGATTTTTTCCCCAAAGAGGGTGGGCAGGGACGACACCCTGATGTCAAATTCATCCAGGCTAGACTTTACCGTTATCCTCCCATCCTGGGGAAGGCGTTTTTCCGCAATGTCCAGATTGGCCCTGATTTTGATCTTGTTGATGATGGTGGGATATTCCCCTATGGGAATCCTAAATTGTTCCACCAATTTCCCGTCCAATCTAAAGCGGACCCTGCAATGTGTCTCATAGGGCTCAAAATGAATATCGCTACTGTTGATCTCCTTGGCGGTCAGCAATATCTTCTCCAAAAAATCCGGGGTATACCGAAGCTCAGTCGTAGTGCTATCTTGTCGTTCGCGGTAATTGGCGGTAAGGTAATTTTGCAAGAGTTCGCTTTCGCAAGCCTGTAGGCTCAACGGGATGTCCAAAATAATCTTTAACTCGGACAACAAGCTATCCAAGGCTGTACTGTCCGTATTGAACACCACCACCCCGTCCTGTTCCGCTACAGGGACAATCCTGTAATGAAAGGCCTGTTCGGCGGTTATCCGTTGTTGTAGTTGGGTCTGTATCTGGTAATCGGTATGCTGCATGGTTAGAGTAGGTATAGGTTAGGGGAGTTAAAAAAGAGGCTGTACGCAATTATCAGGGTCAGAAAAATGGACATGAGTCCGGCCAAAGGCACCGTAGACCATTGCAAACCTTTCTTAAGGAGCAAAAAGGCAATCAGGGAAAAGATCAGGGAGCAGGCAAAAAGGGTTATAAAGGTGAGGGTGGGGAAGGCGAGACCCAAGGCGTAAAAGAACAAGATATCGCCCAGGCCCAGGCTGGCATTGAGGAAGGCCTTTTTACGGAGACCTTTGGTGTAGAGATACAGAATGAGGATTACCGCAGAAACCAGTAACCCATTCAACAAAGCATAGCCCAAGAAAAGGGAAGGGGAACTGTGCAGAAAATGTACCGTACCCAGCAATAGCCCGAGCAAGGGAAACAAGATCCAGAGTACCCGTCTTTGGGTAAAGTCCTGATAGGTGATAAGTCCACAACAGATCATAGCGCCAAGCTTTAGGAAGGGGATCAATCCTTTACAATTTGTTTTGGGTTTCCGTTTTCATCAACCTCCCATACATTGAAAACCCCGTCCCCGTCGAAATCTGTAATGGCCTCGGCCCTGGCCTTAAAGGTGGCATTGTCCGCACTGATAATCTGATACTGATAGTTGGCGGTCCCGTTCTCCTTTACGGTCCTGGGCGCCTCAAAATCGAGCTCGTTGAAATCCGGACTGAATTTACTGTACATGTACCTATAGGTGGTCTGGGCGTTGTAAATGGCCTTTAGCTGGGTCTGGGCCTCTATGCTCTTGGCCTTGGTGATCAGGGGCATTAGATTGGGCAAGGCCAGAAGGAGCAAAATGCCTATTATGGCCAGTACGATCAGGGTTTCCTGTAGGTTAATAGCGGGGATTCTTTTCATTGTGTTCATGTGCATCATCTTTGGTTTGGGGACCCGATCCTTCTTGGGAGGTGTAGCCGGGTTTTTACCGAAATATATAAAAAGTTTCGCGGTTTGCACACGAAATTTAATACTTTATGAGTAGGAAGCCATAATATTTTAACAATATATATTCCTAATGTGATTAAAATAGTATTCATACAAAAAAATGTAAGAAAAGTTTTATTAAACAAAATAATTTTCTACCTTAATACCAGATTTTTGTTTTAGGCCCCAAACCGATCCAATTTGAGAACACATTGCTTAGGTTTTCCTTTTTTTGCATTTTTCGGTCCATTCCGGATCGGATTTTACCTCCCTAGGAATTGGCGCGAACCTGGCGTTAATGCGATTTCAATTTTTCGATTACGACCTGACCAATATTTCCGGCGGTGGACGTTGGCATTGCGGTAATGGTATTGTTTAATGGCTATTGGTTTTAAGATGGATGGAGCTTGGCGATTGGCACCAAGGTGTTCCTATGGTTAAAAATAGAACGAACAGTCTAGTTGACTCTTTGGTTTTGTATAAAAGGACTCGATTAATAAAAAAACAACAAAGAATGAAAAAGTGGAAAGTAACCATAATGGTATTGTTTACGTGTTTTTTATGGGCTATGAACACCCATGGCCAAATAACCCACTCAGAGACAGTAACCATTGAGCCAAGCTTATACGGGCCAAAACTTATTCTAAATGATGCAAATACCGCCAACAAAGTCCCCATGGAATTCCGGTCTAACGGCGTGGTAAAATGGGAGCTGGGTACCCGAAATGCGAGCGAACAATATGACCTTGCCCTATGGCGATTTTACCAAGGGGTCTACTCACCGGTTATGTGGTTTAATCAGGACAATGGAAATGTTGGTATCAGTGCAAGTAATCCTACCTCCAAACTGGAGATTCGATCTACAGGGGCTCACTATACGTCCAATGCATCTCTATATGTCAAGGATATGACCAATAGAGGGACTCTAATACTAGAATCCCTTTTGGACCAGCCAACAGATTTTGTTCTTAAAAATAACAATAGACTCTCGTGGGTGGCTTCTACACGAGGCTCATCGGAAAATTACGCACTTAGTTTTTATCCTTCCCTAAACGGGACTTCCTGGTCCAGTCCAGTGCTTTCATTGAAGACAAATGGTAGAATTGGAATCGGGACCTCCGCCCCAGATTCCAAACTCACAGTCAAGGGCAAGATCCATGCAGAGGAGGTAAAGGTAGACCTTTCCGTACCGGGACCGGACTACGTGTTCAAGGACGATTACGACCTCCGTACCCTGGAAGAAACCCAGCAATACATCAAAGAACATGGCCATTTGCCCAACATACCCTCCGCGGAAGAAATGGAAGAAAACGGCATGGAACTGGGGCTGATGAACATGAAACTGTTGGAAAAGATAGAGGAGCTTACACTGTATTTGTTGCAGCAAGACAAAATCATAAAGCAATTGAGCGAGCAGACAGAAGAACAAAGAAAACAATTGGCCCATCAGGCCAGAAGTATCGAGGAACTCCAAAACGAAAACAAATAAAAACCAATTACAATGGTACCAAAACAATATCTTTTAGGAATCGCATTAGGTTTGTGTAGTGTTGGGGCCTATGCACAGAACAACTTCCCCACAACAGGCGACGCTTCCATTTCTGACGCAAGCCTTACCATAGAAACCAGCACTTGGAGGTCTAATCTGCTTACCCTTAAGGATACGCATTACAGTCCAGATCAGATTTACCATCTGCAAATTGAGAGTGATGGCCTTAAAATCAAACAGGACGGGAATATTAACTATTTGTTCAAGACAGGGGGCGATTTCATTCTGAAAAATGGAGAGCTTATGCTGGGGGATGGAAGCCCTTTGTACAAATTACATATTAAGGACCCTGCCGGGGGTGCGGCCATAGGACTGGAGCGGGGAGGAAAAGTATGGCGTTTTGATCTGGAAGCTAATGCGAACCGTCTGTTCATTGGTCATACGGACAATGCTTCCATGTTCACCTTTCACAAAAATGGGCAGATAGGTATCGGCACCACTTCCCCAGATGCCAAACTCACCGTAAAAGGCAAGATCCATGCGGAGGAGGTCAAGGTAGATCTTTCCGTACCCGGCCCGGACTATGTTTTTAAAGAAGGCTATGACCTCCGTACCCTGGAAGAAACCCAGCAATACATCAAAGAACATGGCCATCTGCCCAACATCCCTTCCGCTAAGGAAATGGAGAGAAATGGGGTGGAACTGGGCGTGATGAACATGAGGTTGTTGGAGAAGATTGAAGAATTAACCTTGCACATGATTGCGTTAAAAAAAGAAATCGACGAACTAAAAAACAACAAAAAATGAAAAAATTAGTATTTCTATTGGCGTGCTTCCCTGTACTGTGTTGGACACAGACCAATACTTTTCCAACTACAGGGAACGCAGGTGTGGGCACAACGAGTCCAGCATCCACGCTTCATATTTATAATGGATCCTCCGGGGGGACACCACATGGTTTTTCAGGCGTAACATCAGAGAATAGTGGTAATGCGATGATTTCCATACTTACCCCAAACACGGTAAATGGCTATTACGGCTTTGCGGATTCCGAAGACGATTTTGTTGCAGGAATACAGTATTATCATCTGTATGATATCATGCATTTCAGGGTAAATAACCATAGCAGTGATATGGTAATCAATAAAGATGGCGACGTGGGAATTGGAACGACCGCTCCCCAAGGCAGATTGCACATTTCTACCGGCACAGCCGGAGATGCTATTCTACGGTTGGAAGCGGATACCGACAATAATGACGAATATGACAATCCCATAATCCAATTGAGACAGGACGGATCCCTTGTGGGCGTCAACATGGGGTTTGACTCCAATACTTTGGGCCATAATATTTTTGGAATCGGCACCCTGTATTCGGGCACAGAGAAATGGAATACGTTCGTCATCAACACCCAAACGGATAATGTAGGGATCGGGACCAAAATCCCGTACTCCAAACTCACCGTAAAGGGCAAAATCCACGCCGAGGAGGTCAAGGTAGATCTTTCCGTACCCGGCCCGGACTATGTTTTTAAAGAAGGCTATGACCTCCGTACCCTGGAAGAAACACAGCAATATATCAAGGAACATGGGCATCTGCCCAATATCCCTTCTGCTAAGGAAATGGAGGAAAATGGTTTGGAACTAGGGGTTATGAATATGAAGCTCCTGGAAAAAATCGAAGAGCTGACACTCTACCTAATCGAGATGAAGAAGGACAATAGGGAACTGCAGGGAAGGTGGAAAACACATATCGCCGAAATGGATCGGTTGACGGAAAAGTTAGCGCTTCAGGAAGCCCGTATAAATCGCTTGGAAAAACTACTAACAACGAAATAGATGAAAACAACACTCGCGATTTTCCTTTTCATGTGCTTTGGAAGTGCACAGGCACAAACGGAGATTAACAAGACCGTGGTCGTTGATGCTGCTGGATGGAAAAAAGTAGCACGACTCGATGGTGGATACGGAAGGGGATATAATGAAATTGTATTAGCAACAAAAGGCGGAGCTACCACGCCAAGGGTCGCAAAAATTTCCTGGTTCAAAGGTTGGAGCAGCTATGGTGGTCTCAATCTAGTTTCCATAAGTGACAATGGGTGGTGGGCGGATGCGAGAATAACCTCGGATGGGGTAAAGGCACATTTAGAAGTAAACTTTACGATTGCAATACCTTCCTTGAGTGTATATCTGAATCAAGCGGCCTGGATTGGTGGGGACATTCTAGATGGAACATTGCCCAATGGGGGAGATACCACTATAGTTAGCGCCAAATTCGGAAGAGTAAATTTTGGGGAGAACGACTTCTTCCTTGGGTACGATGGTAAGCTAGGCATCGGCACGGCCGCCCCGGATTCCAAACTCACGGTAAAAGGCAAGATCCATGCCGAGGAGGTCAAGGTAGACCTTTCCGTACCTGGACCGGACTACGTGTTCAAGGAAGATTACGACCTCCGTACCCTGGAGGAAACCCAGCAATACATCAAGGAATATGGCCACCTGCCCAACATCCCATCCGCTATGGAAATGGAGAGGGATGGATTAAAACTAGGGCTTATGAATATGAAGCTGCTGGAGAAAATTGAGGAGCTTATGCTCTACACCATACACCAGGAAGCTAAACTTGTACAGCAAAAGAAGATCAACCAAAATTTGGAAGCTAGACTGTTAAAGTTGGAACAGCTAATCACAAATTATGAAACAAAGCCAACTGAAGAATAAACAATAAAAACCAAGAAGAATCCTATGAATAAATTAACACTTCTACTTTCAATTATCGCTTTGGTAGCAAGTATTGCCGCTATTTTTTACACGAGTTCTGAGTCGGACCTGGTTTATGTAGATATCAAAAAGTTAGTGGACGGCTATGCCCGCACCGAAGTGGAGCGCGAAGCCTTTAATAAAAAAGCCAGTACGCTAAAAGCGAATGTAGACAGCCTTTTAGTGAATTGGCAAGATGAGCTCAAAGCCTACGAAAAGGAGCGGAGTACCATGACCCAAAAAGAACTGGAACTCAAACAACAACTCCTACAGAACAAACAACAGCAATTGAACAATTACCAGCAGGCCATTCAGAAGCAGATACAGGAAGAAGATCAAAAAATGACGCAAACCGTCGTCAATGATATCAATACCTATGTCAAGGAATACGGTAAACGCAAGGGATACCGCATCATTTTTGGGGCCGAGGGCAGTGGCAACATTATGTATGCCCAGGACGTTTCGGATCTCACCCAAGACGTATTGGAAGGACTTAACGCAGAATTTAATGGAAAATAGCATGGAACCAATATTTTCATATACCCGTCTTTTTTTAGGTGTTATGGGCATGGTTGCCCTGTTTTCGTGTGGGCAAAAAACCTTCGATACCGAAAAGGAACTCTGGGCACATGTTAGGGATACGGAAAATGGATATACACAACATAAGAAGGTGAAAGGTGTGGATTATACCCTAAGCTATAGGCCCACCGATGTTTTGATCAATCAGGCCCTGGGAGAAGATATTAATAAAGAAAAGGTGGATAGCCTGAGGAACAAGTACGGGGATTACCTCTATTTTAACCTTTCCCTGGGCATTGACAATCAGGAACTGTTGAGCGCAAAAGCGGGTAACCGGAACGAATTTGGGGCCATGGTAAACCAGTTGGCCTTTGGTATGTCCGAAAAGGTACATTTAATAAGCAAGACCCGGGATACGATTCCCATGGCTGACTACATCTATCCGCGAATGTATGGTATGGGACAAAGTACCCAACTTCTCCTGGTCTACCCCAGGGACGGACGCCTCCTGAGCAACGATTTCTTCCATTTTACCATAGATGACATCGGTTTTGCTACCGGGGAAGTAGGGTTTAAGATCCCCACCGATCCCATACGAACGGAACCTAAACTGAAATTTGAATAAAACAACGATTAAAAGAACCGACATATGAAATCGCACAAGACAAAAACCAAGTTCTCCCACAAAGTAATGGCCGTGTGCCTTACCCTGGCCTTTTTACCCAGTTTATTGCCCGTTAACATGCTTTATGCATCTAACAATGGCCCCACGGCGCCCGAAGCGTCAAGTTTTGAGCCTGTGGATGCCACGGATATGGTCAACCTGGCCACGGGCGATTTGAGTTATGTATTGCCCCTAATGAATGTACCCTCTCCGGAAGGTGGTTATCCCTTGTCCCTGGCGTACCACGCTGGGATTGCCATAGATCAGGAGGCGTCCTGGACCGGTTTGGGCTGGAACGTGAACCCTGGGGCCATTACCCGTTCTGTAAATGGCTACCCTGATGATTGGGACCAGGGCACTTTTAGAGAGTATTTTTATAATAAGGGGACTACTTATACCGACTACTCCGCGAGCATTAGTTTTACTTCCACCGGGGGAGCATCCGTTGGACTTAACCTAGCTTGGGGGGACACTCGCGCTTTTGGAGGTTCGGTAAGTCTGGGCGCCGGTTTTGAAGGAGGAAATGTTGGAGTAAACCTTGGGACAACGGGCGCTTCATTAAGTGCAAATGTAGGTTTGGGAAAAAGTGGCTTTTCTTTGGGAGGCAGTGTTGGCACCAATGGGATCGGATTGGGAGGTGGCTATGGGTTTGGCAGCTTGATTCCTAACCAATCTGTTGATTTAACAGTAAGTTCGAGCTGGAGTGGTGATGTTTCCGCAAATGCGGCATATTCTGTTGGAGAGAGGGGTAAAAAGAGCAGCGTTGGTGTAAATTTTTCCTCGAACGGTGTTGGTGTCTCGGGAAAGGTCAAAGGCCTAGGAACTGGAGCAAACGTATCTTCATTTTCACATTCGGTATCATCAAATGATTATAATGTAAAACAAAGCGGTTATAACATTCCCGTTTTTATTCCCTTGCCTGGAGGTATTTTGTCATTTAGTTTCGGAAAGCAAAAGACCACGGTATCTTTGGATAATTTGGAGCATAACATTGTTAACGGCACCCTGTATTTTAAGAATAACAGAACGGCCTTAAATCAAAATAGTTCCAGTGTTCATGCTACTTCGGATATCTATGGGGTAGGTACCTCTACCACCTATAATAGCAATAGCAGCAATGCGGTATATCCCAATTACGATGGCTACCGGGTTACGGGCCAGGGTATCGGAGGTTCCATAACCCCCCGGCATCAAAAAAACGGAGCATTAATTGGGCTCAACAAAAAAGTGGAGAACAGTTTTCCTACGGTGGACTATGAGCTGAGACACGAACTGCCCAGCGCTGGCACCTCCTATGCTACCGCAACGGAGTTCACTTTGTTGCCCGATTTTCAGTTTGATAATGACTACACTTCCACCTGGTTACAGACCCAAAAGGATTTTCACGGCAGTTCTGCGAACAGTTCCCTTATCTTCAATTACCTGACGTCTACGGCAAGTGCTTCCCTATCCCGTAGGACAACCGGAAGGTATGTGGAGTATTATACCAACGCGGAGCTTGCTGCGGGCACACCGTTTAATCAGGGTCTTTTAAAGACCGTTTCCAATATACCGGTTTACAGTAGCACTGTGTACGAACCTGACGGAATTGGCGCTTTTAAGGTGGTGGCCCCGGATGGAAAGACCTATCATTATACCATACCGGTACATAACCACGAGATTGTGGCAAGACAGTACGGGATGGATTCCCAATACACCAATGAGGATGATGCTTTTTATGAAAAGCGCCAGCTAAAAAAATATGCCACGCACTGGTTACTCACTGCGGTTACAGGTCCGGATTTTGTGGATATGAACAACAATCAAAAACCAGATGATTCGGACTATGGGTATTGGGTGGCCTTTGACTACGGACAATGGACCGATGGTTATATCTGGTACAATCCACATGGCGAAGAGTTTGAAGAGAGCGGTCTAAATGACGAGATAAAAAACTATTCCTGGGGACGAAAGGAAGTGTACTATCTGGATAAGGTATTTACCCGGACGCATACGGCGCTTTTTGTAAAAGAGGAGCGATTGGATAGTAGAGGAAAACAATTGACCTATAGGCACAGGAAAGATAAAAATACGGCCTTACGGACCTTCAACCTCAAAGAGCAAAGCCTGTTGCGGCTTAAAGAGATCCTTCTACTCAAGAATACGGACCTGGGAACGATCTCCAGGACCAATACCACGAATTTAAGTTCAACACCAACTGCAAACACCACCTATTCCATTGATTGGTTTGACCAAGTTTCGGATGGTGGCGGTTTTAAATACGTAAAGTGTAGTAGGCAAGATAATGTCCTGGATGCTAAGGATGGAAACGATTGGGGTATCTTAAAAAGCAAAGCTGTTAAAGTTGTTTCATTTGCCTACGATTATAGCCTGGCTTCAGGAGCGCCTTACACCTCGGCTTCGGGACGGCTGACCTTAAAAAATGTGGCCTTTAAAGGCAAGGGAGACAATCAACTGATGCCCCCGTACACCTTTGCCTATATCAACAAACCGTACACCCTGGCCGATAAGGACGAATGGGGCTATGACAAATTTGATCCAGATCAATGGAGCCTCAATGAGATTACCATGCCTACTGGAGGTAAAATTACGGTGGATTACGAGGAAGATACCTTTTCGTCCGCTATATCACAAAACATTAGTTTTTCGACCACACGAAGTTTGGATGCCAACAACACCTTTGAAGTTACCGCAAATGTGGATTTTTCCAATTTCGGTATTGGACTTAACGATAATCTTCCGGTAACACATAGAAAGGTGACCAGTTGCAGTGACGGGGCAACCCCCTCGGATCCCGACCCCTACTCCATGGATGTATATGACGGTACGGCCAAAGTAATACAGGTCATCAATCCGCAGAAAATAAAATTGCAATTGAATGGAAATCCCACCTCTATAAGTTCCGTATCCTATGGTACGGATTGTTCCTCTATTACCTTTAACAATACCTATACCAGGGTCAGCATGTCCGGGGATACCTTTTCCACCGGTACACGGGTAAAATCCCTGACCACCACGGATGGTGTCAATTCGTACAAAACGGAATACGATTACAATGTTCCAGGCACCAGTACCACATCGGGTATCGTATCCTTCATCCCTTTCGGACCCTATGCCGACAATGAAGTGCCCTATGGGATGGAGCTTCCGGCACCCATTCCCATGTATTCCCACGTGAGGACCACAGCTTTTGGGACAAACAACACCTCTTTGGGCTATACGCAGTACGTATTTAAAACACTTCCGGAAAAAAGCGGAACCGTTGCTTTTGGGGACATCCTGCAGATTGATAAGGACGACGATATATTTAGCAATCCCGGGGCCAATGCCTCTGTCTCGGTAAGCGAAATAAACATAAAGGACAATACGGCATGTTTGGGACAACTTTTATCAACAGCCAGCTATAATAGTTATGGTCAATTGCTGAGCAAGACCATTAACAATTATGCCTTGCCGGACAATGCCCCCCACGGGGTCGTTCGGGAATCGTTTCAACAGTATAAGATATTGGATTATGCCAGTGGTTCCATAACCGATAAATGGTATGTGAACAGTTCCTCACGAACCATATATTCCAGTGCCTTATTGAGCACCACGGTAATACAGGGAGGTTTTACCAGCACCACTTATTTTGACGAACATGATTCCTATTCGGGTCAGCTACTTCAAACTACCACATTGCAGAGCGATGGTACTGAATTTAGGACGGAGACCATCCCCGCTTACACGCGCTACGCCGAGATGGGCAGTAAGATTACCAATAGCACTTATAAAAATATGTTGACGCAAGACGCAATGAACAAAACCTATATCAAGGATAACGGTACCTATAAGTTAATGGGTGCCGGAATCAATACCTGGAACCCTTGGACCTATAACCCTAGTAATGGAGGAAGTACCACCAAGGTATGGCGAAAACACAAAACGTATACTTGGGACGGTACCAGTGATAGCAATGGTTTCTATACCAGTTTTTCAGGGGACTATGATGGATTTAACTGGAGTACCACGGCAAGCTCCCAACCGACCGATTGGAAACTGGTTTCACAAATCAATGCGTATGATCGCTATTCCATGATTTTGGAGGTGGAAGATATCAACGGAAACAAGGCGGCTACCCGTATGGGCGATGCACATACCAAGATTATTGCCGCTGCCAATGCCCCCCTCTCGGAAATGCACTATAGCGGTGCGGAACATTTGGATGGGACCACCTTCGATGGCGGTATAGATGATGTAGGACGAACTACGGATCGGGCGCATACGGGCCAGTACGCGATTAAGGTCACCAGTGACCAAGGGTTTAAGACCACCATGTCCGGGCATCGAACAGGAAAATACAAGATTTCTGTCTGGGCCTCCAAGGATAACCATACCAACGCAAGGGTCTACGACGGAAACAGCCTAAAAT
This sequence comes from uncultured Flavobacteriaceae bacterium, assembly GCA_947494825.1. Lineage (GTDB taxonomy): Bacteria > Bacteroidota > Bacteroidia > Flavobacteriales > Flavobacteriaceae > JBNGOQ01. Next base: position 115,685 of record CANLWN010000003.1, on the reverse strand, counting down.
CCTTTAACGGTGAAAAAATCATCGCAGGGGATTGGGTGCTGTTGAACCACTATGTGGATTTAAGTTCCTCAAATAAGACCATCTACGTAAGGGCCAACTCGGGCACCCTTTACTACGATGATTTTAGGATCCATCCGGTGCAATCTTCCATGAGTTCCTATGTGTACAACGAATGGGACGAACTTACCCATATCCTTGGGGCCAATAATCTGGCAACGCAATACATCTACAATGAAGGGGGGCAATTGTGCAGTACTTATATAGAGGTGGTAGATCAGACCGGTATTACCGGTGGATTTAAAATCGTTACAAGCAACAAACTCCAGTACAAAAATGGAAGTACGGGCACCTGTAGCAACCTCTCGGGTAGCATAACTCCCGATAGGACCACGGCGACCACGGCATGTACCATCAATTTTGATATTACCGGATATGGAGGGGTAACAAGCTGGAATGTGAACTTTGGGGATGGCAATTCGCAGAGTGGAAGCAACAATCCGCCATCTACGCTGTCGCATTCGTACAGCAGCGCTGGCAATAAGACCATTACATTGACCCTAAATAGTTCCCAATCCTTTACTACCGATGTTTCGGTATCAACCTCCTATACCTTTACCAATGCGTCGGACAATGGAGCTGGGGTCAAGACGGTCACCCTCAATGGAACCCCAGGGGATCCCATTATTTACTCGGCTTCCACAGGAGGGTCCAACGCAGGATTCAACGGATCCGTATCGGTAAATGGGGTAAGTTCAACTCTCCCTAATAACGGAAGCAGCGTATCCAATGTAAATGCCGGGGTTTTCCCGGGCTCGGGCTCGGTGAGCTGTACCTTGAGCGTAAATTCCGCCGCTGGTGGTTCGGGCTCCACAAGTTTAAGTATTCAGAAACCTGGAAATTGCGGTACCGTTTCTACATCAGTAAGTGTAAGCTCATTCTAAAAATACAACCATGAAAAAACAGCTAAAAAACTTCGGATTACAAATTTTGACCACGGGCTTGCTGATTGCGTTTTGCGGCCTATCGACCTATGCCCAGGATGCCTTTGATGCACTTCCCTCTACAAGCAACTGGAGCAGTTTGGAAAGTTTTGATGTGAACGGCACAGTAAAAAGCAGAAGTGTCTCTTTCTTCGATGAATTGGGGAAGGTACAACAGGTGCAGACCAAGGATATTTTGACGAACAAGATATGGGCCTCCCAAACCCTGTATGATTATCAAGGGAGGGCAGCACTTTCCACTTTGGGTGCCCCGGTGGGAACTACCTTTGGATACCGGAGCAGTTTTATACGGGATGCGGGAAATAGCACCTATTCGGTGGCCGATTTTGAAGCGAACCCAGATAACCCAAGCACGGTGGGCACGGCTTCCAATACCCTGGGAAACTACTACAGTACGTCCAATGACAACAATGACCACCCGGGCAACAGTTATATGGATATCACCTCCTACCCCTTTTCCCGTACTATATTTAGTTCATTAAACCCGGGAACGCCATTGAAAACGATTGGTGGGAACAAAGTAAACGGACAATGGCCGCAGGCCTACGCCTTTACCATGCGTGCAGGCCAGGAGTTGGCCCAAACAGTGGCATTTGGGGAAAGCAAGTACGCCGCAGCGGATTATAGAATACATAAGACCGTTAGCAGGGATGCCCATGGCAATGAAAATGTGGTGTTTGCCGATAGCGATGGGCGCCCCTTGGCCTCCGCACGTAGCGGAGGCACCACGGCCAGGAGTATGAGCATTGATATCTACGAACAGGGCTTTGTGGACATCCATGTGCCCCAGGGTAGCAGTATGGGCTTTACGGTGACCACCAACGGCAACACCATAACCACATACAATTTGATAACGGAGTCTACGGTGAGCCCTTCCACGGGCTTGCCCAATGGGTTTTACCGGGTGGCGGTAAATGATCCGGACAATTACGATACGGCCAATCCGGTGACCGTTAATTATAAGGAAAACTACTATGACTATAGCCTCAACGAATATGATCGGTCCGGAAGGCTTATAGCAAGCTACCAGCCCCTTGGCACCACCAAGGCCACCAAGCCCAAGACGGAATATCAGTACAATACCCTGGGGCAGTTGACCTATACCAAGAGTCCGGATGAGGGAGAGGCCTGGTTTAAGTACAGAAATGATGGGCAAATCCGTTATTCCCAGAACAGCGTGCAAAAGGATGCCGGACGATTCTCCTATACCAATTACGACAGTTTTGGTCGCCCTATAGAAAGTGGGGTGGTGCAGAATAGCGGCTTTAGTTCGGCCGACCCGGATAGCGGTATGGTCTCGGGTACCCGGAGCGAGTTGCATCATACGGAATACGATGAAACCGCACAGACCTATAATTTGGGATCTCGCCAATCGTCCTATCCCGCGCTCGACTTTTCAGCCGGAAATGTGGCCTATACCGCCAATGACCAGAGCGAAACCTGGTACAGCTACGACATTTACGGTCGTGTAGAATGGCTGGTGCAGGAAATACAGGGGTTGGGCACCAAAACGGTAGACTATGAGTACGATCCCATCACCGGTCTCGTTACTAAGGTCATTTACCAGCAGGGCGTTTCCAACGAGCAATTTATTCACCGCTATACTTATAATACGGCCGATCAATTGACCAAGGTAGAAACCTCCATCAATGGGAGCAGCTATACCACCCATGCCGAATACGAGTATTATGAAACAGGAGCTTTAAAACGGACCGAAATGGCCGGGGGAGCCCAAGGGGTGGACTATGTCTATAACCTGGCCGGGCAGCTAAAGAGTATTAACCACCCCAGCTTAAGTGCGGCTGACGACCCTGGAGGGGATAGCAATGATCTGTTTGGGATGCAACTGGACTATAACCAGAGCGACTATGCCCGAAAGAGCACGGATAATATCACGACCCCGGGATATGGGACCGATCAGTTAAACGGCAATATCAAGGGCATTCGATGGAACAGCCCGTTATATGCCGTGAGCGGTAAACAGAGCACCTATGCCTTTGCTTATGACAGGAACAATTGGCTTGCCCAGGCCAATTTTGGTCGGGTGGCCAACGGGGACGAACCGGCACAGGAGGACCTGACCAGCACTTTGGTTTATGCCAATGGCAGCAATACGACATTGGAGGCAGGGAACAGCATTACGCTACTACCGGGCTTCCATGCGCAGGGAGGGAGTACCTTTGCGACAAAAATTGTGGGACAGTTGGAAGAATTGGGCGCTGGCGACTATGATGTTACCGGTATTTCCTATGATGCCAATGGCAACATCCAGAACTTAAAGCGGAACAAGGATGCCAGTGGCGGCAATGCCATGGACGATCTTACCTACACCTACAAGACCACACCTCAGGACGGCCCCAACCAGTTGTTGCGGGTAGATGATGCGGCCGGTGACGTCTCAGGTGCCGATGACATCGGAGATCAGAGCGGTAACAACTATGTCTATAACAAGATTGGGCAATTGATTACCAACACCGGCGAGAGCTTGACCTATTTTTACAATGCCAGCGGACTGGTCACCGAGGTAAAGAAAAACAACGTATCTTTAGTCAAGTTCTTTTACAACGATCGGAACCACAGGGTCAAGAAACAAAGCTATAACGGCAGTGGTACCTTAACCGGCACCACTTATTACGTTAGGGATGCGGCAGGCAGTATTATGTCGGTTTATAATGGTAGCACCCTACAGGAACAGCTCATTTATGGGACCAATAGGCTTGGGATACACCTGCGGAGCGGGGGTGTCAATGTCTATCAACTTACGGACCATTTGGGCAATGTTAGGGCGGTCTTCCAAAAAAACGGGAGCAGTACCAGCAACCAAAGTTACAACGATTACTATCCCTTTGGGATGCCCATGCCCAACCGCAATAGTATCGATGCCAATACCTACCGCTATGCTTTCCAGGGCCAGGAAAAGGATCCGGAGACCGGGAAGGAGGCCTTTGAGCTTAGATTGTGGGATGGCAGGATAGGAAGATGGCTAACTACGGATCCTGCTGGGCAGTATGCTTCCCCATATCTAGGAATGGGCAATAACCCCCTTTCTCGGGTGGATCCTGATGGTGGTGAAGACTGGTATATCAACGACACAACAGGTGAATTGGAATGGCACAATACAAGCGCAAGTATTGATGGCTTTACTTGGGTTGGGACGAATTCGGCTTCACATGACTATTTAAGTAATATCGGGAAACTTTTTGGTGGTTCTGGTAAAATAAATATCGCTGATATAGCTGCTAGATCTTACTATGACATTACAGGAGGTTTCAATGAAGGCCTGACACAGAGAGGGAAGGATTTTGCAGCTTGGATAGAAAGCCCAGCGGATAGAACGCTTCAAGGTGTGGCAAACACCATAAATTCGACAGGACAACTTTACAATGATTATGTAGCTTCAGATAGTTTTGGCGATTTAGAAGGGTTCTTGGGAAATAGGATTTATGATAACGTGTCCAGCATGACACTTTATGATTGGTCTTATGCTGCGGGTTATAATTCACCTGATATTGCTTTTAGTTTAGCAGGTGGATCTGCCTTGAGTGCAGTAAGGCTAAGTATAAAAGCCCCAAGGATTAGTTATACTGCATTTAAAATACATACGATTGGATATTTTGGAAATTACCTTAAATATTACCATCCTTGGGTAGGGTCAAATAGATACTTAAGAATAGGGCTTTCCACAGATAAAGGTAGACAGGTTTTCAGGGCGACTTATGGAAAAAGGAAAAATCACTTTTTTAATATTGATTTAGGGCCAATACCTAAAATAAAGAATTAATAATTTTCATGATAGATATAGAAAGCTATGAAGAAAAATTCAATGTTCTTCAACTAAATGCATTAGAAGTAATTAAGGAGCTTTTTTCTGATTACGGAACTGAGAATATTGAAACAGAAACGTTTAAAATTCTTGGTAATCATGGAAATTGGAGAGATAAAGAGATATTGGGATTAAGGCTCAAATTTAGTATTCTCTCCTATTCTTTTGAGGCATATTTATACTATAACCAAATAGAATACCATATTCAGGACAGTACAGGCAAGACAAAGGCAGAATGTAATATTGAGGATTTTTATTCCTTTGATGAAATGGTTTCCGAGTATAGAGAATACTTGGAGAGAGATATATTAAAGTTGTTCCCCCGAAACGGGCAAGGAGGCCTTTGAACTAGGGTTGTGGGACCCCCGATGGCGCGGAAATGTTCCCCGCTACCGCCAGCGTCCACGCTGGTGGTAACAAATAGTTGCTAAAAAGATGTTCTCCGTGCCTCATATGATTTTTTAACATTAAACGGCAAGGGAATTATATAGAACCGAAGTATGGTTTATAGAGACCTTATTAAATAAAGAGGCCCCAAAGTATAGCTCAACTTTTTACATTAAGCTTTATAGGAAATACAGGGGTAAGCGTGAAAATTGAGGATGTAATTTTACAGTATAACTATTAAGACCTACCAATGAGAAAAATATGCATTCTGGCCATAACCCTAAGCTGTACCCTATTTGGGTTGGCCCAAAAAGGAAAATTTTCGGGTGCGCTTTCCTTCCCCATTCCCATTGGGGACAATTTTGTCAACGAAAACTATAAGGGCATTATAGACCTTGGGGCACAATACCGTTTTTTTACGACCGAGTTTTTTAATTTGGGAGCTTCGGTAAATGCCAGTTTTTACGAGTTTGAAAACGAGAATTTTACGGTGCAGCCAGACATCAATGCCCGTTTTATACAGCCCAGGGTTTTTGGGGAACTACATGTGGGTAGACTAAGGGTGCAAGTGGGTGGCGGTTACACCTTTACCTCTTTCCGTACCGAAAATGCCCTGGGACCTGGCCAAACAGAAAAGGTGCGAGACAATTCCGAGGGCCCAAACGCAAACGCGGCAATTTCTTTTGATGTGTTTAAAGGGCTTTTTGTAATGGCTCAATACGATTATATAAAAATAGACACCTTTGGCAGCCTTGCGGATAATGATTTCAACAAGCAAATCGACTTGGTGAAATTGGGTCTGGGTTATCGGTTTTAAATAAGGATATCATGAAAAGAGCATTTGTAGGGTTTCTGTTTTTTCTAATGCTTGGGCCAGCAACCCTCGTAGCCCAGAAAAAAGCAAAATGTACCGTAACCACACAAAGCGGTACGGAATTTACCGGTTATATAAAGCGGTATAATATTGGCGATAGCATGTCTGGAGGATTTAAACTCTTTAAGGACAAAAAAAAGATGTGGTTATATCCTGGAAACCTTAAAAAGGTGGTGGTCAACGATACGATTGTGTACCGTTCACTTAAAGATAGGCGTGGAGATAAAAGCCTCATGCGATTATTGGTAGACGGGACGCCTATTTCACTCTACCTATATTCCTCAAAACAGTTGGGAAACATTCCCGGCGAAAACCTTAGCACGTGGTTTGTGAGTGAGTTTTATCTGGAAAAGGAACCGGAGGCGTTGACCTATGTAGATATTAAAGAATTACGTCAAAACCCGGAAGCGTTTTTCCCAGATGCGCCAATGCTCCAAGAGCGTATAAAAGCCACAAAGAGAGACGATATACAGTTGGTAGCCTGGGTGAAGGCCTATAACAATACCCTGGAACCGTAGTTCTTTTTCCTTAATTTGGTTTACACGTACCATAAATTCCATTTTGTAGTATTTTAACTATAAATTTATACAGAAAAGTTTGGTAAAGGATCATTTTATTTTTACCTTAAGGGGTAGTTAACGAAGCCCCATTGATCAAACCAACTTGAGAGTCTTTCACAGGCTTTTAAGCCTATTTATAGCCCTATAGATCATCGCTTCCGTAGGGAAGTTATAACTCCCACTTTAACGACAACGAACACCGTCCACCTTGCACTTTGTAAGGGGCCTGACCTAGTTGTGACCTGTTTGGAACAACGATAAAACACCTAAAAACTGTAAACGCCAAGGTCGATTTCCTAGAGCTCGAACTTCAGCGTCAGTATGCTCTAATTGAAAAACTATTAAATGAAAACCCATGAAAACAAAACTCTTCCTATTTACACTGTCTGCATTAGCCGGACTTCAAACGATCGCCCAGAATACCTTTCCCTCTTCGGGCAATGTAGGCGTTGGTACCACCTCACCTCTGGAAAAAATTCATCTACAGAATGGAAAACTACTGATTAAAAGCGGGACCTCGACCAACAATGCTGCTCATGCCTCTGGTTTGAAATTCGTCACCGATGTAGATTCCAGATTTGCAGAAATATTGATTAGAAGGGGAAATAGTTCGCTGCATACGGGATTGCAATTTAATACATTCAATTCCGCTGTGATCGAGACAATGACGCTGTTGGATGGCAATGTGGGTATTGGAAAATCGAATCCGATAGGGAAACTCGATGTAAATGGGAATATAAAGGCAACTGGCCATATTGTGGTCAATAAGGGCGGTAGTTACAGGATTGCACTGAACGGGGATGCCCATGGGTACATTTACGGAAGAAACGATGCGGTAGAAAACAAGTTTCTTATTCATTCCAATGGAAACAGCTGGTTTAATGGTGGCAACGTTGGCATTGGCACTACTGCCCCGGACTCCAAACTCACCGTAAAAGGCAAAATCCATGCCGAGGAGGTCAAGGTAGACCTTTCCGTACCGGGGCCAGACTATGTGTTCAAAGAGGATTACGATCTACGTACCCTGGAAGAAACCCAGCAATACATCAAGGAATATGGCCATCTGCCGAATATCCCTTCCGCTGCGGAAATGGAGGAAAACGGGGTGGAACTGGGCATGATGAACATGAAACTGTTGGAGAAGATCGAAGAGTTGACCTTATATGTAATCGCCTTAAAAAGGGAAAATGAAAATCAACAACAACAAATAGAACTACTTAAACAAAATAAGTATGAAAACACACAACACTAAAACCGGCCATTATGGCATAGGCCTCTTACTTTTCTTGCTTGTTGCCGTTCAAATTGGGTTCGCACAGAACCAGTACCCCGCCAGTTCTGATGTTATTCTAGACGGACGTAGCGTTCGTTTCCAAATCCCGACTACGACCGGAGGTTGGGCCCGAGGAGGCCATTTTTACAACCCCACGGGAGCCACCAAATGGGGTGGAGTAGGGTTGTACGGTGTTAGTACCACGCAGGAGCGAATTTACCTGGCGCATGGCACAAGCCCACACGCCTCCCTTTTGGGAATGCATATTTTAAGCTCGGGCAATATTGGTATCGGCACCATTAGTCCGTCGGGAAAACTTGAAATTATTGGTAACCCGGGCGAGCAATCACAGGGGCAATTGCATTTGGTGGGGAATGGAGAAATGGGCCCGGGCGATGCCTATATCAGTTTTTGGGAGGGTTCGGAGGTCAATTCTAAATGGTCCATGGGGGTAAATGACAGCAACAACGCTTTCAGTATTTCCTATGGGCTAACCATGGATGCGGACCCCAAACTGGTGGTCAAAGATGTCACCGGATATGTGGGTATTGGTACGACCAATCCGACCGGGAAACTTCAGATCAAAGGAGAAGCGGGGGAACAAAGTCAAGGTCAGCTCTACCTCGTCGGAAATGGTGAAACAGGTCCTGGCGATGCCTATATCAGCTTTTGGGAAGGGAGTGAGGTGGATTCGAAATGGTCCATCGGCGTCATGGATAATGACAATGCCTTTGCTATTTCCCATGGTTTAACCATGGATGCCGCACCAAAATTTGTGCTGAAGGAAAACAGTGGTTTTGTCGGTATCGGCACTACTGCCCCGGATTCCAAACTCACCGTAAAGGGGAATATCCACGCCGAGGAGGTCAAGGTAGACCTTTCCGTACCCGGCCCGGATTATGTATTCAAAGAGGATTACAATCTACGCACTTTAGAAGAATTACAACAATACATCAAGGAAAATGGCCACCTGCCCAACATCCCATCCGCTGCGGAAATGGAGGAAACTGGGGTGGAACTTGGCACAATGAACATGAAACTCTTGGAGAAGATCGAGGAGCTTATGCTCTACACCATAGCCCAGCAAAAAGAGTTACAGGAAAAGACAGCACAGCTGATGCTTTTGGAAAAACGCCTTAAAAAAATAGAACAACTTTTAATAGATAAACCATGAGAAAACTACTCTTTTTGACATTTGCCATACCCCATGTGCTTTTGGCGCAGACCAATACCTTTCCCACTTCCGGTAATGTGGGAATAGGGACAATCAACCCTACCACTGTTTTGGAAATTAGAGATGCAAATCCTGTAATAACAATTGGAACTTCATCGAATACGGGAGGAGGATTTTATTTTGGCAATTCTGCACATGGTATTAAGCGAAATTTCGACAATTTGGGGAATGATATAGGGCTTTATACCACAAGTGGAGGTATTCATTTATCCACTAATGGAGAAAATACAGGACAGTTTGTTCTGTCGTCATCAGGCAATGTGGGTATCGGGACTTCAGGTACTTCAAATGCCATTTTAACGGTGAATGGTGATAGCTATAATGGTATTCGTATAGAAAATGACGAACCTAGCAGGGAAGCTTCTATCAGACTACGTTCCAAAAATGCATCCGGATCACTTTTCCACTCGGATATCTCCTCATATTATAATGGTTCAACTGGTTTTGTAGGCTTTAAAACACCGCATAACAATACGCCGGGGGCGGGGTACAAGCTTATAGTAAATAATTCGGGGAATGTTGGCATCGGCACTACTGCCCCAGATGCCAAACTCACCGTAAAGGGGAATATCCACGCCGAGGAGGTAAAAGTAGATCTTTCCGTACCCGGCCCGGATTATGTATTTAAAGAGGATTACAACCTACGCACTTTAGAAGAATTACAACAATACATCAAAGAACATGGCCATCTCCCCAACGTTCCCTCCGCTTCGGAAATGGAGGAGAATGGGGTGCAACTAGGGATTATGAATATGAAACTCCTGGAGAAGATCGAGGAGTTCACCCTCTATATCATTCAACAACAGGATCAAATCAAGGTGATGCAAAAAGAAATAAAACAACTTAAAACAGGACAGAAATGAAAAAATTGCTTTTACTACTATGCTGCCTGCCGTTCCTCGGTTTGGCCCAAACGAATACCTTCCCTGCTTCCGGTAATGTAGGAATAGGGACTACCAATCCTCTTTACCCACTTGAAATAAGTACTGGTGGCGCTACCCATGCTCTTTTTAAAGGTTCTTTTGCGGGAATTCAAGGTATTCAGGTAGAACGAAATGGAGGAGATAATATAAGGTTGGTGACAAATTATACAGGCTATGGAGGAGGCTTAGAATCAAGCTCTGCTCTACGTTTTGCCGTTGATGGCAACAATATCAACAGCCCTTCCTTGTATATAAATACGGCCGGAAATATTGGCATTGGCACCACGGCTCCCGACGCCAAACTCACCGTAAAGGGCAAAGTCCATGCCGAGGAAGTCAAGGTAGACCTATCGGTACCAGGGCCCGACTATGTGTTCAAGGACGATTATGACCTCCGTAGTCTGGAAGCGGTTCAGCAATACATCAAAGAACATGGCCATCTACCAAATATCCCTTCAGCGATGAAGATGGAGGAGAATGGAGTGGAGCTAGGGCTGATGAACATGAAGCTCCTGGAAAAAATCGAGGAGCTTACCCTCTATGCCATAGCCCAACAGCAACAGCTTGACCAATACGAAGCCTTGGAAACACAATTCAAGGCACTCCAATCGCAGCACCAAAACCTGCAAGAACAGATCAATGAACTTAAAACGCTTATAAAATGAAAAAAACGATTCTTATGCTCCTGCTTCTGGGGCTAGTCAAAACCTACGGGCAGGAACTGCCCAAGATCATCCCGGCCAATCCCGAAGTGGCCTCGCTGGGAAAATACGGAGACATTCCCGTGGGCTACCATACCGGGGTGCCCAATATTTCGGTACCCTTGGTGCAACTCTCCGGCAGGAGTACCCAGGTGCCCGTAAGCCTCAGCTATCACGCCTCGGGCTTCCGTGTCAACGAAATTGCCTCCAGGACAGGTCTGGGGTGGACCCTCATGGCGGGCGGCTCCATAAGTAGAAGCGTACGGGGCATACCGGACGATTACGTTACCGGCTTTTTGAACCCCACTGTGACCGTACCGGGATTTCTGGCCGGGACACCCACCGACAAACTTTACTGGATCGACGGCTTCCACGATGAATACGACTTTGAATCGGACATCTATCACTACAACTTCCAGGGACAAAGTGGCAAGTTCTTCTTTAAGCAGGACGAGACCGTGGTCTGCCATCCCAAGACCGATCTAAAGATAGTTCCCGAATTTAACGGAAGTGGCAAGATCTTGGGCTTTCAAATAACGAACGTGGACGGTACCATCTATCATTTTGGCAAGTCCAAGGATGGACTCCGGGAAGCAAAGGATCTTTCCACGACCTACGGTATCAACGGGAGCACCCTCCCCGATCCGCCCCAGTCCATGGAAGATTACACTACCTCCTGGAAGCTCATGGATATAGAAACGCATGATAAGGAGCTTACCTCCTTTAGCTATACCCATGCCAACGTAAGCTTTTACAATGTGGGAGGCCAGCGCAAGGAGATACCGACCCTTGGAGGCACCTCCAGCAATCCCATTGGTACCAGCTATACCTATAACGTGGACAAGGTGCACCGACTTACTTCCGTTTCCAACGATCGGGGCTCGGTCGCCTTTGAGTACACCCTTTCGCGCACGGACCTCAAGTTCGATTATGCGCTGACCGATGTAAAGCTCAAGGACGCGTCCAACAATGTGGTAGATGCCTACAAACTCAATTACGGCTACTTTACCTCTACCCAATTGAGTACCGTAAACTTTGGGGATCTGGACCAAAGACGCAAACGGCTCTATTTGCAGGACGTACAGCAGACCGTGGCCAGTACCACCAACAAAAAATACACCTTTACCTATAACACTTCCAAAATATTGCCGGACCGGATGTCCTATGCCCAGGATTTTTGGGGCTACTACAACGGAAAGAACAATACCTTTTTCTACCCCGAGATCGAATGGAACGGTGGCGCAGGCAGTACTACCTACACCACCATCCCAGGAGGCGATCGTACGGTGGACGAAACTTCTACCAAGGCCTGTATGCTTACCAAGATTACCTATCCCACGGGCGGGTACACGGAGTTCGACTATGAGTCCAACACCATTGGGAACATAGGTAATATCGATTTTTTTCCGTTGATCGAAACGGAGACCGAGGTGATCGACGGGCTCAGTTCAATAGGTTCCACTGCCACCACCTTTGAAAAGGTGATTACCATAAGCGACCCCAGCATTTATGTAGCCGGAATTACCTGGTCTGTAAGCTTTACGACCTGCGCCAATCCAACCGGATTTGAATGTCCCCTAGCCGAATTGTACAAATGGGACGGCTCCCAATATGTGCTCATTTCCAACACCAGTGGCTCAGGGATAAGCTCGCAAGGGATTGTTTTTAACCCCAGTAGCCCCTTGCAGTTAAAAATAAAACTGTACAATAATTCAGGGGTTTTTCCCCCGGATCCACGGCAGGATATTTCCGCTACGGTATTCGGAAAGACGGTGTCGTCCATATACGACAACGGCGTACCGGGGGGCGGACTGCGGGTAAAAAGCATCACCTCCTATGACAGCGACAACACGCAGTTGTTAAAAAAAGACTATCTGTACACGCTCTTCAGTGATCCCACTACCACCAGCGGGGCCGCGTTGAACCCGCCCACCTATGTCTATAAGAATATGCCCTACTGCAACGACCTGGGTGCTACCGCCGGACCCATGGACCTGCTGTCCTCCAACAGCGTTTTCCCATTGAGCAATGGCAGTTCCTATACCACCTGTTACACCAATGTGACGGAACTTTTGGACGGCGGGAACGAGGGCAAGAACGAGTATACCTACCATTTTGTCTATGACGGGGAGGGCGTACAGACCAATATCTATTTCACGGGCTCCCTGGAATTCGGGATAAACACCCCCCTGCAGGATTTTGCGCACCGGCGTGGCCTGCTCCTGAAGAAAAAGACCTATGCCAAAACAGGTGCTACCTATAAGCTGCTCAAGGAGACCTCCAACAGCTACAACGCCTTTGGGGAAAACCTCTTGGATGAGAACCTGGTCATTGACCATAGAGGCTGTTTTGGAGGCTATACGCCTTATTCTAACCTGAGCGAACGTTTTTATCAGACCCAACAGGTGGTGAAGGACTATCACGATTCAGAGGACGTGACCACGACCACCACCTACAATTACGACCCGGCGGGCTATACGGGGAGAAGCTTCCCCATAGAAACGGTCACCACGGACAGCAAGGGCAATTCGGTGACCACGCGCACTTATTTTACGGCCGATAAGGCACTGCTCACCGGCCTCACCACTACGGCCTCCGTTGCCATTGATAGCCTCGCAAACCAAAACCGGGTAGCGGAACCGCTCCAGGTGAGCACTACACTACGGAACCCGAGCAGCACTATTTTGTCTGAAAGCGATCTGCGGACCAATTATAAGCATTGGGGCAGCGATCTGGTGCTTCCGGAGTACGTGCAATCGGGCAAACGGAGCAGCAGCCTGGACAATAGGATCCAATACCATAGCTATTACACCAATGGCAACGTAAAGGAAGTTTCCAAGGCCAATGGACCCCTGATCACCTATATCTGGGGCTATAACGAGGAATATCCGGTGGCCAAGGTGGAGAATGCCAGCTATAGTCAAGTGACCGGGACCGGTGTAAGTCTTACGGTGTTGAACAATGTGGCAAGCACGGACGCACAAAAGACCACGGAACTGAACAAAATTCGAAACCTTTCAGGAGCTATGGTCACCACCTTTCTCTATGATCCCCAGGTAGGGGTCACCAGCGTTACCGACCCCAGAGGGTATACCACCACCTACGAGTACGACAGCTTTAATCGCTTGCAGTATGTGCGGGATGCCCAGGGCCAACTGCTGTCCGAGAACAAGTACAACTATAAAACCCAATAAGGCCATGAAAACCTATATCCATTTTATTATTTTGATCTTGGCCGGCCAACTGGTGCTGGGCCAGACCCCATCTACGATTACCAAGCCCGATGCAGGGCAATCTACCTATACGGTCACAGGGACCGTTACCCTGACCGCCGTGCAGAGCATAACCCTAGGGCCGGGCTCCTGGATCCAAAGCGGGGCCACCTTTACGGCCGCCGTTACGGGCGGACTTACGGCCCAGGACCCCTACACCTCCATTACCTTCAGCGACGAGAACTACGTGTTTACGCGCGGTTTTCAAACGGGCATGGCCAGCTTTAACAGCGGTACCGCCAAAGAGGGCGATGTGCTGGAACAGATTACCTATTTTGATGGTCTGGGTCGCCCCATGCAACAATTGGCGATCAAGTCGGCCCCCGACAAGGAAGACCTGCTCGTACATATGGAATACGACCCTTATGGCCGGCAAGAAAAGGAATGGCTGCCCTATCACGAGCCTACGGGCAGCTTGGGCACCTACCGCGGCGACAAGGCCACGGCCACCCAACAGTATTACCAGACGGAGTACGCGGCCGATTTCAGTGGACTCACCACGGCCAACGTCAATGCGTACTCCCAAAAGGAGTTTGAGCATTCGGAGCTGAACCGCCCCCTAAAACAAGGGGCACCGGGCAAGGATTGGAAAGTGGGCAACGGCCATGAGATCGAGTTTGCCTACGAGGGCAATGCCGCCAATGAGGTACGCCGTTTCAATGTTACGCTCACCTTTGCCAATAATACCTATACGCCAACCTTGGTACAAAACGGCCATTACGCGCCCGGGGAACTGTACAAAACCGTGACCAGGGACGAGAACCATGACTCCGGCGCCGACCATACCACGGAGGAGTTTACGGACAAACTGGGCCGGGTAGTGCTGAAACGCACCCACAATAGTGGGGACCATGACACTTACTACGTGTACGACGACTATGGCAACCTGAGCTATGTACTACCCCCCAAGGTAACTACGAGCACTGTAAGTAGTACGGAACTCAGCGAACTCTGCTACCAGTACAAGTACGACCATAGGAACCGCCTGGTGGAAAAGAAGATTCCGGGCAAGGGCTGGGAGTACATCGTCTATAACCAATTGGACCAGCCCATCCTTACCCAGGATGCCAATCTGGATACGGCCAACCAATGGCTCTTTACCAAATATGACGCCTTTGGTCGTGTGGTGTATACTGGATTAATCAGCAGTTCATCTTCCCGGATCACTTTACAGACAGCGGCCGATAATGCCACTGCCCAATACGAATCGCGGCAGACGAGCTCCCCGGCCCTTGCCGACAGCAATGTGCTATATTCCAATAGTGCATATCCCAATACGATATCCATGGAAATCCATACGGTAAACTATTACGATAGCTATGAAGATGAGGACGGACTCAGTATGCCGGCCACCGTACTGGGGCAGGCCAAGGCCAGCAGTACCCAGGGCCTGCCCACGGTAAGCAAGGTGCGGGTACTGGGCACTACCGATTGGATCACCACCCTTACGGGCTACGATGTCAAGGGCCGGCCCATCTATGTGGCGAGCAAGAACAACTACCTGAACACCACGGATGTGGTAGAGACGGAGCTCGACTTTGGCGGCAAGGTCATCCAAACCAAGGCTATCCATAGCAGGACGGGGAACGTGGACATCGTCACCGAGGACAGCTTTGAATACGACCATGAGGCCCGTTTGATCACCCAAAAACAGCAGATCAACAGCGGAGCAGAGGAGAACCTGGTGCACAACGCCTATGATGAGTTGGGGCAGCTGACCAGCAAACAGGTGGGCGATGGCCTGCAGACCGTGGACTATGCCTATAATGTTAGAGGCTGGTTAAAGCAGATCAACGATCCAGCGAGCCTGGGCAGCGATCTCTTTGCCTTTGACATCAACTACAACACGGCAGACCATAGCGGCACTGCGCTCTACAACGGCAATATCTCGGAAACGGAATGGAAGACGGCCAATGACAACGTACTGCGCTGGTACCGTTACAGCTATGATGCCCTGAACCGCATTAGCAGTGGTACGGACAGTAGCGGTAATTACAACCTGGTCTCCATTGGCTATGACAAGAACGGCAACATCACGGCCTTGAATCGCAAGGGGCATACCAACAGCGGGGCCACCAGCTTTGGTACCATGGACAACCTCGTGTATACCTATGATAGCGGCAACAAGCTTACCAAGGTACTGGACAATGGCAACGATACCTACGGCTTCAAGGACGGGGTCGATACCACTACGGAATATACCTATGACACCAACGGCAATATGAAGACCGATGCCAACAAGGGTATTACAAGTATTACGTACAATCATCTGAATTTACCTACACAAGTGACCCTTAGTGGAGGAAGTATTTCGTATATTTATGATGCCACGGGGGTAAAACAGAAGAAAACGGTGAACGAGACCGGGCAGAGTGCCGTAACGACCGAGTATGCCGGGAATTATGTGTACGAAAACAGTTCTTTGATATTTTTTAACCATCCCGAGGGCTATGTGGAACCGGATGGCAGCGGTTGGGACTATATCTACCAGTACAAGGACCATTTGGGCAATATCCGCCTGGCCTATTCCGATGACAACAACAACGGTAGCATTGCCAGCTCTGAGATTCGCGAAGAAAACAACTACTATCCTTTTGGGCTAAAGCATAAGGGGTATAATGGGGGGCAGAGCGGAAGGGACCATAAGTTTGAGTTTCAGGGACAGGAGTTTAACGAAGATTTAGACTTAAATGTCCATGAGTTTAAATATCGTATGCATGACCCGGCGATTGGAAGGTTTTGGCAAATTGATCCGTTGGCGGAGGATTACGTTTATAATGGAACATATAATTTTGCGGAAAATAGAGTAATTGATGGAGTTGAACTTGAGGGACTGGAGTGGGTTGACACAAATGGTAATTTAGTATATGATCCAAGTCAGCAAAACGATGATGGAACAACCGGTGGATTTACGGAAAATTCAACTGTTGATCATCGAAATTTGGCAAGATCTTTGAGGCAAACAGAAACGGGAGAAGCCCAATTTCAAACCTTGGTTAATTCCAATATACCAGTAGAAACAATTGTCAATAATGAGGATAAACCTGGTTCCAAAGAAGACAAACCTATTGGAGCAATAACGGTTCCAAAAGGGGTTATGGAAGGATCAGATTTATCAGGAAATGTTGTGGATGTCACTATTAAAAAGTTTGAAATCACTTTCTTTTTAAAGAATATTGATGACCAAGCAGCTGCCCTTAACGACAAGGACAACTCAACAGGAGCAACATTGAACGGTACGCCAATGGACGAAGGGTTTAATTTTTCGGACATTATTGGAGCGATTTTTGGTCATGAAATAGGACATACGGATAAAGAAAATGTAATAATTCAAAGTAATAATGGAGATGTAGAAAAGATACCTACTGAAATTTCCAACAAAATCATTGAAGAAATTAGAGCCAATAAAAGAAATTAAGAAAATGAATAGAATTCTAAAGTGTTTCTGCGCAGGAGTATTAACTATGCTCATTTCGCAAACAGTAATGGGACAGAAAACGGACACTCAAGAGACCATACTGTGTATAAAAGAAAAATCTAAAGAGATGTTCGTCAAGCTTGGAAGAAGCATTGGGGAAGGAGATATTGATAATGTCCATTTGAATGAAATAGTGAAACATAAAACTATTGGGTATAATACCAATGGGATATATTCTATATCTGATTATTCCAGTCATAGAGCTAGATATATTTTACTAAAGAAGGGAGGGAAAATTAAAATATTAGATTTTAACAAAATTTCCGAATCACTCAAAGATGCTATTAATTTTCTTAATGAAATAGGTTCATCTGAGATTGACACCATAAATTACCTACATGCAATTACTGCAATTATGAATTCCAATCTGAGCGCAATTGAGGATAAGAAAATATATTTTCAGAACGATTGGATTAAGTGTGCGGATGACATAGATGATAATCCAGAATAATTTAATGACATATATCCCCCCGCTACCGCGAGCGTCCACGCTCGTGGTAATGGTAATGCCCCCCGCTACCGCTAGCGTCCACGCTAGTGGTGATGGGAATGTTAACCCGATGGACTTAGGATTGATGTGTCATCTATTTTAGAACAAGATGAAGATGGCAACTATGTACATCAAGAATTAGCAGAAGCATTCTTGGCATTTGCTAACTCCGATGTTGGTATTGAGTTTTTGTCAAAGTTTGCAGAAGGAGGACAAACCATAGGAGACCATACCTTTGAGGAAGATGGAGAATTTCATTCTCAAGGTATTGACTTGGCTTTTAATGCAACAAATGAGAATTATTCAAAAGGAGAGGGTTCTGAAGAACGAGGAGATAGAGGTGCTAATGCAAGAACTAAATTAAGTCCTAGCCCTTATCAATTTGAAAGGAATGGAAAAGGAACAATCAATGTCAATGTCAATAAAGTTCTTAATGTAAATAATGAATATGCTAAGGCTTATAAAAATGACCCGGATAATCCAATGGCAAAGACTTTATTTATCCTAAGTAGAACCTTATCCATATTCCATGAAACGATTATTCATGCGGATGGCTTAGCTGGAGACCTTGCTGATAATTGTACGTTAGATTGTTCAAATATAAATAAGAACTTAAATACATATAACGATGGGGTTCAACAACATATTCAAGCAAAACAAGAGGGTTCTTTATTTTTAACGAAGGTAGTGCCTGTTATGAGGCAGCTCTATAATGCTGTTGGTATTAAAAGGACAAATGCACAAATTAAAAAACAAGCAACAAATTTTAATAATTAATGAAGTTTAAAGAAAATATTATATGTTCGATTATCCTTATCATTTTATCATTTAGTTGTAAAAAGCAACAAGACTCAGGGATTACCGAAGTAGAAGTTATTAATGATATTTTTCTAGAATTAGTCAAAGACAGGCATCTTTACCAAGACCAAGACGATTTTATAGAAGAATATTATAGAACACATACTGACTCCATAAGTGTGGATAGTATGAATATATTGTATAGAGACAAAAAGAAAGTTCTTAAATACGGAACACTTTTATTAAAAGATAAGTTAGTTCCTCTTACAAAGGATGAAAAAGAACTTTTGAATGAAATAAATGAAGATGACCCTGCTGTACAATACACTACTGTAGATGATGATGTATCATTCAACCTGAACAGTATAAGCAATAGGGGTAATTACACTATTCTTAGAAAAACAGAAGATTATTCCAATATAGGGAAAGATGCAACATCTGCAATTCGTTTTTCGAGAGTCCATTTTAATAGAGAAATGGATAAAGCAGCTTTTAGTTATGAAATTATCTGTGGAGAACTTTGTTACTCAAGAGGTTTAATCCTCATAAGTAGAAATGAAAAGGATAAATGGGTTATTGTCAAAGGATACCCGATTGAAATAAGCTAAATGAACCACCCTTCGGGGTGGTTTTTTGTTATAGAGTATTAATTTTGGAAGCTTTGATAAAATGGTCAACAGTAGTAAGAATACATTCTTTATCTTTTTCAGGCAAGTTGGCAATATCTTGAAATCTCTGTAGCATTTTAGGGTCTTTAAATAAATCTGCATTATCGCTCTCGCCCAATAAATAATCCAGATGGCGCGGAAATGTTTTCCGTGCCATACATATTGCAAAAGTGGATACTGTGACGTTTTTGTATTAAACTGCAAGGGAATTGCATTGTGCTTGTGTATTTTGTGCAAAAACCGAACATGTCCACAAAGTACCGGGCCACCACGGAGGATGTCGCATATTTTGTGACCTTGACCACGGTAGGTTGGATAGACATTTTTACCAGGCCAAGACAAAAGTACTCCCTGCTACCGCTAGCCCTCCAAAGGCGGGCAGGCGTCCACGCTGGCACTTCAAGCAGCAGTAACGAAAAGTGATAAGTAGGCCACAATCTCCCAAGTGGGGTTGTGGTTTTTTCTTTGGAGTTAAGGATGCTGTATATTTGGAAGGCCACCACGCCTAGGCGTGGCGGCAGCGTAGGGCAATAAAGACTGCAGACGAGCTAATGGAAAAAATACGAGCTGCAAGAGACAGAATAAAAAAAGAAAGAAATAAGAATTAATTTTAGACAAATGAAAAAAAATAAATTAATTTATGGAATCACTGGAGTTATTATTGGAGTATTACTATCTTCTATATTTAATTTTTGGTTTTTAAAGCCTGATTTTTCATATTTCATTTTAAATGAGGATACTTACATTGGTGAAGTTGGTACTCTTAAAAAAGGAACAATATTAAGATATGATGACAGTTACCCTGAAGGTTTTACCCGTTTTATTTTATATTTAAATGTAAAAGGAATTGATTTACGTAAAAGTAAAGAGGATAATGATAATAAAATAAAACCTTATTGGTTAGAAAAAAAATGAAATAAGAACCTCCCCCGCTACCGCTAGCTTGTAGCTAGTGGTTCCGGCAGAGTAAACAAAAATGGTTAAAACCACAATCTCCCTAGTGGGGGTTGTGGTTTTTTCTTTGGAGTTAAGGATGCTGTATATTTGGAGGGCACCACCAGTTGCAAACTGGCGGCAGCGTGGGTAAACTTTACTTCGAAAGATGGGAAAGAAGGAATAGCGGAACCAAAGGAACAAGCGGATGGATCACCCCCACCTCCTGAAGTGGAAATAGATGCATTTCTTGATTTGCTGGTAGTGTCCAGACGATTTAAGAAAGGCCCCAAAGATCGTAAAACCGCTCCGGGTTCTGGATTAGGCAGTGAAGATGAATCTCATTCCGATACTAAAACTGTACCTGAGCCGAGCCCCCCAATTGATGAGGATTCTTTTAATGTAATCATTTATTATGAGTCTGACAAAGCATTTCGGGATGGACACTCAAGAAGGAAGACAACAAGTAATGTTACAACTAAGGATTCAGCCCATGCTGCTCGAATTGCTGATGAGGTAAGGAGTTCTCCTGGGGCCTTTCAACGTGGTTTTAAGAAAAAACTTGATAGTGTGAAAGTAATTCCACCAAAGAAAAAAAATTGATAAAATGAAAATTGGTTTTACATTCCTGATTTGTATATGTTTAATTTCTTGTCAAACTAGGGAAAATTGTATTAAGGAGTATCATAGTAATGGCAACTTAAAGGTCTGCCATTACTATGACATAGATAATAAATTAGATTCTAGTATTAGTTATAGTCGTGAGATTAAAAATTTAGTGTTATCAAAATCCTTTTATCAAGACTCACTAAACCGGAAAGAAACCTACCATATAAATGGTTCTATTAAATCCAAAGGTAGGATAGATGATAATGGTATTAGATTAGGCAATTGGAACTTTTATGATAATGAAGCGAAATTAGAATCAATAAAAGAGTTTGTTAATATTAAAGATAAAGAATATCTAAATCAAAATTGGGTTCTGAACAAAGAGGGGGATACAATTTTCGAGAAAAGCAAGATTGTTGAAATCCTGCTCAATAAGGATACAATATCACTCAACGAACCGGTCAGGGCGGTAGCATATCTTCGGTCTAATCTGTTCAAAGGCAAGAACTCTCGTTTGAAGCTTGTACTATCCGAGGGTTATGAAAGTCTTTTTGATGAAAATTTCAACAATGAGGACAAAATTTTGAAAGACACTTTCTATGATGTTGAACAAGATACATTGAATGCACAATATTTTGAGGATGAACTTAATAGACAATATTTAGTGGCCTTTGGTAAATGGTTTAAGACTCCCGGCAACAAAGTTATAAGAGGTATAGCTGTGGAATATTATGGATATTACGAAGGAAAAGAAAAAAAACACAAAGACATAAGTTTGATACCATTTAAAGCGAACAAAACTTATTTTGAGAAACCGATTTATGTAAAGGATAGTATCAAATAGCCTTATAAACTTCTCAAAAATAAGTATTCTATTTAATTAATGCCATTC
The DNA here is from genome assembly GCA_947494825.1 of uncultured Flavobacteriaceae bacterium. GTDB lineage: Bacteria > Bacteroidota > Bacteroidia > Flavobacteriales > Flavobacteriaceae > JBNGOQ01. The sequence goes on along the minus strand of CANLWN010000003.1, from coordinate 93,769 downwards.
TTTAAAACAATTGATGAATTTAGACTTGATTGTACTCTGAATTCCCATTCCTTGTTCTTTTGAAGATTAGTACCATGATTAGTTTGATCATCAAAAACATCTTGAATACTATCGGATTGATTATAGTAATACTCAATGAGTTTGTATTTCTCTATTGAGGAAGAAAATATCATTTTGTTTAAGCTATCTTGTGCCATACGAGTAAATATTTCCGTGATACTAAGATGAAGTTTTTCATGCCTTAAAAGACGGCTAAGTGCTATTTGTTGCTGTTCTGTGGTATCAAAAAGAGAGGCCTTTATCCAAGATTTGTGACTTTCATTCGAGGCAAAAACTATGGCAGGAGGATAATTGTAGACTTTATTTAGTTTACCAATAATTCTCGGAAAAACGGTTGCAGATACTTCTGATTTTGAATCTGGTATTCCTTGAAAATCTGAAAGTTGCAATTCTCTTTCAGACCAATAGTAAATATCATTATTCAATAATTTATAGACAAATTCATCTGAGGTTAGTATACAAAAAAGATTAATTATTATTAGAAGTCCAAAGCTTAATCTATACTTAGCTGTAATTTGTCCCTTTTTAATAAGGTATGCCAAAGCAACAGACAAGAGAAGTGGAAGAACAAAGTTGTAGTATTCAAAGTCTAATTTGAGAATTAGAGAAAGGATTGTGAGAGAAATAATTATTAATGTTGCTTTCTTTTTCAAGAATCACTTTATTGAAATATAATTTCAAATGTAATCTGTTTTTATAAGAATGGAGTAGAGAAGAAATGTTTTTATTTCTTGGCTTTGGTTTTTAACGAGCTTAATAAGAACTAATGGCGCGGAAATGTTTTCCGTGCCTTGCCCAGCTACCGTCACGCCTTGGCGTGATGGTTCCGGAAGAGTCAACAAAAAATGGTTAAAGCCACAATCTTCCAAGTGGGGGTTGTGGCTTTTCTGTTGCAGGAAAAGATTGACTTATATTTGGAATGCCACCAGCGTGGACGCTGGCGGCAGCTGGGGGGTTTGATAATCCCATAGTGTTTATTGATCCAGACGGAAAGACACCCAGATGGTATGGACAAACCTCGAATGAAGCAGTGGATTATGCAGATCAACTGGGAGAAGAAAGAGAGGATGCGGAAGAAGAAGATGAAGATGACAAAGTAATTATTAAGGATGAGGATGGCGATGTTTGTAATGAAAATTGTGAACCATCAGACAACGTTCAACGATTGCTGAACATCTTGAACGACGAATTAGAAGGCTTTAACGAAGTAGATATTACTGACTCAGGAGAATTATTCATAACTAAAACGGATAAAGTAGGCGAGGCTTCCAAATTTGCAACTAACCTTGCAAAATATTTAGAAAAGTTGTTTGCAGATGAAAATACAATTGAATTATCTATTTCTGATCAGTCGTCCGCGACCTTGGGAGGAAGTTTTGCAACCGGAAACTTGGATTTGACTGATATCGAAAAATATGGAAAAGGGCCTTTGGAAAGTTCTGCATCCGTGATTGTACATGAGTTAGCAGAGCAATATGAAAAACAGATTAATGGGGTATCGGACTTTATCCCAGCACATAGAACTGCTCTTGAAGTACAAACTTCTATAAGTGGTAATAAAAGATTAGAAAATCGACAAATAAATAGAGGGAACAGGATTCTTATTATCCCCTATGAAACCAGTAATGGAGTCCAGTACATGAGAATAACTATTGATTTAACAAATCGTTCAATTTTAGAGGTAAAACAATGAAAAAAGCGCTGATTTTTATTTTTTGGATGGTCGTAATTCCTTCTTGCAATTGGTATAATAAACAAGATTGCAATGAGGAATTCAAGGAAAACCTTGAATATCTTAGGAAATATGCTCTAGATGACAGCAGTTCATATTCAACATCAGAAATAGAAAAGAGGATAGAATTTTTAGAGTCCCAATCCGGGATTAAGAGTGCTGACCAAGGAAATATTCTCGGAAAATTTATAGTTACCCAAGAAGATGTTGATAGGTGGGATGGTTGGCTGAATGAACAATGTGGTAAAAAGCAGGTAGAACAATAATGTGAGCTGTAAAGTTGAGAGTTCCCACGCTACCGCTAGCCCCCTCCCCGCTACCGCGAGCGTCCACGCTCGTGGTAATGGTAATGCTAAACAAAATATATGCTACAAAGGCCGTTGATTGCAACGGCTTTTGTATTTTTGGATTATGAGCAGGAACTATAAGTTTCATAATCCAACTGCCCCCCGCTACCGCCAGCTTGTAGCTGGTGGTTCCAGCAAGAGTAAGCAAAAATGATTAAAGCCACAATCTCCCTAGTAGGGGGTTGTGGTTTTTCTTTTGGAGTCAAAGATGCTGTATATTTGATATACCACGAGCGTGGACGCCTGCCCGCCTTTGGAGGGCTAGCGGCATCGGCGGGGCATGGTACGCCTCATGCGAGAGCAGGGAGTTATATATCAATAGATTTAGACTAGAAAATGAAAAAAAAAGCGATTATTTTTTTGTTGTTAGTACTAGTGGTCAGTTCATACTTGTATTGGATTAATAAGTATGTGCAATTTTATCCTGTTGAATTTAATACTCAGGAGTATGTAATAAGTCAAGAAAATTTTCCTCCTCAATTTTATATTAATCTTGAAAAAGTTTTAAATTATTATGAAGAAGATTTTAAAGAAAAAAACGGGGTTATTTATGTTAAATATAAACTATTCGGAAATAAAGAGTTATCATACAATTATACAAAAAAAGCGAATGACTCAATTTGGCTTTCCCAACCCCGCTAGCGCCCACTACCGCCACGCCCTGGCGTGATGGTTCCGGCAGAGTAAGCAAAAATGATGAAAGCCACAATCTCCCAAGTGGGGTTGTGGTTTTTTCTTTGGAGTTAAGGATGCTGTATATTTGGAAGGCAACCACGCCTAGGCGTGGTGGCAGCGTAGGCCATTAAATATGAATTGATGTTTAAGCAAATAGGTATTTCCTCTGAACCTAAAGTAATAGGTGTGACTAACGGTTTGTATCAAGTTAAGATTGATGAAAAAAACCTAAAAAATAATCCTAATTATACCCAGATAGAACGTTTTTTTAATGAGATTGATGTTTGGGAATTCTTAAGAGTACAAGAACAAATATTTCAGTTAAAAATAAAATGCTTAACTGGCAAGCTTTTGAAAAAAGCTAAACCTACTGATATTATGGGTTTTTCTCCGTTTATTTTTGGATTTAAGTATATTGTAAGTCAAAATTTTGTTGATTGTTTAATAAATGAAATGGTGGAAAGCAATGAATTTCATTTGTTTAAGATAGATGTTAAGGGTCTTGATCTTGATTACTATTTGTTCTTTGTTCCAATGATACCAAGTTCTGAAATTGATTTCTCAAAATCCCTACTGTTCCCAGAAAAGGATCTTCTTACTGGTAATAGGCGTTATTTTGATGTAGCTAATCATGGACAATATCGGGAGTTGCTAAAGTCTAATGCATTTATCAGGTGGGAAAAAATAGTTATTTCAAAAAAGTATCAAAATAATGGCATTATCAATCTACAAGGGACTTCAGAGTTGTTTTTTTCAAACTCCTTAGTAGAAAAATTGTTATCTCAGAGCCTAACTAATTTAGTAGTTAAGGACAATATCGAATTATTTGTGGCCGGTAGTTAATCTGGATGGCGCGGAAATGTTTTCCGTGCCCTGGAGAACAAAAATGATAATAAACCCAGATACAATAGAACTTCATCATACGGGGTATTGACAACATCTACTGGTTTAGGTATTGATTTGGGTTATGTAAATTGGCTTACAAATACTTATATACCAGTTTCAAAGAATAATAAAAAAGGAGATTAGTGAAACATTTTGGAAAGGTTTTGTTTGTAATTATCACTATTGGAATGATTATGATAGCGGCATGGTATTTTATCAAAGTACCTCCCTTGAAAGTCCCACCTGAAAAAATTATTGAAAATTACAAAAAAGAAAGTTATTCAGGTGTTGTCCTTGACAAATATATTGATGAGCAGCAACACGGTTATCATAAAGTCATCCTAAAGGAAGAAAATGGGCAAAGGGTGATTTTATTTGACGATGAGACTGGTGGGGTATTTGATTATATCAAAAAAGATGATACGCTTAGAAAATTATCTGGAAGCCTAAAAGTCCAATTGACTCGAAAAAATCTTGATACGTTGATATCGATGAGTTTTTTTGGTGATAATAAATACTACCCTAATTAAGATAGTTTGACCAGATGGCGCGGAAATGTTTTCTGTACCTCAGCTAGTCAACAAAAATGATTGGAAAACCACAATCTCCCAAGTGGGGGTTGTGGTTTTTCTTTTGGAGTAAAGGATGTGGTATATTTGATATACCACGAGCGTGGACGCTCGCGATAGTGGAGGAATCTATGGGATGATGAAGGAGCATGTATGAAAGATAGTGTAATTGTGATTGAATCGAATGATAATGATCAAATCACCAAGGATTCTACAGAATATGCAAATAAGCCAAAAATAACAAATCTAGAAAATGTTAATAGGAGAAGGATTGTTACTAAAAGGCCAAAATAAATTTATATGACGAAAAAAATGAAGTACCCAATTGTTTTCTTACTTATTTCCTTAATAATATGTTCTTGTGATTCGAAGTTAAAAAGAGAATACGATGGTCAAGGAAGGTTGTTAAGGGAATACTATCATGAGGGCGGTAAGTATGCTGGAGAATATAAAGAGTACTACCCAAGTGGTAATATTAAAGAAGTTCACTTTTATAGAGACGGGCTACCTCGAGATACTTCTCTTTACTTTTTTGATGATGCCCAGGAAAATGTTGCGGTAGAGGTAATTTCTTTCGGCAAAAATTCTAACAAAAAGGTTTCATACTATAAAACTGGTAGAATAAAAGATTCTGGTTATGTTGATAACAAAGGTCAGAAGTTTGGAAACTGGTATTGCTATAGTAAAGAAGGAGATCTTAAAATAAAAAATGAGTACTTTATAATTGAAAATGAGGAATTTTTGAACCAAACCGTTTCTTATGATAACAAACAAAGAGTTCTTTTTTCGAAAAGTAAGATCATCGATGTCAATGTCTTTTCAGATACTATTTCCATTAAAGAGCCATTAGAAATACTTGCATGTATTGATATAGGACATTTTAAAGGTATTAAGATAAAGGCTAAAGTTTATATATCGAGCGGATACGGGAACTCCATCAATAATGACTTTTCAAATCTGGAATTGATAGAACTGGATACCGTTTTCAATTTGGCAATCGACTCCATAAACGGACCCACTTTTCCCGAATTTAATCAAGAAAGATGTGCGGCCTTTGGAAAATGGTACGATAGTATTGGAGAAAACAATATTAGAGGAGTAATTGTTGAGTACTATAAAGATAGTACTAACGTAAGGGAGAATAGATTTTATTTCGAAAAGAAGGTTTACGTTAAAAATTCTGAATGAAGGTAATGCCCTCACTACCGCCAGCCCTCCAAAGGTGGCAGGCGTCCACGCTGGCGGCAGCGGGGGTTATCTGATTAATATTATTTTAGACTTTTAGATAAGAGGTAATGTCAATGATGAAATTTATCCAATCTTTCATAAATCGGGTTAGTAGCAGGACTCCTCGCAACCCCAATGAATTTGTAAAAAAATTTATGGAAGATTCAGATAAGGAGAGGGCTCAATTAGAAATGATATACAAAAATAATGCAATTCTACAGGTAGACCCTTTGAAGTTTGTTCCTTCTTGGTTTAAGTTCGTTAACAAAAATGAACAAGAATACAATAATGGTTATGTATTATTTTTTGTTCAGGATAAGGACGACTTTACCTCGAACGGTATGGAAAAAAAGTTAGAATTCAATAATGGAAAAGGGTTTTTGAAAATTGACGAATTCCATGGGAAAGATCCCGTGATAACGATAGCAAAGTTGATTCCAGAAACAAAAGATTATTTATCCCTTGGCATAGAAATGCGAAAGTTCATCGATACATTTTATTCGTTTAAGGAGCGAAACCCATCAATACTATTCAACATAAGGTATTTAGAAGATGTGAAAGGCTAAAGGATAAATCTATGCCATCCCCATCAAGTTTAGGCAAAAATGATAAAAGCCACAATCTCCCAAGTGGGGTTGTGGTTTTTTCTTTGGAGTTAAGGATGTGGTATATTTGATATACCACCACGTCTAAGCGTGGTGGCAACTGGGACGGTCAATTAGGAGGAAACCCATATAAACTTTGATTCTTATGAATACTAATAATTTTTTGAAGGTTTTTCTGTTGATTATTATTTTTATCGGTGTGCTGCTGATAGGTGCATATTTTTATTTTACCGGGGGTAAAGGAGCTTACAAGATTGGAGGAACTTTAGGCCAATCAACGAGTATACAGGAATCTAAGAATAGAGGGGTATACCAAATGAAGTATGAATCTACGATTAAACCTGATACTATAGAATTAAATAATGGTGTTACTTTTTTTCTTGAAAAAGGTTTCAGATATGGAGAATGGAGGGCAAGCGATACAGATGACCTTTTGCAAAGTGATGGATTTAAGTATCAATTATGTATAGAATTCCTAAGAGAAAGAAAAGTATTTAAAGGAAAATACAGGAGTATAGGCGGAGAAAGAGAGTTCAATGAAACCCCAGACACTATCTATAGTGATATCTATACTTTGAGTCCACCCTATGATAGTATATATAAAGTTGGGGAACTCAAATTGTTCAAGAAAAAATAACCAGATGGCGCGGAAATGTTTTCCGTGTCATATTTTTTTAAAGCAGTACATGGTGACTTTTTTGTAGTAAACTGCAAGGGAATTGCCCCCGCTACCGCCAGTTTGCAACTGGTGGGGGCTAATAAGCCCCCCACTACCGTCACGCCCTGGCGTGATGGTCCAGCAAGAGTAAGCAAAAGTGACAAGAAAGCCACAATCTCCCAAGTGGGTTGTGGTTTTTCTTTTGGGGTCAAAGATACTGTATATTTGAAATGCCACCACGCCAAGGCGTGGCGGCAGCTGGGGAAAAGCCACATTATCAGAGAATATACCTAAAAATTAGATTATGAAACTCAAACGAATTTTAATACTTGTAATTGTACTTATATGCTTGATCGTTTGTTATCCATTAACAATTCAAAGGAGTTTTGAGAATGATAATACAGGAGAGAAACACATTACTATTTTAAAAAGACCTAGTGGCACTTATGTGATACCTTATAAATATTACGGTTTGTTTGCGCCAACTGAGAATTACATAAAGTATAAGCATAAACATTCGTTTAATATTGTTTGGAATCCTAAAAGTGATTCCTTCACATTAAGTATTATTGATTCTTCTCTGAAATCATATGAGTTTGAAAATCTTTTAGCAGATGATATTGAATTTTTGTTATTGGAAAGTAATAAGGACGAGAAGAAATATTTAAAGGATAATTATAAGGAATCTGATTTTTCCACTATATATTTAGCTGACTATAGCTTCTTCTTTGGGAAAAACTCATTGCATTATGATTAAAATACGATAATTTAAAAATAAAAAAACCACAGCAGAAATGTTGTGGTTTTTTTATTTAGAGTAAGTCGTCCTAGTCTTAGCATCCCCCGCAACCGCCACGCCTTGGCGCTGTGGCAGCGGGGAAGCTACGGGAAGAAATTTTAAAAACTTTAATGATTGGTGGATTTTACCTAATAGGTGGTTTATTAACTTTGGATGGCATAACATTAATAGAAGATATGGGAGTATTCCTGGACCTTTGACTCCTTCTGTTGAAGTTGGTCAATGTTATTTTGGAACTCCAGAAGATTGATTAAATGAATTTAAAGAGTAAGATTTACCGCCTTATTATTTTGGTACTTGCCGTTCTATTAGTTTTAGCTATTTATTTTTTTGTTAAGACAAATGGCAAAGGTTTCTATATGTGGAGCAAGGCACTATCCCAGTCGAAAACTATTGAAGAATCCAAGTCTAGGGAGGTATTTATTTTTGAACTTGACTATGAGATACATCCAGACACAATCAAAATCAACGATGGTGTACATTTTTTTTTAGAAAAAGGCTTCAGGTATGGGGAGAACAGCATAAATGTTACTGACAGCCTACTACCTAGCGATAATTTCAAATATCAGACAGTTACAGAATTTCAGAAAGAAAAAAAGGTTTTTAAAGAAGCGTATAGGAGCGTAGGAGGGGGTAGCAGATTTATTGAAGTTCCAGACACCATAAAAAGAGAGATATACACTCTAAGCCCCCCCCTATGATAGTATTTATAAGGTTGGAGAATTGAAATTATTCAAGAAAAAGTAAAACAAAAAGGCTGCTATTTAAGTAGCTTTTTGCATTTATAGACTTTTAAGTTTAGCAGCTTTAAGCAAATTATCTAAAGCATAAAGAATACCGTCCTTGTCCTCGTTGGGGATAATAAGGATAAGAAACCTAACAGCGCCAAAGGAGCTGTTGACGAAGTTGGTGAAAAGGCAGAAAAAGTACTTGGAGGTATAGTTCCTATAGAAAACTTTAGAAAATATGAACCTGATTATTAGAATATCAATTATCTGTTTATTAATGCTTTTCTCCTGTAACAGTTCAAAAGAACTATACAGAGAGAGTGAAGCGAATACTTATCCAAGTGATAACGACTTAATAGTAAGAGCAAAACCACTTTACAGTCTTACAGAAGATTTACAATTTGATATAGAGTTGATAAACAATACCAACAATGATATGTTAATTCCCATAAGACATATGAAAGCTCAAATGTTGTTTTTGGATGAAAGCGTAAAATCCGAAATAATAATATCTCCGAATTATGCTTTTGATAAAATTAAATTCTCTAAGCTAAATAATAAAAAGAGATTAAAAATTATTGATGAGTTGTGCTTGCCTTTTTTGGATGAAAAGAACTACAGAATATTAAGGGCAAAAGAAGCATTTATTTATGCGTGCAAGCTAGATAATTACAGCAACATAAATAAGCCACAAAAATATGCGTTGAGGGTAAAGTTTCAATTGACGGATAGGATAAAAAAATACTGTCCGAAGTTTTGGTCTGGAACTGTGGAATCCAATTTGTTTGAAATTCAATATGAATAAAGTACAGATCTAGATGGCACAGAAATGTTTTCCACGCCTCGGCTAGTCAACAAAAGTGATAAGAAAACCAGATGGCGCGGAAATGTTTTCCGTGCCATTTTTTTTTAAAGCAGTACATGGTGACTTTTTTGTAGTAAACTGCAAGGGAATTGCCCCCGCTACCGCCAGTTTGCAACTGGTGGGGGCTAATAAGCCCCCCACTACCGTCACGCCCTGGCGTGATGGTCCAGCAAGAGTAAGCAAAAGTGACAAGAAAGCCACAATCTCCCAAGTGGGGTTGTGGTTTTTCTTTTGGAGTCAAGGATACTGTATATTTGAAATACCACGAGCGTGGAGGCTGGCGGCAGCAAGGGAAAAGCCACATTATCAGAGAATATACCAGTGGAATCCGGTTTTGTAGTGCATCCCGAAGATTGGAAATACAGCAGTGCCCGAAACTTTATGGATGATACAACGGTTTTGGAAATAGATGATATGGGCTTTTTAGAGTAAGCAGTTCGATAAGTTCTAGACCACGAGCGAGGACGCTCGCGGGAAATATCTAAAGGTAATGCCAAAATTACGAGGTTAAGCATTTTGAAGGGCAATTTGAACAAATTTTGAGAGATGCACAAATCGAAGAATCTCAAAGCAGAAGATATTAAAATTGTGAAATTATGATAAAAAAGAGTTTAATACTGTTTCTTTTTTTTCTTTTTATTTTAGTCTTTTTGAAATCCTTGATCACTTTAGTGTTCATTTATACGGATAATTATTTTTATCAATGGAGTCCTGGAGACGAGGAGTTTACTAGAAAACTCTATGAGTTTCTTATGTTTGCCTTGTTGATTCCATCAGCCCTTTTGTTGACTGGTATATTGATTCTAAGAAAAAGCTTTGATTTAAAGTTGATTACTTTGATTGCTCTAAGTTTATTGGCCATCGTATTTTATAGATTTTTTGACGTAAATATAAGAAGTGCCGTACATTTTTCTAGCAGCTATATTACCGATGCATATACAGATGTATTAGTATTTGGATTAATAGTCCTAGGTCTTTATTTCTTTATTTTCAAAACGGGAATAGCTTTTAAGAAGCTGAGAAGTAAACCGTGATATAGGTGCTTAAACATCTATACCAGATGGCCCCCCCGCTACCATCACGCCCCAGCTACCGCGAGCGTCCACGCTCGTGGTTATGGATATTAATCTTTGATATTCTTTAACCATCCCGAAGGCTATGTGGAACCAGATGGCACGGAAAACATTTCCGCGCCATTTGGGATAGCGCTTTTTGTGGTAAACAGTCGAGGCTAAGTTAATGCCACCAGCGTGGACGCTGGCGGCAGCGAGGGGCAAATCTAGAATTCGGATGGATATCACAAGGTGTTCCTAGGTAAAAAGAGTTACTTTTGATATTTAAAATTATCTTATGAATAGAATATTCCGTCGCGCTGTAGCCTTTTATGTGGATGCATTGATTTTTTCAATACCCGCTTATTGGATTTATTCGACAATTTTTTTTAAAACCGTTGAAGATTCACATTCAAGATTTGGTGATTTCAAGGTTCTTCTAGTTCAAATTTTGTCATATATATTATATTTCACGGTGTGTGAGTTTTTTTTCAGAAAAACCATAGGTAAAAGCCTTTTTAAATATAGAGTGGAAGCAAAAGGAGAGAAAATTAGTTTTATACAAGTGTTGATGAGGTCTTTTTACAGGATTGTTCCGATAAACCAAATTTCTTTTTTGTTCAATGATGAAAAGGTGTTTTGGCATGAGCGATGGTCAAAGATTTATACTATTAAAAAGAATGATGTTATAGACTAAACATATTAAGTCTTGGTTAAGATACCCCCCGCTACCCCGCTACCGCTAGTCTGTGACTAGTGGCGAGCATGAGTAAGAAGTAAATATAATGACCCTTCCGGCTACCGTCACGCCCTGGCGTGATGGTTTCGGCAGAGTAAACAAAAATGGTTAAAACCACAATCTCCCTAGTGGGGGTTGTGGTTTTGCTTTTGGAGCCAGGGATGCTGTATATTTGATATGCCACCACGCCTTAGAGTGGCACCATCGGGAGCAAGAAATATGGTTATACATGTTATGAATTTAAGAATGGTACCCACAGGGAATTGGAAAAATTTATCAGAAAAGGAGAAAACATTTTTGATAAATAAAACCTGACAATGACAAAATTTAAATACAGAATAACCATTTTAAATACTCTATCCTATTTATTCGTTTTAGGTTGCCTGATATATACAATTTATAAATGGCAAATCTTATCAAAAGAGGAAGGATGGGGAGTTGTGGCAATGGTTGGTTTAATGGCTATTAGCTTAATTCCTTTATTAATTGATTTAGTTTTACAAATTTTTATTAAAAAAACAACAACACTTAATGTAATAGGCTTATTAGTAGCGATTACCATTACGATTTTATTATTGCCTTATATTGAAGGATAAAAGATACCATATGGCCCGGAAATGTTTTCCGTGCCCCGCTACCGCTAGCCCTCCACGGGCCTGCCTGCCGGTGAGGCAGGCGGGCAGGCGTCCACGCTAGTGGTGTTTATTTATCGTGAACAAAATGACGAAAGCCACAATCTCCCAAGTGGGGGTTGTGGTTTTTCTTTTGCCCTTAAACGGCCCTAAAACCCCATATATGTTGGGCAAGGAGAAAAATCCGAAAATAAAAGTAATATCCTACAAATTTTAGCAGAAAATAAGTGGCATACTTCTTCATTTTCCTTATTTTTAAAGCACTAAATCGTACGCATGAAATACCCAATTCTTTTCTGTGGCCTTATGCTAGGGGCTTTGTTGTGTTGTTCCTGTGCCAACCAAAAGGCACAACGCCAGGAGGCCGCCATTACTTTCCCCGAATTGGGAAGTATGGTGAAGCTCAAAGGAAAACTCTTGCACACCCAAATGCAGCAGATCGGCACCCCGCAGTTGCAAGTACCTTTAAAACTTACCGTGCAACAATTGCCGTTCAACAATAGCAGCTACGGAACCTATAGCCACTATATCAAAAAAGCGGGCCAGGTCAATAGTATAGCCTATGATGAGTCGCTTCCCTATAAGCCCAAATACCTCCGCCTACAGCTCCTGGACCGGATTGGTCTGGTAGAGCTCCTAAATTCGGAGGCCAATACCCAGGTGCGCAACTATCTGGAAAACGATCCGGACTATAGGATGGTGGTCTCCCTGGATGTTACCGTGCAGGACGCACTGATGCCACAGTTTTTACAGGCGGGCAATGTGCTGTTGCAGCAGAACGTGCACGGGGAAATGTTTCTGGTGTTGGAAAACGGCAAGCAACAGCAACCCCTGGATTTTTCCCAGGTACAGGTGTTCAATTATGGAACAGCTTCGTTCTGCTGGGGCGAGGATCAGTTCAATAAAATGAAGATCGAGGCCATCCTTTCCTTCAAGGAGAGTTGCCCCCAAGGCACCCATAAAAAGGCGGCCAAAGCAAGTGACGACAGGGAGTATTTGAAGTTCAAATAAGCTGAAGACGGATATACGGAGCGGGCCAGGTCGGTGTTGCTCTGTCCGCCAGCAGGCAAGGTCGAAGGCTGGACGAGCAAAAGAAATGAAAACTTAATAAAAACAAATTATAAAATTAGGCCCCAAAGCCCAATGAAACGGGTTCGATCCAAAGAAACCGAGCCATTGATAAACAAACTTATGAAGTACCTTAAAACCTTTACCTTAATCGGTCTATGTGTTCTGCTCTTGGCAGCCTGCGAGGACATTCTGGAAGTGCCGGACATAAGCAACGCCCAGGTACGGCTCCTGGCCCCTACCGAGGGCAGTGTGCTGACCACCAATACCATAAACCTCAATTGGGAGGCCGTTGGCGATGCCACCGGCTATCGCGTGCAACTCGCTACCCCCACTTTTGAAAATGCCGCCCAGGTGTTGTTAGATAGCCTTGTGGAAGAGGACAGCCTGGGCAGGGTAATCACCCGTGTGGAAAGGGCACTTTTAAACGGCAACTACCAATGGCGGGTAAAGGCCCAGAACAGTGGTTTTGAAACCCCTTTTTCCTCGGCCAACTTCACCGTGGACGGGGATGAGGACGTGGATCTGGTCCCCCCCAATACCCCGGTACCCGTGGCCCCTACCGATGGAAGCAGTCAGGACGATACGGAAGTCGATTTTGTCTGGACGCGTACCGATGTGCCCGGCACGGCGGAGCGCGACAGTATTTTTATATTTTCCGATGCCGCCCTGCAGGTACTCGAGACTAAGGGCCTTGGGGCCAACAAGACCTTTACCGTAACGCTTTCGGCCGACACCTATTATTGGTTCGTAAAGGCCTTTGATGCTGCCGGGAACGAGAGCCCCAATTCAGCGGTTTTTGAACTGACGATCAACTAGCATGAAAAAACAGACCAAAACATATGTCCTTCTGGGCCTTGTGGCTCTGATCTGGGGCCTCATAGGCTTTCGGATCCTGGGTGCCCTTTCTCCCCAACCCGCTGCCGCCCCTGAGGTATCTACCAGTAGTTTTAGCCCAACATCCGTCAAGGAGCGCGACACCTTCAGCATTGTGGCCAATTACCGGGATCCTTTTTTGGGTACGCTGGCTACCAAGGCAAAAAAAAAGATCCCCGTTAGACGAACGGCACCCAAGGAGACCGTACCTGCGGTTGATATCCGCTATACCGGATTTATCACGGACAAGAACACCCGACAAAAGGTCTTTTTTCTGAGCATCAACGGGCAACAGCACCTGATGTCCGCCAAGGATAAAATTGAGAACGTTACCCTGCTCAGTGGCACCCGTAACACGGTAAGGGTGCGGATAGGAAACAAGCTACGGACCGTAACCCTAACACAATGATGGGAAGAATACAGGCAGGGGCGCTGCAATTTGTCCTCTTTATCGGGGCGGTGATTGCCGTGTTGTTGCTGGCCTTTGTACTGCTCAGTTATACCCATGCGCGCTTCGGTAAAAGTGCAGATCGTTTTGTAGATACCCTAAAGACGGCTGATCTGGGTGTGGCCTATGCCCTTAAGTCCGGCATGCGGCCCGGCGATACCCTGGACCTGGATATGGGCCTCGAGAAGGGCGTAATGGTAAAGGGCATAAAAGAGTACTGGGGCGTTTTTGAAAAATATGGGGTAGTGGCCACCGCCTCTAAGCACCGTTTTACCAAGGTGGCCCTGGCTGGCGGGGGTGTTACGCCAGATTCTCCGGTATTGTATCTGCAAGACAACGAACGGCCTTTGATTATCGTGGGAACCGCGAAGATCAGCGGGGACGCGCTTTTGCCCAAACAGGGCATACGTCCCGGCAATATCTCCGGACATTCCTATTACCACTCTCGACTGGTCTATGGGAGGCAGGGTACAAGTACCAAGACCCTACCCAAACTGGGTACAGGGCATTTGGACTATCTGAAACAGCTGTTGGCCCTTAATACATCGGCCACTACTTTGGAAGAACGGCCCTTAGTGCGCCTTAGGGAGATAAAAAATTCTTTTAAGCGGCCCACCCAATTTATCAGGGGCCATGTACTGGACCTCTCCGAAACCCGGATAACGGGCAATGTGGTGGTTTGGGCGGCACAGAAGATCCGGGTAGATGCCTCTAGCATACTCACCGATGTGCTCTTGGTGGCCCCGGAGATTGAGATCGGGCCTGGGGTCAAAGGAAACTTTCAGGCGGTGGCAAGCAAACGTATAGACGTAGGAAGGAACTGTGAGCTATTTTACCCTTCGGCCCTGGCAGTCATTGAAACGGCACCGATAAAAAAGGAAAATACCCTTGGAGAACCGCCGAATATTTATGTGGCACCGCGGACGCAGATTCGTGGTGCGCTGTTGTATCTCGGCGATGGGGAGACGCAGCGCTTTTCCCCCCAGATCAAGGTGGATACGGACGCCCATATCACCGGCGAGATCCATTGCGCTGCCAACCTGGAACTCAAGGGGAACCTTACAGGACACTTGAGCACCCACAGCTTTATCGCCCTGGAAAACGGGAGCATTTATCAGAATCATCTGTATAATGGCACCATGGACAACAGGGACTTACCGCTCCAATTTGCGGGCTTGACCTTTGAAGGCACAGAAACTAAAAATTTGGGAAAATGGCTCTACTGAAACGCATAAAGGCATCTACCCTCATGGAAACCATGGTGGCCACGGTACTGATCGTCATCATCTTTGCGGTGGCCAGTTCCTTGCTCAATTCCATTTTTTTGGCCCAGATCAAGGGAAATACGGCAGCGGTGGATACCCATTTAGGCGAATTGGAATACGCCTATAGGAACGGAAAGATCCCCTTGCCCTATGAGGGCGAGTTGCAAGGTTGGGAGGTACGGATGTCGGCACAGGAGATCAAAGGGCTTACTTATGTGGTGCTCGAGGCCCAGCACAGGGAAACCGGAAAAACAACAAGCAGCCATGTGGTACAAAACTAGGATCAAGGCCTTTACGCTGAGCGAAATGTTGGTGGTGCTGTTTATCACGGTCATTGTGGTGGGCCTGGCCTTTAGCGTGCTGAACCTGGTACAGCAACAACTTTGGGGCATGGGGCGCAACTATGAAAAGACGGCCGAGCTCAACCGGCTACGTCAGGCCCTGTGGATAGATTTTAGTTCCCATGGAGCCCTTGGCTTTCAAGAGGCAAGCGGTACGCTGATCTGCACCAATGAAATGGGGGCGGTGCATTATAACTTTGGGGAGGAATGGATTGTTAGGGAAAAGGATACCTTTCATATTTCCATTGTGGAGCGACAATTCTACTACAATGGCGAGGCGGTCCTGTCTGGACGGGTAGACGCCCTGAAATTGAAGACCGATAAAAAATTGGGGGAACAGCAACTCTTTGTACAAAAAACCAAGGCCGCAACGGCCTATATGAACTGATGGGATTTAAACTGGAACATACTACGGCCAAAACGGTGCCCCGGAATAAAGGGGAGGGGCGGCTCACCACGCTCCTTCAACAAGAAATCACGCTCTTTGGTGCCGCTTTTTCCAACAAAAAGAAAGAGGAATTCTATACCGAACTCAGTATTCTCCTAAAGGCCGGTATTACCCTAAAGGAGGCACTGAGCTTAATCGTGGAGAACCAAAAAAAGGAAAAGCCACGGTTGTTCTACCAGGAAATGGTAGACGGACTGGTATCCGGGCAAAGTTTTTCCGAAGTGCTACATGCCAAAAAGGAATTTTCGGAATACGAATACCATTCGTTGCGGATCGGGGAAGAAACAGGGACCATGCCGTTGATTACGGAGGAACTAGGTAAATTTTTCGGGAGGAAGAACGAGCAGCGGAGAATTTTGGTCAATGCGCTGACCTATCCGGTGGTCATCCTGATTACGGCCGTGCTCGTGGTCATCTTTATGTTGCGTATGGTGGTGCCCATGTTCCAGGATATTTTTAGACAGAACCAAGTAGAACTGCCCGGGATTACCAAGATGATTATCGGGGCGTCCGACTTCATTCGCGATTATGGCCTATGGGTGGTGGTATTGCTGGCCGTGCTTGTAGGTTTTAGAAAAGTGTACCAACAGAAACCGTGGTTTAAAAGGAACAGGGACAAGGTGTTGCTTAAACTGCCCTTTGTCGGCACCTTTATCAAAGCGGTATATCTGGCCCAGTTTACCCAGGCCGTTACCCTGCTGACCACTTCCAAGGTGCCCATTTTAAACAGCATCCAACTGGTAAAACGGATGATCGATTTTTACCCCCTGAGGGAAGCCCTGGATACTGTTGAGCAACGAATCGTTTCCGGGGATGGACTTAGCGATAGCCTAAGGGGCAACCGTATTTTTGACAACCGGATGATATCCCTGGTAAAAGTGGCCGAGGAAACCAACCAGACCGAGTTTATCTTTCAACGCCTCAACCAACAGTACGCCCTGGAGGTACAGCAGAAATCGAAAATGCTCTCTACCCTGCTCGAACCCTTCATTATCATTATCGTTGGGGCGCTGGTGGGCGTCATCCTCGTGGCCATGTACCTACCCATGTTCAAACTCAGCAGTGTATTGGGTTAAGATCTTATTTTCCTTTTTTAACAAAAAAAATTGTGTTGTTATTGTAACATTTTAACAACTTGACAGTCATATACAAGAACGAGCGCGGGACCCTATTTGAGACGTGGGGTTTTCCGTTGCAAGCATTAGCCCGCTACACGGGCAGCAAACGGCTAAAACACAACCGACCATGATTGAAATCAAAGATCTTCATAAGTCCTATCAAATGGGAAGCAATTCCCTGCATGTGCTAAAAGGGATAAACTTCTCCGTCAAGGAGGGCGAACTGGTAGCCATTATGGGCTCTTCGGGTTCCGGAAAATCTACTTTGCTCAATATTCTGGGCATGCTGGATGTGGCCAATGAAGGTGAATATATGTTGGATGGGGTCCCCATCAAAGATCTCAACGAGACCAAGGCGGCCAGATACCGCAACAAGTTTTTGGGTTTTGTCTTCCAATCCTTTAACCTGATCAATTATAAAAGTGCTTTGGAAAATGTGGCACTCCCTTTATACTATCAGCGGGTACCTAGAAAGGAACGTCAGGAGAAGGCCCTAAAATATTTGGAGCAGGTAGGCCTTAAGGAATGGGCTACCCACTTGCCAAGCGAACTTTCAGGAGGTCAAAAGCAACGTGTGGCCATAGCAAGGGCCATGGCAGCGGAACCCAAGGTGCTATTGGCCGATGAGCCTACCGGGGCCTTGGACAGTACCACTTCTTACGAGGTAATGGACCTTATACAAAAGATTAACGATCAGGGCAATACCATTTTAGTGGTGACCCATGAAGAGGACATAGCACATATGTGCAAACGCATCGTACATCTTAAGGATGGCGTAATCGTAGAAGACAAGAAGGTAAAACAAGTAAGGGCTTCGGAATATGTTTGATAGGGACATTTGGCAAGAAATATTTCACAGTATCAAGAACAACAAGCTCAGGACCTTCCTGACCGGTTTTTCTGTTGGCTGGGGCATCTTCATTTTGGTCATGCTCCTGGCCTCGGTGAACGGGATGCAAAATGGTTTTACCGGGCAGTTCAATGACGATGCCACCAATTCTATTTTTATCCGCCCGGGAAATACCTCCAAGGCCTATGCCGGCTTTGAGGCCGATCGTAGGATCCAACTCAAAAATGATGATATTGAATATATAAAACGAAGTTTTCCCGAGGATTTTGTGGATATCAGCGCACGCTTTTTCAGGGGCGTC
This sequence comes from uncultured Flavobacteriaceae bacterium, assembly GCA_947494825.1. Taxonomy (GTDB): domain Bacteria; phylum Bacteroidota; class Bacteroidia; order Flavobacteriales; family Flavobacteriaceae; genus JBNGOQ01. Next base: position 75,481 of record CANLWN010000003.1, on the reverse strand, counting down.
TCGGCCCGTTATAAGGCCGAAACCGGATCCTACTCGGTACAAGCGGTACATCCGGACCATCAGGTTATTGAAAAGACCATTGTTACCCAGGGAAGGTATATCAATAACAACGATATTGCCACTGGGGCCAAGGTGGCCGTCATAGGCAGAAAAGTAGGGCAAGACCTGTTCAAGACCGAGGACCCTATAGGAAAGTTCGTGGAATTCAACGGACTCCCGTTTCGGGTTATTGGAATTTTTATAGATGAGGGCGATGACAATGCCGAACGGGGCATCTACACTCCGGTGAGCACCTATCAGCGCATCTATGGCAATACGGACAAAATTGATCAAATACTGCTCACCTACAATCCCACTTACGATCTCGCTAGGGCCTTGGAGTTTTCGGATCGTCTGGAGACCTTGATGAAACGAAAGCATAAAGTGTCGCCCAAGGACCAGTCGGGCATACGGGTATGGAACTACGCAGAAGCCTTTTCCGACATCAGCAGCTTTACCGGGGTTTTATCGGCAGTAAGTATTGGCGTTGGTTTTTTGATCCTCATTGCGGGCATTGTGGGCATAGGAAATATTATGGTCTTTATCATAAAGGAGCGCACCAAGGAAATCGGGGTACGAAAAGCCCTGGGCGCAGAACCCGGCCAGATCATTAAATTGGTTTTGTTGGAGTCCGTTTTTATTACGGCGCTGTCCGGATTTATTGGGTTGCTCTTCGCCACCGGAATCTTATCGCTCATTGGTCCCAGTATGCAAAGTCCGGCATTTACCAATCCGTCCGTAAGCTTTTCTACCGTGCTAACCGCCACCATTATTTTAGTGGTTGCAGGCTTGTTCGCAGGGATGATACCCGCTATAAAGGCGGCCAATGTAAAACCAATTGTAGCACTAAGGGATAAATAGTATGTGGTTATTCGATAAAGATCTTTGGAGTGAAGTTTTTAACACCTTGGGGAAGAATATGTTCCGTACGTTCCTCACCATGTTGGGCGTCATCTTTGCGATGATCATCCTCATGTTACTATTGGGTTCGGCCAATGGCATGAGCAACGGTTTTGACAATGTCTTTGCCGGTACGGCCTCCAACAGCCTTTTTGTATGGAGTCGTAGCACCTCTGAACCCTATAAGGGCTTTGAACGGGGCAGACGGATCCAGTTTAGGATCGAGGATGCCAGCATCCTGAAACAACAGATTCCGGAAATAGAGGTCCTGGCACCACGAATAGAGCTTGGAAACCATCGGGATGTGGTCACCGTGTATAGAAAGGGGCGAAAAAGTGGGTCCTCGGTCTATGGGGATTATCCGGAAATAGACAATATCACCAAAAAGAAATTGGTCGATGGCCGTTTTTTGAACCAAAATGACATTGATGCCTCCAAAAAGGTATGTGTTATCGGGGAGGAGACCTATAAACTGTTGTTTGATAAGGGCGAAAACGCCATAGGTGAGGATATTCGTATCAATGGCGTGTTTTTTAAGGTCATCGGGGTGTACAAACCCAATAACAATATCAATATAGACGGGGAAAATGCCGTCTTCATTCCCTTTTCTACTTTTCAAAAGGCCTTTAATTCGGGGGACCGCATGGGCTGGATGGCCATTGACGTAGACCCGGAGACCAGTGTGGCCGTCGTGGAGGAAAAGATCAAAAAGCTATTAAAGGGCAAATACGATATCCATCCGGACGATGAACGGGCCATTGGCAGTTTTGATATGTCCGAAATCTTCAACAATATAGCGGCCTTTACCACGGTATTAAAAGGGTTCTCCTTTTTTGTGGGCATTTTCACCTTATTGGCCGGCGTTATCGCCATTAGTAATATCCTTTTGATTACGGTAAAGGAACGCACCAAGGAAATTGGGGTAAGGCGGGCACTCGGGGCCACGCCCCGGATCGTAAAACGGCAGATCGTGGTGGAGGCCATCGTTTTGACCGCTTTTGCCGGACTTGTCGGTTTTGCCCTTTCCGTGGGCATTCTCGCGGCACTCGATGCGGCCTTTGGCCAGGGCAATGATTTTCCCTTTAGGGACCCCATGGTAAGCATACCCCAGTTTGGTATCTCCTTTTTATTGATGATCAGCCTTAGTGTGCTGATCGGGATGATTCCGGCTAACAGGGCGATAAAAGTTAAACCTATAGATGCACTTAGAGAAGAATAAAAACAAATAACCATCAAAATATTGAGAATGAACAAGTACGTAAAATACGGATTAATAGGAGTGGGCGTGATAGGAATTTTAGGAGCTACCGCCTATTTCATAAAACAGAACAGTACCCCGGCCAAGCTCTATGAGACCGAGAGCCTGGAAAAGAAGGATATTGTAAACCAGGTCATTGTTACCGGGAAGGTCATCCCAGAGGATGAGATCAACATCAAACCACAGATTTCGGGCATCATCAATAAAATTTTCCTGGAGGAAGGGGATGAGGTTAAGGAGGGCGATTTAATTGCCACCATAAAGGTAGTGCCCAATGAGCAGTCACTGGCCAGTGCAAGGGGACGGGTTAAGAACGCGGAGGTGAGTTTGGCCAATGCCAAAACCGAATACGATAGGAATAAGGCCATTTTTGATAAGGGCGTTATTTCCAGTCAGGATTTCAATGCCATAAAACTGACCTATGACCAGGCCAAGTTAGAGCTGGAGAATGCCAGGAACGATTACCAGATCATTCGCGTGGGATCGGCAGGCGGTTCGTCCAGTGCCAATACCAATATCAGGTCTACGGTGGCCGGTACCATTTTGGAGATTCCGGTAAAGGAAGGTGATCAGGTCATTGAAAGCAACAACTTCAACGACGGAACCACCATTGCCACCATTGCGGATATGACCAAAATGATCTTTGAAGGCGAAGTGGACGAGGCCGAAGTGGGCAAGCTCAAATTAGGGATGCCCCTGGAAATAAGCCTGGGCGCCCTGGAAAAATCGACCTTTGAGGCTATTCTGAAATTCATTGCGCCCAAAGGGGTAGAGGAAGAGGGTGCCGTTCAGTTTAAAATTGAAGGGGACCTGGTGGTCCATGATAGCGCCTATGTGAGGGCCGGTTACAGTGCCAATGCCTCCATAGTGTTGGAGGAGAAAAAGGATGTGCTGTCCATTAAAGAGGCTTTGTTGCAATTTGATAAGGAAACGGAACAGCCCTTTGTTGAGATCGAGGTGGGCGTGAACGAGTTTGAGCGTAAAGATCTGGAACTGGGCGTGAGCGATGGTATAGATGTGGAAGTGGTATCCGGTCTGGAAGAGGATGCCAAGGTCAAAGTATGGAACGAACTCGAGAAAGAGGATGAGGATGAAGATTCCTAGAAAGCACAACAAGACATCAATCAAAATCATTAATCAAAAAAATTACCACCACATGAAATTTAAGATAGCAATACTACTGGCTCTTTTTTCCGTTGGAATAGCTTCGGCACAGTTGAAAAAATGGACGCTGGTCGAATGTGTTACCTATGCCGTGGAGAACAATTTGAGCGTAGCGCAATTTGAGTTGGATCTGGATAATGCCAAGATCGATAGGTCCGATGCCCTGGGCGCCTTTCTTCCGGATCTAAATGCATCCACAAGTGCATCCGGGAACACAGGGCTGTCCTTTGATCCCACAAACAACGAACCGGTGACCACTACCATCTTTACGGCGTCGGGCAATATTACCTCCTCGGCAACCCTTTTTGATGGGCTACGGAATTACAAGCGTTTGCACAGGGCAGAGCTCAACGCCATTGCCAATCAATACCGACTCGAAGATTTAAAGGACGATATACGGCTTATGGTGGCCAACGCCTATTTGCAGGTGGTCTCCAACAAGGAATCCCTAAAGGTGTTCAGGGCCCAATACGCCGTAACCGAACAAGACCTAAAGCGAACCAAGGAATTGGTAGAATCCGGTGTGGTGCCAAGAGGCGATCAACTGGAGATCGAGGCCACCGCCGCTACCCAGGAACAGCAGATCGTAAATGCGGAAAGCCTAGTGCTGATCTCACGGATCAATCTGGCGCAGCTCTTGCAAATTACAGACTACGAGAATTTTGACATTGCCCAGGAGGAGTTTGATATTCCGCCCTCGGACATTTTGAACAATTCTGCCAAGACCATTTTTGCCAAGGCCCTGACCTTCAGGAACGATATTAAATTTTCCCAGTCCGGCGTAGACCTGGCCTCCAAGGATGTAGAAATTGCCAAAGGGGCCCGATACCCTACCTTAAGTGCATTTTTTAACTACAATACGCGTTATTCGGATCAAAACCTGGATCCCGTGACCGGGGAACTCATTGGCTTTAAGGAACAGTTGTATATCAATGATGGGATTTCCTATGGCGCACAGTTGAACATTCCGATCTTCAATGGTTTTAGCACGAGAAACAATATAGAACGGTCCAAAATAAGCCTGCTCAAGGCCAAGCTGCAATTGGAACAGGATAAACTAGACCTGGAGACGAATATCAATCAGGCCTATGTGGATGTGACCAATTTTTATAAGTCCTATGAGGCGGCAGAAAAGACCTTGGAAGCCCGGCGTTTGGCCTATGAGTATTCCAAGGAAAGGTTTAATGTGGGCCTAATGAACGCGTTCGACTTTAGTCAGGCGCAATCCCGAGTGGACAATGCCGAGGCCGAGGTCATCCGGACCAAATACGACTACATTTTTAGGTTAAAGATATTGGAGTTCTATTTTGGTATCCCAATTCGATTGAACTAAACGGAAGTACCCTATATTTGTGGCCGATATGGCCTATATATTAAATTTGGAGACCGCCACCACCAATTGTTCGGTGAGCATTGGAAAGGATGGGCAACAAATAACCCTAAGGGAACAAAATAGTCCCAACTACTCCCACTCCGAACAACTGCACATTTTTATACGGGAAGCCTTGGAAGAGGTTTCCCTGTCTTTAGGCGACCTAGATGCCATTGCGGTTAGCAAGGGCCCGGGTTCCTATACCGGGTTGCGTATTGGCGTTTCCGCCGCCAAAGGGTTATGTTTCTCTTTAGACCTTCCCTTAATTGCGGTTCCTACCCTGGAAAGTATGGCGCATCAACCGCTATCCAAGGAAGTAGATATCATTATCCCCGCCCTGGATGCCAGGCGTATGGAGGTATATGCCGCTGTTTTTAACAAGGAATTCCAGGAGCTCAGGGAGACCCGGGCCGAGATTGTGGATGAGAACTCATTTGGGGACTATAGGGAAATGGGACAGGTGTGCATTGTGGGTTCCGGAGCGGCAAAATGCCAGGAACTGTTACAACACCCCAATTTTTGTTTCGATACCGCTGTGGTACCCTCGGCCCGCGAAATGTGTGCTCTGTCGTTCCTGAAGTACGATTGGAAGGATTTTGAGAATGTGGCCTATTTTGAACCTTATTACCTAAAAGATTTTATCCTGCAAGGGAAAAAAACCTAGTCCACACTGTGAACCACCCGCTGTGGGAAGGGTATCTCTATACCGGCATCATCAAATCGTTGTTTAAGCTCCTCCAATACGTAAAAATGGGCAGCCCAGAAATCCTCGTTCTTTGCCCAGAAGCGCAAGCTCAACGTTACCGCACTATCGGCCAGTTCCCCTACGTAGACTTCGGGTACAGGTTCTTGGAGGATGCCGTCATGGTCCGCACAAATCTGCAATAAGAGATCCTTTGCCTTTTTAATGTTGGAGCCATAACCGATGCCCACATCAATTTTGTCGCGCCGGGTGTCTTCCACATTGTAATTGATGATATTGCTATTGGACAGCTGGCCGTTGGGAATAATGGCAACCTGATTGCCAAAGGTATTCAGTTTGGTGGTGAAGATGGTGATTTCCTTTACCGTACCATCTACCCCTTGGGCCGAAATAAAGTCCCCTACCTTAAAAGGCTTAAAGAGCAAAATAAGCACCCCGCCCGCAAAATTGGCCAAGGACCCCTGAAGGGCAAGGCCTACGGCCAGACCGGCCGCACCTACGATGGCCACCAAGGAAGAGGATTTTACCCCCAATTGGGTGACCACAAGCACAAAGAGTATGACCTTTAGGGTAATCCCGATAAAGCTTTGGAGAAAACTTTCGAGGGTCTCATCGTAATCCTTTCGCTCAAAGAATTTGCGGACCAAGCGGTTAATGAACTTCACCACCCAGAGGCCAACGACCAAAATAAGGATGGCGGTTACCAAATTGGGTAAAAGTTTCCACGCCCAGTCAATGGCATTTTCTATATGTTGCTGGTAATCGGTGAGCTGTTCCATAGGTTCATATTTAAAGTGCAAAGCAATAAAAATTCCCAACTGAAATCAACAAAAAGGGAAACAAAAATCAAGTTAATCCGTCTTTGTTGGCCGCAATTGGGCCAAAGCGGCTTCGGTCTGGGCCACGGGCAGCTTACAAGCACCGTTTACACAGGCGTAAATCAAGGTTTTGCCCTCTAGGTACTTATGTTGTAGCACGGCCAATTCACTGTCCTTTTCGGTTCCGGTAAATACAACGTTCGGCAGGTAATGGGAATACAGCTCCCTGGCCATTTCCTTGTAGGCTTTCCCTACCAGGGCCACCTCGTAAAACGGTTCCTGGGTATACAGGACCAGATGCATCCAATTGGCATGGCTCCGTCCGCTTTTATGAAAGTTCTCCTGCACGTTTTTTAGCATTACCAGTGCCAGGCCTTCATAGTCCGATTCCGGAAAAAGTTTGGAAAGCTTGTAGAGGTTGTTGGCCATTATGGAGTTGGAGGCCGGAATAACATTGTCCGCAGTCTCGATTGTTCTACGAATGACAAAGGCATCCTTTTTTGAGGTAAAGAAGAACATGCCGCTATCCGCATCCAAAAAGTGGGTTATACAATGGTCCAGTAGTTCCTTGGAGCGGTAAAGCCACTGCTCATCAAAGGTAAGCTCGTATAGGGCCAAAAAGGCATCTATTACGGTGGCGTAATCCTCCAGATAGCCCGGAATGGTATTTTTACCGTTTTTATGGTTGTGAAATAAGGGGTGGTCCGCATTTCCCCATTGTTTTTGTATAAAATGGGCATTCTTCAGTGCAAGCTGCAAATAGTCATCCTTGCCCAAATACCTGTAGGCATCTACCAAACCCTTAAGCATTAACCCATTCCATGAAGTAAGGATTTTGTCGTCCAATCGGGGTTTGCTCCGTTTGTTCCGCTCTTTTTTAAGCAGGTCCAGGCAATCTTTTAAGGTGGTTTCCAGGGTTGCTGTATCGATGCCGTGTTTTTTTGCTATCCCATTTTTTGCGGAATCCCTAATCAAAACGTAGTGGTCATGCTCCCAATGGCCGTAGCTATTAATGTTGTAGTAATCTTTGAACAAGGGGAAACGATCTCCCAACAAGTTTTGCAAAACCTCCTTGTCCCAGACGTAGAAGGCACCTTCTTCCAGCTCCCCGGCCTCGTTTAAGCTGTCGGCATCGAGCGAGGAATAAAAACCGTGTCCGCTATCCGTCAGTTCCTCAATGACAAAGGCAATGGTCTGTTCCACTACCTCTTTGTACAATTCATTCTTGGTTAAGGCATACGCTTTGGCGTAGAGACTCACCAACTGCCCGTTGTCATATAACATCTTTTCAAAATGGGGCACGTGCCATTTGGTATCTACCGAGTAGCGCGAAAAACCCCCGCCCACATGATCAAAAATACCACCATAGGCCATGCGTGTTAGGCTTACGTCTACAAAATTTAAAACCTCTGTATCGTTTTGGGAAACGGCATAATGTAAAAGGAAGTCCAGGTTTCCCGGCATCATGAACTTGGGCGCCCGCTTATATCCGCCTAGAAAGGTATCAAAGTAGCGCGACCAATTTTTAACGGCATCTCCAAGTTGATCCAGTGTAAATTCATCGGTATCGGTTTTGGTTTCGATCAGGTTGATGGCCCGGATTCCTTCGGTCAGCTTCTCGGCATGGCCTATGACCTTTTCCGGGTTTTTACGGTAGAGTTCCGAAAGCTCTTTTAATACGCGCATCCATTGTTCTTTTTTGACATAGGTAGCTCCCCAAAAGGGCCTACCATCGGGCAGGGCCACAATATTCAAGGGCCAACCCCCGCTACCGGTCATCATTTGCAGGGCATCCATGTAAATATGGTCCACATCGGGGCGTTCTTCCCGATCGATTTTGATATTGATAAAATTATCGTTCATGACCTCGGCCACGGCCTCGTCCTCAAAACATTCTTTTTCCATCACATGGCACCAATGGCAGGCGGCGTAACCGATACTGATGAGCAAAAGCTTATCTTCTTTTTTGGCCTGCTCTAAAAGTTCATAGCTCCAAGCCTCCCATTGTACGGGGTTATGGGCATGCTGTAGCAGATAGGGACTGGTCTCTTTGATCAGGGCATTGGTATGTTTGTGGGTCATAGTGTCCAATTTTTGGGCAGGGCAAGCCCATGCACTTAGTACAAGCAGAATACAGCATAAATTCCTTGACATACCCAAAGGTAGGGGTAAAAAAGGGAAAAAATTTGTACAAAAAAAGCGCCGACAATAGGGCGCTTTTAAGCGTTAGGGCCCGTTTCTGTTATTTTACCTCGAAGGTAATTTTAACGTTTACCCGGAATTCGGTCACTTCGCCATCATTTACGATGGCACTCTGATCTTGGATATATACAGAGCGTATATTTTGTACGGATTTGGATGCCTGGGAAACCGCTTTCTTAGTGGCGTCCTCCCAACTCTCATTAGAGTTGGCCAGTACCTCTATTACCTTTAAAATTGCCATAATTAGTGTTTTTAAGATTTCTCTTAAAGTTAGCAAATAAAACACAGAATGGCACATAAATAAAGGGCAAAATCAGCCATTTAGAGCCACTACCTCCCGTACCTTATCGCCCATCATATTTTTCAGCATGGTTTCAATGCCATTTTTTAAGGTAAATGTCGATGAAGGACAGCCGCTGCAGGCTCCCTGCAAAATAACGTTCACTGTTTTGCTTTCCTTTTCATAGGATTTGAAGAGGATATTACCTCCGTCGCTGGCCACGGCAGGTTTTACATACTCCTCCAGGATATCTACAATCTGCTTCGAGGTATCGTCAAGATTTTCATGCTGCCCCTGTACCTTTGGCGTTTCCGTGGTTTTTGTTGCCGTTGTGATGTCTGCTGAGACCACTTCCTTGCCCTCCGCGAGAAAGGCGCGTATAAATTCCCGAAGCTCAAGGGTAATTTCGTTCCAATCGGCCATATCGTACTTGGTGATGGAAATATAGTTCTCGTCAAAGAACACCTCCTTTACAAAAGGAAAATGGAACAGTTGTTTGGCGAGCTCGGAGGACGCTGTCTCATCAATGTTCTTGAACTCAAAAATGCGCGCTACAATTTTTTTATTGGCAACGAATTTCATGACCGCAGGATTGGGGGTAAGTTCTGCGTAGATGGTAATCGGGACGGTTTTTAGGTTCTCCTCCTCCAGTACTACCGGTTCCCCGGCATTAAGGTATTCTACCAATTGCTGGGCCACCTCGTCCTTTACGTCTTCCCATGCCACAATATCATAACGTTCCAACGCGATAAAGTTGCCCGAAATATACACGGTTTTGACGAATGGTAGGTAAAACAACTGCTGTGCCAAAGGAGAATTTTTGGCCTCGTCTATATTCTTGAACTCATAATTGTTGTTCTTCGTAATAAAATGGTTGGTATCAAATTTTAGGATTGCCGGGTTGTTGGTTTCCACAACGGTGATCATATACTCTTTCATGCCTTGAAAATTTTTACAAAAATACGAACTAAATCTAAGCTGACCTATACATAATAATGTAGCGTTTCATCCGTTATACCTTATATTTGGACGATATAATAACCATTATCCCCACCTCCCAAATGAAAAATCGATTATTGATTTTACTTTCTTTATTCGTTTTTGGCTCACAATCCTATGCACAAGAAGGAATTCCCGTTTATTTTGATTACCTGGCAGACAACTACTACTTGGTTTATCCATCCATGGCAGGAATAGGCGAGGGGGGCAAGATTCGACTTACGGCTAGGAAACAATGGTTTAGCGTGGATGAGGCACCCAACCTGCAAACCTTGAATGCACATTTTAGGGTAGGGGAGAAAAGTGGTGTTGGGGGTATTATCTTTAATGATGCCAATGGCTTTCATTCGCAAACGGGAATAAAATTTACCTATGCACACCATTTGAGGTTTTCCCGGGATTTGAGAAACCTGAATCAACTTTCCTTTGGTTTGAGTGCAGGCGCTATTTTGAGCAGTTTGGATGAAACGGAATTTCGATCGGTAATTCCCGATCCCATAATTACGGGCACCAAAAACACCGTTGGGTATTTTAACGTGGATTTTGGCATGTCGTACAATTTTTTGGAGTTTTATGCCCATGTTGCGGCCCTGAACATACTGGGTAGTGGTCGGGATCTCTATACGGCCATAGAATTTGACAACCTACGACGGTATTTGCTATCAGTGGGTTATGTGTTTGGCAAAGGGGAATGGCAGATAGAGCCGTCCGTACTTTTACAGTTGACCGAATTTACCCAGGAAAAGACCGTGGATATCAATGCCAAAGTATACAGGGAGGTTAGCTTTGGTACCGTATGGGGAGGCTTGTCCTACAGAAGAAGTTTCGATGGGGCGCAGTTCCAGGCCAATGGAAGTTTTGGTGAGCAAAGACTACAGTTGTTTACCCCTATCGTTGGGGTAAATTACAAGAACTTTATGTTTTCCTATAATTATTCCTATCAGTCCGGGGAAATCCGCTTGGACAATGGTGGCTTCCACCAGATAACCTTGGGGTATAACTTTGGACAGGACACAGAGAAAAAATACGATTGTAAATGTCCGGCGGTCAACCTGTAAACATGTAAATGGGCCTATCAGCAAGAGCGACAGACCCATTTACCCAACACCAACCTACAACTACCTGTTTATTACCTTAATCCCATTTGTAATTCTTCTTGGCGGCCTGTTTTTGAATAGCTGTTAACATGGCGTTTTCCAACTCGCCCGTAGCTTCCTCACTTTGATGCTTGGCAATATAGGCCTCGCGCTTTTTGTTCAATTCTTGGATCTCCTTTTGGATTTTGCTCCGTTCGGTCTTTTTCCCTTCGATATAGGTTTCGATCTCCTTTTCGGACTTGCCCTTTAGTTCCTCTGGTAGATCATCCGTTTTAATGTCGGAAATGTCCAATTCCTCCTCCGCAACCGCGTCCACCAGGTCCCACTGGGAGTTTTTGTACAAGCGGGAACTTTTGCTGACCGCCCTTTTTACCGCTGTGGCCTCTTCCATATCCATGGCGTTGGCATCCTGTTCCATCTGCAATTTCTGTTTGGCCCTCCCCATGGTACCATAGGAGATATAGGTACGGTTCAATCGGGAATTCAGTTTTATGATGACATCGTCATAAGGGGTGTCTATGTGCACCACCTTTCTGTTGTGGTCAATGGCCATATATTCGCCGCCGGTCAACTTGGCGCCATTTTTCCATTCCGTGTTGATGCCCTGCTCATAGTTACCACAGAAAATGGTGTTGACAATGATGTCCTTTTCCTTGGCATTGGTTACCGCATCCTTGTAGTTGAGTTTCCCTTGCGTAAAGGGCTCGTTGCCTGCAATAAAGATCATTTTTAGATCATCGGGATTTTTGCCCCACTCCAATTGCAGTAGCGATGTGTGAATGACCTGGCCGCAGAATTCCTCGCCCCCGTTCGTAGTAAGGGAGAACAGTTTTTCGGAAATCTCATCCAGATCCCCACTAAAACCTAGGACCTGCTGTATATAGCCTTCCCTGGACGATAGATCGTCGTTTCCATATTGGTAGAGTGCAATCTGTAGTTCTGGGCGTGATGCGTTACCGCATTTGGCATAGGAAAATTTGTTTACGATATCCCATAACTGCGCTTTTGCCTGATTGATCAGACCATCCATACTGTTACTGGTATCCAACAGGAGTGCGATCTTTACATAATGCTTGGCGGGTTTTTCCGGGACCGTGGCCTGGGCCACAATGGGTTCGGGGGCCGCTTTTGTTTTGAGCTCACAACCGAACAAGGTAGTAGTCGATAGGAGCAAAATGCCAATACTGGTGATATGTCTTACTGTTTTCATCTTTTGGATTTATTTGAATTATGGGCTAAAAGTAGGTCTGAACTTTTTTTTAAAAAAAGGACAATGAGGGAAGGGGTACTTTAAATGAGGGAAACGGATCTTTGATTTCGTAAATGCCAAAAACAAGGGCTTTTTGGACCTTATTCTTAGGATTCCCTATTTTTTAAAACCGTTGAAAACCCCTAAGTTTATGCCGTTCAAAGGTAACGTATGCAAAAGTTGGGCAACATAGCGATAGTGCTTTTCCTCACCTGCCACCTCGGATTTGCGCAGGTGCAACGGAGTGCGCCCACGTATGAGGTAAGGGGTTCTGTGAAGGGAAAGGAAAGCCATACGCCCATTTCCGGGGCCGAGGTGTTTACCCCGGGAGGGGCCTATACCCGAACCGATGCCCTGGGCGAATTCAGGATCAGGGTGGCAACAGGCGATGAGCTGATCATTCAAAGTACAGCCTTTGAAACGGTCAGACATATCATCAAGAACGATGATGATATCGTGATTCTTGTGGAGGGTCAAACCACCGATGAACCGGAAAGCAAACGAAAAAAATTGGCCGTGACAACGGTAGCATCGCATCAAAACTATCTGGATTCTGCCAAGCAATATTTACGAACCGATATAGAAAAGAGTATCGATTTCATAACCCGTTCCATTGAACTCCTGGGAAAAAGGGGCAACAACAGACAGTTGGCCGAGTCCCTTACTACCCTTGGCGAACTCTACCAATACCATAAACAATACGACCTGGCCATAGCCAATTACAAAGATGCGCTGGAAGCCCGGAAATCTACACGAACCACATTGCTATTGGGTGCTACCTATGTGTTGAGTGGCGACTTTGCCAACGCGGAAGCCACCCTTCTGCCTTTGCTGAAGCTGAAGAAAATGGTCCCCTATCAACGCATTCAGCTTTATGAGGGCCTTGGGGATACGTATACCGGTCTTAGCAGCTTGGATGATGCGGTGGCCTATTACAATGAGGGCCTAACGGTAGCAGAGAAAAACCAGATAGCCCCAAAGATTACCGATTTGAACTCCAAAATTGCGGATGCATACGCCAGGGACGATCGATCGGTAGAGGCCGAGGGATACTTTAACAACTCGCTAAAATTATCCAGGAGTCAGGCTCCACAGCGCGCTATTCAGGAAAATGAGAAGGTGGCCGATTTTTACAATAAAAAAAACAGGTACGGGGAGGAAATAGAACTTCGAAAAGAAAGTTTGAACGAATTGAACCAACTGGACGTAAAGAAGGTCGAGAAAGGCGCTACCCCCAACCAGCCGGACTCCATTACCGCACAGCGTATCAATTACAAAATTGCCACTGCCTATATTGCCCAAGACAAGTTGGACGAGGCCATACCGTATTTGGAAAAGAGTATTAGCGAGGCAGATGATGACGATGACTTGATCGTTCAAAAAGATGCCACCAGGAAGTTATCCGAACTGTACAGGAACAAAGGCGATTTTACAAGGGCTCTGGAAACCTATCAAAAATACGTGGCCGTGGTAGATACCCTGTACGTGCGCAAAGAACAGGAAATCTCAAGGGCGGCGCGTTTTAACCGGGAAATAGCAGCAAAACAAAGCCGTATCTCGGGCCTTGAGCAGGAGCGTGAACTTTCGCAGAGCAAGTACGACCTGGCACTGACATCACAGCAGTTGGTACAGGAGAGCAATAAAAGACAAAAATGGGTCATTTATTCCCTGATTTTTGGGCTCTTTCTGACCGGTTTGGCCGCTTTCTTCTTCTATCGCAGCAACAAGCAACAAAAGTTGGCGAACAACCTACTGGCCCTGAAGTCGCTCAGGTCCCAGATGAACCCGCATTTTATCTTCAACGCCCTAAATTCTGTGAATAATTTTATCGCCAAAAGCGACGAGCGGAGTGCCAATCGATATTTAAGCGAGTTTTCTACCCTAATGCGAGCCGTCCTGGAAAATTCCGAGGAGGATTTTATCCCCCTGACCAAAGAATTGGAGCTTATAGAACTCTATACCAAATTGGAACATTCCAGGTTCCAGGATAAGTTCGATTATAAGATACAGCTAGACGAACATATTGATGTGGACGCCTTTCAAATCCCTCCGATGCTTTTGCAGCCTTACATAGAAAATGCCATTTGGCACGGTCTCCGTTACAAGGAGGAGAAGGGTTTTTTACATATTGACCTTACCCAAAAAAACAAGGAGACCATTGAAATTAGCGTTATCGATAATGGTATCGGAAGAAAAAAGTCCACCCAATTGAAGACGGCGAATCAGAAAAAGCAAAAATCCAAGGGCATGGGGAATATCAAGAAGCGTATTTCCATACTCAATAACATGTACAAGGACAAGGTAGATGTCAGCATCACCAATTTGTACAAGGATGCCACCGGGACCAAGGTAATATTGACCCTAAAAAAAGACTGATGCAGTTACACGCCATTATAGTTGAGGACGAGGCAAACAGCAGGGAGATTCTAAGGAATTACCTGAGCAAATATTGTAGGAACGTAAACTTGCTGGGAGAGGCAGAAGGCATACAGGAAGGTCTGGAACTCATTGCACAAAAAAAACCCGATCTGGTGTTTTTGGATGTGGAAATGCCCTTTGGCAATGCCTTTGACCTTTTGGACCAGGTACCGGACCGAAGCTTTGAAACCGTTTTTGTAACCGCGTACAACCAATACGCCATGGATGCCTTGAACAACCACGCCGCCTACTATTTGATGAAGCCTATCAATATAGACGAGTTGGTCAAGGCAGTGGATTATGTGGTGGACATCAAAACAAGGGAAAACGCCCTGGAAGACCGCATTTTAAAGCCTAAACTAAAGAAGGTGGAAGGGAAGATTACCTTACCCCAACAGGATGGCTTTCAGGTCCTTAATGTCCCGGATATTCTATACTGTAAGGCGGACGACAACTATACCGAGATCTATCTGGAAAAAAGAAGAATAGTGGTCAGTAAAACCCTAAAGTACTTCGAGGAAGTTTTGTCCGGTTTTACCTTTGCCCGAATCCATAAATCCTACCTTGTAAACGTAAACGAGGTAGTGAAGTACAAGCGGGGAAAAGGCGGAAGCGTGGTCATTTCCAATGGTAAGGAGTTGTTGGTGTCCGCTTCCAAAAAGAAGGAATTGTTGTCCTATTTTGAATAAATGCATAAAAGATGATTATCAAGACCATCAATGGAAAATCGCCCCAAATGGGGAAAGATTGTTTTATTGCCGATAATGCGGTGATTGTGGGCGATGTTGTAATGGGCGACCAGTGTAGCATTTGGTTCAATGCTGTGATCAGAGGGGATGTGCATTATATAAAAATGGGCCACAAGGTAAATGTGCAGGACGGGGCCGTAGTGCACTGTACCTATTTAAAGGCCCCGACCCATATTGGGAACAACGTTTCCATAGGGCACAACGCCATCGTCCATGGATGTACCATTAGGGATAATGTTTTGGTAGGAATGGGCAGTATCATTATGGATGACTGTGTGGTGGGGTCTAACAGTATTATTGCGGCTGGAGCCGTGTTGACGCAGGGTACCCAGGTGCCCGAAGGTTCTATTTTCGCTGGGATGCCTGCAAAAAAAATTAAGGATATCAGCCCGGAACTGAGCCGTGGTGAAATCGATAGAATTGCCAATAACTACGTAAAATATGCGAGCTGGTTCAAAGAATAGGCCATGGCAACTTTGTAAATCAAATATTCCCTATTTTTGTCCCTTACCAAAAAAACCAAAAGCATGACTGCATATGTATTTCCTGGTCAAGGTGCCCAATTTGTTGGAATGGGCCTTGACCTTTACGAAAAATATCCCCTGGCCCAAGAGCTTTTTGAGAACGCCAATGATATCTTGGATTTTTCCATTACGGATATCATGTTCGAAGGCACAGCTGAGGATTTAAAGCAGACCAAGGTAACCCAGCCTGCTATTTTCCTGCACTCCGTTATTCTTAGCAAGGTTATGGGAGAACTTTTTAAGCCCCATATGGTAGCAGGGCATTCCCTTGGGGAATTCTCGGCCCTGGTGGCCAACAATACCTTAAATTTTGAGGACGGCTTACAACTGGTCTTTCAGAGGGCCATGGCCATGCAAAAAGCATGTGAATTGCAGCCCAGTACCATGGCCGCCGTTTTGGGGTTGGATGATGCTGTAGTGGAGAGGATATGCGAGGAAACACCTGGCATTGTGGTCCCTGCCAATTATAATTGTCCTGGACAATTGGTCATTTCTGGCGATGTGGAAGCCGTAAATGCGGCCTGCGAAAGCCTTAAGGAAGCTGGTGCAAGAAGGGC
This sequence comes from uncultured Flavobacteriaceae bacterium, assembly GCA_947494825.1. Classification (GTDB taxonomy): domain Bacteria; phylum Bacteroidota; class Bacteroidia; order Flavobacteriales; family Flavobacteriaceae; genus JBNGOQ01. Next base: position 59,152 of record CANLWN010000003.1, on the reverse strand, counting down.
TTTGGTACTGCCCGTTGGCGGTGCTTTTCATTCCCCCTTGATGGAACCGGCAAGAGAGGAGCTGGCGGCGGCTATAGAAGGTACCGGATTTGAGGCCCCTAGTTGCCCTATTTATCAAAACGTATCCACTACGGCCGTACGGGATGCGACGACCATAAAGAAAAATCTGATATCGCAACTTACGGCACCGGTAAAATGGACACAAAGTGTACAGCAAATGGTCCAGGATGGGGCGCGTAGTTTCGTGGAAGTGGGCCCCGGAAAAGTACTACAGGGATTAGTGAGGAAAATTGAACAGACCGCGGAAACCTCTTCGGCAGAACTTCCACTTTAGAAAAACCGATGCTGCCGTACAACAGATAAAATCATATTTAGCCCATTTTTTTAGTGTGAGCACCGATTTTTTCTTATTATTGACTCCCGATTTTACCAAGCCTGGTTTTGCTGCTATGGATTGAATTTTTAGCTTCAAAAAGCTCGATATAGCGTATAACGATATGGTTTTTTTACTCCCAAAGCAATTTCTTAAAAAACTAGGCTTTTTTGGTGCGCTCTTTTGCATGGGCTTCTTTGGCTATGGGCAGGCTACCATTAGTATAAATGACCCTGCGCCGGTAGCGGAGGGCGATTCGGGCCCGGCAACGATCAACTTTCTCGTTAGTATAGACGCTTCCGACCCTTCTAACCCCATTACAGTGGATTATACCATAGCAGGTGGTAACGAGAACGGTACGGTAGCTACCCTGACCTTTCCGGCAAATACGGCAACACTCTCGCAAACGGTTGTAGTAACCACAACCGGAGATACTGCTATAGAAGCGGACGAATTGGTGAGCATTACCCTGAGCAATCCCAGCGCCAATGCCGTGCTGGCCGCGGATAATGTGGGCAACAGTAGTTTTACCGATGACGACAGCTGCGCTGCCGGAACCACGGCACCTGTATTGGATGCTCCGGTACCGACGGTTTTCTGTGATGTGGTCAACCAGGACTTGGATGTCTATACGAACAGTGTACCACCTGCCAACTCCGAACTGGTTTGGAGTACGGACCCTGATACCTCCAATGATAGTGCCTTCCTGCCCAGTTCCATAGTAAATACCACAGGCACCTACTATGGCTTTTTCTATGATGCAGTAAATTCCTGTGCCAGTCAGACCCTGGAGGTAACCTTAACGACGAACACCACACCTTCCCCAGGCATCGTGAACAATGTTTCGGCCTGTAGCTCTAACGGTGATGGCAATAGCATAATAGACCTCGATGACCAGCTCACTGGCGCCGATGCGGGAAACTGGGCCCTGACAAGCGCTCCGGGTGGTGCAACGATTACTATAAACGCTTCCAATATTGTGAATTTTAATGGAGAGCCAGAGGGAAATTACGAATTTACCTATACGACAACAGGCGCGGTTGCCCCTTGCACGGACCAGTCTACCTCTCCCGAACTGGTGGTTTCCGTCATTGATTGTTCGGAACCCTGCAATTCAGGTATTAACGCGCCTATTTTGGAGGCTTCCGTTTCCAGGGAGTTCTGCGATGTCATCAGTCAGGACCTTAGCGACTATACCAACAGTACCGCTCCTGCGGGGACCGTTCTCACCTGGAGTACGAATAGTGACCCTCTTGATACGGCAGCACATTTGATAAGTACCGTAGTGGCCGCACCGGGTGTTTATTTTGGTTTTTACTATGACGCCGTGAATTTATGTGCAAGTCCTTTGTTGGAAGTCCCATTGACCTTAAACTTTACACCCACCGTGGATAGTACCACCGAAGATAACCGCTGTGATATTGGTTCTATGACCTTGGAGGCTACAGTTAGTGCCGGGGGTACCCTAAATTGGTTCGATCAGCCTACCGGCGGAATCAATGTAGCTACCGGAACCTCTTTTACCACACCAATTCTGACTACCACTACGATATATTATGTGGAGGCGACAGCCAACAATTGTACCTCTGTAAGGACCCCGGTTTCCGCGACCATAAACCCAACCCCTTCACCAGGTACGGCCACAGACACCCAAGCTTGTAATGTGGCAGGTCCGGGAGGACCTACCAGTATAGATCTGGACAACCAACTTACAGGTGCGGACGTGGGTAGCTGGAGCATTACCACCGACCCATCGGGTGGGGGCATTGTCATAGATGCACAGAACATAGTGGATTTTACCGGCCTCGTAGCCGGGGACTATGTATTCACGTTTACGACCACTGGGGCACAGGCTCCCTGCGTTAATAGTTCGGTTACCCTGACCATCTCCATAAGTGATTGTATGGTAGACATGGACAATGACGGTTTAACGGATGCGGAAGAGGGCGTACTGGGTACGGATCCCAATAACCCCGATACGGACGGGGATACCATCCTGGATGGCCAGGAGGTTACCGATAATACAGACCCTCTGGATGATTGCGACTCTATAGGTGGCACACCTTTACCGACAAGTGATTGCGATAATGATGGCCTTACCACCAGCGAGGAGGGTACCTTGGGAACAGATCCCAATAATCCGGATACCGATGGGGACACCCTTTTGGATGGTCAGGAGGTAACCGACGGGACAGACCCCTTGGACCCCTGTGATCCCAATCTGACCCCGGATTGTAATCCGGCTGATATAGACCTTGCGCTGGATAAGGTCGTGGACAATGAGGGTCCTACCATTGGCGAGCGTATCGTTTTTACGTTAACCCTTACCAATCTCTCACAAAGTAGGGTGATCAATATTCGGGTAAACGAGCCCATAGAGATACCCCTAGGATTTTTGTATGTCTCACATACGTCAAGCTTGGGTAGCTATGATGAAAATACCGGGATTTGGGAAATCTTGGATTTCCCTGCGGATGGGGAGGCAAGCCTGGAAATTACTGTACAAGTGCCCTCTATAGGTACCTTTACCAATACCACCACCCTGCTAGCGTCTTTCCCCAATGACGGGAACAATGAAAACAACGAGGCCTCGGTGACTATTGTGGTCAATCCTAGGACCGATTTGGAATGCGGTGCGCTGTTCAATCAGTTTTCGCCCAATGGCGACGGCTTCAATGATTTCCTGACGGTGAATTGTAGTGATTTGTTCCCGACCTCCAATCTACAAGTTTTTGATAGGTACGGATACAGCGTCTTTGAGGCCAATGGATATGATAATACCTGGGACGGTACAGGTGACAATGGCCAACTGCCCAATGGCACCTACTTTTATATTTTGGATCTTGGCGATGGTACGGAAGTACAAAAAGGATGGATACAGATAATTCGATAAAGCGAACTAGAGAGTATGAGCAACCCATTATATAGAAATATCCTTATCTTTTCCTTCCTGTTTTACGGCATGGTCTCTAAGGCCTATGGACAGATTGAACCACAATATACCCAGTATATGTACAACATAGGGAGTTTTAATCCGGCTTATGTGGGTTCCGTGGAAACGGCAGAGATCGCTGCGCTGTACCGGGCACAATGGATAGATATCCCGGGGGCGCCTCAAACGGCAAGAATAGGATTGAACATTCCCTTGGCAAATGAAAAGCACGGGCTTGGGTTCAACGCCGTCAATGATCAGTTGGGCCCCACGAGCCAAACCTTTGTTGATATTGCCTACTCTTTTCAGGTAAATGTTTCGGACGATACCAAACTGGCCTTTGGGATAGACGCTGGAGGTTCCATATTGGATGTGGACTTTACCAAAGGAAATTTTGAAAATCCCAATGAACCCCTGTTGAACGGGAATACCTTGAACAAATTTTATCCCACGGTAGGGGCGGGGACATTCCTGTATGCGGAAAATTGGTACTTGGGGCTTTCCGTGCCCAACTTTTTAACCAGCGTGATCAACGATGAGGAGGTACAGGCATTTGTCAATGATCAGGTCCAGTTCAATTTCATAGGGGGGTATGTCTTTGATATTTCTGATGGATTGAAGTTTAAACCTGCATTTTTGGTCAACTACCTTGAAGGAGCCCCGGTAAACATCAATCTCTCCACCAATTTTTTGATAAGTGATGTGGTGACCATAGGAGCTTCCTATCGGATAGACAATGCAGTAAGCGGCTTGGCCGGCTTTCAGATTTCTGACGGCCTTTTTTTAGGGTATTCTTATGATTACAATACCAATGGGCTTGGGGAGTTCAATAGTGGTTCCCATGAGGCCATCCTAAAGTTCTATTTAGGAAAAGGAGGCGGAAAGCAACGGAAGACCAAGGAAAAAAGGAACGAAAAAGGGAAACCCAAACAAATTGATAGCCCAAGATTTTTCTAAAATGAAGGTAAACATGCGAGCAAGGACGGTAATGGTGTTTTTTTTGATGGTCACCACGCTATCTTTTGGACAGGATAAAAAATCCAAGGGCGATATTTTGTTCTTTGAGTATGCGTACAAAGCAGCTATTCAGGAGTACAACAAGGAAAAGGAGAAAAAGCCTTTGACCAATCAACAACTATTAAATTTGGCCGATGCCTATTACCAAACGGGCAATTACAAAGGCGCTTCCGAAAACTACATCGAAGTGTATAAAAAGGAGGAACCCTTTTCCAATCACTATTTTAACAAGATGCTCCTTAGCCTGGGTAGAACTTCGGGTACAGACCGGGTAAAGGCCTTCCTGGCCTCCAAGACCACCCCACTTCCCGAGGAACTGTTGGAAAACGCCAACTTTAATTTTGAATTGTTGGGTTCCAAGGATGCCTTTGAACTGGATTTTGAACTTTTTAATATTACGGGCAATAGTCCCCAATCCGATTTTTCGCCCACATTTTATAAAGATCGACTTTTGTTTACCAGTGGGCGGGGAAAAGATTCCAAGTCCGTATACGCCCCTTCTGGCGAAGCCTATCTCGATATTTTTGTGGCAAGAATGGAAAACAACGGAGATATTGGGACGGCAAACCGTTTTACGGATGTACCCGACTCCGAGTTCCATAAGGCCACACCTTTTTATTCTACTGATCTGAACAGTTTGTTTTATATCCTTTCCAATGCGGAGGACGGACAAATGGCTTTTGATAATAATGGCAAGAACGCATTGGCCATAGGCAAGGTAGATGAAAATGGAACTTTTGGATTTTTATTACGGGATTTGAGCACCTCTTTCTATTACCCTTTTTATGACGCCGCCAACGAAAAATTGTACTTCGCTGCCAATTTTTATGACAGTTATGGCGGTACCGACCTTTATTACGTGTACACCAACAAGGGACAGATCATGTCCGCGCCCATTAATCTGGGACCTCGGATAAACTCCGCGGGAAACGAAATAGCACCCTTTATTTTTGATAACAGCCTCTATTTTTCCTCCGATGTTTTTTACGGCTTGGGTGGGATGGATATCTATAAATCCAACTTCCAGTCAGACACCAGCTATAGCATTCCTATAAACCTGGGCCTAGGGATCAATTCCAGCGCCGATGACTTCGGGTTCATCATTAAGGATGATGGCACTACCGGTCTTTTGGGATATTTTTCCTCTAATCGCAAAGGGGGTAAAGGAGGTGATGATATCTACGGTTTTAGGGTAGCCGAAAAACCTGGATTGAAGACCTTGGTCTTTAAGGGAAAGGTTTCAAGACTGGGTTCCAAGTTAGGGGTGGATAAAGTTTCCATAAAACTTTTTGATTCCGATAACAACTTGATCACCGAAGTGTACACTAGGGAGGACGGAGCGTATCAATTGGAGATCCCATGGGTAGACCAAGTGGTGTTGACCGCTTCCAAGGAAAGGCACGAATTGTTTTCCAGGGCCTATGACAAGGCGGCCTTGGAAACAAAGGAAGCCACCTTGGATATTGACCTGACCATGCTCGATGACCTGGTGGAGGAAAAGGAAGAACAGACCATACTAAAGTTAAACGATTTTTTCTTCGCTAAAGGAAAATGGGAGGTAACCCCCGCAATAGCGCTGGAATTGGACAAAGTGGTGCTTGCCGTACAGAAATTTCCCGAACTGCAATTGCGAATTGAAGCACATACCGATAGTAGGGGAGGGAGCAGTACCAATTTTAGGCTTTCGCAAAACCGAGCGAACGGCATAAGGGATTATTTGATTCAAAAGGGAGTCCCAACAACCAATTTACTATATGCCGTGGGATATGGGGAGGATAAAATTCTGAACAATTGTACCAATGGGGTATTTTGTATTGAGCAACTGCACAAGGTAAACGAAAGATGCCTCATCGTAATCTTAAATTATAACCTTTTATAGCCGTAGTACCTGCTTTTTATGGCCACTTTGCACTATCTAGTGAGGATTGCCTATATTTATGCAAGTAAAAACTTCTATGGACAAGGTTTCTGCAGCACGAACTTATTGGAAAAAGAACTTGGTTTATCTTACCGTATTGCTTTCCATTTGGTTTTTGGTCTCCTATGGTTTTGGTATTCTTTTAAAGGACAGTCTTGATGAAATTCAAATAGGTGGATTTAAGCTGGGCTTTTGGTTTGCCCAGCAGGGCTCCATCTATGTTTTTGTAATACTCATTTTTATCTATGTTCGATTGATGAACAAACTTGATAAAAAATACGGTTTTGATGAATAAACCTTTGTCGATCTAATTCTTTTCGTGAATGACGGTACAAACCTGGACCTACATTTTGGTGGCGGTGACCTTTATGCTGTATATCGTGATCGCCTTCCTCTCCAGAGCTGGTTCCACCAAGGATTTTTACGTGGCCGGTGGCGGGGTGCCGCCTTTGGCCAATGGTTTGGCCACCGCCGCAGATTGGATGTCCGCAGCCTCCTTTTTGGGCATGGCCGGCCTAATATCGTTCAGCGGTTACGATGGCTCGGTCTATTTAATGGGATGGACAGGTGGCTACGTGCTCCTGGCCCTGTTATTGGCCCCCTACCTCAGGAAATTTGGGAAGTATACCGTTCCTGATTTCATCGGGGACCGCTACTATTCCAATTTGGCACGTACTGTTGCTGTCATTTGTGCCCTTTTGGTAAGCTTTACCTATGTGGCAGGCCAAATGAGGGGTGTTGGACTGGTGTTCTCCAGGTTTTTGGAAGTACCCGTTGAACGGGGCGTGGTGTACGGGATGGTCATTGTCCTGTTTTATGCTGTCCTGGGCGGGATGAAGGGAATTACCTATACCCAGGTGGCCCAATATTGTGTTTTGATTTTTGCGTTCATGGTGCCCGCCATATTCATATCCATTCAGATGACCGGAAATCCGGTTCCCCAATTGGGAATGGGCGGCCATATCCTCGGGGAAAGCGTATCCTTGCTCGATAAATTGGACGGCCTCTCCACAGACTTGGGATTTGCCCAATACACCAATGGGTCAAAGCCGGTTATAGACATCTTTTTTATTACTATGGCATTGATGGTAGGAACTGCAGGATTGCCACATGTCATCGTTCGCTTTTTTACCGTGCCCAAAGTACGGGATGCTAGGAAGTCGGCCGGGTATGCGCTTCTTTTTATTGCGGTGCTCTACACCACCGCTCCGGCTATTGCCGTATTTGCCAGGACCAATCTTTTGGAAACGGTGAGTAACAAGGAGTACGCCTCCATGCCCGCTTGGTTTTCCAAATGGGAGGCTACGGGACTGATTACCTTTGAGGACAAGAACGGGGATGGCAGGATTCAATATGTCGCGGATGAAGTTGTCAATGAACTCACGGTAGACCGGGATATCATGGTGTTGGCCAATCCCGAAATTGCCAATTTGCCCAATTGGGTCATTGCCCTTGTAGCGGCCGGTGGTCTTGCTGCGGCCCTATCCACGGCTGCCGGGTTGTTGCTGGTCATATCTACGTCCATATCGCACGACTTAATTAAAAAACAAATTAAACCGGATATTTCCGATAAGGGGGAACTGATTGCTGCCCGCTTGTCTGCCTTTGCCGCCGTCTGCGTTGCCGGATACTTTGGCATAAACCCACGGGATTTTGTAGCGGCCACCGTGGCCCTGGCCTTTGGTCTGGCGGCCGCATCCTTCTTCCCGGCCATTATCTTGGGGATTTTTTATAAGAAAATGAACAAGGAAGGGGCCATTGCAGGCATGGTTTTTGGCATTGGCGTCATGGCCTTCTATATTCTCAAGTTCAAGTTCGATATGTTCGGAGGCGGGGGCCGTGAAGATTGGTGGTTCGGTATTTCTCCAGAAGGTTTTGGAACTGTCGCCATGATGCTTAACTTTATCGTTTCGATCATTATTTCAAAATTCACCGCAGATCCGCCGAAAGAAGTACAGGAAATCGTAGAAAATATAAGGATACCAAAGGGTTCCGGAAAGGCAAAATCGCATTAAAAACACAAGTTGCAATGAGTAATTACCACATCAAACAATTGGAGGAGTACTTTCAGGTCTACAGGAAGTCGGTCAACAATCCCGAAAGCTTTTGGGAAGAAATCGCGGAGGAACATTTTGTGTGGCGCAAGAAATGGGATCAGGTATTGGAATGGGATTTTTCCAAACCGGAGGTAAAATGGTTCAAAAATGCGAAATTGAACATTACGGAGAACTGTTTGGACCGGCATCTCCCTACCCGGGGAGATAAGACTGCACTACTTTTTGAACCCAATAATCCGAAGGAGGAAGCCCAGCATATCAGCTATCGAAAATTGCACGAGAAGGTGTGCCAAATGGCCAATGTGCTCAAGGACCATGGCATCAAAAAAGGGGATAGGGTATGTATTTACCTGCCCATGATTCCCGAACTGGCCTTTGCCGTTTTGGCCTGTGCCAGAATAGGTGCGGTACATTCCGTGGTTTTTGCCGGTTTCTCCGCTACGGCCCTGTCCACCCGTATCAATGATTGCGACTGTAAAATGGTAATTACTGCCGATGGGTCTTACCGGGGCGCAAAGACCTTGAACCTAAAGAGCATTGTAGATGTGGCCCTAGAGGATTGTCCGGAGGTCAAAAGTGTATTGGTGGCCCAACGCACCGGCGAAAAAATTGATATGGTGGAAGGCAGGGACCACTGGTTGAAACCGCTTTTGGATAAGGCCTATTCGGACTGTACCGCTGAGGTTATGGATGCGGAAGACCCCTTGTTCATACTGTATACTTCGGGATCTACGGGAAAGCCCAAGGGTATGGTGCATACTTGCGCGGGCTATATGGTCTATACCGCCTATACCTTTAAGAATATTTTTCAGTACAGGGAGGAAGACGTCTACTGGTGCACGGCCGATATTGGCTGGATAACCGGGCACTCCTATATTGTCTACGGACCTTTGGCCAATGGTGCTACCACTGTTATGTTCGAAGGGGTACCCTCATATCCCGATTACGGACGATTCTGGGAGGTGGTCCAAAAACACAAGGTAAATCAGTTTTACACCGCCCCCACGGCAATCAGGGCTTTGGCCAAGGAACAGTTGGAACATGTTGAAAAATACGACCTGTCTTCCCTTAAGGTATTAGGCACGGTTGGGGAACCCATTAATGAAGAAGCCTGGCACTGGTACAACAACAATATTGGAAAAAAGAAGAGCCCCATTGTAGACACCTGGTGGCAAACCGAGACCGGGGGCATCATGATTTCGCCCATACCTTATGTTACCCCTACCACGCCCACCTATGCCACCTTACCCTTTATTGGGATCCAACCTGCCCTAATGGACGAGAAAAGCAACGAAATCCAAGGAAACCAGGTAGAAGGACGTTTATGCATTAAATTTCCATGGCCGTCCATGGCGCGCACTATTTGGGGCAATCATGAGCGTTATAGGGACACTTATTTTGCGGCCTATGAGAATAAATATTTCACGGGCGATGGCGCCTTGCGCGATGCCGTGGGCTATTACAGGATTACAGGGCGCGTGGATGATGTCATCATCGTATCGGGCCATAATCTGGGTACAGCACCCATAGAGGATTCCATCAATGAACATCCAGCGGTGGCAGAATCGGCCATAGTAGGTTTTCCGCATGATATCAAGGGTAACGCCCTCTATGGCTTTGTAATTTTGAAAGAGGTTGGACAGAGCAGGGACCGGGACAATTTGCGCAAGGAAATTAACCAACAGATTACGGAACAGATCGGGCCCATTGCCAAATTGGACAAAATTCAATTTGTTCCTGGATTGCCCAAGACCCGAAGTGGAAAGATCATGCGTCGTATCCTTCGTAAAATAGCGGGCAAAGACGCCAAAAACCTGGGCGATATCAGCACCTTGTTGAATCCCGAGGTGGTAAGGGAGATTAAGGATAACGCACTATAGTCCTTTTGCTCAAAAGAGAACGATCCAGCAGTAATAAACGGCGAACAAGGAGAGAAAAATAATCCCGGTATAGGTCAGTAACTGCAGCCTCCGTCGAGGACGTGCCGACTCGGGAAGGTCCGAACTCATCACATTTTTGAGGTTCATATAGCCTACCACCGGTGCTAGGACAAAGGAAACAAAGGTGGCCAGGGCCACCAGTTGCCCCATATTGGCTCCAAAAGCGGAAATTACGATGAAATTGATGACAGCCAGGGCAATCACCCCTATGGTGAAGTATCTTTTTCTGGGAAAGGCCCTATCCTTTAAGAAGAGCAGTTCCACAATATCCACACTTACCCGGGCTACCGCATCATGGGCTGTCATGCATGTGCTGAACATGGTGGCAAAGGCAGATACGGCTATAAAAATATAGGCCCAGGACCCAATATTCGAGGTGAACAGGTTCACCAACTGATCCGCAAAAATTATTGCATTTCCGCTAATTTCCGTGTTGGTACCATATAAAGTCATCCACCCGATAACCAGGAAGAAAACAGCGAACAAGGCGGTCATGATGTAACCGGAATTGAACTCTTGGAGCGCCTCTCCCAAGCTGAGTTTTTTTCCGGTAAGTTTAAATTTTTCCAAACTCCAAAGGCTCACCCAACTGGATGCCTCCACAGCGGTGGGCATCCATCCTACCAATCCGATAAGGAAAAGGATACCGACCTCGTTAAAAATTTCGGGCGGCCTAAAATCGGGTACCGATGCCACTTTACCATTGAACACGACCAGGGCAGTGGTAACGATAAGGGCTACAAATAGGATGGAAATGACAAATTTCAAGGAGGTCTCCAGGAATTTATAACGACCAATAATCAGGAGTGTACCGATGAAAACGAACAGTCCAAGCGCCACTATGCTCACGGGGACGTCGGGAATCTTAAAGAGGTTGATGAACAATCCCGAGGTTACCACGTATAAAGCCGCCAGAATGGTAAATGTGGTAATCAGTGTGATTAGGGCATATAGCCAGAGATAACCCCGACCTCGGTTGAGATAGCCTTCAATAAGGCTTTTTCCAGTAACATTGGTATATCGGATGCCAAATTCAAAAAATGGATATTTTAGGATATTGGCCAAGACGATGGGGATGACCATGAGCCAACCGTATTGGGCACCGGCCTTGGTGGACAATACCAAATGTGAAGTTCCAATGGCCATACTGGCAAACAGCAGACCCGGTCCAAGATTTTTGAGGAGGGTTTTAACTTTGGACATGCACGCTTGTGTTGCTCATGGGCTCTAAAATAGGTTTTTTTGGTCAAACAGGTTTGCATGGAACATCAATTTGTGGTGCACCAAGGCGTTCAACCTATTTTATTTCGATTTTTTCCCCGTAAAATTTCGGTTGGGTATTCATCAATAGATCAAGGAACACTTTTACCCGTGCAAAATACTCCCTAAAGCGTACTTTAAGACCTTGCTGTCCAGATATGTCCCGCGCATTGAAACCTATGGCTTTCAATCCTTTTTTTTCCGCTAGAAAGATGGCCCTTTCATTATGGAACTCCTGAGAAATGACCGTAACGCGCTCCAGGCCAAAAATCTCCTTGGCCCGCACCATGGAATCCAAGGTACGAAAACCTGCATAATCCAGAAAGATCCGCTCTGCCGGTATACCGCCGTCTACCAGGTCTTTCTTAAAGGTGGTGGGTTCATTGTAATAGACGCTCCCATTATCACCGCTAACCAGGACAAAATCAATTTTTCCAGCTTTGAAGAGTTGTATCGTTGCTTTAATGCGGAAGGTATAATAGGGATTGGGATTGCCATCGGTCAATCGCTTTGAAGTGCCCAGGACCAGGCCTACCCTATTTTTTTCTATCTCATCTACGTCGTGGAAGGTTTTGCCCTTGGCCGTCCTCTCAATGGCATAGTTGCTCAGAAAGAGGGCCATTAGGGGAATCAAAAGGAGCAATAATGCTATAAACAGGGACTTCTTCTTCATACCTGGTCAAAGGTAAGGAAATGAATCTTTTTGCCAGGACCCATGTCCGATCTATCTATCCCCTATAGGCCCTGCCAGCAATCAAAAGGGGTAGGTAAGTAAAATAACCATGGAAATGACAAAACAAAGCAAGCCCAGGGCGATGATATAGTGGGTAACTATAAACCTCCCAAAACCGCGCAGACCTGCAAGTAGGATTTCCTTCAAAATATGACGTTAATGATCAGTCAAAAATAAAACCAGTGGACACCCTAAAAATAAAGGCGTACAAGACCACCAGGAACATAATGAAACTGAACCACGCAAATAACTTGAAATATTCGCGCACAATGAAGTTTCCGAGATTGCGGAAGCCTTCCATGTAGATTTCCTTGATAAGTAAAATTGTTTTCATAACCGTACTGTTTATTAATTCTTCAAATAAGATTGCAAAGTTCAGGCCTGGTTTACTCTTTTGGCCGGGTTTTGGTCCAACGAGGGAAAAAAACGGTTGTATGACAGGGTTTTTAACGTAGAACCGGATTTATGGTATTTCGTGGATTTTACTTGATTTGTAATTTTTTATCGAAAGTTTCCCGCCTAATGGAGGCAGCTTGTTTTGGTATTCCCGCAGTCTTTGGAATGCAGTGGAAAACCTTATATTTAGGCCAAGTTACCCGGGCGGCCAGCTTTAAGGGCGAAACAAAAAAATAGCGAAAAACAATGAAAATAGTGAGCAAGATCTTCAAAAGCCTTTTGGCAATAGTAGTAGTGGTGGTTTTGGTCTATTTTTTTGGCCCAAAAGTGGAAAAGCCAAATTTGGATACCGCATTACCCTCCGTAAATGCAAATTTGTCCCAGTTGGAAGTGGAGATTAGGGAGCGGGAAGCGGCAAACCCACTTATAAAACCGGAAAACGAAGGCAGAATTGTTTGGTTTGATAGTATTCCGGCCAAAACACCCTATAGCATTGTTTATTTACATGGATGGTCTGCAAGCTCCAAGGAAGGCGATCCCCTGCACCTGGAAATGGCCAAACGCTATGGATGCAACCTGTATTTGCCCCGATTGGCCGGCCATGGGCTCAATGAAAAGGAACCTATGCTGAATTTGACCGCTAACAGGCTTATCGATTCCGCTAAAGAAGCCATTGCCGTCGCAAAACAACTGGGCGAAAAGGTAATCGTCATGGCCACTTCCACCGGAGGGACCTTGGCACTCCATCTGGTAGGCGATGATCAGGACATTGCGGCGGTTCTCCTGTTTTCCCCTAATATTGAGATATATGACCCCAGCGCCAAATTACTTGCGGGGCCCTGGGGCCTACAACTGGCTCGGGCGGTAAAAAATAGCGATTACCACGAGTTTAAGGCCAGTGAGCTAAAAAAGCGCTTTTGGACCTCCAAATACAGGGTAGAGGCCCTGACCCACCTACAGGCGCTGGTAGATCATACGATGAGGAGGGAAACCTTTGAACGCATGACCCGTCCTTCCTTTGTAGGCTATTTTTACAAGAACGATTCGGTGCAGGATAGGGTAATATCCATTCCTGCGGTACTACAAATGTTTGAAGTATTGGGAACGGAAACTTCCCAAAAAAGGAAAGTGGCCTTTCCGGAGGTCGGCAATCATGTTATGACTTCCTCCATAACCTCCAAAGACTTGGAATCGGTTAGGTACGAGACTGAAAAATTTCTGGAAGAGGTCGTTAGGCTGCAGCCCTGGGGACAGTAGGTTTAGGCCACAATTGATTTCTTCATAAGTTAAGCCATTGCTTAAATTCTGCCGCCCTGTTCTTGCTGATAATGACATCGACCTCCGAATTGGGGTTGACCAATATCTTAAGTTGATTATTGCCATAGCGGATAATCTTTTCGATGGCCGATATGGCTACTATAAATTGTCTATTGGCCCTATAAAAATCACTTCCGTCCAGACTGGAGAACAACTCGTCCAAACTGTTGTTGGTAGTGGTACGCTTGCCGTTGAAGTTGACCACATAGGTAATGGTATGTTCGGTAAAAATATAGGCGATTTCCTCCGTTGGGATGGGGAGTAGTTCGTTGCGGAGATAGGTAAGGATCCTTTTCTTTCCTTTTTCCACCTGGTTTGGGGCGATCCTCGCCTGGGGCTTTTCCCCGATCACCTTCTGTTGGTACTCGTCCAATGCACTGTTCAGTTTGGCGAGGTTAATGACCTCGTTCTCCAATTTTTGATTCTTCAGCTCAAGCCTTTTTTCATAAGCACTTCCTATAAGACGAACGGTGATTACCGATGACAGGATGATGAAAAAGCCCATTATAGTAAATATGATGTAAAACTTGTTCCGTAAACTATCGATCTGTGAAGATATTTTGGTGATGTTGGCATGGGCGGCAATGATCCAGTCCGAATTGTCCACAGGATAGAGATAAATGATTTCGGACTCCCGTTCCCCACTTCCAAAATCACGGATACCCCCAACTTGCCGCTTGCTCATTAAGAGGTCATAAAAATCATTTGAACTGATATCGTCCTTTACCCTGGATACAAAAGATTCATTGGGACTTACCTGTTGCCCTACTTTTTTTATATCCGGGTTGCATATTTCGGTGCCGGACCAATCGAACATACTAATAGAACCCGTCTCCACATTGGTGTTCTCAATGGTTTGTTGAACACTGTTTATAATTGAGTCCTTAGGTAGACCACTGGCCAATTGGTAGGCGATCAGACTGGCCACCTCCTTGGCTTCCCTTTTGCTGGATTCCATCTGGGTCTCCAGCATTTGATTGGCACTTACCTGAATAAAATACCGTATAGCGATACCGGCGATAATGATGAAGATGGTCGATATCGCTAAAAAAGTGAAGAAATACAGTTTGTCTTTTCTCATAACAATCAAGCCCAATAGACCCAAAGGAGGTTTCCAGGCAACTGCTAAGATAAACTTTATGGCGGAATCACGGTATACCCTTATGCCTTTCCGGTTTGGTACATTCCGTAAACAGGATTATTCCCCTTTAAGGCCCATTTTTCCCTTTCGCGCTCTTTTTTTATGTATAGCGCGTGAGAATATGTTGTTTTGGGCATTAGTTAACCTTAAAAAAAATCGATGAAATGAAAAAGTACCTATTAGTATTGGCTATGATCTTTGCAGCCTGGAGCTGCTCCGATGACGATGTTGACCCAACAGATGATGGACCTCCACCCCCACCACCCGGAGAGGCTTCCGTTGTACTGAATGAAGTGGTCTATTTGGATGGTGAAGTGGAACTGTTCAATAATGGCGACATTAACGTTGACCTGACCGACTATTTCCTTTGCCTCGGACCGGGGACCTACAGAAGAATAGGAGATCTTACCGTTACGGGAAACCTAGACTTGGCGCCCGGAGGGTATTTGGTTATTGATTATGACATGCCCATGGCAGAGGCCGGACTGGGACTTTATGTGGATAATAGTGATTTTGCAGACCCCGGAACGATTGCCGACTTTGTACAATGGGGTGCTGCTGGAAGCGTTCGTGAGGAAGTCGCCGTGGGCGCTGGTATTTGGACCGCCGGACAGTTCGTGGAAGTTTCCGGGAACGCAGATTATTCCCTGGCCTTTGATGGTGCGGGCGATGCCGCTACGGATTGGGCAGAAACCACTACCGTCACCTTAGGCGCGCAAAACACGATTACCCCTCCAGTACCCGATGTGGCTTCGGTGGTGCTGAATGAAGTTGGCTACCTCAATGATCAGGTGGAACTTTATAACAACGGTACGCTCGATGTGGATGTGAGCGATTACTTTTTGTGCCTGGGGCCAGGAACCTATAGACGAATAGGAGATCTCACCGTGAGTGGGGACCTGAACTTGTCACCGGGATCCTTTTTGACAATAACCTATGATCAAATCAATACGGCCGCAGGTCAAATAAGCGGGGTCAACGCCACTGGCGGCCTTGGATTGTACCTCAATAGTAGCGATTTCACAGACCCGGCTACCCTATCCGACTTTGTACAGTGGGGCGCGGGGGGCAGTGTCCGTGAACCGGTAGCCGTAGCGGCAGGAATTTGGACCGCGGGTGAATTTGTGACGGTAATCGGAAACAGCGAGACCAGTATTGCCTTTGACGGCGAAGGGGATGCCGCTTCCGACTGGGCCGAAACCGCAGATCCAACTTTTGGAAACGCAAATTCCATAGTGGCGCCGGAAGTCTCCGTAGTGCTCAATGAGGTTGCCTATTTGGGCGATCAGGTAGAACTGTACAACAATGGAAATCTCACCATAGATGTGAGCGATTATCAATTATGCCTAGGCCCTGGCACGTACAGAAGAATTGGAGATTTAACGGTAAGTGGGGACCTGGCACTTGCACCTGGAGCCTTTTTGGTGGCTACTTACGATCAGATTAATACGGCTGCAGGGCAAATAGGCGGCGCCAACGCCACAGGAGGTCTGGGCCTTTACATCAATAATTCAGATTTTACCGCCGAGTCTACTTTGGCCGATTTCGTACAATGGGGTGATGGAGGCAGCATCCGTGAAAGTGTTGCCGTAGCCGCAGGAATCTGGACGGCCGGTGATTTTGTCGAGGTTATTGCAGACGTGGACAACAGCATTGCATTTGATGGGGAAGGAAACGCATCTTCGGATTGGGCAGAGACCACCACAACAACCTTTGGCGATGCCAACACGGTAACCGCGCCAGTAAGATCTGTGGTAATCAATGAGGTGGAATATCTTGTTAATGATGAAATAGAAATCTATAACAATGGAGATGTTACCGTAGACCTAGCTAGCTATTGGCTGTGTTTTGGGCCCGGAGCCTATTTTAGGATCGGGGACCCTGCTATGACCGATGTAGTAAGTGGATCGGTGAACTTGGCTCCCGGGGAATTCCTTGTAGTTTCCGCTGTAAGCCTAAGCGCACCCGATGCTGCGGGAGCTGTAGGACTGTACATCAACAATACCAATTTTGCGGATGCCAACACCATACGTGACTTTGTACAATGGGGTGCTGCAGGCAATGCCCGTGAAATAGTGGCCGTAACCGCAGGAATCTGGAATGCTGGAGGCTTTGTGCCCAATGTGGCCAACGGGTCAAGTATTGCTTATGACGGTGAAGGAGAAGCATCAACAGACTGGGTAGAGGACGGTACACCCTCCCTTGGAAGTGGAAATCAAGTGCCTTAAAGGTAAAGGCCGTACATAACTATTGTTTTCGTTACAACGCTCGGGAATTAAGTTGCTATGAAGAAAAGTTTGAGTTCTTGTTAAGTTGTAATACAAGCCCATAAGGCAAAATTGCAGGACAATTTTAGCTTTGTGGGCTTCAATAGTTATAAGGATATGACCAAAAATATGCGGAATGAAAATGATTATCTTAGCAACGCCCTTTGTCGTATTTGCAAATTGATGTTCAGAATCCATTGCTTAAGGAGCGGAAGCGGATGTAGATACGGTAAAAAAGCATTACGGAATGAGTATTAAAAATAGGAACAAGGGCTTAGCCGCAATATTCCTCATGGGATGTATCTTACTGGGGGGCTATGTATTCATAACTTTTTTCCTTGAGCCCAGCAGGGATACCAAAAGAGCCCGTACGGAAGTCCGGATAAGTTCCGAAAGTTTGGTGTCGTCCTTTCTCGTGGACGAGCGGTCTGCCAATACAAGCTACGTGGAAAAGACCATAGAGGTGCAAGGAATTGTTAGGGAAATCACCTTTTTAAATGATCGTTATACCGTATTTTTACATGGAGGTGATGAATTGGCCTGTTTGATGTGCGATATGCAGGCCGATCAATTGGAACAGGTAAAAAACCTCAAACCTGGTCAAAAGGTTTTGCTTAAAGGTGTTTGCAAAGGTTTTCTAATGGACGCCATATTATTAAATTGTGTGCTGATCAATACAAACCAATGAATAAACTAATTACGCCATTTGTTCTTTTGATAGGATTCCTGGGCCTTGCACAGGAGTCCGATCAATTTATCACACGCCAGGGCCAGGCATCTTTTTTTTCCTATACCTCGGTAGAGAACATCCAAGCGACCAACAACCAAATACTGAGCATTATCGATTTTTCAAAGAACGAAATTGCCATTAGTGTACTAATGCGGGCCTTTGTTTTTGAAAAATCCCTGATGGAAGAACATTTTAATGAAAGCTATATTGAGTCGGACATTTATCCTAAAGCGACCTTTGAGGGCCGTATTTTGGATTTTGATACCACCATAGCCGACGTGCAGACCAAAATTGTAGAGGGTTCGCTCACTATACACGGGGTGGCCAAGGAAATCGAAATAAAGACCCGGATTGAAAAAGTGGATGGGACCTATATCCTTTCAGGAGATTTTGAATTGGAGATCAAGGATTATGAGATCAAAGTACCGCCTATTTTAGCGCGCAATATTGCCAAGACCATTTCAATTACATTCAGATTTGAATATGTGCCGTATGAACAATAATAAACTGCTTCTTTTGTTTTTCTTGCTGCTCGGATGTTTTGGATCCCGAGGGCAAGATCTGTTGAAGACCTTGGAACAGGAGCAACCCGATACTCCTCTGTACACCCTAGCGACTTTTAAAGCGACCCGAATCGCTATAGGGCAATCTGTGGAAACCCGTAAAAAGGGAGTGCTCGAATGGCATCTGATGAACAGATTTTGGAATACCCCGGTGCCGAGCCAAAGCTTTCTGGCCGATCGCCTCAGTGTACGCTTCGCGCTGGCGTATGGAATTTCCGATAGACTCACCCTAGGAGGGGGCGGAACCACCTGGGACGGTATATTTGATGGGTTTTTGAAATATAGACTGGTCCGCCAACGAACAGACAAGGGTTCTCCCATTGGGATAACCGTTTTTCATAGTACCGCCTATCGCAGCGATGCCTACCCCGATATCATTGCAAGGGATAATTTTAAGAACAGACTTACCTTTACCAGCCAGTTGTTGATTGCCCGTAAATTCGGCCGCAATTTTTCGCTTCAGTTTACACCTACTTTTGTACACCGAGGGTCTTTATTGTTCCCGGACGATCCCAGGAACCATTTTGCCCTGGGCCTGGGAGGAAGATATAAGGTAGGGAACCATGTGGCCATCGTCTCCGAATTCCACTACGTGACCAATCCCATCGAATCGCGAACTACATATGACGCCTTTGCTATTGGGGTGAACTGGGAATTGAGCGATGTAATGCTACAGTTTCATTTGACCAATGCCAGAAATTTGGAAACAGGGACCTTTATTACCCAGACCTTCAACAATTTTAACTTCAACGACGGCAAACTGCATTTTGGGTTTAATTTCACCTATGTGCTACATTTGAACAAAAAGAGAAGGTAAGCATCCCTCTTACTTCCGGGATGTGCAGGGCAGATAGTATTGATTGCTGTTAACAACGTCCCATTTTCCACTATACGGGAAAAATTTCAAGCTGAAAAATTCCCTTTCAAGCCTCCTTTTTCCTGTTCGCATTGTTTTATTTGATACCCCGCTAAAGGGAGCTTTAATTAGCCCTGAAATCACCTATTAAACAAACACCATGGAAAAAAGGAAACCCCTCTACATCCTGTTGTTATTTGCCCTCTACCTAAGCTCGTGCGAAAACAACGTTGTAAACGAGGATGACGGACCCTTCGTCGGGGGATGTGAAACTGAAGTCTCCTACAGCGCTACCATAAGACCGCTGATCAACTCCCGTTGTATGCCCTGTCATAATGGGGACGGCTCAGAACCCTTTGCCCCGGACCTAACCACCTTTAGTGACGTTGAGCGCCTTGCCCAACGGGTAAAGAGTGAGACCGTATCACGGCGAATGCCGATAGGAAGCACCCTAAGCGCTGCTGAGATCAACGACATCGAATGTTGGGTAGACAATGGAGCACCCAACAATTAAAGAAACAGTGCATGAAAGGAAAACGTTTAAAATGGGGCCTGGCATTGGCAATAGCATCTATAGCCCTCATAGTGGTAGGCCTCTCTTACTATAACAAGCCACATACCGATGTTGAAAAATCGGAGGTCGCTTATAAAGTGACCGCTCGCAACCTCATATGGGAATATCAGGAAGATGAGATGCAAACAGATCAAAAATATGCAGAGCAGGTTATCCAAGTACAAGGGCAGATAATCCATACAGAATGGGTAAAGGATCACTATGTGGTGACGCTCGATGGAGGTAACCTGGAAGCAGGGATCATTTGCCATATGCAACCGGACCAGGGTGCCTTGGTCACCGATATTGAAAAAGGCAGGGAAATCAGCGTAAAGGGTATTTGTACAGGATATTTATTGGATGTAATGCTGGTCAAATGTATTCTAATCAATTAAAGCTATGAGAACATTTTACGTATTCCTTTTTTTCTGTTTGACACTTAGTACGGTAAACGCTCAGGACAAGTATTTCACCAAAGATGGGCATATCTCCTTTTTTTCGCATTCCATCGTGGAGGATATTACAGCCACCAACGATCAGGTCCTCAGTGTCCTGGATAGCAAAACAGGGAAAATCGCGATACAACTGCTCATGCGGTCCTTTATGTTCGAAAAAGCCCTGATGCGGGAACACTTCAATGAAAATTATGTGGAATCGGACGTTTATCCCAAGGCCAAATTCTCTGGGAGCATACTCCATTTCAAAACGCTAAGCGAGTTGCCCACTGAGGTTGAAATTGGAGGAAAACTCAGTATTCATGGAGTGGAGCAGGAGGTGAGTACGCTGGCCACTATACAAACAGAGGCAGATGAAATTATCCTTCGCGGCAATTTTGAAGTTAAGGTGGCCGATTACAACATTAAGATTCCTGCCTTGGTAAGGAACAACATATCCAAAACCATAAGGATCAGTTTTGAACTCTACCACAAACCCTATAAATAACAACATGAAACAACTACTCCTTTTCTTTATCATCATCCTGTTGACCAACAATGCCCGTTCCCAGGACCTAGAGGCCATTTTGGAACAGGAATCCACAGATTCACTGCAGTTGGTCTTTGGCACCTTTAACGGTACCCGCCTGCTCAATGGCCATTCTGTGGAAACACGCAACAAGGGAATTCTGGAATTTCTGATTTCCCATCGCTTCGGGCGACTCAATTCTGGCTTTGATGAATTTTTTGGCCTGGACGATTCCAACATCCGTTTTGGCTTCGAATATGCCTTTACAGATCAACTTACCCTGGCTGTAGGTCGCAGTTCTTTTGAGAAAACCTATGACGGGTATATCAAATATCGGTTGTTGCGGCAAAAAACGGGCTCACGACCCTCGCCCCTGAGTCTTACCCTCTTTGGGAGCACCACCATTAGGACCATAGATGATTTTGAACCGGGCAACGAACCTACCTTTAGCGAACGATTGACCTATACGGGCCAGGCCCTGTTGGCACGAAAGTTTGGACCGCACCTATCGGTACAACTATCGCCCACCTTTGTGCATTTCAATACGGTGGAAACTCCACAGGATCCACATAATATGTTTATTATGGGCGTTGGTACACGGGTAAAGATAAGCAAGCGGGTATCACTCAATGGCGAGTACTACTACAATGCCAATCCCTTGGAATCCTTGAACGTTAAAAATTCCGTGGCCTTCGGAGTGGACATAGAAACCGGAGGGCATATCTTTCAATTGATTGTCACCAATGCCGTTTCCATGGTTGAAAAGGGTTTTCTAGCGGAAAGTACCGGTGATTTTTTTAGTGGGGATATCCATTTTGGGTTTAATATCTCGCGGGCCTTTCAAATTAAAAAGACCCGATAACTTATGGCACAATGATGAGTTTCCCCTTTACATGACCTTCACCAAGATGATTCAGTGCCCGGCCTACCTCGTTCAAGGGATATCGGCGCTCTATGATCGGGGTCAGCTCACCGCTTTTAACCAAATTTAGGAGTAGTTCCATATTCTTGTTGGGTTCATGGGCGAGGATGCCCAAAGTCTTTTTTCCTACCATGGAAATAAAGGGCCCCAACAACATGGATTGAAAAATAAGGCCGGTAGGCCCGCCAACCATACGGTAACAGCCCCTTGGGCTTAGGATCCGTCTATAATCAAAAAGGGAATGGTGCCCTACTACGTCTAAAATAAAATCGTATCGTTCATCCGTTTTGGTAAAATCTTCCTGGGTATAGTCTACCACATGGTCCGCTCCGAGCGATTGCATAAAAGATAGTTTGGCAGCGCTGTCCACAGCGGTTACTTCGGCCCCTTGTAATTTGGCAAGCTGGATCGCAAAGGTACCAACACCGCCCCCAGCTCCATTGATGACCACTTTCTGACCTGCCTTTACCTTGCCATAGTCACGGATACCCTGCAATGCCATGACGGCTGCTTGCGGTAGGGCGGCGGCCAACTCAAAGCTTACGCCTTTCGGTTTGGGGGTGAGGACACTTTCACGCACACATACGTATTCGGCAAAAGCACCCCAGCCGCTTTGGGAAATGTCACCAAGAACGGCATCACCGGGACGGAATCGGTTTGCTTTATCGCCCACGGCCTCCACCTCCCCGGCCACATCACAGCCCAAAATCGGCTTAAGGGGCTTAAAAAGACCCCCTCCGGCCAAACGCGCAATAAAGGGTTTCCCGCGAAGGAGGTCCCAATCCCATGAATTTACAGAAGCCGCCCTGACCTTGATCAGCACTTCATTTTCCTTGGGAACTGGTTTGGGCACATCTTTTAGGGATAACACCCCTGAAGGGCCATAATGGGTATAGACAACGGCTTTCATCCTATTTGCTTTATGGTCGGTATTTTAGGGTCCCAAAAGGGCTATGATACG
The DNA here is from genome assembly GCA_947494825.1 of uncultured Flavobacteriaceae bacterium. Lineage (GTDB taxonomy): Bacteria > Bacteroidota > Bacteroidia > Flavobacteriales > Flavobacteriaceae > JBNGOQ01. Next base: position 36,253 of record CANLWN010000003.1, on the reverse strand, counting down.
TAGTGGAGCGCCACTACCACCCTTAATTTTCATGGGCAGGGCAACCACCTCAAATCCCGTAGCCGGAAGCTGGTCCAGATGGGTAAGGTTTTCAAAGGCGGGGATGTTCTCGGAAAGCAATACCACATGCGTCTTAAAATATTCCGATTGTCCATAGTCTATGCTGGGGGTATCTATGCCAATGGCATGGATGTTACGGTTTTTTACCAACCATTCGGCCGCTTCCGGGGCAAGTCCGGGAAAGTGCAGGAGTTTTACCGCTTCTTCCCCACGTTGGTCCGTACCCAAGTATTTTTGTCGATCGGGGTAGTAGGCAGAATATCCGGTCTGCAACAACACGATGCTCCCATCGGGAATTTGTTGTCCTTCCCTTTTTTCCCATTCCTGAAGATCAGCGATACGTATCAGATAATCGGGATGGTCAAGGGCCTTCGCCGACACATCAATTTTGATGGCGGGCCCAACCAATTTTTCCAGCGGTATTTCATCAACCGTTTGTCCGCCCTTGGCAAAATGGATGGGCGCATCAATGTGGGTGCCCCCATGTTCCGCGGTGCTGAAATTAAAGGCGGAGTAATAGTACCCCTTATCCGTTTCGCCTTGGTAGACCGTATCCAGTTCAAATTCCTTTGCCGTGACCCAATACACCGTTTCCCGGGAATAGGTGTGCGATAGATCCACAATTTTTGGACTTTGAATGGACTTGGGTGCCGTATTCTCTTCAGGTGCCGGTTTTTTTTCTACACATCCAAGGTGTAAAAGCAGACTGCAGGTGAGCGCTGTGATCAGTGTTCTCATAAGAAATGTTTGTATGGTGGGAGGCCTGTCTTGTGCCCATCGTTATGGACAATGTTCCCATGCCTTAAAGATAGGAATTTTAAGGGTAGGCCATGGTAATCATTCCTTATCAAGGATGGCCGTAGGGGTTCCCTCGGTACCTGCGTAAAAGACGATGATTTCTGCGGGGACGGACCCTTCATTTTTTCCATAGTGTACGGTATGCACCAACTCTACCAGGGCATCGCCCGCTTTCAAGGATACGGTTTTGCCCTGTTCGGAGGTTACGGTCAGTTCGCCCTTGAGCAGCACACCTGAATTAATTACCGGATGTATATGCGGGGCCAGCTCGGTACCCGGTGGGATGGTGATTTTCAGAATCGTAATTTTTGGATCGCCCTCCGGATATGGGGGCAACGCTGCACCATCCCAACTTGTTGTAGCCTCCATTAAGGTGACGATTTCGGTGGTTTCGGCGACAGGTTCTTCCTTGCAGGACCATAAGGTGGCCAACATCAGAAAAAATGGGATAACCGTTGTTTTCATGCGTTGCGTTTTAGGCATATTCAAAATAGGCCGTTTGTTCCTCAAAACCATATCGTTTATAAATTTCAATGCCCGCTTCCGATGCTTGCAATACCACCTGACTATACCCAAGGACTTTGGCCTTGTTAAGCGCAAAGCGCATCAGTGCCGATCCTATCCCTTTTCCCCTATAGGCCTCCAATGTGGCCAGGCCGTACAATCCCATAACCTCGTCATTGGTCGGGAAGAGTTCCACGGTGGCTACCATTCGGTCATTCTTTTCATAGGTGCACAGCACAATACCGTTGGAGGGCTCTAAATAGTGGGAAGCGGTCATTTCATAGTACTTCAGCACGTTTTGATCCAGGGGGGTCCAATTTTCCGCAATGACCTGTGCGTAGGCAGAAAGCTGATCCCTATTGCATACCAAGTGGATATGTTTATCCGCTTCTTTGGAGACCGGTCGGTAGGCCTCTAGGTCCAATACCATACCCTTTTCCTCATTTTGTCTATGTAATGAAAGCGCAGTCAGGTAGCGATCCACGTTCCGGTTCAGGTTTTCAGCGTTGATCCAGATACAAAAGTCCCGTTCTCGCTTCTTAAAATGATTTACGGCCTGGGACAGCTCCTCGGAACAAAGGGCACTTCCCCTGTAAATATGGATGATATTGAACGTATCGCAAGACAGGCCACTGTCCACGAAGGAGAGATTGGTCAAATGGAAGACCTTCATCCCCTTGGTCCGATCGGCGATAGTGCAGGCATGTTGGTGAAAGTTGGTGTCGATCAGTTGGATCATCTTAAGGTAGTATTTCTGCTATGGATAGGTGGTCGCCAAAATCTTTGCCGTAGTATACCTTTTGCAGGACTTGGTTCTCGTCAATTAGAAAATCGGCAGGGATGATGGGTTGCTCCCGAATCGATTTCATATTAAAAAAACCACTGGTCATTACCTTCCACATTTTTCCAGGTTGTAACATGGCCCTGATCATGCCCCGGGAAGATTGTTCAATACCGTATTTTTTATAGATTTCCAGGGCTGGATCCGGAATAATGGGGAAGGGAGCGTCTTGTTTGCCCGCATAGGACATAATTTCCTCCTTGGAGGCGGCAAAAAAGATAATGATGGCTATACCCGCCGCTTCAAATTCCGCGTACCGGCCTATAAGTTGATGGACCCTCAGATTACAAAAGGGGCAGGGCGCGCCCCTAAAAAAACTTAACAGGACTTTTTTTCCTCGATAGTCCGACAGATTAATGGGATTACCGTGCAGATCGGGGCAACTAAAAGGAACCGCCTGGTCCCCGTTTTTTAAATTTTCCATGTACCATTGTATTGTTCCCGGTCCAAAGAAAGTCGAGGCCGGGGGTTCTTAGCAACTTTTCCCGGTAATTTACTAAAATAAACGCAATAGCGGCCTAGGTTTTCACCTAAATCACTATTGCGTTTGCCCTTAGCTGATGTTTTTTAGTTGATACCTTCCACTTTTTTGATCGGGCGCACCTCTACGCGCCAAATGCCTTCCTGGAACCTCGGGTCTTTTTTGGTAATTGCTATGGCCTCATCCAGGTCTTTGGCCAAAAGATGGTAGTAGCCCGAAATGATCTCCTTGGTCTCGTTGTACGGACCATCGACGATTTTCCCGTCTTTGTAGGACAGCATTCTTCCTTCCATTTCCAGGGGCTGGGCCGATTTCATACGCCCTTCTTCCGTGAGGCGTTTGATAAAACTACCTACTTTTTCAATGTGCTGCTGCAACTGTTCCGGGGAAAGATGGGCTTTGGGCTCTTCTTCACTTCTGATCAACAATAGGAATTCTTTCATTTTTGTCTTTTTAAATTAATGGATTATACCCCTAATACAATTGCGTTTAACGAATAGGGACAAACTGCATTAATTTTTTTTTCAATAGGGCGATATCCCTTTGGTTTCCGGCAAGGGCTATAGCCTTCTCGAAACACCCAATCGCCTTTTCCCGTTCATTTTCGTCGCCGTAGAGCTCCCCTAAGGTGGCATGGAACAGGTAGTGCTTGCCAATATCGGTCCGCGATTCCAGTTGTAGCAGTTCGGCTATGGCTTTTTGGTTGCCTTCGGCCTTGGAAAGGGCCACACTTCGGTTTAGGTGGACCAGTGGAGAGTTTTCCAATACGATAAGCTGGTCGTACAAGGCCAAGATTGCGGGCCAATCGGTAGCTTCAAAATTGGGGGCGATGCAATGATGGGCAGAAATGGTGGCCAAAATAAGAAAGTTGGAGCTTTTTCCCGCCCGCATGGCCCATTGAAGTTGCCGAATGCCGCTTTGTATTAGGTCTTGGTCCCACTTTTTCCGGTCCTGTTTTTCCATATCCATTCCCAGTCCCCCTTCTTCCATGCGGGCCTCAAAGCGGGATGCATTGAGGTACATCAAGGCCAGAAGGGCGTGGCAGTCGGCCTTGTTTTCGGTAATCGGGCCCGCTAACAAGAGCTGTACCAAGCGTATGGCCTCCAGACATAGATCGTAGCGGATAAGACTGTTCTTTTGGGAGGGAAAATAACCCTCGTTAAAGAGGAGGTAGATCGTTTTTAGTACAATGGTAATACGTTGGTCGAGGTCCGGTGGAATCTCAAAGGCCACTTTGTTTTCCCTTAATTGTCTTCGCCCTCGTACCAAACGTTTGTTAATGGTCTCATGGCTCGAAAAGAAAGCGTGGGCAATTTCTGCAATGCTAAAGCCACAGAGTATTTTTAGGATAAGCGCAATTTGGGAATTTTCGGAAAGGGCCGGATGACAGCAGACGAACATCATTTTGAGCTGATTGTCCGAAAGGGTCGCCGAAGTAGGTTCAAAATCTTCCCATTCAGCACTTTTATCGGTCAAGGTCCTGGACGAAGCCTCAAAGTTGCGGTGTACGCTTTTACGCTTTAGGATGTTGAGGGTGTGGTTTTTTGCCGTGGTGTACAGCCAGGCCTGCGGATTTGGTGGAATGCCGTGCTGCTGCCAATGGTCAACGGCCTTGGATAGCGTCTCCTGCACAATATCCTCTGCCGTTTGCACATTTGCAGTGCCCAAATAACGGGTAATCACGGAGACGAGTCGGCCGTATTCCGTCCGAAAAAAATGCTCGGCGAGTTGGTGGGACTGTTTTTCTTCGGGTTTGTTCATCCTACTTGGCATGATACCACAATACTACACTTTTATTTCATACAACAAGCTACGGGCTTTTTGTGTTTTCAGCACGGCTTAGGAAGGGTTGCGCTCCTTTTTGTAAAGAAATACCAAATCCTTAAAGTTTTGGTTGGTCACCAATCCGTAGTTGGAAAACCCATTTTTTTCGGCGACCCGCATCGAAGCCTTGTTGTTTTGTGTTATGAAGGCCAAGACCACTTGGTATGTACCATCATTCAGGATAAATTCCGTCAGACCATCCATCACTTCTGTGGCCAGTCCCTTGTTCCAATTTTCGGGCAAAAGGGCATAGAAGATTTCTATTTCCTTGTTTTTCATGGGGTTAAGCCCTGTTGCCCCCAAAAACCTGCTGTTGTTCTTATCCTGTATTGCATAGGCCAGCAAAGGGCTTTCCGTACCGTAGGAGGCTATGGTTATCTTCAATAGATTGGCTGCTCCCTCGGCAGTCTTCATTTCATCGGGGAAGGCCATGTTTGCGGTAATGTTTGTGTTGCCCAATAGGGCGATGAGTTTCTCCTTGTCCGTTACCATCAGTCTTCTAATGACCGTCCTGGACGTCTCAATGGATTCGAAGGCCTTCATTTTTCAATTTCATTTAGGGTGAAAGGTTACAGTTACGCTTTCCTATATGGAAATGTCAGAGATGTTGATCGATTAGGATAGGATTTCCGTCGGGGTCGGTCAGCATAAAACTGGCAGGTCCGGTGCCGCTTTCATCGGCTTCGCTTATCAGGCCGATGCCCTTACTTTTTAAGTGACGTTGTATGGCCCTAACATCATCAAATTCGTCCAATCCATGGGCATTTTCGTCCCAGCCCGGATTAAAGGTGAGCACATTTTTGTCGAACATGCCCTGAAATAGCCCGATCAGGGCGTTTCCATTTTTCATGATGAGATAATTCTTTTCCAGCTGGCCGGCAAAGACGGTAAAACCCAGATTTTCGTAGAACTGCTTGGAAGCGTGGATGTCCTTGACATTCAAGCTTACGGAGAAGGCACCTAATTTCATGTGTTGCGATTGTATACTGTTTAAAAGTACTAAAAGTTTCCTGTCCCTACGAATTGCAATTGCACCCTGTTTATACATTTTTTAACGCCTTGCCTGGAATGCCTAAGGTTTTGGATATCAGGACACAGGAGGGTTTGACGGAAGTCAAGCCAAAACTTCCTTGGTTCTTGCATGCAACCCTTGCCGCTTTTGACTGTCAGTAGTACTTGAATCTTTAAAAGCAGTCATAAATCAAGAAAATTTAGAATGAACGATCAAAAAACGAAAAATTCAGTGTTCCTTATGCTTCTGTTGACCCTGACCTCCTTCGCTCAGGATTACACCCTTAGCGGCACAGTAAAAGAGGCCAGTACAGGGGAAACGCTCTTCGGTGCCACGGTGCTGTTCAAAGGAACAAACATAGGTGTGGTGACCAATGAATACGGCTTCTATTCCCTTACCGCTCCAAAAGGGAACTATACCCTGGTCATTTCCTATGTGGGCTATGGGGAAATCAGCCGTGAAATTGTATTGGAAGCCAATCAGAAAATAAATGTTGAAATCGAGGAATTTGCCACCCGCTTGGATGAAATTACGGTTACCGCTGAGGAACCCGAACGCATCAGCCTTAAAAAACCCGAGATGAGCGTTTCCAAGTTGAACATCAAAACGGTAAAACAAATGCCCGTGGTACTGGGGGAAGTAGATATCATTAAATCCATCCAATTGCTGCCGGGAGTGACCAACAACGGGGAAGGATCTAGCGGATTCAATATCAGGGGAGGGGCGGCCGATCAAAATCTGGTGCTGCTGGATGAGGCCATTATCTATAACACCTCCCATTTACTTGGCTTTTTTTCCATTTTCAATGCCGATGCCATTAAGGACATTAAATTGTACAAGGGGGGCATCCCCGCCCGTTTTGGTGGGAGGGCTTCCTCCGTGTTGGACATCCGCCAAAAGGACGGGAACAGTAAAAACTTTGCCCTTACGGGCGGTGTTGGGATCATTTCGAGCAGATTGGCCGCGGAAGGCCCGATGTTCAATGATAAAGGCTCCTTTTTGGTTGCGGGCCGGGGTTCTTATGCGCACCTCTTGCTAAAGGCTGCAGGGGAGAAGAACAGTGCTAATTTTTATGACCTTAACCTGAAGACCAACTACGAGCTCGACAAGAAAAACAGGCTGTTCCTTTCAGCCTATTTTGGACGGGACGCCTTTAATTTTGGGGATAGTTTTGACAGTAGCTATGGCAACTTGTCCGGAAATTTCCGGTGGAACCATATTTTTAACGATCGCCTGTTCTCCAACCTGTCCCTGATCTACAGCAAATACGACTATGACCTGGGCATCACCATTGAACAGTTCGACTGGATCTCATCCATCAGTAATTACAACCTTAAGTACGACCTTAAATATTATGTCAGCGATAAGTTTAAGCTCGATTTCGGATTGAGCGGCATCTATTACGATTTTGACCCCGGCCAAATACGGCCTACTTCGGAAACCTCGGCCATCAATCCCCTGTCGCTGGACAGAAAAAGGGCTTTTGAAAGCGGTCTGTACCTGAACGCGGAACACAAGCTCACGGATAAACTAACGCTTCAGTACGGGCTTCGCTACAGCGCATTTCACCGCTTTGGGGAACAACCCATTACCAACTATGCCAATAACCAGCCCGTGGTATACAACAGCACTTTGGGCATCTATGAGCGTGGTACGGCCGTAGGGGAGACCAATTTTGGAAAGAGGGAGACCATTAGCAGTTTTGGGAATTTGGAACCCAGGGCCTCCCTGGCCTACCAATTGAACGAATCGGCCTCCATAAAGGCCGGGTATTCCAGGGTGGCACAGTACATTCACCTCTTGTCCAACACCACCTCCATCACTCCTTTGGATGTATGGACGCCCAGTGGACCCTTTATAGAACCACAGTTGGCAGATCAATACGCGCTTGGGTATTTCAGGGATTTCATGAACAAAAGCTATTCCCTGGAAGTTGAGGCCTATTACAAAACGGTAGACAATAGAATCGACTATATTGATGGCTCGGACCTCATTGGGAACAATACCATTGAGACCGAAATCCTAAAAGGCGAATCCCGGGCTTATGGGTTGGAGTTTTTGCTACGGAAGAACGAGGGCAAATTTACCGGATGGCTTGCTTACACCCTGTCCAAATCCGAACAGCGAACCTCAGGCGGTAGCGCGGGCGGCCCTGGGATCAGCAATGGGGACTGGTACAATACGCCCTTTGACCGGACGCACGATTTTTCCCTTACGGGGGCCTATCAACTCAACGACAAATGGACACTTGGGACCAATTTGGTCTTCCAGACCGGTAGACCGGTGACCTACCCCAATGGGCAATACCAATACGAAGGCCTCTCCATAGCCAGCTTTTCGGATAGGAATTCCGATCGATTGCCAGCCTACCACAGACTTGATCTTTCGGCCACCTACAGGCCCAATAGAAGACCCGATAAACGTTGGAAGGGAGAATGGGTATTTGGCCTCTATAATGTTTACAATCAAAAAAATGCGGCTTCCATTTCCTTTGGTCAAAATGTGGAAACCGGCGCCAATGAGGCCACAAGGACCGCCATCTTCGGTATTGTGCCCTCTATCACCTATAACTTTAAATTTTAATTGCAATGAAGACATATTTTAGAATCGCCATACCTCTTTTTATACTGTTCCTTTCCTCTTGTGAGGATGTAATCGACGTGGATGTACAGACGGCACCGGCCCGTTTGACCATAGAAGCCTCCCTGGATTGGGAAAAAGGCACTCAAGGCAACGCACAGACCATAAAATTGAGCACTTCCACCCCTTTCTTCGATACCACGACCAATACGGCGGTAACGGGGGCCTCTGTGGTGGTGACCAACAACACCTCTGCCGCACAATTTGTTTTTTCGGACCAAAATAACGGGGAATACACCACTCAGGATTTTGTTCCGGTACTTAACCAGTCCTACACCTTGGAAGTACAATACAATGGGGAAACCTACAGGGCAACGGAAACCCTAATGCCCGTAACGGACATTACGGAGCTTACCCAGTCTACCGAAGATGGTTTTGATGATGAGGTTCTGGAGGTGAACGTCATTTTCACCGACCCAGCGGATGAAAAGAACTTTTATCTCTTCAAATTTCAGAAAAGGGGAGATCTGCTCCCCGAACTGGAAGAACTGGACGACGAGTTCGTAAATGGCAATGAAATCAGTTGGTACTATGAAAAAGAGGAGGATGAGGACACCAATACGGAGGAGTTTGCCCCGGGCGATATCGTGGACGTAGAACTCCTGGGAATCTCGGAAGCCTATCACAACTATGTACGCATACTAATAGAACAGTCCGAGGGAGCGGGACTCTTTAGCACCACGCCTGTTGCCCTTAGGGGTAATTGCATTAATGTGGACAATGAGGAGAACTATGCCAACGGCTATTTTAGGGTATCACAGGTGGTACGGGAATCCTACACCTTTCAGTAACCCACTGGAGATGCATAGGATGTAGGGAAGGCTGAATAATCCCGTTTATTTTCCCTTGCTGCAACCTTTGCAATTCCGAATTGTCTCTTATAGTAAATGAATTTAGAAGTACTTTTAGGCCCATAACAAATACGTTTAAAAAGGAATTGGAGTCCAACATCGTATACACTCACAGCGACCTTGTGGAAAAAAGCAAGGCTGGTGATCGAAATTCGCAGTACCAACTGTACGAGCTCTACATAGATGCTATGTACAACATCAGTATGCGTATGCTGGGAATTAAGGAAGATGCGGAAGATGTGGTGCAGGACAGTTTTGTGGAAGCCTTTAAAAAGCTCGATTCCTTTAGGTACGAAAGCACTTTTGGTTCTTGGTTAAAAAGGATCGTAATCAACAAGAGCATCAATTATTCCAAACTGAAAAGGGTGCCGGCTACCTCCTTGGAAAAGCACGTATACCATATTAAGGACGAGCCCGAAGAGAAACCGAAAACTATGGATATTCAGAAGATAAATAAAGGAATCTCCCTATTGCCCTCGGGATATAGACAGATTATAAGCCTGTACCTGCTAGAAGGATACGATCATGTGGAAATAGCCGAAGTACTGGATATTTCAACATCCACTTCAAAATCGCAGTACCATAGGGCCAAAAAGAAACTCATCGAAATTGTAAATACGTTATGATGGACGAATTTGAAAAACACATACGGGATAACCAATCGGCATTTGATCAGCACAGGCCCGATAGGACAAAAATTTGGGCCGATATCGCCTCCCGCTTAGACGCGCCAAAACCCAAAACGATACCACTTTGGAGGTCCGCCAAATGGCGGGTAGCCGCTGGGATCTTTATCGTGCTCGGACTTTTTACGGTCATTGGCCTGGCCATGGGTTCTTGGGGGAACTTTGAGGGCACAACCACGGTGGTGAACAAGGAATTGCAGGATATAGATAGTTACTACCGGAACTTGGTCTCGTATCAGGTAAAATTGGTACAGGACCATCCAAAATTGTCCCAGGAGGAGAAAGCGGAGTTTCTAGAGTTTATGGACGAGCTAGACGCTGAGTACGAGACCTTGAGGATAGAAATGCAAAAAAACCTGGATAATGAACGGATTCTGGAGGCCATTGTAAGCAATTACAAGAAGCGCATAGAATTGATAGAAAATCTGTTGAGGCAAATTAACGAGTCAAAAAAACCGAATGATGAGGATGTATACATTTTATAGCAAGTCGCTGCTGCTGGCGATTGCGCTGGCATGTTGCCATACACTTTTTGCTCAAGAAAAAGTGTCCAAAAAAATTGAGCGCACCTACACGCTTACCAACAGTGGGGAGTTACAACTGGACAACAGCTACGGCGATATCACGGTAACGGGCTGGGAGAAAAATTCGGTGGCGGTCACCGTTAATATTTCTGCCAATCACAGGAAATTGGAAAATGCCCAAAAATTATTGGATCGCATCAATCCCATTTTTGAGAAGTCAGAGGATTTTGTAGGCATCGGCCTGGAAATCGCAGAGCGCAGCAGCAGTATCTTTTCGCGCTATTTTAATAAGGCCAACCCCTTTGATTTTGATAAAAGCAACATACAGATAGATTATATCGTGTACCTACCGATACATGCCGAGATGGACATTACCAACAAATTTGGCGATGTGGTCATAGAGGATTGGAAGGGAAAATTAAATGTTGATCTGCAGCATGGGGATATTTGGATCAATGAAGACCTGAACAATGCAGATGTCGCATTGAAGTATGGAAAACTTCGGGCAAGGGCTATCAACTATGGGAATATCCGCGTAAAAAATGGCGGTGTACATATGGATGCCTCCAAAGATTTACGACTCAATAGCAGTGGTAGCAATGTGGTTATGGGGAAGGCTGCGCTCTTGGAAGTGTATTCCAGTAAGGACGATATCCGCATAGAGGAAGTAGAAAGGATCAGGGGCGATATTCGCTTCAGCACCATAGACCTGGAGGCCATTGATGCCTACGCCAGGTTAACATTGAAGGTGACCGATTTTAAAGTAGCCCATATCCACGGCCCAGAGACAATTATAGATTTGAAACAGGAATCGTCCGAAATAAATCTCTTTATCTCCGATTTTGCTTTTCGGTTCGATGCCACCTTGGAGCAAGGACTGGTGCGGATTCCAAAATCTTTTGAAAATGTGGACAGCAAGGTATTGGATAAGGGCAAAAGGATACGGAAGATCCAGGCCACCTATGGGAGTAATCCAACAGGGCAGATTTCCATAAACGGGAAAAAGGGCGTGGTACTGCTCAATGAGAACTGACCCCGCTGATTTTTAATGTACATAAACTGGGATAATCCAATGAAGATGGGCCCTTCGAAAAAATATCAAAAAAAACTTCAGGGACATGCAACTTTTTGGGAGGTAGCTTGTCTATTAGAGTATCAATCAAAAAAACACACTACACATGAAACAGCAAATACTAACGTTCCTGCTTCTCATTTTTGGTTCAAGCTTCCTGGCATGGGCCCAGGAACCTGATGATTATCTGGAATTCAATGACCGCAAGAACGTGGTACACGGAGTCTACCTTGGGATAACCACCCATATAGGTGAAGTTGATGGCAAGGAGACTTATTTGGCAGGAATAAAAATGGCCTATGTGGCCAATCAGCAATTTGAGGTGGGCTGGGCCGGTGTCGTATTTTATTCGCAACAAAATTTTAGGGATTTTGTTTTTTCCAACAACGAGGATGTCGCCGGGGGCTATGGCGGACTACATCTGGAACCCATTTTTTTTAGCAAATCCAGAGTAAACCTTTCCGTACCCATTTTAATAGGCGCCGGAGGCGTGGCCTATATAGATGGGGATAGGGTCTTTGATGATGATTTTGATGGCGACCCGGACGTGTCCGACGCCTTTTTTGTGGTAGAGCCAGGGCTGAACGCCTTGTTCAATGTTTCCCGCTTTTTGCAGTTGGAAGCTGGGGTGCGCTATCGGTTTGCCAGTAGAATAGGCCTAAGTCCGGGCCCTTTGACCCGGATCAGTGGTTTTTCCGCAGGTATCGGCATTAAGGTGGGGATATTCAATATGGGTAGAAATAGGTATAAAAAGAATATAAACAATGGAAAATAAAAACAAGGACAACAAGGATTTGGAAGTTAGGGGAATACCTACACAAGCCGTTTTTTCAGAAGGGAATACCGTCTTCTTAAAGAAGAATAATGTGATATCCCTGGAGACGGGTATGGAAGATGAGGAATGGTTCCCGGTAAATTTTCAATGGATACCGGTTATGGAACTACGGAAGAATTTACTGCAACAATCAAACAGTTGAAATCAAAATGAAAACAAGATTAACATATATAAGCCTAATCGTGGTATGCAGCTTGCTGTTTTCGTGCGATTTTGAGACCGTACGAGTCTCCGATGAGGTCACGACCAGGGAGGTTGGTTTTACGGATTATTCGGGCCTCCGCGTGTCAAACGCGTTTAATGCCTTTGTGACCTTTTCGGATACGGAAGAACGGATAGAGGTGGAAGCCAACAGGAATGTTCAGGATAGAATTAGTGTCAGCAAGGAAGGAGATCTATTGATCGTTAGATTGGACCGTAACACCAACCTCCGGGGAAATGTGACCTTGAACGTTTATATCACCACCAAAAACATTGAACGTTTTGAGGCTTCAGGAGCCTCCAACATCACCTTGGAAAATGCATTGGTGACCCCCGACATCGCCCTTAGGCTTTCGGGAGCATCCGGTTTTGAGGGAGAGGTAGATACGGAACGCCTACGATTACGCACCAGTGGGGCTTCCAAGGCCGATATTTTTGGTAGCGCTGACCATTTGGATGCCGATTTATCGGGCAGTAGCGACCTTCGTGATGATGATTTGGTAGTAACACGGCTGAGGATCGAGCTGTCAGGCGCAAGTGAGGCCTTTCTAACCGTAACGGATACCATAGATATAAGGGCTTCCGGAGCCAGTACCTTGAGCTTCAAGGGTGATGCGGTAATCCGCGAGCTTAGATTGTCCGATGCTTCCGAGATTATAAGAAGATAAGGGGAATACTTAAAACGTATACGAAAGCCTTGGCCATGCGGTTAAGGCTTTTTTTATGATAAAAGCATACCTGGATGCCCGTCCCAGTTCAGTGCCGGGGGCAAGCGCTCCATTTTACTTTTGAAGTTTTAGGTACTTCCAAGATTATCCTATATTGTTATCCAAAAATACGTCACAAGATCAAATTAGGTAAGTAGATACCTTTATCTTTTCCCACTTGTTGCCCTAGTTGCCCGCCTGTTACATCCCACTTTTTTATTGCCGTTTCCTTTATTCTTTTTGTAGTAGACATGGCCCTTATGGAACGCCAACAGCGCCGTATGGGTATAAAGTCCAAACCAAAAACAAAGATATGAAACAACTAAACCTGGCCGTCCTGCTATTGTTTTCCTTAGGCCTAATGGCACAAGAACCCAAATTGGACCTGCATAATGGGGATGTACTCAAGTGCTTGGTACAATCCGCCGAAAATGCGGGCTGGAAGCTGATCAAAAATTATTACAACAGCAAAGGCAAACTGGTATTGGTATTTACAAAAGCCGGAAAAACCAAGGAATACGTCAGTAAATAGGAACTTCCGCCCAAAAAGGAATACCCAACAGGGAGAAACAACACTTCCAAAGACTATGATTATGTGCTATAGGCCTTGATCAAACGAAAAATGGTGTAAAAATGGTGCGCCTCGTGCAGCAGGAAGAATTCCGTCCAGTCCAATAGGGTCAATTCACCAAATTTAGGATGTACCCCTACCTTTCTTTCCTGACCGTCCTTTAGTGAGGTGAGGTGTTGTGCCATGTCATTTCTAAGCAATTTGGTCCTTTGGACAATTACAGCGGTATCCAGATCCGCCCATTTCATAAAATGGGGGTCTGCTTCTGCACTGTACCGTTCAAAATGGGATTCCGTATTTTTCAAAATGCGGTCCACCCTATCCGAAAAAACTTCATGATAGCGCCCCAAATGTGCTATGTTTTCATGGATCGACCATTTTTCGGTCTCATGTCTTTTCTTGATGAACGCAGCAGACAGTCCATGGATCAAATCCCCTAGCTGATCGTACTGGTTCCAGAGTCTATACGCTGTGGATGCCGTCATTTGAAATCTTGTTTTTATAAAGATACGTCAGTTGCCAATAGGTTTATGTGTGCTAATGGCGATCCTGTTCCAAGCATTAATGGTTGTTATGGCCATGATGATCTGCGAAAAATAGTTGGCATCAAAATGTTCAATCGCCTTTTGATAGGTTTCAACGGTCAATCCGTTAAGGTGTATCAAGGTCACTTCCTCCGTAATTTGCAGCAGCGTTTTTTCCTCTTCCGTAAACATATCGGTGTGTCGCCATGCATCGAGTAAAAAAAGACGTTGTTGGTCTTCGCCATTTTTCAGGGCCTCCTTGGTATGCATGTCAATACAGAAGGCACATCCGTTTATTTGGGAGACCCTAATTTTAATAAGATCCTTATGCATCTTGCTCAATTGGCCCTGCTGTAAATAACCCTCCAAGGCAAACATGGCTTTGTACGCCAAGGGTTCTGCTGCATCAATTTGAATTCTCTTGTCCATTTTTGTACGTTTTTAAGTTGACGTAAAACTATGGGTGGACAGGCAGAAAAAACTTAAACTGGTTTAAGAACGTTTCTTAGCTCTAATTTCACTAACATATTCGGGCGTAAGGCCCAAAAAGGAAGCAATCAAATATTGAGGTACCCTTTGGGCAAATTCAGGGAACTGCTCGGTAAAATGAAAGTACATTTCCTCTTTGGAAAGGTCGTAAATGTATTTCATCCGCATTAGGGAAGCGCCGTACGAAATTTCGTAAATGATCCTAAAATATTTTTCAAGGGCTGGAAAAAAAGATAACAATTGCACTTGCTTATCATAGGTAATCGATAGTATTTGGGAGTCCTCAACAGCCTGAATGGCGAAATCAGTTACGGTCCGATGGTGGTACGCCAGATAATCGGCCATCCACCAATTTTCTATGGCGAATTGAACCGTTCGTTCCGCTCCCCTATCGTTTAAATAGAACATTTGAAGACATCCGTCCAAAACAAAATGATTGGAATTGCTTAGGGTGCCCGCTTCCACAACCATTTCCTTTTTGTTTAAGGTATGTGGATCAAAGAAGGGAAGAATCTCCCTAAAATCCTCCTCGGTAATCGTTATAAACCGGTTAATATGCTCAAAAAACTGTTTTGACATTTTTGTTCAATTGTTCGTACAAGGTTTGCCTCTTGAACTTTTTCTTGGGTTGGGTTAAATAGTAAAGGTAATGCATAGGGTTTATTTTTGGGCAGACGGGGTCACAGGTCTACCCCATTGCGTGCCTTAAAAATGTTTTTTTATTCCATTACCCCATTTAGTACCCCACTTTTTATGCGGTTGCTTCTTTCTTTGTTTAAAAATTCCCGAAATTTAGTTCTAGGTTTAGAGTGAAAATGAGGGCAGGACCTTACGCAAGGTCTATTGGAAAGATCAAATGAGGCAAGGCAGTATGGATGATAGAACCATGGCACCGCTTGAAACAATACATTAACGTTTACTCAATAAATCCGATACAAATGATCAGAAAGATTTTATTTTTAGCGCTTGCAGTTAGCATGTATGCCTGTAAAACAGAACCCAAAAAAGCGGACCCGGCAACGGAGGCCGATACAAAATCGGTGACGGAATCGGATGACTGGATCGTCCTGTTCGATGGCAAAAGCACAGAAGGCTGGCGAGCCTATAATGGGGATGCCCTACCTCCCGGCTGGGTGGCCAAGGACGGTGCGTTGACCTTTGACACCGAATTGGGGTTGGAGCAGGATTACGAGGGTGGAAAGGATATCATCTATGGTGCCGAGGAGTTCGACAATTTTGAGTTGTATTTGGAGTGGAAACTTCCCGAAGGCGGAAACAGCGGTATTTTTTATCACCTCAAAGAAGGGTATAAGAGCCCACCGGAAGTATCCCCGGAATATCAACTGATCGATGATGTCAATTACGCACGCATTCATGATCTTACGGCCTACAACACCAGTTTGGGCTATACCGAAAATCCGGGCGAATTAAAACCCTTGCAGCAGACGGGATCGGACTACGCGATGCATGCCTCGGATTCCAACGGAAAAATACTGAACCCTATTGGAGAGTGGAACTCTTCCAAGATCCTGTTCACTCCTGAAAAGGTAGAACACTGGCTCAATGGCAAAAAAGTCCTATCTTTTGTACCCTGGTCCGAGGACTGGTACGAAAGAAAGAATTCGGATAAATGGAAAAATAGTGAAGATTATGGCAAGTATAAAACGGGCTTCATAGGATTGCAGGACCATGCCAGTCCCATATGGTTCAAAAACATCAAAATCAAAAAATTATAATTCAAAATACCAAGAAAATGAACAAAAGGGATTTTATTAAAAAAAGTAGCTTGGGCGCTTTGGGGATTGCGATGGCACCTTCCTTGTTGGCCAGAACAAATTTCCACAACCGCCTGCGAACGGCGCATATCGGTTTGGGGTTTCAGGGCGTGGAGGATCTGGAGGCGATTTCTTCCCATAAACTGGTAGATGTAGTTGCCTTATGCGATGTGGATGCCAACAATTTGGCCGCTTCCCATAAGTTGCACCCTACGGCCAAGGTGTTTGCCGATTACAGAACCATGCTGAATGAAATGGGCAACGACATTGATGCGGTAATCGTATCCACACCAGACCATACACATGCGCCTGCATCCGTAATGGCCATGAATATGGATAAACCGGTGTATTGCCAGAAACCTTTGACACACCATGTGTCCGAAGCAAGGGCGATGACCAAGTTGGCCAAGGAGAAAAATCTGGTGACCCAAATGGGTATCCAGGTGCATTCCTTTTACGATTATAAACTGGCCACGCTTTTGATACAATCCGGGATTATTGGCAAAGTACATACCGTACGGGCCTGGTCGCCCAAAAACTGGGGTTACGATGGAAAAGCGCCGGAAGGTAGCGATCCCGTACCAGAACACTTGGATTGGAATCTTTGGTTGGGCACCTCTGCGGAACGTCCGTATAAGGAAGGGGTCTACCATCCAGGAAACTGGAGAAAATTAATGGATTACGGCTGTGGTACGCTTGGGGATATGGGCGTTCATATTTTTGATACCCCCTATAACGCCTTGGAGTTGGATGTTCCCCGTACCATCAAAAATGAATGCAGAAAACCCACCGGATTTGGGTATCCGGAGAACAACATTGTTACCTATGAATTCCCAGGGACCAAACATACCGCGGAAACCCTCAAATGGGTGTGGTATGACGGGCCTGGTGCACCAAAAAGCCATAAGGACCTGAAATTGCCGGACGGTGAAGCGCTCCATGATCAGGGCGCTATGTTTATGGGCGAAAAAGGCAGACTGTACCTGCCCCACTTCCTAAAACTTCCTAAGCTGATCGTGGACGGTAAATACCAGGAAATGGACGTGGAATCTTTTAATTTGGGAACTCCGAAAAGAGATTATGCGACCGAAGGAAAAAAACACTACCACCAGTTTGTGGAGGCGTGCTTTGGCAGGGAGGAGTGTTCCGCACCGTTTTCCTATGCCTCCCGTTTGACCGAAACTATTCTTTTAGGAGTGATAGCCGGACGTTTCCCGAACAAAACCCTGCACTGGGATAACAGTACGGCACGCTTTTCGGAGGAAGAGGCCAATCAGTATTTGGAGTCGCCCTACCGGGATTTCTAATGGCTCAAAAAGGACAAAAAATACCCCCTGTATTCTTTTCATTATAGAAAAAAGCATGCGGGGGGTTCTTATTTACTATCCATGGGATGAATATTCACCCTATAAAGTAACCATTTGCCGTTCCTTTTGATCCAGATTTCCGAAAGGGCCGCTTTTGAGGTAGAGGTGTCCCCTTTTGGACCTAAATAGGTTTCAGTGACAATTCTGCGGGTGTGCGCAAGGGTATCCAGGACCAAAATTTCAAGGTATTGCTGTTTTCGGTCCGAAACACGCCACCCATCGGCAAACCATTCCGCAATGCCCTCGATCCACTTTTCCTTTTTGTTGGTGACCTCACTGCCAATGGTCCATCTACTGAAATCATCGGCCAGTAATTCTCCGTAAGCCTCGGCACCGCCACCCCCGGGAGCGGTGGTTGCCGATAAGCGACTTATGACATCCACGATTTCTTTTTGCTCAGGGGACCACGAATCCTGGCCGTACCCTACAACGGATAAACACAGTGCGATCAGCACTATGCCCATTACTTTTGATTTGTATTTCATGTTCTCGTTCTTTGATTAATGACACCCCAAGGGCGGGCTTAAAAGAAAGCCATTTAAAGGTATAAAATTTTTGCCGTAATGGTGGATAGCGCGGTGTTTAACCCCATTTGTATGTATGCTTTCCCCAAGCCAACACCTGAACGCCTTCCGAGTAATGGACCTTGGCCGGATTCCCTTTTAGCAAGGCATCAAATCGTTTGTAATCGACGTTCAAGTTTTTAAGCTCAATGGCGTTTGTAGGCCATGGAACATGATGAATTTCAAAGGCATTTATGCCATCGCTCGCATCTTGGAACAACGCATATCGTTCCGTTAACCAGCTATCCAACTCGGTTTTAGGAGCTATCCCATCGGAAAGTTCATAGCTAAGGTCCAATTGATCCTGAAACGGGGCATTGGACGATCGGTAAAGGCCATTTTCCCGATGCATTTTGGAAAAGCGGTAGGGCAGTCCGGATATTCCCTTGGCAATGGCACAGGAAGCACACTTACCGCCCTCGATGCTCAGGAAATAGACCCCCGCTTTGCCCTTGTGTTTCACATAGGATCGGATATTGATTTCATCAAAATTTGAAATTGGCGAAAAGGGAGGGAGGTATTTCGGCCTAATTTTTTCCATGGAAAAGGCGACCAGGGAAATCCAAGGCTTACCATCATAAAGATCAATTTCCAATTCCTTGGGAATAAATTTCCGCAGTTCCAACAGGTCGGTCTGCCAATGTAGAAAAACCGCACGGTTCCATTCCTGGTAAAATTTCCACTTTTGTTTGGGAAGTTGCCAAGGGCGATGGTCCGTTTGTGCTAAGATTTCATTTGTCGTCATTGTTGTACCGCCTTCTTATACCCTATGGTTCTGACCCATCTTATTTTTCAACTACGATCATGCTGTACTTCGTTGTGGAGCTATGTCCGCTCTCGTCATCTTTGTAGACGTATGGGAATTTCTCATCGGCAATTCTTTTATGTCCTTCCTGGGTATTGATCGTGTCGTTCAAAATGGTCACTTTCTTTCCGGTATCTTGAATGCAGAATACCACAAGGCAACCCTTTTTGATCTTTGACAGGATATTTTTTAGAAGTCCCGTTTCTTTTTTCAGGTCTTTTTTTTCGAAATGGAACATACTGTCCAATAGCACATAATCGTAGTTGGCATAATTGTCCAACGTATATATGTCCGAAACAATTCCCCTCAATGCCAAATTTTCGGTTTTGGCCATCCGGTTCATTTGCGCTATACCTACTTTGGAGTTGTCAATTCCTACGACGTCAAAGCCCATCCGGGCCAGCGGTATGGCATCCCGTCCCTGGCCACAGCCCAGATCCAACACCTTTCCTTTCTTTGCGAATTTGGAAAAAAACGCAATCAACTCGGGATAGGGTTCCCCGAACAGATTTTCGGTCTTATAATAATTGTCGTATGCTACAGCCATTCGGACTTTGTCATGTTAAAAACAATAGTTGGGCCCCGGCATGGCTTGGAATTTGCCAGCTAAATCCAAGCAGGGTCAAAATGGGTTTCTTTTGGGCCAAAGAACCGACCAAGCCAACTTATGGTCATTGTTGGCAAACAACTTCTATGGGTCCATGGAATAGTTTTCTGTAATGGAGGAGACATCCTCCAGTTTTTTCCAATGCGAGGGTCTTTCATAGTCCTGACCCGATATGAGTACCTGGGCATTGGGATATGAGGCTTTGACCTCTTCCCATGTGGTATCTATCCAATGGGCTTCGTCCATTTCCAAAAGGGCAACACCCTTAAGCCGTCCGGAAACCGCCTTTCCGATAAGCGGCCACCATAGGCTTTCTGTTTCCCTGTCCCACAGTACAAATCCGTCAAGCCCGTTCCACACCTCCTTGTCATAGTAGGTATAACCGCTTAAGGCAAAGGTCAATTCCTCATCACCGTATTGCCGTTCATAGATTGCTCCCAAATCGGCTAGAATGCAGTAGACGGCCATGATGGGTTTTCCATCTAAAACATCATTGACCACTTCGTGTCGGGTAAGATCCTTCACGGAATATGCTTTTACCTCCTTTCCGGAATACGCTACTAAAAATCTGGTACTGTCCGCCCAAATAGAATCGGCCTGCCGTACCGAAGTGAACTCCGGTTCAAGTAGGGCAGGAAACTTTTCCCGGCCTATCCCATAATGAAATTGGCCATCTTTGAGTTCATAACCAGTAATATCAAAATGCTGGTCATCCTTTTCTCCGCCGTACAGCATTTTTTTTCCATCGACCTCAAAGAATTTACCATTTTCTAGGGCTACCGGACGCTTTTTCTTTACTGTCTCTTCGGTCTTTTTCGTTTTTGGATGCTCCTTTTTTTGTTGTTTACAGCTGAGGATCACTACTACGGACAGTAGCAAAATAAGACTCTTAATAATCGTTTTCATGAGGTTTACTTAAGGTTGGACCTTGATTTCTTTGTATACTCGAAATTGGGCTGATTTAAAGGTAATATTTTTAAAGTTTGTAGCACAAGATTTTCAAACTATGGCATTTGTCAGTGGTTTTTTTGCCAGACCAGGCCCCTAAAGCCATGTTCGTACCGTTTAAATTGCAGCAAATGATATTCCGGGAAGAGTTGTTCCAACTCCCGATCCTTGAAATTGATGGAGGTTATTCCCTTTGTTGGGTTATCGCTCTTCTTTAGGATGGCAAGCTGATCTTGGGTCATATAGGGGTTAAAGAGCGCGTAGAGGATGCCGTTGGGGTTTAATTGGGCGTTGATCTGCTGCTTGACGATGTTGAGTTCTTCGGAGCTGATATTGTCCAAGATCTTCGCCGCCAAAATCCCGTCGAAACTTTGGTTTTGAAAAGGATGGTCGGTCAAAGGTGCACAGCTAAAAACAACCTCTTGCCCTTCTTTTTTGGCCCAGTCCTGGGCAAAATCTATCGCCTTTTGGGAGAAGTCGAACCCGGTCACTTTTACCCCCGCTTTACTGAGGAACAGGGCCCAAATACCGATACCGCAACCAAGGTCCAGCACGGTTTGCACCCGGTGTTCCTTAAAATGGTCCAGGCAATCCCGCATGGATTCCGAGGGTGCGGTCCGCGTCCATGCTTCCGGAACCTCGGAGAATATGCTATCCCAAATGCCCTGGTCAGTTATATTGTACTTTCGTTTATTGGCTTGCTTGTCCATATCGTGGATAGCGGTTGTTTCCTATCAGTACATCGTATTTGGATTTGCAGAACGTTCGGGAATCTGTTGGATGGAATCCCAGTGCTCGCATATTTTCCCGTTTTCATCAAAACGAAAAAAGTCCATAGTGATATATTCATCATTTCCAGGCCATATTTGGTGCGTATGTAGTGCTACCAAGTCTCCTTCGGCAATACAGCGAACGAATGCGATGGATTTATCCGGATATTCCCTTTGCATTCGTTCAAAATAATCGATAAATCCCTGGGTGCCATCGGCCACGTCGGGGTTGTGCTGAATGTATTCCTTGCCCACATACTTGGCTATAGCATTTTTGGGATTCCCTTCATAAGCCATTTTGTAGAAGGCTATGGCATTTTCCTTGTTCTTTTCTAAACTCATTTGCCTGGTTTTAATTGCTGCCCATAGTCTTATGTGCATCGTAGTCTTTATCAATTACTGCTTTTGGATTTTTGTCTTTTCTTTTTGTAATAGGCCTTATCCGCAATATAGATTGTTTTCCGTACTTCACAATACACCTTGGTCCTGGTCTTGTCCGTAAGTAAGGTGGTCTTTAAGATCTCTATTTCGGTTTCCTGGGCCACGCGTTTCCGGATGCTGTCCAATTCGTCCGGGGTATAGGTAAAGTCCGCATAGAGGTGTTCCCTTGCCGGGCGTTTAAAGAAAATCTGGGCAGATTTGTCCCAGACCACGTAGTCGTCCCCTAAAACATTGATCAGTTGCACCATGGGAATGGGGTCTACGGCCGAAAACATACTGCCCCCAAAAATGGAGTTCACATAATTTTTGTTCTTATAGCTGAGCGGAAGTTTTATGGTAACCTGCATCAGGTCCTTGGATACATGGACCACCCTGGCCGTGCTGCGCCGGTACATGGGCGATAGGTTAAAGCCAACTTTGAAAAGCTTGCCCTTCCCTACGTATTTTGAACCTAGTTCGAATAGTTTTTGATAGACGGACATTTATGTTTTTTGCTGTTGTTTTTAAAGGGTGCAAACCAGTGCTTAGGGCGAATCCTTTGCATATTGAATAAAGATAATTGATCGGAAGGGTTTTCCCTTTGTTATGGGGGCGAAATATCGCTTGCTAGTCGTACTGGAGATTCCTCGCAGGCTCGGAATGACAAATTATGCGTTTTTTGGACAGCCTCAAAAAACACAAAGCTGCAGCTTTCCTAAAATACATATCCAGGGAATACAAAGCATATCTTTGAGAGGTGCAAAACACATCTTTAAGAGGTCCAAAGCACATCTCTAAAAGACCCAAAACACATCTTTGAGAGATTCAGTACGTATCTCTAACAGATTTAAACCCTATCTCTGGCAGATTTAAAATAAATCCCTGGCAAATTTTAAATAAATCTTTGGCGGATTTTTAAAGAATATCCAAATACCGGGCCTGCGAGGAATCTATTCCACACCTTCATGCCCTTCATGACCGGTCGTCGTTTGCCCACCTTGCTTGTTCATCATGGATTTTTTACCCTTCAGTTGTGCCGCGGCATCCACGGTAAAGGTGCCGTGCGTCACAATTTCATCCCCGTTTTCCAAGCCAGACACTATGCTATACCCCCCATCAAGGGCATCGCCCAGGCTTACTTCCCGCATTTCAAAGGTAGGTTCATCGGCATCTACCTTCACGTAGACCACCGACCTTTTACCCGTCCAAAGCACGGCACTTTCCGGAATGATCAGGGTAGTCGTTGCCGTATCGGGAGCCACCGCCAAGGTACCCGCTACGAACATACCGGGTTTTAACTGTCCTTCGCTATTCTTCAATACGGCCCTGACTTCGATCGTCCTGGTAGCTGAATTTAGCACAGGATTGATGAAGGAAATCTTGGCTTTGTATTTTTTATCGGGATAGGAGTTTAACACCATATCGATTTCCTCCCCTTTCTTTAGGCGCCCCACTTTGTTCTCGTAGGCATCAAAAACCGCCCAGACCGTCCTTAAGTCGGCTACTTTGAAAATGGGATGGCCATCGGCAATGTGGGCCCCTTCGGAGACCATGATTTCGCTGACCACCCCGGAAACATGGGCATATATGGTAAAGGCCGTTTGTACCTTGCCCGAGGCCTCTATTTGGGACAGTTGCGAATCGGGGATCTTCCAGTTCCTAAACTTGTTCCTGACCGCTGCGTAGAGTTCGGGTTGGGAATCCTTCAACCGATAGGCCGTGATCAATTCTTGCTGGGCCGCGACCAGTTCAGGAGAATAAATCTGGGCTATGGCCTGACCCATATGGACCTTTTCGCCCAGGGTCTTGATGAACAGCTTATCGATCCGCCCATTAAAATGTGCCGGTTGGGTGGCCATTTCATCCACATTTTCAGCTATTTTTCCTGAAAGCTTTAGCGAATTGCTCCCCACTGATCCACTGCCCACCACGGTGGTTTGTATATCGGCCAAAGCCATGGCGTTTTCCGTCATTTTAAACTGATCTTTGGCCAGCCCGTCATCGCTGGAGGCGGCAGGGATCAGATCCATGGCACAAATGGGGCAATCGCCCGGTTCTGGCTGCATGATCTGTGGGTGCATGGAGCAGGTCCACATCTGGCCCGATGCCATTTCCTGGCCGTGGTCGTGTTCCTCGGCCGAAGCCCCATCGGAAGTATCCCCGAAAATCAGATACCCGGCCAGCAGCCCTACGATTGCTGCAATAATGCTGTATAAAACGTTCTTCTTCATGATATGAAATATTTTATTTATTCAATTGCTGTTGTACGTAACCTCAAGGCATTGGCAATGACCGAGACCGAGCTAAAACTCATGGCCGCGGCCGCGATCATAGGGGAAAGCAATATTCCGAAAAAGGGGAACAGCACGCCCGCCGCGATCGGCACCCCAAGGGTGTTGTAAACAAGGGCAAAAAATAAGTTCTGCTTAATGTTCTTCAACACCTTGTCACTTAAGTTCCTCGCCTTTACAATGCCCTGCAGATCCCCTTTCACCAAGGTTATAGTAGCGCTTTCAATGGCCACATCGGTTCCCGTGCCCATGGCAATGCCTACGTCACTTTTGGCCAGGGCCGGGGCGTCGTTGATACCGTCCCCCGCCATGGCGACCACCTTTCCGTTGGCCTGGAGTTTTTCGACCTCCATTAATTTATCCGCCGGAAGCATGCCCGCCTTAAAATGGGTCAGTTTCAATTCATCGGCGACCGCCTTGGCCGTGTCCGAATTGTCGCCTGTAAGCATAATGACGTCAATGCCTTTCCGCTGCAGCTCGGCAATGGCCCTTCTGCTGCTTTCCTTGATTTTGTCACTGATGATCACTAGGCCCACCGTTTCACCGGCAACGGACAAAAAGGAGACCGTCTTGCCCTGCTTTTGATAGTTCTGGGCCTTTTTCCTTAGGGTTTCGGGTGTAGTGGCTCCAGTATCTTCCATCATTTTATCGTTCCCCAAGAAAATCTTTTTCCCGTTTACATTTCCCGCTACACCTTTTCCGGTAATGGCATGGAAGCCATCTGCCTTTAAAGGTTCAATTCCCTGTTCCCTTCCATAGTTTACCGTGGCCTGGGCCAGTGGATGTTCGCTCAATTGGTTCAAGGATACGATGTATTGAAGCACCTCCTTTTCCGACAGGGAACCGTCAGTCGCATCTATGGTTTCCACCGTAGGCCTGCCCTCTGTTAGGGTTCCCGTTTTATCCACGATCAGGGTGTCCACCGTATGCATTTTCTCCAACGCCTCGGCATTTTTGATCAATACCCCGTGCTGTGCACCCTTGCCAACACCTACCATCACAGACATGGGGGTGGCCAGCCCCAAAGCGCAGGGGCAGGCAATGATCAAGACCGCAATGGCATTGACCAGGGCGTAGACATAGGCCGGTTCAGGTCCCCAAAGGGCCCAAACCCCAAAAGTGACCACAGCGATAAGCACCACTATGGGCACAAAGTAGGCCGATACCTTGTCCGCTAGATTTTGGATGGGCGCCCTACTTCGACTGGCTTCGTTCACCATGTGGATAATTTGGGAAAGCAGCGTATCCGATCCTATCTTTTCGGCCCGCATCAAAAAGGAGCTGTTGCCGTTGATGGTACCACTGCTGACCCTATCCCCTTCGGATTTGTCCACCGGAATGGGTTCGCCCGTGATCATGGATTCGTCCACAGCACTGTGCCCTTCCGTCAGCACACCGTCTACGGGGATCTTGTCCCCTGGTTTTACCCGAAGGATATCGCCCAGGACGATTTGGTCCAGACCAATTTCCTCTTCCACACCCTCCTTGATTCGTATGGCGGTGTTGGGGGCCAGTTTCAACAATTCCTTTACCGCGGAATTCGTTTTACCGTGTGCCCGTGCTTCCAGCACCTGTCCCATAAGGACTAGGGTGAGAATGACCACGGCCGCTTCGAAATACACGTGTACACTGCCCGATGCGGTTTTGAACTGTGCCGGGAAGAAATCGGGAAAAAACAGCCCGAAAATGCTAAAGAGCCAGGCCACGCCCGCCCCGATACCGATAAGGGTGAACATATTGAGGTTCCAAGTCTTGATACTTCGGTAGGCCCGTTCAAAGAACATCCAGGTAGCGTGGAACACTACCGGAAGGGAAAGCCCAAACTGCACCCAGTTCCAGGTTTTTTGATCTAGGAGGTCATAAAGCGGATTATGGGCCAGCATTTCGGACATCGCTATCAAAAAGATGGGCAGGGTAAAGGCCACGGCGATCCAAAACTTCTTCAACAACTTTCTGTAGGTCTTCTCCTCGGCGGAAAGACTGGGTTCCATGGGCACCAGATCCATGCCACATATGGGACAGCTTCCCGCTTGGTCCTTAACGATTTCGGGATGCATGGGACAGGTCCATTGCACTGAAGTTGTAGCCGATAAATTTTGTTCTTCCACCAGATCCATACCACAGACGGGGCAGTCCCCCGGACCGTCATAGGTGGTATCGCCCTCGCAGTGCATGGGACAGTAAAAGGTTCCCGTTCCCTTGCCCTTAGGTTCGTCTGCTTGTTTTTTGGAAGTGTGGTGGTGTTCCCCAAGTTCGTGGATACTGTACCGGCCCCCATCGTTTTCCAGGGCTCCCCGGAACTTGTCAAGGGGGATGGCGGCTTCCATTTCTATGGTGGCTTCCGCCTTTTCCAGGTCTACGGACACCTTGGACACACCCGCCACTTTGGAGAGCGTTTGCTCTACGTGATTGCTGCAACCCTTACAGCTCATTCCGTGTATGTGATAGGTGTGCTGTGTCATCTTAGTTTGTTAGGGTTTCCACAACGCTACCACATTTCAGCATCTTATCCCCGTAATACGGGTTCCGGATTTCCTGCACATCGGAGATCCAATACCCGCCCTTGCCTTCAAAGGCCATGGGGCAGAATTGTTTGTAGATGCTTCCCTCCGAAAGGGATTCCGCGAACAAGGGCTCTATCGCTGCGGTAAGATCGGAAAACAAGGCGCGTTGCTTTTCAATATCCGCTGCATCGGCCATGGCCGATGCCATGGACTTCATTTCCACCTGTTCTTCAGGTAGACTGCTTCCAAGCTTTCCGGCTGCCGTTAGTACTTCATCGGCCTGGGAACGCACCAGGGCCTTTCGCAACTCTTGGTAATCATGGAAAACTTTTCCAGCCCTTTCGTCCGAAAAGGAGGCATCCGCGACAGCAATGGTTTGCGGCGCTGTTTTTTCTGCCTCTTGTTTGTGCTTTTGCTGCCCACAGGAGGCCAGGACCAGGATTGTTCCAATGGCCAAATAGTTGTATGTAAGCGTGAATTTCATTTTTCTTAGTTTCATAGGTATTGAATTTAATTGAATTATAGGGTTTAAAATAATTGTATTCCGTTTTTATCTGTACTGAATTCATTTCAGTATTGATCCGTGAGATAGTTAATGGCCGCTGTTTGTCCGTAAAAGTTTTTAACGGCCTCTATTTGGTTCATCTGAAACTTTAGCTGTAGCTCCTGAATGTCCAACACCTCATTAAAATCGATGGTGCCAGTCTCATAATTCTTGACCAGGATTTCCTCGGCATCCCTGGCCTGTTTTAGGTTGACCGACTGCGTACGGTGCCTTATCCTTGCCGCCTCGCGACCCGCAATAGCATTGTGAAGCACGGTTTCCAAAAGGTTTCTGCGATGTTCCCTTTGGGCGTTTATTTCTTCCTGCTGCATTTTGTGCTGTATGGATCGGGATTTGTACTTGGTATTAAAAATGGGGATGGAGAGGGAAACCGCTGGCATGAAAATATCCTTGCCGTTATCGCTGAAATTGAGTCCGGCCCTGTCCGCCACCGGAATATAGTCTAGCCCAAAACCAAGGTTTGGATTGGCCTCCTTTTGGTTCAGGATTTCGGATTGCACTACGGATTCGTACAGGCGGTCGTACTTTTCCAGTTCGGGGTGCAGCCCAAGCGTTGTGCTTGCCTGTGGGAAATCTTCGGTAATCAACAAACTATCCGCTACTGTGATGGTCAGGGCTTCATCCCGGTTCAGCAAGTTGTTGAACGCACGGTTTTCCGCGAACTGTTCTTGCGCTAAAATAGCCTTCTGCTCTTGCAGTTCGTTCTGGCGGATCTGTAGGCGGAGCACATCCACTGCCGAGGCGTTGCCCACTTCCACCGAGGTCAAAGCCAATTGTTCAAAGGTTTTTAGGAGTTGGATGTTTTCTTCCAGGGCCTCCTGTATTTCCTTGATGGCATAGAGCCTGTAGTACGATTGGGACACCGATAGCCGCAATTTCCGTTTGGTGATCGCAATGTCCAGATAGTCCACCTCGGCCAGGGAAGTCGCATAGTTTTCCCTCGCCGTAATGGTCCCGAACCAGGGCAGCATCTGTTTCACGGAGAACCGAGCTTTTTGTGCGCCGGTACGTGTTTCCGGTTCGCTTACGAACAGTCCCGCGCTCACTTCCGTGTTGGGCAGCGCTTGGGATTCCTTTACTTTTTCCTTGGCGATGTTGTACCGGATTTCAAAGGCCTGTACCTCAGGATTATTGGCTTCCGCCTCCTGTAGGTACGCTTCCAGGCTTTGGGCCTGGGTAGCGTTGCATAACAACAACGCCACTGCTATGTTCAGTATTTTCTTCATCGATTTTCACTTTTAAGTTGCCATTCGTTTTTCCAACTGTACAGCACGGGCACCACCAATAAGGTAATGAGGGCGATGAGCATGCCACCAAAGGAGGGAATGGCCATGGGTATCATAATATCACTGCCCCGTCCGGTGGAGGTCAGTACGGGCAACAAGGCCAAGAGCGTCGTTGCCGTGGTCATCAAACAGGGCCTGATGCGCTTTTCACCGGCCTCTACGACCGACGCGCGAATGCTTTCCAAGGTTTTTGGCCTGTTCCGGTCAAAGGTCTGGCGCAGGTAGGTGGCCATGATCACCCCATCATCGGTAGCAATACCAAAAAGGGCAATAAAACCGACCCATACGGCCACACTTAGGTTAATGGGATGCATCTGGAACAGCTCCCGGAGGTTTTCCCCGAAGAAGCCAAAATTTAGGAACCAATCCTGGCCATAGCACCAAATCATCAGAAAACCGCCCGCAAAAGCCACCGCAATGCCCGAGAATACCATCAAGGAGGTAGCCACGGAACGGAATTGGAAGTACAGGATCAGAAAGATGATCAATAGGGCCAAGGGTACTACCATAGTGAGTGTCTTTTCTGCCCGCAACTGGTTTTCATAGGTTCCCGTGAATTGATAGTTAATACCTTTTGGGACTACCAATTGCCCTTGATCTATTCTTTGTTGGATCAAGGCTTGGGCATTTTCCACCACATCCACTTCCGCATAACCGCTTAGCTTATCAAAAAGCACATAGCCCACCAAAAAGGTATCCTCACTTTTAATGACCTGCGGTCCCTGTTCATAGCGCAGGCTAACGAGTTCACTTAAGGGAACAGGACTGCCTTTGGCCACGGGCACGTAGATGTTCTTGATGTCGGTCGGGTTTTCCCGGAGTTCCCTGGGGTAGCGCACCCGTACCCCATAACGTTCCCGGCCCTCAACAGTCTGGGTCAGGGTCATACCCCCAATGGCGACTTCCAGTACTTGTTGCACATCTTCGATAAGGATACCGTACCGGGCCAGGGCCTCTCGGTCAATATCGATAAGGAGATAGGGTTTGCCTACGATCCTATCGGCAAATACGGCTTCGTCCTTTACACCGTCCACTTCCTTCAAGATTTCCTCAAGGGCAAGGCCAAAGGCTTCGATCTGTGCCAGGTCTTGACCCTTTACCTTGATACCCATGGGTGCCCGCATCCCTGTTTGCAGCATCACCAGTCGCGTCTCAATGGGCTGTAATTTGGGTGCGGAGGTGACCCCCGGCAAGCGTGTAACGCGCACGATTTCGTTCCAGATATCGTTGGGCGATTGGATTTCGGGCCGCCAGTTACGGAAGTATTCGCCATTGGCGTCCGGAATCAGTTTCCCACGGGACACCGGGAAGGTCGTGGAGATGTTTTCCCTTTGACTTTCCAAAATGTTGTTGGGCACCTGGGCATTTGGATTTAGGAGCAGACCGCCATCCTTCAGTACAAAAAGGCCATTTTCGTCCACCTGAAAGCGCTGGCGTTTCCCCGCTTCGTTCCGCATGTACTCCGATTTGTACTGGATCAGGTTTTCGTACATGGATAGGGGGGCGGGATCCAGGGCCGATTCGGTACGTCCGGCCTTGCCCACTACCGTTTCAATTTCCGGAATGCTGGCCACGGCCATGTCCAACTGCTGCAGCACCCGTTTGTTTTCGGCTACCCCGGCATGGGGCAGGGAAGTGGGCATCAGCAGGAAGGAACCCTCGTTCAGGGCCGGCATGAACTCCTTGCCCGTATTCCGCATGATCATCACACCAAAGACCACCAAAAGTGTGGGAATGGAAAGGAACAGCAATTTGTTTTGCAGGGCCCATTGCAGGATCTGTGTATAGTATTTTCTAAAGAGCGTGAAAACTGCCAACAATATAAAACAGATCCCCCCTACAAATATTAAGTTGATAGGAATGCTCCGGTCAAAGCCCAAGGGCCGCCAATAGGTCGCCAAAAGCAGTACGATGGTCACTACGGAAACGAGCATATTGACCCGGTTGGCCCGTTTATCGGACAGTACAAAGTCTATGCGTAACTGCGACGCCACCACCGAATTTTTAAGCAGGCCTACGATACCAAAGGCCACAAGGACCAATCCCAGCCAGTAACCATACACCATCCCCAGGATTCCGAGAATGATAAATAAACCGTTCAGCACAGTTCCTCCCATGTTTTTACCCTTTTTCTTCCGGAAAAGATAGGCCGCAAAGGGAGGTATCAGGAATAGGGCCACGATGATGGATGCGGTGAGCGCAAAGGTCTTGGTAAAGGCCAGGGGGCGGAAGAGTTTGCCTTCGGCCCCGATCATGGTAAATACCGGGATAAAACTGATGATGGTGGTGAGTACTGCGGTCAGGATGGCACCGGATACCTCCGCCGATGCATTGTACACCACCGTGTTTATCGGAAGTTTGTCCTTGTTCTCGTCCAGATGCCGAATGATGTTTTCGGAGAGTATGACCCCCACGTCCACCATGGTCCCGATAGCGATTGCGATTCCGGAAAGCGCAACGATGTTGGCGTCTACCCCAAAGAGTTTCATGGCGATAAAGACCATCAATACCGCAACAGGGAGCAAGCCGGAGATCAGCACGGACGCCCTAAGGTTGAATACCATAAGGACAATGACCAAGACGGTGATGAGTATTTCAAAGGTCAGGGCGTCATTGAGCGTTCCCAGAGTTTCCTGTATAAGTTCTGTTCGGTCGTAAAAGGGCACTACGGTCAGTTGGGAGGTACGGCCATCGGCCAGGGTTTTGGACGGCAGTCCGGCACTGAGTTCCACAATCTTGTCCTTTACGTTGTTGATAACCTCCAAGGGATTGGCCCCATACCGGGCAACAACGACCCCTCCCACGACTTCGGCACCTTCCTTGTCCAGAATACCACGACGCACCGCAGGGCCCAGGGAAACCTTGGCAATGTCTTTCACCCGGATAGAAGTGTATTCCTCCGAGGCAACCACGGTATTTTTGATGTCCTCCAGGGATTTTACATAACCCAGCCCCCGCACCAGGTATTCCGCCTGATTGATTTCCAAGGTCTGTGCCCCGATATCCCGATTACTCTGTTTAACGGCCCTGACCACCTGATGTAGGCCAATGTTATACTGCTTCATCAATTCGGGATCTACATCTATTTGGTACTCCTGCACAAAGCCCCCGATAGAAGCTACCTCGGAAACACCGCTCGCTCCTGACAGGGCGTACTTCACGTAGTAGTCCTGTGTGCTGCGCAGTTCCTGTAAGTCCCAGCCTCCGGTAACCTTTCCTTCCTGGTCCCTACCTTCCAGGGTGTACCAGAAAATCTGTCCCAATCCGGTGGCATCCGGCCCCAGGGTGGGCTGTACGCCATCGGGCAAAAGACCGCTGGGTAACGAGTTCAACTTTTCCAGGATTCGGCTGCGGCTCCAGTAGAATTCTACCCCTTCCTCAAAAATGATGTAGATGCTGGAGAAGCCGAACATGGAGGAACTCCGTACGGTCCGTACCCCTGGAATGCCCAGTAGGGAGGAGGTGAGGGGATAGGAGATCTGGTCTTCGATATCCTGGGGAGAGCGCCCCGGCCATTGGGTGAAAACGATCTGTTGATTTTCGCCAATATCGGGGATGGCATCCACCGCCACAGGATTACTGGGCAAGAAGCCCGTATCCCAGTTGAAGGGTGCGTTAACGGTACCCCAGCCCACAAAAAGGAGGAGCATCAGGAGGGCTACCAGTTTGTTCTCGATAAGAAATTTAATGCCTTTGTTGAGCATATGAATGATTGTTAAACAGTTGGAAATTGGCTAGGCCAAAACGGTACAAAAACAGGTTTGGCCCAAGAACAGCGATGGCTGTTGGGCTCAGGTGTCCAATGTTTAACATCAAATGAGGAAGGTCTGATCTAGGATCTGCACGTCCCGTATCAGAGGAGGGGGATTGTAATCGGTATAGGGAACAACATTTTCGTCATAGCCCTCAAAGTGTTGCAGATAGGTATAGGTAAAAGCAACGAGAAATTGCTGTTGATCTAGGGAAAGCTGGTCCAAAGAAATCTTTAAGTCGTCCTGACCTTCGATTACGACTTCAATGTCTGTACAACAGTCCATTTCCATAGCCATTGCGGCACATTCACCCGAAGGTTTGGGCATATTGGCCTTCATCATGCAGGTATCCACGGTGTCCGTAAAGCTAAAATCGACCAAATGGTCCCCGCAATAGTGCATATCCACAGCAAACGACATGGTAGAACAGAGCACGATCAGTGCCATGGTAAAAGCTGCTATTTTATGAAGGATAGCTTTCATTTGCATACAAAACTACAAAAAATGGCCATTTATTGTATGGTTTAACAGAAGTTTAAAGGGGGCGGAGGGCCGAGTTTCGATCTCGGAAGTGGCCCGATACATTAATTTATGGCCATAGCTAGCTGAGTAGGCCTTCTATGATCCTATCAACAATTTTCTTCCAAACTGGTCTTTCGCGATTAACTGCGGGCTTCTTGACTGGTTGTTTCTTCAGATTCAACGCCCTTGTCAGGATGTTCTTTTGCAATCACATCGTCATGTACATTGGTAAGGGCATAAACACTCAAGATGGTAATGGAACCACCAATAGCAGTAGTTAATAAAAGTAAAAGAGTCAGCATGATCTTGTTTTTGGGTAATTTTAGTTTCACTATATTGAATTTTGGGGAGGATTATAGACTGATTGTTCAAATTTCCAGTCTTTCAAATATAACAAATCTATCCGATTAATCCTACTTTTTTTGTCATCTCGTTTTAAATGGATTTCGGGCCAAAATAGGAGGCAATGGTTGCTTTAATTTGGCATATCCCACTCTGCCTCTACCACAACACCTTGAGGTGGTTGCGGGGATCGAGAAGGATGATTTCTCCTATCGCAGTTGGAAATGTATGTGGTCGTCATGTCTAACAGCCCCACAGCCATGAAACCGCACCTTTCGGCTTGTTAACTTCAATCTTTTTTTTAAATGTGGCTCGATGAACATCTTTCCGACCACCCTTTGTTTTAAAATCAACAGCGCCAATTCACGGGTTCCCTTTTCTGAAAAAACAAGATCTTTGTTGATGGTACCCAAGGTCAGGTATTTTGGAAAATCGTATTGCCAGTTCCCTTTTTGCTTGCAAACCGCATTTTGATCATATTCCCTTGGGGTTGGACCTTCGTAAACGCCATATCCGGAAACAGATGGTTTTTTGTTGCTTGGTTGTCCGTCAGAATCTTCGTAAATCAATGTCACGTCTATTTTCTTTCCATCATTGTGGCTCAAATGGGGCAGCAGCGGAAATCGGTCCCAAAAGGGGAAACTGGCATCCAGATACACCAACCTGATCGGGCCGTTCTTTTGTCCAAATTCGGCTGCTATGTTTCCGATGGCCTTGTTGAGCTGGGGCCGGACATAATTTCTGTTTGCGAGTTTGTAAAAGAAGGAATGGGCTTGGACGAAAGTGGTTTCCCTTATTTTTTCCCGCCCAAAAAGAGGTGCCACATACGGAACGATCAAAAAGGTAGCGAGCAAGTACAGACTGGTAAAGATTCCCATTTGCTTAAGTCTTTTCCTTTCCGGGCTTTTTTTAACGAGGAAAATTGAAAGCAGGTAGATAATTCCACCGATTTGCGTAACCACCGTCAAAAAGACGATAATTAGCGTATGTAGTATTATTTTTAAAGCTTTGTTCAAGGTGCTACCAGGGGTGTTTTAATGGAAATCCGCTTTGTGGTGCCGCTCAATGCCCATTTTTTACGCGTTTTAGGGGCTTGGTCGTTGTTATGTTTTGCCACGCATTATTGCTGAACTCCCACATATCACCAAAGACGTTTTTTCCGTCATGACCGCCAAAGAGGAGCATTCTTTTGTTTTTTTCATCGTAGACCATGCCGCTGTGATTTCTG
This sequence comes from uncultured Flavobacteriaceae bacterium, assembly GCA_947494825.1. GTDB lineage: Bacteria > Bacteroidota > Bacteroidia > Flavobacteriales > Flavobacteriaceae > JBNGOQ01. The sequence continues at coordinate 1,888 of CANLWN010000003.1, read as the reverse complement.
GGACTGGGGCCGGTTTCTGTCTGTAAGGGTGTCCAGGTATTGTTTTGAAACGACCAGGTTTCATCCGTCCTGGATTTTCCGTTCCATCCCCCAAAGCGAAGCAATCGCTTTTGGTCTGTATCATAAGCCATGCAAGCGTTGAACATGCCCGGAGGTTGTTCAACGGCCAGTTTATCCCAACTATCTCCCTTCCATATCCAGGTCTCTCCCTTTGACGGGCCATACTGCTTGTCTACCGTACTGCCACCAAAAAGGGTCGCGGATTTGATCTCCGGGTCATAGGCCATGACCACACCATGTCTTGCAGAGGGTCCGTTCTCCGAGGCCAAATGCCAATTATCCTCGTAAAATTCCCAGGTATCCCCAAGTTTTATATAGTTGCCGTTCTGGATGGTATAGCCCCCGAAAAGCACCATGCGCTGTCTGTTTTCATCATACACCATGGAAGCTTCCGCCCTGACCGTTGGGGCATTTTCCGTAGGTAATTCTTGCCAACTCCCATCCTTAAACTGCCAGGTGTCATTATGTAGATTTTTTGGGGTAGCTTCCCTCCCGAATAGGACTTTGCTACCCCCGAAGAGGAGGATCCTGTTTTCCTGTGGGTCATAGGCCATGGCGGCAAAGGTCCGTGGCTGCGGTGCATTTTCTACAGACACCTTTTGCCAATTAACGTCTTCCAAAACCCATAGGTCGGATTTCACCTCGCGTTCATCGGCCCCGGCGAAAAGATAAATGCTGGCCTCCTGCACATGATAGACCATGGAATGCGCATTCCTCACAGTAAGGGGATCGACAGAAACTTTGGATGGCTCCTGGGGACAAAGGCTGGCACTACCCAAGAACAGCATAGAGAAGGCAAGAATGACATAGCTACGCATGCTATTCTTCCGTCCAAATACCGTGTTTGAAAAGTTGAAACCACTTTTCGGCTTCTTTTTGATCATAGATATTGAGTTTTATAAAAAGCTCCCGAGCCAATTCTTGGGGAGCGGTTCCATTGGCGGTGATGATGTTCCCATCGGTGATGGCGGGGATATTTTTGTACTTTTTTTCTCCCTTGTAATGGGGGGCCGCGGCCTTTAAATAGTTGAGGTCGTTGCTGGTATGACCAATGTGGTCCAAATAGCCACGTTGCCCCAAGAACGTGGTGGCCGCACATATGGCAGCAATGGTTTTGTTGGCCGCATTGAGCCGTTCTACCAACGCATCAATTCCCACAATTTCGTTTTTTTCCCATGCCGTTCCGCCCGGGAGTACAAGCGCTGAAACCGCTTCGATTCCCAGCTGCTCCAACAATAGATCGGATCTCACCCGTAATCCACCCATGGAGGTGACTTCCGGGGCATGCACAGTAAAAAATTTGACCGTAGACTTTTCGCTTTTATTTAATTCGGGCGTTAAATAGGCGATTTCCCAGTCGGAGAATCCATCGAAAAGTAATATGTATACGTTGGCGGTTTTCATAGTGCTTGCCTTGTTCCTCTAAGATAACAAATCCTATGTTCTTGTCCGAACCACATTTACGAAGCACTGCGAGGGTGTACTCGAGGCGGGTACCGCCTTTGGCGGCAGTGGACACAAGTCCCTTTTTGTTCCACTCCGTTCCACAAAAAAAGCCCTTACTGTCGTAAGAGCTTCTCTCGTTGTACTTAAGGTTTGAGTCTTGACCGAAACCGATAAAAAAAAATTAATAAGCGCACAAAACAAAAAAAGTCAAAGCATGGGCTTTGACTTTTGCATTCATCTGTATCGCGTGCACCGAAGCACTGCGAAGGTGTACTCGAGGCGGGTACCGCCGTTGGCGGCAGTGAACACAAGTCCCTTTTTGTTCCACTCCGTTCCACAAAAAAAGCCCTTACTGTCGTAAGAGCTTCTCTCGTTGTACTTA
>CANLWN010000002.1 GCA_947494825.1 uncultured Flavobacteriaceae bacterium | reverse complement strand
TCCTCCCAGGCGGACGCGGTATTGTTCCATTGAATGATGTTGCCGTCGGCCGTCCCATCGGCCAGTTTGGCCAGGGTTACGTTGCCGTCGGGGATCTTTGCCGTTGTCACGGCATTGTTGGCCAGTTTTGCGGTGGTGACGTTGGCATCGGTAATCTTGACGGTGGTCACGGCATCGTCGGCGAGTTCCGGCGTATCGATTCCCCCTGCGGCGACGTCCAGGGTGTACGGACTGGCCGCGGTCCCGGTGCCCGAGCGCGTAAGGGTTGCATCCGTGGCGTTGGTGACCTCGTTGCCCACGATCCCATCTGCCTCGGCGGCCAGTGCGGCCTCCTCCCAGGCGGAGGCGGTATTGTTCCATTGAATGATGTTGCCGTCGGCCGTCCCATCGGCCAGTTTGGCCAGGGTCACGTTGGCATCGGTGATCTTGACGGTGGTCACGGCATCGTCGGCGAGCTCGGCGGTATCGATCCCACCTGCGGCCACGTCCAGGGTGTACGGACTGGCCGCGGTCCCGGTGCCCGAGCGCGTAAGGGTGGCATCGGTGGCGTTGGTGACCTCGTTGCCCACGATTCCGTCGGCTTCTGTTATTGTGGCTGCAGATACATCCAAATAGATTCCGCCATCGGTTCCGGCAGAGATATCATTATTGGCATCCGTACTTAGGAAATCTTGACTAACAAGAGCTGTACCTCCTGTTGCGTCTGTGAAGGTAAGTGTGCCATCGCCGTTATCTGTAATGTCTACGGTCAGTGCTGCTGCCAAGACCTCATCTACAGCATCTTGCACATCGGCTGCTAGCAGGCCGGAGACTGTATTATCATACGTTACTTCAGCTGCTGTCTGGTCGTCCGTACCCACAGAGGTGTCGGTTACCAACAACCAATCTGTACCGTTCCAGCGCATAAGCTGTCCTGCTGCAGTACCGTTGGCCAATTTGGCCAAGGCTACCGCATCATTAGCAATGTCCACTTCGGCGATGGTCCCGTTCAAGATATTACCGGTCTCTATGGTATTACTGGCAATATCATTGCCGGTTATGGTTCCATCGGTTATTTTGGCACTGGTCACTTGGGAATCGGCAATTTTGGCTGTTGTCACCGCGTTGTTTGCCAGCTCTGTGGTACCTACCATACCAGCGGCAATCTCTAAAGTAACATCAGTCAAAGTGGCATTGGTGCCTCCCCCTACAGTAAGGTCGTTGGAAGTAATGGAACCATCACCAGTCAGTCCGGCAGCATTTACAAATGCCCCGCCGTCCGTGCCGGCGGATATCAGGTTACCGGCATTGGTGCTGATGACATCAACGGTAGAAGTGCCCCCGTCTTCATCGGTATATGTGATGTCTCCGGTAGCATCATTTTGGGCCAGTGAGGTGACCGTTTCCAAGTTGGTAATGGCATTGGTAAGGTCTACTTGATTGGTGGTTCCGTCCTCATCCACGTAATCCAGGTTGGTATTGTCGGCGTTTAGAGCGATGCTGGTCACGGTCTCGTTGATTGCCGTGGTTGCACCTCCCTCAGCGGTATAAGTGGCTATCTGGTTCCCGGTCACCGTCCCGGTAACGGTGGTGATGGTCTCGTCAATGTCCACTGCCGTACCGTCTGCCTCCGTTACGGTAGCAATCAGGTTTCCGGCGATGACGTTGGAGATTGCAATGCCGTTGGTGGTGATGGTTACGTCACTGCCATCATTATTGGTAAAGGTATAGGTGCCGTCCCCGTTGTCGGTGATATCGGCTTTGTCCACGTTGCGGGCGGTGCCCCCCTCATCGGTATAGGTGATGGTGCCGTCGGCGTTGTCCACAAAGGTGGCGATGGTCTCATCGATATCCACAGTGGTGCCGTCTGCCTCTGTTACGGTAGCAATCAGGTTTCCGGCGATGACGTTGGAGATGGCAATGCCGTTTGTGTTTATAGTTACGTCGCTACCGTCGTTGTTGGTAAAGGTATAGGTGCCGTCCGCGTTGTCGGTGATATCGGCTTTGCTCACGTCACGGGCGGTGCCCCCCTCATCGGTATAGGTGATAGTACCGTCGGCATTGTCCACAAAGGTGGCAATGGTCTCGTTGATGGCCGTGGTGGCGCCACCTTCGGCGGTATAGGTGGCTATTTGGTTCCCTGTCACGGTTCCCGCTATCGTGGTGATGGTCTCGTCAATGTCCACTGCCGTACCGTCCGCTTCGGTGACCGTTGCGATGCGGTTTCCCGCGATGACATTGGAGATGGCAATGCCATTGGTGTTTATCGTTACGTCGCTGCCGTCGTTGTTGGTAAAGGTATAGGTACCGTCCCCGTTGTCGGTGATATCGGATTTGTTCACATTACGAGCCGTACCCCCCTCATCGGTATAGGTGATGGTGCCGTCGGCGTTGTCCACAAAGGTGGCAATGGTTTCATCCACATCCACTGTGGTACCGTCTGCAGCAGTCACCGTTGCGATACGGTTTCCTGCAATTAGATTGGAGATCGCTATGCTGTTGGTATCTATTGTTACGTCGCTGCCGTCGTTGTTGGTAAAGGTATAGGTGCCGTCCCCGTTGTCGGTGATATCGGCTTTGTCCACGTTGCGGGCAGTGCCCCCCTCGTCGGTATAGGTGATAGTACCGTCGGCATTGTCCACAAAGGTGGCAATGGTCTCGTTGATGGCCGTGGTGGTGCCTCCCTCGGCGGTATAGGTGGCTATCTGGTTCCCGGTCACGGTCCCCGTTATCGTGGTGATGGTCTCGTCAATGTCCACCGCCGTACCGTCCGCCTCGGTGACCGTTGCGATACGGTTTCCCGCGATGACATTGGAGATGGCAATGCCATTGGTGTTTATCGTTACGTCGCTGCCGTCATTGTTGGTAAAGGTATAGGTACCGTCCCCGTTGTCGGTGATATCGGATTTGTTCACATTACGAGCCGTACCCCCTTCATCGGTATAGGTGATGGTGCCATCGGCGTTGTCCACGAAGGTGGCAATGGTCTCATTGATTTGGGTTATTGTACCATCCGCTTCGGTTACTGTAGCGATCAGGTTACCTACTACCAAATCAGTAATGGTAATGCCATTGGTGTTTATAAGAACATCACTGCCATCATTATTGGTAAAGGTATAGGTGCCGTCCCCGTTGTCGGTGATATCGGATTTGTTTACCGTTTGTACTGTTCCGTCCTCATCTATATAGGTGATCAAGCCATCCGCTCTGTCCTCCAGGACGGTCACCGTTTCCAAACCGGTAACGTCCCCGGGGTTGAGCAGTCGTTCCCAAGTGGTATCCTGCCAGAAGTAGAACCCCGGTACAATATCGCCTGCTGCCGTAGGGACATATACAACAAGGCCATTTACGTTTCCATTGGTAATTGTTGTGGCATCGGTGGTGTTCTGCAATGCCACACGGGGAATGAGCACCCCTTTATCCGATGCGGTAATGTCTAATTGCGCCGATCCATCGGGAACCGGGCTTCCAATACTTACCTGCCCATATGAAACTATGGAAATACATAAGGACATAAAGAAAAGGAGAAGTCTGTTTGATTTCATAAGCAAAAAGTTTACTTTTTTTAAAGGTTATTAGTTAATAGATCCATCTTATTTATACCCTTTTTGATCTTGATGGCAATAAGAGGTTTTTTACGTCAAACGTAAGTTTTGACGGGGCGAAGTTACACTCAAAACAGCGCGGGAAACAACAAAGACAACTGGACAAAAATCTGTACAAAAGTCTATACAGAACAAAATGAAAATACTGAAGAAGGCGTCAAAAAACCTTTGTTTATAGGTAGTTACGCCTTATGTTGACAACATTTTTTTACTGGATTTTTAATAAAGGGGAAAGCTTATGTTGTTTTGGAACTGTGTAAAAGTGTTACCGGGAAATTGAACGGGATACAGTCTACCCGAGCCTTATTTCCAATTAAATTTGTGAGGTATCGGAGGCACTGTTCTTTCCGTTTAGGCAAAAAACCAAACAGAGGTGAAAAGGTGCCTTTGAATCGCTCGGGATGTGCACAATACTAACGCATGGATATTAAAGGAGGTTGGGAAATAAAACTCGGCCAACCCGACTGGGGAATGCGCTACATTTCCATTTGCCCTTCCAAAAATCCGATGATACATTTATTGCAGGACACGTTTAATTTTTTTCGAAGTCGATAACGTGCTGTGTGCACACTTTCGGGGGAAATGCCCAGAATATTGGCTATGTGTGTTGTGGTTAAATTTAATTTTTCCAGCGCCAGCAAACGTTCTTCGGAATTGGTAAAATAATAGCCCTTGGTCAAAATTAAAGGAAAAAAGGAAGGATACACCAATGAGAACTTTTCCTTAAACAAGGACCAGTCCTGAGGGGTTAGAATTTTGACGGAAACAAGGTCACTTAAAATGGCCACGATATCCATGTTTTTTTTGTTTTGGGTCTGCATGTTCCGGATTCTTTAAATATGTGTTTGTTTTGATTTTTCACCGAACTCTCATATACAGAGGGGGTTACTTGGTATACAAAGTCACGGCAAAATGAAATAAAAAGCCAATATATGGCCTAGACAAAATTCTAGACAATCCCTGCTGAATACGTAAAGCAAAAAATAAAGGAAGCTTAAAAACTATAGAAAAAAAAGATCATGAAACGATATAAAAGCTAGACAAAACTCTAGACAATTGTTTGTGCCCATTAAAGGGATGAATTACAAGCTTTGTAAAAAGTCGATTACCCCGATGTCCTTGGGAGCACCCAGTTTTTTGCGCAAACGGTACCGTCCGGTCAGGACACTATCTGGGGAAATCCCCAGCATATGTGCTATCTCGTTGGTCTTTAGATGTAAACGTTCCAGAGCAAGAATGCGCTCTTCTGCGTTGGTAAGGTGAAACCCCTTGTTGTATATTCCCATGAAGAAGCAAGGATATACCAGGGTGAATTTTTCCTTGAAAATTTCCCAGTCGTCTTGGGTAAGGATTTTGGACCTGACCAGTTCCTGTATGGTATTCAGTTCCTCCTTTTCCCCAAAGGACAGCTTCAATTGTTCCAATTCTTGGCATAGAACCTCCTGTTCTTGGCTTTTTTGTAGCAAGCGGTTGGTGAATTCAAGTAGCTCATTTTTATTTCGTTCCAATCGGGAGGCCAACGCCCGACGCTTCCGTTTTCCTGTTTCCCAGATGTAGTAAGCAATGCCGGTACCGGCCAAAATCACCGAAAACAGTACAATCCAAAGCGTTCTTCTTAGCGCCGTGGCCAATTCCTTGTCCTTTTCCAATAAATTTATGGTCGTTTTTTGCCGGTAAATTTCATTTTCATTGCGTTCGGCCTCGTACAAAGATTGATAGTACAAAAAAGCGTTGGTCTTTATGGTGTTATAGGCAGAATCCTTTACCTGCAGATGGCGCTCCAAATGCTGGTATGCGTTCTTGAAGTTTTTTTGGGCGGCGTATACCTCTGCAATCTGCTTTTCGGCCCTGATCATCTCTTTCTTATTGCTTATACGATCTTTTTTTGCCAGTATTTTTTGCAAGGCCTGTTCTGCTTTTTTGTTTTTACCAATCCTGAGGTAATAGGAAGCTGTAACATTTAGGATGTTGTTTTCATAATATTTGGGCGCATCCGTGGTTTTTCGTAAGCTATCCGCTCTTTTGAGATTCATCCAGGTTTCTTCAAGGTCGCCTTGTTCCAGATAATACTGGGCATAACCTGTGGCAATCATCATTTGAAGTACTTGTTTTGAATTTCCTTCAGGAATGCTATCCAAATAGTGGGATGCCATGTCCACATATTTCTTTAGGTTCCCGTAGTCCTTATGTTTAAGATAACCACCTCCGATATTAAAGGCATTTACACTTACCACATAGTAATCCTTATTTTTTAATCCAGAAGCGATGATTTTTTGACGTTCTTCATTGGCCTTTTCCACAAAATCATTCGAAGCATACGCGGAAGCCAAAGCAGAGAGGGTATGGGTCATATACGTAACATCGCCTAAGCTTTTATAGAGCGCATATGCCTTATTATACTGGTCTACCGCCTTCGGAAAATTTCTCAGATCGCTTTGGACCTGGCCATTGAAATAGATGGCATCGGCTTCAAATATTGAATCTTTGGTAAGATGGAAGATATGCGCGGCTCTTTCATAGTCCTTGGATGCCTGCTTAAGGTCTTCCTTGTTAAAGTAGGCACCTCCCCTTTTTAACAACAAATGAGCTACCGATCGTCTTTTCTTGAATTTGGATCGATGGCCCAACATCTCATCCAGTACATAGATGGCCGAATCGGGTTTGCGGGTGTAGAGATACTCTTGCGAGACATATCTCAATTTTAGAACGGCCTTGTCCCATTCACCCAATTCTCTTGCCAAATCGATTGTACGCTTCAGGAAGGACGTCCGTTGCGGATGGTTTTTACGCACCATGGCTTCGGTCAGGGTATCCAAAATGCCAAATCGTTTGACATCGGAATTTGAATTTTCAAGTCGTTGTATGAGCGAGTCTATCTTGGTTTGCGCCTGGGTAAAAACTGAAAAGAACACCATTGACGCTATGCATACTCTGACTCGACTTTTGTTCGTCCTATTCATCTCCTGTAAAGTGATACCGTGGGATTAAGATATACAATTAATTCCGTTCTCTTCCACACGTTAATTGAACGCCTGGCAATTGCTACGTACGCACTTAATTCAGATTGCCATACCGTCGCAGCCAAGTAGCGATTGATGCAGGCCAATACTACTTGCAAAACACCTTTCAAAAAAAGCATATAAAAAAAGAAATCACCCCATAGGAGTCTAGACAAAAATCTAGACAAAATCCTAGACATGCTTGCTAGAGAATCCAAGGTATGATTCCCTAGGGCAGAGTGAGTCCTTTCGAAATGGGCGGTCACCAAAAAGAAAGGGGCCTGGTATAATACCAATGCCCCCCTCTACCTACACAAAGAAAAAGTTGTTGCTTTTTCAGTATGTATCCATAACCTATCCGAGCTATCCCCTATGCCCCGAAACCGGAACAAAAGACTAAGTAGGTTTGGGCTACATAATCACTCCCCAAAGTGAATAAATAGTAGGTTTTGCCAAATAGAAATTTGCTAAAACATATAGGTCGCAGGTTCTTTTACTTTTTTCATGTATTAAAAGGTATAAAGGGGCCAGGTGCTATATTATCGTACCCGACCCCATTCAAGCCAAATAAACAACCAAAATTGAACAAATCGTTATTTTTAATTTGATGGGGTTTTCCTTATTTCGACCTCCATGTTAAAATATGATACAAAGAAAACGGGGAATGATGGAAAAAACTAAATAACAGTATAGACAAAATTCTGGACAGTTTTCACGGAAGGTTTATATTCCGATCAAATTGTTTAATGTTTGGATAATTTTCCGATATTGCAGGCCCAAATGGGATATTAGCTCAGTTGGTTTAGAGCGCTGCCTTGACAGGGCAGAGGTCACCGGTTCGAATCCAGTATATCCCACAAAATGCCACCCGATAAATACGGGTGGTTTTTTCTTCAGGACCTATACAAAAATGGGACTATGAGGTTAGCGGGTGCTTAAAGACAAGGGTACAGCTTTTTGATCTCCCAAACCATTTCACCCTATTTTTTGAGGCTAGATTATATACCGTATCCCTGATAATTCTTGGGATAAACGCCAAAAGCGCGGCGACCAAGCGCCACCTTGGTATTTTGGAAACGATTTTCAGAAAACCATCAGAATGGGTATGGACCCCTTTATCATCCAACAGGATCACCGTTTCCAGGCTTTCGGTGGGAAAACCGTATTTTTTTAACAGCAGTTGTCCCTCGGTGGACTGAAATGCAACGTATCTGAAAATACCTCCGGGTGCGAAACGAAGCAGCCAGCCGACAACCCCATTGCACAAATTGCATTCTCCGTCAAATATGATGATATTTTCCTTTGCTTCCATAATCGTTTTCATAGCAATCTTTTCTATCCTATAGTCGGATGGAACCGTCAATAATTTCAACCAACCGCTGGGATTTTTTCTGTATGGTGAGGTTATGGGTGGCCATAATTACGGTTTTGCTCCTTTCTTTTGTTATTTGTGAGAGTAGATCAAAGATTAGCATGCTATTTTTTTGATCCAGATTTCCGGTAGGTTCGTCCGCAACGATCAGTACGGGATTGTTGATTAACGCGCGCGCTATTGCAACACGCTGTTGTTGCCCGCCAGACAGCTGGTAGGAAGGACGATCCGCGAAGGTTTTCATCCCCATTTCATCAAGTAAGGAGAGCGCATCTTCCCGAAGGGCCTGGTTGTCCTTTTCGCCCAATTTTAAGGCCGGAAGCATCACATTTTGCAATACATTGAATTCCGGGAGCAAAAAATGGGATTGATATACAAATCCGATATGCCGGTTTCTAAAATCGGTCAGGCCGTCTTGCGACAATGCCTTGGTAGGTTGCCCCAATATTTCCAAAGTTCCTTCAAAATCCATATCCAGGGTAGACAGAATATACAGGAGGGTAGATTTTCCACTGCCCGATTCCCCGAAGATGGAAATTAGCTCCCCAGCCTCTGCGTTCAATGAAACACCGTTGAGAACCCTATGTTTCTTTGGATTGTGAAAATACTTGCTGATATGTTCCGCCTTCAATATCATATATCCCTAATAATCGTTACCGGATCTACCCTGCTTGCTTTTTTGGACGGGAAATAACCCGCCAGTAGGGAGGTAAGTATCCCAAAAGAGGCCCCCAGCAGGTAAAATTTTACCTCAAAAGTGATAGGGTAGGTGTCCACAATGATAAAATCCGAAGTTTCCAGGGGGGCCAGGGAAATGGCGTAACTGATCAGATAGCCAAAAAAGCTCCCCAGCAGCGAACCTATGGAACCAATGACAAAGGACTGTGCCAAAAAGATAAAAACAAGGTCCTTGCCCGCATAGCCCATGGTCTTCAATACGGCAATATCCTTTCGTTTTTGTATTACCGTTATGTTCATGATGTTGTAAATTCCAAATCCGGCCACCAGTAGCAGGGCAAAGGAGATGGTCCAGGTCATTACATTGCGGACTTTGTTCCCTATTACTATGGTTTTGTTGCCATCCATCCAATCATCTACGATGATCCCCCCGTATTGTTGCAACAACGCATTTTTTAAGCCAAGGTCCTCCCGGTCTTTGAGTTTTACATGAATATTGGTAATACCCGATTCATTTTCCAAAAGCCCTTGCAGGGTGTTTGCGTTTACATAGGTCCGGAGGTTATCTATTGTGGAAATCCCAAAGCTGAATATGCCCGATACGGTCAAGCTATGGTTTCTTCCGTTGGGAAGGATCATTCTTAGCTCGTCCCCTTGGAAAACTTGAAGCCGTTTGGCGAGGCTAACGCCAAGAAGAATAGCGTTTTCATCTTTCAAACTTTCAAAGCCATCTCCATGGACAAGCCTCCGTTCCAAATCTACCATCTTGTATTCCCTATCCGGGAAAACACCGTTTATACTCACTGGCAGCTGCTGTGTTTCACTGAGCAGGATGGCCGGGGAAAGGGTCTGTTGGGCAAACCCCTTTACATTGTCATGTCTCCCCAAGGAGGTTGCGATATCGGAGACCTGTTGAAGAACAGGGGTCTTAGTTCCGAAAAGACCTTTAAGTTTGACCTTATCTGGCTTTTGGTGTATAACAATGTCCGGACTTCCATTAAACACGGCATCATCCAAAAAACCGTTGACCCCGGTCATAAAACTGATCATAACGATAAAAATGGTTACGCCAAGGAGTACGCCCAGCGTGGCAAGAATGCTTTGCTTTTTTCTCGCGACCAGGTATTGAAAGGCAATAAACAGATTTACGCTATTGAATACGTTTTTCGACATACGAAATGGGTCGTGTAAATAGCTTGGGAATTACACTGGGAACCGTGCGGGAATATCCTGTGCCCATGGCTGCCCAGAGGAGTCGCTCATGTTTATAGCAATTGCACCGCCCGTTCCAGGGCCATTCCCCTGGAGCCCTTGATTAGAATATGACTTTTTCGCAACGTATGCGTTTTCAGAAAGTTGGCCAGGTCATCAAAGGAATTGAATTTTTTTAAGGGCGAATTTGTTTTGGTAAAGTGCTCTCCCACGAGGTAGGCGTCGTCAAAAGCCATTTCCATGACCAGATCTGAAATCTCCTGATGCTCTTTTTGTGCAGCACTGCCCAGCTCGAACATATCCCCCAGGAGCACTATTTTGGGAGCTCCTTGCATCATGCTAAAATTATCGAGGGCTGCTTTCATGCTGGTAGGGTTGGCATTGTAGGCGTCCAAAATGATGTGATGCCCGTTGCGGTCCAGCATTTGGGAACGGTTGTTTTGTGGAATATAATTTTCAATGGCCACCTTGATATCCGTCAATGGAACATTGAAGTATTTTCCCATGAGCACGGCGGCGGCGCAGTTGGAAAAGTTGTAACTTCCAATGAGTTGGGACCTTATTTGGATGCCCTCGGCTTCCAGGGCAACATAGGGATCGGCATCCAGGGCCGAAATGATATAGTAATCACGGTTTACCTTGCTATACCCAAACTTCTTGATATACGTTCCCAATTTTTCTTCCTGTATCGGGTCGTCCGCATTCAAAAATACATGCTTGTCATTTTTCAGAAGATATCTGTAGAGTTCACTTTTCCCCTTAATGACACCGGCTACACCTCCAAAACCTTCAAGGTGTGCTTTTCCGAAGTTGGTGATATACCCATAATCCGGTTCCGCTATGGTACAAAGAAAATCGATTTCTCCTTGATGGTTCGCTCCCATTTCAACGATTGCAATCTCCGTGTCCTCTTTTAGGGACAATAGGGTTAGGGGAACACCAATGTGGTTGTTAAGATTTCCAAGAGTAGCAACAATCTTGTACTTTTTGGACAACACTGCCGAAAGCAGTTCTTTGGTAGTAGTTTTCCCGTTGCTTCCTGTAAGGCCTATTACTTTGGTATTGCAATACTTCCTGTGATAATTGGCAAGTTCCTGTAGGGTCTTAAGCGCATCCTCCACTAGGATGACCCCATCGGCGGCACTGTACTTCTTTTCATCCACGACCGCTAAGGAAGCTCCGTTTTGAAGTGCTTGTATCGCAAACTCGTTACCGTTAAAATTGGCGCCTTTTAGCGCGAAGAAAATACAGTTTCTCGTGATTTTCCTGGTATCGGTACAAACGGCGGGAAATTCCAAAAAGAGCTTGTGCAGTGCAGCTATGGTCATGGCACAAAGTTAAAAAAAAGCCCCGACAGAAAGTCGGGGCCTTGCTTTATATTTTTTGGGAAAACTATTTAACCTTTTTTCCCCGAACTGTTTTGTTCTTTGTTTTGGATTTTGATCCCACTCTGGACATGGCACATCTGAATCCGATATAATCCGTGGCCATGTATTGAGGCAGGTACCTACGTTGTGCGGGATCTAACCAATAGGCTCGATCTCTCCAAGAACCCCCTTTGAAAACCCTAACTTCGTTATTGATCAGGGTAGTCCTGTTATTGGAGGTATCGTACTGGCGTATCATGTTGCCAACAGAATCTCGCTCAACATTATGCTTGGGTGAATTGTACATGGATCTACCATTCCCTTCCTGCTCCTGCTCTTCATCACTAAATCTGTCAAAGAACCTGGAAGAACCTGGATCACCGTCCCTGTATCCTCTATTGTCACTAGAGGAGAAATTGGTCCTTAGATAAGTTTCCTGTTCGTCCACGGGTACCATTTTTATCTCGCCTGGTAGGTTAACCGCAATTATTCTACCGTTGGGCAAGGTATCGTAGACAATCTCATCTTTGAGGATATTTACCTTTCCATCCTCGCCTATTGCAGTTTTTTGATATACGTTACCCCTGTAGTAGTTGAAATCACTTATTTCATCATCAACTATGGGTCGGTACACATCGGCTACCCATTCGGCCACATTACCGGCCATATCATAAAGGCCAAGATCGTTGGGTTTGTAAGACTTAACCTCTGCGGTAATATCCGCACCATCGTCGGACCATCCGGCAATTCCGCCGTAGTCACCTTTTCCTTGCTTAAAGTTGGCCAATTGGTCCCCTCGGCCCACGCGTTGCCCGTTACGGGTATACTCGCCTTCCCAAGGATATTTTTTTCTACCTCTATAGTTATTGTATTCCCGAGAACCCTGAAGGGCCGCAGCTGCATATTCCCATTCGGTTTCTGTGGGCAAGCGGTACTCTGGCATAATAATCCCGCTACTGCGCTTGGCAAAGGTAGAAACGGAATCTTTTTTCTTATTGCCCTGGAGCGAATCAATTTGACCGTTGTAGACCGACTCGGGCCTGTTTAGATAGGCTTCAGTGCTAAAGGTGCCCTCTACCTCACCTGTAACGGCCTGATATTTGGCATCCTTGGCAAGATATCCTTCCTTTTCCAGCATGGCTTCATTGACACGATCCGTACGCCATTCTGAAAATTGAACGGCCTGCACCCAATTTACCCCTACTACAGGATATTCTGCATAGGCAGGATGCCTTAGGTAGTTGTTGGTCATGGTTTCGTTAAATCCTAATCGGTTTCTCCAGACCAAGGTGTCCGGCAGTGCTCCCTTGTAGATATTGGCATATTTTGGATTTTCGGGTGGGTATACACTCTTTAGGTAATCCAAATATTCCAAGTACATAACATTGGTCACTTCGGTTTCATCCATATAGAAGGACTGAACGTGCTGTGATGATGGTGTGTTGTTCCAGTCGTGCATCACATCATCCTGAACCTTCCCTTTGGTAAAGGTACCCCCTTCAACAAACACCAAACCGGGGGCAGTGGCCTGTTCCTTAAAATCTGTGTTGTACTGGAAACCACCCTCCTTGGCATTGATTTTCCAGCCGGTGGCTCTTGAAACGTTCTTTGATGTCCCGGAAGATTTTTTGCAACTGCTAAAACTTCCCGCCACCACTAAACAAGAGAGTACAACTTTGATAAATTGTTTTTTCATAATTAGGACTTGAGTTCAAAATTCAAACCACGTTTCAAGCGGCTTGGAGATTATATTTTAATTAATTTGTGTGTCACTTTCGGCTTATAAAACGAGGATTTGCACATAATATTTCATGGTCCCAAAAAATATTTTTTACAAAATCCACGGGGCATAAGTTTTAAAAAGATTCCGTGTGTAAATTCATAACGAAGTAAAAGCTATTATAGTATGGATTATAAGGGTTTCTTTTTGTTACTATCCTGAATAAAGGGCGAATTCTTGCAGGGAGCGGGGGATTTTATCGATGAGATTAGAAAACAATGGCTTTGGGACGGGATTTTGTTCATGGATTTTTAAAAATAATATACCCATAACACAAGATATTTTTAAAAAGGGCGTTTACATGTAGTACGACTAAAATTTATCGAAGTTGTTCAATAAGCTTATTTTTGTACCCAACTAAATTTTACATGAAAGAAATGAAAAAATTATTGACACTAACCTTGCTTGTGTGCCTTGGCAGAACAATGGCGCAGGAAGATCGGGTTATCACCACTGCAGTGCCCTTTTTGACCATTGCCGCCGATGCAAGGGCCGCGGGTATGGGCGATATGGGTGTAGCTACTTCCGTCGATGCCTATTCGCAGCAATGGAACCCGGCCAAATTTGCCTTTGCGGAGCGCAAAATGGGCATTGGGGTAAGTTATACCCCTTATCTGGAGAGCATTATTACGGACATTGCCCTTTTAAGCGGAAACTACTATAATAAAATAAACGATCGAAGCGCATTTGCCGTAAGCTTACGTTTTTTCACCTTGGGAGAAATAGAGTTAAGGCAATTTGCCAACGATCCGGGAACAACGGCCAAACCCAACGAATTGGCCATTGATGGATCCTATTCCCTAAAACTTAGCGATCAATTTTCCATGGCGGTTGCAGGAAGGTTTATCAGCTCCAATCTGGAACTTCAGGAAATCGGAGGAAATTCACAGGCAGGAAACAGCTTTGCTGTTGATGTGGCCGGTTACTTCCGTTCAAGGGAAATAGCCTACAACAATTTTGATGGACGCTGGAGAGCTGGATTCAACCTTTCCAATCTTGGAGGGAAGATCCAGTACGATGAAGGAGGCCAGGAAAACTTCTTGCCCACCAACCTAAAAGTGGGAGCCGGCTTCGATTTTATTTTGGACCAGGATAATGTGTTGGGAATCACTACGGAAATCAATAAATTATTAGTACCTACCCCTAGGGATTTTGATGGGGATGGGGATGTGGATTCTGAGGACAATGCGGAGTACCAGGATATCAGTTTTTTAAATGGGGTATTCGAGTCCTTTGGTGACGCTCCTGATGGATTCAGCGAAGAATTAAAAGAATTTACATGGGCCCTTGGTGCGGAATATACCTATCAGGACGCCTTTATGATCCGTACCGGTTATTTCAATGAAAGCGAGGAAAAGGGTTCCAGAAAGTTCTTTACCCTGGGAGCAGGCTTTAAGTTCAAGGCCGCCCAGATCGATCTGTCCTATTTGTTCTCGACTTCTCAGGTAAGAAACCCCTTGGAGAATACCTTGCGTTTTTCCCTTACCTTTAGCCTAGGCCAGGAATATTTTAACGATTAAGGGTAAAACCCCTTTATTCGTCCTTTAAAACCTGCCTTTGTGCAGGTTTTACTTATTTTTGTCCCAATCCCCTACTAAAATTGCAACAATATCCGAATATGAAAAAACGTCAAATAGCTTTTGAATTGACCGTGTTCGATTCCTTGAAAGACCTTCCGGTCGAAGACCAGCAATTGATGAGGGAAGCCATAAAAGCGAGAGGTGATGCTTATGCGCCCTATTCCAACTTTCAAGTAGGCGCAGCGGTGCTCCTGGAAAATGGATCAATTGTCATTGGGAACAACCAGGAGAACGCATCCTATCCATCTGGGCTCTGTGCAGAACGCGTGGCCGTTTTTCAGGCTGGGGCTAAATATCCGGGGGTAGCCATACGGACCATTGCCATCACGGCGACCTCCAAGAATTATGCGGTGGATACCCCAGCTGCCCCATGTGGGAATTGCAGGCAGTCTATCGCCGAATATGAACAAAAACAGCATAGCCCAATAGCACTGGTCCTTATGGGCGAAACGGGGGAAGTCTTCAAGTGCGATTCCCTTGTCGATATCCTTCCCTTGGCCTTTGATAATTCTTTCCTAAAGTAGCTTAAATTATATCCGCTTCTATTTTTTTTCCGCTATTGATTTAATGTGTATTTTTGTTTTTCCGATTTAAGGAAATACTACAAATAAAATATGTGTTAATGGAAAAGATTACCAAGGAAGTTTACCTAAAATGGTACGAGGACATGCTGTTTTGGAGAAAGTTCGAGGATAAACTTGCCGCTGTTTACATTCAACAAAAGGTTAGGGGATTTCTACACTTGTACAACGGGCAGGAAGCCGTGCTTGCAGGAGCGTTACACGCGATGGACCTTTCCAAGGACCGGATGATTACGGCCTATAGGAACCACGTGCAACCCATCGGTATGGGGGAAGATCCCAAAAAGGTTATGGCCGAGCTTTACGGCAAGGTTACCGGTACTTCACGGGGTATGGGCGGATCCATGCACATCTTTTCCAAAGAATATCGATTTTATGGAGGCCATGGTATTGTAGGAGGCCAGATTCCCTTGGGTGCAGGCTTGGCCTTTGCCGATAAATACTTTAAAAGGGACTCGGTAACCTTGTGTTATATGGGTGATGGTGCGGTACGACAAGGATCCCTTCACGAAACCTTTAATTTGGCCATGCTGTGGCAATTACCAGTGGTGTTTATTTGTGAAAACAATGGCTACGCCATGGGAACCTCTGTGGCCCGGACATCATATTCCACGGATATTTGGAAACTTGGCCTGGGGTATGAAATGCCGTGTGGTCCGGTAGACGGTATGGATCCCGTAACAGTGGCCAAGGAAATGAGCAAGGCCATAGAACGGGCCAGAAGTGGCGGCGGCCCTACATTTCTAGAAATGAAGACCTATCGCTATAGGGGACATTCCATGTCCGATGCGCAGCATTACAGAACAAAAGAAGAAGTAGAGGAGTATAAAAAAATTGACCCCATTACCCAGGTGCTCGATGTCATCATGGAAAAGAACTATGCAACAGAGGACGAGATCAAGGAAATTGATGCTAGGGTGAAGGAGATGGTGAAGGAATGTGAAAAATTTGCTGAGGATTCGGATTACCCTCCTGCAAACCAATTATATGACATGGTATATGAGCAGGAAGACTATCCATTTGTACAACATAAATTATAGGTAAATGGCGGAAGTTATTAACATGCCGAGACTTAGCGACACCATGGAAGAGGGGACGGTTGCCAAGTGGCTTAAGAATGTAGGGGACAAAGTGGAAGAAGGGGATATCTTGGCAGAAATTGAAACGGATAAGGCAACGATGGAGTTCGAATCCTTTCATGAAGGCACCTTGTTGCATATAGGGATTCAAGAGGGCGACGGAGCTCCTGTAGATACCCTTTTGGCCATTATTGGCGAAGAAGGGGAAGATATTTCCGGATTGTTGAACGGTTCAGGCACATCATCCCCAGAACCTCCAAAGGAAGAGATTGCGGTTGAGGCTACACCCGAAGCTCCTGCCCAGGATAGTGGAGCCGCTGCAACATCGGAAGAAATTCCTGAAGATGTAGAGATTATTAAAATGCCTCGCCTGAGTGATACCATGGAAGAAGGCACTGTGGCCTCATGGCTAAAACAAGTGGGCGATACTGTGGAGGAAGGCGATATCCTTGCGGAGATCGAAACCGATAAGGCCACCATGGAATTCGAGTCCTTCTATGCAGGCACCTTACTTTATATTGGTATCAAGGAGGGCGAGTCTGCCCCTGTGGATACGGTTTTGGCCGTTATTGGCCCTGAGGGGACCAACGTAGATGCCGTACTGAAGGCCAAACCAGCGGCCACTTCGGAAAAGACAGATACAGCCAAGGGCAACCAGGCCGTGGCCCCGGTTTCGGAAAGCAAGGTAAGCCCGAGTTTGGAAACGACCACAACATCCGAGGGGCAACGTATTTTTGCCTCCCCACTGGCCAAAAAGATCGCTGCGGAGAAAGGCATCAATATTGCTGAAATCAAGGGTACGGGAGACCACGGTAGAATCGTGAAAAAAGATGTGGAAAGTTATCAGCCTTCCGCCAAACCGGCGACGGCCCCTGTCACAGAAGTGCAGTCCGCTCCTGCGGAAAAGGCGGGCCCAGTAGTACCCGTACAGTTGGCAGTTGGTGAAGAAAGCAGCGAGGAAGTGAAGAACTCCCAGATGCGCAAGACCATTGCCAAGCGTTTGGCAGAATCCAAGTTCACGGCCCCGCACTATTATTTGACCATTGAGGTGGCCATGGACAACGCCAAGGCCTCCAGGGCGCAAATCAATAGCCTTCCCGACACTAAGGTGTCATTTAATGATATGGTTGTTATGGCCTGTGCCATGGCACTTAAAAAACATCCTCAGGTCAATACCACTTGGAACGGGGACACCACACGTTATAATCACCATATAAGTGTAGGTGTGGCCGTAGCCGTTGATGAGGGACTCGTTGTTCCCGTACTCAAGTTCACTGATCAGATGAGTCTAACACAAATTGGGGCCAATGTCAAGGACTTGGCAGGCCGGGCGAGAAACAAAAAACTTACCCCTGACGAAATGCAGGGAAGTACCTTTACGGTCTCCAATTTGGGCATGTTCGGTATTTTGGAATTCACCTCCATTATCAATCAGCCTAATTCGTCTATCCTATCCGTAGGGGCCATAGTGGAAAAGCCGGTCGTTAGAAACGGTGAAATTGTGGTAGGGAGCACTATGAAGGTTACCCTGGCGTGCGACCATAGGACGGTAGACGGCGCCACAGGAGCCCAGTTCCTTCAAACACTGAGGGCATTTTTGGAGAATCCGGTGACCATGCTGGCCTAGCAATCCGAGTTTGGTTTCCGGGCAATGGTTGATCAGGCAGGTCCCAGTTTTGCGCTAGAGACCAAGATTGATTATTGGCCTAATCAAAACTTCTCCATATCATTGGGATACCTTATCTTTAAAAATCAAATTCGTACAGGTATGGGAAAAGTAATTCGGCTTATAATGCTTTTGGTATTCGTGGCCTGCGGGTCAACAAAAGTGAGGGAAACCCCTTTGAATACTGTAGATGGTCCTGAGGGCCTTAAGGCTAGGGTAGCTTCTGTTGCCTCAGATGCAACCAACGGAAATGAGGCTACAAACCCGGAAACCAATGGAAATACAACACGCCTCAAAGCAGATTTTTCCGATGAGGTCAGGATCGGGGGAATTATGAATTTTTTGGCCTCGGATGCATTAAAAGGCCGGGATTCGGGAAGTGAAGGCATAGCAAAGGCTGCAGATTTTATCGAGACTATCTTTAGGCAAAACCGTATTGCGCCCTATTTTGGGACCTATAAGGATACCCTGTCCAATTTCTCCAAACCTGCTTATAACGTTGTTGGTGTATTGGAAGGAAACGACCCTAAGCTCAAACACGAATTCATAGTGATCGGGGCACATTACGACCACATTGGCATCATTAGCCCGGTCAATGGGGATACCATAGCCAATGGCGCCAACGACAATGCTTCGGGTACCACCGTAGTGTTGGAACTGGCCCGGTATTTCGGAAATGCAAGGACCAATAAGCGAAGTCTGATTTTTGCACTGTTCAGTGCTGAGGAAAAAGGACTTTTGGGATCGAATCATTTGGCCAAAAAGTTGAAGGCCCAAAATTTGGATTTATATGCCATGCTGAACTTTGAAATGGTTGGGGTTCCCTTGATGGACAAGGACTATTTTATGTATGTCACAGGTTATGAAATGTCGAATCTCGCAGAGGTCAGCAATCAATATACGAACGAGAAACTGATCGGTTTTCTACCTACCGCCAAGGAATTCAACTTGTTCAAACGGTCGGATAATTATCCTTTTCACGAAGCATTCGGAGTTCCTTCCCAAACGTACTGCACCTTTGATTTCACCAATTTTGACCAATATCACAAGGTAGGGGACGAGGTTTCCCTAATGGATTTTGGGCATATGGCCACTGTAGTGAACAAGACGATACCTGTGCTTAGCGGTATCATCAACGCGACGACCAGGGAAATAAAATACAAATAATGTCCAACGTAATCATAACTGGCTGTAGCAGGGGTATTGGCTATGAACTGGCCCGTTTGTTTGCCAACGAGGGGCATCAGGTCCTTGCCCTGTCCAGAAATGATGGGCCCATGGCAGATCTGGGGCATCCCAATATTTCCAGTTTCCCTTTTGACATCACCTACCAGGCCGACCTGGAAAAGGTGGATGGATTCGTAAAGAAGAACTGGGACAGGGTGGATGTCTTGATCAACAATGCCGGTAGCTTACTGAACAAGCCTTTTTCCGATATTACCTCCAAGGAATTTGAGGATGTCTACCGGGTTAACGTGTTCGGCGTGGCCAACATCACCCGGACCCTGTTGCCCTATATGACAAAAAATGGCCATGTGGTCACCATAAGCTCCATGGGCGGGGTACAGGGAAGTCTTAAATTTCCCGGTCTTACGGCCTATAGTTCAAGCAAGGGAGCGGTCATTACATTGACCGAAGTATGGGCGGAGGAGTTTAAGGAAAATGGCCCCTCCTTCAATGTTTTGGCCATTGGGGCCGTGCAAACCGAAATGTTGGAAGAGGCATTTCCCGGTTATAAAGCCCCTATATCGGCCCGGGATATGGCCGCCTATATCAAAGACTTTGCCCTGGACGGAAATAAAATGTACAACGGGAAGCTGTTACAGGTTTCAAGTACCACCCCTTAATGGACGCTGTTTTAAAAAAATATTTGCCGGAAAGGGCAGTGATACCCTGTTTGGAACTGATTAAGGAGACCGGGGTAAACCTTAAAATAGTAAATCAGCGGGTTACCCGTCATGGGGATTACAGGCGCCTGCCGAACGGATCACATCAAATCACGGTAAACGCCACATCCAATAAATACCGCTTTTTAATTACCTTGATTCATGAAATTGCGCACTTGGTGGCCTTCGAAAAATATGGACGCCAAATAAAACCTCATGGGCTTGAATGGAAAAGGACATTCCAATTTTTAATGCTACCATTTATCCGGCCAGAGGTATTTCCATCGAAACTATTGCCCCTTTTGGCGAAACATTTTAGAAACCCGAAGGCAAGCAGCAGTACGGATGCGGATTTATCCATAGCTTTGAAACAGTTTGATGCGGCCACGGATAAAACCCATATTTTTGAACTTCCCTTTGGAAGCGTCTTTCGAATCTATAATGGCAAATTATTCAGAAAGGGGAACAAACGAATAAAACGGTTTGAGTGTATGGAAGTCGCTACGGGAAAGCTATATCTCTTTCAACCAAATGCCGAAGTGGAACCCATCCGTGATTAAAACTGGATCTGTGATTCGCAAGGCACCAGCCAATGTTGAAGGCGAGGAGGCCTATTGAAATAGAAATATGATACCAGCGCTGTCCGAAACGGAGCAGCGGATTAATTTTTGATCGTAAATATGAACAAAAACTATTATGCCGTTTTAATGGCCGGCGGGGTCGGCTCCAGATTTTGGCCGGTAAGCACGAGCTCATATCCAAAGCAGTTCCACGATATGTTGGGAACAGGGGAAACCTTGATACAAAAGGCCTTCCATAGGCTTAACAAATTTGTGCCCTCCGAAAATATTTTGATCCTGACCAATGAGAAATACAACGATTTGGTGCTGGAACAATTGCCCGAAGTGGAACAGGAACAGGTGGTTCTTGAACCTGCCATGCGAAATACGGCGCCCTGTATTCTGTACGCATCCCTTAAGATCCAGAAAAAGAACCCGAATGCCGTAATGATCGTTGCGCCCAGTGATCATTGGATCGAGGACGAAGTAGCCTTTGCTTCGGATGTTGAAAGCTGTTTTGACAAATGCGGGCAGGAAAAGGTACTGTGTACCCTGGGAATTACGCCAACCTTTCCCAATACGGGTTTTGGTTATATCGAATGTGAGAAAGGACAGGAAGAAAAGACAGGACTTAGGAAAGTGCACCAATTTCGCGAAAAACCGGATTATAAAACCGCAAAAGAGTTCCTAAAGCAAGGTAATTTTTTGTGGAATGCGGGTATATTCATCTGGGGCGTGGGTACCATTGTGGACGCTTTTGAACAATATCAACCACAATTGCACGTGCTATTTCAAGCCGGTTTGGGATACTACAATACAGAGGATGAACAAGCCTTTATACAGGAAAATTATGGCAGGGCCGAAAATGTTTCAATAGATTATGCTATCTTGGAACGATCCAAGGACATATACGTACTTCCGGCTTCCTTTGATTGGAACGATCTAGGTACCTGGGGATCTCTCTATGATAAGCTGGGTAAGGATAGCGATCAAAATGCAGTGGTCAACAGTAAGGTCATCAGTGAGGACGCCTCCGGAAATATGATCCGTTCCCCAAAGGGAAAGGTCGTGGTCATAGATGGGTTGAACGACTATATCATTGTGGACAAAAAAGAAGTGCTATTGATTTTTCCCAAATCCAAGGAACAGGACATTAAAAAAGTGCTTGGCAAGGTAAAAGACAAATACGGAGACCAGTACACCTAAGTATGAGTGAAAATACGGAACAGGGTGATTTTGATTCACCCAATGTACATGAAACAGGTGAAGATGTAAAGAAAGACTTTAAAGGGCTTCTCGGGAGTTCAAAAAAGTTTCTTTCAGAACTTCTCGATATTAGAAAAAATACGGATCAGGAGGCTACCAAGGCCTCTATCGTGACCGATATTCCGTTCAAGGGGCATACGTCCTGGATTCTTATCTGTTCCATTTTCATAGCTTCGGTCGGGCTGAATGCCAATTCTACCGCTGTGGTTATTGGCGCCATGTTAATATCGCCGCTCATGGGCCCTATTTTGGGGATAGGTATGTCCTTGGCCATTAATGATATAGATACCTTGAGGCGCTCCCTTAAGAATTTCGCGGTGATGGTAGTGCTCAGTGTCATTACTGCCTTTTTGTTTTTTTATTTTTTCCCACTACGTGATGAATCGTCTGAACTGCTGGCCCGCACGGCCCCGGATATTCGGGATGTGCTTATTGCCTTTTTTGGGGGCCTTGCTTTAGTCATTGCGAGGGCGAAGAAAGGAACCATTGCCACCGTGATTTTTGGTGTTGCCATTGCTACGGCCTTGATGCCGCCCCTGTGCACTGTGGGTTTTGGACTGGCGATAGGGAATTTTGAATATGCCCTGGGCGCTATGTACCTCTTTAGTATCAACACCATTTTTATTGCACTGGCTACTTTTCTGGTGTTGAAACTATTGCGGTTTCCCATGGTACGCTATGTAAATTCCAAAAAAAGGCGACTTATTGCGCGTTTGGCCTCCTTATTGGCCATTTTGGTGATGATTCCTGCCGGGATAACCTTTTACAACGTATTTCAGGAATCCCGATTTAAGATACAGGCCCAGGAATTGATCAACGAGACCATCGCGGTCTATCAGTTCCAAAGTGGTGGCAGGTATTTAAAGGACCTTACCGCCATAAATTTTAGACCGGACGAGGGATCTGTAATTGAGCTGGTCTGTATGGGAGACGAACTCATCCCGGAAAACGTGATCGCCACCTGGCGAACGCAAAAAAACAACTACTCCAAATTGCAGGATACGGAATTGAGAGTAGTACAGGGAGGAAAGGACGACTCGGAGGAAAAGTTCAATTTTGTCAACGAGCTGTACGAGTCCAAAAAAGCGGAACTCTTGAATAAGGATGAACGTATCCGTATTCTTGAGGCCGAAGTGGCCAACCTTAGTAAACGGGCATCCAAGCAGATTCCGTTTCAGGACATCAGCGCCGAGGCAAAGGCCAATTACGACAATATTTCCTCTTTGGGTTTTTCCTATACCGTACTTACCGACTTTAAGAAAATAGATACCATTCCGGTTTTTGAGGTAGCTTGGAAGGAGGGATCTACAAGAAACCAGATAAACACAGATTCCAAAAAGTTAAGTGAATGGTTAAAGCTACGGGTAAAGGACAATAAAATTCAGCTTAGGCAAATAAAGAACTAGTTCCTTTCCTCAATGTACATTTGCCTTACTTTTTTGAAGAGTTCGGAAGAATAGACAAAATTGGTCACCGCTTCATTGTCGGTCTTAAAGATTTCCTTGTTACTGCCTTCCCACTCTTTGTGGCCATCCTTTAAGAAGATGATTTTTTCACCAATTTCCATTACCGAATTCATATCGTGACTGTTGATAACAGTAGTGATATCGTATTCCTTGGTAATCTCCTGGATGAGGTTATCAATTAAAATTGCGGTTTTGGGATCTAGACCCGAATTGGGCTCATCACAGAAAAGATATTTTGGGTTCATCACAATGGCCCGGGCAATGGCCACCCTTTTTTGCATGCCCCCCGAAATTTCAGAAGGATATTTGTGATGCGCATCGATCAGGTTTACCCTTTTCAGTACAAAATCCACTCGATCTCGCATTTCCGATTTGGACTGATGGGTGAACATCTCCAAGGGAAACATGACATTGCCCTCTACCGTCATGGAATCAAAGAGCGCACTACCCTGGAATACCATACCCATTTCTTGGCGCAGATCACGCTGTTCGTCACCCGAAAGATCGGAGTAGACTCTGCCATTGTAACAGATAGAACCTTGTTCAGGAGTAAAGAGGCCCAAAAGACACTTGAGAAAGACCGTTTTTCCAGATCCGCTCTGTCCGATGATCAGATTGGTCTTGCCCTTGTCAAAACAAGTGGTAATACCCTTTAGAACATGGGCGTCGCCAAACGATTTGTGTATGTTGGTTACTTCTATCATTAGCCCAATAGCAGTTGTGTTAGAATATAGTTTAAGATAATAATGACCACACTGGTCCAAACAAAGGCAGTAGTACTGGCCTTTCCTACCTCCAGGGCCCCGCCTTTCATATAATAACCATGAAAAGAAGGGACGGTAGCGATAATAAAGGCGAATACAATGGTTTTGATAAAAGAATAGGTAACATGGAATGGAATAAAGTCCAGTTGTACCCCTTTTACGAAATCCGCACTGGAACTGAACCCGCCGATCACTCCGGCAATCCAACCACCTAAGATGCCCGTATACATGGCAATTGCTATGGCAAAAGGGTAAATGAGCATCGCTATTATTTTGGGAAATACCAGGTAGTTAAGTGAATTGACCCCCATGACCTCCAGGGCGTCTATCTGTTCGGTAACCCTCATGGTGCCTATACTGGAGGTAATGTAGGATCCTACCTTTCCGGCCATAATAATGGAAGTAAAAGTAGGAGCGAATTCGAGGATTACGGACTGTCTTGTGGCAAAACCGATTAAACTCTTTGGAATCAAGGGACTGTTTAGGTTCAGCGCCGTTTGAATGGTCACTACGCCACCGATAAAAAAGGAAATAAAAATGATGATGCCCATGGAGTTGAATATTAGCTCATCTATTTCCTTTAAAATCAAGGACTTCATTACCGGCCATTTTGTAGGTTTTTTTAAAACCTCGCGAAGCATTAGAAAATAGCTGCCAATGGATGCTATGTAGTTCATGGAGTAAAAATAGACTTCTTCATGTAAAAATAACAATATTAGCCATCATTTAATTTCCAATTAAAGTTAAACGAGTTTTATTGGTTATTTTTACGCATCAAATTTTCAATATGGATTACATGCGCCTTTTTCGTTTCATTGCCGTTCTTCTCATTGTAGGCTATTCACATCAAGTGGAGGCCCAACGAAAATCAAAGAACGGCCCTCCAGAACAAATTGCCCCTACCATTGGTACTGCTCCTAAATTGGTGGTTGGAATCGTGGTTGATCAAATGCGCTACGACTATCTTACGCGCTTTTGGGAGCACTATGGACAAGGCGGATTTAAACGCTTGGTCAATGATGGGTTCAATTGCAGGAACAACCATTTTAACTATGCTCCTACGAGTACGGGACCAGGACACGCCTCGGTCTATACGGGAACTACGCCGTCCACGCACGGTATCATTGGCAACCATTGGTACGACAAAGTTTTGGACGAAGAAATATATTGTGCATCGGATGATACCTATCAATCTCTGGGAACCGAATCGGAGGCCGGAAAAATGTCTCCCCACCGCATGCAGGTGACCACCATAACCGATCAGCTACGGTTGCATACCCAAACACGGGGAAAAGTGATAGCGGTCGCCTTAAAGGATCGTGGGGCAGTGCTCCCTGGCGGGCATATGGCCAATGCGGCATACTGGTTTCACGGTTCCGGAGAGGGTCATTGGATAAGCAGTTCGTTTTACATGGACGACCTGCCCCAGTGGGTCAAGGATTACAACCTATCGGATGCGGTAGCGCAGTACAAAAAACCATGGACCACGTTCAAGGACAAGGGCTCCTATGTGGAAAGTGTTTTGGACAATAATGCCTACGAGGGCCTGTTCCAAGGGGAAAACGCCCCTATTTTTCCACATGATCTGGTAGCGCTGTGGGACGCCAATGAACAGTTCGATATTTTAAAATCTACCGCCTACGGGAATAGTATTACAACAGATTTTGCCTTGGCCGCCTTGGTGGCCGAAGATTTGGGAGCCGACACCATTACGGATTTTTTAGCGGTCAGCTTTTCCAGTACGGACTATGTGGGCCATATGTATGGCGTGGATTCCAAGGAAGTTCAGGATACCTATCTGCGATTGGACAGGGATTTGGAACGTCTTCTCAATAGCTTGGATAAGGAGGTGGGGGCAAATGAATACAGCGTCTTTTTGACGGCAGACCATGGGGCCGTCCAGGTCCCAAGTTATTTAAAGGACAAAAAGATCCCTGCCGGCTATATGGAATACGAGGATATAAAATCGGCATTTGATACCTTTCTAAAGTATACCTATGGCACCACGGATATTGTTAAACATTTTTCGAACTATCAATTTTTTCTGGACCACAAGATTATAGAGAATCTGGATTTGGAGGTAGGACAGGTGCAGGAGCGCATTGCCAAGGAACTACTCACCTATGATGCCGTGTATCAAGTATATACCGCAGATCAAATGAGGCAAAATCAATATACACGGGGCATACCGTACATTTTGCAAAACGGGTACAACCAAAAACGCTCTGGCGACATTTTGGTGGTGCTAAAACCCGGGTTTATAAAATACCCAAAAACGGGGTCAACCCATGGTACCCCGCAGATCTATGATACCCACGTGCCCCTTCTGTTCTATGGAAAGGGTTTTAAAAAGGGAAGTACGGTGAAAAGAACAGAAATACCGGATATTGCCCCGACCCTAGCTGTACTGCTGGGCATCGCATTTCCGAATGGCACCACGGGCACACCCTTGGAGATGGTGCTTGATTAACATGTTAGGAGGACCGTGGTGGACCAGGATTAAGATTGCAAATCTTATGTCTGTCACTTGTTTTTAAGACCCGTATTCCGTTCCCAAGGCCTTTTGCCTAAGGTTGGAATAATTTGTCCCGTATGCCCTTCCAACGAAATTTGCGAATGAACTTTCCCTCCTCCGGGGTGACCAGATAGGGGGTGCGTTCTTTTCTTGCCTTGAAGTACCCGACCATATTGTTGAAAAAAATGCGGAGAGCACCTTGTTTGACCGCCATTTTTGCCGAAGCTATAGTGGTGATCAAAAAACCATATCGCAAGGTATACATCGCTTTTCCCTGTAATAATTTTGCTTTTGCGTCATAGGCCCTCCCCACTGGTCTCAGTTGTTTAACATGTAGCGATTCTTCGGTATAGGTAGTAAACCCATGGTATCGCGCCAACAGTTCGTCCAAGGTATCCCATCCCATGGCATTTTTTAGGCCTCCAATGGCTTCAAAACAGGCCTTTGTATACGACTTAAAAGCACCTCGAACGAAGACCTTGTTCATGGGATGGTTCAATTTCCATTCCCCATGTTCATTTTGCTCATAGGCAAACCCACCGGCAATACCCACCTTGGGTCGGTTGCTAAAGATAGTTGCTATTTGCTCAAAATAGTCTTTGGGCAGCAGCACATCGGCGTCGAGCTTGACAATAAAATCGAAATCGGAATCCAGCTGATCCAAGCCTGCATTAAACGCGTTTATTACCTTGCTTCCTGGCAAATGAAGGGTAGAAGAACTGATATTTACTTTTTGAAACAAGGTATCCCGGGCCACAAAATCATCGATTATGGATTCCGTGGCATCCGTTGAATTATCGTTTACCACAACCACACGCTTGGGCAACAATTGTTGTTCCCCAACGGACTGTAGTGCACCCGCCAGAAAATCAGCTTCGTTATGCGCAGGGATAACCACGTAATACTTCATAGATAAACCTAAGGGTTTGGCTTTTTCCGTTCTGCATAGACAATATAATACCTAGGGGTAAAGCGTCGGAGCAAAGGCCTAAAACCGATCTTTTTTACGGGATTGGTCCATTTTTCCCGGTCCTTTATTTCCCATCCGGCTTTGTCTAACAGCCAATCGAACTGCCAATCCTCAAATTCGTGATAGTGCCTATCCCACGGGTCCGTTTTGCTCTGATAGGCTGAGGAAAACCATAATCGCAAGGGGATGCTCGCCACCAACTTATTGGCAGGTATAGCACTCAACACGTTAAAAGGGGCAATGAGGTGCTCAAAAATTTCAAAAGCGGTGACCACTTCGGCCTCCGAAGATGAAACCTGGGAAAAATCCATATCCAGGTCCTCTCCATGGGTGTTTTCAACCTGGTACCCTTGTTCTCTCATAATCTTTGAAAAAGGATTGTCCACACCAAGATCCAATATTGGGGACTTGGGGGCAATATGTTTTTTTAGAAAGGATAGGGTACGGGCATAGCGCTTACTCGGAAAGTTATTTTCGTACATTGTTTTGCCCTGAGGGTTTTTAATATCGGTATACTATGGCGTTGATGTTCATTCCGGCACCAACACTTGCAAATATAACAACATCTCCTTTCCCGAGCGCCTGATTCTTTAATTTTCCATGACGCACCATATCGTAAAGAGTGGGTATGGTAGCTACGGAACTATTTCCCATTTTATGGATGTTCATGGGCATGATACCTTGAGGTACTTCCAGGTCGTATAATTTGTAAAAGCGGCGCACTATGGCCTCGTCCATTTTTTCGTTCGCCTGGTGTATGAATATCTTTTTGACCGCTTCAATGGCCACACCGCTTTGGTCCAAACAGTCTTTCATGGCTTTCGGCACATGGGTAACCGCGAACTCATAGATTTTTCGCCCGTACATTTTAATATACCGCCTGTGCTCGTCGTTCGCTTTGTTGTATGAGTTCCCAAAAAATAGATGATAGGCTTCTCCGTTGGCGTGGGTGGCCGAAGCGTGCGACAAAATAGTGCCCGAATCTTCCGAGGCCTCAATGATAGTGGCACCGGCGCCGTCTGAATAGATCATGGAATCCCTGTCGTGTTTATCCACTACCCTGGAAAGCGTTTCCGCCCCAATGACCAGACAGCTTTTGGCAATGCCACTTTTAATGAAGGCATTGGCCTGTATTACGCCCTCGATCCAGCCGGGGCAACCAAACAGAAGATCATAAGCGACACATTTTGGATTTTTGATCTGCAGTTGGTGTTTTACCCTAGTGGCCAAGCTTGGTAAGGTATCCCCTTGGTCCTGGCCAAAGGAAACGTCTCCAAAATTGTGGGCAAAGATGATGTAATCCAGATGTTCCGCATCCAGTCCCGCACTAGCTATCGCTTTTTTGGCCGCTCTGTACCCGAGGTCGGAGGTGTTCAGCTGTTTTTTGGCGTAGCGCCTTTCCCCGATTCCCGTAATGGCTTTAAACTTTTCAATGATGACATCATTGGAATACGTGAAAGGGGTGCCGTCAGAATTTAAAAACTCATGATCACCAAAGTCCTCGTTGCAAGCTATCACCGAGGGAATGTAGCAGCCCGTGCCCGTAATACCAATATTCATAGCAGCAGATGTTGGTTTGTAGAAACCAAATATAGGGTACATTCCTCTACATCTTATGCGCGCATAAGATGTAATACGATATCCACCACGGTCAAAAACCGGATAACAAAGGTCAAAAAACCTTGATTACGTGCCAGAAAACCCCTAAACCACCTAATTTATTACGATTCTTATATTTCGGCATAGGCCTCTATGGGTGCACAGGTACATATCAAATTACGGTCTCCATATGCATCATCTACCCTTCTTACGCTAGGCCAAAATTTGTTTTCGCGGATATAGGACAACGGAAATGCGGCTTTTTCACGTGTATATGGAAAGTCCCAGGTATCACTGGTCACCATATCCAACGTATGTGGCGCATTTTTTAAGACGTTGTTGGGCGTTTTGGCCTCATCGATTTCCTGTCTAATGCTTAGCATGGCATCGCAGAAACGATCCAACTCCGCCAGACTCTCACTTTCCGTTGGCTCTATCATAAGGGTTCCCGCCACTGGAAAGGAAACCGTTGGTGCGTGGAATCCGTAATCCATCAATCGCTTTGCAATATCGGTCACTTCAATACCGTTTTGCTTAAACGGTCGACAGTCGATAATCATTTCATGTGCAGCCCTACCATTTTCACCGGTATATAGCACATTAAACCCACCTCGTAGTCTATTTTTGATGTAGTTGGCGTTTAAAATGGCAATTTTTGTCGATTGGGTCAGTCCGCTTTCCCCCAACATTTTGATATATCCGTAGGAAATAAGACAGGCCAGGGCACTTCCCCAAGGTGCCGAAGAGATCGCAGAAATGGCTTTTTCGCCACCAGTCTTGATTACTGGGTTCCCTGGAAGGAAAGGCAACAGTTGTTCCGCAACGCATATAGGTCCAACGCCAGGACCTCCACCTCCATGGGGAATGGCAAATGTTTTATGCAGATTGAGATGGCAAACATCGGCCCCTATGGTCGCCGGATTGGTAAGGCCTACCTGTGCATTCATATTGGCACCGTCCATATAAACTTGGCCCCCATGCTCATGGATCATTTGGGTGACATACCTTATAGACGATTCAAAAACCCCATGTGTGGAAGGATAGGTGACCATGAGTGCGGCAAGCTTATCGGAATGCAAGCTTACTTTTTCTTCAAGATCCTGGACATCTATGTTCCCTTTTTCATCGGTTTTGGTCACCACCACCTGCATTCCCGCCATGACCGCTGAGGCCGGATTGGTTCCATGGGCCGATGCCGGTATAATACAAATATTTCGATGTCCTTCACCCCGGGATTCGTGATAGGCCCGTATGGTCATTAGTCCGGCATACTCCCCTTGGGCACCTGAATTGGGTTGAAGGGATGTTCCCGCAAAGCCGGTAATTGCCGTTAAATCCTTTTCCAATTCCTTTAGGACAATTTGGTAACCCTTGGCCTGCTCCACAGGAACAAAGGGGTGAATATTGCCCCATTGCGCCCAACTTAACGGTAACATTTCAGAGGCAGCATTCAGTTTCATGGTGCAGGAACCCAACGAAATCATGGAATGGTTCAAGGCCAAGTCCTTTCTTTCCAATTTTTTAATATAACGCATCAATTCGGTTTCCGAATGAAAGGCATTGAATATATTATTTTCAAGGAAAGGGGAAGTACGATTGGTACTTTCCGGGACGGCTACTTTGGAAGCGAGGGCGGTAGGAGGCGCTATGGAATCTTTTCCCAGGGCCTCGGCAAAAATTGAGATGATTTGGGCAAGATCTTTCAAGCTTGTGGTCTCATTTACCGCTATGGAAACCGTTTCTTCGTCTACATATAGGAAGTTTACCTCTTTATTTTCGGCTACCACCCTTATTTTTTTGGCATTTGTCTTTACGGCAATGGTATCAAAATAGCCGGTATTGATCTGGTATACACCCAGCTTTTCCAAATGGTCTACTAGGGTCACGGCACTTGCGTGTACTTTGTTGGCAATAGTGGTCAAGCCTTTAGGTCCGTGATATACGGCGTACATTCCGGCCATAACAGCCAACAAAACCTGGGCCGTGCAAATATTGGAAGTGGCCTTGTCCCTTTTAATATGTTGTTCTCGGGTCTGTAGGGCCATACGCAGGGCCGGTTTATCGTCCACATCCCGGGTTACCCCAATAATTCTGCCCGGAATACTTCTTTTATATGCCTCACGGGTTGCAAAAAAAGCAGCATGCGGTCCGCCGTAACCCAAGGGGATTCCAAAACGTTGGGTGGTGCCAACGACCACGTCCGCACCAAACGCTCCTGGAGGGGTCAACAGCACGAGACTGAGGATATCGGCCGCCACGGCTATTTTAATGCCCGCTGCCTGTGCTTTTTCGGCAAATCCGCTATACTCGTGTACCTGTCCGTACTTTCCGGGATATTGGAGCAGCACTCCGTAAAAATCCGAACCAAAAGTGAATTTTTCATGATCGCCCACTTCCAACTGTATGCCCAGGGGTTTAGATCGGGTCTGCAATAGGGACAGTGTCTGGGGCAACACCTCTTCGGAGACGAAAAACTTTAGGACCCCGTTCTTTTTTTGGTCGCGACTCCTCACATCAAAGAGCATGGTCATTGCTTCGGCGGCAGCGGTACTTTCATCAAGAAGCGAGGCATTGGCGAGCTCCATCCCAGTAAGATCACAGACCATGGTCTGAAAATTCAATAAGGCTTCGAGTCGCCCTTGCGCAATCTCTGCCTGGTAGGGTGTATAGGCGGTATACCAGCCGGGGTTCTCCAAAATGTTCCTCAGGATGACCGATGGGGTAATACATTCGTGGTATCCCAGTCCAATATAGCTCTTGAACACCTTATTTTTTTTAGAAAGCTCCTGTATATGGCCTAGGAACTCATGTTCTTCCATGGCTGGGGAAAGCTGCAGTGGGCCTTGGAGTTTAATGTCATCCGGAATGGTCTCATAGATGAGTTGTTCCATGTCTTCTACCTCCACCGTTTTGAACATGTGTTGAAGGTTTTCTTGCCTTATGCCGATGTGGCGCGATGCAAAATTGTCTGTCCTCATATGCTATAAAAGTAAAGGCGTAAAATTACTGATTAATTCTTGTAAAAAAGACAATTTAACCCTGTTGGAACTTAAAGTTTTTAACCATAGATCTACCTTATGAACAGTTTGGCTACTTTTGTACCATGAGGTGGTTGAAGCGCATTTTTGATTTTTATCTGGATGCCAGTGTTCATGTGGCCTTGGCGGTAGTTGGCCTTATGCAGGTCACCGTCTATTTTCTGGACGTGGAAGCTAACGCCCATCTCTTGTATTTTGTCTTTTTCAGTACCATAGCTTGCTACAATTTTGTAAAATATGGCGTTGAGGCCGAAAAGTATATTTTAGTGGCCAATCGCTATCATAAAAACATCCAGTTCGCGAGTTTTATCGCCTTGGGCATCGCAGCCTACCATGCATATTTTTTCTCTTGGGATGTTTGGATCGCTTTTGCCGTGCTTATGGGCCTAACAGCGCTCTACGCCCTTCCGGTACTGCCCAGTGCCAAGAATCTGAGGAGTTTAGGTGGTTTTAAGATCTTTCCCGTGGCATTGGTTTGGGCCGGAACTACCGTAATTCTACCTGTAATCGCTGTTGAAGAGGCCCTTTCTTGGGATGTTTGGATAGAATGTACCCAGCGCTTTGTTCTGGTGCTGATCCTGATGATACCCTTTGAAATCCGCGATTTAAAGTACGATGCGGCGGCGTTGAAAACGATCCCTCAACGTTATGGCGTATCTACGACCTTGGTAATCGGAGGCATAGCGGCCCTGATCTTTTTTCTGCTAAGTTTTTTAAAGGACCATCTTGCTCCTGTGGAAATTTGGGCAAAGGCCGCACTTTTTGCGGTCCTATGTGTGCTTATGCTTGTGACCAAGAAAGAGCAATCCACGTATTTTTCCTCTTTTTGGATAGAGGGCATACCTATTCTTTGGTGGGGTCTTGTCTGGTATCTAGAGGGGTAGGACTATAGTTTATCCCTTAATTCCTTTTTCATCTTCACCTTTTCCATTTCGGAAAGACTTTGAAGGTTGGCCTTTTCGCATAGGGTCGTGAATTCCGTATTCTTCTTGGTGAAGGCAGAACAGGTTTTGCACATAAATAAATGGAAACGCAGCTTCATTTTCTCTAAAAACGTTGCTTCCTTGTACTGACTTTTATTGCATATAATTGCTGCTTCTTCGCAAGAAATCATAGTTTAATACCAATTTTGATTAAGGCAGCCCATAAGTGCGGTTCGCGCTCTATGAATCATTACCCATAAGTTGGACGGATTAATTCCCAATTCATTACAAATATCTTCGGTGCTGATTCCCTGAATGGTCTTCATCGTAAACACCAGGGATTGTTTTTTTGGCAATTTTGTAATGCATTCTTGAATGGCCAGTCCCAATTCCTCGTTTTCCAAGGTGTCATTTTCCAACTTGCTAAATGGATCGGCCACCTGTTCCTCTAACCAATCCCCATCCGAGTCGCTATTGGAGTTATAGTTAATACGGACCTCCGCTTTTCCTTTATTGGAATTTATTTTTCGATAGTGGTCTATTACCTTTCGTTTGAGAATGGCAATAAGCCAGGTCCGTTCTGCAGCATCCCCTTTGTAATTTTTGGCGGAGTTCAATCCGGCAAAGAAGGTTTCCTGAACCAGATCCTTAGCTATTTCAGAATTACTGACTCTAGCTACTGCATAGTTGAACAGATAGTCTGCATAGAGGTCCACCCATTTTTCCGGATTTAATTGATGCGTTACCATGGTGTTGTTAGAAAGTTCCAAATTTAAAGGATTTTTTGTTAATGAATACGTTTATTTCCAATCCATAAGCACTATGGGCGAAATGGACGTTACCAGTGGTCTTCTTGGCGGGCATTAACTTAGGTTGGCACAAATAAAATCAAAACCTATCACAGAACTTTCACAAAATGATATAGAAAAAGGAATTCGGTCCGTATCCTTACCACTCAACCCTCTGGCCGTTAGAAGATAGAACCAACAATACCTTGCCTTTAGGGTAAAAGGCGGTACGCCACAATCTCAGGGAGTAAGATTTGCGCCCTATGGCAAAAAGCAGGTCAATAAGGCGCTTCCCTATACCTTTAGGAGGCTTTTTTGACAAGACCTGCCCTTTCCAGTAAGGCTTCTACCTTGGGCTCACTGCCCCGAAATCGTTTATAGAGTTCCATAGGGTTTTCCGTGCCCCCTTTGGAAAGCACATGTTCTTTAAATTTGGTTGCCACCTCCTGGTTAAATAGGCCTTTCTCCTTAAAGTAGGCAAAGGCATCCGCATCCAGGACCTCTGCCCATTTATAGCTGTAATAGCCGGAGGCATAACCTCCTTGGAAGATATGTGAGAAGGCCGTACTCATACAGGTTTCCGGAGTATCGGGGAATAAATTGGTACCTGCAAAGGCCTTGGTCTCGTATCGTTTTACATCGGTTATGGCAGAGGGATCCGTTCCGTGCCAGGACATGTCCAGAAACCCAAAACTCAGTTGGCGCAGTGTTGCCATACCCTCCTGGAAGTTTGCCGAGTCCTTGATTTTTTGAACCAGTTCCATGGGGATGGGTTCCCCGGTCTCATAGTGCGTGGCAAACAACTCCAAGGCTTCCTTTTCGTAACACCAGTTTTCCATAATCTGGCTGGGCAATTCTACAAAATCCCAATACACCGAGGTACCCGATAGGCTTGGGTAGATGGTGTTGGCCAACATACCGTGCAGGCCATGGCCAAACTCATGGAACAGGGTGGTGACCTCGTTGAAGGTCAGTAATGACGGTTTACGCTCCGTGGGCTTGGTAAAGTTGCACACATTGGAAATATGGGGGCGCACGGTGGTTCCATGCTGTACATATTGAGGTTTGTAGGAGGTCATCCAAGCGCCACCCCTTTTCCCCGCCCTGGGATGGAAATCGGCATAGAAGAGCGAAACGAACTGCTGCTCACTGTCGTATACCTTATAGGTTTTTACCTCTTCGTGATATTTGTCAATATCGAACACTTCCTGGAACTCCAGACCGAATAATTTATTGGCCACCGTAAAGACGCCGTCGATGACCTGTTCCAACTTAAAGTAGGGTTTTAGGATTTCATCGTCCAAATTAAAACGTTTCTGTTTTAGTTTTTCGGAATAATAGGCATTGTCCCATTTTTCCAAATGGTCTATGGCATCCAATTCCCGCGCAAACTCTTCCAATTCCCTGAACTCCCTTTCCGCCGCGGGCTTGGCCTTTTCCAACAGCTCGTTTAGGAACGCCAACACCTTCTTTGGGGTCTCTGCCATACGTTCTTCCAAAACAAAATCTGCATGTGTGGCATACCCTAGGATATTGGCACGTTCGTGGCGTAGTTTTGCAATACGCAACACATTTTCTGTATTGTCCAACGCATCTCCCTTAAAGCCCTTACTGCCAAAGGCCAGTGCTAGTTTTTTTCGCAGTTCCCTTTTTTTGGCATATTTCATAAAAGGAATGTAGCTCGGGTAATCAAGAGTAAACAGCCACCCGGATTTGTCCCTAGATCTTGCCAATTGCGCGGCGGCTTCCTTGACCCCTTCGGGCAGCCCATCCAGGTCTTCCTGCTTGGCAAGCAACATTTCATAGGCATTGGTCTCGGCCAGGACATGTTCTCCAAATTTTAGTTTTAGTTTGGCGAGTTCCGCATCTATTTTTCGCAGTTGGGTTTTTTTGTCCTTGGGGAGATTTGCCCCGTTCCTACTAAAATTCTTGTATTTCTTCTCCAGCAAGGTCCGTTGTTCCGTGCTTAACTGCAGTTGCTCCCGCACGTCATATACGGCCTTGACCCGGGCGAACAACTTTTCGTTTAGGGTAATATCGTTTCTGAATTCAGATAGGAGCGGGGATACGTCCTGTGCTATTTGTTGAATTTCCGTATTGGTCTCTGCCGAATTGAGGTTGAAGAAAATACTGGAAATGCGATCTAGTTGCTGGCCTGTATATTCGAGCGCCTCAATGGTATTTGCAAAGGTGGGTTCACTGGGCGTATCGGTAATGGCGTCAATTTCCTTTCGGGCGTCGGCCATGGCCTGCAAAAATGCTGGTTTAAAATGCGCATTGCGGATTTTGGAAAATGGGGCCGCATCGAAGGGTTTCAATAAGGGGTTGCTCATGTTCTTTAGCTATTTACGCTTTGGGACCGAAGAAAGAGTATCGGTCTGATCTGAAGTGATTACTGTTTTTTGTTTGGTAGGTTTTGGGCTCCTTGGATTACTTTTTCCTTTAGCCCTTCCTTGTAGACCAAAATTTTGTCCAATACACAATTATCGGCGCACCCTAAGATTTGGGCCGCAAGGATACCCGCGTTTTTCGCACCGTTTAGGGCTACCGTGGCCACAGGCACGCCGCCCGGCATTTGGAGGATGGAAAGTACCGAATCCCAGCCGTCTATGGAATTACTGCTTTTTACGGGCACCCCAATAACGGGCAATGGGGAAAGGGAAGCCACCATTCCTGGTAAATGGGCCGCACCTCCTGCTCCTGCAATGATTACGGCGTACCCCTTTTTGTGTGCGTTCTTGGCAAAGTCGAATAATTTTTCAGGTGTTCTATGTGCCGATACGATGTCTACATCCACTTCAATATCAAAACCCTTTAGAATATCCACCGCCTCCTGCATAATCGGGAGATCGCTAGTACTTCCCATCACGACTGCTACTTTGCTCATAACTAATTGCTTATTACCTTGATCGTTTCTTTTACTTTTTGTGCTATTTCCCTGGCCTTGACCATGTCGTTGTTCACTATGGTAACATGGCCCATTTTACGAAAGGGCCTGGTTTGTTTCTTTCCGTAAATATGGGGCGTAACGCCCTCCAATCTGAGGACTTCCTCCATATTTTGGTAGACCACGTCCCCGGTATGGCCCTCCGCACCGACCAAATTTACCATAATCCCCGCTACTTTGCTATCGGTACTACCTAAGGGGAGATCCAGAATGGCTCTGATATGCTGCTCGAACTGATCGGTATAACTGGCCTCAATGCTATAATGCCCGCTATTATGAGGTCTTGGGGCCACTTCGTTCACCAAAATTTCATCTTCCACAGTCTGAAACATTTCTACCGCCAAAAGTCCTACATGCCCTATTTTTTCGGACACCTGTAATGCTATCTCCCGAGCTTTTTGGGCTACATGCGATGCTATTCGGGCCGGACAGATTACATATTCTACCTGATTGGCCTCAGGGTGAAACTCCATTTCTACCACGGGATAGGTGGTGACCTGTCCGCTAACGCTTCTTGCAACGATTACGGCAAGCTCATTTTTGAAGGGTACCAATTCCTCGGCAATGCATTCAACTTTGGGAAGTCCGTCCAGATCCTGTAGGGCACGAATAATTTTTACGCCCTGCCCGTCATATCCAAATTGGGCGCTTTTCCAAACAAAGGGTAGGGACAGTCCCCCATTGGCAAGGCTATCGTGGATTTCACTGGTGTAGGCAAAGCGAACAAAAGGAGCGGTAGGAATCTGTTTGTCCCTGTAAAAAAGTTTTTGCTTCGCTTTGTTCTGAATAATATGCAAGGCCCCAGTGGGCGGGAATACCTTTACCCCTTCATGCTCCAGTTTTTCCAAAGCTTCAATATTCACCTTTTCAATTTCAATGGTAAGGACATCTACGTCTTTTCCAAAGGCGTACACCGAATCAAAATCAAGCAGATCGCCGGTAAAGAACGCGTTGCAACCTGTGCGGCAGGGAGCGGTTTCGGAAGGATCCAGTACCTGGGTATAAATATCGAACTTACGGGTCACGTTCAACAGCATTTTTCCCAATTGACCCCCTCCCAGGATTCCCATTTTAAAATCGGAAGAAAAATAATTCATCAATAATCCCTTTTTCCCTTACTAATAGGCTAATAATGCTATGGGCACAAAAATACATCTAAATCTTAGAAACCAATCGCATAGGCGTAAAAAAGAGAAATCAAAGTGTTATCTTTGCCATCTTATAAAAATTTTACCATTGATAAAGTTACACGACAAATATTTCAAGCCTTTCCTAAGCGAAGACCAAATACATGCCGCGGTTAAAAAACTCGCCGATGCCATAGCAAGGGACTATAAGGATGAGGTGCCTATTTTTGTGGGGGTTTTGAACGGAGCTTTCATGTTTGTTTCGGACTTTTTAAAAGCGTACGATTACCCCTGCGAAGTCTCCTTCGTTAAGCTGAGTTCCTATAGGGGGCTTACCTCCACAGGAATTGTGGAAACCCTTTTGGACGTTCCCGATAATATTGAGGGAAGGAGCGTTATCATTCTCGAGGATATTATAGATACCGGCCGTACCGTAAAGGAATTGGTCCATTTGTTTTCCAATACCCATGCTAAAGAATTTAAGATAGCCAGTTTGTTCTATAAATCGTCTGTCTATAAGGGGGAATATCCCGTAGACTATTTCGGCATCGAAATTCCGGACAAGTTTATTGTGGGTTATGGCCTCGATTACAATGAACTGGGCAGAAACCTAAGGGCGGTATACCAACTAAACCAAAAACCTATGATCAATCTTGTTTTATTCGGAAAACCGGGGGCCGGCAAGGGTACCCAGGCCCAGTTTTTAAAAGACCGTTACAACTTAAAACATATCTCTACCGGGGATGTTTTCCGCTATAATATCAAAAATGGGACGATGCTGGGCAAAAAGGCTCAGGAATACATGGATCATGGCGATTTGGTTCCTGATGAACTCACCATAAAAATGCTACAGGATGAAGTGGAAAAAAACCCGGAGGCCGGTGGTTTTATTTTTGACGGATTTCCCCGTACCACGGCCCAAGCAGAGGCCCTAGATAACTTTTTGGAATCCAAGGGCATGGAAATCAATGCTACGATCGCCCTGGAAGCCAGTGACGATGTCTTGGTAGAACGCCTCTTGGAACGTGGTAAACAAAGTGGAAGACCCGATGATCAAAATGGCGACAAGATCCGGAACCGTTTTGAGGAATACAATCAAAAAACCGCTCCCCTACGGCGGTACTATACCAAACAGGAAAAATTTCACAGTGTGGACGGTATTGGGTCCATTGAAGAGATAACCGAGCGATTGGGCCTGGTTATAGATACCTTATGAGTAGATTTGAAATCTCGTAGGATTTAGAACTTCTTGGCAGTCTTAATCATTTATGTCCTAATTCTAACACTGAACCTTTTAAACATGAAGAGAATCCAAGTTGTATATCTTTCATTATTACTATTTCTCAGTTGTAGCAAAAATGGCGGTGATTCTACTGGCACGGTGGAGATTTCACTTCCCATAGTTACCACGGCAGTTGTAACAAATTTAACAGATAACTCTGCAATGGGTGGGGGCAGCATTACTTCTAGCGGAGGTGCTAATATAACAGCTAAGGGGGTTTGTTGGAGTGTTGAACCTAATCCAGTGGTTGAAGATAGTGCCATCAACAGCGGTACCGGAGAAAGTAGTTTTACTGCTACCCTAAGCGGGTTACAAGATAATACAACGTATTTCGTAAGGGCTTATGCTACCAATAGCGCAGGTACAGCGTATGGTAATGAATTGAGTTTTACCACCCTAAGTGAACCTGCAAAAGTCTTTTTGGGTGATGTAACCTTATCAACACAACAGGAAGTGGACGATTTTGGAAATCAGGGATATACGGAAATCGCAGGAGGTTTAATAATAGGCGATTTTATTGAGGAAAACTCCTCGATTACCAATTTGGATGCCCTGAGCGGACTTACATCATTAGATAGGTTTTTGGTAATAAAATCCAACCTCGCCCTAACCAATGTAGACGGATTGAGCAACCTTGCTGTGGTCAAGGATGGAATTAGCATAGAGAGAAACTCGGTTTTGACCAATTTGGACGGATTGATTAATATAACCTCAGTGGGTAATACTACTACCTCAGTGGGAAAGGATTTAACCCTAAGGTCTAATCCAAAATTGACCAATATTGATGGATTGGAGAATTTGTCGGTTATTGGCGGAGCCCTGGTAATTTATGAAAATGATGATTTAACCGATTTGGATGGATTAAGTAATTTAACGTCCATAGAAGGTATCAAAGACAATGTAGTAAACGGTGGTGCGAGCATTGAGATTATTGGTAACGAGTCTTTAACAAATATTAATGGCCTGTCCAAAATAGCCACAACTAAGGGGAGCCTTAAAATTTCTAAAAATAGCAGTTTGGTCAATGTAGATGGTTTGAGCAACATGACCAACGTTCCAGGTACTGTACAAATCGACAACAATGATGCGTTGACCTCCTTGCACGGCCTTAGCAAGCTGGTATCAATTGGAAATAACCTGATAATAAACAGCAACAGTGCTTTGACAGGGCTTGTAGGTATGGATGGTCTGATTTCTATAGAAGGAAATTTGGAGATTTCCGGAAATGGGAACTTGACCGACCTTGATGGTTTAAGCAGTTTGTCCAGTGTACAGGGAGCTTTAATTTTGTTTTCCAATACATCTTTGCAGCACGTAGATGGTTTGATAAAAATTTCCTCCTTCGGTCCTTCGGGTTCCTGGTCCTCAATAATGTTTAACGACTCATTGACCAACTTAAGTGGATTGAGCAATGTCACATCCATGGGAGGACTAAGGATACTGAGCAACCCGCTTCTGACAAATATTGACGGCTTAACTAACTTGGTCACTCTTAGCTCGGATTTAGAAATTAGAGAGAGCGTATTTACGAATATAGACGCGTTGCAAAATTTGACCCGTATTGGAGGAAGCTTACGTATATCGGACAACCCTTTATTGACCAATTTGGACGGGATAAACAACCTCAGCGCTATCGAGGGAATCGATGTTTTGATAGAAAACAATGAAGTTTTGAAGGATATTAATGGGATGGGAAGCTTAACTGTGATAGTGGGATCTCTAACAATAAGTTCCAATCCAGAATTAACCAATCTTGATGGTCTTATCAGTTTGTCCTCAATAGGTGGGAGTTTAAAGATA
Organism: uncultured Flavobacteriaceae bacterium; assembly: GCA_947494825.1. GTDB lineage: Bacteria > Bacteroidota > Bacteroidia > Flavobacteriales > Flavobacteriaceae > JBNGOQ01. The sequence continues at coordinate 731,178 of CANLWN010000002.1, read as the reverse complement.
AATGACAATATCTTATTGTCGGATTTATGTGGCCTACAGACCCTAATAAATAGCGGGTATTCGGGTGATTATGACGTGATTTCCAATTTATATAATCCTTCCAGACAGGATATAGCGGATGGAAACTGCAATAATTAATGTGCTGGCTAGCGTTCTGGTGACAAAATAGCCTTCATACTGACAAAGACAATGTTTTAGGTACGATATGGTACTTTAGTTTCAATATAACAAGATGAGGGTATTCCTAACTTTGTAATTCTTGCTTTAGATAATGACCGAGGGCAATTTTGTAGATTATGTAAAGATGTATGTGGCTTCAGGAAATGGAGGCAAGGGATCTGTACACCTACATCGGGAGAAATATATCACCAAGGGTGGGCCTGATGGGGGTGATGGAGGCCGAGGGGGCCATGTCATCATACGGGGCAATAAAAACTTATGGACGCTCCTCAACTACAAGTTCCAACGACATTTTAAAGCTGAGCATGGTGGCCATGGGAGCAAAAACAGAAGTAGTGGCGCCCAAGGAGAGGACGTATACATGGATGTCCCACTCGGTACGGTGGTCCGTGATACGGAATCAAATGAAATACTGTTTGAAATCACAGAGGACCAACAGGAAAAAATTGTCGTGGAAGGCGGCATGGGCGGCCGTGGAAATTGGCACTTTAAAAGTCCTACCAACCAGACCCCAAGGTATGCCCAACCAGGGATACCAGGACAGGAAAGGCAAATTACCCTGGAATTGAAAGTGTTGGCCGATGTGGGATTGGTAGGCTTCCCGAATGCGGGAAAATCAACCCTGCTTTCCGTACTCACCTCGGCAAAACCAAAGATCGCCGACTACGAATTTACCACGCTAAAACCCAATTTGGGGATTGTGCAATATCGGGATTTTAAGAGCTTTGTGATGGCCGATATTCCCGGGATTATTGAAGGAGCTGCCGAGGGCAAGGGCCTGGGGCACTATTTCCTTAGACATATTGAGCGGAACGCTACCCTACTTTTTTTGATACCCGCCGATAGCAATGACATCAGCAAGGAATACGAAATTTTGCTCGATGAGCTTCGTCGGTACAACAAAGAACTCTTGGACAAGGACCGTCTGGTAGCCATTTCCAAAAGTGATATGTTGGATGACGAATTAATGGCCGAAATGAGGACAGAACTGGACCGCGACCTAAATGCGCCCTACATGTTCATCTCCTCCGTTGCCCAATTGGGATTGCAGGAGCTAAAGGATAAACTCTGGATACTGTTGAACGATTAAGCCCCGCTTTCTTACGGGCCAACTACTATTTTCATTATTTTTATATAAAGTCCTGGTCATGAAAAAGCTATCTTTTGTGTTATTGGTCCTGCTCCTTGGGTCGTGCAATGCGGTACGGGTAGACTATGACTATGACAAGGGAACGGATTTTTCCAATTATACGACGTACAATTACTACCCGGACATGGATACCGGCCTAAGCGATCTGGATACCAAACGTTTGATAAAAGCGGTAGATTCCGCAATGCAGGCGAAAGGAATTTTGAAGGCCGAAGAGCCTGATTTTTTGATCAATATTCAGAGCAGGTCCTATAGGAGTCCAAGCAACAGTGCCGTGGGCGTTGGCCTGGGCGGGTCAGGGAGAAATGTTGGTGGAGGTGTCTCCATAGGCATACCGGTTGGGCAACCCAATCTATCGCGGGAAATTATTTTCGATTTTGTCGATAGTCAAAAAGACGCACTCTTCTGGCAAGGCGTTAGTGAGAGCTCCTATAGGGACAATGCCTCGCCAAGTGTTCGGGAAGATGTTCTGAACAGGGTAGTGGCCAAGGTTTTTTCCAAATACCCCCCGCAAAGAAAGTAACTATCTTCTAAAGTTGATCACCCGTTCGGGTTTTGATATTTACCGCTTACCATATATTCCGTTCCAACAGCTTTTGGCAAGCTTATATTTGCCTACATCAGAAATTGGCACCCTGTTTTTGTAACAAAAGCCCGCTTAGGTTAACTAATGGAATACACATTGCAAAACACACCAAATTTTTGTAGAAAAAGGTTTAACATCAAAAAAGGCAAAATGAAAAATCACATGAACAAACTAAAAGGAATTTTGGCCACAGTACTATTTGTATTGTCCATGCAGGCCTACGCCCAAGAAGTGGTAGGATCATGGAAGGGCACACTCTCTATACAGGGTATGGAAATGCCCCTGGTATTCAACGTCACGGAAACCGATGGGGATTACGCGGCTACTATGGATAGTCCTTCCCAAGGGGCTACGGATATCCCTATGGACGAGACCATTTTTCAGGGGGATCAATTGACCATCTCCTTTAAGCAAGCGGGCATAAAGTATGTGGGGAAACTAACCGGAGATAAAATGGAAGGCACCTTTTATCAAGGTGGAATGGAACTTCCCCTGGCTTTGGAAAAGACCGTAAAGATCATTCCCGGGAATCCGGATCTGGTAAGTTCGGAGGAGGAACTGATAGCCCTGGCAGCTTTGGACGTTGGAGATTACAGGTACACCGTAGAGGACTACTTTGCGCGGCCCAAGGCCTCTACCTTTCGCTTTTCCCCTAATGGAAAATACCTGTCTTATCGGGAGAAGGACGCCAATGGCAAGAGACACATACAGGTCAAGGAGATTGCCAGCGGTAAGGTAACCCGAGCCATTGAGGAAAAGGAAGAACTGGTCCGTGGCTACGGCTGGGTAAACAATGAACGATTGGTCTATCTGATGGACCAGGGTGGTGATGAGAACTACCATTTGTACGCCGTGAACCTCGATGGTTCCGACCTTAAGGATTTGACCCCTTTTGAGGGGGTACAGACCAACTTTTTAGAACTGCTCAAAGAGGACAAAGACCACATCATTATTTCATTGAACAAGAACAACCCACAGATTTTTGATCCGTACAAAATAAACGTGCTTACCGGGGAAATGAAGCAATTGTATGAAAATAAGGATGCCGCTAACCCCATCGCCGGTTATGATTTTGATAAAAATGGCAATCTAAGGGCGTTTACGCGAATCAGGGATGGTGTGGAACAGGATCTCTACTATGCAAAGGAAGACGGTAAATACGAAGTTATTAAGAGTCTAAACTGGAAGGATGCCTTTGGTATCCAGCAATTCAACTATGCCACTGAAAATCCACATGACGCTTATGTGGTTTCCAATCTGAATAGTGATAAGTCCGAAGTTGTCCTGTACGATCTTAAGGAGGACAAACAACTAAAAAAGGTCTTTTCCCATGACCAATACGATGTTTCCGATCTTGCTACCTCAAGAAAACGAAATTATGAACTGGATTATTTTGAGTACGAGGGGGAGAAAAAAGTGATCGTTCCGGTAAGTGATTATTACAAAAACCTGCACGCCAAATTCGAAAAGGAATTTGAGGGCAAACAGTACAGTATAGCCGATTTTACCGATGACGAGAACCATTACCTCATTTACGTCAATAGCGATAAGGTTTACGGCGTATACTATTCCTATGACGTCCAAAAGGATGAGTTTAAGCAAGTTTTCAACCTCATGCCACAATTAAAGGAGGCCGATATGGCCGAGATGCGCCCCATTACCTTTACCAGTAGGGACGGACTCACCATACACGGATACATTACCCTTCCCAAGGCAGCCCTGAAAGGACAGAAGGTTCCTGTTATCGTGAACCCGCATGGTGGGCCACAGGGCATACGTGATTCCTGGGGCTTTAATCCGGAGTCACAGTTATTTGCCAGTAGGGGATACGCGACGCTACAGGTCAACTTCAGGATTTCGGGAGGCTACGGGAAAAAGTTCCTGGAATCGGGCTTTAAACAAATAGGTAGAAAGGCCATGGATGACGTGGAGGACGGATTGCGGTATGTCATAGACCAAGGGTGGGTAGACAAGGACAAAGCCGCTATTTATGGAGGCAGTCACGGCGGATATGCCGTGTTACGGGGACTCACCAAGACCCCGGATCTATACGCCTGCGGGGTGGATTATGTTGGGGTGTCCAACTTGTTCACCTTTATGAAGACCATTCCGCCCTATTGGAAACCCTATCTGAAGATTATCAAGGAAATCTGGTACGACGAGGATATTGCCGAGGAAAAGGCCATTATGGAAGAAGTGTCGCCCGTATATCAGATCGACAAGATTAAAAAACCCTTGTTCGTGGTACAGGGTGCCAACGATCCCCGGGTCAACATTGACGAGTCCGATCAAATTGTCAGTGCGCTTAGGTCCAAAGGTTACGACGTACCCTATATGGTACGGTATGATGAGGGTCATGGTTTTGGCAAAGAGGAAAACCGCATTGCCCTATACAAGGCCATGGTAGGTTTTTATGCCAAGCATTTGGGACAGACAGAAATGCCTACGCCTATCAAGGATTAAAGAAACTGCTATTTCTGTACACGCAGGATGATAAGAAAAGGGGGCAATCAGCTCCCTTTTTTTTTGTGTTTACCGTTCACTTCCCAAATTTTACCACTGGCCATATTTTGGTTGGGCAGGCACTTCAATGCCATTACTTTTACCCTATAATTCAAATAAGAACCTTAAATAGCAAGCGATGATAGCAATAGCAAAATTAGTGGTTACGATTATTATTGACGTTATCCTATAAAAGATGGGGAGCGAAGTATGGGATACAAATGGATCATTCAAAAAGAGATACGGGTTCCGTTTCCTTGGATGTGTCAGCATATGGATATTCCTGAATCCAATGTTGAATTTAAGAACCGTTTACCATCTCCCACAATGAGGGGCAGATATCCAATCGATTAGCTTAAATTTGAAACGATCAAAGGGAACCTATGGAGTTAACACCTAGCAAGCGGAATAGGATTTATTGGTTACTACAACTACTGGGCTGGAGTTCAGTGAACCTCCTTTCTGTTTTCGTGCTAAAAAAGGCCAGTTTTGAGTTTTTGTTCTATTCCAATTTGGCAGGTATTTTTATTGGGGTGTTCAGTACCCATTTGTTACGCACTTACCTAAAACGGAATGTCTCCATGGAGGGTTTTGGTGTGAAAGAGATCATCAAGGTGGTTCTGGCCACGTTTCTTATCTCCATGCTGTATGGAGCGTTGGGCTATCTGTTCGGACATTTCTATGGGAAATACATGCCGATAGAGAATGAAATTGACCTGACCATCCTGTCAATCTATGACAGTTGGTGGGTCTTGTTCCTGAATTCGGTACTGGTCATTTTTGGTTGGGTGGTATGTTATCTGGTCATCAAGGCGCTATTAAAGTTGAACGCGGATAGGATAGAACGGCTGCAGTTGAACGCTACCCTAAAACAAGCGCAGTTGAATACGCTCAAGGGGCAGATCAATCCGCACTTTATGTTCAACAGTCTCAACAATATTCGAGGTCTAATGTTGGAGGACGTGGAGAAGTCCAGGGACATGCTGACCAAGCTTTCCGAAATACTCCGCTATTCCCTGACCAAGAACAATGTCAATGCCATTGCGTTGGAGGAAGAACTGGAAATGGTGGAGAACTATATCGATCTGTCCAAGATCCAATTGGAGGACCGCCTACAATTTATAAAGGAAGTGGCGCCCGAAACCCTAACACTTGCCATTCCGCCCATGATTGTGCAATTGCTGGTGGAAAATGCCGCCAAACATGGCATTTCGAACCTGAAGGGGGGTGGAAGAATCCTTTTAAAGACCGAGATTGACAAGGATCGATTATGCATTAAGGTAATCAATACTGGGAAGTTACAGATGGCCAAGGGTTCTACCCAATTGGGTTTGGAGAACATAAGGCGACGTTTACACCTTCTCTATGGGGACACGGCCGTTTTCTCCCTGACCGAAGAAAAGGACGAAGTAGTAGCCAATATTAAAATTCCGCTGGCATGAGCACCATTAAGGCAGTAATTGTAGAAGATTCACGTTTGGCACGCAACGAGTTGAAGGAGCTCATTAAAGGCCATGGGGAAATTGAATTGTTGGGCGAGGCCGAAAATGTGGACAAGGGGTATGAACTCATCCAAGAGAAACGCCCCGACCTGCTGTTTTTGGATATCAACATGCCCGAAAAAGATGGATTTGAACTGTTGGAAATGCTAGATGAGGTGCCTATTACCATCTTTACCACCGCCTTTGATGAATATGCCATTAAATCCTTCGAGTACAATGCCCTGGACTACTTATTAAAGCCTATCAATGCCAAGCGGTTCGCCTTGGCTATGGACAAGGTTAGATCAAAGTGGCAAGATGGACTTGGAGAGGGGGAAACAAGCGTGGAACGACTTACAGAGAAGAGCCAAATTTTCATTAAGGATGGCGAAAAGTGCTGGTTGGTAAAGATTGGGGAGATTTCCCATTTCGAAATCGTGGGGAACTATACCCGAGTCTACTTTGAAAACCAAAAACCCATGCTGTACAAGTCCCTGAACCAGGTAGCTGAAAAACTGCCAGCTCAAAATTTTTTCAGGGCCAATAGACAACAGATTATCAACATCAACTTTATCAAAAGTGTAGTACCCTGGTTCAATGGAAAATTAAAATTGACCATGATCAATGGGGAAGAATTGGAGGTCTCTAGGCGGCAATCCTATATTTTCAAGGATAAAATGAGCTTGTGATTCAAATCTTGGAATAAAAAAAGCGGCACTGTTTTTGGCGGTGCCGCTTTGCATATGTTTCTTCTATATTACCCCTTTAGGATATCCTTATAGTTGTTTTTATAACCGTACAACATTGCAATATTCAGCAATAAGAGCACCAGGGCCGGAACAATGTTGCCGGGATCCAAGGTGGCATGGAAAAGTACCGCATTGATCGATACGCTCATCAAAATCAACATCATCAAGGAGGCGTATTTGTTCAGCAATAATGAGAGACCTGCTGCAATTTCCACAATACCCACTAAATAGGGGATTACCTTGGCCGAGGCCAGAGCCCCAAAATAGGCCATTGCGGCCTCCGGTAGCTCAAAAGGAGGCATAAAGTCGAGAAACTTGTTCGATCCAAAAAGAAGGAGGAAAAGACCCAAGATAATTCTAAGGATCAATAAGACTTTTGAATTCATAGTTTGTTGTTTTTACGTTAGATAGCTAACAATTTATAAAAAAAAATGACGAATAAATACGAATTTTTCAAATTTGTTGGCCGATTTCTGCCTTCGGGTAGCTCCGCTTACCACAGAATGCGGGCCTTGACCGATAAAGAAAACCACAAAAAAATATACGATTAAGGTTAAGAATTTCGTTTCGACTAAGGACCAAATCTTTAATGTGCTATGAAATTTTGGAAGGCGCTGTTCGTGTTCTGTATACCCTTTTTTTCCTTGGGCCAGCAGGAGGTCCTGATCAAAGTGGACCATTATCTGGAGCTTAAAAAGTATGAGGAAGCGGAAATGGCACTCCTTAGAGCTGCAAATATTCGCTTTGCCCCCGGCTTGATGGATAAATTGGGAGAGGTCTACGGCCTGCAGGGCAAATGGGACAAAGCCATAGGGATTTACGAAGAATTGACCGATACCTACCCCCAAAACCCGGAATATCAGTTTAGATATGGCGGGGTATTGGCACGAAAGGCCCAAAACAGCAGCAAATTACGGGCATTAATGCTCTTGGGAAGAATAAAGGAAGGCTTCACAAAGGCTGTAGAGCTAAACCCTAATCACATTGAAGCCCGGTGGGCCCTCGTGGATCTTTATGTTTCCATACCCGGAATCGTAGGAGGAAGCACTTCAAAAGCGTACAAATATGCCAGGGAGTTAAAGGCCATTTCTCCTTTTGAGGGATATTTGGCCCTTGGGTACGTATGCGAATATGACGATGAACCCTTAAAAGCGGAACAACACTATAAAAGAGCGCTGTCCTATTTATCCAATTTAGGTAGTGTTCCCCGAAATCAGCTGAACTATCAGATTGGAAAGGTCTGCAGTGATTATGGGATTCAATTGGAAAAGGGAATTCAACACATGGGGGCCTATATCAATAATTTTACCGTTAAGGACGGAGTGCCCTTGTATTGGGCCTACTATCGCATGGCCAAATTGTATCGCCATCAAGGGGCTATGGAACAGGCCAGTTCTTGGGTAGAAAAGGCACTTGCCGATCGTCCCACCTTTAAACCTGCTCTGGAAGAGCGGGAAGTTATACGGGCTTTGCTTTAAAGTGATTTCAACAGACCTCCATCTATCGGAATACTGGCGCCAGTAATATAGGAAGCCGCTTCCGATGCCAAAAACGTCGCCAGATATCCGTACTCCACAGGATCTCCGATCCGTTTTAAGGGCACCCTGGACTCCATATCCGCCCTGACCTCGGAAATTGGAACACCCAACTGTTGGGCCTTTGCGGCATTAAGCTGCGCAATACGCTCTGTATCAAAATATCCTGTTAAGATGTTGTTCACCGTAATCTGATGACTCCCTACATCGCCAGCCAGGGTTTTGGCCCAGGTAACCACAGCTGCCCTAATGCTATTGGAAAGGGCCAGATAGGAAAGGGGTTCTTTAACGGAAACCGAGGCTACGTTGATAATCCTGCCATAGCGCTGCGCCAACATGCCTTGTAAGGCCTGTTCGGTGGTGTAGACCACCGTTTTAAAAAGCAGGTCAAAAGCTTCTTGGTAATCCGATACCTTTTTTTCGAGCGCACTGCCCGCTTTTGGGCCTTGGGTGTTGTTGATCAATATGTCTACTGTATGGGTCTCAAAATAACTGGAAATTATCTTTTTGTAGGCTTCAAAATCATAAAAATCAACCTCCAAATACTGGTGCCTTTGGCCCTGGTCTTTGGGAAGTTCTGTAATGATATCCTGTAAAGTATCGGCACTTCTCGCCATCAAGGTAACACTGGCGCCACTTGCCGCCAGTTGCTGTGCTATGGCCTTTCCAATACCCTTGCTGCTACCGCCCACAAGGGCTTTTTTTCCTTTCAGTGAAATCTGCATACAAACGTCTATTTATATTCCCGTACAGGGCTAAAAATATCCATTAACCTACAGCTTGTCACCGCTTTCCCGCTATGGGGAACGTTTGGTGGGATAACCACAAAATCCCCGGGCAGGTAGACCTTGGTGCTGCCTCCCACCGTGAGCTCAAAGGTACCTTCAAGAACCTGCATTAGCTGTTCGTTGATATGATGGTGCTCTGGTACTTCGGCACCCTGCTCTACCTCCCAATAGACCAGGCTCATGGTTTGGGCATGAATCAATTTACCATGATAGCCCGGCATGATTTCCTCTGAAACGATATCCGATATATTCATATTTTCCTTTTTAATGGTGCATACTAAGATATAAATTATGTTCCGTTCGGCATCAGTTTGCCAACGCAGTTTCAATCGCTATCTTTACCGCATAATCTCAGCATTGATATGAACATCCATTTTATCGCCATAGGGGGCAGTGCCATGCACAATTTGGCGTTAGCACTACTTCATAAGGGGTACGCCGTAACAGGAAGCGACGATGTGATTTTTGAACCATCAAAAAGTAGGTTAGGGGCAAAAGGAATCCTGCCGGAACCCTTTGGATGGTTCCCTGAGAAAATCCATTCCAACTTGGATGCGGTTATTCTGGGCATGCACGCTAAACCGGACAATCCAGAATTGTTAAAGGCCCAGGAACTGCAACTTAAGATCTATTCCTATCCCGAATTTCTGTACGAACAGTCACGGAATAAGACCCGGGTGGTCATAGGCGGAAGCCATGGAAAGACGACCATAACTTCCATGATACTACACGTGCTAAATTATCATGGGCGCCAGGTAGATTTTATGGTGGGCGCTCAATTGGAAGGGTTTGACCGTATGGTGCATTTAACCGAGGACAATGACTTTATCGTTTTGGAAGGCGATGAATATTTGTCATCACCGATAGATCGCCGGCCCAAATTTCATCTATATAGGCCCAATATAGCGCTTCTGAGCGGAATTGCTTGGGATCACATCAATGTGTTTCCCACCTATGAAAATTATAAAGCGCAATTCAGAATTTTTGTGGACAGCATCGTTAAAGGGGGCAGTATTACCTATAATGCGGAGGACGAGGCGGTAAAAGACATTGTGGACGCGTCCGAAAATGCCATTCGAAAAATACCCTATGGCACCGCTGACTATTCCGTGGTTGCCGGGGAAACACTGCTCGAGACCCCTGAGGGGCCCATGCCCATTGCAGTTTTTGGAAAACACAATCTTAACAACTTGGCAGGAGCAAAATGGATCTGTCAACATATGGGTGTGGACGAAGATGCCTTTTTTGAAGCCATTGCCACCTTTAAGGGGGCTTCCAAACGTTTGGAGAAAATTACCGAGACCGATTTTTGCGTAGCCTATAAAGATTTTGCCCATTCGCCCAGCAAGGTAGCAGCAACCACGGATGCGGTGAAGGAGCAGTATCCGGATAGAAAATTGATCGCCTGCCTTGAATTACATACCTATAGCAGTCTAAATGCGGAATTTTTAAAGGAATACCAAGGTACACTTCGCAGCGCAGACACCGCTGTGGTCTTCTATTCTCCTGAAGCGGTAAAAATTAAGCAATTGACAGAGGTAAGTGCCCCGCAGATTGCCGAGGCCTTTCAGCGCGATGACCTAGTGACCTTTACCGATGCCACAGGGTTCAGGGACTTTCTCTTTGAACAGGATTTCAACAATTCCGTACTGTTGCTGATGAGTTCTGGAAATTATGGCGGGTTGGGTTTTGATGAACTCAAGAAGGTCATTGAAGGGCAGTCCATAGGGTTTCACTGAACATTTGTCAGGACTTTTTGGAATGGAACGCGGTTTGCAACAGATAGTTTATGAAAGGGCCAGGTACCGTAATTTTTTTGAGATCCATTTTAAGGTCTTGCAGACGAAAGGCCTCCTTGGTACTCATAGCATTTATGTTGGGGATGTCCAACGCCATATTGGAAGAAACCCGTATGATCAATGATACCCGTGAACATCTGGAACAACAGGAAATTGAACCGGAAGATGACGGATTGGATGCTTCGGTGCCTTATGAATCCTGAGCGTTCCGGTGATTTTCAAAAATGCGGTCTACAAAAGCCTTTACATCCTTTTGTTGGCTGCGAATCAACGCCAACTTGGCCTGCTCCCGATCCTTTTTTAGTTTGTCCTGTGAAAATTTGAACTTCCCCTCCCACTGGGTTATTTTAATCTCGAAACCTATAATGTAATTGATTAGGCCCTCCATTCGTGAGTCGTCCTCGGCCAATACGTATTTTGGGTTGTCCCCCTCCAAAAAAGCCGTCATGCGGACCATGGTACGCTTTACGGCCTCTTTGTCCCGTAAGAGCTTGATCCGGCCTTGGAGATGACAAAAAATATAGTTCCATGTGGGTAATTGACGCGTGCTGTACACCGATGGGGAAATATAGCAGTCTGGTCCATAAAATACTGCGGTGACCAGCGCATCATCCACTAAGGTACCCACTTGGGGGTTGTACTTGTCCATATGGGCCACCAATTTGCCGTACTTACTACCATCCGCCTCATATACAATCGGGATATGGGTGATCAACGGGGCATTGTCCTTTATGGTTATCAAGGTTCCAAAGGGATAGTTTTTAACCACTTCAATAACGTTTGAAAAGTTCTTTTCCTGATGATGTTGAGGTGGGTACTTCATATGCCTTATTGAATTGAAACAGGTTCTTAAACCCCAAACTGCCTTAAGTGGTGGTCCAGGTGCTTATATTCCAGTTGTCCCCATTGCTCATGGGTGAAGCTGCCAAAAAGCGGATGGGGATTCCATTCCGTTCTTTCCCTTAGGGCGTACAGATCATGGAGCAACTGTTCCAGTTTTTTGCGTTCCGCGATAAAATCCTTTTCTTCAATGGCTTTGGCTTTGGGCGTAGTAGGCAGGTTTTTTCGCCAAAGCGTATCGTTGTAGAGCGACTTTTTAAAAAACCATCGGATAAGAGGATTGCCCTTTTTGCCACCCTTTTTGTTTTCAATGGCTATCTCCAGCGGATACTGGCAATGCCAGACCATTTGCCCCACAGTCATTTTACCCCATTTTCTTTCGGAACCCTGGTGTAGGGAACGGACACGCTGCAATACCTCATTATAGGTAGTTTCCTCGAAAAATGATTTCATGCGCTTGTCTGTTTATTTAATCCCAAACCTACAGATTTTATGGAATTAATGTCAAATTCCGGATGAAATTAACAATAAAAATTTTAGTTCATTATCTTTAGTGCATGCAAGAAAAACCAAGTCCGTTTTCCATCAAATACTGGTCAGATGATGACAGGCCCAGGGAGAAGTTGGCACGGAAGGGAAAAACAGTTTTATCCGATGCCGAACTTATTGCGATTCTTATCGGGTCTGGAACCAAAAATGAGAGTGCGGTGGCCCTTTCCAAAAAGATTTTGGCGTCAGTGAACAACAATTTAAACGAGTTGGGCAAACTCTCCATTCCACAATTGAAGCAATTTAAGGGTGTAGGCGAGGCAAAGGCCATAAGCATTGTGGCCGCATTGGAAATAGGTAGAAGGAGAAGGGGTTCGGCCGTTGAAAAGAGCGCCAAAATCTCGAGCAGTAAAACGGTCTTTGAACTGTTACAACCCATAATAGGCGAGTTGCCCCATGAGGAATTCTGGATAGTATATCTCAACAATTCCCATAGGGTTATGCATATGGCCCAGTTGAGCAAGGGAGGTATTACCGGAACCTTGGTAGATGTGCGCTTGGTCCTAAAACAAGCCCTGGAGCTTGGCGCGGTGGCCCTGATTTTGGCCCATAACCATCCGTCGGGAACTATCGTCCCAAGTCTGGCAGACAAAAAGATTACCAAGAAGTTGAAAACTGCTTCGGAAGCGCTGGACATCAAAGTCCTGGACCACCTTATCATAACCCAGCAATCGTATTTCAGTTTTGCGGATGAAGGGGAGTTGTAATAATCGTTTAAAGGATTTGAGCTGTAGAACACTATGTTATTGATCTATACCCATAAAATTACCCCGCGTTTTAGTTATATCATGAAGCACCTGTTTACCAGGATTTTGGGAATAGAGGTGGTTTATGCAACGAAGGTAGAGGATTTCATTAAACACAGCGGCCCTAAAATCACCTACACCAAACAGCCGCTTCAGAACGAATTTTTTATAAAGAGCAACGACCTCTTGTTTGAACAGGGAATAAACGATTTTCCCATAAACATAGGTCAGTGGGAGGATGTCCCGTGCTTCTTCAGCGCCGGTGAACGTAGCAACATTCCCTTTGATATTTTTTCGGCCAGTTTCTATCTTTTGAGCAGGTATGAGGAATACCTGCCCCATGTGAAGGATATGCATGGTAGGTTTCCGCCCAATGCGAGCGTTGCCTTTCAAAAAGGGTTTTTGGACCTGCCCGTGGTAGACATTTGGGCGTACAAACTGCTCGAAAAACTGAAGGAGCGCTTCCCGGACATGACCCATGCCAAAAGGCAATACAAATATACTTCCCTTATCGATGTTACCTCGTCCCATTGTTTTGCCTACCGGGGGCTGGTGAGGAGTGCGGCAGGATTTTTGCTTGATCTGGGTACCCTAAGACTAAGGCGCTTGGTCAGTCGGGTCCTGGTCTGGCTGAGGGTGAGAAAAGATCCGTATGACAACTATACTTCCTTGATCGATCTCCATAAAAAGTTTAACATGCCGAGCATGTTCTTTTTTCAGTTTGCGGAATATTCTACCTATGACAAGAATATATCAACCAATAATAACAAGTTCAGATACCTTATTAAATCAATTGCGGACTACAGTATTGTTTCGCTCGCGGCCTCCTATAGCTCGTTCCGCGACATAAAACTTTTAAAACAGGAGAAAAAAAGGCTGGCGAACGTAATCAATAGGCCGGTCAGGTTTTCCCGCCTGCGCTATAATAGGGTAGATGTCCCGGAAACCTATAGGAAATTGGTAGAGGCAGAATTCACCGATGATTTTACCATGGGATACACACATGAACCGGGATTTAGGGCAGGTACCTGTAGACCTTTTTATTTTTATGATATTAATCTGGAGGTGCAACAACCCATTAAAATACACCCCTTTGCCGTTCATGACTACGCTTTTGTGAACCTGTCCGAAAAGGAAGAGATCCTGGGTAAGATCAAGCTCCTATACCATAGGGTGAGGCGGGTAGACGGACATTTTATTACCGTTTTTTCCAATGAACTGCTGGGAGGCGAGCATCAGGTAGATTGGAAGGAACTGTACGAATCTGTAATAGACCAATGCCATGTTTAAGCATATTATTTCGGACGTTTTCTTCGATTTGGACCATACCTTATGGGATTTTGAAAAAAATTCAGCCCTTACGTTTAAAAAAATACTGGTCGATAACGGTCTTCAGGTAGACCTTCCCGATTTTCTGGAGGTTTATGTGCCGACCAATTTAGCGTTTTGGAAACTGTATAGGGAGGAAAGGATTACCAAGGAGGAATTACGCTACCAAAGGCTAAAAACCACTTTTGATTCACTTGGCTATCCGGTTACCGATCCCATGATCCATTTGTTGGCTGAAGCGTACATTGCGCATCTGTCCTCATTCAATCATCTGTTCCCCAATACCGTTGAAATCCTCGAATATTTGAAACCCCGATATAAACTGCACATCATTACCAACGGTTTTCAGGAAATTCAGGAAAAAAAGCTTATAAACTCAAAGATCCACACCTATTTTGACCAAATTATCAACTCTGAAATGGCGGGGGTGAAAAAACCAAATCCAATTATCTTTGAGCTAGCGCTGAAAAGCGCCGAGGTAGGACCGGAAAAAGCGATTATGATCGGCGATAGTATAGAGGCTGATATTCTCGGCGCCCAGGCGGTAGGATTTCATACCTTGCATTTCAACGCGCACAACGATTCGAAGCATGAACATTGTAAAATGATTCATGATCTTGGTGAAATAAAATTGTATTTGTAGAGTTATATAAGAGGAAACATTACATAACCGCTGAACAGGGGCTTAAGGTGCTGTGAAATGAAGAATGGACTTATATATCTCTTACTCGGGTTTGCACTGGTGTGTTCCAGTGCCTGCGTAGAGGAACAGGATTTTGATCAACTTGAAGATTTACAGGTAACCCCTACCATAGAGGCAAGTATTCTATACATTGAATCCCCAGAGAGCGTTATCAACCTGGCCACAGGAATCAGTTTTTACGCCAACACCTTTAATTTTGATGCCTTTAACGAAACTTTTTTTGCCGACAAGGTATTGGATGGGGTCGTTATTTATGAAGTGGAGAATACCACAAGTAAGGAACTGGACATTACGGTCGAGTTTTTGGATGAGGCAGGAAATGCACTGGATATTGAACAATTTTCAGTAAACCCGGCACCCACGGCCCTACTGCGTACAGAAATTGCTTACGGACCAGGAGGTAGGAGTCTCGACATTATAAGAAATACATCGGCTATACGGGTAAGCGCCACGAACCTGGGCGATAACACAAGTGTATCCAATCTTCCCGACCCCAAAATAATTCTAAGATCTAGTGGTAGATTCAGGATAGAGCTTGTTCAATGAGAAAGCGGATATTTTTTATAATGGCCATGCTGTTGTGGTATGGGATTGTGTACACCCAGAACAAGCAAATCCTGTATGATTTTAGGGAAATTCCCCAGGCCTTATTGATCAATCCCGGCATGGAAACCCCATATGCGTGGTACGGTGGCATACCTGCGCTCTCCGGTATCTCCCTTCAAACAGGCACCAACGGCATTACGGTCCATGACATCTTTGCCGATGATGGGGTGGATATCAACCTTAAGGTGAGGGAACGCGCAGTCTTTGGTCTCGGGTTTCGGGACGAACTTAGCGGAACTTTTCAATTGGATATACTCAACGGAGGTTTTCGGGATAGAAACAGGCCGGAGAATTTTTATTCTTTTGGTATCTATTTGGAAGGGGACGCCATAGGGTATTGGCCCCAGGACCTTGCCATTTTGGGCTATGAGGGAAATGCCGATGCCCTGGGAAGGAGATTTAACCTGAGCCATTTGAAGACCAAGGGCGAACTGGTGAACGTGTTTCATTTTGGACTCAACAAAAAATTGAACAGAAACCTAACGGTGGGGGCCAGGGGAAAAGTGTACTCCAGTATATTCAACTTTAGCTCTACCCGTAACAAGGGGTACTTTGTGACCAATGAAGGTCAGAACAACCTATTGTCCAATACCTTGGTGGCCGATATGGAACTCAGGACATCGGGATTGGACGAAATCGATGATATCCTCGATGACGACAGCATAGACAGTGGCCCTGCACTTGCCAGCCTCTTTCGCAGGAGAGCACTTTTGGGTGGAAACCTCGGATTGGGAGTAGATGTCGGTTTTAGCTATAAGCTCAATCGCCAAACGGTAGTTACCGGAAGTCTTTTGGATGTGGGCTTTATCTACCACACCAAGGATGTAAGGCGGATCCGTCTTCAGGGAGAAGCTACGGTAGAGGGCGTGGAGGTCATACTCCCGGACGCATTATTGGATCCCAGCGCGGATTTTTGGCAGGATCTTGTCGATGAGGTGGAGGCACTAGTTCCCTTTGAGGACAACGTGTCAAAAAACTATATAAGCTTTAGGCCCATAAAACTGAACGGGTCCATCCGTTATGATTTTGAGGAACCCAAAACACCTAGGGGAGAAGATTGCAAATGCGATTACCGGGTAAGTGGAAATCGTGAAAGTCCAATAGATTATCTGAACAGTGTGGGAGGGCACTTATATGTGATACAAAGGCCCAGGGGTCCGCAGGCCGCCTTGACCGCATTTTACCAGCGGCGCTTCGGAAGGGCTTTGTCCTTAAAGGCCACCTATACCGCCGACAAGTTTACCCTGACCAATGTAGGCCTGGGAATGAACCTTCAGGCGGGTCCCATCAATTTTTATTTCATGGCAGACAATCTCCTGGGGTATCGCAACCTGGCCGATAGTCATTACGCCTCTTTTCAGTTAGGATTAAATATCATATCTTGGGGCAGCAAATGACACAAAGGAATGCCTGAAATGAAAAATCGTCTCCTCCTAATCTTTCTCTGCATAGGTTATATCGGAATGTCCCAAATAGAACTCAATGACTACAAATATGTTATTGTGCCAAAACAATTTGATAGTTTCAAAAAAGAGAACCAATACCAGACCAGTACGTTTATAAAATACCTGCTGACCCAAAAGGGCTTTAATACCGTCTATGATGATGAAATGCCCGATGATGTGATCCGTGATAGGTGTCTTGGATTGCTGGTAGATCTCATAGATGATTCTTCGCTCTTTGCCACAAAAACAAGCATTTTATTTAAGGACTGTGGCGGAAAGGAGATTTTTTTGACCCAGGAAGGAAGGAGCAAGCTAAAGGAATTTAAACCGTCTTACATGGAGGCAATCCGGAAGAATTTTGAATCCCTGGATGGTTTTACCTATAGCTATAAACCCAAGGAAAGTACCACCGAGGTGCCCACGAAGATCAGTTTCAAGGATGATGTAAAGCAATTGGAGAAGGAAGAACCGGCCCCTGTGGAGACCGCCGCCAAGGAAGTGCGGGAAGTTGTTGTGGAACAGGAGGTTACCCCAGAAGATCAGACCTATAAAAGTGTGTCCCCCAAGGTTTCGGAAATCAAGAAAGGGGAGGCAAAGCCGAGCTCCCAAATTATGGTTGAAGCGACCAAAGAAACGAATATCCTTTATGCCCAACAGATTGCCAACGGATACCAATTGGTGGACAGTACGCCCCAGATCAAATTAAAAATGTTCGGCACTACCAACCCCAATGTTTATTTGGCCGTTGCGGATGATAAAAATGGCATGGTCCATAGCAAGGACGGAAAATGGTTCTTTGAATATTATGAGGATGGACAACTAAGGGTAGAGGAACTACAGATTAAATTTTAGCCCTCGTATTTGTTCTTCCATCGTTTTGCCAAGTACTCCTTAATGGCCTTCTCCCTAGGATTGGCGCTGGGACTGTAAAAGGCGGTTCCCGAAAGTTCCTCGGGTAAAAACTCCTCCGCTACAAAATTGTTTTCATAATCATGGGCGTATTTATAATCTTCCCCATAGCCAAGGTCTTTCATTAGCCGGGTGGGTGCATTTCGCAGGGCCAGAGGCACGGAAAGATCCCCCGTTTCCCTTACGGTTTGCTGTGCTTTCTTTACGGCCAGATAACTAGCATTGCTTTTAGGGGAGGTAGCCAAGTATATGGCGCATTGGCTCAATATGATCCTGGCCTCGGGATACCCTATGGTCGTTACTGCCTGGAAGGTGCTGTTGGCGATGACCAAAGCGGTAGGGTTGGCCAAGCCAATGTCTTCAGAGGCAGAGATCAGCATACGCCTGGCAATGAACTTCACATCCTCCCCACCTTCTATCATCCGGGCCAGCCAGTAAACCGCCCCGTTGGGATCGCTCCCGCGAATGGATTTGATAAACGCTGAAATGATGTCATAGTGCTGCTCGCCGGTCTTGTCGTAAAGTACGGTATTCTTCTGCACCTTGGCCATGACCATAGCATCGGTGATGGTCACTTCCTCCTTATCCTCCGCTGAGATGACAAGTTCAAAAATATTCAACAGTTTTCTGCCGTCCCCTCCCGAAAGCCTCAGCAAAGCTTCGGTTTCCCTTAGTTTTATCTTCTTGGATTTAAGAAGGCTATCCTGTTTTATGGCCCGCTTGAGCAGCGTTTCCAGATCCTCCTTCCCGAAGGGGTTGAGGACATATACCTGACACCGTGACAAAAGCGCGGGGATAACCTCAAAACTCGGGTTCTCCGTTGTGGCCCCGATAAGGGTAACCCATCCTTTCTCCACCGCTCCCAGCAAAGAGTCTTGCTGCGATTTACTAAAACGATGTATTTCATCGATGAATAGAATAGGGTTTTTTGAAGTAAATAGTCCCCCGCTTTGTTTAGCTTTCCCGATAACCTCCCTTACGTCTTTAACACCGCTGCTTATGGCGCTCAGGGTGTAGAAGGGCCTTTCACTTTCATTGGCGATAATATGGGCAAGCGTGGTCTTTCCTGTCCCGGGAGGCCCCCACAAGATCAGTGAAGGCACCATACCTTTTCTTATCTGATGTGTCAGGGAGCCCTTTTCGCCCACCAAATGGTGTTGGCTAATGTAATCTTCCAAGGTCTTGGGGCGCATCCGTTCTGCTAGCGGTTCGTTCATGGGATAAAAATAAGATATTTATCTAGATGACAATTTATCAGGTTTTGGATTTCTGGCCGACAAATTGTGGAAAAAACATTAAATTCAATGTATGTCCGAGAAGAAGTATTTCAAGTTTTCCGATTCGGTCCTTTTGGTGCCCTTTCTGTTGGTTTTGCTCATGTGGACGGTATATTGGGTAGAAATCCGGTTCCAGACCAACTTCAACCCGTATGGCATCTACCCCAGGACCTTTTCGGGTTTACGAGGGCTGTTTTTCGGTCCTTTTATACACGGTTCCCTACAACACCTCTATAACAACACCATACCCATTGCCATATTATCTGCCGCTTTGCTGTATTTCTATCGCGACATAGCCTTTAAGGTGCTGTTCTGGGGTGCTTTGTTGTCCGGTTTGTTGACCTGGGGCATTGGACGGACCTCCTATCATATAGGGATGAGCGGGGTAATCTATGTTTTGGCGAGCTTTATTTTTTTTAAGGGCATCTTTACAAAACACTATCGGCTTACCGCCTTGTCCCTGTTTGTGGTTTTTGTATACGGAAGCCTATTGTGGTATATCTTTCCCATTAAGGAGGGTATCTCCTGGGAAGGCCATTTGTCGGGATTTATATCGGGCCTGTTGTTTGCCGTTTTCATGAAAACCCAGCTACCGGAGACCAAAAAATACGATTGGGAAAAGGAGGATTACAATGAAGAAGAGGACGAATTTCTAAGGCATTTTGATGCGGATGGGAATTTTATCGAGACCAAAGAGGAAACAGCGGACCCTGGAAAGGAAGGAGAATCCATAAAAATCACCTATCATTTTAAACAAAAGAAACCTAATCAGGAAAAATAGTGCTCAATCCGTTCGCTGCCTGACTACTTCGTAGAGGAACACCCCACAGGCCACTGATACGTTCAAGGAAGCAATATCCCCGAGTATGGGCAGTTTTGCCGTATAGTCCGAAGCTTTTAGGACCGAAGGCGAAATTCCGATGTCCTCCGACCCCATGACAATGGCCACAGGCTGACTAAAGGAAAGTTCGTAAACTGTATTTTTCGTTTTTTCCGTAGCCGCTACAACCTTGACCCCGGATGCCTGGAGATAGAAGACGGCATCCTTGATGTGGTCTACCTTGGCAATAGGCACTTTAAATGCCGCTCCGGCCGAAGTTTTGATGGTATCCGAGGTAACCGGAGCGCTTCCTTTTTTTTGTATGATGATACCGTCCACCCCGGTACATTCTGCCGTTCTAATGATAGCACCGAAATTTCTAACGTCCGAAATTTGGTCCAATAAAAGAAAGAGCGGGTGTTTTTTATTCGCCACTACGTTTTCGACCAAGGCTTCAAAATTGTGAAAGCTAATAGGGGACACCTTGGCTACAACACCCTGATGGTTGTTTTGGGTAAGCTTGTTCAATTTTTCCAAGGGGACGTAGGAGACACTGATGTCCTTTTTGCGCACCAACTTTTCCAATTCCCTGGAAAGGTCCCCCTTAAGCCCTTTCTGCATGAAGATTTTATCAATAGGCTCATTGGAACCTATAGCTTCCATGACCGCACGGATACCATAAATTTGGGTGGGTTTTTCCATGGGGCAAAGGTAGCTACCTAAAATTAAAAAGCGCTCTTTTGGGTACCACAAAAGGAAATAAAAAGAGGTAAATGACCTGAAAGGGCTTGTTAGAGCCCCAACGCCTTAATTTCAGGAGCATCCTTATCATAGTGATAGGCTCTCCAGAAAAAACCAGATCCGTTGAATTTCCATACCACTTCTCCACCATCAGTTACTTCCCAGACCCCAAAATCGGCCTCGGCGATCATCCTGTTCCCATTGGGAAGCTCAACAGCCCCGGAGACCCTTGCCCCGAAAAGGTCGGGATCGGTAAAACTCCAGGTTACCTGGGGTTCATTGTCCGTATTGGCCTGCAATGTTAAGGGATTGGGCAATTGCAATTCATAGACAACGGACTGTTCCATGTCGGCCTCGATTTTGTTTACAAAAATCAACAGCTTTTGTTCCCCGGAAGGTCCTTTATCCAACAGATTGGGGAAATGATTGTTATAGAACCTACGTTTCCCTTCAGGATTCTTATAGGCGGTAGGATTTCCAAAACGATAGATCAGATCCCCGCCCTTGCCTAAATTGCCCCCGGTATGCGAAGCTGCCTCGGCCGTGCTGGTGCCATGGTCTATGACCCACACCTCGTGAAAGAAGTTTACGCTCATATAAATGAGATCGTTGTCCGGATCATAAGCTATACCATTGGCGTGCATAATGTCACCGTTGTCCTCGGGCACATAATTGAAATCTATGAGTTGTGGATTTTCTGAAACGACGCCGAAGTTATCCTTGGTGTCATCTACGTCTTGAATGATATGGTCCCAGGCATGCCATTCCCACACGATCTCGTCGGTGGTTGGATTTATTTCAATAATTGCTTCTGGGAATAGGTCTACACCCAGTACCGAACCGTTCTGGGTAGCGTCCTCTGCAGTAATTCGTTCCCAGACCATGGTAATTACGTTGCCATTGGGTAGGAGTTCCACATCGTGGTGCGCAATATGGTCTGCTGTGGAGTAGTCAAAGTTCCATTCGACCGTGCCATCGGGACTGATAAACTGTATTTTCCCGCCTTTGCCCCCAAAGGTGATCTGCGGGCTATCTGCCTCCAAGCTTGCCAGTAACCTGCCATCGGGTAGGAGGAAGACATCATTCCCTATATTGTTCCCTCCAAGCGGCCATTCAAAAACATTTTTGGCCTCCTTGTCCATCAAGTATGCGCGGTTGTTTCCTGCATCATTAATGAGTACTAGACCGTCGTATACCAGATTAGGAAACAAAAACTCCGTAGTACCCTCCAAGCCATCGGTAGGGTCATCATCGGTCATCGGATTATCGTCTTCCATACCCATGGGATTATCATCTTCCACGGCTGGGTCGTCACTTCCACAAGAAATTAAGGTGAAGGAGAAAAGGGTAATACCTAGTAAGGTCAATATTCTTATCAGTTTCATAGCAATTTGATATTGATAAAATCGTGTCCATCGCAAAACGGGACACCGTATGTTAGCTTAAAAAGCTATGGTACGAATTATTTGCATAATCATACCATAGCTTTTGTTATTGAGATAGAGGTTTAATACGAGCACATGCTCTTCTCTATGTGTATCTATTTAACTATCCTAGTTGATACATGGCGATGGTGCCGGTCCAAAAGGTCCCCTGACATCACCATCAGGCGTTTCCACCGTAAAACTGTGTTCACTTTCAAAAGCGCCACTAGTATAGGAAATAATCAGCTCTTGGGTTCCTGCCGGTACCACCACATTATGGGTAGCAGCAGATCCTTGACCAGCAGTAACTGTATAGTTGGTGCTTACCCCATCCACTTCAAAGGTAAGGAAGGCACCATCCCAACCATCTCCATAGGAGTCCGCCAATTCCAAGATCCATGTACCGGGAACCGTTGCATCGGAAATCGCGGAACATTTAACCAAAACAATAAAGTTAAATGCCTGGCGCTGCTCCGGCTGTCCTGTAATGGAACCGGTGAAATTGTCAAAGGTAAATACAGACCCGTCCGTACCTGTGGACGTTCCTAAAAACCGGATAAAGTCGCCCCCAAGAATATCACCGACCGTTATGCCCAAGGCAGCGGCCACATCCGTATACGGGATAGAGATATTACTGGGAAAGGTAGTCACCGTTGTCAAGGGAATGGTGTCACTGGCCACACCACCTGATTCCAGGCTTACGGCCAGTTGCCAAGATGCCACATTTTTACTGGGTGCGTCTACCACACCGTTTAGGGCAGCAGTACCCAGATCACCTTGTGGAACAATACTTTCTTCCACAACAATCCTAACATAGGGTGACTGAAGATCATCCCCTGAGTTTCCCAAGAAGGTGTTCAGCGGTTGCTTGTCGTCCTCTTCGCAGCCTACAAATGCAATCGATAAGGTGAGCAGGCTTATTATTGTATAAATTGTTTTTTTCATTTTTTTTTGATTTAGAATTACTTGATATCAATCTACAAAGCCTGCAGGGTTCGTATCCCAGAATACCGGAACAGTGGGGTCTGCTTTTTGGGTTATGTTCGTATTGTTGTCACTGGCCACCTGAGGGTACCATACCGATCTAACAAAAGGTCCTGGATCCGCCAGGAAAAAGGCCGGTGTAAAGTTATCGGGTTGTCCCGTTCTCCTGTACATATTATAAGCTTCTACCCCATTGCCCCAAAGTGCGATCAGATATTGTTCTGCGATGATACGTAGTTTATCCGTTTCCGAGCCTGCATCATAGGCCGTAAGGATTTCCCCAACATGAGCGTCTATTTCTGCTCCGGTGGGCACAAAAGCTGTACCGGCGGCAAGGCTTGCTCCAAAGGCCATTACTGTTCCTATGGATTCACGGATACCTGCTTCCAGGTATGTTTCAGCATTACCAGTAGTATTTAGGGTAAGGGCTGCCTCGGCCAACATGAAGTTGGTAAAGGAAGACATCATTATCGGTGAGATACCGGCTCCGATCAAGCCCTCGCTTACAGCTGCCGAACCTGAAACCGAACTTCTAAAGGAATCGTCGTCAAAGGGTCCGCCCACAGGATATACCCCAAAGACTGTTCTAAAAGCATCATCTGGAGGAATACCGTCATTGTCCAGGAAATTCCTGCCCCAATAGCCGTCCAAGCCATTAATGTTAGGCACCAAACAATAGGGTTCGTTAGGTCCCCACCAAGCGGGTACCGTAATTTCCGTAACACATTCCTTGGTGACCACATCAGCATCTGAATAATCCCCAACCTGCCTATAAAAATAATACCTGGCCCTTGGGTCGGGATTGTTGTACTGGTTCGCCAATAGGTTCATGTAGTAATTTACCGTGTAAAAGAACGAAGAAGGACCTTGTCCATCAAAGTTACGGGCAAACCATGGGTGCCTACTGTCTGGCGCCGCATTTGAAGTACCCCATTGGAAAAGGAAATCATCGGAGGAACTTGTTATAAGATTGCCACCCGCAATAAGACTATTGATTACAGAAGTAGACTCCGAAGTATTCGCCAAGCGGGTCGTCAGATAGAGTTTCAACCGCATGGTGTTGGCCGCTTTGACCCATTTGCTCTCATCACCGCCATAGAACAGATCGTTGGTGGGAAGTGCAATCTCTTGCCTACCAAGGTTGGTAATGGCGTCGAGCAGCAACTGATCCGCTGCCGCGTACACAGAGGCACCCGAATCCAAAGCAGGATTTAAAATCCCCTCACCACCTCTTGCGGCTTCCGAATAAGGAATATCCCCAAAGAAGTCGACCATGGTCATAATGAGGTAGGCCTCAAGAATCTGCCCTATGGCAATATGTGTGTATTGGCCTGCTTCTTCCGCTACAGGATTCATTGTTCTGATATCGATCAATGCGCCGGCATAAAAGTTGTCCCATACCTGATCAAAATCCGAAGGATCAAATACCTCACGGTAGGTAGGACCGTCATTGTTAAGCATACGCACTAGCTCGGAACCAAATCGACTAAAGCCAAACTCATTCCTATCTTCCTCACCATGGAATAATTCAGCAGTCTGTATCTGAATTTGGTTCAAGAAGAAATCCGCACTTGCCTGTGTGGGGCTCAGAGCGTTGGGCGTATCGATAACACCAAGCTCAATGGTTTCGCATCCGGAGTGGAAAACAAGCATAGACCCCGTCAATACTAAACCAATTATTTTAAACAATTTTTTCATGATATATATTTTATTTCTTTATTTCTTATTGACTTAGAAAGTAGCTCTGATCGTAAATCCATATCGTCTAGCCGATGGACCGGTGATGAAATCTACACCCTGACCGTTACCAACACCCGTACTGGAGGAGTTGGTATCGTAGTTGAGGTTACTGTCAAAATTCACCGCTTTGAACCAGAGATTCTGTCCAGATAGCGTAAATGACATACTACCAAAAGGAGTGTCCTTAAGAAAACGCTGTGGAAGGGAATATCCAAGTGATGCCTCCTGCAATCTTATCGTTGTTCCGTCATAGATGTTCAATTCGTTCAGACCACCGGCGAAGTAGGTGTTGAACCCAAACTCGGTAGCACTGATTGCGATATTGTTCGGTGTTCCATCGGTTTGCACGCCAGGAAGCACAAAGTTCGATTCCCTGTCAATTGGATTATCCGCATCTACTGTTCCCCGTCCAATCAAGGCTGCTGAAGTCACAGAATAAATATCCCCGCCATTTCTGTACTGCAAGTTGGCAGTCAGTGTAATACCTTTATAGGTAAATGTAGGGATCAATGCGGTGGTCCAATCCGGGTTGGGATCTCCAATTTCGCTGATCGTATTCTGTACTTGGTAAAGGCCATTGGCACCTACCACTTTGTCGTTGTTGGCATCCCTAAGGATGGTGGTTCCTAGGAAAACACCGAAAGGTCTACCTTCAACGGCGTAGTTGGCAGCTTCTCCAGAAACGGCATCCGTAAGTAATATGTTATTTGTGCCATCGGCCAAATCCGTTACGATCGTTTCACTTGCGGTAAAGTTACCGGCAATGTTGATGCCGAATTTATCACCGCCACCTTTTAAAATATCCAGGTCATAGTCTACTTCAACTCCTTTGGTCTCCAATTCACCAATATTTACGAAAGTACTCAAGAAGCCTGTAGAGCTATCGAGCGTACGGTTCGTAATCAAATCCGTGGTCGTCTTTTTGTAAAGACTTACATTAAGATTTAACCTGTTAAAGAGTCGGGAATCAATACCAACTTCAAATTCTTCCACAACTTCCGGTACAAGGTCTCTGTTACCGAGAGCGCTATCTACTGTATTTCCGGATACTACCGTTCCATTAATATCTACAAGGTTCCTGGCCCCTAGGGTAAGAACGTCTCTTGTATTAAATGGTGTCGGGAATCCTGCTGAGGAACCGAATCCTAATCGCAACTTCAAATAGGTAAGGGCTTCACCCTTGATACTTTCAAATGCTGAGGTAGGTACAAAAGAAATACTTGCCCCTGGGTAGAACAAAGAATTGTTCTCGCGTTCCAAAGTAGAAGACCAGTCATTTCTTCCTACTACATTCAAATAAAGGAAGTCTTTGTAACCCAATGTGGCATCGAGATAAATACCAACTAGATTTTCTTCAAAATTTTGATTCAAATTAGGGCTTCCCGTACGTGTAAAGGAATTAGCCGAAGATGGCGTGGTAAAGTTAAAGTGCTCCAATACCCCAAAGACCAATTGTCCTTGACTTTCTATACCATCCTGTGCATAGACATCACGTCTGCTGTTGGCACCTAAGGTAGCCTTTAAGTTAAAGTCTTCGGATAAATCTTTGTCCGCGCTCAAAATCAAATCGTGGTTCCATATGGTGTTACGGACACTAATGGTCCTTAAAATACCTAGTGTTGGTCCGTCTACCCCACCTCTGTTCTGTCCGTAGGAGTTAAATTCGGTGTAGGTATCCAATCCCAGCCTGTACGTAAGGTTCATCCAGTCGTTGAGCTCATAGGTAAGGCCCATGTTGCCCAAGAACCTGTCCGTTAGCTGCGCTGCCTTTGAGTTGGCTACGGTCCAATACGGGTTTTGGATATCGTTACCGGAACGGTAATAGACACTTCTACCATCTGCCGCTTGAAAGGGCAGGTTGGTCAAATCCACACTTCGAGGGGTGTAGAGTACATCCCCGAAAATCGCCGAACCATTAAATGCAGCCCCACTACCTGTACTTACGGAGTTGGGGGGCGACTTAAATCCGGTACGGATGAAGTTGAAAACTCCAGAAGCGGTAAACTTGTTGGATAATTTTGCGTTACCACCCAAGCTAAAGTTATTCCTGATCAGCCTGTTTCCGGGCGTGATACCAATATCCTCCGTACGGCCGTAATTGGCATTAAAGCTTACATCTTCCGATCCGCCTCGTATGTTTACTGAAGTACTGTATACATAACCGGTCCTAAAGAAGTCCTCAACACCGTTGTAGGGTTGATAGGGGTAAGGATCGTCCAATAAATCCTCGAAGCCTGCGATCAAGGTAGGATCGGCAATGAAGTTATGCGGGTGCCTTAAGATGGCTACCCCTCCAGGGCCATTGCTCAAAAACTGGTTGGCATTTCCAATACCATCATCATCCGTCCTATCGAACCTGGGTCCCCAGTTACTAAAGAAGTAACCAAAGCCTTGGTGGAATCCACCGCCATAGTTATCCTGATAATCCGGTAGGATCGCATCGGACAAGAAGACCGATTGTGATACGGTAACCTCCGTTTTGCTGGCCCTTTCTCCAGAGCTGGCGCCTTTGGTGGTAATAAGAATTACCCCGTTCCTTCCACGGTTACCATATAGAACCGTTGCACTTAATCCTTTAAGTACACTTACGTTTTCAATGGTGTTGGGATCAATGTCCAAAAATCTACTCGATTCCGTGTTACCATCCAGAAAACTACTCTGTGTGTTGGTACCTGAATCAAAGGGAACACCATCAACGATGAATAAAGGTTGATTGGATTGTGTAGCTGACGAGTACCCTCTAATAATAATGTTGGTACCCGATCCGGAAAGGCCGTTGTTTGCGGTGATGTTTACACCGGCAACCTTTCCACTCAAAACTCTGGCGATATCCGCCTCTGGTCGCGACTCCACTTTGTCCGACTCCACCGTAGTGACCGCATATCCTAGCGATCGCTTCTCCTTCACAATACCCTGGGCCGTTACAACAACTTCCTCCAAGGCTTGCGTATCCAGCGCAAGCTGTACATTAATAGTGTTGGATGCCCCAACAACTACTTCCTGGGTCCTTTGACCGACATAGGAGAAGACCAAAGTCTGTCCCTGGCTTGCGGAAATTGTATAATTTCCGTCAAAATCGGTCTGAGTACCAGTGGTCGTGCCCTTAATTACCACAGATGCTCCGGGAAGGGCAAGGCCGTCTTGATCCGTTACGGTACCCGTAATCGTCCTTTCCTGCGCAAATGATAAGTGCACAACAAACGCCAATAATAGCGTCAATAATCCATTAAGTTTTGTTCTCATTTTATGATTATTTGAGTTAGCTAGGGGCTAAAATCACAATTTCATGTTAATAATCCAAACTAATTTTAATAAAATTTTAGCAGATTGGTTAATAATACAACTTTAGTACTCAGTTTTGTTAAAAAATCGCAATAACGCATTTTTGGGTATTCCTAATTGGGAATTGGATAATTCCTAAAAAATAGAGGTGCTTTTAGGTGTGCAAAGCAGCTTCACATCCATGTAAAAAGTCAGTGGTTTTGGCTTTGGGATAGAGAGTTCCCAAGGCTATATATATAATATGGTATAAGGACAGGGATTTTTGGCAATTTTGAAGGCATAATTTCCTGCCCGGAAAAAAACATGGAAAATTAATCTGAATGGATTTGAAATATTATGAATAATTACTACATTTGCCAGCCCTTAAAAGAGGGTAAAAGTTTATACATATATAATATAGTATGCCAACAATTTCACAATTAGTACGAAAAGGAAGGGCCACAATTACTAAGAAGAGTAAATCGGCTGCTTTGGATTCGTGTCCTCAACGTAGAGGGGTTTGTACGCGTGTTTATACTACCACGCCCAAAAAACCGAACTCGGCAATGCGCAAAGTTGCCCGTGTAAGGTTGACCAATGGGAAGGAAGTGAACGCGTATATTCCTGGGGAAGGACACAATTTACAGGAGCACTCGATAGTATTAGTAAGAGGCGGAAGGGTAAAGGATTTACCAGGTGTGAGGTATCATATCGTCAGAGGTGCTTTGGATACGGCCGGTGTTGCCGGAAGGACCCAACGCAGATCTAAGTATGGTGCAAAACGCCCTAAAAAGTAATTCGAACTTTAAAGAGAAGACATGAGAAAAAAGCAAGCTAAAAAGCGACCACTTTTACCAGACCCCAGGTTTAACGACCAGTTGGTTACGCGTTTTGTGAATATGTTAATGTGGGATGGAAAGAAGTCCATCGCCTTTAAAGTGTTCTACGATGCCATTGATATCGTAGAGGAGAAGAAAACAGATGATGAAAAATCTGCTTTGGAATTGTGGAAGGATGCACTTTCCAATGTAATGCCACATGTGGAGGTACGAAGCAGGCGAGTAGGTGGGGCCACCTTTCAGATCCCGATGCAAATACGTCCGGACCGCAAAATTTCTACAGCCATGAAATGGTTGATCAGCTTTGCGCGCAAGCGAAACGAAAAATCCATGGCGCAAAAGTTGGCTGCAGAGGTACTAGCGGCTGCCAAGGAAGAAGGCGCAGCGGTTAAAAAACGAGTGGACACCCATAAAATGGCAGAAGCCAATAAAGCATTCTCTCACTTTAGATTTTAATTATCAGTAATGGCAAGGGATTTAAAATTTACTAGAAATATAGGTATTGCTGCGCATATTGATGCGGGCAAGACCACTACTACAGAACGTATACTTTTCTATACGGGCGTAAGCCATAAAATTGGCGAGGTGCACGATGGTGCTGCCACGATGGACTGGATGGAACAAGAGCAGGAGCGTGGAATCACCATTACTTCGGCAGCCACTACTTGTGAATGGCAGTTTCCTACCGAAAACGGAAAGCCAACCGCAGATGCCAAAGAATATCACTTTAATATTATCGATACTCCCGGCCACGTGGATTTTACGGTGGAAGTAAACCGATCTTTGAGGGTTCTTGATGGTTTGGTTTTCTTGTTCAGTGCGGTAGACGGGGTAGAGCCCCAGTCTGAGACCAACTGGAGGTTGGCCGATAACTACAAGGTGCCACGTATAGGGTTTGTCAATAAAATGGACCGCCAGGGATCTAACTTTTTGATGGTATGCAACCAGGTGAAGACCATGTTGGGATCCAACGCTGTGCCCATTGTGTTGCCCATAGGTGACGAAGCTGATTTTAAAGGCATTGTTGATCTGGCAAAAAACAGGGCCATTGTATGGCATGAGGATAACTTCGGATCTACCTTTGATGTAGTCGATATTCCTTCCGAAATGGAAGCTGAAGTCAAAGAATACAGGGCCGCTTTGATCGAGGCGGTTGCGGAATACGACGAAAACTTAATGGAAAAATTCTTCGAGGACGAAGATTCCATTACCGAAGAAGAAGTACATGCCGCCTTGAGGGCTGCTGTGATGGACAGGGCCATTATTCCAATGATCTGTGGCTCTTCCTTTAAGAACAAAGGTGTTCAGTTTCTTTTAGACGCGGTTTGTAGGTATTTGCCTTCTCCCTTGGATAAGGAGGATATTGTGGGAACAGATCCCAACACCGGGAACGAGATAAGCCGAAAGCCCGATGCTAAGGCGCCGTTTTCTGCCTTGGCTTTTAAGATTGCCACCGATCCCTTTGTAGGGCGCCTGGCATTTTTTAGAACGTATTCTGGCCGTTTGGACGCCGGATCTTACATATTGAATAACCGTTCCGGCAAAAAGGAACGAATCTCAAGGATTTATCAAATGCACTCCAATAAACAAAATGCCATCGATTATATCGAAGCAGGTGATATTGGTGCTGCAGTAGGATTTAAGGATATCAAGACTGGGGATACCATGTCTGATGAAAAACATCCGATTGTCTTGGAGAGTATGGATTTCCCAGATCCTGTAATCGGTATTGCCGTGGAACCTAAAACCAAGGCCGATATTGATAAATTGGGCATGTCACTGGCCAAATTGGCCGAAGAGGACCCTACATTCCAGGTGAAGACCGATGAGGCCTCCGGGCAGACCATTATCTCGGGAATGGGCGAACTACATTTGGATATCATCGTAGACCGTCTTAGACGTGAATTTAAGGTAGAGGTGAACCAAGGACAACCTCAGGTAGAATACAAGGAGGCCATTACGGCCACTGCCAACCACAGGGAAATCTATAAGAAGCAAACCGGTGGTCGTGGTAAATTTGCCGATATCGTATTTACCATGGAACCTGCTGAGGAAGGCAAAAGCGGTCTTGAATTTGTTTCCGCGATCAAAGGGGGTAACATCCCCAAGGAATTTGTTCCTTCTGTAGAAAAAGGCTTTAAGATGGCCATGAAGAACGGTCCTTTGGCCGGCTACGAAATGGATTCCATGAAAGTGACCCTTACAGACGGTTCATACCACGATGTGGATTCGGATCAGTTGTCCTTTGAACTTGCCGCCAAGTTGGGTTATAAGGAGGCTGCCAAAGCCGCCAAAGCGGTCATTATGGAACCGATTATGAAATTGGAGGTGCTTACCCCAGAGGAAAATATGGGTGATATTGTGGGCGACCTTAACCGAAGGAGAGGCCAGGTCAGCGATATGTCGGACCGAGCCGGTTCCAAGGTAATCAAAGCTACCGTGCCGCTTGCAGAAATGTTCGGTTACGTTACCTCATTGCGAACCCTGTCTTCCGGTAGGGCAACCTCCACAATGGAGTTTGATCATTATGCGGAGACACCGACCAATATTGCAGAAGAGGTAATTAAAGTAGCAAAAGGGGTAACAACCGTTTAAATTTTGTAAGATGAGTCAAAAAATCAGAATAAAATTAAAATCATATGATCACAACTTGGTGGACAAGTCTGCCGAGAAGATCGTTAAAACGGTAAAGACCACGGGAGCTGTTGTAACAGGGCCAATTCCTTTGCCAACACACAAAAAGATTTTTACCGTGCTGCGTTCGCCGCACGTAAACAAAAAATCTAGGGAGCAGTTCCAATTGAGCTCGTACAAAAGACTTTTGGATATTTACAGTTCCTCATCCAAAACCATCGACGCCCTTATGAAGCTAGAGCTTCCCAGCGGTGTTGAGGTGGAGATAAAGGTCTAGTTATTGATTCGCTTTCTGGAAAAGCGGATGACATGTCCGGAGCGTTTCGCGAAGGAAAAACGGTGAAAAAATACGATCAGGGTTGAAGTATTTTTGACCCTGTTTTTTTGCCAAATAATCGGCAAATACAAAAAGAGTAATTAATAGTTAATTAAATATAAATATGTCTGGGTTAATAGGAAAAAAAGTAGGTATGACCAGCATTTTTGACGAAAATGGAAAGAACATTCCATGTACCGTCATCGAAGCTGGACCATGCGTGGTTACCCAAGTCAGAACCGAAGAGGTAGACGGGTACAGTGCCCTTCAGCTTGGTTTCGATGACAAGGCAGAAAAACGTGCAAACAAGGCCGAGACCGGCCATTTCAAAAAAGCAGGTGCTTCTCCCAAGAAAAAAGTCGTTGAGTTCCAAGGTTATGAAGGAGAATACAAATTGGGAGATACGCTAGGCGTAGATCTATTTGTAGAAGGAGAATTTGTGGATGTTTCGGCCACTTCCAAGGGAAAAGGTTTCCAAGGTGTGGTAAGGAGACACGGTTTTGCGGGTGTTGGTCAGGCGACGCACGGACAACACAACAGGTTAAGGGCTCCAGGTTCGATCGGTGCTGCATCCTACCCTGCAAGGGTATTCAAAGGGATGAAAATGGCCGGAAGAATGGGTGGAGGAAAAGTGACCGTTCAAAACCTTAGAGTTTTAAAAGTTGTTCCGGAAAAGAACCTTTTAGTCGTAAAAGGCTGTGTTCCCGGTCATAAGAACGCTTATGTAACTATTAGGAAGTAATGAAGGTAGCAGTTTTAGATATCAAGGGAAAAGAAACAGGGAGAAAGGCAGACCTTTCTGATGCTGTTTTCGCAATAGAACCTAACAACCATGCCATTTATT
Source organism: uncultured Flavobacteriaceae bacterium (assembly GCA_947494825.1). Taxonomy (GTDB): domain Bacteria; phylum Bacteroidota; class Bacteroidia; order Flavobacteriales; family Flavobacteriaceae; genus JBNGOQ01. The sequence goes on along the minus strand of CANLWN010000002.1, from coordinate 698,401 downwards.
TGGATGTGAAACAGTATTTGGCACACCAAAGGCAAGGAACGCACAAGTCAAAAGAGCGTGCGGAAATTGTAGGTAGTACAAGAAAGATCAAAAAACAAAAAGGAACCGGTACTGCCCGTGCAGGTAGTATCAAGTCTCCAATTTTTCGTGGAGGTGGTAGAATTTTTGGACCAAGACCCAAGGATTACACACAAAAATTGAACAAAAACTTGAAGCGTTTGGCCAGAAGGTCGGCTTTGAGTTTAAAGACAAAAGAGGATGCCATTTTGGTTGTTGAGGACTTCAATTTTGAAGCGCCCAAAACCAAGGATTTTATCCAGGTTTTAAAGTCGTTGGGACTGGAAAACAAAAAATCTTTATTTGTGTTGGGCGATTCAAATAATAACGTATATTTGTCGTCACGCAATTTGGAGCGTTCTGAGGTCATAACTAACTCAGAATTAAGCACTTACAAAATATTAAATGCAAATAATATTGTGCTTCTTGAAGGTTCCTTGGAAGGAATAGAATCGAACTTAAATAAATAGGGAAACGATGAGTGTGTTGATAAAACCGATTATTACCGAAAAGATGACCGCCGATGGCGAGTTGTTCAATCGTTATGGTTTCGTTGTTGACCCAAAGGCGAACAAGCTTGAGATCAAAGATGCGGTCGAAGCTACCTACGGGGTTTCCGTAGAAAAGGTTCGTACCATGAACTATGGGCCCAAGCGTAAGACGCGCTTCACCAAAACAGGTGTGCAGCACGGTAAGACCAACGCTTATAAAAAGGCAATAGTGGATGTAGCGGAAGGTGATATTATTGATTTTTACAGTAATCTATAAAGACAAGAAATGTCAGTTAGAAAATTAAAACCAATCACTCCCGGACAGCGTTTTAGAGTAGTAAACGGATTTGACGCGATTACTACTGATAAGCCGGAGAAGAGCTTGCTCGCTCCGTTAAAAAAGTCGGGAGGTAGAAACAGTCAAGGAAAAATGACCATGCGCTACAAAGGCGGGGGTCATAAGAGAAGGTATCGTGTTATCGATTTCAAAAGGGATAAGCAAGGTGTAGAGGCTACGGTGAAATCCATTCAGTACGATCCCAACAGAACGGCATTTATCGCTTTGGTGGAATACACTGATGGCGAGAAGCGCTATATCGTGGCCCAAAACGGGCTTCAGGTAGATCAGAAGGTCTCGTCCGGTAAGAACGCAACTCCCGACATTGGGAATGCACTTCCCTTGAACGAAATCCCTTTGGGAACTATCATTTCATGCATCGAACTGCGACCCGGCCAGGGTGCCGTTATGGCACGTAGTGCCGGTGCCTTTGCCCAGTTGATGGCCAGGGAAGGAAAGTTTGCTACCGTAAAACTACCTTCAGGGGAAACCCGGTTGATCTTGGCCAATTGTTTGGCTACGGTAGGTGCGATATCCAACTCGGATCATCAATTGATCGTTTCCGGTAAAGCAGGTAGAAGTAGATGGTTGGGCAGAAGGCCAAGAACAAGACCTGTTGCCATGAACCCAGTGGATCACCCCATGGGCGGTGGTGAAGGCAGGGCTTCCGGTGGTCATCCAAGATCAAGGAACGGTGTTCCTGCAAAAGGATACAGGACACGTTCCAAGACCAAAGACACCAATAAGTATATCATAGAACGTAGAAAGAAATAAAAAGCAAAAGAAATGGCACGTTCATTAAAAAAAGGACCTTACGTTCACTATAGCTTAGAGAAAAAGATCCATCAGAATGTAGAATCTGGAAAGAAGACGGTTATTAAAACCTGGTCCAGGGCTTCTATGATAACGCCGGATTTCGTTGGCCAGACCATAGCTGTTCATAACGGGAGACAATTTGTGCCCGTATATGTTACTGAGAATATGGTGGGGCACAAACTGGGTGAGTTTTCACCAACGCGGTCTTTCCGCGGTCATGCCGGTGCAAAAAATAAAGGAAAAAAGTAAGCTATGGGAGTTCGAAAAAGACAAATGGCCGAAAGATTGAAGGCAGAGAAAAAGCAAGTAGCATTCGCTAAATTGAACAATTGCCCTACCTCACCCAGGAAAATGCGTCTTGTGGCGGATTTGGTCAGAGGGGTACAAGTAGAAAAAGCACTTGCCATCTTAAAGTTTAGTCAGAAAGAGGCGTCTCGCAAAGTAGAGAAATTATTGCTTTCCGCTATTGCCAACTGGCAGTCCAAGAATGAGGATGCCAATATAGAGGATGCCGATCTTTTTATCCAGGAGATCCGTGTGGATGGAGGGAGTATGCTTAAACGTTTGCGACCTGCACCACAGGGAAGGGCACATAGAATTAGAAAACGTTCCAATCACGTAACCTTGGTGTTGGGATCTAACAATAACACACAAAGCTAGAGCATTTAGTATGGGACAAAAAACAAATCCAATCGGAAATCGTCTAGGAATTATCAGGGGGTGGGAATCCAACTGGTACGGAGGAAATGACTATGGCGACAAATTGGCCGAAGACGATAAGATCAGAAAATATGTTCATGCGCGTTTGGCAAAAGCCAGTGTGTCCAGGGTAATCATTGAACGTACCCTAAAGCTTATCACAGTTACCATTACAACGGCCAGACCCGGTATCATCATCGGTAAAGGAGGCCAGGAAGTAGATAAGTTAAAGGAAGAACTTAAAAAGATTACCGATAAAGAGGTCCAGATCAATATTTATGAGATCAAAAGGCCCGAGGTAGATGCAAATCTAGTAGCAGCAAGCGTTGCACGCCAAATAGAGAACAGAATTTCGTACAGGCGCGCCATTAAAATGGCCATTGCCGCTGCCATGAGGATGAACGCTGAAGGGATAAAAATAATGATATCGGGACGTTTGAACGGTGCAGAAATGGCACGTTCGGAATCGTACAAGGACGGAAGGATCCCTTTATCCACCTTTAGGGCAGATATCGATTACGCATTGCACGAGGCCCATACCACCTATGGTAGATTGGGAATCAAGGTTTGGATCATGAAAGGCGAGGTTTACGGGAAGAGAGAACTTTCTCCCTTGGTAGGGATGTCCAAAGGCCAAGGAAAAGGAGGCAAGCAAGAAGGAGGCAAGAAACCGCAACGTCGTAGAAAGTAATTTTTTAAAGAAGTAAGAAGAAATGTTACAGCCAAAAAGAACCAAGTTTCGTAAAGCGCAAAAGGGACGTATGAAAGGGATTTCCGGAAGAGGACATCAACTTTCAAACGGAATGTTCGGCATCAAATCCTTGGATTCCAAGTTCATCACCTCACGTCAGATCGAGGCTGCGCGTATTGCTGCTACCCGCTATATGAAAAGGGAAGGGCAATTATGGATCAAGATTTTCCCGGATAAGCCCATTACGAAAAAGCCTTTGGAGGTACGTATGGGTAAAGGTAAGGGTGCCCCCGAATATTTTGTGGCAGTCGTTACCCCAGGCAGAATTATGTTCGAGGTGGCCGGTGTGCCCATTGATGTGGCCAAGGAGGCATTGCGCCTAGCGGCACAGAAACTGCCCGTAAAAACAAAGTTTATTGTTGCCAGGGACTACGCGGGCTAATTTTTAATTGTAAGGAATCATGAAACAATCGGAAATAAAAGAATTATCAGTTGAGGAGCTAAATGAAAAATTGGCCGAGTTTAAAAAGCAACACGCAGATTTAAAAATGGCACATTCCGTTACTCCGTTGGAAAACCCGCTTCAAATCAGAAAAGTGAGAAGAACGGTAGCAAGATTGGCAACTGAATTAACAAAAAGGGACTTACAATAATCGGTTCTGCTTTATGGAAAATAGAAATTTAAGAAAAGAGAGAGTAGGTATTGTTACCAGTAACAAAATGGAGAAATCGATAGTGGTTTCCGAAGTTAAGCGTGTAAAGCACCCTATGTATGGTAAATTCGTTTTGAAAACGAAAAAATATGTTGCGCACGATGAGGAAAACAACTGCAATATCGGGGATACCGTTAAAATTATGGAGACCCGTCCGTTGAGTAGGACCAAGTGTTGGAGATTAGTTGAAATCATTGAAAGAGCTAAATAATTATGTTACAGCAAGAATCTAGATTAAAGGTAGCGGATAACACAGGGGCAAAGGAAGTGCTTACCATACGTGTACTGGGAGGTACCAAAAGGAGGTACGCTTCCGTCGGGGACAAGATCGTGGTTACCGTAAAGGAAGCTGCGCCGAACGGAACCATAAAAAAGGGAGCCGTTTCCACAGCTGTGGTAGTACGTACCAAAAAAGAAGTGCGCAGACCCGATGGCTCGTATATACGTTTTGATGACAACGCCTGTGTGTTGTTGAACCCCACTGGGGAAATGAGGGGTACACGTGTTTTTGGCCCGGTCGCAAGAGAACTTCGTGACAAGCAATTTATGAAAATCGTATCATTGGCCCCGGAGGTGCTTTAACATACTAGTAGAGATGACAAAATTGAAGATAAAAACAGGGGATACGGTCAGGATCATTGCTGGGGACCACAAAGGGGTCGAAGGTAAAGTGGTTCGCGTAGACCGTGAAAAGAACAAAGCAATTGTGGAAGGCGCCAATATGGTGTCCAAGCATGAGAAGCCCAGTGCAAAGAACCCTCAGGGTGGCATTGTAAAGAAAGAAGCTCCTTTGCATATTTCCAACTTGGCGTTGATCGATCCAAAGTCTGGAGAGACCACACGGGTAGGATATGAAGTAAGGGATGGTAAGAAAGTAAGGTTTTCCAAGAAATCCAACGAAGTTATTTAGTTATGGGGTACGTTCCAAGATTAAAGCAAGAGTATAAGGAGCGCGTGATCAAGGCGCTCAGGGAAGAATTTGGTTACAAAAATGTAATGCAAGTGCCCAAACTGGAAAAGATAGTTGTGAGCAGGGGCGTAGGTGCAGCTGTAGCGGATAAAAAACTGATCGATTATGCCGTGGACGAGCTGACCAACATCACCGGTCAAAAGGCTGTTTCCACAGTGTCCAAAAAGGACGTCGCCGCCTTTAAGTTGCGTAAGGGAATGCCCATAGGGGCCAAAGTTACCCTTCGCGGTGAAAGGATGTACGAGTTTTTGGATAGATTGATTACCAGTGCTTTACCCAGGGTAAGGGATTTTCAGGGAATCAGGGCTACCGGGTTCGATGGCCGTGGAAATTACAATTTGGGCGTTACCGAGCAAATTATTTTTCCCGAGATCAATATCGATAAGATCAACAGGATCAATGGAATGGACATTACATTTGTCACTTCCGCTGGTACCGATAAGGAAGCAAAATCATTATTAACCGAATTAGGACTACCCTTTAAAAAGAATTAGTATGGCTAAAGAATCAATGAAGGCCCGCGAAGTCAAGAGAGCAAAGACCGTAGCCAAATATGCCGCAAAGCGCAAGGCGTTAAAGGAGGCCGGTGATTACGAGGCACTACAGAAGCTGCCAAAGAACGCCTCTCCCGTGCGCATGCACAATCGTTGTAAGTTGACGGGAAGACCCAAAGGATATATGAGAACTTTTGGAGTTTCTAGGGTAATGTTCAGGGAAATGGCCAATAAGGGATTGATTCCCGGGGTGAAAAAAGCAAGTTGGTAATACGTTAAAAAGTAAAGAGATGTTTACAGATCCTATATCAGATTATTTAACAAGAATTAGGAATGCCAGCCGAGCGGGCCATAGGGTAGTGGAAATACCTGCTTCCAATTTAAAGAGGGAAGTAACCAAAATATTGTTCGATCAAGGCTATATTTTGAGTTATAAATTCGAGGAGAACGAAGTGCAGGGCATCATTAAGATTGCCCTAAAGTATGATAGGCTTACCAAAGAACCTGTAATTAAGAAAATACAGCGCATAAGTAGGCCGGGGCTTCGCAAGTATGCAAGTTCCGATGATTTGCCTAGGGTACTCAACGGTTTGGGCGTAGCTATAGTATCTACCTCCCATGGCGTAATGACCAGCAAGCAGGCAAAAAAGGAAAATGTGGGCGGTGAAGTTTTATGCTACGTCTATTAATATAGTAAAAGAGTTAGAGTAATGTCTAGAATAGGTAACAATCCAGTAGCGATTTCCGAAGGAGTGACCGTTGAGGTCCAAGATAATATTATTACCGTCAAAGGTAAATTGGGAGAACTTACCCAGGAATTTTCCGCTGTATCGGTAAAGGTCGAGGACGGACAGGTTTGGATCACAAGACCATCGGACTCCAAGGAACACAAGGCCAAACACGGTCTTTACAGGTCCTTGGTAAGCAACATGATCGAAGGAGTTTCCAAGGGATGGACCAAGGAATTGGAGCTGGTAGGTGTTGGATACAGAGCTAGCAACCAAGGGCAGAAATTGGACCTTGCATTGGGTTTTTCACATAATATCGTGATGAACCTTGCACCCGAAGTGAAGATCGAAACCACCTCGGAAAAAGGAAAGAATCCAACTATAAAACTTACCTCGCACGATAAGCAGTTGGTAGGGCAGATAGCTGCCAAAATACGATCGTTCCGCAAGCCGGAGCCGTATAAAGGAAAAGGAATCAAGTTCGTGGGAGAGCAATTAAGAAGAAAAGCAGGTAAATCAGCTTAATCAGCAGCATTATGGGATTATCAAAGACCGAAAGAAGACAACGTATTAAAAGGAGAATCAGAAAGGTTTCCTTTGGAACTGCGGCAAGACCCAGATTGTCCGTTTTTAGGAGCAATAAGGAGATTTATGCCCAAGTAATAGACGACAATAACGGTGTTACCTTGGCTTCGGCCTCTTCTAGGGATAAAGAACTGGATAAGGCCAAGGGGACCAAAACAGAAATTGCAGGACTTGTAGGCAAGGCAATTGCCGAAAAGGCCAAAAAAGCAGGTATAGAGACCGTGGCCTTCGACCGAGGAGGTTGTTTATACCACGGAAGAGTAAAATCACTGGCGGAAGGCGCAAGGGAAGCGGGACTTAAATTTTAAATAATAGTATGTACCAGAAATACAAAAATGTAGAAACTGTAAAGCCGGGAGGTCTGGAGTTAAAGGATCGCTTGGTTGGTGTTCAAAGGGTTACCAAGGTTACCAAGGGTGGTAGAGCCTTTGGTTTTTCCGCTATTGTCGTAGTAGGCGATGAGAATGGTGTGGTAGGTCACGGTTTGGGGAAATCCAAGGAAGTAGCCACAGCCATTGCCAAGGCCATTGAGGACGCTAAAAAGAACTTGGTAAGGATTCCTTTGAACAAAGGCACCCTACCCCATGAGCAAAAAGGAAAGTTCGGTGGTGCCCGTGTTTATATACAGCCTGCATCGCACGGTACCGGAGTTATTGCCGGTGGAGCCGTACGGGCCGTATTGGAGGCAGTAGGTGTACACGATGTACTGTCCAAGTCCCAAGGTTCTTCCAACCCGCACAATGTAGTAAAAGCTACCTTTGATGCACTCTTGCAGTTAAGGGGCGCCATGACGGTTGCAAAACAGAGAGGTATTTCTTTAGAAAAAGTTTTTAAAGGATAAATCGAGAGGATATTATGGGAAAGATCAAAGTAAAACAGGTAAGGAGCAGTATCAAAAGGCCACAGAACCAGAAAAGGACCCTGGAGGCACTGGGATTGCGCAAGATTGGCCAGGTGGTAGAACATGATACCACACCCAATATCCTTGGGATGATAAATAAAGTTAAACACCTAGTTTCTACAGAAGAAGCTTAATATACTAGTGCGATGAATTTGAGTAACCTAAAACCAGCAAAAGGCAGCGTCCAAAAGGCCGGAAAGACAATAGGTAGGGGGCAGGGATCCGGTAAAGGAGGAACAGCTACCAGAGGACACAAAGGGGCTAAGTCCAGGTCTGGATATTCTAAAAAGATTGGTTTCGAGGGCGGGCAAATGCCTTTACAAAGACGTGTGCCCAAATTTGGGTTTACCAACATCAATAGAAAGGAATATACCGGCATCAATTTGGACAAATTACAGGAATTGGTAGATAAAAAAGTGGTGAAGGACGCCGTGACTTTGGATACCCTTGTAGCCAATGGATTGGCACATAAGAATGATTTGGTGAAAATTTTGGGAGGTGGTGAACTAAAGGCTTCCCTAAAAATATCGGTACATAAATTTACCGCCAGCGCCAAAGCGGCCATTGAAGCTGCGGGTGGAGAGGCGATAAGCTTAGAAGGATAATTGGATTATGAAGAAATTTTTAGAGGTATTATCCAATATTTGGAAGATCGAAGAACTAAGGGGCAGGATCATTGTGACCCTTGGTTTGCTTGTGGTGTACCGTTTTGGTGCACAAGTGGTGCTTCCAGGTATTGATACGGCCCAACTGGCAGGACTGGCGGATAGCACGGGAACGGATCAGGGAATTTTGGGAATTTTGAACGCATTTACCGGAGGTGCTTTTGCCAATGCCTCTGTTTTTGCGCTTGGGATCATGCCCTATATTTCTGCATCCATCGTGGTCCAGTTAATGGGAATCGCTATTCCATACCTTCAGAAATTACAGAAGGAAGGCGAGAGCGGAAGAAAGACCATTAACCAGATTACCAGATGGCTTACCATAGGGATCTGTATTGTTCAGGCCCCTGCCTACCTCTATAGCTTAAGTGCCCTAGGAGTGCCAGACAGCGCATTCCTATTGGGTAAGGGACTGAATTTCATTATACCTTCCGTGATCATTTTGGTCACAGGCTGTGTTTTTGCCATGTGGTTGGGAGAAAAAATTACCGATAAAGGAATTGGCAACGGGATATCCCTGTTGATCATGATCGGGATCATTGCCACCATGCCACAGTCCTTTGTTCAGGAATTTGTTTCAAGGACTACAAATAATACGGGCGGACTCATGTTCATGCTCATTGAAGTAATCATATGGTTTGTGGTTATTTTGGCAAGTGTGTTGTTGGTAATGGCACAACGTCAGATACCCGTACAATATGCCAGACGAACCGCTTCGGGAGGATACGAAAAGAACATCATGGGCTCTAGGCAGTATATCCCGTTAAAGCTGAACGCTTCCGGAGTAATGCCGATCATCTTTGCCCAGGCGATCATGTTTGTGCCCGGCCTGCTGGGAAAAACGTTCAACGATACGGCTGTTGGGCAATGGATGGAAGTACAGTTCCAGGACATCTTTGGTTTGGCCTACAATATCCTGTTTGGCCTGTTGATCATCATATTCACCTATTTCTATACGGCGATTACGGTACCTACCAATAAGATGGCCGATGATTTAAAAAGAAGTGGGGGCTTTATTCCCGGCATACGACCCGGAAAGGAAACAGGTGATTTCCTTGATAAGATTATGTCATTGATCACCCTGCCGGGATCTGTTTTCCTAGCGTTGTTGGCGGTCTTACCGGCCGTTGTGGTGAAATTAATGGATATTCAGGCGGGATGGGCCCTATTTTATGGAGGTACATCGCTCTTGATCATGGTAGGTGTGGCCATAGATACCGTACAGCAAGTAAATTCCTATTTGTTGAACAGGCATTATGATGGATTAATGAAAACTGGAAAGAACAGAAAAGTAGCATAAAATAACAGGGAAGTGCGCGTTTGATGTTGAAGCGGAACGGGAAGAAGATTTAGAAAGCAGAAACTGATAACCAAAACCGATAACTAAAAAATGGCTAAACAAGCAGCGATAGAGCAAGACGGAACCATCATCGAAGCATTGTCAAACGCAATGTTCCGAGTAGAATTGGAGAATGGTCACGTGGTTACGGCACATATCTCTGGAAAAATGCGCATGCATTACATCAAGTTACTTCCAGGGGACAAAGTGAAGTTAGAGATGAGCCCGTACGATTTGACCAAGGCAAGAATTACATATAGATATTAAGATAGTAATAGGATGAAAGTTAGAGCATCAATAAAGAAGAGAAGTGCCGAGTGCAAAATTGTACGTAGGAAAGGCAGGTTGTACGTAATCAACAAAAAGAATCCTAGATTTAAACAAAGACAAGGGTAATTATGGCAAGAATTGCAGGTATAGACATACCAAAACAGAAAAGAGGGGTCATTGCCCTCACCTACATTTTTGGTATCGGTAAAAGTAGGGCCAAGGAAATTTTGGATAAGGCGCAGGTGAATGAAGATACCAAGGTATCGGACTGGAACGATGATGAAATTGGCCGTATCCGTGATGCAGTCTCTTCGTACACCATTGAGGGGGAACTGCGTTCCGAAACCCAGTTGAACATTAAGCGTTTAATGGACATCGGATGCTATAGAGGCATTCGTCACAGGTCTGGTCTGCCACTTAGGGGACAACGGACCAAGAACAACTCCAGGACACGAAAAGGAAAAAGAAAAACGGTTGCCAACAAGAAAAAAGCAACGAAATAATAAGTAGGGTATTATGGCAAAGACAGGTACAAAAGCGGCAAAGAAACGTAAAGTTATCGTAGACTCCGTGGGAGAGGCCCATATTACAGCTTCTTTCAACAATATCATTATTTCCCTTACCAATAAGAAAGGCGATGTCATTTCATGGTCTTCTGCCGGTAAAATGGGTTTCAGGGGCTCTAAGAAGAACACGCCCTACGCTGCGCAAGTGGCTTCGGAAGATTGTGCCAAAATAGCACATGAGGCCGGATTGAGAAAAGTGAAGGTCTACGTCAAAGGACCGGGTAACGGTAGGGAATCCGCAATTCGTTCCATACACAATTCGGGTATCGAGGTAACAGAGATTATCGATGTTACTCCAATGCCGCACAACGGTTGTAGACCTCCCAAAAGAAGAAGAGTATAAATCAATAGTAACCAATAGTCCGTTAGAACGGATTTTCACAGGAGATGTAGTTACGATTATCGAAGGATAAGCCTTAATTCATAATCACATTTCCAAATTTAAAGAAGATGGCAAGATACACAGGACCAAAGACTAAGATTTCCCGTAAGTTCGGGGAAACGATTTTCGGGGAAGACAAGTCCTTCGAGAAGAAAAATTACCCTCCAGGGCAGCACGGCCAGAACAGACGTCGAGGAAAAAAATCCGAATACGCTGTTCAGTTGATGGAAAAGCAAAAGGCAAAATACACCTACGGTATTTTGGAGCGCCAATTTAGAAATTTATTCGCTAAAGCAAACAGGAGCAAGGGAGTAACCGGTGAGGTTTTACTTCAATTGTGCGAATCGCGATTGGATAATGTGGTATACAGAATGGGTATTTCCACGACCAGAAGCGGGGCAAGACAATTGGTATCCCACAGGCACATTACCGTAAATGGTGAATTGGTGAACATACCTTCCTACTCCTTAAAAGCAGGTGATGTTGTTGGCGTAAGGGAAAAATCCAAATCCCTTCAGACCATCCAGGATGCACTTGCAGCCAATAGCAGTGTGTATGAATGGATTACTTGGAACACTGAAAAGAAAGAAGGCACTTATGTCTCCATTCCAGAAAGGATCCAGATTCCAGAAAATATCAAAGAACAACTAATTGTGGAGTTATACTCTAAATAAAAACAACACTGATCCAATATGGCATTATTTAATTTTCAGAAACCGGATAAAGTAATAATGATTGATTCCTCAGATTTTGAGGGGAAGTTTGAATTTCGCCCTTTGGAACCTGGCTATGGATTGACTGTTGGGAACGCTTTGCGAAGGGTTTTGCTTTCCTCATTGGAAGGTTTTGCTATTACTTCGGTTCGAATAGATAAAGTGGAACATGAGTTTTCGGTTATTTCCGGCGTCGTGGAAGATGTTACGGAAATTATCCTTAACCTTAAGCAAGTACGGTTTAAAAGACAGATAGAGGACGTGGACAATGAAGCCGTGTCCATCTCCGTAAGCGGTAAGGAGCAATTGACCGCTGGGGATTTCCAGAAATTCATTTCAGGGTTTCAAGTATTAAATCCTGACCTGGTCATTTGCAATATGGACCCTAAGGTAAGCATCAACATGGAGTTGGTCATTGAAAAGGGAAGGGGTTACGTACCGGCGGAGGAAAACAAGAAATCCAATGCGGCCTTAGGTACCATTGCGGTAGATTCTATCTTTACACCAATTAAAAACGTAAAGTACAGTATAGAGAACTTCCGTGTGGAGCAAAAGACCGATTACGAAAAACTGGTCTTTGAAATTGTTTCCGACGGTTCCATACACCCAAAGGATGCACTGACCGAAGCGGCAAAAGTTTTGATCCATCACTTTATGCTCTTCTCTGACGAGCGTATTACTTTGGAGGCCGATGAAATAGCCCAAACGGAGACCTATGATGAAGAGTCGCTTCACATGCGTCAGTTGTTGAAGACCAAATTGGTAGATATGGACCTATCGGTCAGGGCCCTAAACTGTTTAAAGGCCGCCGAAGTAGATACCCTGGGAGACCTGGTCTCTTTCAACAAAAATGATTTGATGAAGTTCAGAAACTTTGGTAAGAAGTCTTTGACCGAGTTGGAAGAATTGGTCATCAACAAGGGGCTGAGTTTCGGAATGGATCTTTCAAAATATAAATTAGATAAGGATTAATTTACCTCCGGAAAGTGGGTTGGTCCATTGAAACCGAAGGAAATATATAGTAAAGCACGATGAGACACGGGAAAAAAGTCAATCATTTAGGAAGAAAGGCCGCGCACAGAAAGGCGATGTTGGCAAATATGGCCTGTTCTTTAATAGAACATAAGCGGATCAATACAACGGTGGCCAAGGCCAAGGCGCTAAAGCAATTCATAGAGCCCTTGATTACCAAGTCGAAGGCAGAAAACAACCCTACCGTGGAAAAGGGGACCCATAATAGGCGTATCGTATTTAGAAACCTTAGGGATAAATACGCGGTGACCGAGTTGTTCAGCAACGTTGCTGAAAAAGTGGGAGACCGTCCTGGAGGGTATACACGAATCATTAAGTTGGGCAACAGATTGGGTGATAACGCCGATATGGCGATGATCGAATTGGTAGATTACAATGAAATCTACAATGCGGGCAAACCCAAGAAAAAGAAATCCACAAGACGAGGTAGAAGCAAAAAGGCCGATACGGCACCGGTTGCTGTCACTGAAACGCAAACAGATGATTCGGAAGAATAGCGCATTGTTATTAAATTTTAATAATTGTAAAAGGATAGGCCTAAAAGCTTATCCTTTTTTTATGTTTATTTGTCAAACTAAAATTTTTTAAAGTACGGATGAAATACCAATCTAGAAAAAAGGCAGTAATACTATTGGCAGACGGGACCATTTTTCACGGGAAAGTGGTCGGCGACAAAGAGGGCACCGCTTTTGGTGAGGTTTGTTTTAACACGGGGATGACAGGTTACCAGGAAATATTCACCGATCCGTCCTATTTTGGACAGCTTATGGTGACCACCAATGCCCATATCGGAAACTACGGTACCAATGAAGAAGAAGTGGAATCGGATTCGGTCAAGATTGCAGGACTTATATGCAAAAATTTTAGCTATGAATACTCTAGGCCCAATGCCGATAAAAGTCTGAAGGAATTTTTGGACGAAAGCAAGCTTTTTGCCATTTCGGATGTGGATACGCGGGCCTTGGTGAGCTATATCCGCGATAACGGGGCCATGAACGCCGTGATTTCAACGGAAGTTTCCAATATTGCCAAACTAAAGCAAGAACTGGCCAAAGTGCCCAGCATGGAAGGTCTTGAACTTGCTTCCAAAGTCTCCGCGGACGAACCCTATTTCTTTGGCGATGAAAATGCCAAGTATAAAATTGCCGCCCTGGATATCGGGATCAAAAGGAACATTCTTCGCAACCTAGCCCAAAGGGATGCCTATATAAAGGTATTTCCGTACAACGCCTCTTTTGAGGAACTGAGCCAATGGAATCCAGATGGTTATTTTATATCCAATGGCCCTGGGGACCCAGAACCTCTGAATAACGCCATCGCTACGGCCAAAGATATTATTGCCAAAGACAAACCGCTTTTTGGTATCTGCCTGGGCCACCAGGTAATTGCACTGGCCAATGGGGTATCTACCTATAAAATGCACAATGGCCATAGGGGCATTAACCATCCCATAATGAATACCCTTACCGGGAAGGGCGAGATTACCTCGCAAAATCACGGGTTTGCCATCAATAAGGAGGAGACCGAGGCTCATCCCGATCTTGAAATCACCCATGTTCACCTTAACGACCATACGGTGGCCGGAATCCGAATGAAAAATAAACAGGTGTTTTCCGTGCAGTATCACCCGGAGGCCAGTCCGGGACCTCATGATGCCTCCTACTTGTTTGATCAGTTTTTTGAGATGATCGAAACCGGGTCTCACTAAAACGTTTTCGTTTAATAAATTGTTATTTTCCAGGGAATATAGGCCGCTAAACGGAAGGGTTCAGCCTGTGCTTTCGTATATTTGCAGCAGTGAAAATTCAACCAGTAACTAAAGAGAAATTCTATGAGTATCATCCTTAATGTTCATGCAAGACAAATTTTAGATTCAAGGGGCAATCCTACCGTAGAGGTGGATGTAATTACAGAGAACGGCATATTGGGTAGGGCTGCGGTTCCTTCCGGTGCTTCCACGGGAGAACATGAGGCCGTGGAACTGCGGGATGGTGGTGATACCTTTATGGGAAAGGGCGTAAGCAAAGCCGTAAATAACGTAAATACCCTTATTGCGGAGGAGATAGTAGGGATGCCAGTTTTTGAACAAAATTTGATCGATCAAACCATGATCGACCTGGATGGTACCCCCAATAAATCAAAACTGGGGGCGAATGCCATTTTAGGGGTTTCACTTGCCGTAGCCAAGGCAGCGGCAGAGGAAATGGGGATGTCCCTCTTCAGATATGTGGGCGGGGTAAGTGCCAACACCTTACCGGTCCCCATGATGAACATCATAAATGGGGGCTCGCATTCCGATGCGCCCATTGCCTTTCAGGAATTCATGGTCATGCCGGTGAAGGCCAAGAGCTTTTCCCACGCCATGCAAATGGGCACGGAAATCTTCCACAACCTGAAAAAAGTGTTGCACGATAGAAATTTAAGCACGGCCGTAGGTGATGAAGGAGGGTTTGCCCCTACCTTGGACGGTACCGAGGATGCCCTTGATACCATTGGCAAAGCCGTGGAAAAAGCGGGATATTCCCTAGGGGATGATGTAATGATTGCCCTGGACTGTGCCGCTGCGGAGTTCTATGTGGATGGAAAATATGACTATACCAAGTTCGAGGGCGATAAAGGAGCCGTTAGGACCTCCGAGGAACAGGCACAATATATTGCCGACCTCTGCGCCAAATATCCAATTATTTCCGTAGAGGACGGGATGGATGAAAACGACTGGGATGGATGGAAGGCCCTCACGGAGAAAGTGGGCACAAAGGTACAACTTGTCGGAGATGATTTATTCGTCACCAACGTAGAGCGCCTCTTGAGGGGTATAGAAAATGGAATCGCAAATTCCATACTGATCAAAGTAAACCAGATCGGTACCCTAACAGAGACCATTGCCGCGGTAAACATGGCAAAGAATGCAGGATATACCTCGGTCATGTCCCATCGTTCCGGAGAAACAGAGGACAATACCATTGCCGATCTGGCAGTGGCCTTGAATACAGGACAGATCAAGACAGGCTCCGCTTCACGATCCGATCGTATGGCAAAATACAACCAACTGCTCCGTATTGAGGAAGAACTGGGCACGACGGCCTACTATCCGCAAGAAAAAGCATTTAAGGTAAAATAAGATGACCTTTTGTTAACCTCAAAAAAGCCTTCTCCATTTGGGAAGGCTTTTTCTTTGTATATCCTGACACTTTGTTTAATTTAAGCGAGCTTATCAATGCCTATTGTATCCTAATCCTGAACACGATCCAAGAACATACGTTAGCAACGCAAAATATCGGACTTAGATAGCTATCCAATATGAACAATTTTCTTTTTGTGGCCGCGGAAAATGATGCAATACCCGATTGTAAGGCAGGAGGTATGGGCGATGTGGTCAGGGATGTACCCAGGCAAATTTCTGAAAGGGGCGACAAGGTGCACGTCATTGTGCCGGCCTATTCCAGATTGCACCGGAACGGGGGTACACTAAAAACCCGGCTCAGTTTCCAACTTAGGGGCACTTCCTATTCCGCTGAACTCTACGAGGTAATTCCAAAAAAGGAGTTCAGGAACATACACCATTACGTAATTCACCATTCCGAGATAGAGGCGGGAGATATTGCACATATCTATCACAATGACCCTAAAGAACCCTTTTATACCGATGCCATAAAATACATCATTTTTTGCACTGCGGTCGCCGAAGCTATTAAAAAAGGGGCTTTTGGTATCCTGCATATCGTCCATTTGCACGACTGGCATTCCAGTCTGCTGTTGTTTTTGAAGACCTATCACCCCGCCTACAAAGTGCTTAGGGACATCCGTTTTGTATATAGTATCCATAATCTGGCTATCCAGGGCATACGCCCTTTTGAGGATAACTATTCATCGTTAAAAAATTGGTTTCCCGACGTTCCCCTGGACTATAAAGGACTTATGGACTATAGGTATCGCGATTGTATTAATCTAATGGCAGTGGGCATTCGATTGGCAGATGCCGTGCATACCGTATCCCCATCCTATAAGGAAGATGTACTCCTGCCGAGTGCACCTCCAGAATTTATCGGGGGAGAGGGATTGGAAAGTGATCTGCAGGAGGCCGATAGCGAAGGCAGGTTGTTTGGTATCCTAAACGGCTGTAACTACAGGAACATACGTACCGCCAAGAAAGGCAGCCTGTATTCCAATATTCTCACTGCTATTTTTCCCTGGCTGCAAGAGGAATCCAAGAAGTACAAGGCCGATTTTCTGGCCCATACGGGCGAAAAGGTATTACCGCTTTTAGATAATCCGCCAAGCTTTGTTTGTGCGAGCGTGGCCCGCCTGACCGAACAAAAGTTTTATTTTTTTAAGCGGTCCCCATCTGCATTGGTTGCCATTTTGGAGCAGCTGGCAGAAGTTAACGGGGTCTTTGTCCTACTGGGTACGGGAGCACCCGATTACGAGGAGCTGTTCCGGGATATGAGTAGGACCTATGGGAACTTTATTTTTATTAACGGACAATCCGAGGATGTGATCGATTCCATTTACCTGGAATCTGACCTGTACTTCATGCCCAGTCTGTTTGAACCTTGTGGTATAAGCCAGATGTTGGCCATGCGCAACGGCCATCCCTGTCTGGTGCACCGAACGGGCGGACTAAAGGATACGGTAGAACACCTTAAGACAGGATTTCATTTTGATGGTGATACCTATGAGGAAAAAATAAAGAATATGGTCACGGTCTTTGGGGAAGTTCTGGCAGTTTTTGAAAAGGACAAGACCCTATGGCGAACCTTAGGGTCCAATGCCAAAAAAGTACGGTTTACCTGGAAGAAATCGGTAGATGCGTACTACAAGGAACTGTATGCCTTAAAATAGGGTTTTTTTTCTGTTATTTCTTTCCAATATCTCGACCAACTGCTAACACGGGCTGTTTTGTTAAGAATAATGCAAATAGGGCCGCGGAATTGTTAACGTGCCCCGTTTTTCTTAAATTTATGCTTCTTTACAATAATCAATAAATACAACAAATGTCGGATAATGCTACGTTAGAATACAAAGGTGAAAAATATGACTTTCCCGTAATCAAGGGTACCGAGGATGAACTCGCTATTGATATCAAAACCTTGCGATCACTTACAACAATGACTACACTGGACCCTGGTTATAAGAACACGGGTTCGTGCGAGAGTGCCATTACCTTTTTGGATGGGGAAAAGGGAATATTGAGATACCGCGGGTATTCGATTGAGGAACTGGCCGAAAAGGCCGATTTTCTTGAGGTGGCTTATCTGTTGATTTTTGGGGAATTGCCCAACAAGGAACAGTTAGATGCATTTCACCATGATATCATCGAGGAATCTACGGTAGATGAGGAAATGAAAAAGATTTTGGACGCCTTTCCCAAGTCTGCACACCCTATGGGCGTACTGTCCTCGCTGACCAGTGCGCTGATTGCCTTTAATCCCACCACAGTGGACGTTAGTTCAGAAAAAGCCATGTATTACGCCATCGTGCGTATTTTGGCCAAATTCCCCATCTTGGTGGCCTGGACGATGCGCAAGAAAAAAGGCTTGCCCCTGGATTACGGGGACGATTCTTTGGGCTATGTGGAGAACATCCACAAAATGATGTTTAAGCGCCCTAACAAGGAATATAAAAAAAATCAAATTGTAATCGACGCACTGGATAAGCTATTGATTCTGCACGCGGACCATGAGCAAAATTGTTCCACTTCCACCGTGCGGATCGTGGGTTCTTCCCATGCAGGCTTGTTTGCTTCGCTTTCGGCAGGGATATCAGCGCTTTGGGGACCTTTGCATGGAGGAGCCAACCAAGCGGTACTCGAAATGTTGCAGGCCATAGAAGAAGATGGTGGGGATACAAAAAAATATATGGCCAAGGCCAAGGATAAGAACGATCCTTTTAGGCTTATGGGTTTTGGGCACCGGGTGTACAAAAACTTTGATCCAAGAGCCAAAATCATTAAAAAAGCCGCGGATGAAGTGCTCGGCGATTTGGGTATAGAAGACCCTATTTTGGAAATCGCGAAAGGGTTGGAAAAAGAGGCCTTGGAAGATCAATATTTTGTGGACAGAAAATTGTATCCCAATGTTGATTTTTATTCCGGCATCATATATCGCGCCTTGGGAATACCCACCGAAATGTTCACGGTAATGTTCGCCTTAGGGCGCTTACCTGGCTGGATCGCCCAGTGGCGGGAGATGCGACTTCGCAATGAGCCCATAGGTAGGCCAAGACAATTGTATATAGGCGAAAACAGCAGGCCCTTCGTCACTGTGGCCAAAAGATAATGGCAAATAAATACGAATAATACGCCCGTTTAATGGTATCATAAATGGGCGTTTTTTTGTAGCTCCCCGCACCCAAGAATCCCTATATTTGCGCAAAATAATTTTATGCTCCATTTAAACATCCTTGATGAAATTTCCCCTTTAAAATCCGTTTTACTGGGGACGGCCGAAAGCTGCGGGCCCACCCCCAAACCGGAAGAGGCCTATGACCCCAAATCCTTAGAGCATATCTTGGCGGGCACCTATCCGAAGGAGATTGAAATGGTGCCAGAAATGGATGCATTTGCACAAGTTTTTGAGAAGTATGGCGTGGAAGTGTTTAGACCTGAAGTTTTGCCCGATTGCAACCAGATCTTCTCCAGGGATATTGCCTTCGTCATCGAGAATAAATTGATCAAGGCCAATATTCTTCCTGACCGGGAGAAGGAATTTGAGGCCATTCTACATGTGTTGGACAGGATTGCACCGGAAAACATTCTTTGCCCCCCGGAAAATGTGCATATTGAGGGTGGCGATGTAATGCCCTGGAACGATTATATTTTTGTGGGAACTTATACCGCCCCGGATTATCCCGACTATATCACGGCACGGACCAATAAAGCAGCGGTGGAATATCTCAGGGAAAAGTTTCCCCATAAGACCATTAAAGCTTTTGAATTGCGCAAATCCAATACCAATGCCAAGGAAAATGCGCTGCACCTCGATTGCTGCTTTCAGCCCCTTGGTAAGGGTAAGGCCATCTTGCACAAAAACGGCTTTTTGATCGAGGAGGAGTACCAATGGTTGGTAGACTATTTTGGTCCAGACAACATCTTTGAGATTAACAAGGAGGAAATGTACCAAATGTTCAGCAATGTCTTCTCCATTTCTCCAGAGGTAATCGTCTCGGAGCGTAACTTTACGCGCCTTAACCATTGGCTTCGAGAACAAGGTTTTACCGTTGAGGAGATTCCCTATTCGGAGATTGCAAAACAAGAGGGTCTATTGCGCTGTAGCACACTACCCTTGGTACGCGAATAGCCTACTTTCCGAAGAAAAACTCCAACATGGGCAACCAATTGGCATTCCAATTTTTTAAGGTATGGGCATATGGGACCTCATTATAGCCCATCTCATAACCCCTACTTTTTAACACATCCCTGATTTTACGCGTCATGACCTCATTATCGTCATGGTCCCCACTGCTTACAAAGAAACGGATGGGAAGCTTTTCGCCATTTTTATAGGCATCTTTGAGATATTTTTTGGGATGAATGGCGGGAGACAGCGCGGCGATATTGCCAAAAGTCTGCCCCTTGTCCTCCAGTCCAATATATAGCGCATTGAGGCCACCAAAGGAGAGGCCGTTTAAAAATCGGTCATTCGGACTTGCCGATACCGCATAGGTACGCTCAACGGTCTTCACAAGTTCTTGAGTCAAAAACTTCAGGTATTTGGGGTTTGCCAGGAGCTCATAATTCCTACGGGTTTTTCCGGTACCGGGTTGCTCATGACTTACAAAGACACTCACAAACGGACGTTTGTTGTCTCTTTGATAAGCCTTGGCACGGGTTAAAAATGTAGATCTTTTTTCTACCATTGGCCCATCGGTCAGATAAATTGCTGGATAGGTCTTTGAAGCATCATATCCGTCAGGAAGCACCACGGTATAGCCTATGGTATACCCCAAGGCCTCGCTTTGGATTTTGTGGGTGTTGCTTTGCGCGGCCAGCAGCTGTGTGACGAAGAGCAAAAGGAGAAGCATCTTTGGTCTCATCAAGGGATGGGTAAAAGGTTGTTGGCGGATATCCGCTCAGGGAATTTATAAAAATACCACTTGGGGCCTCATACCTTTAACAGCAAATTAGGACGCTTTACCCACATCCGTACCAAAAAGTATGTCCTTACTAAGAGAAATGGCCAAAATTGATTGCTGGGCGAACTCTTCAACGCATTTTTCCAAATGGGCAAACAACAGGGTCAACATCGTAGAACATCATTGGTACATGTTGCAGAAATGATATTAAAATACTTATAATCAGGTAGTTAAATTGAAAACTTTAGATTTAAGGAAAATTTTAACTTTCAAAAATTTGGTTTACTAGACGAGTGGTCATATTTTTGCTGCAGTTTGTGCAAGATGGAAAAGACACTAAAACACGAAATCAAGGCAGATTACCTTTTGGAAAAGGGTATGGAGATTTTATGGTCCAAGGGCTATAATGCCACCAGTGTCAATGATATCGTAATGGCCGCCGGTGTTCCCAAGGGGTCTTTTTATTTTTATTTTGAAAGTAAGGAGGATTTTGCCATCAAGGCTATAAAGATGTACTTTGAGACGCAAGTGGTATCGGCCCTGGAAATATTACAGAACCGATCGATCTCGCCCAAACAAAGAATTATCGAGTTTTTTGAATACAGAACCCATATCCTCAAGAATGAAATGGACTGTAAAATGGGATGTTTGGCGTGTAATCTGGGCAATGAAATGGCCGAGCACAATGAGAATATCAGGACGGTGATCGTGGAACAGGAACGTATGGTGCAGGCTGTTATTACTGAAACGATGGAGGAGGCACAGGCCTGCGGGGAAATAGATGCCTCCCTGAACGCGGCAGACGTGGTGGCGTTTTTTGAAGATGCGGGCAAAGGAGCGATGACCAGTATGAAGGAAATGAAAAGCAGCTACCCCATAGATAATCTAATGAACATGTTGAAGACCTTATTGCTGAAATAAGGTAAATCCGTGGCGGTACTGATCGGTCAAGGCCTGCCAGGACGATTGGATTCTAGATAAGAATATGATGGAATGGTATCTTGTGGTGTGTGAAGAAGTAGACGACCGGTCAACTAGTAATGTTAAAAAAATAAATTTATTTCAAATTTTGTCCAAAATACGTCGCTGAGACCGTCTTAGGAATAGCGAAACCTAAAAAAAGAGAACAATCATCCAGTTTAGTAATCGACTGGTCAACTATTAAATTAAACAACTATGAACGCAATTAAGAAAGCTGGCGATTTTACCAACAATTTTGCCAAGAACTGGGCCAAATTTGTCATCAAATACAAATGGCCGGTGCTGATCGGGACACTATTGTTGGCCCTAGGTCTAGGGTCTCAGGGAAAGATGGAGTTCGATGGGGACTATCATGTATTCTTTAGCAAGTCGAATCCCGAATTGGAGGCCTTTGATGCCCTCCAGGAGAAATATACCAAGGATGATAATATTGTTATTGTTCTGGCTCCCAAAAATGGCAACGTATTTACGCGTGAGAACCTGGTGGCCATAGAGGAGCTTACGGAACAGGCTTGGAATACCCCCTACTCCTCGAGGGTAGACGCGGTCACCAATTTTCAGCATACCAGTGCCGACGGGGACGATTTGTACGTGGACGACCTTTCCTATGAATCGATCAACAAGACCGATGCAGAAATCCTGGAAATCAGGGAAAAAGCGTTAAAGGAACCCTTGCTCGTGCATCGGATCATCAATGAGGAAGGAAGCGTTACGGCTATCAATGTAACGGTTCGTTTGCCCGGAGTAGACAGTGCAACGGAAATTCCGGAAGTGACCATAGCCACCCGGAATATGGTAAGCGAATTTCAGGAAAAGCACCCACAATTTGATGTGTATACCACAGGTTTGGTGCCTTTGAACACCGCATTTTTTGAAGCTTCACAGAGCGACCTGGGCCTTATAGGCATCATGCTGATCATCGTAATCCTGGTCACTTTGGTGCTTACGCGAAACTTCTTTGCCACCTTTTCCACCCTGGTGGTGGTCTTATTTTCTATTATAAGTGCTGTGGGGTTTGTGGGCATCATGGGAATTAAATTGACCCCTCCTTCCGCAGTCTTCCCGACCATGATTATGACCCTGGCGGTGGCAGATAGTATACACATCCTTATAACGATGCTACAAAAGGTACGTAAGGACGGTCTTGGAAAAAGGGAAGCGCTGGTAGAGAGTATGCGCCTTAATTTTATGCCTGTTTTTATTACCAGTTTAACTACGGTAATCGGATTCCTTACCATGAATTTTGGCGATGTGCCCCCGTTCTGGCATTTGGGGAACATTACGGCCTTTGGGATGACCATGGCCTTCTTGTATTCCACAACTACTTTACCGGCACTCATGGCCATATTTCCGATATGGAAAAGGAAAACCGTGGCAGGAAAACTTCCAAAAATTGGATTGTACCATAAAATGGGACTTTTTGTTACCCGGCAACCTGTGCGTCTTACCTTTATTTCCTTGGCAATCATTGGGGGTCTGGCCTATCTGGCTACACTCAACGTTTTTAACGACGAGTTCGTGGAGTATTTTGATGATTCCGTTCAGTTTAGAAGGGACAGCGACTTCATTAACGATAACCTTACCGGCTTCTACAATGTGGAATTTTCCGTGGGCAGTGGAGAAAGCGGGGGCATCAACAATCCCGAATATTTGGAAAACCTTAATGCCTTTGAGGATTGGCTCAACAATCAGTCCGAGGTAGTGCATGTGAATGCCTTCAGCGAGGTGGCACGACGGGTAAATCGTTCCATGCACGGAGATGATCCATCGTATTACCAAGTGCCCAACAATCGGGAGGAAGCTGCACAATATCTGTTGCTCTATGAGCTTTCCCTTCCTTTTGGACTGGACCTGAACAATCAGATCAATGTGGATAAATCGGAAACACGTGTAACCGCAACCCTGAAAAACATCTCCAGCGCAGAAATGATCGCGTTCTCTTCTAGGGCAGAACAATGGTTACGCGACCATACGGATCAACCTATGCACTCCATTGGGGTAAGCCCTACCATGATGTTCTCCAAACTTGGATTTAGGCAGGCAGATAGTATGTTCAAGGGCAATATCATAGCCTTGATCCTAATTTCCCTGGTATTGATGCTGGCGCTTCGGAATTTTAAATTGGGATTGCTGAGTATAATTCCCAATGTAGCCCCGGTACTGGTAGGTTTTGGGATATGGGCGCTGTACAAAGGGCAGATCAATACTGGAATGGTCATCGTTTTTGGGATGACCCTGGGTATTATCGTGGACGATACGGTACATTTTATGAGCAAATTCCTTAGGGCGAGGCGCGAACTGGGCTATGATGCCAAACAGGCCGTTATCTATGCCTTCGAAACCGTAGGACGGGCTTTGGTTACTACCACTATCGTTCTTTTGGCAGGCTTTGCAGTACTTTCTACCTCCTCCTTTGCCCTAAATAGTTATATGGCCAGAATCACGGTAATCATCATCTTGTCCGCCCTGATCATTGATTTCATTTTATTGCCCTCCCTCCTTATTCTGATCAGTAGGAAAAGCGAGGCCACGGAAGAAGTACAGGAATTGCAAGCACAAGTTCAACTCGATAAATAAATCTTTTAAATCTAAACACATGAGAAAATCAATTTTTATATCAATAGCGCTATTAGGTACCATTATGGGAAAGGCCCAAACCCCAGAGGAAAGGGGTTTACAAATAGCAAAAGCGGCCGAGGAAGCAGATCTCGGCTTCGGCAGCAGCATCGTGGAATTAAAGATGACGCTAAAGAACAAGAACGGTCAGACCAGTGAACGCTTTTTGGTTACCAGGACCTTGGAACTTACCGAGGATGGCGATAAATCCTTGATTGTCTTTGGCAGTCCAAAGGACGTTAAGGGAACGGCCACCTTGACCTTTACCCATAAAGTGGGCTCGGATGATCAGTGGTTGTATTTGCCCTCGATAAAAAGGGTGAAGCGAATTTCCTCCAACAACAAGTCCGGGCCCTTTGTGGGAAGTGAATTTGCCTATGAGGACCTTTCTTCCCAGGAAGTGGAAAAGTATACCTATAAATTCCTGGAGACAAAGGGAAGCCTTTTGTTGGTGGAACAGGACCCCGTAGATCCAAAGTCGGGCTACACCCGCCGCATTGTTAGTTACAACAAGGACAAGGGGTATAGAATTGAAAAGGTCGAATTCTACGATCGAAAGAATGCCCTGTTGAAAACCCTGACCTATACGGATTATAAGCTGTATAAGAACAAGTTTTGGCGAGCAGGCACCTTTACCATGGTAAATCATCAGAGCAATAAGGAAACGCTGCTCAAATTCAGTGATTATAATTTTGAGGCCGACCTTTCAGAGGACGATTTTTCGCAGGTGGCCCTACAAAGAGCGGGGAACTAAATTACTCCGGTTTATTTACTATTTAAAGGCAAGGCCGGCTTAGATGTATTGGTTGGTTGTGTTTTTTCTATGGTCGGGGTTCGGGTTCTGGTTCCCGGCCCCTGACAACTGGCCTTGCTTTACTTATATAATCGTATGAATACAATAAAAATAGGGGTCCTGGTTGCACTCTTCACCACCCACCTGGGGTGGGCGCAGGAGAAGGATGCCCCAAAGAAGGTGGATCACGATCTTGAATTCGAGATAGAAGGCGAGTACCGATTTTTTTATGATGATGCCCAGTTCAACGGGCAAAAAGACCACTATCCTTCCATTGCCTTTAGGCCCGAATACTCGTTGGATTGGAACAAAGGATATGAAAGCATCAACTTTACCGGTTTTATTAGGTTGGACCGTGACGATGAACGTACCCATGGGGATATACGGGAGCTGTACTACCAAAAGGCAAAAAACAATTGGGAACTCAGTGTTGGCTTAAAAAAAGTCTTTTGGGGAGTGATTGAAAGCAATCACCTGGTGGACATCGTTAACCAGACCGATGCCGTGGAAACGTTTGATGGCGAGGAGAAATTAGGACAGCCCATGGTGCAATTCAGTCTGATTACGAACAAGCTGGGGACCTTTGATTTTTTTTACCTCCCCTTTCATCGCAAACGCACTTTTGCAGGGAGTGAGGGCCGTCTGCGTTTTGGAACGGTCATAGACCGGGACGACCTGGGTTATGAGAGCGGGGCAGAGGAATGGCGACAGGACCTTGCCGTGAGATGGAAACACTATTTTGGTAGTGTGGATATTGCCCTTTCCCATTTTTACGGAAATGGCAGGGAGCCCCTCTTTGTTTTTGACCCCCTGGGGAATATTAATGCCTTTTATCCCGTCATTAACCAGACGGGACTGGAATTGCAGATTACCCATGATGCTTTCTTATGGAAATTGGAATCGATCTATCGACATGCCGATGCCCAGGATTTCTTTGCTTTGGCAGCAGGCGTGGAATACACCTTTAGCAATATTGATGGCAATGGGTTGGATATCGGCATATTGGGGGAATATCTCTATGATGAACGGGATGAGCTGGCGCTGAACGCCCTGCAGAACGATGTGTTCTTCGGAAGCAGGATCGCCTTCAACGATACCCAGGACACCTCCGTCTTGATAGGAGGCATCACTGATCTAAAATCAAGCAGTACCATTTTTAGCCTGGAGGCTTCCAGGAGGTTTGGAAGTACCTGGACAGCCGAAGTGGAGGCGCGTATTTTCAGTAATATAGATGACACCGAACTGATCCTTTCCAACTTCCGGGACGATAGTTTTTTAAGGATTTCAATCTCCAAGTTCTTCTGATTTTCAGTAGACCGTGATTAAACATCCCTCACTCGCTGAACAGGGCCAGGAGCACTTCCATTTCGAGCTGCTCGGCCTTCTTACGTATGGGCGATTCCATCATAGTATTGAAATTGGTGGCCACGAAAACTATGGCTTGCAGTTCCGGGAGATAGAGCAAAACGCATCCGGCGCCTATCCCTCCCCCGGAGTGTCCTATGGCATAGGTCATATCCAGGTCATAGTAAGCAAGACCCAGTCCGTATTTGCGTTTTCCTTCCTCATCGTGCACCCATTGTTGCATTAATTCCAAGGTTTCAGGTTTTAGCAATTTGCCTTCTACCAGGCCCTTCATGAAACGCACGGCGTCCATGGTAGAGGCCACCAGACCATCATCTCCTTTCATGGAGGCTACATTGGCGCGTTGTATGCCCGATACCTTGGTAGGTTTGGACTCCAACAGCACATCCCAATAAGCATCTACCAAGGGTATGGGTTCTTGATAATTGACCCTGGTAAGATACCGTGTACCTGTCAATCCCAGCGTTTCAATAATTTCCTTCTGAACAAAGGCCACATGATCTCCTGTGAGCGTGTCCGCAATAAGAGAAAGCAAGGTATAGTTGGTATTACGGTAGCGGTATCTGCTGCCAGGTTCAAATTCCAATTCCTTGTTCAGTATAGGTTGCAACAGTTCCCAAACCGAGAGGGTTTCCAATGGATGATGTAAAATACGGGAGACTAGTATAGGGTCGCTGTTGTATTCAGGAAGTCCCGACGTATGGTTCAACAGCATTCGGATGCTTATCTTGTTGGACCCGGGGATGGACTTGGCCCGTTCGGGGGGTAAATATTTCGAAATCAAATCATCTAGATCTAGCTTGCCCATTTCATAGAGCTTTAAAATGGCTACGGCCATATAGGTCTTGCTCGTACTTTGCAGGTAAAAAAGATGTTCCGAGGTCAGGGGGGTCTTGTTTTCCAGATTGGCCCACCCTTCCGTGTGGGACCAGAATCCCGTTTGGGCCGAATAAACTGTAATTGCCAAACCGGGAATGCCCAGTTCAATATGTTTTTTTAAGACTTCCTGTACGGCCTGGGCCTTGGCTGAGGGCATACTGCTCTCTTGGGAAAAAAGGCTGCCACTAAAGGAGAATAGCAAAACGCCAATGATGCTTACTGTTTTCATAATCTGTGATTTTTGGGCAAATTTCCCAGCTTTTGACCTCAAAAATCGAATAGGCGGACGCAAAATACCGTGAAGTGTAGTGTTTTTATGCCTGAAATGTAGTAAAGGGATACTTCAGCTCAGGTCAAGCTGGCCCGGAACCATTTTTTGAAGTGGGGCGCAGTGGTTCTGCTGATGATTATCTCTGTAGGTAGGTTTTGAAACGGATTCAATATGGTATTCAATTTTCCGTTCACGCCCCGTTGGTATCCGTGAATAGCGGAACGGTGCAAAATATATTTACGGTTGAGCCGATAGAAATATTCCGCTGGGAGTTGTTCCATGATCTTGTTGAGCGATTTGTCCAAAATGTAGCTTTTGGATTCTATGGTCATTAGATAGGTCACTCCTTCTTCCACATAAAACGCAAGTATATCCTTAAAAGATATGGTCTTGACCATCTTGCCCAATTGTACCTCTACTCCTTTGGACCGTATCTCTCGATCCTTTTCACGCAGTGAGAGTACACGACCCCACTGATCATAAAAATAAATCCCGATATAGATACCATTGATCACCAGTATCCAGATAAAGAAGATAAATAGATTATACGTATAAAAATTCGAAGGTAAGGGAGCATCCGTAAAAATGGCGTTGATTATTTCTGTAGACATGATAATAAATCCCTGGGCCACAATATTGGTAAGGAGAATTTGATAGGTAATACGTTTTACGGGAGCCTGCGCGTATGGTAAGCTTTGGTCCAAGGCCAGGATTACTTTTCGGATCAACCACCAGGCAATATAACCCGATGCAGTGTCTATGAGGTAAGTAGTAATGGTATACCAATCCCAACGAATACGGGCATAGGTAAGGTGATAGTTGATGGTATTGATAAGGGGGATCAATACCAAAAACAAAAGGACGTCATTGTATTTGTTCAGGTACTTGGCCGGCATCTTTTTATTTTGCCTATTAAAGATACCTTAAGTTCTATTTTGTTACAAAATGAAATGGGAATTGATTACATTTATTGCCAATTTTTTAAGAGCGAATGAAGCAGATTACCAATACCATTTTAATGATACGGCCGGTGGGTTTCCGAAGGAATGAACAAACCGCCGTAAACAATTACTTTATGGAGGAAATGCAACTCCAGAACAAGGCCATAAATGATAAGGCACAGCAAGAATTTGATGCCTTTGTTGTGGCACTCCGGGCAAAAGGGGTAGAAGTAATCGTGATAGAGGATACCTTGAAATCGGATACGCCCGACTCCATTTTTCCGAATAACTGGATATCGTTCCATGCCAATGGTACGGTAGCGATATACCCCATGTTTGCCGAAAACAGAAGGAAGGAGCGCAGGGAGGATATTCTGGATCGCCTGGAAGAACTGGGTTTCATCATTGAGCATGTTATGGATTATACCATCGCAGAGGAGGAAGGACTGTTTTTGGAGGGCACGGGTAGTATTTTAATGGATAGGGAGCACCAAAAGGTCTATTGTGCCCTGTCGGCCCGGGCCGACGAGGAACTACTCATTGAGTTCTGCGAGGATTTTGACTGCCTACCGGTCATTTTTACCGCCTATCAGACCGTGGAAGGGGAGCGCTTGCCCATCTACCACACCAACGTGATGATGTGTTTGGGCGAACAGTATGCAGTCATATGTTTGGACGCCATAGATGATAAGAAGGAGCGAAAAAATGTTATGCATCACCTAAAACAGGACGGCAAGGAAATTGTAGCCATTACTGAGGAACAGATGCACCACTTTGCGGGGAATATGCTGCAGGTGGCCGGGAAGGACAATCAGCGTTACCTCGTGATGAGTTCTGCGGCCTATCATAGCCTACGATCCGATCAACTGTCCCAGCTCCAAAAATACAACCCCATTATCCATAGTTCACTGGATACCATTGAAACCTGTGGTGGCGGAAGCGCCCGTTGCATGATGGCAGAGGTGTTTCTTCCGAAAGTGTAATACTTCCTGGGCGTACCTACTCTTTTTTGTATTGAAACATCCAATCGTAGATGGACATCTCAAAAGCATCGTAGGTGGCACTGGCGGTGCCCATACCGGTACCATTATAGGTCCTTGTCCAGGAATCATGACCCACACCGGGGTAAATGGTTACTTTGGCCTTCACTATGGGGTTTAATTCATTTATTGCCGCCACCATAGGCACCGAACCATTTTCTGTAAAAGCCGCCACTACCGGATCACTGGCCCCATGAAAGGCCCACACCGGAGTGCTACTTAAGTTTTCCAATAGGGTAGGATATCCGGACCCACAAATCGGAACGATGGCGGCCGCATAACTTTCCTTGCCTTTGTTGCCCACATAAAACCAAGTACCTCCTCCACCAAGGCTCAGGCCGGTAAGGTAAATACGCTTGGTGTTGATTTTATAGGTATTGATCAAATAGCCGATAAAGAGATGCACCTGATCCACGTTCCAATAATCAACCATCAATTGGGGAGATACCACAATGCAGGGATAGCTAGGGTTCCAATTATTGGTATCGATAAGGTGAGGGGGGCCGGCTGCAAGCACCCTTTCCAGTTCACTGGGATCGCTTCTACTGTCCCCTCTTGCTCCCCAACCGTGCAAAAATAAAATTAAGGGATATTCCGGTCCGTCGATGGAATAGTCGCTCGGGGTATAAACGTAATACCCGTATGCTGCTATAGTACTACCTTTTAGGTGGGCCACATGCGATCCACCGTTATCCATCGGCAAATTTTCCAGGTCGCTGGTATCGAACACCACAGGATTCTCCATTTCCGTACCTTCTCCATCCGAGGGTTCCACAATTTCATGCCCCTCCTGGGCGGCAACTGTGCCTTCATCGTTCGAAGAGGAACAGGAGACCACTAGGGCATGGATAAGGAGTATCAAAAAAGGGTGTTTCATCGCAATCTTGGCCAAACGATTTTCAAAACGCTAGCCTAAAGTACGAATAATCGGGGAGCTTTCAACCAGACACTAGCGGCTAAAGGGTTTGTTTTTAGGTATTTACCTTAAAAAAATCAAGGTCATCACCGCCATAAAAAGGGCAAAGGATCTATGTTGTTGCAAAAAAACGATACTGGAGAACAGAAAGACGATTCCCACGGACCGAAAAAGCAGTAAGGAAAATTTTAATTTTTGACGGCTGCATACACCTTTCTTCTATAGGTCACCGATGGAAGTGGGCGCATTATCGGCTTTATAGTCCAGTAATTTTCGAAAAAACTTTTGAATGGCCTTGGTATCCGATTTTACCTTAATGAAATATTGGTCCCTGTGCAGGGAATAGATGGCAAAACCGCTCTTATAGACGGTTAATTTATAGTAAGGAATAACCAGGGCATAGGTTTCCAACAGGGATCTAAAGCGGACAATAATCCCCTTGGGACGTAGTTCAATATTGCAACAATCCAAATTATTGTCCAAGATCAGCAGGTTCCTGATCGCTACACTGGTTTCAGTAATAAACAGTTTTGGGGACCCTATGCCGCTAAGCGCAAAACGTTCCTTTAAAGTAAAGGGCTTGCCCACCTCCATATCAATTTTCCGGGTGATTTCCTTGTTGTTGTAAGAGACATTCAGAAGCATGCCTAAAGGTAACCAAAACTTGAATCCCAATAGGAAGTAAGGCCATATTTTCAGGTGAAAGCTGTAAAAAATGCGTAGTTTTGCTGCCTTAAATACCACTATTGATGAATATCCAAGAGGTATTGACCTCCAAGGTCAAGGAAGCTGTACAAAACTTGTTCGGGGTAGCACTACCGTCAGTGGAGTTTCAACCCACCCGTAAGGATTTTGAGGGAGACATAACCGCTGTGGTTTTTCCCATGCTCCGTTACGTAAAAGGAAATCCAGAACATATTGGAAACCAGATCGGCAGCTTTCTGGAAAAGGAGGTCAAGGAGGTATCGGGCTTTAACGTAGTAAAAGGGTTTTTGAATATCAGCATCAGCGACGCTTTCTATATCCATTTTTTCAACAAGATCCGGGAACAGGAGGATTACGGCTTTGTCAGCAAGTTGGACAAGGATGCGGTGATGGTGGAATATTCCTCGCCCAATACCAACAAACCCCTGCACTTGGGACATATTCGAAACAATTTGCTGGGCTATTCCGTAGCGGAGATTCTCAAGGCATCGGGCAAGAAGGTATACAAGACCCAGATTGTCAATGATCGGGGCATCCATATTTGTAAGAGTATGGTCGCCTGGCGGAAGTGGGGGAATGGTGAGACACCCGAAAGTACAGGATTGAAAGGGGATAAACTGGTGGGCAATTATTATGTGGCCTTCGATAAGGCCTACAAGGAAGAAATTACCGATCTGGTGGCAAAAGGGGTAGCACAAAAGACAGCGGAAAAAGAGGCACCCATATTACTGGAAGCCCAGGAAATGCTCAGAAAATGGGAAGCGGACGATGAAGCGGTGGTCGCCTTATGGAAAAAGATGAACACTTGGGTATATGATGGGTTCAACATTACCTATACCAATCTGGGGGTGGATTTTGACCAACTGTATTACGAAAGTGATACCTATTTGCTGGGCAAGGACGTGGTAGCCGATGGCCTTAAAAAAGGGGTTTTTCACAAAAAGGACGATGGAAGCGTATGGATCGATCTTACAGATGAAGGGCTCGATGAGAAAATTGTACTGAGGGCCGACGGCACTGCCGTATACATGACCCAGGATATCGGCACGGCCATTCAGCGGGTGAAGGACTACCCCGATATAGGGGGCATGGTCTATACCGTGGGGAACGAACAGGACTATCATTTTAAGGTGTTGTTCCTTATCCTAAAAAAATTGGGCTTTTCCTGGTCCAAAAGCCTGCACCATCTCAGTTATGGGATGGTAGATCTACCGAGCGGAAAGATGAAGAGTAGGGAAGGTACCGTGGTGGATGCGGATGACCTGATGCTGGATATGAGTGCCGAAGCCAGACGGATCTGTGAGGAACTGGGCAAGTTGGAAGGGTTTTCCGATGAGGATAAAAAAGAGTTGCACCGCATCGTGGGGCTAGCCGCTTTAAAGTACTATATTCTAAAGGTAGATCCTAAAAAACGGATCCTATTTGACCCCGAGGAATCCGTGGATTTTCAGGGCAATACGGGTCCCTTCATCCAGTACACCTATGCGCGGATACAATCTATTTTAAGGAAGGCCGATTTTGATTATACCGATGGGGCCAAGCACATGACTTCCATTCATCCCAAGGAAAAGGAACTTCTAAAGCAACTGCAGCTGTTTCCCGAGACCGTTCAATTGGCCGCGGAACAATATAGTCCCGCCCTGATCGCAAATTATACCTATGACCTGGTGAAGCAGTACAATTCGTATTATCAAAGTGTACCTATTTTGCCAGAAGTGGATTTGGAAAAGAAAGCCTTCCGGGTGCAGCTTTCCAAAAAGGTGGGCGATGTGATTCGATCTGCTTTTAAATTGTTGGGAATCGAGGTGCCGCAGCGCATGTAGCACGGGACAATTCCAAAAAAATAGCTTAGTTTAGGACATGCCTTCCGTTGTAGATGTATTTGGGGTTACCGCACTCCTCGCTATTTTTGGATATTTTCTGTATATCGTATACTATACGCTAGACCTGTTTTTTTTAAACCCTTTTGCAAGACTACCTAGGCTTACCGAACATGAAAAAGCAACCATCGCCGCCAACCTTCCCCTTTATCGGAACTTGTCCGTCAGAAAGAGAAAAAGGTTCCATAAAAGGGTGGTGAGGTTTAGGAGCCGCAAAAAAGTCATATTCCACAAGGAAGTGACCGATCGGGACCACATAACACTTCTTTTGAGCGCCACAGCGGTGATGCTTACGCTTGGTATGGCCGATTTTTTGATCTTGTCCATTAAAAAGATACTGGTGTATCCGGCCGCCTATTATTCGCCCCTTACCAAACAGGATCACAACGGGGAGTACCATCCTGGCCTAAAGACCCTCGTTTTTTCTGCCGAACACTTGATGGAGGGTTTTCGGATAGGAAACGACAATATGAATCTTGCGGTACACGAATTTGCGCATGCCATAAGTTTTAACGTAGCCAATAAATTAAATGTCCGATCCTATATTTTCCTGATCGGTATGCGGCAGATCAAACGCTTGCTCTCGGATTCCAATTTTAATAACAGAATGGACCAAAGTGCGTACTTCAGATCTTATGGCAGAACCAACATTCACGAGTTTTTTGCTGTCTCCGTAGAGAATTTGATGGAAACACCAGGGGCCTTTAGACGGCAATTTCCGAAGCTGTTCGGCATCCTAAGACGAATGCTCAATCTCAAGATTTTATCCGATAAAACCTGAGCGCAACTAGAACCAGATCCTAAAACTAAAATTGGGGGTGATACCCAGGGACACATTTTCAACAGTTTCTATTTCATCTTGATCATTCAATCGATAATAGGTGTTGAGTATGTTCTTACGGTTCAGAAAATTGAGTACAGAAGCGCCAACGGAGGCCTTTATGGTAGGACTAAGGTCAAAATCATAAATGGCGGAGGCATCTGCTCTAATGTAGTCCGGAAGCCTGGTGCTATTGGGCTCCTTATAATTTATGGATAGGGGAAAGGTGCCGGTATTAATGGCATTGGGGTTGTCCAAGGGTTCGGTAAAGGGTTTTCCGGTTCGATAGTTGAACCCGATACCCAGCTTAAGGTTGTTCCGTACATAGGTGCCGGCAAAGGTGAGTGTATGTCTAATATCCAGATTGTTGGGAAAGGTGCTGGGGGTGATATCTTCAAAGGTATAGTCGTTCACATTGTACGCGTAGCTTAACCAGGTACTGAAACGTGGGGTCTTTTTGTTGATCAAGAACTCCAGTCCCTTCACTTCATAACTGCCTATTTCGCCATTGAATTGATCCTGGTTCTGAAAGCCCTGGGTGGCCGTGCTTATCCCTGTTACCTCCTTGTAAAAGCCTTCCAGCCCTATATAAAGATGGTTTTTGTCGTAATTGATGCCCAAGGAGGCCTGTTTACTTTTTGTAATGGGCAGCGTGGTGTTGTCAGACAGGATCCACCGTCTCTTCTCCACACCCAGAAAATTTTGTTCCAGGTCAATGACCTGATTGGTGGTCTGACTCTTGAACTCGCCCAAGAACTCTACTTTTAGACTTTTGGTAAGCGCATAGTTAATATTGGCCCTCGGCTCCAGGATAAATTCATCAAAAGTGCCCAGATTTTCGATATAATTGAGGCGGGCCCCACCACGCGCCTTTAATTTTTCATCAGATGAAATATAGCCAACTTCTGAAAATACGGCATGTGTCCGGATGACCCCCTTGATATTGCTTACGAAGGGAGGTTGGGTGACGTCGGTAAAGTTGGTAATGCCCGTTTCAATGAACTGATAACCGTTGATCCAGTTCAACTGATCTGTCAGCGCATAGTCCGAATGCAGTTTTATCCCGGTCTCCAACACCCTGTTGTTCTGAAAGAGTTGTTGCACTGCGTCGGCAGAAATGCTCAACGCATCCAGGTTGTAGCGGGTAAAATAAATGCTGAACAAGGTGGAAAAATCGGAGGACCACTGGCTCTCCAGATTACCACCAAAGGAGAGGTTGGTCTGGTCTAACCTGCTTTGGGTAGTACGGGCGGTACTTTGTGCGGTCTCCGTATAGTCTAGGTTGTTGTTGAAATTGATAAAGCTCAACCGTACTTTTTGCCGATCGTTGATATCATAAAGCAATTTTCCGGTAAAATCATAGAAAAAGAAGCTTTCGTCCCTTTGGATATCCTGGTCCGTAGATTGGTTGTTTACGGTCACTTCGGTATCCTGGAACGCCCTATCGAAGAACTGCCCGAAGGTAGGGGTATTCAAAAAGTCCGTGGCCGAACGCCGTCCTGAAAACTGAAAGGCCAGTTTATGTGTGATAGGAATCTGACCGTAAAGGTCCCCGCTAATCAGATTAAAGCCTGCACCACCGAAAAAATGGTCGGTGATCTCGTTTTTGGTATGCATACTGATTACGCTACTTACCCCATCCCCGTATTGGGCACTGGTGCCGTTCTTAACAATGGTGACCTGATCCGTTAAATAGGGATTAAAGGCCGAAATTAACCCAAAAAAATGTCCGGATTGGTACATTTTTATACCATCCCAAAGAACCAGGTTCTGATCATTGGTGCCTCCCCTAACATTAATGTCGGAGACCGTCTCATCTATACTTTTGATTCCCGGCAGGGCCTGTACGGTCTGTAGTACATCGGGCTCAATGAGTCCGGGAAGGATGCCGAATTCCGCTGTATTCAAAAGAATACTGGCATCATCCTGCTTCGAAAGGCCCGTAGTGAGGAATTGAAAGAGGACTACCTCCTCCAATTGCTGTATGGCAAGGGCCATAAGGACAGTTTTGCAAGGTGTTTGGCCCAAGAGCTCCTCGGCCCTCACAAACTTTGTTTTGTACCCCAAATGGCGTATCCCGATGACCGCGCCTCTGGGGATGTTCCCAAGGGCAAATGTGCCTTCCAGATCTGTCACCACCCCAATATCGCTGCCCAATACCTCAATGGTGGCCCCGGCAATGGTGTTTTCAGCAAAATTGTCGAGTACCCGGGCACAGATGTCCACCGTACTGCTTTTGGAGAGCGCATAGTAGCGTTCACTGAGCTTTTTTATCTGGATTTGGGTCTGATTTTGGATATCGGCCAGTATTCCTTCCAGAAGTTCACCGTCAGGAATGCGTATTTCTACCGCGCTGATATCCTCATCTACATAGGAGAATTTAACATCAAAGCGCTGTTCCAGTTGTTGGATAAAGGAAATTAGCCGTATGGTAGGGGAAGTGCTTTCCTGTGCCGTGGCCAAAATCTGCACAAAAAAAAGCAACAGGCAAACCCGTAAAGCGTCTTTAGGGAGCGTTTTCAGCATAGAATAGCACTTTGTTCCCCTCTAATTTAAACTTTATTTGAGAAGGGGCACTAATACTCTGTAACGCTAAATCTATGTTGGTGTTGCTAAAAGAGCCTGTAAATAATCGATTTAGATCGATGTTTTCGGTCTTGACTTCTACATTGTACTGTCTTTGAAACTCGTTCAGTACAAAGTTTAAGGGAATACTTTTAAAGGTACTCTCATTGTTCATCCAAGTAGGTTCAGCAGTATTTGGGGTTTCCGCCTCTATAATCTTTCCGTTAACGGCCAGGAACGAGCTGCCCGCAGGGAGTTTCATTTCTTTACTGTGGTAGGTAACGCTTACCAAGCCCTCAAAACAGGTCACTTCAAAGAAACCTTCGCGGTTCTCTACATTAAACTGTGTGCCCAGCACGGTAACCGTCCCATTGTCCGTAGATACGGTAAACCGCTTGCCCTTGGCTACCTTAAAAAAGGCTTCCCCTTCCAGGGATACATTGCGTTCCTCGTTCCATTTCTTTTTGCTAAAAGAAACTTTGGAATCTGCATTCAAAACAATTTCCGAATTATCGGGAAGTATCACTTCGCTTCGTTCGGCATACTGGGTAGAGACCCTTTCGTCAAGGGAGTCCACATAGAAATAGGAAACGGCAAGAAGAACGGCGATAGCTGCGGCGACGCGCAGTATCCTTTTATACGGACGCAAACGTACCACTTTGACTTCCTTGTCCGGCCGCTTGTTCCTAAGTTCGCTCAAAGCCTTCTCAACGTCAAAATCGGGGCCCTCCAATTTACCGGAAGCCGCCAATAACCTCACATAGGAAGCATATTCCGCGGTCTTTTTAAAAGCCGCCAGCTCCTCTTCCGTGAGTTCGTTGTTAAGCCATTTTGCCAAATAATTCTCTTGCATGATTTCTATGCTTTACGTCAATATAACAATTCAAAAAGAAAAAACCCTACCCTATTACATTACAAATCCCTGGTTTTAGGGTGTAAATAACAAATTTTTGCCAGTTGTGGCCCCTAAAACAGTGTGCAGTTGGCAGTTTTCAGTAATTCATAATTCAACATTCATAATTCACAACATTCATAATTCATAACTCAAGGCTCCACACTCATAACTCATAGTACCGTTGGCAGTTGGCAGTTTTCAGTAATTCATAATTCATAACTCAAGACTCCACACTCATAACTCATAGTACAGTTGGCAGTTTTCAGTAATTCAACATTCATAATTCATAACTCAAGGCTCCACACTCATAATACAGTTGGCAGTTGGCATTTTTCAGTAATTCACAACTCAACATTCATATCCCATCGATCTGCTCGCGCAAGGTTTTCAGGGCCAAGTGCATTCTTTTTTCTATGGCCTTGACACTTACACCCTCCATTTCAGCGATTTCGGTATATTTTTTCCCATCGATTCTGTTTAAAAGAAAGGTTGTCCGCTGGTTTTCCGGTAATTGGTTCAGGGCACGGTCCAGTTTTTCCTTATACTGTTTTTCCTCCATTAAAAATTCTGGTGATTCACTGGAATTGTCCTGCGGGGTGTTCGCATACCTGAGCCTTACTTTTTCCGCTTTTAGGACATTCAAATATAAGTTGTTGGCAATGGTATAGACATAGGACTTCGCCTTTTCCGGACTAACCTTGGCACAGTTCTCCCAAAGCTTTATAAAGGCCTCCTGAACCACATCGTATGCCTTTTCCTCATTACCGTACTTATAATATATAAAGTTGAAAACCGTTTTGGAATGGGCCCTGAAGAGGGAGCTGTATACCTCTTCCTCACATACGTTGTCTATAGTATCCTTGCTCAAATGATTGGTTTTTTCAAAGATATTTTAAAAAAAATTAAAAAAACAGGTAGGGTTATCTTAAAGATAGTTGTTTTAGGGTTGTACGAACCAGTAAAATCCAAATCGTTATGAAAAAGTTTTTGAATTACGCCTTGTACTCAGGCCTACTGATTATGGCGCTTACATTTTCCTCATGTCAGGAAGAATTTGAGGAATTGCCCGATGGGAACGAGCAAGAGACCATTGTGGCAAGCTCTTCCACCGCTAAACTTATAGAACGAACGTCTTCCAATGACGGTTCCTTTGACAATATTGTTGACGGTTCCAGTTGTTTTGCCGTTCAATTTCCCTATACCGTAAATGTAAACGGTATTGATATTACCATTGATTCCGTAGAGGATCTTCACTTGATCGAGGATATTTTTGATGAGGTCGATGTAGATGAGGATATTTTGGAAATCCTTTTCCCCATTACCATAACCCTCCCCGATTTTAGCGAGATCGTGATCAACAGCAAGGAAGACTTGCGCGAACTCGCCGAAGATTGTATTGAGGGCGGTGATGATGACGATATTGAGTGTATTGATTTTGTGTACCCCATTACCTTGTTCACTTTTGATATAAACGAGCAGCAGACCGGATCCGTTACTGTAGAGAGCGATAAGGACCTGCGACGGTTCTTTGCCGGACTCGATGACGATGATCTGATCAGTATCCAATTCCCAGTTACCCTAAAACTGTTTGATGGTACGGAGATCGTTGTGGATAGCAATGCAGAGTTGGCCAATGCCATAGAAAATGCCAAGGAAACCTGTGATGAGGACGATGACGACGATTTCAACGATGACGATTTTGAGGATGGCCGTTTGGATATCTGTCTAACCGCATGCCCTTGGGTGGTGAAGGAAGTAGAGCGCGATGGTGTAAACCAGACCGATCAGTACTTTGAGTACCTCATGACCTTTACCGAAGATGGCGGTGTTACCGTCAAGGATAGAATGGGCAACAACATTGAAGGTACCTGGAGTACCCGTATCACGGACCGTGGCGCCTTGTTGAAACTGGAATTCGACGTGTTGGTCGACTTTAGCCTGGAGTGGTTTGTTTATGAAATCGGTGATCATACGATCAAACTCTATACCGAAGGAGGTAACAAGATCATCATGAAGCAGATCTGTAAGGACGAGGAAACTGGCCCCGATACCCTAAGGGAAATATTGAAGGAGTGCGAGTGGATCATCAAAAAGGTGAAGAACCAAGGCGAGGAGATCGACCGATTGATCGGCTTTGAATTCAAGTTCTTGCCCGAAGGTGTAGTTACCTTGAGCAATGGAACCACCACTTCCGAAGGTACCTGGGAAATTGCAATGAACGATGATGGCATCTTGGTAATGGCCATAACCATGGGCGATGAACCCGGTGTGAGTTTTGAATGGCCTTTGCGCGACCTAGATGATAACCGTTTGAAGTTTGAGGTAGAGGAAATCGATTACGAGCTGGTATTGCTAAGGGTATGTGATGACAGTGTAGAGGATGGTGATATCCCTGAAATCAGGAATGTCCTGATGGGAGGCGATTGGATTGTAGCTTCCTATATCGATAATGAGGTGGATGAAACAGCCGATTTTGCCGGAATGGACTTCTCCTTCACCGCAGACCATAAGGTTACCGTTTCCACCAATGCCGACCCTCTTTTGGACGGATTGTGGAGGGTGCTCAGGGATGACGACGGTCAAATTAAAGTATACCTGAACTTTGGCGGGGATGATGTGGTTCCCCTAGGAGAACTTACAGACGATTGGGATTTGGTATCCATTACCGCCGACCGGATAGAGCTGAAGGATATCAGTGGTGATGAAACTGTAGAAACCCTGGTTTTCGAAAAGAAATAAGATATTTGCCCCTAATTTTTTGGAAAGGGCAGTTCCGTCAGGAGCTGCCTTTTTCTGTTTTATATTTTTAAGCTTCCCACTTCGCATGGTAATGCTTAAATTTGCACTTTCTGTAAAGAGATCAAGACCATGTTCGACAATTTAAGCGAGAAGTTAGATAAAGCACTCCACGTCCTCAAGGGACATGGACAGATTACTGAAATAAACGTTGCCGAAACCGTAAAGGAAGTACGCCGGGCTTTATTGGATGCCGATGTCAATTTTAAGATTGCCAAGGAGTTTACCAATAGGGTACGGGAAAAGGCCTTGGGGCAGAACGTGCTTACCACCTTGCAGCCTGGCCAATTAATGGTAAAGATTGTCAAGGACGAACTCACCGAATTAATGGGCGGGGAGACCGAAGGAATCGATCTTTCCGGGGACCCATCCGTCATCCTGATGTCCGGCCTGCAGGGATCTGGTAAAACTACCTTTTCCGGAAAACTGGCCAATTACCTGAAGCACAAGAAAAGTAAAAAACCCCTATTGGTGGCCTGTGATGTATATCGTCCGGCAGCCATCGATCAGTTGCACGTGGTGGGTGACCAGATTGGGATAGAGGTGTTTTCGGACAGGGAGAACAACAACCCGGTTAGCCTTGCCAAGGCAGGGATTGCGCACGCAAAGGCCAATGGTTTCAACGTGGTGATCATTGATACCGCGGGACGCTTGGCGGTCGATGAGCAGATGATGGATGAGATCGCCAATATCCATACGGCCGTAAAACCCCAGGAAACCCTGTTCGTGGTCGACTCCATGACCGGTCAGGATGCCGTAAATACGGCCAAGGCTTTCAACGACATTCTCAATTTTGATGGTGTAATTCTGACCAAATTGGATGGTGATACCAGGGGCGGTGCCGCTATATCCATTAAATCAGTGGTGGACAAACCCATAAAATTCATCGGTACCGGCGAAAAGATGGATGCCATAGATGTGTTCCACCCTTCGCGTATGGCCGACCGTATTTTGGGGATGGGCGATGTTATTTCCCTAGTGGAACGGGCACAGGATCAGTTCGATGAGGAACAGGCTCGCAAAATCCAGAAAAAAATCGCCAAGAACAAGTTTGGGTTCGATGATTTTCTGAGCCAGATCCAGCAGATAAAAAAGATGGGGAACCTAAAGGATCTTATGGGGATGATTCCAGGGGCCGGAAAGGCCTTAAAAGGGTTGGACATTGATGATGATGCCTTTAAGCATATTGAAGCCATGATCCATTCAATGACCCCGGATGAACGGGCAACCCCCGCAAAATTGAACGCCAGCAGAAAAAAACGTATTGCAAAGGGCAGTGGGCGTACCATTCAGGAAGTGAACCAACTCTTGAAACAATTTGAACAAATGAGCAAGATGATGAAGATGATGCAAGGCGGTGGCGGCAAAAAAATGATGCAGATGATGGGCGCCATGAAGGGGATGCGATAAAAAGTAGGCAGTTGCAGTAGGTAGTAAACGAAAATACGAGTATGGGTTTTCAAAAATTGATGGCGTACGAAAAAGGATTTAAGTTGGCCATGCATATTTTCGAAGTCTCCAAGTCCTTTCCCAAAGAGGAGCGCTATTCGTTGACGGACCAAATTAGACGTTCGTCCCGATCTGTTTGCGCTAATATTGCTGAGGCTTATCGAAAAAGGAGGTATGAAAAACATTTTATAAGTAAGCTTACTGATGCGGATAGCGAAAATTCGGAAACCTTTGTCTGGATACAATTTGCGCAGACTTGTGATTATATTTCTATTCAACAAAAACAAGATTTGATAGAACAAAATCAGGAGGTGGGCAAACTTGTTCATTATATGATAAATAACCCGGGCAAGTTTGGAGTTTGAGCCTGCCAACTGCTACTGAAAACTGAATACTACTATGGAATTACTTGACGGAAAGAAGGTATCCGATCAGATTAAGGACGAAATCGCCGCTGAGGTGGCCCAGATGGTCCAACGCGGGGAAAAAGTGCCTCATTTGGCCGCTGTGTTGGTAGGGAATGATGGGGCCAGTCTCACCTATGTGGGAAGCAAAGTGCGCTCCTGCGAACGTATTGGCTTTGAATCTACCCTGGTGCATTTGCCCGATACCACTTCGGAGGAAGAGCTTCTGGAAAAAATCCATGAATTGAATATGGACGATTCCATTGACGGCTTTATCGTTCAATTGCCATTACCCAAACAGATCGATGAACAAAAGGTGCTTATGGCCGTGGATCCCGATAAGGATGTAGATGGCTTTCATCCTACCAATTTTGGGAGAATGGCCTTGGATATGGAATCCTTTAACCCTGCCACGCCCTATGGCATTATGGAACTCTTAAAACGGTATGGTGTGGTTACCGAGGGAAAACACGCGGTGATTATCGGGAGAAGTCATATCGTTGGCCGGCCCATTAGCATTTTGTTGAGCCAAAAGGCCAATCCGGGAAATGCCACCGTAACCCTTGCCCATAGCCGTACCAAGGATTTAAAGGCACTGACCTTACAGGCCGATATTATTGTATCTGCCCTTGGCGTACCCCATTTTTTGAAAGCGGATATGGTGAAGGAGGGGGCCGCGATCATCGACGTGGGGATTACCAGAGTGCCGGATGATTCGCGCGAACGAGGGTATTACATTGCCGGTGATGTGGATTTTAAGGCGGTTTCCCAAAAAGCCTCATATATTACCCCGGTTCCGGGAGGAGTAGGGCCCATGACCATAGCCATGCTGCTCAAGAACACGCTATTGGCCAGGGAACGCCATAGAAGCAAAAAATAACTCCCTGCAGCAGTACAGCGACGCAGTTTAGGCCTTGGCTTCGATTTTTGATTGTGTGGAATCGACCGGTGTTATGACGTCAAGGTCAGAACCTCCTTCGTCATTGGTACAGCTGCTAAAGTAGCATACTAGGGTCAACACGGATAAAACAAGCAAGATCTTCTTCATAAATCAGGTGTTTAGTAGGTATATTACCCAATTTGTCGTGTCCCTATAACGAAAAAAATGTCAATTTCTTATATGGTGTTGAACCGATTTTTACCCGCTTTTAGCATGCTTATCGGTTCTCCCATTTTCATAGATTCCCTGTAAAGCTTGGGTTTTTCCTGCTTCCGATTTTAAAAAGTGCACCCGAAAATAGGGGATTTCCTCAATGGAAAACAGCACATCTGACATGGGGTTCAGCTTATATTTTGGACCTTCCTCCCTTTGATAGAAGAGTTTTCCGTTTTCTAGGGTAATCTTTCTTGGCCCGTACTTGCCCACGTAGGCTTCCAGGGTTTTTTTGGCGACCAATATGGGTTGTTCTTTGGCCCGTAAAGCGGGTAGATGCCAATCATAGGTAGGAGCAGCATCCGCATGCTCCCTTTTTAAATTTTCCAATGCCGTGATATGGGCGGTCAACAGTGCTTTGTCCGAAGGCACATTAATGTCCGGTACTACCCCTGTACCTTCCCAATTGGTGTTGGTAATTGGGTTAATGGCCCGACCAATAGGTACCTGCAGCACAAATTTATCGGAAGCGGCCACCCGGTCTACAGGATGGGCCCCACCTCCGGTGGTTTCCCCAACAATAGTGGCTCTTTCAAGATTCTTGAGGTTATAGGTAAACTCTTCAGCTGCGGAAAAGGTATACTTGCTGGTGAGTACATACACATCCAGATCTGGCCTGCGTTTGCCAGGTACATAGGGCAAGGTCCATGTTTGGGTAGTTTGGTCTGTTTGTCTCCAATAAAAACTGTTGAGGTGAATGGGTTCGGCATCAAAGAGGTAGCTCGTTATGAGCTGGATCATGCTCGGGGAGCCACCACCATTTTGTCGTAGATCAATGATAAGGGCATCGGCATTTTCAAAGAAGTTCATGGCGGTGGCCGCGGTCTCCCCCGCATAGCGGGTATCTTCAAAGCCGCTGAGGTTCAGATACCCTACATTTCCCTCCAAAACGGTGAGTTGCTTAAAACCAAAATTTCTTCTTTTGGCCGCGGCCAAGCGCTGTTGGGCAAAGGCGATACTGTCCTCTTCGCTGACGGTAACCTGGTTTTCCACTACCCATCCTGGATTGTACTGCAGTGAGAAATGCAAATCCTTGCTCAAACTCCGTAAGTCTTCCGTTATCTTACCGGCCAGCTCTGCCGGGTCTCGAAGCGGGGTATAGATACCCTTCCTAAGGTTTTCCTTTAGGGCCATACCCACTTTTTTGGCCGTTTCGGGAAAAATGTAGTTTTCGTCCAGCAATTGGGCTACGGAATTGATCAACGCCTCCTGTTCCTGGTTGGTAAAAGCATGGGATACATCTTCCTGTGCGCGGATTTCAAGGAATGCAAGGCAGGCGAAAAGCGCCATACCCCATCTCAGGGTATTTTTTTTGTTTATCATGACCGTTCGTTTTATGATTTACAGTTGTCGGCGATTATTTTTAATGTTCGATTTAATTGATTGATGTCTTCATTCATAAGGGTTTCCAATGCCGTTTTTCTATTGCTAATGATCAGGGGCCATAAATCGGCTATGATGGCATCACCATGTGCGGTCAGTGCTAAGGAGAATCGTCTTCTGTCCTTGGAGTGCGGGGAACGTTCAATGTATTTTTTTTCCACCAGAAGCTGCACTATCCTGGTCACCGAGGCGTAGTCCTTAAACAGCTTGTCCGCAATGCGCTGCTGTGTCAGTTCCGGATTTTCCTTTACTACCTTTAGCAACAGCCATTGGTCAATGGTGATGTCGAATCCCTTAGCT
Organism: uncultured Flavobacteriaceae bacterium; assembly: GCA_947494825.1. Taxonomy (GTDB): domain Bacteria; phylum Bacteroidota; class Bacteroidia; order Flavobacteriales; family Flavobacteriaceae; genus JBNGOQ01. Next base: position 653,730 of record CANLWN010000002.1, on the reverse strand, counting down.
GTGATGGCCTTTTGGGCAAACTTCCTATAGGTTTTTATCGCCTTCTCAATGTTGTAGAAAACCGTATAGTCCAGGGGCAACAACTCCATTTCCTTTATTTGATACAAATATAATTGATATATCAAATAAAAAAAATATAATTCTTGTTAAATCTTATTTCGATTTGACGCTCGTGAGGAAATCAGTACCTTTTGTACAAATTTCCAACCCTATGAGAAAACAGATTTTATTGGCACTGTTTCCTGCCCTGATGTTTCTGGGCTGTGCCACCGACACCGCAGAAAAAACCCAATTTGCCATTGAAGTTTCCTTTTCGGAACAGGCGAGCAGTGCTTCTTTGGATGGCCGACTTTTACTGATGCTTTCCAATTCGGACGAAAATGAGCCGCGTTTCCAGATCAATGATGGTCTAAAGACCCAATTGATCTATGGGATGAACGTTGAGGGTATGGCTCCCGAAGAAAGCATGGTCTTTGACGAAAAGGTGTTTGGTTCCCCCTTGCCCAGTTTGGCCGACATACCAGCTGGGGAGTACTTCGTACAGGCCCTGTTGCATGTCTATGAAACCTTTGAACTCTCCACAGGACATACCGTAAAGCTTCCTATGGACAATGGGGAGGGGCAGCAATGGAACCGATCTCCCGGAAATCTATATAGCAAGCCGGTTAAGGTGACCATTTCGGAAGATGGAGTCCAAAATTTTGGCGTTGTAATGGATCAGGTTATTCCGCCCATAACGCCCGCGGAGGATACGGAGTGGATCAAGCACATCCGGATAAAGTCCGAAAAGCTTTCTGAGTTTTGGGGCAGGGATATGTACCTGGGTGCCCATGTGCTCTTGCCCAAGGGTTTTGAGGAACATCCGGAGGCAAAATACCCGCTGATGATCTTCCACGGGCATTTTCCCGATGATTTTGGCGGCTTTCGCACCCTTCCTCCCGACACGGACCTGGAACCGGACTATTCGGAACGCTTTGGTGTGAAAGGCTATAACATCATACAACAGCAGGAGGCTTATGATTTTTACAAGCGTTGGAACGAACCTGATTTTCCACGCTTCCTGATTGTGGAAATACAGCATCCCACACCCTACTACGATGATTCGTATGCGGTGAATTCGGCCAACCAGGGGCCCTATGGAGATGCCATTACCTATGAACTGATACCTCATATTGAAAAGCAATTTAGAGGTCTTGGCCAAGGATGGTCACGGTTCTTGTACGGTGGTTCCACGGGAGGCTGGGAGGCTCTGGCCGTGCAGGTAAAGTATCCTGATGACTATAACGGCTGTTTTGCGGCCTGCCCCGATCCCATTGATTTTAGGGCCTATTGTCTCACCAATATCTATGCCGATGAAAATGCCTATTATTATGAGAGCGATTTTAAGAAGGTGGAAGTGCCCAGTCACCGGGACTATTTGGGCCACGTGCACACCACACTCCGGGAGGGCAACCATCGGGAGTTGGTTTTAGGCGATAAATCACGCTCCGGCCAACAATGGGATATTTGGGAGGCTACCTATTCGCCACAGGGAGAAGATGGGTATCCCGTAAGGCTATGGGACAAGATGACCGGGGAAATAGACCATTCCGTGGCCGACTATTGGAAGGAAAACTATGATCTTCGCTACATCATGGAGCGCGATTGGGACAAGTTGGGCGAAAAACTGCAAGGGAAGATCCATATCTATTGCGGGGATATGGACAATTATTACCTGAACAATGCGGTCTATCTCATGGAGGATTTCCTAGAACAGACCACCGACCCGTATTATGATGGGGAGGTTACTTATGGTGACCGTGCCGAGCATTGCTGGAACGGCGACCCCGCTCAACCAAATCACATTAGCCGCCTGCGTTACAACAGCATGTACGTGCCCAAGATCATGAAACGTATCGCGGAAAGCGCACCCAAGGGGGCCGATCTTAGCAGTTGGCGTTATAAATGATTATGAGCGAAGTCTTAACCGTATGGACCCAAGTGTGACAGAAATACAAAGGGCAAACCCCGCTTCGGATTGTGAAGTGATCGCTCAACTGGCCAATAGTATTTGGCGGGAGCACTATACGCCCATTATTGGGAAGGAACAGGTGCTTTATATGCTCAATAAATATCAGTCGGCACAGGCGATCCAAGAACAGATACAAGAAGGAAAAACATATTTTATTATCCGGTATGGGACATCAGAAGTGGGGTATCTTTCCTGCTATGAAAGGGAGGGATCTCTATTTCTGAGCAAGCTTTACGTTTCTAGCCAGTACAGGGGAAAAGGCATCGGGAAAAAGGCAATGCAATTTGTAGAACAGCAGGCCAAGGAATTGGGCTGCGTCCGTATCGCACTGACCGTCAACAAAAATAACCTCAACTCCATACAGGCCTATAAAAAAATGGGGTTCAAGACCATAAAACCCGTGGTATTGGACATTGGTAAGGGCTTTGTCATGGACGATTTCTATATGGAAAGGGAGACAAAGGGGTAGCTATCTTAAAGGCCCCGGCAACAGTTTTGAATAACCTGCATACCGGGGTTATTGTTTCAGGTTCTAAATCAACTGCGTTTTTAGGTCGGAAAATACGGGTTCCAGTTCTACGTGCAGTGCATCTCCAAATTTACTGACCATGATGTAGGCGGTAATGGTGTACACAATTTCCACGACCTGCTGTTCGGTCCAATGTTCCCGGATTCGGGCCCAAAGTTCCGGACTCACCCTATTGGCATCGTCACGTATCTGCAGGGTAAGGTCCAGGATAGCCTTTTCTCCTTCGGTAAAGTGTGGGCTGGTCTGGTAGACGACGCCCTTAAGATCGGCCACTTTTTCGTCAGGAATGCCCAGTCTTCTGGAAACCACCTCGTGCTGTGTAACGCAGTATTCACATTCGTTCTCCAGGGTCGACTTTAAAATGACCAGTTCCTTGGTCTTCCAATCCACAAATCCGTCCTGTAGTATTTCCATGATAAAGTCGGTCATAGGAATGCATAAATTGGGGACCACGCCCCAAGCCTTAAAAATGTTCAACAGCATTTCAAAACGTTCGGAGGATTTCGTATAACTCGCCTGCAGTTCGGGCGAAGCCTCTTCGAATTCCACTAATTTTACTCTAGCCATAATGATATCGTTTAAAGGTTATTATTAATTTCTAAGCAATCGCTTAGAAACGGATAAAAAAAATTTACTTCAGAGCGGCCATCGTAACCGCAATAAAATCCTCCAATTGCTCTTTTTCCAGAACTTTTGCCGTAACGGCTAAGCCTTCCGTGCAGCCCAACAGATAGTTGGCGTACTGGTTGATATTGGCCTGAGGGGATAGTTCCCCACGTGCTTTGGCCTTGGTGAGGACTTCTAGGAATACCGCTTGCAACAGTTCAAAAAACAGCGTCAACTGCACTTTTACCTCCTGGTCGTGGGTATCCAGATCCATTGCCGTGTTCGCCATTAGACAGCCGTTGGGTGTCCTACCCGAGCGCACGGAATCCACAAAGGCCTCGAGGAATTTCCGGATGTCTTCCAAGCGGCCGTCCGAGTTTAATAGATCAGATAGGAAAATCTCCTTCACCCTACGCTTGTAATTGGCGAGTGCTCTGAGAAATACCCCTTTTTTGCTTCCAAAACTGGAATAAATGGAGAATTGATTGATCCCCATTTTGCTTTCCAGCTCGCGGATAGAGGTGCCTGCATAGCCGTGTTTCCAAAAAACCTGTACCGCTTTTTCGATTACGGCTTCCTCATCGTATTGTTTTTGTCTGGGCATATATAAAACTAAGCAATTGCTTTGAAATATAAAAATTGGACCTGTTGGTATTTGGAACATCGCCTAGGGGTCCCAGGATTCGGGCAAAATATAATCATTAATTTACCTGTGGTGCGGAAGATTTTTTTGTACCTTAATGGAAAGGATTTAAACAGAGAACCATGACCAAGATACAAGCCTATGCCGCTGCTGAAGCAGGAGGAAAACTAGAACCCTTTACCTATGAACTGCCCGAACTGGACAGTGAACAGGTCAACATAAAAGTCCATTATTGCGGGATGTGCCATTCGGACCTGAGCATGCTTAACAACGATTGGGGACTTACCCAATATCCCTTTGTGCCCGGTCATGAAGTGGTAGGCGAGGTTATAGCCATTGGCGATGAGGTAAAGAACATTGCTGTTGGTGATCGGGTAGGGTTAGGTTGGTTCTCGGCCTCATGTATGCACTGCGACCAATGTATGGGAGGGCAGCATAATTTATGTGCCGCCGCTGAGCAGACCATCGTAGGTCGCCATGGGGGGTTTGCAGACCACGTGCGTTGCCACTGGTCCTGGGCCACACCAATGCCCAAAAACATTGATATGGCCAAGGCGGGACCGCTGCTATGTGGAGGTATTACCGTCTTTAACCCTATCATCCTATCGGGTGTAAAACCAACGGACAAAGTAGGAGTCATCGGGATAGGTGGATTGGGCCATATGGCCTTAAAGTTTTTGCACCACTGGGGGTGCGAGGTCATTGCCTTTAGCTCCAATCCAAACAAAAAAGAACAAATATTAGGTATGGGCGCCAGTAGGGTAATCAATTCCAGGGACCCCGAAGAACTGGGAAGCATAGCGGGAAGTCTAAACTTCATATTGAATACCACCAACGTTACCTTGGATTGGGATTCCTACCTCACTACTTTGGCCCCTCAGGGAAAATTTCACACCGTTGGCGCTGTTTTGGAACCTATGGCCATACCCGCCTTTAGCCTTATTGGAGGTGAAAAATCGGTAGGGGGAAGTCCCTTGGGAAGTCCCGCGCTAACACGGACCATGCTCGAATTTTGTGTACGGCACAACATTTACCCTACGGTAGAGGAATTCCCCCTGGAAAAGGTGAACGAGGCCATTGCCCATTTAGAGGAAGGCAAGGCCAGGTTCCGTATTGTGCTGAAGGTGTAATCAGGTCGCGAACAATTGCCTACTATCCCAAATCAAGTAGTGGCTATCGTGCACTTATTTTTTTCGGTACCTAATATAGAATACAACTCCGGTAGCGATGAGCAACAAGGGCCAAATATGTAATAGGGCCAGGAACAGTCCTTCAATCAGATCAAGACCAAAAGAGAAGCTCTCCTTTACTTTTGAAGCAAAGGTCCGTGCATAGGTTTCTGGCTCTTCCCGGTGTTCTACGGTTTCATAAAGGTCTATTTGAATGGTGCTCAAACTTACCTTATTGCTTAAAAATTTCAATCTGCCTTGGGCAGCCTCAATTTCTTCCTGCAATACACGGAGCTTTTCTTCGGCCATTAAAATGTCCTCTACCGTTTTTGCTTTGGACCTTAGGATATCATCATATCTAGCTTTTACTTCAAGTTTTGTCCTTAAACGTGTTTGCAGGTCAATGTATTCTTCGCTAACATCTGTTGTTGTGATATTGGTGAAATCTACAAATTCGGCAAGATCGGTAAGTTCCCTAAGTACGCCTTCAAAATGCTGCTGCGGTATGCGGACGGTGAATCGGTTTTCCAACTCGTGCAGCGTGTTTTTGAACTGCATGTTTGACATATAACCGTCGTGTTTTCCAATAATGGTTCGCGCCAATGTGGTAACACTGTCCACATTCTTGACCTTGAAACGGCATTGGGCGTTTTTAATGATTTTTAAGTTCCTAAGCGCGGAGGATTCCTGATTGGAAGCTGTGACATCCGTTTCCTCGGAAATTGCGTTTGACTCATAGGTTTCATCCACATGTTCTAGGTTTACGACAGAATTGATATCGGTTTTCGGACTTTGGTTGCACCCGGCCAATATTAGGATCATTATAAGGAGACCCATAAAAACATTTGATTTCATAACGAATTGTGTTTAAATTGATATCCCAAACCTAATATTATGGCTGGCGTGATTTTTGCAAAACGCTTGTAAAGCAATTGCAAAAGCTATACAAAATATAAGGTACTTGTAATCAATTGATTAAATGTTAGGCATCTCAAAGGAAATGGTCATGTTTCAACGGCTTTTGGAGCAGGTGACCGCCAAGTTTCTAGAAAATCACAGGGCCAACCCCAACATCTCTTTGTGGAAAGGTCAGGAGATAATTGATTTTCAAGAAGATCTGAGACAACAAGTACAAGGAAGTATTAGTGAAAAGTGGTTTTATACCTATATTAAGGGCAATCCCGAAAAGTTACCTCGAATAGATATTCTAAACCTGCTTTCCAACTATGTAGGTCAGGCCAGCTGGTATGCATTCAACGAACAGTATACGGACAAAAAAGCGATTATGGCAAAAGGGGCCAAGCTAAGATGGGGCATTATGACCCTTGCGGTTGTCGGGGTGGCCTTGGCTATTTTTGCTGTGGTACCAAAAAAGAATACCTTTCATTTTTGTTTCATCGATAAGGACAATAAGGAAGCAATTACCGATACCCGTATTGATGTAATAGTGCTAGATCAGGAGGAATCCCCATCCTATCAAAAATCGGATAGCCTGGGTTGTTTTTCATATACCACCACAGAAGATCACATACGGTTTATAGCACAATCTCCTTATTACAAAACTGATACAATTTATAAATCGGTTTCGGGGAACAAACACCATCAAGTGCATTTGCGTACAGATGATTACGCCCTAATGTTGCATTATTATGGCAGCAATAATGTAAAGGATTGGAGAAAAAGACGGCGTGAACTGGAAAAACTAATAGCCCAGGATGCCGTTATTTTTGAAATATTGCCACATCAGATTGGTGTGGAACTCTATGAAAAGGACGAATTTATAAACAAGCTTACCACGCCCACGAAAAGTTTGCAACAACTACAAGTGATCGAGACCCAATATAGGAATGAACAAATTGTAATGCTGAAGTTTAAAATAGAAGAACAATGAGGGGATTTATATATATAGGCATTTTAGGTTTCCTGATTTCATGTGGAGGTGAGGTTAACCAGTACCACAGTACAGATATGGAAGAAAACGTAGCTGAAACGGCGGTGAGCTTGGAAACAGGGAATTTACTCCTCGTAGAAAAGAAAATCCAAGAACAATTGGAGTTAAAGAGCTTACGAACTTCCTACCCCGAATTTGATGTTACAGAACAGGAGCACCTTGTGTTTGGCGATAGGATATCTCCCAATATGGCCCTTGACCAAATAAAAACTTTTGGCCATAAAACGATAGGGGATACCACGATTCTGGAGGTAAAGATGATCTTTAAGGATGAACAAAAGACGGTGGTCGATTCCATACAGGCCAAAATAATAACCGAAGAGATCACCGTGGCGGGGGAAGCGCTTACCTCCAAGAAAGTAAGCCTCCAAAGTATGCAAAATAATCACTGACCGAAACGCTTCACGGGCATTGACTTAGGTAGCAAACAGTTGCCCCATGTCCTTAAAGGCCTTAAATTCCAGAGCATTTCCCGCCGGATCTAAGAAGAACATGGTGGCCTGCTCCCCGGACTGACCGGCAAAACGGATATAGGGCTCAATAATAAAGGCCACCCCTTTGGACCGCAGTTCCTCGGAGAAGCTCCGAAAGGTTTCCCAGGGCAATACTACGCCGTAATGGGGTACGGGAACATCCTTTCCGTCCACCGGATTGGTATGCAGTTCCTCTTGCGCCGTTTTAGGTTTGTAATGGATGACCAATTGATGTCCGAAGAGATTAAAATCTACCCAATGGTCACTGCTGCGGCCTTCCGAACAGTTCAATATTTCGCGATAAAAGCTTCTGCATTCCTCCAGATTATGAACGGGAATGGCAATGTGGAAAGGGGAAACGGCTGACATGATCGTTTTTCATAAAAATAGCCTTTTTCTACGACTTCAGAAACGCCACTATTTGATTTCTTACCTTATCCTGGTGCAAGGAATGGCCCAGTCCCCGGGTTTTAATAAAGACACTGTCTTTCCACTGGGCATGGACTTGTTCGGAGGACCAGATGGGGGCAATGGCATCCAATTCATCATGGATCAACAGGCCCTTTTTTGAAATCTCCCGGGCGAATTTAGGGCTCGAGAAGTCGGCGAAGCCAAAGTTAAAGTTTTGCACAAAGTAATCTTCCAAGCCATCCATGAGCCTAGTGTTAAGCCCAAGGGTCCGTTTGTACTGTCGCATAAAGTCCGACAGCTCCGAAGGAGCACCCAGGGAGACCAATTTCTGGACCTGTTCATTGGGATATTGGTATTGGTTGTACAGCATGGTCATCCCCCCAATGGAATGGGCAACAATATAGGTGGGTTCGTAGGTCGCTATTACTTTTTGTGCACATTCCGCATATAAGGGCACGTTGAACATCGCCCCGGAAGTATTGCCATGGGCGGGCGCATCGAAGGCGATGATATTGTACCCCTCGGCTTCCAACATGGGGATAAAGTTGCGCCATCGAAAAGTGTTGCTCTCCCAACCGTGCATCAGCAAAACTGTGGGACCGTCCCCCTGCCAGCGGTAGGTCTGGACGGCAATATCGGCCACCTCCAAAATATCGTCCTTGGCTTTTTCCAAAAAGGACCGTTGCATGGGGAGTACCTTCCCCTTTCTCGGAGTGCAAAAGAGCCGAAACGCCTTGGCGGAGGCACGTTCTTTATTAACCAGAGCCAGGCCGTTAAAGTACGAACCAAACATTAGGGGGATATATTTGTTGAGCAATCTTTTCATGGGATCGGACGTTTTAGGGATACCCAGGCCACTGGAATTAATTTTTTATATCGGTTTCTTTTAGTAACTTGCTATACAATCGAAATCAAAAATACAACTTCCTTTTACAATATAAAAGAGGTTGCAATTTTTACAGTAGGTATGGAAATGGAAACTATTACTGATACTCAGCGACTTAGGGTGGCCGTAAAACTAAAAAAAATGTTTGGGCATGTAAATCCCAAGGATCCCCCCGAAATTTGTCCCATACGCGATGTCATGGCCCTGGCATCGGATAAGTGGAGTATTTTGATTATCCTGTATTTGGGCTATTTTCCCGTATTGCGTTTTAATGAATTGAAACGGAAAGTCTATGGCATCTCTGGCAAAATACTGAGCGAGCGTCTTAAAAGCCTGGAAGTGGACGGATATCTGTCCAGAGAACTGTTTCCAGAAGTTCCTATACGTGTGGAATATCGCCTTACCGATTTTGGGCATTCCTATCTGCAAAAACTCATGGAACTGACCGAATGGGCGGAGAAGTATAGCAATAGGGTTATTACCAACAGGGCCAAGCATTCCTGATCAGTCCGCGATCCGGTTCCAGATATCGAGGTACATTTTCCACTGATCCCCTGCAGGTTTAAGGTTCAAAGTTCAAAGTTCAAGGTTGCTGGTGGGAGGTTGAGATTCTTCGTTTCGCTACGCTACACTCTGAATGGCAACACATCTTCATTTGTCATTCCGAGCCCGCGAGGAATCTTCGGCCCCATTGCCCAACAAGTGAATAGGGAATGGCCAATAGCGAAGAGAATTTAACTCATATCTGCCTACGCCTACTGCCCAAAGTTCAAGAGCAAGTTCAAGGTTCAAGGTTGCCATCGAGAACACATCACCTTTAACCCCTAACTCAAAACCCATAATTCATAATTGATATCTGCCAGCTGTAGCTATCCACTCACTCCCAGCCCACCATCAGGTACTTGATCCGGGAGTCGTCCGGTATCTGCACAGCTTCTATATTGGTGCTTGTGGTATACCGCAAACTTGGCGGTAGTTCTTCCTTATCGATTGTAAAATACATATCGTTCTCCTTGGGAAAGATGACCACATTGTTGAGCGAGGTAATGATCTTATGGATGGTATAATGCTTCTTAATATCCTTGAAAGTGCTGCTGAGACCCACCCCTTTATCCGTGACGAAACGGGGATCATAGATACGGACGTTCTCAATTTTCGGAACGCTGTCCGCGTTCAGGGTCAGTGTTAGCAGATGTGTTCCGCCCCGCTCGTAAATTTTTATTTTCTTGGAAGGTTTGCCCAAACGCAGCCTAGCGGAATCGCGAACAATAGAATCCAAAACGTATATGGAATCCAATTGGGCAGCGGTGCTGGTCCTGTACAATTTGCCCACGCTGTCCGGGGTAATCAAAAATGTGGTGTCTCGTTCCTGACCACAATTTGCCAAGAGCAGACCTAGGCAGAGTAGGCCTATCAACGGGAGTTTCTTCATGAATTATCGGATTACTTTTTTCAATACGCCCAGTACACCGCGGATGAAGGTGGCACTGGTAAGTACTTTTATTACTGGATTCTGGCGGGTACTTCTTCTGCTTGTTGTTCTTCGGGCCGCAGGTTTTGCGCGTTCCTTTTCGGCCAAGGCCTCGGCCTTTTCAATTTTTTCGTTCAAAATTTCATAGGCACTTTCGCGATCAACGACCTCATTGTATTTTTTCACCAGCTTGGAACTCGAAATGACCGATTTTAGCTCACCGTCCGTCAATACATCCATTCGGCTCATGGGCGCCCGGAGCATAGTGGCGGCCAAGGGGGTAGGTCGTCCTTTTTCATCCAAAGCGGCAATCAAAGCTTCCCCAATTCCCAGGGAAGTTAGCACTTCCTTGGTATCGTAATAGTCCGATTCCGGATAGTTTTCGGCCGTCAGTTTAATGGCTTTTCGATCCCTTGCGGTAAAGGCCCTTAGGGCATGCTGTACCTTGAGGCCCAGCTGTGCCAGCACGGCATTGGGCACGTCCGTCGGGTTTTGGGTCACAAAATAGAGTCCTATTCCCTTGGAACGGATCAGCTTCACAATACTTTCTATTTGATCTAAAAGCGCTTTGGAAGCTTCCTTGAATATCAAATGGGCCTCATCTATAAAGAGGATCAGCTCGGGACGATCGCTATCTCCCTGTTCCGGAAAGCTGTCGTAGATCTCCGCCAACAGGCTCAACATAAAGGTGGAGAACAGTTTGGGTTTGTCCTGGATATCGGTAAGCCTTATAATGTTAATATATCCCCGGCCCTCAGAATCTATACGGGTAAGGTCGTCAACATCAAAGGACTTTTCCCCAAAGAAAAGTTCCGCACCTTGCTGTTCCAGCTCAATTATTTTTCTGAGAATGGTACCAGTAGAGCTGGTAGAGATTCGACCGTAACTTTCCGTAAACTCTTTTTTGCCCTCTCCGGTGGCATATTGAAGCACTTTTTTGAAATCCTTGAGATCCAGTAGCGGAAGTTTGTTGTCATCACAATATTTGAATACCACGGATACAATACCCGATTGGGTGTCCGAAAGATCCAAAATACGGGATAGTAGCACGGGGCCAAATTCGGAGACGGTGGCCCTCAGTTTTACACCGTTCTGTTCGGACAGGGAAAGGATTTCCACAGGGAAACTTTTGGGCTCAAAGGGAAGCCCTATTTTTTCATGCCGTTCGTCTATTTTGGGATGTCCAGGGCTAGGCTGGGCAATACCGCTAAGATCGCCCTTAAGGTCCATGAGTAATACCGGGATCCCCTTTTCCGATAGGTTTTCGGATATGACCTGCAACGTCTTGGTTTTTCCGGTTCCCGTTGCCCCGGCGATCAACCCATGCCGGTTCAGGGTTTTTAGGGGTACTTTAACGTGCGCGTTGGTAACGGTCTCCCCGTTGAGCATGGCCGCACCCATCGTAATAAAGTCGCCCTTGGTGGTATATCCCTTTTCTATATGGGCAAAGAATTCGTCTTTGGTGCTCATTCTAGTATATTTTTGATAAAAATAGGGTAATTTTAGTCAACAGAAAAAGTTGACGTTCCCGATTTAAAAACGTCGCAAAATAAACGATATAAAATGAAAAATCACTTCAAATTCCTCAGCGCTTTTATCTTGGTTTTGACCGTTTCAGTCCAGGCGCAGGAAAAAACAGCAATTACCTTTCACGAATCCCATGAGGAAAAGAAGAAAAACGCCCCTTTTAGCGATGCGGTACAGGCAGGCAAGCTCTTCTTTTTGGCCGGACAGATAGGGATGGACCACGGTACCCGAACCATGGTGCAGGGCGACATCAAAACCGAAACGGCACAGGCCATTAAGAATATCCAGGCGGTGCTGCAACAGCACGGCATGGATTTGGATCGCGTAGTAAAGTGTACGGTAATCTTGAGCACCATGGATGATTTTGCCGCCTTTAATGAGATATATACCCAATACTTCACCAAAAAACCGGCACGGACCACCTTTGCGGCCAGTGGCCTGGCCCGCAATGCCAAGGTAGAAATAGACGTGATAGCCGTCAAGGAATAAGGGGAAGATGGCCGGTTTGCAAAGCGCTATCTAAAAAGTGATATATTTAACGGTTATATCTTACCTCCTGTAGATCGTTTTTGAATTTGTTCAATGCGTTGATCAATTTTACGGGTTGGTCATTGAACATGCAACTATAGATGGCGTTTGTCAAAAAATTTGTTTCTCCCTGGTTCCTTGGGCCCAAACCATTTATGGGTATGGGTTTGATGTTGCTTATGTTTACGGGGACCTTGTGGTCACAGACCAACATTGCACCGGTAATTACCGCCCAAGGAGACCAAACCTATTGCCCACTGACTGCTATACCCATTACAACAGATTTTGACATTGTAGACCCGGACGACACCGAGGTTGAAGCGTTTTTTATTCAAATATCCACGGGATACCAAATTGGGCAGGATACCTTAAGACTTGCGGTCTCCCATCCGAACATTACCACTTCCTGGGATGAAATCCAGGGCAAGTTGACCCTCCGCGGACCTCTGGGGGGTATGGTGAATTATGTAGACCTGATAGCCGCCGTACGGGATGTGGTCTTTGAAAGCACGGCCCTGTATCCAACCGAAGAGAAGACGTTTTCCCTAAGTATAGGGGTAGCCAGCTTTTTACCCTTGACCGGGCACTACTATGAATACGTACCCGCGATTGGTATTCCTTGGGACCAGGCCAGGATAGCGGCGCAGGGACGCACCTATTTTGGGCTTCAGGGATATCTGGCCACCATAACATCGCGTGAAGAGGCCCAACTTGTAGGCGAGCAGGCGGCAGGAGCCGGATGGATCGGAGGTAGCGATGAAGATATTGAAGGCCAATGGACCTGGAAGACCGGACCAGAGGCCGGAACCGTTTTTTGGAACGGCGGATTGGGCGGCAGTTCGCCCAATTTTGCCTTTTGGAACAATGGTGAACCCAACAATGTTCCTGGGGCGGATGGTCAAGGAGAGGACTACGCCCATATTACGGCTCCGTCTGTAGGTATCCCGGGTTCTTGGAATGATTTGAGAAATAGCGGGGAACCTTCGGGCGATTTTCAGCCCAAAGGGTACATGATGGAGTATGGGGGCATGCCTGGAGACCCCATGTTGAATTTGGCTGCGAGCACAAAAATTTCCACTCCCGTAATTGAAAGTTCCACGGGTGCAGAAATATGCGGTAACGGTGTCTTGACCCTGGACGCAACCGCATCCCAGGGAACCGTACTTTGGTTCGATGCGGAAACCGGAGGGAATTTGGTACATACCGGGGCAAACTTTACCACCCCACTACTTTCCCAGACAACGACCTACTATGCCTATGCATCGGTGAACAGCTGCCAAACGGGGGGTAGAACAGCTGTGGACGCTATAGTTTATCCCGAACCCCTGATAAATGCTCCACTTACCGTACAGAATTGTGATGTTGATGGTTTGGCAGACGGGTTCACCGATTTTAACCTGAACGAGATTACCCCTGTGCTTACCATGGGCGTGGAAAATTTGATGGTCACCTATCATCTGTCCCTTGGGGAGGCAAACACGAAGGGGAACGCATTGAACCCTTTCCCCTTCAACAATGCAGTGGCCAACACGATATTTGCCCGTGTGGAAAATGGTTTTGGATGTTTCCTGACTGCAATGATCGATCTAGAGGTGTCCACCACTTCCTTTCCACCCGATTTCTTACATGAAATAAACAGTTGCGACGTGGATGAAAGGGACGGGATCGCCACTTTTGACCTGAGTGGAGCTTCAACCGCTATTATTTCGCAATTTCCGTCCAACCAGAACTTAAGAATATCCTATTATAACAATGCAGAGGATGCGCAGCTAGAGCAAAATGAAATTCTGGACATCACGGATTTTAGGAACAGCACACCCTTTTCCCAAACCCTTTATGTTAGGGTAGAAAGCGGGGATAATGGCAATTGTTTTGGAATAGGGCCACACTTAAGCCTTAACGTGCCCCCGCTGGTTACATTTGAAACACCGCAAAATAGCATTGTTTGTTCCGGTTCCTCGGTAACACTTGCAATTTTGAATCCACAGGGGAATTATACCTACAGCTGGAACGATGAGCAGGGCAACCTAATCGCCAATGCACCGCAGGCGACGGTGAACGCCGCTGGGCAATACACCGTAGTGGGGACCTCGGTCTTTGGGTGCCAATCCTTGCCCCAGACCGTGAGCGTTTCGGAATCCGGAGCTCCTAATCTTGAAACGGATTTCATTGTCGTGGATGATGCAGGGGAACGCAAGTCGATTACCCTATTGGATCAGGACAATAACCTGGGTAACGGCGACTATGCCTATGCCTTGGATAATCCCTTTGGTCCTTTTCAGGATGCCGCCGTGTTTGAGGATGTGGCGCCTGGACTGCATACGGTCTATGCCGTGGATAAAAATGGCTGTGGTTCGGATCAAATCACTGTAGGGGTAGTGGGCGTACCCAAATTTATGACCCCCAACAACGATAACAACAACGATACCCTTACCATACTAGGTGTAACACCTGAGTTTTACAGCGATGCCCGTCTTTTTATTATGGACAGATATGGCAAGCTCCTGGCACAAATAGATGCCTTCGGTCCCGGTTGGGAAGGCAATTTTAATGGAAATACGCTCCCATCTTCCGATTATTGGTATGTACTGCTACTCACCGATAGCAGTGGCCACCAACACAAAAGGACGGGCCATTTTAGCCTGCTTAGATGATTTTTGTGCAGGTTTTGGGTAAAACACATGCTCGGATTTAGCCCGCCATTCCGCACCTTAAAAAAATATTTTGGCACCGTTTCAGCTTCCATCAACCCACAATTAAACCCTATCTTTGCAAAATGATTACAGATGAGGTAATGGCATTGGTAGATGAGGGCATCATGCTCCCTTTGATGGAGGAGTTTTACACCATTCAGGGCGAGGGTTTCCACAAAGGCACGGCCGCGTACTTTATTCGCGTGGGCGGTTGCGATGTGGGCTGCCATTGGTGCGATGTAAAGGAGAGTTGGAACGCCGGTACCCATCCGCCAACGCCCGTAGAGGACATTGCCGTTAATGCGGCCAATTATTCGGATACAATCGTCGTTACCGGGGGAGAACCGCTGACCTGGGATATGGGACCGCTTACCTCGGCACTTAAGACCAGAAATTTACAGACCCATATAGAGACTTCGGGCGCTTATCCCCTGACCGGTACCTGGGATTGGATCTGCCTATCCCCCAAAAAGAATAAATTGCCCCTGGGCGATGTGCATCAAAGGGCCCATGAGCTAAAAGTAATCGTCTATAACAAGCACGATCTTATTTTTGCAGAGGAACAGGCACGCCAGGTACGGGAAGATTGCGTACTCTACCTACAACCCGAGTGGAGCGTCCGCGATAAGGTAACCCCAATGATAGTAGATTATGTCATGGCGCACCCAAAATGGAAGGTATCCCTACAGACCCATAAGTATTTGAACATTCCTTAGTCAGAAGTCAGTAGGCAGTGGGCAGTAGGCAGTGGGCAGTTTTGGTAGGTGGTTGATGAATGACCAATTTCAATGGCACCATATGGAAATCGCTGTTGGATCTGTCATTCCGCATTTAGTGCCGCATCCATTTCAATTAAATGCAGGCGGCAGAAGGTAGACAATGAAGAATGATCAATTAACAATAATAAGTTGATGGTGTTCAGTGTTACGTACCGGTTTCGGTTTCCACATCACATTTCCGTTTCCCTATTCCCTTGAACTTGTACTTTGAACAATGACCAAGTGGCAGCCGCAGTTGGCAGTGGTCAGAGGTCAGAATTCGGAGGTCGGTAGGCAGTGGGCAGTTTTGGTAGGTGGTTGATGAATGACCAATTTCAATGGCACCATATGGAAATCGCTGTTGGATTTGTCATTCCACATTTAGTGCGGAATCCATTTCAGTTGAATGTAGGCTGTTGAAAGTAGACAGTAGGCGGTCACAGTGGGCAGGGGGCAATTAACAATTAGCAATGACCAAATAATCAATGCCCCTGATACGAAAACCGTTCTTGGATTTGTCATTCCGCATTTAGTGCGGAATCCATTTCAGTTGAATGTAGGCTGTTGAAAGCAGACAGTAGGCGGTCACAGTGGGCAGCTATCAGCTATGGGTTAAATTCTCTTCGCTATTCCCTTGTACTTGTACTTTGAACAGTGATCGGAAGTCAGAAATCAGGGATCAGAAGTCGGTATTAAAGGGCCTTGACCTTTAATTTCCAATGTGCAACTACCGACAATCCATTAATCCGACTAGCGTCCGCCGTTGGCCTGTAGGTCCAGTACACATTCGGCGTCCAATTCGGGAATAAAGGCCATTCCACGGGATGCCCTGCTTTCCATCATGCCCATTATCCCGGCACCAAATTGCAATTCGGCACGCATTAAACATCCGGGCACATTGCAATGGTTTTCCGCTTCGGGATCTTCATGGTCGTTTACCGCCGGCGATCCCAAATTTACGAGCCCGAACAAATGTCCAAACTCATGGTTCAGGGTAGCTTCCTCAACATCTGCGACCGTAATCAGCACGCTTCGCTCCGTTAAGCGCTGGATAGTGGATTCGTAGATGACCATGGAGGTATTTCGGTATACCGCGCCCAAGGTCACCAAACCTTCGTCCTCATCATCAGTTTCGGACGGAGCGTCCGTAAAATATATGTAGATGCCAAGGGTTTCCCCATCATTGTAGACTGTGCGATTCTCAGCTTCCAAATCGGCAATTTCCTGGAGCGTAAGGGTTTCCTCGTTGGGAGAGCTAAGTTCTGTAAAGGTAATGGCAATATCGGTCTTGAAGGTATGGTCCCTGAGATATTGGTCAAAGGCATTGATGGCTGTCTGTGTAGGCCTAAACCCGGCTACATAAGCTATCTCGATGCGCAAGCTTGTAAAACTATCGTTGCTCAAAATATCATTGGCAGAGTCACCGGCCGCTAAAAGATTGGCCGAACGATCAACAACCTGTTGTGCAGGCGAATTTGGCGTTCCCCCATCATCGTCCTTGGAACATCCCATGAAGGTAAAAAGGACCAACGCAAACAAAATACCGATCTTTCTCATACTACAATTTTTTATTATAACAACCCAACTTGTTAATTCCCTACCAAGGTAAACGATGCAAGATCAGGTCTATTGCCGTTTTGGCGCAAGTTTGGCTAAATAGTCGTAATGTTCTCCCTTACTTACAAGTTCACAGTTAAAATCATTTACTTCCGCCGCTTGTTGCAGCGTGTTATAATCGAGATACAACCAGGGAAAGGGCGCGCTTTTTTCACCCAAATACTCCAAGGTGAACTCCACCTGACCATAGTAGGTATCCCTATCCGGGACCCAGAACCCACCATCCGCATCTTGCTCGTACATATAAATAATATCACTGGAATCCAGTAAGATTTGCCCTCCTGGGGCCAACAGTGCTTTTAGATGCCCAAAAAAAAGATCTAGCTTATCCAATCGCCCGGCCAGACCTATTCCGTTCATCAACAGGAGTAGGGTATCAAATTTCGTTCCAGAATAGGCGTATAGATCGCTGCAAATCACATTTTTCAAGCCCCTGAGCCTGCACACGGCCACTGCTCCCTCGGAATGGTCAAGGCCGGTAACCGAATAACCCCGGTCTTGCAAATACAAACTATGGCTTCCGGCGCCGCAACCAATGTCGAGCACCCGTCCGCTACAATGTTGCAGCGCTTCTTGCTCTAATCCGGGCATGGCCTCAAAATCCCGGAACAAATAGGGCAGGGGAAGACTGTCCTTGTCACCAAGGGAGGAATAGGTAGTAAGGTCTTCCATATATCGACCCGCCTGGTAATCCAGCATTGCTTTTCCAAAAATATCCACATCCATAATTTGCACGTTCCCTGTAAATGTGGGGTTTTTTATGTAGTTTTTGATCGTTGAGGAGGCAAGATAGATTAACTGTGGTAACTTTACCCCTTTATGAAGGCAATTTTAGCACAGCTTCCGGAAAAGGCCCAGGAAAAACATGGTGAGAACAAACGTTTTTTTGCCAAACTCAAAAAGAGGCCGCCCAAGAAGATGGATTACGTGATGCAGGAACTGCACAAGGCAGAATTTGAACGAACCGATTGCCTGCAATGTGCCAATTGCTGCAAAACCACCGGCCCCCTGTTCACGGATGTGGATATTGTTCGGATCGCTAAGCACCAGCGATTAAAGCCGCAACAATTTATACAACGGTACCTGCGGATCGATGAGGAGAACGATTATGTGCTGCAGCAGCTTCCCTGTGTTTTTCTCGATAGTGAAAATGCCTGCACCATTTATGATGTACGCCCCAAGGCCTGCAGGGAATTTCCACATACCGACCGGAAAAAATTCCATCAGATCAGCCAACTGACCCTCAAAAATGTGGGCATCTGTCCTGCCGCCTTTGCAATCGTTGAGGCGATGAAAAAACAAATAAAGACCAAATGAGCCGGCAAAGCCATCCGCGCTTGATACGGCACAAAATTTGACAAAATCCTTCCTAAGGTTTATCTTGTGTGCATGGAAACGATCGTAAACTATTTTGAGACCATACCTTCCACTCACAGAAGCCTTATTTTGGTCTTGGGAATCACTTTTTTCTGGTTGCTGGAGGGCGTGGTTCCCCTCTTTCGCTTCACTTATCGGAAATGGCGGCATGCGGTCCCCAATTTCTTTTTTACCTTAACTACCATCATTATCAACTTTGCCCTGGCCTTTTTGCTATTGAGTACCAGTGATTGGGTGGGAGCAAGCGGTTTTGGAATCATTAATTGGCTGCCGGAGATGCCCTTATGGCTTTATGTGATGCTCGGGGTACTGTTGCTCGATTTTTTTGGAGCCTATTTGGCCCATTATGTAGAACATAAGGTAAAGCCCCTTTGGATGATTCATTTGGTACACCATACGGATCATGAGGTCGATACCACTACCGCAAACAGACACCATCCCCTAGAGAGCCTTATCAGGTTTTCCTTTACCTTGTTTGGGGTATTTTTGGTGGGCACACCCATAGGTATCGTAATGCTCTATCAGTCCCTTTCCCTAGTGGCCACCCAGTTTGGGCATGCGAATATCCGATTGCCCAAAAAAGTGGACGAGGCCATAAGCTGGATAGTGGTTTCCCCTGATATGCACAAAGTACACCATCACTATAGGCTACCCTATACCGATTCTAATTATGGAAACATTTTTTCGATTTGGGACCGGATATTCGGCACCTTTATGAAATTAGATCGGGAAACCATTGTCTACGGGGTGGATACGTTTCCGAACAAGAAGGAGAATGGCAGCGTTGCGAGGCTCTTAAAACAACCCTTTCACAAATATCGGCGGCCTACGACCATGACCTCGGACTCGTAGATCTTATTTATAAAGCAGGTATTTTGAACGGATCTTTCGAAAGCTTTCCAGGTCCGCTTCCCAACTTTTCCTAATTTCTGTTTCTGAAATACCGGCTTCTATTTGCTGTTGCAATTCCGGGGTCCCAACGTGCTTGGTAAACGAAGCGGTGTTAAAGAAGGCCGCTTTGTCCTGGGTACGGGTATAGGCCTCTATAAGCCAATCCAATCGTATGCGGTGCAACCGGGCCGTGTCGGAAAGGTCCTTGCCATAGCACAGTTTGTCTTGCTGTTTGGGGTATTTTGACCCAAAATTTGGTTGGGGCGTATATCTCAGGATATAATGGGTGCTATCCAAAAAAGGTGCTCCAAACCGCTGAAACTGAAACTCGGTTCCCCTGCCGGCATTCAAATGCGTCCCTTCAAAAAGCCCGGTACTGGGGTACAGATTTATGGCAATATCGTTGGGCAGGTTGGGAGAAGGTCTAATGGGGAGATCATAACTTCGTTCATGGGTATAATTTTCAAGGGCCACAACAGTAAGGTCGACCTTCATTTTGCCTTCCAGCCAACCTTCTCCGTTGAGCATTTGGGCATATTCGCCCATGGTCATCCCATAGACCAACGGAATGGTGTTCATACCCAAAAAGCTGCGGTGTTCTGCCTTCATTCTAGGGCCATCCACATAATGCCCGTTCGGATTGGGTCGGTCCAGGACCATTAGGGGTATACCCTTTTCCGCACAGGCTTCCATGACCAATTGCAGTGTGGCGATATAGGTGTAAAAACGAACGCCAACGTCCTGGATATCGAACACCACCAACTCCAACCCTTCCAGTTGATCTTGGCTGGGTTTTTTGTTCTTTCCATAGAGCGATATCAGGGGCAGTCCTGTTTTGGTATCCACACCGTCCACCACGACCTCTCCGGCATCGGCCTGGCCGCGGAACCCGTGTTCCGGGGCAAATACTTTTTTGATGTTAACCCCTTGGGAAAGCAAAGAATCCACCAAATGGGTATAGGATGGTTTGGCCCCCGGATTTTTAAAGATTACACTGGTTTGATTGGCCACTACACCCACCCGTTTTCCTTTTAACAAGGGCAGATAATATCCGGTTCGGTTGGCGGCCACCACGATTGGCGGGGTGGTCTTTTGTTCGGTTTTCATCCTGGCCTCAAGGGTATCGGCGGTATCCTTTTTCGCTTGGTTTGCACAAGCGAAGAGCAGTAAAACCAATAATAAAACTGTATTTTTGAAACCGGATAAAAACACCATCGATTGAATTTAGAATTTTTTATAGCAAAACGCCTGATCAAGGGGGCAGCACATAAAATTAGCATTTCCGCACCGATAATAAAAATCGCTATAGCTGCTATAGCCATAGGGGTTGTCATGATGCTTATTGCGATTGCTACCGGAGTGGGACTAAAAAACAAGATTCGGGAGAAGGTGGCCGCTTTTAACGGCCATATCCAAATATATAACTTTGACAATAACAATTCCGACGTTTCCGTGGCCCCTGTATCCCTGGCCCAGGATTTTTATCCCGAATTCACCTCGGTATCCGGTATTTCGCACGTCCAGGCCGTGGCCAGCAAGGGAGGAATCATCCGCACGATGGACACCTTTGAGGGAATCATCGCCAAAGGTGTTGGCGCAGACTACAATTGGGACGTTTTTTCGGAGTATTTGATCCAGGGGCGCCTACCCGAGTACAGTGGGGAACTCAATGAAGAAGTGTTGCTTTCACGACTTATGGCAAGCCGCCTTGGCTTTAAGGTGGGCGACACTTTTTTCACCTTTTTCCTCAAGGATGATGACGCCTCCAAAATACCGAACCGACGTAATTTCAAGATTGTGGGGATTTATGATAGCGGTTTTGAAGAGTTCGACGCTACCTACGTGTTCGTGGATATCCGTCATATTCAACGGATGAACAAATGGGGCGCGCACCAGGTGGGTAATTTTGAAGTGTTCTTGGAGGATTTTGACGCTATAGACGAAAAAAGCAATGAAATCTACGGGAGCGTACTTTCCACATTGGACACCCAGAATATTAAGAACCGCTACTACCGGATCTTTGAATGGATCGGGCTGTTCGATTTTAACATAGCGCTGATCATCGGAATAATGATCATTGTTGGAGGCATCAACATGATTACGGCGCTTCTGGTACTGATTCTGGAACGCACGCAGATGATCGGGATATTGAAGGCCCTGGGGTCTGCCAATTGGAGCATCCGTAAAGTGTTTTTGTACAATGCGGCCTATCTGATCGGCATCGGCCTTTTATGGGGCAATGCCTTGGGCCTGGGCCTCCTTTGGGTGCAGCACAGGTTTCGCTTGTTCAAGTTTCCCAATCCCGAGGAATATTATATCGACTATATTCCGGTCTATGTTAGTTTTCCGACCGTTCTGGTACTGAATTTAGGGGTGTTGGTGCTTTGCTTGCTCATGC
The DNA here is from genome assembly GCA_947494825.1 of uncultured Flavobacteriaceae bacterium. Lineage (GTDB taxonomy): Bacteria > Bacteroidota > Bacteroidia > Flavobacteriales > Flavobacteriaceae > JBNGOQ01. Next base: position 631,791 of record CANLWN010000002.1, on the reverse strand, counting down.
TTTTGGTACCCTCCTATATTATCACTAAGATTACGCCGGTCAAGGCCATTAAATTTGAATGATCTTCCTTGGGTTTTGGTGCTGGGAAGAGGCGCCCGGTGAACCCGCTATTTTTTGATTTTCCTGCCAAAGCGATGGGAAACCTCCGTTTGAATATTCTATCTTTGCGCTACATATGGAGTACGCAAAAAACATACTGGAAACCATAGGGAATACCCCCTTGGTAAAAATAAATACCCTAACTGCCGAACTGCCCTGTTTGGTGTTGGCCAAGTACGAAACCTTTAATCCGGGAAACTCGGTAAAGGACCGTATGGCCGTTCAGATGATAGAGGACGCCGAGGCTTCGGGCATTTTAAAACCAGGGGGCACCATCATAGAAGGTACCTCTGGGAATACCGGAATGGGACTGGCCCTGGGGGCCGTGGTGAAAGGGTATAAAATGATCTGTGTGATCAGTGATAAGCAGTCCAAGGAAAAAGTGGATATTCTTAAAGCCATGGGCAGTGAGGTCTATGTTTGCCCTACCGATGTAAGCCCTGAAGACCCCAGAAGTTATTATTCCACCGCCCGGCGATTGGCCAAGGAAATTCCCAATTCTTGGTATGTGAACCAATACGACAACCCTTCAAACACCAAGGCGCACTATAAAAGCACTGGACCGGAAATTTGGAAACAGACCGATGGAAAAGTCACCCATTTTGTGGTGGGCGTAGGTACGGGGGGTACCATCTCGGGTGTTGGGGGCTATCTCAAAGAGCAAAATCCGGCGGTGAAGGTATGGGGTATAGATACCTACGGTTCGGTGTTTAAAAAGTATCATGAGACGGGCATTTTTGATGAGAACGAAATTTACCCGTATATCACGGAGGGCATTGGGGAAGATATCCTTCCCAAGAACGTCAACTTTGATATTATCGATGGGTTTACCAAGGTAACGGACAAGGACGCCGCCATCTATACACAGCGATTGGCCAAGGAAGAGGGCATGTTTCTGGGGAATTCGGCAGGTGCTGCCGTAAAAGGCCTGTTGCAATTAAAGGAACATTTCTCCGAGGACGATGTGGTCGTGGTACTTTTTCACGATCACGGAAGTCGTTATGTGGCCAAGATGTTCAACGACGATTGGATGCGGAATAGGGGCTTTTTGGAGGATGAAGTGACCAAGGCGATAGATTTGATCAAGGACCATCTGGAACTGCCCTTGGTTACGGTAAAGACCGAAGAACTGGTGATGCACGCCGTGGAGCGCATGAAACAGAACAATATTTCCCAAATTCCGGTGGAAGACGCCAACGGTTTTGTGGGCTCCGTGGATGATACCACTCTGTTCCGGGCCATTTTGGAGGACAGTAGCGTAAGTGCCACGCCCATAAAGGAATTTATGCAACCCCCCTTTCCCTTAGTAGATAGGAACACAGCGGTAGAGGAAGTGGCCAAGCTCATCAACAGGGAAGTACAGGCGGTGTTGGTGGATCTGGGCGATGGTAGGCACCATATCATTACCAAGTACGATATCATCAGTGGATTGCACTGATTGTCTTCCATAAATCACATAATCCATTTATTCAAGTACAAGCCAAGGATTTTTGCATCGGTTTTGATACCTTAGGGGAAAGCAAATTTACCATGAGACAGCAATACCTTTACCTTAGCCTTTTGGCCAGCATCTTATCCCTTTCCCTTTCGGCACAGCGACTCTCACGGGTAGAGAAAAAACTGGTGAACAAGGTTGAAAAAAACAATGCCGAAGCCATATCCTTCCTGGAAAAGGTGGTTCATATAAACAGCGGCACCCTAAACCTGAACGGCGTCAAGGAAGTGGGTATGGTATTCAAGGATGCTTTTGAAGACATTGGTTTCAAGACCAATTGGATTCCCATGCCGGAAGAGATGAACCGGGCCGGGCACCTCTTTGCGGAAGTTTCCGGGACCAAGGGTAAAAAATTGTTACTTATCGGGCATCTGGATACCGTATTTGAGGAGGACAGTCCCTTTCAGAAGTTTGAACGCATCAACGATAGTATAGCCCATGCCCCTGGGGGAAATGACATGAAAGGTGGGGACGTTATCGTTTTATATGCGCTCAAGGCCTTGTACGAAGAAGGCCTGTTGGACGACGCCCAAATTATTGTTGCCTTTACCGGAGACGAGGAAAGCACGGGAAAACCTTTGGATGTCAGTAGGAGCGATTTGATTGCCGCCGCAAAAAGAAGTGATATTGCCCTCGGTTTTGAAACTTCCACCGGCTTTAATTATGCTACGGTGGCCCGCAGGGGTGCGTCTGGCTGGGCCGTTAAGGTAGAGGGGAAACGTGCGCATTCCTCGGGAATATTCAATGAACGCGTAGGTGCAGGGGCTATTTTTGAACTCTCCCGGATACTCCATGCTTTTTATGATGAAGTTCGGGGCGAGGAATACCTCACCTTTAACCCGGGGACCATCTTGGGCGGCACCTTTGTGGATTTTGACCCGATGACGAGTAAGGGGAATGCTTTTGGGAAGAGCAATGTAGTGGCCCAGACCGCTATGGCCCGAGGGGGGCTTCGCTTTATCTCGGAAGCGCAAAAGGAGCAGGCGCGCGACAAAATGAGGGAAATTGTATCCCAAAATTTACCGCATACCTCGGCCAGCATCAGTTTTACGGACAGCTATCCGGCTATGGGACCCACGGAGGGCAATCTACAATTGTTAGGGACATTGAGCGAGGTTAGCCTGGCCCTGGACCAGGGAAAGGTAGAAGGCTATGATCCGGGTAAAAGGGGGGCTGCGGATACTTCTTTTGTTGCAGCCTATGTAGACTGCCTGGACGGCCTTGGTACCATGGGGTCCGGGGCACATACCCCACAAGAGACCGTGAACCTTAACAGCATAGCGGCGCTTACCAAACGTACGGCCGTGTTGATCTATAGACTCATCAATCAATAATATATGACCATATTGCAAGCATTTGACCAGAGCGTACGCATCGATGCCGGGGAACTCGTGGGCTACCAAGTTGCGGGACATGAATACATCCACCAGAAAGGAAGCCCCGGATGGCGTAGTTCGGACACCGAGATGTTTCCCATTATTGGCCCTACGAACGAGGCGGGCTTCCGAGTCCACGTATCCAAAGGAAACGCCATTCAGGATCAGCATGGCCTGCTGCGCGAACTGGACTACGAACAACTATCGCACTCGAACACCAAAGCGGTGTACAAAAAAAAATACCGGGCCGCGACCCCCGTGGAGAATTCCAAATATCCTGAAAAATCTACCGCCCGCTTGCTCATTTGGCCCTTCAATTTTGAGTTTACAAAAACGTATGAGTTAAGCAAAGCAGGCTTGGAAATTACCTTTGGTGTATCCGGGGATCAGGACATGCCCTTTATGTTGGGTTACCATCCGGCCTTTAAATTACACATCCCTGACCCCATAATCCTGGCGAACGACAAGACCATTGGCCTTGCAGAAGTTCTTGAGGTAGGTAGCCGTGCCCTTGAGGTACCCAACTGCGATACGATCGTTCTCAAGGACAAAAACGACATACAGGTGAAAACGGAAGGCTTCGGGAACTTTATGCTGTGGACAGAAGTTCCCAATATGGTGTGTATAGAGCCCATTAGCTTTTACCCCTACGCCGTTGCCCAGGAGGAACTTTTTGAAGGCTTTCGATACCTGGCAGGGGACCAGGAAGAATTTAAAGTGTCCATTCAGGTACAATAAGAAATTTTACACGATGCGGGAAACTTTACAACAGCACTATGGTTATCTTTTTGAGCCGGAACTCCTGGCGGAAATCCAGGATATTGCGGTATACAAAAAGGTAAAGCAAGGAGATTACCTGATGGATATAGGAGAGTCGATTACGGCCATACCGCTCTTGCTGCAGGGAGCCATTAAAATTCTTCGGGAAGATGCCGACGGGGACGAACTGCTACTGTATTTTATAGAGCAGGGCGATACCTGTGCCATGACCCTATCCTGTTGTCTTGGAACCCATAAGAGTGAGATCAGGGCGGTGGCGGAGACCGATACCGAACTGTTGATGATCCCTGTGGAGCAGATGGAAAGATGGATGGGGAAATACGAAGGATGGCAACGGTTTATCCTGGACAACTATCACACGCGGATGATGGAGCTGTTGGAGACCGTGGATACACTTGCTTTTCTGAAACTGGATGAACGTTTGCTGAAACACTTGCAGGATAAGGCCAAGGTGACCCATGACGACCATATCCGTACCACCCATCAGGAAATTGCCTACGATTTGCATACTTCGCGCGTGGTGGTTTCCCGCCTGCTTAAAAAATTGGAACGGGAAGGGAAGATTGCCCTGCACCGCAACCAGATCAAAGTCCTGGAACTTTAGGCCCTTTTTTGAGTGCCCAAACTGTAACAAGCTGGGGGTAGGTTCATCTTTAAGGAGATCAATCAAATTAAGAACAGATGAAACTACCCAGACTCCCTTTGTCCCTTATTACTGGCCTGCTTACCTTTTTATGCAGCGCACAAACCGAAGACCTTTTCCACGGCCTTGCCTTGCAGGAATCCCTTGGCTCGGCAAAGGCCAAATTGGAACCTCACGCGGAGCAGATCCGCTTGATCGAGGTGGCCACCCCAAGTTTCCCTCTTGCGAAGGATAGCGAGACCCACGTGATATGTCAGAACTATACCTCCCAAAATGGGGTGATTGCCGAGGTGGCCTTTACCTTTGCCGATGACAAATTGGTCCTGGTACAGGCGCGCGGTAATGCTATTGTTGCCCTGACCGGAAAACGGAAGGACACGGCACAGACCTTAATGGGCTATGGTGCCTATTGGAAAGATCTGATCGTTACCAAACCCGATGAGGACAAGGTATGGATGCTCACCCCTGAAGCGGCTCACCCCAATTTATTTACCTGGGACAATCCTTATCTGCCCTCCAATGGGGGCAAGGCCGTTTCCTATGAAGCATCGGCCAAAGTACCTGATATCATTGAAATGGGCGGGGCGCTGGACCAATTGAGGCCCCATCTGGAGCAGTTGTCCAATTTTACCTATGAACGCGAGTTGGGTGAGGGCGATTCCAACGCCCAATTGCAAATAGATTGTTTTGGCATTCCCTATGCAGGTTTTCAGCGGAAGTTCGAGGCCCGTTTTGGGGACGACAAACTCAATATGGTATGGATACTTACCGGCAAGGGCGAAGAAGATCGGATACGCCAAAAATTGGTAGAAGCTTACGGTCCGGCCCTATATGTGGATGAGGCTTGGGAGGCCTTTCACAACTGGCAGGTACTGCTCCGTAAGGACAAACCGGAAGTACTGCTACTTACCCCGGCCTTGGGCACCTTTTACAAAGAAGATTACTTTAAACAGAAATAATAGGAGGTTAAGCAGCTTTGGAAAGGTGTTTTCCGGAAGTAACCCAGGTCACAAAGATTTCCCGATTTAATGGTACATTTGGCCCATGCAACGGTTTTTTCCCTTTTTGGATTGGCTGCCCCTTTATAAAAAGAAGTATTTCACCAAAGATCTTCTGGGTGGAATCACCGTGGGCATTATCCTGGTCCCCCAGGGCATGGCCTATGCCATGATTGCCGGACTACCGCCTGTCTATGGCCTGTATGCATCACTTTTTCCTATTTTGGTCTATGCCTTTTTGGGCAGCTCGCGGCAGTTGGCCGTGGGTCCAGTGGCCATGGATTCCTTATTGGTGGCTGCCGGTCTAGGTGCCCTGGCCATCTCGGGACCTGAAAACTATATCGCCATGGCCATTTTTCTGGCCTTTAGCGTGGGTGCCATACAGTTCCTTCTGGGATTGGGCCGTATGGGTTTTTTGGTGAATTTTCTGTCCAGGCCCGTAATCAGTGGATTTACATCGGCTGCCGCTCTGATCATCATGTTCAGCCAATTAAAACATCTTTTGGGCGTATCGGTCCAGGGAAGTACCCAATTTCATGAGTTACTGGCAAATGCCCTTGGACAATTGGGCGCAACCAATCCCTATGATTTGGGTATCGGGCTGTTGGGCATCGCACTTATTATTCTTCTTAAAAAATGGGACAAACGTATACCAGGAACTCTTTTGGCCGTGGTGCTGGGGATATTGGGTGTCTATTTTTTTGGGCTTGAGTCCAAGGGCGTGGAACTGGTAGGCGAGATACCCAAGGGCCTGCCGTCCTTTTCCGTTCCGGAGATCAGGCTACAACATTTCCTAGACATATGGCCCATAGCTTTGACCTTGGCCCTGATCGGGTATTTGGAGGCCATTTCCATAGGCAAGGCCATGGAAGAAAAGAACGATGAATATACCATAGACGCCAATCAAGAGTTGGTGGCCCTGGGCAGTTCCAATATGTTGGGATCTTTTTTTCAGTCCTATCCCGTCACTGCAAGTTTTTCCCGTTCAGCTATTAGCAACTCGTCCGGTGTGAAGAGTAATCTGGCATCGCTGTTCAGTGTAGTCATGGTTGTGGTGACCTTGCTTTTCCTCACCCCCTTGTTTTATTTTCTACCCAACGCGGTATTGGCCTCTATCATCATGGTATCGGTCTTTGGATTGATCGATGTGGCCTATCCCAAACGCCTGTGGCGCCTTCGCAAGGACGAGTTCCTGGTATTGCTTGGTACCTTTTTGATCACCCTCTTTGTGGGTATTAAGGAAGGCATTTTGATAGGGGTGCTGTTTTCCCTGCTGCTGATGGTATACAGAACGTCCAAACCCCATTTTGCCGTTCTGGGCAATATTCGGGGAACAGACTACTACAAGAACATAGACCGCTTTGGGGAGGAGGTGGAAATTCGGGAGGATTTACTGATCATTAGGTTCGATGCACAATTGTATTTTGGCAATGCCTCCTTTTTTAAGACGCAACTCTTTAAACAGGTTACGGCCAAAGGGGGAAAGCTAAAAGGGGTGGTCCTAAACGCCGAGGCGATCAACTATATCGATTCCACAGCCGCCAGAATGCTGGTGGCGGTGATAGGGGAATTGCAGCAAAGGGGCATACGGTTTTATATTGCAGGAGCCATTGGACCTGCCCGTGACATCTTTTTTAGCAGTGGGATTATTGATCTCTTGAAAAAAGAACACCTTTTTGTACAGACCAAGGAGGCTGTTGCTTATTTTGACAACCCTACCGAGGTATCGATCTTACAGGGCAAGGTGGCCCATCAAAACCGGAACTGAATGTGACCAAGGTCACAAAAGGAAAGCGGAATAAAACGTATTTTTGGATATTCATAAAAAAGCGATAACTAGATGAACATAGAACAGATTTATACCGGATGTCTAGCACAAGGGGCGTACTATATTGAAAGCAATGGGGAAGTGGCGATCATAGACCCGTTACGGGAGGTAGCCCCATATCTCCAGCGGGCCAAAGCCGATAAAGCCAAGATAAAATATATTTTTGAGACCCATTTTCATGCCGATTTTGTAAGCGGCCATGTAACCCTGTCCAAGGAAAGCGGGGCACCTATAGTTTTTGGCCCCAATGCCGAGCCCGCATTTGATGCGATCATCGCCGAGGATGGCCAGGAGTTTCCTTTGGGAGCATTGATCATCAAGGTATTGCACACCCCGGGCCACACCATGGAGAGCACCACCTATCTGCTACGGGACAAGGATGGAAAGGACCATGCTATTTTCTCAGGGGATACCCTCTTTTTAGGTGATGTGGGCCGTCCGGACCTGGCACAGAAAGCGGCTAATATGACCCAGGAGGAGCTCGCGGGCAAACTCTTCGATAGCCTGCGTACCAAGATTATGCCCTTGGCAGATGAGGTCATTGTTTACCCTGCACATGGGGCAGGTTCTGCCTGTGGCAAGAATATGATGAAGGAGACGGTGGACACCTTGGGCAATCAAAAGAAAATGAACTACGCCCTACGGGCCGATATGACCCGTGAGGAATTCATAAACGAGGTAACGGAAGGCCTGTTGCCCCCACCAAAATATTTCCCGCTGAACGTACAAATGAACAAGGAGGGGTATGAAGATATTGACAAGGTGTTGGAAAGGGGCTCCAGTGCGCTTTCTCCCGAGGCCTTTGAGGCCATGGCCAATGATACCGGCGCGGTCATCCTGGATGTGAGGCATCAGGACGAATTTGTAAAAGGGCATCTTCCCCGGTCCATATTTATAGGACTGGGAGGCAGTTTTGCGCCCTGGGTGGGCGCCTTGATCGCCGATGTAAAACAACCCATTCTACTTATTGCCCCGGAAGGCAAGGAAGAAGAGACGGTGACCCGTTTATCGCGTGTCGGTTTTGACCAGACCCTGGGTTACCTTGAAGGCGGCTTTGAGGCCTGGAAGAAAGCCGGAAAGGAAATGGATACCATTACCTCCTTGCAGGCGGAAGAGGTTAAACGCCGAGTAGTATCGGACAAAAAACCGATATTCGATGTGCGAAAGGAAAGTGAGTACACGGCAGAACATGTAGTAGATGCCGAGAACACCCCTTTGGATTTCCTCAATGAGCATATGGCCGAGTTTCCCCAAGAGGAAACTTTTTACCTGCATTGTGCCGGTGGCTATCGCTCGGTTATTGCGGCCTCTATCTTAAAAAGCCGGGGCATTCACAATCTAGTGGACGTTGCCGGAGGTTTTGCCGCAATGAAACAATCGGGGATGGCCGTTACCGACTACGTTTGCCCGACCACCTTGTAGGCATCCGGGTTTTCTGTCTTTTTTTGGTCAAAACCAATTATGGGCTGGCATCGCTTCGGGACCTTTAGCGCTCGTTGCTCACGGGCAGTTCGTGCACGGTATCGAACATCAATATGCTTTCGGGATTTCGTTGTATAAAGGATTGCACAATACGCTGTGCATCCACCGTGTCCTTCTGGGGAAGGATATAGGCCTCAATGTCCTCCAGGGTCTTAATTTCCATGGTTTTTTCAATGAAACCGTAGCCACAATACCGGTTCTCCCGGATCAGTACAATGGCATCTTCTTCAAGGGTCCTGCCCCTTTCCTTGATCAGGAGATTTTCGGCGCTGCGTCCCATATGGGCAATCGCGGATCGTACCTTTTTGTTGTAAGCCTCTATAGATTCCTTTCCTGTACAAATACCTCCACAAGAAGTAATACTGTAGTGCGAACAACTACTCACATTTTCCTGCAAATGGCAGTATTTGGGACATAGTTCCTCTGACATGCAGATCCGTTGCAGATAGGACCTGCAATCGGCCAGATTGTAGAAGGTGGCCAATGGCCTGGGCACCAGCTTTAACCTGTTATAGGCCAGGTGCAGGATACCGTTACGGTCTTCATAGCAGAAAATTGCGTATTGCTGCGTCGATTTTTTCTGGGCACGGTTATAGAGGGGATAGTGCTGCTTTATGGCCGCCGATTCCATCAATAGGGCCACCAGTTCGCTCCCGGAAAGCTCAAAATCGATGGCGCTAGTCTCCCGGCACATTTGCACTTCCTTGTCAGCCTTGTCATAAAAGTGCCCCAAAACCCTTTTTTTCAGGTTCTTGGCCTTCCCAACGTAGATAATTTGTCCTTTATCATTCTTAAAATAGTAGATGCCCGGCTGCATGGGCAGACTAGTAAAAACTTCCTTGGGAAGCCCCGGAGGCAAGGTTGCTTCTTGGGAGCGGGCATTTAAAAAGCTCTTAAAAATAGCATCGGCTCCCTGGGCCAGCAGCAATTTTTGAAAGAGCAAGACCGTGGCATGGGCATCGCCCCTGGCCCTATGACGGTCCATCAAGGGAATGTCCAATGCGGAACACAGTTTCCCCAAACTGTAGGAACGATAGCCCGGGAACAATCTACGGGACAAACGTACCGTGCACAATTTTTTTCGGGTAAAATCGATTCCAAGGATCTTAAGCTCATTTTTGATCACCTTGTAGTCAAAATTTACACTATGGGCCACAAAGATGGTATCCTGGGTAAGCTCCAGAATTCTATCGGCAATCTCGTGGATTTTCGGCGCATTTCGCACCAAATGGTTGTCAATACCCGTAAGCCCTGTGATAAAATAGGGAATCTCACATTCGGGATCTACCAGGCTGGTAAACTCGTCCACCACCCGATGCCCATCGTGCTTAAAGATGGCAATTTCGGTAATTTTGTTCCCAAGTATACCGTTGCCCGTGGTCTCAATATCTACAATACTATACATGGCTGGCTTTTTCGAGGGTGACCACTATGGATTTGCTTATGGGGGTGTGACTTTGATCGGCAAAATGGTTATAGGGTACCAGCACATTGGTTTCGGGAAAATAGGAGGCCAGGTTGCCCTGGGGAATGTTATAGGGAATGACCAAAAAATTATAGGCTTTGCGTTCTTTGCCGTCATAGCTACTTATCAGGTGTACCACCTCCAATTTTTCCAAGGCATTTGCCCGCATGTCATCAGGATGCATAAAAATCACCCTTCGTTCGTTGTAAACCCCTCTATAACGATCGTGCAGCCCATAAATGGTGGTATTGAACTGGTCGTGGGACCGTACGGTCATCAGCAAAAATTCATGGGGTTTTAATTGATGGTCCGGGAGGGGGCAGCAACTAAATTGCGCCTTCCCGTCGGGCAGTTTGCTAAAATCCAGGTCGCGCACATTGTTGGGCAGATAGAAACCGGAACCTTCGGATTTGGCGCTGAGGCCCTTAAAACTTGTGATTACCTCTTCCAATTTGGCCCGTATAAGTGCATAGTCCTCGCTCAGGCCTTCCCAATCCACCACATGGTTTCCCTCAAAGTACGCATGGGCCATGGCCCCTATGATTTCGGGTTCACTTTTGAGCTGGTCAGAGGCTGGGGCCAGCAGGCCCTTGGAGCGATGTACCTTGCCCATACTGTTCTCTACCGTGAAAAAGCGAGGCTTCCCCTCTTTTCGATCCAGTTCGGAACGCCCCAAGGTGGGGAGGATCAAGGCGGTTTTGCCCGCGGTCAAATGTGTCCGGTTCAATTTGGTGCTGATGTTTACGGTAAGCTTGCAATTTTGTAGCGCTTCTGCCGTGTAGATCGTATCGGAGGCGGCCGAGACAAAATTGCCCCCCAGGGCAATAAAGACCTTGGCCCTGCCCTGGTGCATGGCCTCAATGGCATGTACGGTGTCCAAACCCTCTTTTTCAGGGGCAATAAACCCAAAAGTCTTTGCAATGCTGGCATTTAGTTCCGGGGAAACCTGGTGCATAATGCCCACGGAACGATCGCCTTGTACATTACTATGGCCGCGAACAGGGCAGGTGCCCGCACCCGGCCTGCCCAAGCTTCCTTTGAGCAGTAGTAAATTAACGCATTCCTTGATGTTGGCCACTCCGTTTTTGTGCTGCGTAAGCCCCATGGCCCAGCAGATGATGATCTTGTTTTTTTGGGCCAAAAGTTCCACGGCCCTATCTATGTGTTCTTCCGCCACCCCGCAAAGGGCCAAAAGCTCCTTTTCCGAAAACTGTTTCAAGTGGCCTATTAGGGCCTCGTACCCATGTGTATACCGGTTTATGAATTCGTGGTCAAAGACCTGGGGACTTGTTTCGTCCAGGGCTGCCAATTTTTTAATCAGCAGTTTCAACAGGGAAACGTCCTGGTTGATTTTAACCTGTAGGTGCAGATCGGTGAGCGGTGTTCCCGAAGCCAAGACGCCTTTAAATTCCTGAGGGTTTTTGAAACGGATGAGCCCCGCTTCCTCCAAGGGATTGATGCTGATGATCTTGCCGCCGTTTTCCTTGCATTTCTGTAAGGCCGAGAGCATTCGAGGGTGATTGGTCCCTGGATTTTGCCCCATGACGATGACGATTTCGGCCTCCTCAAAATCCTCCAGCTTTACCGATCCCTTACCAATGCCCAGGGTCTGGCTCAGGGCCACCCCACTTGATTCATGGCACATATTGGAACAGTCGGGCATGTTGTTGGTCCCGAAGGCCCGCACGAAGAGTCCGTATAAGAAGGCCGCTTCATTGCTAGACCGGCCGGAGGTGTAGAATACCCCCTCGTCCGGAGTATCCAATTGCCTCAGTTCGGAGGCAATAAGGGAAAAGGCTTTTTCCCAGGTTACCGGTTCGTAATGCACGCTGCCCGGTCGCAAGAGCATGGGTTCTGTGAGACGTCCGCTCTTCCCGATCTGGTAATCGGTCCAGGTAGAGAGTTCTTCCACGGAATGGCGTGCAAAGAAAGCGGCATCCGCTTTTTTGTTGGTGGCCTCCTCGGCGAGGGCTTTGGCGCCATTTTCGCAGTATTCCCCCAATTTGGAGGGTTTTTCAGGGTCTGGCCAAGCGCAGCCTGGGCAATCAAAACCTTCCTTTTGGTTCATATGGGCCAGGCCGTGCAAGGAACGGACCACCCCCATTTCCTTAAAAGCATGCTGTAGGGCGGTCTTTACCCCGGGAATTCCTGCCGCATAGGGCGCAGGGGCCTTTAGGCGGATGCCGGTAAATTCCGTTGATCCGGTGATAGAAATATTGCGTTTGTTCTCCTTGCCCATGCCCAAAACCTAAGGTGAACACTAAGGTATTAAGAAGAATTGAAAATTAGGTGCCCCATACCGGGCTTATTTTTGCTCTTTGGGGCTTATTGGGGCGTTAAAAAGTTCTTTCGCACCTCGGAAACATCAACCGTAGTGGTATATTCCTTTCCTTCCCGAAGATAGCGCAGCTCAATTTTATCCTTGTCCACCAATTGGTTCTTTACCGATTCCAAACAGCCTATATGACAGGCTGCCTGTGGCCCGATATGCAGTATGATATCGCCCCCAAAGAGGATTTGCCTGCCATTGATGTTCGCCTTGATGTAGCCGCCCCGCAGACCGGCTTTGCCGGCTGGGCTCCCTTGGGCCACTTTTTGGATAAGCAGTCCCCCTGGAATATTGAGGTTAAAGAGTTTGGAAAGCTCTTCCTGCCGTAGAAAGACACTTTCCACTCCGATCCATGGACGTTGCTCAAAGGCAAGAAGTTCCTTGGCCGTATTAATGGTCACTGCCATCCCGATGCCCTGAAAACCACCAGAAACCGTAAGGATACTTGAAGCGATACCTATCACCTCTCCCTTGGAATTAAAGAGTGGTCCGCCACTGTTCCCAGAATTGATGGCCGCATCGGTCTGTATGAATTCAATGCTTACCGTACCGTCATATAGGGTGTTAAAACCACGGAAGGCGGAGATAATGCCCGCGGAAAAGGAATTTTCCATTCCGTAAGGGCTTCCTATGGCGTAAATATGCTGTCCCACGGCCAGGGCGTCCGAATCACCTAGGGTAGCATGCGCCAGGGAACTATCGGTCACATCTAGCTTTAGGAGTGCGATATCGGCCGATTTTTCGCTAAAGAGCACGGTGGCATTGCGCTTTTTGCCATCCTGGGTCTTTACCACAATCTTGGAGGAACCATCTACCACATGGGCTGCGGTGAGAATATGACAATCGTGGGAAATGAGTACCCCGGATCCCAAACCCTGATTTTGTACCGGACCTCGTTCCGTAATGGCGTTGGAAGTGGTATGGATGGTGACTACGGTTGGCAAGACCTTTTGATAGAGTTGGGCCACATTCCGTTCCGAACCGGAAAGATCCGTAGGGAAACTTCTTTTCTTCACTGGGGCATGCAAGGGTTCCTGTGCGTTTGTGACAACGGCAGTGAGCAAAAAAAGAAGGCCAAAAAGTTGTAATGTAATCTTCATCGGTGTACTGGGTATTTCATTAGGAAAAGGCCAGGACACATATAGTTTCTTCCTAGCCACTAGAATTTATTAGTGAGTCGTAATACCCCATGGAAAACTAACGGGAATTGACCATGTACCCATAATTTTGTTGGTCATTTTTAGGGCTGCAGTTATTGTCCCTTGCTTGTGGCGCGTTTTCGGTACTGGCTTACCAGAGGTTTGAAGGCCACGCTGAATATGTTGGTATCGGTACTTTCCAAGGTAGCACTACTGGTGAAATAGAGTCGGCCCCCATCGGGGGTCATATACGGATAAAGGTTGCTGCCGGTAGTGTTGAGTTCCTTAAGGTTCAGGGCAGGGGTCCATTGGCCCTCTATTTTAAAACTGATGTAGAGATCGCCGTAGGAGGATAGGTTTTCGGCGCGTTGGGAGGCCTCAAAGACAAGGATGTCGCCGGATCTATTAATGCCCAGGTTCCATTCCCCCAACTGGGAGTTGATCGCGGGCCCCAGGTTTATGGGCATGCCAAACCCTTCGGTCACACGTTTTGCCATGTACAGATCTCCCTGTCCGTATCCTCCCGGCCGGGTAGACGCAAAATAGAGGTTGCCTTGGGCATCCGTACGGGGGCTGTATTCGGTAAAGGAAGAGTTGATGGGTGAGGGCAAGCGGCGGGGTGTTCCCCAGTTTCCGTCCGCTTCCCTTTGTGTTATCCAGATATCGGCGGAAGTTTCGCCCGTGTCCGAGGGCCGCGAGGAAATAAAGTACAATTGGTTCCCGTCCTGACTCAGATGGGGTGCCCCATCGTTGTAGGTACCCGAAAAGGAGGCCAGTTCCGGAGGAGACCAGCTACCGTTCTGCTTTACCGATCGGTAAATGAAACTGCTCGATTTTCCTTGTCCCCATTTACCGGGCCTACGGGCAAAATAGAGTTCCTTCCCATCCCTGGAAAAAGTGGATGACGTTTCTACCTGAGCGGTAGAGATCAGGCCGGGTTCAAAGAGCACGGGTACTGTGGCATCCTGCGGCGCCTGGGCCAACAAGAGCGCGTTTTGCAATAGGAGCATGGCCCCTACACCGAGCTTTACAAAAATGATCTTCCCTGTCCGTTCCATACTGCGATGCCGATTTTAGCGTTTGGGTATTGTCCGTCGACCTAGAAAAGATAATAAAAAATCAAATAGGTCATTCCCACATTAAAACCCATATGACCACTGACCGCTCCCCATATGGAGCCCGACCTGGTTTTGACCGGCTTTCACTTTAGCGACCGGACCATGTTTCTTGCAAAATATGCGATTAGGATTGCAACCACTAACAGTCCGATCCCCCAGTACCACCAAGTATTTGTTTTGGTAAGCGCTATTGGTGCCGTATCGCCCATAAGCACAAGCCCGGCCCAGTACTGGGGCGAAATGGTTCTTCCTTCTGCCGAAGCAATATAGTCCAGCTTGGCGGCTCGCAGGGCTTCGTCCTTGGGAAGCCCCGTAGAGAGATATTCGTAGAAGGACGCAATGATGCCGGAACTTGATTGCTCGTCTATTTTCCAAAGGCTGGTCAATATACTTTCGCTACCGGCATAGTTAAAGGCATGGGCCAGGGAAATCATACCCTCCCCGGCCTGATAGGTAGGCTTTCCTGTTTCACAAGCCGTTAAAATGGCCAGGTTGGAGCTCAGGTCCTGATTGTAGATTTCGTAGGTGTACAGGGAGTTGTCATTGACCGTACTGTTGTCCGAGGCGTTCTTGGCAAAGATCAGGCGGGAAAGTTCGGGGCTAATATTATTGTTTTCAGCATGGGTTCCTATGTGGATAATCTTGTGCTCTTTGGCCGATTGGGCAAAAACCTGCTTGGAGGCGTTTTCATTTAAAAAGGAACTCCCTTTAAACCGTCGTGAGAACTGTTTGGCCAAATCTACGCTAAAGGGCTGGGGGAGTAGGGTAAGATAGGTTTTGTCCAGATCTACGGAGTCGGTTATCGCAATCTGATAGGTACGCTTCATACCGGTATTGAATTCGGGCGCAAAGGCTACAAAATTGTTATCGTAAGCAACACTTTTCCGGGTTTCATCCAAGAGGAGCAGGCTGTAGTTGTAGGAAACCTCATGTTTGGCCAGAAGGCTATTTTGACCCAGTTCCTTAAAGGAGGTTATGCGGGTAGGGGTCAGCATTTCAAAACTCAGATTAAAGAGTTCCCTATCTGGAATGATGAGTACTTTTTGGGTGTTGATTAGTGATGCTATCGGTTGCCAGAGCTGTTGATACAATTCGTGCAACAATACGCTGGTTTCCTGGAAGTTGTTCCGGTTTTTGTCCAGATCGGCAATATGATGGGTAACGGGTTCATAATCCAAGGGAATGATACGCTTACTTTCCTTAGTAATCACAAAAGCGTGCAGCATATTATCAATGAATACATAGCGCAAGATGGTGGTGTTGTCCGGAAGGTTCTTTTGAAGATGGCCCAAGGGCTCTTCGAGCGTGGCGTAACGCATTTTGTGGTAGCGGGGGTACTGTTGTTTTAAGGTATCCAAAAAAACTTTCCATTGGTCCGTGGCCCGGAAGAAGTCCTGAATACTGCCGGCATTTCCCGAGGTACCGGTCAAAGAGGCATTTATGGCGTTTTTTAGCTTTTGCTCCCGATCCAGCACGCTTTTCGGTACGTCCACAAAGGCAATGCTTTTTTTGACGTCCAGACGGGAGCGAATTCTACTGTAAATGCTCGATTCGTGCAGGGACAGGATATCTGTCAAATAGTTCTCGTCTTGGCTGAGGTGGTAAAGATCCAGCCGAATTTTTTTAGCGAAATTGAACAATTCCGTATGCTCCGAGATCAGGATATTGAGGTCTTCGAAAGCGGTGATGATCGTTCTTCCCCGTTCCAGAATACGCAACCCTCGTTCAATTTCTACGAGCAGTTTTTTCAGAAAATTTTCATTCCTGTTTTTGTTGAGCTTGTACTGCGTCCGGGCCCAGATCAATAAGGCCTTGGGTTTTTGGGATTCTATCTGTACGGAGTCCAGCAACGAGGTTCCTCCCCAATGACCGTCTACGGATAATGCCAAACTTTCCTCACTGAACCTGAGGGCGTCCCCGTAATTTTTGAGTTGGTAGTGCACCTGGGCCATATTGAGGATATGGTGGAACTCCTGCACCGTGTTTTTAAAGGTACTGTTCTTTACAAAATCATAGCCCTCTTGGGCCAGCCCCAGTGCTTTTTCGGGTCTTCCCCTTTTGGCGTAGAAGAGGGACATCTCAATAAATTCGTCCAGATAATCCTTGGTATACTGTCCCTGTAAACTGCGCTTGTACAATGCTTCACTTTGTTCGTATAGCTTTTCGGCGTTTTGGGCATCGCCCAGTTCATCATAGACCGAAGCTCTGGAAACCAGTGCCGCTCCGTGCCAGTAGAATTGCGTGCCGGGATTTTTTTGGATGATTTCCAGGGCCTTGTCCAGATACTCCCCGGCCTTGGTGTACTCTTTGAGGCCCATTTTTGCTTCCCCCAAAAGAATAAGGGAAATCATGATTTTGGGGTCGTCTTCCCGTAAAAGTTTCCGTTTTTCATTATAGGAATAGGTGATGAGTTCATCGGCCTTCTTAAATTCCCCCACACTGTGATAAAAAGCCCCTAGGTTGTCCACGTACATGAGCTTGAATTTCTCTGCCCTCAGTTTTTTCGATTCATCTTCGGGCGCCTTTAAATACTGCTGAATATTGGAGATGGCGTTTTTGCAGAACCCGATACCTTCCTCCACCCGCCCGGTGGCCTGTAATAAAACAGCAATATTGCTCTGTACCAGGGAGGGTCGGTAATAGTTGTTCATGGCATCTGGTTCCATTTTTTCCAGGGCCTGGAGGGCGTTTCTATAGAAATACATGGCGCTGTCCAGTTGGGCCGAATGCCACATCATGCCCCCTACGGCATTATAGATGGAATACAGCCCTTCATAATCGTCTTTGGGATGGGCCTTTCGAAGCTTTAGTGCCCTGAGGTGGTGTTTTTTGGCCAGTGCAATATTCCCGAAATCCGAGGCGCGTATGCCCAGCTGGTATTCCAGGGTCTCTAAATCGGCCTTTTGTGCGTCGGCAAGTTTTTGGGCGTATTGCAGGGATTCCTGGGTGGTCTCATAAGCTTTTTTGGGTGCTCCCGCATCATCGTACAACCAAGCGAGTTCCAGAAGCGCTTCCTTGGAGCGGTAATCATTGTGCTGCCCGATCAGTTCGGAAACCAAGGCCTTGGCTTTTTCGATGGCGGCCGCACTATCGTCGTTGGCCAGCTTAAAACTGCCCACGTATTTGATATAGTGAACCAAGGTATCGTAGTTGCCCTGTGCCCTAAAGGTTATCATTTGTTGCTCCAAGAAAGTCCTGGCCTTCGCATAGGCTGCTTCCTCAATCAATTTATCCAGATAACCCGGGCCGGAAAGGCTGTCGTTTTGGGCCTGTACGGCCTGTGACAGGAAGAAAAAACAACAAAGGGAAAGAAACAAACGATAGGATGGTAAGCGCCTTTTTTTCATATCGTTTCAATCGCTTAGTTCGGTCATGATGGCCCAGGCCCTTTCGGTCTGACTTTTGTTGAAATACGCTTTTGCCGCCTCCAGATCCCCTGCTTTTAAATGGGCCAATCCCAAATAATAGAGTGCTTCATCCGCGAATACGCTGTTCGGCTGCTCGCTCAAGGCGTTAAGGTAGGACATAGCCTTTTCCGCATCCGAATTGGCCAGATGGGCCACCCCTATAAAGTAGTTCAGGGTGTCATTGGCGGGCTTTTCCTCCAAGAGCCCACTCCACTGGGCTATGGCCACTGCGTAATTGGCGCGTTTGTAGCTTACCATGGCCTCGTAGAAGGCGTAATTGGCATCGGTTCCCATGGTAGTGGGCAGCCCGGGATCCGGAACAAAGTATTTGGCAAACAACCTGTCGTTCGGTTGCTCGCTGGTCAAAACCCAGAAGCTGGCCAAACCGATCAAAACGGCAATGGAGGCGGCAATGGTGTATTTTCTAAAACCGTTATGCTGTTTGACTTCTTGCTCTTCCTTGGCCAGGGCCTCGTGAAAGTTGTCCATTCGTCCCTGAAGCGCAGCGGTTTCCACACCCTCGATAAGGGTCTGGACCTCCTCCAACTGTTTCTTTAAGCCAGGGTTCTCCTTTAGTTGGCCTTCAAAGGAGGCGCGTTCTTTCTCGTCCATGGTGTTATTGAGGTAACGTTCCATGGTTTCAAATACGTCTTGCGGTATGTTGTTCTTCTTTTCTTCCAGTGGTTTTCAATTTAATTTGGGGTCAATACCAGGGCCCGTAATTTCTCAATACAACGGTATTTTTTGTTGCGGGCAGAGGCTTCCCCTATATTTAGCTCCTTGGCAATTTCCCTTAGCGATTTCTTTTCAAAATAAAAGATGGTCAACAGATGTCTACAGGGTTCTCCAAGCGTTTTGAAGGTTGCTATGACCTTGTGTAATCTTCTGTCCCTTTCATCTATATCCGTTTCATCCACATCCGTTTCCACTTTGGCACTGATTTTCGGATGGGTCTCGTCCAGGGCGGTCTTTTTTTTGAACTCGGACGATCGTAAATGGTCGGTCCACTTGTTTCGGGCAATGCGGAACAAATATCCGTTTACCGCCGTATCGCCCTCAGGGACAAACTTTCCCAAGCGTATGTTTTTCCAAACCGCCGTAAAGGCTTCCTGATAAATATCCTTGGCCTGCATCTTGGACCCGCTATTTTTTAAGATGTATTTTTCGACCTTAAAAAAATTGTCCTGATACAGCTTTTTTAAGGCATGCTCGTTATTGGCCTTGATGCCTTCAATCAGCTTTTCTTGATCAGTGGTTCGTTGGTTCAATCGTTTCTTTCTTGGTAGCGGATTACTAATGTTAAAAGATACGATTTTTTTGTAACGGACTAGGGCTTAAGTCCCTTTGTACTTTGCTTAACCTCTTTTTTTGTTTTTATTGCATGTATTGACTTTAAGGGTTTAAGGAAATTTCAACTTTTGTGGGGGCATCACCATTTATCGAATTTTAAATATATATAGGGAGCAGTGCCCACATGCCCCCTATATACAAACTAAACTAACACAAGCTACTCTGTAGATTTTAAGGTAACTACGACTTGTGCGTACCCCTCAAAAGTGTTATAAATATCCAACACACGCTGATAGGCCGCCTGTGTACCCTCAGAGCCACAGCCCGATGCTCCACCCTGTGATCCCGTCCCTGAATACCGGAAGACGTAGTCCCCGTCTTCGTTCAGATCGGCCGCTTCATTTTCCGGACGCCAGATGGTTCCCGATCCCACATAAGTGGGGCTGGCATCTGGGCTTGCCTCCATAATCCTTAGCTGGTATTGCACCACTTCCTTCTTTTCCATGGCCAACAGGGCCGGATCAAGGGGTTTAAATCTATAGGATGCCTGTACCGACCATTCACAGTAAATTCCATTTACTGTAGGCGGGATACCCAAAATTGTAGGATTGTCCACAAAGAATATTTTCTTATTAGGGTCATTGTCGATGTTTATAACAGCTTCCGCTTCCTCCCAAAGCAAATACTCGCTGTCTGTTTTCTGCTTTCGGTAGATGAGGGCCCTAAAGGTCTCCTCTCCATCTTTGTCCTTATCCAAGGCTTCGTACCGTACATTGTAGCTCCCCTTCTTTTCCAAGGTTACCTGATTGGTTTTCCCATTGAAATGCCCAAATTTGCCACTCGTAGTCCATACCACCTTGCTTTCGTACACGTCATTGTCTGCCAGTGGCAGCCCATCGGTCCGTTCAAGACGAAGCCTCAATGACGTATTTCCCTGTATGGTAATGCCTGAGGGTTTGATTCTGTAGGCTAGCTTTCTTACATTGACCCTTGCGGTACCTACGCCCACCTTGGTGATGGTATTTCCCATTTTAACGGAAACGGTAACAGAAATTTCATCAATATTGTCGTTGTCACTTAACTGGCTTATGGGCACGGTACTGATATAGGATATCTTGTCTTTTGAACTGGTAAAGGAGGTACCCTCGTTAATGTTGTTGTCCCTTATTACGCCATATCTTCCTGTGGTAGACCATTCGTATTGCAAAACCGCTCCCTCATTGGGTTCGGGTTCCCTAAGCACTTCGAAATCTACGAACTGCCCTGGTAATGCCACTTTTTCGTTAGGAGTTAGGAGAATATCCGATTCTTTTGCCTTGACCGTCCATTCTTCCAATTCCTCGGAGTTGGACAGGGAATAGGCAATTCTTGCATAATCCCCCACCTTTAAGGTGTTGTCCAAAAATTTTATGAATTTGTTAAAGCGCCCTATTTTTCCCTCAATTTCCTTTATGTTTTGGGAAAAATAACCTCCGGTAAAGCTCTCATCCGCAACAGCGCCCACAAAAGTTACGATTGGCTCCAGCCATACCTTCATCTGTGATGCCGACCATTTGGTGTACATGTCGAACAAGAAATCTTCCAAAGCCTTGCCATAATCTCCCTTAATAACACTCTCCAAGGCTTTGGGGGAGGAGGCGAGCGCGGCCTTGGTGGCATCTGCTATGGCATTGAGACCTGCGTCCGAAACCCTGTCCTTTAGCAGTTTTTTGTGCCCATTAAGATCCAGGAAGGCCGGTAATAGGATGTCTACCGCGAACATTTTTATCTTAAGCTCCAGCAACTTGTCCGCTTCCGCAAAGGTTCCATCAAATTCGGGCTTTCCTTCTGAATAGGAAGCAGGTCCAACTACCCTTACCTTATAGGTGGCTTCGGACTCATCCTCCCCCAAGGGCAATGTGATCGGGTCGGTGACGGTCTGAAAAAAGTCGATGCCCTTACCCTGGCCATACTTGTCTACCGTGGAAGTGAAACCCCTTACCCCATTGGTCAGTTTAATGGGAACCTGATTATCGGCAATGTCGTCACTAAAGATGTCGGCATTAATGACAGTCTCCACGCCTTCCGTATTCTTAAAGGCGGTCTTATAGATAAAGGCATGTGCCCGTCTTCTATAGGTATTGGTAATGGTCATGTTTTGGAAATCAATATCGGCCAATTGGAGACCGCTCCGTATGTCCGCTCCATTAACATCCAACCTACTTGTCTTTGTGTTTAGTGAATCCAGCTTGGTAAGGCTGGTCAACTTTGCCTTGAGCACATCCTGAAACAGTGCCTTTTCCAGCATTAGGGGATCTTGTTCGAACAGCGCTCCTATTTGATCTTTAAAATCTATGAATCCAGGGATACTTTCTACCTCCATGATAAATTTCTCCTTTACATCATAGGGCAGAAAGGTAGTGCCCAAGGATAGGTACAACAATACTTTAGTGGTACTGGTCACTGAAATTTCATCGTTGGTACCAGTAATGAAGCCTGCCAGAATAACATTGTCTTCCCCATCTACCAAAAAAGCCAATTCCGGACTTTCCGCATTAAAAGGAGCTGAAGTGCTACCGTCTGAACCTACAGGAGTGTCTACAAACAGTGTGGAGAGCTCGGTGGTGGAGAGGTCCAATCCGGATCCCACAGGTAGGCTGACCGATACATCAACGGTTTTAAAATCCCCATCAACGGGATCTTCACCGCCATCGGGATCCTCCCCACCATCGGGGTCTTGCTGCTGCGGATCCGGGATTTGTGCAATGTTGTCGTCTTCCTTGTTGCAACCCAAGCTAAGGGTAAATACTACCATGAGCAGGGCCATGAGTTGTTTTGCGTTTTTCATTTGGTCATTCGTTTTACGTTATTGTTCTCTTCCTTTCCCTTACATCGGGCGTGTTTAAAAATGTCATCATCGGTTGCGTTCCAACTTGGTCCATTCCTTGTTGTTGAGGTTAATGTCCCCATTGGGGCTATAGAACAGGTCATCGCTCTTAATGTAGTTGCCCTCACTGTCCATCCAATAGTTTTTGGCATAGCCTTCTACCTGGTACTGTTGTCCGTTGGGATGGTTGACGGTCTCTTCGTCACGGATGTTATTGATAAAACCCTGATGTCCGGCATCGGAACCATCGGTGCCCCGTAGGCGTTGCATATAGGCGTTGTGCCTGGCATCACTGGCGGCGTACTGCCCCTTCATGTATTGCTGATGGGATTGGAACTGGGCCTGTGAAGCCTGCATACGTCGCTGATGGTCCACGGCGGACTGCTGTTGTCTGCGCTGCATCAGGAGGTTTTTGTAGCGCGCCCATTCCGGATTTTCCGCTTCCGAGCGCAGGGCGGTGTTCAATGCCCCATAGGCCGTGTCCAAGTGCCCGGAATCGGCCACCAAATAATCGGCCCCGTATACCCAGGAGGTCATTTGCCCGCCATAGGGGTCGGGACTATAAAATTTGATCAGTGCCAGATCTACCAAGGCCTTTTGACCCTTGTCATTGGTCCATTTTGTGGTGAGCACCTCCAGATCCACATTGGAAAGGCCTTGTTTTCTGAGTTTTTGAATGATAAACTGTTTCTTGTCCGTGGCCATTTCCTCACCCAGGTATTTGAATCCCTGGGACTGCATTTTTGGGAAAAACTCTCGCCGCATCAAGGCGCTTATCTGGGGTATGGGTCGTATTTGCATCCCATAGGCACCCATGGTACGGTTCAGTTCCTGGTTGTCAAAATACGTATAGGCCTCATGCATGGAATTGAAGGCCTTTATGCCACCGGGACCCTGAATTTGATAGGAAAAACCGGGAAGGGCCTTGTCGTATTTATAGGAGGCCATGGAGACCACCTTCCAATCCGAGGGATATTGTTTGCTGTATACGACCATACCGGTATGGGCGTCCTTGTATTGGTGCTTTTTCATCGTTTTTGCGCTTGTGGGTGAGGTGGAATGAGGTGTTGTTGAGGTTTTGTCCGTGTGCTGTGCGTTCTGACAGGAAAGGCTCAGGGTCGAAAAAAGTGCGAAACATGCGATCTGTACGGTTTTCATAAGACTGTTTTTTAGGTGCTACAGTGGTACATCGGGCACGTTGTAAAATGTCATCATACTTTAAAGGAAATGAGTGAAAGAGTGAAGGTTGTCATCCCCAGGTTGCTGATGACATTTCTCTTGGGTTCCGATGCTTGCCAAAGCATTAATTAAACACCAGAAATTATGAAGAAAGTACTGTTAGTTGCCGTTGTTGCCGTATTCGGTTATACGGTATCGGCCCAGGATGGTCTAAGGGTCGGCCTAAATGCCGGCATCCCTCTGGGGGACAAGGGGGATTTTGCCGCCTTTGTGGCCAATCTCGATTTTGAATATGATTTTTCCGTATCGGAAACGGTCCATGTTGGCGTAGGTTCGGGGGTTACCGTATACTCTGGCAAGGAGGACTTCGCCGATTTTAAATACGTTCCGATCCTTGCTTCGGTAGATTTGGAAGTGAGCGATGGCTTTTGGATCGGGGGCGATGTGGGTTATGGGGTTTCGCTGGAGTCCAACATAGACGGCGACCTGGTCTACCGCTTTCAGTTGCGGTATGCCGTTTCGGATCACTTTGACATTAACGGCCGGTTCAGTTCCTTTTCATCCGGGGATCTGGGCACGCTTTCCAACGCCAGTCTTGGGGTAGGGTTTCGATTCTAATAGGATCTGCTATAAAACAAAAAGGGGAGGCCAATGGCTTCCCTTTTTTTTGGCCCTTTTTTTCTTCCAAGCACCGGATCACGGGCAAATCTCACTTCCTTCTCAGGACAGGCGTCTTCCCACTTATTACCCAAATTGGCCGCGTATTACATCAGATTTCCTTTACAATAATTTAATCCCGAGTTTTAATTGGCGCATAAAAGACAATGGCCCTGGTATGGGCCGCCCTCTCCCTTCATTTAAGCTAGCTCCCAAGCGAAATGCGCCTAGTTAAAACCGATGGATTATGAAAAATACACTTTTGTTATTATGTGGGCTGCCCTTGTTCGCTATGGCCCAGACGAATACCTTTCCCGCTTCCGGGAATGTGGGGATTGGAACTACGGACCCTGGCAAGGAATTGGATGTCAGAGGAAAAGTTCAATCCTATGAATATGCCCTAGTAGATCGCTCGTTTGGCACTAATACAGATTATACGGCATTTTATAGGGAAGATACCGGTAGGGACCATGTGGTACTCAAACTAAGAATAGGTGACGATGCTGTGGGAAGTTTTAATATTGGCTATAGGTACTGGCAAACAGGAGAATGGATTTCAACCTTTTTTTTAAATAATTATGGCAATCTCGGCATCGGCACCACCACCCCAGATGCCAAACTCACGGTAAAGGGTAAGATCCATGCGGAGGAGGTGCGGATAGAACTTTCCGTACCCGCGCCCGACTACGTCTTTGCGGCCGATTACAATCTCCCCGACCTTAAGGAAATTCAAGATTATATCACGGAACATGGCCATCTGCCCAACATACCATCCGCTGCGGAAATGGAGGCCAATGGCGTAGAGCTGGGTGTCATGAACATGAAACTCTTGGAAAAGATTGAGGAGTTGACGCTGTATGCCATAGCACAGGAAAAACGGATTGAGGAGCTCTTGAGGTTCAAGCAAGAGCATAATCAAATAAAGCAAAAGCTAGACCAGCTGGAAACCATCCTGCGAAATCTATTGAAGAACTAAAATTTATGCACTATGAGAGCGTTCCTGTTGTACGCAAGCTTTTATGTCTTTACCCTAATGTCCGGGCACGCCCAATCACAGTACAAAATTTCCTTTAGCTATGATGCTGCGGGCAACCAAACCTTGCGCAATCGTGTCTGTGTGAACTGCAGCCGTTCGGCCAAGGTGGCGGATTCCACCATCGTGGCCTCTGTAGAGGACCAAGGGGCTTCGATGGGAGAGGATTCTGAAAATTTCGGGGAGTCAGGAATCGTGATCTATCCGAATCCGGTCACGGATATCCTCACTCTGAAGTGGCAGGATACCCGCAAAAAAGTGGCACAGTTGACCCTGTTTTCAGGGATTGGCCAGCAGTTGTATCAGCAACGCATCAATGCCCATCGAGGTACCCTGGACCTAAACTTTGGCACTTACGCTTCCGGAAGATATATCGTAGTTGTGCTGTACACGGATAAATCAAGACACAGCTTTCATATACTTAAAAAATAGCCGGGCCATGAAACAATCCTTGTTCATCTTTAGCTGTCTTTGCATTGCCCACTTGGGGTATTCCCAGGATACCTTTACCTATAAAACAGTCAAAGCGTCCCGGGTTGCGGAGACTACAATAGCGCTCGAGGATGTTCCCCAGGAAACCGGAACCCCCGGCAGTAAATCCATAAATCTCTCCTCAAAGGGAGGCGGTACGGTAAACGGTGGTACGGTAGGAGAGCTTTCGGTATCCCCCACAGGTGCGGCCACCTATACGGTGCCCATTGATGTTCCCCCGGGATTGAACGGGGTGCAGCCGGAGATTTCCCTAAATTTCAACAGCCAATCGGGCAATGGCTTGGCAGGTTGGGGCTGGAACGTTTCTGGGATTTCGGTCATTACCAGAATACCTTCCACCCAATTCCATGATAATGTTATAGACCCCGTCGATTTCGATCTTTTGGACCGCTTTTCGTTCGATGGACAGCGCTTGATCCTAAAGACCGGCACCTATGGCACCAACGGGGCCGTCTACCAGACGGAGACGTATTCCAACATCAAAATTATTTCCTATGGCAGCCATTCCACCTCTGGTGTGTCCGGCCCAAGTTATTTCAAAGTACTTTATCCGGATGGGTCGTTGGCTTATTACGGGAATACTTCCAGCTCCGCGAATTCCCGGAGCCACACGGACTATGCCATCTCCTATTGGGAAAATCCACAGGGTGTGCGCATCAAGTATTCCTATACCAAAGCCAACAATACCTTGAGCATAGACAAGATTACCTATGGAAGCCGGGGTACAGCATCACCGATCAATGAAATCAAATTTGTTTTTGGAAGTCGGAAACGCGATGAACAATCTTATATCAACGGCATAGGGTTTATACGAAAAACCATATTGACACAAATAAAGGTAAAGGGAGGCAGCACACCGTATCGAAATTATGTATTACAACATGATGAAACCTCTTTGGGCTATGATCGCTTAACCAGCATTCGGGAAATGACAGGTGACAATTCCATAGGCCGTAGCCCGATAACCTTTACTTATGGTAACACAGCTGCTTCCATTAATTCAATAGAAAGGGTTTCACAGCTTACCGTACAGCACATTGAACAACGCAATGCCGAAGTTGTCTCTTTGGACATCTCCGGCAATGGCAAAATGGATTTTATCGTATACCCTAAAACCGGAACAGATGCCAAGAGAAAATTTTGGCTGTTCGATGATATCCAAGACGCTGGCAACCGTAATTTTCATACGGAAGTCAATACCGGCCGGTTCGAGGACATCTTTCCGGTAAGTTGGCTGAACCATCAGCAGAAACTGTTGCCCAACCAAGGCTTGGCGGTTGTTCAGAACATCTCCAATAACCGCGTAAAGTTCAAGGTGCTGTCATCCGGGGGCGCCGTTGCGCCCATTGCCTATAAATATGAAAAAACCTGGAACGCCCCTACCTATACCGAAACTTCTTTTTGTGGTATTGCCCCACGCCAATATAGGATTCCCCAAAAATACCTCTCGGGCGATTTTGATGGGGATGGCCTCTCGGATATCATAGCCTTGGGCAAGCCGTATTCCTCTACCACTTGTTTGGAAGTGATTCCCAACCCCGGCGAGCCCTGTGGATTTGTGAATAGTGGTCCCCTTCCCAATACAACCACTTCCCGGAGCACCGATTCCGATACGCAAGACCAGGCTACGGCACAAAATGTTTCTTCGCCCCCCTGCTGCCAATGTGAAACTACCGCCTATTCTTCATCACGTATACATCTGATCAGATTGGACCGAAGGTTGACCAGTAATTTTGTTTCCGGAATTGGGTCCCTTTCCCGTGGCGTTCAGAATTCCGACAAGTTCCTGACCCTGGATGTCAACGGCGATGGCAAGACCGATATCCTGCAGTTTCGGGAGGGAAAAGTATTTGTATATGCCTTAAGTAATAATAATAGTGCTTTGCAATTGCTTTGGACGACCACAAATAGCCGGATAAAGCTGGAGTTCCCCATCTTGCCGGGGGACTACAACGGGGACGGCAAGGCCGATTTTATGATACCCACGGTAAACAACAACAGGACCTTTGCCACCTTCCTGTCCGCCGGAAACAATTTTGTGAAATCCGAAAAACTAGAGCCCTTTGAATACAGGGCCATAGATTTCAGCGTCAGGAATACGATATTCACCTATAATTTGATTCCTGTGGATATCAACGGGGATGGTCGTACCGATATCCTTGACTACCGTACCCGGACCCATCCCGCACCCCACCAAGGGCGTCAATGGGTCTATGTCTATCAGAATACAAAATCCACGTCCACAACCGTGGTTCCTAAATTCTCCGCTGCCGGATCGGTACTTAGATATGGAAATTTAAGGCATTTCCCCATCCCAGTATTTCTTTCCTCGGATAGGCCCAACAGCAATCTGGACTTTGCCACGATCAGCGACCGCTATGTCACGTCCTTTTCGTTTACCAAGGACCATAGGGAGGATGTTACCTTAAAGCGGGTCACAAACAATGGCGTAACCACCCACATAAAATACGATCAGGTTAATCCCCACTATTCGGATACCGGCGATGCCGATTATTTTACTGCTTATTCCCCAAGCTATGGGCAAGCATACCCTTTTGTCAATATCAATGTGGCGCCTTCCTTTAAGGTGGTCCGGGAGTTGGTGCATACATGCTCCGGTCTTACCCGTACCCAAAGACGCTATTATAAGGGCGCGGTGTCCCATGCCGGAGGGTTGGGGTTTATAGGCTTTAGGGAACTGAAACGCTCCAATTGGTACGGGACCGGGGTGGGGACCTTATGGCATATCTCTAAGTACAATCCTTCGCTAAGGGGCACGATCACCGAGGAACTTACGGCAACCACCTCCATCTCCAACCCCGGTCAATACCTGAGCAAGACCAAGTATTTCTACGACGAGTTTTTGGTGGCCAATCGCGGTTCCCCGATCGCACCCGTATACCGGACGAGTATCAGTCG
The DNA here is from genome assembly GCA_947494825.1 of uncultured Flavobacteriaceae bacterium. Lineage (GTDB taxonomy): Bacteria > Bacteroidota > Bacteroidia > Flavobacteriales > Flavobacteriaceae > JBNGOQ01. Next base: position 603,196 of record CANLWN010000002.1, on the reverse strand, counting down.
CAATGCGGCCATCCCGGGCCAGCAGACCGACGAGGCCGAGGAATTCATTACGCTCATCCCCGGCTTTAGTGCCAACGGCACCCATGGCACCTATTGGGCCAAGATCGTGCCACCGGAGCAGCAGCCCGGGGCCCCAGGCTATGCCGGGGTATACGACGTACGTTTAAAACGGCTGGAAAACCACAATGGCCTTACAGGGGTCCGCACCGCGGAAACCTATGCCTACGATGCGCACAACAACCCCTTGGTCACCCGTACCACCTTTCCCGGAGGGAGTCGCACCGTAGCCCAACAGTACAGTACCAATACCGGGGCCGTCAACAGCTCGTACCATGTGGGCAGGCCCACCAGGACGATGGAAACGGTGCGTTTAAACGGCAACAGCTTTAGCACCGAGGAACGGTATACCTACAGCAACAATCTGGTTACCAAGATTCAAAAAAAAGGAAACGGCACCTCCTGGCTGACGGAGGATTTCCGGTACGATGCCAATGGCAACGTGCTTTCAAAGACCCTAAGCGGCCCTGGCATGACCGCCCGTACCGAGCGATTCGAGTATAGCGGCACCTATGGTTCCCGTTTTTTGACCAAGTCCATCGACATAGAGGGCCTGCAGACCGTGTTTACCTACCAGGCGGCCACGGGAAACCTGCTGAGTACCACCGACCCCTATGACCGTTCCACCAGCTTTGCATATGACAAATGGGACCGGATCTCCAAGGCGACCGACTATCTGTCCAAGGAAACGCGCCATACCTATACCGTACTGGGCGGTGGGGGCCTGCAACATAGGGTCGATCATGCCGATGGGGCCAAGGAATTGACCAATTACAACGCTTTTGGATGGGTCACCAGAACGGGGGTACTGAGCCTAAATAACACCTGGATCTATAAGGATTATGAATATGATGTAAGTGGGCGGAAAAAACGGGTAAGCGAGCCCCATAGCGGATCGCCCAGCCAGTGGACCACCTTCGCCTTTGATGCGGAAGGCCGTTTGGTTACCCAACAATGGTATACCGGGAGAACGATCAACACCAGTTATTCCGGGCTGTCCGTAACGGTAAACGATGGGATAAAGAGCACCACCACTACAATGGATGCCCTGGGCAATACGGTAAAGGTACAGAACCCGGGCGGCACGGTAAACTATACCTACTTTGCCAATGGAACGATGAAGACCGCTGACCATGGCGGGCATGTAGTGGGCGTGGACATTGATGGCTGGGGGCGCAGGACACGCCTTCACGACCCCGCCGCGGGCACCTATACCTACAGCTATAACAGCTTTGGCGAGCTGTTGGCCGAGACCACCCCGAAGGGCACTACCACCTATGCATACGATGCCTTTGGCAAACCGACCTCCAAGACCATGACAGGAGATTTGACGGACCATAGCCTGGCCTATGTGTACGACAATACCACCAAACTACTCACTACAATCAATGGGCGGGACCTCACCAACAGCAACAGGACCTATACCTATCAATATACCTACGACAGCTACAAACGCCCCGCTACGATTACAGAAAATACGGGCCTGGCCAGTTTTGAGCACCGGACCACCTATGACACCTACGGTCGTGTACACCAAGAGACCCAGATCTCGACCCTGGTGGGCGGTGCCTCCAAGACGGTGACCACCCGAAACGGCTACGATGCCTCCGGTATTTTAAAAGAGATCGGGAACACCGGTACCACGGACAAGCTTTGGCAATTGGACCAGCTTAATGCCCGGGGCCAGGCCCTTTCGGTAACATTGGGCAACGGGATGCACAGCACCAAGACCTACGATGCCTATGGCTACCTCACCGAAATAGAGGATAAGGAAAGCGGCACCGACCCCACCGTGGCGCTGCATATGGAATACGACTTTAACGAACAAAGGGGCACGCTTACCCGAAGGAAGAATTTTGGCTTTAACTGGCAGGAGAATTTTGGGTACGACAACCTGGACCGCCTTACCACTATCAGCGGGCATACTTCCCGGACCATGGTCTATGATGCGCGGGGGCGCATCACCAACAATTCCGCTTTGGGGAGCTATGCCTATACCGATACCCATAAGAAATATAGGCTCACGCAGATCGATCCCAACACGGTGGGCGGGACCTATTTTCAGGAACACCCCACCCAACAAATCAGTTACAATGCCTTTAAAAAACCGGTGGAGATCCGCCAAACGGACCATGGCCGGGCCAGTTTTGAGTATGGCCCCATGATGAACCGCTCAACGGCCTATTACGGCGGGGAGGATGAGGCCAGGACCGATAGAAGGTACCGCAAGCACTATTCGGCCATTATCCCGGCAGAGATCGTGGAAGATAGGGATAGCAATACCACCAAGATCATCACCTATGTGGGCGGCGATGCCTATACCGCACCCATTGCCCATATTAAAAGGACCGGGACCGGAGGAGTGGACGAATACCATTACCTGCACCGGGACTATCTGGGCAGTATCCTGGCCATTACCGATGCCGATGGCGATGTAAAGGAGCAACGGCAGTTTGGTGCCTGGGGCACGGTAGACAAGTTCCTGGACAGCGGCACCGGCACCGTTTTTGGCCATGGCAGCCTATTGGGGCGGGGCTATACGGGGCACGAACACTTTTTTGAAGTGGGACTGATCCATATGAACGGGCGGATGTACGATGCCCGACTGGGCCGCTTTTTGAGTCCGGACAACCATATCCAGGAACCCTTTAACCCTCAGAATTTTAACCGCTACAGCTATGCGCTGAACAACCCCTTGATGTATGTAGACCCGAGTGGGGAGTTTTTCTTGGAGATTGCTGCGCTAATTGATATTGCGGTTAAAGTTTTTTTTGTGGCCTCAGCAATTTTAGGAACCTATAGCTTTATAAAGAATTTTAGTGGTGGCTCGGAATCGAGAAGAAAGGCGGCACCTGCACCTGGTAATAATGGCAATAACTCCAAAATTGCCACGAGCATATCCGGACCGTCACGAGGCAATCCGAAATACAATTTTGAACTTTCCGATCGATTCGAGTATAGTACACCAATTCTTCCCAGCACCAATTTTGGGGGCAGCGGCAATACCGGAGTGTATGGAATTTCCCAAAATGGCAGTACCTTGCAGGGAAATGACGGTTTTGGCATTACGGCGGAGGATGTCGTGGATACCGCATTGGATTTTGTGCCCATAGCCGGTGGCATCAACGATATCCGCAAGGGGATCCGGGATGGCAATGGTTGGCAGGTGGCCCTGGGGGCCGGGTTTATCGTATTGGACGTCTTTACATTGGGATCGGCCTCTTTAATAAAGGGGGCGGTAAAGACCGGGGTGAAAGTTGGGGCAAGGGCTGCGGCAAGGAACGCTGTAAAAGGTGGCGCCACTACCTGGAATCAGTTCCAAAAAATGACGGCCGGCCAGTTTGCCACCCGAGCGGAAGCGGGAGCGGCTTGGAGGGCTGCTAAGGGGAATAAAGGTGGCTTGAACTTATACAAATGGGGAGAAACGACAACTACGACCGCCAAGGGATGGAAGATGGGGGATTATATGTTACACCTTCCAAACAAGGGAACACCAAAATTAAACTGGAAACAAAACTCTGGGTTTCTTAGACAGGAAATGAAACGTGGAAATCCAATTTTTGATTCTTTCCTCTATCCTAATGGACAACAAATTCCAACTGGAGGTTTCCTTAGAGCGGAAAGGTATTTGTTGGAAAGCCGAGGTTGGAGATTCAATTCGGCAACTGGTGCATATCATCCACCATTTTAATATGAAGCAATATGAATTTTAACAAATTAGTTAAAGAGATTCTCAGTTCGGTTTTTAGCCTGTTTGAATTCGCTCTGCAAAATGAATCAAAAGGTATTGTTGAATATGGGAACAAAGTATTGGTGATTTCCATTTCCTATGATTTCAATAGATCCTCTGAGGTAGATGTTAATTTTCTCTTCAAAGCAAATAACAAATCTTACACGCTCTCAGAATTAAGAGAATACTTGGATGAAGAGAAAATTCAATTTAGAGCCACTCAAATAGTAGACGAGGATAAACTGGAAATTTGGACTCGAGAGGTCAAAGTGTTTCTCAAAAATCATTTGAAAGAATTAATCAAAAATCACATTAAGATTTGTTCTGAACTTGATAGTTTGAGAAAACAAAATGTTCTTGATTATAACCGCAACCAAGAAGAAAAATTCTTTAAAGAAGATGTAGATAAGTTATGGAATAGCAAAGATTATGTTGGATTAGTTAAACTTGTTGAAAAGTACAAGGGTAATATTGATGGGTCATTAAAAAGGAAGTATGAGTATGCAATGAAAAAAAGAGGTTGATTATATAGAGAATTGCTGCTAAGATTAGCAATTGAGCATTTTTCTCAGGTACAGGCACGGAAATGAGAGCAATTGGAGAAGGCTTTCAAACACTAGGACAAACACGAGCAGGAAGGAACTTGCAAAACTTAATAGATAGCAGAAACATACCTTGGTCACAAGCCGAACCTATGTGGCAAAGATTATCAGCTACATGGGCAAAAGGAATTCCTGATGGAAGCACCGTTAACGTATTTTTGAATAATCCAAGAGCAGGTGCTGTTTGGTTTAAAACGGAATTGCCAATATTACAACAAAAGGGAGTTAACATAATTTATAGATGATTTTGAAATGGATATAGAGAGATTAGTCAATGTAATTATTCCTCCAAGTAATTATCGGCATCGAAATGGATTCAACAATATCCCTTTAATTGATGGCTTAACAACAAATGAAAAAATACAGTTAGAAGATGCTCTTATAGATAAATTATCTCTATCCTTTGAATCAGCTCAAGAAGAAATTGATGTTTTGATTATAGAAACATTGGCCTATTTAAAATCTCAAAAATCACTTTCTGTTTTAAAACAAATATTAGAAAAGAGTTATGATGATATGACTAAACTAATAATTGCAGTTTCGATTTTTGAAATAAACAGGGATGACAATATGATTGAAGTTGCCATTAGTTCTTTCAGGAAATTAGATGACGACAAAAATCCATATTATGTATATACTTTACCAACTGCTTTTAGCTACCTGATAAAATTTAAGAATTCTAAAGTGAATAGTGTCATAGAGGAATACTCCAATCACAAAGAGTATTTAATAGCATATAATGCAAAACAAGTCTTGGGAAACAGATGAACTATCCTCTGGAGCAGACATTCTCATTAAAAGAGGAATTATTTCACCATTCTAATAATACTGAAATGACAATACACGAATTACATATAAAGCTCAAAGAATTAAAAATCTCTGAAGAAAAATATTATTTGCACGGGGTTTATGGATCTACAAATGATGATGATAAACTTTCGCTGACAATTAAAAAAGGAAAGCATTTAACTAAATACGAAGTATATTATAAAGAGAAGGGGGAAAAACACTCAGTGAGAACGTTCACTGAGGAAGAAGATGCCTGCCAATATATCCATAAACGCCTAAAAGAAAATAAAGAAATGGAGAATAGGTATTCAAAATAATACACCTTCCGCTAACAGGGGTTCTAAATGTTTTTTATCAGATGGAGCAAAATATGATTAAGAATTATTTAAAACTTCATCCAAACGCATTTCAAATCATTAACTAATGGTTGAAGAAACAGAGTATTTAAAATCCGTAAAGTTCTTTTATTCCTTTCTAAAATCAGAATTTGGTTTTAGCAAAGTGAATGATACAGTTAATGGAAATGCTTTTTACGAAGTAGAATACAGAGATGAAGAAAAAGCAATTTCGATTTCTTATGAAAATATAGAGGATTACTTGGAAGTAATTGTATTTAAGCTATTGAATGGAGAAATGCCGAACTATGATGATAAATCGCAAACGCTCCACATAAATCAGCTTAATAAATTGATTATGTCAAGAGTTAGTCAGACAGAGATAGATTCAAATGCCGAATACTTTTCTAGGTTTATACCAAAGGGCGAATTAGAAAGAAAGCTATTGAAAGGAGCAATAGAATTGAGGTTATGCTTAAGGCATTTTGACCAATTGGATCTCGTATAAGAAAATCTTCCGCTAGCGGGGGGTCAAAGTAAACCAAGTGTATCCGAAAAAGGTGAATTAATGGAATATAATTACTAGTATCTATATTTCTTAAATTTGATATATAAAGCAACAAGTTGTTATATACAATTGTTACCTGCAAGCTGAAAAAACCATATGAAGAAAACAATACTACTTATCTTATTGACAATTACAATTACTTCTTGCAACAGTCAAGAGGAAATTGATTTTAAAGTTGGCTATTTACCAAACCTTAATTACACATTAACGCAAAAGCAGATTTCGGAAAATAATGTAAAATATATCGCTTCGGACGAAATATTGCAGAATCTCAAAAACAATGGAATTGAAAATCCGTCAATTACAAAAGACACAAGTCTATTAAAAAGCATATCAAAAACTGGCGAACTGAATGGAAACGAATTTCCGATTGACATAGAGTTGTTAGAATCAAATAATCCGACTTTGGTTAGTGGAACCAAATTTTTCGGAAAAGCAGTTGACGGAAAAACTAAAATTGATTCTATTTCTTCAACGACAATGACAGAAGAAAAAAAGAGAACATTACTTCCAGCTATGGAATCGATGATGAACCAAATTAAATATCCAGAGAAGAAAATAAAAGTTGGGGAAAGTTTTGAGCAGAAAAACCCAATGTCGATCCCAATTGCAGATGTAACAATCGAAATGGAAATTAACTCAATTTATACTTTAAAAAAAGTAGAAAATGGAATTGGATATTTTGACCTTAACCAAGTCTACACTATAAAATCTGCGACAAAAGATTATGAAATGGAATTAGACGGAACAGGTGTTGGACAAATTGATTTCGATATTGAAAAACAATTCTTTACAAAGTTCTATTTAGAAATGGAAATGAATTTAAAAACTGAGTTAGAGGCGTTTAGTATTGAACTACAAACGAAAAGTATAACTGACCAAACGACAGACATCGAGAAAGCCAGCAGGTAACAATGTATATAAAAAATAGCGAAAGTTGTTGCTAACACCAAGGTTTGGGCCCCCAGCTAGCGCTCGCCTGCCTGCCGGCAGGCAGGTCTCCTCCTTCACCACTTGTCGTGGTTCCGGCGGACAAGTGTGACGAGTGCTTTTACCCACAGGTTTTTAAAAGTTGAAAGGTATTACAGACAGCAATAATGTGGGTTTGTAGTCTTATAATGATACTTGAAGAAAACTACATAACCACGATAGCGCGGATTTGCAATCCGCGTAATAATGATACAAAAGCCACGGCCTCCTTAGTAGGGCTGTGGCTTTCTTTTGAGGGCAGGGATGCTGTATACTGGAGGGGCACGGATTACAAACCTGTTTGCCGACAGGTAGATCCGCCAGCGGGGACATGTTGGAGCAAGAAAGGAAAGCTATAATACCATTGCCACCTTGACGGGGAGTAGGATTTCGATAGTTTTTGGGACAGAAACGATCAATTCTACTAGTTGTTCTGTACAGTTTTAAGGATGTGGTCCAACTATTTTTTTCAAATATCAAAATAAGTATCTTTATTTTTTAATATCGCCAAACATGAACAAAATCATCAGTACGTTTATTACCCTATTCATTAGCCTAACCCTATTTGCTAAATCTGGGAAAATAGTTTTCTCTGGACAAGTGCAGAACCACTCGGCGACTTCCATTATGATCACCCACCTTAGCAATCAAAAATTGGTCTCGACCGAGCTGGATGCCAATGGAAATTTCAGCATGTCCGCGAAAATAGAGGATGGGTACTATTTTCTTAAATACGGCCGTAACACAGCCTATATCTACCTCTATCCTAGTGATAAGCTCGAGCTAGTTTTTGATGCCAAACATTTTGAAAACACACTCGTTTTTGATGGACAAGGTTCAGAGCGAAATAATTATCTAGCTAAGAAATCAGCCGTAGGTTCTCAACTCACGAAGGATTTGGAAGCTTTTTATCAGGTGGATGAAGCCACCTATCTCAAAAACATTGAGAACGTCAAAAACACTCATTTAGCCTCACTATTCGAGTTTGATGTAGAGGACTTCTTCAAAACAATGGAGAAGAAATCGCTGGAATACGAACGCCTTCTTAGCATTCAGAATTATAAGTCCAACTATAAATTTTACTTGGGCGAAGAGATCTCACCCTCAGAAGGTTTTTACGAACCCATAAGGGCTTTAAAATTGAATAACGAGAGCGATTACAGCAAACAGCCATATTTTCGTTATTTGGTGAACTCAATTTGGAGTAAGCGCATTGAGGCCGCTTCTGACCTAGATGGAATGCTGAATGTTCTCCGAAAAGTGCCATTTCAAGAGTTGGCTATAAGTCTGATCAATGGGTTTTATTCAAAGATATCTTCAAATAAGGAGCGTTCAAAAGATTATCTCGACCTTATCAAACGGGTTACCACGCACCAACCTTTTATTGAAGCAGCCGAAAAACAATACCAGGAAGTTCTTAAATCCAAAGGCCTGAATCAAGGAGATACTTCACCGGATTTCAGCTATGAGACCACGGATGGCAAAATAATCAACCTGAGCGATTTAAGAGGAAAATATGTCTACATCGATGTTTGGGCCACTTGGTGCGCACCTTGCATCAAACAAGTGCCCTACCTTAAGCAATTGGAGAAACGTTATCACGATAAGAATGTTGTTTTTGTGAGCATTTCCGTTGATAAGAAAGAAGTCAAGGCCACCTGGAAACAAATGGTAGCTGACAAGCAACTAGGAGGACTCCAACTTTTTGCCGATAAGTCATTTGACAGTGCATTTATGGATGCCTATGCAGTAAATTCTATTCCGCGTTTCATTTTGATCGACCCTGAAGGCAAGATTGTAAACCCTGAAGCCCCAAGACCTTCTTTTGATAAAACTAGAGCTTTACTGGATGGGTTGTTGAATTAGTCCCCGCTATCCACGATAGCGCGGATTTGCAATCCGCGCAATAATGATACAAAAACCACGGCCTCCCAAGTTGGAGTTGTGGTTTTTCTTTTTGTATATACTTGGAAGGCTAGGAAGGTCAGACTGTGGCACGGATTACAAACCTGTCTGCCGACAGGTAGATCCGCGCCAGCGGGGTGCCAATAGAGGCAGTTTACAAGCCTACAAAGGAATGTCCTCAAAGAGTTCCACATGAAGAACAGCCAATTTTATAGGGGCAAATTTAGGGGGCGTGGCACCTATATGACCCATATGGCAATAGATTGGAGAAAGTTAACTTTGTAAAAGTATCAGATAAATAAGTTTTTATGAAAAGGTTATATTTTATAATACCTCTTTTACTGGTCTTGGTTGCTGTAAGTTGCAATGATGAGCCAACAAAAAAGAAATACGAAGATTATAATGAGGAAGATTTTATTGAAGTACAAGGAATTGTCACTAAAGTCGAAAAGCAACATGGTTATCAAAATTTAGTAGTCAATATCTCCTATATCTATAATTTAAATCAGGAAAAACCAAATAAGGGTTACGAGGCAGACTCACCTTTTGTCCCGATAGAAGGTGGTCCCGCAATAATCCTAGTACATAAAGACGATGAAAATGTCACTTTTTTTAGCCAAAGCGGAATTTTGGATGAAGAGGAAGGAGTTCTATTAAGTTATTTGGAAAAATGTGAGCAGATTGGTGGGGGATATTACGGTGTGGATGATTAAATAATAACGCTCTACCGCAACAAATAGATATTAAGCCACCCCTCCCTAGCGCTCGCCTCCTCCTCCGCCATAGCTAAAGGCTCCGGCGGACAAGTGCGACGAGTGTTTTTGCCCACAGGCTTTTAAAAGTTGAAGAACACACCACTTTAAGGTCGCAAATTGCGACCTTAAAAAGAGGACGGCATTCAAAGTACCCACCTTTTGTATTTACGGAACATGGAATTTTAATGCTCTCAAGTGTTCTGAAGAGTGACACGGCCATAAAAATGAGTGTCCAGATTATAGAAACCTTTGTTCAACTCCGAAAATTGGCCAACAACTATGAAGAGATAATGAACAAGGTGCATCAAATGGAATCACGGAACAATAAACAGTTTAGTGAGATATATGAGGCTCTTCGACGCTTGATGTCAAAACCAGGACAAACTCCTAGAAAACAAATAGGCTATAAGAAAGAATAGTCCTGCTGCCAGTATTCGCGTGCCTGCCTTCTATAGGCGGACCTCTGAAGGGCTGGTGGCGGCAGTGACTACTATTTGGTGTACAGCCTTGTTAATGGGTTTTCTCCCTTGCTAATGTCCAATTCCAAGTCGGGAATTTCATCAGGGAATTTTTTCTCCCTTTTCTCTTTATAGGCATTTATTAAAGAATGGTTCAATACCAGTTGTTCGCCTAGAATATTTGGAAAATCTATAACTGGGAAATCACCTATTTCAGGCATTACCAAAACTGCCGTATAAACAATTACATTGACCAAAAGAAATTCGGAGTCACCGGTCCAATGGCCATCTATCAATAGATCACTGCCAGGAACTGGTTGTACTATCGGCCAAGTCAAGCCAGGGCCAAATTCATATCTAAACCCATCTTGGGTTATCAACCTAACAAGAGGTCTTAAATTGAAGGTCTCAAACCAGGATTTAAGGGCTTCTTCGGAAGATTCATTTGAAACTGAAATTTCCCGTACACTGCCATCCTTTGAAATAGTGCAGCTCCAATCGATATCGTCATCAGATTTCCACTTTTTTTGATGATCGTATTTGGCCTCTAGTCTAAAACCTGTTGCTGTGGGCAAGGTCTCGATGTCTAAACCCTTAATGTTAAACTTATGCTTCCAAACTGTGATGGGAATTCCTTTTTGTTTAAGGCCCAATAATGTAATACCGATTGCTTTACTTAAATTCTCTATATGTACGATCATGATAAGTGTTTTTTAGATAATTAGTTAAATTTTTACATCCACGGATTCATCTATGCAAAAGACCACTGTTAAATCGGGATGGATGGAGTCCGAAAATTTCACATGCTGAGTTACAGGCGTTATAGCTGGCCAGACATCTATCCGCACTATGAGGACACCATAAAAAATCGTCGAAACATCTTCCACGGCAGTTGGCTTGGCCAGGACTTACCGGGACGATTCCAGCTCGATACGAAACCGTGTCCGAATGACAGTTACACTTCGGGTTCTCTTTCGGCAATTCATGGGCTTTTAATGACTTTTCTTTAATTTGAACAATCTGGACCGAAGCATCGGCCCTAACGGTTAAGGTACACGGTTCCCCATCGTTTTTAGGTTCAACGATTCCTAGAATATCATCTTCATGCAATCGATAGCCAATAGCCCCTGTTCTTAAGGGGAATAGAACAATATGGTCATCTTTGTTGCTAGCAATGAATCCCTTAACCTCCATTGTCTCAATCCTTTTGTCAAAAATTAATTCCGCAATGGAATCTATTGGAAAATTTCTCTTGGACATAGTTTTAAGTTTATTTAATGTTATCAAGTATTCTGCTCCTGTAACTGATAAGGATGGTGAGCATATATTTTAAATTAATACTCAAAATTAGAATGCCATTTTCGAATGAAATGGTAAGAATAATTCTAATGCTGGTAAAAATGGACCGGGAATCTATTTAAAGATTTAGGTAGGCCGTAGGTTGCATACCAAACCTTTTATGGAAGCATTTTGCGAAGTAAGACGCGCTGCTAAAACCCGTATCAAAAGCGGTTTGGGAAATGTTGGAGTCATTTTGGTCCAGGAGTTCCAGGGACTTTTGCAGCCGGTATTCCTTAAGCAGGTTTTTTAAGGACATCCCGGTCACCGATTTGCTTTTGCGGTACAATTCGGACTTGCTCATGGCCATATGCAGGCAAAAATCACTGATGGCCAATGACGGATCGTTCCAATTGGATGCCAAGGTATCCATCAGCAATTCCAAAAAGGTTTCGTCCGAAGAAGAAATAGGTCTAATGGTGTTGATGGTTTCGGCCACCTTTTGGTATTCTTTTTTGTAAAGTTGCCGTATGATGGGCGATATGATGATTTGGTCGCTTGTGCCTATCGCACAGAGATGTTTGCCAAACCGGACAACATCCCCGAACAAAGCCTGGTTTTTGGTCACCGGCATACCAGCGTGCAGACCAATGCGCAGATCTAATTGCTGAAGCCATTTGGACAGCTGTTTTTGAATGGAAAGCGCACATTGGATCGCCTGAAAAACCGACTTAAAAGAAGCCAGGAATTCCTCACCTCTAACTTCTCTGCCCTCGTGCTTTTTAAGTTGATCCCTTACCGTTTTCCTATACAATTGAATTAAGTGTTTGGCTTGCTTTTTACCGTAGGCAAGTTGCAGCAATCGATCATTCACCGTTTTGGTAACCATGACTATTCGAAATGCGGGGTCGTCAAAAATCTTTAGATCGGTATAATGTCTGTCGTAATAATGTTGCTGATTCTCGGGATCTTTAACCCTACCCAAAAACGCTTGGACCGTTTTTTTATATACCCGTACGATTTCAACAGGTTTTACGCCTAAGGTTTTTAGGTGCAAATTATCGATGGCCTCTTTATTCGGGGCATCGATCAAGCAAAATGCCCTTCCCCTGTCCACATCTACCCAATAGGTGATGCACTTACAATTAAAATCCTCCTGAGCTTTCAAATCCTCACGATGCGCCTTTGCCACAGCTTCTGCCGTAGCTCCTGGAACCACATGTAAATCCATATAATAAGGCATAAAATAGAGAATAGAAGTACATAAATATAAAGATTTTCTTTATTTATGGATGGTGTGGATGAACCAAAGCCCAGGGTTTGCAAGCCGCAACGTATAAAGCTTAAAGGGACCGAGCATACAATTTTCCATCCCTTATAACCACCGCCTTACCTTTTTGGTATAGGCCGCATAGGCTTCCGGGAATTTGGATTTCAGGTAGGTTTCCTCGGGCAGGACCAACAGAAAGTGCATCAGCAGCACAGCAATCAGGGAGCCGATTATCCAGGCCACAAAATTGAAGCATACGCCCAAACCCAGTACCAGTAAGCCGCACCCCAGATAGGTGGGATTCCGCATTTTGGCATAAATGCCCCATTGTATGATTTCCGTAGTGGGTGTTCCTGGTGCCGAAGGTTGCTTTGCCTGGTTTAGCGCTTGTTTGCTCTGGGCTATCAGTACCATGCCCATTATGGTAATTAGAACTCCAACAGCAATTCTAATGGAAATGGATAGGGGCAAGGACCAATCCCAAAAGAGGAAATATTCCACCACCGCTCCTAGGCCAAAAATGACCACTAGCAAGAAATCCGAGGTTCGGTAGATCGAGCTATGGGCGGCATCTTTTTTCATAAGGTCCAGGGCTTAGGTTGTAGCTCCGGTCTGTAAGTCGCGACCGTCTTCAACCTTGGTTCAATTGGGCAATGACCTCAAGTTCCTTGGCGCGTTCCAGTCCCACAGCCTCTTCGCCGGTGCCAAAAACGATATTGGGATTTCCTTCTTGCTGATGCCAGGCCAGGCAGTCGTCCAAGGTCTTTTCCAAGGGGGTATGGCTAAAGCCTGCGGCGATGGATTTGGCATTGCCGATCTGCATAAAGTAATCGTCCGAGATCGGCGCCCATAGTGGCAGATCGCTCCAGGCATATACTTCCTGTGTGCTTAAGAACTCCTGGCTGGACCAATGCAATTCGGAACTTGAATTTAGGTGCGTCCTGGCAGTTTCCAAAAGGGTTTTCCAGCTTAGGGTCTCCTTGGTAGGTCCCACGCAGTTATAGGCGCCAATAGTCTTGCGTTCCGCGGCTGTGATGGCGAAGTTGCCCACATCATTGACGTCTATAAATTGTACGGGGTCGCTGCCGTTACCGGGCGCCAGGATGCTTTCGTTCCGCTGCAGCTTGATCAGCCAGTACAGCAGGTCATAAGCGGGATCGCGCCATCCCTTGATGGGTCCCGGCCTAAGTATGGTATGGTGCTTCGGAAAACGACTGGCGACCAGTGCCTCCGAGGCCGCCTTTTCTTCGGCATACCCCCAGTCCGCTTTATCGGAGGGCAAGGATACCACAGGATAGTCCTCGGCCCGGTTGGGGACCTCCAAATCCTTATAGACGGCCACGCTGGAAATAAATACGTAGTGTTTTGTATGGTTTTGTAGCGCTGAGGTGGCTTCATCCACCAATTTGGACTGTTGTGGCCATACATCAATGACCACATCCCATTCCTGCTGTGTTAGGGGTTCATAGGCCATCATCCCTTTTTCTCTATCCCCTTTGATCAGGGGCAATTCGTTAAACAGCTCGGGATTGGTGATGCCCCGGTTAAAAAGCGTGATGCGATGTCCTTTTTGGCGTCCGGCCTTTACAATAGCCTGCCCTAGAAAGTCGCGCCCGCCCAGCACCAGGATATTCAGGCCGTTGGAAGGATTATGGCAGGACGCCAAGGGTTGGGTGGCCAGCAACAGGCCGGCAGCCCCCAGGGATTCTATAAAATATCGTCGTTTCATTGGGCTAAGTGATTGTGTGTTACTTCCTAAGATATCAAAAAAGAGGATGTGCCTTGGAAGAGATAACACTTTTTAACAGCCTAATGTTTCCGAGAGCGGGACGAGTTTAAAATTGGGGAACCAAATAAAAACCTTAAAAACTCTAAGGTTTTCCTATAGGGATACAAGGGAAATAATTCCTAATTTTTAAATCTACACTACGCCCTATAGTTTTAGTCATCATCACCTACAGCTTTCTGGAAATGAAAAAATACCCACGGATGGGGATTTTTTGGAAGCTTGCTATTGCGGAAGTTTGTTATGTTGAACGATTACACCATATGATATAAGCAAGACTTTGGAAGCTGTCGATCAAGGCATCCCTCGAAGCACCAATACTAATCTAAAACTACAACTATGGATTTAATCAACTGTGTGGATCTTTCCAACGAATCGGATTATCAGAACATCTATTCGAGCCAATTGTACGGCACTTTTTTTATGGTATATGCCAAGTTCAGCACCGAAACCTGTGAGGGAGGGTATAAAATAAAATCGATTACGCTTAGACTGCTCAATTATAAAGGACCTATCAACTTGGGCATTGCCCGGGCGAAACTTATACAGAAAAGGGATGGGGATACAAAATCTGCCAAGCTCAAGATCGAAGTGCAGGCCCTAAAACCTTCCAACATTGATGTTGGTGTAGAAATAGTACCTGGACTGGAATGTTCCATAGGCGGTGATATCTATGTTGACAGAAGCCTGAAACCCCTAGGGTCGGATTTTGTGGATGGGGTCTTTGAAAATGAGTTCAGATATCGGGAAGGTTTTGAGAAAAAAGACGATCGTCTAGTGCCCGTTACCGAAGCTAGAAAACCTGTGCCAAGAAATGATTATGATGAAATTGAAGATAGCACTATCGCTCTTAAGGGAGGATATCTATGCCCTGAATCGACCAATAAAGTGGTCCGTTAAAATCACTGGTTTGCGAAACAATCTTGCTTTAGCCTACTGCATACTACTCTATTGTTCAGTAGCCCATGGATTCACTCCTTTGGAAGACTATCTTCATGCGTTAAAAACAATGGACTATAAGTCGGCCATGGAGCATGCCAAGGACATGGGCAATAGGGCATTACAGAGAGAGTGTCAACAGTTGGCCGATGTGCTCTACAATCCCGGACAGCGACGGCAGACCTTCACCCAACCGTATACCGATTCCAATGAAATAGGGCATACCATATCACTGATAAAAACCGGACTTTATCTACATCATACCCATCCATATAGGGCGGGGCCTTTCGAATTATTGAACCGGGCCTATCAACAGGCCAAGGAGCTACGCATGGAGGAACTGGAGAAACTGGCGCTCCTGTCCATCCTGAGGGTCTATAACAACGAGTTTTCACAGTCCAACGACGACAAGATTGCTTATCTGGAGCGCTTTGAACAGTTGATCGATTCCCCTGAGGATGCCTTTCACTTTCGGATCAACCTGTTGCACTACAACCTAAAGAACGTCTTCTATAAGGTGGAATTGAATGCCGACTTCGCCAGGGAATTTGAGGTGTTGATGGAAGGCTTTCCTTCTACCCATGCTTTTTGGCCCATGTACCACTCCTTGGTGGGGGTGCTCCACGAGGTGCTCGGAAACGATGATTTGGCCATTGAATTTCACCAAAAGGCACTGGATACCATCTGGGACGAGCCATTTTTACGCTACGTACGGTTCCGCTCCTATATCCACCTTTCCGAAATTATGAAAGGGATGGAAAGGTACGAGGACGGACTGAGGTATGTTGCGATGGCCAAAAAATATAGGGACCCGGTCGATTCTGTACGATCTAGCTACTATATCAACCACTATGCCTCCTTTCATCATATGGGCCTGGGCGATTATGCCACCGCCTTTGACAAACAACTGGCAGCCATTGATTTGCAGAAGCAATTGGAATACAACAAAAATGCCCTGGAAATCTCCAATCTGAACGTAAAGTTCCAGACGGCCGAAAAGGAAAAACAGATTTTGCGGGAACAACAGCGCGCGGCACAAAACCGGGACCTGTTCGTCGGAGCTGTGCTATTGTTACTTCTGGGCGGTTTTATTGCGGTCTTGATCTATAAAAATTCGGCCAAAAAACGGGAGCTGGCCGAACAGCAGGAACAGATCCAAAAACAAAAAGTAGAGACCCTGTTAAAAGAGCAGGAACTGGTGAGTATCGATGCTATGATCGCCGGGCAGGAAAAGGAAAGGCGAAAAGTGGCCAACGAACTGCACGATGATTTGGGGAGTCTCATGGCCACGATCAAACTGCATTTTGACAATATGAAGATCAACAAAACCGATCCGGCGCTAAAAAATGCGCAAAAGCTGTTGGACGAGGCCTACCAAAAAATTCGAAGTATGGCACATGCCAAAAACTCTGGCGTAATGGCCAACCAGGGCCTGTTACCCGCAGTGCAAAAAATGGCCCAGACCATCAGCGGGACCAATGCCCTGGCCGTTACCGTGGAGGAGTATGGCCTTGGTGAACGTATGGAAAACACGCTGGAACTTACCATTTTTAGGGTCATACAGGAGTTGATTGCCAATATCATCAAACATGCTGGGGCCACCCAGGCCAGCATTCAGTTCACCCAACATGAGGACAATCTGAATATCATCGTGGAGGACAACGGAAAGGGCTTTGATATGGCCAGGGTGGAAAAGACTCGGAGCGGTATGGGACTCACTACAATCGAAAAACGCATAGAACATTTGGAAGGGAACTTTACGGTAGACAGCGTATTGGACAAAGGGACCTCCATTTTAATAGACATACCGCTATGATTACCGTAGCCATTGCCGAAGACCACCAGGCCCTGATCGATGGCATCCAGTCCTATGTGGAATACGAGGAAGACATCAAAATTATAGGACATGCCAATGATGGGGAGGCCCTGTTGGAGATTGTCCGGAAAAGAACGCCCACCTTGGTGCTCTGTGATATCCGTATGCCCAAATTGGATGGGATAGCGGCGGCCAAGATCATCCAGAAAGAACACCCCACCACCAAGGTGATCGCCTTTACGATGTTCGACCAGGAGGAGGCCATACGGCAGATGCTCGATGCCGGGGCGGTGGGTTATATCCTTAAAAATTCCTCCCTCCAGGTGGTGTTGGAAGCCATACGGACCGTGGCCGGGGGAAGCACCTATTTTGATAAAAAAATACACTTGCCCACAGCCGAAAAGAACACCTCCAAGAGCATTCTATCGTCGCGGGAAAAGGAAATTCTGGGCCTGGTCGCCCGCGGCAAGACCTCCCATGAAATAGCGGACCAGCTCTTTATCGGAAAAAGCACAGTAGACACCCATCGGAAGAACATGATCCGCAAGCTTGGATTGAGCGGGGCAGGGGAGTTGTTGCGCTACGCCTTGGAGCGGAAGTACGATTTTTAGGGTCGTTTACTCGGAAATACTATCATTGACCACCTCCCCAAGGATATTCAATTCTTTTTCCAAATAGTATAAGCCATTGAGTTTGGGCTCATAATGGGATGTGGCCACATGATCCGTATTTTCGGCCAAAACCCCGTCTTTATTATAACGTTCTATGACCTGAATCAATCCCGAAGGCGCCAAGGTATATTTATAGATGGCAATGCCGAGTTCATCTTCGATCAACTTGTTGTCATCTCCATAGGTCGTGGCCTTAGTGGTCTGTCCCATATCGTCCCACTCGTAAGCGACTTTGTGATATCCGTTTTCACCTATGGTCCTCCGCCCATGACGATCAAAATATGCATAGGTAAGGGTATGTCCCAGTTCATCCAGTACGGATCGTTCTATGGCCACCCCATATTGGTTATTGGTACGCCTGTTTCTTTCATCAAAGTATTCGTAACCCGTAATTTTCTGTCTTTTGTTATACCTATAATTAATGGCACTGACCCCATCCCCATTACTGGTTCTTTGATGGTTGGAATCATAGTATTCCACTCTGGTCTGATTGCCATACAGGTTGTAAAAGTACTTTGTAATAGCTACCCCCTTTTTTAACCTGCCCTCCTTGTTGTACTCAAATGCAACGGAATCCAATCCCGCTTTGTTGATATAAAAATGGGTCTTAAAGGTACCATCTAGTTGCGCAGGGTCCATTTTGATATTGTAATTGGAGCGCTCAATAAGTTGATTTTTTGCGTTGTATTTGTAGACATTGTAGGTTACACTGTCCGTGGCATTTGCCAGTTCGTCGTTTGCATTAAAATAGGTAGTTTTTAATTTGTTTCCCCGATCGTCGTACTCCCAGCGAATAATCGCTACATCTTCCTCGAATTCTTTGGGATTTCCAATGGAATCATAGGCTACCGTTTCAATTTTGTTGCCTCCGCTATCGTAAGTATAGGTATAAGTTACAGCCCCATCCTGGATTTTTGCAAAGTTTTCATCCGCATCCAGATACGTTTCCTTTACCACTTCTTTTTTTGTGTTCAAGGTTTTTCTGGTGATGGCAATGTCCTCGTCACTTTCAAAGACAGTATTATAGGCATCCGCATTGTATTCCAAGATGATGCTATCACTAGGGTAGCTATACTTCAGTGCCCCGTATTTGTTGTCGGTAAACCTCAGGACATATCCCGGATAGTAGTACGCTTCAAATGCCACCCTGCCTACGGAATCATAGTCTTTTGCTTTATAAAAGTAATCATCATTGGCTATGATGGGCCCATGTTCAGCGTTGAACCTTTTAACACTGGTCTCCCTGTCGTATAGATCATAGGTGTATTCATAAATGGAAGCCCCGTTATGGTCATAGGTGTTTTCCCCTTTTTCATCCAAGGAGGTGACCTTGATCACATTGCCCCTTTCATCATGTGCATAGGATAGGTGATAATCGTTCAGATGAAAGGCAAAGTCCCCATTTTCGTTATACAAACGGTAAGAGGATCTAAGGTTGTTTTCGTCATAGGCATATTCATATCGGGCAATATGCCCATCATCATTTTTTAAGCGGTGATGCCTGTCAAAGTTTTCAAAGCGCACGGTTCTTCCCTTTTTGTCGAGTGTACGTTTTACATGGAAGATACCCTCTTCCTTGGCAATTTTTCTTCCGTTTTTATCAAAGTAGGAGCCATAGTAGGATTCTTCCGCTGGGTTGTACCGCCATCGTGTTTCGAACACAGCGTTCTTCAGGGTTCTCTGCCCATCCTCCGTGTAGTAGCGTTCCACGCTGTTTTTATTTTCGTCCGTAGTGCGTTTACGGATATAGGCGGATATTTTGGTGTTGTAGGTTCGGTCGGGATTATAATAATGGATTTCAGAGGGTCCTTTTTGTTTTTTACGGATTTTTGCAATGGCGGTCTTAAAATAGCCGCCATTGGTAAGCTCCCCATTTTTGTAAAACTTGATTTCCTTCCCCCAGTCCCCCACATAGGAAATCTCATAGGTTTCCCCGTACTCGATGTCCTTTTCGCCAATGGGATAGGAGGTTAGCACATTAGCGTCTGCGGTAAAGTAGATATGTCTGTAGAATTGTGTTCTGTTTTTGGTGAAATCGTAATAACTATAGATATCCTCATTTTTATAATAGGCGGTTTGGCGTAGCCAATCGTCTATTTTTAGCTCCCAATACCGCTGCTGTTTGGTGTTGCTGTTGTGATCGGTAATACTGTCATACACATCCTGTAGGCTATCGAGTTTTTTTGCGTATTTGCCTTGCAAGGATTTCATAGTAGCCAAGGAAAGACCCCCCAAACCGCTTTCCACAAGGTCTTTTCGCAACAATCGGGCACAATATTCCGTAATGTTAAAATGGTATTGCTCATGGATGAGCACATTATAACCATCGTATTCATCGCGCAGCCGCTCTGAATAATTGGGGTTCATAAAGGCGTATACCCTGGAATCATTGTCGGTAATCAGATTTGGGCAGGCAATGTTGGAGTAGATCAGTGCCACGTAATCCTCCTCCATGTGGTCTACCATTTCAAAGTCGTCCCAGACCAAAGGGCGAAGGCCCCAGGGAATTGTTTCTTTATTGATGGAACTTGTTTCATTGGCAAACCCTAAAATAAACACAGAAACAAACAACAAAATTGATAGGGCGGTAGGGTATTTTATCCCTACGTTTCGGGGATTGCGATTTCTATAAAGGAGATAATAAAAAATGAAAGAAAATATTGTGACTACATAAAACATTATCACCAATATAAATTCGGTCGACAAGTCGCTGAAAGTGAAATCGGCCTCGCCAAAGTAAACCGAGTAAAAACGAACGCCCATGTAGAGAATGAATGCAAAGAGTAGATTAAATAGCAAAATCGTTTTCGTGTGTTTTTCCACGGTGTTCCCGAAACCGTTTGTCAGGAGCATTAAAAAATTACAAACAAAGGTGGTGAACGCGAGCCAAAATAGTATCCCTATAACATTGGAGCCTAAATACTCAATGCCGATAGCTACAAGCAATATGTTCAATAGGATGGCGGGTAGCCCTTGTGCCAACAATTTTTGAAATGAAAATTCACCAGGGACTTTTGGAGTATCAGAGGTGGCAAGGGTGGTTTCTTTAGGGTCCGTGCCATGTTTGTTTTCATGAGGCTGCCCCTCTTGAAAGAACATTATAAAAATGTAAAAGGGAATCAACTGATAGAAGCCACTTTTGTCCATGTCGTGACACCGTTTTGCCCCTTGTGCCAGCACGAAATAAATGGCAGCCAGATGTGGAATCAAAGCCCAGGTATCGTCAAAATTGGAATACTCGAGCAATAGAGCGATTAGGACAATCCAAGACCAATAAAGAACGTAGCTTAAACCGTACTCCAATCTACGAATACGGCCTTCAAAGGAAAAGGGGGATCTAAACATGCTTGCCGGTTACAGGTTTGGTATATTCAGCATATAAATATAGGGCATTCCCAAGAACCAGGAAATTTCTTTCTTTTTACGGTCAATTCCTCGGATAAAGGGAAGGCTCAGGGATGGCCAATAGTTTTCTTGATGTGTTTAAGGAGTCTGGCTAAGCACCTTCATCTCCCAGAACGCTATTTACACATTTTTTATGACAAAAATCACCTAGGAATTTGCGTAGGTTGATTGAGGTGAAGTTTGAAGCTATTTTATAAAATTGTTTATTGGATGAGTTCAAAAAAACGATTAAAAAGGCATCACATGGATTTAGATTGAGAAAACTCCTGAAAAATTATACTTTTATATAAAACTTAGAGTATTTCCGGGGGAAAAGTCAAGTCAAAGAATTCCATAACGAAATAACCTAATAGTTGAGTGTCTTTTTTCATGTACCATGAGTTTTGATGCAATCCAATATAAACAAGACCATTCTTCTATGCTGCAGCGATAAAAAAAGAGCTAACTAAAACAACCAGTTGTGATTCATTAGTTCAATTTAGCTACAAATAAGTAACATTTGATCGATTAAGTTCATGGAAAGCTCTTTTATAAAATCATTTTTTCTACTTTTTTTATTTATCATCCCGGTACAGGGATTCGCACAGAACATCCCTATTGAAAATAGATTGGAGAATATTGTCGTAAAGAAGGACACTTCTTTCGTGACGCATGTTAGTGTAACATTGAAAAAGAGTGACCAAGCAATAATATATCCCATTTTTTACGATAGTGAGCTCGAGAAAATATCCAACATTCAGGTCTATTCAAAAAAAGGTAAACGATTTAAGCCTATGAAGGATATGATTATTGTTGAAGAGGATGTTGAACTTGATTATATAGCGAGCAAAAAGGTAAAATCTATTTTTATCCCCTCTGAATACGAAACGAAAATTTCATATACCGTTGAATGCAGCGAGCTCATGTATTTTTCAGATTTGCGTTTTTTTTCGAATAATACAATAGATACACTAAAATATCAAATCACAGTACCTAAAACATTTCGTTTTATCCATAATACAATTTATAAGGATTCCCTTGATTATATGGCTATTGATTCAATCAGCTCTGATAGTATTACAAGGTGGAACATTAAAGTGGTCCCAGAAAAGATTGAGCCTGATCCCTTAACGTTTTTCGGTATTTATAGGAACAAGAAAGTTCCTTTGATGAGGACCATTGTGGTGCCGGTTTCATATAAAGACGATGGGCTGAAGTACCTGAATGATTGGTATCTTCAGAAAGTGGAAACCAAAAGGGGGCTGAACCCTGAGGTCCTTAATAAAATAGATGAACTGACCAAAGGAGTATCCGACCCTAGGCAAGTGATGGAAATTCTATACAATTACGTAAGAAGTAATTTTAAATATGTTGCCATTGAAATCGGGATGGGGGCTTTTATCCCGACTCATGCCAACGAAGTATTTTCGAACAAGGAGGGTGATTGTAAGGATTTATCCAATTTTCTTTCCGAAGCCCTAAACTACAAAGGAATAAAAAGTCATATCGCGTTAGCAGCTACCTATGATCATATAAGTGATTGTGATTTTCCTTCATTGAGTTCAGCCAATCATGTTGTTTGCCTTGCCTATATAAAAGATGAACCAATTGTATTGGACCCCACCGATCCAATTCATTTTCCAGAAACACCTGTGCAAAGTATACAAAACCGTTCCATATTGATTATCAACCCGAACGGAGGAGAGAGGTATAAGATAAAAGGATTTACCCCACAGCAAAATTTAATCGATTATGAAATAGGATTAAAGGCAAATTCGGATCGAATGCTAATGGAGGGTGAGTTTAAAGCTTGGTACAACGGAATTTCAGGGAATTTTTTGAGACGCGAATTTAGATACATTGGCAAGGACAAGATGAATTCTGCAGGAAAAAGATATTACGAATCAGTATTTGGTAATCAATCTATTTCTGATTTTAAAGTAAACCATAATGCTAATTCAATAGGTGCAGAAGGCAAAATATCAATAAATGGAAAAATATTCAATGACACCAATAATCGAATGCTATTTCTTGATTTTTTACCTCGTATCATAGAAACTGAAAACAGGGAAACCCTATTGGAAGGCACTCATTTGGGTAGTAATTTCAACAAAAATGTGAATTTGAGGATTGAGATGGATGAAATTTTTGAAACCTTTGCTCCGATTGAACACACTTTCTCGGACAAGGGAGTTTCCTTGCACCTAAAAATCTCCAATCCCTCTGATTTTATCATAGAGTGCAATTATGAATTTATGTTCGACTACATTACTATCGAAAAGGACAACCATGCCATTACAAACGAGGTCTTAAAATCCTTTAAAAAAATAATCAATGAACCTATTATTCTTAGGAAAAAGGGCTAAAAAATTCATGGTATTATTGTTTCTTGCCTTGTTAGGCACGAGCGCAACTGCCAATGATAGTATTCCGGACCCTAATTTTCTTAAACATTGTAAAAACTCCGATGCCTACCTACTGTATTCTTATACAGACGTTTCATATGTCCGATCCTGGGCAAAGTATAAAAGGCAGATTTCGATAAATAACAAACTAGTCGTTAACAACTATGCCGGGGTCGATAAGTTTGCATATTTGAATTTAACCAAGTTCATAAGCAATAATTTAAATGAGATTAGCGTCAAAACCCTAAAGGCCGATGGCACCGTAGTTGAGTTAGATTCAAGTCTTGTCTTTCGGCGCAAATCCAGTGACAGGAAATTTGGACCTATAAACTACCCTATTCCCGGTGTTGAACCTGGAGATACGATCGAAACTTCTTACATATATACCGAATACCTGAAAAAGAATGAAATGATGGATTTTGTAAATCTATATGCAAATGTGCCAAGTTTGAATTCTGAGTATTCCATAAGATCAAGTCCAGACCTTCTCGTCAGATATAAGGGATACAATAAATTTCCTGAACCCCAGGTAATTTCAAATGATACGCTATTGTACTGTTTGTTTAAAATGGAAAAAATTAAGGGTCTGACCGAGAACTCGAACACCTGCTTACCTTGTGAGTTACCATACATGTATTATTCAATGGAAAAAAGCGATACCGAAATCAGAACATGGAAGGATGTATATAATCAGGAATTTAATGCTATCACCCAGCCCATTTCATTTGATCATCAAAATTCATCCTACTATGGCAGATGGAAAAGAAGTGTAATCGGCGAGGCTAAAGACAGTAGTAAATATCACCAGTTTAATCTTTTGCATAAAGATATTCTGGATAATATTCGAATGGAGCCCGCCAAAAGGAGCGAGTTGTTGAAATCGAACGGCTATTTTCTTAAGGAGAAACGTCTTAACCCCCATAGTGTCCGAAGGTTATATAGGCGATTATTGGAAGATTTGGAAATTGAATATTGGGCCGTGTTTGCAAGAAGTAAACGAGCGGGACATATTGATCCCTATTATATTAGAAAAGGGGAGTATGATCACGTCTTTTTTGCATATAGTAATGAGAATGGCACCATGAACCTTCTATATCCGCACCAAGCTTACTACAAATATCAGATTAACGAAATTCCAACTTCGATCTATAATACAAAAGCAGTTATTGCGAAGCCCTATTTAACTAAGAAAATTAAGAAAAGCGAAAAGTTTATTAACTATAATTTTGAATTGGCCGAAGTAGATTCTGTTGCCGTGAACATAATCAAATTACCCGGAACAAGCGCCCATCGCAATTACATAAAACAGACTTTTTATAGTTATGTTGATCTGGAGAAAAAAGAAACCCCGGTCAAATATAAATTTTCGGTATCTGGCGGATTGTATACTGAAATAAAAAGTTTTTTTGAACTATTGGCACAAGACGAGGAAGCAAGTGGTTTTTATGATGCGTTGACGGAATTTGAGGGAAATGAGGATGTGATACAGATTGATACTATTACCGAGACCAAATTAAGACAAACCAAACCCTTTGTCTATACAATGAACGCGGAGGGTGCTCTAAAAGGGGCTATGTCCTTTTTAAATGATAGTATTGTAAGCATTTCCCTTGATAAACTGATCCAACATAACCAGATTGAAAGTGAACAAGATACGACCGATTTAAACTATTACCTCGATTATGGCTATACCGATTATACCATGATCATATTTAATTTTCCAAGTGATATTGAAGTGTTGGATGTTGATGGTTATGATATTGATTTTAAAAATGATTTCGGAGCGTATTTCTTTAAACTAAAAGTAGTAAATGGGAATGAGGTGACCCTTCAGTCTAACTATAAAATTATTAGGGATATGATTCCAAAAAATAGATACGGGCAGTTAAAAAAATTAAACCAATTGGTAAAAGAAGCCAGGAATAAACGCGTAATCATAAAGCTAATGAACCGGTAAGACTCGTGACAAAACAAGCTCTTTTGCCAAGTAAAAACAAAATAACTTTAGAAGCATCGGATGGATAGTGTTTATGGACCGAAGTTCAAATAAACGATAATCACCAAAAACATCGAACCAAACCAATAATTGAAACATATGGACAATATTTCATGCCCAGCTTGTAAACAAGAGTACTCCGAAATCCAAGAAATCTGCGAAAACTGCAAATTTCCATTCAATGGAACCGAAAAGGAAAAATCACTTCACATTGGAAGATTTATTAACAAAAAGGGAGTTATTGTGGACTCCTCGGATGCTATTCGAAGGAGTCAGTTAATCCTGTATGCGATTGCTGGAATTAATGCCCTCTTTATAATCGTTATCACACTTACGGGCAAGATTCAGCTATTCGATATAGCCTTAAATGGGATACTAGCCCTGGTTTTTTTACTATGCGGGCTATTCATCCGACAAAGACCCATGCTACTGACATTAATTCCATTGATTTTAATTTTAGGAATTTATGCACTAAACTTCTTGGTTGACCCTTCTTCTATTTTCAAGGGAATAATCGTTAAATTAATTATCATAGGAAGTTTAATTTACAGTCTTTATTTGATAGATCGTGCCAAAAGGTTTCAAAGCAAGTTTGGCGCCGATTGAAATGTAACATTGGAATCACAAGTCTATGATACGGTATTTTATAGTCGGGAAAAGGATCGAAACAAAAATCAACTTCTATCTTATTAGGCATTTATAGGAAAAAGGAAAAATACCATTTAAGACCTAGGTAGATGATTTTCAGATAATCAGGCGCAACCCCTTTGTACTTTATACGTCTTAAAGGCAAACATTTCCAACAACAACACCCAATGGCTATGAGAACTGGTTTAAAATTGCTTTGCTATGTTATCATTGGTGTCACAATAGTAGCTTGTAATTCGGATGACAATGCAACGGAGGTATTTGAACCTACCAGCGCTGAGAACGCGGACAGGATCAAGCTATTGATGAATAACCGTAGTTTCCGACAGTTTTCTCCAGGTGTTGACGCCTCTCCCCGCAAGGGAGTCGTAATTTCCTTTTTTTCACGGGAGGATTCAAAATTGAGTTTATGGGCACAATTTGCCGAAGGGAATGTTGCCATAAGTGAATGGGAGATAAAGGCCACAGCTTATGAGGTTTTAAAGAATAGGGATTCGGAGATTTATAAGTTTAAGTTCAAAGGAATTACAACAGAACAGATGCTTCCAAATAAGTGTGCGGACTGCATCCCTGTGGATACCATAAGTTTGCTGGTACAAAATCCGTCCGACGCAGAACAAATACGCTTCAGAATAGAAACGAACGCCGATTTACCTTCCCCCTATCCGATATTTACTTCCTGGACCAAGTTCTCGGAAGACCTTATACTCTCCAATTGAAGGAAAGAGGTTTTCTTTCAATTCGATCTACAATAGTGGTCCAAGTACTTGCACAGTGCAGTCTTGATCACCATAACGTTCCAAAAAAAAGCGAATAACATCTAGGATAGCAATTTTCGATATCCCCAAAAACCCAGGAATTTTTACTTTAGTGTTCATCCATTTGTTGGGTGAGGTCATTCAAATAAATCCAAAACAACTGTATTCATTATGTCATATTATGTTATCACCCGAACGTATCTGGAAGATCGATCCGTAAAAAAGGACGTGTTGGAAATGTCCAAGGCCTCGGCCGAAATATTTAAAAAGCAACCGGGTTTGATCGAAATGAAGTCGTTATACGCCGAAAACGAAACACACATTTCTACCTATCTGGTATGGGAGGATCAACAAGCTCATCTGCGTTGCATGGAAAGTAAGGATTTTGCAGAGGTAACTGCACAATGGACAAATTTTATACAACAAGGGAAGATACGATTTGAATTGGAGACCTATGGCTTGATTAAATAGGAGCGTGGTATACCGATTTAAACCCAAGAACAAGGCTGATAGCTGTCTGAACAACCAATTACTCCCTTGTTTCCCATTTAAAAACCAAAGCAAAGTGCTATTTTTAGACGGTAATCCCTATTCTTAGGTTTAAAAGGCTAGTCCGCAAAACTCCATGAATCAAAAAAAGGCCCCTTGGCACTTCCTCTTGCTACTCATTTTGGCCGGGGAGTCTGTATTTATTATTCCATTTGTTCTTTCACGGGTCTTTAGGCCCACCGTGCTTGAGGTATTTAATTTGGACAATGTGCAATTGGGTATATGTTTCTCCGTATACGGCATAGTAGCCTTGCTGTCCTATCTCTTAGGAGGTCCGTTGGCCGATAAGTTTCCTCCAAGAAAATTGATTGCAGTGGCACTATGGATGACTGCCCTTGGAGGATTGGTCTATGCGACTTACCCCGGTTATACCGTATTAAAAATACTTTATGGCTATTGGGGTTTTACGACCATTTTTTTATTCTGGGCCCCGATGATCAAGGCAACCCGCGTTTGGGGCGGGTCCACTTCCCAAGGCAAAGCGTTTGGGTTTTTGGACGGTGGACGTGGCTTAGTGGGGGCGCTGTTCGGAGCTATGGGCGTACTTATTTTTTCACTATTCATTACTTCAGAAATTTCCCAGGCAACGGTCTCCGAAAGCAGGGCAGCCTTTAAGTATGTGATTCTGGTGTCCTCAGGTATCGTTGCTTTTGTAGGGCTATTGGTGTGGTTCTTTATGAAAATGGGTCGTCAATTGGAAAAAGAGATTATCCTGGAGAAAATCACAATGTCACAAATAAAAGAAGTGTCACGGCTGCCTTCGGTATGGTTGCTGATGATTATTATTCTCTGCGCCTATGTAGGCTACAAGATTACGGATGTCTTTTCGTTGTATGCCCAGGACGTGATGCTGTATGACCAAGTACAATCGGCCCAGGTGGGTACTTTTTTATTATTTATCCGTCCTGTGGTTGGCGTACTGATCGGGGTAGTGGCAGACCGTACACAAACTACTTTCTGGTTGGTCGTTAGTTTTGTGGTTTCGTTCTTCGGAGCATTATTGTTCGCTACGGGTATGATTTCAGATTCGGTGACCCTTTTGTTTTTTATATCGATTTTGATCGTGGCGGCTGGAGTGTACGCGGCACGTTCCCTATACTTTGCCGTGATGAAGGAAGGCCAAATCCCCTTGGTTCTTACCGGAACTGCTGTTGGCCTTATTTCGCTCATAGGTTATACGCCGGATATATTTGCAGGACCGGCGATGGGCTATCTCTTGGAAAATTCCCCGGGCGCAGTAGGGCATCAGCATGTGTTTTGGATGTTGGCCCTATTTTCCTTTATAGGCGGTATCGCCGCCTGGGGCTACTTCCAATTGTATAAAGGGCAGAAGCGGCATTGATGGATCATGCGTCAAACAGGGGGGTAACCCACCAGAGGAAATACGATAAAGCAAGGAATTAATATATGACCAAGAATACCTCACAAACCGCCCGCACGATGTATAATGGTTATAATTCTTGCCGTATCGGCGTACGCAATAACCGTTGCCAAAATTCAAATAAACGATTCAAAAAACATTTTAATTAAATGAGTGGGGAAAGTTTTAAGAAAGTTCATGTCGATTTGCCTAATCACTGGGCTATTGGAGGTGAATCCATGTGGGCAGAACCTCTTGGAAATGACTTGTACAAAATTGAAAACGTTCCATTTTATGCCTATGGACTGAACTATCAAGATACCGTACGAGCAACTCCCGAATCGGAAGATCAAATACCTGAAATTAGAGAATTAGTAAAAAAGAGCTGACACAGGACATTTCGCGTGATTTTCCCAAAAGAAATTGATAAGGTTAGCCAAACCGAATTGCTTGACTCATTGGCAGAATTTGGAGTAACTTATGAGCGAGCGAGTAATATATACTGTGCGTTAGATTTAAAGCCTGGAAATAATTACATTAAGGTTTATGATAAGCTTGAGGAATATCTTGGACAAAATCTGTTGACCTTCGAAACTTGTGATCAAAAACTAGAGGGAAGCTTTGATGACCTACCAGAAGATGAGGAAATATGAGCAGTATACGGTAGACGAACACTGAGCAAAACAATATTAGCTGATTGAAAGTTCAATTAAACGATTGATAGTATATGCTTTTATAAATGGGTTAATCACAAATAATTTACCGATAACATCGGTGACCACAGGGATTTAGGTAAATTACCTATGGAATAGAGAATGGAAAATCTTGTGAACATACTTAGAGCTGATTCTAAAGCCAAATCAATATCGCTAAAAAAAGGAATTATACTTCAACGTGCAGGGGATTCTAATGCTTCAACTTTTTATGTTAAAAAAGGGCTTTTAAGAAGTTATATTATTGATAGCAAAGGCAAAGAACACATTTTCATGTTTGCTCCTGAAAATTGGATAATTGCGGACTTAGAAGCACTTGAATTTAATGAACCCGTTCAGCTTTTTATTGATTGCCTTGAAGACTCAGAAGTTATTTCCTTTAATAAGGATTGTCTTTTTAAAGCCGATTCTTCTAAAGAGAAAATATTTGAAAATGCGCAGCTCCTGTACAGGAGAATAGGAAAGTTACAGCGTAGAGTGCTTATGTTAATGGGGTCCCCAGCTATAGACCGTTATACTTATTTTATGCGAACCTACCCTAAATTATCCAATCGAGTCCCTCAAAGGATGATAGCAACTTATTTGGGTATTACACCCCAGGCTCTAAGTACACTAAGAGGAAAAATGGCCCGATCAAGATAATTACGTCCTGTTTTCAATTGTTAATCTAGGTGAATGCACAATAGGTTACTTTGAGCTAAATTCGTCATAAACAATCTTATTCTAACATTAAAACAAATCAAAATATGACAAATTTAGAAAGAGCAAAAGACCTTTATGACAAGGTGGCGCAAGGACAATTGATGGAGGCATTTGAAGTCTATTATGCGGAAAATATAGTGATGACAGAACCAAGAGGTACCAGAGAGGGTAAAGAAGCCTGTAGAAAATCGGAAGAAGAGTTTTTGGCCAGTGTAGAAGCTTTTCACGGAATGGAAGTTAAAGCAATAGCCGAAGACAGCAATAAGGAAAAAGTGTTAATCGAGGTGTTTATGGATTTGACTTTCAAGGGAGGACAGCGGGTCCAAATGGAACAAGTTGCTGTTCAGGCATGGGAAAACGGGCAAATTGTCCATGAACGATTTTACTACAATGCTGGATAACATTTATCATAAACAATTCAATTTGTACTGATGGAAAATAAAAAAAACAATTGGCCAGTTTTAAATTTTTCCGAATTGCAAGACACTATCGAAACACTTCACCAGTGGATTCAAATCGTTGGAAAAATACGTCTAAAGACCATGCCATGGCAAAATCACTCTTGGCATACCGCGCTCTATGTAACGCCAAATGGTTATTCGACCCATGGAATTCCATATAAAGGACAAGTCTTTCAAATAGATTTTGACTTTAGAAAGCACGAACTTCTTATACAATGTTCAAACACGGAGACATTGACCATGAACTTAAAACCAAGAAGTGTTGCCAGTTTTTATAGTGAGCTTTTTGAAAAGTTGTCTGACCTTGGAATTGATGTCAAGATTCATCCTAAACCAAATGAAATGGATCCTGCAATTCCATTCGCAGAGAACACGGTTAACACATCGTATGATCCAACTGCTGCGAATGCACTTTGGCAAGCAATGTTAAAGGCCAATGCGGTTTTCAATGAATTCAGAAGTGGTTTTATTGGCAAGGCGAGTCCAGTCCACTTGTTTTGGGGGGCATTTGACCTGGCGGTAACCCGGTTCTCAGGTAATCCTGCCCCACCTCATCCAGGTGGTATGCCGAACATGCCTTTGGAAGTTATGCAAGAAGCCTATTCACAGGAAGTAAGTAGCGCAGGTTTTTGGCCGGGGTCAAAAGATTCTCCCGTGCCTGTTTTTTATGCTTATGCATACCCTAGTGATGCCCGTTTTGGAGAGCAGAAAGTTTCACCAAAGGAGGCCTTCTACAGCTCTGATATGGGGGAGTTTTTTTTAAAATATGAAGACGTACAAAACGCTGAGGACCCAGAAAAGATGTTGTATGATTTTTTGAGAACAACCTACGAAGCTGCGGTTAATACTTCCGATTGGAATCGAACTAAATTGGAGAAAAAATAAAGGGACAAGACTTCAAAAATATAAAGTCTTAGCGGTTTGGGAGCAATCTCAAACCGTTTTTTACTTTAATGTATTACCTTGGATTTCATAAAAATTCGAGTGATAATCCGCTACAGTTAATATACAAACCTGTACCAAAATTCAAATAAACGATAAAATAGCTCCGTTTTTAAGGTTCCAAAGCAACGTTTTACCTTTGTTTTCATCTTTAGGGTAGTTTTTAAAAGTTTAAACGATGAAAAAATCTTATATCGTAATCCTGGCCCTGCTGCTCAGCAGCTGCTCCAATGGGGATGACAATTCCCAGGAGGGCACGGAAACGGGCACGGTTACCGAATTGGTGGGGGAGTGGACCTGGGTGCAGTCCACCGGCAGCATCGCCGGTATTACCGTTACCCCGGAAAGCTCGGGCAAGACCATGCGCATCGAATTTACCGAGGAAAACGTCTTTAACAAATTTGTGGATGGAGTGGAAGTGTACACCTCGCCCTTTGTAATCGATGAAGATAACATTCAATACACTACCCTGGCCCTTTTTGAAAGTGTTGGCCTGGGCTTTGACCATCAGGTAGAACAGCAGTTCCAATTTAGGGAGGGCAATACCCTGGTCCTGACGGATCCCTGCTGTGATAATTTTACCTTCCAATTTGTAAAAGCACAATAAGGGCACTTTCCATACGGCAAGAAAGACGGCCCTATTTTAAGTTCGACTTCTGGGCCTGGATGATCTTATAGTCCTTGGACAGGATTTTTTCGTTCTTTATCGTCCTATTCATGGTGTTGAGGTCCATGATCTGGGCATTCAGCTTTAGTGCCGTGCCCTCTGCCTCGGTACAGCCGTCTATTTCGCCCCTGAGCGTACCTACGAGCTCGTTTAGGGAGCTAATGGTCGCGTCCTGACTGGCAATCTGTTGATTGAACACCGCTACTTCGTCTTCAAAGGCTTCCTGAGCCAACAACAGGTTCTTGGATTCTTTTTCACTGACTTTGATGTGAACCCCAAAGATGTTTACCTCAGAGGAGTTCACCAAAAGCCCTTTTACCTCGGTTTTAAATAGGAAGAGGGCCGCTAAGGCCACTACCGCCCAAATCAGGGTCTTATAGGGAAAACTACGTTCTTTCATAATCGTGGTTTTTGATACAACAAAAGGCCTTGGAAAGCCTACCAAAAAGGCAGATCATACCCAAGCAGAAGTAAGGTAAGCGTTTTTCATTGAAAATGCAGGTAAAACTGTATGAATCGTAGGAAAGGCTGTACGAATTACAAGATTGCCCTGGCAACGGTTGGTCACCTATTCCGCCGTCCGTCCCGCAGCACTTTCACATCCCTATTCCTCGCCTTAGTTTTGAGCTTCAGGCCAGAGGCACTGTAGTACTAATTCAAAAAATTGTAAAAATGAGGATCACTAAAACACGCTGTCTTCTGGGGGCACTGCTCCTGGCATCCCAAATCTCCGCCCAACGAAAAGTAGCAACACTTGCCATTTCGGGCGAAAACAACCTACGGTATGCCTATACCTTACCGGACGACTATGACCCCCATAAGGCCTATCCGGTGCTGATTGCCCCGGGCATGGGTCGGGACGACACCACGGTGAACCTGTTTTTTGGCCCCAGACCGGAGCAACACGGTTGGATCCTGATTGAATCCGTAGCACTTATCCGGGGCGCAAAGGTCATGCAAGCACTTCTAGATGAACTAAAACGCAACTATACCATAGAGGGCTTCCATTTCCTGGGCTACTCGGCCAACAGTGCCGGGGAGTTTGATATTGCCATGGAACTCGCTTCCGAATTTACCAGTGTAACGGGACTCCCCGGACATCCCCGCACCACGGATTCAAAAAAACTACAGCGGCTAAAATCCCTAAAAATTCAGTTTATCGTAGGGGAGAACGACAGCTGGTGGAAAAAACAGGCCCTAAATTCCCAGAAAACACTGGAATCGCTGGGTGTAGACGTGCGACTCCAGATCGTAAAGGATGGGGGGCATATCCTTAGGCATTATGCGGGCGCTCCGCTGTTTAAGATACTCAACACCTTGCGCTAGGGGGTCTTCCGTTATTGGACTAACCGTTGGTCACATCATCCGTCGTTTACCACAAGCGCCTTTCCGCACCCCTTTTTCACACCTACTTTCGTCCGTATTAATCTTAAAATCACAAAAACATGAAACATCTAAAAATGAAAAAACTCCTAACCCTTTTGTTCAGCCTCTTTCTGGGCAATGCGCTCTTTTCCCAGATTAGTCCGGCTGCCGCGGTAAAGGCCTGGGACAACATGACCACCATGGTGGTGGAAACGGCTAAGGCCATGCCTGCCGAACACTACAGCTATAAGCCTACGGCAGAGTTGCGCGATTTCGCGGAGCAAATGGGCCATACCACCGGGGCCAATTACCTTTTTGCCTCCGTGGTCGGACTCCACACTCCCGATCCCATGCCTACTTCGGAAAGCAAGAACAAAGATCAAGTAATCAAGGAACTCCAGGCCTCTTTTGCCTTTATCAAAGGGGGGATGCAAAAATTGACACCAACTCAGTTAAATGAGGAAATCGATTTTTTTGGCAGTAAAATGCCCCGTTTGCAGGCCATTCTGATCATGACCTCCCACCTACAGCGGGAACAGGGGAAAAGCACCATCTATACCCGACTTAAGGGCATCGCTCCCGGAGGATCGGCCGGATGGTAAAGGCTAAGCAACTCAATTGACCGCTTGCACAGTGGACTCTTTTGCGAAACCGGCGGAAACAATTTCCCTTTGCACAACATACTCCTTCCCGTCATAGCACAGTTTGGAGTTGCCGATGGAAATTTTTTCTGCTGGTTTGATTGTATAGGCCCGAATCATTTCGGTATTGGGATTGCCCGGAAAGTTAAAATTCGCCTTAATGGCCAGGGTAATGTCCTTTTCCGTATCCTGCACCGACAGCTCCAGGGCGTCACCACAGGAGGAAGCCCGCTCTTGTATACTGAGGTGGGAAACGGCTTCCTGTCCGTACAGGTCCCCATGGGCGTCAAAACCCCCGTTGCTGTCCGTAAAGAGCGCTTCGTAAATTTCTATATAGGACAGCTCACTGATGTCCTTCACAACTGGTTCAGGGTCGGCGGAAGTTTGTTTTGTGGATTTTGCGTCCTTGCAACCAAAGGCCAGCAAGAGCAAGAGTAAGGCTATGTTTTTGGGTTTCATTGAAAATGGGTTATGGGTTGCAGCGATTTGCAAAACACTATTTTTTATCCGGACCATAAATTATCTATATTTTTGGAACAATGCCCGTTAAAAGCCCTCCATATTATTCAAAATTACCGGTATCCCTGACAAAAATGGTGCTGGCAGGCCTCCTTATCAGCCTGTTCTTTGTAATAAAGGCCTATGCCGATCATTTGATCAATCAGTACAATTACCCCTTTAGTTGGCTTCTTATCACCCTAAAAATAAGCATAAACTACCTTTTGTGGGTCGTTTTAACACCTTGGGCATATTCTTTAACAAAACAGCTCCAAAAACGGAAAAAAAATACCGTCTTCACCCTGCTTATGGTACTTCTGGGCAGTGTGTTGCTCGCCTTTGTCCACCAACTGATCGCTACAAGGGCCAATGATTTGGTCTACTTTTTGGAAAGCGGATATATGAAGGCCTTTCTTGGCCATAACAACCTAGTGGCCCTCAGTATTGGCAGCTTCTCCAGTTTTATAGAACTGTGGGTCATTATTGCGCTGTTTCTGGCCCTGGATTATCAAAAAAGGTACCTGCACAATCAAAAAGAACTGATCGCTGCCCAGCTGACCAGCCTACAGATGCAATTGCACCCCCACTTTTTGTTCAATACGCTGCATTCCATCTCGGCCATGATCGATATCGACTCGAGAAAGGCACAGCGCATGCTCACCAAAATGGGAACCCTGATGCGTACCCTCCTGGAAAATGATGTGGAACAAATGACCACGGTGGAAAAGGAGCTCCAATTTATCAAGGATTATCTGGAACTGGAACAGATACGCTATGCGGACAAGATGCGCGTGCAATACGACATTTCCCAAGAAGTGCTTCCGGCCCGGATTCCCAATATGATCTTACAGCCCTTGGTGGAGAACGCCATCAAATACGGTATCGCCCCGGCCATGGAGCAGGGTGAGATCCATATCGCCATCCAAAAGGGGAGCAAGCAGGCCTTGGGCAGTCCGCATATGGAGGTAAAAATTTCCAATAGCTCGGAAGGGGCCGCCCCGAATACCCCAGGGACCGGCCTGGGACTTAAAAATGTGAAAAAGCGGCTGCAAGGGCTCTACAAGGATGAGTTTCTCTTTGAATCCCGTTTTATCACCCCGAACCGCTATATGGCACAAATTGCCCTGCCCTTAAACACTAGGCCATGAAACTGAGATGTATTATCATAGACGACGAATATTTGGCCCGACAACGCCTGGTGAAGCTGCTGGCCGAGGAAACCGATGTAGTCATTGTTGCCGAATGTAAAAACGGTGCGGAGGCCCTGGAAAAAATTGGGCTCAAGGAGCCCGACCTTATCTTTTTGGATGTGCAGATGCCTGATATGAACGGCTTTGCCGTCCTTCAAAAACTCAAAAAACTGCCCTACGTGATTTTTACCACCGCCTATGACACTTATGCCTTAAAGGCCTTTGAGATCAACGCGGTGGATTATTTGTTAAAACCTTTTGACGAAGAACGCCTGCGTATCGCGATACAGCGCATGTTTGAGCTTAAGCGAAAGGAAAAGGCTTCGGTATTGGAAGCCAAGATCCAGCAGCTTCTAAACACGCTTTCCGAAGAAGAGGATACCTATAGAACTTCTTTTGAAATCAAGAAGAATGGACGCATCCTCTCGGTCCGGACGGAGGATATCGTCAGTATCCGATCCAGTGGCAATTATGTGGAACTGTTTACCGAAGGGAAAAAATACCTGTTCAGGGCCACCATGAATACGGTAGAAGGGGAATTGGACCTGTCTACCTTTCTCAGGGTGCAC
The DNA here is from genome assembly GCA_947494825.1 of uncultured Flavobacteriaceae bacterium. Classification (GTDB taxonomy): domain Bacteria; phylum Bacteroidota; class Bacteroidia; order Flavobacteriales; family Flavobacteriaceae; genus JBNGOQ01. The sequence continues at coordinate 566,420 of CANLWN010000002.1, read as the reverse complement.
CGGTCTGTGATTTTGAACAAACACTATATACAATCCTGCACCTATATGGGCAATTCCGAGTACAAATTGCTGCTCAAAACGGGTTCGGAAGTCGTTTCGGGCAGGTCCTATAAGGAAAAGATCATCACCTTTTTGAATCAAAGCGAAAACCTGATTTAGCAAGGTTCAGCACGCTGTTCATCCCAGATTCCGCCCCTAATCACATTCTATTTCTTCCTTAGCGGTGTTGGCCTTAGTTTGTTCCCACAAATTGAAAACAACGATTATGGGAATCAAATGTATCCTTCTGGCCCTGTTGATGGGCCCATGCCTGGTTCAGGGGCAGGCCAAACAACGACTCATTTTTAATTCCGATGTGAGCAGTAGGGATTCCGAGCTCTACAGCATCAACGCGGATGGCACTGGGCTGCGGCAACTTACGTTTGATGCGGTTTCCCGCCGAGGGAATGACGGGGGGCAAGTGTCCCCTGATGGCAAATACATCACCTTTGCCACGTATAAATACGGGGGATGGAAGGTGGCCCTGGCCAAATCGGACTTCACGGGGCAGAAAAAATGGACGAAGGGCCCCCAATACACCTGGGGCGCTGCCTGGGCGCCCAACAGCAAAAGTCTGGTGTACAACAAGGTAGCTACCAAATCCCCGCCCTACTTTGATGGGGATGCCGAAATTTTTAGGATGAACCTGGACGGCAGCGGCGATACCAACCTAACACGGACTAAAGGCCTGGACCATAGCCCAACTTGGTCGCCCGATGGGAAAAAAATCGTGTTTTTTTCCGATAGGGACGGGAGCCTCGATATTTTTACCATGGACCCGGATGGGCGTAATCAGGTGAACCTCACCAATACCCCCGATATTGATGAATTTGCTCCTTGTTGGTCGCCCGATTCCAAAAGGATTGCCTACCACCATATGCCAAAGGGCAAGGGCAAGCGGTATATAGACACCTATGTTATGGATGCCGATGGAAAAAACCGGGTAAACCTGACCGGGAACCAAAGCGTCAAAAGGAACCTCTACACTCCCTATTACCCAGGAGCACTTCCCATCTATGGCTACCAAACGGCCTGGTCGCCCGATGGTAGGGAAATCGCCTATGCCTCACGTAGAACAGGGAACTTTGAACTGTTTTTGGTAAGGGCCGATGGCAGTGGCCTGCGTCAACTCACCAAAAATGGAGGCATCAATATGTATCCCCATTGGGTGGATTGAACTTCCCTTTTGATGCCACAGCTACAGGCGATTTTTAAAGCGATACTTCATCAGACGCTAAAAAATAATAGAAACATTACCATTCATACAGAATACTCCTCAAATTATACAGAATTTACCTCAGGGTAGGGTGGTATATTGTATCTTAAGCTTTGGATATTTGAGGTGCCCATTTAAGAATCCCGACCCACACGAATAGCCCAAAGACCAAACCACCTTATTCACATTTGAGTTAACGCAAATCTAGGTTTTACCTGTACCGCATGGGAAGGGTTGCCCGGATAGCGAAAGAATTTTCGTTCCCCAAGTTTTATAAAGTTCAGTTAAACATGGTTAAATCTACGTATGTCAGCGGCTAACGGAGTATGGGAAGCCCCACAGCTATTCAAGGTTCCTGATCAAACAAGATATGACAGGAGTGGCGCAAATATGGTCGTGGATAAGCGCGGATTGTTCGTGCTGCATTCCTTTCTTCTGCGTACCGGCAAGGTCTTGGTCTTCTGTGGACATACGGAAAGTGCGGATTATGGCGGTAACCCTAATGGATTGGCCAGTGCAGGTTACCGTGGCGTGAGTTATGTCTTTGACCCCAATAATGCCGGAGCAACCATGACTCCGAAATATTTCCCTACCGGACTCGATTTGTTTTGCTGTCATTACGTTCAAATTCCGGACGGACGGATCCTGGTGGTCGGGGGATCTTTGGATTTTCACGCCCATGGCAGTGTGGGGGCGAAAAACATATGCTTTTTTGATCCTACCACAGAACAATGGTCGCTAAGCAGAACGGGTTCCAGTACCAACGAGATGGCCCAAGGGAGATGGTACCCTACCTCGGTGCTCTTAGGAAACGGGGAAGTAGTAGTTTTTTCGGGTAGGGACGAGGGCATCGATGAGGTCAATTCAGCTGGAGAACCCGTATTTAGAAGGAATTCTAAACTTGGCCCCCCAGTTGCTGTGCCCTTTGTTGGAGGATTCACGGTTTATGTGGACAGCGCCGGAAACAACATTACCCTTTTCGTCAATCGGGGTGGTATACCCCATACCTTCGATAACACAGGAGATATGCTCATTTTGGTGGAACAAACAGGTACGGGAGATTTTTACTTTTTTAATCCTGACAACAATCAAATATTTACGGGTTCAATAACGGGCGGGGTGGAGACCTATACACAAATTACGACCGTACCCTTGTCCAGTCTAAACCTATTAATTCAAAGGCGGTGGGGAATATCCGATGAGGCAGAACTGTTATCTCCACCCAATTATGGTGCGCGAACACTCACAGGTGCCACCTTTGAATTGCCCATATATCCGGGCATGCATTTAAGCCCAAACGGAAAGATTTTCTTCACCGGAACCAATTGGGGGCAGGAAATCAATAATCCAAATACAAGGGCTTTAACCGTAAATTCAGCAGCCGGCTCCGGAAGCTGGGACACTTTTGGTGGAAGCCTGAGGCCGAACCAGCCCAATCGGGAGGAAGGCATGAGTTTATTACTACCCCCGGCAAGGGACGGAAAAATATTGCTATTTGGAGGATCGTTGGCACTCAATGGAGCAGGCAACCCAATAATGCAGGCCTTGGGGAATACCTCGTTCAGACGTATCAGTGCGGCTACAGACCCCAAGAGTGCCGAAATCCTGGACACCTTGGCCAGCCCTCCTACCTGGACCCCAACTTCCAATACGCTTACCCATGGAAGAATCAATGGGCATGGCGTGATACTGCCCGATGAAACGGTGCTTATCGCTGGTGGCCATGATAATTTTAAATGGCTCAGTACCGCGCGGGGAACAACACCCTCCAGAATTTGTGAAATCTTTGATGGCACATCGTTCAGGCCCGTAGCCGCCTTGACCCATCCTAGAATGTATCATTCCACTGCCTTACTGCTCCCCGATGGCAAGGTGATGGTTTCCGGGGGTGCAGATCCCAATGATATTGAACCCGCATTGCATCAAAACCCCAATGGTACTCCCAAACGATTTACGCCACCTTTCATCAACGATATAGGGCAAGAACAACCCTATCCAGAATCATGGAACGGACCTACCTATGGCGTTATAGACACGCTCGGAAACTATACTTCCATGGCCTTAAATAGGAAGGATTATGAAATTTATCAACCGCCTTACTTTTTTAAGGGGCCACGCCCAGTCATAACCGATGTGCTAAGGAACGGGAGCTCTACCGGTCAGGTCTTCTACGAACAGCAATTTGATATTACCACACCGGATGCAGCAAACATTACCAAAGTGGCTTTTATACGTCCCGGCGGGCCTACCCACCACACGGATACGGAACAAAGGTACGTACGGCTCGATTTTACCTTGGTTTCCGGCAAACTCCGGGTGACCGTGCCAAGCAATAGAAATTTGGCGCCGCCAGGATACTATATGCTATGGATCATGAAAGATGCAGCGGCACCGAATACAGGCTTGGTCCCTTGTGACCGAGCCAAGTTTATCCAATTGGCCGAACCACCTCCGGCGCCCGTTCCTACCAGTACCAATGATGACGACTGTATTATAGCAACTACTACCTTGGGATCTGCCAATCACGAAATGGTGCTTTATTTGCAGTTGTTGCGAAGGGAACTAAAGGCGGCTTCCGCTTTTGGAAATCGCTTTGTCCATACCGTGAATAGGGTCTATTATTCCTTTAGTCCGGCTTTGGCCAGGATCATTGCCAAGGATGAAAGGGCCAAGGCCACTGTGCGTATGCTCGTCGTCTTGCCCACGGTGTATGTGATCAAACACACAGAAAGACTTGTCAACCTTTTGGTGCCTCCTTCAAAGGAGAAAACGACCTTAATGGTTTTGTTGCTTATCGATTCACTCTTGGGAGTTGTTCTTTTACCGCTTCTATTGGTGCTTACCCTGTATTCCATCCTCCGTCAGAACCTCATAAAAATCATGCGTGGATAACTCTGGAACCATAGAAAAAATTGCACTGCAACTCACCAATGCGCTTACCCCGCTCACGGATCGCTTGCAGCACAAAAGGGTATTGGATGTTTTTGCCGAATTCGGCCTGGTACTCCCGCAGACCAGCGTTACACCGGCCTTGGAAAATGCCATACAGCAAACAGCGGCTTCCGCCGACGAATTGAAGAATCTGGTAGAGGCACTCATCGCCGCCGTACAGACAGAGGATTTTGAGGGCATGCTCACCAAGGCCCTTGAACTGATCCAGCAGATCAAACTGCTGATCGAATCCATTGCTACCATTACGAATGAAATAAATTCCATTGGTTTTACAGGAGGCCTATCGCCTGCCGAGTTTACCCAATTTATCAACGAACTCCCTGGAAGGCTTGCAGAAACCCTGATCGTTGAACATATGGAGGGGTACTTCCCCTTCTTTTATAGACTGTTTGAACTCTTCGGACTTATTACCCTGGAGCGGAAGAATGTAGGCGATACCGATGAATTACTTCCGAACTATGTGGAGAAAAAATTGCACCTGGATCTGCTTACCGATTTCCTTGACAATCCGTTGTCTATTGTGGAGAACCTGTATAAATGGGGCACCAACAATCTGGAGGCAGAACTATTGATCAATCGGTTGTACTATTTATTTCAGTCCCTAGGTGTTCCCGTAGCGCGGAAAACGATCGCCGATGGGGACAGGCCGGCCTTGGAATGGATGCTGTTCAGCTTGGCCCCTACCAAAGGTATCAATCCGCCGGGCCTGGAAGCTACCGTGATGCTGGATCTTACGGAAGGGTTTTCTTTTCGGATACCCATTTCCGAACAATGGAGCGTTGACATTGGAATTTCCTTGCCCATTGAGGCCTCCGCCGGTCTCCGCTTGCTACCTCCGGCCCAACTGTCGCTTATTCCCCTAAGTGGAACACCACAAGGCGAAATGACCATGAAACTGGTCAGAACGGCTGCCCCGGGCGAAGGCAATATCTCTATCCTGACCCTGGGCGGCGGAAGTGGAATTTCTGCAAGGGAAATAGGTTTCGGGGTGTCCACAGCCCTGTTATGGGATACCGCGGCCAATGAAGCCAAGGGCGAATTTGGGATGGCGGGGAATATTGTGGGCGGTAAAGTGATTATTTCTACCGAAGGTTCTGACGGGTTTATCGCTTCCCTATTATCTAACCTCGATGTTGATGTCGACTTTGATCTGGGCTTTGGATGGAACTCCGGAAGTGGCTTTTTCATTACCGGAAGCGGTTCCCTGAACATAGAGCTGCCCTTGCATGTTAATTTGGGCCCTATAGACATCAGTGCCATGGTATTGAGCCTTGGTTTTGAGGACGGGGCGTTTCCGATTGAATTCAGCACCAATATCAAGGCCGAACTCGGTCCCCTTCAGGTAACGGTAGAGCAAATAGGCGCTTCGGCCAAGGTTACACCCGTTTCCGGCGTACAGGGAAGTTCCGGGGTGGTAGATCTTGATTTTGGCTTTAAACCTCCCAACGGGCTGGGCCTTTCCGTAGATGCCGGTGCGGTAAAAGGGGGAGGGTATCTCTTTTTTGATTTTGACCGTGAAGAATACGCCGGGGCCCTGGAACTGGTCTTCAGTGAATGGATCGCCTTAAAGGCCATTGGGCTGGTTACGACCCGGATGCCCGATGGGTCCAAGGGCTTTTCCATGATCATTATTATAACGGTGGAGTTCGGAACAGGCATACAATTGGGCTTTGGTTTTACCCTTCTGGGCGTGGGCGGACTGCTGGGACTCAACCGTACCGTACGGGTGGATCCGCTTGCCGAAGGGGTACGAACCGGTTCCGTGGAAAGCGTTATGTTCCCACAAGACGTTATCGCCAACGCACCAAGAATCATAAGCGACCTTAAACAGTTCTTCCCAACGGCCAACGACGCGTTCTTGGTGGGCCCTATGGCCAAAATAGGCTATGGGACCCCTACCTTGGTGAGTCTCTCCCTAGGCGTAATATTGGAATTCCCGGATGTATACATAACCATCCTGGGGGTCTTAAAGGTGGCACTGCCCGACGAGGACGCCGATATCCTGCGATTGCAGGTCAACTTTATCGGTCGTATAGAACCTTCCAACAAACTGCTGTGGTTCTACGCCTTTTTGTACGACTCCCGAATTTTGTTCATTACCCTGGAGGGCGGAATGGGCCTCTTGGTGAATTGGGGCGATAATTCGAATTTTATCGTCAGTGTTGGGGGCTTCCACCCCAGGTTTAGTCCACCACCCTTACCTTTCCAGGAACCCCCAAGGATCGCGGTTAACATCCTCAACGAATCTGCCGCACGGATCCGTATTGAAGGTTATTTTGCGGTCACCTCCAATACGGTACAATTTGGTGCCAGGGCGGAGCTGTATTTTGGTTTTAGTGCCCTGAACGTGGAAGGCCATCTGAGTTTTGATGCGCTGTTCCAGTTTGACCCCTTCTACTTTATTTTCGAGTTCTCGGTCGGACTTTCGGTCAAAGTGTTCGGTTTTGGGCTGTTCAGTATTTCGATCAGCGGACTGTTGGAAGGTCCTTCGAAATGGCATATCAAAGGCAAGGCCAAATGGAAGATTACCTGGTTGGGTCCAACCATCAAGATCAATATTGATGAGACCTGGGGCGAAGAACGTCAAACCGAGCTACCACCCATTGAGGTATTCCCATTGATCGAAAGGGAATTTGCGGCGATTACCAATTGGGAGGCCATCATTCCTGCCAACAAAGGGATTCTGGTTTCCCTAAGAAAACTGGGCGAACCAGAGGCTGCCGAAGCCGATAGCAGCGAACCGGATACGAGGCCCCTTGTACTGCATCCCGTGGGCAAACTGCGGATTAGTCAGCGTAAAATGCCGCTCAATCTGGTATTGGAGAAATTCGGGAACCAGCGTCCTGCTGATGTCAACAAATTGTCGGCCACTGCCGGTATCCAAAACGGCCCGAACCTGGGCACCACGGTAATCCAGGAGAAATTTGCCACGGGCGAGTTCAAAGATCTGGACAACACGAAGAAGTTGTCGAGTCCGGGTTTTGAGCTTTACGAGAGCGGTATGGAGCTTAGTGTGGAAGGCGACGATCTGCAGACCAGCCTTGGGGTAAAACGCATCATTCGTTACGAGACCGTCATCATAGACAATAATTTTAAACGTTTCTTGATCAGTTTCCTAAGTCCGTTCCATGTAGCTTTTACCGGGCTGTTTACCGCCTTGTTCGGTCATTATCTGAACGGCAGTTCGGTCACCAAATCGATCATATCCCAGCATTATAAAAAACAGATCAACGGCAACGGCCAAGGTATTTCGATGCAACCAAACCTGTACAGTGTGGCCACGGTTGCCGACAACAAACCGATACAGGACGGTGATGAAAACTACATGAGCCACTTTACGAGTTGGGCAAGTGCCGAGGATTACCGCAATGAACTGGCCAAATCGGACCCCAACAGTCTTGAAGAATTCCACGTGATTCCAAATACAGAAGCCAATACAGCAGCATGAGTGAACTAGCGACATATACGTTTTTACCCTGGCTAAGAGAGGGAATTGCCAATCAGATCGGTGGCGATTCGGGTAGCAGGGCCACCATCCCCATTGACGTGACCATTCGCGGTGATAAAACCGAGGGGGGCGGGGAACTGTCCCAAGTGGTATCCAAGGAAATACAACTGTACGGTCCGGGCGATATCGTAGGCTTGGACCAAAAGGCGATCATAAAGGTCGAGCCCAGGAACGGAATTGCCAATTTTGAGCCCAATTACCTGCCCTATATCGATTTCTATGATGAGGACCTGCCCTGGCGGTATTCGCCCATGCCCAATCCGACCGACCATCGGTTACTGCCTTGGTTGGCCCTGGTGGTACTTAAGGAAAATGAATTTGAAAATGGCAAAAATATCAAGGATCGGCCCTTATCCTATATCAGTCTTACCGATAAGGCCAAATTGCCACCTCTGGCGCAATCCTGGGCCTGGGCACATGTACATGTAAACCGGAACATTGTGGGCGATGACATCCGCTCTACACAGACCAGTGCCATTTCTTCCGCCCTCAAGGACGTATTGGATGAAAACCCGGATCTTTCCTACTCCAGAATCGTATGTCCAAGGAAATTGGAGGACAAGGCCGCCTATCACGCCTTTTTGGTACCCGTTTTTGAAAGCGGACGTTTGGCCGGACTTGGTAACAACCCGGAAACGGTTGCTTTTGATGCGCACGCCTGGGATGCGGGCAGTTTGGCCGTAGGGCATCAGTTGCCCTATTACCATCGTTGGTTTTTTAGAACGGGCACGGTGGGCGATTTTGAATATCTGGTCCGGTTGTTGGAACCCAAACCCATCGACAGTCGGGTAGGGCTCCGCGATATGGATGTACAACAACCCGGTGCCAACCTGCCCGGAATCCGGGATGAGGCAGCCACTCCGGAGGCCGATAAATTGAACGGAATTCTAAAGCTGGGCGGTGCCCTGCGCATTCCGGACACATTCTATGGCCCACAGGAACTACAGGAGGTTAACAAATACAGGGATTGGGCAGACCCCGATGACCCAACGAAATATCCGCATAAGTTCCAGGAGAACCTGGCGGCCTTTATCAATCTTACGGACAGCTACGAAACCACCGATGCCCAAACCGTGCACGGTAATGCCACTATTGAACAGGAAGTGACCGCCAACGAACCGGAAACGGAGTACGACATTAAAAATAACCCGGACCCCTTGATTACCGCGCCCCTGTATGGAAGGTGGCATGCGCTTACCCAGCGTCTTTTAAAGGAGCGCGACAACAGTACGGATACCTCGCCCAACGATAATTGGATACACGAGCTGAACCTGGATCCGAGGTGGCGGGTGGCCGCGGGATTTGGGACCAAGGTAGTCCAGGAATATCAGGAGGATTATATGAAAGCCGCCTGGGAACAGGTCGGGGACGTATTGGAGGCCAATATGCGCATAAGGCAGGCCCAGTTGGCTAAAATGGCCGCTACGGCCTGGTACGGGAACCAACTTACCGGCATGCAAAGCAAAAAGCCCGATAAATGGATGAGCTTTACCGCTCCGGTGCACAACAGGGTCTTGAGCGAAGGTCAAACGGTCTTCTTCAAAAAGCGGGAGAGCACACTTACCCTGGCACCCACCTCCAATAAAATGAGGCAGTTGCTTAGACCAAGGGGAAAATTTGCCAAAAGATTGCCCTTTACCGAAGACATCGGACTCGATAATTTGATTACCCGGATCAATGAGGGCGATGTAAGCGCCGCACCACCCAAAGAGGCTCCGGAAGGTGCTCAAAGCCCTGAAGACATTGCAGAAGCCGTTGAGCCGGGCACAGCGCCCAACTTTCTGAAGGCGCTATTGAAGGCCTATCCCTGGATCAAATGGATCCCACTTGTGCTTGCGTTGATCCTCTTCCTTGTGCTGTTGTTGTTCCTGCCGCTTTCAACGGCCATTGCCGTTGGCGTAGTGGCAATCGCCATATCGATTTACCTATATCGCCTCTTGGACCGATGGTCAAAAGCATTGGAAAATGCGACGTCCATCCATGAAGAAAACCAGACCCCGGAATCGGTGGATGAGCTTCCCAAAAGCCCCGATTTTAGAATTTCGGACCCACGGGAAAATTTTACTCCTTCGATCGGGGGCGTGGATAGCGAGGAAGGCACCCGATTTAAAACAGCTTTGAAGGATGTGAACACCTTGATACAGAATGACAGGAAACTAGGAGTGCCCAAAGCACGGATACCCCTTAAAATAGGTGTGGTAAACCAAGATGTTTTTGACAGTATAAATCCGTCGGTCAGCATTCCGCGTTGGGTATATGGCAGTGTGTTTATCCCTCCCTTTATCCGTTTGCAGCTCAAAGAACGCTTTGTTGAGGCCATGGCCTATCCCAAGTTTGATCTGCCCATGTACAAGCCCTTGACGGAATATTCCTCCGAACTGTTCTTGCCCAATATCAATTTTATAGAACAGAACAGCATTTCGATCCTGGAGACCAACCAACAATTTATTGAAGCGTATATGGTGGGCTTGAACCACGAATTTGCCCGAGAGCTGTTATGGCGCGAGTATCCTACCGATCAACGGGGCAGCTATTTTAGGCAATTCTGGGAGGTAAGCGGTTTTATGGATACGCAACCCATTACGGTAGCCAATCTGACCGCGCGCTATAAGAAAATATTGGATGATCGTAACATGCCCGATCTGCGCCCCAATTACGATCGCTTGCTGGACACTTCCGATCCCAAGGACGAAGCTTTTTTAAGGGTGGCCCATGAAGCCATACTCAAGGAAGAACTCAAAGATATTAAGCCCTTACATTATTGGAGCAAAAATTCGGACTTGGGCGATCATGACAATCGGGAACTGCCCGGTGAAAATGAAGAGGAAGTAGTACTCGTTATCCGGGGCGAACTCCTTAAAAAATACCCAACGGCCGTAATCTATGCCCATAAGGCCGTTTGGAAGGATGAAAACGGAGATCCGGTTTTGGACCCAAGTCAGACCATAGACCGAACACGGGAAAGGACCCTTGCCCCCATACCCGAAGGCCAAGAGGAAAACCCTCCCCAAACCATCGTTAAATCACCCCTGTATGAAGCCAAGGTAGATCCTGATATTTATTTCTTTGGGTTCGACCTTACGGTTTGTGAGGCCAAGGGCGGTACGGGCAAGGAAGATGACCCGGTAAGTGCGCAATGTGCACCGGAGGTCAACTGGGACGACCCGGGCTGGTTTTTTGTAATCAAGGAAAGGCCGGGTGAACCGAGGTTTGGCCTCGATATCGCAGATGAAGATGCAGGTCTGGATACGGTAAAGATATGGAACGACCTGAGTTGGGGCCACATCACGCCAGCAGTAGCCGAAGGGGATTTTATACAGATCAACAACGATACCGATGAAATACCGCTTAAACCCCTGGCGGCCGACAACAGTGAGGACGAGAAGTTGATACAAAAGGGAGAGGATGAAAACATTGTATGGAACAAGGAAATGAACGCGGCCGAGCTGGCCTATGTACTGTATCAGGTACCGGTACTGGTGGCGGTTCATGCGAGTGAAATGTTGCCCGATATTCCGACCCAACCCTAAAAGCCAAAGGAATCATGTCTGAGTACAACAAAACAAAAAAGGAATTAAAAGCGGCCCGTGAAACGAAGCACGATGCGGAAAAAAGCATTTTTCTGGCAGGTGAACGCCTAAAAAAGCTGAAAACGGAAAAAGAAAAGCTGCTTCGGGTCTTTGGTCCGGACCACAGTCGGGTAAAACAGATTGTTACCGACGAACAGGCCTTGGGCACCCAAATTGTCAATGAGAAAGTACTTCTAGACGAACACCGCAACCTGGAAATCGGTGCCATCGCAAAATTTGATGCGTTTACGGATCCACGGAAGCATATTGGGCAATTTAGCGATGAGCTGCCCATTTTGCTGTTTCCGGTCCGTTTGGAGACCCGGTTCAAACGGGTTGAGGTGGATAACAATGTGTTCCGAAATCAACTATGGGTGCGGATCTTTCCCGATGAATGTTCGGTAGATACTTTTGAAAATATCCCTTCGGAAGCAGAGATCCTCAAGGCAAAAGACTACTGGATGAGTGTATGGAGCACCGGCACTTCCAATGAGGACGAGCTGCAAGATTTCATCGAATCGGGCCTTAAGGGAGCTTGGCGGGCCTTGGCCAATCATTTTCAAGCAGGGCGCGCGTATTGGATCATCCAGAACTACGGCCCCTTGGCCATGGAAGACCTGCCCGTCAGAGTAGATAAAGATGAAATTATCCTTTGTATCGGTGTTGAAGAATTGCCGGTAGCGGCAGAACAGGACGCCCTTAAGGCCTATTGGAAAAAAATATGGCTGGCCGGTGACAATCTGGAGGATATCGACCAGGCCAATGCCGACTTGATCATGGCCGTTTCGGGAGAAGAACGCGCCGCCGAATTAGTGGCCTCCTATGTGCCCTTTAACCTACATGATCAAAAAGTGCCCGACGAAAACCCTCCAGAGGTCAAGGTGAGCTTCGTTGAATTCCCCAAGACCGATGAAATGGATAGCAAACAGTCTTCCTGGTCACAGGCGGCCAGCGTAAGGACATTGCCCGAAAAGTTCGTGCTATTGGGCTTCCAGGGCAAGGATGATGAGGGAAACCCAATCAAGGTGCTTGAAGAATTGGGGGGCTTTATTCCCGATCCGTTGATCATAGGGCCCAACCCTTCCCTGGATTCCAACGACCTCTTGAAACAACAGTTGATCGCCGACTTCAACGCACTGACCACGGACCAGGAAAGAACCCTTAAACTGGCGGAATATTACGATAATTTAAAGGATAGGATACGGGCAGAAAAAACAGAGGCCGAATTTATTGCTGAATTTCAGGCCTTGGTGGATCCCGAAGCTGTGGAGACCTGGCTTGGACAAGTTTTTGAGGATTTCAAGGACGAAATAAAAGCGGCACAGTATATCGACTACCTTAGTCAGCGATCTGAGACCCAATGGCTGTTCGACTTTGAAGAGGCCGTGAAGGTGGGAATGGGATTCAAAATAGACCTTAGCCGTGAACAATATGCCCAGGGTTTCGATCGCCTGTTCGTCATGGGCGTAAACCTCAGGGAGGACAAGACAGAATCACAAAAATCCCTCGAAACATTATTCCATAACCATCATTATGGCAGTAGCGGCTTCTCCATCATGCCGCAGGGAACACCTACCAACAACACCGAAAAAGAAGATTCGGGCTTCACGGAAAATGAGGATACCGAAACTACCTTTGAACGCTATATCGCCCAGAAGCAGACCGATGACCCCGACGATTCCCTAAGCAAAAAGGACGGCAGGTGGTTGAGCGATCTCCTCGGCATCGATCCCACGGCGTCCTCGCTTAAATTGGCCGCCCATTATTACCATACCGATCAATGTGAGGCCAGGGCCATGAATACGTCTCTGTGGAACGCTACCATCGGCTATTTTATGGAAAGCATGATGACCCCGGTATTCGATACCGGCCAGGAACGGTTGGCACGTGATTTCTTCATAGATTTTATAAGCGGGAGGGGAAGCCTTCCTGCCATTCGGATTGGGGACCAGCCCTATGGCATCCTGGCCATCGGCAAGACCAAAAAACCAGAATGGTTGTTCGACAGAACCGGGAACAACCTGCTCGCCAATAGCAAATATGGGAACTCCATTGCCCTGCTTCAGCGCCTGAGCGGCCTTTTGGACACCGTTAGGGAAGATTTTTTAAAACTTCAGGAAGAGGTGGCCTATGTGGGCAAGGAGGGGGACCCGCACCAAAACCTATTGAACGTGTTGGGCCTGCATGCCACTTCGGTACAGTTTGATCAACGATATGCAGAGAGTTTTGCCCATTTGTTCAATAAGCTCAACATGAGCGGCCTGGGCATATTTATAGCCCTATTGATCGAAGGGGCTTATAAAAAAAGAGGTTTGGACCTTTTAAAAAAATTGGGATACGTACCTCAGACCGGCGATAATGAGGAAGATCTGGTGCCCATCTTGGAAAAGTTCTTCCTTACCCAGCCCAACACCCTCAACAAACCCTTGATCGATGATGTTCCCTTGTCCGAAGAGAAACCGATCCGGGCCTATACCACGCCGGAAGGAACCGATACCGAGGGCAAGAATTATATCCATTGGTTGGTGGAAAATGCCGAAGTAAATCTCAATACCATCAAAAGACAATTGGGTTTTGCCGATAAGGCCCCCACTGCCCTGCTTTATCAAATGTTGCGTCATTCATTGACCCTGGAATTCTCCAATACGTCCTTTAATCTCTATGGGGAGGCGGGTATTCTCAGTGTGAAGGACCTTAAGGAGGCAAAGATCGATGACGATTTTATCGGGGTAAAAGTGGGGCAGAACGGCTTTGAAAGTAAGTTCGATTACTTGGAACGTCCTGAACCGCGTATAGTCAATGAAGATATTACCGTGGCGAAACACATCTCCAACCTTATCGCGGAAAATATCAGCCTGGCCAGTACGCTCGATCTAAAAGCAATGCTCAAAGCCCTTGACCACCTGAAAGATGTTCCTACGGCTAGGCTCGAAAGGGCATTCGTAGAACATCTGGACTGCTGTTCCTACCGTTTGGATGCCTGGTTGCTGGCCTTTTCCAACATGCAGTTGACCGGGATGCGTTATTGGCGAAATGCACAGGACGAGACCGTCAAGGAAGGTATTTATCTCGGAGCCTATGGCTGGGTAGAAGACCTCAAGCCCGATCCGGAGCAATTGGCCCCGGCTGAATTGCCCGAGGAATTACAACCTATTTTCGACCCTGATGATAGTCGGCAAATTGTTACCGATAGCAATAACGCCGGCTTTATCCATGCCCCCTCCATCAATCAGGCGATCACTGCTTCAGTACTGCGCAACGCATATATTACCGAGGCAAGTCCGGAAGATCCGGAAACCTATAAGGTCAACCTATCCTCAGAGCGTGTACGCATGGCCATGGCGGTTATCGAAGGGATGCGCCAAGGGCAGAGTCTGGGTGCCCTGCTTGGCTATCAATTGGAAAGAGGCCTTCATGACCGTTACGCGGAAGCAGAGGTGGATATCTTTATTTATGAACTGAGAATTGCCTTCCCGCTTAGGGGCAATCAACTTAACGAGACCTCGCAAAACGAAAGTGATATCGAGTCAATAACGCAAATAGAAGCGAGAAACGTCGTGGACGGTCTAGCGTTGGTAGAACACGTACTGGAAACCAAAAACAATGCATATCCTTTCGGGAAAGACCTGAGGTTTGCCAATGAACCCCAATTTGCCGACCATCGCAAAATAGTCAATGAGGAGGTGGCCCGTCTGTTGAATATCAATGACGCAGTCGCCGATTTGGGTATCGCCGAGAGTGTCCATCAGGTGGTGCAGGGAAACTATGATCGGGCCGCGGGAACCATGGATGCCTTTAGCAAAGGAGGTTTTCCCCCAACACCGGATGTAGTGCGTACGCCTAGAAGCGGAATCAGCCTCACCAATAGGGTAGGCATACATCTGGAAACCGGTATCACCATAGCCGATCCCTTGACCACAAAGGCCAGGGTGGTCGCCGAACCGGCCATTGATGCCCTGCTTGGCGAATTGCTTCCACCCATGTCCGAGATACATTGCCAATACAGCTATCGATCTCCTTCCTATGAGGGGGAAAATACCAATCCGACGACTACCGCATCCGTCTCCATGCAGGATCTGGGCCTGTCGCCGATCGACCTGCTTTACCTGGTAGATCTGGACAGCCAAAAAAACCTTACCGCATTGGACGAATATATTTTGAAAAGGGTATATGAGACCGATACGCCCAGGCCCGATGTTGAATTTCAGATTCACTATACGCAAACCTTCGTAGATCGGATAAGCCTCTTTGAACTTGCCCCCTTGTTGCGAAATCTAAGATCGCTCATCCTTGCTTCAAGGCCGCTTAGGCCCAGTGATATCGCTTTGCCCAATGAGGCCAATGAAGCAACGGATTCCAGTGGGTTCATCCCTATGGACAGAATTGATGATACCTTCGAGAAATTCAAGGCAAACTTTAAGGACGCTACCGATTTGGATCAGGGCATCGATCTGGCTGCGGACCCTTTTCTGAACCATTTTGATGATGAGGATTTTGAGGTGACCATGGCCAACAAAGATGCTATCATCGGTGCCATTGATGCCTATGTTGACCTTTTCGGCCAACGCATGTTCAGCCTGAGCGAATTTGGCATAAAGCAGGCGGGCTTTGGGTTTATCTATGATAGAAAGGAGGCCATTTACAAAGCCATTTACGAAAAGGTCTTTGCCTATAGAAAACGTTGGGCGGAAAAAATAACGGCCTACAACCAATTGATCAATACTGACTTAATAGCGCCTTCCCTGGATGAGGAAGGACAATTGGAAGTACTCAAAAAGGCCGAACGCCTTATTTCCACCACCTACACTGTTCCGCTGCCACCACCGCCCAACGCGGTAGCGGCCTACCAAGCCATCGTGCAGGGCAAGCGCGGCGAATTTGATGGCAAGTTGGCCGAGATCGATGCTTGGCTCAATGGAAATTTCATCGCGATCAAAGATTTGATAGGCGAGTTGAACAAGCTCAGAACGGGGATTGGCTCCGCTAGTGGAAAAAGTCTGACCGACTTTGATCTGCTTACCATCGATACGGATGATGCCGAACGGCAAGCGATTGTATTTGGCGAAGACCTAAAACTACAGGCCGTTGCCTTGAACGAAGCGGTAAAGGAAACCGCGGAAGCGGTGCAGGCCAAAATAGACGAGGGCAATGTAGAGGTCCTGCCCTCAAAAAAGGTAAAATTACTTACCCAGGCCATGCAGTTGTTGTTAGGGGAAGATTTTAAGATTGTGCCCGAGTTTGGACTACCC
Organism: uncultured Flavobacteriaceae bacterium; assembly: GCA_947494825.1. GTDB lineage: Bacteria > Bacteroidota > Bacteroidia > Flavobacteriales > Flavobacteriaceae > JBNGOQ01. The sequence goes on along the minus strand of CANLWN010000002.1, from coordinate 549,887 downwards.
GCGGTCCAAGGGGCCGAAATAAAAAAAGCTTATGACGACAGTGATATCTTATTGAAGTACCAAAAGGATACCCTGGGCACCGATTTCCCGGTGGATGATTGGTTATATGGGGTGGCACGTGTCCGGGAGCGCATGGGGAACTGGGAGAATACGGTCATGCATTCGGAGGCCTTTAAGGACACAACCTTGGACCTTAGACCGATGCAATTGCCCTATAAAAACGAGGATGTGTGGTTAGGACTTTCCTTTCCCGAGAGTTATGTTATCGAAGCCGATAAATTGCTCTATACGGCCTATATCAAAAACCTGGACCCAACAAAACCCGTGGCCGGACTGCTTATAGATGAATGGACGGAGGTCATTCCCACACCTACGGAAACCACCGGCCTTAGCTTTCAGTACGATCAGCCGAATGCAGAACCGCCACAAAGCATGTTGTTGGTCACCCCGCACACCTTCAAGGGGCAATGGCAATGGCAAGATGTGGTGGACAACCTGCACGATACCTTGGATATGGCAAAACTCAGGGCCATTGAGCCCACACAGATCGATGCTACGCCCTATGCCCAATTCCTGCCCGCCACCGTTTCGGCGGTTACCGTACACCCGTTTATGACCATCGCCATGAACTACGCACTCAATAACAATATAACCTTAAAAACCGTGGACAATGGCTAAGTTGGTATTAGATCAGGTCGGAAATGTCGTAAAACCGGTAACCCAGTATGTTCCTACCATTACCCTGTGGAACCGTTTGGAAGGAAGGCCAAGGGCAGAAAACTTTGAGCGCGCCCTAAAGGCCGAAATAAGAGATCCGCTATGGATGCTTTCCAAACAATGGCAGACCGGGGAGTTTCGGGGCGAAGATGCGGGTTCGGCCATCATGGCCAAGGTGCACATCAAGACCACGGCCCTGACCAAATATCAGTCGGCAGTGGACAAGAGTTCGGTCTTTGATAAGGAAGTCCCCCTGGAGGTAAAGGTCGAGAACCAGGAAATACCTTTTAGGATTGGCGATCAGGAGATTTCCCTCGACCTCAGATTGCTTATGGGAAGACAATGGCTAAAATTAATGGCAAGGGAATCGCTCAATTTTAAGGTGGATTATATCAAAAAATACGCGTTTACCCTGCCCAGGCCAGATGACAAGGATGATGTACAGCGCTCCGCCCATCAGGAAGTCTGGCAAAGTTTTGCCGCCGTTTCCAATGTCCTAAAAGAGGCTACCCAAACGGATCCCGTGGAGGAACTTCGCCCGGATGACAAGCAGCGGAACTGCATGGACGGTTACCAGCTGTATGCCTATTTGGCCGAAGACCCGACAAACCATGCCTATGACGGGATCGCCGCTATCAACACTGTGGCCCTGCAAGATCAGATCGATACCCTGGCCGTGAAGTTCGTCAATTGGTTCGAAGCGCTCTATTATCAACCCATTAAAGAGAAAAACCCCTCTTGGAAACCCGCTTATCTCGAATATCAGTTCGCCTGTTCGGCTCCGGAGAATGGGGACGAAAAAGTATTCGTAGCGGACGAATATTACCACGGGCATCTCGACTGGTATAATTTGGATATCCACAATGAAAAAGAATCCTTGGCGGAACCCGATAATCCTGTTCCCGCTAGTTCGGTACAAAACGAGCTGACCCTCTCCTTTCTTCCTTCCCCGGTTACCTTTGGGGGCATGCCCAACAATAGATGGTGGACCTTGGAAGACTGGAAGACAAATCTGGGCAATATCAGCCCCAGTACTACCGATATTAATCAATTGATGGTGCTGGACTTTGGACTGAACTATGCGAACGATTGGTTTATGTTACCCTTTACCCTGCCCGTGGGCAGTATTTCCAAGGTGGAAGGGCTGATGGTAACCAACGTTTTTGGGGAAAAAATCTGGGTGGAACCCGCTGGTGGGGGAGGTGATGAGGATTGGGAACGCTGGAGCATGTTCCATTTGAACATTAGGGGAAAAGAGGACGTTCCGGCAGACCTTAGCGTACTTCTGCTTCCCGCACTGCCTAAATCGCATGAGGGAAAACCGTTGGAAGAAGTGTATTTTCTTCGTGATGAGGTAGCCAATATGGTCTGGGCCGTGGAGACCCGGATTCCCCTGGCCAACGGCAGCAGCAAACACGGCAAAGAGGCCGGTATGGAAACAAGGTCCAAATTCAGGCAGTTGTTCGCAGAGGAAGCAACTGGTGCACCGCCCCCGCCCCTGGTACCTACCGAGGCCAAAATAAAATATCGTGTGGTGAACACCGTGCCCGAACATTGGATCCCCTTTATCCCGGTACACAAAGACGATGACAAACGGGAAATACAGTTGCAACGGGCTGCCATGCCACGCGTATTGGAAGAAATGCCTGATGGTGCGGTTCCCAAAAAGATAGAGCCGCGTACCTCCATGTTGCGGGAAGGGCTCGATCAAGAAAATAGGGTGGCCTACTACCTCAATGAGGAAGAAGTGCCCAAAGCGGGTATAAAAGGATACAAGGCCTTTCAGCGGACCCGTTGGAAGAACGGCAAGGTGTTTACCTGGATAGGTTTTAAAAAGCACACGGGCCGAGGAGAGGGCAGGAGTGGCCTCGCTTTTGATCAGATCATTCCCAAGATCAGTCGCAAGGAAGAAGAAACGCCATAAAATATAGGACTGACAAGACAGTCCGCAGGAAAATTCAAAACGATGAGTGTCGTCATAGCAAGCAACAAGCCAGAGGAGTGGGCCAAATTTTCAGAGGCCGGTATCGATTTTATCCCGGACCCCATGGTACTGCGCACGGCAGAATTGTTTTTTAACGGCCGTCAAGGCTGCATGCGTTTGGGGATAGATAGCGAGGCCGTTTGGAAATCGATCCAGCTGAACCTCGATGCCCTCCTGGCCTTTTTTGATATTCTGATGACGCGGGAGAAAATTCCACTGATCCAATACTGGCTCACCTTTGAATCACCGGATAAGTCTTTAAAGGAACTGCTCGATTCCATGGTGACCCCGGTCACCGTTGACTATATGCTCTATGCCGATATTAAGGGGAACGCCATGCAAAACCTTCGGAATATCGACTTCAAAAGATTGCCGACGGCCATGTTTAAGGACATCACACAGGAGTTGGGCAGTTATGGACATGAATGGAGGCCAGAAGTGGATTTGGACATTCCCGATACCTGGAAGCGCACGGCAGAGTTCCTATTGGGGGGCTTTATTTTTAGCGGATATGCCCAGGCAAGTCAAAACGACCATATCATCCAAAGCAAGAGATCGCGGTTGTACACCGAATTGTTGGTGCCGGAGGATGAGGAAACAAGATGGGGATATCAAAAAGAAAAGGAACTGTTTGCCGCCTTTGCCCAATACTGTGGGGCCAGGGGAAATACCACGATGAATGAGTTCAATTTTGCTCCCAACATCCTGCCGATCTTGCTCAAACAATATGCGGACAAGGGCGGTAGTCCACTGCATCTACTGGAAGAGGCATTGCTTTTTCGGGAAAACAGGATAGGGGAGTCCTATAGAACGTGGTTTCAAAAGTTACGAAGGGCATGGGAGCTAGGCGAGAACAACACGGCTGCTAAGCGGGAGGTGTTACAGGTACAGACCGAATTGGAGCAGAAACTTCAGGATAAACCTAAGAATGGGGAACGGATCGTAAAAGCTGAAGTGGAGGCGAGCGTGACCAAAGTGCTAAGTTTTAAGCTGTCCAAGGACATCTCCTTTGCGGCGATCAACCAATGGATCCGGGGATGGTATATGAAAAACCTACCGATCAACCAGCATAGAAAATTCATGTACCGCATGTACTTGGCAGAGGCCGACTATGCACGTTTGGATAAGGCCCTTAAAACACTTTGGTGGAACAACTAACCAAGGAGTGGGCTGGCACAATGCCGTTAGCAGCACAATTTTCAGCGTCATTTACTACAAGCAAGCTTAAAAATCCCCACAAAAGGGGATGTTTTTATGTGATGGAAATACATAGGTTTAGGGAAAACAAATAAGATGAGAACCAAGCCACATTTCCATTTGATTATTAAGAGCGGAGGAGGTTAGTGCCTACCTTTCAAAAGCCCTATAAACAAGGGTGTTTCAATCACTTAAAAATTGCGGAAAAACAACGTTTTTTTGAGGTTTTTGTGCGATGGGTTTTCAGGATAAATCTTTATACGTAAGTACTCCAAATTATTGAATTCCTACATTTTACTCCCCAAAATTTAAATACCCACTAATGGGTATGGTTTGATTAGATCCAAATATTTAAAATTGGTATTTAAGCATTTAAAATTTGATTATGAAAAAGTTTTACCTGATACCACTCTTATTATTAATAATACACACCATAAATGCTCAAGAGCCTACTTCAAAGAAAAAGGATCAAAGCGTTTTTAGCTATGAAGTAAATGGGGATGTACTAATGCATCATTTTGATATCAGGAACAATCGAATTATTGAAAAAAACTGGTTAGCTGATAAATTTCAATTTTCAGACAGAGCGAAAATTATAATTCCCAAGGGAGATGATAAAGGAGAATATCAAATTCTAAAATTACTTAAGTTTTTAAGTACTTATACCCTTGATTCTTTTGATGTCAATGAGGAGAAAAGAAACAAACTGAAATCAAAGGAAAAGGAAAAGTCAGACGCTAAGATTGTTGAGTATAAGACCGAAATGGACAAGTTTGTATCTGCGGTTTCTTTTCCTGTTGAACGGGATGAAAAAGTAATTAGTAACTATGTTTTACTTAAAGAGAAAATTAAGTCAGACTACAAGAAGAAGATTGCAAAAGAAAAAGAACGTCTTACAAGGTTTAACGACTCAATAGATAAAGTTTTAAGAAAAACACCCAAGGAAATAACGATTACAAAACGCAATAGAATGGGTAAAATAATTCGAGACCCTAAGATTTCAAAGTACAGAAAAAAATATATAAATATTGACGATCAGGACAAGCTTTATGCGATAAAAACGTCTGATTTTAATTCATTAATAGAAAACGGATACATCCGCAAAAGGTATAGGACAAATTACCATCTTGCGTACGGAGCTACTTTTACAGTTCCATTTAAAATTCGTCCTGAGGTAAATGATGAAAACCTTCGCATTACTCCAGAAATAAGTTTGGGTGGTTTCTTGGGTGGTAAAGTTCGTATAAATAAGTATAAAGATTATTTTCTCTTTTTACCAGTATTAACCGCAGGTATAACTACAATAAATATTAATGAAGACAACGTATCCATGGATATGGAAGATCAGGAGGATGGTCTTGTCCTTGCTAGAACTTTCAGTTTGGGTGCGGTCTTGGAACTTAATAAATTTCAAGTTGGCGCTGTTATAGGCTGGGATAGACCAGGAGGTGAGATTGCAAAGGATTGGATTTATAGTGATCGCTTATGGTATTCTTTGAGTATTGGCTTTGATTTCTTTAGTCGCTCTACCGATAAAAAGGATGAAAATAATAGTGTTAATGAATAAAACTCTTCGTGTTATAATAAGTGTTTAATGGTTCAAGGTTAGATTCCTATTCTTAGCATAATTTGAATTTGATGAAGGCATTACAAACATTAGGATTAGTATTAATAGGTATACTGCTTTGCGTTTTAGCAGTATTTGTTTCAAATAAGAGTTCATACAGTAATGTTCAGATTATTCTGCCAACCATAATCGCCTATGCATCATATATTTCAGTGTTATTGTTGGGTGATAAGAATAAAATTTTTAAATCTATCACACAGTTTTTATGGGATTTACTATTTGATAACAAAGTAAAATTGATTGCCCTAAATGCCATATTATCGGTTTTGAGTACCGTATTAATTACAAAAATAATTAGTGATTACAATAAGGGACGGTATAACGCTTACTTAAAAGTGCTCAATAACAACGAAATTGTTGAAGAAGTTGAGGAAGAGGTAAGATTATTTAATGTTTTGGCACAAGAAGACATTAAGTTGTCTTTCTCAGAAGATGGAATAGCACGTGTTAGTATTGATATCCCAGGAATTTATCAAGTTACATATGGCAACTACAGATTTCCAGATCAAAAAATTAGCAGCACTCTACACCAGTTTTTGGTCCATATCGATGACATAAGGACTAAAGCAGAGCTAATTCGGGATAATGATGTAATTCAAAAAATTGAATTGTTGAAATTGCCCAAGAATTATTTAGACATTCTTGCCGAAAGTTTTATTCCTTTCCCTGAGTCAAAAACAAGTGTACGTGATTTGTTAATTCACGGTATTTCATCTGAAGCCTCATTTTACAGAAGGAATAATTATGCTGTGAATTACAATCATCTTTTTAAAATTCCGAATTGTGTGGTCTATAAAATGTATGGTGAAAAGAAGAGGTTTGAAAGACCCCTTTTTTATAAAGACACAATTCTAAATTCTGCTAATCCCGAATCATATAGGGGTACAGGCTATGACAGAGGACATCTAGTTTCTCTCTCTGATATGTCTTTTTTTAATTCTGAGGCATTGAAAGAAGCCAATCTAATGTCCGTTATTACTCCTCAAGCAAAGGACCTCAATAGAGGAACTTGGAGTAATATTGAACGATATACACGAAATTTTGTCAAGGATACTGTTTTTATAATTGCTGGTTCAATATTCGCAGAAAGGGATTCATTGGATAATGTAAGTTTTGTTGCTGTTGGAGAAGAAAAGATTGCAGTCCCAAGTCATTTCTACAGAATAATATCAAGGCGAAAGGAAAACAAAATATTCACCAATTCTTTTATTGTTCCAAATAGAAACGACTTAAGTCGTGATATTGAAAATTACTTAACCTCTATTGACAGTATTGAAAATTTGAGTGGCTTGGATTTTTTTCCAGAAATGGCTGATTCATTAGAAGTTGAATTTGAAAAGAAAATATATGAGTTATGGAATTAATTTTCTAAAAAATATTAATAACCAAAAAATAAATTATGGATAATCCATTTGAAATTCAGAGAGAATTAAGATACGGCGCACCTAAATGCGATGAGATTCTAACGGGTAGATATTTTACCATCGGCTATTCTTGGTACTTCAGACAGGCTAAGTGGACATTGGAGATTATTAATAGAAATTACTACATACCGGAAAACACAAGGAGATTGAATAATTTTCGAGCTGACATACGATTGCCAAGAAGATTTAGAGCAGATTTAAGTGCATATAAAGGGAATGGTTTTGATCGGGGTCATCTTGCCGCAAGTGCTAATCAAGACATACAAGAAATACAAAATAGTGAGACCTTTTTATTGTCCAATATGTCACCACAAAAACCTGGCTTTAATAGAAAGATTTGGAAAGATCTCGAAAGTGCGGTAAGGACACTAAATGATTATAAAGACATACTGGAAACTTATGTTCTTACAGCTCCCATGTTTTATTTTGAGAGAGAAATAAAAACTATTGGTCCTGCCCTAGGAAGATATGGAATCGACGTTCCGATACCCCACGCCTTTTGCAAGAGTGTTTTGGCCGAGAATAAGAGAGGTAAACTAAAGCTTTGGACTTTTGTAATGGAAAACAAGGAATTAGACGGTAAGATAGAAGACTATCTTGCCAACACTTATGATGTGGAACAGGTCGTAGGTGGAAGGTTTTGGGATAGAATAAGTGGCAATGATATTCATAAACAAAAGGAAACCCCATCAAAAATTTGGGACTATTAAAAAAAGTCAGGTTTAGAAATTTAAAATGAATTAGTAAGTGACTAATAGTCTTCATTAAAAAAAGTAATAGGTTAAAAATAATAAGTTGCGTTTTTGCGTAGTCACCACGGCAGTATTCAAACTACCTATTTGTGACCACGGTAGGGTTCAAACCCTTGCCTTTTTGACCTCCACAGGATTATAGTGCATCGGAAATTACAGAGATTTTATGCGGTCAAAACCTTCCTTGCAAAATATATTGACCGATTTGCTGACGGTCAATTTAATGGCATGTGATGTCATCTGGCTTTCTAGGATAAAATATGATAAAATTATAAGGTGGAATATTTTAAGTGAAAGACTCCAAAGCTTCGTGAAATAAAAGAAATACTAATCACGTCAGAATCTATGAAAAGAGTATTCAGATGTATTTAAACCTAATCGTGCAGTTCGGGTTTGAAGTTAAGATTAAATGCGGCAATAGACAGTACTATAGAATTGGTAATACTCATGATTACTTTGGGTTATAGCAGCAAAATGAAAGATTTTTTGGAATTACTATGGTTATATTGTTTTCCTTCCCCAACACCATTTATCACGTTCTAAATGACAAAAATTACACAGGATCCACGCGCAGGTAGTTTATGGTGGATTTGGGACAACATCATCCGTATATCGCAAAGTTATTCTACTTCCAACCCTTGATTTTAAATGTAGCCAAAGAATGAAAAACCCCAATTAAAAGGTACTCAAAGCGTATTCTTTGTGGATGTAAAAAAGTAGTCCTATTTTTACAAGGCCCTCTTGTCTTTTCATTTATGTGATATTTAGTTATACGAAACCAACCCAATAAATGACCAAAACTAAAACAGCTCAAGCCGATATTGATTTTGAAAAAGAACTTTGGGATGCTGCCAATGAACTCCGTGGAGCTGTTTCAGAGAATAACTATAAAAACTATATTTTACCACTTATCTTTTTAAAGCACTTAAGTGAGCGATTTGAAATTGGAAAAGACGAACTCAGCTTCTGTAAATCAGCCACTTTAAAAGAAGTACAAAAACAAGATTACAAACTCACCCCTGGTATTTATGTAGGTACCGAAGCAGAAGAAGACGATGGCATTCCCTTTGAGCAAAAAATGGAAGCCTTAAAAACTACTTTGGAAATGCAGTTTAAAAAGGGGGAAGAACTAAAACAGCAGATTCTTGAAAATTTCAATCGATTCTGATGGCGACTGTTACAATGAATACTGCTGCAAAAAACTACAAGACGGTATTAGGTCATGATCCTAAAAACTATGACTTAGCCATTGTTTCAATCGACTCTAGAGGTACGCCCGGTGCCTTGAACGAATATGTATTAGCGGAATACGGCTATAATCGTGATGAGCTTAAAAAATTGAAACTAAATGATGGATATGATTTATTAGAAAATCAGGATAAAAAATCAATACTTTTCATTGTTACCATTCGCACTGGGTTTACTGGAATTAATCTGAAAAACAACCTAACAAATGGGCTATCTGCCTACAATAGGATTTTTAAATCAAAAAGTATCTGGATTCCATTAATGGGAACTGGTTCTGGTCAATTAGAATTTGTAGATAGTTATGACACCACTGTTGGTGTAATAAAACAATTTTCAGATTTATTTTTTTCGATTTCTATACCAAATGACAATAGGGGACGAAATTTTATAAAACAATTCCATATTGTTATTGACGACAATGAATCTGAGAATTCAAGTGCCAAAGAACCTAAAAGTCAAACAAGCTTTTTTTTGGCAGGTCACATATGGGGTGAAAATGATGACCAAATGAATCGCTTTTTAGCTAACGGTATTTGGGAAAATGGGCATAAAGAAAAAGATGGAGAAATTGTAAATTCTGCTAGGTTAGGTGATGTTATATTTCTTAAATCAACATTCGCTAAAAATAGTATTAGTTACCTCAGAATTAAAGCAGTCGGACAAATTGAAAAAAACAAATTAAATGGACGCGAGCTCGCTGTGAAATGGGATCAGCTTAAAAATTTCATTGATATAGAAGGGCTAGGAAAATACAGAAGAACATTTTCTAGAGTTGATGCAAATGATATTGAACTAATTAAAACTAAAGTAGCTCAAAACTCCCCTCGTAATTCAAAAGGAATATTCTTCCCTTCCCTTAGCCCACCTTTCACTCCTATTAGGCTAAAAGAATATCAAATCGATGACGATGGCAATTTCTTTTATGGCCAAGAGGTTGGAGAAGAAATCAAAGATTATGATGTTATCATTCTACCTAAAAGCTCTTATGGTGGTGTAGGAAATCATAGTATCTCTACGCACATTCTAAAACTCTTGGGAATTGAAAAGAACTCTTTGAAGTTTTCAGAAGAAAATCTTATTGATCACAAGTATGCTACTCATGTAGTTGATGATGAAATGATGAAGAAAAAGTATATTTTAATCTTTGTTGTAACAAGAGATAAGTCAAAACATCATATCCAATTTGACAAACAACTTGTATCTGCAATAGAGAATTTTAGAAAATCCGAAGTTACTTTTAGTTTAACCCAAGAGAGAAAACATCTAAAAATTTTTATTCCTTTCCTGGGCACTGGTCAAGCCGGAATGTCAATTGATGAAAGTTTTAAATATCTTTTGCCAGGAATAAGAAGACTACGAGGACTAGACACTCCAAAAAGCATTAGAATTAATTATCCAAGAGACCTCAATAAAGAATCCCTCACATCTTTTAATAATCTGTTTTTAAACGAGTTTGATCTTGAGCCATATCAAAATGGCAATGACATTCTAGATGAGGATTTAGAATTGGAAATTGACGAAAACGGTCAAGACAAAATACCATTTCATTTAGATAATGTCGAAACTGTAGATCGTCTAAATAGGGAACCTTTAGCTCGATCATTAGCTCGATTAATCAATAATGAGATTTTTGCAAATAAATCATTGCAATATTCATTTATGATTCATTTACAAGGCGAATGGGGGGCTGGCAAATCAACTTTTCTAAACCTTATTAAGAAACATCTAGAATCAGACCGTAAGAAATGGGTTGTGGTCAATTTTGATTCATGGCAAAATCAACGCATTAGTCCACCATGGTGGTCATTTATTGACCAAGTATATAGACAAGCAATAGAACGAGTGGATGGGTTTACAGAAAAACCGGGGTTGTGGTTAAAAGAGGGAGCCAGAAGGATTATTTGGTATAGTGGCTGGAATAAAATTATGGCATTGATAATTTCAATAATTTTGTTTTTGTTGTTGATTTCCTACGGTGGCGCAATGATAAAGGTAGTTGCAGAACTACCTTCGGCTGATAACATTGATAATAGCACAAAAGGACTAACGCTAGAGGTGTTTGCCAAATTAATTGTTAGTTTAGGTTCTATTGTCGGCCTTGTCTATTCGTTATCCAAATTTTTATCGACTCCTTTTCTGATGAAATCTTCGGGTGAGGCAAAATCATTCATGCTTAGAGCTTCTGATCCCATGAACAGGATAAAAAAGCACTATAATAAACTCATTGAAAATATTAATTGTGAAGGCTACAATGTTGCAGTTTTTATAGATGATATTGACCGTTGTGATAGAAGTTATACAATTAGTCTTCTAGAAGGAATTCAAACACTTTTTCGAGAAAAAAAAGTGCTTTATGTGGTTGCAGGTGATAAAAATTGGATTTCCACCTGTTTCGAAAATACCTATAAAGAATTTGCTAATGAAGTAAATAAAGCTAATGAAAAGCTCGGCGATTTGTTTCTAGAAAAAGTCTTTCAATTATCCATTCGAATGCCTAATGCTTCTGAAAAAACCAAAGAAAAATACTGGAACCATATTTTAGGTTTAGATGTGACACACTTGGAAAAATCTAGCAAACCACAAATTACTAAAGAGATAAGAGAAGAATTAAAGGAAAAGGTAAAAAGCAGTTATTCTACTCAAGAAAAAACAAACTCGGACATTCTTGATGAGTTGGAAACCGTATATCAACTCAGTGAAGAAGAAGTATCTGATATTGCTATCGAAGCTTTGGATGAAAACACAGACGACATCCGCCATTTGTTCTCTGGTCATTATAGTCTAATTAATCCCAATCCACGCTCTGTAAAGCGATTGGCCAATAATTACACGATGTACAGAAATATTATGATTGCCGAACGAAAAGATTTTAGTCCAAACAAATTGTTCAGATGGTTAATCATAGATGATTTATACCCGACATTAACAAAAAGAGTTGTCAAATTGGAGCAAATTGATGATGTCACTCAAGAAATAGAGAAAATGACATTGACTGGTGAAGCTGTCCTTAGATTAAACAAACTAATTTTTGACGTAGAAAATGAGCATGGCGGCAAACTAGAAATAGATGACATTAAAGATATCCTAGGATTGTAACTATTCCCAACAACTGGAAAACATAAAAATCCGAGAAAAATATTATTTGCAACGAATTGTTGGAGTCTAAAGAGTTATTGTTCAAGGGTTTAATGTGGTGTTGCTTCTGAAGTAGCCTCTCACAGCAGTTCGGTCACGGTAGCCCTCCTTCCATATAAAGAGATGACCCTATTTCTAGGCCCGTTCCAGGAACAAAAAATCATTTCAAACGCCCCCTTTACTCACAAGGACCATCACAGGGTACGGCATGATCAAGGTTCTCTTGGGTAATGGTGTATACCATATTAGCGCCTACTTTTTTATACGACCCTTGATCAAATATGGAACGTCCTTGGGGTACTCGGATGTCCTGGTGCTTTTCCACCCGTTCGTCGTTGAAGATTACCTTGGCCAGACTTGATTCAAATGCTTCCGTGGGCGAAATACCTCCTAGAGAAAAAACAAAATCTCGCTCTATGATCAGTCCCTCTCCTTGAATGGTTGCCTGAAAGCTTAGGACTTCAACGCCATCCGACCTAGGCTCAAAGAACAATAGGACTCCCTTAAGCGGGGTACCGTTTACGATCTGGAAGTTTACCCTGGTATGACCATCACTTTCTGTTCTACACCCTAGGGCAAACGCAAAACTTATGGCTATCATTACTATTTTGTTGATTTTCATAATACTACTTTTTACCAATTTGCGAACAGTTCGGTTACGGTACTGCGCCTTCCATATGAGGAAATGACCTTGTTCCTAAACCCGTTCCAGGAACATAAAAACTGTTTCTCACGGCCCCGTTACTCACAAGGGCCATCACACGGTATGGCATTGTCAAAGTTTTTTTCGGTGGTGATATTGTACACTAAATTATTGCCACCGCCCGAAAAGTTCAGGCTGCGTTTGAACATGGAGTGTTCCGGATCATAAACCGTATGTTCCTCGGCACGCTCTCCATTGAATATGATCACTATAAGATCAACATCAAAGATGTTGTCTGGAACAAAATCTTGCAACCCAACGGTATATTTTTTCTCCCATAGGACACCCTTGCCGTCAGATTCTTTACGGGAGGCAAGGGTCCTTTGCCCACTTGCGCCAACGTTATAAAACAAAAGGCTTACCCTGTGGTCGGTCTCGTTTGCTATACGGAAAGTAACTATATCCGGACCTGCTTCCCTCGGCCCACATTGAATCAAGGCCAGTGCTCCAATCCCCAATAAGGTTAATTTCAAAAATCTCATAATCTTATATTTAAAGTCCGTTCCAATTTGCAAACAGTTCGGTCACGGTAGCCCGCCTTCCATATAGGGAAATGACCTTGTTCCTAAGCCCGTTCCAAGATATGGAGCCCCGCATGGCATTTTGCAATTGCGGCATACTGATGCCGGATACCCTATCCATCGGTCGGGTCGAGTAAGTAAGGCCATAGTCGACACGCTGGTTAAAGGTGTCGTGCATGTCCCAAATGGCCGATGTATAAAATCTGTCATTGTTATTGTTGTTTATTTCCTGCCATTGGTAATTGCCCATGGTAACCCGTGCATGTGCCGGTCCCAAGGTTCCAGGAATATAGGAATAGCTGGCATTGCCCAATCTCTTATATCGCATTGTCGTCAAATAGATTTCGACTGCCCTGGCCCAACTCTCCAGGGTACGCCTTGCGCTGGATCCCGTAGGCCCCGGATAGTTTACTGAACCATTGGAAATCCAAGGCCCGAACCAACCGTCATGTACCAATTTGTTGTACGCATTCTTGTCAAAACGCCAGTGGGCGGCATGGGCCAGTTCGTGTATGGTGATACCGTACACCTTTTCCGATGATCGGCCATATTGTTTTATCTTTATAACAGGGAGGATGCCCCCTGCCCTGAACTGATGTTTGTGGCTGGACGTTCCCGTCGTTTCCTTGGCCGCGATCTTCATCTGTACATGCCAAAACCCGTTCGTGGGCGGCCTTGAAAGCCCGCCGATGTTGTGGTAATAAAAGTGCATGGCCGCCTGGAATATCTGGCCCCTGTACTTCATACGGCCACTCCTTATCCTCAGGTTCCACGGCCGGTTGTAGAGCTTGGGACCCTTGTCCTCTGCTTGGGTCAACCCAGAATTGTCCCTGATGCTGAACTCAAAACGGTCCCACTTTATGACATAGCGCACCTTGGCCCGTACCCGTTTGTGCCTAAAATTTCCGCGGGAATCGGCAATGGCCCTGTCCAGTGTCCATGTGTCCCTGATCAGTATATTGGCCCCGTCTATTGGTACGTAACTGCCCGGTACTGTCGTTGTTACGGTCCTATAAACGGCCCTCCTGCACCGTGCGGGGTTTGCGGCCAACCTGTTACCATTAACATCAACTCTTTCCAGATCGGTGCAACGGTACGATTCATAGTGACTGAACACCCTACGGCTGGTCGTTGTCCGGCCTATTTGATCGTCCCATATCTTTACATTTCCGCTGGGCCTCCATCTTCTTCTGAGGTTTATGCCAAGCAAACAGGTCTCGCAACTTTCGCCCTTTTTTAGTTGGGACGGTTCGGGCAATAGGTCCTCGTTGCCCGTGGCAGTATAGGCCTCTTCGAGTACATGGTTCATAAAATCCATCTTATCGTTCACCTTGCCCCTTTCGGTATTCTTATTAGAGCTTTTGCCGTCGTCCGCATATTTTGGGTCCTTTTCCGGGATGTACATCTCTTGCAGTATTTCATGGGGTACCTTGGGAATGCCTTGATCTGTGGACAGACTGGCCCAATACGAAAGGACCTCCCCTTTTTTAAGCCGTATGCGCGATGTAAAGTCCTCTGGCTCGTCATATTCAAAGGGATAGTCCAGGACAATGATATCAGGGTGCGTTGTCAACTTCGCTTCCTGTATCGAATCCTGGGGGTCAAAGCGTACATACACGTAATTGGGCGCTATATTGGCGGTGTCTTGCACTTCCTTGGAAAACCGGAACCCTTTTCCCGTTTTTATGGTGCTGTCGGCCATATTTTCCAAGACCTTTTGGTACGCCTTGCGAAAAGTGGTTATCTCATACGGATTTTTTAGCAATCGTGTCTCCTTAACTGCTGAAAGGGTGTCCTTGGAAACTGTCTCCAGGTTTTCTTCAATAAAGATATCTTCTTTCAGACAGCTTTGAAAAGATAGAACGATAAAAATGGCCAATGCAAAATACTTGGTCTTCATTGTTTTGTATTTAATTGGTTTGTGATTTGATCAAACTATGCCATCGGGCAGGGTGCCGCTTTGGACACCTCCCGTATGCGGGTCGGCTGTTTTTGTCATAGGCATATGGTTTTGGTTATTTGTTCCCCTGGTTGGAATCTCTCTTGGAGTGCCCTTGTCAAGGAATTTCTAGTATGGGAGCATTTTTACTGAGGTAACCTCCCTAAGGGACCTTTCAGTGGTCCTTAGCATGGGAGTTGATGCATATAGCTTGTGGCAGTGCTATCTCCGGTTTAATCCCATAAAGCTGGGAATAAAATGATTGGAAAGAAAAACCTATGTAATAAGTGGGTGTGTTGGGGGAGTAGGTGGGAAGATGCTTATCTTCACTTATACTATTTATTAAGTTTTAAGAGATAAAATGGGAATAGGATCCGGCGCAGGTTGGTTATGGTGGATTTGCGGGTTGCAAATGATTCGACCTTGAAAAGGGGATTTATTTGGACAATACTGTGGGTTTTTATATTTCCATCAATAAAATTGTTTATCATTTTCGATACAGAAAAAAGCAGTATTTGGCTTATTTCCAAACATAGTTAATCATGCTAATTGGAAAACAAAGATTTTACGGTTTTCAGTAAATCTGTATTTTTTGATTAATTTATCTTACCAAAATGTTTTAGTCCTTTAACAACCCAATTTATGATTTTAAACCAACTAACTACCATAAATTTTTATGCCACAATGCTAATAGCTTTTTTATTTGGAAATTCATCTCTTAATGGGCAAGAATTACGTTTTTTCTCTTTCAATGATTGGAATTCCGCGGATTTTAAATCATGGGTGCCACAGGAGTTTAACTTGGCGAGATACAATACCCTAATCATTGCGGAAATTTTAGATGAACGAAACAGAGAAAGTAGTGAGACTCAAAATATTTACGATAAGTTGTCGAATGAAATTTTTGGAATACAAGGTATCAACCTATTGGATAGAGGTGTAACACATAAGCTATTAGAAGAACTAGAATTTCAATCGAGCGGTTTGGTCGATGCACAATTTATACAAAAGCTAGGTCAGTTTTATAGTTCGGGAGTGCTTTTAGTGGGGAGAATTCAGAACAATGATTTCAAATCGGAAATACTGTCAAGTAAGTTCAGGTATGATTCCTCCTGTGGAAGACTAAAGTTCCGCAAGGCGATATTAGAGCTTTCTTTCAGCTTTAAATTAATAGATTTAACAACCACCGAGGTAATATACTCCAATGTAATTAATATCTCTGAGACAGAGGAAACAAAGCAAACGTGTTCTCCTCCTAAAATAAGCAAAATTGCTTTATACAATAAAAGCTTGTCGCAGTTGGGGGGGAGGTTCAAAAAATTGTTCACCGGGCATCAGGTATTCTTCAAAGTAAGATTTCAAAAACACCGTAAGTTTAACGACCGCTTAAAGCAAGCAATCACTTATATGAGGGTAGGGGATATGGAGAAAGGGTATAATCTCCTAAAATCAATCGCTAACAACCAAACTAATACCAAAGCTTTATCGTGCGCCCTGTATAATTTAGCCGCTTTCGAACTACAAACAAGCCGAGAGTCGAAGGCGTTTCAAAATGCTAAACAAGCATACTTGCTCAATTCAAAAAATGAAGCCAGCCTGAAGATTGTGAAACTATTTAATTGAATCATCGAGCTTCTACAAGACAACAACGGTATCTCCCACTTTTTCTACTGCGTTTTGTTTCGCCAGTGCTTTGGAAAAGCCGGCACCATGAATGACCACAGACTTGGATAACGCGTTGATTCTTTCACCTGAACTCTTTAGAAAAACATCAAAATTTAAAACCATATCACAGGTGAAAAGTTTATTGGAGACAATACCTTCTCTATAGGTGTATTCCACCGAGCCTACGCTTACATACTCGACGTTTGAAGGCACTAGCCGGTTAACATCAGATAAATTTCCGGATAACAGTTGTTGCTTGTTAGCCTCTAATTGAGTTGCAGTTAAAGGATTTGAGATTAGCGAATACGATTTAAATGTGGTCTTCCCCAAATGTCGAATTACTTTATTATCTAAAATATTACCATCGAAAATCAGGATAACCATTTCCATGTTATCCGTATCTTTCATTTTAGGGGTTTGCGTTTTACTAACAGAATCGGCAATTATCTCAGCATCAACAAAAGGACCGTCTATGTCATTGTGTATCGAAACATACTTTTCAATGATATACTCGGTTATTTTTCGCAGAGTTTCACCATTTATCGGATGTAGCCCGGGAGCAGTATAATACTCAATTTCTCCACTCTTTGTTTTGTAATACCATACTAATGGTTTTTGGTTTTCTTCGGTAAAAAACTTGTAAGCACCTGTAACTTCTACTTTTTTAAAGTTTTCTTTCATTTTGGCATCGTACGGAACTATTGGTGTACCATAGTCTGAATACAGTTTTATTCCACAATCAACCTTTTCGAAATGGGTTTTTGCCCATGTCATACATGATTTTTCCGATAGATTGCCGGTTGTAATGCTTAAAATTTTTGGTGCCAAACCTATCAGTAAAGCCATGCCAAAAGCTATGCTGATTGATATAGTCAGTACATGTTTACCCTTGGTATTCTTTTTCCCTTCTGAGTCCCCCATTTCCTGTGGGATATCCAAAGTCTGTTGATTATCAACAGGATTACTTTCCACATAATTTTGATAATCTTCAAATTCGAGATAACCGCAGAGTATATCAACATTTTCTGGATGGGGTGACCCATGTTTTTTTCTTTTGTTAATGTATCTGTCATAGGCTCTTTCCAAGGTCTTGGAACTTAAGTTAGTTTCAACACTTATATGTTTTGATAAGGCATACTTCGAGTGTGAAGCACATTTATGCTTTGCTTTCTCAAATACTTTACAAACAATTTCTTCTATTCTAGTATCCTCCATCACAATAAAAATACAAATTTCAACAGACAGTTGTTAGACACATTATGTTCTAAACCGATGGTCTACTTGAGTCTAAAAGATGTCTAAAACAAGTCTATATGGTGTCTGCAATTTCATTTTTTCTTCCATTTACTTTGTCCTAAGAATGATTCAAGCTATGCCCAGCTAACATAGCTTTTCTAGAAAAATCATTTTTACGGAAATCCATAATGTGGTTAATGATTGGCCCAATCGAGAAGTAGGTGAATCACTACCATATCCGGATTTCTACTTCTCAATTGAGAGAGACGTCTCTTCACATCGGATTGCGATAGATCATCGCGAAAAAATTAATAACAAATAGGACAGCCAGAGGCCTGTCCAAATCTTAAAAACAAATATTATGAAAAATTTTCTTGTAGCCGTAGTGGCATTGATAATGAATGCCTTTTTGTTTTCTTGTACTAGCGATTCTATTGCTGACAAGGACACTCTTTATGAAACTCAGGCAACTGAAGGGGATGATGGTGATCCTATAACACCACCACCACCAGGCGGGTAATTATTAATCCAAATTATTTTTACTAATTTGAGCTATACTTTCATGTATGGCTCTTTTTTATTTTAATATTTCAAAAAAACGGATGTTGAAAAAACTATTGTTTCTAATCATTATCGGTTTTTGTATTTCTTGTAAGCAACAGAAAGGGGCCAATGCCTCAAATACAGTACATGATAGTATTTTGTTCTACTATAATGTTTCTAGAGACCAGAGTGTTACTTTAGGCACTAGGTATCAGGCAGTAAACAGGTCTTTTTTCTTTTTAAAGAAAACCGAAGAAGATACTATCCATAGTCAACTTCTCTATCAAAAAAACTTGCTCCATTTTTTACTTAATGAATACGACAGCCTCTTAATTTATAACGATCGATTGGTTAACCATGCCTTGGAAACCAAGGATGATTTGGTTTTGGCCAAACAGTATTATTTGATGGGGTACTATTTTGCTGAGGTATCTCGAAATAATGATAAAGCGTTTCAAAGTTATACCCTTTCAAAAACGTATTTTGAAAAGACTAAAGATAGCAGTTGGGTAGGGAGAAACCTTTTAAACATGGCCACTATTCAAAAAAACCAGAATGATTTTTTTGGCAGCAAAGAAACCCTGACTGAAGCGTTGATATATTTTAACCATAAGAAAGATCGTAAATATATTGCCTCTTGTTATAATACTTTGGCAACCAACCATAGGAAACTATTGAATTACCCAGATGCTAAAAGCTATTATGAGGAAGCCATAGAAACCTCCGATTCCGAAAAAGACAGGCTCATTTACAAGAATAATTTGGCCACTACCTATATAGATAACAAGGAATACAACAATTCTATTATCTTATTAGAATCCATTGTCAAGGATTCTTTACTGAAAAATGATCCAAAAGAATACGTTAGAGTCTTGGACAACCTTGCTTACGCGCAATGGCTTAATGGAAATACTACAAAAGCCAAATCCTTTCTGCAATCACTAATGATTAGAAAACAAAAAAATTACAAACGAGGTCAAATTGCCAGCTATACCCATTTGGGAGAATTTTACTCAAAGAGCTCTCCTGAAAAGGCCAAGTTATACTTCGACTCGGTTATACGGCTATCCAAAACTACAAAAACACCTCGAGCAGAAAAGGATGCTATAGAGTTTTTGATGCAACTCGAGCCCAAGAACGTTTCACTGCGCGATAGATATGTATTCTTACAGGACAGTCTTTATAAACAAGAGTTAAAGGTCAAGACCCAATTTGCCAAGTACAAATATGATGACATGCTGAAACAAGAATCTATCTTGCTCTTAGAAAAAGAAAAAGCTATTCAGGAATTGCGGGTAACGAAGGAACGGAATTATAAGATACTTTATCTTTTCGGTTTTGTCATGACCCTGATAGGAATGGGGTTCGTAGCGTATTATAAGAATCAGCAAAAAAGGAAAGAGAAGTTAATGGTCACTAATGAAACGGAAAAACGAATATCCAAAAGAATACACGATGAACTTGCAAACGATGTTTTTCAAGTGATGATGCAATTGGAGCATGGCAATATGAGTGTTTCATTGGTAGACAAAACACAGCAAATTTATCACCGTACTAGGGATATTTCAAAACAACTACAACCAATAGATGTAGGTGAAGCGTTCGCTCCAAATCTTTACCATATGTTAAGCAGTTATACTCCTGATGAAGCAACGATTGTGATAAAAGGGTTGGAAGATATCGATTGGCGAAAAATTTCCGGTGGAAAAAAAACAAATATTTATAGGGTGCTACAAGAGTTTATGACCAATATGCTCAAACACAGTAAGGCAAGTTTGATTGCCATTACTTTTGAAAAGCTCAAACGCCGCCTAAAAATAACTTACTCGGATAACGGAGAGGGCACCGATGATACCTTTTTAAAATCAAAGGGAGGACTGTTGAATATGGAAAACCGTATTTCTGCAATTAACGGAAGTATTACATTTGAAACGTCGATAGATAACGGTTTTAACGCTGAGGTTAAAATTCCAGTATAGTTTCCGAATATGTTTAAAAAAATCCTAGTTGCAGAAGATATCGATGCCATTAAAAAGGGTATTGCTCCTGTTTGGGACGCACTTGGGATTGTAGATGTAACTTATTCTGCCTACTGTGACGATGCTCTTTTGAAAGCCAAGCGCGCCCTTTACGATAAAGTACCGTTTGAACTACTTCTCTGTGACTTATCGTTTATCCCTGACCACAGGAATGTGAAACTGCAATCTGGTGAAGAACTTATTGCAGCCATTAAGAAGGAGCAACCGGATTTAAAGATCATTGTTTATTCCTACATAGACCACCCTCAGACTATAAAACCTTTGTGGGAAGGAAATGATATTGACGGTTATGTATGGAAAGACCGTAAAGGATCCGTTCAACTTGTAACATGTATTCAAGAGGTGTACAAAGGTCAAAGATACCTGTCGCCAAAACTCTCAGCAGTTTTACGAAAAAGCAATATGATCGTTTTGGGTGATTATGAAACAAGGCTATTGCAGTATTTGGAGAACGGACTTACCCAAGATGAAATTCAACAGCGATTTGAAACAGAAGGCGTATTGCCAAGCAGTAAAAGCTCTATCGAAAAACGACTAAAAGAATTGAAAGACGAGTTTAATGCGAAAACTCCCCTCCATTTAGTTACGATACTTAGAAATCTAAGGTTGTTGTGACTCTAATTTTGTATTGGTATTAATCGACGAATGTCGTGTTGCCTACCGAATCTACAAAACGTATCCAAATTATTATGGTTCCTTATGGAAACCCGTAAGGTACTTTGTCTTTATGGAATTAAGTTTGGAATATCATTAATAATGAATAAAAATATTATGGCAGTTAAGCATACTCCGACAAAGGAAGTTCACAAAGGACGTAAAGGTAGAACTACAGGATGTGGTTTTGACACAAAAGAAAATCCGAGTCATTGGATAGATACAAATAAGAAAATTACCTGTGATAAAAATGGATGCAATAATTGAATCCATTTCAAACAATATGAAAAAACCGGTTAAACTTTAAGGTTCTATTCATGCTGTTTCCAGTTGTTTAAAACTTCCTTTTACGTAGAAAGTAAGATTTTGAAAGCACTACTACTCTGTCTATCGATAATAATAATTCCAACTAATGATATTCAGATAAAAACCAACGTCTATATCTGTAAAGGGAAAGGCAGTATACGCTATCATTATACAAAAACCTGCAGAGGGTTATCACGCTGCTCGACGAAGACCTATGAAGTAACTCTCTCCAAGGCAAAAGAAATGGGTAGGACATTATGCCGTTGGGAAGACTAACGGATGTGAACTGCAGTAGTAATAGAGAATGGTTAAAACCATTCTTTCCTTTTTTACGGAAATCCGTAAGGTATTGAAGTCCATTGTTTTTAGGTTTGAGGTGTAACCAAAAACAACCAAAATGGAATACAAAGTTATCCCTTTTTCCAGATCAAAAACACCTTCGGAATCATTACAATCTATTATTCAGCAACATGCAACCAATGGTTGGGAATATGTCAACCATCAATATAGCGATAAGCTCACACCTGGTAAAGCAGGTTGTTTTGGAATTGGCTCGCAACCAGATTTTGTTGTTCATGTTGGCATGGTGGTTTTTGAGAAAAAATGAGAGTAATTCTCCTAGGGTTCATAAAAACCTATTGGTTTTTGGTTCCCCCTAAAAAGAGAAATAGGTGCCTTTTTAAAAAGAGTTGCTCCAATTATGTATTCAATATCTCCAAAGAACAAGGAATGTTAAAAGGGGTAAAAGCACTATTATTTAGATGGAAACATTGCAGGCCAGGATATTACATAATTAATGGGGAAGATGGTAAACTATTGATATCTGCTCGGAACGAAGTTTTTGACAAGAATGAAATTGATAAACGAATTTTTAACGAAGACTAAAGTGAACAATAAAATGACCGATAATCCTGTATCTGCACAAATTTTTAAAGGATTTATTTACATGTCAGTATTTATACTTTTTTTACGATGTGGTGGTGAGAAGCAAATCTTTGAGTTCGTTCCTTATCCGGCACCTTCCATTACTAAATCCAAGTTGGAAAAGATAGATTTTTTCCTAGAGACTTCCGTAAGCATGAAAGGCTATGTAAATGCCAGTACTTTTGGGGATTATCCACTTAAAGAAATAGTGCCGTATCTGATTACGGATTTGGATAATCAGTACGATGATATTACCACTGTCTATACAGTAACTAACCAACCAAAAAAGTATACTGGAACTAAGCCACAATTCTATGACCAATTGCGTAGGGGGACGTTGTTAGGAGGTAAGTCTTCCGAACTTCAAAATGTATTTGGATACATTATAGACTCATTAAAACAAAATAGGGTAAGTATCTTAGTTTCAGATTGCATCCTAGATTTGGGTAAGAATGATGCCATGACCAATGGGTCTTTGGTCACTACCAAAATCTATAGGCACTTAATCAACAAGCCCAATGCGGCCGTAGCAGTGTTTAAATACTTGAGCGATTTTAATGGAACGTATTATTACGACCGTAAAAATACAGGTAGCGGTTATCAAAAGGCGAGACCATATTACAATAGCATCTTAAAGAACAGACCTTTTTATGTCTGGATTTTAGGAGATAAACAATTGGTAAAAGAACTGCTCTCTAAAAAACTTTTTGAAAACTATAATAAAGCCTATGCCTATAATATCTCCATGGATGATGTGCCTTACGGTATTTTAAAAGAACCTAGCAAGGGTAGAGTATCTGTTGATCTTGAGAAAAATAGAATTGTAATGAAGGAGGTAGAGGCAAAACGACCGGTAGAATTTACAATTGGGATAGATTTAACTGAAAAACCTCCACTTTATGAAAACTTATTTACGGATGTGGGCAATTATGAAATTTTGCCAGACTATTTGAAGAACACCATCTCTCTTAAAATATTGGATAAAAGTCTTTTGAAGCCTACAGAAGGCTTAGGTTTTACCCATTTTTTACAACCTATACTGTCGGATTTGGATAAAAAGACTGTGGAAATTGTGTTTTCACTAAAAAACAAACCTGCAATATGGTTTAAAGAAACCCATTTAGCAGATGATTATATGGTCCCTGCAGAAGCATTGGAACATAAAACCTTCGCTTTCAATTTTATTACGGATGCTTTTGACAAGGCCTACCGTGACCAATCCAATTTGTTAGAATTCAAATTTAAGAAGCAACTGAAACAGCAATAATACTATGGAAGATTTTTATTTTTTATTTGAAGATTTAAATAATTGGTCCGTTTGGGATGACAAAGGATATACCATTGGTTTTATGGTACTCCTATTCTCCACACTCCTATACCTTACCATTTTTTATATCCTTTTAGGAAGAAAAAGTATGCGCTTTTCTAGCATCGGCAATTGGTTTCTTTTTGCGGTGTACAACTTGATTACCATTTTTGTTTTTACATTACTAGTAGAAGGCTTTCAGGTGTTTGAATTACTGTCGTTTGGTGATTTTTATTATGAAATTTGGTTGTTTGCCATCATCAATACATTGTACGGTTTTGCGCTTTATTTTGTATTGTCTCTCATATTCAAGCGTTTTTCCATTTTCTCAAAATTCTATCCCGTAAAATTCTAATATCATGTCCAAACCAAAATTATATTTATTCGCCATCGGGGGTACGGGTTCCAGAGTGCTTAATTCGCTCACCATGTTGCTTGCCACCGGTATGAAAATGAAGGCCGAAAAAATCATTCCCATGATTATTGATACTGATATCAACAATGGGGATGTAGAAAAATGTCGAAATACCATTAAGACATACAACAATATTCACAGGGCTATTTACCAGGGTATGCCAGAAGATGAAGCCCAGGGGCATTTT
The DNA here is from genome assembly GCA_947494825.1 of uncultured Flavobacteriaceae bacterium. Taxonomy (GTDB): domain Bacteria; phylum Bacteroidota; class Bacteroidia; order Flavobacteriales; family Flavobacteriaceae; genus JBNGOQ01. The sequence continues at coordinate 525,365 of CANLWN010000002.1, read as the reverse complement.
TTCAGGACAAAGATTATGGCTCCCAAAGAATTGAATATCAGCGGAACGGACTATGGTACGTTACGAGAAATGGTAGATTACAATGTTTTGGGTTCTAAAGGTTTCGGAAAAACAAAAGGGCTTTTTGACCTTCTTTACAGCAACAAAAACAAAGATATGCCTTTGGAAAAAGGTTTTTTGGGAAACCCAAATGTTGGTAGTGTAGTGCTGAAAAATGTTGTGGAATCATCTGAATTTAAAGAGTTTACACAGGACTTCAAAGAAGACGATAGAATATTTGTTATTAGTTCCATCTTTGGTGGTACTGGAGCTGCTGGTTTTCCTTTGCTCATGAACGTGTTCCGTGATGAGACCAGTGGCATGAATAATAAGACTTATATCAATAATGCTATCATAGGTGGAGTATCCGTACTACCTTATTTTCAGGTAGATGTAGAAAAATTCAACAGTGGTGAAAGCGCTATCAACTCCAGTACGTTCATAACCAAGACCAAGGCCGCTTTGTCCTATTACAACCGTAATTTAAGGCAATTGGTAAATGCCATGTTCTATGTAGGCGATACAAGACAAAGCAATTATGAAAATTTTGATGGCGGCATAGAGCAAAAAAACCCTGCCAATTTCATTGAACTTACAGCTGCATCATCCATCGTGGAATTTATGGATTATGAGGCAAGTTCTGGAACAAAGGAAGACTTAGCACAACCCTGTAAATTTTTTGAATACGGGATCAATCGCGATGTGGGCATCTTGAATTTAGGACATCTTAAAAGTGATGAGAACATCAAACGGTTATTGTGTTTTCATCATTACAATATATATGTATCCAACTTTATGGAAGCTGCTTTAAAAAACGATAAACTGGCGTGGCGTAACGAATTAAAGTTGCCTGCCGCTTATGAAAAGCAACGTTTTTATGGTGAGATGGCATCCTTTACCAATAGGCATTATTACCGTTGGTTATATGAGCTTTCCGCAGACCGGCACGATAGAAAATTCCTCCCTTTTGATTTGTCCATACTCACAAATAAAACGGATTTGGACAAAGATTTGGATGGTACGCTAAAAGCCAAAGTAGTGGTTGATGAAAAGAAACTGTTCACCTTGGTTACCGGCATGCCCGCAAAGAAAAGTAAAATCCTTTTGCTTAAAGACCGTATTAAATATGATGAGGTTTTTTCAAAAATATGCAAGAGCCTTCTAGAAACCCAGTTTAGCAATAAAGAGCGGATGGTAAGTGCAATGCTCAACCGGGGAATCCATCAAATAATTGATGATAGGTTTGATTTATAAAATCCACCAAAAAATAGTTAGGATTAAAAGAACATAAACATGCCACATAAATTAAGTCTAATAAAAGAACAGACCATTAGCGAAACTGGATGGGGACAATTTGCAAACAACCCTTATGATGAGGGTAAAATTGCTGACATTACGGATAACATGGGGAAATTGGAAGTGCCCGTAACTTCTATTCCATCACCATTTGCCCAAATGCACTTGTTCGAGACCTCCTTCACATTCATAAATAAAGCATACGTCAACGGAAGTAAAGATGTGTCCGCATTGTCCGGCGATACCACATATCATACCTATATATCATACTGCCTTGATGTTTTTGAACTTTTGTTCAGTTATGAAACTCTTAAACTAAGAGGGCGTTTTGCTGTTGAAGTTTGGAAGAAAGAGGAACTGGAAGAATTATCTCAAAGTCATAATCCCGGTATAAGGACATTCGCAAAAACGTTAAAGATATTCATCAATAATTACAACAATGACAGTAGGTTTAAAACCAATGGAATAACGAATGCCTTTGATGAATTTTCACTTATTTATGTAGATAATACCATTATTGCAGGCACATCTCCCTATACAGGATTTTTTACTATTGGTGATGAGTTACCAAGGACATTAAAGAGTAATTATAATAACCGTTACTTTTTTACTACGAACGAACCTTTGTATAAACGAAGTATTGAATTTCAGAAATTCGTCAATGCTTTTTTTGAGAATAACAGTGCGATAACCGGTTCATTCAAAGAGGTGTACAACTACATCAAAATTAACAGAAACCACATAGAAGATTACGAAGTAAAAGATGCCATTAGAACTATAGAACGTAACAGAGACGGCGAATTTTTAAAAGGATACGTGAATTTAGAAATAGAACGTGAAGAAGTCTGTTTTTTGGGTGGTAGCATTCCTTATATGTGTGATAAATTCGATGCAAAAGAAGAAGAAAGCTCCGTCAAGAAAAGTGATTATGTCATTATAACACATAAGGTATTGGAACGCCTACCATTAGCATTGGTCAGGGGATTGAACAAAAAACGATGGAACTATTACGGAAATAACAAATTTACTCCAGACCTTGACCTGAACACATCTTTGCCAGTAGAGAAAAGAAAATTACCAGGTTCCGTAATTGCCTACCCTTGGATTACAAGAAATGATGTGCTCTCAAATCATTTAATACAATTGGATTATAATGTAAATATTTCAAAATTTTGGTTACCGGTGGGTGATGTAAAGAATATTCTTATTCCCGTCACGCCAGAGTATTTCAACTATTTTACCCTTGAAGATTTGAAAGAACAAATTTCGATTACAAAACTAAAGCTAGGCGCAATAATAATTCGGCTGGATATTCCTGTGAGTGCAGATAATGGTAAAGGGGTAATCACTTTTGAAAGAACTTATGATGAGGTAAGTCCTGATGCCATAGACAATGATGATTACGGAGCTATTTTGAAATCGTCAATGGCTTTTGGTATCTATCCATTTTTTAGGGTTTCGGATCCCAGATATAATGACCGTTATAAAATACTTTCATATCACCTAAAAGGAGAGGAAATAGCCTATCAATTTTTTCGGGAACATAAAACGCAACCCCGAAGTAACAATGTACCTTCCAGTTCTATCTCGAGGACCCGGAAAGACGAAAACTACCCTTGTGTCACCAATTATCTGGAACTCACCAATATTAAATCAGACCAACAGGGAGAAGCAATTGCCGATGTAGAAAATGATATTACGTTTGATGCTGTACAGGTTTCCGTTAAATTTTTAGATGATGATGAAATTTTGCAAGGCGTATTACTTCCCCTCATGGGAGAGCCCATTCAACTGATGGATGGTTCTCCAGTTATTGCTTTTGACATTGGTACCAGCAATAGCTTTGTAGCATTTAAAACCGGAAACGTACCTGAACACCTATCTACTTATAAAGGCAAAAAAAATGCTGGAAAACCAGATTTAGTAATGCTTAATGCACCAGTAGATAATTCCGAGGGCATAAAAACATACGATTTAGAAGCAGTATCTCCTATTTATGGCAGAACCCAAGTAGCGGAGTTTTTACCTACCTTGATAGGTGACGATTCGTTCTTCAAATTCCCGATTAGGTCTATTATCAACATAGATAATGATACCAATCCAGAGATTACAAGTAGTATAACCCTATTGTCCAATGTTAATATCCCCTTTGGATTTGGACAAAATCTACTACGCAAAGACTATGATTTTGCTCATTCCAATATTAAATGGGGTGTCACAGATGGCACCAATGTAGCTGCTCATAACAAATTGATAGCTTTTATAGAGCAATTGATTTGGTTGGGCCGTAACAAGTTATTGAGCGAAGGTCATAATCCTGGTGCAGCAGATGTTCTTTGGTTCAAGCCTCTGAGTATGGGCAGTAACCAAACTTCTGTATTCAACGGTATTTGGGATAAGTTATACGATAACTATTATGGAAAATACAGCAGCTCCAAAAAACTAATGAGTATTACAGAATCTTGGGCACCTTTTTATAGTTATGATAAAACATTTGGTGCTGGTGAAGTATACATGAATTTGGATATAGGTGGCGGTACTACGGATCTTATTGTTTTTCACAATAATCAACCAGCATTAACCACTTCTTTTCGTTTTGCGGGCAATAGTTTGTTTGAATCACATAGTGGAAATAATCCATTTGATAACGGTTTTGTTTCTAAATATGAAGGCATTATGCGGTCAGAATTTGGGGACGAGTTTACAAAGACCGATATCATCGATTACATTAAAGATTCAAAAGGGCTACTGTCCACTGACTTGATCAGCTATTTTTTCTCTTATAACTCCTTCAGTAGAAAGTTGATGTTGGATAGCGAGTTTAAACTTCTTTTTTTACTACACAACAGTGCTATTTTCTATCACTCATTCCAAGTTTTAAAAATGAGTACTATTGAAAAACTTCCGAATTATATAGGAATAAGTGGCAACGGCGCAAAACTTTTAGAGATTACTAATGGGATGCCTAACTTGAACAAACCTAAAGGGGTTTCGACTTTGGTCTCTTTGATTATCAAAAAAATATTTGAAGAAGAAATCACCCCAAAAATAGAATTACAGATTTTAAAAAACCCAAAAGAATCCACCGCAATCGGTGGCATAAAAGGCCTAGAATACATTCGCAAGAATAATACTGCGGATACTGATAATTATTTTCTATGTGTAGGTAACGATAAAGATTTATTTCTTGAGACAGATTCACAGGCTAGAAAAAAATTCAAATATGGCAATTTTATCAAACCTGGGGACAAAACCATAAATGAAGTGACCTGGAACGTTATAGGGTTCTTTGATTTCTTTTTTGACGAGCTCTGGCATGAAGCGGGTTTCGTAAAGAATTTTGGACTTGAAAAATCATATAATCCAGATAAACTTAGATGTTTTTTTACCAATAGAGGTAAGATAAACGATATTATACGAGAAGTTGTTAACCATAAGATAGAAGTGGAGCAGGAGCCAGAATTAAATGATTCACTGTTTTTTGATTCGATCAAATCATATCTCTTTGCATTTTCAAGGATTATCGTTTCAGAAAAAATCAATGAATTCAAAGGCGTATAATCATGAAAAACGTTCGCAAAAATTTAATTTTTATAATCACAGTTCTACTTGTACATGCTTGTCAAGAAAAAGAACAGGGAAAAAGCAGTATTGAAAACATTGAATCATTTGGAGATTCACTTTATGCTGATTATAAAGCTGAAGTTTTAGAGGCGAATACTAAATTACTTAACGGACTTTTTGATGATGTAGCCTATAAAAGCCTTGATTTAGTTCTTACAGATAGAGCTTATGAATCAAAGCCAGAGGAAGCTCCTAAGTTGAAAAGTGTCAGATTGGAGGATATGAAAGGACAAGTAAAAGGAGAGAGTCCAAATGATAATTCAATTAGAGAGTATATTAGGAAGTTTATTTTATTAAGAGATTCTTTTTTGCAAGAAGAATTTAATAGAAAAACAGTTTTTGTAAATCTAACCGATTCTATTACCCAAAGTGAAGTTTATATTGATAACATTCTTAAAGACAAGGCTACTGATTCTATTTACATAGATTTAACTAGCCGCATAAAAAAGTCCATCAAAACAGCACAGGATGAATTTGAACTTACTAAAACCAAAATAGATTGGTTAGATGGAAGTAAAACCTATATTGAAAATAATTTTAAAATTCGTCAGCAAAAGACAAAAAACATCACCCAAGATTTTGGTTCAACTATAAAGAATTATAGTTTACTTTTATTTTGGTTGTTGGCAGGAAGTTTAATTTTAAATCTTATTCTAGGAATACTGTTTTTTAGAAAAAGGGAAAAAAACTCGGAATCTAAAAAAGAAGATATGTTAAATGTCAAGAGGGTAGAAAAGCCAGCGCTGCCATCCACCCTCTCTCAGAGGGAAACAACTACTCATATCTCCAAAGCTTTTCAAAAATTAAAATCGAATTTGAGTTTAAAATACCATAAGGATTGTGTAGCGACCCAAATAACTGAACTACAATCATTAGAACGGACACTACTAGATAAATGTAAATCGCAAAAATTTAATAATACCAGAGAATTGGATGAGCGAGTTTCTCCGGTGCTGGAAGAACTAGCAAATAAGATAACCCAAAAATTAGATGCGGTTATAGATAGACATGGTGCACAGCAAATTGCGGATAAAGAATTGGATACAGAAAATTTTGTTCTGAAGTATGTATCGTCTATAATCTCTGAAAAAGAAATAAGTGACAAAGTGAGCTTGCTAAAAAGGAGATTTAATGATGATATGCCTTTGGTTATGTCCAAAATGGAACTAAAAGAAGATATAAATGAGATGAGGACTTCAATTAAAAGAGCTATTGAGAAAATGATGAAGGAGAATAGCCAGTTGTATTTCCCTTTTGCCGACGCGCAAGGCGTCATTTCGGATAGCAAAAGGTCTACGGAAAAAGAACGGGATAGTGCCCTTATATTCGTTTTACATCCAGAAGATAATACTAGGGCTACATTTCAATTACTATATGAATATTCGGACATGATGCAAGCGGGAATACAAAGCTATGATGTTCTGTTATTACCTATATGTGATTTAAAAAGTGAAGATTTTGATAGGAATGGCACGATAATATCCCAAAATGGGCAAGATGGTGAAATGATTCTTGAAAATGGTAAATGGCGTGTACATAGCAAATTATCAATAAAAATAACATAATAACAAATGGTTTACCTTATCCTCTTATTGCTCATTACACATCTTGTAGTACTCTATCAATTAAGAAAATACATTGACGCCTATAAACTGAACAATCACAATTATCTTACGGCTGAATTACGCAAAATAAACTCTTCTTTTACCCAAGGAATTCAATCGGTAGAATTCAATCTAAATAGTCATTACCAAGAGTCGAATTCAGTATTAAAGCAGCTAAAACAGAATACAAACGAGTTTACCCAAAACAATACCAAAAAATTTAATGAGCTAACCAATTTTATAAAAACAGATTACCATTCCTTGACCTTGTTGTTGAAGGTGAATAATGATCTACTAGAAAATTTAATCGAGAAAACAAAAACCAATATCACTAAAAACAAAGAACTGAAACCGATTTTGGAAAGCAGTAGTGAGGAACTTGAAAAGATATATGGCAAAATAAAGATGCTCATCTCTAATTATGAAAAGAGCCTAAAAGATGTTAAGATTGAAATTGAAGACGCTTTGTTATCGGTGGAAAATATTACAAACGGAAAAATAAAACAGATAGCAGCGGATAGTGAAAAAACCATTTCCCATACTTTGGAAGTGAGCAAAGAGGCAATAAACGGTATTGCCACAAGCACCAATCAACAATTGAAAAGAGTGTTGCAAGACAACCAAATAAAACTCCTTACTGATAAAGTCCAGGCTATGGAGGAAGAATTAAAATCAAACTTGTCCGAAGTGAACAAATCCATATCAGGATTGGATACTTCGTTTCTATCAAAACTGAAAGAATTGAAAAATGAAGATAAAGATAAAAAGGGCTTTTTTGGTCTTAAATGAAGAATGCCAATAATTGGGAACTTCCTAATCAAGAAGGCGAAACTGTAAAAAAATGGGTAAATGATCCGACAGTTTTCTTGCTTTTTCGAGGTTACTGCAGAAGTTTACAAAATCCAACACACCGCTATCGGTTCTCTCAATTTCCTTTGAATAAAAGATATTATCAATTGCATAGTTAAGATAGGAATCAGTGCTATTTCTGCAGGTAACTTTTAAGGTCGTTTTTTGATTAAACACGGACGGTAAGAAGTCATCTTTTAGCAACAAGGAAAAAGCATCATTTTTCTCAGTCATGTTAAAATCACCGGCCAAAAGTAAGGGACCCTTCAAAGAGGAAATGATATATTCAGAAATTGCTTCTATCTCAAAGCGTGGGTCTTTGTTATAAGGCCTTGAATGGAAATTTAAAACGCCAAATTTCTGCTTTCTTACATAAAATTCTAATAAAAATGGTTCTCGATCGACTAACGAATCCAATGCCACCATAAGTCTGCCCCGATTCTTAATCTTAATATATTTTGTTTTCCATACAAAAGCATAACGCTCTGTCATATATTTGGGACTATTGGTAGGATTACTAACAACATAGTCCCATTTGTTTCCTTTTCTATTTAAAATATCGGCAAGTTTGGCAACTGCTTGTGCACCTCCATATCCGGATACAACTTCTTGAATGGCCAGGATATCGGCCTCCTTGACTATCTCAGCTATTTGGTTTAATTCCTCACTATTTTTTGATTTTCCAAAATCACGAATGTTCCAAGAAATTAAACTGATTTCATCAACTTGTGAAAAAGCTAGGAAATGTAGAAAAATTGAGAGTAATGGGAGTAGTTTTTTTATCATCTGGGAGTCCAACTTTTATCAAAAATAGGCTAAAATAAACGTAGGCTTTACGGATAAGCGTAAAGAAAATAGTAGTTCAGGGAGATTGGGTATAGAAAATGTCCGGCGGACATTTTTAGCTCGACATGGCGAAGGGCAATGGGCGAGAAGAAGCACAGGAGAGCTGGCGCCTGGGCCTTCGATTTCCAGGTAGGACCGGAACCTACCCCTTAAAACCCTAATAAATAAGGACTTTTCAGCATATAAAAATTTAAACTCCCTGTTTTGTTCTCCGAAGTTTTTCAGCCTTCGTAGCCAAGGTACTTCGGCGAAGTAGACTAACGGTGGAGGGGATAGGTAACTTTTGATAAAAACCCCTGCTATTTTAGAAACTACGCGGAAACCCTATTGGTAAGCAACATAACAATCTTGGTTACAGCATTTCAATCACTTTCCGGATTGATTCTGTCAATAGTTTAGTGCCGATACTATCTGAGCGTAACCTGTATGACTCCAAAATTGAGGCGGTGTTTCCATTTTGGTTTTTCTTAGACATGATCTTAGCCTTAACCATAGCCATCAAACATTTCGTCTCAAACGAAATATAATTGTTTCTTGGGTGCTCTATGATTTGAATTTGTTCCATTGCCATATCATCTTCATTTTTTTGAGAATAGAATTCAGCCAAGTAGGCCCTTCCCAACATCTCATAAAATACTTCGCTGGTTTCAAGAAAGGCAATGGCTTGCTTCAAGATGGAAATTGCCTTTTCTTTTTCGCCAGTCATCCATAAAAATTTGGAATAATAGACATCAAAAACATATTTATCTCTATCCTCTTTTTCTTGGCTAATCTCCAACCCACCCGTATATAAAGGTGTGGCTTCCTTAATTTTTTCCTGGGTCAAATAGGTTTCCCCTAAATTGGTATAAGCCTCTATAATCGCGTGGCGATCCTTATCCTGGTCAGCTTGGTTTACAGAGAGTTTCCCATACTGTTCAGACTTCTCGAAATTAGCCATTAAGCGGTGCTGCCAGGTGAGATTCATTAAGGTATACCATCTTCCATTATTGTTTTCGGTCTTTGCATAATATTCATTGGCAAATTCTGAATACTTTAAGGCCTCTTCCAAAGGAATAGTTCCGGCCACTGTTCCGTCATAACCATAGTTGTTATAAACCAAGGCTTTGGCAGCATCATCGTTAAGTTGATTTACCACAAAAAGTTGTCTTTTTTGGTGCACCATGGCCTTTCTAAAATCAGCTTCTAAATCAAAATAGGACCAACTGAGCATATTGTTGATTTTATATTCTACCTCGTAATAGGTTTTTTCTTTACATAGGGCACTTGCCCGTTCACCATGGATCACAGCGTCTTTGAAATTTCCGGAAAATGCAGATCCCCGCGTGATGAGATATAGCGACTCCACCATTCCTAGGGTATCTTGAGTCTGTTCGTTTAGCTCGAGTGCTTTTTTAGCTGTAACAATACCCAACCTAAAGTCCTTTTGTTCCAAGGCATTTTTTGCCTCTGTCCTTAAGGCATTTGCTTGCTCATTTTTTTCAGAATCGAGGTTTGCACAGGAGAAGCATAATAGCAGGAATACGAAATTATACTGGATTTTCATTGGGGGTTTCTTAGAATTTTCTTTTAAAAAGATTGGTAATGACATAGGATCCGGGACCAGTAATGAACAAAACAACAAACACTATTAAATAGTGAAAAGCCCGCTCCTTAACATCAAATGGGTCATTGCCATGGAATACAAAAACTGCTACCAGGAATCCAATTATCAGAGGAATTAAAGTGATGCGCGTAAACAAACCGAGGGCAACCAACATGGCACAGAAGAACTCTGCGAACCCCATTAATCCCATTGTAATTCGACTTCCTAATCCCAGGGGATCCGGATATTCCGTAACACCAGCAAAAAAACCTTTTACCGTAGGCCAGCCATGAACAATAGCAAGCATTACCCCAAATCCAATTCGCAGTAGTCCAATACCTGTGTTTGGATAATTTCTTTTGAAAAATTCAGTGATTTTCATTTTGTAGCGGATATGATAATTATGAGATAGGTACAATTTCCTGATTTATTCTTTATGAAGTAGGAAATTGCCTTTCTGATTCCTTCTAATTTTCAAATCAGAAGAAAGAAACCAATTTTATTTCTTTACTAGGTTTTTTTGAATTGGGCCGGAGTAACTCCTTTTAGGTTTTTAAAGGCCCGATAAAATGCGGAAATGGAATTGTATCCGCTCTCGTAAGCAATACCCTCAATAGAAAGATTCTCATAGGTATTAGATTCAATTAGCGAACTGGCATGTTTAATCCGATAATAATTTAAAAGCTCCGGAAAACTTTGCTTGAAATACGCATTTACGGACTGAGAAACCACATATTCGGGCTTAGATAAACGTTCGCTGATGGTTTTAACAGTAAGCTTTGAATCTGTGTATATTCTCTCCTGGGTCAATAAATGTTCGATCTGGTTACCCACCTGTAAAACTTCTTGAGATGCTTTCTCTGTATAAATTCTTCGAGGCTCCGTGAATAACCTGGTTTTCTTCCCTGCCCAAAGGCTAAGGCCGTAAATTGTAATAGAAGCAACAATTGTGACAGATAAGTAAGTGATAAATGATTCAATAAGCAATTGTGCGAAGAATGTTGTCCAGATCAAAAAAATGGCTGCTAACAACAAGGAAAGCCATTTGCGTTCAGTTCTGCCATAATTTCTGAAAGCACGCATAACAAAATCTGCTGAACGCGTAATGTAGAGAAACATGTGGGCCACTGATATGCAATAGGCAACGAACATCTGCTGTTCATTAAAAAAGGGAATCAAGACAATTAAGATCAGTGCCGGTACGTAATGCCAAAGGTGTAATCTTGTTGCTTTATATTCAACATTTTTAAAGGATTTAATATAAAACCACAAGGATGGGCCTATAGTCATAAGTCCAACCAGACCAACAGCAGGAATAATATCCGGACTTTCGGGGATAAGAATAACAAGAACGGATTTCAGTATCCTAACCGCCAGTGCGGTGAGCAACAGGGCCAGAAAAAAACTACTGGGCCTCTTTTTAACGGAAGCCCAAAGATGACCGGCCAAAAATAGACTATGACCTAGAGCCAACGCACTAAAAATTGCCATAATAGCCGATGAATTCATACAAACTTGTTCTCTGGGTTCATTCAAATTTAATATTTATCCTGATAAGTCTTAGTATCCTTTTATTTTAGAAACCGTGATACGAGCACCTGCCCCGTTAATCATTTCTTAAAACTTCTACCAATTTGCAAATTGGGAAATAAATCAGGGAAGAGCCATTTAAATTTGAGTAAAACAGCCTTAAACATGAAACAAATTGTATTGCTTATACTCTGTTGTATTTCTTTTATCAACATATCCGGGCAGCAGGTAAATCGGGATCGACTAAGTGAGCTGATCGCAATCTGTAAAAAGGGTCATTCGGATGGCATGATCATCTACCAGGATGGAGAGCTCATTACTGAATCTTATTTCGGAAAGGAACCTAAAAGAATTGATATTAAATCTGTCACAAAGTCAATTACCAACTTGGCTGTAGGCTATTTGGTAACTCAGGGCAAACTAAATATCGATCAAAAAGTTCATGAATTTTATCCGGAATGGAAGCAGGAAAATAAGATGGAAATCAGTATTAAGCACCTGCTTACCCATACTTCGGGCACATTGGACTCAGATTTTGCCCTGGTAGAGTCGGCCCCGGATATTGTGAAATTAGCGCTTTCCTCGGACCAGACACATCCTGTTGGGAAATATTATGTCTATAACAACAAAGCCGTTAATTTGTTGGTTGGCATCATAGAAAAGTCCGGAGGGAAAAAATTAGACGAATTGGTGAAGAAGGAGATTTTCATGCCACTAGGTATCACAGACTTTATATGGCCAAAAGACCATGCCGGCAATCCATATGCCATGGCCTTTTTACAAATGTATCCGAAAGACCTGGCGAGGATTGGTCGATTTGTATTGAATAAAGGAAAATGGGAGGGTAAACAAATTATCGACCCGAAATGGTTTGATATTTCAATGGAACCAGGGGCCGGTTTTATGCCGGAATATGGATTGCTATGGGAATTGTTGACGAAAAATTTTCGCCTGGTGGTCGATGAAGAACAGATTCAAAAAATGATCGATGCCGGAGTTGAGAAGGAATTTATTGAAAAAGCTAAAACGATAAAAGGTGTCTACCGGGGATATGGAGAATATTATGGCAAAATCCGCGAGGTATTTGGAAAAGATTTCAGCAAAGAATTTCTGCATAAAATAGTGCCTTTTGGCCTTACCGTTGGCAAAAAAGAAACAGATGGTATTGAGGGATATGCAGGTATAGGTTATTTGGGACAATACCTGGTCATATATCCGAAATATAAGGTAGTTGCGGTCAGAGGCATCAACCACTATGCAGGCTACAATTGGGAAACCGATGAGATCAGCGACTTTCCCCAAATGGTGCTGAAACTTATTGAGGATTGATCTAAACATAGTTGTCACCTAATGAAATCCCTAACTATTTCTTTTAATCATCGCTACCCTATTTTAATATACCTTCTTGTTTCCCCTTTTGTTCATACTTCCTCTCAAGAATATACCTATACGATAAAGCGCACTGATGAAGAGATCACTATTGACGGCCATCTCAGTGAAAAAGTCTGGGATAGGGCACAAATAGCTATGGATTTTACGCAACGCTCGCCAAAGGATAATATACCTTCGGATGACAAAACTATAGTCAGGTTAGCGGCCGATGCACGCTTTTTATACCTCGGTGCCGTTTGTCATCTGAACGAGGGAGAAAGATTTCAGGCAAATACCCTTTATAGGGATTTTGAGGTGCTACAAAACGATGCTTTTATGTTTTTAATTGACACCTATGCAAAAGGCCTTAATGGTTACAGCTTTGAAGTCTCACCCTTCGGAAGCCGGGGAGAAAGGCTGATTAGTAATGGGGGTGTAGACGAAAATGATTCGGATTATAATTGGGAAAATAAATGGTTTTCCAGCGTTAGACGACTTGATAATTCCTGGATAATAGAAATGGCAATTCCTTTGAAAACACTACGGTTTGCACATGAGGTTAATCTATGGAAGATCAACTTTATACGGAATAACCGCTCGGCTAACAGAAGCTCAAGTTGGGTGCCCATTCCCGTGAACATCGATATTGCCAACCTAAGTTATACCGGTAACCTGCAATGGGAACAAGTACCTGAAAGTAGCAAGTTTAAGTATTCCATAATTCCGAGCATCACCACAACACTAACCAAAGATTACACTGTACCGGATAAAAGTGCGGAAAAGGAAATAACACCCAGTCTTGATCTTAAGTTAGGTTTGGGGAGCAACCTTAATTTAGACATCACCGGGAATCCTGATTTTTCGCAAATTGAGGTAGACAGACAACAATTAAATATTGGGCGATTTGAGCTTTTCTTTCCTGAGAAAAGGCAATTTTTCCTGGAAAACAGCGATCTGTTTGCGAATTTTGGCAACGACAACATCCGACCTTTTTTTTCGCGGAGAATCGGAATAGCGAGCAATCTAGGTGGAAATTTTGAGGCTGTTCCTATTATTGGAGGACTTCGACTGTCGGGAAAGGTTGGCAATAAGTCCAGATTGGGGGTTATGGACGTTCTGACGGATGAAATATCCTTTGTTAATGAAGCGCTGGGATCTACCTCAGTAATAAAAGGTAAAAACCATTTTGTTGCGACCTATCAGTATCAACTATTTGAGCGATCTACCGCTTCTGTACTTTTAGTTGATAATCGAGAAGTGAGCAGTGATTCTGATATGCGGAATAGCCAATTGGTTGGAGGGCAGCTGGAATGGATATCAAGAGGAAATTCCTGGAGTGGCAGCGGATTTTATTTTCATGATTTTAAGCATAGTTCAAGTGATTTGTCCTATGGTCTTTCTTTAAGGCACAGCACACAACATTTTGGAATGTTTTCATCCTTCACCCATGTAGGCAAAGCCTTTAATCCTGAGACTGGTTTTATTCCCAGAAACAATGTCAACCGTATTGGATTGGCGCCCTTTTATATTTTCAGACCAGAAAACCCAAAAATTAATAACATCGATGTCTTTTTTGACACCGATCACACTTTGTCGAATAACTTTAAATTTTTGGATTCAAGGATCTTAACAGGAACATTTCTTGGTTTGTCCAATACCTCCAGCTTTCTCCTGGCAATAAACAGCAACTACACCTTCTTGTTGAATGATTTTGATCCGAGTTTTAGCAAATCAGAACCGTTGTTAAAAGGAACAGAATATTTCTATCCTTCGCTTAGAATCAGATACCGAAGTGATCAAAAAAAGTTTTTATCCGGATCTCTGGAGCTGGAATATGGAAAATACTTTAATGGCAAGAAATTGACACTTACAAGTACGGCCAATTTAAGGTGGCAGCCCTATTTGGAGGTTGAAGTCGACGTGATTTATAATGATATTGACTTGAAGCATCCAAATGGCGATAATCAAATTATTTTAATCCGGCCCCAGGCGAGAATTTCATTCAACAGGAATTTGTTTCTAACCTACATTACTCAATACAATTCACTCCAGAAAAATATAGGCAGTAATTTTCGACTTCAGTGGCGGTTTAGACCAGTTTCTGATTTGTTTTTGGTGTATACGGATAACTACACTGAGGATTTTATTATACAACAAAGAGGTTTTTCACTAAAGCTGATTTATTGGTTATGAAATAAAAACCCAACCCTGGTAATTGTACTTTTTTTATTTGATTACGAACGGGGGAGACTAGAACCTAACTCTGATATCGCCTGTATATAAGGGTTTCAGGAAGGTGTTTTTTTGTGCTCACCGACAAGGTGACTTTTTATTTGGCGTACTTTAAGTAAAACTAAATAAAATGAAAATCCTACAATCAAGATTACAGGGGTCGTACTTAATCGTGGAACCGGAGACGGCCTAGCGTTAAGAAAATGTCCGGTGGACATTTTTAGGCGAGGAGCGAGCTGGCGCGTTGGCCTTCTATTTCGTTTGAGGAAAGAATGGATTTCTTCTTTTGGCAATGGCTTCAACACAAACTCAAATCAATCGCTTATTGCGGAAGGCTATGCCTGACCCGCTTTTCAGATAGCGCTCATAATCATAGGCTTTTTGTTTGTTTTCAAAACGGGTAAGATGAACTAATCGGACGGGTAATTTGCCCTTGGTGAATTTCACCTCACCCTTCCTATGGGCCCGCAAGCGGTTTTTGAGGTTGGCGCTATAGCCGGTATAATATTGTCCATTGGCGCATTTTAGAATGTAAACGGCATAGGGTAGTTCCATAAAATGATGAATATCATCATGCTCCGTAGCTTTAGCGAAGGAGCATAGGTTAATCAAAATTTAAATGGGAGTACTCCTTCACTGCTCGTAAACTCGCAGTTTCGGAGTATTGATTAATGGGAGAAAGGATCCGTATCCACCGGAGCCCGACGAAATTTGATCGAAGGTATCAATGGTTACGGGATATTAATAAGCCCTCCTTCGCTGCTCATAAATTCGCAGCTTCGGAGGGCGGAGGTGGAGCCGGAGGATTACCTAGCGGTTTTCCCTCCTAACCAGTCCTGCAAATACAAACCTGCTTTGTCAAAAACAAAGCGGTTTTTGTTTTCTTTAAGTTCGCCTATAAATAGGTCTCACTTTTTAAAAACAAAAAAACCCTGCAATTTTAATTGCAGGGTTTGTATTTAATCGTGGAGCCGGAGGGATTCGAACCCTCGTCCAAACAAGCAATTGCAAAGCTTTCTACATGCGTAGTCTTCGTTCAATTTTCGATGCACAACCGACCGAAAACCGCCTATTGTACACTTAGCTCCTTAGATTTTGGTGATGGTACCGAAGCCATACCACCCTTGTGTTGACTTTTATAGTGCCTCTTTATGGATCGCCGTCAACAAGGGCTATCCAGAGACATCTCGCTTCCCTACCTGGTAGGGACGAGGCCAATCCTACTATAATTCGGATTAAGCGGCAAGAGCGTAGTTATTATCGCCAATTAAAAGTGTGAAATATGAGATTAACGAGCTGTATCCCAGCGCTCGGCATGCTTACTCCCCAATTGGTCTCGCTGTCAAAACCAGTCGGCCCCAATGAACTGGATAGGCTTGGCCTATCCTAAGTGAATTGTCCAGAGCTACCAACAACTGTTGGTAAGCGAAGGACCTCTTTCTTTTAGTTCTATTTCAATGAACTCACTTCTTTTTCTTAGGGCGTTGCCCCGACGCTCGCTGCGCTCCGCCGGTGCCGGGCTATCCGCTGTATTCCTTCGTCGCTAACGCTATGGAGGAGATGCCGCTGCTATCCCTAACGCACACTTGTGCCCCGAAGCCTTGGCGAAGGGGCACCTTTACCTTTTATGTCTTTTCAGCCCCTTTGCGCCCCGAAGCCCTCAACAAAATGGCACTTGTGCCCCGAAGCTTTAGCGAAGGGGCACAAAGATACCCCAAAAAGTATTCCAAAAAAAGTTTTGTCAAAGTCGCACCAACCGTTACATTTGAAACTATGACCACTCTTAATGTTATAAAAACCCATACTGCATGAAATTCGGAATCATTAGGGAACGCAAAAACCCGCCCGATCGCCGGGTCGTACTCTCCCCCCAGGCGTGCCAAAACGTCATGTCCGCCCATCCAGAAGCACAAATTATCGTGGAATCCTCGCCCATTCGCGTTTTTACCGATGCCGAATATCGGGAAGCGAACGTCTCGGTAGCCGATGAAATGGCCCAATGCGAGGTGCTGCTCGGGGTAAAGGAAGTCCCCATCGAAGCCCTGCTGCCCAACAAACAGTACTTCTTCTTTTCCCATACCATAAAAAAACAACCCTATAACCGCAAACTGTTGCAGGCCATTCTGGACAAGAACATCACCCTCTATGATCACGAGGTGATTACCGACCCCAAAGGGCTGCGACTAGTGGCCTTTGGTCGCTATGCCGGCATTGTGGGCGCCTATAACGGCGTGCGGGCCTATGGCCTCAAGACAGGGGAATTCCAGCTGCCTAAGGCAGAAACACTCAAGGACCAAAAGGCATTGATTCAGGCGCTACGGAGCATTACCATGCCCCCGATAAAGATCTTGCTTACCGGCAAGGGCCGGGTAGGGAACGGGGCCAAGGAAATGTTGGATGGCATGCAACTGCGCGAAGTAGGGGTAGAGGAGTATCTGGAAGGCGAGTTTACCGAGCCCGTCTACTGCCAGATCGATGTGTCCGAATACAACCTCCGTAAGGACGGGGTAAAGGGCAATATGCAGGACTTCTTTGACCACCCGGAGGAATACAAATCCAATTTCTTCCGTTTTGCACGGGTGACCGACTTCTATATCGCCGGACATTTTTATGGCGATGGGGCGCCCTACCTCTTTACGCGCGAGGACGCCAAGCAGCCCGATTTTAGGATACGTGTCGTGGCCGATATCAGCTGTGATATTGATGGTCCCGTGGCCACTACCCTTCGGGCCTCCACCATAGCCGACCCCATTTACGGCTACGATCCCAAGACCGAAAGCGAAACCGATTTTAACCAGCAGAATGCCATCGCCGTCATGGCGGTAGATAACCTCCCCGCCGAACTGCCCCGCGATGCCAGCGAGGGCTTTGGGGAATCTTTCGTGAGCCAGGTGATCCCCGCTTTTTTTAATGGGGATGCCAATGGTATTCTGGAACGTGCCCGCATGACCCAAAACGGAAAACTCACCCCCCGCTACGCCTACCTGCAGGACTACTTGGACGGCAAGGAATAACAAAAGCTCCTTCCCTTGATTAGGGAAGGTGGTCCCGACCGAGCGGAACGAGCGTCAGGGGCCGGAAGGGTAGAAAACACACCACCACCTAGGGTCCGCCACCACCTTCACAGTACTACACAAACAGCTCCTTCCCTTGATTAGGGAAGGTGGCCCCGACCGAGCGCAGTGAGCGTCGGGGGGCGGAAGGGTAGAAAAAATGAAGGCCTCAAAGGTGGCCTCGGACCAAGCGCAGCGAGTGTCTGGGACGGAAGGGTAGAAAGAAAAATGTCAAAAAGAACACACAACAAAAAGGAGAAGCAAACATTTCGAAAGGAGCTCAGAAACAATTTGACACCGGCCGAAGCCTATTTGTGGAACTATCTTAAAGGCAGACAACGGCAAGGTCGAAAATTCAGAAGACAGCACGGCATTGAAAATTTCATAGTCGACTTCTACTGTTACGAAGAAAAACTGGTGATTGAATTGGACGGAGAAGTCCATAACCATCCAGATAGGATAATTTATGACGCAAAACGGTCAAAACGGCTCATGCAACTTGGCAATACCGTGTTGAGGTTTGAAAATAAAATGGTCTTCGAAAACCTGAGCTCGGTTTTAAATAAGATTGCGGAACACTTCAATCCGCCACCACACAAAAAGGCTCCTTCCCTTGATTAGGGAAGGTGGCCCCGACCGAGCGCAGTGAGCGTCGGGGGGCGGAAGGGTAGAAAAAAACCTCCCCTTTCTCACGCCAAAGGCGTGATTCATTCCCCTCCTTACCAAGGAGGGGAGCTTTAATACCGGCCCCTTTCCAGCGCAAATCATATTTTATGGTACTACACAAAAAGCTCCTTCCCTTGATTAGGGAAGGTGGCCCCGACCGAGCGCTGCGAGCGTCAGGGGACGGAAGGGTAGAAAATACCCAGCAACACCTAGGGACCAACATACCCATTACAGTCCCACACAAAAAAGCTCCTTCCCTTGATTAGGGAAGGTGGCCCCGACCGAGCGCTGCGAGCGTCAGGGGACGGAAGGATAGAAAATACCCAGCAACACCTAGGGACCAACATACCCATTACAGTACCACACAAAAAAGCTCCTTCCCTTGATTAGGGAAGGTGCACTAGACCGAGCAGAGCGAGGGGCTAGGGCGGAAGGGTAGAAGAAGGGTGGGTATTCCACATCTACCTCTCAAATTTTAACAACCGAAGCCCTATATAAAGTTGTAAATAATACAGAAAATTCCTACATTTAATCAATTCGTACCAAATCCCGCTAAAGACCAAGCAATCGCCCCTTTCCCAGCCATTTTTTGGTATGGGTATGCTTTTTTATCACTCCTCATCTTAATTTCAAAACTATGAACACTATTAAAAATGCATTGATTTTGCTGGCACTGGCCTGTTTTGCCATTTCCTGTGAGCAGGATACACCTGCACAAGACGTAAACGAAACCACAACCGGGGTCCTGGAAGGCCCTTCACCCTCCGAAGTGGGCAAAAGTGTATCACTTGCGGCCAAATCGGCCTGCGGGGGTTACCTCAGTGGTAGTTATACTACGATCAATTCCTACCACACCTATACGCCCTACAAGACCATAGATGTCAGCTGTGCGGCTCTGGGATCTACTATAAGTGTATCCGTTGTGGCCTATGACATACCCAATAGGTTCACCATTCGGGACGCCAACGGCAATTTTGTCAAATCGAGTGGTTGGATGGGAACGGCCAACTATCCCGGACCTTGGGGCTTTTCGCTCAGTACCAACAATACCAAGACGCTCACCTTTACCAAAAGCACCCAGACCTATCAGTTGCAGGTAGAGACCCAGACCCCGCCCAATTTTTCGTATAGCCCCACCTATGACAGTTGGGGGGCCACCACCAGCTGTAGCTGCTGTACCGCCCCGGGATGTACAGACGGATCCGGTTCCGGCACTTGCACCACCCCCAATAACTGTGGGGATTTTTACTCGGGCAACTACAACACGATCAACCGCTATTACACCTATCCGGATAGATTACTGAATACCAGCTGTGTTACTACCGGGAGTACCATTACAGTCTCCGTTGTGGCGCTGGATATCCCCAATCGGTTTACGGTCAAAGATGCCAGTGGCACTACCGTAGCGTCCACCAGCTGGATGGGAACGGCCAATTATCCAGGGCCTTGGGGCTTCTCCTTGAGCACCAACAATTCGGTCACCTTATCGTTTGCAAAAAGCGCCTCTACCACCACTTACAAGTTGCGTGTGGAGACGCTGACCCCACCCAATTTCTCCTATAGCCCCACTTATGATGCGTGGCAGGCCACTTTAGGCTGTACGCCCCAAAACTAGGGATATTGGTAAGAGGGAGCCGTTCCATAAACCTATGGAGCGGCTTTTTTTTGTGATCCAGTTGCTTCTACTGGATACAATCGGGCCTTGGCCACAAGGAACAAAATCCATAAAAATCCACCGAAAGCGAAAGTCATCAACCAGACCTTGGGGTCGGGAAGCGTTTGTACCATTTCACGGAGCAGTCTAAGCGGCCTCGTAAAAAGGTCCCAGGAATTAAAACGGAGGAACCTCCCCAAATAAATACCATAACCACTGAGCAGGCAAACAAAGAACATAAGATAGTGGGCCATTTTGGTCGAGTACCGCCTTACTAGGAATCGATGCATATCCAGCATGGATAGCAAACCTAGAATAAGTCCGTTCACGGCAAAGACAAAGACGAGGAACAAATCGTACCAGACCAAAGAGGAGCTTTCATTGTGCAAATGCACCAGGTCGGTAATGATATAGGGACTGTTGGGCAGGAAAAGCAGCCAGGCAGAGAAGGCCATATAAAAACGAATATGTGAATTTTGCCCCGCGTTCCTCCCTTGGATCCACCGTGTTATCAAGTAGGGGATTCCGGCCAAAAAGAGGTTCCATCCCAAAAAAACATAGAAGAGCGAATGGGTGAGGAGTATACGGAAAAGTAGCAGTGCCAACCCAAAACACAGGGACAGGGCCAAGGGCATTTCGGGACGCTTCAATACATATTTTATGGTTTTCATCGACATCTAATTTACAACAATGAGGAAGTACAAATAGGCTATGGGAAGGTTTAGCAAAAGCAGCAATAGGGCCAGAAGATGCTGCTGCAGGTCCCTGTAATGGACCAGGGCATGGAGCAAAGTGCTGACAAACATGATGGCATTTACGAGAAGGGCTATCCCCACATATATCATTCCCAGCACAAGTAGGAACTCGTTGGGTAGGACCAGGTAGGCGAACAACAGGCCACTTCCCCCTACAAAACTCCACAGTGCCATATGCACGGCCACCCGGTCCATACGATGTTTAAAATATTTCATCGGTCCGTGTTTTTGGAAAGGAACTGGTGCAAGGTGTATTCCTGCCAGCTACGGCCTGCTTCCTCCTCCTCAAAATCTAGGTACTTATTGCTGATACGCGCCCGGAGATTGGGGTTCAAACGGTGCTTCTTTTCTCGGCCGTACGTATACAACTGGGGTGCGTTAGAAGCACCAAGGTCCAACAGATAATGGATATCCGGATCTTGGAGATGGGACAGGTTGTAGGCCGTAATGGCTTTGTCCCAGGGCACGGCGCTGGCCAATACCAGAAAGGCCCATGCAGTGGCCAAATTGGTACGCAGCAAATAAACAAACCGCTTTTTTTGGGCCACTTTCAAGTAGGTGGTGACCAGGCCTACCAGGACCAGTAGAAGATAGATAAAGACCCCGATCCGTTTATAGGTGAAGCCCAAGGCCTCAATATAGCTCCAGTTCTTGTATGCCGTAAACAGTACCAGGATACCGTTGAGACCGATCCATAGATAGGCAAGTTTCTTTAACCGGCCATTGCCCTTAAAAAAGTTGAGCGCTCCCCTAAAGAAGTAAAGGATGATCAAAATGGCACAAACTATGGAGAACATCAGCGCGTACACCCCTTGGTGCACAGATCGTGAATAATCGGCGTGACTATGGATGTCGGGCTGCAGCAAATACAGCAGATCGGTAATCAGGAAGCCAATCAGCAGGAGGTTTAAGGCGCCCAATACGATACTACCCAAGGTTTGTTCGGAATCCAGTTGGTACAGTTTGTCCAGATGCAGCTTTTCCTCAGGCGCGCTCAGGTCGTTTTCCTGAGCGGTGTCCATTTTCACCAGTTCCTGTGGGTCATAGGGCCTTAGGAGGTGCAAAAACAAAAGATAGCCCAAGCAGGTGAACAAAATCCAGGGGAAGTTGATAAAGCTGAGGTCAATTTGGGATAGGAGCCACTCAAAAATGGGGTTGCCCTTTTGATAGAGTACGCCAAAAAGACACAAGAGCGCCCCGGCAAGCACCACGCCCTTGATGCGACTTATCGCTTTGGGCGACAGTTTTTTTCTTTCGGTCTCGGGCCGTTTTTGCCTTTCCGCCAAACGGATTATGGAAGCCGTCAACATATTGATAAAACCAACAAATACGGCAACGTAAAGTGAACTTTCCCTGGCCATGGATTTTCCTACCAAAAGCAAAAATGTCAGAAGGTGGGCAAAGATGTGGAAACCCGTGGGATGGATAAAAACCATTAGGGCCGTAAAAAGATAGGCTGCGGGGTAAATCCATGGAACCGGCCGAGCAGCCTTGAGCGTGGATAGGAGTACCACCACCAAAATGGCTATGAGGACCAGGTTCAGTCCAAAGGTCTTGCTGTAAAACAGAAGACTAAAGGCCAGTGCGGTAACCAATGATTTTAAGTGTGTATGCATCGTTTGAGTTTTAAAGGATTAAAAATGTGGATTGAATTCGCGTTAAGGGCTGTTGCAACAACTTTGAAAAATCGAGCTGATGAAAGGGCAGGGCCGATTTCCCCCGGACATAAGCCCTATGGAAGGACCCTAAATGATCCGGATAGAACAGACTGCCCATCAGTACCACCGTATAGAGATAAAGGCTGCGTTTTCCATTGCCCAAAAGATAGTACTGCATCCCGATTTCCTCCGGAACCGAGGTGCCGATACCGGTAAGCACATGGAATACATCGTGACTTTCCAATTTGGGCTGCATTTCAAAACTGTGCGCCAATAGAAAGCAAGCCAGGTGGAACCCCAGACTGGTTTGGGGGTAAGTGAGCAGCTCGGGTAGGGTAACGGTCCAGGGGCGACTCCTTTTTACAAACTTCCGATACGGTCTTTTGCTCAGTTCGTACAGACTTTCCAAAATGATAGCTCTTATTTTCATAGCATAAAGTACTTTGAATTTCAAAGTAAAAGAATAAATTTTTTTATTTCCCAATAAGCTTTTCAAGTGCATCAATGTGTTTTTTAAAGGCCGTTTTTCCCGAGCGTGTGGCGGCATAACGGGTATTGGGCTTACGGCCTATAAATTGCTTCTCCACGGTGATATAGTTTACTTTTTCAAGAGCCTTGGCATGACTGGCCAAATTCCCGTCCGTAACTTCCAAAAGCTCCTTTAGCATATTAAAATCGGCATAATCGTTTACCATCAGGATCGCCATAATGCCCAAGCGTATCCTGTGGTCAAATGCCTTGTTGATGTTTTCTATTATACTCAAACCGTTTTCCTATCGTACTTAAAATGCATTACGGCTCCATATACGATGTGGAGCACACCAAAACCCAGTGCCCAAAAAAAGATTCCGTACCCTATGAATTGGGTGGCGATCAGCCCCAGGACAATATTGGCAATGCCCAGATAGCGCACATCGCCCAGCGTATACTTACTGGCATTCACACAGGCCAGACCATAGAATATGAGTGTGGCCGAAGCCACAAGGCCCACGATACCGTATTGCAATAATACCAAACAAAAAATACCCCCGGCCACCAAAGGAATAAAAAAATTGAGCACCAGTCGCTTGCTGGTCACATCCCAAATCTTTTCCCCACTGCGCTTGGCCTTCCGCATGGAGAGGACAATGCCGGTGAGCAGGGCAAGCACAATGACTCCCACGGCAATGGACAAGAGGTCCGCTATCATACTGGGCTCCAATTTTTCATAACCCGATCGCGGAATGGCATCGTAATAATAACTTCCAGCGTTGAGCTTTAGATATGCCAAGGCCGCTCCTACCAAGGCATAGATGCCGGCCAGAATCCCCGAAAGGCCGCTTAAAGAGATAAAGCGGGATGATCGACTCATCATCGTCTTGATTTCCGAGATATCTTCCAAATAGTTTTTTGATTCCATTTTAAAGTACTTTGAAAAACAAAGTAAATAAAAATTCTTGAAACTACAAAATTAGAAAGGGGACAGGCCCAAAAAGCTCCTTCCCTTGATTAGGGAAGATGGCCCCTACCGAGCACAGCGAAGGTCTAGGGCGGAAGGGTAGAAAAAACAAAAAGCACGTTAAATTAAAATTATATTTTGTTTCCGGAATTTCCCTACAATTCACCCTGTTTATATGCCTGATTTTTTACAACTCGAAGATTATTTGGGCCCGCTTGTCGCAATTCAAAATAACAGGCTACATCATCCCCTTAAAATGCTTATATTGTATAGCTATTTCTTTAGTCGACTTATGAAATTTAACTGGATAGGTTCCAACGCCACCAAGGACGAGATCAAACGGTTCTGTATTGACCTGGAGTACGAACTTCGATCGAAGATTACTTACTTCCTAATGCTTCGGTTGGAAAACGAATGCGATGGTGATTTCTCCTGTTTTCACTTTGATGTCAATGTAGACTCCATGCAGGTGACCATTTCGGACAAGACGCCCAAGGAGTATACCAGAAAAATACAGTCCGATTTTGATTTGGAAATCAGGAGCCTTAGTTATTAGTTGACTAAATTCGCCCTTGGCGTCACAGAGCATTCCCCTATAACTTACCTACGATGAAAACCCCAGTTTTATGGTTGATCCGCACTTTGGGATATTATTTCCTTAAAACTTTTCCCACAAGGTTTGTAAATTCAAATAAAATATTGAATTTTAGAGTGCGTTAGTATTTTCAACCTATTATCTCATGTATAAACGCTATTCTATTCTTGGTCTTTTGTTCTTGTCTTTTTTAGGATATTCACAAGATGACCCTCAGGAGTTGGTGCCACCCGAAATCTTGTTCAAGAAAAACCAGCAATTCAATTTTTCGATATCACCGAATGGTCGGTTTTTTGCTGAAATGGTACGAACCAACAATCGGGAGGACTTGGTAATTATTGACATTGATGCATACAAACTACACAATAGAATTTCCTTTGGCCTCTCCGATATCAGCGACATTTATTGGATATCCAATAATCGATTAATATATGAGTCCGTAGGAGAAATATATGCCATTGATATTGATGGTACAAACAATACAAAGCTAGTAAAACGGTTAGCGGATGGCAAAAGAAAAAAGTCCTATATGTCATACGCGTCTTTAGCAAAGCGATTCCAGTACAATAACGTTTTGAATGTGCTACCTGAGGAAAAGAATGAAATTTTAATAGAAACCTTCGATTATCATGGTTATGCATCAATAAAACGAATAAATGTTTTCACTTCGGAAGAAAAGGAAATTGTCAGCGGAGCTTTTCATAAGATGAACAGGTGGATTGTAAATAGGGAAGGTAAGCCAGTCCTAGGGGTTAAATACGATGATGATGGCTGGGCATATTTTGTAGAGAATAAAGAGCTCGGAAAATGGACCGCACTGAGTCTAAAAATTGATGGAAGGCATTATCCTTTTCAAATCGATGCAAGTTCTTATTTGGACCAGAACCTTACCTTGGTAGGAGCAGGATATGAACCGGGTATAATCTACGTCGCCTCCAATGTGACCACGGATAAACGAGTTTTGCTGAAGTATGATTACGTCGAACAGAAAATCGTTGAAACCTTGGCCCAGGATGTTAATTGCGATATTTCGGATGCTGATGGCGTTGATTTAAAGCTGGTTTATGATAAAAGGAGCAAACTATTGGCCGGACTCAGATATGAGGGAATATTGCCGGAATATAAATGGGTGAATGATGAGTTTAGCGAGATTTATGCACAAATCAAGAAGAAGCATAACACACATTTTAATGATGTGTTGGATATAGACAATAAGAATGAAAGATTCTTGATAAAGCAATGGAGTGACATATATGCTGGCAACGTGGGGGTGTACGACACCCGCGACAGTACGTATAAGGTAATGTTTCACTTTAATGAGGAATTAAACAAGTTTAAGCTATCAAAAACCAGAAATATTTATGCAAAAAATCGCGAGGGGTCACCACTTCAAGGATACCTGAACCTGCCTGCAAAATACGATGTATCAAATCCTGTGCCTTTGATTACGATTCCTCATGGAGGGCCATGGGTAAGGGACTATTGGGAACTAGATCAATTTGCACAATTTTTTGCCTCTAGAGGTTATGCGGTACTA
The DNA here is from genome assembly GCA_947494825.1 of uncultured Flavobacteriaceae bacterium. Classification (GTDB taxonomy): domain Bacteria; phylum Bacteroidota; class Bacteroidia; order Flavobacteriales; family Flavobacteriaceae; genus JBNGOQ01. Next base: position 499,033 of record CANLWN010000002.1, on the reverse strand, counting down.
AGAATTAATTACAGAGGATCTGCGGGCTTTGGAAAGGAACATATTCTAGCAGGAGTAAAAGGATTCAATACTGTTATGATCGATGATATTGTGGATGCAACAAACTTTATTAAGGATTCTTATGCCATTGATGGTTCCAAAGTTTTCATTTTTGGGCACAGCTATGGGGGATATGCTACGTATATGAGTCTGATTCGCTATAAGAATGTTTTTAAAGCTGGAGTGGCGGTATCAGCACCGACCGATTTGAAAGAGTGGATGAAAGTTCAGAAAAAGGATGACAATTCGTTTTCCTATCAATTCTGGAAAGCAGCACTGGGTGGCAGAGACATTAAATATTTAAGCGAAATATCACCTATAAACTTTGTAGATCAGATTACCACTCCTATTATGGTTTTTCATGGAAAACATGACAACATTATCCCTGTTGATCAGGCTGAGAATATGAAAAAAAAATTTCTTCAAAAAGGCAAGGATGATGTCTTCAGCATATTGCAGAATGCTGGACATGGAATATGGGACAGTAATAGCATTGGCTATATTTTGGAGGAAACCGATGAATTTTTCAAACGAGTACCATAACATAGTCCATACAATCTTAGGACATTATTGCATGAACCCCGCCGAAGATTACATCCTAAAACAACCCGAACCCTTTAAAAGTATCTTGTTGCACTTGCAGCTGGTCATTGAACAAACGCTACCGGAGGTGGACCTCAAATACAAATGGCGTGTGCCCTTTTATTATATTGAGGGCAGGCCCTTGTGCTACCTTAACCACACCAAAGGGTATGTAGATCTGGGCTTTTGGAACTCGGCCCACCTGACAGTGCATTTGGATAGAATGACCGTTGACGGTAGAAAAATGATGCGCTCGCTGCGCTACCGAAACCTGGAGGAAATCGATGATGCGGTGCTGGCCGAAGTATTGCAGAACGCCTATGCCGTACGCAATAAAAAATTTTGGAAATAGCCTATCCCTTTTCCAATACGATCAACGAATTGTTCTGAATATCGGTAACCTCGGCAAACAGTTCCTTAAGTAGGGTATAGAGCGCTTCCGAAAAATGGGTGCGGTTTAAGGTCAGATCAAAATACAGGCTTACCTTGTCGCCTGTACTTGCACAATCAAATCTTAACAGTCCGGTCCTTTCAGGCAAGGCAAAGGTCTTTTTCTCGGGCAGCTGTTTCACGCTATACCCTTCGGGCACAAAAATATTGACGTTATAGGTATAGCTGCGTTTGTAACCAAAATCTACCGGATAGTTTCGCTCTTCAAGAATAAAGGGGTTTTTGTCAAAATATTTGATCAAAAAAGGGTCAAAGTATATGGTCTTGCCATCGACCAAATCTTCCAGTTCAAAGGCAAATCGCTCCGTAACGATGGTTTCCGTACTTCTTTTCCCCATAAAGGTGTAGTCGGTGATATAAAAATCATCTCCGATCGCCTCTTCCATGGCCTTGATATAATCCTCCTTATTGGTAGTACGTATCGCCCGCCGTTTGGCTACGGCATTATACCCCAGGTTGGAGGCATCAAAGATTCCGTTGGCGGTATTGTTTTCCAGGTCAAACTTCACCTGCGCCCGGACCACTCGCTTATTGTTCCCTGGAGCTTCAATATCCTCCCAGTAGCTATCTTTCTTAAAATCCATCACCCTACCGTAGTAGTTCAGGCACCTAAAGGGAAGCATCCCAAAAGGATTGAACTTGTCTGAAGCATCCAAATAATACACTTTGTCCGCTATGTTCACACGGGCCACCACATAATTAAAATCGGACATGATGGGGTGACTTTTGGTCGGGAGTCCGTTTTGTCGGGTGGACAGCAGCATCAGGTTGGTCTTTATGCCTCCGGCATTGAGTAGATTGATCAAGGAAATGTTGATTTCCCCAATATTGCCCTTTCGCTCGTCAAAGGCCTTTTTTACCCGAATATCGCGATAAATACCATACTTCCCGTTCCAGTTAAAGTGATCCTGCACGAAGGCATAGATGTTTTTGGCCCGGGTCAGTTCATCGGCTTCTGCGAACAGGCTTTCCGGAACGTTTTTTTCAAAAAAGCCCTTTTTGGTCATTTGTCGACCTATGTCCTTATCGTTCTTGAATTCCTTATCCACATCCTTCCAACTTTTGGTGTACTTGTCTACGGTACCGTTTAATTGGTAGAGCTCGGACAATTCAAAATCGAGTCGGGAGATGTAGTTTTCCGGGGCCAGCATAAACTCCTCTTCCTCCTTAAAGGCAGGGATGTCCTTCATGGCGTATTTGAGCACTTCGCAATCCGGATCCTTGGTAGTTCCCTCAAAATGGAGGCAATTCTTTTTTACGGAGGCATCGTTTACCGCCAATTTCAAGGAACCCACCAAACTTCGGTTATAGACATAATTGCCGGGTATCTTTGCGTTGAATTCGCTATACAGCTTGGGAATATGGGATTGGAAGGTCCATCCGTTAAGGTTAAAAACAAAAGGGGATATCATTTTGTACTGGTACTCCAGTACGCTGCCCTTTTTTACATTGGGGAAGGCAAACTTTTTGGCCGTCCAGCGCTCATTAATCTCTTCGGTAAAGATTTGGTCCTGTCGTAGCCCGGTCCGCACGCTTCCGTTATGGGTCATTGCTCTAATGTCCTCCAACTTTTCAAAACTGCTATCGTTATGGTAATAGGGGATTGAAATGTCGGCCTCCTTAAAGCCCGATTCTTCTAAAATTTTAATCTTCACATGATATTCCTTGATCAACCGAATTCGACCACCAATAATCTCAAAATAATTATCCCCCCATTCATAGAGTACTACGGCATTGGCATTTGGATCCTTGTCGTAAGTGGTGAAATTTTGCTCGGCCAGGCTAAGCGTACCAAAGGGCCGTTTGTTTTGTCCATGCAGGACGGTAAAACAGAAAAGGGCCATACAAAGGCCCGCAAACTTTAGATGTATCATATAAGGGTCAAAGGTTGATTTCTTCATCAAGTCAGCCAAATTATCGGAATTGATTCACGGTTTGGCGAAGGGCCGTTAAACGGGTCAATAGCGCTTCCAAATGGTCTAGGTGCAACATATTGGCACCGTCACTTTTGGCATTGGCGGGGTCAAAATGGGTTTCCATGAATATCCCGTCCACACCTGCGGCGATGCCCGCCTGGGCAATGGTCCCGATCATATCGGGTCGGCCGCCGGTTACACCGCTCGACTGGTTGGGCTGTTGCAGGGAATGGGTAACATCCAATACCACGGGGGCAAAGGCCTTCATAGTGGGCACCCCCCTAAAGTCGACGACCATGTCCTGATAGCCGAACATGGTACCACGATCCGTAACCATGACCTGCTCATTGCCGGAGTCGATTACCTTTCTCACGGCATGTTTCATGCTCTCCGGACTCATAAATTGTCCCTTTTTTAGGTTTACTACCTTACCTGTTCGGGCTGCGGCGATCACCAAATCGGTCTGGCGTACCAGAAAAGCAGGAATTTGGAGTACATCCACATAGGCTGCGGCCATTTCAGCATCGGCAACCTCATGGATATCGGTCACTGTAGGGACCTCAAAGGTATCGGATACTTTTTTCAGGATCTTCAGGGCCTTTTCGTTCCCAATGCCTGTAAAGGAGTCCACCCGGCTCCGATTGGCTTTTTTAAAACTACCCTTGAATATATAGGGAATAGACAGCTTATCCGTAATGGATACAATGCGCTCTGCAATCCGAAGTGCCATGTCTTCTCCTTCAATGGCACAGGGGCCGGAAAGCAGAAAGAAATTATTGCTGTTGGGGTGTTTTATTCGCGGAATAAGGTCCAATTTCATAGGTTCAAAACTTTCGGACAAAGATAAAGGTTTTTATATGCTTTGGGTAGACCGCAAAGTGGCTCAGAATCAATAAGATAAAAATAACATAAGTTTATGCCAACAAGCAAAAAATAGCAGTATCTTTGCAGGCTGAAAAATAGAAGTTATGTCCAACACCAAGAATATTGCCATCATTGCCCACGTAGACCATGGAAAAACCACCCTGGTGGACAAGATTATGCACCATTGTGAGCTGTTCCGGGAGAACGAAAAGACGGGCGAGCTAATTTTGGACAATAACGACCTGGAACGGGAGCGGGGCATTACCATCGTCTCCAAAAATGTTTCCGTAGTATATCAGGATACCAAAATCAATATTATAGATACCCCCGGTCACGCCGATTTTGGCGGAGAGGTAGAGCGGGTTCTGAACATGGCCGATGGCGTGCTGTTGTTGGTAGACGCCTTTGAGGGACCAATGCCTCAGACCCGATTTGTACTGCAAAAGGCCATTGACCTGGGCCTGAAACCCTGTGTGGTCATCAATAAGGTAGATAAGGAAAACTGTACGCCCGAAGAGGTGCACGAGAAGGTATTTGATCTCATGTTTGAACTGGGGGCCGAGGAATGGCAGCTGGATTTCCCGGTAGTGTACGGATCGGCCAAAAACAATTGGATGAGCGAGGACTGGAAGCAGGAAACGGATTCCATAGCACCCTTGTTGGACATGGTAGTGGAGCATATTCCGGAGTTTAGACCCGAACAAGGCACTACCCAAATGCTGATTACCTCCCTGGATTACTCTTCCTTCACGGGCCGAATTGCCATTGGAAGGTTGCAACGGGGTCGGTTGGGCGAGGGACAACAGATTTCCTTGGTGAAGCGAGACGGAAGCCTCGTGAAATCCAAGATAAAGGAACTCTTTACCTTTGAAGGACTGGGACGTAAAAAAGTAGCAGAAGTAGCTACCGGTGATATCTGTGCCATTGTGGGTTTGGAAGGATTTGAGATCGGGGATACCATTGCCGATCTTGAAAACCCGGAAGGGCTACAGACCATCGCCATAGATGAGCCTACCATGAGCATGTTGTTCACGATTAACGACAGCCCTTTCTTTGGACAGGACGGAAAGTTTGTGACCTCTAGGCATATCAAGGAACGCTTGGAGAAAGAATTGGAAAAGAACTTGGCCCTTAGGGTGGAGGAAACCGATAGTGCAGACAAGTTTATGGTCTTTGGCCGTGGGGTACTGCACCTTTCGGTATTGATCGAGACCATGCGCCGTGAAGGCTATGAACTGCAGATCGGGCAACCACAGGTAATCATCAAAACGATTGATGGCGTCAAATGTGAGCCCGTGGAACAGCTTACCATAGATTTGCCAGAGGAGGTTTCCGGCAAGGCCGTGGAAATGGTATCCATACGAAAAGGGGAGATGACCCGCATGGAAGCCAAGGGAAATCGCATGGTATGCGAGTTTATCATTCCCTCCAGGGGCATCATCGGACTTCGGAACCAACTATTGACGGCAACGGCGGGAGAAGCAATCATGGCACACCGTTTTTTTGAATACCAGCCCATGAAGGGCGATATCCCACAGCGACAGAATGGATCTCTGGTCTCTATGGAGAACGGAAAGGCCATTCCTTATTCCATTGATAAATTGCAGGATCGGGGCAAGTTTTTTATCGATCCGGGCGAGGACATTTACGAAGGCCAGGTCATAGGCGAAAACTCTCGTGGTGATGATATGACCGTGAACGTTACCAAGACCAAAAAACTATCCAACGTACGTTCTGCGGGAGCGGACGAGAAGGCAAAAATTGTTCCTGCCATCAAGTTTTCCTTGGAGGAAGCGCTGGAATATATCCAGAAAGATGAGTATGTAGAGGTAAGTCCCAACCACTTGCGCTTGCGGAAAATATTCTTGAAAGAAGTAGATCGCAAAAGGAACAAGATAGATTAATACGTTTCTTGTTCAAAGAATAGCTGCTGATACCCCATTTTTGCCATTCAGAGCAGTAGTCGGACATCTATGAAGGGTTCGATACGTTCTATTTTTGTCATTCAGAGCGAAGCGAAGAATCTACACTATGAATGATACCGGAGATTCCTCGTACCTCGGAATGACAACCCTGGGGCTTTTTATTCTTCAAAGAGTCTGAGCCTTGTAGTTCGAACACAACAAAGAATCTTTCCGTACTTTAGTCCTATGTATCAGGAGGGGTTCCATACCTATCATGTCTATATCATTACCAATAAAAATAGGACGGTTTTATACACAGGCATGACCAATTATTTGGCAAGAAGACTGTCTGAACATGATATAAGTGTAAAAAAGCAAACGAAAGGCTTTAGCTCAAGATATAGATGTGGGCATTTACTTTATTACGAAAAATTTACCTGGGTTCACGAGGCCTTAGCCAGAGAAAAGGAGATAAAAGGATGGAGTAGGGAAAAGAAGTTGGAACTGATTAAATCCATAAACCCTGAGCTAAATTTTTTGGAATATCTGTTTCCATTTCAAATGGACTCTTAAGATGAATTGTTGGTGGCATGGTTAACAACTGTAACCTTGTCATTCAGAGCGAAGCGAAGAATCCAAACTATGGACGATACCAGAGATTCCTCGTGCCTCGGAATGACAATCTTTGGACTTTTTGCGGCTCATAGCTTCTCGGTTCTGTTGTTCCAAACCCCATTTTTTGTCATTCAGAGCGCCGTGCCCTAGGCAGGCCTGCCTGCCGGCAGGCGGGCAGCGAGCGAAGAATCCACACTTAGAACGGTATTGGTGATTCCGAGGTACGAGGAATCACAAGCTGGTACGGTTTAGCTCTTAGACGTAATGCTTTTCTTTTAGGCATGCGGCCGCGGCACCGATAATCCCCGCGTGGTTCTGTAAGCCGGCAGGTATGACTTGGGTATCCAATTTTATATAGTCCTTAAAACTGTCCCATTCCTTGGATAGGCCACCGCCTACAATAATAAGGTCTGGCGCTATGACGAGTTCCACATATTTTAGGAACTTGCTAAAACGTTTTCCCCATTTTTCAAAACTAAGCCCTTCCCTGTCCTTGGCAGAACCAGCGGCCCAGAGTTCTATCTTGCTGTATTTTTTGTAAGGAATCTGTCCTAGTTCAAAATTTGGAATTAGGCGGCCATCCAGGAAAGCACCGCTGCCCAGGCCGGTTCCTATGGTCACCATGACCACAAAACCATCTTTGCCCTTGCCCACGCCGTAATTCATAGCAGCATATCCTGCGGCATCTGCATCGTTGATAACGATAAAAGGCAAGCCGGTCGCTTTTTCGAAAAGTTGATCGGCATTGACTCCCTTCCACGTTTTATGGAGATTGCCCGATGACACACAGATTCCGTTCTTTATGACCGTTGGGAACCCACATCCTACGGGCCCACTATAATTAAAGTGTTTTACGATTTGAGCCACTACTTCGGCCATGGCGTCGGGCCTTCTCGATTCCGGAGTAGGTATCCGGAAACGTTTGGTCAACATTTCCCCGGTTTCCACATCTACTAAGGCACCTTTGATACCGGAACCTCCGATATCAATTCCAAGAACTTCCATGAAGAGAATTTATGATTAGCTGGGCAAAGTAACAAAAACTTTCGGGAGTTTTGTAAGCGAAATTAGTCAAGTTCTTCTCTTTCTTTTAAGTAGTCGAAGATCAATTTATCCACTGCCGCGATTTTGTCCCTATCCCGATAATTGAGCCAGACCATTTCCGCAATTTCGGAATCGGGTTTCAAAACACCGGAATAATCGCCAGAGTAGCAGGTCATTCTTACGGTGATGCCGTCCGCTTTGCCATCGGCCGGCGCTTCAAAAATCCTGATATATTCGAGAGTGGATATGTCCAGATCTACACTCAATTCCTCCCTGATCTCACGGACAAGTGCATCCGTATCGGATTCGCCCACTTCCCTTTTGCCTCCCGGAATATAATACTTCTCCTTTCCCTTGCTTCGGGTACTGAGAATTTTTTTGTCCACGATATGTATCCAGGCCAACTTATCTATGATTTCGTCCGAGGGTTCTATATAGTAGTCGATGGAATTAAGGCTGTGATCGGGGTCAATACCATCCAAGATCCAATCTATTGCCTTTCCGAAACCGTTTAAGGTGCCCCGCTTTTTGTTCCTGCCCAAGGCACTGGAGATGGTCTCGTCCCGGTTACCAAATTTATAGCCTTTTTTGCGGATCCAAAGTAGGTTTAGGAGGTGTTGCATCACCACATTCCCTAATTGGTCTATGGACACCGCAATTTTGAGGGTATATTCCCCGAGACCTTTTAACCCTTTGGTAAAAAGGGCGTAAAATATCCCGTAGAGAAAGCCTAGGGGAACGGTGAGTACCAGCAGCACGATCGAAATCAAAAAAAGCAGGATACCCACAAACGGATGTACTTTTTTATCGGTTTGGTGGGACTGTTTTCTTAGAATCACTTGGGACGTATTAGACGGCTTTTTGAATCACCTCGAACACTTTGTTGCCATCACATTTAAGCGTTTTGGATGGGTATTTTAGGATAAGGGCGTAGTCGTGCGTGGCCATAAGAATGGTCCGCCCTGTTTTGTTTATTTCCTGTAGCACCTTCATGACTTCCACACTGGTTTGTGGATCAAGGTTGCCCGTGGGTTCGTCGGCCAAGATCAATTCAGGGTCGTTCAGCAGGGCCCTGGCAATAGCAATACGCTGCTGCTCACCCCCAGAGAGTTCGTGGGGAAACTTAAAACCTTTGGTTTTCATACCCACCTTGTCCAGAACTTCCTCTATTTTGGCGCTCATTTTATCGGTATCGGTCCATCCGGTCGCCTTGAGCACAAAAAGGAGGTTGTTGTTCACATTCCTATCCGGCAACAGTTTAAAATCTTGGAAGACAATACCCAGTTTGCGCCTCAAAAACGGGATGTCCTTTTCCTCCAGGGTCTTGAGGTTAAAACCCACAACCCTGCCGTTGCCCTCCTGCAGGGGCAAATCCGCGTAGAGCGTTTTCATAAAACTGCTCTTGCCGCTGCCCGTTTTTCCTATCAGGTAGACAAACTCGCCTTTTTTGACATCCAGGGTGATTTGGTTGAGCACCATGTTTTCCTTTTGGAAAACACCCACATTCTTCAATTCCAATATACGTTCTGCCATAGGTCCTTTGTTAGCATAAAAGTAATAAGTTATTGGGGAATACAAATCCGAGGCCCTTAAAAATATTATATTTTGCCCCGCGACATACTTAGGAACAATATTTGACGTTTTACTAGGTATATCGGTAATTCGTAACTGCGAGAGAACATTATGCGAAAGAAGAAAACCGCCTTTTTGGCCCTTGCTATAGGGCTGTTTTTCAATGGATTTGCCCAAGAATCCAAAATCTATACCCACGATCAGAAAGCCTACCAGGAAGCCCTGGCACTGTACAACAATGAACAGTATCAGGCGGCCCAAGCCATTTTTGACAAGGTAAGGGAACAGACCAAAGATCAGGAGACCGAAGCCAATAGCGCTTACTACGCTGCCAATGCGGCCATACGGTTAAATCAGTTGGGCGCAGATCGGCTCATGGAGGATTTTGTGGAGCGATACCCTACCTCTACCAAACGCAACTCGGCTTTTTTGGATGTGGGCGATTACTATTTTGAGACCGGGAAATATCCCTACGCCCTGAAATGGTACAAAAAAGTGGACCAAAGTGCCATGGCCGGCAAGGACCAGGAGCGCTTTTTCTTTAATAACGGCTATGCGCTATTTTCCTCAAAAAAGACCAAGGAAGCAGAGCGCTACCTAAACAAGGTGACCACTTCTTCCACTTACGGTTCCCAAGCCAAATACTATTTGGGTTATATCGCCTACCAAGAAGACGATTACGATACGGCCAACGAGCGCTTCGATCAAATTGCCGATCAGGAATTGTTGGACGAAAAATTGTCGTACTATCAGGCCGACATGAATTTTAAACTGGGCAATTTTGAGGAATCCGTTGCCCTGGCCAAAAAACAACTGCCCAAGTCCGACCGAAGGGAGGTTTCCGAACTCAATAAAATTATCGGGGAGAGTTATTTTAACCTTGGACAATATGCCAATGCCATTCCCTATTTGGAAAAATACAAGGGAAAACGAGGTAGGTGGAGCAATACCGATTACTATCTGTTAGGCTATAGCTACTATAAGCAGGGCGATTATGCCAACGCTATTCAACAATTCAATAAAATTATCGGGGGCACCAACAGTGTTTCCCAAAATGCCTACTATCATTTGGCGGAGTGTTACCTGAAATTGGATAAAAAACAGGAAGCGTTAAATGCTTTCCGCAATGCTTCACAAATGGATTTTGGCCCGGAAATACAAAAGGATGCCTTCCTCAATTATGCAAGATTGAGCTATGAGATTGGCAATCCGTATGAAGGGGTGCCGCAGGTATTGACCAGTTATTTAAAACAATACCCAAATGATGAACATAGCGAGGAAATGCAGGAACTCTTGGTAGATTCCTATATCACTTCCAAAAATTTTCAGGGTGCTATGACCCTTTTGGAGGAGAACAAAAACTACGCAAGTAAGGAAACCTACCAAAAAGTAGCTTTCTATAGGGGGGTAGAACTGTTCTTGGACAACAACTATGCCGCTGCCCAGGAAAGCTTTGGCAAGTCGCTCAAAGATGCGCCCGACTTGCTGTTCAAGGCCAGGGCGAGTTATTGGAAGGCCGAGACAGAATATATGTTGAACAGATTCGAGGAAGCATTGACCAGTTTTGTTCAATTTCAACAGAATCCAAGCGCAAAAAATACACAAGAGTTCCCTGACCTGGATTACAACCTGGCTTATACCTATTTTAAACTAAAGGATTATAACAGCGCGGTCGCCTATTTTAAAAAGGCCACCTCCGGGTCGTTGGACACCGAAAAACGTAACGATGCCTATTTGCGTATGGGCGATAGCCATTTTGTGAGCCGTAAATATTGGCCGGCCATTGAGGCCTATAACCAGGTTTTGGAAGGGAACGGGCCTGAAAAGGATTATGCCGCCCTGCAAAAAGCGCTTAGTTATGGTTTTGTGGGTAGGGGCAATTCCAAGATCGAGGAGCTTAACCGTTTTGTGGACCGGTTCCCGAGATCTACCTTAAAGGATGATGCGCTTTTTGAACTGGGCAACTCCTACGTAAAGGCAGACAATACGGCCCAGGGGCTACAGATCTACGATCAGTTGATCCGGGAATACAGAGGAAGTTCCTTCGTGCCCAGAGCTTTGCTGCGGCAAGGATTGGTGCACTATAATGCCAGCAGGAACGAAGAGGCCTTGGTAAAATTCAAAACCGTGGCCAGGGACTTTCCCAAAACCCAGGAAGCCAAGCAGGCCGTTGCTACTGCCAAACTTATTTATGTAGACCTGGGGCGGGTCAACGAGTACGCCACCTGGGTAAAACAGCTCGATTTTGTTGAGGTGACCGATACGGAATTGGACAATGCTAGTTTTGAATCGGCCCAAAAGCAATACCGGGACGGCAATACGGGAGCCGCCAGAAAGGCATACGAAAGCTATGTCAAAGAGTTCCCTAACGGACTTCACGCCCTTACCGCTAATTTCAACCTGGCGCAAATCTATTTTGGAGAGGGACAGCAGGACAAGGCACTGCCCGCCTATCAATTTGTCGTAGATCGGGGAAGCAGTGAGTATGCCGAGCAGTCCCTGACACGGATCTGCGAGATCCATATCACCAAAAAAGACTACAATGCCGCCATTCCCTTTTTGGAGCGACTGGAACAAACAGCCGAAATACAGCAGAACATCACCTTTGCACAGTCTAACCTCATGAAGGGCTACTACGAACAAAAGGATTACGAGCGTACCATAGCCTATGCCCAGAAAGTATTGAATACCGCTAAGATAGACAACCGTATAAAAAGTGATGCCCATGTGATGATCGCACGCTCGGCCATCCGTACGGATAAGGAGGAGATTGCGGAACAGGCCTATGCAGAGGTGCTGGGAATCGCCAATGGGGGGCTGGCCGCAGAAGCCCTGTACTACGATGCCTTTTTCAAGAACAAGAAACAGGACTATGAAGCCTCTAACAGCTCCGTACAAAAATTGGCAAAGGACTATTCGGCCTATAAAGAGTGGGGAGGGAAAGGCCTTATTGTCATGGCCAAGAACTTTTACGCCCTGGACGATGCCTTTCAGGCCACCTACATTTTGGAAAGCGTAATTACCAACTTTGGCCAATACCCCGAAATCAAGGCCGAGGCCGAAAGAGAGCTTTCCATCGTCAAAAGTAAGGAAGCACAACGCAATTCATCAATCGATACCGAAGGGAACTAACATTATGGGAAGAACGAACACCGGACAAAATGGATCGTATAAGATCGTATGGGTTTTGTTGCTGTTATGGCAGCTGGGGATGGCCCAGGACACCAAGGATATCGGAACCGAGACTGTGACCGTAGTAAGGCCCTATTCCCCGACAATTTCGGACGCGTCCAAGTTAAGGTCCCAGCCCATTCTGAACGATTCCATCGTACTACAAAAAAAACAGATCAATTACAGCATCTTTTCGGTGCCCGTGGCCTCTACGTTTACACCCGCAAAAGGCAAGGCTTCCAGGGTAAAAAAGACACCGCCACCAAAACTTTTCAATTCGTATGCCTCCGTGGGCCTGGGCAATTTTAACAATGCCCTGGTCGATTTTTATACCAGCAGGGACCTGAACAGGGGCGAAGACCTTTTGGATGTGGGCTTTACCCATCATTCCTCCCGCGGCGATATTGAGGATGCGGTTTTGGATACGGACTTTTACAACTCCAAGTTGGATGTCTCCTATGCCAAACGGGATCGTGATTTTAATTGGGGTGCCGATATTGGGCTGGGACATCAGCTTTATAATTGGTACGGTATCCCGGAAGGGGCTTTTGATCAGGCCACCATCGATGGGATAGACGAACGTCAAAATTATTTCAATGCCCAGGCGGGCGCACATATCAACTTGGAGGAATCGCCCTTTAAAAAAGGAAAACTCTTGCTCAGGCGATTTTGGGACGCCACCGAATCGGGCGAAAACAGGGTAATCCTGGAACCTACCTTTGAGCTGCCCATTACCGAGGAAAAGCTTACCATTGGGGTAAAACTGGACTATGTAAGCGGGAATTTCAAAAATGCCCCGCTAAGCAGCACGACCAATCTACAGGAAATTGATTACAGCCAGTTGCAGCTGGGGATTACCCCTAGCTTGTTAGTCTTAAGGGATGACCTTACCCTTAATCTGGGCGCCCGTTTTGTTTACGGCGTGGATACGGAGAACAGTGACAGTAATTTCTATATTTTTCCGGCCGTAACCGCCTCCTATCGCCTTGTGGATGAGACCGTAATCGCTTATGGCGGCATTGAAGGAGAACTACAACAAAACTCCTACCACGGATTTGTACAGGACAATCCCTATGTTTCCCCCACACTTGCCATTCAGCCCACGGATCGGCAGTACGATGCTTATTTGGGGCTAAAGGGAAAATTATTGCCCAATCTAAGCTATAATATCAAGGGGTCATACAGCGCAGAAAACCGCAAACCGTTGTTTTTCCTCAATCCCCAGAACCTTTTCCGCACCGATGATAAAGGCTATTTCTACGGCAACTCCTTTCAGGTGTTTTACGACGACATCCGTACCCTGGGCTTTTTTGGGGAACTTAATGTAGATGTGAACAGGAATTTTACCCTGGGCATCAGTGCCGAGGTTTATGACTACGATACAGAAACCGATAATCCTGCCTGGAACCTACCGGAAGTAAAAGGGTCGCTGTTCATGGATTACCAGATAGACGAATCATGGTTTTTGGGCGCCAACCTCTTTTATGTGGGCGAACGGCAGGACCTGATTCAAGAGATTACCCAGAACATAGATCCCGCCCCTTTTACGGCGAACCCGGTTACACTGGACAGCTATTTTGATGCCAATGCCCATGTGGGCTATCGTTTTAACGAACAGCTTTCAGTTTTTGTAAAGGCATCCAATATTGCCAACAACGACTATCAACGTTGGGCGAACTTAAGGGTACAGGGCTTTCAGGCTTTGGCGGGGATAACGTATAAGTTCGATTTTTAGCCTTGGGCATGGGTCATTGGGTCCAGAAGACCGGTTTTAAGGCCAAAAAGACACCGCAAGGGACAAAATTGACCTGTTCTCGATAAACCGATCCGTTGGTCGAAAGGCCCGGGCCAGTTCTGGAAAGCTTGCGTATATTTCCCTATTTTTGTAGGAGCAAACGGTCCTGTTTTATGTTGTTAGCAAACGCAAAATATAGTATAGGTATCTGGTTTTTGTCTTTGGGTACGGCCCTCATGGCCCAAAATTTGGTTATTGACCCCAGTTTTGAGGCTTTTGGGAAGTGTCCCCGGTACTTGAGCAACTTCAATCACGATTTGGAATCCTGGTCTACCCCTACGCGGGGCACTACCGATTATTTCAACAGCTGCAGCGAGCGTATGGGCGTGCCCAATAACTTTAACGGTTTCCAGCGTTCAAAATCGGGCAATGGCTACGCAGGTTTTTATGTTTATGCCCCGGAAGACTATAGGGAGTACATACAGGCAGAATTCTCCGAAACCCTGGTAAAGGGGAAAAAATATATTGCGTCCTTCTATCTCAGCTTGGCCGAGGGGTCCGATTTTGCCCTTGGCGATTTTGGAGTGCTGTTTTCGGAAAATAAGCTAGACATTCCGACCGATAAAAATCTTTCACGGACCAAGTTGGCCAGAATTCGCGATCAAGCAGTGTATTTGGTCGAAATTGATTATCCTGATTTTTACTCCGAGTCCAAAAAGTGGATCAAGGCCTCCGTGGAAATCGTAGCGCGTGGCAACGAAAGTTTTATGACCATTGGTAACTTTAAGAGCAATGCCCGATCCAGACGGATAAAGCCAAAAAACATAGGGCCCCGGCCCAAACGCCGGCAAAAAGGGGAGGTCTCCTATTACTATGTGGACCTCTTAGGGCTGTCCGCCGTTGGGGCTCAGCAGCAACCGGAACCAGAACCGGAAACCTACGTGCTCAACAAGACCCATGTATTTCAAAACGTGTTGTTCGAGTTCGATAACTATCGACTATTGGACAGCGCCATGGCCGATCTGCGCAGCGTTTATGAGTACCTGCAACACAATACCGCACTTACCATCACCATAAAAGGCCATACAGATAGTACGGGTCCGGCGCCCTATAACAGAGGGTTATCGGATAAAAGGGCCAGGGCGGTAGCGGATTATTTATTGCAATTGGGCCTCCCCCAGGAACGCATCCTGTGGAAAGGGTATGGCGGCGAAAAGCCTGTGGCCACCAATGCCACCGAAGAAGGAAGGCAACAGAACAGGCGGGTAGAGTTCGTCATCAGCGAAGGGCCTGCCAAATCGTATTTCTAATACTTTTGGAAGCAATTGGCAAAGGAAATTAGTATTTTGCCCTGGAACAGGACACTGGTGTCCCATATCCAAGCAGATACCTATGAAAAAAGTAGCACTTCTACTCATTATTGGCGCAATATACAGTTGCGGAACCCCTAAGGAAAAAGCAGATTTAATCGTGCAGAATGCCACGGTGTATACGGTGGATGAAGGATTTTCAAAGGCTGAGGCCTTCGCCGTACGTGAGGGCAAATTTATTGCCGTGGGAAGTACCGAGGAAATAGGAGCAAGGTATACCACCGATCGCACGATCGATGCCGACGGCCGTACCATTATCCCAGGTTTAATAGATGCCCATTGTCATTTTTACGGCCTGGGCCTCAACCAGCAGGTGGTAGACCTCGTGGGGACCACGAGCTATGAAGCGGTTCTGGAACGGGTCAAAAATTTTCAGGAGGAGCGGAAAAGCAACTTTGTCCTGGGCAGGGGATGGGACCAGAACGATTGGGAGGTAAAGGAGTTCCCCACTAAAAAAGAACTGGATGCGCTTTTCCCCGATACCCCGGTGGCCTTAAGGCGTGTGGACGGCCATGCCTACCTAGCTAACCAAAAGGCGTTGGATATGGCCGGAATAGATGCCAGCACCGAGGTAACCGGCGGGGAAATCGTAAAGCAAGGGGGTGCGCTTACGGGCGTATTGATAGACAACCCCATGCGAATGATCGATGCGGTAATACCTGCACCAAACCTGGATTCAAAAATAGGGGCCTTAAAGGATGCCCAGCGCATCTGCCTGCAGCACGGCCTTACCACGGTAAATGATGCCGGATTGGACCGAAGCACCATAGAATTGATCGATAGCCTGCAACAGGCGGGAGAGCTTTCGATAAGGGTATACGCCATGATTAGCAATAGTCCCGCTAATTTGGACCACTTTCTGGAAAAGGGCATTGTAAAGACCGATAGATTAAATGTACGTTCGGTAAAGGTATATGGCGATGGGGCCCTAGGTTCCCGGGGAGCAGCCCTAAAAGCGCCCTATTCGGACAAGGCCGGCCACTACGGGGCCATGGTGACCCCCGTGGATGCCATTGAAGGTCTTGCCCAGCGCATCGCCGCTTCCGAGTACCAGATGAACACCCATGCCATTGGGGATTCTGCCAATAATGTAGTGCTCCGAGCTTATCACAAGGCCCTGGAGGGCACCACCGATAGGCGATGGAAAGTGGAGCATGCCCAAGTAGTGGCCCCGGAGGATTTCAACAAGTTTAGGGAAGATATTATCCCCTCCGTGCAGCCCACCCACGCCACCAGTGATATGTATTGGGCCGAAGATCGTGTGGGTGCGGAACGGATAAGGGGTGCCTATGCCTTTAAGAAATTGCTGGACATTTCAGGAAAAATAGCCTTGGGAACCGATTTCCCCGTAGAACAGGTAAGCCCTTTTCTGACCTTTTATGCCGCGGTGGCGCGCAAGGACCTGGAGGACTATCCAGAGGGTGGGTTTCAAATGGAGGATGCCCTATCGCGGGAAGAGGCCTTGCGTGGAATGACCATATGGGCGGCCTATTCCAATTTTGAGGAAAATGAAAAAGGCAGCATTGAAATGGGGAAATGGGCCGATTTTGTGATCTTGGACGAGGATATCATGACCGTAGCGGAAAGGGAGATTCCCCAACTTAAGGCCGATCAGACCTTTATTGCGGGCAAGCAGGTAGAATAAGGAAATAAAAAAGCCGAGAGCTGTGGCCCTCGGCTTTTTTTATAGGATAAAACTAGTCTTACTGGCTTATGGGGAGGGCCACCCTGGTGGTATCCCAACCCAGAACCATGTGTACACCGCCATCAACCTCCTTATAGGCAATGGAAAAGGCTTCCAGGGAGCTGGAATCCTTACTTGCACTGGCCTTCACACGGACCACATCTGCCGATTCATCATAGGAATACGCGCCCCATTGATTTAATTTGCTGTTAAAGATGACCGTCCATTCCGATTCCCCTGGAATGGTGAACATGGAATAGGTGCCCGCCTTGATAGCTTGGCCGCCTACTTTGGCATCTTTGTAGAACACCACTTCTACGGCCTCGTTGGCCCCGGTACGCCATACCTTTCCGTTGGGCGCAAGATTGGCCAAAGACCTCCCTTTTAATTGGGGACGGCTATAGGTTACCCGAACCAGTTTGTTGGGTACCCTTCCGCTGGCCGGATAGACCGCAATATCCAACGGACTTTTGTCCAATCCGCTAAACTCTTGTGCACTGGTCTCAAAAGAGAATACCAAGGCGAAAACAAATGTGGCTAGTGTTACTAATTTTTTCATATTTTGATTGTTTTTGATTTTTTCAAAACTAAGTAGTATTCCATGGAAATACTGATAAAGAGTCGTTAAAATTTGGCCCGCTTACAGAATGCATGCCACGGCATGTTCTGGCTTGGATATAATTCTTAATTTATCTACATTATCACTATATTGTTTCAAATTGTAACTAATTACTGATGTTTACTTTTTTAATTGAAAGTTGTACCGCATCTTTGACTTATAATTACATTAAATAATACTTATGTGTGGAATTGTATGTGCGTTCGATGTTAAGGAAAGCACAAGTGTGTTGAGGCCCCAGCTGCTTGAAATGTCCAAAAAAGTAAGGCACAGGGGACCGGATTGGAGTGGAATTTATTCAGATGAGAAAGCGATACTGGCCCATGAACGGTTGGCCATAGTAGACCCCGTCTCGGGGAAACAGCCCTTGCTGAGCAGGGACGGCAAACTGGTATTGGCGGCCAATGGCGAAATATATAACCACAGGGAACTTAGGGAACAGTTCCTGGGCTCCTATGATTTTATGACCGAATCGGATTGTGAGGTCATCCTGGCCCTATACCAGGAAAAGGGAACGTCCTTTTTGGACGAGATGAACGGTATTTTTGGCTTTGCCATCTATGATACGGAAAAGAACGAATATTTTGTGGCCCGTGACCATATGGGCATTATTCCCCTTTATATGGGATGGGACCATAACGGAACCTTCTATGTGGCCTCGGAATTAAAGGCCTTGGAGGGCGTATGCACCAAAATAGAACTCTTTCCGCCCGGCCATTACCTGCATAGCAGGGACGGTGAGCTAAAACGCTGGTACCAAAGGGATTGGATGGAGTACGAGGCGGTAAAGGAAAACCAGAGCAGCATTGCCGAGCTGCACGATGCCCTGGATGCCGCGGTACACAGACAATTGATGTCCGACGTGCCCTACGGGGTGCTGCTATCGGGGGGATTGGATTCCTCGGTGACATCGGCCCTGGCCAAGAAATATTCCCAAAAACGTATAGAATCTGGCGACACCAAGGAAGCATGGTGGCCACAGTTGCACTCATTTTCGGTTGGCCTCGAGGGCTCGCCGGACCTGGCGGCCGCACAAAAGGTGGCCGATCATATCGGCACAGTGCACCACGAGATAAAATTTACCATCCAGGAAGGCCTGGATGCCATTAAGGACGTCATCTTTAACCTGGAGACCTATGACATCACCACGGTAAGGGCTTCCACGCCCATGTACCTCATGGCGAGGGTCATCAAATCCATGGGCATAAAGATGGTATTGTCCGGGGAAGGGGCAGATGAGCTCTTTGGCGGCTATCTGTACTTCCACAAAGCGCCCAGTCCCAAGGATTTTCACGAAGAGACCGTTCGCAAATTGGACAAATTGCATATGTACGATTGCCTAAGGGCCAATAAATCCCTGGCCGCTTGGGGCATTGAAGGACGCGTGCCCTTTTTGGACAAGGAATTTATGGACGTGGCCATGCGTATCAACCCCAAGGATAAAATGATCAACGGGGAACGTATGGAAAAATGGGTGGTCCGCAAGGCTTTTGAATCCTATTTGCCAGAAAGTGTGGCATGGCGCCAAAAAGAACAGTTCTCCGATGGCGTAGGCTACAGTTGGATAGACACCCTAAAGGAAGTGGTAGATCGCGAGGTGACCGATGAACAATTGACCAATGCCAAATTCAGGTTTCCCGTACAAACGCCTACCAGCAAGGAGGAATTTTACTATCGTTCCATCTTTGAAGGGCATTTTCCGAGCGATGCGGCAGCCTTGTCCGTGCCCCAGGAACCCTCTGTGGCCTGTAGCACAAAAATTGCACTGGAATGGGACGAGGCATTTAAGAACATGAACGACCCATCGGGTAGGGCCGTGGCCAAGGTACATGAAGATGCCTATGATAAATAAAGAGATTTTCAACTATGAATGAGTAATGCTGTTTTATTCAGATTTTTAATTATAATTAGTCCTTAAGAAGCGCTGTAACAAGCGCTTCTTTTGTTTAGGGCCTTGTGTAGCGTAAGCATTTCCAATGCAATACAGGCCTTTTTGGAAGGGCGAGGGGCGTGTTCCCCCAAAGGGGTATCTTCCACTCAAAAATGGTGCCTCGCCACCGGAAATGCACGCCTATGGACCGTAAGCTAAAATGGGGCGGATATGGAGCTGTTTTTTGACCAAAACCCGGACTGGGACATAAAAAAACCCCATGGTTCCATGCTGCTTTTTTTCCGCTGTGTAAGCCCCTGGAACACAAGGGGTTTTTAACACTGATTTTTCCACATATTTTGTTGATAACTTAAAAGCTTAAAAAGCGCAGAAACTCCTTATTCTATGGGGTATTCCTTATATTTGCAGGATTGCTAAATTATAATTGAAACAACTTAATTTGTTCTATGAGCGAAGAAGCAAAAAAGCCGAATTATTCGGCAGACAGTATTCAGGCATTGGAAGGGATGGAGCACGTGCGTATGCGCCCCTCCATGTACATCGGTGACGTTGGTGTCAGGGGACTGCATCACCTGGTCTATGAGGTGGTAGACAACTCTATTGACGAAGCCATGGGCGGCCATTGTGATACGATCAGCGTTACCATCAATGAAGATAATTCCATAACCACCAGGGACAACGGTAGGGGTATTCCGGTGGGACTACATAAAAAAGAGGGTGTTTCGGCCCTGGAGGTCGTGATGACCAAGATCGGTGCAGGAGGTAAATTTGACAAGGATTCCTACAAGGTTTCCGGGGGTCTCCACGGGGTGGGGGTTTCCGTAGTGAACGCGCTTTCCAATCATTTAAAGGCCACCGTACACCGGGAAGGTAAAGTTTGGGAGCAGGAGTACGAAAGGGGCAAATCCCTATACCCGGTAAAGAGTGTGGGCAAATCCAATGAAACGGGCACCATTGTTACCTTTCATCCGGATGAAAGCATTTTTACCCAGACCATAGAATACAGTTATGAGACCCTATCCAATAGGATGCGGGAACTCTCCTATCTGAACAAGGGGGTCACTATTACCATTATGGACAAGCGCCAAAAGGACAAGGACAGCGAAAGCGGTTACGTTCAGGAGTCTTTCTATTCGGATGAGGGACTGAAGGAATTTGTCCGCTTTTTGGACGGTAACCGGGAACAACTGATCCGGAACATAATCGCCATGGAGGGTGAAAAGAACGGTATTCCTGTTGAAGTGGCCATGGTGTACAATTCGTCCTATACAGAAAACCTGCACTCTTATGTAAACAATATCAACACCCATGAAGGAGGTACCCACCTCTCTGGCTTTAGGAGGGGACTCACATCGACCTTAAAAAAATATGCCGATGCCTCGGGCATGCTGGATAAATTAAAGTTTGAGGTACAGGGAGATGATTTTAGGGAAGGCCTTACCGCCATCATATCGGTAAAAGTGGCCGAGCCCCAATTTGAGGGCCAGACCAAGACAAAACTGGGCAACAGAGAGGTATCCTCTGCTGTTTCCCAAGCTGTTTCCGAGATGTTGACCAATTACCTGGAGGAAAATCCGGAGGATGCCAAAACGATCGTGGAAAAGGTAAAGCTTGCCGCACAGGCACGCCACGCGGCAACAAAGGCCCGTGAGATGGTGCAGCGCAAGACGGTGATGAGCATTGGGGGACTGCCCGGAAAATTGTCCGATTGTTCCGAGCAAGATCCCGCACTTTGCGAAGTCTTCCTGGTAGAGGGAGATTCCGCAGGCGGAACGGCCAAACAAGGAAGGGACCGGAATTTTCAGGCCATCCTTCCCTTGCGCGGTAAGATCCTGAATGTGGAGAAGGCCATGCAGCACAAGGTTTTTGAAAACGAGGAGATCAAGAACATCTATACGGCACTTGGCGTTACCATAGGGACCGAAGAGGATAGTAAGGCCCTTAACCTGGACAAGCTACGCTACCACAAAGTGGTCATCATGTGTGATGCCGATGTGGATGGTAGCCATATCGAGACCTTGATCCTTACCTTCTTCTTTAGGTATATGCGCGAATTAATCGAAGGAGGGCATGTCTATATTGCAACCCCACCGCTCTATTTGGTGAAAAAGGGAAGTAAAAAACGCTACGCCTGGAACGATCAGGAGCGCGATGAGATCGTGGAGAGTTTCAAAGGAGGTGCCGGTATACAACGGTACAAGGGTCTTGGTGAAATGAATGCCGAGCAATTGTGGGATACTACGATGAATCCCCAATTCAGGACCTTGAGGCAGGTGACCATAGAAAATGCCACGGAATCCGATCGTATTTTCTCCATGCTGATGGGTGATGAAGTGCCGCCAAGACGGGAATTTATAGAGAAAAATGCCGTTTATGCGAACATTGATGCATAAAAAACGGTACATACACAACAAAAACTCGCACCCACGGTGCGAGTTTTTTAGTTTTGGGACAAAACGTAGAAATTATGAAACGATTGGTTTTCCTATTTGCCGTGTTGTCCTTTACTTACAGCAAAGCGCAAACTGACCTAAATGACCTTTTAGCTGCCGGCCTTGCCGATGCGGAACAATTTTCCAACGACTACCTGGCTCCGGTCATGGAGGGCGCCATATACAGTTTTTCCAACGGATGGTACAATACGGCCGATGCAAAACCCCTGGGCGGTTTTGAGATTTCGATCATAGGCAACATCTCTCCCTTTAAGAACAAGGACGATAAAAAAAGTTTTGTCCTGAATACGGCAGATTATGAGAACCTGCAGTTTGCTGACGGGAGTACCTCCGGCATCGTTTCGTCCGCCCTGGGCGATATTGATGGCGTAATGGTCTTTGTAGAGGCCGAGGTGGCCCCCGGGGTCACCGTACGCGAAGATTTTGAATTGCCGAACGGATTGGCGGGCGAAGACCTGAATTTTATCCCCTCGGGCTTTGTACAGGCCAGCGTGGGACTGATCAAGGGAACCGAGATCAAGGCGAGGTTTTTACCTAAAATAGATACCGATGACGTTGCCATTTCCCTATACGGTTTTGGAATACAGCACGATTTTACCAAACATCTGCCCGCCGATAAACTTTTGCCCGTGGCCATTTCTGCCGTAATTGGGTATACCCATTTGGACGGTAGCTACGATTTTACCGATTCGGCCCTTATCGCAGGGCAAGACCAAAGAATAGATACCGAGATCAATACCTGGGTATTCCAGGCGGTGGTGTCCACCAGATTGCCCGTAATCAACTTTTATGGCGGCCTGGGCTATCTTACCGGAAAGTCAGAGACCGATGTCCTGGGGACCTATGTGGTCACCTCCGGACCTTTTCAACAGACCTATATTGATCCCTTTTCGGTCAGCAAGGATGCCAGTGGCGTTACCGCCAACCTGGGTACCAAGTTAAAACTGGGCTTCTTTAGATTAAATGTGGACTATACCCTGGCAGAATTCAACAGCCTCTCACTTGGACTTAATTTTGGGTTCAGGTAATAGGATGGGCCAGAAGCGGATATAGAAAAGAAATTCAAACCTAAGATTTTACGGTACAGGTGGCACCGGTGCTTTACTATGCTTCCCACGGATTTGTTAAACAACTCTTGGTGACTTATTTAACCTCTGTAGAAGACTTGTTCAACATCTCTTTGAGACTTTGCAGCTATCTTAAAAAAAGTATGCAGCCATCTCTTGAGGACTTTGTAGCTAACTTAAAATAGGTATGCAGCTTTCCTATAAAAAGTATGCAGCCAATTTTTTATGATTTAGCGGGTCCAAAAAAAACTCTATTTATAGGGTTTGCAGGAGGAGATTTTGGAGGTAAAAAGGGCTGATCTGACATGATTTATCAGTTCGAGCGCTATGCCCGAGGCAGGCGGGCAGTGGAGAACTCTTACAAATGGGCAGTCTGCTATGATTTGCTACTCTTCCGTCCCCGACGCTCACTTTGCTCGGTCGGGGCCACCTTCCCTTAACAAAGGGAAGGAGCTATTTGGAATGCCAAATGATGAATTTCGAATGACAATGAGCTTTGATTTGTCATTCCGAGCCCGCGAGGAATCCCCGGCCCGCCCGCATGTGGTTCCCTAATTGTCAGTTCGAGCGCAGTCGAGAACTCACAAAGACTCTAATATTCTTGACATCTCGATTGTACTCGATGTGACAATACAGAAACAAAAAAGGCCCCGAACATCGACAGGGCCTTACTCATAGCATTTTTAGGGAATTATTCACGGACGGCAAGGATGTTGCCCGCATTATCTTTGAGGAGCGTTCCCGCTTCGGATTCCTCCATGGTGACTATATCGTCCGAAAATTCGGCAATACCGGGATAGGAGATGGTATAGACGCCATCTTCCTGGCTCCACTGAAAATCGGTGATGATCGTAAGCTCGTTGTTGATGTAACTATGGAATCGACCCAAATAGGCGTCGTTAAAGATCCATTCCCTTCGTTCGGACTGTTTGTCGGTACTGCTTTGTTCGTTTACCTCTTCATTGGTCCATATACCAATGACCGGATCATTGTTTTCTGGTATTCGGGAACAGTTACTGGCAAAAATGATGGCCAGGATCGCCACAAATGAAAATAACTTTTTCATCTAGTAGGTTTAATTTGATTTGGGTATGTATGCGAACGTAAAATCTTGAACAGGTATTGTCAAAAATCGACGTACGGCACCTTATTTTGGGTTTCTTCGTTGAAGTGCTGTTTTTTTTAACATTGTACTGTAAAATTTGGAAGTTTTGGCGACAAATTAAAAGTTCATTAATGTCTGTTATGCTGATGTTTTTCTGTTAAAATTCAGTATTTTTGGAGCGCTTTAAAAGGAACTCAATAAAAACGAAAAAATATAAATAGATGAAAGTTACCGTAGTAGGGGCAGGTGCTGTTGGCGCAAGTTGTGCAGAGTACATCGCCATAAAAGATTTCGCGTCGGAAGTAGTAATATTGGACATTAAAGAGGGCTATGCAGAAGGAAAGGCCATGGACCTGATGCAAACCGCATCCCTAAATGGTTTTGACACCAAAATTGTGGGGACCACCAATGATTATTCCAAAACGGCCGGTAGCGATATTGCGGTAATCACTTCTGGAATTCCTCGTAAACCGGGAATGACCCGGGAGGAATTGATCGGCATAAATGCGGGGATCGTAAAAACGGTCTCGCAGAGCCTTATTGAACATTCGCCCAACGTAATCCTGATCGTGGTGAGCAATCCCATGGATACCATGACCTACCTGGTACATAAGACCACCGATCTTCCCAAAAACAGGATCATTGGAATGGGCGGTGCGTTGGACAGTGCCCGTTTCAAGTACCGTTTGGCCGAGGCCATGGAAGCTCCTATCTCGGATGTGGACGGCATGGTGATCGGGGGACATAGTGATACGGGTATGGTTCCCTTGGCCAGACATGCTACCCGGAACAGTATTAAGGTGTCCGAGTTTTTGTCCGCCGAACGTTTGGAGCAAGTAGCTGCCGATACCAAGGTGGGCGGGGCCACCCTGACCAAACTTTTAGGGACCAGCGCCTGGTATGCTCCAGGGGCCGCAGTGTCCGGATTGGTACAGGCCATTGCCTGCGATCAACATAAAATGTTCCCTTGTTCTACCTTCCTGGAAGGGGAATATGACCTGAACGATATCTGTATCGGGGTACCCGTTATTTTGGGCAAAAACGGTATTGAACGCATTGTGGATATTGAACTGGATGAGGCGGAAAAGGCCAAAATGCAGGAGAGCGCCGAAGGGGTCGCCAAGACCAACGGGTTACTGCAACTCTAGTCCGCAACAAGAGAAGACCAAAGGGCATCCATTCTTGATCGGTATCGGGAGCGGATGCCCTCTTATTTGGGAATAACTCATAAATATATTGTCAATTCCTATCGGAAATAATATATTTGCACGCTGTTAAGAAGACCATCAATAAATACAGATAACTAATGCAGAATAAAGGACTTATAAAGCTTTTTGCCTTCTTGTTCGGGATTGTGAGCATCTATCAACTTTCCTATACTTTTATTACCAGCAAAATTGAAAAGGATGCGGAAGCTTTTGCCGTAAACAGCATTTCGGAAGCTGAAGATAACTATGTAGGGAAACGGGAGGCCCTGGAAATACGCTATTTAGATTCCATTGGGAAAAATACCATCCTCGGGTTTACCGATTACAACGAGGCCAAGAAAAAGGAACTGAACAAGGGATTGGACCTCAAGGGCGGAATCAATGTTACCTTACAAATATCAATTAAGGACATCTTAAAGGGTCTGGCCAACAATACCAGAAATCCGATTTTCAACAAGGCTCTGGCCGATGCCGATGTAGCCTCCAAAAACAGTGATGACACCTATTTGGAACTCTTCTTTGACGCTTTTGACAATGTAAAGGGCGATACCAAACTGGCCTCTCCTGATATTTTCGCCAACAAGGGCCTTAGTGATGCCATTAATTTTCAGATGACCGATGATGAGGTAAAGCCCATTATCCGAACAAAAATAGACGAGTCCATCGTATCCGCTTTTGAGGTGCTACGGGAACGTATCGATGGTTTTGGGGTAACACAACCCAATATTCAACGGATCGGTAGTTCAGGAAGAGTACTTATAGAATTACCGGGCGCCAGGGATATTAATCGAGCGCTGGATATTGTTACTAAAACCGCCCAGCTGGAATTTTGGGAAACCTATCCCAGGGGCCAACAGAGCCTTAACAATTTCTTCGTGGCCGCCAATGACAGGCTAAAAAGCTTGGTAGAGGTAACACAAGAAGACCCGGTAAAACCGGAATCGGAAATAGATTCGCTCTTGTCCGATGTTTCCCAGGATTCTTTGGATCTTGCCACCCAAGTAAACCCGCTTTTTGATTTGATCCAGGGCCCGGCCAATGGCTACGGTACTTATAAGTTTGCCCTAAAGGATACCGCCAAGGTAGGGGAGTACCTCAGAATGCCCGAAATTGTCCGCTTGCTGCCCAACGATGTACAGTTTACCAAGTTTGTATGGGAACGCCCTGCACAGGACGCGGAACTGGTAGATCTTTACGCCCTAAAGTCCAACCGTGATGCCCTTCCTAGGATCAGTGGCGATGTGGTAAGTGATGCCAGATCCCAGTTTGATCAGTTCAACAGACCGGCCATTGGCATGGATATGAACGTAAGAGGGGCCAAGGAATGGGAAAAATTGACCAATGAGGCCAATTTGAACAATACCGGTATTGCCATTGTGCTGGATAATAAAGTATATACCGCTCCCGGTGTTTCGCAGGTAGGGGGCATCTCTGGCGGAAGTTCCGAGATTACGGGAACTTTTACCGTAAACGAGACCAAAGATATTGCCAATGTTTTACGTGCCGGTAAATTACCGGCATCGGCAGAAATTATACAGTCTGCGATTGTAGGACCTTCCCTGGGACAGGAGGCCATAGACAGTGGTCTAACGTCCTTTATGATCGCCATGGCCATCGTTTTGATCTGGATGATTTTCTATTATGGCAAGGCAGGGATTTTTGCCGACATCGCCCTGATGCTGAACATTCTTTTGATTTTCGGAGTGCTGGTAAGCTTAAATGCGGTATTGACCTTACCGGGTATTGCCGGTATCGTTTTGACCATAGGGATGTCCGTGGATGCCAACGTGCTTATTTTTGAACGTATCAAGGAAGAGCTGGCCAAAGGGAAAGGTAAGGGCGAGGCCATCGCCGATGGTTTTAGCAACGCCCTGTCCTCAATTTTGGATGCGAACATCACCACAGGGCTAACAGCCTTGATTCTTTTCGTGTTCGGTTCAGGCCCCATCAAAGGATTTGCCACCACCCTGCTTATCGGTATTTTAACGTCCTTGTTTACGGCCATCTTTATTACTCGCTTGTTGGTAGATTGGTACGTAAGCGGAAAGGGAAGAACCTTGGATTTCTCTACGGCACTGACCAAAAACCTCTTTAGGAATATCAACATCAACTTCCTGGGCAAACGCAAGATTGCCTACGTCCTCTCTTTTATTCTTGTTGGTATTGGCCTGTTTTCCCTGATTACCCAAGGCTTACAGCAAGGCGTGGATTTTGTAGGTGGACGCTCCTATCAGATTCGTTTTGAAAAAGTGGTGAATCCATCAGAAATTGCTTCGGAACTCAATACCGTTTTTGGAAGCGGTACCAATGTAAAGACCTATGGGGATGCCAATCAGATAAAAATTACCACACCCTACAAGGTAGATGTGGAAGGGATTGAGGTAGACAACGAAATCCAGAACAAATTATATACCTCCTTGCAGAAGTACCTGCCCGATGGCACCACTTTTGATAATTTTATTGTGGGCAGCAATGAACAATCCATTGGTATTTTGCAATCGATCAAGGTAGGGCCCACCATCGCGGATGATATTAAGAAAAATGCCTTTTTGGCCATCATTGGCTCCTTGGCGGTGGTGTTCCTGTATATTTTGATCCGTTTCCGCAGGTGGCAATTTTCTCTTGGAGCGGTCGCGGCCGTCTTCCACGATGTACTTATTGTATTGGGCATCTTTTCCATTACCGGAAAGATCATGCCCTTTAATATGGAAATAGACCAGGCCTTTATAGCGGCCATCCTTACGGTTATAGGATACTCCCTGAACGATACCGTGGTGGTGTTCGATAGAATCCGGGAAATCGTGAACGAAAAAGGATGGAAGTCGGGCAAGAACGTAAACTTGGCACTGAACAGTACGTTGAGCCGTACTTTGAATACCTCGCTTACTACCTTGGTGGTACTCTTGGCCATCTTTATTTTTGGCGGGGAATCCCTAAGAGGATTCATGTTTGCCATGATCGTGGGTATCATTGTGGGAACCTATTCTTCCCTCTTCATTGCCACACCGGTCATGTTCGATACCTTAAAGAAGAAATTTAAATCTGGGGAAGCTTAAGAAAAAGCAATTGCGAACCTGAAAAGAGCCCCGAACCGGGGCTTTTTTTTATGGTAGCGTTAGTACCCCTTTGTGCAGCGTGTCCATGGGACCAAAGCTGTCAGTTCGAGCGCAGTCGAGAACTCTTGTGGAGTCCTCTTTTTTATTACATCTCGACTGCGCTCGATGTGACACCTGCGATGAATTTCCAAAACTACAGCATCTTCCCGAT
Organism: uncultured Flavobacteriaceae bacterium; assembly: GCA_947494825.1. GTDB lineage: Bacteria > Bacteroidota > Bacteroidia > Flavobacteriales > Flavobacteriaceae > JBNGOQ01. The sequence goes on along the minus strand of CANLWN010000002.1, from coordinate 470,477 downwards.
AGAACCGGATTCGTGCATGGTAAGGGCGTAGATAAACTGGGGTTCCAATCCTTTTTCCTTACGGTGCGAAACAAAAACGATTGCAGTGCTGCTCTCCTTGGCTATTTTGTTGACCAAGGCCACAAAAAGTGCGGCACTTGTATCATCCAGTCCGGCCGTAGGTTCATCCAAAATAAGCAAGAGCGGGTGTTTGATCATGGCCCGTACGGTCATGAGCAAACGCTGGTTTCCCATGGACATTTCATGAAAATAGGTGTCCTTCAGTTCCCATAGGCCGATGAGTTGCAGCCATTCCTTGGCAAGCCTTAACTCGGCTTCGCTGGGCTTCACGTAAAGGCCCACGGAGTCATGCAGTCCCGAGATCAACATATGTTCCAAGCTGTGGTAGCCCGTAAACTTGTCCGTCATGGCCGGGGTAAAGTAACCAATGCGCTTTTTGATGTCCCAAATGCTTTCGCCACTGCCCTTTTTCTGGCCAAAAATATAAAGCTCCTGGCCGTAGCCCTTACTATTTTCACCGGTGATCATGGACAATAGGGTGGTTTTTCCACTTCCGTTCTTGCCAATGAGCTGCCAAAATTCCCCCGGCCCGATCTGCCAATTGATATCCCGGAGTATAGGTCTGTCCCCGTACTGAACGGATACGTTCTTAAAGGCGATCAACGCTTCTCCGTCAAAGGAAAAAAGCACCAATGGTGGTGGTATAGGTGCGGTAAAGGAGGTGTTGGTTTTGTCAGATGCCGCGCCAAAGGGGTTCCTGGTACGGACCCGGCGTAGGGAGCGTCCTTCCAGCTCCACGAACTGGGTGATAAACGGCAAGAGGTCATGGCTTCTGCTTACGATCTGCACTAGGGGAGTATGTTCAGAAATGGTCTGTAGTCTTTTGACCAGATCGGCCTGTGTCTCCGTATCCAGATTGTCAAAGGGATTGTCCAGGATAAGAAAATCGGGCTGCGTTTTCAACAGGTGTTTCAGCAATGCTTTTTTTTGCTCACCACTGGACATGGATTTTAGGCTCTGGGCAACGCCTTTGGTAATTATTTTTTTATCGTGCCGTTCCTCCTCGTCCATAAATCGGTTCAATTCCAGTTTGGAGAAAAGTGCGCCCCGTTGGCCCTGTAGATCGGTAAAAAGATCATGGTCGGTTCCGCGCATGAGCAGATCAACGGCAAACCCCTTGTCCGATCGGTTATTGATAAAAATGGCCCAGTGTTGTCTTTGCCCCACGGCGTTGCGGTTATGTAGTTGGGAAAAATATGGATTATTGGGGATAAACCCTAAAAATATGTACAGGATTGTCTCGGTATACCGTGGTCGTGTCCAGCTGCATGCCCAGCTGCTTGGCCACTTTCTGGGAGGGAATATTGTCTACTTGAATAATAGAGATCAGCGAATCGGCAAGACCACGGGCAAAGGCAAAGTTTTTGCATTTAAGGGCAGCCTCCGAGGCATAGCCCTGTTTCCAGTACCCGGGAAGGATGGAGTAGCCAATTTCCAGTTCCCGTCGTTGATCTACTTCTTGCACCAAAAGGCCACAGAGTCCGACCAATTTTCCGCTGGATTTTAGGACTAGGGCGTTCATACCGCCCAGGCCCTTTTCGTACCGTTCAAACGTCCGATCAAACTGTTGTGTACAAGCTTCCTCAGGATTTTCTGGCAGGCCTTCCCAAAATTGCGAACTGCGCTTGTCCTGATGAAAGGGGAGCCATTCGCCAAAATCGGTCTTGAGGAGCTTTCTAAACGACAGGCGCTGGGTGGTTTCACCTTCCAGGAGATAGTCCATCGATGTAAATTTTGTTACTGACGTACAAATTCCAGTCGGTCCCCAATTTCCATTTGCCACTTCTCCACAAGCCCGGCATTGATCTCCAAAACGTATTGTACGGGGACTTGGGAAGACAGGCCGGTTTCATCCAAGGGCAGGGCGTTTTGTTGAAAACTGGCGATACGCAGCTGCTCATCAATAAAGACAAGATCCAAGGCGATTTCGGTATTCTTCATATAAAAGGAGTGCATGGCCACATCGGGAAAAATAAAAAGCATGGCTTCCTTTTCGCCCATGGAAGTGCGGTACATAAGACCGGTCTGGGTCTCATAGTCGGTCTCTGCGATCTCTATATCAAAGCGCGTCCGTACCGAATCGGTTTCCGCTTTATATACCGTAAGTTCCCCTTCCTTGGTAAAGGCAATAGGTGCGGTCTTGATTACTTTTTTGGGTTCCTCCTTGCAGGAAAAGACCAGTAGAGCCAGCAATAGCCGTGCACCAAGTTTTAGATACTTCATTTGGCCGTACTTTCGGTTTTCCTGTTGGGCCTGAACATAAAGTACAGCCCGATCAAAATAAAGGGAATACTGAGCCATTGACCCGTGGATAAGAGGCCCAGGGACTCCTCGAACCCGCCCTGACTTTTCTTGACGAACTCCACAAAAAAGCGGATGGTCCATAACAGTACCAAAAAGAGGCCAAAAAGATAGCCCAGCTTGTTCTTTTTATCGGTCTTCCAATACAGGTAATTTAGGATCAAGAAGACAAAGATATAGGCGATTCCTTCGTACAATTGCGCCGGGTGCCTATACGGGACGCTTTCCAATGCGTTGGAAAATTTCGGCGAGGTCGCAATTAGATCATAGGCGGCGTTTACCGTTTTTTCCTTGGTCAGGGACAGGGCCTCTGACGGACTGATGTGATTTCGTATAAACTTGGTGGCAAAGACAAAGGACTCATCCACCTTTTCTCCTACAATCTCCGAATTGAAAAAATTTCCCAGGCGCACACAAAAGGCCCCAATGGACACGGGAATGACCACACGGTCCAAGATGCCCAGGATCTTGAAATCCGGATATTTCTTGGTATAGAGGTACATGGCCAGGATAACGCCAATGGCGGCACCGTGGCTGGCCAAGCCGGTGAAGCCGGTAAATTCATAGCCGTTGATAATGCCGAAGAGCGATTCGCCCGCACTTTCGCGTATGGGCAACAGTATTTCCAGTAGATGATCCTTATAGTAGGCCCAATCGTAGAAGAAAACATGGCCCAGGCGGGCGCCCAACATGGTGGCCAGAACGGTGTAAATGAACAGGGAATCCAATTGGTCCATGGATTTTTTCTCGTTTAGAAAGATACGTTTCATAATGTACCAGCCCAGGGCGAAAGCAACGATCCAGAGAAGGTTGTAATATTTTATTTGCAATACCCCAATTTTGAAGAGTGTTTCATTGGGATTCCAGATAAAACTTAAAAAATGCATTTGTTTTTATTTTGAAGGGACTAATATAAGTAAATACTAGGTTAGTAAAGCGTATTTCTGCACTTGTGTTGTGAATTTATGGGTCAGGGTGTCAGCGGGTCCTGTGAGCTGTGTTAGGGCACTGGATCGTATCCCTTTCCGCCCCAGGGGTTACAGCTGAAAATACGCTTAACAGCGAGCCACCCGCCTTTGAACAGTCCATGTTTTTTGAGGGCCTCCAGGGTATATTGGGAGCAGGTAGGGGTATACCTGCAACTTGCCGGGGTAAGGGGCGAAATAAAATTTTGATAAAATTTTACCAAAAGTACAAAGGGAGCTATGAGTATCTTCTTCATCCTAAACAAAACATTTTCCCTTGGCGCCTAAGTGGTCCAAAGGGGACCCAAGCGGTATCAACTAATTATGAAAGGCTAAAGGTGGTGCCCTCCTTGCCATCTTTTAACTGAATGCCCATACCGGCCAATTGGTCCCGTATTTTATCGGAAGTGGCAAAATCCTTGTTGGCCCGGGCCTCGTTGCGCAATTCTATCAATAGGGTGATTACTTCGGACAATTTATCCGTACCAGATTCCGCACCGTTTTTCCCCTCCAGCCCCAGTACATCGAACACAAAATCGTGCAGCGTCCTTTGCAGAAGATTTTTGTCCTCTGCGGTAAGGGTTTCCTTCCCCTCTTTGATCAGGTTAATGTGCTTTACCGCCTCAAACAGATTGGCGATGAGGGTGGGCGTATTAAAATCATCGTTCATGGCCGTATAACACTGCTGTTTCCATGCGGCTACATCAAAACTGGAAACGGCATGGGTCTCCAGATGGGGCAATGCATCCATAGCCTCCATCAGTTTGTTGTACCCTTTTTCGGAGGCCAATAAGGCATCGTTGCTGAGGTCCAGAATACTGGTATAGTGGGCCTGCATCATAAAAAAACGGACCACTGCAGGCGCAAAGGCCTTGCTGAGAATTTTATTTTCCCCTGAAAATATTTCCAACGGCAAGATATTGTTCCCGGTGGATTTGGCCATTTTTTTACCGTTTAGGGTAAGCATATTGGCATGCAACCAATAGTTGACCGGGGCATGGCCATTGCTGGCTTCGGCCTGCGCAATCTCGCATTCGTGATGCGGAAATTTCAGGTCCATTCCCCCTCCGTGGATATCAAATCTTTCTCCCAGGTATTTGGTGCTCATGGCGGTACATTCCAAATGCCATCCGGGAAAGCCGTCGCCCCAAGGGGAAGGCCAGCGCATAATGTGCTGTGGCTCGGCCTTTTTCCATAGGGCAAAATCCTGTGGGTTCTTTTTTTCGTCCTGGGCGGCCAGTTCGCGGGTATTGGCGATCATGTCCTCCAGTTTTCTGCCACTCAATTTGCCGTACTCGTATGCCTCGTTGAACTTTTTTACATCAAAATAGACGGAGCCGTTTTTTTCATAGGCATACCCTTTGTCCAGAATATCCTTGATAATTTCTATTTGCTCAATGATATGTCCGGTCGCCGTGGGCTCTATACTAGGGTGCAAAAAGTTGAACTTATTCAAAATATCATGGAAGTCCACCGTATAGCGATGTACCACTTCCATAGGTTCCAACTGTTCCAGTCGGGCTTTTTTGGCTATTTTATCCTCCCCGTCCTCTGCATCGTTCTCCAGGTGGCCGGCATCGGTTATGTTCCGAACATAACGCACTTTATAGCCCAAATGCTTTAGGTACCTAAAGATCATGTCAAAGGACATAAAGGTGCGGCAGTTTCCTAAATGTACATTGCTGTAGACCGTAGGACCGCAAACGTACATCCCTATATGACCCTCATTTATAGGTTTTAGCACTTCTTTTTTGCCGGAAAGGGAATTGTAAACTTTTAAGGCCTGATCTTTATACAGTTGCATTTTGGGCAAGGCAATTAAAAATTGGTATCTAGATTAATGTAGTCCAAAAATTCGCGCCGTACCGCTTCTTCCTTGAATTTGCCGCCATACTCCGCCGTCACCGTACTGCTCTCAATGTCCCGAATTCCCCTTGAATTCACACATAGGTGTTTGGCATCAATGACGCAGGCAACATCCTTGGTGCCCAGCACTTCCTGGAGTTCTTTTACAATTTGCATGTTTAAGCGTTCCTGAACCTGTGGCCTTTTGGCATAATAATCCACTATACGGTTCATTTTGGAAAGACCTACTACCGTACCGTTGGAAATGTAAGCTACATGAGCCTTGCCCACTATGGGTAGCAGGTGGTGCTCACAGGTAGAATATAAGGTGATGTTTTTTTCCACCAACATCTCGCCGTACTTGTACTTGTTCTTGAAGGTGGAGGAGGTAGGCTTCCGCTTCGGATGCAGCCCTCCAAATACTTCCTTGACAAACATTTTGGCCACTCTATTGGGGGTGCCGTTTAAGCTATCATCCTCCAAATCAAGGCCAAGGGTGAGCATAATATCCTTTACACTGCCCTTGATGCGTTCTATTTTTTCATCGTCGCTTAGAAGAAAGGCATCCTTGCGTAAGGGGGTTTCACCTGAGGAGGAAACATGCCCGTTCCCAATCTCTTCAAAATGCTCTTCCATGGTGCTATCCAATTTCATAGGCCAACTTTTGTATATCAAAAAAGATATAATTATATAAAAATAATGAATCCCGACCAACCGGGATAAACACTACTACAAACTTCCAAATTGTATCCTACTTTCGAGCCTGTCCTTTCAACAAATACAACACCCTCCGTTCCATGAAAATCAGGCCCAAAAGAACAGCAAAGATATACATAATATGGCACTTAATACCATGTTTAGGGTGTTACACAACATAAATTAGTGTTAAGGTAGCACAGCTTGTAATTTTATATTACCCAACATACACCTGCTTATGAGGCATTATGGTTTGGTCTTATGGATTATCCTTTTAATGGGGATACGCGCTAGCTTGGCCCAGGTTGCACCTGATTGTGCCAATGCGGTACCTATTTGCAATAACACACCGGTAAATGGGGGTACACAGGGATGGGGTACTGATGACTTTAACGGGGCCTTGCAAACAGGATGTTTGGAACAGACGGGTTCCGGAGCCATAGAATCCAATTCGGCCTGGTATCGGTTCCGCACTTCAGCTTCCGGGGAACTGGGGTTCAATATTGGTTTTGATACTTCCGAAGATTGGGACTTTGCGCTTTATCGTGCAAGTGACTGTAACAACCTTGGAGATCCGGTCCGGTGCAATTTCTTTGATAACAGCGATGGCATGGCCTTTATGGGAGTAGGGGTAGACCCTACAGGAGCCACCACGGTGCTTTACGAGGATTGGCTGCAGGTATCCCCAGGGGAAGATTACTACCTCTTGGTCAACAATTTTAGCAATAACAATTCGGGATTTTCCATTCAGTTCTCGGGAAACATATTTGTTACCAATCCCAACGATGCACTGGATTGCTCCATCATCAGTAATCTTTTGGGCCCTCCACTTTCTGCCTGTGATAACGCGAACGTGGTACTGGACGCCACCACTACTGGAGCGCTATCCTATAATTGGTACCAGGATTTGGGGAGCGGTTTCCAGCAACTGACCGGAGAACACAACCCAACACTACAGGTCACGACCTCCGCTTTGTATCGCGTAGAGGTGGCCACTTCTGGTGGAACTACGATAATCAGCGATGTGCAGGTAGCATTTACGGCTACACCTACCGCCCATCCGATGACGCATGATGAAATCTGTTCGGATGCTGGAACCTATGACCTCTCCCAAAAGGATGCTGAGGCCTTGGGAGCACAGGACCCCAACACTTTTATGGTAAGCTATCACAGCACTCTCGTCGATGCGGCCAACGGTGTCAATGGCCTGCCCAGGTTATATCCCATAAACCCTGGTACGGAAACCTTGTACGTACGTGTCTCTTCCGTGGCCAATCCCAACTGCTTTGATGCTTCCCGACAGTTTGAACTGACCACGGTAGAAACGCCTGTGCTGGACTTTCCGACAGCCGTATTTTTATGCGAAGGGGATACCATGACCACTATTGGACCGGCCATACCCAATGGCAGTACTTCCTATCAGTGGGATACCGGGGAAACTACGGCCAGTATTACGGTTTCGCAGCCGGGAACCTATACGCTTACCGCCACCAACCACCAGGCCGGCCTGAGCTGTGAAAATACCAGAGCTGTGCAGGTGGTCATCTCCGAAATTCCTGAAATTATGGATGTCATTATCACCGATCTGGAGGATAACAATACGGTCACTGTGGTTCCGGCAGGAGCCGGAGCATACGAGTATCGCCTGGATAATGGTCCGTACCAAACGGATCCTACCTTTACCAATGTGACCGAGGGCACGCATATGGTCGCGATAAACGATCTTAATGGATGTGGTACGGATACGGAAACGATAACAGTGGTGGGCTTTCCAAAATTTTTCACCCCCAATGGCGACGGGGTGAACGATGCGTGGCACATAGTGGGCATCAATACCTTGGAAAACCCTGTGGTGTCTATTTACGATCGCTATGGGAAGCTGCTCAGGCAAATGGACCAAAATAGCCTGGGTTGGGACGGCACTTTTAACGGTAGGAGTTTACCAGCCTCCGATTATTGGTTCAAACTAAGCTATACCAACCTGGAAGGCCAGAACATCACCGCAAAATTTGTGGATAACCACTTTTCTTTACGACGGTAAAGACGGTCGGTGGTCCGTTCATCGATAAACTGTACAAAATCTGGGTTGAAAATATACTAAATCCAGGGCTGGGGAGTTATTATTATGATTATTTGAATAACATTAGCCCCATCACTCTATGCAAACACGTATCTGTGCTATGTTTTGCCTATTGCTGTTCTCCTACGCAGTAAGTGCGCAAAACTCTCCGGATTGCAGAACGGCCATCCCTGTTTGTGCCGACGCACCTATTATTTCAGAAACCAATGGTTTTGGTGACATTGAGGATTTTGATCCCAACCTTGTCAGGCAAAGCGGTTGTCTTGAAAAAGGAAGCATAAGTTCTGCCAACATTGAAAATAATACGGCCTGGTATGTGTTTCGAGCAGGAACCGATGGGCAGTTGGGTTTTGATATCGAGGCCCTTTCGCTTACGGCAGAATGGGATTTTGCGCTTTACGGTCCCTACGGCCCTACCTCTGCCTGTGCGGAAATCGGCGATGGTACGGCGATACCCATACGGTGTAATTATGAAGTAAATGACACCTCCTTTACCGGTATTGGTGTCAATCCTGAAAATGGACAGGAAGGGGCACCCTTTTTGGTGGGAAGTCAAAACACCTATGACGAATGGTTGGATGTAGTGCAGGGAGAGATTTACTACCTGCTGATCAACAACTTTAATACGAATTTTAACGGTGACCCCGAGCCCTTTTCATTGACCTTTACCGGTTCTTCGGTAAACACCAATCAGAATACAGCCTTGGATTGTGTCTTTCGGGATGAGTTTTTGGGATTGGATATTATTGCCTGCGAAGGAGATCCCGATGTTATTTTGAGCGCACTGCGCTCCCCTGCCGGTGCAGACATTGTTCGGGTAGATTGGTCGGTAGATTTTGATGATGACGGCACTATTGACCAGACCCTTACGGGCACGGGTCCCTTTGGTGCCGAACTGGCCGTAGCCAGCCCCAATTCCGGGCGCTATTTTGTGACCATTGAGGATATCTTTGGCGTAATACTGACCGATGATGTATTGATAACCTTCTACGGGATACCAGTATTGCAGGAGGTCACCATACTGGATAGAAATGTAGATGATGATGATATCAGCAACAACAATGTGGAAATTGTTGTGGATGGTGACGGCGACTACGAATATGCCATTAATGGGGGCGAATTCCAGGACGACCCTGTTTTCCTTGATATACCGCCTGGGGAAAATACCGTAATCATCAACGATAAAAATGGCTGTGGTACAACGGAGGCCATTCCTTTTTTGGTTGTGGGATACCCAAAATTCTTTACACCAAATGGCGATGGTATTCACGATGCCTGGAATATCCTAGGTATTGAAACGCTTACCGATCCGGTAGTTTTCATTTTTGATCGATACGGAAAACTACTAAAACAACTGGATGCTACCACCATAGGGTGGGACGGCACCTTTAATGGCCGTGATCTTCCTTCTTCGGATTATTGGTTCAGGGTAGAGTTTTCCGAGGATCAGGATGGCATCATCGTGGCCACGACCAAACGGGCCCACTTCTCCCTAGTACGATAGATAACAAAAAAAGACCCTGTACAGGGCCTTTTTTGTATTTGTTAGGGCGGTTTTCCTAGAAATTTAAAGTAAAGCCCAAGGTTACATTGGTATTTATATTGTTGATGAAGGCCGGCGTGCTGATGCCCGTGTCGAACAATTGCTGATTAAAGTCCTGTTCGGTACGATTAACGGCCAGGTCTAATCTGCTACCTCCAAAATTGAATCCGATACCTGCCGAATACCCTTCCAGATCTCCAACGGTTACACCATCCTCGTAGGGACTCTGCTCAAAGCGATAGCCACCCCTAAGGCTTACCTTATCGATCCGGTACTCACCGCCCACCCTGAACGTGGAGACTGCACCGAGCGTATTGGAAATAAAATCGTTTTCGGAAGCGAAACTGGGGTCGCTCGAAGGCCGCAATTCGGCTTGTGACATATCCTGATACCCATAATCAAAGCTCAATAGCCCATCCTTTCCAAAAATTACCGCGACACTACCGGTCAGTTTTCCAGGTGTCTTTATCCGATATTCCTCAAAAAGGTTTACAATATTAAAATTGATGAAATTGAGGTCCGGATTTTGTACCGGCGAGTCGGTGCTTATGCGCTGCGAGGTATCGTCCGTTAAGTTGTACCATGTGGGCGACTGGTAGCTTCCGCCCACTCTAATATTATCATTTAATTTTGCAATGGCCCCCACACTAAAGGAGAAGCCGTAGCCCTCGGTATGCAAGAAATTGTCAAACCGGGTAGACTGAATCTCAGAGGCAGGGTCGTATCCCGTTTCGTCAAAGAGTGTAATACGGTCATAGATGACTGAGTGGAAGTTCAGGGACGCCCCCAAAAAGAGGTTCTCCTGGTATTGGGAACTCATGTTAAGGGTAAACTTGCCGTTATAGCCCGAGGTACTTTGTAGGAACTCCTGATTAACGCTATTATAGATGGCGTTGGAAACGTAAGAGGTGTTGTCGTCCAAATCTTCTTCTGGCTCAAGGATTCCCGATTGAAACCCTAGGAAGGCCTGCTGCGGGCCAAATCCAAGATTGGACCCAATATCTAGATAGGCCTCCTCAATAAACTCTCCGTCCTGAACGCGCAATGGCCCTAAGGCGACTCCTTGGGCAAAATTCAAAAAGTAGTTGTCCAAGCCTTGTGTACTGTTGCCCGAGGCAAAGAACTCATCGTCAAAATTTTGCACAAGATCGTAGTTGATAGCAAGTACCACCTTTTTCCAGTCTGAATTGTCGTTGGTGCTTTTAAAGACAAAAACAACCCCTGCCTGATTGATATCCACATTGTTCAACTGCGTGTTGTTAAAGCTGTTGAAATAGCTAACATCATTGTCGCGGTTAAAGTTGGATCCCGAAATGCTGAACTGACTGTGGTTGAATACGGCCGAGCCAGCGGGGTTGACGTTGATGGCCGACAAATCGCCTCCCAAAGCCCCAAAAGCGCCGTTCAAGCCTTGGAAACGTGCCGTTCCCTGTAGGTTTTCTGTACTGTAACGCAGTACATCGTTGATATTTTGGGCACCTGCAACAGCGCATACCAATACCGCTAGGAAAGTAAAATAACTTTTCATAGAATTAATTTTTTAATGTTTTCGATTTAATTTCTTCTACCACTGCTTCTTCCTCCGGACGACCTTACGCCTGAGGATCGTGAAGAAGATCTGCCCGAACTTCTATAACTGCCCGAGCTCCTGGAACTACTGCTACGAGAACTTCTATAGCTACCAGAGCTCCTGGAACTATTGCTACGAGAACTTCGGTAACCACTACTCCTTGGGGTACTACTGCGACCAGAACTTCTGTAATTTGAGGTTCGCGGTGAACTACTTCTATAGGACTGGTTTGTTCTGGAAGTACTACTCCTATAAGTACCTCTGGAGGTACTGGTCCTGTTGCCGCTGCCCCTTCTATAGGTACTGGTCCTTGGGGTGCCGCTTCTATAGGATTGGTTAGTCCTGGAACTGCTGTTGTATCTAGGTACCGCCCTGGTGCTCCTGCTGGTACGGTAGGATCGGTTTCTGGCCGCGGCATCCACGCCCACGGTCCTTCTCGCTGTAGTCCCCGTTCTATATCGGCTTGAACTTCTGGCCGCCGTACTTCTATTGATGTTAGATCGTCCACTGTTGGTTCGGTATCGGCTCGTAGTACCCCTGCCGGTCCTACCAATATTGGATCGGCCCCTAAAGGATGTACCTGCCACGGCGTTTCTATTGTAGTAGCCCCTGCGTCCTCGGTTAAATGCGAAATTGCGGTTGCCATAGTATCCGCCATAATAGGGCCTGCCGTAAAAGCCGCCGTATCCGTAATAGGGATAGCCATAAAATCCGCCAAAGCCAAATCGGCCAAATCGGCCAAAGCCAAATCCTCCATAACCATACGGATAACCAAAGCCATATCCGTAGAAGGGGTATCCAAAGCCAAAGAACGGATCTCCAAACCCGAACCCAAAATATGGGTTTCCAAAACCAAAGCCGCCCCAGCCCCAGTTATCATAGATATTGATGCTTACGCTTGAAGGACTCTCGCCCCATCCGGTATAGCCATTATAGTCATTATTGGAATCGAAATAATCGGTTTGCCCGGCAGCCGCCAAGCTGTCGTTTTCGGCCCCACCGTAATAGCTATCCACATCGGTGAAGACCTCGCTATCCAAAATTTCATCATACTCATCCGCTTTTTGCCCAAAATAGTCACCGTAAGCATTGCTTTCCTCTTCCTGTACTTTTTGCCTCGGCCTTTCCGATCTTTCGACAGAAACCCGGCGTTCGCCCGAGTAAATACCGTCATTATCGTAATAGGAAGCCTGCTGATAAGAACCGCAGGAAACCATAAAAATACCCAAAAGGACAAACAGGAATACCATTCTAATTTTAGGGCGGGGTAGCGAATGTATCATCGTTGTAAATTTAATTGTTGAACATAGTAAAAATAGTTAGTTTTACCGAACTATTTTTTAAGGACTAAGTCACAAGTTTTGTGCCAAACTACTAGTAATGGGTAAAAATTTAACGAAAAGAGACGAGGATTATTCCAAGTGGTATAATGAACTTGTGGTAAAGGCCGATTTAGCAGAAAACTCGGGAGTGCGTGGCTGTATGGTCATCAAACCCTATGGTTTTGCCATCTGGGAGAAAATGCAGGCCGCTTTGGACAAAATGTTCAAGGAAACTGGGCATGAAAACGCCTATTTTCCATTGTTTATCCCCAAATCGTACCTAAGCAAAGAGGCCAGCCACGTAGAAGGCTTTGCCAAGGAGTGTGCCGTGGTTACCCATTATAGATTGAAGAATGCGGACGATGGAAGCGGCATTGTGGTGGACCCTGAGGCAAAATTGGAGGAAGAGCTAATTGTTAGGCCCACCTCCGAGACCATAATTTGGGATACCTATAGGAAATGGATCCAATCTTACAGGGATCTTCCCCTGTTGATCAACCAGTGGGCCAATGTGGTACGTTGGGAAATGCGTACCCGCTTGTTTCTCCGTACGGCAGAGTTTTTATGGCAAGAAGGACATACGGCCCATGCCACGGAGAAAGAGGCGGTCGAGGAGGCAGAGCAAATGATGCATGTGTATGCCGATTTTGCGGAGAACCATATGGCCGTACCGGTGATAAAGGGAACTAAAACGGAAAGTGAACGTTTTGCAGGGGCCGTGGAAACCTATTGTATAGAGGCCTTGATGCAGGACGGGAAAGCGCTTCAAGCTGGGACATCGCACTTTTTGGGACAAAATTTCGCCAAAGCTTTTGATGTGAAATTTGCCACAAGGGAAGGAAAACAAGAATATGTTTGGGCCACTTCCTGGGGTGTTTCCACACGCCTTATGGGAGCTTTGATCATGACGCACAGTGATGACAACGGACTTGTACTCCCACCTAAGTTGGCCCCCATACAAGTTGTTATTGTTCCCATCTATAAGGGTCTGGAGCAACTGGATGCCATTTCTCAAAGGGTGAACCCCTTGGTAGAGGAACTACGGGCCAAGGGCATTTCCGTAAAATTTGACAAGAGGGATACCCACAAGCCCGGTTTCAAGTTCAACGAATATGAATTGAAGGGGGTACCTCTGCGGCTGGCCATTGGCCAACGCGATCTGGATAACGGTACTTACGAGCTGGCCCGAAGGGATACCCTGGAGAAGGAAACCGTGGCCGGGGAAGAAGTGGTAGGCAGGATCGAAGTGCTATTGGCCGATATGCAAAAAACCATTTATGACAAAGCACTTGCCTACCGGGAACAACATATTACCCAGGTAGATTCCTATGACGAATTTAAAAACGTTCTGGAAGAAAAGGGCGGTTTTATATCGGCTCATTGGGATGGAACGGCCGAAACCGAAGAACGGATTAAGGAGGAGACCAAAGCTACGATTCGCTGTATTCCGATAGCCGTGGAAAAAGAATCGGGAAGCTGCATGGTTACTGGAAAACCATCACAGGAAAGGGTGTTATTTGCCAAGGCATATTAAATGATGCCAAAAAATAATATATAGGTGTTGCGATAGTAAAAAATAATTGTATTTTTGCATCCGCAATAACCGAAAGTTAAAGGGTGGGCATTTGGTTCACAAAGAACTACTGAACAGGGGGAGTTGAAAATTGGACTTCCGACCTTTAATTTTTAGTATGGCCCGTTCGTCTAGGGGTTAGGACGCCAGGTTTTCATCCTGGTAACAGGGGTTCGATTCCCCTACGGGCTACAAGGGAAGTATATGATGGAATTTCAAAGGTGTGATACACCGAACCTAATCTACTTCCGAGTTCTAACTTTTAATGGCCCGTTCGTCTAGGGGTTAGGACGCCAGGTTTTCATCCTGGTAACAGGGGTTCGATTCCCCTACGGGCTACAAAAAAAGCGTGTAGCGGAGTTTTAAAAAAAAATAACAAAAGGTAATATGGCAAATCATAAGTCGGCATTAAAGAGGATTAGAAGGAACGAAGCAGTTCGTTTGCGCAACAGGTACCAGCATAAAACCACACGTAATGCTATCAAAAAATTACGTTCTGAAACAAATAAGAAAAAAGCGAATACCTTGTTACCTTCTGTAATAAGTATGATCGATAGGCTTGCAAAGCGCAATATCATCCATGCCAATAAGGCCGCGAACCTAAAAGGTAAATTAACAAAGCAGGTAGCCGCTCTCTAAATTTACCCGTATACAATTGATACAAACGCCTTTCTTTTGAGGGGCGTTTTTTATTTTGGAATAGAGGCGCTTTGGCCAAGCTAACCTGTAAAAGGTTCTGTTTTAATTACTTCCACTGAAATGTCTTCGTGCGATACCTGGTACTGACCACCGATGACCAGATTAAAAAAGTGCAAGGAGGCTTCCCGCCTTATCTTTCCCTTTAACATATCCATGTCTATTTCCCCACCTTCCTGTCGCCATATGAAACAGGAGTGCTCCTCGATTTGAACAATTTTGTGGGTTGCCTTGTATTCTGCGATGTACGGAGTCATCTTCTAAAAAATTGGTTTGTTTTCTGTTGGCTTGTTTGCCCCGTAGGGGCGAATATAAAAATATGGACTTTAGTCGTTTTTGTAGTAGAAAATTTCCGATTTCCCTTATTTATTTTTAACGAGAATAAAAATGTGGAGGAGCCTATTGTGACAAACGCCTCCGCATTCTTAGAAATCCGATAATAAAACAACTGTACATAATGAGAATAAGGGACAGGTGTATTCTCCGTGCCATAATGGCGACTCCCATGTCATTGATAATACTGGAATTTTTGATAATCTTTATGGGTAGATATCCCAAATAGAAAATCAACAGCCCCAGGCTTAACCAAAATAAAAGGTCCCTACTTAGGGAAAAGGTCCTGCCGGGATCCCTCAATTGAATGAGGTACAGCACCGAACAGATAATCAATAGGAAACCGCCCACCAAATAGGAATACAGTTGTGATCGTATCATAAAATCCTGGAAAAAGGGATTGATCAAGGCAACAAGCAGAAAGAATATGCCGCTATAACGAATAAAGGCCTTGGCCTTTGCATTTTCTATATAACACCAGTACAGGTACAGGAAATAGAGATAGAAGAAAATGCTATAAATGTTGTAAATGACCATATTGTAAAAGGAATAGCGGTCATTTGCAAAAAGGCTAAATTCCTCGTTATTTAATAAGAGAAAGCCCAAAAGCTCATTGAAGAACGTATAGGCAAAAAGGATGGGCAAATACTTTAAGGGGGTATAATAGTATTTGCGGTAGCGCAATAGCGCTACCGCCACAGTAATACCGTATAAGGGTACAAAGGAATTTTCTAAAAATGTATCTAAAACCCCCAAATTCTTACCTATTTCATTTATGCTCTAATCCTTTAGACTAGTAGGGCGGCGGTGCGGAATTTCCTTCGTTTAGAATAAAGCTTTCATCATCAAAAAAGAGTGGTGAAGCTGCGCTGTTGGACCATTTTATATTGGGGGCAAAAGTAGCATACGACTTGTCATCACCACCGTAAGTGCTGCCCATCCCCTTGGGATCGTATTCGCGAAGGTCATAGGTAAGCAAGACCGTTTCCGCCTTTCCTTCTGTCCTCCTAATAAAAAAACCAAAATCCTTACCGTCCTTTTTGATAGTAGGCATTATGAAAATCGAATTCTGCCTTGGATGTTTCACTTCCCTTCCGCTGTCGAACGCTGTCTTGTCCCCGTAATTGGAGAAGTAGAACCGAAGCGTGGAAATTTCCAAATCCGCTTTTTTTGCTTCTTGCTCAATATAGGCTATATATTGTTTTATGGTCTTAAGATCGTAAAAGGTATATCGGGCGATATCAAAAGTGTCCTTGATCTCCTTTTCTCGGTTTATGGAATCCTCGTATTTTTCTATGAGTCGGGCCCGGCGTTTTGTGTATTCGTTGTAGGTGTCCTTGGCCTGGGCCACACTTACAATTTGCGCTGGGGCCTCCACCGTGGGAGTTTCGTGCTCTTCTCCATGTCCCCCATCTTTCTTTTCCCCGCAGCCCGTTAAACCAAATACAACAACAAAAACGGTGAATACCCGTACCAATGTTCTTTTTACATTTTTCATAATTTAAAATTTTAAGGATTGTTAATGTGTTCCATAGTCGTTTGTGGGGGTACTATTTTCTGCTATTAAAAATAGCATATATTCCCTATAGTTTAACAATAAATGGAATCTATTCGCCAAACGGAGGCTTATAAAACAAAAAACCCCAATAACTTTTAGGCCATTGGGATTTTATCGTTGTCCAAGTTGGTGTCTATTGACTCATAGTCATCAAAAACTCCTCGTTGTTTTTTGTCTGTTTAATACGCTGTTCCATGAACTCCATGGCTTCCACGGGATTCATGTCTGCCAAATATTTGCGCATGATCCACATACGTTGTATGGTGTTCTCATCCAGCAAAAGATCGTCTCTACGCGTGCTCGAAGAGGTGAGGTCAATGGCCGGGAATATTCTGCGGTTGCTGATTTTGCGATCCAATTGCAGTTCCATGTTGCCTGTTCCCTTGAATTCTTCAAAAATAACCTCGTCCATTTTGGAGCCTGTTTCGGTAAGTGCCGTGGCTATAATGGACAATGATCCTCCATTTTCAATATTTCGCGCAGCGCCAAAGAAACGTTTGGGCTTGTGCAGGGCATTGGCATCCACACCACCGCTCAAAACCTTACCGGAAGCGGGCTGTACCGTATTGTAGGCACGGGCCAAACGGGTAATGGAATCCAGGAGAATTACCACATCGTGCCCACACTCCACCAATCTTTTCGCTTTTTCCAGCACAATGTTGGCTACACGGACATGTTCCGTAGCCTCCTTGTCAAAGGTAGAGGCGATTACCTCGCCACGTACATTACGCTGCATGTCTGTAACCTCTTCAGGGCGTTCATCTATCAACAATACAATTTGATAGACCTCCGGGTGGTTGGCCGCAATGGCATTGGCTATATCCTTCAGCAGCATGGTCTTACCCGTTTTGGGCTGGGACACGATCATACCTCGCTGTCCCTTTCCTATAGGGGAGAAAAGATCCATGATACGGGTAGAAATAGTGCTTTGACGTTCTGCCAAATTGAATTTTTCGTCAGGGAAAAGTGGCGTTAAATGCTCAAAAGCGACCCGGTCTCTCACCACCTGTGGGTCCAGACCGTTTATTTTGTTCACTTTGATCAACGGGAAGTACTTTTCACCTTCCTTAGGGGGCCTTACGTTACCCAGAACGGTATCCCCTGTCTTTAATCCGAATAGCCGGATCTGCGATTGGGAGACGTAAATATCGTCAGGCGAGGACAGGTAATTGTAATCGGAAGACCTTAAAAAGCCATATCCGTCCTGCATAATATCCAACACCCCTTCACTTTCAATAATACTATCGAACTCAAATTCGGGTTGCTTGTATTTGTTTTTCAGGTCCTTGTCAAAGTTACTGTTCTTTTTGTCCTGACCGTTTTTTTGATGATGGGGCGGTTTCTTGTTGCCCTGGCTCTTATGCTGAGGTGTACTTTTCTGATGTTCTTTTTTGGCCGGTGCATTTCCCTGCCCTTGTTGGTGATCCTGCGTTTTTTTCTCCTCCTGCTCCTTGCTTCCGGTTTGGACGGGTTCCGTATCTTTTTCCCCATCTTTTGCTCGGGGCCTTGTATCGGTATTCCTTTCCTTAGCTGCCCTTTCCCTTCTGGGCTTGGGTTGTTCGGTTTTAGGTTTTGGGCTTTCCGTGGTTACTACGGCATTGGGGTTGGAAGCTTGGACATCCAGTATTTGATATACAAGGTCCAATTTTTTAAGGGTCTTAAATTTTGGAACTTTTAAACCCTGTGCAATTTCTTGAAGCTCGGGGAGCTTCTTCGATTTTAAATCTGAAATCTCAAACATTAATTGTTGAATAAGTTATACTTGTCTTAAAAAATATGAAGTGTATCGTTATTTGGGTATTACTGGGGAAAGATGTCCCTTTGGTAAGTGCTATAACTAATAACGAAACAATATTACAAATTATTTTCAATATTTAAGGGATATTTTTGAAAAAGACGCTAATTTTGCCCTTCTATTGTTATAAAAAGCAATGATTCAAAGAATTCAGACTCTTTATATGGTGATAGTCGTCCTGTTGGGCGGTGCCTTACCTTTTTTTGTACATCTTTGGGTCGATGATAAAGGGGGGCAGGTTTTTGCCGGGAACGAACTGTGGATTTCCTTGGTGTTCTACATTTCAGCTGCCTTGGCGTTATGGGCAATAATTAAGTATGGAAATAGAAAAAATCAATTTGTAATGAACAGATTGAATATGATATTGAATCTTTTTTTACTAGGATTTTTCGTTTACCGATCGCTAAACTTATCCGGAGAAATCGCCATTTCTGAGAAGGGTATTGGGATGCTGATTCCTGTATTTTCTATCGTTTTTTTGGTCCTGGCCAACAGGGCCATAAAGAAGGATGAAGATCTTGTAAAATCTGTTGATCGCTTACGTTAAACCTAACATCTTAGTAGTATTAGTGCGTAAAACCCAGGGGTTGTTCCCTGGGTTTTTTTGCATAGATGTTTCTGGGTCAAGGATGTTCCAAGATGGTCTCCTTGGTGAACCCGTTATTGAATTTGATATTGGAAAGCGTCTGCACAATACTGGGGTCCTCCCCATATTCTCCTTTATCGTTGGGCATAAAATAACTGCGTTTTGTGGCAATCATTTGTCCGTCTACCTCCTCGTATTCGTAATTCGCAATGATTACCGGATCGTTAACGCCCAAAAAGGGCAGTGAAAAATAAAACCGGTCAATAAGTTTGGTCTCCGGATTTACATACAGGATATAGGTGTCGTTCTGTTCCTTGCCGGTAATTTCCGGATCATAGGTCACTTCGAGCTTGTCGTAACTTTTTCCGTCGTACACCTCCTGCCCCTGGTAAGAAGCAAGGGTGCCCTTATCGTTCAGTTTGTAGGGCATCACAAACCAAAAATAATTTGCCCTTCTGAGAAAATCCCCGGTACCCGCGGCTTGCGGGTCTTCTACTTTTTGCCCATCGTGCATCACTAGGGTCTCCGCCCCGTTGAAGAATTGGCTTACCTGGCCCGTGGTTTCCGGCATTACATTGATCTCATGCTTTTCGTAACTACCGTAGGACGTCTCGGAATCAAACATATATCGTTCTGTGGAAACATCGGCCTTGCCGTTGGAAGGATAACGATAATCATAGGTATACTCCACATCTTTCTTCCCCCATAAATCGTTCCAACCGCCGTGCGCGAATTCTATGGATGCTAAAATGCTTTGGGGTTCATCCGTGTTATAGACCGGTGCCTGGACCGCTGCTTTGTGGGTTTCTTGTTGGGCATTTTCCCTTTTAGGGCCTTCTTTACAGGCCGCTGTCAACAGTAGGGAACCCCATACCAATGTTGTGATTAGGTGTTGTGTTTTCATAAAGATGATGGCTTTTGTTTAGAATTTTAGACGGAATGCAAAGGCTTTCTTAACATCGTCACAATAAAAACAGGGTATTTTCCGACCAGACCTAACGCTTCCCAAGCTCAATAATCTCCAGATCCTTAATGTCCTCCCCATCGATCCGGAACTGCAACATGGTGCGCATTTGGTGAAAACCATGTTTTCCACAGGCTCCGGGATTCATATGAAGTAGCCCCAATTTTTTGTCCCACATCACCTTTAGAATATGGGAATGTCCACAAATAAATAGTTTCGGCGGATTTTTTCGGATACGGTCGCGCACCCGTACATTGTACTTGTTGGGATATCCCCCTATATGGGTCATCCAAACGTCTACACCTTCACAGAAAAAGCGATTGTCCAAGGGAAATTCCTTCTGAATAATATGGTCATCTATGTTCCCATAGACCCCTCTCAAGGGTTTAAGCGAACCCAAGGTATCGGTAACGCTCAATTGCCCAATATCGCCCGCATGCCAAACCTCGTCGGCTTGTCGTACATATTTTAGGATCTGGTCGTCCATGTGGCCGTGAGTGTCCGAAAGCAGTAGAATACGGGTCATAAAACTTAAAATATGCTTAAATATAAGGGCAATCCATCGCTCTTTCCCAGGATCGCGGTATCTTTAGTCACTCCAAAAATAGCCTATTCATTTGAGATATTTTATCGCTTTTTCTTACTTTGGAAAATCGTATCACGGATGGCAGAATCAACCCAACGCCCTTACGGTGCAAGAAGTGATGGAAGGGGCACTTTCCAAGCTGTTGAGGCAATCTATTGCTCTCGTGGGCGCCGGAAGGACCGATGCAGGGGTGCATGCCAAACAAATGTTTGCACATTTCGATTTTGGGGAACTGCCAGAAGATCTGGTCTTCCGTCTCAACGCCTTTTTGCCGGAGGACATTGCGGTACAGGAGATCTATAGAACGCCAGACCATGCGCATGCGCGTTTTGATGCATTGGAACGTACCTATGAATATTGGGTCATATCCAAAAAGGATCCCTTTTACAAAGAGGCCGCGCATTATATAAAGCACCCCCTAAATGTGGGGGAAATGAATAAGGCTGCCGCTGTTTTATTGGATTATGAGGATTTTGAATGTTTTTCAAAATCCAATACCGATGTAAAGACCTATCTCTGCAAGATTAAAAACGCGGGATGGGAAAAAAGAAACCACAAAATGGTCTTTACCATCACGGCAGATCGCTTTTTGAGGAATATGGTAAGGGCCGTTGTGGGCACCCTGCTCGATGTGGGTTTGGGAAAATCGGGCCTTGAAGAAATGCGGGCCATAATTGAAAGTAAGGACAGGAGTCGTGCCGGGGTTTCAGTACCTGCAAAAGGCTTATATTTAACCCAGGTTGTATATCCTGATAACATCATAGAACAAAATGGATAAAGAAACGGGAAAAGCTTTTGATTTTAGGCTGTTCAAGCGGTTGATAGCCCACACCAAGCCCTATAGGGGCACCTTTTATGGAGTGGTTTTGTCTGCCATACTGCTTTCTGCCTTTGCCGCGGCCACCCCCTTTATTCTTAAGGATATCATTGACGATGCCATTGGACATAACAATGCGGAGCAGTTGTTGTTCCTCATTTTATTGATGCTTGGGGTGTTGTTGGGCCAGGTCATCAGCCAGCTTTTCTTCAACTACTACGCCAATTGGCTGGGCGAGTCTGTGATCAAGGACATCCGCATCGATCTTTTTAGACGTATGATCGGATTTCGAATGAAATATTTTGACAATTCCTCTATTGGTGTCCTGGTGACCCGGGCCGTGTCGGATATGCAACGTATCGGCGAGATATTTAGCCAAGGATTTTTTGTCATCGTGGCCGACTTGCTAAAAATGGTGGCGGCAGCGGCCCTGATGCTCTATATGAATTGGAAGTTGGCATTGATCGTTTTTGGGGTATTGCCCATTATCCTATATGCTACCCGCTTGTTTCAACAAGCCATGAAAGTAGCTTTTATCGAAGTAAGGGCTCAGGTCTCCAATCTCAATTCCTTTGTACAGGAACGCATTACCGGCATGAAGATCGTACAGCTGTTTACCCGGGAGAGCATTGAAAGTGACAATTTTCGTAAAATCAACGAAAAGCATAAAAGAGCTTGGTTAAAAACGGTATGGTACAATTCTATTTTCTTTCCCATAGCCGAGATCGTTACCTCCATTGCCGTAGGTTTGGTGGTTTGGTACGGGGGACTCCAAAATGTTGCCGATCTCGGTGAGAACCTAAAAGGCACTATTTTCGCATTTATTCTGTGCATAGAGATTCTCTTTAGACCTTTACGTCAGATTGCGGACAAGTTCAATACCCTACAAATGGGCATGGTTGCGGCCAACAGGGTCTTTAGGATTTTGGATACCGATAGCCATATTGAGGATATGGGCACCGTTGTAAAAGATGAAATTTTGGGGAACATCAAGTTTTCCGAAGTACGTTTTGGGTATTTGGAGGATGAAGAGGTACTTCATGGCATTTCCTTTGATGTGAAGGTAGGCGAGACCGTGGCCATTGTAGGCGCCACAGGTGCCGGGAAATCTACGATCATCAATCTTTTGAACCGATTCTACGAAATCAACTCGGGCCAGATTTTGGTAGATGGGGTGGACGTTAGGGACTACAGACTATCCGCTTTGCGATCAAAGATTGCCGTGGTCCTGCAAGATGTCTTTTTATTTGCCGATACCATAGCCAATAACATATCCCTTAAGGATAACTCCGTTACCCTGGAGGATATTGAACAGGCCGCGAGACAGATCGGGGTGCACGAATTTATCGCAAGCCTTCCTCAAGGATATCAGTATAACGTAAAGGAACGGGGAACCATGCTTTCCAGCGGACAAAGACAACTGATCGCCTTTCTAAGGGCTTATGTGAGCAACCCCAGTATTTTGGTGCTCGATGAAGCCACCTCGTCGGTAGATACCTATTCCGAACAGCTGATCCAGAAGGCCACGGAGAAAATTACCGAGGGCAGAACCTCCATTGTCATAGCCCACCGTTTGGCGACCATTAAGAAAGCAGACAAGATCCTGGTCATGGATGCCGGACAGATCGTGGAAACCGGCACCCATAAAGAATTATTGAAAAAGGGTGGCTACTACAGCAAGTTGTACGAGGCACAGTTCTTGGCAGAAGAGGTAGCCTAAGAACTCCATGTAAAAGGCTATCCCGGTCTAAAACTGTCAAGGGAAACGAAGCCGGTAAACAAAAGGACCAAAAAGATAAGGTTTGATACCAGGAAATACTCCACCACGAACAGCAATAGAAAAACAGCGGCCCTGAACAGAAACTGACCCAAGCCATAGGAGGTTATCCGTTTGAATACATAGAGCGAATACAGCAGCATAACCAGCACATTGATGACCCCATAGCTCGTATAGGTATTGGGAGCAACCGAAAGCACCAAAATGCTAATGGGAAAGGTGGCAATTGTATAATGCGCCTGTATATAGGTAAAGGAAACCAGATGCTCGGAAAATATGTGGCGCTGGGAATTGAACAACAACCAGCTGGGAAAGGCAAGCATCGGGATAAGTATTACGAAGACGAAGGCCTGAAAATCCATGGCACTGTCAAAGACATCCCGGAATACTTGCTGATCGGCACCGATATCAAAGATATCCATACCAATGTCGTCCATAAAGACCTTTCGGATCAGAAAGACCAGAAGACCGGATAGGGTCAGCGCTATCCCAAAATAGCCTATGGGATTTAGGTACCGCTTCCTGACACCGTCAATATACCCCATGATCACCACCTCCGGCTTTGTAAAGAGGTGCCAAAAGGTTTTAAGGAAGGTATTGTCCAGGTTAAAGTACCTTTCGGTAATATCGTACCAGAGATTCTTAAAGCTAAGGCGGTTGCGAATAACCTTGGCACCACAATGGGAGCAATACGAGTGGTCTGTTTTTAAGGGTTGGTTACAGTTTTTACATGCCATACAAAGAGGTCATATGAGATCGTCTTTTAAAATGCCGCCCAATTCGGCAAGATCCTTGAACAGCACAAATTCCCCATTTTTAATATAGGAGATGACCCCTGTTTCCTCACTCACCACTAGCGCCAGGGCATCGGTCTTTTCCGTAATGCCCACAGCGGCCCTGTGCCTAAGACCAAAGCGGAGCGGAATGGTCCTTTCGTCGGAAACCGGTAATATGACCCTGGTGGCCACGATAAAATTATTTTCTATGATGGCCGCCCCGTCGTGCAGGGGACTGTTCTTATAAAAGATACTTTCTATAATGGGTTGGGTAACCTCGATATTCATTTTATCCCCGGACGATTTTACAAAGTCGAGCGAATTGCTCCGCTCCAAAACTATGATGGCCCCGGTCCTACTGGCGCTCATTTTTTCACAGGCCCCAAGAATAGCTTCTATGTCCAGATCGGTGACGAGGGGTTCCTGTCTTAAAAATTTGAAGTGCCTGATAAAGCTGCGTTTTTTGGCAAAATTGGTGGAGCCGATCATCAATAGAAATTTCCGGATCTCTTGCTGAAATACAATGATAAGGGCAATTAAACCAACCTGCATAAACCCGCCCACTACACTACTGATCATTTTCATATCAAGCAATTCGGTCAGTTTCCAAAAGGCCCAAACGATAACAATTCCTATAAAAATATTGATGGCCACCGTACCTCGAACAAGTTTGTAAATGTAGTAGAGGAGTACCGCAACCATAATGATGTCTATAATGTCGGTAACCCTAAAGTCCAAAAAATTTAAAAAATCCAAGCCAAGCGGTTTTTGTAAATTTAGGAAATAAGCCCTAATAAAATCAACAATTTCCCTGTTTTAATTCCTCGGCCAGCAGCACACATTCCTTAGCTTCCCGCACATCATGCACGCGTAAAATATGTGCACCCTGCTGTAGGGCGTACATGTGCAGGGCCGTTGTGCCATTTAGGGCTTGTTGTGGATCGGTTTCCAAAAGCCTGTAAATCATCGATTTTCTGCTTAGCCCAGCAAGAATGGGAAGGTCAAAGGTTTGGAGCAGTGCTAATTTCCGCAGCAGCTCATAGTTCTGATCCAGGGTTTTTGCAAACCCAAATCCAGGATCTAGGATAATGTCGTTGACACCTGCGGTCGTGGCCAAAGCTATTTTCTGCGAAAAGTAATGACATATCTCTACCAAAAGGTCGGTATAGTTCGTT
The DNA here is from genome assembly GCA_947494825.1 of uncultured Flavobacteriaceae bacterium. Lineage (GTDB taxonomy): Bacteria > Bacteroidota > Bacteroidia > Flavobacteriales > Flavobacteriaceae > JBNGOQ01. The sequence continues at coordinate 445,459 of CANLWN010000002.1, read as the reverse complement.
TGCTGTTGCATGTTTTGGGGTGTTCCCTTCATATGCATCATAATATAGGGTGCCCGGTACACTGCCACGGTCGGAAACATTTCGGTATCTAAACTCCCGGCCGAAATATCATTGATTAGGGCCGCACCCTTTTCCAAACAGGCCGCTGCTACCTTGCTTCTAAACGTATCAATGGATAGCAGAAGTTCCGGGAATTCCTTTTGCAACAGGGTCACCACGGGAACGATGCGCTCTAACTCGGTTTCTTCGGGAACATGGGCCGCACCAGGTCTGGAACTATAGGCCCCCAGATCAATAAAATCTGCACCTTCCCGGACCATTTTTTCCACCTGGCCAAGGATCGTGGTGGTATCCCTGTACTTGCCCCCATCAAAAAAAGAATCGGGGGTAAGGTTCAAAATACCCATGACCTTTGGGGTCTTCAGATCAATAAGGTTTCCTTTGCAATTGATGGTCATAGGATATGTTTGGCATATGGCCTGTCCAGGATTTCCAACGCTCCCGCATAAGTAAGAATAAAAATTCTTGAACAGGTGAAAATTTTAAGCGAAATTTACGCAAATTACGAACAATACATGCAACAGACCTCGGAACAGTACGATGCTGTTATTACTAGCTGCAGGGATTTATTTTTAAAGAAGATGAAAGATTACGGCAGCGCCTGGCGTATTTTACGTCTCCCTTCCCTTACCGATCAGATTTATATCAAGGCACAGCGTATACGGAGTTTGCAGGAAAATCCCATAAGAAAAGTGGATGAGGGCGAACGTTCGGAGTTTATTGGCATAATCAATTATTCGATTATGGCACTTATACAGTTGGAAAAAGGTATTGCGGATCAACCGGATCTCTCCGAGAAGGGAGCGCTAGATCTGTATGACAAATATGTAGCGGCTACCAAAGCACTTATGGAAGATAAAAACCATGATTATGGCGAAGCGTGGCGCGATTTGCGAGTGAGCTCCCTTACCGATTTGATTATCCAGAAACTGTTACGTGTAAAGCAAATTGAAGACAACGAGGGAAAAACGCTGGTAAGTGAGGGTATTGATGCCAATTATCAGGATATGATCAACTATTCCGTCTTTGCGATGATCCACCTGAATGAAAACAACAAATAGGATGAGGATACTGGTGACCCTTTCAAGAATCATTGTAGGTATATTGTTCATTATCAGCGGCTTTATAAAGCTCAACGACCCTGTGGGTTTTTCCTTTAAGCTGGAGGAGTATTTTAGTCAAGGGGTGCTGGACCTGCCTTTTTTAATGCCCTATGCCCTTGCCATATCGCTTTTTGTAGTGATTTTGGAAGTGGTTTTGGGGGTGATGCTCTTGGTGGGGTTTCGGGTGAAATTTACCGTATGGAGCCTGCTACTGATGATTGTTTTCTTTACCTTCCTTACCTTCTATTCGGCCTATTTCAACAAGGTGACCGACTGCGGCTGTTTTGGGGATGCCATTAAGTTGACCCCATGGGAATCCTTTACCAAGGATGTGGTGCTCTTGTTCCTGATTCTGGTACTTTTTATTGGGCAAAAACACATCACTTCTGTTTTTAGCCCTATGGCAAAACGGATCATCACCGGACTTGCCTTGGTAGGCTGCGTGGTTTTCGCCAATTATGTGCTGAACCATTTGCCCGCCATAGATTTTAGACCGTACAAGATTGGCGCGAACATAGAAGAGGGCATGGGGGTGCCAGATGATGCTCCCAAAGCAATTTATGAATACGCATGGCGATTCAAGGTGGGGGATACCGAAAAAATTGTGGTTACGCAGGGGGAATATCCTTCTGTGGATGGTGAATTTTTGGATGTGGAGACCACCGAAATACAGGAGGGATATGAACCGCCCATACACGATTTTACTATCGAAAAAAATGGTGAGGACCAAACAGCTTCTTTTCTACAAGAGGAAAAGTTGATCATGGTGGTGGCCTATGATTTGGCGAAAAGCAAAGGGGATGCTTTTGGAGATATTAAAAAGGTTACAGATACGGCCAGTAAACAAGGATATACGGTGATAGGGATGTCCGCGTCAGGCGGGGCATTGGTTTCGCAGGTCGTGGCAGCACATCAGCTGGATTTCGATTTTTATTTTACCGACGAGACCACCTTAAAGACCATAACCCGTTCCAACCCGGGTATCCTGGTCCTGAACAGGGGCACTATTGTTGAAAAAGTACACCATAACGATTTGGAAGATCTAAGGCTTGATTAGTTATACTGTTTGGAGTTTGTGGTTAATTTGAAATATGGCGAGAGTAGATAGGATTGAGGATTTGGGAGAGGGGGAAAATAAGGAATTCAATAATTTCATAAGTTATTCGAAGGAATCTTGCACCGAGTTTAAATCACAGCTGTACAGATGCTATGATAAGAACCTGATCGCAAATGAAGCGTTCAAAAAAGGCATTGAGCTAATCGAATTTGAAATAAATAAACTAGGAGCTTTTATGAACTATCTTCGCAACTCGGAGATAAAGGGCCAAAAATTCAGATAACATTCCACCTAGGAAATAACACTAAACACCAAACATAACAACATCATGAGAAGTAAAATAGTTGCAGGGAACTGGAAAATGAACAAAAATCTGGCGGAGACGGAAGCACTGTTAACGGAACTTGCGGCCAAACTTCCGGACACCGAGGCCGAGGTCATGGTGGCACCCACCTATGTAAACCTCAGTGGGGCCATTCGTACGCTGGAAGGCTCTGCCATTCAGGTCATTGCACAGAATATGCATTTTGCGGATAGTGGTGCGTATACCGGGGAAATTTCTGCTGATATGCTGATACATATCAGGATAGATACGGTTATTCTAGGACATTCCGAACGCCGGGCCTATTTTGGGGAGGACGATGAAATCCTCGCGAAAAAGGTGGGTACTGCCTTGGAGAAAAATATGCGCGTCATGTTCTGCTTTGGGGAAGAACTGGAAGATCGAAAATCGAGCAATCATTTCTCCGTGGTGGAAGCGCAGCTTAAGAACGCACTCTTTGACCTGCCATCCTCGGCTTGGGGCAATATTATATTGGCCTACGAGCCGGTCTGGGCCATAGGGACGGGAGAGACCGCTTCACCGGAACAGGCGCAGGAAATGCACGCCTTTATCCGTAAGACGATTGCCGAGGCCTACGATACGGCTATAGCCAACCAGGTTTCCGTGTTGTACGGTGGTAGCGTAAAGCCTTCAAATGCCGAGGAGATTTTTTCCAAACCGGATGTGGACGGAGGGCTGATAGGAGGTGCTTCTCTGGTGGCGGACGATTTTGTGGCGATTATCAAGGCCATTTAACCCCCATGGAAAATAGCTATTTAGAATATCGCTTTACGGTAAACCCGGTGCAGCCAGGAACCGATATTCTCATAGCGGAATTGGGCGAGGCGGGATTTGAAAGTTTTGTGGAAACCGAAGATGGTGTCCTGGCCTATATTAAGAAGGCCGATTGGAGGGAGTCCATGGTGCAGAACCTCAGGGTGCTACATGGTTCTAGTTTTGATATTGGCTACAGCGCTAAGGAAATAGCACAGCAAAACTGGAATGCGGTTTGGGAAGCGAGTTTTGACCCTATCCAAGTGGGCGATGACTGTGTGGTCCGTGCCCCTTTTCATGAAAAGCCCCAAGTACGGTACGATATTGTCATAGAGCCAAAAATGAGTTTTGGCACAGGCCACCATGAGACCACCCATCTTATGATCACCCATATGTTGCACAACGATTTTAAGGGAAAATCTGTTCTGGACATGGGTAGCGGTACCGGCGTATTGGCCATTCTTGCCGCCATGAAGGGTGCAACCACAGTAAATGCCATGGATATAGACCATTGGTGCTATGTGAATGCCCTGGAGAATATAAGGCGGAACAACTGCGGCCACATCAAGGTGTATGAGGGCGATGCCACCCTTTTGGGAAAGCGGACCTACGATACCATTCTGGCCAACATCAACAGAAATATATTATTGGCGGACATTCCCACCTATGTGGCTTGTCTCCGTCCTTCGGGCAGTCTTTTTTTAAGCGGTTTTTATACGGAGGACGTTTCCCGGATTGCTAAAAAATGTGCCGAAGCAGGCATGATGCTTAAGAGTCGGTTGCAAAAAAATAACTGGGTGGCACTGCACTTCAACGTTCTTAAATAAAACTTAAAATTTAACATCTGGACCCATAGCTTCCCCCGTACATAAGGTAAGTATTGTAAGTAAATTCCTCAAATTTCAAAATTTATTTTAACCTAAACACCTTATGTACCATGAAGAATTTAAAATCCCCCTTACTTTTCAGTATTTTTTTACTTTTTTTAATATCCTGCCAAAAGGATAACGAACCGGATGTAACCGAACCCCAGATTGCGGAAGAACCTGCAGAGCAGGCAGCTCCCTTGGAAATAACGGACAAGGTGGTAAGCTTGTTGAAGCGGAATTTTTACAATGCCGGGGAAATTGAGGTTATCGACTTTCACCTACCCGATGGCAGTGTGGAACAGCGTTATCAGATCGAGGACGACATCACCTTTACCAAGGCACAGCTCGAAAGCATGGAGCAATTGGAGACCACCGATAAAAATTACTACACCAACAATCTGGTAAGCCCCAGGACGCTAACGATTATTGGCTATACCGGAGGTGGTGGTTTTGGGCTCTCCAACAAGGAGCGTACGGCACTACAGTGGGCCGTGAACAATTATAACAATTTAAACCTGAGCATTTCATTTTCGCTGTCCTTTGGCACCAATTTTCAAAGCAGGGATATGGTGGTATACCACAACCCAAACCGCTCCGGTAGTGGAGGGTCTGCAGGCTTTCCCAGCGGGGGCGACCCAAATAAGTTTATTCAGATTTATGGGCTGGATGCTTTTTCCACCAATGTAAATGAACATGTTATTACCCATGAGATGGGGCATTCCGTAGGCTTTAGGCATACGGATTGGTTCAGTCGTCAAAGCTGTGGGGAGAATATCAACGAAGGCGTGGGTAGTATCGGTGCCAACCCCATTCCTGGCACCCCTAACGGTTTTGACCCCACCTCCTTGATGCTGGCCTGTTTTAGTAGCAGCGAGGATGGAGAATTTAATAATAACGATGTTATTTCGCTCAATTTCCTTTATTGAGAGAGATACCCCTGGAGTTTGTCTACAATACCTTAAAAGTGTCCGTCCAGGGCACTTTTTTGTGAGGAACACACACTTTTTTTGGCTTTTTTAGTGTACAAAAATTGTTATATTAGTACAAAATATCTTGTCTATGGGCACTAAGGAAAAACTTTCTGAAGAGCTGCTTTTAGAAGAAGAGACCCTAAAGCAGAACGAAATTGTCCTGTTCAATGACGATGTAAATACCTTTGAGCACGTTATTGAGACCTTGGTGGATGTCTGCGAGCACACCCCGGAACAGGCAGAACAATGTTCGCTCATTGTACATTACAACGGCAAGTGTACCGTTAAGACAGGTGAGTACGATGATTTAAAGCCGCGCTGCAGTAGATTGTTGCAGGCAGGATTGAGCGCCGAAATTGTCTAATTTCCCGGATTACGTTTGGAAACAAATCGGGTAGTCCCAGGGAACTTTTTGTTTAAAATTTCACTTGTTCGTCCTTGTCCCAAAGCCCCCAATACGCCCCAACATCGCCTTCGGCCCCTACTTTCCACGATTCGTCAAAGGATGAAAAGTAGAATACTTCGATATCATCTTCCTCTGACCATTTTATTGTGTTCATAAAATATTTCAAGGCGTTTTCGTAGGACGGGAAGGCACCTTCCAGACTTGTCCCTTGACTGGGCCAACCTGTTTCCGAAATGATGACCTTCTTCCCATTACCGGCCTTGAGCGCTCTTTGAAACATATCTTTCATATACAGTAGGGAATAATCCAGGTCACAGCCTTCCCAAAAGGGATAACAATTGGCTAAAACAACATCACAAGCCTCGGTTATCCTGGGTCGTTCCGTAAACTCGTAGTAGGCATCCACATAACCCACCGGGATGTCTGGAACGGCCTCCTTAACTTGCTGCATAAAACCCAATAGTTCATCTTCTGTTAGATCGCCCCGTAGCATAACTTCATTCCCTACTGCGGCTATATCCACATAACCTTCATTGGCCAAGTGAATAAGGTTTTCCACTTCTTTTTTATTGATCTTTGGGTCGTCGCCCAACCATGCTCCCACCAACGTTTTGATACCGAATTCCCTAGCGATACGGGGAATGGCTTCGTTTCCCTCCGTACAGGAAAAAGAACGGATCCACTTGGTGTAGGGCGCAATGATTTCCATTCTTCTGCGTATTTGGTCTTCCGAAATTTGGTCTCCTGGCTTCTGCCCCTCCGTATAGGGACTAAAACAGAGACCGTGCATGCCTTCTTCCAAGACTTGTTTGCAGAGACTTTTTAGTTCTTTTGTGGTCTTACCCGCGTAGTCCAAAGCGGCCAACGCCAAAAATTTTTCTTTTCTATTTGACGACATAGTGTTCGTTTAAATTGTACTATTAGGTTTATTCAAATTTAGGTTAAAGTTCACCTCTTCGCTCGACTAATTCGGCTTTAATTTCCTTGGCTCTCTTTTCGCTAAGGCTATACTTCCACATCACCCATATGGCAAGTGCTGCGGTAAGCGATGGAATTATGATATCGGCAACTCTAAGTCTGTTCATTGTATCCAATGTTTGCTCAGCGACATTCGGGTCAAATCCAACGATTTTCAATATTAATCCACCTAAAACAAGTGCAATAGCTTGGCCCAATTTAACCATCCACCAGTAAATAGCGCCAAAAGTACCCTCTTTTCTAGGCATGCCGTTATTTAACTCATCCAGATCGCAAACATCGGCGGTCATGGACATCATCAATGTAAATAACCCACCCATTCCGAAGGCAAATAACGGAATTGGGACGAAGATAAGCCATGGAATTTCACTGCCGGGGTCTATGCTAAACCATGACATTCCAATGTTATCCAATACGGGGTTTAACGACTCGAAGAGCGAACCTACCGCTGAGTTTAGTCCTTTCCCGAATCCAGTTTGATTGAACTCATTGTTCAGTTCTTTATCAAACCCCCACCATTTTAGAAGATAGCCAACAACTGATAAAGCTGTGGATATTATAAAAGCCTTTCTTTTTCCCCATTTATTCGCCATTCTTGAAATAATAGGTATCACTAAAAAGGCGGTGATCATGGCATTGATTGTGTTAAACCACGCAGGCCACGTACCGGCTAGTTCATAACTACCGTTGTACATATAAAATACAATGATGAAAACACCGAATGCCGCTACCAGTTGAAATCCATTAAAAACTAAAAACGTGGCGGCACAAAGTTTCATAAAAGGCTTGTTTTTAGAAACTTGAACAATACCAACAAACAATTCTTTCATGTTGGAAGCAAGTGTTCTAAAATTAATTTCCTTTCGGTTCTCCATATTTGCGGAATCAATTCCTCTACAAAACAAGGCTGGAAGAATTCCAAATACAACGCACATGGCACCTACAATAAGGGCCATGGTACGAACACCTTCCGTTTGCGTATTAAATGTGTTTGAGTCCGGAATAATTACATACAACCAAGGCACGATCATCCAAGCAATTTGCCCCATACTGTTGGCAAAACTCATCAATCGCGTTCTTTCATTATAATCAGACGTCATTTCATAGCCCAAACCTACCAATGGTGTTGCGAACATGGTGTTTCCAACAAGGAACAGGATTTGTACAATCATGACATGCCAGATAATGTATGATTGTGAGGCATTGTCATCCAACTGCCACATTAAAAAGAAGAGTATACCGCTAATGATAGCTCCTAAAAAAATGTAGGGTCTTCTTCGTCCCCATTGCGACTTTGTATTGTCGGAAATAAAACCCATTATCGGGTCCGTTATGGCGTCAAATATTCTTGGCAAACCTCCTAAAAGTCCGGCCCATAACGGGTCAACTCCCCAAGCTGTAAGTAAGAAGAACTGAATAAAAACACCTAGCGTGCCAGGTAAGATATTCAGTATAAAATGACCTGCTCCAAAGGCTGCTTTTTGCCCAACAGGGACTCTATCTTTTCTGGTGGTTTTTACATTTGACATAATGATCGTGTTTTAGTTAGTATTCGTTGGTTTTTTTATCACCACAGTTTGTATTGCTTGTGCACCTATGGATATTCGCTGAGTGCTTTCTCCCAAAATGAGTTCAAAATTCTTTGCTTCCAGATCCTGGTTTAAAAGCACTACAACAATGGATTCGTCTGGATTTTTGACCGCAGTAGCCATTAAGGAGTCATCCGAGTTTTCAAACCCTATGCGCACAGCACCAGGTCTTATGTATTTACTAAAATGGGTTAAAGTATAGTATATGGGGGTAAAGTATACTTCATCTTTTTCTGGGTCGACAATGACCGGTGCCACACACCAATTTTTAAACCAATTGGGCCCGCCCTGTCTATCCAGGACCATATTCCAGTCTACCCAGCCGTCTACCCAATTGTTTAGGCAACCAATAATGTCTCGTGCATAGCGGTAGACCGGTGCATATTTGGGGTGCAAGTGTTTTTCATGTTCCGGTGCCCAATCCCAGCCCCAATCCGTTGCTTCTTTAGACCAATACCAGGCATCATCATTCCATTTGGGCACTTCGGCATCCACGCAGGCTTCGGACTGTATCAGGTGTTTTGTGGGAGCGGCATTATGCGCAAACTGTAGCGATTCCGGGAACCAATCAAAGGTGCTGGCATACCAATGTATGGCAGTACCATCAAAGTATTTGGAGGACGCTTCGTCCTGAAACATAACCTTGACCCATTCGTTTAGCTCATCCCCACGGTTTTGATCATAGCCGAGTATTTTAACCTCATGCCCGTCCGATGCCAGCTTTGGGCCTAGATGATGCTGTACAAAATTGGCCATCTCCTGGGGGGTATAATGCATACTTTCCCAGTTGTTGTTATTGCCCAAAGGCTCATTTTCAACCGTAAAACCCCATATGTCTATACCCTCGGCCTTATAGGCGTCTATGTATTTCGAGAAAAACAAGGCCCAGGTATCGTAATATTCGGGCAACAGCTTGCCACCCCTCCAATCATTATTATCCTTCATCCACGGTGGCGCGGTCCATGGCGATGCCAGGATTTTGAAACCCTCCCGGGAGGCTACCATGGCTTCTCGAATAAAAAAGATAATATCATCACGATCTTCTTCAATGCTGAAATGTTCAAGTTCCTTATCTCCTGCAACTGGGGCATAAGAATAATTGCTCAGCGAAAAGTCGCAGGAATTCATATGGGTTCGTGTAAGGGAGTATCTGGCCCCGCTATCACCGAAGTAGGCCTCAATGATCTTTTTGCGGTTCTCCCCACCCAATTGGTTCAACAGATATGCCGAGGCTTCCGTAAAGGAGCCGCCAAATCCGGTAATGGTCTGGAATTTTTGCTCCGGTAACAATGTAATTTTCGATTTACCCGTTTCCTCGGGAAATTCGGTAACGGGGCTTAACTTATTTCCCGCTGCCGAAGTTTCATAAACTTCGACGTCCAACTTTTTTTCGCTACAAGCACTTAACATCACGGCAACTATCAATATAAAGTTAAATTTGTTGAATCGGTCCATTGTTCTAATTTTTTTCCGTTGGGGCTATGAAAACTCTCCTGGTGTCTTGGTCATTGGGTCACCGCTTGTTCGTTCTTAAGAGGGGGTACCAAAACACCTTCCATTAAGGTGGCCGTGTCCCCATCATAGGTTTTTGTTATGGGATTCCCGTTCCGTGTCAAGCCTTTGAAAATTCCCTGGTCCACCAATTCCCAAAGTGCATATTTGGCCTGCCCATCTATGGTAAACAAGCCAAAATGGTTCTCGGAACCTTTGGCATTGTGCGCATCCTTCCATTTTTCATCGAAGGCTTCAAAATAGAAACAAGAGATGCCGACATCATTGGTCCATTCCCTTAGATGTTTGTGGTACAGGGCCTCTTTGTATTCATCCGTTGCCTTGGAGCCAGTAGGTCCGTAATGCCCGTTCGAAACTGTGGCCCATCCGGTTTCACCTATGTGTATGGGTTTCTCCACACCAAGACTTTTTATATAACCCGATACAGAATCGTACTGTGCCATGGCGAAGGTCTTGGCGCGCAGCATGGCCGCACCTATTTTTTCAATGTCGGAAAGTTGTTCCTCCTCCTCGGGAACGCCCCAAAACTCTGGATTGTAATGGGAATTGTGATAGGCATAGGTATGCATGGAAATGTAGTCCACCGCATGCACCAATTTTTCAAGATCTTCGGTATGGTATGCTGCATCGCCGCCCCCCCAGGAGGCAAAATCGTCGGAACAGGTAATCCATAGGTCCTTGGGCAACCCATCATTTTTCTTCAGTTCCTGGAGGTGGTTCACCCATTTAAGGATGACCCAAGGTTGCACGTAGTAACTGGTGGCCCACTTTATCATGGCTTCATTGCCCACGGCGATGATCTTTACGATATCCGGATATTCATTTGCCAAGGCTACCGCCCGGGCAATTTCACCTTCGTTTTGTTCGCTCTCCACCTCGTGGTCGGGTTCCAGATCGGTCCATGCATTTTTACAATCGATCCATGCACCCAACATTACGTACATTTCAAAATGGGGGTCTTCTTCCTTCAACTCCCGTATGGCCCTCAGCAAATTGGGAACCTGTTGCAATTGAACATTGTAAGTTCGCACTATTTTGATGCCCATGGCAGCGAGGATTTTCATATCCTCTTTGAGTTCGGCCAGGGAAGGTTGCACCTCACGTGTGGTCTCTCTATATCCGCCATAGGATATGGCCAAATAATCCGGATTGCCTAAAATAGTTTTAGCTGTCACTTCTTTTTGTATTTGGGTTTCTTCTTCCTTGTTCTTTTTCTCCTTACACGAATGGTTGGGCATGGCTACCATTCCTGCGGCAAGGAGAATTTTTAGTATTGATTTCATAGTATTGTTGTTTGGCTTTTCGAATTACGCATTGCGAATTTTCACGCTTCATTTACAGTGTTTTTTAAATAATATCAATAATTTAAACCATACCCGAATCGAAACAACGGACGTATGGTATTATCCCAAAAGTTGGGACCGTATGTCCCCCTTACATCCGCTAGGGATTTTGGCCATGAATGTGGTAGCTTTCCCTTAAAATCATAGTCCCCGAATAATACCTCTGCTATGCCATCTCCCTCCGAACCCGGCAACCAAGCTGCTACAAAAGCCTTTGATTGTTCAATTTGTTCAGTGACCACCAAGGGACGACCAGAGATAAGCAGTACCACGGTAGGGATGCCCTTGGCGGCATAGGTACTTATATAGTTTTGGTGTTCCTGGGTCAGCGTCAAGGTCAGTTCATTGGATTCATGGCCAATATCACCGAAAAACTCGGCATATGGTACTTCTCCCACAACGATGATGGCCACATCCGCGCCATCGGGAGTTGCGGTCGCATGCCTATCGTAAACCACTTCGCCCTGTGCCAGTTTTTCGATTCCCTCTAGAATAGAGGTCGCTCCGGCATAGTTTTCCAGGGTCCCCTGCCAGTTTATGGTCCATCCACCGGATTGCAGACCGGTACTATGGGCATGTTCGCCAACCACTACAATCTTTGGAGTTTTCTTGTCCAACGGGAGTGTATGATTATCGTTTTTAAGCAGTACCAAGGATTCACGTACACTTTGGCGGGCTACGTCCCTATGGGCCTGTGCCCCTATCTTATTGATGAGATTGGAGTCTGGGAAGGGGTTTTCAAAGAGGTTCAACCTATATTTTTGGCGCAATATCCGGCGTACCGCATCATCGATCCTATCTTGTGATACGGAGCCGTCTTCCACAGATTTCCGCAGTCCTTCCTGAAACGGGTCCAAATCACCGTCTACGGCCATAACCATGTCAATTCCCGCATTTATGATATCGGATTCGCCGAACCTGGAATACCCTTTCCAGTCCGATACCATTATGCCATCGAACTTCAGGGTGTTTTTTAGCAAATCGGTTATCAATTCCTTATTGGCGTGCATGGCTTTATCCGATATGGTATTGAAGGATGCCATTATGGACCCAACACCCTCCTTGATGGCAGCTTTATACGGGGGGAGCAAACGTTCTTCAATCTGTTGGGGACTTAGAGTGGTCTCACCGCCTTCTTCCCCAAAATTTGTGGAGCCATCCCCGATAAAATGCTTGGCAGTTGCCATTACGGTATGTCGGTCCGATAGATTTCCCTGATGCCCCCTGATGGAAGCCGCCGTCATTTTTTCGGTCAATTCCGTGCTTTCGGAAAAGGCTTCATACACCCTTCCCCATTTTTCGTTGTACGGTATGGCCACACAAGGTGAGAAGACCCAGTTAAAACCCGTAGCCTGGGCTTCCAAGGCCGTTATTGCAGCGGCCTGCGCTACCAATTCGGCATTTTGAGAAGCCCCAAGACCGATATTGTGGGGAAACATGGTGGCCCCTTCGTAGGTATTTTGCCCATGCACCGCATCTACTCCAAAAAGCAAGGGAATGCCCAATCGGGTCGATAGGGCCTTTTTTTGTAAGCTGGTAAATTTTGCTTGCCATTCCAGGGCATCTTTTCCGGGCAATGGGCCTTGGGTATGGATGACCGACCCAATAAATTTGGTGGCAATATCCTCTTCCGATATATCATCAAAATGCCGTGCCTGAGACATTTGACCAATTTTCTCTTCCAAGGTCATCAATGCCAACAACGAGTCTATTTTCTGTTCTATTTTAAGAGCTGCGCTGTTTTCTTTGTTCATCTTTTGTTCTTTACAGGATGAAAGGAAGCAAGTACTAACAATTAGTAGCAGAACGACTAGTTGTGACTGGCTTGGATTCATCTCAAATCTGCTTCTCTAAGGTTAACAATAATCTGCAGGATTTCACCTGTTCTTTCAAAAACTTCCTTGCTTGTGCTTTGGTCCAAATGCAAGCTTTCAAATTGTGCTGAGCTGTTGTTCCTATACACGATCTCCAAACGTTCCGTGTCGGCAAGCTTATAGATTATAGGCACTTGGCAATACGTAAAGCAAAGTGAACCAGCGGTTAACCGAAGTTCCCGTTGCGCGGATCTCACATCTACATAGTTGAAGACCTTGGCTTGGTCCAAAAACTCATTCTTTCTCAACAGGCAGGGCTCAAAGCAAAGTTTGCCGTCTTTGACAAAGATTCCCAGTTCTCCAAACCGACTTAAGATATCCTCCTTCACCTGACCGGTCATACCGGGTTGCTGGGCGCCTTTCCCCGCGGGGGTATGTGAATAGGGATCGGTTGGGAACGCTCCGTAGAGTGAAGGCGGTTTATGTACGCCGATGCCCTCGTTTATTTCGTAGTAGTGCTCCAAAAGGCTACCCACAACCCCATCACTTTCATTGTTGCGAACTGCCTTTAGACAACATTCCTGTACGGCCAGTTGCAGCTTGGAGACCATATGCCAATAGATCGAGCCAAGACCCTCGTAACCAAAAAAGGTTCCTGACCTGCCCGTAAAGGCCTTATGATTGAAAACATCCTCAAAAACCTGAAGCACCAAGCCCTTATCGGTTTCAAGAAGTGGGGCATATTCGGATGTTGCAAGGCTGTTCAACGCTATTTCCAGGTCAGTGGCATTTTTAAAATCTCCGTTGAAATGATAGATATCGTTGATGTCCTTTTCAATAATCCGGGTGTCGCCCATATCCACCATGCTTTTCAGCAATTCCGAAGTGTTGACCTTTTCTTTTGGGATGGTATTTTTTTCCGTGAATACCGGCAAATCCTTATTAGGATAAAGCAAGTAGCTGTATTGATCTTCCCGAAACAGTTTACTGCGCTTCAAAGCGTCCAGGACTTCCAATGCCTCGGTCGATGAGAGATGACCAGAGCTTAACACGGCCACCTGACCTTCCAACATTTCGCTCAAATTGGAAATGGAGACCTCTTCCTTATTTTCAACGGTCATCAGGTTGTAGGCATGATAGAGACCGTCCTTTCTTTTGTTTGCTTTTATGGCATGTTCCAAATATTGAAGGCCCAGGTTAACGAATTGGCTTAGCTCGTCCAAGGTTATGGATTTCTTTTGGCCGGAGAACGCCTTTGTATAAATGCGCGATCTAAAATCACTGCCCGCTTGACCAAGACCGTCCAAGATGTGCATGCGGTCCCTATCGTTAATTTTGGCGGACAACAGCTTTTGATACTGGTCAAAAGTGGTCGTAATGCGATTCAAAAAGTTCGCCAATTCCAGCGATATTGCTACTTCCTTTGTTTCGGAAGTCGACAATACTCCGTTAAAAAATTTTAGAAAACGTCTTAAATAATAGAGCGTTACCATGGAAACACCATTACCTACCAGGGCATTGTTTGCATCGTTCCATTCTGGCCGTTGGGTGTTCATCCAAATACCGCCTTCGGGAATGAAGTTGGATAGCTTGGATAGGACAGTGGCCAATAGTTTTTCGATGAGGTTTACCTGATAGATTGCTCCATTTTCATCCAGTAACAAAGCACCGTCCGCACCTATTTCCTGCCTTTTTTGGCGTATTTCGTCGTCCAGGGCATGGTCAAAATCGATAGTGTCCTTAGGGTGTTCTAAAATAGCCTCATGGCTTTTGATCTTGTAAGGCACGTTGGCATAGACAAAGAGATCTTGGTCGAAATAGCTTTCCAGGGCACCCGGATGGTGATTTTGTATGAATTCCAGAAATTTCAATAAATAGATAATCTGATGGTCTCCCCAATAGCCAATGTACGACCAAGGATCGTCCGGTTCAATGGTTTCCCAATCAAAACCGCCCTTGGTCACCCGGTAGGGATTGTACCCGTCAAAGGTGGTGGCGTTCAGGAATTTGTGGATCATACTTTCGATGAACTCCGGATAAGAATGGGCCAAAGCCTCCCAATTTTGGAAAATATCCCTCCAGTTACCTTCGTAGTCCAGAATCTTGGAACCATCAAGTTCATTTCGGGTGTTGATGGAGAATCTATTCCACGGTCTGCTCGGATCTCCATGCCTTCTGCTGAACTTTAACGGCATGTACTCCAGGCATAATCTGCTAAAATTCTTATCCTCGCTTTGATGAGCCATCTCCTTTAGTTTGGAGAGTGAAAAGGTGTCTGGCAGTACTTTGATTGTGTTTATAGCCTTTTTGAAGACGGTTTTATTCGCTTTTTTCAAGTAATTGCTAAAATCCCATTTTTCAATTTGATAGCTATCATCAAAAATTCCGCCTCGCATGATATTGAACAGGGTATTCGAAAAATGCCGGGTGTCTCTAAGCGTATCGGTGGTCAGTTGTAATCCGTCGGAGGCGGCGGTTAAGCCAATTAAGCGTTCCGTGCCCAAGGCGATATCCTGCTGTACTTTTTGATACAACTGTTTTTCTTTTTTTATGGCCTCCGAAATACTGGCTATGGCAGCATGATTTTGGTTGAGGTTGGCTATAATCATCCATTCTTGCTCCGTCTTGGCGGCTAACTGTAGTTCCGTATGGATGAAATAGGCTCCTTTTTCTGCCTTGACATCAATTTCCTTCTGAAGGGGGATTTGCTTTCTAAAATGCTTCAACTGTTGGGACGATAACAGGTAGGTTGCATTGTTCAGGCCAAGTGACCAGGCAATATTGGCTTTCAGGGCTTCGCTGGGCTCGGCCTTATCCACAATAATGGCACTAAGGGCATAGATTCCAAGACCGGAGTCCTTTATGAGTTCGGCTCGTTTATAGGCATCGACCAGATTACTCGATTTATTCTGCAAGTCACTGCCCACCCCAAAGGGCAAAATATTCTGGATCCCGTCCAATACGGATAGGCTAACCTCTTCCTGGGTATTGTTGATCAAGGTGGATTTCCGGACAAAACCGTAGGTGTCGCTCGAATTCCATTGATATCTAAAGGTCAGTTCCAAGTCGTGATTTACTTCTTCGAAGAGGACCTTGTTGCCATACACGTTTTTGTACAGGTTCCTACTAACCCTGTACATACCATCATAGCGGTCCGAGAAGGGCTCCCACAGATGCGATTTGCCATCCGTATGTACCATAAATATGGATTTGCTTCCTGTTACTTCTGCGGATTCGGTGATCTTATCATCCGTGTAATACGGAAACAACGCGTACTCGGCATTTTTTCTTCCGGCGCTCAGTCCTCCATTGCTGGAAATGAACATCCAGTGGTCGGAATCGCTCACAATACTCATAAAGAAAGGACGTAAGGCGTCACTGTCCGAAATCTTAAAATAGTTTTCGTTCCCTATTTGTATTTGCTCTATTTCTGTGGTATCTGTTGTCTTAACGTCTTGCATTGATGTTCATTCACGGATTATGTTGGTCGTTGTACTTTTTGCTTATGATCGTATCAATGATTCCTCTACCTGTTCCAATGTTTTCCCTTTGGTTTCGATTACAAACCGATATACAAAAAGCAGGGCACACAAGGATAGTAGTGCATAAATAGCGAACGTGAGGGTTGGCCCCAAATTGGTCAATTCCCATGGAAAAACCTGGGTAACCGAAAAGCTCACCAGAGAATTGAAAAAGCCCACTACCGATATGGCTATACCCTTTATCTTGCTCGGAAAAACCTCTGAAATCAGCGTCCACATCACCGGTCCGAGCGAAATGGCAAAAGCGGCCACATACAATAATATGGCTACTAAGACCAATGTAGCATTAATATTGATAAAATTGGTGATTTCATTACGTTTGAAATCCAAGAACAGTTCGTCGTTGAGTTTGTCCTTGACCCCTTCGAACAATTCTGCCTGACTATAGAATGATTTGCCATTAAAATCGGCCAGGGCCCTTTGAATTTGAATATCGTCCACTTTCCTCAAGGAGTTGTCATTAAAGTCATAGGTGGCACTATTAAAGGCCATCGCGGCCATGACCAGAGCTATGGTCATAAAGCTCGTTCCGATCAACAATAGGGGTTTACGCCCCAGTCTGTCGATCAGCCAGATGGCTACCAGGGTAAAGACCAGATTGGTGAGCCCAACTACAATGGCCTGCAGGAAGGATGAATCCGTACTGCCTCCGGCTTGCTCAAAAATGGTAGGGGCGTAGTAAAATATCGCGTTGATACCTGTGATCTGCTGAAAGAAGGCGATGCCCAGGGCAATGATCATAATGGTGGCGTACTTGCTCTTGAAAAGGTCCGCTAAGCGTCCCTTTTTCTCTTTCCTTGCCAGCCCTCGCTGAATCTCGGCCACTGTAATTTCCGCATATTCCTCGCCGCCTATTTTCTGAAGTATCTTACGGGCCAGTTTCACCTTGTTGAGTTTAAAAATCAACCATCTGGGGCTCCTTGGAACGGTAAACAGGGACAAAAAGTAGATGATTGCCGGTATGGCCTCCACACCAAGCATCCATCGCCAACTCTCATCCCCATAGTTCACCAAAAAGTAATTGGAGAAATACGCTACAGAGATTCCAATTACAATATTTAACTGATTGAAGGAAACCAAACTTCCCCTAAGTTTGGGCGGAGCAATCTCGGCAATGTATATGGGGGCTATCAGTATGGCGCCCCCGATGCCGATACCTCCAATGATCCGGGCAATAATGAATTCTGTATATCCCGTAGCCAGGGCCGACCAGCTTGCCGAGATGGCAAAAAGGGCGGCGACCACGATCAATACCTGTTTCCTCCCAAAGGTATCCGCCAAGGGTCCGGCCATCAAATTACCGGCCATGGCCCCAAAAATGACACAGCCCACGGCAAAACCGAGCATGGCATCGGTCATTTCAAAATAGGTGGTGATCCCTTTTATGGCTCCGGAGATTACCGCACTGTCAAAACCCAGCAAAAAGCCACCAAGGGCCACTATCAGACTTATAAGTATGGTGTACGACTTATTCATTTTTACGACCTGATCTTGCGGTTCCATGTTGCGCTTTTTAAGAGATTCTGTATTTTGAATTGAAATCTTTTTTTAAACTATGGTTGAATAGGCCGAGCATCATAAGCTCGACCTATTCGGTTAAAAGCAGCTTTCTATAGTAATGGTTATTATGCTCTTCTAATCCATAGTTTGTATTCTTTACCCGTCCATAGCTATAATTACTAACCAATAGCAAAGATGAATCCGTACTATTGGTCAGTTTCATTAGTATCTAAGGGTTTAGCGTAACAGAAACATTGTCTATATTGGCCGTTACACTACAACCGGCATCACCTCCACAAACCCCTTCTATTAGGAATGAAATGCCTTCACTCACATCAACAGCGGGAACAGTAAAAGTTCCTATAAAAGTTGTCCAACTACCTGTGAGCGTTGGAGCAGGACTAAAGACATGGGTAAAAGAAGCACCCGCGGCACCTTCACCGAAAAGGAGCACATTAAATACTGCCCCAGGTTGCACAACGGATCCTATATGGTCAAACTGAATTTGAACTACGTCTCCTGCATTCACTGTGCCAGCGCCTATTCTTTCCTGTTTAAAAGCAGGATTACTAGGTCCTCCGGTTGCTATTCTTCCAGACCAGGAACCACCATTATTGAGTGTATTGTCCAATGCTGCTGTTCCACCATTTTGAAATAAATCCCAACCCGTGGCATCACCAGTTTCAAAATCACCGTTGGTGGCCAACTCGCCGGCAGGGCCGCCACCACCTCCACTACTGTCCAAAACCAAGGATACATTATCAATATTCACCAAACCTACTTCCGCGCCCGAATCAAATAGGACCCGTGCATCTGGAGCGCCAAACCCGGTCGCTGTCAGGGTAAGGGTATAGGTCTGCCTCACTGTTGTGATATTTACGGTTTGCGCCGTATTGGCAAAACTTCCGCCGCTCAAGCCGATTCCGGCTACTATTCCTCTCGCCCTGTCCGACCAAGCATCAAAAGTCAAGGTGTAGGTGGCATCCTGTACAATCTCCAACTTCTGGGTTAAGTTGACGTCAAATGGATTTCCCGCAACGGTCACGTCTACGGAATAAAAGCTATTGCCGCTATCGGTTACTACCGGAGCTGGGTCAACACCAACGCCTACGGTCCATGAATCGGATCCGTTCTCAAAGTCGCCGTTGGTCAGCAGCCCGTCATCAAAAGTGCTATCCACAACGTTAACCGTCCTGGTGACTTCGGTAGCGGCATTTCCGGCCACATCGCTTACGTTATAGGTGATGGTATAGGTGCCGGCAACATTGGTGTCAACGGTGTCACCTCCGACCACAATACTTCCGGAAATATCACCGTCCACATTGTCGGTCGCTGTGGCGCCCGCATCAACGTATGCGGGATCACCAAGGTTAAGGTCTACGGTGGCATCACCGTTCAAGGTAATCACGGGAGCTTCCGTATCTCCTCCTCCACTACTGTCCAAAACCAAGGATACATTATCAATATTCACCAAACCTACTTCCGCACCCGAATCGAATAAGACCCGTGCATCTGGAGCGCCAAACCCGGTTGCTGTCAGGGTAAGGGTATAGGTCTGCCTCACTGTTGTGATATTTACGGTTTGCGCCGTATTGGCAAAACTTCCGCCGCTCAAGCCGATTCCGGCTACTATTCCTCTCGCCCTGTCCGACCAAGCATCAAAAGTCAAGGTGTAGGTGGCATCCTGTACTATCTCCAACTTCTGGGTTAAGTTGACGTCAAATGGATTTCCCGCAACGGTCACGTCTACCGAATAAAAGCTATTGCCGCTATCGGTTACTACCGGAGCTGGGTCAACACCAACGCCTACGGTCCATGAATCGGATCCGTTCTCAAAGTCGCCATTGGTCAACAAACCATCATCAAAAGTATTATCAGCAACGATAACTGTTCTCGTAACCTCGGTCGCGGCATTTCCTGCCGCATCGCTTACGTTGTAAGTGATGGTATAGGTGTCGGCAACATTGGTGTCAACGGTATCACCGCCGACCGTAATGTTTCCGGAAATATCGCCATCCACATTGTCGGTCGCTGTCGCACCCGCATCAACGTATGCGGGATCACCAAGGTTAAGGTTTACGGTAGCATCACCGTTCAAGGTAATCACGGGAGCTTCCGTATCCCCTGTACCTAAAACCAAGGATACATTATCAATGTTCACCAAACCTATTTCCGCGCCCGAATCAAACAAGACCCGTGCATCTGGAGCGCCAAACCCGGCTGCTGTCAGGGTAAGGGTATAGGTCTGCCTCACTGTTGTGATATTTACGGTTTCCGTCGTATTGGCAAAACTTCCGCCGCTCAAGCCGATTCCGGCTACTATTGATCTGGCTACATCTGACCACGCGTCAAAAGTCAAGGTGTAGGTGGCATCCTGTACTATCTCCAACTTCTGGGTTAAGTTGACGTCAAATGGATTTCCTGCAGCGGTCACATTTACCGAATAAAAGCTATTGCCGCTATCGGTTGCTACCGGAGCTGGGTCGGTACCAACGCCTATGGTCCATGAATCGGCCCCGTTTTCAAAGTCGCCGTTGGTCAACAGGCCGTCATCGAAACCGCTTCCAGGACCTCCAGTGCCATCGGTAAGCGTAAGGTCGTCCAGATAGTACGTTCCGTCAACGGTTATCGGGCTATCGGCCATATCATTATCCGGCTTGATCACCAGCTGGTTGTAGGCTGTTGGCCCACCGGGCAAACCGGTAAAGGTAAACTCAACTTCTGTCCATTCATTGGCATTTGGAACAGTCACAAAAACAGGAGCGGGATTTCCAGTAACCGGGACGGTCTGTGGATTCAAGGCCAGCTCAAATCGGAATACAACGTTTGCCTTGGTACTGTAAACCTTGAGTTTA
Source organism: uncultured Flavobacteriaceae bacterium (assembly GCA_947494825.1). Lineage (GTDB taxonomy): Bacteria > Bacteroidota > Bacteroidia > Flavobacteriales > Flavobacteriaceae > JBNGOQ01. The sequence continues at coordinate 424,764 of CANLWN010000002.1, read as the reverse complement.
AATACGTCTGTTGTGGTCAGATCAAAATTACTGGCAAAGGTATTTTGGATGCCCGCAAAGAAACTTGAACCACTGGGCTTGTCTACCTGCAATACAAAATCTGAAGTGTTTATGCCGGTTTTGAATGGATTTTCCACAAGGTCGGAGGTAATGCCATCCCCAAAGTTTTCAGATGAAAGAAAGGTTTCACAGCCTTCAAAATCCACGGGAAGCGCGGTAGCCGCTATAGGCGTATCCGTACATCCACTCATTACGGGTGGTGTTCCAGCCTGCTCAATGTCATCAATAAAGAAGGTGCCGGCGGTGGTGCCCGGGCCGTCAACAAATAAGGTCAATCTGGAAAAGCTGTCCGATGAGCTAAAATCAAAGGAAAGCATTTCCCATCCGGTGCCGCCATGGCTTGCAGCTACTTCTACTGAGGCGCCTGTACCTTCTTCGAGTTTCATCAGAACATCCACTGGAGCTTCTGCCCAGAAATTCATGCTAATGGTCTTGTCCTCAGTTAAATCTATCGGTGTTCCCAAATCGAAGAAGAAACCTTCGAATTCGGCACCACTATTGGTAATTTGTCCTACCTGCGAATCTTCGTCATTTGAACCGGATACATCGGGATTGGCCAAAATTGCAAAGGCAGCCCCGCCAAAGACACTCACGTCATAGTTTACTGCGCTCTCATCAAAAGTAATGGGCAAGGTCACCGGTTCCGGAACCACGATAACAAGATCGTCCTCAACGGTGCTGGATGCTCCGGCGGTGTTGGAAGCTGTTAAACTTACCGTATAATTACCCGTGGCATAGGTCTTTATGGGGTTTATTTCGGTAGAGGTGGTACCATCTCCAAAATCCCATTCGAAGCTAGTCGCTTTTTCTGATATATTGATAAAGGTAACCGTACCTGTGTCCTCGTTTACCGTTAGGGTAAAGCCTGCAACAACATCAGGAATGAGGAAATCGTCTTCTTCACATCCCAGTATGGATATGGCCAAGATCAAGGTAGCAATCATCTTGGCTTTTTTAAGTAATAGTTTCATAGTCTTTCTTGTTTTAGTTTAGTTAGCGTTAATCGTTAATATTATAGACCCTCACATAATCCACCAACATGGTCTGCGGGAAAGTAGTTTCGGCATTGGGAGAACCTACAAAGGACCCCCCTACGGCAAGATTTATCAAGATGTAAAAGGGTTTGTTAAATACCCATTGTCCAGTTACATCGGCTGGTGTAATTTGATTGTAGAGTACATCGTCCACGTAAAAGTTTATGTATTCCGGACCCCACTCTATTCCAAAAATGTGGAAACCAGTGTCAAAGCGGTCGTTTTCCAAAGTGTACTCTTTGGATATGGCATTTCCACCCGAATACCCAGGGCCATGTACGCTGCCTATCAGTAGGGAAGGATTTTGTCCACGATATTCCATGATATCTATTTCTCCGGCGCCTGGCCAGGGGTTTTCATCTATGTCTGCCCCAAGCATCCAAAAGGCTGGCCAGATGCCCTGTCCATAAGGCAAGCGAATTCGCGCTTCAAAGCGACCGTATCGCTGCTCAAACAAATCCTTGGTCAAAAGCCTGGCCGAGGTATAGGAAGAGCCTTCAAAGGATTCTTCTTGTGCCTTTATCAGCAATATGCCGTTGACTACTTCTACATTTTCGGGTCGGTCGGTATAGTACTGCAACTCGTTGTTGCCCCATCCATTTTCCCCGGTTCCTATATCAAAGCCCCAGAGCGTGCTATCGGGAGCCCCGTCGGTACTGAACTCATCGAACATGACCAGTTGGGTGAAATTCGTCACGGTTTGGGTATCATCGGTAGCGCAACCAAGCATCAAAAAGAATAGCATGGCTAAAGGGGAGCTCATAAGCAACCTTTTAGAATTCCTTTGCTGCACTGTTCGTTTTTTATTTTCTCTTTTCATTTTACTATTTCTTTAATTTTTTATCGTCGTTGTCTTATTCTGTGTAGAAATATATATTGTCCATAATAAAATTGGGACCACCGGTTAATATGAGAGCTCCCAAATTATTTTTTTGAGTAGCAATATCTCCACCAAGAGGTATATCAAATGATGTCCATTGACCCACGGTCAAACCAGTTAGATCAAACCTGAAATCTTTATCATCGGCTATGGGGAATCCTGTGTTGGGATCTGTTTCTATCATTTGATTGGCTCCAACATCCCTGATCTGAATGCCAACTTCGGTTCCTGCTTGCTGTACATATACATCAACATGCAAAAATGTTAACGCAGTGGCATCTACGGTGTTCTCAAAAAGAATCCCGGTAAAATTGTTGTTGGAGTAAACCAAGACGTCATTACCATTGGCCGAAGCGACCGTGGTCTCTGTCGTAGAACCGCCAAAACCTGGTGTAAAATTGCTTTCCGTATCATTGACATACGTATTGCTAAAGATGGATTTTACGTTGGCTTGGGGCAAGGTGGGATCCGGGGCAGCTTGTAAAGTTCCGCTCGATGTTATCGTTATTGAGCCGTTTGCCGACACGCCGCCCAATACCGCGGTTATTTCAGCAGTGCCTTCCCCTATAACTGAAATCTCTCCTAGTTCGCTTACTCTGGCTACCTCAATATCCGAAGACGTAAAATCGAAGTAAGATGGTGCGACTGTGGCGGTTCGGTTGACCCCGTTGTCCAGGTTAAAGGTTTGTGTGAGACCGGTTATTGTAACAGTGGAACCAGTAAACGTCTGTTCCGTAAGATCTTGCCCGGAAAAGATGGCCGGACTGGGTTGTGCAACCGTACCCAGTTTTTCAAACTTGATCTCGTCGAACAATAAGGTATAGCCGCCCTCGTCACCTGCAAACGATGCGCCTTCGGCCAACCAGAATAAGCCAGTTTCACTGATTAATTTTGAGGCATCCGGAATAGGGATTACATATTTTTCCCATCTGGTGCTCACCTCCAAATTATTGAGCGTTACCTGAAATTTGTTATTTGTGCTGCCGTCAATACCAAAACCGATGGCATCAATAGCTGCTGCTTGGGATGCTTTTGCATAAAAGGTAAGCGCATCAAAACTGGTAAGATTTCTGTTTGCGGTGGTATTAAATGTAGCCCCTACAAAACCGTTTCCGAAGGAAGGGACATCAAATCGCATGGCGGAACTTCCTGAAAATACGTCTTCCGTTTCTACACTGAATGCTTCTGGATCTGCTCCCGCATCCACAAATGGAAAGTAATCCAAACCTGAAGAAAAGGCATCAATAAAAACATCTCCATTTGGAGGGAATGTAGCAAACACCACCTCATCCGAAAAATCTCTTTCACAACTTGAAAAAAAAGTAATTCCCAAGCTCAGAAGCAGTAAAAATTGTAAGTTGATATATTTAGTATTTTTCATTTTTTCTTCTTTTTTATTTGCCTATATTGATATGTACATACGTCATAATTTCCCACTCGCTACCATTGTCAAATCCGACTGGGCTTACAAAAGGCTCATTTGAGAATTCAGCACCTTCGTTGGGTAAGTACCGAGGCGAAAACTCGTTCAACGATCGCCATATACCACGTATACCTACCTGTGTACTGGGCAAAATAAACCAGTCAGGTTTTCCAAGCGTGGTAGAGATATCCAACATCAATTGCAGCGGGAAAGTAAGGTTGAAATCCCGGTGGTAATCGAAAGGCCCCCAGTCATTAACCTTTACATGAGTTCTTAGTTTTACATTCTTGTGAATAGCTCTGATATCTGCTCCAAAACGCTTTATCAATCGATCACTATCTCCATTGGCTTGCCCATTTCCGTAGTAGAAATTTCCAATGAGCCCTAAATCTGGACCAAGTTTGGACACCATTCGGGAATGGACCTCCCAAAGATCTTCTGCCGGAACTGAGGTAGGGAACGCAAAAAATTGCCTATTTGCCAAAAATCCAATACGTGCGTCCATTGTTGTTGGAAGATGACGATACACAAACCCTAAATTCATAGCGAACTTAGCATCTTCGGCTCTATCATTGTCCCACTCATACATCCATGTACCTGGTGTTGGGTCGAAAGTAATAAGTAACTCCCCTGCAGTGGTTTCCCTATTGGCCCGTACAGAAAAGGGATCATCAATAATATTTCTTAACCTGCCTGGCCCTTGTACGTCTTGTGGTATAGCATCAACCAGTGGTTGTTGCCACATAAAATTAGGTGCAATTTGAAACTTGCCTGTAGCGAATGTAAATCCGGATAAAACACTGACCACGTTACCACTACCTGTATCCTTAAGTTTCCACCCTGTGAAGGTCAACGTCTGATCGACGCCACCATTGGCAATTAGACCCATAGCCGAGGTTTGACCATACCAGTTGAATTTTCCTCCTTCATAGGTGACTTTAAATTTACCTCCCCAATTGTCGCTCGACTGAATTCTATCTTCAAAGACTACATAATTCCCAGGTGTACCCCTTACATCTTGAAAAGAAATACCATTCTGCGGACTACCTGCCCATATGCCCCCCAACTCAAAGCCAACTTTACCAAACTCCCGCTCAATCGCAAGGGAAGCTCTTTCGGTGGGCCATGGTGGAATTACACCACTACGTACTTGGTTGACATCCAAAACCCGTCTTCCGTTTTCATCCAGAACAACGTTAGTTTCAAAATCACGGTGATAGATTCCGGTCACATCGAATTTTCCAATATGCCTTTTATACTTGAAAAGCATGGTAGGGTTTGCGCCCCACCATAATTGAGGGCCAACTGCAGCCTTTAAACCTTTTAACACGCCTTTACCGTCAATTTCCATTCCTAATATTTCACCATTGTAAATATCAAGGTTCGGACCATAGTTGGCTTCCGGATAGAAACCAAAGAAATCCCCTTCATATCCCCAATGGTAATGACCGGTTCTATAGAAGCCTCGCAAATCGAACTCCTTTGCGTTCCACTCAAATTCTGCTTGATAGACCCGAATTCTATTTACATCTGAAACAATTACATCTCCTTGGTCGGTACTCACATCAATCGGACGGGAGTTATTCTCATAAAAAATCTCATTGATTGGGTTCTGTGCTACATTCCCGACAACGTTAACATTAACCTCTGCTCTCATGTTAGGAGCCGGATTTCCTTCCACGCCAATGAAGTAAGACTGTAGATGGTCAAATCCTAGTTGATTGGGAAATGTATTGGGATCATCTGGATCAGGAGTATCCGGTGTGGTAATAAGACTACCGCCTGTACTAAAGGTTGCGAACTTAGCTTGAAGATTACTTATTCTGAGCAAGTTACTTTGCTCTCCTTGCAAAGCTGCCTTGTCACCGCGAGCTTTAAGTACTGCATCCATCAACTGAATATTGTTAAAATGATTTGTTACAAAATCCAGATTTACACCTTCGTAATAGGGATTCAATTGATGCGCCTCCTTTAATGCATAATAGGCCGCACGTGGATAAAGGTCATAAAGGCCTCTAGGGTTCGTGGCACCTTTGGCACAAATCCCAAACCATTCCTCGTTCATGTTGTTGACCCCTTCAGCTGCTAGATCTCTTGCATAACCTCCATTGGACCAAGAAGCGTTGTTATCATGTACATCCGCATTTTTTCTATCATCAAAACCGAACTTCCACCAGCCGTCACTAAACTGAAAGGTAAATCCTCCAATTGAATTTCCTACCTTGCCTACACCTGCCGCATTCTCATAGATTTCTTTCCAGTTTCCAACCATATAATACGCCTGCGAATATTGGTCTTCCTTATTTTCGACGGCATTAAATGCATCTGCTCCGAACTCGGTAAACATTATGGGCTTGTTCAATTTGTCCTTTACGACTTGAAACATGTCCCCGAAAGAAAGTCCGCGATAGGTATTGGTTCCGTAGATATCCACATCTTTGCATTCCTCTGCCACGATATCAATGAACAATACGTCACCATTACATATGGCTACGGGGTGTGAAGCGTCCATGGCCTTCATTTTTTTAGCGGCCTCGTTCATCAACCTATACATGGGCCTTCCGCGGCTTTCCCCTATAAACTGTATTCTTCCTTCATCATCTGGAAAATCTTCCGTTTCTGCTCCTGCCCAGAATAGACCATAATTGTTCTCATTTCCTAAAAGGTACATTAGAAGCCCAGGGGTATTTTTATAACCATTAACCAATTCTTCCATTTCAGACATCAAAAACTCTTGGGTTGTAGGATCATCATAAATGGTTACAGGAGTCCAAACACCATCCAATGTCAAGCCATATCGCCCAAAGGAATGGTTGAGCATCGTATAAATACCGTAGTTTTCATAGATGTATTGAATCCATTTAGCAGGGACACCAGTGTATTGTCGGATGACATTGACGTTCATGTTTTTAAGAAGCGACATCTCCGTGTCCAATCCAGCCTTGATGACATCATCAGGCTTTTTCCAAAAAGCAGCGTTCACGGTGTTGGTTCCAATGGGAATATAATCCCAATTCATCCCATTGATCATGAAATCCTTGCCGTTGACAACCAATTTCATGCCCCCCTCATGCTCTACGACTGCTACCTTGTCGGCCTGGGCATATAACCCCGTCGCAAATAAAAAAAGCAGTAATCTCAATACATAGTTTTTCATAGTAATGTTTAGTTTTAGTTGATCTCTTGTAAGTAGGAGGCTCCCTGGTTAAGGGAGAAGGAAACTTGGGGTCCTTTTTAAGCGAGCTCCAACGAATTCCAGAATGCTGTTCCAATGGAAAGCAATACGGTACTAAATGTTGGCGTCCGTTCTAGGAGGGTTAAACTTATCTTAAATAAATAGGAAGTCCTTAAAAAATACCTCAACAAAAAATATACATGTCAAAAAAAAGCACAATTTTTTGCCATATCGTTAAAACCCCCTGTGTTTCTGGGCTTTTCCAGATAATGAGAACCAAGGCGATTTTATTGGAATTTGGACTTGTATAGGTAATGTTGAGGTGGCTGGCGGTGTTTGTATAGGAAATTATAGCTTAAGGATATAATTCACCAGGTTGTCATCATGCGATAAATCCATTTTTTTGCGAAGTCTGTACCGTTTAATCTCCACACTGCGGGCCGATATGCTCAGTAATGGAGCTATTTCCTTGGAGGATAAATTCAGTCGTAGGTAGGCGCATAACCTAATATCGTTGGGCGATAGATTGGGGTGCGCTTTTTTTAATTTCCTTAAAAACTTTCTGTCCGCGTTGTTGAAGGCTTCCTTGAACAACTCCCAGTCATCGTTTTGTTTCAAGCTCTGGTCAATAATGTTGATAATGGGTCTTACGGAGTCCTTGTCATCTACCTTGGAAACAAGTTGTTCCTTCACTTTGGAGAGCAATTCGTTCTTTTTTATAATGCTGAGGGTGGAAGCCGCCAATTCATTGCTCTTACTCTTAAATTCCTCTTTCAGTTGTTCGTTTTTGATCTTAATGATTTCCTTTTCGTTCTGCGCTTTGGCCAGCTCCATGTCGCGCTTATTTTTTTCAATAAGCTTTTTCTGGCGCTTGTGGTAGTAGCGTCTATAGGAATTGTGAATGAGAATGGATCCCAGAATCGCTGCAAACAGATAAAGGGTCAAGAGCAGGTTGGAAATGTACCAGGGCCTCGCAATTTTAAATGTGTAGGTGGCTACGTTGCTGGATGCTTTATCGCCAATTTTGGCTCTTACGTTAAAGGTATATTCCCCTGGGGGGAGGTTTTCGAAAGAGGCAGAGGACTCCTCGGACCAATCGCTCCAATTCCTGTAGATGCCCAAAAGTTGAAATTGGTAGTTGGGTTTTACGAATTTATTGTAATCTGCGGCGTAGAAAGAGATTTCCAGATTGTTTTCATGGCTTTGGAAGTCGCCCTCGGACTGCTTGCTGAGCAAGTTCCCCTCATTTTTAGTGGTGTTTTTACCAGCTGTTCGAATAGCTCCCAGGGCCACGCGAAAATCCGGTTCATGGAAATCTTCGATAGCGATAGTGACATATCCGGAAGTAGTGCCGAACAAATACCGTTGATCATCCCCATGTGGAGCAACACTTTCATATCCTACAATACCATTACGTACATTTTCGGTCAGGGGAATGGAGCGACGAATAGGTGTGTTGGCCAGACTTCCCCTGGACAGATAGCTGATATTATCGTTGGTGAACACCCATAGGTGATCGTTTTCCAAATCGCTTACCAGCTTGCCCGAAACATATTGATCTTCCATATAAAGCGTGCTTAAAATACTATCCCTAACAAATTTTTTGTCGATTTTGTCATATTTTAAAACCCCCTTTTTATAGGCATATAGAATCTCTCCTCGGTAGTTGACCATCCCAGAATTAGCGCCTTTTAACGATGGATCTACACGTACTTTTTTCGCAGAGGAAAATGTACTGTCCACCGTTACGGTGAAAATACCCTTATACTCGTGGTTAACGAAGATATTTCCTTCCAGTATTTCAAAATATCTGGAGGAATGGTCAAACCCCTCTATCTTGTTCCTAAGGCGCCACCCGGTATCCCGTTTTTCCAAAACATACAGGCCGTCATAATTTCCTTGTAAGAGAAGATTTGGACTTTCGCTTAGGGCAGCTACTCTCCAGGTGCCTGGAACGGCTGCTATTTTTTTTGCCCGATTTTCCTTTATACTAAAGGTACCTGTATGATGACTGCAGAATAAGGTTTCCCCGATTACATCCAGGGACCAAACCTGACCTTGGGTGCCCTGAATTAGTTTAAAATCCCAATCGCTATCATGGGTTTTATAAAAAAGACCTTGATTGGTTCCCAAATACAGGTAGTTATCCAACTTAATAGCGGCATATACACTTCCGACGACTCCTTTGTTGTCATGATATACCTTGATTGGTGATCTAAGGTTGAGATAGCTTATGCCATTATCAAGGCCAAGCCACAGGTTGTTGTCAAAATCTTCATATAGGGATAAGACCGTATTATTCCGTAATCCCTTTATTTGATCGATATGGTACAAGGCATTTCCATTTTGATCCAAATGGATCAGACCATGGGATATGGTACCCAGCGCAAAGCTATTGTCCTGCAATTGCAAACCACTGTACACACTTACTTCGGACAATAGGGTGTCCGCTGTTGTGGCCCATTTGTTGACCAAGGGACCGCTGACCAAATAAAAACCATTGTGCCGGGTAAGTATCAATAGATCAGCACCGCGACGAAATATGTTGATGACCTCATCTTCTTTAAAAGGTGTTGCATCATAGACCAGGACGTCTTTGCCCTTCTCTATTTTGAAGATTCCTTTATCGAGTCTTTGAAAATAAATGTCCTGATCCAGCTTAAATACTTTGGGGACGGAGGTATCAGCCTCGATAAGATTTACCGAATTGCTCCGGAGATCATATATATAAATGCGATTGAGGGATTGAAAAACAATCCATTTATCCATATCGAGGATATTCCAGAATTCCTCATCCTGGATAAGACCGGTTTTCATTTTTTCGGACAGGGAAGTGTATTGCAAGATTCCGAAATCATCTTTTTGCCAAAAACCAAATTCCATGTAGCAACCTGTGTATATTTTGTCCCCAACCACCTTTACGGACCTAATTATACTCTCATTCGGCGAGGGAAACAATGTCCATTTAGCTCCATTGAACTCCAAAAGCCCCTTGTTGTTGGCCACATAAATTACCTTATCCTCTGATTGCGAGATCGACCAATTTTGACTTTCGGCCTTATATTCCGAGGCAGCGTAATTTTGAATAGGGGGCAGTTCTTGGCAAAAAAGCCCAAGGGAGAGAAGCATTAAAAAAGGTACAACAATCTTCAACAGAATAGGTTTACCGCTAACGTATTCTAAATATATGCAATTTTATAGTAGGTGCTTGCTTACGAAAACGAATAGCACCCACCTTGGAAACCTTTATACAAGGGATGTGTGAGGGGTTTCATACATAGATTGCCCCTAAGGCTATCCAAAAAAACCAATTTTTTAGCACATGCTATCTTAACCCGCGGCATACGGTGAGCAGCGCAATTTAGAAAAGTGGGAGAGGAGCAGGGTATTTTTTTCCATGACTAATGGGGCAATCTATGCTTTACCACGCCGTACACAAAGGTTCCCAATACTGCCGCCGCAATGACGATGAGCATACTAAAGACCCCTGTGCCCACAAGGATGTACATGGGTCCCGGGCAAGCTCCTGCCAGGGCCCAGCCCAGCCCAAAAATAGATCCCCCGATAAGATATCGGAGAAAACCACGGTCCTTTGGAGGGACCTGTATTTCTTTCCCTTCGATACTTTTTAATTTTGATTTTTTGGTCACCCATAATATCAGAACGCCCAGAAGTACGGCAGAACCTATGATACCGTACATATGAAAGGACTGAAATTTGAACATTTCAAAGATCCGGTACCAGGAGACCGCCTCTGACTTTACCAGGACAATTCCAAAAAATACGCCTACAAGTAAAAATTTCAAATACTTCATACTAAAAAATTAAGGGCAATAAAAAATGGGTCATTACAAGACCTCCAATAAAGAATCCGACAACGGCTACCAAGGAAGGTCGTTGTAGACTGCTCAGGCCTGTTATCGCGTGGCCAGAGGTGCAACCCCCGGCATAGCGGGTACCAAAGCCTACCAAAAACCCGGCCCCCACCAAAATCGCAAGGCCTTTTATACTGAGCACGTTCTCCCAGCTGTAGATTTCTGCAGGTAACAGCGTTTCCCCGATTCGGGAAAAGCCCAACTGGCCCAAATCCGTTATGGTTTTAGGGTTTAAGGCAATTGTGGAATGATCAGATAAAAATTTCACGGCGATAAACCCGCCTACGATGGCACCGAGTACCACAATCAGATTCCACCGATGTGATTTCCAATCAAACTTGAAAAAATCGGCATATTTGCCCGCCCCGGCCATACTGCATAAGGTTTTTAGGTTGGAAGACATGCCAAAGGTCTTTCCAAAGTAGACTAGGACAAAGAGGACCAGGGCCAACAAGGGGCCCGAAACATACCAAGGCCAGGGCCTTAACAGATATTCCATAGGATTATTTTTTTGCAAAGATAATGGAATGGCCCAATACCTCTGTAATCAAAGTTGCAGTGGGTATGGGAAAAGGATGTACGGTAATTTAAGGACTCTCAGTTTACAATGCGCCGTTCATAAACGAAACTCTGAAAACCCGGGAGGTCCTGACCTACTTGAGCCACTAGGCGTGCACCGTCATTTTCAATTTGTAAAGTTGTTAAAACTGGATCTCCCGAAAAGGTAATCGTTGTTTCGTTGGCGAACCAGGTGCCGGTGGCGGTGGTGCTATCCGTACAATCTATCTCAAAGTCGTCCCCGGTAATGGGCGTTACCGCCAAATTTACCTGTTCAAAGGTCCATACCAGGTCACCATCTATCAAAAGCGTGCCCGTAAGACAATCCAATTCATCCAATAAATTGGTAGAAGCCGTGCCGTCCTCGTTTAAATCCTGGGCCGGACTAACATTCACCTCTACGAGATCAAAGAGACCGATCGGGTCAAAATTGGGTGGTGGTAGCGCCGGTTCATCGGAACTGACGTCGCAGGCCACAACCAACACCATCAGGGCAAGAATCCCAAAAGATTTTCTAATAGCTGTCATAACAATACAATTTTTCCGAATATTATAGATTTTTTGGTAGAAGTAAAAATATATGGGGGTTTAATTTCAAATACCTCCCAATTTTAAGAGAATTTTGATGGGATGGACCATATTACGTGAAATAAGGGTTCAGGAGGCGCATGAGGGATTTGATTTGCCGTAGGGCATTTTGGTTTTTGACCCTGGCCGGCACTGATATTGCGGTTAAACCGGGTTGGGACCCGACTCTTCAATGGTATACAGGTTTATATTCTTGCCGTTATTTAAGACGGGTATACGGGCAACGTGTTTGGTTTGGTAGATCACGGGTAGCGAGACGAGTTCCAACAGTTGGTTTGATACCAAAATATCGAACCCCTGCTTACGGCACTCCTTTTCCATATGGGCCGTTTCGTATAGGGCTTCCCCATGAAAAACGATCTGACTTTTAACATCGCCTACTTCACCCCGAATTACCTTCCCCAAATGAATGCTCGCCCCAAATTCCGGAATATGGCTGTACTTGACCAGGTACTTTTCCTTTTGCCTTTCAATTTCGTTTTTGATGTAAAAATAACATCGAATACAGTTGGCATTTTTAAGCCCCTTTTTAACGGACCAACTGATGACCACTTGATCACCCACATATCTGTAGATTTCGCCGGAGACCCCTAAAATACATTGGGTTACGTCTGAATAGAATTCTTTTAGAAAAGTATAATACCCCAATGAACCCATTTCTTCGGCCAATTGGGTAGAAGATTTCTGATCCAAGAACATAAAAATCCGTTCTTCTTCACAAGGAAAATGATATTTGCCCGTCAGGAAATTCAGGAACACCCCTTGCCCCATTTTTCTGCTTATCTCCCTAGTAAAGATTATTGCGCTGACCGAAAGGAGGCTGTACAGTACAATTACCTTGAAATCCCCGTCATACAAAAAGGTCTGAAAACGGGCCGATTTAAAATTTTCATACATGCCCACGCCGTAGTACCAGGCTTCGTTGAAGTTCATGAGTACCAAAATCAAGAAAATAAAAAGGAAAAAGTAGCTTGTAGATTTCACCAAAACGGTGCTTATGAATGAAGAGCGAAGCTTCATGGGTCCCAAAAAGTATAGTTCAAATAGGGCCACTAGGACGCCGCCCAATATCCCGATGGAAATCCCGTTGATAAGGGCAATTGGACTGTCCATGCTGCCAGCGCATAGGGGGTACAAAAGCCCTAATAGGAATCCCGCTATGGTAATATAGCGTACGGTTCTTTGGTTCCTTTTTTTACTGGCGTCGAATTTCATAGCGCGTATAGATCGGTTAAAGGTTTTTCCTTTATCACGTAAAGTTCCATAGGCTCCTTCTTTCCCTTTAATTTGATTTCCCCGCAGGAAGCGGGTTCATAAATGGGTGGAAGACCCAGTCTGTTTTTTAGATGGGCAGAAAGGATCAGTTCCTGCTCCAATAGCTCACATTGGCCCTGTATCCTGGAGGTGGTGTTCATTACGTCCCCAAAATAGACTACAGGACTCTTAATTTCCCCGAGTTCTCCCTGAATGACATTTCCAATATGATAGCCTGCCGCTAATTTTGGCACAAAACCATAAGTATGGTAGTAGTGCTCCCTGTTTTCCCATATTCTTTTTTTTGCTTCGTAAAACGTACGGATACAGTTTGCATTGGGAACACCTTCCCTGGGCGTCCAGGAAACTACCACAAGGTCATCAACGTACTCATAAATGCTTCCCCTGTACTCAAGAATCGGCTCGGTGATGTCGTGGAAAAAGTCCTTGATAAATCTATGAAAGTCCAGTCCCAGGACCTTGTTTGCGATTTGATCCGAATGGCGGACACTTAAAAACATAAAGACCCGTTCGATCTCCTTGGGCTTGTAGTACTTTCCGGTAATCATCCCCCACATCACATCCTTTCCTATTTTTCGGCTCATCAGGATACTAAAGTTGATAATAAACGCAAATACAACGGTGTAGACAATGGCTACATTAAAATCCTGTTGGAAAATGTAATATTGGAATTCCTCGCTGACCAAGACCTCCTTAAAGCCCATATCCTGGCGAATCATTCGGGATACAAGTAAAACCAAAAAGACGATTACGGTGATGAATGCGATATACAGTGCAGTGCGAATCCCCACGAGGTACAAAAATTTTAACCTTCTGCCCCTTTTGGTGAATACGTAGAATTCCAAATAGGAAATAAGACCGCCTACCAAGATTCCTATGATTATGGTGTTTATATGCGGATATAAGACCTGGTACCCATCTGAGAAAGAGGAATATACAAACCCTAGAATAGCCCCAACAAGGATAATGCGCACTATGGCCCTTCTTCTCCTTTTTTGGCTTATTGTGGATGGCATATGTGGTACTTAAATGCTTATAAAGCGGCTTTTTCGGATTCCTTTGCGTAGGGGGAGTAGGTAATTTAGGATTATTTTTTCAGTTTTTGGCATATTTTATCATGTGCTAACATGATTCCAAATCCAGTATCCCGTTGTTTTACCATTTTGAGCGAAGGACAAAGTTTTTCAGGGTTGAAAAACGGATATACCGCATAGGAACTTAAAAAGGCAAGGTGTTTCTGGCATCGGAATGGTTTTCATGGTATACATACGAGACTCTGCAACAAAGAGGATAGAGGTAATTTTAGGCTAAAACCGCGAAACTTAAATTTTGTACACATTTTCTTTTTCCGACATGCTCCTAAAATAATTAAAATGTGCAACGGTACTGGGTTTTAAAATATTGGCAATACTGTAAAAAATGGCATTTATCATGCAATATGCCCCTACCATGCTACCAAAATAGAAACTATTGGTACTGTTTATGAAAATGTGGTGATCACTATATTCCAAGAGCGGGGATAGGCTACTGTCCACTATGGAAATGGTTGTGGCTTTTCGCTCTTCTTTGGCAAATTTTAAGGCGTTAATGGTCTGATTCTGGCATTTGTCCAAGCAAATTGCGACCACGACATCGTCCTGGGAGAAATGGGCCATATTAAGGAAAAGTTCCCCATGATATTCCGTACTGGCATGGATTTGGGGAACAGCCGAACGGCAAATGCGTTCCATATAGTTTGCCACCATACCAATATGGCCCAAACCAATGATATAGGTTTGCTTGGAGCCAATAATTGCGTTCGCAATGTTTTCAATGGTGATAAAGTCAATGGTGTCGTACGTTTTTTGCAACATCATTATATCGCCCAGAATGGCGTCTTGCGCTACTTTTTGAGGGTTGGAGTGCGCCTTTACTTCCTTGATCATTCCGCTAAAAATGGAGTCTACCCTTGTAAGCTGTACTTCTTCCTTTAATAGCTCCTTAAGTTCGTAAAAGCCATTGAGCCCAATGGATTTGCACGCTTTGACCACGGTAGCCGGATTTATTCCAAGTTTGTCTCCAAGTTCTTCCATTCGCATTAAAACGACTTTATCGGGATAATCCAATGCGTACTGAATAACCAATCTCCTTTTCTTCGGAAGTCCGGCCAGGTCTATGTCCTTTAATGCTTTCATAGGTTGCAATAAACGAAATTTTTCACACAATTTAATAAAAAAACATTATCAATATTGCTTTTGTAAAAATAACACTATGAATATTGTTAATCAAATATTTTTTTTTATTTTCATCTAATCAAAGTCTGTTACTCCACTAACGGACCCAGTAAGAAACCACAGTTTCTTTAAACCGACCTTCATGATTACATCGCTTATGGTGTGCAAAATGAAATAATACAGCAAAATATGTCCAATAACAAGTGGAGCAATAAACTCTCCTTTATCATAACAACGTCGGCTTTCGCTATTGGTTTGGGCAATATTTGGCGCTTTCCTTATATAGCGGGTGAAGGCGGCGGCGGTGCTTTTTTGTTGGTATATCTGATACTTATGTTATTGGTGGGCCTCCCTATTTTAACCTTGGAGATCGCCCTGGGACGCATGGCCAAAAGCACGGTGTTGATAGGCTTGGGAAGATTGAGCCAAAAACCCATGTGGAATGGCTTGGGATGGCTGGCCGCTATTTCCTGTTTACTGATCATGAGCTTTTATGTCATGATCATGGCATGGATTGTAATCTATCTTGTTGAATGCCTGTCTGGAAATATGACCGCACTACCGGCAAGTGAGGTCCCGGGACATTTTGATGGTATTGCATCGCAACTGGTACTGGTAACTTTGGTTGTCCTAGGGATTTTATCGGCGGCATTCTTTGTGGTAAGGCAAGGCTTGCACGCCGGCCTTGAAAGATATACCAAGCTTATGATGTTGGGACTTTTAATGATCATTGTTGGTCTGGTGATTTGGGCAGGGACATTGGAAGAAGCGGTAAAGGGGTATCAATGGTTGTTGATGCCAGATTTTTCCAAACTGAATTTTAAAATGGTGATGAGCGCTTTGGGGCAGTTGTTTTTCTCCATTGGCGTGGGCATGTCGGTGGCTTTTGTTTTTGGCAGTTACACAGACAAGAAGGAAAATCTAATAAGCAGTACCCTGTGGATCGTAATTGCCGACACTTTTTTCGCGATACTTGCCGGGTTAATGCTCTTCCCAGCGATTTTTAGTTTTGGACTTTCCCCGGATTCCGGGCCCAGTTTAATTTTTGTTACCATGGCCTCCGTCTTTAACAAATTGGAATACGGTAGGACAGTGGGGACCATTTTCTTCTTGCTGCTGTTCTTGGCAGGATTTACTACCTTGATATCATGTGTCCAAGGATTGAAGGATAGCGTCAAGGATAGATTCGGGTTTTCCCATATAAACGGTTCGGCTTTGGTCATCTGTATTATAGGACTATGTGCTATCCCGGTTGTTTTTTCCTATTCGGGAGATCCCATACTCATTTTTGGAAGAACCATTTTTAATTTTTTGGACTTTTTGACCACTACCGTTTTATTACCGTTGGGCGGGTTGCTTATGGTATGGTTTGCCGGTAGGGTCGTGGGTTTCGATAAACTCAGGGAGCAGTTGTTGTTCGGTACTAAAAATGTGAGAATACACGGGTATTGGAAGTTTGTACTGTTATGGGTATTGCCCATTTTGATTTTGGTTATTTTACTGAACGGCCTGTTGGGCAATTAATTTGTAAATGTTACAGATGAAACGGGAACACCGAGACATCCAGAAGACCATAGCCATCCTAAAGGATTTGGTGGCGTTTTCCGTTTTGGGCGGTGACAGTAATTTGTCCATTGCGGGTTATATCATTGACTATTTGGAGGAAAACCAAATTAGCTTTCATAAAGTAATGAATGACAGGGGAAACAAAATGTCGGTTCATTGTCGTATTGGACCTGCACGTGATGGTGGTGTAGTGCTTTCGGGGCATATGGATGTTGTTACCACGGAAGGACAACATTGGACAAGGCCAGAATTTACACTTACTAGGGAAGAGGGAAGATTGTATGGCAGGGGAACAACGGATATGAAGGGCTTTTTGGCTTGCTGTCTGGCCATGGTTCCGACCCTAAAGAAAAAAACACTGGTCAAACCTATATATTTTGCCTTTTCCTATGATGAGGAGATTGGCTGTTTGGCGGGCCCAGATTTGATACGGGACATGAAGAGAGCGTATGTCGAAAGACCTGCATTTGCCATCATTGGGGAACCCACCTCCATGCGGACCATTACGGCAGAAAAAGGGGTGGCCTTTTTTGAGACCGAAGTGGTCAGCACTGCGGCCCATAGTTCGCAAGTTAGAAACAGTTTAAGCGCTATCGAGGAAACAACCTATTTAATTCAATGGTTATTGAAAAAAATGGATGACTTTATCGACGAGGGAAATATAGACCCCCGTTTTGACCCTTCCCATACAACCATACATATTGGAAAAATTCGCGGCGGTACGGCCACGAATATCGTAGCCGATCATTGTCTGTTTGAATGGGATATCAGAAATATACCAAAGGATTCCATTGAAAAGATAAAAGAATCCTTTGAAGTATTTTGCATGCAACGAATTGCCAAAAATAAAACCGTATTCCCGGATTTCAACATTAGAACAACGGCTAACTTCCCCATTGTACCCGGTTTGGATACCCCCCTAAATGAAGAAATAGTGGCATTGGTAAATGGACTTACCCATTCCAAAGCGCCGGGAACTGTGGCCTTTGCGTCCGAAGCCGGGCAATTCTCCAAAGAAGGTTTTGAAACCGTTTTATGTGGCCCGGGAGATATGGAACAGGGGCACACCGCGGATGAATATATAGAGGTGACGCAGCTCAATACATGCCTCTATTTTTTGGACAGACTGGCAGATTGGGCCAAAATGGAGCATAAACACGAACAGAAGAATGAAAAAGTATGATGTTTTAGTTGTTGGCGGTGGAATATATGGCATTACGGCAGCGGTTGAGCTGGCGCAAAGAAGGTATTCCGTTGGCTTGATCAATCCGGATACCATTCCGCACCATTTGGCAGCCTCCACGGACGTAACTAAGGCTGTCCGTATGGAATACGGATCGGACAGGGAATATTTTCAGATGGTTGAACTTGCCATTGGGAAATGGTTGGAATGGAATGACCTCTTTAGGGAAAAGCTCTATCATGAGGTAGGTTTTTTAATGTTGTGCAAGGACAAAATTGAAAGTGATAGGCATACTTTCGAAAAACATAGTTACAAAAACCTATTGGAAGCGGGATACGCTCCAGATCGCTTGGATGCCGACGGCATAAAAAGGCGCTTTCCGGCAGTGAATACAGCAGAATATATCGATGCTAGTTTTAATGCCAAAGCAGGTTATGTGGAGTCTGGTTTGGCGGTACAAAAACTGGCAGAGTATGCTCGGACCTTGGGTGTTGCCATACATGAAGGTCAAACTGCGGAAAGTTTAGTGGTGACCAAGGGTGTGCTTCAAGGGGTAAAGACCAAAGAAGGTGAAACCTTTCAATGTGGTCATGCACTGCTTGCGGCGG
The DNA here is from genome assembly GCA_947494825.1 of uncultured Flavobacteriaceae bacterium. Taxonomy (GTDB): domain Bacteria; phylum Bacteroidota; class Bacteroidia; order Flavobacteriales; family Flavobacteriaceae; genus JBNGOQ01. Next base: position 406,326 of record CANLWN010000002.1, on the reverse strand, counting down.
GGGTGCATACGCCCTTGCTCCTACCTGAACTGCAGCCGTATATGAGAACTACCGGACATCCGGTTTTTTGGCTTAGACCCAAGGACATCACCAACTTTGTACCTCCTAAATTTTCGGTATTCACCGCTGATATTTCCAATTCGGGCTGGTATGGTTTTCCATTTTTGCACAAACAGGGTATCGTTAAAATTGCCAAACATTCCAATGGAAAGGGCATTCACCCAGATGATGATGACAGGCAAATTACAGATGTGGAAGTTGCCGATATGCGCTCGTTTGTAAAAATGACCTTTCCCGAGTTGATTGATGCACCCTTGGTATATACCAGGAGATGTCTTTATATCGATACCTTGGATGGACACTTTTGGATAGACAATCACCCCGAAATAAAGGGGCTATCGATCAGTACGGGAGGAAGCGGCCACGGCCTTAAAATGGGACCGTTACTTGGGCCAATGGCAGCTGATGTAATAGAAGGAAGATCACATCAATTCTCAAAAAGACACCGATGGAGACATCTTACTGGCACGACCGACCAGGTAGAAGAAGCAAGGTATGTAGTTAACAGAAAATTATAACAGTTATGCAAGCAGGTAAAATAATCCAGCAATTTATGGAGGCCTATAACAGAAGGGATGCGGAGGAATACGTTTCTTACATGCATCCAAAATTTACGGCCTATCTTTATGATACGAAGCAAGTGCTATGCTCCAATATTGAAGAGGCACGGAAGATCTATACAAAACGATTTTCCGAAAACCCAAATATCTATGTCACCACCTTAAATAGGATCATTAATGATAATGTGGTGGTAGATGCCCAATTTATTGAAGGTTTTGATGGCGGTCAGACCATTTTGGCGACCTCCATTTTTGAGTTGGAGGACAATTTGGTAAAGCGCGCTTCCTTTGTAAGAAGGATCTTGAACAACCTAGAGGAGTTGATGTTTTAAAGTAGGACAACCCAGTCCAAAATAAGGTTCATGTTAAGAAGAACGATATGAAATACGACCGATACCAAGATGAAGAAATTCTAAAGACCCAGATGAAACAGGGGGATGAGAACGCGTATGAATTTTTATACAGGACGTATTACGCGGAATTATGCAGTTATATGTTCGCTATAGGCGGCAATGATGTTCAGGCCGAAGAAATTGCCCAGCAGACTTTTATAAAATTGTGGCGCAAGCGGGACAGACTTTTTATCCATGGAAGCTTAAAAAAATACATTTTCAAGGTAGCGTATCACCAATATATTGACGTAGTCAGGAAGAAAAAAAAGGAACACCAACTTTTGGAAGAATTAAAATATGAAGCGATCATTGAACTGTTGGAAAGCAATCCGGATGGTCTGAATGAAAAACTAGGTATTTTGGAAACAGAGATCAACAAGTTGCCCTTACAATGTAGAAATGTGTTCCTGCTAAGTAAAAAGGACGGATTAAAATATAAAGAGATAGCGGAACAACTGGATATTTCCATTAAAACCGTTGAAAGGCATATGGCAAAAGCACTTAAGAGATTACGCGACCGCTTTGATACCACTACCGACCCCTCACCTGCAATACTCTTTTTGGCCATACATAGAGGGGTGTTCAAGGAGTAAAAACTTCGATTCTTTGAGGATTGGAGGGCTTTTCTGTTAAAATATGGGGAATATAGTGGGGGTATTCCCAAAATTGTACGTCTCTCTGTAAAGAAAACGGTTATTATTCTAAAATGATGCGATCCAATATCAAAAAGATCATTGTAAAATATATGGATTCCGATACCACGGCAGAGGAAGAAGCAATGCTCTTAAAATGGCTGCAATCTGGGGAGAACCGGGAATTTTTTAAAAGATATGTCAAAACGGAATCCCTGATCAAGTCCCAATCCAAAAGATTTGACGAGGACAAAGCGTTTAAGGACTTCCTTTTTCAGATAAGAAAGGGGAAGAGAACGGCAAAAATATCACGTCTCTTAAAATATACCGCCGTGTTCGTAGGGATTTTACTTATGACAGGTCTGATGGTTTTTAACAACAAGGATGCCGCCCTCCAGATCGACCCCAATGCGGTAACCTTGGAAATTCATTCCAAAAATGTCAGATCAATTTTATTGGAAGGAAGTAGTTCCGTGATACGAGTTGCCGGAAAGGAACTGGGAAGCTTACAACCAGGTAGTTTTATATATTCGGATAAAATTGCGAACAACAAAACACCCTTAAGGCATACCCTCAAAGTTCCTTATGGTAAAAAGTTCCAGGTAACCCTTACCGATGGAACCATTGTTCACCTTAACTCAGGCTCCGTTTTAGGATATCCGGCAAATTTTGAACCCAATGGTAATCGTGAAGTCTATCTTGAGGGAGAGGCTTTTTTTGACGTATCCGAAAATAAGCACAGCCCCTTCATTGTAAACACCCAAGGACTTCAAACCCAGGTTTTTGGAACGGAATTCAACATATCTGCCTATACCGATGATGAGATTGCCGAAGTGGTTTTGGTGGAAGGGGAGGTTGGTGTAAGGAGCCATCCCAGCGATAAGGGGTGCAACGGGAACTTAACAAGATTGACGCCCAATCAAAAAGCGACCATGGGTTATAAAAAGCAGGGGGGTATTACGGTTTCCAATGTGGACGCCACTGCATATACCCTTTGGAGGAAAGGAATTTTACGTTTTGAGAGCGATGATATGGTAAGTATCATCAAAAAACTGGAACGCCATTTTAACCTTACAATCGTTAATAATTGTCCTGCCCTGGATACTCGCTTGTTCACCGGCACTTTTGATATTGAAAGTGCAGAGGAAATCCTAGGAGTGATTCAGGCCCATACACCTTTTGTATATACCAAAAGTGATAAGACCATTATTATAAACACAATCGATTAGTACATGTCTATGAAGAAGTTTAAAGAGACCTTAACGAACGGATTAACAACGACTAATTAAACACTCAATGAAAAAAAAATCAACACTACAAAAAGGCTGGACAAACCTAAGAGCAGGCTTGAGCATATTGCTTCTTTTGGTTTTTGCCAATGCCAATGCCAATGTTGCCCCTTGTGGGACCAATGATCTACTATCCCTAAAGCTGGAAGACGTTCAACTTAGACAAGTCTTTGAAGAAATTACGGAAGTAACGGGGTACAAATTTTTTTATGAAATTTCGGAGATAGACCTCGATAAAAAAATTACACTGAAAGCCGATGGAGAGTGCCTTGAAAAGGTGTTGACGGATCTGTTTAAAAGTTCGGAAATGCAGTTTAACATTATTTCCAAGCAGATAGTGATTCGCAAGAAAAGTTTCAATGCAGCTCCCCCCAAAAAGATCAAAAACACAAAGACAACCCCCAAAACGGTGGAACAGGCTTCCATTTCGGGTTCGGTATTGGACGACGGTGGCCTCCCACTGGCCGGTGCAAGTGTTTTGGTAAAGGGAACAGCCATAGGGGTAATTTCGGATGTTGATGGAAACTTTAGCTTGACCCTGCCCTCGGGTTCAACCATTTTGGTAATTAGTTATATTGGGTTTAGGACGCAAGAAGTGGATGTTTCCGGCCAAAGTACCATTACCATAACCATGGCCTCGGACGCGGCTTCTTTGGACGAAGTGGTTGTGGTAGGTTACGGTACACTTTCTAAGAAAAGGATAACAGGTTCGGTCGCTTCCGTGTCCCCGGAGAAGATTGTACAAATACCGGTTTTAACGGCTGAAAGTGCCCTGATAGGTCAGGTAGCGGGGGTCCAGGTTCAGGAAATATCGGGTGAACCGGGTTCTAGCCCCAGCATTAGGGTGCGTGGTTCGGGTTCCATTTCTGCGGGAAACGATCCTTTGTTCGTTATAGACGGCATACCGATCTCCAGAAACCTTACCTCTTCCGGGGCCTTGGGCGGAGTGGCAAGGAGAAGGTCGGCTTTTCAGCCACCACCGGTCAATCCACTGGCGACTTTAAACCCCAATGATATTGCTTCCATTGAAGTGTTAAAGGATGCTTCCGCAGCCGCTATTTATGGATCACGGGGAGGTAACGGAGTGCTGCTCATTACAACAAAGAAGGGCGCTGCCTCCGATAAGGGCGTTTTTTCCTTTAATTCCTTTGTTAGCCTACAAACCGTTGCCAACAAACTTGATTTAATGAATGCTTCGGAATTGATAGATTTTACTAGGGACGCAAGAAACAACAACTATCTTTCCTCAGTGCCCGGAGCATCAATAGATGATCCCATAGGCCCGGGAGATAGGGGCGATACCAATTTTGAAATGCCAGAATCCTTTATCAATTGGGACGGTACGGATACCGATTGGCAAGATCAAATATTCCAGACAGGGGTTACACAGAGTTACAATTTCTCCTATGCCTCCCCAATTCAGAATAAAACGAGTTTTTATGCGTCTGCAGGGTATTTCACCCAGGAAGGTATATTGGAAAAATCACAGTTTGACAGATACAATCTGTTGTTGAACCTTAATTCGCAACTGACCGATAGGTTGAACCTTGATGTTAGGATAGCCCCCACCGTTACGGAGAATCAGAGATTACCGGCTTCTGCGCCGTATTTTGCAAGGCCCCCAGGGGTGGTGTATTCGGCCATTGTGCATTCTCCAACGGTACAACCCTTTAATGCGGACGGTACCATAAATCAAACAAATAACCAATCTTTTCTAGGTGGAGGTACCACTACAGCAAGTAATCCCTTGGCGATTATTGAAGCGGTAGACGATAAAATCTTTCAATTTCAAACAAGAGCGGCGCTGGGTCTTTCCTATGAGATACTGCCCGAACTTACCTTCAAGACTTTCGGAAGTACGTATATCAATATATTTGAACAAGATTTTTTTAGGGGCAATTCCTTGCTTTTCAGGAATGCTACCGAGGGAGAATCCTATGCACAGGCCACCTCATCTACCGAGACCAACTGGCTATGGGAGAATACACTCAACTGGGAAAAGGAGTTCGGAGATCACTTTGTCAATGCGCTAATAGGGTATACCGCCCAAAGGGACAATATTACCATAAAGGAAGTATTGGCAGATAATTTTCTGGATGACCTGGTCACCACAATAAGTGGAGGGCAGGTGTTTGCCGGAAATTCCGTTAGGGAACAATGGACCTTGGCCTCCGCACTGTTCCGGACCAATTACAGCTATAAGGATAAGTATTTGTTTACCGGTACGATCCGTTCGGATAGGTCGTCACGTTTCGGCAGTAACAATCAAACAGGGTATTTCCCTTCCTTCTCAGCGGGATGGCGTGTTAACGAAGAGGATTTCTTAGCCTCATCGGATGTCATTTCGGAGCTAAAATTGCGCTTTAGCTGGGGACAGACCGGAAACTTCGAAATTCCAAATTATGGCGCAATAGGACTGTTGTCTGCCAATAATTACAACCTTGCCGGTAATGAAGTAAACGGTTTGGTACAGTCTACTATTCCCAATCCCGAACTAACCTGGGAAAAGTCCCAGCAAACTAATTTTGGTCTGGAATTGGGATTGTTCAATAACCGGGTATTTTTACTGGCGGATTATTACAATACAAAAACCTCAGACCTCCTGTTAAATGTTAGTATCTCATCAGTTTCGGGATTTCTTACCACCTTGCAGAACCTAGGGGAAGTAGAGAATAAAGGTTTTGAAATAGCCCTGCGTACCAACAACTTTGTTGGTGATTTTTCATGGGACACCGATATTAACCTATCCACGAACTCAAATGAGGTACTTTCCTTAAATGAGAACAACGAACCTATCTTTTCTGCGGGTAGTGCCGGTGTTAGGCACGTTACGCGCGTAGGAGATCCCATAGGCAGCTATTATGGCTACGTTGTGGATGGTATCTATCAGACTCCGGAAGAGATTGCCAGTGCGCCTGTCGATACACAGGCACCCGATCCCTCACCGGGAGATTTCAGATTCAAGGACATCAACGGAGATGGTGAGATTACACCCGACGATAGAACAGTTACCGGAAGTTATTTTCCCGATCTTACCTGGGGTATTAACAATAGATTTAGTTATAAGGGGCTCGATTTAAGTTTCTTGATTCAGGGTATAGAAGGCAATGAAGTACTAAACTTAACATCAAGACATTTAAAGAACGGGGAAGCCAATTTTAATTCCTATGCGGTTTTCAATGATCGATGGCGCTCTCCCACCAATCCTGGAAATGGAAGCATACCGAGAGCAGACAGACAAACCGGAAACCATGGAAACAATAACAGGCCATCTTCCTTTCAAGTAGAGGATGGGTCATTCATCCGGCTGAGAAATGTAACTTTGGGATATTCCATTCCAACAAAAAAGTTGTTCGGTACAAGTGTGGATAAGTTAAGGGTCTATATGACCGGGACCAATCTGTTTACCATTACAGATTATCTGGGATACAATCCGGAGGTCAGCAATATTTCCACAAACAGTCTTACCCCAGGTGAAGATTATGGGGCGTATCCTTTGACCAAATCGTTTACGATGGGTATTAATCTAACCTTTTAAAACAAAACTTAAAAAGATGAAAAATAGAATAATTATACTGTTAGTTATAGTTCTTTTTTGGGGATGCAGCGAAGAGTTTACGGAATTGGCACCTATTTCCAATAGAAATGAAGCAGATTTCTTTAACGATACAAGTGATTTTGTAGCTTCCTTAAATGCCAGCTATGCCGGATTGCAATCTGACAAAGTTTATGGACGGGCGTATTGGACAATGTTCGAGATGCGCGGCGATAATACAGATCAGGGCCCCGATGCCACTGGTCTTGCCAGACAATTTTCAGAAATAAACGCCTTTACCGAAGATCCCCTAAATGAGCAGGTAGGGGCTGCATGGGAGGGATCCTATTTGGTAATTGCCAATTGCAATGTAATTCTCGACAGAATAGATCCGGTGGAAATAGAGACCGGTCTAAAAAATAGGATTATCGGTGAAGCCCTTTTTCTAAGATCCTTAATGTACTATCATTTGGCCGTGGCGTTTGGAAACATTCCCCTTCAATTGACACCTTTTGTCCCCGGGGATGAATTGGTGCAGGTAGATGCTAGTACGATATATGCACAGCTCATCACCGATCTAGAGACGGCAGAGGCCAATTTACCAATAAGTTATTCGGCCGCTGATCTGGGAAGGGCTACCAAAGGCGCGGCGGCCACCCTATTGGCCAAAGTATTGTTGACCGTTGGTCAAAGCGCTGCAGCTGAAACCGTACTAAGACGAATTGTGGATAACTACGGGTACTCTCTTGTGGGCGACTATGCCAATTTATGGGGTACAGCAAATGAGAATAACCAGGAATCCATTTTTGAGGTACAGTATCTAAGTGGCGGAATAGGTCAGGGGAGTGCCTTTTCCAACGAGTTTTCCCCTAGTGCTATATTACAGACCGGACAGGGTTTTGGAAGAAACCGACCCACTGCTACAATGGAGAATGCATATGAGGCGGGAGACCTTAGGTTTACAATATCTATGGGGACTTCCTGGATCAACGAGAACAGTGAGACCGTGATACAAAACTTCGTACGAAAATATGAGAGCGATCCACCCACAGAGAACGACTCCGATATTAATTTTGTTGTTTTTCGCTATGCAGATGTACTGCTTATGTTGGCCGAGGCATTGGGCGAGACGGCCGAGAGTTATGCTTTGATAAACCAGGTAAGAACGCGTGCAGGACTTCCGGACATAGATGCCGCCACCCCAGGAACATTTGAAGAAAAACTGCTTAAGGAAAGACAGGTAGAACTTGCTTTTGAAAACCACCGTTGGGCAGATATCAAAAGATTCGGGGTCGTTGTTCAAAAGCTTACGGAAGCAGAACCGCAAATAGATGCCAGTGCCATTAGAAATCTGTTTTTTATACCGCAGCGCGAAATGGATATCAATACCAATTTTGTACAGAACAGTAATTAATAGTAAACTTGATGGAGTTAGTTTGGTCGGCGCCCGAATCATGAATTTTCCTGCTTACCTTTTTTGAAAAGGCTTTTGCAGCTATTGATTTAATAATGTAACCACACCTTAAATAAAAGATTATGAAAAAATATATTGTTATTATTTGTGTTATTTATGCAGGCTTTGGCCAAGTGCACGGGCAGGAAAACGACGATGCAAAGTTGAACATTATTGCCATTGGGGCACACCCGGACGACTGCGATTCCAAATTTGGTGGTACCGCGGCGCTTTTTGCGAAAATGGGACATAACGTGAAGTTTTTGGCACTTACCAATGGCGATGCGGGTCATCAGAGTATGGGCGGAGGCGTTTTGGCAAAAAGAAGACGCGCCGAGGCAAAAAAAGCCGGGGAAATACTTGGGATCCAATACGACGTACTGGATAACCACGATGCCGAACTTATACCCACCCTTAACGTGAGGCATCAGGTAATCCGGAAAATAAGGGAATGGGACGCCGACATTGTTTTGGGCCTTAGGCCCAACGATTATCACCCTGACCATAGAAATGCGGGAATCGTGGTGCAAGATGCCGCCTATCTGGTAATTGTACCCAATGTAACTCCCGATACCCCACCCTTGAAAAAGAACCCCGTCTTTTTATATATGAAGGATAACTTTAAAAAACCCTACCCCTTTTCCAAGGACATAGCAGTGGTCATCGATGAGGTAATAGATACGAAAGTGGCGGCCTTGGCAGCACATGATTCACAGATGTTCGAGTGGTTGCCCTGGGTCAGCGGTGCAGATATGACACAAATACCTTCGGGAAAGACCGAGAGATTGGCCTGGTTAAAAGAACGATGGGCAAGGGAAAAAACATGGACCGATAGCGAAAAAGAGGCCATAAAAAAATGGTATCCCAATACGGATATTTCCAAGGTTAAACATGTAGAATTTTTTGAAGTGTGCGAGTATGGAAAGCAGCCCAACGAGGAGGAGATAAAAAAGCTCTTCCCCGTAATAGGGAAAAAGTAACCGTAACATTCAATAATCCTTAATATCCAAAAGCCAGTGACCACTTCAAAAAAGTATTTTCATATCATTGGATTGGTTATGCTGATATTCTTTGTGATATCATTCATAACCAATATCCTTAATTCCATAATTTTTGATGTAAAGAACAGTTTTGACCTGAGTCTTACCCTGACGGGATTATTGCCATTCGCCTTTTTTATAGCGTACGGGGTAATGTCTATTCCTGCAGGGTTTTTATCGGAGAAGTACAGCAGCAAGTCGCTTTTGTTCATGTCCTTTCTGATAATGACCCTTGCCTCGCTGGGATTTGTTTTTTTCCCCGGTTATGTAGTTTTTAGCATAACGTTGTTTGCTTTGGGTTGCTGTATGGCCGTGCTGCAAGTGGTAATCAACCCCATGCTGCGGGTTGCTGGAGGGGAAGAACATTTTGCCTTTAATTCCGTTCTTGCCCAATTGGTATTCGGTCTGGCTTCCTTTGCCAGTCCTTTTCTTTATAAATACTTGGTCAATGAAACATCGGCCACCCAGGGATTGGCCAAGGCACTGAGAAGCCTTGTTCCGGTTAATTTACCCTGGGTTTCCCTATACATTGTATTCTCGTTTATTGCCTTTGTTCTAATGATATCGGTACTGTCTGTAAAATATCCCCGATTTGAAAGACAGGCCGATGAGAAGGCCGGTGACTCAAGGTCCTATTTAGACCTCCTGAAAAACAAATGGACCTTGCTCTATTTTTTTGGCATATTCTGTTATGTGGGGGCCGAACAGGGGATAGGAAATTGGATTTCCCAGTTTCTGTTCGAATACCACGGTTTGGACGCACAGACCATTGGCGCCAATACGGTGGCTTACTTTTGGGCAATGCTTACCGTAGGTTGCCTTTTAGGACTGCTGCTGTTAAAATTTATTGATAGTAGAAAGCTTTTGATCGGTGCCACATTAATTTCAATAATCTGTTTGGTTATTGCGCTGTTGGGCACTTCGGAAATGTCGCTACTGGCATTTCCCATGGTTGGTTTCTTTATATCGGTAATGTGGTCCATTATTTTCTCACTTGCCCTTAATTCTGTAAAGGAACATCATGGATCACTTTCTGGAATTTTGTGTACCGGTATCGCAGGAGGAGCTATCATTCCCTTTATCATAGGAGGACTGGGCGAGATCTTGGACTTGCGATCCGGGATGTTTTTCCTGTTGCTCCCGTTAGGGTTCATATTTTCCATCGGTTTTTGGTCAGACCCGCTGGTTAACAACAAAACCATCAGTATTAAAAAAGGAAATTAGAGAAACGGCCATGGAAGTATTGGGTGTTGATATAGGTGGTACGGCTATGAAAATTGGCAACGTACTTGGTGATGACATTCTAAGGATGTCCTATGTTTCGGTAAACAGGGAATTGACCGCGAAAGAGACCTTGGCAAGTCTTTTTAAATGCCTAGATGAGCGTATTGAGGCTGAAATCAGTGCCATTGGGGTGGGCGTGCCAGCGGTGGTAGACCCCGTCAAGGGAATTGTTTATGACGTGCAGAACATTCCGTCGTGGAAAGAAATACCACTGAAGGAGATGCTTGAAAAACGCTACGAAAGACCTGTCTATATTAACAATGATGCCAATTGTTTTGCCCTTGGGGAAAAATACTTTGGCAAGGCTAAAGCCTTCAGGAATTTTGTGGGACTGTCTATTGGTACAGGTCTGGGTATGGGAATAATAATTGATGACAAATTGTACAATGGCGTACTTTCCGGGGCAGGGGAACTTGGAATGGTAGCGTATAGGGAAGGTATATTGGAAAACTATGCCAGTAGCTTCTTTTTTTTAAAACATTATAAAATGAGCGGTAAGGAACTATATGAAATGGCAGGTGAAGGAAATAAAAGGGCATTACAGGCTTTTAAGGAATTTGGAAGCCATTTGGGGGAGGCTGTCAAGAACATTTTGTACATGTATGCGCCAGAAGCCATAATCTTTGGGGGGTCAATAAGCAAGGCCTATCCCTTTTTCAGAAAATCGATGGAGCATGCCCTAAAATCCTTTGCCTACCCGAAACAACTGGAAAATCTAGAGATAGAGTGCTCGGACTTACGGGAGTCGGCAGTTTTGGGTGCCGCTGCGTTATGCCGACAAATTTAACAACGACCAAAAAATGAGAAAAAATATACTGATTCTTCTAGTTTTCTGTTATCTAAAAGCGCTGGCAGTAACACCCAAAAAAGTTGAGATTACCATCGACAATAATAAGGAAGGAGCCCCTATAACATTGGGAATTCCCTTTCCCATTGGGGAGCTTGGTTCTATAGATAATGTTCGCCTGCTGAGCAAAACAGGAAAGGAAATTGCCTGTCAGACCACTGAGGTAAGTACGTGGGCTCCCGTTGACGACAGTATTAAATGGATCTGGGTATTTTTCTTTTCGGAAGCGTCCAACGATTACATATTGGAATACGGGGAGGGCATAATCACCAAACCTCCTGTAAAACGCATAGTATCTACCAACAATATGCGGCCATCCGGGGGCATTAACGTAAATACAGGACCACTTTTCTTCACCATAAACAAAAAGGGCAATGGTTTTCTGGACAAGGTGTATTTGGATTTGGATGGGGACGGCAAATTTATGGAGGAAGAACTCCTGGCCTCTTCAGAGGATAATCATAGAGGCACTTTTTTGGATATTTTGGATGATGCGGGAATAGATAACTCAAAAGCGGTCATCAATGAGGTCTTTAGGGAAAAGGGATCGGGGCCCATGCATACCATTTTTAGGATAGAGGGAACATATCATTACAATAAGGAAGACAATAACCTTTCCCCTTTTACGGTAAGACTACATGCCTATGCCGATAAATCATATATTAGGGTACTGCATACCCTGACCTATACGGGAATTCCCGATAAGCACAAAATGCAACAAGGCGAGCACGCCAATATAGCCACGCAGAACAGCAAAATACTCTCCGAAGATACCACCAATGATCCGGGATGGACGCAACCCAATGATAGAATTTCGGGCTGCGGACTTACCTTAAAATATCATTTGAGCAGCGATGTGCAGGTTACCATGCCAGTTACGGAAGGCGGTTGGTACGATGAGAAGGCCCAAGTGAAGCTCCAACAATATGAATCCCTGGGTACGGAAACCTGTGGTGTAATGCAGACAGGGCCTGAGAGAACCATTGAGGAGCAATTTTCGTCCGCAACAACGCGGACCAAGGCTTTTGAAGCATCAATTTATAAGGGAGGTAAAATGGTAAAGGAAACCCAAAAGGCCGAGGGATGGACCAATATTTCGGATGGATCAAAGGGTATCTCCATAGGAATAAAAAACTTTGTAAAAGAATACCCCAAGAGTTTGGAAATCGACCCCAAGGACCTGACCATTACAGGGTATATATGGCCATCAAAGCACGGCCCGATGAGCTTTGCCAGAAAGGACACCAAACCGGATGGCCAAATGCTCGACAATTTTGCGCAAGGCACGGCCAAAACAACAGAATTCATATACTACTTTCACAAGGGCAACGACACCGGTGAAATTAAAAAAACCATGGATTATGTGTTGAAAGCCCCCGTTGCCCATGCCTCCCCGGAATGGTATATGGGTTCCAAGGTATACGGAAATATGGCTCCGGTCTCAAAGAACTGGCCCGAATATGAAAATGCCCTTCAATACAAGTACCATTGGTGGTCTTATAACCAACAATGGCAGCCATGGTATGGAATGTTCAACTACGGGGATGGGAAAACCCATTATTTTGGGGATAAATGGTTTCAATGGAACAACAATGAACCTACGGTGGATTTTATGTTATGGACCAATTTTATGCGGACCGGAGATCCCAAGTATTATCATTTGGCCCAGGGCATGAGCAGACATACCATGGATGTGGACAATATTCACTGGCCCAAGAAACGAAATTATGTGGGCCAGATCAATGATGCCATTGATTTTTGGGATTATAAGGACGAACCGGAATCTACCCCTTATCTGGGAATAGGAAGAAGGCACGCACGTGAACATTGGCATGCACTGTTAAGTGCCCACGTCTGGATACAAGGATGGATAGCCTCTTATTACCTTACTGCGGACCAACGTGCTTTGGAAGTTGCCAAGATGACCGGTGACACTTACATAAGACACATTTGGGGAGACCATGATCTTAGAGGTAGACGATTGTATTTATCGGTACTTAATTTGGTAGAGCTATACGATGCCACAAAACTCAAAAAATACAAAATCGAACTGGACGAGCGAGTGGCCACTATTCTTGCGTTACAGCAAGAGCAAGGGGGCAACCTGTTGTTGGATAGATTTGGGTACAGCCAGACCTATGTGGCCCAGGGATTGTACAAATATTACCAAATAACAGGAAATACCGAAGTGAAAAAAGCACTGCTGACGCATGCCCGATGGGTTAGGGACGTACCTCCGTTAAACCATGAGATGGAGTCCTATCTGGCTACTATATATCCGCTACTTATCGGGTATGAGTTTAGCCATAACCCAAGTTTTTTACAAGAAGCGATAGAGCGTTCAGAAGTATTGAAGGTTTCCGATTTACCGGAAAAGGATACGGCTTTTTCAAACCAAAAGGAATATAGTGAAGCCTTATTGGGGGTGTCCAACCTTCCAAAAAGTTCCAAGGGCTTCACCAATTGGGAAATCAACCAAGGCCTAAGGGTCTTTGGATGGACCCATGCCTATAATATCCCCTATTTGCTGTATTGGCTTGATGAAGAATCTGGGACACAGAAATAAGCTAGTATCACAACTTCAAAACAAAGAAGCTCGCAATTTGCGAGCTTTTATTCTAAGGTAATTTTGATAGCAGTCTTCCGTTTTAAGTTGGGCCCAACCAGATTCATGATAATCCCATAAACGCAACGGTTGACCAAGTGGACCAGGGATGATTATTGCCGAGTGTCCAAATAGCCATTGTTTTGGTTCTTATCTGTATTTAGAAAGAACAAATAATGAGCTATACCTTCAAGGATTCCCACGGAGGCACTGCGTTCTTTGCATAGTGTACAATCCGTCCGTATTATACAGATATTGGTATCTGTTCTTCCTCGCGGTCGGTTGCTATAGCCGGGGTAATGGAAAGCCTTGAGAGCTCATTCCTTGTTTCGTCTGGCATGCTGATATCCATGGATTTTATAGCCGATTCCAATTGATCTAGGTTACGGGCTCCGATAATTGGGGCTGTGATGCTTTCATGCGATTCGACCCACGATATCGCAAGTGCTACGGGATCGTAATCGTTATCCTTACAGAAATTGACAAATTCCTTGGTGATTGTTTGGTAAGTACGGTCCTTATATCGCTTTTGATACATTTCATTAGTTGTAAATCGCCCCTCTTTGGAGTTTTCATTTTCTAAATACTTACCGGTCAGCATTCCCCCTGCCAAAGGGCTATAGGGAACCACACCAAGATTTTCACTTTTTGCCAAAGGAAGAATCTCGGTTTCGCATTGCCTTTTCAATAAACTGTACATTGGCTGAACGCAACTGATAGGGGCATAATGCAGTTGATTATTAATTGAAATGGCTTTCATAATTTGCCAAGCTGCAAAATTGCTGAGTCCTACATAAAGTATCTTACCCTGCCTAACGAAGTCATTAAGTGTGGATAAGCTTTCGGTAAGAGGTGTGTCCTTATCAAAACAATGTAGATAATAAATATCTATATATTCGGTTTTAAGTCGTTTCAAGCTTTTTTCTAGTTCTCGAGTTAAGTGCAATCTGCTCAGACCCCTATCGTTTACGCCCATTCCAGTTGGATAATAGGCTTTTGTGGATACTATAACTTCTTCTCGATGCTGTTGCATCAATCCACCTAGAATTTTTTCAGATTCCCCATCGGCATATACATTTGCACAATCAAAAAAGTTGATGCCTTTATCCCTTGACAAACTGTACATTTTCTTACACATTGCCTTGTCGGCACCATCACCAAAGGTCATGGTTCCCAAACAGAGCGAAGAGACCTTGAGTCCCGTATTTCCTAATCTATTATACTTCATGTTAATTTTATTTTTGGTTTAGAACGTTTAAATCCAATTGTCTGAGCAGCGATGTTTTAAAAGAAGAAATGAAGTGTTGTCTCGCTTCCGGAGATAACGCATCCAACGACAAATACGGGTTTAGATCTTCCAATTCAACCAATAATAGCTTTCCATCCGTTAGTCTACAGGCATCGACCCGCTGTATGCCATGCCCCAGGGCGTTCCATTCGATAAATTTAGTCGCAAATTGTAAGTCCTCCCTTGATGGCTTGTATTGCTCCAACACCCATCTTTTTTCTTTGTCAGGGGCGTACAAGGCATATTGAAAATCGGAATCGACAAAGTAAAATGAGACTTCATATTCAAAATCCACATAGGGCTGTACGATATATCCCTTTAAATTCAAATTTGGTAAATCCTGATGGGAGACCTGCTTCATCCCAATTGAATCTGCCCCATTTTTTAATTTCAAAATATACGTTTCAGAAGCGGGCAGTTTTTCCATAGCCGTTAGATCTTCAATGGATGGAATCACCGGGTAATTTTCCTTTGTCAAATCAAGCAAGTGTTGTTTTCCCTTCATATCCCCTTTTCCAGTCATTGCGTTGTATACCAAAATGTTCATATGATCGATCCGCTCCACGAACTCCTGGAAATAATCCTTGTAATAGATAACGGATCCCGTGTTTCTGAAAATAACAATGTCCACGATACTTTCAAAGTCTTTTGAATGGAGTGGGTGACAAATAAGTATTTTAAACGTATCCCTAAGCTGATCTATGATATAAAGATCTTCCTCATAGTACTTTCTGCCTTTTGCAGGGTAATAAAAATCGGTTAAATAAAGGATGGAATATTCTTTTGTTCCCATGTAGCGCTCATTTTAAGGTTTTGGCCATGGTCATTGTACAGCGTGGAGATGCAGTAAGAGTTGACGTTACAGCGTAGCCAGAGCCTAGATATAAGTTGATTGCAGCTTTCATTTGGTCCGTTGTTTCCAAAATTAATTGTGCAGCACCTCTACGAATTGCTTCTTCTTCCAGACTGGCCAACATGCGTTTGCCCAAACCAATCCCCCGATGCGCCTGGTCCACATACATTTTTCGGACTTTGTAAGTTGTCTTATTTATTTCCAATAAGCCTCCCGTAGCTACAATTTTGTTCTTATAAGTACACACCAAAAAAGTTCCGTTATCGGTTAAGTAGGTAGCTTCAATATCTTCGATATCAGCTTCGGAAGTTTTTTGGTCGTAAGTGAACCCAAACTCATTGAGTACCTTCTTTACCAATGAGACGATTTGCTCAGAATCTTGATATGTAGCCCTTCTAATTTTCACGACTTCAAGCCACGTTGCCTTTTGTTAAAGCTGTTTACTTTATTTCTGTTACCGCAATCTTCCATAACACACCACCTACGACTCCTATTTCTACTGATATCATGGAATAACCATTCACAAGAGCTGCATTTCTTTACCCGGGTCAAGTCTATTTGAGTCATTACATAGATTACCGAGTCATAGATATGGTGTACTATTTTTTCATAGGGAGGGAGGTTTTTGCGCCAGGCCATATGAAATTCACTGCCGTTATATAGGATTTTTTGTTTTTCTATTTTTTCCTTAAAAAAGGCATTCAAGTGGGAAATGTCTTTTTCTGAGGGCTTTTTCTTATCGGCAACAGCAGTAAATATGTTGAAAATTGCCTCGCGAAGTGAATAGAGTTCAGATAATGTTCCAGAGCCGGTTTTTCTGGTATTCGTTAGCGTGTGCACCAAGTGTTTGGCCTCAAATTCGTCCAGAATTCCGACGAGCTGACACCAAATCGAAAGATTTTCAAAACTGTCTAACCATTCGTGAGGGCTTTTTCGATTACGCCAACTCACGGTGTTGGCAAAATCAAAACATAACTCGCCCCCGATGACTTTGTAGGACCCAGTATAACTACCGGGATTCATGCTCAATATATTAACCATCAATATAGATTTTACAGGTTAATATACGATTTTTATTTGTATTAACCTATCATATTACTTTAGAAGGTTAATTTTAGATGTGACCAATCATGTTAATAACCAAGTGGTAAGCCCTCTTACCTCTATTTTGTTAGGGAATTGTACGTAGTGTACTTTAAATTAGGGGAATTGATAGCGGCTTAAGGAGAACAAAATCCAGTAAACGCATGGTTTTCCAATATTTTAGTTCTTGTTACGAGTTTGTGAAGCAATCTCGACAGGCCTGCCTGCCTCTGGCAGGATTAGCTTCGGTTTTCCCTTGAATTCCCCTTTGCAAATAGAAAGCCTTATGGCTTCGCCAAACCTTTTATTTTATTACAAGATTGGAAAGCATTGGCTTTCCATCTTTCCATAAAACAAAAAACCCATTACTTGCGTAATGGACTTTCTGCTTGTAGTGACCTCGACAGGATCATTATTTGGTTTTAACCATTTGATAATCAGTTATATATTTTTCCCCTGGGCTGTTTCTGGGTAGCCCAAAATGAACCAAATCCGAAACAATCCAGTGTTCACATGAAATCCCAATTAACATGTTGGGATGTTCAAGAGTTCGTGTTTTAATAATGGGAAAACAAAGTTTGAAGTTTTCATAGGGTTATTAAATAATTTGATTACTTATTTCTAACTGTTCCATTATGGCATTCAATCCAATGTTTGAACTACCCCTCTCCAAAGTTGCAATTCTTCGAGCAATATTGTTACCCTTGTCTTCCAATTTGGAAGATAGGGACAATCTAAACTGAGTGGAATCAGGTGTATTTTCAATAAGCTCATAATTGTGTTGATAGTGTTTCTTGGAATAATCTCGAGAATACCTATACAACAAGCTACCAATTAAGTATTGGATTTCCGATGTTTCTTCCGAACCGGACACGTCATCCAATATTTTTTCAATTCTTTCCAAAAACCCTTGTAAGCTAACATTTGTGGATTTCATTTGCGAATAGAATTCCGGATTGTGATCTCTAAGGTAATCTAGAAAAAAGTACAGGTCTGGAAATATCAATCGATTTTCCTTTAAAGTGCTTAGTACCAGTCGAATCCTACTAAAGGACTTCTCCATCTGCCTAAGAGTGTAATTGCCAGTATTAAATGTTACGCCAGCAAATCTCTTCAAATGGTCTTTTTCCTCATCCGGTTGGTGAAAACGTCTCCTTGCTTCGGATTGAATAAAAGAATCAAATTCATAGTATTCATACAAGTATCCAACAAAATCAGTCTTATTAGGGACAGGAATGGAATATTCTAAATCAATAAACCTTCGCAAGTATTCGTCTGAATCAATCAAATCACTACCATAGAAACCTCTAACGGCATTGCCTAATTGTATTTTATCAATTGACAGTACGAACACTATGCCAGGAACAGAGAATAGGTGTTTTATTTGTTCCATTACCTCTACCGCATAACTGGGTCTACAACGATCCAATTCATCTACTATAAAAATCAACGGTGTTTTAATGGCCGACGCATTTATAAAGGCCTCCAAACTTTCTCTAAAGTCCTTAATTCCGTTCTTCTTTTGACTAAAATTTTGGATTTCACGCTCGACTTCTCCTAAACCAAATTCCGTTATTTCTTTTAATATTTCTCCACTTACCTGTTCTCCCATAACTCTATCCGCAACACCTTTTGCAACCACAGGGAAAACCCTCTTTAAAAATTTAGCAGATTTTGACAAAATGGTATTAAAACTTTCCTCTGACTTACCCTTTAAATCCTGAAGTACGGACAGTAGTGCTATGATAACATCGTTATGAAAATCGTTTTCCCATGCGTTAAAATATAAAGTTTCAAAATCATTGTTAATTAAGTGCTGTCTCCACATCTTGACGAACGTAGTTTTCCCAGTTCCCCATCGATTATTGATTGCTAAAACAAACCCGTCGGCATAATTGGAAACTATACTGTTGAGAACTTCCGCATGCTGTTTACGTTTTAACTGACAATTTTCAAACGGACTGGCCTCTGGTATTAGTAAATCGTCAAGTTTTATTTTCATATCCAAATATTGAGCTTAAAACTAGTGCTTAGTAAGATGGCACTGAACTGATATTCAGCTTGGGGAAGGCTAAATATATAATTTTTTTTCTCTGTAGGAAAATAACACAATCTCTACTTCCCAATGAATTTGGTGTGGGTCATAAATGGGATAAAACACTTGACTTCTAAAATGTAACAATCTGATAAAGAGATTTTTATATTTTGTAAATCATTCTAGTTTGAACCCCGGCAAAACCAAAGAAAGAGTCTAAGTATCAATAACTTAGACTCTTCCTGGATTATGAACTGTGACCTCGACAGGATTACCTTCGGTTTTCCCTTGAATTCCCCTTTGCAAATAGAAAGCCTTATGGCTTCGCCATACCTTTTATTTTATTACAAGATTGGAAAGCATTAGCTTTCCATCTTTCCATAAAACAAAAAACCCATTACTTGCGTAATGGACGTTCTGCTTGTAGTGACCTCGACAGGATTCAAACCTGTAACCTTCTGAGCCGTAATCAGATGCGCTATTCAGTTGCGCCACGAGGCCTTATGCTTTACCGATAACGGGCTGCAAATATATTTCTTTTTAAACTTTCCACAAAATAAGGAAGGCCAAAATAAAGGCAGCCTGCCCTATATTATTCCAGGGCATTGGTGGTCACATAATAGCGCCAGCCAATGATGGCCAATTGCAGTTTAGAGGCCTTGGAGAGGTCTAGCTGTCTTTTTGAATACGAGGGCAAAAGGAGTTTGTTTACCCTCGACAAAAACATAAAAAAGGACTTTCTCATCGTACTCGGTTTAGGTTAGCCGTTTTTCAAAGGTAAGTATTGTGTCCGACTTCATACATTGCCGTTTCTTCAAACACTTACCTAACTGAATTTCACCAATGGCTCGTTAAGAAGGGCACTACACTAAAAATCGGTTTGATAGGTTTCCGGTGCATGCTAGCTTAGACAGGAATTTAAATTTTTTTGACATGAAAACAAAATGGACAATTTTACTCTTGCCCACCCTGATAATCGGTGGTTTTTTTGCCTCCAATTTTAGGACGACGGACCAGAAACCCGTGCGAACATTAGAACCCGAAGCAGGATGCGTATTTATGACGGTTATGGGGGAGCAATCCTCTCAAGGCTTTAACCAGTATAAGACTAATGGAAACTTGGCGCTGGCCATCGGTGATGGGCTCTCTTGGCTTTCCAAGGCACAATTGCCCAATGGGGGATATGGTGCTGGGAGCCATAGTGCACAACATATTAGAGATCCACACGCGGTAAAGGCGGATCCCGCCACCACGGCTATTGTTGGGATGGCCTTGTTAAGAAGTGGAAATACCCTAAAAAAGGGCAAGCACGCCCCGAACCTCAAAAAAGCGTTGGGCTTTTTGTTGGAGACCGTGGAAAATGTAGCAGATGATAGCCCTTATATTACAGAGGTCAGGAACACCCAGATCCAAACCAAGTTGGGCGAGAATATAGACGCCGTGCTTACCGCCCAGTTCCTTACCAATGTCCTGGAACGAGAGTTGGCGGGGATGGACAGAAAAAGGGTAGTTCGCTGCCTGGATATCTGCATTGCGCGAATAGAGGGGGGAACAGATGCCGAAGGCAGGCAAAAAGGAGCCGGATGGGCCGGAGTGTTGCAAAGCGGTATGGCCAATAGTGCATTGGAATCGGCCATGGCCGTGGGTGCTGCCGTGGATTCGGTGGTGATGGAACGGTCCCGTAACTATCAAAAGGGCAACTACGACGAAAAGACCGGTACGGTAAAAACAGATGACGGCGCAGGAATAATGCTTTATGCGGTAAGTGGAAGTGTTAGGGCAAGTGCCAAAGAAGCCCGCAAGGCGGAAGCAGCTATTAACAAAGCGAAAGCTGAGGGTAAATTGGATAAGGATGCGAAAATTAATGCGGCCAATCTGGAACGCTCAGGGTATACCAAGGCCGAGGCGTTGGAGCATGCAACGGCGTACGAAGTATATCAGTCCGCAAAACGAACCGCCCAGAGGGATGATGTAATGTCTGGTTTTGGCAATAATGGGGGAGAGGAGTTTCTAAGTTTTTTACAGACGGGAGAATCCATGGTCGTAAACCAAGATAAGGAGTGGGAGCAATGGTATGATGATATGAGCGGGAGGATTTTAAAAATTCAAAATGAGGACGGCAGTTGGAACGGCCATCACTGTATTACCAGTCCGGTTTTCTGTACGGCCACAAGCCTGCTTTTGCTCACGGTGGAGAACGATATCGCCTTTCTGCAAAAAATTGGGGAATAGATTAAGTTACCTCAAATAGATAAAAGTAGCCTGTATGAAAAGTGTTTGAATGTCTGTTCGAGCGCAGTCGAGAACTTTTTAAACTATCAATTTATTGAGCATCTCGACTGCGCTCGATGTGACAGTTTCAATTTTTAAGCACTTTTCATACAGGCTTTTCCAAACAAAGGCATTACTTGTTATCGTTTTCCATCATTTTCCTGGCTAGATCTGCCCCAATCAAGGATTGCAATAAATTGGCGTCGCCGCTCTTGGCATCACCGCCTTCGATAAAGATTTCTGGTAGGTTAAGCTCTTTGAGTTCACGGGCTACCCCAACAGCCATTTTATAATCCCATTCGGCACGCTCCTGAGGTGTAAGTCCGGCATTGACCAATTTGGCGTTCTGATAGGCTTCGGCATCGGCTGCCACCTTTTTGCTCTGGGCCTTAAACTTTTCTACTTCAAACTGCTTTTTTTCCTTCACCAAGTTGAACTCGGCCACCTTGGCCTCTGTCTCGGCGGCGATGGTCTTTTGGATCTGCTCCTTTTCCAGGCGGGCGCGTTCGGCAGCTTTCTCGGCTTCACCACGGGCCTTCTCCTTTTGTGCCCGATAGAATTCCCGTTCGGCCTGCTGCTTCTCTAGCTGGGTCTGGGCCACTTCCTCTTTTTGCAATTGCAGACGATTGTCAAAGGTCTCTTCCCAATCTATTTCGGTAACTACGGCCTGCACCACGGTAAGGCCATAACTTTTAAGGGAATTGCCCTCTTCCCGGACCGCGGTCCCCTGTTGCATTTTGATCCGATAACGTTTCTGCTTGCGCTGTTTGTTTACTACGGTGCGCACGGTAGCGCTGTCGCCGATGACTTCTTTGCGTTCATTGGTCAAGTACTCTTCCAGCACATACATGCCGTTTTCCAGCTGATCCTTAAAATACCGGTCAAAGTCAGACGCCTGTCCAGAGATATAGTCCTGGGCGTCCATAAGCTTACAGGTGTTTTTAATGGATTGGTCAATGTTTGGAATGATACGGGAGCGAATCAGGTTCTGCTCGGTTTTGTTACGATCGGCCACGGATAGAAACTGTGCATCGTCTTCCGTGTTGATACTGATAACCACGGAAGTGGCTATGCGTGCCTTCACCGCGTCGCTAAATGCCCAATACTTGGCTACATCCACATTGGCATATTCACTTTGTTCCCCTAGTTCACCCTTGGCGTTGGGGATGACATATTTTATGGGTAGTTCAAACTGCAAGGGAATAAGGCGCCCCCACATCTTGGTATGGATACCTTGCCTAAAAACAGCCTTTTGCCCTCCCCAAGGATATTGCACCGCATAGGCGGTACCGGGCTCCGCATAAAAAAACGTGCCGGTGAGCACACTCATAACGATGCCTACAAGGATGATTTGGAAACTTCTGCGCTGCGTAAACCAGTCAAACAGTCTGTGGTTCTTAAAAATGGGTTTCGCCAATAAGGTAAAGATCCCTACGATTATGATGAGTATTCCTAGAATTGTTAGCATATGGATTTGGTTTAAAGGTTAGACATGATTATGGTCAGTATAAAGTACAATACAAACTTTGCTAGAGTGATCATTTCACTTAGGTTTTAGAGGTTAATAAGTAGTTGATGATAATCGATTACTTTTTTAAGATATAGCGGAAGATTGCTTATTTCCAAACGGTTTGATGAAATTTAATGCAATTGCATGCAGTGTTGTAAGTGAAAAAATGAATTCGATTATAAGATTTCAAACGCTCTCTTGGAAGAAGTTTCTAATCGAAATCTGAATTGTTAAATAACATTACAATTTGTAATAATTCAAGAGGGTTTTTGAGTGGTTTTTCAAATTCCAAGGGGCATTTTATTCCAAAAACGGCGTTTTTGGGCATTTTCATTTTTTTTGGAAACGATTTTGGCAGGAAAAGACAAGGGGTAAAAACCTATATCAAATCAAAAATCTTAGTCTATATTTGCCAAAATTTGTCCTATGCAGGATCTTCTTTTTGTTTTACTGGGGTTGGCCTTGCTCATCATGGGCGGGAATTGGCTGCTAAAAGCGGCAGTGGCCTTATCACTAAGGCTTAACATCCCCAAGATTGTTATCGGGATGACGGTAGTTTCCTTTGCCACCTCGGCCCCGGAACTTATTGTAAGCATTAAGGCCGCCCTGGACGGTTTTCCAGATCTGGCGCTGGGCAATGTGGTGGGTTCCAATATTGCCAATCTTGGATTGGTACTTGGGATTACCGTTATCCTTGGGCATATGGATGTTAGAAAAAGCTTTTATACCACAGATTGGCCCGTGATGGCTGTGGCTTCCCTCTTGTTTTTCGGATTTATTTTCTTTGATGGGCAGTTGCAGCGCTATGAAGGCATGGTCATGGTGGTTCTTCTCTTTTTGTTCTTGGTATACCTTCTGCGTTTTCAAAAGACCGCAGTGGTGGACGAACTGCCCGAGGATGACGTACCCTTGCCCTTGTATAAGACGGTTTTGTATTTGGGCATTGGAGGGGCGGCCCTATGGGGAGGTTCCGAACTACTGATCGAAGGTGCGGTGGGCTTGGCCACGTACTATGGCGTAAGCGAACGTGTTATTGCCATTACGGTCGTTTCCATTGGGACCAGCATTCCGGAATTGGCGGCCTCGGTTATTGCAGTCATAAAAAAGGAAAAGGCGATTTCCTTGGGGAACCTTATTGGCTCCAACATTTTCAATCTGCTGGCGGTATTGGGAATTACCTCGATCATTACACCGATCAGTGTGGTAGACGACGGACTGTTGTATTACGATGTCTTCTGGATGCTGGGAATTTCCTTTTTGATCCTACCTTTGGTCTTTCTTCCACGCGGCCTGCGATTGGGCTGGCGGGACGGCTTGGTCCTCCTCGCAGTCTATGTGGTGTTCGTGTACTTTACCATTCAATAAAAAATGGCTATTCTGCCAGCTAAATAGACCGCGCAATCGGGCAACGGCGTACGTTGGCTAATCGGAAAGGGTAGGGAATAGGGTATAAAAAAACCGACCCCCGGAATTCCAAGGGTCGGTAGATATATAATCAACAATTAATACTAATTTGCTAGAGCTTCTATATTTGCGGATTTTACCGTTTTAATAATCCTACCGGCTATTTTGTACGGATCTCCGTTTGAAGCGGGCCTACGATCTTCCAACCATCCTTTCCATCCTTTTTCTACCGTAATAATAGGAATCCGAATAGATGCGCCCCTATCCGAAACCCCGTAACTAAAGTCCTTAATGGAAGCGGTTTCGTGCAAGCCAGTAAGTCTTTCATTATTAAAGGCACCATATACGTCGATGTGGTCAATGGCTACAGGTCTAAAGGCCTCACATATTTTTTCGTAGATTTCCTTGGAACCACAGGTTCGTAAGGTAGTATTGGAGAAGTTGGCGTGCATCCCGGAACCGTTCCAATCGCCTTTTACCGGCTTAGGATGTAATTCAATATAATATCCGTACTTCTCGGTAAGCCTATTTAACAAATATCTGGCAACCCAAATTTCGTCCCCGGCTTTTTTCGCCCCTTTGGCAAAACATTGAAATTCCCACTGCCCCGGTGCAACCTCCTGGTTGATACCTTCAATATTGATTCCTGCTGCTATACACAGATCCATATGCTCTTCAACAAAATCCCTTCCCCATGTATATCTACCTCCTACGGAACAGTAGTATTTGCCCTGTGGTCCGGGAAACCCACCTCTAGGGAATCCTAGGGGTAAATCTGTTTCGGTATCCATTAGGAAGTATTCCTGTTCAAAGCCAAACCAGAAGTCATTATCATCATCGTCTATGGTAGCTCTGTAGTTAGAGGGGTGAGGATTGCTATCCGAGTCTAAAACTTCACACATGACCAAAAAACCATTGGCTCTTTCCGGATCTGGAAAAATGGCAACAGGTTTTAAAAGACAATCCGAAGATCCACCCTCTGCCTGTTCCGTAGAGCTCCCGTCAAAAGACCATATCGGGCAATCTTCCAATTTGCCACCAAAATCTTCTTCAATTTTCGTTTTACTTCTCAACTCCTGAGTTGGTTGATGCCCATCTAACCAGATATACTCTAATTTAGTTTTACTCATAATATTGGTAATTTATTATAAATTTTACGACAGACAAAAATATGTTTTTTCAGGAATTAACCTAATTTTTGATGGGTAATTAATTAAGAAAAAGGAATTATTTTTCAACACCCCCAATTTTTTTAGGGTATTTTGTCAAAAATTTATTTTTTTGATCATATATTATTAAATCGATAATTCTTAGTTTTGCCGGAACAAACGAAAATTTGACATGTCTAGAACCAGATTTGACGCTATCGCGGAAAGCCATAAGAGAAATCGTATAAACATTGAGGAAAAAGGAAGACGTTCGGAACTTTTTGGACAAAACGTATTCAACGAAGAACGGATGCTGCAGTACCTTACCAAGGAAGCACATAGCAGCGTTAAAGCGGCCATTTTTTCCGGCTCCAAGATCGATCGAAAAATTGCGGACCAGGTGGCCGAGGCCATGAAGACATGGGCCATTTCTATGGGAGCTACGCATTATACACATTGGTTTCAGCCCCTTACCGGAGCAACGGCCGAAAAACACGATGCTTTTTTTGACCTATTGCCCAACGGCAAGGGGATGGAAAAGTTTGGTGGTGGCCAATTGGTACAACAAGAACCCGATGCCTCCAGTTTTCCCAGTGGCGGCATCCGGAACACTTTTGAAGCCAGGGGTTATACCGCCTGGGACCCGACCTCCCCTGCATTTATCTACGGGACAACCCTCTGTATTCCCACGATTTTTGTATCCTATACGGGAGAGGCCCTGGACAATAAGGCACCACTGCTTAGGGCACTGCACGCGGTTGATGAAGCCGCAACGGCCGTTGCCAAATATTTTGACAAAAACGTTACAAAAGTAAATGCCACCTTGGGCTGGGAACAGGAATATTTCTTGGTAGACAAGGCCCTGGCCCATTCCCGCCCCGATATCATTATGACCGGCCGTACCCTTAGCGGCCATTCGGCCGCTAAGGGGCAACAGCTGGATGATCACTATTTTGGGGTCATACCAAACCGGGTGATACGATTTATGAGCGATTTGGAACAGGAATGCACAAAATTGGGCATTCCGGTAAAGACCAGGCACAATGAAGTGGCTCCCAATCAGTTTGAATTGGCACCTGTTTTTGAAGAGGCCAACTTGGCGGTAGACCATAACCTATTGCTGATGGATGTCATGGAAAAAGTGGCCGACAAGCACAGTTTTAAGGTGCTTTTTCATGAAAAGCCCTTTGCGGGCATTAACGGTTCCGGGAAGCACAACAATTGGTCGTTGGCTACGGATACCGGGGTCAATCTGCTAAGTCCGGGTTCCACCCCAATGAAGAATCTACAATTTCTCACCTTTTTCGTAAACACGATCAAGGCGGTGGATACGTATGAGGAATTGTTGAGGTCCTCCATTGCCTCGGCCAGCAATGACCACAGGTTAGGAGCCAATGAAGCACCGCCCGCTATTTTGTCCATTTTTATCGGCGCCCAACTAAGTGATGTCTTGGATGAACTGGAGGGGGTGTCCCAAGGAAAATTATCGCCCCAGGAAAAGACGGAATTGAAACTGAACGTAGTGGGCAAGATTCCGGAGATCCTTTTGGACAATACCGATCGGAACCGCACCTCGCCCTTCGCCTTTACCGGCAACAAGTTCGAAATGCGGGGCGTGGGGTCTAAAACGAATTGTGCCAAACCCATGACCATCCTAAATGCGATCATGGCCAAACAATTGATTGCCTTCAAAAAGGAGGTGGATATCCTTATGGACAAGAAAAACCTGAAAAAGGACGAAGCGGTCTTTAACGTACTTAGAGAGTACATAAAAACCTCCAAGCGGATTCGTTTTGATGGGGACGGGTATAGCACTGAGTGGGAAAAGGAAGCTAAAAGAAGAAAGTTGAGCAATAATAAAAATACACCTGAAGCCCTGCAGGTACTTACCTCTAAAGCGAGCTTGGAACTCTTTAAATCCATGGATGTCATGAGCGAGGTGGAAGTTAAGGCTAGACAAGAGGTAGAGTTGGAAGCCTATATCTTTCATATACAGATAGAAGGACGTGTGTTCAACGAAATCGTCAACAACCACATCCTACCATCTTCAATTGCCTATCAGAACAAGCTGATTGACAACGTGACCGGACTTAAGGAGATTTTTGGAGCGGCCCACAAGAAGCTGTCCGACGGGCAGCTAACCATTATAGAACAAATAGCCGAACATATTGCTGAAGTAAAGAAAAAGGTGGATGCTATGACCGATGCCAGAAAAAGTGCCAATACCATTACGAATATCGATAAAAAGGCAAGGGCCTATTGCGATAATGTAAGGCCCTACTTTGACGAGATTCGATACCATTGCGATAAATTGGAGCAGTTGGTGGACAATCAAATATGGCCCCTCACCAAATACCGGGAACTCCTGTTCATAAAGTGATGGGTTAACGCCCAGGCCAGGTACCAGACCCGTGGCCTTTTGCGACCTTAATTTAAAAGCCTACATTTTGTGGGCTTTTTTTATGGATTGCCCTATTTTTGCCCCAAACTGCATAAGATGGGTTCGTCCAATAGTAAAAGATATGATTTAAGAGGGGTTTCGGCCTCCAAAGAAGAGGTGCACAAGGCCATAGAAAATATTGACAAGGGTCTTTTTCCAAAGGCCTTTTGTAAAGTGGTACCTGATTATCTCACCAACGATGATGCTTACTGTCTGATTATGCATGCCGATGGTGCCGGAACCAAATCTTCCTTGGCCTATATGTATTGGAAGGAAACCGGGGATATTTCGGTTTGGAAGGGCATCGCCCAGGATGCCCTGATCATGAATGTGGACGATCTGCTCTGCGTGGGGGCCACAGATCACATCATGTTGTCCTCCACCATTGGTCGAAATAAAAATTTGATACCCGGAGCGGTCATAGCAGCCATAATACAAGGTACCGAAGAGCTCATTTCGGATTTGTCCGCTCACGGCATTACCATACACTCCACAGGTGGGGAGACGGCAGATGTGGGCGATCTGGTACGTACCATCATCGTAGATTCAACGGTTACCGCACGCATGAAAAGGGCCGATGTCATAGACAATTCCAACATACAGACGGGCGATGTGATCGTTGGTCTTGCTTCCTTTGGCCAGGCCTCCTATGAAAAGGAGTACAATGGCGGGATGGGCAGTAACGGACTCACTTCTGCCCGGCACGACGTGTTTGCCAAGTACTTGGCAAAAAAATACCCCGAAAGCTATGATGCCGCGGTGCCCGAGGCCCTGGTTTATTCAGGAAACAAGAAATTGACAGACAAAGTACCCGAAGCTCCCCTTGATGCAGGTAAATTGGTACTATCGCCCACAAGGACCTACGCTCCGATCATTAAAAAGATCCTTTCGGAATACACGGCCGAAACCATTCACGGAATGATACATTGCAGTGGTGGCGCTCAGACCAAAATCCTCCATTTTATAGACCAATTGCATATCATTAAGGACAATATGTTCCCGATGCCTCCGCTGTTTCGTTTAATACAGGAGCAATCCGGTACCGAATGGAAGGAAATGTACCAGGTTTTTAACTGCGGTCACCGGATGGAATTATATGTAAACGAGGCCATTGCGG
Source organism: uncultured Flavobacteriaceae bacterium (assembly GCA_947494825.1). Lineage (GTDB taxonomy): Bacteria > Bacteroidota > Bacteroidia > Flavobacteriales > Flavobacteriaceae > JBNGOQ01. The sequence continues at coordinate 377,480 of CANLWN010000002.1, read as the reverse complement.
AAGATTTGATCGCTATCTCGGAAAGTTTTGGTGTGGCCGCCAAAGTAGTGGGCAAAGTGGTACAAAATCCACACAAAAAGCTCACGATACAAAGTGAATATGGCACCTTTGTATATTAAGGTATACGAATCCCCCAATTCCTACGTTGTTTTAATAATTAAGCCCCTTATGCTATGGAAAGAAAAACGTTTTTAAAAAACTTGGGCGCGGGAGCGGCTTTTGCCGTAGTTTTCCCTTGCCTTCACGGATGCTCCAGCAGTGGAAGCGATGATGTGGCACCGGAAGATATGAAACCTATACCCACCGGAGTTGATTTTACGATCGATCTGAACACCTCCGAAGGTGCTGGACTGCAGAACAACGGCGATTTTATTCTGAAGGACTTTGTGGTGGTCGTTAAGAACTTAGAGGGTCAGTTTGTAGCGGCCAGTCAGGTTTGCAGCCATCAACAGACCGAAGAGGTGCGTTTTCTTGAGGAAAACGGTGGTATTTACCGATGCTCTACCCATGGTGCCCGCTTTGATCAGCAAGGAGCTCCGTTGAACAGTGTAACTCCCAATCCGCTGAAAATCTTCAATACTGAATTGAACGGTACTATTTTACGTGTTTTTGAATAGACACATCCCAATAGAAGTACTTATAACCTACTCATATGAAACATAGTATTCTAATTACCGCCCTTTTGTTTTCGTGCTGTCTTTTGGGACAGGACTGGAAAGGAAACTACGCCGAGGCACTTTTGGCTTCAAAGCAAGAGAGCAAGCCCTTGGTGCTGGTCTTTTCAGGTTCGGATTGGTGTGGCCCGTGCAAACGACTTGATCGGAATATTTGGCAATCGGAAGCCTTTAAGGCCTACGCCTCGCAGCACTATATTCTCTACAATGCAGATTTTCCAAGAAAGAAAACGAACAAACTGCCTGAAGAGAAGATAAATGCCAACAAACAACTGGCCGAGCGTTATAACCCAAAGGGACATTTCCCCTTGGTTCTGGTCCTCAACGGTCAGGAAGAGGTCTTGGGCAAGACCGGATATGAAAAAGTCTCACCAGACGCCTATTTATCTCTTCTAAATTCCTTTATAAAGTGAGATTGAACCTTTCCCTATGCTTTTTTTTTCTTGCCCTTATATGTTTTGGTCAAGAAAATTATGTTACCGTTCATCGGAGCATGAAGCTGATGGGAAGCAGGTTCGAGATTACAGTGGTAGCGCCCAATGAGGAAATTGGCTATATCAACATCGAAGAGGCCGCCGCGGAAATCACCCGCATAGAAAAAATGATATCTTCTTGGGATGCGGAATCCGAAACTTCCTCAATCAACAAAAATGCCGGTATAAAACCGGTAAAGGTAAGTGTGGAACTCTTCAAGCTCATTGAACGTTCCAAACAAATTTCGGAAATTACCGATGGTGCTTTTGATATATCCTATGCCTCTATGGACAATGTTTGGAAGTTCGATGGGACCATGAAATACCCGCCAACGGAGACCGAGATCAAAAGATCCATCGCCAAGATAGGGCATAAAAAAATTATCCTCGATGCAGATGAACATACGGTCTTTCTGAGGCAAAAAGGCATGAAAATAGGTTTTGGGGCCATTGGGAAAGGGTATGCGGCCGATAGGGCCAAACAACTTTTGGTTTCCAAAAAGGTACGGGCAGGAATTATCAATGCTTCCGGAGATCTTACCACATGGGGCACCAAGGCCAGTGGGGAAAAGTGGCTTATCGGTATTGCCAATCCCTTGAGCAAGGATAAGATATTTTCGTGGCTCCCCGTCGTGGAATCCTCGGTGGCCACCTCCGGGAACTATGAAAAATACGTGACCTTTAGGGGACAGAAATATTCGCATATCATCGACCCCAGGACAGGCTATCCCTCAAAAGGAATCAACAGCGTTTCCATTTTTTCCAAAAGCGCGGAACTATGTGATGCCCTGGCCACCTCGGTATTTATCATGGGAAGGGATGCAGGTATGGCCCTTATCAATCAGCTTAGGGGTACCGAAGTGATTATCGTGGACAGCGCAAATAAAATTCATAAAAGCAATGGTATCCTGTTCGATAATAATCAGTAATTTTAAAAGGATGAAGAAATTGGTATTGCTATTGGTCCTTGCCGTTTTTTGCACCTCCTGCGTTGTGGTCAAAGAATACGAGAAGGTGTATATTAACGATGACGAGATGTTGCTTTCCGCCAAAGGCACAGAACGATTTGAAACCAATTTTCAAATCTACCGGGAAGCGGCTTCGGGAGCCAATGGAGGAAAAACAGGGGGTGGTTGTGGCTGTAATTAAGCACGTAAAAGGGAAATTACCCCTGGGCGTCCTGCTGTTCATTTCTTACCTGGGTTTCTCTCAGGCGGGCCAGCAGACCTATACCACTAGAGTCCTTGAAGCTGCGGAAATTGATCTGTTGTTCAGCTATTATGATCAGGACGGGCAGAATGCGGCCGTAACCGGGGGAGAAGGTACCGAAGAACTTACGGATGCAACCTCGAGCATCGTTGTAAAAGTACCCATGAATGCAAATGACGTGCTTACCGTAGATGTGGGCATATCTGCCTATACCTCGGCCTCATCAAGCAATGTAAACCCACTGGATGGCAATGCCAACGACCCAGTAAGTCCGTTCATCGCCTCTTCGGGGGCATCCAGGAAGGATCAACTGGCCTATTTTAAACCTTCGTATCAGCACAGTTCTTCGGACCGCAACACCTTGTGGACAGCCAACGCCTACGTCTCCAACGAATATGACTACTTCTCCATAGGTTTTGGTGCGGGGTATACGCGCTTGTTCAATGAAAGAAACACCGAGCTCGGGATAAGTGCCCAAGTATATCTGGACAAATGGAATTCGCAGTATCCGATAGAGTTAAGGGGTGTTTTTTTTGATGACCGAATTACCGGCAATGGAACGTATAATCCACAATTCACTGAATTTCAGGATGAAACACGTAATTCCTACAGCATATCCCTTAGTTTTTCCCAAATTTTGGGGAAACGGTGGCAGGGTGCTTTGTTTGCGGATATTGTATCCCAGAACGGTTTGTTGAGCACGCCCTTTCAACGGGTTTATTTTGGTGATGTGGAAGATTTCTTTATAGACGACTTCCAGTTGGCGGATGATGTGGAACGTCTTCCCGATAGCCGCTTTAAGTTGCCCATTGGGGGCCGATTGAACTATTATTTGAACGATGTAGTGGTCCTACGGGGGTATTACAGATATTATATGGACAATTGGGGGATACACGGGCATACCGCCAGTTTGGAAGCACCCATAAAATTAAGTGATAAGTTTACACTGTACCCCAGTTATCGGTATTATACGCAGACCGCTGCCGATTACTTCTTCAGTAAGGAAGGGGCTGTATCCACCCTGGAATTTTATACCTCGGACTACGACCTGTCTGCCTACGATGCCAATCAATACGGTATGGGTATCCGATACAAGGATATTTTTGCCAACACCAAACTTTTCTCTTTTGGGCTCAAAACTATCGATCTTCGGGTAAACCAATACGACCGTAGCGATGGGCTAAGTGCTTTTATTGTTACCCTGGGCACTACTTTTGTAGGAAATTAACATCTTCCCGACCCCGTAAGATCGGACGCACAAAACCAAGGGTTTTTCTTAGGCGGTTCGGATCTGCTTGAAGCTATAAAAAAATCGTAAATTCGCAATCCAAGTGTAGATCGCATATGTTAGATAAATTAAACATTGTAAAACAACGTTTCGATGAGGTGTCGGACCTCATTATCCAACCCGATATCATATCGGACCAGAAACGCTATGTACAGTTGAACAAGGAATATAAGGATCTCAAGATCCTTGTGGACAAACGTACACAATACGTGGAGCTGACGGATAATATTAGCGAGGCAGAGGAAATAATTTCGGACGGAAGCGATGCCGAGATGTTGGAAATGGCCAAAATGCAATTGGAAGAGGCCAAAGCGGCCTTGCCCGTTCTGGAAGAGGAAATAAAATTTTTACTGATTCCCAAAGATCCTGAGGACGCCAAGAACGTGGTGGTAGAGATACGCGCGGGCACAGGGGGAGACGAGGCCAGCATTTTTGCCGGCGATCTGTTCCGCATGTATACCAAATATTGTGAGTCCAAAGGATGGAAAACGAATGTGATCGATCTTAGCGAGGGTACCAGTGGTGGATTTAAGGAAATACAGTTCGAGGTAAGCGGGGAGGACGTGTACGGTACCTTAAAATTTGAGGCCGGAGTACATCGGGTGCAGCGCGTACCACAGACCGAGACACAGGGTAGGGTACATACCAGCGCAGCAACGGTCATGGTGCTTCCCGAAGCCGAAGATTTTGACGTGCAGATAGATCCCAAGGATGTGCGGATAGATTTTTTCTGTTCCTCAGGTCCTGGCGGGCAGTCGGTAAACACGACCTATTCAGCGGTACGTCTTACCCATGTCCCCACAGGTTTGGTAGCGCAGTGCCAAGACCAAAAGTCGCAACATAAAAATAAGGAAAAGGCCTTTAAGGTATTGCGATCGCGGCTCTATGATCAGGAACTGGCAAAAAAACAGGAAGAGGATGCCGCCAAACGAAACTCCCAAGTAAGCAGTGGCGATCGTTCGGCAAAAATTAGAACCTACAACTACCCACAGGGCAGGGTTACGGACCATCGAATAGGACTTACCCTTTATGATCTGACCAACATTGTTAACGGGGATATTCAAAAGATTATCGATGAGCTCATGCTTGTAGAAAATACCGAAAAACTAAAGGAGGCCTCGGAAATTTTTTGATGACTCAGACCACTTAGCAGGAAGACAAAATGACCACCCAGTTTTTAACAGCACAGATCCGGAAAAAAAAGTCCTTTCTCTGTATTGGTTTGGATACCGACCTGGACAAGGTGCCGGAACACCTCTTGGACGAAGAGGATCCCCTATTTGCTTTTAACAAAGCCATTATCGACGCCACACATGAGCTGTGTGTTGCCTATAAGCCCAACATTGCCTTTTACGAGGCTTACGGACTTAAGGGCTGGAAGGCCCTGGAGAAGACCATGGCCTATTTGAATACAAACCATCCCGGAATATTTACCATTGCCGACGCCAAACGCGGGGACATTGGCAATACATCCACAAGGTATGCCCAGGCTTTTTTTGGGAATCTGGATTTTGATGCCTTGACCATCGCGCCCTATATGGGCAAGGACTCCGTGGAGCCATTTTTGGCCTTTGAAGATAAGCATACCATTCTCTTGGCATTGACGTCCAATGTCGGAGCTTTTGATTTTCAAACAAAAAATAGCAACGGTAGGGAGCTGTACAAGGAAGTTCTGGAGACCTCCAAGACCTATAGCCATGCCGCCGAACGCCTTATGTACGTGGTAGGTGCAACCAAGGCATCCTATTTGTCCGAGATTAGGCAAATTGTACCCGAAAGCTTTTTATTGGTGCCGGGTATTGGGGCACAAGGGGGAAGTCTAAAGGAAGTATGTCATTTTGGTATGACCGAGGATGTAGGACTGCTGATCAACTCTTCGCGTGCTATCATCTACGCCTCCAAAGGAATGGATTTCGCAGAGGCCGCGGCAGAAAAAGCCCGGGAGGTGCAAAAAGAAATGGCGACAGAGCTGGGGCGGCTAGCTTGATGTCTACACCAAACTTTCCAGGACTTTCTTGATTTTTTGTGCCTTTTGTTCAAAGAATTCACCCAACTGGGTATCCGTATATTTAATGCTTGACGCTTTCTCCATAAAACTTTGATATTGGTATTCCAAAAGGGTTATGGCGTGTGCCCCGGAAGTTATCGGTGTAACGGTTCCTACTCTACAATACTGCTTTTCCATAGTCAAAAACTTTGTTCTTACAAATATACGACCGTATCGGGGTTTTAGATGTTGGTGTAAGGGTGTATTCACCTAAAAACCAGGTGTTTTATCTAATTTTTAACAAAAAGACAAAGAAATTGGCAACCGCTTTGGAAGATATTCCACTGCCGTCCGGTGCGATTCGGTATAACAATATCCTCTATTCCTGTCCGAAATCCGATCCCAAATGTTTTCAAAACCACGACCCATTGGGCATGTTCAAGTTCCTTTTCAGGGATAATTATTTAACAAAAGTGTCTCGGTAGTAGTGTTCAAAATCAGTATCTTACCTATACAAAAACACTTGGAATGATGAAAAAATACGTAAGCCTTTCACTTTTTCTTTTTTTTGGATTTTTAGTACATGCGCAAAGCGATGCATGCGCCTGCTGTACCGAAGATCATACCGCCTTTGACTTTTGGGTAGGGGATTGGGAGGTCACCAAGACCGACGGTTCCGCAGCCGGAAAGAATACCATTGAAAAAATAGAGGGTAGCTGTGTACTAAGGGAGAATTGGACCAGCGCCAATGGGAACTATACCGGTACCAGCTATAACTTTTTTAACCTTAGTACCAAACAATGGGAGCAATTGTGGATAGACAATGCTGGGAATCATCTAAAATTAAAAGGGAATAGGATAGATAACCATATGATACTTTCATCGGACGAGTTTACCCACACGGATGGGAAGGTCTACAAGAACAGAATTACCTGGACGTTGAACGAGGATGGTAGCGTGCGGCAACTTTGGGAAGTCCTTCAGGGCAATGAAGTAGCGAGTGTTGCTTTTGATGGCTTGTATAGAAAAAAAGGATAGCCCAACGATTATGGATCAGTGAATGTAAATTGCAGCTCCGAATGACTTTGATAGCTAATTCAAATAATTACTCTAAAAAATGAGACAGAAGTTTTTTTAGAACATGTTCCGGAGCTGCTTTACATTTATTAGGTTACTCATCTCAAAGTAACATACTCTTTGCATACGTTGGGGAAAGGCTTATCAAGATTTACCGTTCCGATAAAAGTTTACGTTACGTTTACCAAAAACCTTCCGTTTGTCGAGAATTTTGGAGGTTAAGCGCCGTTACTCCGCTATACATGGACTTTTCAAGCGATGCAAATCACGACGCTTTGAAATAGAAATCGAGCAGTTTTACCAGGTCCTCCCTTTTGTAGGGGTCCAGTTTCTGTTTTTTGATGTGCTTTTCCATTTCCCCGGCCCGTTCCCCGAACAGGGGCACCAGGTTCTTCCGCTTGCGGGGCAGTTCCACCACCTCGCCCTCGGGGCCCAGCCCCTGGAGGTAGAAACGGGCGCCCTCGCGCTTGAACTTGGCGGGCACGTCCTGTTCGTAGCTGCTCTTGGCGGGCTTCTTGGGCACGAACTTGATGTTCTCCTTGAAATAGAGCGTGTAGCCCTCGCCGCGGTGCAGCCTTTCGAAGAAGGTGGTCTGCAGTTTTCCGCGCTCGTCCCTATAGGGCCTGGTCTCGAACCAGCGGCCGGAACCGTCCAGCAGGGCTATGCGGTAGGGGGTGGAGCGGTCCAGTCCCATGACCTCGCCGTTCTCCCTCTTGATCTCGATGCTGTTCTCCACCACGTTGAAGCGCAGCAGCTGTACCTTTTCCATGCCGTTTATACGGGCCGACACGAACTCCTCCAGGAGGTAGCGCGAGCCCTCGGCCTCGTCGTAGATCGGGTTGTTGGTGCCCACGAAGAAGGCGAGCTCGTTGAAGGTCTCGTTGTTGGGCCGCTGTATCTGCCCCTGGGCCGAAAGGCCTGCAAGGCACAGGGCAAGGAGGATCGTTCTTTTCATATCTAGATCGGTTTAGGGTTAAAATATAGGGACCACCAAAAACCGTGCCTTGGTGGTCCCATTCCTATATCAGTTCCGCTAGCTCCTAGAAGGTTCCGGGATTCTGCGTGATGTTCGGATTGTTGGTGGTCTCATCGTCCACGATGGGGAAGATCACCTTGTCCGCACCGGGTGCCGACTCGGGACCGCCACCTGGGCGAAGGTTCAGGCCATTCCTTAAGAGGTCCATCCTACGGTGGCCCTCGAAACAGAGTTCCTTCCTTCTTTCCAGACTGATGGCGTCAAGGTCCAGATTGCCCGCGGTAAGGTCGGCAAGGCCGGCCCTGCTACGCAGCGTGTTGATGTCGGCCAGGGGCGTGGCCCCCACAGAGGTGCCTGCCCTAAAATTGGCCTCGGCCCTGTTCAGGTACATCTCCGTGACCCTTACCCCCATACCATCGGAGGCATTGTCCACCACATCGTTGTACTTGGTGGTGAAGAAGGTATTGTTGCCCCCTGCATCGGTGGCCGCTACGGACAGTTCGTCGAACCTTCTGTCCCCGGGCTCCGCATTAAAGGCATCGATCAGGTCCTGGCTAAAGGGCGCATCGCCCCGTCCTCCGGGGGAGGCGTTGTAAAAGTTCACGTACACCTCGTCGGAACCCGGTACCGATTCGTCCTGGGGACCGTCGGTCGGGGTATTGATCACCACGAACAGGTGCTCCGAGGAGGTTTCCGCGTTGTTATAGAAATCGTAGTTGGCCGCCAAGGGGTGGTTGCCCGCCGCGATCACCTGGTTGGCCAGATCGGCCGCCCCGGCCCAGTTCTCCCTGTAGAGGTACAACCTGGACAAAAGGCCCTGGGCAGAAGCCTGCTCGGCCCGCTCGCCGTTGTCCACCGGAAGGTCCGCAATGGCGTCCAAAAGGTCCTGCTCTATAAAAGCGTGCACCTCGTTCACCGTGGAACGCTCCAATTGGAACTCGGATATCTCGCCCCCTTCGAAGGGCTGCGAAACGATCGGTACCCCAAGGTTGGTGCCCCCGCTGAACTGGTAGGGCTGCGCAAAGAGGTTCACCAATTGGAAATAAGTGTACGCACGTAGGAACTTGGCCTCGGCTACGAATACGGCTTTTGTGGCCTCATCCAGCCCGTTGATCTCCGCCGGATCTACAGGCGGAAGGTTCACGATTACATTGTTGGCGGCCCCGATCAGTTCATAGGCATCCAACCAGATGTTGTCTATCGTCGTATTGGTGGCCAAGGTCTCGAACTGGTCCACTTCCTGGAGGGAAGGGAAACTTCCCACGAAATTCACGTTGTCCGACATGAAGTCCGACATCAGCTGCGGATTCCCGTTCAGGTCACCGCTCTGGTTCTTACTGTAGACCCCGACGACGGCACCGTTGATCGTGGCAAAGGTGCTGAAGATTGTACTGGAGGCCACATTGTTCTCCGCAACCACGTCCAATCGGTCCTCGCACGAAACGATCATGAGAAGTCCAAAGAGTGCTGCTATTGCTTTATTTGTTTTTTTCATTGCTCTATTTTTTATTAAAATGTTAAACGTGCCCCGAACGAATAGGACTTGGCCTGTGGTGCGGTAAAGAATGTTTCTCCTTGGAACAAGGGATCGATATCATCGGTCACCTCGGGGTCTATCCCGTCCAGTTCGTCCCCTTTAATGGTGAAGAGGTTGGTTGCCGTGGCATAGAGCCTAAGCCCGGTAATGAAACCGCCAAGTCTTTCCAGGGCCTTCTCGGGAAGGTTGTACCCCAGGGTGATGTTCTTGATCCTCAGATAGGAGCCGTCCAACTGCTGCTGGGTAGAACGCTGGTTGAACAAGTTAAAGGTAGAACTGTTTGGGCTTGGCAAAAAGGCGTTGTCGCCGGGCTGCCTCCAGATGTTCAGGTTCTGCCTCCTGATGTTCACTATGCCCCCGATGGCGTCGTTACCGTCGGCAAAACGAAGGCCGTCAATTACTATTTCATTACCATAGGAGTAGTTCATCAGTACGGACAGGTCAAAGTCCTTGTACTTGAAGGTATTGGTCATACCCCCTGAGAAATCGGGAAGCGGGCTTCCCGTGACCACACGGTCTCCCGAGCCTGGATTAGTGGTAATGTTTCCATTGGCATCCAACCATTCGGCGTCCCCGGTCTGGGAGTTGATGCCCACGTAACGGATCAGGTAGAAGTTGTTCAGGGATTCCCCTTCGATGGCCCTTTGTATGGCCCCGTCGATGATCCTCCTGCCCTGTGGGTCCGTCGCGGCGTCCTCGTTGAGACGGAGCACCTTATTCTCTATCGTGGTCAGGTTGAAGTTGGTACGCCACTCGAAGTTCTCGGAGCGTACGTTCACCGTGCTCAGTTCAAACTCCCAACCTTTGTTCTCCATCTCGCCGATGTTCCTGCTGATCGAGGTAAAACCGGTCTGTGGTGGCAATATCTGGTTCAGCAAAAGGTCGCTGGTGGTCTTCTTGAAGTACGAGGCGTTGAAATTGATGCGCCCGTTCAAAAAGGTCGATTTGATACCGATGTCCAGCGTCTCACTTTCCTCCCATTTGATGTCCGCATTTTCAGGTTGGTTGGGTACGGCCCCGGATTCCCCGTTGTAGTCCCCGAAACCTCCGATACTGAAGAGCCCGAGCGATGGGAAGGTCCCCAAGCGGTCGTTACCCACCGTACCGATACTGGCCCGGACGGAGAGATAGTCAATAAAGTCGATGTCCTGGACAAAGGGTTCCTCGGAGATTACCCAGCCCGCGGCCGCGGACCAGAAGTACCCGAAACGCACATCTGGCTGGAAACGGGAGGACCCGTCACGTCTTATGGATCCCTCCACAAGGTACTTGCCCTTGTAGTCATAGGATACCCTGGAAAAGAGCCCGAAAAGGCGGGTCGGGAAACGGTCCCCGTTCAATACGGTGGCCGTAGCCCCTGCGCCGAGGTTCCTAAGGACATCGTCCAAAAATCCGGTCGCGGAAACGTTCAATCTGGACCTGAGGGTCTCCTCATAGTTCAGTCCGAGAAGAACCGATAGGTTGTGGTCCTCACCATAGGTGTCGGAGTAGTTTATCGTCTGGTTGGTAAGATATCTTTCCTCCCTTACGCTCACTACCTGTGCCGATCCACCGGGCGTGTTGAAGTCCGCATTTCTAAGTGTTTCTTCAAGGTCGAGCCTGTCGATACCGAACTCGGAACGCCAGGTAAGCCCCTCGATAGGGGTGATCTCGGTATAGGCGTTCCCGATTACACGAAAGGTCTTCAGCTCGTCCGTGTTCAGGGCCACCCTCGCAAAGATGTTCGGGATAAAGGAGCCCGACTGCGCGAAGTTGCCCTCGTCGTCAAAGGCCGCTACCACCGGGCTCTGAAGGAAGGCTGTTGTGAAGGGTGCGTTGATACTGTTCTCCACACTTACCCTGTTGAGGCGGTTGTTGGTGACCCCCAGGTTCATCCCGACCTTCAGCCATTCCTGGACGTCCGAATCGATGTTGATCCGCGCCCCGGCCCGTTGCTGGTCGTTGCCGATGATAAAGCCTTGGGTGTCCTGGTAGTCCATACCAAAGAAGAAGCTGGTCTTCTCGCCACCGCCCCTTACGCCAAGGTTGTAGTTTTGTGATACGCCCGTGCGCTGTACCCCGCCGAGCCAGTCCGTCCCCCCGGAACCGATGGCGCCAAGGCCAAGGGATTCTGGTGTTACCGTGGTGCCGCCGTTCTGTATGGTGGCCACTTCCGACTTGAACTGTCGGAACTCGTCCGCGGTCAGGATGTCCGGAACGTCGGTAGACTGCGAGTACTGTGTGCTCACGTCAAAGGTCACCTGGGCGGCGGAGTTCCTGCGGCCCTTCTTGGTGGTGATCAGGATTACCCCGTTGGCGCCCCTGGACCCGTAGATCGAGGTCGCACCGGCATCCTTAAGTACGGTGAGCGACTGGATGTCGTTCGGGTTCACGTAGGAGAGCGGGTTGATCCCGGTGTTCCCCCCACGGTTGAGCGTGTTGCCCGCGGTATCGGTGATGGGCACCCCATCGATCACGATAAGGGGCTGGCTACCCGCGTTGATCGAGTTTACGCCCCGTACACGTATAACGGCGGCAGAACCGAGAACACCCGAGGCGTTCACGATCTGGGTACCGGCGCTCTGCCCCTGTAGGAGCTGATCGGCCGAGACCACCTGGAGGTTCTCAATGGCCTCCTCTTTTACGATACCGATGTTCTGGATAATCTTTTTCTCCTCTTGGTTACCGTAACCAATAACGACCACCTCTTCCAAGGCCTCCGCATCTTCCTGCATCGTTACATTGATGACATCCGAAGCGCCTACAGTGCGCTCAACGGTTGTTTGTCCTAAATAGGAATAAACAAGAACATCCCCTGAGCTTGCCTGGATAGCATAGTTGCCATCAAAATCAGTTTGTGTTCCCGTGGAAGTTCCTTTTACCACAATGTTCACCCCAGGTAAGGGTAAGCCTCCTTCATCCGTAACGGTACCGGAAACTGTTTTTTCTTGTGCATATGCCATAGACATCCCAAATAGGAATAGCATACACAGCCAAATACATTTTTTTTTCATACTTTAAGTTTTAATTAAGTTAGTCTCGTACGTCTTGAATTAAACTGTAAGCGTAGGCCCATAGGACTTAAAGCCAGGGAAACCTACCGTTCCCAAAAAAGTGAGAATTAAGAGTGCTGTTTCTAAATTTTGGAAGTAAGTGTCTCAGAGCTACTTTACATTTAATTAGTCATACGGCCCAAAGTAACATGCTCTTTGCCTGTTTTAAGGAAAGTCTTATAAACGTTTACTTTTCCGATGAAAGTTTACGCTTTTTTTACGCCTACCGTCCATTTACTGAGAATAATTCAATGATGAGTGCAGTTAGGTCAATTTGGGTATTCGCTTCTTCCGCCTTATTCATTCATCTAAAAAAGGATATCCTCCAAAGCCATAATCCCAATTTGGTTCCAGATATTTTCAAAACGGCAAGGCGCTGAAGTAAATCCTACGGCATAAGATATTTGCGGACATCCTATTTATAGGCCGGGCACGGGGGTCGGGCACCTAATAAAAAACGAAGAGCCAAGGTCTACCGCAAACAATATCGGTTTTTTGGATAATACTAATGGTAAAGGGAAAATTGCCTGTATTGGCGGGTATTTCTGAATGTAAATTGCAGCCCTGAATTATATTGATGACTAATTCAATTAATTACTCTAAAAATGAGAATGAAGTATTTTTTAGGAGTAAGTTTTTCAGGGCTGCTTTACATTTAGTTAGTTATAAAACCAAAGTAATACGCTCTGGATAATATTTGGGAAGAACTTATAAACCTTTACTTTTTCCGATAAAAGTTTACGTTGAGCTTACGCTGGTCTTTAGGCTATTTCGTAGCGTTTTTTTTTGATACTCGGTGGGTGTAAGGTCGGTATCTTTTTTAAAGGCCTTGTTGAAGGTAACTTTGTTGTTATAGCCCACTTCATAAGCGATATCAATGATATTCAGATTTTTGAGATAGTCAGTATCCAGAATTTGTTTGGCTTCATGGATCCGGTAACTATTGATCAATTCATGAAAGTTCATTTTAAAATGCTCGTTGATCACTTGGGAGGTATTGTGTCTGGTGGTATTTAACCTTTCGGCCAGGATTTCCAGACTTATGTCGTTCTCCTTGTAAACCTTGTGCTCATCGAACAACTTCACTAAGTTCGACTTGAGTTCCTCGGACAGGCTTTCTGTTAGACCCGAATTTTTGTACTTAAAGAAAAGCTGGTCGTTAAGGGCATACAGGCCATTGAATACATTGGGCTGCACGTTTGCCGAATAGCCCACATACAATACCATTAGAGTCATACTGATAATTTGTAGATTGAGCAGGATGCCCGAGTTGATGTTGTAGTTTACAAAAAAGAAATAAAAGGCGTAGGTAAAGATGTACATAAAATGTATCCTATAGATATTTTTTTGCCAGAGTTTGTTGTTCTTGCTCAACTCCTTGGTCTTGCTGCTTTCCAGATATAGCTTTCGGATAAAATAACCATACCCGATCAGTGATATTAGTTTTGTGGACGAGATGATGAGCAAGTTGTAATTCCCATAGGCCTCTTCAACAGCTACATTGCCCAATATGACGTCTAGTTTATCAGGCGCGGACAAGGCATATACCGGAAGGAGATAGGTCAAAAGCAGTACGGTGGGGACAAGGTGGAGCAAGTCCTTGGGCTTAAATTGGTACTGCCGTGTTATTCGTTTATAATAGAAATACAACAAGGGCCCGAACAATAGGGCAAACGGTGAAGACATAAGATGGGTATGCGGAAACTGAAACTGATAATTCGTCGCAAAAAAGAACCAATGGAGAATAAAAATGGAATGGACCAAAATAAACCCGCTGATCAACACCCGGGCCAATTTGTCGATGTTCTTGTTTAGATTAAGGACTATGGTAATGTAAAAGCCAATTAGGGCTATATATAATAGGATAAAGGACCAGACATTGATATTGGTCGTATATTTTTCCTCCAAAGTGGCGAATTCGTCCGTATGTTTTATGGAATCAAAACCCTCGTTTAGGAAAAGTGCAGTGTTGAACTCCTCAAAAAGATACTTTTCCAAAAAAACTACTGATTTCTCGGTGTTTTCGAGTCCGGCATACCCCAAGGCAATTTTTTTGTACAGCTGGGATTTTTCAATCTTCCCTTCCTCCAACAACTGAAGGTATATCTTAAGTGCTTCGGAATAATTTTGTTTTTGGTACAATTCATCGGCCCTGGTCAGCAGGTCTTGGGTAATATCATAAAAGTGCGGCAAACGACTCTCAGCGACGCTTGGGTACGACAGCGCGCTGGTTGGGAAGCTTAACAGTAAGAACAATCCGAAAACAATTCTTAAGCGTCTCATGGTTGATTGATGAATTAGCAAGTAAAAGTTAGGAATTAAAAAAAGTCCAAATCTTAAAGTTTTCATAAAAACAGTAAACCCCGATAATAGTTTACTTGATGAGAAAGTCCCGCTATGCTTGGTAAAATGGCGTTTTGGGGACCGAGACGGAGAGAAATGGCAGAAAGCTTTCTCCAAATCTTAAGACGTTATAACAAAAAAACCGGTGTGAACACCGGTTTTAGACTAACTAACTCAAAAAATTACTAACTCAAAAATTCGGTACAAAGATTTGAAGTCCCTTTTAAAAGGGCTAACGAAACATTGGCAATCTGTAATGTTTGTTTTGTAACACAACGCGGGAGTTTTGTTTTTATTGTGTTTTAACAGGAATAATAGTATTAAAAAAAATGCTGATAGGGCAAGGGATATTAAGGAAAAGCGCGGGCCAAGGCTTTGTAAATCAGTAGTATTTTGCCATCAGCAGCTCTGTTTCTTCCTTATTTTTGAAAACGTCGAAGGTTTTGCCCTGTGTCCGAAGGGCACCCAGGGCATTGGCATATTGCGCCGCTTTAATAGGGTCGCCAAATTGGGTGAAACCGTAGGCAAGGCCCCCTGCAAACGAATCTCCGCATCCAGTGGTATCCACCACATCTTTCATGAAAATGGACTTGACAAATTCCTTATGGATTCCGTTCTTCCCCTTATAGTACAGAACGCAACCTCTGGAATCCAAGGTAACATAGAAATGGGAGACCCCCAGTTGTAGGACATGGGCCGCCATGGCGTCCAGATGGTCGGTTTTTTCCTCATCGTAATGCATCATTTCATCCGCTTCATACTCATTTTTAAACCAACATACCTGGGATTCTTCCAAATTCATTTTTAGGACGTCTATATAAGGTAACCATTCATCCATATCTACCCAAAACTTGCGGTATCGATCCCCTTGCATACTCATGGTGGTCGTTGGTCCATGGGCATCAAAAATAACAAGTCCCTTTTGTTCTTTTTTGATGTGGACCAAGGTGCTCAGGGAGATTTCAAAATCGGTAATCGGAACAAAGACGTATGCATCCATATCGCCCAGCGAAGCTACGTCCCCCGGAAGTATGGGGCGCATACAGGCAGTCTGTTTCTCTATCCGGTTGTTCTGGTCCACGAACCTAAGTTCAATTACCGTACCCCGGTCGTCCTTTGAGGAAATACCTTGGGTATCTATATTGGTATATGGGGCAAAAAGATCCAATATGCCTTCTTGGTCCCTTTGGTGCACAGTGGATACGGGCAGCACGGTGCCCTTTGCTCCTAAAAGCTTGGATAGGGCGATTACCGGATGTGTAACACATCCGTATTTTTTGATCACCTCTTTGTTAACGGTGTAGATGGTGTCCCTAGGTATTGGCCCTAAAACTGCAATTTTTGTCATAATAATAGCATCAGTCCTGCAATGCAAAAACCTTTTTTAGGATGTCCGTTGTTCTGGACGAGATTTTGGTTCTAATTTCCTTTTCCTCTATCGCAATCATAGTATATACCCCATTCAAAGCCTCTTGGGTAACGTAGTCCGTTAGGTCAGGGTTCACATCAGTGGTTAGTGGTAGGCTATTGTATTTCTGAATTAAATTGTTCCATATGTCATTGGCTCCGACTTTTTCAAAGGAATTTTTTATGACCGGATTGAATTTGGTGTAGAGCTGCTGTTCGGTGGTGCTGGTAAGGTATTGGGTAGCGGCATTGTCCGCTCCCAAAAGAATGTTTTTGGCATCGGCAAAGGTAATGCCCTTCACCGCGGCTACAAAAATAGGAGTGGCCTCGGCCACGGCATCCTCGGCAGCCCTGTTCATAATCCGTAGGCCCTCATCCGCTAATTTGCCCAATCCAATATCCCTTAAGGTCTTGTCCACTTTTTTTAGTTCGGCCGGAAGCAGGATTTTAACCAGTTCGTTCTTGAAAAAGCCATCCTTTTGGGTGAGCTTGCTCACTTGTTTGTCTATCCCCTGGTTCAGGGCTTCCTTAAGTCCCTGGGCTATTTCGGCGTTTCCTACACCCCCCTGGGGAAGTTGATTCACAACCTGCTGCAGCTCGGCACAGGAAATCAATTGAAAAATCACTAAAAAAAGAATTATTTTTCTTCCCATGCCTTGTAGATCATATATTCTAAAATACGTATTAATTAGCAAATTTCCGGTATATTTTTTACCATGGCGTTTTTTTAAGCCCGACTATGAAAAAATGACCGTCTTGTTGTTGTACACCATGGTCTTGCGATTTAGGTGCAGTTTTACGGCACGCGAAAGGACAATCTTTTCAAGATCCCTGCCCTTGGCGATAAAATCTGCGATGCTATGCGAATGTGATACCGTGGTAACGTCCTGCTCAATAATGGGTCCGGCATCGAGTTCCTCGGTCACATAATGGCTTGTGGCCCCAATGATCTTCACCCCTCTTTTAAAAGCGGCGTGGTATGGTTTTGCTCCTGCAAATGCAGGCAAAAAGGAATGGTGTATGTTTATGATCTTAGCCGGGTATCTATCAATAATTTTCGAGCTAACAATTTGCATATAACGCGCCAGAACAATGAAATCAATTTCATGTGCTTCCAATAGTTTTAGCTGCTTTTCCTCAGCCGAAGCCTTGTTCCCGGCGGTAACCGGAATATGAAAAAAGGGAATGTTGAACTGTTTGGCGATATAATCCAGGTCATTGTGATTGCTCAGGATAAAGGGGATTTCCACGTCCAGCTCTCCGGAATGGAACCTACTTAACAGATCGTACAGGCAGTGGTTGTACTTGGATACGAACAAACCCATTTTTGGCTTCACCCCTCTTTGGTACATTTTCCATTCCATTCCATAGGCCTTTGCAATGGTCTGTTGAAATGTGGTTCTAAAACCTTGGAAGAATGCCTGGTCCTTTTCAAAATCGCTTTCCAATCGCATAAAGAACACCCCCGCCTCGGTATCCACATGTTGGTCCAGGTAAATAATATTGCCGCCTTGGGAATGCAAAAACCCCGTTACGCTACTAATTATTCCAGCTTGATCGGGACAGTGGATAAGAATGGTAATTCTCAAAATGCTCGTTGTTTAGAGGTATAAAATTAGGATATTAAGAACCAAGAGGTATATATGGGCTTTATTTTTACAAAATTCGAATAAGAACGTAATTTTTTTTGCATTTTCCGTAAATTGCAAGCTGAAAATAGTCGCTTTATTATAAATGGAACAAACCAGACCTTATCAGCCCCAGCACAAAGTTAGAATTGTTACGGCAGCATCACTGTTCGACGGTCATGACGCAGCAATCAATATTATGAGACGGATCATTCAGTCAACAGGGGTGGAAGTAATCCATTTGGGGCATGACCGTAGCGTGACAGAGGTAGTGGATTGTGCCATACAGGAAGATGCCAATGCCATTGCCTTGACCTCCTATCAGGGTGGCCACAATGAATATTTCAGATATATGTTCGACCTGCTCCAAGAGCGAGGTGCAGGACATATTAAAATTTTTGGAGGGGGCGGTGGTGTTATTCTGCCCAATGAGATAGCAGCATTAATGGATCATGGGATTACCCGGATATATTCGCCAGATGATGGAAGAACGATGGGACTTCAAGGCATGATCAACGATTTGGTGGCCCAGAGCGATTTTCCCATACCCGCATTGCCATCGATCCATGGGAAAGACCTTACAAGTGCTTTGAGAAATAAAGATGTCAACGTCCTTGCCCGGCTGATATCGCTTGCCGAGAACCGGCCAAAGGATTTTGAAAAAAACTTCGGACCGGTAAAAAAATCGAATAAAAAAGTTCCCGTTTTGGGCATTACAGGTACCGGTGGGGCTGGAAAATCGAGTTTGGTGGACGAGTTGGTGCGACGCTTTTTGATCGATTTTCCAGACAAGACCATAGCGTTGGTCTCTGTTGACCCGTCCAAGCGAAAAACAGGTGGTGCCCTGCTCGGAGATCGTATTCGAATGAATGCGATAAATGACAAAAGGGTGTACATGCGGTCACTGGCCACACGGCAGTCCAATTTGGCCTTGTCCAAATATGTAAACGAGGCCATAGAGGTGCTGAAGGCGGCGGAATTTGATCTTATAATTTTGGAAACCTCCGGTATTGGCCAATCAGATACCGAGATTATAGAACACAGTGATGTTTCCCTTTATGTAATGACGCCAGAATTTGGTGCCGCCACCCAATTGGAAAAAATTGATATGCTCGATTTTGCAGATTTGGTCGCAATCAACAAATTCGATAAAAGAGGCGCATTGGATGCGTTGCGCGATGTCAAGAAACAATATGTGCGAAATCATGCACTTTGGGATGTGGACCAGGAACAATTGCCCATTTTTGGTACCATGGCCTCACAGTTCAACGACCCGGGGATGAACCGTCTGTACAGGGCGGTCATGGACAAGTTGGTGGAAAGGACGGGAACAACGCTCAAATCGGATTTTGAGGTCACCAACGAAATGACGGACAAGGTTTATGTTATTCCTCCGGCCAGAACCAGATATCTGTCCGAAATATCGGAAAGCAATCGTGCATACGATGCCAAGGTGGTTTTGCAAAAAAATACCGCACAACGATTGTACGGTATTTACCAAACCATTTTATCTGTACTGAATGCCGCTTCGACCGATACCGGGAAGCTAATCCTATCGGATGCCGGGATTCATGAAAAAGAGATATTAAAACGCGGTTCAAGCGAGAAGGACAAAGGCTTTTTGGGCTTGTTGATCCAAGAATTCAATCGCGTAAAAAAGGACTTGGACCCCCATAATTGGGAAATGCTGATGCACTGGGAAGCTAAGATAAAACGCTACAGGGATCCCGTATATTCCTTTAAGGTGCGGGAGAAGGAAATTCAGATCAACACACATACCGAATCCCTATCCCACCTGCAAATCCCCAAGGTGGTGCTGCCCAAGTATACGGCCTGGGGCGATGTATTGGGCTGGAGCTTACAAGAAAATGTTCCTGGAACCTTTCCTTATACAGCTGGGCTCTATCCCTTTAAAAGAACAGGGGAAGACCCAACGCGGATGTTCGCCGGTGAGGGTGGCCCCGAACGTACCAACAGACGTTTTCATTACGTTAGCCTGGGGATGCCTGCCAAACGCCTGTCTACGGCCTTCGATTCTGTGACCTTATATGGGAACGATCCGGACCACAGACCTGATATTTATGGAAAGATCGGCAATGCCGGTGTATCCATTTGCTGTTTGGATGATGCTAAAAAATTGTATTCCGGTTTTGACCTAAGTGATCCCATGACCTCGGTAAGCATGACCATCAATGGTCCGGCGCCCATGCTTTTAGGGTTTTTTATGAACGCCGCCATCGATCAAAACTGTGAGAAATATATCAAGGAGCACGGCTTGGAGGACGAGATAACGGCCAAAATTGAGAAACACTTTAAGAAGAAGGGCATGTCCCGGCCGCAGTACCTTGGGCAATTGCCCGAGGGAAACAATGGCCTGGGATTGCTGTTGTTGGGGGTAAGTGGGGATTTGGTATTGCCCAAATCGGTATACCAGAAGATTAAGGCAAGCACCTTAAGTCAAGTAAGGGGCACGGTACAGGCAGATATACTCAAGGAAGACCAGGCTCAAAATACCTGTATTTTCTCGACCGAGTTTGCCCTAAGGCTTATGGGAGACGTACAGGACTATTTTATAGCTCATGAAATCCGCAATTTTTATTCGGTCTCCATTTCGGGCTATCACATTGCTGAAGCGGGGGCAAACCCGATTACCCAATTGGCTTTTACGCTTTCCAACGGCTTTACCTATGTTGAGTATTACTTGAGTAGGGGCATGGATATCAATAGCTTTGGCCCCAATCTGTCCTTTTTCTTTTCCAATGGCATTGATCCCGAATATGCGGTAATTGGAAGGGTTGCCCGTAGAATCTGGGCCAAGGCCATGAGGGATAAATACGGCGCCAATTCTAGGGCGCAGATGTTAAAATACCACATACAGACCTCTGGCCGAAGTCTGCATGCCCAGGAAATTGATTTTAACGATATCCGTACTACTTTGCAGGCCCTATATGCCATTTATGATAACTGCAATTCCCTGCATACCAATGCGTATGACGAGGCCATAACCACACCTACCGAGGAATCGGTGCGCCGCGCCATGGCCATACAATTGATCATCAACAAGGAATTGGGATTGGCTAAGAACGAGAATCCTCTGCAGGGCTCCTTTATTATAGAAGAGCTTACAGATTTGGTAGAGGAGGCAGTGTTGATGGAATTTGATCGTCTTACAGAACGCGGTGGCGTATTGGGCGCCATGGAAACCATGTACCAACGTTCGAAAATTCAGGAGGAAAGTTTGCACTATGAGACCCTAAAACATACGGGGGAGTATCCCATTATCGGGGTAAACACCTTTTTAAGTTCCAAGGGATCACCCACAATCTTACCCGCCGAGGTCATACGGGCCACCGAAACCGAAAAGGAAGCACAGATCACTACCCTGAACAACTTACAGCAGCGCAATTCTGGGGAAGCACAAACCCAGCTCAAGGAACTTCAGGAGGTAGCCATTACTCATGGTAATGTGTTTGAAAAACTGATGGAGGTAACTAAAGTTTGCTCGCTAGGGCAGATAACCCAGGCCCTTTTTCAGGTAGGTGGACAATATAGAAGAAATATGTAAACGGCGATATTTTAGAAACCGTAAGAATCGTTAAGACCAAAAGTAGTATCGTTGCCACCGCGCAGGGATCGTCTCCAAGCCTTAAAGGATTTCCGAAAACTCTTGATTTCGGTCCTAAGTAAATTCAGGTATTCCTTTTCCTTTACACCATCCTTTTCCAAACCATTGCAATAAGACAGAATGTTGCGTGTCATGATATTGATAAACTTGGCACTCTTCATCCTTACGGAAAGTGATTCGGAATGTTCTGCCTGGGCGATCTTTTGAGGAATCAATATCGCATCGGTAATCAAGGAATCTGCTATGATGTCCCTATGGCTGTTCGATTGATAAAGTTTTAGCAAGTCTTTGTTGTGGGAAACATAGGCTGCAATTTCCCTACTCATTCTGCAGAGATCAAGCGCCTTCCTGTACACAGGTACCGTTCTTAGATTTTTATTGGGCATTTTTTTTGTAATAGCAACTTTTGTCCTATAAAGTTACGGTCAAATTGGGAATTTTAACTTTAGAATCCATAGCAATTTTGTAATTTGGCTTTTAAAAGCAAATTATTTAAACGACATTGTTTTGAATATTAAGATAGATGATTTAAACTGGAGCATTTTGCAATGCCTACAAGAAAATGCTCGCGATTCCTTTGCCAATATTGGCCGGAAAGTGGGGTTGACTCCTCCGGCTGTTGCAGAGCGTATCAAGAAAATGGAGGACCTGGGTATTCTAAGCGGATACAAGGCGGTAGTTTCGCATGCGCAAACAGGGTATTTGCTCAAGGCAATCATTACCTTAAGGGCCTTTATGGGCAAGTTAAAACCCTTTTTGGAAATTGTGGTGTCCTTTGACGAGGTGGTCAATTGCTATCGAATAACCGGAAATGAAAATATCGTCATGGAGGTGGTGTTGCGAGATCAGTCCCATTTAGAGCAGTTTATTGATAAACTTATCGTATATGGGGAAGCGCGTACCCATATTGTGCTGTCGCACGTTATTTCCAACGCCCCTATCGGCAAGGGAAATGGCTAAGCTAGGGTTTAATGGCAGGGAACTTGGGTGGCATCGATCTTGTTACCGAATTTTGATCTCTGCCAAGACCAACCCCTGGGATTTTTCCAACAGGGGGACCCTCCGAGTGCTTCCATTGGTATATTTGTCCAAGCGGCCTATTGAATTTGTTAAAATCGTGGATAAGCCAATCCTTTTATATAACTTTAGTAGAGCCTTTTTTTGGCCGGATTTTTGATGAATCAATTGCTATGAAACAGTTTTTACTATTCCTGTTCCTTGGTATTTCCTTTACTTTTCATACCAAGGCGCAACAAATTACCCTGAAAAAGGGTATTATTCTGGATACCGTACCGATCAACGATTCAATTCCAGACAGTTTTGCCCTTTACCTCCCAAAGAATTTTGAAAATACGGGCAAGTGGCCGGTGGTCTTCGTTTTTGATATGGAAGGAAAAGCGGTTCAGGCGCTTCGAATGTTTCAGGCCGCAGCTGAAGAACAGGGATATATCCTTGCAGCATCCAATAATGTGTACGATACCTTATCCATCCCCAAAAATATCGTCATTGCCAATAAAATGTTCAATCGGGTGTTTTCCCTTTTTCCGATACATGCCAGCCGTGTTTATACCGCGGGTTATGGTAGTGGGGCCAGATTTGCCTCCGTAATCCCAACCTTTATCAAACAAATAGAGGGGGTTATTGCCTGTGGTGCAGGGATAGCCCGAACGGAAATCCTGAGCATCAAAAATAGGTTTCATTTCATCGGTATTGTGGGTAGGGAGGACTACAACTATTCCGAAATGTTGGCGCAAAAGAAAATGCTCAACCGGTTAAAGTTCCCCAATCACCGCTTGTTTTTTGATGGAGGACACGAATGGCCAAGGCAAAACTACATCGCCAAGGCCATGGAAATATTTACACTTTCTGCTATGGCCAAAGGCAACTTACGGCGCGACAGCCTATTTATCGCAAAAGGCTTTGCCCAGGATCTCGACAGTATAAAGGCTTCCATAGCCTCCAACAAATTAGTACAGGCAGATGATTTAATGGCTAGGACTTTATCTGTTTACAGACCGCATTTGGATATGGATTCTTTGATGGAAAGAAGGCGCTTGCTCAAAAAGGAAAAAGCGTACCGGGCGTTGAAGCGGAACGAGAATAACCAACTTTTCAAGGAGTCCCTGATCAAGGAAGATTACGGGTATTATTTGGAGGAGGACGTGCTTACCTACAATTTCAATAATTTGGGTTGGTGGAATTACCAAATGCAGGAATTGGAGAAGTTTTGCAAGAGTCAGAACAGGGCCGAAAGGCAAATGGGGAAAAGGTTAAGGGGGTTTGTAAATGCACTGATAGAAGACAACATTGATATTGTTATGGCGGATCGATTGGTCGATACCGAAGCTCTCCACTTTTTGTGGATGTTAAAAACGATTACCGCCCCACAGGAATACCGGTATTATCTTAAAATTATTTCGAGCTATGCCAAAAACGAAGATTTTGGGACAGCGCTATTTTATTTGGAAGAATTACTTAAGAACGGCTATAAGGACAGGGCATCACTATACAAGCTTGAAGATACGGCCCTGCTCAAGATCACACCGGAATTTAATCGGATCGTGGCCAAATATCTCAAGGACGCACGCTATGATGTCATTGAGGAATAAATCGGGGGACCTGCTCTAGGTCCCAATCGATGACCAAGCCTTGAGCAAGGGATTCCGCAATTTCCTTACCGTACAAGTATTCGCATAAATAGAGGGCGGCCTCAAAACTCTTGGCCCCTCCAGCGGAAGTAATATATTTGCCATCGTGTACAAAGAGGACACTGTCCTTTACCTTTAGTGCAGGGAACATTGCTTTATAACGATCTATATCACTGGGGAAGGTAGTGGACACCACCTGATCCAAAACCCCCGCCTTGGCCAAAACAAAGGCCCCATCGCAATGGGAGGTCATAAAGAGGGCAGTCTTATCCACCCGCTTCACAAAGTTGATCATCGTAGTATCCAGCAAATCGGAATCCAGGTGATGCTCCGCACTGGGTACGACCAGTATATCTATTCGAGGTAAAACGTCCTTCGTGTAGTCGAAATCGGGAAGCAGGCGTACCCCTTCAAAGGTGGTTATGGGCTCCAAGCTGTTTGCCACAGTAAAGGTGTTCATTGCCTTAATGTTCTTACGGTACTGCGTATGCTGAAAAATATCATAGGGAGCGGTAAGCTCCGTATTGTAAGTGCCGTCCATGATCAGAAAGGCCACATTGTAACGATCGGCGACCAATTTTGGAACCGTTCTTTCTTCCTCTCTCTCGGAAGGCGAGGTCTTTTGTTGTTCTTGGCAGCCAACCAGAAGAATACAGTACAATACAAAAGGGAGTGTTTTTTTCATAAGACAGTACGTACAGATTTCTTTAATACGCGTTTCAGCAGTAAAAGTAACAAAATACCCAATAGGCAGATGAAAGCGACCCCGTACCAGGTAACGTCATATCCAAAACGGGCTACGGACAGCATCCCAGAATTATGGGCAAAAACATGGGCTACTGAAAAAGCCATGGTATAAAGGGCCATGTATTCGCCCTGATTGCCCCGTTTGGCACGGTCCATGGCGAAGGCATTGGAAAATGGAAAGGCGATCATCTCCCCTAAGGTCATTAACAACATCCCCACTACCAAGATTCCCGCCCAAGAACTGAAATTAAAAATAGCAAAACTTACCCCGACCAGAAACATGCCAAAGCTAATATGGGTGATTTTGGACCAGGGTCTGGTTTCCATGAACTTAATGAGGGGCATTTCAAAAGCAAAGATCAAAAAACCATTCATACCCAGCAGCAGACCAATTTGATACTCCGAAAGGTAATGTACCTCATTGTAATACAGCGGTACCGTTGAAAAATACTGGACAAAGGTAAAACTGAACACCACCATGGCAACTATAAACAACCAATAGGGCATATCCGTATAGGCCGATTTTGGGGCGTCGTTCCTAATATTGTCAAGCACCTTGGCTTTTTTGGGGTGCAATACAACAAGCAATAGAAGGCTGGCCAAAATGCAAGTGCTGCCATCTACCCAAAAGAGTCCCGGATAGCCCATGGTGGCAATGATAATACCTCCAAGGGCCGGACCTGCGGAAAATCCAAGATTTATGGCCAGGCGGATCAAGGTAACCGACCTCGTTTTGTTCTCCGGCTTGCTGTAAGCGCTCAAGGCCACGAAGGAAGCAGGCCTAAACGCGTCCGCGGCGATCATCAGCACCAAGATCCCGATACAGAGAAGCCTATAATCACTTAGAAACTGTATGCCTATAAACAAAATACCCGTAGCAATTAGGCTAACCACCATGACCTTATAGTACCCATAGCGATCGGTGAGCTTTCCGCCCAGCCAGGAACCTATGAGCGAGCCCAGACCAAAGCAGCTCATAATCACCCCAACGCTTTCCAAAGTAAAGCCCAAATCCTGTGTCAGGTAAAGGGACAAAAAGGGGATGACCATGGTGCCGGCCCTGTTGATCAAGGTAATCAACGCAAGCCACCACACTTCCCTGGAAAGTCCCTGAAAGGAATCGAGATACGAAAAAAATAATTTTTTCATGGGAACGGTAACATAAAAAAAGCCCGGTGAGATCACCAGGCTTTTGTATAATTAAAATAGTATCGATTTTAAAAAACGCAGCGCTGGACCCATTGCCTTGGGTACACCTTGATCGCCCAAAAAATTGATACGGTCCGCATTTTTCTATATACTTTGAAACAAAGCTAACCAAAAAAATCGGATGTTGTATTTTTACGTTTTAAACTTTGCGGGATGCGCTATCTTTTGTTGTTTTTGATTCTAACCATAGTGGTTTTGGGGTGTTCGGATAAGAAGAAATACCATGATGTTGACAAACAGGGTAAGGTGGATACCCAACCGCGGGGCATAGCGGAGATCCTCCGCTTCCAGAAGGAAACCAATGCGAAATTCAAGGACCCGGAAACATCACCCTTGCCGGATAGATATCGAAAAGACTTTGAAGGGTTGAATTTTTTTGAACCGGATACCAATTATCGGGTCGTCGCCAAATTGGAGCGTACACCAGATGCGGTTCCCTTCATGATGCCGACTACCACGGACAGAAAATCTGCGGAAGTAGTCTACGGGCTGGCCCATTTTTCTTTGAACGGACAGCACTTCCGTCTAGAAATATATCGGAGCCCCGAGCTGGACTCTGATGTGGAGGATTATCTCTTTTTGCCTTTTCTGGACGCTACAAACGGGAATAGCACTTATGGTGGCGGGCGATATATTGATTTGTCCGTTCCCCGGGGCGACTCCCTTATTATTGATTTCAATAAGGCCTACAATCCGTATTGCGTCTATAATCCAAAGTATTCCTGCCCCATAGTGCCCAGAGTGAATACATTGGACACTAAAATTAGGGCCGGGATGAAAGCCTTTCAAAAGGAAGAATAAAAAAAGCCCTGACATACATGCCAGGGCTTTCCCATGCTTAAACCAAACTAAACTAATTATAATAAAGCCCTTAAAATGAATACACGGCCGCCAACAGGAAGGAGGCCAAACTGCCGTTAAACTCCAGATCGGGATCTAAAAACACATCTTCCGAAGCCGTATCCAGCCGTAGTTCGGGCTTAATGATCAAATTGCCCACGGTAGCACTTCCGGTGAGGGTCACGGCAAATACATTGGCGTCCCCATCGGCATCCGAACCAATACCGGCTACGTTCCCAAAACCGTCCATAGTGGCAAAATATTCCCCGCGCAATCCTATACTAAAGTTTTCGGAAGTCTGTATTTGTGGATAGAGTGCTGCTCCGTAAAAACCAAAGCCGTCGGTATCTTGATAGGTGGCATTGATGCCCAGGAAGAACTCTTCGGAAACGTCAAAGCCACCGGTGAAATCTACCTGGAACAAAGAGCTTATGTTGGTATCGATAAGCACACCGTCTACCAGTAATTCGTTGGTGCCCTGCTTGCCGAAGATAAAATTCAAATACTGTCCACTATAGCCAAGTTGGGCGCCAAACGAAAGCTCCCCAAAAGGATTGATATCCGTAAAATCTGTTGGATTGAGGACAGCGAGCATGGCAGACCAATCGTTCCCGAGGTCAAAATCGGCCTTGAGACCAGCATGGGAGAAGGGGCCATAGGAAAACATATAGGAGGTGCTGTAGTTGAAATTGGCCGCCGGAGAAATTACTTCATATCCCAAAAAGGTATTAAAATTACCCAACGTAAGGGTTACGGCATCGCTTACATTCCAATATACATACAATTGGTTTACGATGTTGGGCGAACCAAAAGGCGAACCAAATACGGCATCCTCGCCTCTGGGACCAAATACCAAATCGGCCACAAAACCTACTTTTTCTCCTTCGTAACCGGCAATCAAATTTACCATACCCAGGGCAAAGCCTGGATCATTGGCGAAGGAGGTACCTGGCGCCGTAGGCGTAATAGTCCCGGTCTGAATACCATTTTCTATTACCGGGATTTCCTTGTTAAGACCGTTCAAGTTGGCCCTGTAGTAGGCATCTACGGTTCCACTGAAGGAAAACTTGGATTTTTCCTCTTCCTCCTCCTGGGCAAAAACTGTGGTGGACAGAAGGGCGAATGCGAATAAAAATATTTTTTTTACGTATTTTGTATGTATAATCGTTTTCATATTTCAATGATTTTAGATATCCTATTTGAGTAGGATGTTTGACTAGTTTAAATTGAGTTTTGTATGTGAAAAGGTTATAAACGGAGCGTTCTGCCAAACGCTCCGTTCTTTTTCTGTTAATGTTGGTTCATTCTAAAGTCGGCATAGGCATCCATTCCGTGTTCGTGGATATCCAAGCCTTCCAATTCCTCTTGCTTTGAAACGCGCAGGCCAGAAACCTTTTTGATTGTAAGCAGGATGACAAAGGCAGAGACGGAGCACATGGCTGCGGCAGCTCCCACTCCTGCCAATTGATATAGGAATTGGTCCATACCCGCCATAGATCCCATGATACCTACGGCCAAAGTACCCCAGATACCGCAGATCAGGTGCACCGCGATGGCACCAACGGGATCATCCAATTTCAATCGATCTATCAGGGCGACGCCGAGTACAATGATTACACCGGCCAATAGGCCTATGACCACTGCCTCGTTGGGCGACATTAAATCGGCCCCTGCCGTAATGCCCACAAGACCCCCAAGGATACCGTTTAAGAACATGGTGAGATCGTAATTCTTATAGAGGACCGTTGAGAAAAGAAAAGCGCCAACACCACCTGCGGCCGCGGCCAAGCAGGTAGTCACCAACACAAGTGAAGTTGTTGCTGGATCTGCGGACAAAACGGAACCGCCGTTAAAACCAAACCATCCCAACCAAAGGATCAAAACGCCAGCGGCGGAGAGCGGAAGATTGTGCCCTGGGATTGCTTTGGTCTTTCCATCCTCGCCAAATTTTCCAATACGTGCCCCCAGTAAATAGACCGCTATAAGTGCGCCCCATCCCCCTACGGAGTGTACGAGGGTAGAACCGGCAAAGTCATAAAAGCCACCGTTTTCCCCGCCTAGAGTGGAAAGGAAACCGCCGCCCCACTGCCAAGATCCTACAATAGGGTAGACCAGCCCTACATAAACTAGGGTAAAGATCATAAACCCACCGAGTTTAATTCGTTCTGCCACGGCTCCGGATACAATGGTAGCTGCCGTTGCCGCGAACATGCCTTGAAATAGGAAGTCGGTCCACCAGGTGTAGCCGCCATCGGCGTAGTCCGGGGTCATTCCATTTTCAGGGGCTCCAATGCCGAATCCGGCAAATTTAAAGAGGCCCATGTCCCCATCTTCAAAACCGGGGTACATCAGATTGAATCCTCCAACATAGTAGAGCAAAATCCCCATGCAAATAATGAATACGTTCTTGAATAAAATGTTTACGGTGTTTTTCTGTCTGGTAAGCCCAATTTCCAAAAAGGAGAACCCCAAGTGCATAAAAAATACTAGGGCGGTACAAACCATCATCCAAACATTGTTAGCTGTAAATAATCCTGCGTCCATTTCTAATAGTTGTTAGTTGGTAATTTTTTTTTAGTTGATTCCTGCGTGTCCGTTTTCCTTGGTTCTGATCCTGTACGCTTGCATGACATCGGAAACGAAAATTTTCCCGTCCCCTACGTTGCCCGTATAGGCCGATTCAAGCACCGTGTTGACCGTGCGTTCCAAAAACTCGTCCGATACTACGATTTCCAAGTACCTTCTTTGGATATCACTGGTACTATAGGATATCCCTCTATAGACATGTCCCTGTTTTTCATTTCCAACTCCGGTTACGTCCCAGTAGCTGAAGAAGTTAACTTCGATCGCATGCAAAGCTTTCTTTACATCGTCGAACTTTGATTTTCTAATAATTGCCTCGACTTTTTTCATGATTGAATTGTTATTAATGATGCCAAATATATATCAATAATGTATAGACCCTCTAAAAAATAGGGGTGTACTATACATTTTTACGTTTATTTTAAATATAACCCCTAAATTTTAGGGGTATATGATTAATAATATAAAAAAATGAATATTTGGTTATTTTGTAGGGATACCTTGGGAACCGCTGTAGGAAGGTCAACGTTTTATGGAATTTCCCAAAAAGATACGCCCTCGTGGAAGCTTACGCGAATTGGAAAAGTGGAAGGGAAAATAGTAAGGTATGGAGGCGCTTATAGCATTTTAGCAAGCCAAAGGCCCAGTGCTATGGCCAGTACGCCGATTGCAATACTGCTAAAGGTATAAACGCCGAAATGGAACAGCTCCCCGTCCTGCAGGAGGGAATGCTTCTCAAACGCGAAGGCCGAGAAAGTGGTAAAACCTCCACAGAAACCAGTGGACAATAGCAGGGTTTGGCTTTGCGAAAGATAGTTGCCTCTAAAGGAAATACCCAGGATAAAGCCGATGAGCAGACATCCGATGATATTCACCAAAAAAGTGCCTAAAAAAAAATTCTGAAAATAGCTGTTGAAGGTTTTGCTGATAAAGAAGCGAAGTACACTACCGATTCCTCCGCCCAAAAAAACAAGCAACATTTGTTTCATACCCTAAAGGTAAAAAACTAAACCGCTTTTTTGTATTTGGAAGCAGGCAAATCCAAAGGAAAGATATTGGAAGCAGGTGCTGCCTTTCTGGATTTTTTATGGGTACCATTGACACTAAAGACAAGTAAGGCCGCATTTACAGCGATCAAAACAAAAAGAATAGTTAAAAAAGTGACCATTTCAACGGATATAGTTACGGATATAGTTAGTGTTATAACGCAAAAGTACGTCTTTTCTTATAGTATACGAGGAAAACAGAAATAATGTTGTAAAGATGTTAATTTTTGTGGTATATGGAAGGTTTCTGTTAATTTTTGAGGAAATGTTTAATCAAAAACAGAATGAGTACGAAAGATATAAAGGTGATTCCGATCCATTTGACACCGCTGTAGTTCTTCCGATGCAGTTTTTTATCTTTTTTATATGAAAGGATTAAAATACCGGCAAAGACCAAGACAAAAATACCTGCAAAAATTAGTTGCCCGTTGCTGAACATATTTCATACTTTTACGCAAAGCTAAGTCAAAAAAACATATGGAAAAATCATATGGGATAGATTATTTCATAGTGTTCAAATCCAAAACACATATACCTGGATTGCCGTACACTTCAGTGGGGCAATGAAGGTCAAACCTTAAACGAACAGTTGGAAATGAAAAGTAAAATTAATGCTGTTGCCCTTTTTCACAGGTCCTTTGGGCTTGGAGTGTCGGAAACCCTACGTGGGAATCTGGGCACGCAAAAGAATGAATTGCGGTTTAACCTTATGGATGAGGAAAACAAGGAATATTTGGAGGCTGCCAATAAGGGGGATTTGGTAGAGGTGGCGGATGCCTTGGGCGATATGTTGTATATTTTGTGCGGCACCATCTTGGAGCACGGCATGCAAGACAAAATAGAAGAGGTCTTTGAGGAAATCCAAAGAAGCAATATGAGCAAGTTGGGCAGGGATGGCAATCCGATATATCGGGAGGACGGCAAGGTCCTTAAGGGCCCCAACTATTTCAAGCCCAACATCAAGGCCGTCCTGGACAAATAAAAAAGCGCCACGGAAGGTGGCGCCCTATATCCTCTTAAAAAGAGTTGAACTAGTCTACCGCATAGCGCCAGCCAAACTTGTCTTCCGATTTGTTGTATTGGATATCCATAAGCTGCTTCTTGAACCTACCGGCATAGGAATTATCCAATTGGGGAAGTTCGTAGCGCTCGCCCTTATACCCAAAGCCTAAGATGGGATTGATGACCGCTGCGGTTCCGCTACCAAACATCTCCTTTAGGGTATTGTTTTTGGAAGCTTCTACCAACTCCGATACCTTAATGGGCCTAACTTCTACAGAAATTCCTTGATCCTTTGCAAGCTCAATTACGCTTTTACGTGTTACCCCATCCAAAATTTTATCATTGGTCGGGCCCGTGAGCAAGGTGTCACCGATACGCACAAAAACGTTCATGGTACCTGCTTCCTCAATATATTCATGTGTATTGGAATCGGTCCAAACCACTTGTTGGTAACCCTCCTGCATGGCCAGTTGGGTAGGATAGAACTGACCCGCATAGTTGCCAGCGGCCTTTGCGTAGCCAAAACCACCGTCTGCGGCCCTACTGTATTTTTCCGCGATTTTTACACGAACCTCGCCGCCATAGTAGGACTGTGCCGGGGATAGAATGATAATAAACTTATACTCTTCGGCAGGTGAAGCCATCACACTGGGCTGAGAGGCAATAACAAAAGGTCTAACATAAAGGGAATTTCCATAACCCGGTTTAACCCATTCCTTGTCTAGTTGAAGCAATGCCCTTAAGCTGTCAAAGAAATAGTCTTCCGGAAACTCGGGCATGGCCAAACGGGCACAAGAAGTGTTGATTCTTCTAAAATTCTCGTCCGGTCTAAACAACCATAATTTACCGTCATCGTCCTTATAGGCCTTCATGCCTTCAAATACAGCTTGGCCATAGTGGAACACCCTTGCGGAAGGCTCCAGGGTCAAGCCCTGATATGGCATTATACTTGGTGTTTCCCAAGCCCCATCCCTGTAATCACACACCATCATATGGTCTGTAAACACCGATCCAAAGGTAAGGTTATCAAAATCTACCTGATTTATTCTTGAACTTTTTGCTTTTTCAATGTTCAATTTGCTTAGGGTCGTTTCCATATAAAAAGCTTTTATGCGTTAAAATTAAAGAATTATCGCAAGTTGATGCTTCTTTTTTAAATCAAAAATGCTCAGTTTTGTTGTAGAAATCCAATTTTTGCCATATCTGAAAGGTTTTAACATCTTACTTACACTTTTAGCAGTGCATTTTAAGCGATCAGCGCAATAAAAATAGGGTGAAACGAAAAATAATTACTACCTCGGACGGTTCCAAAACCATTCAGATTGAGGAATGGAATGAACAGTACCATTCCGTACATGGTGCGGTACAAGAGGCATATCACGTATTTATTGGCAACGGACTCTCGCTTTTTGAGAAACAAAAGCTGGCCATCCTGGAAATCGGTTTCGGTACCGGTTTAAACGCGTTGGTGACCTGGATAGAGAGCAAAAAAAAGCAGTTGGATGTGGATTATACCGGAGTGGAGGCTTATCCTGTGCTCGAATCGGAATTACGCCAACTGGACTACCTTACAGCGCTGAACGCCCCTGCCTACAAGGATGGATTTTATAAAATGCACAGTGCGGATTGGGAAAAGAAGGCGGTTATTGCGGATAACTTTAGGCTGACCAAACAGCAAAAGGACTTTATGGAAATCCAGGACATCGGTTTGTTCAACCTTATCTATTTTGATGCCTTTGGGCCCCGGGTACAGCCCGAGTTATGGACGGTTGCTATTTTTTCCATCATGTTTCGGGCCCTTAAGCCAAAGGGGGTGCTGGTCACCTATTCGGCCAAGGGAAGTGTAAGACGAGCCATGCAAGCGGTAGGTTTTGTGGTTGAGCGCTTACCGGGGCCACCAGGAAAGCGGGAGATGTTGCGGGCAACCAGGAACTAAACGGGTACACCTAAAAAAGTTAAATTCTAACATAAGTTTTTGTTCCCCTTAACGAAAGCTTAAAGAATACTGTTAAACCTGCACTAAAGCTTTGGGGCTGAGCGTCAAAAACCTATATTTTTGTAACCGCACATGCATTTAACGGCATAAAATATAACAAATGAAGGTTTTAATCACCGGAGCAACAGGATTGGTGGGCCAAAAGCTAGTGGCGTTGTGCCGTGCGCAAAACATATCGGTCAACTACCTATCTACCCGGAGAGAACAGATGGTAGGCCAGGACGGGTATCGTGGTTTTTATTGGAATCCGGAGTCTGGTGAAATAGACCTGGACTGTTTTAATGGGGTTACCGCCATCGTCAACCTCGCCGGGGCATCCATTTCAAAAAGGTGGACCCCGAGCTATAAGAAAAAGATCCTGTCTAGCCGGATAAACAGTTTACGGACCTTGCACCGTGCCCTACAGACCATGGATAACGGTAGTATAAGGTCTTTTGTATCTGCATCGGCCATTGGTATTTACCCCAATTCCCTCTCCAATTTTTATGAGGAGGATGAAGCTAAGGTAGATAAAAGCTTTTTGGGTGAGGTTACCCGTGCATGGGAGCAGGAAATAGACACCTTTAAGGTCTTCAATTGCAAGGTGGCCAAGCTGAGGATCGGTTTGGTCCTTTCAACAGATGGCGGCGCCTTGCCACAAATGGCCGGGCCCATTAACCACTATATGGGAGCTGCTTTTGGCTCTGGCAACCAATGGCAATCATGGATCCACATTACGGATTTGGCAAGGATTTTCCTGTTTGTTGTGGAAAATCGGTTGGAGGGCATTTATAATGGGGTAGGCCCAAACCCTGTGACCAATAGTAAGCTGACAAAGGAAATCGCCAACGTGCTCAATAGACCGTTGTTGCTGCCCAATATTCCGCAATTTATCATGCGGGCGCTTCTTGGAGAAATGTCGTATCTGTTGTTCACCAGTCAACGGGTAAGCAGTAAAAAAATCGAGGAAGAAGGCTTTGTCTTTGATAATCAAAATATCCGTAGATCGCTCGAAAACCTTTATATGGACGAGCAACCGCACGACAGCAGCGATCAGAAGTACAGCAAGGAGTTTGTCTAGGTACCAAATGGGTGTTTGTAATTACTTCCGTATCCGCTTCAGGCGGATTTTTTTTTGTAAAGTTTCGTGACATTTTGACATTTTTAAAGAATTGGCAGTACTTTTGCCATCTTTAATTCCGAGTATTTAAAAGTTGTACTACATGAGTAAAAAGAACAAGGCTGGGGAAAGGGATGAGATTATCCAAGACACCCAAACACAGGAGGAAACCGAACGCGTTGAGGAGTCTGTCGTAGAGGAACAAACGGTAGAAGAAAAGCTCCAGGGAGAATTGGACAAGGAGAAGGACAAGTTTTTGCGTCTTTTTGCGGAGTTCGAGAACTATAAAAAACGTACCTCCAAAGAGCGGATGGAACTTTTTAAAACTGCAGGACAGGAAGTTATTGTTTCCCTCTTACCCGTTTTGGACGATTTTGACCGGGCCACCAAGGAACTTTCCAAGTCCGAGGATAAGGAAATGTTCAAGGGCGTGGAGCTCATTCACAATAAACTTAAGGAAACCCTGAAAGTAAAAGGGTTACAGGAAATAAAAATCAAACAGGGCGATGCTTTTGACGCAGAGGTCCATGATGCCATTACCCAGATACCGGCTCCGAGCAAAAAACTAAAAGGCAAGATTATTGACGTGGTGGAAAAAGGTTTTACCTTGGGCGAGAAAATAATAAGGCACCCCAAAGTGGTGGTCGGGAACTAAAAAAAAGGTATGAAGGAGGATTATTACGAAATATTGGGTGTGGGAAAAAATGCATCGGCGGCCGAAATCAAAAAGGCCTACCGGAAAAAAGCGATTGAACACCATCCCGATAAGAACCCTGGTGACACCAAAGCTGAGGAAACGTTCAAAAAAGCGGCCGAGGCCTATGAGGTGTTGAGTGACCCCGATAAAAAGGCCCGCTATGATCAATATGGCCATGCAGCCTTTGAAGGCGGTGGTTTCGGTGGTGGCGGTATGAATATGGAGGATATCTTCAGTCAGTTCGGGGATATCTTCGGCAGTGCCTTTGGCGGAGGTGGTTTCGGAGGATTTGGCGGCTTTAGTGGAGGTCAGCGCCGTGTAAAGGGAAGCAATCTTCGGATTCGCGTCAGGCTCGCTTTGGACGAGGTGGCCAATGGAGTGGAGAAAAAGGTAAAAGTACGCCGAAAAGTACAGGCAGAGGGAGTTACCTATAAAACCTGTACCACTTGTAACGGTAGGGGACAGGTGACCAAAATAACCAATACCATCTTGGGAAGAATGCAAACGGCGGCCACATGTAGCAGCTGTGCCGGTAGCGGCCAAATCCTGGACAAACGCCCAAACGATTCGGATGCGCAGGGACTAAAAGTGGTAGAGGAAACCGTTTCCATAAAAATACCGGCAGGGGTAGAGGACGGGATGCAACTCAAAGTTCCCAACAAAGGAAACGAGGCCCCGGGAAATGGGATACCCGGAGATCTTCTGGTAGCGATAGAGACCCTGGAGCACGAAACCTTGAAGAGAGAAGGGGACAACTTGCATTACGACCTGTACGTAAGTCTATCCGACGCGGTATTGGGCACTTCCAAAGAGATCGACGCGGTCAAAGGGAAGGTGCGGATAAAATTGGAACCCGGAATTCAGTCAGGAAAAATATTGCGTTTACGGGGCAAGGGCATATCCAGCCTCAACGGCTACGGAAATGGAGATCTTCTGGTACATGTAAATGTATGGACGCCCAAGGAACTCAATAAGGAACAAAAAGACTTTTTTGAGCGTATGCGGGGCGATGGAAATTTTGAGCCGAAACCCGAGAAATCCGACAAATCCTTCTTTGAAAAAGTTAAAGATATGTTCTCCTAGGTAATTTAAGTTTCCTATTTAAATAAAAAACGTATATTTGATTCAATATTGGGCAACCAATATTAATTTTCTTTTTCATAGCAATTTTTTTCCCATCCTTAATCTTTTTAAGGGTGGGTTTTGTTTTTTGGGCCTCATTTCCACTAAAATCGGGGGTCTTTTAAAGCATTTCTATATCTTTGGCAAAATTGCTTACATGAACAATATTTTGGTCGCAAAGGAGGTCACCAAACAATTCGGGGACCACGTAGCGCTTGACAAAGTTTC
The DNA here is from genome assembly GCA_947494825.1 of uncultured Flavobacteriaceae bacterium. Lineage (GTDB taxonomy): Bacteria > Bacteroidota > Bacteroidia > Flavobacteriales > Flavobacteriaceae > JBNGOQ01. Next base: position 341,007 of record CANLWN010000002.1, on the reverse strand, counting down.
TCTTGAAATTCCAAAAAATAGCATTTACGGCCTTTTGGGTCCAAATGGGGCAGGAAAGACCACATTGATACGGATTATCAATCAAATTACCTACCCAGATCAGGGCGAAGTTTATTTTGATGGAGCTCCCCTGGAAGCGCATCATATTGCCATGATAGGCTACCTGCCCGAGGAAAGAGGGCTCTATAAAAGCATGAAGGTCGGGGAGCAGGTATTGTATTTGGCACAGCTCAAGGGACTCAGTAAGGCCACCGCCAAGGAACGGTTGAAATTCTGGTTCGAAAGATTGGAGATAGGCGACTGGTGGGGCAAAAAGGTACAGGAACTTTCCAAGGGAATGGCCCAGAAGATACAGTTCATCGTTACCGTCCTCCACGAACCAAAACTCCTCATCTTTGATGAACCTTTTAGTGGTTTTGACCCTATCAACGCCAACATTATCAAAGATGAGATCCTGCGATTAAAGGAAAATGGAGCTTCTATTATTTTTTCTACCCACCGTATGGAATCCGTAGAGGAACTTTGCGAACATATTGCACTGATCCACGAATCCGAAAAAATACTCGACGGAAAACTGTCGGACATAAAAAAAGCCTACAAAAACAACATTTTTGAAGTAGGTCTACAGATTGGTGATGGGGAAGCCCTGGTAGGTGAACTTTCAGAAAAATTTCAAATTTCATCCGCTGCTTACGACGGCAAGGCGGGCCAGCTAGATCTCACCGTACAATTACCCTCCGATGATACCAAAGAATTCCTGGGGTTTGTGGCTGGCAAATCCAATATCAATCGTTTTGTGGAGACAATTCCCACTGCCAACGACATTTTCATACAAACCGTTCAAAGAAAGGACCAGGATGCATAAATTAGGACTTATCATAAAACGGGAGTATTTGGCGAAGGTGAGAAACAAATCCTTTGTTATCATGACCTTTCTAAGCCCTATCCTAATGGTTGGTATGGTGGTGCTTATTGCCTATTTAACCAAGGTGAACGACAGTGAAAAAAAGGTGATTTGCGTTTTGAACGAGAGCAACTATTTTTCCAATGATTTTGTGAGCACCGAAAGTACCTCCTATGTGATTTTCCAAGATATTGCTTTGGAAGCTGCCAAAGATTCAACGGCCAGTTTAGGATACTATGGCCTGGTCTATATTCCTGGGGAAAATGACCTTGAAAGGGTGGCCGACCGTTCCTATTTTTATACCAGAGATGCTCCAAGTACTTCGGTGCTCGATGGGCTTGAGGCTATCTTTCAAGAGCGGATACAGCAAAAGAGGCTTTTGGATCTTGGGGTATCGGCCAAGGAGTTCGCCGCCTTTGACGACCCGTACGAAATCAATACGGCTACCTTTTCGGGACAACAGAACCTAAAAGGGATCAATGAGATTAAGGCATTTATCGGCGGAGGGTTTGGGTATCTGATCATGATGTTCATAATTATCTACGGCGGTTTCGTGATGCGTAGTGTCATTGAGGAAAAAACGAGTAGGATTATTGAAGTGATCATCTCTTCGGTAAAGCCCTTTCAATTGATGCTCGGAAAAATCATTGGCACTTCACTCGCTGGGATTACCCAGTTCGCTATTTGGATCGTTTCGGCCTCCCTATTACTGATCGCCGTGCTGTTTATTTTTGATATAGATCCACAAGGACTTGGAGCTACCGCCAATTTGCCCACTGCGAGCACCGCGGCCAATATGGCTCCCGTAGCCCCTGGTGATGCCACCTTTCAATTATATGTAGATGAGTTTTTCAAGATTCCCTGGGTGATGCTGATCTGTTTTTTTGTGGTCTATTTTGTATTGGGCTACTTGATATACAGCTCCATATACGCAGCCATCGGTGCCGCCGTGGACAACGAAACGGATACACAGCAGTTTATATTTCCTATAATCTTGCCGTTAATGTTAGCCATTTATGTGGGTTTCTTTTCCGTTTTTAGCAACCCGCACGGACCCATTGCAGTAGGGTTTTCGCTCTTCCCTTTAACGTCTCCCATCGTTATGCTCATGCGTCTTCCGGGAGGGATAGGAGAGGGCGGGGTACCACTTTGGCAATTGATGACCTCTATTGTGTTATTAATCGGTACATTTATGGGTATCGTTTGGCTGGCGGCCAAAATTTACCGGGTTGGTATACTCATGTACGGCAAAAAACCCAGTTACAAGGAGCTCTATAAATGGTTGAGGTATTGATATGGAACGATTACAAAATATTCTTGGCGCAATAAAGGACTTTCTGTTGTATAAGATATACGACAGTGCAGAGATCCATATTACTATTGGCACCTTGCTTACGATCATTGTCACCCTGATCATTATTACCTATACCCTAAGGCTTATACATCGTTTGGTCACCGCCAAACTGCCCGAGGAGGACAAGAACAAGTTTGAAAGTATTTTCGGTTTTTTGAAATACCTCTTTTATATCCTGGTGGTGGTAACGATCTTACATTCCTCCGGGGTGAACCTCACCGTGCTGCTAACAGCTTCCGCAGCCCTTTTTGTGGGGCTGGGCTTTGCGCTGCAATACCTGTTTCAGGATATTATCTCAGGGATTCTGATCATATTGGACCAGTCGCTCCATGTGGGGGACATCATAGAAGTAGAGGGTAAGGTAGGTCGTGTTTTTGAGATACGTTTACGTACCACTCGTGCACTTACGAGAGACGACAAGGTCATCGTGATTCCAAACCACAAGTTTTTGACCGATAGTATTTACAATTATACCCAGAATCACAAGACCACTAGGGAAACGGTAAGTGTGGGAGTGGCCTATGGCAGTGATGTAGCCCTGGTCACCAAGGTTCTGGAAGAGGTTGCACAGGAACAAAAAAGTGTCTTGAAGAACCCGAAACCTTTTGTGCTGTTCGAGGATTTTGGTGACTCCGCCCTTTTGTTCTCGCTTAATTATTATATTTCTGATAGCTTTTCAGATCCCAAGATAAAAAGTGAAATGCGTTATGCAATCGATGCCGGGTTTCGGGAGCATCGGATCAGTATACCGTTTCCTCAAAGAGATGTACACCTGTTTCAGCATAAGGATACGTCCAAAAATTAATAGCGTACGAGCAATGGTAAAACATATATGATAAGGCATATCAGCACTTGTTTGTTGTTGGTCTTTAGCCTGTCCAAAGGGATATCACAGAGCGGTGATATCGTACGTGTGGAATACACCTTGATTCCCGAGAACAATTCTGGTATCGAAACCACCAGGTACCGCTTTTTGGCCAATTTGCCCATTAAATTAAATGACCGATCCATTTTAATCACGGGAGCGGAATACAGCACGATAAAGTTTGATATATCCACCCAGTTTCCGTTCGATCAAAGTCAACTGGAAAAACTACGGATCATCGACCTGAATTTTGGATACGTCACCAAATTTTCACCGGACTGGCGTTTTATTGGTATTGTAACGCCAAGACTGGCCTCGAATTTTATCGAGGGCGTGGAGTCCGACGATTTTAGGCTGAATCTGACCGCCAGTGTATTGCACGATAAAAAGGACGTGGAACGCCCCTACCGGCTACTTGTGGGACTGAGCTTTAACAGTGCAACCGGGCTGCCTTTTCCACTGCCTATAGTAAGCTACCAAAGAAGGTTTCACCCAGACTGGTCCTTTGCTTTAGGAATTCCCAAGGCAAACATCCGCTATCACATAAACAAGCACACCCTACAGCTAGGGGCCTTGTTGGACGGATATTTCGTAAACCTTCAGGACGATATTTTATTGCCCGATGGGCAATTGGGTTCGGCGGTCTCCCTTTCTGCAATAGTGGGTACCCTTGGTTATCAATATAATTTCACGGACATTATCTCCTTTTATGGGTTTGTAGGGTATTCGTTGACCCAAAAAGGAATTTTACGGGACGATAACAGGAACAATGTTTTTCTGTTAAATGACGAGGGAAATATTTATTTTAGAACAGGATTTAAAATTTCAATCTTTTAAAACGACAAGCATGTCAAAAATACTGGTAATAGAGGATGAATCGGCTATACGCAGGGTCTTGGTAAAGATCCTGTCGGAGGAGAATGAGGCTTATGTGGTCAACGAGGCTGAAGATGGCCTCAAAGGACTGGAAATCATCAAAAAAGAGGATTTTGACCTAGTGCTCTGCGATATAAAAATGCCCAAAATGGACGGTGTTGAGGTCCTGGAAGCCGCAAGAAAGGTAAAACCCGAAATACCGTTTATCATGATATCGGGGCACGGAGACCTGGATACTGCCGTAAACACCATGCGTTTGGGAGCCTTTGACTATATCTCCAAACCCCCGGACCTAAACAGACTGCTGACCACTGTACGCAACGCTCTGGATCGAAAGGAACTGGTGGTGGAAAATAAGATCTTGAAGAAAAAGGTAAGCAAGAATTATGAAATGGTGGGCGAAAGCAAGGAGATTACTGGAATCAAGGATATCATTGAAAAAGTGGCCCCAACCGATGCTCGGGTATTGATTACGGGATCTAATGGTACGGGCAAGGAGTTGGTGGCCCATTGGATACATGAAAAAAGTCAACGGGTAAAGGCCCCTTTTATAGAAGTGAACTGTGCGGCCATTCCCTCGGAACTCATAGAGAGCGAGCTATTTGGACATGTAAAAGGGGCTTTTACCTCTGCAGTTCGCGATCGGGCAGGTAAATTTGAAACAGCCAACAAGGGAACCATTTTCCTGGATGAGATAGGTGATATGAGCCTTTCGGCCCAAGCCAAGGTCCTCAGGGCCCTGCAGGAGAACAAAGTATCCAGGGTGGGTAGCGATAAGGATATCAAGGTAGACGTTAGGGTCGTCGCAGCTACCAACAAAAACCTTAAGAAAGAGATCGAAGAAGGTCGTTTTCGGGAGGATTTGTACCACAGATTAGCCGTAATTTTGATTCAGGTTCCGGCCTTGAACGACAGAAGGGACGATATTCCCCTACTTATTTCACATTTTTCCAAAAAAATAGCGGACGAGCAGGGTACGGCTACAAAGACCTTCTCCAAGAAGGCAATCGATTTGCTAAAGGGTTACGATTGGACAGGGAACATCCGGGAGTTGCGCAATGTGGTGGAACGGCTCATCATTCTGGGCGGCAATGAGGTCACCGAGGAGGATGTAAAACTGTTTGCCAGCAAATAGGCCCCCACTGCTATTGGTCGCTATTGCACTGATTCAGTTGTAACAGTGCCTTTGCCACTATTTCCTTGGTTCTTAGGTTATAGTACTTCTTGGCCTCCGTTAAATTGGGCCGCAGGAGTTGTTGTTCGCAATGGTCGTATATCTTTTGGGCAAAAGCATTGGCTTCTTCGCAATCCACCGAAGACACTACCTGATCCAAAGACTCTTGAAAACTTTCCAAAGTCTTATCTATTCTTTGATGCAACTGTCTTCCTTCAGGCTGTTGCATAGCCAATTTTCCGGCCTTGGAGGCCTTGGTGTTCAAGGATAGGACATCACTGGCGTATTTACTGTCATGAAGTTCGTGTTCTTCCATGGCTTCCAGACTTCCCATTTCGTTCTCTATGGCCCTTTTCAACAAAATTCTTGTCCCGCTCAAGGAAGTGGTCCGCGCCGCACGTTTTAGATTTTCAAGGGCATCATCAATACTTTTGGTGGCATAATCGCAGCCACAAGCCTCAAATTGTCTTCTGGACTTTTCGATGGCGTTGAGCGCTTTGTAGGCAAAAAACTTGGAAATATTGATGTCATCCGAATCTATGGCCTTTTGCGTTTGCGATATGACATAGCCCACATTGGAACCTGCGTAGGCACAGGCCTTTTCCGAACCAAAGGAAGGGAGGGTCAGCAAGAAGAGGGCGCCTAGAGTAAGTACATATGTTTTCATAACTTAACGTATTGATTAAGTTCTATTTAAGATTATAGGAGCAAGTAAATATAGTAAGGGAAATCTCTCAAGTCCCACTTTTTTCGACATAATACGGTGGTAAAGCCCTTTTTTGGATAAAAAGGTATTTTCCAGGGTTCAATGGTCGGTTTTTTTTTAACAAAAGCAGCTTTCAACAACAAAATATTATATATTCAAGCTATGAACGATATAGACATAAAAGCCTACAAAGTGGGCCAAACAATCAAACTTTCGGATTACAGGACCTTGGATACCCTCAACCGTTCCGATGATGACCTAAAAAAACGATTGGAAAGGACACGGGAAGCCTTGGGTAAATTTCAGGATGTCCTCTATGCCCATAGCAAATATGGCGTGCTCGTCTGTCTGCAGGGCATGGATACTGCTGGCAAGGATAGCCTTATCCGGGAGGTGTTCAAGGATTTCAACGCCCGCGGCGTGGTGGTGCACAGTTTTAAAGTGCCCACGGAACTGGAGCGCAAGCACGATTATATTTGGCGACATTATATCGCCTTGCCCGCCAAAGGGAAATTTGGCGTCTTTAACCGTACCCATTACGAAAATGTACTGGTGACCCGGGTGCATCCAGAATATATTCTGGGAGAGGACATTCCCGGAATCCATAGCGTTGCGGATATTGATCAACACTTTTGGGACGCACGCTTTGAACAGATAAACAACTTTGAGCGCCATATCACGGAAAATGGGACCATCGTGCTTAAATTCTACCTACACCTCTCCAAGGAAGAGCAACGGATGCGCTTGTTACGGCGGTTGGAACGGGAGGAGAAACATTGGAAATTTTCTCCTGGGGACCTCAAGGAAAGAAAACTGTGGGACGCCTACCAGGTCTGTTATGAGGAGGCTATCAATAAAACCTCTAAACCGCATGCACCCTGGTACGTGATTCCGGCCGATAATAAAAAAGCGGCTCGTTTGATCGTGGCGTCCATTATGTTGAAAGAGTTAAAAAAATACAAAGATATTGCCGAGCCCGATCTGGATGATGAAATAAAGGCTAATTTAGAGACCTATAAAAAACAATTGGAAAAAGAAAAGGAATGAAGAAAGCATGGCTAATACTTCTTTTGGTCGCTTCCCCGATGTTTTCGCAAAGCGAGGACGAAAAGCAAATTAAATCCATTTACAATGCTGCACTTACACAGGGCAAGGCCTATGATTGGCTCAACCATTTGTCCAATCAAATAGGTGGTCGACTTTCAGGGTCGATACAGGCGCAACAGGCGGTGGAATATACGAAGGCGCAATTGGATTCCCTAGGCTTGGATCGTGTTTGGTTACAAGAGGTTATGGTCCCCAAATGGGTGCGTGGCACCCCGGAATTTGCCTATATTGAAAGTACGCCCGGAGTTACCAATAATGTTCCTATTTGTGCTCTTGGAGGGTCCGTAGCCACTCCGGCTGGGGGTATCAAGGCTAACGTGATAGAAGTTTCGGGCATAGAGGAACTAAAGATATTGGGCAAGGAAAAAATAGCCGGCAAAATAGTGTTCTTCAACCGACCTATGGACCCCACCTTGATCAGTACCTTCCAAGCATATTCCGGTTGTGTGGACCAACGCTATTCCGGTGCTGAAGAAGCTGGGAAATATGGAGCTGCTGGAGTTATTGTACGTTCCATGAATCTGCGTTTGGACGATTTGCCCCACACGGGATCTATGAGCTATGGGAATACCGCAGTAGCGGAAAGGATTCCTGCCGCTGCGATCAGTACCAATGCAGCCGAATTGTTGAGCACCACACTGCAGTTAAATCCAGAGATTAAATTCTTTTTTAGACAAAATTGCCAGCAATTGGCAGATGTGAAATCCTATAACGTCATCGGTGAGATTAAAGGAAGCACCTATCCGAACGAAATCATGGTCGTTGGCGGGCACTTGGATTCCTGGGACCTTGGTGATGGTTCGCATGATGACGGCGCAGGCTGTGTACAGAGTATGGAAGTGTTGCGTTTATTCAAGCGATCCGGATACAGGCCACAGCGCACGCTACGCGTGGTCCTCTTCATGAATGAGGAAAATGGCCTGCGGGGAGGAAACAAATATGCCGAGGTGGCCAAGAACCGGGGGGAAACACACATATTTGCTTTGGAGAGCGATGCCGGGGGATTTACCCCAAGAGGTTTTTCATTGGATTGTTCCGATGCTAATTACGCACGTGTACAAGGATGGAAGAAACTTTTTGAACCCTATTTGATACACCTTTTCGTCAAGGGTGGTGGTGGTGCGGATATAGGCCCCTTAAAACACGATAATATGGTGCTTGCCGGTTTGATGCCCGATTCGCAGCGGTATTTTGATCACCACCACGCGGAGAACGATACCTTTGAGCATGTAAACAAGCGCGAACTGGAACTCGGTGCGGCCACTATGGCAAGTCTGGTGTACCTCATTGATAAATATGGTATTATAACCAAAAAAAGCATCAAAGGATAACGGACCTCCCGGTTAGATTAGGAGCGAGGAAATTGTACGGTTCTAGATAGGTAGCGGGAGTATACCCAATAATCATCACCATGCGATTATCTTGAGACAGTGGCAAAGCCGAAATCCGTCCTACAAATGCGCTTTCCATCCTATTAAAAATCCATATCTTTGCCGCTCATTAAAATAGCGCGATATGCAAGACGGAATCTATGCAAAATTCAAGACCCCAAAAGGTGAGATTTTAGTAAAACTTACACATGATAAGACCCCGGGAACGGTCGGTAATTTCGTGGCCCTGGCAGAGGGCAAACTGGAGAACAGTGCCAAGCCCCAAGGGACACCCTACTACAATGGTTTAAATTTCCATAGGGTAATCCCCGACTTCATGATTCAAGGTGGATGCCCACAAGGTACAGGTACCGGGGATCCGGGATATAAGTTCGATGATGAGTTTCATCCAGATCTTACCCATGCAGAACCGGGTGTACTGTCCATGGCAAATGCGGGACCGGGCACTAATGGGAGTCAGTTTTTTATTACGCACGTGGCCACACCCTGGTTAGACAACAAGCATACGGTTTTTGGACATGTAGCCCATGGTCAGGAAGTAGTTGACGTCATAGCTCAGGGCGATGCCATAGACAGCTTGGAAATCCTTAGGGTAGGGGCCGAGGCCGAGGCTTGGAACGCCCAGGAGGCGTTCAAGACCTTCGAAAGTTCAAGAGAAAAAAGATTGGCGGAAGAAAAGGCAAAAGCAACAGCCGAACTGGACAAAATAGCGACTGGATTCGATGAAACAACAAGTGGCCTACGGTACAAGATCATCCAAAAAGGTTCGGGAAGCAAGGCGGAAAAGGGGCAAACCGTTTCCGTGCATTACGAGGGCGCCCTTTCCAATGGTCAGGTTTTCGACTCTTCCTACAAGCGCAACCAGCCCATAGATTTTCAATTGGGCGTTGGGCAGGTCATCCCGGGATGGGACGAAGGAATAGGTCTTTTACAGGTTGGGGACAAGGCCCGTTTTGTAATTCCTTCCAATCTGGCTTATGGCAGTGCTGGAGCAGGTGGGGGGGTCATTCCTCCGAACGCTACGCTCGTTTTCGATGTAGAACTTATGGATGTAAAGTAATCCAATCTCACGGCGTTTGACACTATACCGCAAACGCCTGTACGAAATAAAAAGGGAATGCCCGAACGGCATTCCCTTTTTATTTAGATCTGTTGTTGACACTGGCTATAAGGAGCATGGCATTAACCGCTACCAAAACCAGTAGTATACTTAAAAATGTAGACATGGTAAAATATTCGGTGTTTCCGTGGGGAAGAAACGGTTTTCTACCTAAGGAACAACTGAGCATATGAAAACCCTACTTTTTTAACGCTTGGAATTATTGACGCTTAGTATCAATAGAAAGATGTTAATGGCAAGTAGCAGCAAAAGGATACCCAGGAAGGTGGTCATAGCAGTGTTTATTTAGTGCAGGTGGGGTGCGGTTGTTAATCTTAAGATTGGAAGACTAAAAAAGGTTGCGTGCTGCTAATAGAAATTTGTTCTTTTTTTTTGTCGATCGGATTTGGGCATTAAAAAAGCCCTGACAATTATCGCGTCAAGGCCCTGTGCTATAAAAAAAAATAAAACGTATCTACCTAGTCAACAACTTTCACATTTACGGCGTTCAATCCTTTTTTTCCTTGTTGTAGTTCAAATTCTACAACGTCACCTTCACGTACTTCGTCAATTAAGCCAGAAATGTGTACAAAGTGATCTGTTTCTGAACCTTCCTCAGTGATAAAGCCATAACCTTTTGAATCATTGAAGAATTTTACTGTTCCTTTACTCATAATAAAAAATTAAGAAAATTAAATTAAAGCGCAAAGGTAGCGTTAAATAATGGGAAATGCTGTTTTTTTGTAAGAATATTTCTTAGGGCACATAGGAAGTCCTGGGAAGCAATGAAAAAGATAGGGAAATGGGCGAACAATCATTTTGTCAGGACTTGGGCCATAGGGACACGGCCCTGCTGAAAAGGTTTAAATAGGCCTATAGACTTTACCCGCGGAGCACGGGAAAATCTCAAGAGGTTTTTTTGGGCTCAAACGCAGTTATGGCCTCCAGTAGCGCCAAAGGGTTTTTACTGAGTACCGCAGATCCCAAGACTACCATGGAGGTTGCCAGCTTGATGGCCTTTTGCACATCCTTGAGTTTTTTATAAGAGGCCTTTATGTCCTTGCTTATTTTGCCAATGGCCTGCAAAGCGGTTTCGGCATCGTCCAGGGTAAGGCTTGCCGAAAGCGTGTAGAAATCATCTGCGGTTTGCAGCACCGACCAGTGTAGGGCTTTAAGTTTTTGTTTCTGCCCCTTGGTAATGGAATCGTAATTTAGATACCGATAGTCCCCTATGGCCTGTGCCATGGCCAAAAAGGAATTGGCAAGTTCATTTACCTGTTTTGCCGTTAGTTTTGCCATTTTTACTCCTTTATCTTGTTGAATTCTGAAATGATATCCTGGATTTCACTTCCATAGTGTACCAAGGCATCCTTGATTTCAACCGCGGTAACCTGGTCAATTTGATCGTTGAGTTTTTGATGCCCTTCCGCTATCTTTTTCAGTGCCTTGGTGTACGCGGCGATGGCCTCTTGTTTTTGTGACAGATCGTCCAGTTTTTGGTAATACTCTTCTACCGCTTTAAGTCTCTCATAGTCCGAAAGATCGGATTCCCTGACCAAATCCAGATATCGATTTTCCAAGCGTTGTTTTTGTACCCTCAGTTTTCCGTCCAGATTTTGGGCGAGGTTCAGATTCAGGTAATCCAATAAAACCTGCAGGGGCGCATTGGCCTCCCTTACATACGTCTTTAGCTTATCTTTCCGATAACCGTCGGTAAAAGCCCTCAAGAGGAGCCCTACCACCCGTGAATGTGCTTCTACTTCTTTTTTTTCGAGGCGCAATCCGCCGAATTCCCCCTCAGTAAGCGCTTCATTTAGGGCATTCAACTTGTATTCGGTGAGCTCATTGTCCGATAGTTTGCCCAATCCATCCAAATATCCCTTGATCGCCCGGTAGATTTTTAAGGTAGCCTGATCGGCCTTTTGGTCCATTTTACAATCACAGTTTGCCGCCCTAAGATCCAGATTATGGAAGGCATTCTCCCTACAATTGTTCAAACAGTGGTGTTTAAAACCATATTCGATTTCCTCAAACTTTTGCAAACCATCAAGACTGGAAGTGGAGAAACGATTTACATGCTTAAGATTGGTGCAGCCCACTACACCTATCATAAGGAATAGCAGAGAAAGGCCCCATATTGGAAATACTTTTTTCATAGGTTTCGGTTATCAAGGCATTGCTTTACTTTTTGGCGAACAGCTACTTCCGGTTTCCTTTCGGGGTAGTGCTAGCTCATTTGAGCTACAAGGGCCTTGGAAGAAAGCTGTAGGAAATACAAGATAGGAAAAAACAGAAATTTAAGGGCAGGGAAGAAGGAAAAATAAGGAATCACGATATAAACGGACGCTGTAAGCAATAAACGGAACCAAATCCCGGGCCGATTCCTTTGTGGTTGCCGGCCCGGAAACATATATTGGTTATGCGGAAGGATCTGGCGTCATGCGCAAATAGGGTTTTATTTCTTCCACCCCTTGTGTGAACATTTCCTTGGCCTCTTCCGTGGGTATGGCCGGACTAACCACTACGTCCTGCCCATGCTCCCAATTAGCAGGTGTAGCCACTTTGTGGTAGGCCGTCAACTGCAAGGAATCCACCACGCGGAGCAACTCATAAAAGTTACGGCCGGTGGAGGCTGGATAGGTTAGGGTGAGCTTAACCGTTTTGTCTGGTGCAATAATGAATACCGAACGCACGGTAAGGGTGTCATCCGCATTGGGATGGATCATATCATAAAGATCCGATACCTTTCTGTCCTCATCGGCAATGATGGGGAAGTTAACTGTGGTGTGCTGTGTTTCATCGATGTCCTTGATCCATGCTTTGTGCGATTCCGCACCATCTACACTCAAAGCAATCATTTTTACGTTGCGCTTGGCAAATTCGTCCTTGAATTTGGCCGCAGTTCCCAGCTCGGTAGTACATACCGGGGTAAAATCTGCAGGATGGGAGAAAAGGATACCCCAACCATCGCCTAAATAATCGTAGAAATTAAGGGGACCCATTGAGGTCTCCGCATCAAAATTCGGGGCTACATCGCCCAATCGTATAGCTGCCATATCAATAAATTTTTGAGTTGAAAAAATAATTCTGTTCTCTTGAACGGGGGTCTTACAAATTTAGTGGATTATGCACTATTCGCCGCATTATAAGGTTAAAACTCTATTAAAGTTTTGTTTCTATCTCAACGGATCAAGGACCGATCTCAAAAAGGATATCCGAAAGCAAAAGTTTAGTAATTTTAAGGCATGGAAGAAACACAAGAACAATTGCGCTATCCCATTGGAAAATTTGAGGCACCCGGCTCAATTACGGAAACGCATATTGGGGAATGGATCTCAGCTTTGGAGGCCTTACCCAAACGTCTGGAAGCATTGGTAAAGGGACTTTCAGAAGAACAATTGGACACCCCGTACCGGCCCGAAGGATGGACGGTGCGGCAGGTGATACACCACACCGCCGATAGTCATCACCACAGTTACATCCGATTTAAATGGGCCTTGACGGAGGATAAACCGGTCATAAAACCCTATGACCAAAACGGTTGGTCCTCGCTTTTTGATGCGCGAACGGCGCCGATCCAAATGTCCTTGGACCATTTAAAGGCGGTACATGCCAAATTGGTGTATCTGCTAAAGGGATTATCGCCCTTGGACCTGGAGCGGGAATTTGTTCATCCGGAAGGAGGGGTCACCACTTCCTTGAAAGAAAATATCGGACGGTACGCATGGCACGGGAACCATCATTTTGCCCATATCGAGAATTTGTTGAAAGACAAGCGGTGGGTGTAGCTACGCCCTTTGTTCAAAGGGTCCTCATCAAGATGTGCATGCCACTTTCGTTCTGCTTTATACCCGGAAGATCCAAATTTTTCCGTCCTACTTCGACAAAACCGTTTTTGAGATAGAAACGGAAGGCGGGACTTGAATCCATGACATCGAGCCATATGGCTTTTTTTCCCAGTTGGCCGGCATGCTCTACCACAAATTGAATGACTGTTTTGCCAATACCCTTGCCCGCATGTTCCCTTAAAAGATAAATTTTTTCCAACAGCAGTGCTTCCTTTGCTCCAAAGGAAGCGACCGGTTGGTCCACAACAATTTTAAGTACCCCCACCGGCGTTTTTTCCAAATAGATAACAAAGAGGCCGTTCTTGCCATTCTTTAGGTCATCGCCAACAGCTTTTACCGAGAAACTGCTTTGCACATAGGAGCTTGCATCCCTGTTTTCCCAGACATCCAGGTAATGTTGTTCGTAAGCCTTTCTACCTACGCGAACATAAACATCCAGTGTTTTTGGGGAAAGCGGCACTATGGAAATACTGTTGCTCACTCTTTTTCTGGGTTTTCCCCTCCTTCAGGGCCATAAAAAATAACCCAGGTTGCAAAATCTTCCGTGAAATTTTCGAAACGGTGCTCTGCCCCGGCGGGTACGAAAAGAAAATCACCTGCACCAAAGGTAGTACGCTCGCCCTGGTTCAGAAACTCCCCATGACCGGCAACCACAATATATACTTCATCACGGGTATGCGGTTCTTGCAAGTCCACCTGTTGGGGTTTGTACATTTCGATCGTCAAGGTACCATGTTCAAAAAGTGGGAGAAACGGGGTGCCACTATCTGCCAATTTTGCCAAGGCTTCTTCCTTATCGATCTTCATACCGTTCCGCTTTCCTATCCTGGTATCCACTTAATGTTACAACCAATGCTGGGTTTTTGATGCGAATCCACTTCCTTGCCTTGGAGCAAAGCGTCCATGGCGTTTCTAAGGTCGTTACCGCTCAAGGGAATGCCGTTCCCTGGCCTAGAATCGTCTAACTGACCTCGATAGACCAATTCCACTTGGGAATCGAAGAGATAAAAATCCGGGGTACAGGCCGCATCGTATGCCTTGGCCACTTCCTGGGTTTCATCGTACAAATACGGGAAACTATACCCTTGTTGCCTTGCCACCTGTTGCATGAGATCTGGTGCATCCTGGGAGTAGTTCTCAACGTCATTGCTGGAGATGGCTATAAACGCGATGCCTTGGGCCTGATATTCCTTGGCCAAGCGTGTAATCTCCGGATTCACATGGATTACAAAGGGGCAATGGTTGCAGATAAACATAATCACCGTTCCCTTGTCACCCTGAAGGTCTTTTAGACCCATTTGCTTTCCGGATACCGTGTCAAAAAGGGTGAAATCCGATGCTGGGGTTCCCAGGGATAACATATTGCTCGGAGTCCTTGCCATGATTTTTTATTTTTTGACAAAGGTATAAAATGTCGGTCTGATTCCCGATATGAAACACGGGCTACATCATTTTTCCAAAGAAAATGGCATTCATCAAAAGCTTGTTGGTGCCATACCAAAATGCCCTAAAGTTGGTATTGTCGGTGAAGACGAGTACTTTTCCTTTGCCCAATTGCCTTGCTTGAAAAGGAACACTGTTTTTTAAAAGCGACAGTTTTTCTTCCGAAATATAACCACTTTGCAATGGGCTGTTGGTATATTGAATGGGATTGTTGTAACTGTTCTTATCCGGTTCTATGTAAATATTGGTGTTTCTGAACAAAGCCAGTTTGTCACTTTTGTAACCGTAATTAATGGGATGGGAGCGGTCTAATTTTGCTTCGAATATCGCACCCCCGGTAACCTGGGCACCCTTAAAATCACTTTTTTGTCCAAAAGAGACATTTTTGGCCACCAAGGAATCCTTTTTAAGGTTTAGCTTCACCACTTCCTGTTTGTGGAACCACTCGGCCATGGTCCTATAACCAATGAGCGTCCCGCCATTTTTCACCCATGTCTTTAATTTATCCACCCCAGTTGCATCAAGGAAAGTATTGCCTTGTGAAGCAGGAAGAATCAGGTCTGTATACCTACTCAGGTCCACCGTATTGAAGTATTTTGTATCGATCTTGGTAATCTTCATATCATATCGCGTATCGAACAAATGCCATATTTCCCCGGCATCGTAGGACCGTACCCCATCACCTACCAAAATACCCACTTTCTGTCGGGTAAGCGGGTCAAAATCGTTGCTGCCCAGATCAATACCCTTGGTAAGACCCGTACTCACTGCATGGACCCGAATCTTACTTGCTTGGGCAACGTTCATCAGAAATTGATGCAGTGCATCGGCATCCAAATCCTGATGTTGTACAGGAACCATAATGGTGCCGTAATCGTACTGCTTTCCTCCAAGACTAAAGGGGGCTTTTGCCACTTTCGCCCGCAAACCTTTGTTCAGAATTTTATTTAGCGCCTTGGGGGTGTAGTATTCATGCCATTCAAAAAGATACGCATAACTACTTTTTTTATCCACGGTTCCGCTTAGGGGAACAAAATTGGTGACCTCAGGTCCTAGATGGGCCGTAGAATTTACTTCTGCATAATCCAGATTGAAGGCCAACGGAAATGTCCATGCCGAGACGTCATAGAACAGGCTATCGGTAAAGCTGGTTCGTTTTTCGAACATGGCCTTGATCAAACGATGGTTTTTTTGATTCATAGGAACCACATAACTGCTTCCTTTTTCATAGGATTTGCCAGCTATGGTGGTCTCCCTTGCCAGTTCGTGGAACTTAATCTTATGGCGGTGCAATATTTCGGCCAGATGCCAGGTTTTGGCCGCATCTTTCCGATCACCAAAAACAATGACCTTGGCGCTGCTTTTGGCCGCCTCATTTCTAGCTCCCGCATAAAAATCCCGCTGATATCCCAGGATCTTGGTCCGCATGTTCCGGGCTGCTTCAACAGTGGACAGTGCAGTGGTGAATTGGTTTCTGATCGTAAAAGGAAAGGTCAAAATGCCGTTTTCACTTTCCTGTATGTGCCCCCTGGAACTGCCCTGTTCAAACAAAATGCCAATGCTTCCATTGATATCTGGAAAAGTGGAGCCCTTACCATAGTAGTAATCGTCATAATTTTCCTCTGAATAATACAGGGATCCTATTTTATCCAAGGCCTTGGCGTGGTACGTGCCTATTTCGGCGGTGAGTTCCTGGTTCAATTTTGGGGTAAGCGGATGTACCCTGCTAGGCTCGCCGGGTTGAAAGAAAAAGGTAGAATTGGTGCCCATTTCGTGATGGTCCGTGAGAATGTTGGGCAACCACTTGTGAAAGGAAGCAATACGGGCCCTGCTCTCGGGCAATTGTACAGGCAGCCAATCACGGTTCATATCGAACCAATAGTGGTTGGTACGTCCGCCTGGCCAGACCTCATGATATTCCCGCTCGTTCCGGTCAGGATTTAATTGTTTACTTTTATTTGTATTGGCCCAATAAGCAAATCGTTGCAATCCATCCGGATTATAGGAAGGATCCATTAGGATAATCATGGAATCCAAAAGTTCGTCTATTTCCGGACCTTGGGCGGCCGCCAAATAGTAGGCATAGGCAAGACCTGCGTTGGCGCCGCTTGGTTCATTGCCGTGAATGGAAAATCCCTGATATACCACTATAGGCATGGTTTCCAAGGATTGGGAAGCTCCGCTGCTCTCGGTAAGGGCAAGGTGTTCTTGTCGTATTTTTTCAATATTTTGATGGTTTTTGGGCGAGGTGATCGTTAACAATACGATAGGCCTGCCTTCAAAAGTGGCTCCCCTGTTTTCCAAGCTAATCCTGTTGCTCGCCTGCGCCAGTTGTTGCATATAGAACAACAATTTATCATGGGTAACATGCCATTCGCCTACCTCATGGCCAATAACATCGGCAGGTTTGGGAATACTGGTGTCATAGGATATATGCTGCGGCAGGTAGTAGGTAAGATCTAATGTTTCCTGGGCGCTGATGGTTTGAAACAGTCCAATGGCCAGTAGGAGAATTGTTTTTTTCATTTAAGTTGAATTAGTCTGGTCATAAAAATAAAAAACGACCCTCAATTCCAAGGGCCGTTATCATTTTTTTAAGAAAGTAACAATCTAAATGTCGTCAAAATCCACATCCGTGAAACTTTCAGTTGATTCCAGGTCACCATTTTTGCTTGGTTCCTCTTCTTTTTTAAAGTCCTTTTGATGGCGTTCCGATATGACTTCGATGCCTTTTTCATCAATGATGTAGTCCATCATCTCTTCCATAATGTCCTTGAAGGAATGAAAGTCCTCCTTGTACAGATAAATCTTGTGCTTTTTATAATGGAACGAACCATCATCATGGGTAAATTTTTTGCTTTCCGTTATGGTCAAATAGTAATCCCCGGCTTTGGTGCTCCTAACATCAAAAAAATAAGTTCTCCTACCGGCTCGCAAAACTTTGGAATAAATCTCCTCTTGATCCATTAAATCTTTGTCGCTCATATGGTATAGTGTGTTTATGAATTGTAATTAGCTTCCTTCAAAAATGTGAAAAAAAAGCTAATCCAGCAACATTTTTTTAGTTTTCTTTCTCGGATAGCTGATTGATATAAAGCTCTTTGTAGTATCCTTCGGCCGCAATTAAATCATCATGTGTACCTTCTTGAGCCAGCTGGCCGTCCTCTAGAACCAGTATTCGATCTGCATTTTTGGCGGAAGATACCCTGTGGCTCACGATCAAGGTGGTCTTGTTTTCGGATGCTTTTTTCAGGTGGTTCAAGAT
Source organism: uncultured Flavobacteriaceae bacterium (assembly GCA_947494825.1). Taxonomy (GTDB): domain Bacteria; phylum Bacteroidota; class Bacteroidia; order Flavobacteriales; family Flavobacteriaceae; genus JBNGOQ01. Next base: position 322,975 of record CANLWN010000002.1, on the reverse strand, counting down.
TTCCTCCTCTGTTTCGGTGTCCACGGCCGAAAGGCAATCGTCGAATAAGTATATCTGAGGTTCCTTAATCAATGCCCGCGCAATGGATACCCGCTGTTTTTGTCCTCCACTCAGTGTAATTCCACGCTCACCCAGTACGGTGTCGTAGTCTTTGGAGAAGCCCATGATATTGTCGTGGACCACTGCCTGCTTGGCCATGGCATGGATTTCCTCATCGGTAGCGTCTGCCTTTCCGAACTTTATATTGTTCCTTATACTGTCCGAAAATAAGAAGGCGTCTTGGGGAACCGCCCCTATGGCCGCTCTAAGACTCTGGAGATTTAGATCCTTGACCGAAATGCCGTCAATCAACACGTCTCCGGCACTTACATCGTACAAGCGGGCCACCAAATCCAAAATGGTAGATTTTCCCGATCCCGTTTTTCCAATAATCGCTACGGTTTCCCCGGTATGGACCTTGAAGGAAAGTTCCTTTAAGGCAGTGATATTGGTGTCCTCATAGGTGAAGGTCACCTTTTTAAACTCGATTTCCCCTTGGATGGGGGAAGTTTCGGGCACTTCATTCTTAATTTCGGGCTCTTCCTTTAAAAACTCGTTGATTCTTTTTTGTGATGCCTCCGCGCGTTGTACTATAGAGGTAAGCCATCCTACTATGGCCACTGGCCATGTAAGCATGTTCACATAGAGGATAAACTCTGCTATGACCCCAACGGACGCAATTTCCCCATCAATGTACTGTTTGCCACCCACATAGATGACAAAAATATTGCTCACCCCGATCAAGAGGATCATCAAGGGAAAGAACCAGGCGTTCACCTTGGCAAGGTCCATGCTCTTGTTTTTCCCTTCCAGGGCCAATTCCCTCAGTTCAGTATTGATTTTAGGCTCCAGGCCATAGGCCTTTATAACGGAGACCCCGGAAAAAGATTCCTGGGTAAAGGTCGAAAGGGCCGATAAATACTCTTGGACCTTGGTGCTTCGCCTATGAATTATTCTGCTGATCTGATAGATCAACACCGATAGTACGGGTAAGGGCAATAAGGCATAGAACGCTATGGTGGGTGCCTTGATGAACATCAAGGGGATTAGGCAGACAAAGAGTGTCAATGTCTGTATGCCGTACATGATGGCGGGACCTGCGTACATGCGTACCTGATTGACATCCTCACTGATCCGGTTCATGAGGTCGCCCGTCCTGTTTTTTTTATAAAAACTGAGGTTGAGCAACTGGTAGTGATCAAATACCTCATTCTTCAGGTCGTACTCTATATATCGGGAAACGTTGATAATGGTCTGCCGCATGAGAAAGGTAAAAAAACCGGAAAGCAAAGCCGCCCCTACAATGATCAAAATATACTCCAGGAGCATATCCTTGGCACTGGCCTCTGAAATCCTGTTCCCCAAAAAGTTCTCTACTACCGCAATGGATTTGTTTACATAGGAGGGCATTACCAACTGAAAAACACGGGCTATAATCGTAATGATGATGCCGATAAGCAGTTTTAACCAATATTTTTTGAAGTATTTGTTTAGATGTTTAAGTTCCTTCATCCAATGTGTTTGCTGGGCGGTCCTGTTTTAATGACGATTTAGCAAAGATATGGGATTGGGTTTAAATCAAATGTTATAAAAGTGATAAGATATAATTGAAAATAGATTACTATTTTTGCGGCATTAAGTTTAATATAACTAAACAGAAGTTCTTTAAAAATGCTTACAAGAAGGCATATTAGGGTAAAGGTGATGCAATGCATCTACGCACTGACCCAGTCGCAGGACGACGCCCTTGAAAAACAGGAAAAATTTTTGAAAGTAAGCATATCGAACATGTATTCCCTTTATCTGTTGATGTTGAGCTTATTGGCCGAGATTCATCTGATGGCCGAAAACCAACTTAAACTTTCCTCCAAAAAATACCTGGCTACACCGTCCGATGCTTATCCCAACAAGGAGAAATTTTTAAACAATAGATTGATGCTGCAAATAGCCAACAACAGTCTATTGGTGACAGAGCTATCGAAAAGGAAATTAAAGAATTGGTACCTGAACGAGGAGTATGTAAAAATAGTCTATAAGGAGATTGTTGCCAGCTCTGTTTATGAGGATTATATGTCCAGCGCCCAAAATGGTTATGAGCAAGACCGGCAGTTGCTAATCAACCTGTTCAAGGAAATTATTGCGCCCAACGAGAAGATATATGACTATTTCGAGGACGACAAATTGACCTGGGTAGATGATATTCCTATTGTGAACACCTTTATTTTAAAACAACTGAGAAAAGTAAAGGAAAATCAACACGAGTCTTTCTTTTTGCCACCATTGTTAAAGGATGAGGAGGATATGGATTTTGCCCGGAAATTACTCACCAAAACCTTGCTGAACAATGCAGAACTGGAAAAGGAAATAGAAGGGAAAACCCCCAATTGGGACAAGGACCGAATAGCGGATATTGACGCCATATTGCTTAAGATGGCCATATGTGAACTGCTCAACTTTTCCTCCATACCCGAAAAAGTTACCATTAATGAATACCTCGAGATTGCAAAGGAATATTCCACACCCAAGAGCAGTATCTTTATCAACGGTATTTTGGACAAACTGGTCAAGGAGTACAAAAGTGAAGGAAAACTTAAAAAAACAGGCAGGGGATTATTATAAAAAAATATTGCTAATTTTACACACGTATAAAAATTCAACAATCATGAAAAAAATATTTTTGACCTTAAGCTTAGCTGCCGCGGTCGCTTTTGTTTCCTGTAAGGACAAAGCATCGAACAAGATCAATGCGGCCAATGTTGAGGTAGCGGCAGAAAGGGACGAAGCTTCGAAAAACTTGCCCGTAATGAGTTTTGAAAAGGCGGAACACGATTTTGGGACCATCACACAAGGAACATCACAGGAAACTATTTTTAAGTTTACCAATACGGGGAATGCCCCTTTGATCATCACAGATGCCAAAAGCAGTTGTGGATGTACTGTACCCGAATATCCAAAGAACACCCCGGTAGCACCTGGGGATTCTGGAGAATTATTGGTGAGATTCAACGGTTCTGGCCAAAACCAGGTTACCAAGACCATTACGGTCAGCGCCAATACGGCCAAAGGCAAGGAGACCCTTCGAATTAAGGCATTTGTGAACCCAAAGACCGGCAATACCGTAGCCGGACCGGTAAAATAATACTATGTTAGAACAATATCCATTTCTTCCGCTTATTTTGATATTTGTGGTGGCCTATTTTTTTATGATACGCCCACAAATGAAACGTCAAAAGGATGAGAAGAAATTTTCAAAGGAGCTGAAAAAAGGAGATAAAATCGTTACCAAAAGTGGCATGTACGGAAAAATCGTGGATTTGAACGAAAAGGACTTTTCCTGTATCGTTGAGACCATGGCCGGCAGGATCAAATTTGATCGTTCAGCCATTTCTATGGAAATGAGCAAAAAACTCAACGCTCCGGAGAAAAAATAAACCCAATTGCATCGGATTAAAAAACGCCAACTTTCGGGTTGGCGTTTTTTTTGTGCTAGGGGTAGGCTTGGAGCTATGTTCTATAGGAGTCGTTTAATCCAATACCCTGAGCGATCATAGGGAGAATTTTTTCCAAACGCGATTTTTTGGTCTTTTCCTGCTTGGCCGTAGCGATGTGTTCGGAATACTCCTTCTGTTTGTAAGGGGTAAGTGCATCAAAGGCCATGCGCAGACTTTCTTTTTTGGCCAGGGCTTCCGCGAGCAGTGACGGAACTTCCACAGTGCTATTTCTAATCGGTTTAATGACCATTCCCTTCTTTTGGTTTGCAATGGCCTCCTTGATATAGGAAAGCACCACTATAGGATCTATATCGGCTACGGATTTGAACTTCCAGTGGCGCATGCCACGGGTCTTTCCTTCCTGGGCATTTTCCAAAACGCCTTTGGGGTCGTTCAAAAAGACACCATGGTAAAACCACAGCCCAAAATGGTGCTTAAAGGCCAAGATGCCCAGGACATTCTTATTGTTGATCGTATATACGGGCGCACCCCATTTGCACTGCTCCTCCAAATCAGTTTGCTTGGCCAGGTCCCTTAGGATCGCCATCCCCGCTTTAAAGGGCCCCTCTTTGGCAAAATACGTATCTACTTTTTCCGAGTTTTTCATCTTTGATACTTTTCTGCTGTAATTTCGCAAATTTTTATGATAACCTCAATTGCCTTTTGCATACTCTCTACCGGAACATACTCGTATTTTCCATGAAAATTATGTCCCCCGGCAAAAATATTGGGGCAGGGGAGGCCCATAAAACTCAATTGGGCGCCATCCGTACCTCCACGTATCGGTTTTATAATGGGTTCAATACCTAGGGTTTCCATGGCCTGTTTGGCTATCTCCACAATATGGAATTGGGGAGCCACTTTTTCCTTCATATTGTAGTACTGGTCTTGGAGTTGTAGCTCCAGGCAGTGCCCGTGCAACTCGTTTAGTTCTTGTACAACATCCAACAACAGCTGCTTTCTTTCTTCAAAACGCGTCTTGTCGTGACCCCTAACGATTAGCTCCAGTTCGGCGTGTTCAATAGTGCCTTTTATCTCGTGCACATGAAAAAAACCTTCTCGGTCCGAAGTATGTTCCGGGCGCTCCTTTGGGGGAAGTCTGGACATGAATTCATTTAACACCCCAATTGCGTTGACCATTTTTCCCTTGGCATATCCTGGATGCACACTTTTGCCCTGAACAGTGAGCTTGGCCGCGGCCGCATTAAAATTTTCATACTCCAGCTCCCCAATTTGACTCCCATCCATGGTATAGGCCCATTCAGCTGCAAATTGTGCTACATTAAACTTATGTGCGCCGCGTCCTATTTCCTCATCGGGCGTAAATGCCACGCGAATGGTTCCGTGTTTTATTTCGGGATGTTGGATCAAATACTCCATGGCCGTCATGATTTCAGCAATGCCTGCCTTGTCATCGGCTCCCAACAAAGTGGTCCCATCCGTGGTTATGAGGGTATTGCCCTTGTACTGTAAGAGTTCTTCAAAATAGTCCGGGGATAGCAGCACATTCTTTTCCTGGTTCAGTACAATATCGGTACCGTCGTAATCCCTGATGATTTTTGGCCTTACATGGGTTCCTGTGAAGTCGGGTGTGGTATCAAAATGGGATATAAAGCCTATGGTCGGTACATTCTTGTCCACATTTCCCGGTAGGGTGGCCATAATATACGCGTGTTCATCTATGGTCACCTCTTCCATGCCAATCTGTTTTAATTCTGCTACCAATTTGTTGGCCAAGTCCCATTGCTTGGCCGTACTAGGTGTAGTGTTGGAACGGGGGTCACTTTGGGTATCAATGGTCACATAACCAATAAATCGATCTATGATATGCTGCATGTATTGAGTTTTGCCCAAAAATACAATATAACACCAAAGTTTACACCGAGCATTTTCCCCTAAGAACTTTCCAAAAAACATCTTTAAGAATATTCCTTATATTTGGTAGTACAGAATCGTACAAAAACAACTACTATCCAACCGGAAAAAGTCATATGGCACCTTTTTATAGGCGGCGACCTCCATGCCTTCTCCACCTTGTTCAAGGGGTATTACGCTATGCTTCACAATTATGGCTATAAGATATCGGCAAACCTAAATCTTACCGAAGACTGCCTTCAGGACTTTTTTATCTATCTGTTCGAGAATCGAAGGAATTTGGGCGAGGTGCACAACATCAAAGCCTATTTGTTTGTTTCTTTCCGAAGGGCAATTTTTAAATCCTTAAAACGGGAACGGCGGTTTACGGATTTGGAGGGGACGCCCGAGGCATTGTCCAAGTTTGAGTTTTCCCCGGAGGAGATTGCCATGGAACAGGAGCTTGTCTCTGCCCGGAAAGAGGTCTTGGCCGAAATTCTCAACGGTCTTTCCAAAAGGGAACGGGAAGTAGTGTATTTAAAATATTACAGCGACCTTAAAACCAAGGAAATTTCTGAGGTCATGGGCATTTCATACCAAAGCGTCCTCAATACGCTTCAAAAAGCATTTGTAAAGCTCCGAAATTCGGTTGAAACCCAGGTGATCCGGCAAATACTTCAGCGGTAGTACGAATTTTTCAAAAAAACAGGGTATAAAACAGCGATTGATTCCTCTTTATCGATGAATGGCATTTTATATGCACCTAATTGTCACTGATGGACGAAGCTACCCAAGCATTTTTGGAAAAACTCTTAAGCGATTCCTCTTTTAGAAACTGGGCTAAAAACAGCAACGAGAACGATGTTGCCTTTTGGAATACCTGGATCAAGGATAATCCTGATAAAATTGATGTGGTCTATAATGCAAAGGACATTGTACTGGGTATTGCCTTCCAGCCGCATGGGGTAGACGAGACCCATATCAATAAAGAACTCGATGCGGTCCTGGGCCAAATTCAGAAAAGGGCGCAAGCCAGAGACGGTAAACCGGTCATACAACTTTCCAAAACAGTAAAGAGGGTAGCCTCCTTAGCCGCAGTGGGCTTAATTTTGATGTTGGTTGCCTTAAATTTTCCGAGAACCTCGGATGAGATTGTTCATAAAACTGGTTTTGGGGAGGTCATCAACCTCAAATTGCCCGATGGCACTTCAGTGGTTCTAAACGGTAATTCGGAGATTCGATACGGCAAAAAGAACACACGTGACGTTACTTTGAAGGGGGAGGCCTATTTTAAGGTGAAGCCCCAAAACGAGACTCGAGCCAAATTCTGGGTCAATACCGAAGATCTTAGGGTAGAGGTATACGGTACACAATTCCATGTAAATACGAGAGATAGCAAGACCGATGTTACTTTGGATGAGGGCTCGATCAATCTCTTGCTCAAGAACGGCATTGCCAAGAAAATGTTACCCGGAGAATATGTCTCTTATTCCAACGTGGACAAGGTGGTACTCCATGAAGGTGCCGAAAAGCCCAATACCTATTTGTGGCGCGAAGGCACCTATGTCTTTAATAATATTAGCCTAAAGGAGGTCATGAAACATTTAGGGCATACCTATGGACTTCCTGCGGAATTTATGGATAAGACCCTTGAAGGGAAGACACTCACGGGAGGTATTCCCAATGAAAACCTTAAAATATGTTTGTCGGCAATCGAAAAGACGACGGGAACCCGAATTGTCCAACAGGACAATAAACTCATAATTTACAACGATCAATAACTAAAACTCAAGAACATGAAAGGAAAACAACGCTTTACAGTACTGCTGCTCCTGCTCCTATCCATAGGAATCACGGAAGCAAAGGCAGTAACCGAGTCGCGAAGTTTTGCGACCAGTAAAATGGTGGCGCTGACCGACTTCCTAGCGGAACTAAGTGAAAAACATGAAGTGTTTTTTACCTACAACCCGGGCCTGCTCTCCGGTACCCACCTAAACCCCGAGGAATACGAGTACAAGGTACTGGATAAGGTCATCAACAAACTGGAGAAAAGAACCAGCTTTGATTTTGAATACCTGGGCAATAAATATTATGTAGTATACCATAAGAAGGTCCCTAAACTGCAATTGGACAAGGTGAGCACCCTGGGCAGTCTGGACTATGTCATGGTCAATTCCATTTTTGAGCTTCAGCAGTCCATAAGCGGTGTAGTGACCGATGAGAACGGATCTCCACTTCCCGGCGCCACGGTGCTCGTAGTAGGAACAACCAACGGTACCACAACGGATTTTGATGGAAATTTCACGATTGACGCCCTTCAGGGAGACACTTTGGAGATTTCCTATATCGGATACGAGACCCAACGCGTAGTGGTAAGTGGTTCTACGGTGAACGTAAGAATGGTCTCTGGCCTGGAGCTATCCGAAGTAATCATCGTGGGCTCCCGTAATCCAAATAGAACAGCAACTGAAAGCACGGTGCCGGTCGATGTCATTGATGTGAAGGAATTGAACAATGTGGCACCACAGGTAAACCTAAATCAGATTTTGAATTATGTGGCTCCTTCCTTTACTTCCAATACACAGACCATTTCTGACGGTACGGATCATATAGATCCAGCCTCTTTGAGGGGCCTTGGTCCCGATCAGGTCTTGGTATTGATCAATGGAAAACGAAGGCATACCTCCTCACTGGTCAATGTGAATGGAACCTTTGGTAGGGGTAGTGTTGGTACCGATCTGAATTCCATTCCGGCAGCGGCCATACAACGTATTGAAGTACTACGTGATGGTGCGGCCGCTCAGTATGGCTCAGATGCCATTGCAGGTGTTATCAATATTGTTTTGAACAAAAGCGTAAACGAACTCAGTGCCACAGTGACCTCCGGTGCCAATTTCTCCAAGGAGGCCAATGGGCAAACAGGGGGTTCGGACGGGGAAACCACCAATGTGGCCGCCAGTTATGGCCTCCCCCTAGGTGATAATGGAGGCTATCTTACCTTTGCGGGCGATTTTGATGTTCGCGAGGATTATAGCCGTATGTTCGAATGGGAAGGTGATGTTTACAATCTATACAATACCGTGGAAAGGGTAGCTAACGATTCCGGTTTTGACATTACCAATTTGTTGGATGACGATGTGGCCGATGTGATACAATTTGCCAATACCGCAGGAATCGACCTGGGCGGGGCAACCACCAAGGATGAACTACGTACCGTACTGTCCGTGGATAATACAACGGCCGAATTGGCTGCCAGGGGGCAACAACGAAGCGATTTTAATATGCGCGTGGGACAGTCGGCACTGCGGGGAGGCCGCCTGTTTGCCAACTTCTCCCTTCCGTTGGACGATAATGGCACGGAACTCTATTCCTTTGCGGGAATTAGCTCCCGAACCGGTAATTCTGCCGGATTTTATAGACTTCCAAACCAAAGCAGGACCTTTACCCCTGCCTTTATCAATGGTTTTTTGCCGGAAATCAACTCCAATATCAAGGACGAGTCGATCTCCGTTGGAATAAAGGGTATGATAGGCGACTGGAGCGTGGACTTTAGTAATACCTATGGACAGAACTCCTTTTTGTATACTATTGGAAACACCTTTAACGCCTCCTTGCAGAGTGCATCTCCCACTACCTTTGATGCTGGTGGCTTCTCGTTTTCCCAAAACACCTCCAATTTGGACATTACCCAATTTTTCGACGATGTCCTTTCTGGGTTGAACATCGCTTTTGGAGCGGAATACCGGGTGGAGAATTATGAAATCGTGGCCGGAGAGGAAGAATCCTATTCACAGTACACGGCCGAAGGGGAAGTAATCACATTATCCACACAACTGCCTTCCGAGGATTTCTTCGGAAATGCCAGGCCTGGGGGGTCCCAGGTTTTTCCTGGTTTCAGTCCGTCCAATGAACTGTCCAGAGGGCGAAGCAGTGTGGCCGGGTACTTTGACGTGGAGGCCGACTTTTCAGAGTCTTTTTTGGCGAGTTTTGCCACGAGATTTGAGAATTACAGCGATTTTGGATCCACAATCAACTTTAAATTGTCCACCAGGATAAAACTGTCCGATAATTTTAATCTTCGGGGCGCGGTCAATACCGGGTTTAGGGCACCGTCCTTGCATCAGATCAATTTTAATTCCACCTCTACCATATTTGATCAGGACGGCAACCCGCAAGAGGTTGGTACCTTTGCCAACGACAGTAGGGCAGCGCAGCTTTTGGGCATTCCCCAGTTAAAGGAGGAGACTTCACAAAGTGTTAGCTTGGGCTTTACCACAAAGATTCCCGATGCAAACCTGACCATTACGGTAGACGGGTACTTTGTAAAAATAGATGACAGAGTGGTCTTTACCGGCCAATTCAGTGGACCGGGAACGGGTACGGAATTGGACAATCTATTAAGGCAGGCCAATGCTTCCAGGGCCGCTTTCTTTGCCAATGCCATTGATACGGAGTCCAAAGGTTTGGACATCGTGGTAACGCACAAGGTAGATTTGGGTGACCAATGGCGGTTGAAGTCAGACCTGGCGGGGACCTTTTCCAAAACGCAACAGGTAGGGGACATCAATGCCTCCCAAGTGCTAAGGGATGCCGGATTGGTAGATACGTATTTTCCGGAAGACAGCAGGGTATATCTGGAAGAAGCCGTGCCAAGAACAAAGATAAATTTGACCAACAGCCTTACTTCGGATAAATTGGTTTTCTTTTTGAGGAATGTCTATTTCGGGGAGGTAACCGAGGCTACCACCAATGTGGATCGCCAACAGGTTTTTGGAACCAAATTGGTCACGGACCTATCCATTGGATACAAGGTCTTTGATGAGCTGAGGCTGACCATTGGGGCAAACAACTTATTTGACATCTTCCCCGATAGGGCGGCCCAAGAATTGGGAGATGGCGGTAACAACCGCAGCTCTGGCCGTTTTGATTGGTCGCGAAGATCTCAGCAATTTGGAATTGCGGGAAGATTTTTATTTGCTAGGTTAAATTTTACGCTCAAGTAGGCGTGAATGTAGTTTAAGTTAGTTTTTTGAAGGAAGCTGCCCATTTTTGGGCAGTTTTTTTGTTAAAAAAGAAGTGCAGCCCACATACTTTTTGATTGAAAACACTGTTTATATTAGTGGTATTTTTAAAGTATGCCAGCTATGCACCATAAAGTAGCCCTTAATAAACGATTTTATCTCCTTGCCCTTTTTGTGCTTTGTTGCGCTTGGGGAAATGCCCAGGATTGTACTTTGGATATTGGAGGAAAAAATAAGGAGACCATTCTCAAAGTATTTCAATTGAACGAAGAGCAGATAGGAAAAATGGAGGCCTGGAGGGGCGAACTTAAAATTAAGCGCCAACAGATAGAAGATAAAATGAAGGTGCTGCTCAACGATCACCCTCAAGAGACCCAGGAAGACCTTAACAAATTGGCCAAGAAGTTCGATATCCTAAAGGAGGAAGTGCTCGCCGTTTCCAAATCCTATGATAAGAAGCTGATTGCCATATTCAATGAAAGACAATACCAGCGATATGTTGCTCTTTGCAGAGAGGCAATACGTACGCCTATGGTGGTCCAGCCCGAATGATTTTTGGCTTTGATGCCATAAAATAATGATAGGTAGCACTGCTACTCGATTCGAGTTTGTATTTTTGCGCAAAGTTTTCTGCCATTCATGTATAAAATTCTAATTCGTCCGCTACTTTTCCTTCTTGACCCGGAAAAGGTGCACCACCTTTCTTTCTTCCTGATCAAATGTCTTTCCAAAGTGGGATTTGCCCCCATTTTTAGGTCCATGTACCAGCTAAACGATCCGCGTTTGCAGCGCGAGGTAGTCGGTTTAAAATTTGCGAACCCCGTGGGTTTGGCGGCCGGTTTTGACAAGGATGCAAAACTGTATAACGAACTCTCCAATTTTGGTTTTGGATTTGTGGAAATAGGGACCCTTACCCCAAAACCGCAAGAAGGGAACCCTAAGAAACGACTCTTCCGCCTTAAGGCCGATGAAGGCATCATCAATCGAATGGGATTTAACAACAAAGGAGTTTTTGATGCGGTGGAGCAGCTTAAAAAAAAGCACAGGGTGCTGATCGGGGGAAACATCGGAAAAAATAAGAGTACCCCAAACGATCAAGCCATCAAGGACTACCTTATTTGTTTTGATGCCCTTTTTGATCATGTGGACTATTTTGTGGTCAATGTAAGTTCGCCCAATACTCCTGGACTTAGGGAGCTTCAAGATAAGGAACCTCTTACCGCCTTGTTGAACGCACTTAAGCGCGAGAACAGTAAATATGCCGAAAAGGGGAAGGTAAAGGAGAAACCGATCCTATTGAAAATAGCACCCGATTTGGAGAATGTCCAGTTATTGGATATCATTAAAATAATTGAACGCACCAAAATAGACGGCGTTATTGCTACCAACACCACGATAACCCGCAAAGAGTTGAAATCAGACTGTACCCTTGTAGAGGAAAAGGGTGGCCTTAGCGGTAGACCGCTTAGCCAAAGAAGTACCGAGGTCATTCGTTTTTTAGCGGAGCGGAGCAACAAAGCCTTTGCGATCATTGGGGTGGGTGGAATCCATTCCGCAGATGACGCTCTCGAAAAGTTGGAAGCAGGAGCCGATTTGGTACAGCTTTGGACTGGGTTTGTCTATGAGGGGCCTGCTTTGGTCAAAAAGATCAACAAGGCCATTCTTCAGAAAACTGCAGTATAAAAGTAACCTTAGGCTAATGTGTCCAATAATCTACAACCAAGACATCTTCCAGATGAGGTTTTAATAGGGCTCCAAAAGCCCGATGGTCGGGATGTGGAAGATAAATGGCTCGGTCCGCCTCACTTTTGAAGGTGAGGAAAAAACAATGGGTAAAACCCTTTTCAAGACCTTCCGGACTATTGTTCAGTCCCCATTCGTACCCTTGTATCTGTGGTATTTTGGTTGGCAGGGCCGTAAATGCCTTTTCTATTTCGGCTAATTTTTCCCCGGACGTACCGTCTTTAAACTTGAACAATACAACATGACGCAAAACGCTATCTTGCATAACAACGGTTTTTAGAATTGCTTCTTTTGATGCCCCATCCAGAGTATAGGACATCAGGCCCAAGGATACCATCAGGATCAGAGCGGTAAGTCCCAAGGAGAATGCTTTCATCTTTTTTTTGTCAAGATAGGAAAACAGATCCAGATTTGGGCCGGGTTTGCACTTTTGGTCCTAAATGCATCCCGATCTATGTTTTTTACTATGCCGTTATCTGATAAATAATGGTAATTTTGGGCTAGCATATACCACGGTCCATGCCCAAAGCTATCAAGATAATTGAATGTCCACGAGACGCCATGCAGGGAATTAAGGCGTTTATTCCCACAGAACGTAAAGTACTGTATATACAGTCCTTGTTGCAATGCGGTTTTGACACCATCGATTTTGGTAGCTTTGTATCCCCGAAGGCCATACCCCAAATGGTGGACACGGCCCGTGTGCTTTCGGAGTTGGACCTTACAGAAACACGGAGCAAATTATTGGCCATTGTTGCCAATGTAAGGGGAGCTGAGGACGCTTGTAAACATGAGGCCATAACCTATCTTGGGTATCCGTTTTCCATTTCCGAAAATTTCCAAATGAGGAACACCCATAAGACCATTGCCCAATCCGTCGATACCCTAAGGGAGATCCTAAACATAGCCGATACCGCCAATAAGGAAGTGGTCACCTATATTTCCATGGGTTTTGGCAATCCGTATGGCGACCCCTGGAACGTGGAAATTGTAGGGGAATGGACAGAGAAGCTTACGGCTATGGGCGTGAAGATCCTGTCGCTTTCCGATACCGTGGGTACGTCTACGCCCGAAGTAATCGATTATCTTTTTTCGAATTTGATACCGAAATATCCAGAAGTAGAGTTTGGCGCCCACTTGCATACCACGCCCACCAAATGGCATGAAAAGGTAGATGCCGCCTATAGGGCAGGGTGCCGTAGGTTTGATGGTGCCATTCAAGGTTTTGGTGGGTGTCCCATGGCCAAGGATGAACTTACCGGTAATATGCCCACAGAAAAAATGCTTTCCTATTTTACCTCGGCAAAAGTGGATACTCGAGTAAACGCCATGGTTTTTGAAGCCGCTTACAATAAAGCTACAGCGCTTTTCAGTGCCTATCATTGACCTTTGGCTTTCCTATTTTTCTCACTGATATCCCCGAAATGTTAAATCTTTAAATTTATTTAGATTTAATTTAAATAAATTTTTTTCTTTCCCTCCAAGCTGTATATTTGTCCCCTGCGAACAGTGCAATTTAAAATCAATCTAAATAAAGACAAGAGACGTTTATGAAACGAATTACCTTTTTGATGATGTCCCTATTTGCATCAATCATCACCGCGCAAACCGTACAGGACTCCATCACTTTTGATCCGCAAAAGCAGTTAAACGCGGCCCAGCGGATTTTATCCGGAAATTATGCCTCTGAGGTCATTGTGGGTGCCTACGGGGAAATGTTGTACAACCAACCGGAAGGCGATAATGGGGAGCTGGATGTGCAGCGTTTGGTATTGTTGTTCGGATATCGATTTAACGATCGTGCGCAGTTTTTCACTGAAATTGAATTGGAGCATGTGGAGGAAGTATTTGTTGAACAAGCCTTTGTAAACTACAACCTGGCCACCAACGTAAACATCAGGGGAGGACTCATGCTGGTGCCCATGGGAATTGTCAACGAATACCATGAACCTACTACCTTCAACGGTACGGAGCGCCCTGCAGTGGATAACGTCATCGTGCCCACCACCTGGCGAGAGCTTGGAATTGGGGTCAACGGGAGGTTCAATGATATATCCTTGGGATATCAAGCCTATATATTCAATGGTTTTAAATCGACCGAGGCCGACGGGGAAGGTGGAATTTCTGGTTTTTTACAAGGATCCAACGGATTGCGTGGGGGCAGACAGAAAGGAATTCAGTCTACCATTGACAGTCCTACCTTTTCTGCCAAATTGGACTACTACGGCATTCCCGGGCTACGTCTTGGCCTTTCCGGTTATTTTGGGGACACACAGGCCGCCGATGATATCGAGGAGACCGATGGGGCCAATATTGGGATTTCCATGGTAGGTTTGGATGCCAGATATGCCTATCAGAGGTTCACGGCCAGGGGGCAGTTCATTTATGCCTCCCTTTCCGATACGGAAGCCTATAATACCCTTACCGGTAGAGATTTGGGAAGTGCCGTTCAAGGCTGGTACCTCGAAGGGGCCTTTAACCTGCTTCCGCTTGGTAAACAACAGAAACTGTTTGCCTTTGCGCGCTACGAGGCCTATGACACCCATGCGGATACTGACGGTGCTTTAGCTCAGAACCCCGCTTATGACAGGACCGATATCACTACGGGCTTAACTTACCATATAGCTCCCGGAGTGGTTGTCAAAGGGGATTATCAGTTCAGGGATAACGACGATGACGCCAGTGATGTGCCCGATGGACTTAATTTTGGGATAGGCGTTTGGTTCTAGTTTCACTACGAGTTGGCCTTCATCTTGGGATTTTTTTATTAAATCCGGACAATTGTTATTAATATTAAGTCTAAATTAATACATTTGCAGCATGCATAACGGAAAACGGTTCAGCTCGGCCCTTTTAATGATTTCCCTACTCTTTTTTGGATTTGGATTACCCAAAAATGTCCAGAAGAAAGTAGAGAAGGAGGTGATTAAACTGTTCGAGGTGACCGATTTTTCCATGAATGCAATGGTTATCCCAGAGGCCCTTAATGCCAAATTGCCTACAAAGATTACCACAGACAATTTATACATCCTTTCCGAAGGCTCCGAGCAATTGGGGTATTTGTTCGTGGATCAGGCGCCAAGCAAGACCGCTAAATTTGACTACCTCGTGGTCTTTGATAAAGAGTTAAAGGTCATTCACTCAAAAGTGTTGATCTACCGGGAGGAATACGGAGGGGAGATTGGCAGCAAACGTTGGTTAAAGCAGTTTTTGGGCAAAACGGGCAAGGACAGGGTAAGTCATGAGACCAATATCGACGCCATTTCCGGAGCCACCATTTCAGTGCGTTCCATGACCAACTCTATGGACAATCTGCTTCAGACGATAGGAATCCTTCAGGAAAACGGTGTTTTCTAATGCACTATAATGGGCTTTTATCTACATTTCCAAAGGAAATAAAACTGTTTATAGGCGCTTTTGTCCTTATTCTTTCCGTGGGTTTCTATACCGGACTTTTGTTTGTAAATCAAACAAGCGGCACCGCGCCGAGCGGGATAGAGGAAAATTACCTGGGAAATGAAGAGGACGAAAACGCTACCGTGATGAAGTTTCGCAAGAGCGAACGTGAGATGCTTACCATAGTACACACCCACATCCTTTCCATGGCCTTTATTTTTTTTCTGCTAGGAGGTATCCTGTGGTTGGCCAAACTGCCTAAAAGCCTTAAGTTGTTCCTGACCATTGAGCCTTTTGTATCGGTCGTCCTAACTTTCGGGGGCATCTATTTTCTATGGATCGGGATGCTCTGGATGAAATATGTGGTCATCTTTTCAGGAATCTTGATGACCCTTAGTTTTGCGGTTTCCTCCATCCTCATTCTCTATCAATTGATGGTGAGGGATACTTCCGGCCAATTAAGAAAGTGAGGATAGTGCAAATGCCTTAAAATGTAGTATATTTGCACGCAATTAATCCTTAATTGCCATGGAAGCTCACCTTACAAAGATTCTCGGAGAAGGTCTCACCTATGACGACGTACTCCTGGTCCCTGCCTATTCCGAAGTACTGCCGCGCGAAGTAAACATTCAGACCAAGTTCACCCGAAACATTTCGATCAACATTCCTATCGTATCCGCTGCTATGGATACGGTTACCGAGTCAAAGATGGCCATTGCCATGGCCCGCGAGGGGGGTATCGGCGTATTGCACAAAAACATGACCACGGAACAACAGGCCATGAAAGTGCGTAAGGTGAAGCGAGCAGAAAGCGGTATGATCATGGACCCCGTGACCTTGCCCATGGATTCCTTGGTCCGGGACGCCAAAGCGAACATGAAGGAATATAGTATTGGCGGTATTCCCATTGTAGATGCTTCTGACAAGTTGATCGGAATCGTTACCAATAGGGATTTGCGATTTGAAAAAAATAATGACCGGCCCTTAGCGGAGGTGATGACCTCCAAAAATTTGGTCACCGTAGGAGTGGGAACTTCGCTCGAAGAGGCAGAGGACATTTTGCAGGAGAACAAAATCGAAAAATTACCAGTGGTCAACGACGAAAACAAATTGGTGGGCCTGATTACCTTTAGGGATATCACCAAATTGACACAGAAACCCATTGCCAACAAGGATAAATACGGACGTTTACGTGTTGCCGCGGCCATCGGGGTCACCCCTGATGCCGTAGACCGGGCAGCGGCCTTGGTGAATGCTGCAGTGGATGCTGTAGTGATAGATACGGCCCATGGCCATACCAAGGGCGTAGTGGCCGTTTTAAAAGCGGTAAAAAAGAAGTTTCCGGAATTGGAAGTCGTTGTGGGCAATATTGCCACCGGAGAAGCGGCTAAGTACCTCGTAGAGGCTGGTGCTGATGCGGTTAAGGTGGGAATCGGGCCAGGATCTATCTGTACCACCCGGGTCGTGGCCGGGGTTGGTTTTCCCCAATTCTCAGCTGTGCTGGAGGTAGCAGCGGCTATTAAGGGGAGCGGGGTTCCTGTCATCGCCGATGGTGGTATCCGGTACACCGGGGATATTCCCAAGGCCATAGCGGCCGGGGCAGATTCCGTTATGTTGGGGTCCTTGCTAGCTGGGACCAAGGAGTCGCCTGGGGAGACCATTATTTATGAAGGGCGGAAGTTTAAATCGTACCGGGGCATGGGCTCTGTGGAAGCCATGAAGGAAGGTAGTAAGGACAGATACTTCCAGGATGTGGAGGACGATATCAAAAAACTGGTGCCCGAGGGTATTGTGGGTCGTGTGCCCTATAAGGGTGACCTGTTCGAGAGCATACATCAATTTATTGGCGGTATACGGGCCGGAATGGGCTATTGTGGCGCCAAGGACATCGACAGCCTAAAGACTACAGGAAAGTTCGTTAAAATTACGGCAAGTGGTATCAATGAAAGTCACCCGCACGACGTGACCATTACCAAGGAATCTCCTAACTACAGTAGGTAAACGACTTATTTGCTCTCCCCATCATAGGTTTTCCAATCCTTTTCCTTGTAGATATTGTCGCCAAAGTATTTGGCTATTTTTAAAAAGGGATCGGGTTTTTGGTAGCCCGGGACAGGAGACAGCATTTGTTGCTTTTCGTCCAAAAAGATAACAGTGGGATAGCTCATTCGCCCTTGCATCAGGGCCGCGGCGAATTCGTGATAACCCCTTCTTCCCGAAGGAACAAACTTAAAGGTCTTTCCCCGGTACTCTATGGGTTCTTTTCCTTCCCCGTCCAGCTTGACCATATAGAAGTTTTGGGACATATAGGCGGCTACCTCTGCGTTTTGAAAGGTATCCTTATCCATTTTCTTGCACCAACCGCACCAATCGGTGTACACATCGATAAAGATTTTTTTGGGATTTGCATCGCTTTCTGCCTTGGCTACGGCCTCTTCCCAGCTCAGCCATTCTACCTGCTGCGCACTGGTGGCCATGGCCGTAAGGCCCATAAGGAAAAACAAAAAGAATTTGGGTGAAATGGATTTGCTACGCATGGCTAAGTTTTTACGAACTATTTAGTCCAATAACTGTACCAAAACTAACGAAAATTCTGCAGCTTTATTTTACCGATACCTTTTCCCTTGCCGGAACGAACAGATCTTTAACATCGACCTGGTTCTTGATGAGGTCGTCAAAAGTCTCCCGTTCCCGGATCAGTACCGCCTTGCCCTTGTGCCATAAGACCTCGGCGGGCCTATACCTGGAGTTGTAGTTACTGGCCATGGTAAAACAGTAGGCCCCGGCGTTTTTAAAGCAAAGAATATCACCCTCGGAAATCTCGTTGATGCGGCGATTATTGCCAAAGGTATCCGTCTCGCAAATATATCCTACGACCGAGTAATAACGTTCCCGGCCATGGGGATTGGATATGTTTACAATGTGATGGGAAGCCCCGTACAACATAGGCCTGATAAAATGGTTAAAACCAGAATCAACACTGGCAAATACCGTTGAGGTGGTCTGTTTTACCACATTAACACGAGCCAGAAACACCCCAGCCTCGCTCACCAAAAATTTGCCCGGTTCAAAGGCCAAAGTAAGTTCCCGTCCATATTCCTTACAAAAAGCATTGAAACGCGTGGTCAATTTTTTGCCCAGCTCCTCGATATTGGTCTCAATATCCCCTTCCCTGTAGGGTACTTTAAAACCACTTCCAAAATCGATAAAATCCAGGCCTTTAAAGTTTTTTGCCGTCTCAAAGAGAATTTCGGAGGCATATAGGAAGACATCAATATCCAGAATATCACTTCCAGTATGCATATGTATGCCGTTAATATTCATTTTGGTCAGTTCCACAATCCGCAACAAGTGTGGGATTTGGTGGATGCTAATGCCGAACTTGGAATCAATATGCCCTACAGATATATTGGAGTTACCACCGGCCATAACATGTGGGTTGATTCGGATACACACGGGAATGTCCGGGTGTTTGCTCCCGAACTGCTCTAACACCGAGAGGTTGTCTATGTTGATTCGCACGCCTAGGGCAGCGGCCTCCTCAATTTCTTCCAAAGAGACCCCATTGGGCGTAAAGATGATGTCTTCAGGACTAAAACCGGCCAGCAGGCCCAATTTTACCTCTTGGATGGAAACAGTGTCCAGTCCGCTGCCCAAGCTGTTCATCAGTCGCAGGATGGTAATATTGGATAGGGCCTTGGCCGCGTAATTCAATTTTAGCTTTTGAACACCTTTGAAGGCATTGGTTAGCCTATCGAATTGGGCTACAATCTTTTCCGAGTCGTATACATAGACCGGATTCCCATAGGTTTTTGCAATTTTCAATAGATCGGAATGCTTCATGTAAGCGGGTATTTTAGGCAAATCTAGGCTACTTGTAGGTCCTGGACAAAAAAAAAGGAGCTATGTACAAAAAATACAACAAATTGTTGTAAATAAAACAAAAGCTTCCTTCAAACCGATTTGCCACAGTGGGTAGCGTGTCGTATTTTTAGGTAAAATTGTTTTATGAAAATTCCCTTGTTTCCGTTACAATCCGTTTTTTTTCCTGGGGAAAGGATACCGCTACATATTTTTGAGGAGCGTTACAAACAACTGATCCATGATTGCCGAGAAGAGGCCATTGCCTTTGGTATCCCCGTTTATATAGAGGGTACCCTGGCCTATGGCACGGAGATGAAATTGGAGGAGATCATGAACACCTATGACAATGGTGAAATGGATGTGATCTGCACGGCAAAAAGGGTGTTTAAGGTGTTGACATTTGACAATCAGATGGGCGAAAAACTGTATGCCGGAGGTATTGTTGAATTTTTGGATAACGAAGACGATGGTACAAAAGCGCAAAGGGAAACCGTTCTAAGCCTTATTGAAGAGCTTTATGCGCTTATGAACGTTCCGTTCTCAGCAGTTTCCTTCCCCACGTTCAATAGTTATACCCTAGTACACAAAATTGGACTCTCCATCGTCCAAGAGCATGAGTTGCTGCAGATGACCCATGAAAGTGAGCGACTATCTTATCTAAGGGCGCACCTAAAAACCACCATTTCGGTGTTACAGGAGGTGAATAGAACCAAGAAAATCATTGACATGAACGGTCATTTCCGAAATTTTGACCCGCTCGATTTTGAAGATTTTAAGTTATAGGATTAAAACCACGGCAGAAGTTCCGCCGATTCGGACCGTATTTTTGAGGTACCGACTTCAATTTTTACCGTATGAAATGAACTGTTCCGCAGCTAGGTTTTCCGTGCTATAATTATTAGCGTAGGTCCCATGGGTTTCCTATTTTTGCTATCGAACTAAAATGCACCGTATATTATGAATCTTCACGAATACCAAGGAAAGGAAATTTTAGCAAGCTTTGGCGTACGGATCCAAAGGGGCGTCGTGGCCCATAATGCAAAGGAGGCGGTTGATGCCGCCAAACAGCTCACCCGGGAAACAGGAACTTCGTGGCATGTGATCAAAGCCCAGGTACACGCGGGAGGACGCGGTAAGGGAGGAGGGGTTAAGCTTGCCAAAAATTTAAAGGAGGTCGAGGAGATTGCGGGAAACATCATCGGAATGAACTTAATTACACCGCAAACATCGGCCGAAGGAAAAAAAGTACACCAGGTGCTGGTGGCCGAGGATGTGTATTACCCAGGTGATAGTGAGACCAATGAATTTTATATGTCCGTGTTATTGAACAGGGGTACCGGGAGGAATATGATCATGTATTCCACCGAAGGGGGTATGGATATTGAACAGGTGGCCGAGGACACTCCCCATCTAATTTTTACCGAAGAAATAAATCCGGCGACCGGACTGTTGCCTTTTCAAGCAAGACGTATCGCTTTTAATCTTGGATTGTCGGGCATGGCATTCAAGGAAATGACCAAATTTGTCTCTGCCCTATATCGCGCCTATGCGCAGAGCGATGCCAGCCTTTTTGAAATCAACCCTGTACTGAAAACATCCGATGATAAAATCATGGCGGTGGATGCCAAAGTATCCATTGATGACAACGCCCTGTACCGCAGAAAACTATACGCTGAAATGCGCGATTTAAGGGAGGAGAACCCGATAGAGGTAGAGGCTAGGGCAGTTGGATTAAATTATGTGGATTTGGATGGCAATGTTGGCTGCATGGTCAACGGGGCCGGTCTGGCCATGGCTACCATGGACCTTATAAAAATGGCAGGGGGAGAACCCGCCAACTTTTTGGATGTAGGGGGTACGGCCGATGCCAAAAGGGTAGAGGAGGCGTTTAGAATCATCTTAAAGGACCCAGCGGTAAAGGCAATCCTGATCAACATCTTTGGAGGAATCGTGCGTTGTGATCGTGTGGCGCAAGGCGTGGTGGACGCCTATAAGAACATGGGCGATGCCATTAAGGTACCCATAATCGTTAGGCTACAGGGTACCAATGCGGAACTGGCCAAGGAAATCATAGACAACTCCGGCCTGGCCGTCCATTCGGCTGTGCAGTTCCAGGAAGCTGCAGACAAGGTAAAGGCGGTTCTGAACTAAAAAACATACTGGTTTCAAGGCTTTTTCTTGTTTTTGTATTTGACATAGCTAATATCCGGTGATGTCGGTTTTATCCGTTTTGGCTTAAATTTGGCCTTGACCGGCGCAGCTGTTTTCACCTCCTTTTTACTCCTGCTCAGTACTTCCCCGGGAAGTTTGGGATACTCTTTGGTACCTCTGAGATGTATTACCAATCCGTTTAGAAAATTACGCAATATCTGGTCTCCGCAGTCCATGTAGTTCGGATGGTCTTCCTTTCTGAAAAAAGCACTGATTTCACTTTTGGATACCTTGAAGTCTACCAATTTCAGAATTTCTATAATTTCATCGTCCCGAAGCATCAGGGCCACGCGGAGTTTTTTAAAAATATCGTTGTTGTTCATCTGTCCTTTTTTGGCAAATTAGTACAAATAAATGTTGATGCCCCCATTTAAACCGTATTTTATCGGTTTTTATACGAAATCCGGGCTTTTAGAGTTATCTTATTATAATTGAGGAAGTTAACATTTAATTTTCCCGCGTATGAGCTCCTATAAGGAAAAGCTGAGTATTCTGGCCGAAATGATTGCCTTTGCCAGGGTAGACAATGTAGTGAAAGATGTAGAGTACAATTTCCTGTTGGGGGTGGCCACGCTCCTGAAGGTAGACAAGGAAACCTTTGATTCCCTTTTCAATACAGAAGTGCAAAAAATGATTCCCAAGTCCCAGGCAGAAAGGATCCTACAGTTCCATAGACTTGTCCTACTCATGAACGTTGACCAAGAGGAACATCAGCTCGAGGTTAGTAGATTGCACAATATTGGGCTGGGTATGGGCCTGCCCCCTTCGGCCATTGAACAGGTGCTGTCCATTATGCACAAATACCCGAACAAGGTGGTGCCACCTAATGTACTGATTAATATCTTTAAGGCGCATTACAACTAAAACCCTTCTGACAGATTATAAAAATGACAGTATGTCATTATTTAATCTTAAATATATGTCAAACTGACATATAATCGAACCTGGTACATGATTTGACTGTACAGCTGTGAAGTTGATAATCAAAACATAGTATTATGAGTTTAGTAAAAAGACATAAAGTATTGTTCCCAAGTTTAATGGACGAAATTTTTAAGCCCGATTGGTTTGGCGGTATGGAGTCTCACAACAGGTATTCCCCTGCCGTGAACATTCGGGAAAACGAAAAGGACTTTGTATTGGAACTGGTCGCGCCAGGAAGAAAGAAGGCCGATTTTAATGTTGAGATCGATGACCACCTACTAACGGTTTCGGTCGAGAACAGCTCGGAAAGTACCACTACAGAGGATAATTACACAAGAAAGGAGTTTGTTTTGACTTCTTTCAAAAGGGCTTTTAGCCTTCCGGAAACGATTGATGAGACAAAAATCAACGCTTCCTATGAAGACGGGGTATTGCGGTTTACACTTCCCAAGCGGGAAGAAGCATTGCCCAAGCCCAAGCGATTGATTGATATTGCATAAAAAAAACAAAGAAATTATGTAGTCCCTAACGGGTTTTTCATAATGGTTGGTTTAGTTGGTTAGTTAGGGAGCGCCTTGTAGGACATTGTCCAGATCAAGGCGCTTTTTTTAATCCTGGTCCTGCAGGATCTTAATTTCGTCCCTCAGTTTTGCGGCCTGCATAAAATCAAGGTCTTTTGCCGCTTTTTCCATGGCCTTTCTTTTGTCCCTGATTAATTTTTCCCGTTGCTCCTTGGTCATGTATTCAGGGTCCGGTTCGGCCGCGCGCATGGTTTCCTTTTCGAAATGATAGGTAGAGACGGAATTTTTGGCCAAGGCACTGTCCAGACTTTTTACCAGGGCTTTGGGTATGATGTTATGCTCCAAATTATAAGCCATTTGTTTTTCCCTGCGATAATTGGTCTCGTCCATGGTTTTTTGCATGCTTTCGGTAATCTTGTCGGCATACATGATTGCCCTTCCGTTGAGGTTTCTGGCAGCCCTTCCCACCGTCTGCGTCAGGGAACGGTTGCTTCTTAAAAAACCCTCCTTGTCGGCATCCAGGATGGCTACCAAGGACACCTCGGGCAGATCGAGCCCTTCCCGCAGTAGGTTCACTCCGATCAGGACATCAAAAATGCCCTTTCTCAAATCCTGCATAATCTCCACCCGTTCCAAGGTATCCACATCGCTATGGATATAGCGACAGCGTACATTGATTCGGGCAAGGTATTTGGCCAGTTCTTCGGCCATTCGTTTCGTTAGGGTGGTAACGAGGACCCGTTCATCCTTTTCCACTCGTTGTTGAATTTCCTCTACAAGATCGTCTATTTGGTTAAGGCTTGGTCGTACCTCAATCTCCGGGTCCAACAAACCGGTTGGCCGGATGACCTGTTCCACATATACGCCTTGGCTCAATTGCAGTTCATAGTCGGCAGGGGTGGCACTGACATAGATAACCTGGTTCTGCAAGGCCTCAAATTCCTCAAACTTTAGTGGCCTATTGTCCAGTGCTGCCGGCAAGCGAAAGCCAAATTCGACCAAATTTTCCTTACGGGAACGGTCACCTCCATACATAGCGTGAACCTGTGGAATGGTGACATGACTTTCATCAATGATCATTAGATAATCGTCCGGAAAATAGTCCAATAGGCAAAAAGGCCTGGTCCCCGCTTCCCTTCCATCCAAGTATCTGGAGTAATTCTCGATACCGGAGCAATACCCCAGTTCCCGGATCATTTCCAGGTCAAAATTGGTGCGTTCTTCCAAACGCTTCGCCTCCAAAGGCTTGGCTATATCCTTAAAATAGGCCACCTGATCTACCAGATCGTCCTGAATCTGATGAATGGCGTTTTGCAGGATATCTGGGGAGGTCACGAACATATTTGCCGGATAAATATTGAGGTTGTCGTAAACTTCCAGGATTTTGTTCTTGAAAGGGTCAAAGGCCTCTATTTCCTCTATCTCGTCCCCGAAAAAGTGAATTTTAAAGGCATGGTCCGCATAGCTAGGGAATACATCCACCACATCGCCCATAACCCGAAAATTACCGTTCCTAAAATCCGCCGTGGTCCTGGAATATAGGCTTTGTACCAACTGATGTAAAAATTTGGTGCGCGAGATGACCTGGTCCTTACGGATGGAAATCACGTTTTTCTGGAATTCTACCGGATTCCCGATACCGTACAAGCAGGATACGGAAGCCACCACGAGTACATCCCTACGACCAGAAAGCAAGGACGATGTAGTACTCAGGCGCAATTTTTCTATATCCTCGTTGATCGAAAGGTCTTTTTCAATATAGGTGCCCGAGGTGGGCAAATAGGCCTCGGGTTGGTAGTAGTCGTAATAGGATACAAAATATTCCACCGCATTGTCCGGGAAAAACTGCTTGAATTCCGAATAGAGCTGAGCCGCCAACGTCTTGTTATGGGCCAGTACCAAAGTAGGGCGCTGCACGGTTTCCACCACATTGGCCACTGTGAACGTCTTTCCCGAACCGGTAACTCCCAAGAGGGTCTGGTACCGTTCATCCGTTTCAATTCCTTCTACCAATTGATCAATGGCCTGGGGCTGATCCCCGGTAGGCCTAAATTCCGAAACAACCTTGAATTTCACGCTTTTACCTTTTAAATCCCGATTTTTACAATAGCCGTAAAATTACAAAACGATAAAGGTTTTACAGGCGTCCTTTTGTATTAAATTTTAGGCCTAGCGCCTTAGAGAAAAGTGCCCCGTAAACTGTTCATTGTTTACACCAACCGCTCGGAACCAATAATCAGTAGAGGGCAATGGGCGTCCATTAAAGGTGCCGTTCCACCCCTGGGAATTTGGGTCAACCTGCACTAAAAGTTGTCCAAAGCGATTAAAGATAGAGATGCTTACCAAACTAAAGGCCTGGGCATTGGGAGGCGGAACAAACTGCCAAAAATCGTTGATCCCGTCACCATTTGGCGTGAAGAAATTGGGAAACCCTTCCGATATTAGATCTTGTTCCAACAATTTTGAGACAATACAATCCAATTCATTTTTATCGCGGACGTAGACCGTATTATTGCCCAAAGGCACATTGTTGAAGACGTTACTGTCCTGATAGGGACCTGCCTCATTGTTCAGCGCGTATTCATAGTCTCCCGTCCCCGTTGCGTTTACAGTGAGCTGAAGCCCCTCGCCCTGGCTCTGCACATCTACCGAGGTAATCGTTGGTCCGGGTAAAACAAGAACGGTAAAGTCCTGTACGGCCGGACAGGGAATATTGTTTCCTCCTGGGTCGGCAAAATTAAATACTTCCAAACGATAGAAACCCGCCTCGGAAACGGCGGCCTCCCTGGTATCGGACAAATCTTCGATAACCGTACCGGCCTGGGTAGTCCTTGTCCATCGAAAACCTTGCGCCACGGCATCCGTAGAGAGCGTTGCGGGTAATGCATTCACACAGATGGAGACAGCGTCCGGGAAATTGAGTTCCGGAAACAACGAGATCAATTCACCGGTTTGCGGATTCAGAAAGGGTCCACATCCAATGGCGGTCGAAAAGGTTTCCTGCGCGCAACCTATGGCGTCCCCCGATGCGTTAAAGGGAATGATGCGGACAAATATAGATCGATTGGGCTCAAACTCGATGACAAAGGTCTCAGGATCGTTAAACACGGCGTCCTGCAAGATATTGTTTTCAAAGGGGTTGGTGCCAATGGATACCCGATACCCTACCGCACCCGGTACTTCATCCCATTGTAAAAAAGGGGTCAGGGGCACATTGGTCTGCCCATTAACAGGGTTACGGAGTGTCGTACATCCCGGAAGGATAGCCACGTCTCCTGTCGTAAAACTTTGGACAGGACAGCTTGTATTGGGTCCAATAGTGTTGGTTGGGGTAATTTCCACAAAAATTGGCGTGTTCGTGCTAAAGTCCGTCGGCGGATTGTACAACAAGACGTTGCCTACGTTTAAATTGTCCACGATATCCGTTCCTCCAGGTGTTGTCCCCACGGTTAAAATGTAGGCTGTGGCCCTTGGGGCATAGTTCCAGGCGATATTAGTCCCGATGTTCACATCCACTGCGCCGTTGGCAGGAAGCCTTAGATCGGCACATTCGGGTACCGTGGTGACGGCTTCTGTGGTAAAAGGGATGCTACTACAGGTAACGTTGCCTCCGTTGAAGAAAAAAAGCGTGATGGTGATCCAAACCTGTGTATTCTCCGGAAGGCCCAGTGGCGGGGCAAAGGAAGTGGAACTTCCCACGGATTGGTCCTGTATGATATCATCCGCCCCTGGAGTGGAACCTATGGCTATACGGTACCCTGGTACACCCGTAATCTCCTCCCAGGAAATAACGGTCTCTACCGGAACATTGGTCGTCCCGGACATTGGGGTCAACAACTGCGGGCATTGTTGGGAGAAGCCTGTTACACCTATTAAAACTAACAGATATAAGAATTTCTTTTTCATTACAAGTTTAACACAAGCCCTTCAAGATAGTGAATGTCCCCATGTTTTGGCGCAAAAAATCCGTTAAATTCAAGAATATCCGGTTCAAATGTGTTATAAAAATGGGTGCTGGTTTTACTAAGCACTGTTGCGAGAATTCCCAAAAACAAAGGATTTGGGACCGCTTTATCGCTTAAGGGCAAAGTGCCCCACAAACTCCCGACCGTCTTCAAGTTCAACGGTGAACCAATAGTCCGATGCCGGCAAAACCCGATTGTCAAGCGTGCCGTTCCATCCCTGGTCGCCGGGACCAAATTGGGCAAGTAATTTACCGTAGCGATCATAGACGGTTATACGGCTGCTAGCCTGAAATTGGTCATTGGTGCCCATAATTTGCCAGGAATCGTTTATGCCATCGCCATTGGGCGTAAAAAATTTAGGATAACCAATAACGGAAATCAATTCTGTGGCAATGCCGCACCCATTTTTATCCCTTACGTGGACCGTTAGAAAGCCCGGAGGGACATTCTCGAACGAACTGGAGTCCTGATAGGTATTTCCATCCAGGGAGAATTCGTAGTCGCCATCCCCGGTAACGGTGACCTGCACGGTATTGTTATCGGAGATATCGGCAATAAGGATCTCTTGGATAAGCGCAATGTTGGAAGGTAGTATTTCAAAAACCCTACTATTGGTGCAGTGCAAGGTTTCACCATTGGCATCATAGGTGTAGCCCACTTCCAGGGTATAGTTTCCCAGGGCCGAGACGGTAACGCTCTGTTGCATGGATAACTCTGCCCCTCCATTGTTCTGCGACCATCTGTAAGTGTCAAAACCTTCCGGCCCGGATATCTTTAAGGCCGGACCATCCGTACACCAGATAAAATTGTCCGGAAAGTCAGGATTGGGGGAGGGGTTTACCGTTAATTGAATTTGTTCCACGCCCCTGCACTGGTTGGCATCTTCCAAGCGGGCGTATATGAGTTGAGAGGAGGAACCGTAGGTATTGGGCAAGGCGTTTTGTTCCAGTAAAACATCTTCGGGTGTATTGTAAAAACGGACCTCCAAACTGGGATAGGTGTCCTGCGCAAACGTCGCCAGATCAAAGGTTGCCTGTAATGTGGTGTCTTCGGGATCTTCATCACAGCTGAACAGGGAGTGTTGTGGACTTCCACCCAAGGCGTTATCCTGTACCTGGAGTTCCAGCTCCCCGAAATTCTCGCACCCCAAACTGTTGGTTGCCCTGTAATAGATGGTCTGGGCAAAGGGCTGGGTATTGGTAAATGCCACCGGATCGGGAATCGGATTGTCCGCATCCCTGTCCGGTATGCTTGCGTAAAAAACAAAACGGTCATTGGAAACAGGGATTGCCTGTTCCAAATTGAATGTACTTATCCCATCCGTGGCATTGCCCAGATCAATATCGCACTGGAGCAGGTTGAGCACACCTCCTTCGGGTACAGGGTCAACGGAAATAAAGGATTCCCCAATAATTTTGCATTCCGTGGGATCAGGGGGGATTATTTCCACGCGATACCGCCCCGAATCGATCAGCATGGCACTTGATACCTGAAAAATATTGCCCGGATTTACCACGGGGATGCCGTCCTTTTCCCAATTGTAGACGGCCCCGGCAAGGAAATCGGCCTCCAGGATGAATTCCTCCCCTTCACATATGGTCAAGGTATTTCCCACCGCTTCCGCGTTGTTTTTGATCAGGGTTGTAGTATTGAAGAAGGACTGTATGAAGGGTGGAAATCCCTGTGTTCCGGTCTTTCCGTTCAGGGAGATCGCATTGTGCCGGTAATCTGCCGCCGCCCCTTTCTCATTGGGATTGTTAATGACCCCTAGGAAGGTAGTGCCCAGGAGGTAGCTTTGGGTAAGGGCCCGATATATTTTACCATTTTCCCCTAACTGCAAGGCCCCCCGATATATGGGCCTGGTATCCAATATGACCTGGGAAGCCGAGACGTCTGGTGCCAATAGGTCATACTGGGTCAGGGCCGAGAAATGGCCCGTAGGACTGGCCGCGGGATTGTTATTGGAGGATTGGACATATAAATATTGCTGGTTTGGGGAAAATTCAAGGCCGTAAGAATTCTTGTGGGGAGAATTAATGGTTAAGCGTTCCTGATTGGACAGCACCCCCGTTTCCGCATCAAAATCATAGAGATATAATCCTGAAAGTGCATTGGCACTTACTAATTTGGTGCCGTCAGCGGATAGTTTTAGATACCCCCGGGCGTCTTGGATAAGAAGATTGCTGAAGGTAGTCTTGACCGAAGTGGTGACCACTCCGGTAACATTTACCTCAAAGGCATGATAAGTGTTGAAAAAATCTATGGGCGGTTCCCCACTCTCCGATGAAAGGGTAACCACCCAAACGGATTCCTCGGAACAGTCCTTGACCACGGCCGCTATTTTTTCCGTACAGTCCTGCAACAGATTGATGTTTTTTTGGACCACGGCACCGTTCCCCCCGTTCATGGACATATCCACCACAGAATAATTAAGGCCCCTGTCCGGGTCGTTTTGGGAAATGGAGGTATCTACCGTAAAAATGTAAAAGATATCGGGATCTTGCGGTTTGGGCACGATTATGGCCGATTGGGTACTGGACGAATCGCCAAAGAGGCGTGTCCCGTTTTCCATGATATTGTGGTCGCGGTTAAAGACAAAAATACCATCGGTATAAAAGAGCAGGTCCCCTACGGCATCAGAAATTGCGGCACAGCCCTCAAAGGTGTTGAGCCTACCATCGGTTAAGGCCGTTACGCTCCCATCGTTATTGAAGTGTATGCCCGCACCGTCTCCGAAGTACCAATTGGAGGTTTCCCCCTGACCAAAACCCAGTAAGGGAAACAGCATACCAACCAATAGAAATAGTGTTCTCTTAAGCATATGTCAGATGGGTTGCACCTGACAATATACTACAAATCCCTTTTCTTTAAAAGTGCATAGGACAAATAGATAAAAAGCGACGTCCAACCGAGTACGATGAGCATCTCGTACCAATGCACCTTATAATCCAAAGCAAGCTCTTCCCCAATTTGATTGGCTACCGTTTGAACGGCTCCCAAGCGCGTAAAAGGTTCCTTGATGAGGTTCCACATGGCGTTCAAGGGGAAAAAGCCCATAATGGCATCGGTTGTTTCCCCGTCAAAAAGTTTCCAACGGATCATACCGCGGACAAAACCCTCGAAAACCTGCCATAAGATCAAAAACCCGAGCGCAAAAGCAGAACGTTTTACCAACACTCCCAGAAAGAGACAAAATGAGAAGAAACCCACCAGTTTTATAAAAAAGGCGAGCAAAAAGACGAGATCGGAAAATATAATGGACAACTCGTTGTAGTCCGAGTAGATCAATCCCAAAATCATGGAAACCACAAAAACAAAGGCCGTGGAAATAAGGGCAAAAGAGATGACCGTCAAAAACTTGGAAAGGATGAATTCCTTTTTGGACAAGCCATCGATCAGGTTCTGTTTTATGGTCTTATTGCTGTATTCATTGGCCATCATGGATACGATTACAATGGCGAGGAACAGTTTAAAAAACGCGGTGACAAAGGTGTTAAAATGCCAGATATACGGAAAATTAAAGATTCCTTGTTCCGCGAGGTGAAATTTTACCGGACCAATATCGAACTTGATCGCCGCGATCAACGCAATGGAGGTAAGGAGAACAAAGTAGGAAATAATTAGGATTTTACTGGCCCTATTGTTCCAGAGTTTTATAAATTCTATATGTAAGAGTCGTAGCATGGTCTGTTTGTGCTTTAGTTGGATTTGTTATTGGTCAGGGTCAGGAACTGTTCTTCAAGGCTCTCCTTTCGTTTTACGAGGTGAGAGAGCACAATTCCCTTTTCGAACAGGAGTTGGTTCAATTGGGTGGCGTCCATTTCTTCCTTCAAAAAGGCGGTGACAAGGCCATTTTCCTGCTTAATTTCCCCAAAACCGGCATGGCCCGATAAAAACGTGGTAAGCGCCTCCGTCTGCTCCGTTTTCAGTTCAAAGAAACCATGGCTGGCCAGCATGCCATCCACGGTTCCCGAATAAAGCTTTTCCCCTTTTCTAAGGATGACCACATGGCTGCATACCTTCTCTACCTCGTCCAATAAGTGTGAGGCCAGTAGAATGGTAGTGCCCTGTGTGGCTATTTTTTTTATGATTTCCCGTATTTGGTGAATACCCTGTGGATCCAGTCCGTTGGTGGGCTCGTCCAGAATTAGGATCTCCGGATCGTTCAAGAGGGCAGAGGCTATGGCCAATCGTTGTTTCATCCCAAGGGAATAGGTCTTGAACTTGCTGTTCCTTCGCTCCCAAAGACCTACCAGCTCCAGTTTTTCCTGGATTTTTCCCGTTCCTACCTCTTTGATTTTGCAGACCAGTTTCAAATTTTGGATTGCCGTCATGTACGGATAAAAGTTGGGTCGCTCTATAATGGCGCCCACTTTTTTAAGAGCGTCATGGGTAGTGGTATTCCCATTGAACCAACTAAACTCGCCATGGGTCCTGTTCACTACATTGAGCACGATGCCCAGGGTGGTGGACTTTCCACTGCCGTTGGGCCCTAGAATTCCATATACATTGCCCTTTTCAATGGTAAAGGAGAGGTCTTTTACAGCAGTGAGGTATCCGAATTTTTTGGTGAGATTCGTTACGGTGAGTATTGTTTCCAAGATAGGAGAGGTTTTTTGAATTGCTTATGTCTATAGTTGACGAGGAAATCCTTATTTTGTTACAAATTAAGGCACAATAAAGGAAATACCATGTCCGAGTCCGAACGATTAATGTCAAAAAAAAAACCTGCATATCCGATCAATGAACGGTTAGATGCGTATTTGCACCATTATAGTCGCAAGATCGAGATTCCCATTTTTTATGACGACCTCCTTCGCTTTGCAGGTTCGGTCGTGGTATATGATTCCAACGAGGAGGACACTTTGTGGGTGCGGGTATACTATTCGGAATTTGACCGCAGGGAAATTGATCTGAGCCTTAAGAAGGTGTATTCCATTTTACATTCCGATGGTAGCAATCGTATTATCCAATATTTGAACATCGATGCGGTGGATTATTGCACCTTTGGAAACTCCAAACCCTTCCGTATCAAGGTCCGGAACATCCTAAACGACAATTACACCTATTTTTATGTGAAGAAAACGGATGCCTCAAGGGTTTACGGCCTGGAACTGGAGCATATGTTATCGCCCTATAACCTTAACTTTTTGGTCTATAAGGACACCTTGATCGAGGAACATATTGCCGGTATTCCAGGGGATATTTTTATCAAGGAAATGTTGCCCAAATGCACCCCATCGGAAAAAGCCCAGTTGGCCAAGGAGTTTGTGAAGTTCAATGAGCGCTGTATGATCCGCCTCTTGGGCGATATGCGTTCCTACAACTATGTAATCGTACCCACCCATGATTTTGATCACGTGGTCTATAAGATCCGGGCCATAGATTTTGACCAGCAATGCTTTGAGGGGAAGTTAAAGGTGTACCGCCCCCAATTTTTCAAGGAAAATTATTTGATGGTAGAACTGGTAAGGGAAAAACTGCAAAAGAACTCGGTAGACCAGTATAAGGTGGAGGAAAGGTCCATTGTGGCCAAGCGCATTATCAGTTCGGAGGACCGTATAGAGGAACTGGTAGATATCTGCCGCGAGGACCATATTTCAATAGAAGACCACATAACTAGACTGAAAGCGGAAATTTATGATCTTACGCTAGACCTAAACTTCAAAAAGTGCACCACCATGGGCGAGGTTTTGACCCTGGCCCTGGATTTTGTGAAACGGAATTATGAGGATGTTAGCATGAAGCAGATCATTGAAAGTAAGTTTGATAATCCGTAAGGGGAGGGTTCAAAGTTTAAGGTATAAGGTTCAAAGTTCAAGCCCAAGAGCAAGTTCAGGGGCAAGGGAATAGGGAATAGCGATGAGAGCTCATATTGAATTACGAATTACGAATTGCGAGCGCTTAATCTAGCATTTAACACTTGGCACTTAAAACCATCATCTGTCAACCGTCTACTGCTTACGGTTTGAGATTCTTCGCTGCGCCATGCTCCCTGCCCTCCGTACGAGACTTCGGAAGGTGGGCGCTCTGAATGACAATATGCATTGATTTGTCATTCCGAGCCTGCGAGGAATCTCAGGTTCAATTACCTGCGGCCCACTGTTCAAAGTTCAAGCTCAAGAGCAAATTCAAGGGAAGAGGCAACAGCGATTAGGAGGCTGATCGGGGATGGTGAATTCCGATTTAAATCATATCCCTGACTGATGCAAAACACATCTTTGACAGGTGCAAAACACATCTTTGACAGGTGCAAAGCACATCTCTGGCATATTGGGAACACATCTTTGACTGATGCAAAGCACATCTTTGACATATGCAAAGCACATCTCTGGCAGATTTAAAATAAATCTCTAGCTGATTTAAAAAATATCTTTGGCTGATTTCGGATTAGGGGCACTTAAGCTGGCATTTAACCCTCAGAACTAACAACTAACAACTATCAACTGTCAACCGCCCACTGCCTACTGTCAGCATACACCGCAGCCTGTGCCTCCGCTAAAGCTTGTGCCTCCGCTAAAGCTATGGCGACATGCGGATGGCGTAGGTGTGCCCACTGAACCATCAACTATCGCCTGTCAATCAAATCATCCCTTCTGCTCCTTGTTGAAGTACACAAGGTAATAATACATTTGTCGTTCCTCGTCCCAGCCTTTCTCCACAAATTTTTCGGCGGATTCGGGATTGATGAAATCCATTTTTATTTGGATATTGGTGTCCAGGGTAATGACGTTCTTTATTTTTTTACGCGCATCGGAAACCGCTTTGTTGGCAATATCAAAGTTGGAAACGTCCTCTATGCTGTATTTGGGTCCCTTTTCTACTTTGTAATGCTTGAATTCTGGGATAAGCTCGGGATTTTCTATCACTTCATTCAGGAAATTGGACTCCTCAAAAGCATCGTTTTTGGCAAAGTGGTTCACGGCCCGGTTCATGAACAGCACCTCTTGCTGCTTGTCCTCGGCAGGAAGCACCACGTCCTTGGCAAAATTCTGACAAAACTTTAGGTAGTTCTTGGTGTAAAAATTCTCATCGGTAAGCGCATCTACCCCCAAGAAATTCTCCAGCCAGTATTTGGCATCGTAGCGATTGCTGTCTACAGAAAGTATCTTGTAACCCGTATCTTTTTCCGTATTGAAAATAAGACAACCCTTATCCAGTTTATTGATATTTACGCCCTGCTGTACCAGGATATCCAGATTGCTTCCCTTTTCCTCAAATTGCAAAAAATCGTGTTTTATTTCACTTTTAAAGATGCCCACGGCATCCACCTTTTCATTATCTAGCAATACATTGCTAAAATAGGCCACGTAGACCTCTCCGCTCTTTATGTGCGGATGATTGGATTGTTCGTACAAATGGGACGCCAGTTTTTTGGAGTAGGTATGCAACTGGTCAGGGGCCGAAAAAATGTCGGATACGATCCCATGTACCTCATGAAACTCCAGGTCGGCCTCATGTCCAAAGCGGAAATAATTCTCCTCCTTTTCCCTAAAGGGCTTAAAAAAATATTCCTTTAATAGACCAGAGGTCTCATCGTTCAGCGCATAGGGTTCCGAAGATAGAAATACGGGTTCGTTCCTATTTTTGTTTCCTACCCGGTGTAGGGAGACGTTTTCGATTTGAGCGGGATATAGGTTGAGCATTAATTTGAGTTAAGAGTTAAGAGTTAAGAGTTATGAATTATGAATTAAGAGTTATGGGTTTAGCGTTATAGGCGATGTTGCGTGATTTGGAATTTGAAATGGTTTTGGAGGACTCCGTTAGTTCCAGTTTTCATCAAAATCCAGATCGTCATAGTTGTCCATGGTATTGTCAAAATCAAAGGAAGGGTCCGATTCAAAATTTTTCTCCGGTGGGGCATCCGGGAGTTCCCCAAAACTAAAAAGGACATTGGGGTAGGAACGACCGTCCTCCTTTTCTACGATATCTGCCAGTTCTACAAAAAAGGTCCACATACTCAAAAAGTCATAGACATAGATAAGTTTGGGCGTATCGGTGGTGAGGATGTCCTCCAAAAAGGTTTCGTTCATCAGGCGTAGGCCAGAGCCATTTTCGCTCATGTCGAAGAGTGCAATTTCCTCTTCTTGGTTCCATCGGTCATCACAGGTATAGAAAGAAGCCATTTCGTTCCCTATAAAACCAAAGGCCTGGGTAATGGCATTGTGAAAATCCTCCAAGCTGTTGGCCGCTTCTATTTCAATATCCCTAAAGATATCGTCCTGCGCATCCAAGATCACCCTAATTTTAAAAATCATCACCCTATTTTTGGTAGGACAAAGTTACAAAGATTTGAGGGTTTTATTGGATTTTATCGCCTCCAAAACCAAATAGAACTGGACCCCAAATAACAAGGAGGCCAACACCAGATGCATGGGCTGACTACCCAAGGGGAAATCCAGGTAGTACATAGCCATACCGGTAACAGCCTCAAGAAAGATCAGCACCAGGACCCAATAGATCTTGTCGTACCCCAGCTTGCGCTTGTTGATCCGATAGGCCAAAATGACGTTGATAAACACAACCAACACGGAAAACGAACGGTGCACATAAAACTGTAATTGGGGGTCTTGCAACCACTGGTTTTTCGCATTTTCCCCTACCAGACCTATTTGGTCGTCCACAAACTGCCTTACCTGTGTTCCTAGCACCACCTGGATCAATGTAATGCCCAAAACTACCCATAGAAAGCCTTGTGTGCCCCGGTCATAGATATGTTTTTGCACCTTGGTATCGGTG
Organism: uncultured Flavobacteriaceae bacterium; assembly: GCA_947494825.1. Taxonomy (GTDB): domain Bacteria; phylum Bacteroidota; class Bacteroidia; order Flavobacteriales; family Flavobacteriaceae; genus JBNGOQ01. The sequence goes on along the minus strand of CANLWN010000002.1, from coordinate 287,207 downwards.
GTCTTTATAAGATATAACAAAAGGGCCACGATGACCAGCGCCATGATCATATGGATCGTAATTTTTACGGGTTCCAAAACGGAGTATACTACCGTGGCGCCCAACCAGGCCTGAAACCCCATGGCAACTACCACGAGAAAGGACAGCAAGGTCACGGTTTTGCGCTCTTTCCAATAGTTTAGGGAATACAAGGCCAGCAACAAGGTGGCCAAGCCCGCCAGGGCGCCAGCGAGCCTATTGATGTATTCGGTCCAGGTATGAAAAGGGTTGAAAACCGCATAATTGTGGCGATCGTAAGATGTCCAATTGTCCCCGTTGTAGGCAGTGTTGGTCCTAAAATCCTGCTTGGCTACCCAAAGCGATTCCGCTCTGATAATGACCTGCCCTTGTTTATAGGACCTGTTCTCCTGCCACTGCAGTTCCGATATATCGGTAGGGGGAATGTAATAACCAAAACACTTGGGCCAATCCGGGCAGCCCATACCGCTTCCGGTCATGCGCACCACAGCACCGGCAATAATGACCAAGTACACCAGTGCCAGTGAAATTTTGGCTAGTTTTCTGTAACGTTTTTGCATCTTTCGGCTATGGTTAGCAGGCACAAAATTACCACTCTTTTATGATATAACGGAAGGTAAAGCGGTTAGTTATTGAGCAATTTTAGTCCCATCTCCTTTCCCTTTTTTAGCATAAATTCGCGAGCATCCTTGTGCTTATTGGGAATATGGCCCTCCAATATGGCTTCCTTAATGGCATCCTTGATGATACCTATTTCCTTGGAAGGGCTTAAATTAAAGGTTTTCATGATTTCCTCCCCGCTTATGGGGGGCTGAAAATTGCGTATGTGGTCCCTTTCCTCTACCTCCACAATTTTTTGGCGTACCAGCTTAAAGTTGTTCTTGTACTTTTTCTGTTTTTTGGGGTTTTTGGTGGTGATATCCGCTTCGCAGAGGGTCATGAGGTCATCCACATGGTCGCCGGCATCAAAAATAAGTCGTCTAACCGCAGAATCCGTGGCATAGTCTTCCGAGAGTACTATGGGCCGGGAACTCATACGGACCATTTTTTGGACAAATTTCATTTTGTCGTTCAGCGGCATGCGCATGCGTTTGAACAGCTTATAGACCATTTTGGAGCCTACAAATTCATGTCCGTGAAACGTCCACCCTATTTTCTTGTCGAACTTTTTTGTAGGGGCCTTGCCAATGTCGTGCAGCAGGGCCGCCCAACGTAGCCATAGGTTGTCCGTAGTCTTTGAAATATTGTCTACCACCTCCAGGGTGTGCCAAAAATTGTCCTTGTGCCTTTGCCCTTCAACCTCCTCTATACCCTGTAAGGCCAGAAGTTCTGGCAATACAAATTTCAACAAACCGGTTTGGTGCAGCAGCGCAAAACCGACCGAGGGCGTTTTACTGGCAAGAATTTTATGCAGTTCGTCCACAATGCGCTCCTTGGAAATAATGTTGATCCGTTCCCTGTTCTTTGAGATGGCCTCCAGGGATTCGGGAACAATCGTAAAACCTAGCTGGGTAGCAAAACGTATGGCACGCATCATCCTTAAGGGATCATCGGAGAAGGTGATTTTAGGCTCCAAAGGGGTACGGATACATTTGCTATCCAAATCCTCCAGACCGTTGAAGGGATCCAGCAAACTGCCATAATCTTTTTCGTTAAGGGAAAAAGCGAGCGCATTAATGGTAAAATCCCTTCGCTTTTGATCGTCGTGTAAACTGCCGTCCTCCACGGCGGGTTTCCTACTTTCCCGATGGTAGCTCTCTTTTCTGGCGCCCACAAACTCAAGCTCAAAGTCCGCGTGCTTTATCATGGCGGTTCCAAAATTTTTAAAAACGGAAACATCGGTCTTGCCCGGTATCTTGGAAGCCACTTTTTTGGCCAGGGCAATGCCACTGCCAATGGCAACGATATCGATATCCTTGGGAATCCTTCGATCCAATAGATAATCCCTTACATAACCACCAATGACATAGCAGTCCAATGAAAGCTCTTTGGCTGCCGATGCAATCAATGGAAATATGGGATTTTTTAAAGCTTCTTCGTAGCGTTTTCGCATTGTTGTCTTATTCCCGGATGACCTTAACGGTCCCGTCCGCACCCAGTTTTATAATGGACGAGGGGGTGCTTTTTTCCTTATCGCGGTCCAAATTTACTATATAGTCCACACCTTTTAAAATCTGCTCATCTATTTCTTTGAAACTCTTTGGGGACGGTTCCCCCGCAAGGTTGGCCGAGGTAGATACGATGGGCTTTTTGAATTTACCGATGAGGTACTGGCAAAATTTATCCTTTGCCACCCTAATGGCCAGGGTGTTGTCCTTGGCTATGAGGTTTTTGGCCACACCTTTGGGACCGTCATAGACAATGGTGGTGGGCTTGGTTGCCAAATCCAGAATGTCATAGGCCACTTCCGGTATATGGGTTACATGCTGTTCCAACATAAAGTCATTGGCTACCAGGCATATCATAGTCTTGGTGCCAGGGCGTTTTTTTAGGGTATATATTTTTTCTACGGCCTCGCTATTGGTAGCATCGCAACCAATGCCCCAAATGGTATCCGTGGGGTATAGGATAAGTCCCCCAGCGGTAAGAACTTCTATGGCTTTCTGAATTTCTTCATTCATTTTTTAAAGATGTATTATACAAGTCCGATGCTAAAGTCCGGTTTGACGGGATAGGTCAATTTCGAAATGGGCACTTACCGCTTCCCATGTAGAACGGTTCTTATCCTGGTCCACGTTCTGCTTTTTTAGGGACTGTACCTGTGAACCCATTATGGGTATGGGCTTTTTGGGTGCGTTCCCTGCGTTGCTGGAGGTGGTTCCTTTTAAATAGGACATGGCCTTAAACCATAGGTCGTCCGCTTTGGGGGCTAAGGCCAAAAACAGGTCAATATCCCCAGTTTTATCGAGTAGGGTACCGGGGGGATATAACACACCACCGGCACCTACGGGCAATACCGCATCAGCATTAAAGGGTGTGCCACCGTGGTAGATCCATTGTTTATAGGGTAATAGCTTGCCCTGTTGATCATAACTGATATAACGTGTTTGGTTGGCCAAGATACGGTTTGGATGGTCCTGATGGGCCTCAAAGAGCAACCGTAGCCAGTTGCGACGGTAGATCAGGTCGTCATCGCAGGTGATAATAATTTCCGAAGGGAAAGCGTCCAGCGAATGGATCAGTTTTCTATGGGAGCATTCGAGTGCCGAAAATCGAATTTCAAAGAGATCCCCCTCCAGTTTCCCAAGTTTTTTTGGAATGCTGTCTTTTAGCGTCTTGTTTAACCAAAGCACTATTTTTTTTGGCCGTACCTCCTGGTCCATAAGACTGCGTATTACAAGGTGTACAAGGCCCAATCTGGAAGGAATGGAGGTAAGGGAGACAATGACCGGAACTTCCTTCTTTTCATTCAAACGCAGTTTTGTGGCGGAAAGCGACAACAGCTTTAAGGTATGGAAAATGGATACGGGAATTTCTTTAATCTTCATGCACAGGGGTTAATACTAACCGATTTTTGCTATATTTCGATTTGCCAATGCAATCAATATTGGCACAAACCAAAGATATACAATAAGAGTTTTATATTTTTGCAGACTAGTAAACGTATTTATGGAAAAACCCAAAATATCCATTATAGTAAGTACCTACAATTCCGAAGCATGGTTAAAAAAAGTACTATGGGGATTCAATTGCCAGACCTTCAAGAATTTTGAGGTTGTGGTGGCCGATGATGGGTCCGGTCCAAGGACCAAGGCGTTATTGGAGGAACTCCAAAAAGAGGTTGGTTATCCTATTATACATGTTTGGCAGGAGGATGACGGTTTCCAGAAATCGAGGATATTGAACAAGTCGATCGTTGCCTGCAATGCAGATTATATTATCATGACGGACGGGGACTGTATTCCCCGGGAAGATTTTGTAGAGGTACACTATATCAATAAGGAACCAGGGTACTTTATTTCCGGGGGCTACTATATGTTGCCCATGAACATTTCAAAAATGATAGCCTTAAAGGATATCGAAGAGCAAAACTGTTTCAATATCAGTTGGTTGAAGGAGAAGGGCATACCCAAGACCTTTAAGAACAACAAACTTACCGCAAGGGGTTTCATGTCTATTTTCTTTAATACGTTTACCACTACCAATGCCAGTTGGAATGGACATAATTCCTCCGGATGGAAAAAGGATATTCTCAACGTGAACGGTTTTGACGAGCGCATGCAATACGGCGGACAAGATCGTGAATTGGGAGAGCGATTATTTAATTTTGGAATCAAGTCCAAACAGCTTCGTTACAGTGCCGTATGTGTACATTTAGACCATAAAAGAGGGTATAGGACGCCAGAATCCATTTCAAAAAATCTGAAAATACGGAAAGAGGTAAAGCGGGAGCAGATCGTGTGGACCCACTATGGCATTAGCAAGTAATACGCCAGTTCGTTTTTCTTTTCCAAACGTTGCAACTCCTTGTAACGCTCAAAATCGCCCAAGGCATTCAGATAACATACGGTAATTCCCTTTTCGCCGTCCAAAAAGCCCAGACGGAGAATGTAGTGGTTGAAAAATTTCCAAAATGGTTTTAGGACCATGAAGAAATAACTGAACTTCCTTTCCCTATAAAAATCTTCCTTGGCCTTTAACCTTCCGTATCGAAGCATTTTCCCCTTGTAATCCTCGTAGTTCTTGTAGCAACGATGAATTAATTTTTCCTCCAATATGCCGCAGCTTCCGTCTACTACCAAGGTCTCGTGCACAATTTTCTTATCGGTGAAATGCGCTTTGGTTTTGCGGAACAAGCGGTAGTTTTTATCGGTCTGCCAACCACTGAACTTTAAGGGTTCGTCCTGAAACATGAACTTCCTGTAGAACCAATAGGCCACATGCTCCGCGTTACCGGTTACCGTCTTTACAATTTCATCCCTTAGGTCTGGGGTCACTATTTCATCGGCATCGGTAAACAACACCCAGTCATGTGAAGCCTGTTTTAGAGCATATGACTTTTGCAGGGTAAAATTCTCAAAGGGATGCTGAATAACCTTTACTTGGGGATGTTCCAATAGGTATTGGTATGTTCCATCCGTGCTATAGGAATCTACCACGATGATTTCATCCGCAAAGGCGATGGATTCTATACATTTTTCGATATACCCGATCTCATTGTAGGTGATGACCAAGGCAGAAATCTTCTTGTCTTGTTTATTCATGGCAATCTGTGTAAGTAGGGAGCATTCATCTATTGTTACAAAAGTATAACAAAAAAAAAGTAAAAAAATTATATTGTAAATAAAATTCCTACATTTTATACGGCAACATTATATTCCCGTAAGGCCTGGTTAAGGGAAGTTTTTTTGTCCGTACTTTCCTTACGTTTGCCAATGATCAACGCACAGGGAACCTGATACGGACCAGCTGGGAACTCCTTGGTATAACTTCCCGGAATCACAACAGATCCCGCAGGTACAAGGCCTTTTCCTTCCTTTGGGGTGTCACCGGTAACATCTATTATCTTCGTAGATGCCGTAAGGACCACATTGGCGCCAAGTACGGCTTCTTTTTCTACGCGAACGCCCTCCACAACAATACAACGGGACCCAATAAAAGCATTGTCCTCTATTATTACCGGTGCGGCCTGAAGCGGTTCCAAAACGCCCCCGATACCAACGCCCCCACTGAGATGGACATTTTTACCGATTTGAGCACAACTGCCCACGGTTGCCCAGGTATCTACCATTGTCCCCTCGTCCACATAGGCGCCGATATTCACATAACTGGGCATTAGGATGGTGCCTGGGGATATATAGGCCCCGTGCCGGGCCACCGCATGGGGTACAACCCGAATTCCTTTGGCCTTATACCCTCTTTTTAAAGGAATTTTGTCGTGGTATTCAAATATCCCGGCCTCCAAAGTTTCCATTTTTTGAATAGGGAAATAGAGGACCACCCCTTTTTTTACCCATTCATTGATCTGCCATCCCTGGGAGGTAGGTTCTGCACAGCGTAATTCTCCCGCATCTATTAAATCGATTACTTTGCGAATGGCATCCTGGGTGGCCTGTTGTTCCAACAGCTCCTGGTTTTCCCAGGCTTTTTCAATAAGGGCTCGTAATTCCGTCATTTCGTATTAAATTTTGGCAAAGATAATAGCTACCCCGCAATAAACCTTTCAATTTTATACTTATAACAATTTATCGCTTATTTTTGCCAAAATGTTGGATTTGGGAAGAATTGTAGCACTTGATTATGGGAAGGTAAGAACCGGAATCGCCGTTACCGATGAATTGCAATTGATTGCCTCCGGATTGACCACAGTTGCTACCAGTGGACTTCTTGAATTCCTAAGGAACTATGTAGGGGAGGAGCAGGTAGAGCGATTTGTAGTGGGCGAACCAAAGCAAATGGACAACACCCCCTCGGAATCCGAGGCGTTAATACTGCCCTTTTTACAAAAGTTGGGTAACGCTTTTCCAGAAATCCCTGTGGAGCGCCAGGATGAGCGCTTTACGTCAAAGATGGCGGTACAAAGCATGTTGGAAAGCGGTTTGAAGAAAAAAAAACGTAGAGATAAGGCTTTAGTGGACGAAATAAGTGCAACCCTGATCCTACAGGCATATTTAAATAGAAATAGTTAAGGGTTATGAGTTATCGGCTAATAGTTGGCCATGGAAAGTTTACAACTAGCAACTATTAACCTGGGATTGTTCATTCTCAGTCCTCAACTCTTGACCGTAAACCGTAAACGCTCGATTATAAAATGACATTACCGATTGTTGCCTACGGCGACCCCGTGCTGAGAAAGGTGGGGAAAGATATACAAAAAGAGTATCCCGATCTGACCGATTTGGTGAAAAATATGTGGGAGACCATGTACAATGCAAATGGGGTTGGGCTGGCCGCCCCCCAAATAGGGCGCCCCATCCGCTTGTTCCTTGTGGATACTACCCCCTTCGCAGATGACGAAGAACTGTCCGCGGAGGAACAAGAGGAATTGAACGGGTTCAAAAAAGTATTTATAAATGCGCACATGGTCGAGGAAACCGGTCAAAATTGGGCCTTCAACGAAGGATGCCTCAGCATTCCGGATATTCGTGAGGACGTACAACGAAAAGACACTATTACCATTTCCTATGTTGATGAGGATTTTAAACCCCATACGGAAACCTATGGCGGACTTTTGGCTCGTGTAATCCAACACGAGTACGACCACATTGAGGGTATTCTGTTTACGGATAAGTTGTCCTCCCTTAAAAAACGGCTATTAAAGGGGCGCTTGGCCAATATCTCCAAGGGCAAGATCAATGTGGATTATAGAATGCGCTTTCCAAATGTCAAAAAAACGCGCTGATCCGTTTCTTTATTGAAGTAAAAATGCAATATTTGACACCCAATTTATACTAGTATATGAGCTTAGACAAAATTTTATCAATTGGAGGCAGGCCCGGACTCTTTCAACTGAAGACACAGACCCGAACCGGTTTTGTTGCAGTATCCCTTTTGGATGGGAAGCGAATCACGGTAGGATTTAGAAATAATGTGAGCGTATTGTCCGAAATTGCCGTTTATACCCTAAGCGAGGAAATCCCCCTGCGCGTGGTCTTCCAAAAAATAAAGGAAAAGGAAAATGGAAAGAAGACTTCCATTGGACATAAAGCGGAAAAAATAGAACTGGAAGAGTACTTTTTTGAAATTCTTCCAGATTACGATGAGGATCGTGTATATGCCAGTGATATCAAAAAAATAATACAATGGTACAATATTCTGCACGATCACGGAATCACGGAGTTCCCAGAAAGCGGGGAAGATGACCCTTCTACTGAAGAAGAGTAATATCACGATTTAAAAACCCTCCGCAATGAGGGTTTTTTTATGATATCTTCAGGAATTAATTAGCTATATTTAGGCGACTTATTATTATTAAAAACCTTACTAACAATGCACGCTCGTTTTAAACTTGGCGCAACCTTGCTGTTGCTGATTATTTGCACCCTCCCTGGTTTATCCCAGGAAAAAGAAAAAGATTCTACGAAGAAGGCCACCAAGGAACTTCCTTTGGAGCCTGAACGCACACTCTCCTTTACTGCGGACAAGGGCACTTGGATTTCCTTGGACGTTAGCCCCGATGGCAGTACCATTGTATTTGACCTGTTGGGTGATATCTACAGTATACCCATTACAGGTGGCACGGCCACCCAAATAACCAGTGGTATGGCTTATGACGTACACCCCAGATACAGCCCTGATGGCAAATCCTTGGTCTTTATTTCGGACAAAAGTGGTTCGGACAACATTTGGACCCTTGATCTTGCCACCCTGAAGGACAAGCAGATCAGCAAGCAAAAGAAACACAATTTCTTTTCCGCAGAATGGACTCCGGACGGGGAATATATCGTTGGAGTAAAAGGAAGACGAAACATCAAGCCACATATCTACCATAAGGACGGGGGGTCCGGGAGCCAGTTGGTGACCGAGCCCAAGGAGATTAAATTAATAGACCCTGCCTTTGGTGCGGATGGCAAGCTCCTGTACTTCTCCCAACGGAGAAATTCCTGGAATTACAATGCCCAACTCCCACAATACCAGATTGGCACCTATGATATGGAAGATGGGGATATGGCCGTTATCACCTCCCGATATGGCTCCGCATTTACCCCTACCTTATCCGATGATGGCAATTGGATGGTCTACGGGACGCGTTTTGAAGAGGAGACCGGCCTTATGTTGCGCAACTTAAAATCGGGCAAAGAGCGTTGGCTGGCCTATCCCGTGCAACGCGATGAACAGGAATCCATTGCGCCCTTGGGCGTACTGCCGGCCATGTCGTTTACACCAGATAGTAAAAATTTGATCGCCTCCTACGGGGGCAAGATCTACTCCATTTCCTTGCAAAACAATGTGGCTACGGAAATACCGTTCAAAGTAGCGGTGAATCTGGAATTGGGACCGCGATTGGATTTCAAATACCCCATCGAAGATACCGAAGAGGCCTTTGTAACCCAGATCCGGGATGCCAGACCATCGCCCAATGGTTCCCGATTGGCCTTTACCGCCCTGAACAGATTATATGTAATGGATCTACCCAACGGTACGCCCAGAAGGCTTACCAGTAACAATTTTACCGAGGCGCAACCTGCGTGGTCGCCAGATGGCAAGTACCTGGTGTTTACCACCTGGAAGCACGGCGGAGGGCATTTGTACAAGGTAAATACGGAAGGACGGGTCAAAATACAGCAGTTGACAAGAACACCAGGAGTCTATACTTTTCCCGAATGGTCCTACACCCAAAATCGTATAGCGTTCCACAGGGGTGCAGCGCAGATATGGGACGATGCTACAGGCCCTAGGGCTAGGAGATATCAGGAGGACTTGGTTTGGATTTCCCCTGAAGGCGGAACGATTAATTTTATTGATAAATCCAATGGAAGGGCCGCGCCACACTTTACCCAAGTAGATGATCGGATATACTTGTACAGTTTCGACAAAGGTCTTGTCTCCATACGTTGGGACGGATCTGATCAAAAGGAGCATTTGAGATTAAGGGGTATAGAGACCTACGGTTCCCAGGACATCTTGGAAAATGAGCATGGTGCGTACAACCAGAATGTGTGTTTGCCCACCTTGCTGTCATCGGAGGAGAACGAGGAAAACAAAAAGGCTTCCAAACCTGTCAACATCCGTATTGCGCCCAACGGGAAGACCGCTTTGGCTATGATCAACAACGATATGTACACCGTAGACATACCCAAATATGGGAAAACCCCTTCCATTTCCTTGGCCAAAGTGGATGGTGCGGCGTTTCCGGCCATGAAACTGACCATTATTGGTGGCGAATTCCCCGCCTGGTCGTCCGATAGCAAAAAAGTACACTGGTCGCTTGGTGCCAGCCATTTTAGCTATGACCTTGCCGCCGGCAAACAGTTTAAGGACAGCGTGGCCGAGGCCAAAAAGAAGGAAAAAGAGCTTAAGAAGAAGGAAAAGAAGTCGGATTCCACCAAAGCCGACGGGAAAGAGGATAAGAAAAAAGACCCCAAATTTGAAGCAGAGGAGTTCAAGGTGAAGGTGGCCTATAAAAGGGACATTCCTCAGGGAAACCTGTTGCTCAAGGGCGGACGTATTCTGACGATGAAGGGAGATGAGATCATTGCAAACGGCGATATCCTTATTGAAAATAACCGTATAAAAGGAGTGGGGGCCAGCGGAAGCCTCGATGTACCACCGAATACAAAGACCATTGATGTCAGTGGTAAAACGGTGGTTCCGGGATTCATAGATACCCATGCACATCTAAGACCAAGCTGGGGATTGCACAAAAGCCAGTTATGGGTGTATTCTGCCAATCTGGCCTATGGGGTCACCACCACTAGGGACCCTCAAACGGGTACCACAGATGTGTTGACCTATGCCGATATGGTCGAGTCCGGAATGACCCATGGACCTCGTATCTACAGTACAGGGCCCGGAGTAGGTTTCTGGCGGTATAAAATAGAAAGTTTGGACCATGCCAAAGAAGTCCTTAGCCAATACAGCGAATACTACGATACCAAAAGCATAAAGATGTACTTGGTCGGCAACCGACAGCAACGACAATGGATCATGATGGCCGCAAAGGAATTGAAGTTGATGCCCACAACCGAGGGCGGACTCGATTTTAAACTGAACATGACCCAATTGTTGGATGGATATCCGGGACACGAACACTCCCTGCCCATTTATCCTATTTATAGGGATGTAGTGAAGGCCATCGCAGATTCCAAAATGGCCGTCACCCCAACCCTGCTGGTCTCCTATGGAGGGCCCTGGGCAGAGAATTATTACTACTCGAGGGAAGATGTTTGGGGCGATAAAAAAATACAGTATTACACCCCCTATGCCGATCTTGCCCGTAAATCGAGAAGAAGACCGGGCTGGTTTATGGATGAGGAACATGTCTTTAAAAAACATGCAGAGTTCATGAAAGATTTGGTAGAGGCCGGTGGTCTGGCAGGTGTTGGCAGCCATGGGCAATTACAGGGCCTTGGCTTTCATTGGGAACTTTGGTCCGTGGCCAGTGGCGGAATGAAGAATATGGACGCCCTTAGAACGGCGACCATCTTGGGTGCCCTAGCGCTGGGATTGGACGGCGACCTGGGCAGCTTGGAAGTTGGAAAATTGGCAGATGTCCTGATTCTGGACAAAGACCCCTTGGAAGACCTGAGGAATACGAATTCGCTTACCCTTGTGGTCAAAAATGGCAGGGTATATCATGCGGATACTTTGGACGAGATATGGCCTACAGAACAGAAGGCCGAGACCTTCCATTGGCAGACCAAAAAACCTGAAGGTGTGCCAGGGATAAAAAAATGACGTAAAACGTTACAAATAACAGGAGTTATATTGGACTAAATCAGAGCGGCTGTTTAAAAGGTAAAAACAAAAAACTGTCATATCGAGCGCCCACCTCCCGAAGTCTTGTACGGAGGGCAGGCAGTTGAGATGTCTGGAAAATAAGGACATATAAGGTTCTCGACTGCGCTTGAACGGACAGCAGAGCACTTTTCAAACAGCCGCTTTGTTATATCAATCTTTTTCGATGGTTTCGTAGGTGTACTTGCTTTTTTTCCAATCGATTAACTTGGATGGGTAGTACTTTACATCCATTCGGTCCAGAAAAGGCGCTTGGTTCGCCAGGCGTACCCTGTAGTTTTCCCAATCGCGATTTTCCTCGGTGGTCCAACTCAATTCGGAATAGCCGATCATCCTGGGAAAGGCCAAATATTCCAATTCATCTATCGTGCTGATCGTTTCGGACCACAAGGGAGCTTCTATGCCCAAAATATTTTCCAGGGGAATCCCCTCAATTAATTTTTCCGGGGTCCAAATATAGGCCGTATCCACGGGAATATAGGCAGCCCAATGCAAACCGAATTTGGACAGCGTATCGTATTGCATATCCAAATAAGCTTTTTTGGCCGGCGATAGAATGACCTTGGATCCGTTTTTGGCCGCAGCGATGGCATTTTCCCTTGTGGCCCAATGCTGGGCAATGGTGGTGGAATCGATATCGGCCTGGACAATCTCGTCCCAACCGATCATCCGCTTCCCGTGTTTTTGCACTATTTTTTCAACCTTGTTTACAAAGAGGATGTAGTCTTTCTTTTTGGTTACATGGCTTTCATCCCCGCCAATGTGGAAGTAGGGACCGGGGGTTAAGGCGGCGATTTCCTCTACCACATCATCAATAAAGGCATAAACCGTATCCTTTTGCGCGTCAAAGGTGCTGAAACCTACGCGCATTCCAGTGTACAATTCCGGCGTTTTTCCATTGCCGTTCAAAATGGGATAGGCTACGGAGGCCGCATTGGTATGCCCCGGCATATCTATTTCCGGAACAATCGTGATGTATCGGGCCGCAGCGTATTCCACAATTTCAGTATAGTCTTCCTGGGTATAGAAGCCCCCTGGGCCGCCACCCACTTCGGTACTTCCACCAACCTCTGTGAGTCTGGGCCATGATTTGATTTCAATTCGCCATCCCTGGTCATCGGAAAGATGCAAGTGCAGCACATTGATCTTATAGTACGCCAAAAGGTCGATATATTTTTTTACGTCCTCCACACTAAAGAAGTGGCGGGCCACATCCAGCATAGAGCCCCGATATTCAAAATTGGGTCGATCTTCGATTTTTCCCGATGCAATGGGCCAGATTCTCTGTTCGGCCAGGGTATCATTGCTTTCCTCGGGAATAAGCTGTCTTAGCGTTTGAATACCTCTAAACGCACCCGCAGCGGTACTGGCATTGATAATCACAGAATCTCTATTGATATACAATTGGTAGGCTTCCGGCGCTTGGAGTGTTGTACTATCAGATTGATTGATATAAATAATCCGTTTTACCCCTTCGTCCCCGTGGTCGTTGACCCAAAGGTCAAGCTTGGTTTTTTCCTTGATCTTCTTAGCAAGGAACTCGCCAACCGCTGCGAAGCCCAGCTCGTTCTGGGACGTATAGATGGCGGTATACCTGTCTAGACCAAAGGCCGTGTGGGTAGGAGTGATTTTTAAAGGTTTTGGGATCAAGTTTTCCTGTGCCAGATCGGTCCGGGGAAAATTGATGGGTGCCCTTTTTTCGCCGCAAGCAAGAAATCCCAAAATTCCCGTAAATAGGATCAGCGCTTTTAATACTGTTGATTGTCGCATGTTCAGATTATTTAATGTATTTGGTTATTACCTCTTGCCAAAGGGCATACCCCTTGGCGTTCATATGTAAACCGTCTGCAATGAACAGATCGGTCCTTAGTTTTCTTCCGTTGAGCATAATGTCCCAGACGTTGGCAAATGCCAGGTTGGTATCCCGCTCACAGATTTCCCTGATTCTGCGGTTCAAACGTCTGTACTTGCGCCTAAGGTGCCACCTGGCAATACTGGGCTTGGCAGAAAGCAGTACAATTTGTGTTGCCTTGTTATGCTCCTTTACCAGGGCAATGATCTGCTGTATATCGGCGATGATCCGTTTTGGTTTTTTTTTTGACGAAATGTCATTGTCGCCCTCATAGATAAAGACCTTTTTGGGATTGAAGCGGAGAATCAGTTTTTCCGAATGGATTAAAAGGTCGGAGGCCTGCGATCCCCCAAAGCCCGAATTCACGATTTGCTGTTCTGGGAAAATCGTTGCAAGATCTTTCCACAAGCGAACACTGGAACTTCCGGTAAATACTATGGTTTCCTTGGAAGCATCCCAAAGCGTATCGTATTTTTTTTGAATCTCTGCCACTTCAGCTTCAAACGGGAGACTATCCTGCGCACGACCCATCATACAGACGGCCAGTAGCATCACAATCAGGTATCGCATAGGTGAAAAATTTGAAATTCTAAATTACCGCAATTTTGCAAGTTGGTCAACTACTATAATGGCACTTTCCTCCAATATATAATCAGCCGTACTCGGGTAGGCTTTGGCAGCTAGGAGGTCTTACTATCCTGGAGCCAATATATTGTACTTGTTTTCAGCAGTTTACCTCAGTCATGTGCCGCAAGGATTTATTCTTCTTTTGGCGGTGCCAACGCGATAAAACCTTCCGATAGGCCCCATTCGTAAAATCGGGTAATCCAAGTGTCCGAAGGCAGTCCTTGAGGTTGCATTCCAAAACCGTGACCGCCCTTGGCGTACATATGCAAGCCCACCTTTTTTCCTTCCTGTAACCAAGCGGTATAAAGAGCAATACTTCCCTTCGCCAAACCGAGCGGGTCGTCCGTGGCACAGACCACCAACATAGGCGGGGCATTATCAGGAGCATCCTTTATAGGGATAATATCGGTCCAAGGATAGACGGGTACAATAAAATCCGGTCTATTTTCTAAACTCGAATTGTAGGCAACACCTATGGTGACGGCCCCTCCGGCAGAAAAACCCATAAAGCCTATTTTGTCCGGTTGAATACCATAAGTGTCCGCATGTGTACGCACATAGGACAAAGCCGAAAGCCCATCCTGGATGGCCAAGGGCAATATAGGTGTAACTTTTTCCCCGATTTCTGCCGGATTACGGGCCCCGGCTTCCGTGATTTCCTGTACAGCATCCCCTTGGGTAGGTACCAGGCGATATTTGAGCACAAAAGCGGTTATACCTTTAGCGTTGAGCCATTTGGCCACATCGGTTCCTTCTTTTTTGATACTGTGGGCATATAAACCTCCTCCCGGGGCAATGATGACCGAAGTACCGTTTGCCTGCTCAGGGTCCGCGACAAAGACCTCCATCGTAGGAATCGATACATTGCTCACAATTTCCGTATTCCATATGTTGGAATAGTACTCCCGTTCGCCACCTTCCCAAACCACATTTTCGGAATTCTTATGGGGAAGTTCTACGATAGTTTGGGATAACCCGGCTGTTAGTGTACACAAACCGAGAAACAGTGCAAGTCGTATTTTCATATCCAGTTTATTTTCGAATCTTAAATATAACATATTTTGGCAAGACCCTATATTCTGTCACTGCCTTATGATGGCTGCAAAAACCCCTGCTTGCGCCCTAATGTGACCCCTTTCTAAAAAGACAACAAGCTATCTCTCTTTTGGTCGGCATAGGGGAGGTTTTCCTTGGTGATAATCTCTATGGGCGATAAAATTTGCGAAGACGGTTTTCTGTTATACAACAAAAACTTAGCGAGTGTTTCGATAGCCCTATACCCTTGTGCAACCGGTTTTTGGGAAATCAAAAAAGTGATTTTACCATCGGTAAGGGCTTTTGCATTGTGTTCCGTAATATCAAAACCTATTAAGAAAGGCTTTGGGTTTCCTAACCCATGTAGTAGGTTTGCGATGATATGCGATCGGCTGTTCGGAACAAAAATCCCCTTTATTTCAGGATTTTTGAGCAAGATTTCCGAAATGCTCCCCCTTACGCGTTCGGCATTTCCGAAATCCTCTAATTCCAAATAGTGATTGGTGTTTTTAAGATCATTGACCTCAAAATAATGGTCAAAACCCTTTATCCGCTCCGAGATGTTATTGAAATTCGACAGATTGGGCCTGGAATGAACGGTGAGCACATCGACTTTATGACCCATACACAGCCCCATCAGTTTTCCTGCCAAAACCCCGCTTTTAAATGCATCCTGGCCAATAAAGGAAAGATTGCCGTATCCGTTTATGGAAATATTCAAAAAACTAAAGGGGATTTCCCGCTGCCGTAAGGTGTTGGTCAGTTCTTCAGTCTCCTTCTTAAAGGTAGGCACCAGAATTACCCCCTGTGGTTTAATCGCCAGAAGTAGTTTAAATGAATTGATGTACGAACGGGAATCTTTCTGATCAAAGAAAAAGGTCTCCACGGTCACCCCAAAGGGTATTAGTTCGTCTTTGGCCTTGCAAATACCTTCCAAAGGGGATTTCCAAAATAGATTTTCGTCATCAGAATCCGGCAATAACACCGCTATGGTATATTTTTTTTTCAGAGCAAGAGATTGTGCAATACGGTTTACCTTAAAGTTGTGTTGCTCCAAAATTCCCCGAATTCTTTTCGCCGTTTTTTCGGAAACCCCTTGTCTATTGTGTATGACACGGTCCACGGTGCCGGGAGAAACCTCAGCCAACTTCGCAATCTCTTTAATCGTAATCATGCTCCGAAATAAAGCATTAATATACGACCTTCCGTTAAATTTCGTGCTTTTTTGACCCTACAGTTTGTATAATGCAAGCGCAATCCTTACTTTTATCGTGTGCGCACACGAAAATTTTGGTAATCGTACCAGAACCTAGAGGATGGTTGAGGATGCTGACCCAAAATAGGCGTCCCGAGCACCTATGTTTGTCGCATATATCTATGAGGTCTTAGGGATATTGTAATTCATAACGAAAAATCCACAGCGGTGAAGTCAATTTTTGATATTACAAATAAGGTTGCCGTTATTACTGGAGGAACAGGGGTACTCGGAAGTTCCGCTGCCCTGAGCCTCTCGTCTGGAGGTGCAAAATTAATCGTGCTGACCCGCGATAAAGGGAAATGTCGGGAACTTGGGAAAGCAATCAGATCCAAAGGCGGGGAATTATTGGTGCTGGAGGGTGATATTCTCTCCAAGGCTTCTATGGAGGCGATAAGAACCACCGTGCTGGAAAAATATGGCCGGTTAGATATACTCTTAAACGCAGCAGGTGGCAATATGCCCGGTGCTACCATAGGTCCTGACCAGACCATTTTTGATCTGTCCATAGAAGATTTTAACCAAGTAACCGCACTAAACTTGAACGGTACGGTAGTACCTTCCTTGATTTTTGGCGAAGCTATGGCCGATCAGGGCAGCGGTGCCGTCGTCAATTACTCTTCCATGTCTGTCCCTAGGGTGCTTACACGGGTGGCCGGGTATTCGGCTTCCAAAGCCGCCATGGAAAATTTTACGCGCTGGATGGCCGTTGAAATGGCCACCAAATTCAGTAATGAAATTAGGGTAAACGCTATAGCACCTGGTTTTTTTATCGGAAATCAGAATAGGAAATTGCTCATCAATGCAGATGGGTCGTTTACGGAAAGGGGGGAGGCAATCATCAGGAATACGCCCATGGGACGTTTTGGAGAACCTCAAGAGCTTAACGGTGCCCTGCACTTTTTGTGCAGTGAGGCCTCTAAATTTGTAACAGGGGCCGTCATTCCCATTGATGGGGGTTTTAGTGTGTTTAGCGGAGTATAACTATGGAACGGAAGATGAGACAGACATGGCGATGGTATGGGCCAAATGACCCGGTTTCCCTTTCAGATGTTAAGCAAGCCGGAGCTAGCGGTATTGTCACGGCCCTACACCATATTCCCAATGGCGGGGTATGGCCTGTTCAGGAAATCGAGAAGCGCAAGAAAATGATCCAGGCAGAAGGATTATCATGGTCTGTTGTGGAATCGGTACCCGTGCACGAGGCGATAAAGACCCAAACCAAGGGTTTCCAACAGTATATTGAGACCTACAAGCAAAGCATACGGAACCTTGCCCGCTGTGATATAAAGCTTATCTGTTACAATTTTATGCCGGTTTTGGACTGGACACGGACCTCCTTGGATTACGATATGCCCGATGGCTCCAAAGCCCTGGCCTTTGAAAGGGATGCGCTTTTGGCCTTTGACCAGCATATTTTGAAAAGACCGGGAGCGGAAAAGGAATGTTCACCCGAGGAAATTTCCAGGGCGCGGATGTTTTATGAGGCAATGGGCAAGGAGGATGTTGCAAAACTTACCCAAAACATTATTGCCGGGTTGCCCGGAGCTGAACAGGGTTATTCCATAGCACATTTTCGAGCTGCACTTGAAACCTATAAAAATATTTCCAAAACCAAATTGCAGGAACATTTGGTGCATTTCCTCTCCGAGGTGGTCCCGGTGGCCGAAACGGTAGGTGTATTGCTGTGCGCACACCCGGATGACCCGCCCTTTTCGATCTTTGGCCTACCGAGGATTTTGAGCACCGGGGCAGACTATGCCCATATATTCAAAGCGGTACCCTCTTTGCACAATGGTATTACCTTCTGTACAGGTTCTTTGGGCGTCAGGGCAGACAACGACCTGGAGGGTATTTTTGGGCAATTCAGCGATCGAGTCCACTTTCTTCATCTCAGGAATATCAAAAGAGTGGCGCATGGAAATTTCTATGAAGCCAATCATTTGGAAGGTGAAACCGATATGTACAAAATGGTAAAGCTGGTGCTCCAGGAGCAAGAACGTCGGTTTGAAAATGGGAGGGCAGATATCCATATCCCCATGCGGCCAGATCATGGGCATCAGATGATGGACGACCTACAAAAAGAGACCAATCCAGGATATTCATGCATCGGCAGGCTCAGAGGCCTTGCTGAGCTAAGAGGCTTGGAAGAAGGAATACTCAGGGAATGGAAAAACGAAGACTAACCCATAGAATACGCTAATAACCATGGGCAAGATACCATCATTCATAAACGAAAACTTTTTGTTGCACAATAGGTTCGCCGAAGAACTCTATCATGAGTATGCAAAGGGATTACCTATTATAGACTACCATTGTCACCTATCGCCTGCAGCTATTGCCAACAACCGAAATTTTACCAACATCACCGAGGCCTGGATCGCCGGCGACCATTACAAATGGCGTGCCATGCGCACCTTGGGAATCCCTGAAAAATATATCACGGGGAACGCTTCGGATGAAGCGAAGTTCAAAAAATGGGCCGAGGCCATACCCTATACACTTAGAAACCCCCTTTTCCATTGGACCCATCTGGAGTTGGCACGTTATTTTGGGATTCGTGAACTGCTCCATGCCGGTAATGCGGCAGCCATTTATAGAAACACTACAGCACAACTGGCAGCCTCCGAAAATAGCTGTCAAGGCCTGCTCCGTAACATGGGTGTGGAGGTGGTATGCACTACGGAGGATCCCATTGACGATTTGAAACACCACCAAAGCTTGGCAACGAGCGATTTTGAAATCAAGGTAGGGACTTCTTTTAGACCGGACAAGGCCATTCACATAAGTGATGAGGGCTTTAACGATTATATGGAAGATCTGGGAGAAACCGAAGATACGGAAATTGATTCCTATGATGCCCTTTGTGAGGTGTTGGCCAAGCGCATAGCTTATTTCAATGCCAACAGATGCAAGTTGGCGGATCACGGTTTGGAAAATATACCCTTTGAAATCGCCCCACATCGTAAGGTTGCTGCTGTTTTCGATAAAAGACGATCAGGAAAAGCATTGAAGAAGAAGGAAATAAGGCAATTCACGAGTGCGATTATGCTTTTTCTCTCGGAAAAATACCACGAGTATGGGTGGGTACAACAATTTCACCTGGGGGCCCTTAGGAACAATAACTCCAGAATGTTACATGCACTAGGTCCCGATACTGGGTGGGATTCCATTGGCGATTTTCAACAGGCGAAGGGCCTGTCCGCTTTTTTAGACGCCCTGGACCGTAACAACAAATTGGCGAAAACGATTCTGTATAACATTAATCCTTCGGATAATGAGGTATTGGCCAGTATGATCGGGAATTTTAACGATGGATCTGTAAAGGGCAAGGTGCAATTTGGTCCCGGATGGTGGTTTTTGGACCAAAAGGATGGCATGACCAACCAATTGAATGCCCTGTCCAATATAGGTTTGGTTAGTTGTTTTATTGGCATGCTGACCGATTCCCGTAGTTTTCTGTCCTTTCCCAGACATGAATATTTCAGACGCATACTGTGCAATTTATTGGGTAAGGAAATGGAGATGGGTGAACTGCCGCAGGATATAAATCTAGTAGGAAGTATTGTTAAGGACATATCCTATTACAATGCAAAAAAATATTTCGAATTCGATTGAGGAATATAAATAGGGAAAATGGTGATATCAATGGAAGTTGGATTAGGTTTATCCGAAATTTTAAAACCGGTATGATGGGTAACAAAACGGGATTTCTTTTCTTATACCTGGCCTTAGTTGTCCTTTTGGGCTGCCATAAGGGGCCGGAGGACAAGACCATTCGTTTGGCCCATGGCCTTGATGTGAATCATTCCGTGCATTTGGCCATGGTTAAAATGGGAGAGGATCTGGAAGCGATATCCGATGGAAAACTTAGCATAAAAATTTATCCCAACCAGCAATTGGGCACGGAGCGGGAATGCCTAGAACTTTTACAGATCGGAAGTTTGGATGTGACCAAGGTATCCGGTGCGGTAATGGAAAATTTTTCACCAAGGATGCGGGTTTTCGGACTTCCCTTTCTCTTTCGGGACAGACAGCATGCCTTCAATATATTTGACGGCTCCCTTGGGAAAGAACTTCTGGAGGATTGCAAAAAATTTAGGCTCCGGGGATTGGGATACTACGATTCGGGCAGTCGCAGTTTTTATACCAAGGACAAGCCCATAAATGCACCAGATGACCTAAAGGGGCTTAAGATCCGGGTACAGGAAAGTAAAACGGCAATAGACATGGTTCGGCAACTTGGGGGTTCTCCGACACCCATTTCGTGGGGCGAAATATATACCTCCTTGCAGCAGGGTGTAATAGATGGTGCTGAAAACAATCCTCCCAGTTTTTATCTATCCAGGCATTATGAGGTCTGCAAATATTACACTTTGGACGAACATACCATTGTTCCCGATGTACTGGTGGCCGGGACACATTTATGGAACAGGCTCACGGAAAAAGAAAAGGAATGGCTAAATACCGTTGTCAAAAATTCTATTTCCTATCAGCGAAAATTATGGCAAGAATCGGAAAGGGAAGCACTGGAAGAAGTTCAAAAAGCAGGAGTAAAAATAATTCGGCCAGATAAACAATTGTTTATCGAAAAGATAAACACGGTATACGATAATTATAGGCAGGATAAAGAGATAGACGAACTGATAAAGAAAATTCAATCAACCCATTAAGATGATGATCCGCAATAAAATAGACCGTATACTCTCTAGACTTTTAATGGGTATCATGTCATTGATGGTCCTTAATGTGCTATGGCAGGTCTTTAGCAGATATATCCTGGGGGCTCCAAGTTCCTTCACCGACGAACTGTCAAGATACTTGATGATTTGGCTCGGTATTTTGGGGGCGGCCTATGTTTCGGGACAAAACGCCCATGTTGCCATAGATTTTCTTCCCAAGAAACTCAATACAAAAAAACAAAGGAAACTACGTCGTCTGGTCACTGTCATTGTCATGTCATTTGCCTTTTTTGCCCTGGTGATCGGTGGTTTCAGATTGGTGTACCTGACCTTTATTCTGGAACAATATTCACCGGCCCTCAAGCTACCGCTGGCCCTGGTATATCTGGTCATGCCCCTTAGTGGAATGCTTATCATGTACTACAAAATTTCAGATATTTTAACCAAATAACCTTATGGAATATATACCCATCCTGATGTTGATCCTAAGCTTTGTTGGCCTGCTGGCCATCGGAACACCCATTGCATGGAGTATTGCCATATCGGCCTTATTGACCATTTTGGTCAGTATTCCAGCGCTACCGGCGTTTACTACCATTTCGCAGCGAATAGGGGTGGGGTTGGACAGTTTTGCCCTGTTGGCTATACCCTTGTTTATTCTTTCCGGGGAACTGATGAATAAAGGTGGCATTGCCCATAGATTGATCGCCTTTGCAAAAACCTTAGTGGGGTCACTTCCGGGCGGACTAGCCTTGATCAACGTAATTGGTGCTATGCTTATGGGGGCCATTGCGGGATCGGCCCTGGCATCGGCCTCTGCCATGGGTAGTATTCTAGGCCCTCAAATGGAAAAGGAAGGGTACTCCAAAGGATTCGGTGCCGCTATCAACATCACTTCGGCGACCACTGGGCTTATCATACCCCCCAGTAATATATTGATCGTTTATTCCCTGGCCAGCGGAGGCGTGTCCATTGCGGCCTTGTTCCTTGCAGGTTATATTCCGGGAATTTTGACCGGCTTGTTGTTAATGGTGGTGGCCTCTCTTTGGGCAAAAAAGAAGGGATTTAAGCTTGGGAAAAGAAGCTCGCTGAAGGAAGTAATCAAAACCTTTGTGGAGGCTCTGCCCAGTTTGTTCCTATTGATCCTTGTTATTGGCGGAATAGTAGCGGGTATTTTTACGGCTACCGAGGCTTCCGCGATAGCCGTATTGTATACACTGTTGTTAGGTTTCTGGTACAAGGAAATCTCTATGGATAATTTGCCTAGGGTTTTATTGGTTTCATCCTGTACCACAGCTATTGTGATGCTGTTGATCGGCGCATCGATGAGTATGTCTTGGGCCCTGTCCTATGAAAATATTCCACAGGAAATCAGCTCGGTGCTTTTAGGTATTAGTGACAACAGCATTGTGATACTGCTTGTTATAAATCTCCTATTGTTGGTGGTAGGCGTTTTTATGGATATTACCCCAGCGGTCCTTATTTTTACACCGATCTTCTTACCGGTCGTCACAAAACTAGGCATGGACCCTGTGCATTTTGGAATCGTCATGGTCCTGAATTTATGCATCGGTCTTTGCACACCCCCGGTGGGCTCGGTACTCTTCGTTGGGGTAGGTGTCGCCAAGACCTCCATTCAAAATGTAATAAAACCTTTGATGCCGTTATTCCTGGTCATGCTGGCGGCCCTTTTTTTAATCACCTACTTTCCACAGTTATCCCTGTGGTTGCCAAGAATATTTGGCCTGTAACATTAATGGACAAACACAAATGATTTTAAAACCTGAACAAATGAAAAAACGAGAGCGATATACCGCGAGAACAGTATTGACACTACTTGCATTGGTCATCTTGGCTGGTTGCGGCCAAGCTTCCAAAGACAGTGCTCCATGGGTATCCCTATTTGATGGAAAGACCCTGAACGGATGGACCACTAAGGGAGGAGAGGCCAAATATGCAATAACGGACGGAGCCATTGTTGGCACTACCGTGCACCGTACACCCAATACGTTTCTTACCTCCAACGAGCTATACGGCGATTTTATTTTGGAACTTGAATATCTGGTGGACTCTACCATGAATTCGGGAATCCAGGTTAGGAGCAATAGTATTCCCAATTATTACGATGGCCGCGTCCACGGATATCAAATTGAAATAGACCCCTCCCAAAGGGCGTGGAGCGCTGGCATTTATGACGAGGCTAGGAGAGGCTGGTTAAATCCGTTGACCGAAAACAAAGCGGCGCAAGGGGCATTTAAACAAAATGCTTGGAACCACTATCGGATCGAGGCCATTGGGGATACCCTGAAGACATGGATCAATGGGGTGCCCGCGGCCTATCTTATCGATGATGCTACGGCAACCGGTTTTATAGGATTGCAGGTGCATAGTATTAGTGAAGACCAAAAGGAAGGCACCGAGATCAAATGGAGAAAGCTTCGGATACTTACCCAGGACTTGGAAAAATACAGCACTCCCTCCCCTTTGGAGCCCATGGTTACCAAGAATAGACTTACACAGCACGAAGCAAAAGATGGATGGAAACTCTTATGGGACGGCAACACTACCCACGGATGGCGAGGTGCCAAATTGGAACACTTTCCGGAGAAGGGATGGGTCATCGAGAATGGGGAGCTGATTGTACTGTCCTCCGGGGGAGGAGAGGCCGAGGCCGGAGGAGACATTGTTACAGAAAAAAAATACGACAACTTTGAAGTGAAACTCGAATTTAAGATTACCGAAGGCGCCAATAGCGGTATTAAGTACTATGTGAACACTGATCTGAACAAAGGGGAAGGCTCGTCCATAGGACTTGAATTCCAAATATTGGATGATGCCCGTCATCCCGATGCCAAAAAAGGTAACCACGAAGGTAGTAGAACCCTCGGTTCCTTGTACGATCTGATCCAGGCCGATACCAATAAGCTTGTGCACCCCATAGGTGATTGGAACACGGCTCATATCATTTCAAAAAACAATCATGTAGAACATTGGTTGAACGGGGTAAAAGTGCTGGAGTACGAACGTAAAAGCGAAGCCTATAGACAATTGGTCTCGGAAAGTAAGTACGTAAAATGGCCTAAATTTGGAGAGGCAGATAGTGGCAATATTCTACTTCAGGACCATGGGGACAGGGTAGCTTTTAGAAATATTAAAATCAAACAACTTTAAAAAAATGTCATGGGTACAAGAAGGGATTTCATAAAAAAAACCAGCTTGGGCAGCACAGGTCTGGCCTTGGGCGGAACGCTAATGCCAAATGTAGGATTTTCAAACATACTCGGGGCCAATGATACCCTGCAGGTAGCTGTAATAGGGGTGCGCAGTAGGGCCAAAGGACTAATTGCCGGTATCAAAAATTACACAAAGGCCCACATCAAATACAATTGTGATGTGGACGATACCATACTGGAAGCGCACAACGCGTGGTGCGAGAAGGAAATCGGCTATGTGCCCAAAACGGAAAAGGACTTTAGGAAAATTCTTGACGATAAGGACATAGATGCCGTATTCATAGCTACTCCGGAGCATTGGCATGCACCCATGGCCATAATGGCTTTACAGGCGGGTAAGCATGTTTATGTTGAAAAGCCCTGTAGCCATAACCTCCATGAGAATGAACTTTTGGTCGCCGCTCAGAAAAAATATAATAAAATAGTCCAAATGGGCAACCAACAGCGTTCGGCAGACACTTCCATCAAAGCGATAAAGGAAATACAGGAAGGCATTATTGGTGAAGTATATAAAGGTGAAGCCTATTATTCAAACAATCGGGGATCTATTGGTATTGGGAAGGAAGTGCCGGTACCCACCACCTTGGATTGGGAATTATGGCAGGGCCCGGCTCCACGAAGAGCATATAAGGACAATATTCACCCTTATAACTGGCACTGGTTCCGCAATTGGGGTACCGGTGAAATACACAATAACGGAACCCATGAAATTGATATTTGCCGTTGGGCCTTGGGTGTGGATATCCCGGAGACGGTGACTTCCTTTGGTGGAAAGTACACCTACCAGGACGACTGGGAATTTGCGGACAACCAGCAGGTAACCTATACCTTTGAAGGCAATAAGACCTTAACATGGACCGGTCATAGTAGAGGGGTGATCATGCCCAAACAACCGGGTAGGGGGGTAACGATCTACGGGAGTAAGGGTATCATCACTTTGAGCCGTAACTCCTATGAGTTTTATGACCTTGGCGGAGAGTTGATCAAGCAGGAATTTGAAAGGGAAAAAAGCGGCACCATTGATACAGTCGGCGGCGGCGGACTTACCACAAATCATATAGCGAACTTTTTTGACGCCATTCGCATAGATACCCCGCTGAACGCCCCTATTTCGGATGCCAGCATTTCAACGATGCTATGCCATTTGGGAAACCTTGCCCAGGATATGGGAGAGACCTTGACCCTTGAGGCCAAGACCAGGAAAATAAACAATGAGGCTAAGATCAAGGATAAATTAAGCAGGGAATATGCCAAAGGATGGGAACCACGCTTATAGGGATTGAAAAATGAACACCCTTTAGCGTGCAGGGCAGATTCGGAATAAACGGCAGTACGTATTTAAATAGTTAAACAAATGAAACGAAGAGAGTTTATAGTCAAAAGTGGTGTGGCCATGGCAGGTGTGTCCACCATGAGTGCCGGCATGCCGTATTTCTCCAAAAATCGGAGCGTCAACATAGGCGTGATCGGAACAGGGGACAGGGGAGGCGGACTTATCCCTATAATCAACGATATCCAAGGGCTAAACGTGGCAGGATGCTGTGATGTACTGCCCTTTAGATTGGAGAACGGATTAAAAAAAGTGGGCAGGAAAACGGCCGCGTACTCCGATTACAGGAAACTGTTGGATAACAAGGACATTGATGCCGTGCTGATCGCTACGCCGTTCAACACCCATTCCCGAATCGCTCTGGACGCCTTGGATGCGGGAAAGCACGTCTATTGCGAAAAAACCCTGGCCAAGGGCTATGATGACATTGAAGCCATCATCAGCAAGACCTCTGGTTCAAAGCAGATCTTTCAGACCGGGCATCAATATCATAGCTCACGCTTGTACTCCCACATCGTGGATTTGATCAACAATGGAAAGGTTGGCAAGATTACGGCCATTGAATGTCAGTGGAACAGAAATGCGGATTGGCGCAGGCCGGTTCCCGGTCCCGAATATGAACGGGCGATCAACTGGCGCATGTACCGGGAGTATTCTGGAGGCCTTTTGGCCGAACTATGCTCTCATCAGTTGGATTTGATCAATTGGGTTCTCGATGCGGTTCCTGTAAAGGTGATGGGCGATGGTGGGGTCGATTATTGGAAAGATGGTAGGGAAACCTACGACAACATACACATGATTTATACCTACCCCCATGGGGTAAGGGCCAAATTTACCTGTTTGACCAGTAATGCCAAGGACGATTATTTGATTACAATATTGGGCGATAAAGGGACCATTACCATAGATTATACCAAGGCGTGGTTTTATCCTGAGAAGATCGGGGATAAAAAGGAACTGGGCGAAGTGGATGGGGTTTCCGGGGCCACCGTCCAATGGGAGCAAAATAAGGGAGTTCCCATTGAGGTTGAGCATTTGGATCCCAGCAAACAAGCCCTGCTTGATTTTAGGAATAGTGTGCTGGATAATAAAACCCCGGAATCCAATGTGTTTTCGGGAGCCAAAGCGGCTATATGTGTACAAATGGGCTTGGACGCGCTCTATACAGGAAAAGTAATTCCATGGAAGCAGGCAGTACTACAATGAACAGGAACCAACACTTCCCGAACTTGGCGTGATCTGAGGACTTTTCACCGGATAAAATAGTCCCGAATTATTTCCCGCTACGGCCCTGTCTTTGTACTTTTGCCCAAAATGAACTTATGAATTCCCGAAAGGCCCAGTTGGCTGCTTTTGACCGTTTGCTGACCATTATGGACGAACTTCGTGCCCAATGTCCCTGGGACAAAAAGCAGACCATGCAATCGCTGCGCCACCTCACCATTGAAGAGACCTACGAACTTGGTGATGCCATTCTGGACAACGACCTGGACGAAGTAAAGAAAGAACTGGGAGATTTGTTGCTCCATATCGTTTTCTATGCCAAAATAGGTTCCGAGACCAATGCCTTTGATATCGCCGATGTGGCCCATGATATCTGTGAAAAATTGATTCATAGGCACCCGCATATCTATGGGGACGTGAAGGTCCAAAACGAAGAAGAGGTAAAACAGAACTGGGAGAACATCAAGCTTAAGGAAGGCAAGAAAAGCGTGCTGGAAGGTGTTCCCAGTAGTTTGCCCGCCTTGGTAAAAGCCAATCGCATTCAGGACAAAGTAGCTGGAGTAGGTTTTGACTGGGAAGAGCCACAACAGGTTTTCGAAAAGGTTCAGGAAGAACTTGCCGAATTGCAGCATGAAGTAAAAGTGGGCAATACCAAAGAAATAGAATCCGAATTTGGCGACGTGCTCTTCTCCATGATCAATTATGCCCGTTTTTTGGATGTTAATCCGGAAAATGCACTGGAACGCACCAATAAAAAATTCATAAAACGCTTTCAATACCTGGAAAACCAGGCCAAAAGCACGGGCAAGTCCCTTAGAGACATGACCCTTGATGAAATGCAGCTTTTTTGGGAAGAGGCCAAGAAATTGTAAAACATCGTTTCATTTCAATGAAAGGACCAGGTTTGTTTTGAGTGTTCCAGTCCGTTTTGTACGCTAAAATTCCGGGAACAAAAAAATCCGGTATCCCGCCTCCGGATCACAAACCTAACTGCTATCTTTGCTGCTTCAAAAGCGACGACCTTGCTGCGACAGTACACCAAAGAATTTAACTATAATCTGCGTCTGGCCTCACCCGTAATTTTGGGTATGCTGGGCCATACCTTTGTGGCCTTTGCGGATAATATCATGGTAGGTCAGTTGGGGACGGCCGAACTTGCCGCGGTATCCCTGGGCAATAGTTTTATTTTTATTGCTATGTCCCTGGGAATTGGTTTTTCTACAGCCATCACACCGCTGGTGGCCGAAGCGGATGGCGCGGGAAACCGCGCGGACGGAAAAAGCGCGCTAAAGCATGGTTTGTTGCTCTGTACCCTCTTGGGACTTACGCTCTTTGGGATTATCCTATTGTGCAAGCCTTTGATGTATCTTATGGAACAACCACCAGAAGTGGTGGAACTGGCCATTCCGTACCTTAACCTCGTGGCGTTTTCCCTGGTGCCCCTAATTATCTTTCAGGCATTTAAACAATTCTCCGAAGGACTGTCCCAGACCCGATACCCCATGTACGCTACCATTATCGCCAATGTGGTGAATATTGTATTGAACTATCTACTTATTTTTGGGTCTTTTGGCTTTCCCAAACTGGGCATCATAGGCGCCGCCATCGGTACCTTGGCCTCCCGGATGATTATGGTATTATACATCTGGTATCTATTGAAAAGTAAAAAGAAGTTCCAGGACTATGTCACGGGCTTTAATTTT
The DNA here is from genome assembly GCA_947494825.1 of uncultured Flavobacteriaceae bacterium. GTDB lineage: Bacteria > Bacteroidota > Bacteroidia > Flavobacteriales > Flavobacteriaceae > JBNGOQ01. The sequence continues at coordinate 258,851 of CANLWN010000002.1, read as the reverse complement.
AGGAAGATCGAAAAAAAGGTGATGAACAAAATCATCTCCTTAGGATTTCCGTCCGCCTTACAGATGTTCTTTGAAGTGGCCATTTTTACAGCGGCCATATGGCTGAGCGGGGTTTTGGGCAAAAATGCGCAGGCTGCAAACCAGATTGCCCTGAATTTAAGCAGTATGACCTTTATGGTAGGTATGGGACTCAGTGTTGCCGCCATGGTCCGTGTGGGCAATCAAAAAGGATTGCACAATTTTGGTGAATTGCGGCGTATCGCACAGTCTATTTTCTTTCTTACCCTTTTGTTGGAAATTGTTTTTGCGCTGCTTTTTCTGATCGGCCGCGATTGGCTACCTACGATTTATCTGGATGTGGATGACCTTGCCAATAGACAGGACAATACAGAAGTGATACTTTTAGCGGCCCGGCTCATATTTGTGGCGGCCTTTTTTCAGATATCCGATGGGATTCAGGTGGTGGTACTTGGCGCTTTGAGAGGACTACAGGATGTAAAAATCCCCACGTTTATCACCTTTATCGCGTACTGGCTCATAGGATTTCCCATCAGCTATTATTTGGGATTGTTCACGGAACTCGGGAGCACGGGAATATGGATCGGGCTGCTATCGGGCCTTACGGCTTCGGCGATTATGTTGTATATTCGATTTAATTATATGACCAAGAAATTGATTCTTAATACGTAGACCCATATGGAACTTCCAAAGTTTTTGTTAGGTGATAATACCGATTTTCCATCTGCTATCTTCATCGTTCATACTGAGTTTCCGCGTTTCATTATAAATCTGGAAAACGATGAGGTAGAGTGGTTGGAGGATTTTTCTCCGGAAGATGAAAAAGAATTGTCGGTAGAAGCTGAAAATCTCATAGCGGAGGCAACCGCCTTCTATGATCGGGAAGTTAGCCGTTACGAAGATTAGGAATATGTTTGAAGAACTCGTACAGTACGATAAAGATCTATTTCTCTTTCTAAATAACCTGGGGAGTGCCCCTTGGGACGGTTTTTGGCTCTTTGTAACAAGCAAGTGGAGTTCCATTCCCCTCTACGCCCTACTCCTCGTTTTATGCTATAAAAACTGGGGATGGAGAAGAACCTTGTTGATGTTGTTGACCGTTGCCCTTCTGATTACCTGTACCGATCAATTGGCCAATTTCTTTAAATATGGGGTACAACGCCTGCGTCCTTGCCATGATCCAACCCTTACTGGTTTGATGCGATTGGTAAAGCCTTCTTGCGGGGGCAGCTACGGTTATTTCTCGGCCCATGCGGCCAATTCCTTCGCCATCGCCTTTTTCTTTTCGTACCTATTGGTATCAAAATTTAAATATATAGGAATTTTCTTGATTTTTTGGGCTATTTTCGTATCCTATAGTAGGATTTATCTTGGAGTTCACTTTCCCCTGGATGTGATTTCCGGGATCTTGATAGGGCTGATGCTAAGTTGGTTATTTGCAAAGTTATATATATTTGCACTTCAGAAATTTCATCTATGATATCCGATAAGCGGTATTGGTTTTTATTGTTTCTGATTGTCCTGGTTTTTGTCGCCGGTATGTTTGTGACGCTCTTTGAAAATGATTCCGCACAGTTTGCCGTTATGGCCATGCGGATGCTCCAAGAGAACGATTTTGTGAATTTGTTCAAGGGTCCTGAAGAATATTTGGATAAGCCCCACATGCATTATTGGTTGGCGGCACTGTCCTTCAAGATTTTCGGTCTTTACGATTGGGCCTATCGCATCCCTGCCATCTTGGCCACCCTTTTAGGGGCCTACAGTTGCTTCGGACTGGGAAAGCTATTGTACCATAGGGATATTGGCAGACTGTCCGCACTTATTTTCCTCACGGCACAGACTATTGTTCTGGGGAATATCGATGTGCGCACCGATGCCGTACTTACCGGTTTTACCATTTTTGCCATTTGGCAACTGGCTGCCTATATTAACAAGAAATCCTTGGGACATCTGTTATTGGGGGCCTTGGGAGCGGGCATCGCCTTTTCCACGAAAGGGCAGATTGCACTATTGGTCATTGGCCTTCCCATAGCCTGCCACCTGGCCTATACCAGGCGTTGGAAGAGCTTGTTCAGTTGGAAAATACTTTTGGCGTTGATGATCTTTGGCCTTGCCATTGCACCTATGTTATATGCCTATTACCTGCAGTTTGATCTGCATCCGGAAAAGATAATTCGGGGCAGGGGCGATCGCAGTGGGATATTCTTCATTTTCTGGGAACAGAGTTTTGAACGTCTCAGCGGGCAGGGCGTAGGCAAGAACAGCAGCGATTACTTCTTCTTTTTCCATACGTTTCTTTGGGTCTTCCTGCCTTGGACGGTTATTGGTCTTACCGCCTATTGGTCGCGGGTAAAGACCTTTTTTAGGTTGCGGTTCTCCTATAATCCCAAATACGAATTTTTGACCTTGGGAGGCATTACCTTGATTTTCATTTTGATCAGCTTTGCGCAGTTTAAACTGCCGCATTACCTGAACATCATTATACCTTTGTTTTCGGTACTAACTGCCTCTTATCTCTATAGCCTGTACCAATACACAAAAAAGAGGGCCATAAAGGTCATCCTTGGCGTGCAATACTTTATTCTTAGCCTGGTGTTTATTGCTTCGGTACTGATCTGTTATTTTGCCTTTAAGTTCCAAAGCCCTGTGGGCCACGTACTGCTCGGCATCCTATTTCTGATCATCATCTATTTTTGTTTAAAAAGGGAGGCCTACCATTTGCGGATCATTACGCTTTCTGTTTATAGTTCACTCTTGCTAAATGCGGTTCTGAACACCCATTTTTATCCGTCCCTACTTGAATATCAGGCAGGCTCCTCAATGGCCAAGGTGGTGGCTAGGAACAATATCCCGGTGGACAATATTTGCAAACTCTCCAGGCAGCATACCTGGGCACTGGATTTCTACAACAAGCGGCCCGTGATGATCTCATCCATTTCCCAAATCAAGTATAAAAAGGACATATGGGTTTATGTGAGCGATTCCGAACTGGACCAACTTCGTAATTTTGGCTTTGATTGGGACAAACAGTATACCGTAGACCAATTTAGGACTACCCGTTTGTCATTGAAGTTTTTGGACCCCACAACCCGGAAGAAAGTCCTCAATAAAATGCATTTGGTGCATATTTATTGAGTTTCCACAGTGTTCAGCACTACTTTTTTGAAATGATAGAATATACCGGTCAGGGATACCAGTGCGGTTATCAGAAAAAACACCATACTGATGCTGATCGAGATGTTTTGATCAAGGCCCAACCACAGGGCGCCATAAAAGAAGGTGAGCTCCCTACTGCCGATACCGCCCAAGGTGATGGGCAAGACTGAAACAATGGAGGAAATTAAAAAAACGAACAGATATACTGGGATATGGTTTTCTATGTGTAGTGCTTTGAGAATAAAAAATACACAGACCAACTGTGCCAATTGAACCAGGGCCGAATGTCCAAAGGACCTCCAGAAGACCCCTAGCACATAAGCAAAGAACTTTTTATTGAGTAGCCAAAAAACCAAGATGCCCAATACAATTCCCGAGCCAAAGAGTAGGTTAAGTGGTTTTAGCATGTCATGATCGATTAACAAGGCCAAAAGGCACGCATAGATGAATAACAACAGAAGTCCGCTAAGCCTGTCCAGCACCAATATGGATACCACCTTTTTGGTATCTACGGCAAATTTTTTTTTGATCAGATACCCCTTGTACGCGTCCCCTCCGATACCACCTGGCAGAAACAAGTTGTAGAACATGCCCAACAAGTACAGCTGCAGGTTACTTTTATGGGCAAGAAAAACCCGCAATTGGTGCAGGTAGAGGTTAAGGCGAAATGCCGCTATGGCCTTGGATAATACAAAAAATACAAGGGCTACGACAAGGCACAGTGGTCGGGTGGCCTTGAGCGTTTCCCAGACGTCCTTAAATGCAATCTTGGTAAAGATAAAATAAAGCAGTACCGCACTAAAGAGAATTTTTAGGACGGTTATGAGCTTTTTACGCTGGGCCACCTACAAATACATTTTTAATTCGATACGGTCTTTTCTTTTGGGATTCGTAGTAAGTGCGAATCAACAGTTCCATTACAATGCCAATAGTGAACAACTGTATTCCGGCAAGAATGAACATCATACCGAACATAAGCAGGGGCCGTGTACCAATGTCCTCACCCATGGTAAACTTAATGATAAGCAAGTAGATATTGATGAAGATACCCAAAATAATCAGCAGAAACCCAAAGATTCCAAAAAGGTGAATAGGTCGTTGAAAATACTTTCGTATGAATAACAGGAGCATCATATCGGCCACTACCTTAAATACCCGTTCCAGGCCGTATTTGGAAACCCCCGCGTGTCGGGCATGATGCTTTACGGGCACTTGTTTGATCTGCGCCCCTTCCAGATGCGCCAACAAGGTGATAAAACGGTGCATTTCCCCGTAAAGATTCAGTTCTTTGGCAATATCCTTGGTGAATACCTTTAAAGCACAGCCGTTGTCCTTTATATCCAGTTTGGTCACCCGTCTTACCATAAAGTTGGCAATTTTCGAAGGTATTTTTTTTACAAGCGAATCCTTTCGTTTCTGGCGAATCCCGGTAACCACATCATATTCCTCGGTGACGGCGTAGCTCAACATTTCTGGAATATCACTGGGATCATTCTGTAGATCCCCGTCCATGGTTATGATAAAATCGCCTTCGGCATAGTCAAGGCCGGCTGCCAAAGCAAGGCTTTGTCCATAGTTTTTTTTGAGTTCAATCAAATGTACCTTGGCATCGTCCATGTCCCGGACTACTTTTCGGGTACCGTCTTTCGAAAAATCGTCCACATAAATAATCTGGTAGTTGTATCCCGCCAAACTCTCGTGTATTTTTTGGGTGAGCAAGGCAACATTTTCCTCCTCATTGTATAGGGGAACCACGATGGACAATAGGGACGATGTAACAGGATTCATGTGCTGGACGTGTTTAGGCGACAAATTTAGGTTTTTTATTTAAGTTCCCTTTCGTATTGCTGAAGAAGCTTTTCTGCTGCTTTAAAGGGCGATATCCTGTTCTCAATAACCTCCACCAAGAGTAAGTCCAGCACACTTCTTATTTTTTTGTTTTGGTAAAAGTGCTGTTTAAGACTGCTATCCAAGGTCTGCATAAACCAATATTTGTTCTGTTCCTGCCGTTTTGCCCTAAAATGGCCTTTTTCTTTGGTTTCCAGCCCGTACTCCTGAATCATATCCCATATCTCAGGAATGCCTTTGTTGTTCAGGGCCGAACAACTGAGCACCTTAGGCACCCATCCGTTCTCTTTGGGGGGGTACAGATGCAAGGCCCTGGTAAACTCTGATTTGGCAAAATTGGCACGTTTTAAATTATCGCCGTCAGCTTTGTTGATAACCAGGGCATCTGCCATTTCCATAATGCCCCTTTTGATACCTTGGAGCTCGTCTCCCGCTCCTGGAAGTTTTAAGAGCAGAAAGAAATCGACCATACTGTGCACCGCGGTCTCACTTTGGCCCACACCCACGGTTTCCACCAAAACAACATTGTAGCCGGCCGCCTCGCAGAGCACAATGGTCTCTCGTGTTTTGCGTGCAACACCCCCCAAAGAAGTTCCCGAGGGGGAAGGGCGTATAAAAGCATGGGGATCCTTTACCAATTCCTCCATACGGGTCTTATCGCCCAGGATGCTACCCTTGCTTATTGAACTGGTAGGATCAACAGCCAATACGGCCACTTTTTTACCCAAAGCGGTCAATGTTTTTCCAAAGCTTTCGATAAAAGTACTTTTGCCCACACCGGGTACCCCCGTTATCCCGATTCGCATGGCATCACTCTTTTTGGACAGGCACTGCTCCACCAACTCATTGGCCTTTTGCTGGTGCCGCTTATCGGTGCTTTCCACTAAAGTTATGGCCCTAGCCAGGGCAGTGGGGTCACCGTTAAAAATACCATCGACCAAGGTACTTACCGAAGGTGCCCTTTTCCGAAAGGACTGAATTTTGGAAATACGTTCCGAACGTGTATTTTTCGTATTGCCCAAGGCTATTGGTTGATCGGGATGCTTACTTTAGTGGTGTCCCAGGAGAAAATTAGTTTTAACTGTCCCGAATCCTCAAAATCAATGATAAAATGCTCTTGGGGCTGCGATAGCGTTTCCACAGGCACCTGTACCTGTACCACATCGTATTCAGGGTTTCTAGTGGTTTCCCTTCCACCACTGCTCACCGTAACGCCCCAATCTGGGATATCGCTGTTGAACATCACCTCCCAATGTTGTTTGCCGGGTTTCGCCCACACGGAGTAGGTACCTGCGGACAGTTTTTTATCAATAATGAGAATATCGGTACCCGTAGTCAGGGTAGTAGGTTCATTGGCCCCGGTTCTCCAAACTAGGTCATAAGGAACCAATTCCCCAAAAATAACCCTTCCTTTTTTAGAGGGGCTGCTATAGTTTACCGATAGATCCAGCCCCTTTTGCGTGTAGGTCTTTGTGGTCTCCGGACTGTGTTTTTTGGTCTGTTTTCTCATGTAGGGGCCTACAACGAAGAAAAACAATAGGGCCAGAGCCCCTAGTACTATTAAAAACCATTTCAAAAATTTCATAGTGTCGCTTATTTAATTAGTATCTCCCTAATTTACAAAACCAAATTCAAACACGGTATGATTGTAATAGGTTTCTCCAGGATTCAAAATGCTCGATGGAAAAAGGGGTTGGTTAGGTGCGTCCGGATAGTTTTGTGCCTCGAAACAAATGGCGGCAAAATGGGGTGGCGTATATACGACCATGGCCGGCTGATTGGTGGTCACCTTCATGAGGATGCCCGATAGGGTAGAGTAGATCCGGGCGACCTCCCTGCCCAGATCCCTGATAATAAAAGGCATGTCCAAACATCCTTGCGTTATGTTTTTTTCCGACATAAAATCATAGTCGGAATGTGCAACAGGGAGACGTTGGCCCGTGGGAATCATGTTGTCCTGGATTTCCAGACGATGGGAAAGGTTTAGGCGCAACCGGTGATGGCCCAATTGGTCCGAAGTATCCAAATGAAAATAGGAGTGGTTGGTTAAATTTACCACGGTGGGTTCATCCGTCTGGGCCACATGGATGATATGTAGTGCCGGCCCCACCAGTTTGTAGGTGACCGTTGCGTTGAGGTTCCCCGGATACCCTTCTTCCAGGTGCGGACTCTTGTAGCCCAATTTTACATATGGATCCGGACCGTGATGCTCCTCAAGGACCTTCCAGTACTTTTTTCCAAAACCTTCCTTGCCACCGTGCAGGTGAACCCCTTGTTCCGTATAGAGGGAATAGGTTTTGTTGTTGAGTACAAATCCCTGATTGGATATCCTACCGGCATAGCGCCCAACGCAAGCACCTAAAAATACGTCATCTTCCAAATACGCCATGGGATCTTCCAAACCTACCACCACATTGGTGGGTGTGCCCTTTTTGTCCTTAACCAGTATTTTTTGGATAATAGCCCCATAATCAAGTACCTCCAGGCGTATATCGTCATTTTTAATCGTAATTTGGTTCAAGAGGCGAATTTAAGTTGTGCGTAAAATTACTATTTTCTGCAACATCCATATATTCCTATCGTCCTTTTAATAACAACTGTAACACAACTGGAAACTGACCATGTTTCAAATTGATCTGGTAGCGCAATGCAAAAAGAACGATCGCAGGGCCCAACTAAAGCTGTATAAGCAATATTGCGAGGGGATGTTCTGTGTTGCCATGCGTTTTTTGAACAATGCCGATGATGCGGAGGACGTCCTGCAGGAATCCTTTATCAAGGCGTTTCAAAAAATTGATCAATTTAAGGGCGAGGTCACCTTTGGATCGTGGTTAAAAAGGATCGTTATCAACAAGAGCATCGATTTTTTAAAATCGAAAAAGCAACAGCTGGTATCGTTGGATGAAGGGTATATGCATATTGAGGAAGACGAGGACTGGACGGTAGAGGACGGGATTGGGGTCAAACAGGTAAAACAAGCCATAACGGAGTTGCCAGAAAATTACAGGTATGTGGTACAATTGTTTCTGGTGGAGGGGTATGATCATAATGAAATATCCCAAATCCTCAACCTATCGGGTACTGCGTGCAGAACCAGGTTGTTAAGAGGCAAGGGACGTTTAAGGGAACTTTTAAAAAACAAAAAGTATGTCACAGGATCTTAGGGACATGTTCCGAAAGGACAAAAAGGAAGAGGTTTTTCCCATGAAGGAAGGACATGAAAAGCGGTTTTTGGATCGTTTGGAGGAAGAACTACCACAAGCGCGTAAGGCGCGGTATCTAACGCTTAAGATTGCAGCCTCGGTACTGCTGTTGGTCAGCCTCGGATTTTTCACCTATAATCGATACGCAGCTGGAGACACGATTAAGACCAAAATAGTAGATCGCGACAAGGGTGTGGTGGAGGAAAAAGGTATTTCCCTGGGCGATCTTTCGCCAGACCTGAAGAAGGTGGAAAATTACTATGTGGCCAACATTAATCTGGAGCTTTCGCAATTAGAGGTTTCCCAGAACAACAAAGGTCTGGTAGACAGTTTTATGGAACGCCTGGCAGAGCTTAATGCCGAATATCAAAAGTTGAATACAGAATTGAATGAAATAGGGCCCAACGACCAGACCATTACGGCATTGGTCAAAAATCTACAGTTACGGTTACAGTTGTTACAACGATTAAGAGATAAGTTAAACGAATTAAAATCATCAAAAAATGAACAAGTTGTCACAAATACCATTTAAAATTATTGCCCTGCTGTTTTCCCTGGGTTTATTAGGGGCGTACGGACAGCAGAAAAAAACGTACAAAGAGACGTTTAACGTGGGCAAGGATGCCGTTTTGGACATCAATACAAGTCATGCGGACATTGAGTTCGAGACCTGGGATAAAGATCAAGTCCAGATCGAAGCGATTATTGAGCTGGAGGGAGCTTCCAAAGAGGAGGCGGCAGCTTATTTTGAAAAGAACGGGATCGAAATAATGGGGAATAGCAAGGAAATTGAAGTCCGTACCCGAAGGCAGAGTTCCTGGCAGTTTGCCCATGGGGATTTTGACAATCTTCACTTTGAAATTCCTGAAATCCCTGATTTGGAACCCTTGTTCTTGGACCTTCGAATTCCGGATATACAAGTCATCCCCGATATTCCTCCCATACTACCACTTCCCATGCAAAGCTTTGATTACAGTAGGTATCAAAAAGAAGGCGAAAAATACCTGAAAGAGTGGAAGAAGGAATTTGATGAAAACTTTGACGAAGAATACAAACAACGATTTGAAGAATGGAGCGAGCGGGTGCAGGCCAGAGCTGAGGAACGTGCGGAACGTTTGGAACGAAGGGAAGAGGAACGCCGAGAACGCTTAAAAGAGCGAGAGGAAGAGTTGAAAGAACGGAAGGCCCAAATGGAGGAGCGCAAGAAACTGATTCAGGAACGAAAAGAAGAACTGGAAGAACGGAAAAAATCCCTCGACAAACGCTCCGTCATCATCTCTAGGGACGGGGATACGCCCAACGTATTCTATTGGTCGTCGGATGGGGAAAACAAAAACTACAAGGTAAAAAAGACCATTAAGATAAAAATGCCCAAGTCGGTGAAACTAAAAATGAACGTTCGCCATGGGGAGGTAAAATTGGCCGAAAACGCTAGGAACATCAAAGCAAGCTTGTCTTATGCAAGCTTGCTGGCCAGCACTATTGATGGAGAGCAGACCATTATAAATGCATCCTATTCACCGGTATCGGTACAACGATGGAACTACGGACAACTTAAAACGGACTATTCGGATAGGGTTAATCTGAAGGAGGTGCGGAATTTACGCCTAAGTTCGATCTCTTCGGATGTTACCATTGATCGTTTGCTGAAAAGCGCCTATGTGAGAAATAATTTAGGGGCGCTCAAAATAAATTCGGTGTCGGAAAACTTTACGGATATGGATATTACGGTGCAGAACGGGGAGCTTATTTGTGTGCTTCCCGAAACACCCTTTGCAATTTATGTACGCGGCACCTCCTCAGAGTTCATAGGACCTACAAGTCTTATTCTGGACACCAGCGAGGACCGTAATACCGTTTTGCGAAAGGGATATCACATCAATAAGAACACAGGTAGGTCTATCGTGATTAACTCCAAATACAGCGACGTTGTCCTAGAACGCTGATCAGTTGTCCTGTAACACCAAAGTCCCAAAGATATCCGCATTGATCCACCCTTGGTTTTTATCCTCTCCTGGTACAAAAACAGAACCGATAAAATTTTCCCTTTCCAAACTGCCATCATTGTCACAATAAGCTAGGGCAAAGCCCACCTTTTTATTGTTGATCAAAGTCTTTGCACTGTTTTTTGCACCATCCAAATATGTATCAGGATACAGTTTTATGGCAATTTCCCAAACGGTCGTACCGTCCTCGGTGATTTTCTCGGAGGTCACATGCTCGTTGTACAACCGAGCTTCCTTGTCGGGTGCCAAATCCACCACATTGCCGTCCAGGGCTATGTGATAGGCAAAAGCATTGTGACTAAATTGATGAAGCCCCCCGGAATTGTCCTCGTCAACGAAAACTTCCAGACAATCATCGTCCCACCACAGTTTTAGCGGGTCCTTGTATTGATCGTAGAGCACATCATCGGTAACTTCCACCAGTAGGTAAAGGGCGTCCTTGTCCCAACTGAGTTTGTACCTACCGTTAAAGTCTTCGTGGGAGTAGGCATTGCCTAGCCAATTCTGGTCCAGCGGATGCCATTGGGCCATATTCCAGCAGTTATCGGTAGCTCTTCCATCCACTACCGGACTTTTTACCGCCTTTTTTACTTCAATGATCTGGTGGTCTTTCTTTTTGGGGCTATTGCAGGCTAAAAAGAAAAATATCAGGGGTATATATATATTTTTCATAAGCCTAAAATAATAAATTTAGGTCTTATACTACCCTTTAGTGTGCATCTTCCTTCAAATATTCCGGAAAATTTTTCTTGAAACGGTTCAATCTTGGTATGGAGACGTTTCTTATGTACGAATTATAGGGATTTTTGCGCTCGTAGTCCTGATGGTAGGCCTCCGCTTCATAAAACGCTGTAAAGGCTGCCACTTCCGTAACAATAGGACGCCCGTATACCTTGCTTTCCTCTAAGGTTTTTTTATAGTCTTCTATAATCTTCCTTTCCCCATCATTCTTGTAAAATGCAATGGAACGGTATTGTGTGCCCCGGTCTGGCCCTTGCCTGTTAAGGCTCGTGGGGTCGTGAGATCCAAAAAACACCTGGACCAAGGCGGTAAAGGAAATTTCCTTTGGATCGTAGTAAACAACGACGGCTTCGGCGTGGCTGGTGAGCCCCCTGGCTACTTTTTCATAAGTAGGGTCTTTTTCTGTTCCTCCGGCATAGCCCGAAACAACTTCCTTGACTCCCTTTACACTTTCAAAAATCGCTTCAACACACCAGAAACAACCACTTGCAAAGTATGCCGTTTCATAGGCCTCCAGGTCTTGGGGAGCCATTTTAATGGGTTCGGCCGCTACCTTTTCCTCGGCCACGACGGTATCCACCTTTTTATTTTTGGACTGGCAGTTGGTAGAGATTAATGCCACCAAGGTCAATAGGGTCACTTTTAAGACGTTCATCTGTATCTATATTATTTGTTTTATTTGGTATTTGGAACGGTTAGGTGCCCAGTATTACCACTGAACGCCAAATACGGAATATGAACTGTTCACTGATAATTTTGAGTTAAGGACCAAGGATTCTAAATCTTAACTTTGGATTTTCCTTGCCCTTTCCGTCCTTCCTCTTTTCATCTTCTCTTTAGTACATTCAAGATACGAATACTTACAGTGCCAAGGTTAAAAAGTGTTAACAAATTAGGGAATACATCGAAGTGCTTTTTTACCCCTGTAATTCTGCTGTATCTTTGCCCTATGGAGCCCCTCTTACTTTTTTTTAAGAACTTTTCGGTTAAACCTATAGCCATTTTGGACGAGACCATTCCGATCCAAGAATACGTTCCCATTGATCTTTCCATAGATAATAACGCTTTGCTCTCCTTTGATATTACCAATCCCAATGCCTGTCAGCAATATATAGATGACGTTTTGAATGAAGGCCAGGGGTCTGTGGCCTATGGAGGGTATTTGGAGCGCAGGAACCTCTATAACGGCAGGGCCGGTTTCTCGGGTCTCGTGGATGGGCAACGGAACATTCATTTGGGTATGGATTTTTGGAGCAAGGCCGGGACAGCGGTACGCGTGCCCATATCGGGCAAGGTGCATAGCTTTAGGAACAACCACAGTGCCGGCGATTACGGCCCTACCATCATTCTGGTGCATGAAGTGGAGGGAATCAGATTCCACACCCTTTACGGGCATCTTTCCCTGGCTTCGTTGGAACCGCTCTATGTGGGCAGGAAATTTTATCAGGGCGATACCCTTGGAACCTTGGGTACTACCGAGATCAATGTGAACTACGCGCCCCATCTTCATTTTCAGATCATTCGCAATTTAGGGGAATACAAGGGAGACTATCCTGGGGTATGTACTACAAAGGACAAGGAATACTACGCAAAAAACTGTCCGAATCCCAATTTATTGCTGAAAGTATAGTTCTATTTCATCGTTTAAAAACATATTCTTTCGGTAAGCGGTTTTCACCCTTCGAAACGTTTATCGGAGATTTTTTGCACTTCATCCAAGTTTTTGTCAGATACCGAAAAATAAGGGGTTTTGAGCGATTCATGACCGGGGTTAACGCCCATAGGGCGTTAAATTTATATAACAAAACCCCAAGTCATGAAAGCTGTTTTAACTTTAATTTTTGTTCTTTTTATCGGAGTAGCTGCCCAGGCCCAAGATGCCAAGGTAGATGTTAAGGTTGACGTTATTGAAATGACAATCGTTACCGATAGCCAAGAGGAGATTAACTTGGAAACAAAAACTGAAGTGGCTCGTTTGTACAGAAGGGCCAATGCTACGGTAAAGAAAGCTTTGTCCTTTACCACAAAAAGAAACAGGGCCAAATTGGCTTAATCCCAGGGATTACTCTTGCACAACTTCCCCAAGCACTTTCCATACATTTCTGGCCACTAGAATATGCCCTTCGGCCGTAGGATGTATACCGTCTTCCAAGTTCAGTTCAGGAATACCGGCTACACCATCCAAAAGAAAGGGGATAAGTGGAACATCGTTCTTCTCTGAGAGTTCTGGGAATATCCTCCGGAATTCGGTCGTATACGCCTGTCCCATATTGGGAGGAATCTGCATCCCTACCAGTACAATCTTTATTTCCGGACTTTTCTCCCGTACTGCATCTATGATTGCCTGTAAATTGGTACGGGTTTCCGTAAGGGGAATACCGCGAAGGCCATCATTGGCTCCCAATTCCAGTACAAAAACATCTGCTTTTTGGCCCAATACCCAATCTAACCGATTTCTGCCACTGGCGGTAGTTTCCCCACTTAGCCCGGAGTTTACCACGGTATAGGGCAATTGCAGGGAATCTAATGTCGACTGGATTACTGCGGGAAAGGCTTCCTCCGGGTCTAAACCATACCCTGCGGTAAGGCTGTCTCCAAAGAAAAGGATGACCTTATCACCCGTTTTGACGGTTGGTTCTTCGCTAAATTTCTCGGTGGATTCCTCCGCTGCTTTTTTTGTAGCACTGTCCCCGCAGGAAAATAGGAGCAAAAACACTAAAAAATAACGAAACTTTAAGAAGGTGCGCATGGTATTAGGGTCTAAAAATCAAAATCATTTGTTTATTTTGCTTCTTTCGAAAGAAGAAGTCACAACACAGTTGCTATGCCAAAGATATTAAACGTACACCATCTAGAGAAAACTTATACCAGCGGTTCCAAAAAATTGACCGTGCTAGACGATATTTCCTTTGCGATAGAAGCTGGGGATACTTTTTCCATCGTAGGACCTTCGGGCAGTGGAAAGACTACACTCTTGGGTCTTTGCGCGGGTCTGGACCAACCCGATTCGGGCTATGTAGAACTCTGCGGGACACGCCTTGATACCCTGAACGAAGATCAACGCGCCCAGTTGCGGAACAGGGAAGTGGGTTTTATTTTTCAAAACTTCCAGTTATTGCCCACCCTTACCGCCTTGGAGAATGTAAGTGTACCCTTGGAACTGCAGGGCGCCAAAAACGCGAATGCGAACAGCAAGGACCTCCTCGACAAGGTTGGACTCACTGATCGCATGCATCATTACCCCTCGCAACTTTCTGGCGGGGAGCAGCAGCGAGTGGCTTTGGCCAGGGCCTTTTCGAATACCCCGTCCATTCTCTTTGCCGATGAGCCTACGGGCAACCTGGACGAAGAAACCGGGGAAAAAGTGGTACAGCTGTTGTTCGACCTAAATCAGGAAGCGGGTACTACCTTGGTCATCGTTTCCCATGACTTGGAGCTGGCACGCCGAACACAGCACATTCTGCGTTTAAAGGGTGGAAAAATTATGGCAAACGAAAGTACTCTGGTAAGGTGAGCAAACCCAATACATCAGCGAAGGCGGGAATTCAATGGCTGTTTAAAATGGCCTGGCGCGACGGCAGGGCCAGTATAGGGCGCTTGCTACTTTTTATGGCTTCGATTATTTTGGGCATTGCGGCGGTTGTGTCTATCCAGTCCTTTAGCAAAAACTTAAAAGACAATATTACCTTACAGTCCAAAGCGCTTATGGGCGCGGATTTTATCATCGATAGCCGTCATTTGCCCAATGAGAAAGTGCAGGGCATCATAGATTCCTTGGGCGGTGCCCAGGCAATGGAAGTGAATTTTTCCTCTATGGCGGCCTTTCCCAAAAATGGGGGAAGCAAGCTGGTACGCGTACGTGGCATAAAGGGGGCTTATCCGCTTTACGGGGAACTGGATACCCAACCCACTTCCGCAGCAAATACCTACCAACAAGAAGGTGGGGCGCTGGTGGATGCCACCGTGATGTTGCAATACGAATTGAAGGTGGGCGACCGGATTAAGGTGGGGGAGATAAGTCTCCCCATCACTGGTTCCCTCTTATCCGTACCTGGGAGTACGGCCCTAGGAAGCTCTGTAGCGCCCCAGGTATTGATTCCTTATCGCTTTATTGCGGATACCGGACTTTTACAGGTGGGAAGTCGATTGGAATACCAGTATTTTTTTGAGGCCGATCCCGAACTGGACCTGGTAGCGATGAACAAGGTCCTGGATCCCATTCTAGATGCCGAAAATGCGGATATGGACATCCATACGGTAGACAGTCAGCGCATGGGCCGTAGTTACAGCAATGTGGGTAAGTTTCTCAATTTGGTCGCTTTTGTGGCCCTACTTTTAGGCTGTGTGGGCATAGCCAGTTCCGTGCATATCTATATCAAGGAAAAATTACGAGCTGTAGCCGTGCTGAAATGCATGGGTGCCACCCGTAGACAAACCTTTCTCATCTATCTTATACAGATTGCTGGAATGGGACTTTTGGGCGGCATCTTAGGTACCCTTGTGGGGATTGGGCTGCAACTTTCGTTTCCTAGCCTGTTGGCACAATTTCTCCCTTTTCAGGTTGAGGTGGCCCTTGCACCACAACCCATTGCTATGGGCCTCTTGTTAGGTATATTCATGTCGGTTTTGTTTGCCCTTTTACCCTTAATGGGTACTTGGTATGTCTCACCTTTGGAAGTATTGCGTATTCAGGAAGGACAGCCGGCAAAATCAAAAAGGGCAAGTACGCTCATTTTGTTGGGAATTTTACTTTTTATCTTTCTGTTTTCCTTCTGGTTGTTGCAGGATTTGGACTATGCACTTGGTTTTGTCCTAAGTATCCTGGTCACCTTTTCCGTATTGGCCGGTGTGGCCATACTTTTTATGCGGGGCATTAAAAAATTCTTTCCTTCTTCCTGGAGCTTTATCGCACGCCAGAGCCTGTTGAACTTGTTTAGGCCCAACAACCAAACCATGGTCTTGTTACTGGCCATTGGGGTAGGGGCATTCCTGATCAGCACATTGTATTTTACCAAGGATATCTTGTTGGCAAAGGCCACGTTGGAAGACCAGACCAATAGCCCCAATATTATTTTGCTCGATGTACAGACCGAACAAAAGGAAGCGGTTGCCAACACTATTATTCCCAAAGGCTTGCCCTTGATCGATAAGATCCCGATCATTACCATGCGGATGCACAGCATTAAGGGAAGACCTGTAAACGATTTGCGACTGGATACAACCAGTACGATGAACAAATGGGTCTTGAATCACGAGTTCAGGGTTACCTATCGGGATTCCCTGATTGCTTCCGAGACCCTTACCGATGGGGAATGGGTATCCAAAAACTCGGGCGAAGGCCCCATAACCATTTCCATGGCCGATAATATTGCACGGGATGCACAGGTAGCCGTAGGCGATACCATTACGTTTAATGTGCAGGGGGTTTTAATGGAAACCGTGATCGGCAGTATCCGAGCCGTGGATTGGGCCCGGATGCAGTTGAATTTTTCTGTTGTCTTTCCTACTGGGGTCTTGGAAGATGCCCCCCAGTTTCATGTATTGACGACCAAAGCTCCGGATGAGGCCAGTTCGGCGGCCCTGCAACGAGAATTGGTACGAAAGTTTCCAAATGTCTCCATTTTGGACTTGCGTCAGATTCTAAACCTTATTGAGGATATCTTGAACAAGATCAGTTGGGTGATTAATTTCATGGCCTTTTTTAGTATCCTTACCGGTATTATTGTATTAATTGGATCGGTGCGTACCAGCAAGTACCAGCGAATCAAGGAAAGTGTACTGCTGCGTACCCTGGGAGCCAAAAGTCGACAGATTTTACAGATAACGGCCCTGGAATATACTTATTTGGGGGTTTTGGGCAGTGGTATCGGTATTTTGTTGTCGCTGTTCAGCAGCCAGTTGTTGGCACAATTTGTCTTTGAGGCACCCTTTGTGCCCTCCTGGGTCCCCTTTGCGTTCCTTTTGCCCGGAATTACGGTTTTAGTGCTGCTCATCGGCCTTAGCAATAGCCGGAGCGTATTAACAAGTCCACCACTCGAGGTCCTTCGAAAGGAGGGGGTTTAGCAGGTCCGATAGATTGGGCAAAGAGCCTTATATTTCATCCAAAATTGTTATTTGTCACTGTTGGAAGCGGGTATCCACTGTGCACTAAGATCGGGATCATCCATGTCCTTATCCAAAGGAAACATGGGCCTTTTGATCCGTTGGTAGTCCAATCGTTCCAGGTCCTGATCAACGCCGCCCGGGGTCAGTGCCATAATCCAGTCGGCCCTCATGTCATAGAGTTCAGGGACCAAATACCCAATTTTTACCACAAGGATGTCCGCTTCCCTGGGATTGAGCCCCAAACGGGTAAAATCGGCTTCCTTATGGTAGGGCTTACGCTTTTTGGTAACAATCACATGGGCACTGCCCACTTTGACCACGACTTCCGTTTCCGCATGTTGGTCTCCGTGTACAATGGCTTCTACAGTACCCGATAGGGTAATGGGAGGGGCAAAACGATCGTCAATGGCCGCTCCGGCCTGGGCTTCAATCTTTCCACCAATGCCCACTTCCATGGCCTTAGCTACAAATTCGGGTCCCGGTAGGGAAGCATAGATCAGGGAGGGGCCATTTTCAGTTTGAAATTCGGGCCGTGCCAGGATCTGAGTTATGGTCCAGGTAACGTCTCCCGCACCACCGGCAGTGGGATTGTCCCCCATATCGCTTATGATAAAGGGGTGTTTTTCACTGGCAAGTGCCATTTTTAGGCTTTCTTCGAGGGTGGCAGTGGGAGCTACAAATTCAAAATCCGAGCGCGCATCCCAAAAATTTTGGGCCAAATGCTCGGCTGCGCTTGCAACTTTTTCCTTATCGTCCCCGGTAACCATGACCACAGCATGATTCCTTGGTTCATCTGCCCAGGCATAACCGATCCATATGGCGGCATCGATAACCCCTTCTTCCTGCGTAGCGGGTCCTACCTTGGCATAGAGGCTTTTTCCAGGCTCTATGCGGGTACTGGTTTTTTCTCCGGGCAGCAATATGGGTATGGGAATCCATGCCTTGTAAGCGGGTTTGCCCTTGCCGTTCTCCAGGCGTTCAAGGAGATTGTCTACTGCCCTTTTTTTGGATTCCAGGGCGTCCTCGTGAGGTGCCATCCTATAGCAAGTGATGAGGTCGCTGTGCTGCGCCAAACGGGGCGACACATTACCATGCAGGTCCATAGAGGTGGAAATGAGGGTTTCGGTTCCGACCACTTCCCTGACCCGGACGATGAAATCGCCTTCGGGATCGTCCAGACCCACCACGCTCATGGCACCATGGATATCAAAGAAGAGCCCATCGTAGGGGCCATTTTCCTTAAGCATGTTAAGTGTTTTGGTTACGAGCGATTCATAGGCCTCCCTGGTAACGATACCCCCGGGGAGCGCATGTCCCCTTATCGTGGGAACCCATTCCGCCCTTTTGCGGTTCAAGGAATCCTCCGCCAAAAAGGGGTAAAAGCTAAAAATACTGTCGGCCACCCTGGCGTGAAAGGCATCCTCGTGGCTTTGGGCCGGGGAAAAGGTGCTCGATTCAATGGCAAGGCCGGCGATGGCAATGCGCGGTATGGGGTTTTCCTTAGGTCCTCCGCAACTGATAAGAAAGGTCAGGGATACAAGGGCGATGACAATTTTTTTCATGTTCGTCTATTGATTTTGGTTATGGTATTCTTGCTGTTTAAAGGTAGCAATTCCTGTTGGAATTTGGGGCAAGGTAGGTAAGGGGCTAGACTACTGACGATTACCGCAGTTAAGCCCAATAAAAAAGCTCCCGTTCAAGGAGCTTTAACTTGGTGGTACATCCAAGGACTTACGGCGCCAATAATTTTTCGCCGCAAAAAGCGTACTGTTCCCATTTGGGCAAGGGATGAAATTGCGCTGCCTGTATATCTCTAAAGACCCGCTCCAGGCCATTCTTTCTGTAAAAACTTTGTCCACCTATACCTTCCATGGCCTCGCTTACTGTTTTCATACAAGCCTCGGCCACGTTGGTCTTTAGACTTAGAATGGGAACCGTAAAATCTTGGTGCAAATCAAAGTCAAAATTGTTGGTCATGTCATACATGGCTTTCCATTGCGTTTGGGCACTGATCAGGTTATTGTTCAGTTTTCCCAAAATATAGTTGAAATGCGCCTGGTTTCGGGCATAGGTCTTTCCTTTGGCAATGGCAATATCCACTGCTTTTTCGGCCAAGCCTACATATACTGACATGATTAAAGGCATGGCCACCGTTAGTACCACGTTCCATACGGGATGGAAACCTTCGCGGTCCCGCTCCAGGGCGATGTTATCCTCTGGGACAAAGACCTGGTCATAGACCAGGCATTGTGAACCTGTACCGCGCATACCCATTACGTCCCAATCATCTTGCAGACTTACCCCCTTAGCGGTCAAGGGTATCGGAAAGTGCAGCACCTTCCATTCCTTGTCCTCATTCAAGTAAGGGGCACTGGTTATTGCGATATCTCCGGCGCAGGACTGGCTGGCAAAATGTTTTTTTCCAGAGACCAGGAAACCACCTTCTGTACGTTGCACCTCCCCATTGGATCGAAGCCAGTCGCGGGCTCCCGTACTCACCAATACCAATTGCCTTTCCGCTACTTTTCTCAAAGTTGCCTCTCCTACACCTTTATGTTTGTATTTCCAGACCGAAGCGGCCACCAGATGTTGGTGCATGGCAAAGGCCAGGGCAGTAGACCCACAATACTGCGCCATGGTCCGAATGAGGTTGCACATTTCCGGATAGGACATCCCGAGACCTCCCAGTTCCAGGGGAACAAGGCCGCCAAAAAGGCCAACCCCTTTGAGAGCTTCATAGTTTTCGGACACAAAGGTGCCCTCTAAATCATAGTTTGCCGCTCTTTCGGCAAAAGATTTGCCCAGCTCGTGGATTACATCGAGCATTTGGGTTTCCGTTTTTTCCAATACTTCCATCTTTTTTGGTTTTTAATAGTTCTTTTTTATACCCCTACTTTCTATTTGTCCTGTCGAACAAAAAAAGATCCAAAGCACCGGCATCCAACTGTAGGTCCGAATTACTGAATTCAAAATCTGTTGAAGTGAAGGCGAGTTCCTGTAGTCCGTTCATAAAGGAGATGCCTCCCCGGGAAAAGGTAATGGCCTTGGATTTTTTGCCATTCCGATCGGCGGTGGCCCCACTTTTAAAAAACCCCTTATAGGTTGTCCTAGTTTTTTTTCCTAACATGCTTTCTAACTTTTATGGATTGGTATATCACAAAAGTCTTATAATGAGCGCACTAAGGATTTGCTAAAAAGTCCAAATGATGTCCTGAGCGGTTCAAAAGGAAAGAAAGGATGCTGTAGGATCTTTTTAAGAAAGGTTTTGTGACATTTTGAACTGATTGGGCGGTAAGCGATACTTGTCCTTGAAGATTCGATTAAAATGCGAGGTGTTTTTAAACCCGCTTTCATAACATACCTCACTAATGCTAAGGTCCGAGCCCAAAAGTAGGGCCTTTGCGTATTCCAGCCTTTTTTCGTTCAACCATTTGGAGGGCGTGCTGTTGAAACGGTTTTTAAAATCCCTTTTAAAGGTAGACAGGCTCCTGCCGCACAATTTGGCAAAACCCTCCATGCTTAGATCGTATTGAAAGTTCTGTAGCATGGTATCTTCCATATCTACCTTGGCACGCTGTTGGATAGAGCCAAAATATTGGAGCAGTTGTCGGTTTTTAGGGTTTAGGGCAATGTTGAACAACAGTTCCTTGAATTTGATCGTGACCAGGCGCTCTGGTAGGCTTTCCCCTTGTTTTAGATAATGAAAGATACTTTCGATCAGGGATTGGAAGGAATCACTGGTGTCAATTCTGAAAACGGGTTCAAATTCCCGCCCTTGGACGGATCCACCCGGGCTAAGGTTATTTTCGGACATGAATTTTTTGATGAAGTCGTCGTTGATCAAAAACAGCATTACGCAATAATCCTCTTCAAAGTACTGCTTGGTCACATAGACGCCTTTCCTAACAAATATGGCATCGCCAGCCAAGAGTTCATAGGTTTTGTTGGGCGTGATCCAATCCTTTTTCCCGCTGACCACATAGGTTATGATGTGCGATTCCGTCCAAAGTTGAAACTCTTCAATATCGATGGGGCATTTGTACTCCACAAATATAAAGTTGTCCCCTACCAGCTTATTGAAGCTGGGATGTTCCTTGAAGTATTGGTAGATGTCTACGATCATTGTGGTGTTTTTGCATCGTATCGCATCATAAATATAAGGGTAATGTCCAAATATTCCCTATTTCAAACATGCCATGAGTATCAAAAAAAGGGCTAAAACCCTTATTTCTTCCTTTGTTGCACCTTCTAAACCACCGATAAAAAGCAGCTCCTTTCGATAAAGTGTTTTCGGGAGTCTTTACGTTCACCGAGGCTTTTATACACTTCATCCTTTTTTTTGTCAGATACCGAAAAATATGGGGGTTTAAGCGATTTATACCTGCCAGGGATACGAAATCCGAGTTAACTTAATGTAACCCAATCACAAAGACATGAAAGCTATTTTAACCTTAATCTTAGTACTTTTTTTCGGAGCTATCGCACTAGCTCAAAATACAACTACGGATGGAAAAGTGGCAACTGTTGAAATGGGTATTGTTTTGGATGCTGGCACTGTGGCTACTATCACTTTTAACGAAGTTGAGGAAGCGGATGAAACTACCATCGCCCGCGTATACAAATTTAAAAATTCAAGAATAAAGAAAGCTTTGGCTTTCACCACTAAAAGAAACAAAGCCAAATTGGCCTAATATTTTTATAAACCCGCTTTCCCCCATAGCGGACTAAAACCTACATGATATGATACTCATCGCACTATTAATCCCAATTACCTTAATACTTACGTACGTACTTATCTTTCCTAAGACCAAAGGCGTACTACGACCACTAAAGGTTCCTGTAAGAAATAAATAATAAAGGCCCCTTCACCTGCCTTCGGGTAGTTTCTTCCTTCCGGGAAGGAACGCCTTAGGAAAAGATACATCGCTAATTTCCGCGCTTATATCGATAACCCGCTCCCCCGAGGAAGGATAGGACAAGGGGCTCTTTTATTCTTTTAACCCAGGTTGTACAATTTTATAGTTTGATCGTGCCTTGGCACGGGCCACCATTTCCTTGACCTCTTGGAGCAAGGCTTTGGCATCGTACACAATACCATCCTTTATCGTATATTTTACTCCGCCTACGCGTACCACCTCGTTGGCCTCGGTCAATTTTATGGCCCCGGTTCCATAGAGCACCTTTAGGTTTCTTAACGGATTTTCGGCTACAACTACAAAATCGGCCAGTTTGCCCAGTTCCACTGTGCCGATTAGACCATCCACGCCCAGGGCTTCGGCCCCGTTCAGTGTGGCGGCCCGGATGACCTCCAAGGGGTGAAAGCCGGCCTCCCTTAAGAGCTCCATTTCCCGGATATAGGCGAAGCCGTACAATTGGAAGATAAATCCAGAATCGGATCCGGTGGTTACGCGTCCACCCCGATTCTTATATTCGTTGATGAAGGTCATCCACAAGCGGTAGTTTTCCCGCCACGCCACTTCTTGTTCCGTTCCCCAATCGTGCCAATAGGAACCATGGGATATTTTGCTGGGTTGGTAAAAGTCCCACAGGGAGGGCAAGGTATACTCCTCGTGCCATTCGGCCCTACGCGCCCGTTGTAGATCACGACTGGCTTCATAAATATTAAAGGTAGGATCCAGGGTGAAGTCGAGCGTCAGAAGCTCGTCCATCACCGCGTTCCAATGCTCGGAATAGGGCTTGGCCGCTTGCTGCCATAATTTACCGGCTTCCTCAAAACGGTTTTGCTCATTTTGATAATTATAGTCCAGCGGATAGTTTTGCACCGTACGATCTTCGAAGAGCGCTTCCGGCAGGCCATACCAATGTTCCATACTGGTGAGTCCGGCTCTGGCCGAATGCAGTACATTCCACCGGGCCACGTTCAATTGGGCATGATGGCAGGCAGACCGCAGTCCGAGCTTTTTGTTTTCGTCCAACGCGGCGGTCATGATCTCTGGAGGCGCCCCAAAGAACTTGATGCCGTCCGCACCCTTTTTTGCATTGTCCCGTACCCAGGCACGGGCCATTTCGGGTGTACTTATCGGGTCGGTTCCTTGTCCAAAACCGGTATAGGCAAAGATACGTGGGGCCACAATGTCATTTTTGGCACTTTTTCGTTTAAGGTCCATCGTATAATCCACCCCACGGCCACTGGGTTCCCGGACGGTGGTAACTCCGTGGGCCATCCAAAGCCTAAAGACATAATCGTAATCTGCTCCCTGGGCCACCCCTCCTATATGTCCGTGCATATCCACAAAACCGGGTAAAACGTACATGCCGTTGCAATCCAGTTCCTTTCCGCCCGGCTTTAGTTGTGGGCGTTTGCTGGCATCAATGGCTACACCGGGATAACCCACCACCTCGATTTGTACAATTTTGTTGTTCTCCACCACAATATCTACCGGTCCCCGGGGTGGCGCGCCGTTTCCATTGATCAAGGTTGCCCCTCGGATGATCAACTGCGTATGTGGGCCATCGCCTTGGGCAGATTGAGCCATGCATCCCAGGCTCCAAAATACCATCAGTGCCAGGATAATCAAAGGTTTTGTGTTCATAATATGTTTTATAAAATGGTGGGGCGATCCCATTGCAACGCCCACCCTCAATGATTTAAATTTCCATCCCTCCGTCACGCGTTCGGCGCGCCACCTCCCTTTGTCAAAGGGAGGAGCTTCGGTTAGTTTTTAAAGCTATCTTTTATTTCCTGTAAAACCGCTTCCAAATGGTCAAAAACCATTTTATTCTCAAATCTAATTACTTTAAAGCCCAAAGTGCCCAGATATTCCGTCCTTTTGATATCATACGCCTGTGCTTGTGGGTCCGCATGTACCTCCCCGTCCAGTTCTATAATCAGCTTTTCCGCTGGGCAATAAAAATCCACGATATAGCTTCCTATGCTATGTTGTTTTACAAATTTTCTTTTATCCAACTGTTTTGCCTTGAGGTACTTCCAAAGAAAAGCTTCTGCGGGAGTCAGTGAGGCCCGTAATTTTCTACGAAGACCTAAAAGCTTTTTATTATTGTGTATCCCTTTTTTTTCCATAAATCC
The DNA here is from genome assembly GCA_947494825.1 of uncultured Flavobacteriaceae bacterium. Taxonomy (GTDB): domain Bacteria; phylum Bacteroidota; class Bacteroidia; order Flavobacteriales; family Flavobacteriaceae; genus JBNGOQ01. The sequence continues at coordinate 234,726 of CANLWN010000002.1, read as the reverse complement.
AGTTAAGCTCCCCTCTTTGGTAAAGAGGGGTGGTCTCGGCTTTGCCGAGAGCGGGGAGATTGTCTTCCATTCCTTGATTAATTTACTCCGGTACATTTACTTCATTACCTAAAAACAGTGCGTTCAAGAATAGTCTATTGGTGCCGTACCAGGAACCCCTAAAATTGGGATTGTCCGCAAATAGAATAGCACGGCCGCTCCCTACTTTGCTCACGACCAGCGAGGCTGATTTGCTTAAAAATTCATCCCGGTTTTTGTTGGTGATAAAACCATCGATTAAAGGATTCTTGGCGTACTGGGCCACGGTGGCATAGGCATTTTTGCTAGGGGCCATCCAGACCGTGTTGTTCTTGTAGATCGGAATGGAAGCATCGTGATACCCAAAGGCCAAAGGGTGCGTCACATCCAGGTCTACCCGTAGGATGACACCGCCAACGCTTTCCTTTCCAATGTTTTCCGGAGCGTCCACATACGGTTTTCTGGGCGTCAATTTCGTGGAATCCTCCTCGGATTTCACCAACTTCTCCTTTACCAGTTTTTTCTCAATGGCCCATTTGGTGGCCGTGCCTATGGTAATTAGGGTATTGCCCTTTTTGACCCAATCCTTGATCTTGTCCTGCAGCTTTTGTGTAAGGCGGTAGTTTCCCGATACCATGACCAGGGTATTATACTTGTCAAGATTGGCCCGTGAAAAATTGCGGAGGGGGATTTTGGTAATGGGCATATGCACACGGGTATCCAACAGATGCCAAACCTCTCCCGCTTCATAGGACCGTATCCCATTGCCGATCAACATGGCTGCTTTTGGTTTTTTTAAGGGCTCCACATAGCGGCTGCCCAGATCGATACCCTTGAAACTGTATCCGGTGTCTACCCCCAACATGGGTACCTGAAATTGCCGTTGCGCCTCTTGGAGCAAGGTGTAGACTTCGTCGCTACTTTTCTTTTGAAGGGAAACAGGTACCACTAGGGCACCATAGTTAAAGCTTTTGGTGTTTTCCCCCCTCACAGAAAATGGCTTAAAGGCCGAGGAGACCACGAGTCCCTTACTTTGCAGGGCATGTAACACCGCAGGGGCATTGTAATCGTCCCAATCAATGATATAGGCGTAGTCCGATTTTTGGACAGGAGCCACAGTGATCATGTTTTCGGTCGAAGTAATCCGTTGCCCTCTATTGATTCTCGTTTGGGGACTGTACTTCATATTGTAAAAATTGGCCACAGACCAGGCAGAAGCATCATAATACACACTGTCACGGTATCGCTGATAGGTCTCGAACATGGTTTGTACCATACGGTACTGGGGTTGCGCCGTGGGCACCACATATTGATCACCAGACCGGTATACTTCTATTTGATGCAACAACAACTTATCAATAAAGGCCTTTACCAGGTTTTTGTCATGGGCATCCCCAAAGCGGTAGGCTTTGGTTCGACTTATGGCGGAATTGATCAGTGCACTCTTAAAGAAGTCCTGTTGGTATTTTCGCAATTGGGCCTTGTTTTCCACAGCGGCTTTTACCGTGGTAATGCTGGAAAGGTACTGATTGCGAATGGTAAAGGGAAAACCGATTTCCCCGAAGGCCGTTTTCTGCTTATGTCCCCTGGAACTGGCCTGTTCGAACAAGAGGGCCAGACCCCCCTGTAGATCGGGGTAGGAGGAACCATAACCCGGATAAGTACCATCAAAAACTTCCTTGGTGAAATAGAACGATCCAATACTGTCCAGGGCCTTGGCGAAGTAGGTCCCGAACAGATTGTTGAGATCTTCATAATTTTCCTTGGGCATAATGGGCCTCAGTGAGCCATTGGTCTTCATGGGCTCAAAAAAATAGGTGCTTTGGGTCCCCATCTCGTGAAAATCTGTCACCACATTGGGGTACCATTGATGAAACCAGGCCAGTTTGCCTCGGCTTTCCGGGTTAATGCCCAGAAGCCAGTCCCTGTTTAGATCAAACCAGTAATGGTTGGTCCGCCCACCGGGCCAGTATTCATTGTGTTCGGCATCCTGGGGGTCGGCCACTAAAGGATTGCCCTGGTACATGTTGGCCCATTGGGTATGTCTGTCACGCCCATCGGGATTGATGGTGGGATCTATAAAAATGACCGCATTCCTACGGTAATTCTGAATCTCCGCACTATTGGAGGCCACCAAGGTATAGGCCATAAGCAAAGCGGCCTCCGAGCTGGAAGGCTCGTTGCCGTGCACATTGTAGCCCAGGTTGATGAATATGGGGACCTCGTCGTAGTTGACAGGCCTTTTGTTGGGGTCTGTAAAGGCCAAATGTTGCGCTTGTAGGGCGTCTAGATTGGAAAGATGCCCGGTTTCGGTTACGGTAAGGATAACCAATTTTCTGCCTTCATGGGTTTTTCCATATTCATAAATGGAGGCCCTGTCCGATAGTTCGGCCAATTTTTCCAAATAGGAGACAATCCGATCATGCCGGGTATGGTGTTCCCCAATACCATATCCCAAAAATGCTTCGGGCGAGGGGATATCGGCGTCAAAGGGATGGAATTTCTTAAGAAAATAGTCTTGGCTGTATAGTCCGGCGCTGCAGCATAGCAGCAGCAAGCATAGTTTTTTTACCATCGGAAAGCTGTTAGAGTTAGTCAAACTAAATATAGGAATAATATGGCAATGGACGCTGGTTGATGGCTACCGATCCCGGTGACCGCCGTGAAGTCCTAGTGTACCGAACCCCTGCACCTATTTTTTTGGCGAAGCCCTATGCCACCGATTGAAACTGGTGCCCTACTTCCCGGAATTTAACGATGTAATTGGTCCCTTTTTTGGAAGCGTCCCTGGTGATGCTACCCTTGAGTTGACGGGCCAGGTTGTGTATCAGTTTAAGGCCAAGTGATTTGGTATTCTTAAAATTCAATGCTTCTGGAAAACCTACCCCATTGTCGCCAATGTTAAGTATATAACCCTTTTCATCCTCCTGTTTAAGGGCAATGTGTATTTCTCCTGCATTATCGTCCTTAATTCCATATTTAAGGGAATTGGTAAGGGCCTCATTGATCAATAACCCTAAAGGGATGGCAGTATCTATGCCCAACTTGATATCCGGAATATCGATTTTTAATTTGATGTTGTTCTTCACACCTTTCACCGATTTTACCAAGTATTCACTGAGCTCCTGCACATAGGACTTGTATTCGATCCTGGTAAGGTCTTTCCGCATATAGAGCATTTCGTGTACCATGGCCATGGAGATAACCCTGTTCTGGCTGCTTTTGATCAGGTTTTTTACTTTTTCGTCCGAAATGCTCCTGGATTGCAAGCTCAGGAGGCTTGAAACGGTCTGTAAGTTGTTTTTTACCCGATGGTGTACTTCTTTCAAAAGTGTTTCCTTTTCCTGGATACGCGCCTCGATTTCGTTTTTGGATTTGTAAAGATTGTGATGCGCCTGCAATAGATTTTTACCAAAGACACCGCCCAAAAGATAAACGGAAAAGAGAATGCTAAGGAGTGCGAACAGATCTTTGGAAGCTTCAGGTACCACATTGGGCGCAAACTCAAAGTCCGTAACGCTCTGCGCATAGATCAGTACTACGATCAACAAATTCATGTATAGATAGATGCTGCCATAGACCCTGGTAGTGGCGTATCCGGCAAAAACGATAAGGGCCAGGACAAAAATGAACGGGCTATTGATGCCCCCGCTGAACAGGGTAACCATCGTAGCCCCTGCAAGGGTCATAATGGAAACAATGTTATAGGTAAGTGTCAGGTTTTTATGTACATGGTAGAGCAGCGTGTTGATGAGGTTTAGGAGGCCAAAAGTTAGAAAAACATAAGGGATAACTTGGTCAATGTTCAGAAGAAAAAGGCAAAGAACACAGAACAAAAGGGAAAAAAAGGAGGTAAAATAATTGACCTTTAAGACCAAATGCACCTTATCCCGTAAGCGTTCCTGGTTGATGTCTTTGATTGGTTTTTGCATGATGAAAGACTTTATAGGATGTTACCCATTGGAAAAAACCTTTGGAAATTGTACAATTCCCAATAAAAAGCGGCAATACTCTATGTAAAGCTAAATATGTTTTGCCATATAATCAAAAAACGGCAACCTAAAAGGTCACCGTTTCCTTATTGTGTACTACTAAAGCGTGCTATTCTTCTTCGGTCAGAACCCATTCACCTTTGTTGATAAGCGGTTCGGCCTGTTTGTATTTAAGGGTTTTGCTTTCACCGGACATCACATTTTTGATGGTGACCCTGTCGTTACGACCAATTTTGGGCCTTTCCCTTACAATGGTCTCCGTTACCTGGGTCCTTCTGCCCTGGTTTTGACCCACGGCCCTGTTTTGCGCGGCGAGTTCATCACTATTGGGGATTTCTTCCTTACTGGTCCTTAAATCTTCTTTGGGACGACGCAGTTTACCCGCTTCTTGGATATCATTGGTGTTGCCGGAGGGCAGTTCTCCCTTGAAGAGGAAGGAAACCACTTCCTTGTTCACCTTATCGATCATCGCTTTAAAAAGCTCAAAAGCCTCAAATTTATAGATCAGCAGCGGATCCTTTTGTTCGTGCACTGCTAGCTGAACCGATTGCTTTAGCTCGTCCATCTTCCTCAAATGCGTCTTCCAGGAATCATCGATGATGGCCAGGGTGATGTTCTTTTCAAAATCGGTCACCAATTGTTTTCCATTGGTTTCATAGGCATTCTTCAGGTCGGTCACCACGTTCAGGGATTTGATCCCATCGGTAAAGGGGACCACAATGCGCTCAAATTTGTTCGCATTGTCTTCGTAGACCTGTTTAATGACCGGGAAGGCGGTAGCGGCACTGCGCTCCATTTTACCCTGATAGTATTCGTAGGCAGCGGCATAGGTCTTGTTGGCAATTTCCTGGAACGCCAGTTTGGCAAATTCATCTTCCGAAACCGGAGCGGTGATCGAGAAATATTTGATCAGCTCAAACTCAAAATTCTTATAATCGTTTGCTGCTTTGTTGGTTTCGGCTATTACCTCACAGGTGTCATAGATCATGTTGGCAATATCCACCTTTAGGCGTTCGCCCTGCAGCGCATGGCGCCTACGTTTGTAGACTACCTCTCGCTGGGCGTTCATGACATCATCATACTCCAAAAGACGTTTTCGCACCCCAAAATTGTTTTCCTCCACCTTTTTCTGTGCGCGTTCTATGGATTTGGTCATCATGGAATGCTGGATGACCTCACCTTCCTCCAACCCCATACGGTCCATCATCTTGGCCACACGGTCAGAACCGAACAAACGCATCAGGTTGTCTTCCAGCGAAACATAAAATTGTGAGCTTCCGGGATCTCCTTGACGTCCAGAACGACCTCTTAGCTGTCTGTCTACCCGTCTGGAATCGTGTCTTTCCGTACCTACAATGGCCAATCCACCGGCCTGTTTCACTTCTTCCGATAATTTGATGTCCGTACCCCGGCCCGCCATGTTGGTGGCAATGGTTACCACTCCGGCATGTCCGGCTTCCGCGACGATATCGGCCTCTTTCTTATGCAATTTCGCGTTCAAAACGTTGTGGGGTATTTTGCGGATGGTCAAGGTCCTGGACAACAGCTCCGAAATTTCTACAGAAGTGGTACCGATCAAGACTGGCCTACCGGCTAGGGAAAGCTTGGTGACTTCCTCGATGACAGCATTGTATTTTTCACGCTTGGTCTTGTAGATAAGGTCGTTCCTATCATCCCTTGCTATAGGTCTGTTGGTAGGGATTTCCATGACATCTAGCTTATAGATTTCCCAGAACTCGCCCGCTTCGGTAATCGCCGTACCGGTCATCCCCGCCAATTTTTGGTACATTCTAAAGTAATTCTGCAAGGTGACCGTGGCAAAGGTCTGGGTCATGGCCTCGATCTTTACGTTTTCCTTGGCTTCAATGGCTTGGTGCAGGCCGTCTGAATAGCGGCGCCCGTCCATAATACGGCCCGTTTGTTCGTCCACGATCATGACCTTGTTTTCTATGACCACATATTCCACATCCTTTTCAAAGAGGGTATACGCCTTTAGTAATTGGCTCATGGTATGGATACGCTCGCTTTTTACACCAAAATCCTTAAAGAGCTCTTCCTTGAGCTGGGCCTCTTTTTCTATTTCTAGGTTTTGGTTCTCAATTTTTGCAATTTCCCCACCAATATCGGGCATGACAAAAAAGTCTTTGTCCTGATCTCCCGAGATGTATTCCACTCCTTTGTCGGTAAGTTCTATTTGGTTGTTCTTTTCGTCAATAACGAATAGCAGTTCCGCATCTACCTTGGGCATCTCACGGTTGTTATCCTGCATATAGAAGTTTTCGGTCTTTTGGAGCAATTGCTTTACGCCCTCTTCACTCAAGAACTTGATCAAGGCCTTGTTCTTAGGTAACCCACGATGCACCCGTAGCAATAGGAAGCCGCCTTCTTTGGTATCCCCTTCGGCAATCATTTTTTTGGCCTCTGCCAAAACTCCAATGAGGTATTGCCGTTGCTTTTGTACAATGTCGCCCACCTTGGGCTTTAATTCGTTGAACTCATGGCGATCCCCTTCCGGGACCGGACCTGAAATAATCAGGGGGGTACGCGCATCATCGATCAAAACCGAATCTACTTCATCCACAATCGCATAGTGATGTGGTCGCTGTACCAGATCACCAGGAGTATGGGCCATATTATCCCGTAGGTAATCAAAGCCAAATTCGTTGTTGGTACCATAGGTAATGTCCGCATTATAAGCGGCTCTTCTGCCTTCGGAATTGGGCCTATGCTTATCTATGCAGTCTACGGAAAGGCCGTGGAACTCAAAGATCGGGGCCATCCAAGCGCTATCCCTTTTGGCCAAATAATCATTAACGGTCACCAAATGTGCTCCGTTTCCGGTCAGTGCATTCAGGTACATGGGCAAGGTGGCCACCAGGGTCTTTCCTTCCCCGGTATGCATTTCTGCAATCTTGCCCTGATGCAGGGCAATGCCTCCTATGAGCTGCACATCATAATGGATCATATCCCAGGTAACTTCCTTACCGGCTGCATCCCAGGCGTTTTTCCAAACCGCACTGTCCCCTTCCAGGCCAACATAATCCTTGGAACCTGAAAGCTGACGATCAAACTCGGAAGCGGTAACGGTCAGTGTTGGGTTTTGTGCAAAACGTTTGGCCGTTTCTTTTACCACGGCAAAGGCCTCGGGCAATATATCGTTCAACGTGTCCTGGGAGATTTTATAGGCTTCTTCCTTTAATTTATCAATTTCCGCATAGATGTCCTCGTTCCTGTCTATATCGGTAGAAGCCTTTACTTCTTCTTGCAATTGTGCGATTTGGTCGTTGATTGTTTTGCAATCTGCAGTTATTCTGTCCTTGAAGACCGCAGTCTTATTTCGTAGTTCGTCGTTGTTAAGCCCTTCCAGGGCCTGTTCAAAGGACTTTATTTGGTCTACGATAGGCTGCAGTTCCTTAACGTCCTTCTTGGCCTTGTCCCCGACGAAAGTCTTTATAACCGAATTTAAAAAACTCATAATGTATTGTATTTGATGTAGTACCGCGCACAATGGGCGGTAGGCGCCTTATTGATTTGGTATGTGCAATTGACAACCGCTATAAAGCAAAAGGTATTCCAGTCTTGTTATCTGCAAAAAATACCCTGCCTAACTGCCAAAATTACATAAAAAAAAAGCCTCAAATGAGACTTTTTTGTTGTAATTGCGTTAATATTATCAATATTCATCCTCATTCCAGAGGTAATCTTCTTCCGTAGGATAGTCGGGCCAAATCTCCTCTATCGATTCATAGATTTCCCCACCTTCTTCTTCCATGGACTGCAGATTTTCCACAACTTCCAATGGAGCCCCAGTTCTAATGGCGTAGTCTATTAACTCATCTTTGGTGGCTGGCCATGGTGCATCGCTCAAATAGGATGCTAATTCTAATGTCCAATACATGGTTATAGTTTGATTTTAATTTTTTGCAAAAATAATTTTTAAACTGAAATAGTCAAGTTATTTTAGAACTAATTCGACTATTTTATCAACATTATTTTCACTTTAATAATTTGATAACGCCTAAAATGTGGATTTATTAGCCTTTTTTCTCTGGAATCCATTTTATTTCATTGGCATAAAGGTCTTTAGACAACTTTCGTGCCAATACAAACAGATAATCGGAAAGTCGATTGATATATGACAAAACGTTTGGGTCTACGGGCTCATTTTCGTGAAGAAGGGATGCCAAACGCTCTGCCCGGCGGCATACGGTACGGGCAATATGACAGTATGACACGGTGGGATGCCCTCCGGGAAGTATGAAATGGGTCATGGGTGGGAGGGAATCGTTCATTTGGTCCATTTCGGTTTCCAAAAAGGAGATATCCGCAGCATTGATCTTCGGAATGGTTAAGCGCTCCTTTCCACTTTTAAGGAGGGTCTTTTCAGGGTCGGTCGCTAAAATGGCGCCCATAGTAAACAATTTGTCCTGTATTTGGATCAGTGTTTCCTTGGCATGTGCGTCTATGTCCTGATCGCGGATCAATCCCAACCATGAATTCAATTCATCCAAAGTGCCATAACTATCGATCCTGATGTGATGTTTGGACACACGGGTTCCTCCAAAGAGTGCCGTAGTACCGGCATCCCCGGTTTTGGTATATATTTTCATTTCTGGTCCTTTCTTATACTATCGCCCCCATATCCATCCATGAACTTTCTGGATTTTCTGCGTTTTGCCCGTTTCCTATTGTTGGTGAAAACGACCATAAAAATGAGGCCCAATACAACCAGCGCAATGTAAATCAAGTAATCCATACCCTCGTATTCTTCCTTAAAATTACGCGTTTAAATCCGAATTTTAAAATGTTCCTTGGCCTGTTCCTTTCTCAGGAAAAGGGCACCACAGTAAAACATATCTACACTTACCTGTATTTGTTCCGAGTTTTTAAGTGCGCGCCATATCCTTAGATGTTCCCTAGTCTTATGGATTTCATTGATCAGCAGCACGGTGTTGTTGTGCACCCGATTCCCTTGCGTAAGTTTCATTAAAGAAGGCACTTCCTTAGGTTTGTGGATATAGATCAGGTCTGCCGGGGCGTCGGTAAATACCGCTTTTGGAAACCAATTTTGGAGCAGGCGTTGGACTTCCGTCGTCTGTGGTGCTACCAGGAGATTTTGAGCCTTGAAGTAGGCCACACTCTTGAGCAGTACGGATAGGGCCTTGTTCTTGGGGTGGGCCATCTTGGATCGCAGGTATACACATTGGGTGATGTAGCTATAGACAAAAGGGGAGTGCACCCCATGTTGGTTTTTTGAAGTGATCAGAAAATGGATATGGGAAAAGAATTGGTAGTACATGGCATTTAATTGGATTCCTGTATGGCCGCGAGTTCAAACCAACGTTCGGTTTTACTGTCCAACATGTCCAGAATACGCTTCAGTTCCAAGGACAAGAGATCTATTTCTTCCCCGGAAAGGGAGGCATTTGCAAATTTGTTTTGCACTTCCTCTTTTTTAACTTCCAATTTTTGTATTTCCTTTTCCAGTTGTTTGTACTCCTTTTGTTCAAGATAGGAAAGCTTTGTGCCCTGTGAATCCTTTTTCCAGTGGCTTTTGGAGGTTCCGCGCTCCTTCTTGTTGTCCTTGGCCACACGCTGCTCCTGCAGCAGACTATCCCCATAGGCCCGGTAATCGGAATAGTTGCCCGGAAAATCAGCAATACGCCCATCGCCCTTAAATACAAAAAGATGATCCACTATTTTGTCCATAAAGTAACGGTCGTGGGAAACCACCAAAAGACAACCGGGAAAGTCCAGCAGAAAATTCTCCAAAACATTGAGCGTTACGATGTCCAGATCATTGGTGGGTTCGTCCAATATCAGGAAGTTGGGGTTCTGGATCAAAACGGTACATAGGAACAGCCGCTTGCGTTCACCTCCGCTCAATTTTTCAACAAAGTCGTACTGTTTTTTCCTGTCAAAAAGGAAGCGCTCCAAGAGTTGTTGGGCAGAAATCTGTTTGCCTTTTTTTAAGGGGATGAAATCCCCGAACTCACGGATTACCTCTATTACCTTTTGCCCTTCTTTGATAGGGATGCCCTTTTGGGTGTAATAGCCAAACTTGATGGTGTCACCAACGACTACCTTGCCACTATCAGGAGATTCCAGGCCGGTAATCACATTTAGAAAAGTAGATTTTCCCGTTCCGTTTTTACCTATGATGCCTATGCGCTCCCCTTTGAGGAAGTTATAATCAAATTTATCCAGGATTTGCTTTCCGGGATAGGCTTTGGAAACCTTGTGCAATTCCAGAACCTTGCTCCCTAGGCGCTCCATTTGTATTTCCAATTGTACCACATGCTCCTGCCTGCGCTGGCTTGCGCGCTCTTTTATCGTATGAAAGTCGTCAATTCGCGATTTCGATTTCGTGGTTCTGGCCTTGGGCTGTCGTCGCATCCAATTGAGCTCTTTTTTGAAAAGGATTTGGGACTTGTGCAGTTCTACGGCCTCCCTTTCCATTCGGGCCTCTTTCTTATCAAGATAATAGGAGTAGTTTCCCTTGTAGGTGTGGAGCTGCCCTTGGTCCAGTTCTATGATCTCATTGCATACACGCTCCAAAAAATAACGGTCGTGGGTTACCATAAACAGGGTCATCTGTTCTTTGGTAAAATAGTTTTCCAACCATTCTATCATCTCCAGGTCCAAATGATTGGTGGGTTCGTCCAAAATGAGCAGATCCGGTTTGTTGATGAGTGCATTGGCGAGGGCCAGTCTTTTTTTTTGTCCGCCCGACAAGGATCCTACTTTTGCGGACAAATCCTCGAGCTTAAGTTTAAAAAGGATTTGCTTGTACTGGGTTTCAAAGTCCCAGGCGTCCAAACTGTCCATGGTTTCAAACGCTTTTTGGTAGGCTTCCTGCTGCTCTGGATGGGCCAAGGCCTCCTCGTACTTGGCCAAGGCTTGCAAAATATGATTGTCCGAGGCAAAAATGGTCTCTTCGATGCTCAAATTGAGATCTAGATTGGGCTCTTGGGCCAAAAAGGACACATGAATCCCCTTTCTGTGATTTACCTTTCCGCTATCCGCTGTATCACGGCCCGACATGATATTCAAAATAGAAGTCTTTCCACTGCCGTTCTTGGCGACCAAAGCGATTTTTTGACCCTTATTGATCCCAAATGACAAGTCCGAAAAAAGGACAAGTTCCCCATATGATTTGGCAATATGTTCAACGGTAAGTAGGTTCATGTGGTACGCTTGTTATTTCTTTTTGGATACATGGAATTGATGGGCCAAAAGGAGATACCGAAGACCCAAGGTTAGAAGCAGTGGTATGATGAGTACCGAAAAGACCTGAAACTTAATCACCCAGATAAAAAGCGTAAGCACAAGCAAGGCCGGTAGTACCAGAAAGTATTTTGGAATCCAGGATGGGAACGGCTTGTGCTTGGCAAAATAGAAAGCGAGGACAAGGTTACCGGGAAAGGCCCAAAGTATATTGAAGTTGCCCACCGTTGCTGTATGGTCGGTAAGGAACCAAAGGAAGCAAATGAGGATGCCGATTATCCCCGTGAGGAAAAAAAGAAAAAAATCCAACCATCGGCTTCGGACGTTGTTCCTATAGTCGATATAGCTGATCACGATCACAAAGAGCAGGAGCAGAATGAACCAGAACAAGGGCCCTGACAAAAAGTAATCGCCATTCTTTAAGGGCGCTTTATCCAGAACGGTACGTTGCCGCAATACCAAAGGTCTTTGATCCAAACTGGCATGCCCTAGTTGAAGCAGCACATAGTTGGGGAGAAATAAGTGCTCACTTGCACTTGCTTTCTTATCTATGACACAGCCCAGGGCCAAATCAATGCCGAAAGCGGACCAACTATTAGTGCTCAAATTTTGATGGATCAGTTCACGAAAGGTATAGGGATTTTCCAAATACGATTCGTCGAAGACCAGGCGATTTCCCAGAACCTCTTGTAGTACATCACGTATTTTGGAGGCGCAGTTGTCATAAAAAAAATCGTATTGGTATTCCCTGTTTTCTGGGCTGTAGTTGTTTTCCAAAAATTGGAACAAGGCATTTTTTTCCGTAGTGGTCAAATCCAACAACTGTTCCTTCACCCATCGGTTCTCCATTTCATAGTCGAAAAGAAAGTTGTCCAAACGTTGCCTACTAAGGCGGTAGATTAGCTTTCCACGGGCAAAATCGACATAAAAACCGGGAGGGTCAAAGTTAAAGGTACCGTAGTTGTAGACAACGTCAATTCCCAAATCGGCATCCTGCACCCGAAAGGCGCTGTGTCCAAAGGTGGTATACAAATCGCTTCCGGCGCCACAGCTAAGAACACTTATTTGGGCCTTATCCGATAGTTGGGGCTGTGAAAAACCTGCCAAGGCATTTGCAAGTGCCAAAAGGAACAGGATTTTTCTAAGATGCTTCATGAAGCCGATCGCTTGTTGTTAAATCTTGACAGCAAATATCTGAATAAATATGGTACAAAATCGATTCCTAAAAAATTGTGCTATTTTTACGAAAACCGAAACTTATGAGGAAACATATACCCAACCTGATCACGCTGCTCAATGTCCTCTGCGGTTGTGTAGCCACGGTATTTGCAGTACAGAACCATCTGGAAATGGCTGCTCTCTTTGTTTTTCTGGGTATTTTTTTTGATTTTTTTGACGGGCTGGCCGCCAGGTTGCTCAAGGTTCAGAGCGCATTGGGCGTGCAATTGGATTCCCTTGCCGATGTAATCACCAGCGGACTGGTTCCCGGAATTGTGATGTACCAACTATTGGGGATGTCGCAATCGGCCGGCGCGATACTGGATGTAGGCTCTAGCGCTGATGGGGACATGTATTGGGTAGGACTCAAAGCGTCCTTGCTCCCCTTCTTGGGCTTTTTGATTACCATGGCCTCGGCCTATCGTTTGGCCAAATTCAACATTGATGAAAACCAAGTGTCCTCCTTTATCGGTCTGCCAACACCGGCGAACGCCTTGCTGATTCTGTCCTTTCCCCTAATATTGCTCTATCACGGGAACGATTTGCTGAACAATATCATCCTCAACCCCTGGTTTTTGATCGGAACCACCTTGCTGAGCAGTTATTTGCTCAATTCAAGGATCCAACTCTTTGCCCTGAAATTCAAGAATTGGAGCTTTAAGGACAATGCCTTGCGCTACAGTTTTGTTATCGTGAGCCTGGTGCTGTTGCTCACCATGAAATTCATTGCCATACCGGCCATTATCGCATTTTATATCATCAGCTCCCTAATAAACAACTTGAACGGACCAAAATAACCAGCCTCCCCCTTTCCTAAAACCAACATATGATAACGAAACTTGGTGAAAAATTTACGGACATCTTCAGGAGAAACATGCCCGATGCCTTTGTGTTTGCCCTAGTGTTGACCCTGGTCACAGCGGTGACCGCCTTCCTTTGGATCGGGGCCCCTGCCATGAAGATCATAACGTCGTGGTACGATGGTTTTTGGACACTGCTCGAGTTTGGAATGCAAATGGTTCTGCTGGTGGTTACGGGTTATAGCATTGCACTTTCTCCCAGTATAGAACGCGGCATCGATCGTCTTACAAAATACATTAGGACGCCCCGCCAGGTATATTACTTCGTGGTGCTGATCGGTTTTTTGTTGTCCATGGTGAGCTGGGGATGGGTGGTGATTGCGGCCGTCTTTGCTCGGGAACTGGCCCTACGGGTAAAGGGAATCAACTATCCCTACCTTATAGCCTGTGTCTATTTCTCCAGTATCAGTTGGGTCACCGGACTATCCAGTTCCATTCCCCTGTTGTTGAATACAGAAAAAAATTATATGATCCAAAACGGGATCTTGCCCGGCACCATTGCCACCTCTTTTACCCTGGGCTCTCTGTTGAATGGCTGTATGATTGCACTTATGTTGATCGTGGGACCGGTGCTGATGCTCTTGTTGGTACCCAAGGAGGCCAAAGGAAAGGAATTACGCACGTTGTTGGGTGCCAGGGACGTGGGTGCGCAGGAGACCATTGAGGAAGAGGCCAACAGCCTTAAACTCCCTTTCAAGGCGGTATCGGACAGGTTGAACAACAGTATGGTACTGCAGTATATTATTGCTTTTATGGGGGTGGTCTACATCATTTATCATTTTAGCCAGAAGGGATTGGACCTGAATTTGAACATCATGATCTTTGTTTTTGTCATGATGGGCCTTTTGCTGCACAAGACCCCCATGCGCTACGGAATTTCCATGACCCGAGCCAGCAACAATATCTCCGCCATCATTTTTCAATATCCCTTTTATGCGGGTATTATGGGCATTATGACCTTTACAGGTCTTGGGGCCGAATTGGGAAAGGTCATGGCCTCCGTGGCAACGGAGGATAGCTATCCCTTTTTCGCCTACCTGTTGGGCGGCCTGGTGAATTTTGCGATTCCTTCGGGCGGAGGGGAATATGCGGTCATTGGCCCAAGCATCATAGAAGCGGTCAATAATATCGGTGCGGGCCTGCCTGCGGAGGAACTAAAGGTGATGGCCTCCAGGGCATCGCTTGCCATCGCTTATGGTGAGGGGCTTACCAACATGTTACAACCCTTTTTTCTGCTTTTGCTGATGCCAGTCATGGCAGCAGGGATTAAGATTCAGGCGCGGGATATTATGGGGTACTTGGTGGTACCCTTCCTGTTGTTCTTTATTGCACAAATCCTTATGGTGCTGTGGATTCCGCTCTAACGGACCCTTGAGAGAGGTATGCTGCGGGCCTTAAAAATCCAGCTTCTTTTTACGTAGCTCAAAGTTTTGCCCCAAGTATACCTTGCGTACCATTTCATCGGCGGCGAGGTCTTCCGGTATCCCCGACTTTAAAATGCCCCCTTCGAACATCAGATAGGAACGTTCCGTAATGGCCAGGGTCTCCTGCACATTGTGGTCCGTAATCAGGATGCCGATATTCTTATCCTTGAGCTGCGCTACGATGCGTTGTATGTCCTCTACCGCCACCGGATCTACACCGGCAAAGGGCTCATCCAATAAAATGAATTTTGGGTCCGTTGCCAGGGCGCGGGCAATTTCCGTACGCCGGCGTTCTCCGCCCGATAATAGGTCCCCGCGGTTTTTTCGAATATGCCCCAGGCCAAATTCCTCGATGAGCGATTCCATTTTCATCTCCTGTTCCTTCTTGCTCAGATCGGTCAGCTGCAAAACACTGAGAATGTTTTTTTCAATACTCAATTTTCGAAAGACCGAAGCTTCCTGCGCCAGATACCCAATACCATTCTGCGCCCTTTTGTACATGGGGAATTTGGTGATTTCCATATCGTCCAGAAAAATATTCCCCCCGTTGGGCTTTATGAGCCCTACAATCATATAAAAGGAGGTGGTTTTTCCGGCACCGTTGGGGCCTAGCAGTCCTACAATTTCGCCCTGATTTACCTCAAGGGAAATGCCTTTCACCACTTTACGTCCACGATAGGACTTCATAATGTTCTCGGCTCTGAGCTTCATAATTTATGCAAATTTTCCAAAGCTAAGGGATCTTTATGCCTCTGGATACGAAATTGTACTTTTTTTAACCTTCCTGCACTTCCAATGCCTCCCAATACTCATAGGCCCTTCTCAAATGCGGAATAACAATGGTGCCCCCTACGAGGGTGGCAATACCCATGGTTTCCATCATCTCCTCCTTGCTGACCCCTTCTTTAAAGGAACTTTCCAAGTGGTACCTTACGCAATCGTCACAACGCAACACCGCAGAGGCCACAAGTCCCAAGAGCTCCTTGGTCTTTTTGTCCAGTGCACCTGGCGCATAGGCGTTGGTGTCCAAATTGAATATTCTTTTGATGACCTTATTGTTGTCGGCCAACAATTTTTCGTTCATTTTGGAACGATAGGCATTAAATTCCTTAACCTGATCTGACATTTTTACCTGTTTTTTTTGCTTCTCGTTTTAGTACCACCTTTGAAATGTAAATGCTGATTTGGTACAATACCAGCACGGGCACTGCCACTATGATTTGGCTGGCAACATCGGGCGGGGTAATTACCGCCGAAAGGATCAGGACGATCACCAGGGCGATCTTCCGATACTTTTTAAGGATTTCGGGGGTAACCAAGCCCACTTTAGTCAAAAAGAAAATTAATATCGGCAGCTCAAATAAAATGCCACAGGCAATTACCGAAGCCCGTACCGTAGCAAT
The DNA here is from genome assembly GCA_947494825.1 of uncultured Flavobacteriaceae bacterium. GTDB lineage: Bacteria > Bacteroidota > Bacteroidia > Flavobacteriales > Flavobacteriaceae > JBNGOQ01. The sequence continues at coordinate 218,584 of CANLWN010000002.1, read as the reverse complement.
AAAGGAACTGATATCTATTTCGTTGAGGACTTCCTTGCTAACTTGATAGGTGCCCAAAAAATTAATCGATAAGGGCGCTACAACGTAGTACCCAAAAAGGGCACCCATAAAAAAGAGCAAGGAGGCGATCAATATAAAGCCTCTGGAGTTTTTTCGTTCTTTTTCATACAGCCCGGGACTTATAAATTTCCACAGTTCGTATAGAACGTAGGGAAACCCTACAATAAATCCTGCCCAGATCGAGGTCCAGATATGGGCCGAAAATTGCCCCGCCATCGTCCGGTTTTGAATGGTGAAGGGCAGTTTGTCCGCACAAAAGGCGGAATCGAACCCAAGATAGGTAGCAATGTCGCAAAAAAGGCGATAGGTGGGAAAGCTCATTTGTTTGGGCCCAAAAATAACCGTGTCAAATATGAACCCCCGCATTAAAAAGGCGACACTGCCCAGGATAACAACGACCAAAGTAGAACGGATCAAGTGCCACCGAAGTTCCTCCAAATGGTCCAAGAAGGACATTTCATTAACTTCCTTGTCTTTAGCCATTACAGTATGCCCTCGTTTATTAAGTTATGTAGATGTACCACGCCCATGTATTTGGAACCGTCCACGGCCAATACCTGGGATATTCCATTGGCCTGCATAAGTTCAAGCGCCTTTATGGCCAACACATCCGAACTGATTGTTTTTGGATTGGAGGTCATGATGTCCTTGGCTTTGAGCCCATTGATATTGTCGTACTTGTTCAGCATTCTCCTAATGTCCCCATCGGTGACCACACCGATGATCTGTTCCCCTTGCATAACGGCACATACACCCAACATTTTCTCCGATATTTCAACAATGACGTTCCTCACATTGGCGTCTTCGTCTACCTTGGGCCTCATATTGTTGGCGGCTATATCGGCTACGCGGAGGTAGAGTCTTTTGCCCAGTGCCCCGCCGGGATGGTATTTTGCGAAATCCGTACTGCTGAACCCCCTGAGTTCCAATAAGGTTACGGCGAGGGCATCCCCCATGACCAACTGGGCCGTTGTACTGGTAGTAGGCGCCAGGTTATTGGGGCAGGCCTCTTTGGCCACGAAGGTATTCAGCACAAAATCTGCCTGCTTTGCCAAAAAGGAATCCGCGTTTCCCGTCATACCCACCAACTTGTTCCCGCCCCTTTTGATCAAGGGAACCAACATTTTTATTTCTGGGGTATTGCCGCTTTTGGATATGCAAATGACCACGTCGTCTTTCTGTATGGTCCCCAGATCTCCATGGATGGCATCGGCCGCGTGCATAAAGATGGCGGGCGTGCCTGTAGAGTTTAGGGTAGCGACGATTTTGGAGGCGATAATGGCACTTTTCCCTATCCCGGAGATTACCACCCTGCCCTCGGATTGGAGAATACAATTTACGGCATGGGCAAATTCGTCATCCAATAAGGAGCCCAAGTGGAGAATGGCTTCACTTTCCGTATCGAAGGTTTTTTTTGCTATGGCAAGTATAGCTTTGGTATCGCTCAATGTAATATTGGGATTATGTGATTGTATTCCTAAAAGAATGTATTATATTTAAGATAACAAAATTACATAAACTTAATTTTATAGGAGATTTTAAGTCCCAATAAAATTCGGTATGCAATTTGTAGATAGGCAAATTGAAAATTCATGTCCAAACATACAAAGGTCTAGTTTTTTGATCAAAAGGGATGATATTAATTGTGAAAACACGGTATGGGTTTTAATGAAAACGATCTACATGCCTCGTTGAAGAAGTATTTTGGGTTCTCCCAATTCAAAGGCCTGCAAGAGGGCGTTATCAAAAATATATTAGCGCGAAACAACACTTTTGTGATCATGCCCACCGGGGGCGGGAAGTCACTGTGCTATCAGTTACCTGCCTTGATGCAGGAGGGGACCGCCATTGTGGTATCGCCCTTGATTGCGTTGATGAAAAATCAGGTCGATGCCTTGCGCGGTGTTTCTGCCGAACATGGTGTTGCCCATGTTCTAAATTCTTCGCTGACCAAGAGCGAGGTAAGGCAGGTAAAGCAGGATATTACCGACGGCATCACCAAGCTGCTGTACGTTGCCCCGGAATCACTGACCAAGGAGGAATACGTAGATTTTCTGCAAACCGTAAAGCTGTCCTTTGTGGCGGTGGACGAGGCGCATTGTATCTCCGAATGGGGCCATGATTTTAGGCCGGAATATCGAAATTTAAGGGCCATTATCAATAGACTGGGGGATGATATTCCCATTATTGGTCTTACCGCTACGGCCACACCCAAGGTTCAGGAAGATATCATTAAGAATTTGGCCATTACCGACGCCAAGGTGTTCAAGGCCTCCTTTAACCGACCCAATCTTTTTTATGAGGTGCGCCCCAAGACCCAAAACGTGGATGCGGATATCATTCGCTTTGTAAAACAGAATACAGGGAAATCCGGTATCATCTATTGTTTAAGCCGCAAAAGGGTGGAGGAACTGGCCCAAGTTCTGCAGGTGAATGGCGTAAGTGCTGTACCCTATCACGCCGGATTCGATGCCAAGACCCGATCAAAGTACCAGGATATGTTCCTCATGGAAGATGTAGATGTGGTGGTAGCCACCATAGCCTTTGGTATGGGGATAGACAAGCCCGATGTTCGGTACGTAATCCATCACGATATCCCAAAGAGCATAGAAAGTTACTATCAGGAAACCGGCAGGGCCGGCCGGGATGGGGGAGAAGGCCATTGTCTGGCCTTTTATTCCTATAAGGATGTTGAAAAATTGGAAAAGTTTATGGCCGGGAAACCGGTAGCCGAACAAGAAATCGGAAATGCGCTCTTACAGGAGATTGTGGCCTATGCGGAAACTTCCATGTCACGTAGAAAATTTATCCTCCATTATTTTGGTGAAGCTTTCGACGAGCTCAATGGGGAAGGTGCCGATATGGATGATAATACTAGGAACCCAAAGGAAAAACAGGAGGCCCGGGACGATGTCCTGAAACTTATCCAGGTGGTCCAGGGGACCAGTGAAAAATTTAAGTCCAAGGAAATTGTACATACGTTACGGGGAAAAGTAAACGCACTTATTTCTTCGCACAAAACCGATGAAAAGCCCTTTTTCGGCATTGGTTCGGATAGGGACAAAAGCTATTGGATGGCCCTGGTCCGACAGGTGTTGGTGGCCGGACTTCTAAAAAAGGAAATTGAACAATACGGTATTTTGCACCTTACCCCCAAAGGCGAGGCATTTGCGAAATCGCCCACTTCCTTTATGATGACCCTGGACCATGTGTATAGCAAGGAGGCGGATGAGGCCCTTGTAAGTGCGGCAAAGACGGGAGGGGGCGCGGCCGATGAGCGCTTATTGAGATTGTTGAAGGATCTGAGAAAAGGAGAAGCTTCAAAAATGGGGATTCCTCCCTTTGTGGTCTTTCAAGATCCCTCGCTACAGGATATGGCCTTGAAGTATCCGATCTGTATGGAAGAATTGATCAATATCCATGGGGTAGGCGAGGGCAAGGCCAAAAAATATGGACAACCCTTTATTTCGCTTATTTCAAACTATGTGGAGGAGAATGACATTCTTAGGCCAGATGACCTGGTGGTAAAGAGCACGGGGGCCAATTCGGCCTTAAAACTGTACATCATCCAGAACATTGATCGAAAACTGCCCCTAGACGATATCGCTGCGGCCAAGGGTCTGGAACTTCAGCAATTGATCAAGGAAATGGAACAGATCGTGTTTAGTGGTACAAAATTAAACGTGGGATATTGGATCGATGAAATTCTGGATGAAGACCAGCAGGAAGATATCCACGAGTATTTCCTGGAAGCGGAAACCGATAATATACAGGCCGCCCTTGAGGAATTTGACGGAGAATACGAGGACGAGGAACTACGCCTTTACCGGCTTAAATTTATGAGCGAAGTGGCCAACTGATCGATATTAGGGCGCCAATTGATTGAAGGGGTGAATTGGAATATTTCTTGCGATCATAAACAGGACTAAAACCAAAAAGACCACCATGGGCGTTTTAGGATGGTACAACAGATTGGGATAGTTTTTTTTGTTCTTAAATTCCATGAACCTAATGATTCCATGATAACTCAAGAGACACAGCATTAGAACAAATAGGACGTTATGCTTTATGGCGCCCAGGACATCCAAATGCAACAAATCGTGTATGGCCCTTTGGCTACCGCAGCCCATACAGTAGAGACCCGTAGCGGCAAACAAGGGACATTTCGGAAAAAAAGAAACCTGGCCCGGGTCCCTAAAAAAGTAAAGCAACAACATTCCAACCAGTATACCCCCTCCACCCAAGGCTATGCCTAAAAGGGTAGTAGATCGTTTAGTAATCACCGCTTGATAAGGCCGCTAGAAAGGTAAAACCAAAAATTGCTATGTAAAGTATCCAGAACACCGCAACTATACCCATACCCGCAAGCGCCCAAGTTTTTGCATTTTTGGAAGCCTTTTCCGCTGCTTCGTATTCCCCTCTGGCATAAGCTTCATTTACTTTTGTGGAATACACGATGCTAACGATTCCAGGGATAAGGCAACATGCCACTGTGCATATGATTGCCAAGGCTAGGTAATTGTTTGGTTTTGGTCTGCTTTGATTATCTTCCATTTGAGTTGATTATTCGTTTATTATAGATTTTAAGGTTTTTTGTCCAACAGGTAAACCTGCCAAATGGCTAGAGGATTAGTAGTCCTAAGGGTTCTATTGTTCAACTCCCCATTGTTCCATAATCTCCCTTGCTTTTTCCATTTGCGCTTCCCAACCACCAGCTTGTTGTAGTTGAAAGAGCCACCATGCAAAATAGAGAATTCCAATTACCATGACAATAATTGCTACTATTTTTGCTGTTTTCAGTTGGCTGTAATTGGAATAAAGATCCGGATTGACTTTATATTTGTTTTCGTCCTTCCTCAACAAGAGAAATGCGATACCACCCAAAATGGCGGCTGGTAGGCCTGCAATACAGCAACAAACAAAGCCTAGGATTACTAGGACAATGGCAAGGGTTACATTAGGTAGTTTTTGTTGTTCCATAATTTAAAGGTTGATTAGATAAATTTTAAAATAAAATTGGTCACTATCAATAGGATACTCGATACCATTAGGGTAATAATCATTTTATTGGCGTATTTGATCTTAAAGAAATAATCGGCCAACAGGATACCGAACAAAGGAATAACGGTATAAATGGCCGGGTACATTTTAAAAGCGGCCAGAAACTCTCCCTGGAGCAAAAAAGCCAAAGAGCGCTGTAGTCCACAACCAAAACATTCCATGCCCAATAATTTTTTGCTAAGGCAGGGTATCATATAGTCTTCGGCAACAGACAGAAAGGTAAGCAATCCCATTTTGATAAAAGTGAATCCAATGCTGAAAAATACTATTATTTTTGCTCAATGAAAACAAAACAGCGCATTTATTTTATCTGCATTATGATAGGTGTATTGCTCCTCGCCTTTGGAAATACGGTGATCCAAAATGTGTACCTTCAAAGTAGTGGTTTTATTTTATTGATGCTTGGCATTTACAAAACCTCACGCATAAGGACCACCTCTCCGGAGATCCAGGAAAGGGAATTAACCGAAAAGCACCATGAGCAGTCTTAAAATAGGGGATCGAGTAGAAACTTTGGACGATACCATCAGTGGTATCGTAACACAACTGGCTGGCCAGGCCGTAACGATAAGATCCGACGACGGATTTCCCTTGATCTACGATATTAGCGAACTGGTTAAAATCTCCGATACCAGTGCTTTAAAAGTCTCCAATTACGAAATTGCCCGCGCAAAGGCCCAAAAAGAAGAATCCAAGCGAGGAAAGGTGCAACGTGCCAAGCCCAAAGATCGGAGCGCCCCCAAAATGGAAGTCGATTTGCATATCCACAAATTGGTAAAATCTACCAAGGGCTTGGGCAAGCACGATATATTGACCCTTCAATTGGAAACGGCCAAGAGGCAATTGGAGTTTGCCATGGCCAAGCGGATCCAGAAGGTGGTGTTTATCCACGGGATGGGCGAGGGAATCCTAAAAGAGGAACTCACCTATTTACTGGGAAGGTACGAGCAACTAAAATTTTATGATGCGGACTATCGGAAATATGGTTTGGGTGCGACCGAAGTCTACATTTTTCAGAACACCTGATCGCTATGTATCCTATTCCTGTGTGGTAACGGTGCCAAATTCATCAATGGTGAGGTCGGTAATTCGTTCCCCGATAGTATTGACCAGAGAAATACTCCTAAGGCGTATGGTGTGTTCGTACATGGTGGTATCGGTTTCACTGCGTAACGTAGTAATGAGTACTTCCCCACCTTCTGCCACTATTTCCTCCACCACCGTGGGCGTTGTGGGGGGAATGTCATCACAGAAATAGTTGGTGCTCACGTTGTCCGAAAAAATGCGGTAGGTCAAGGTAGACTGTCCCGGTACGGTGCTTACAATGGTGTCTGTGGTGGCCTGGTTTAGCAGCACACCGCTCTGCAGGTCAAGAATAAGGGCTTCGTCCTCATTGATCTTAAATAAAACATTGTTGCTTGTAGTGGTCGGTGAGGTGCAAAATTGAATGGTGCTGCTGTCAAAATTTATTCCTTCTATCTGTAGGTTTCCATCATCGCAGGAAAAGAACACTAGGAACACTGCAAAAAGGGCCATTTTTTTCATGCTTCAAATTTAAATGAAATTAAAGGGATATTCCTAGAGGTTTGCCTCTATTTAGACAGAAATTAACTTTATTTCCATTATTTTTGCCGGGTTACTAAATCGATATAGCTGTATGCAAAAAGTTTATTTGGACAACGCTGCTACAACCCAGGTCAGGGAAGGAGTAATCTCCAAGATGCAGGACGCCCTTACCCAATTTTACGGTAACCCTTCTTCCACCCATAGTTTTGGAAGATCGGCCAAGACGGCCGTAGAAAGTGCTAGGAAAACCATTGCCAAATATTTGAATGCCCATCCCTCTGAGATTATTTTTACTTCTGGGGGCACAGAGGCGGACAATATGATCCTAAGAGGTGCGGTACGCGATCTAGGGGTCAAGACGCTTATTACCTCAAAAATTGAACATCATGCGGTGCTGCATACGGCCCAGGCCCTTGCGACAGAGTATGGCATTCGACTACACTATGTGGACCTGGACGCCTCAGGGAACCCTGATTCCAAACATCTTGAAGCGCTTCTAAAGGAAGATAATTCCAAAAAGTTAGTGAGCCTTATGCATGTGAACAATGAAATTGGGAATAAGATCGATATCGATTCCATTTCCCAAATGTGCAGGGAATACGGTGCCTTTTTTCATTCGGATACTGTTCAGTCCATTGGCCATTATCCATGGGACGTGCAGGAGACTGGGGCAGATTTCCTCACCGCGGCCGCCCATAAATTTCATGGCCCCAAAGGGGTAGGTTTTGCCTACATAAAAAAGAACACCGGCTTAAAATCTATGATTTTTGGTGGTTCCCAAGAGCGTGGATATAGGGCAGGTACTGAATCTTTCCACAATATTGTTGGTCTTGAGCAGGCATTTATAGCCGCATACGACCAACTGGAGAAGGAAAGAGCCTATGTGACGGATTTAAAAAGATATTTTATTGAAAACTTAAAAGCGGCACTTCCTGAGTCCGAATTTAATGGTTGTTCCGGGGATTTGGAAAAAAGCACCTATACCTTGGTCAACGTACGTTTGCCCTTTAGCCCCGAAAAGGCCATGTTATTGCTGTTCCATCTGGACATCAAAGGCATTGCTTGTTCCAAGGGGAGTGCATGCCAGTCAGGTAGCGATAAGGGGTCGCACGTGCTTTCAGAGTTGTTGCCCGAGGAAGAACTTAAGAAACCTTCGCTGCGTTTCTCCTTTTCCATATACAACAGTAAGGAAGAACTCGATTATGTCATTGGAGTGTTAAAGGAATTCGCCGAAAATTAGGTTTTCTTTCGGTCTTTTTTTCTTTCGCGTTCCTTGTCATAGGGAAATTTTCGGGTTGCCCGTTTCATCATACCTTCAATGAGCGCATTGGTATTCTTGCCCGATTTTTTATTGATTTCCTTTTCGTATTTCCATAACAATTTACCCGTACGGCCATCGCTCACCTTAATGCCTATTCTGCCATAATTGGCATCGCCCAGAATATAATCTATAAAACTGAAATCAGTGGAAACCCCTTTCGAGAGCAGGATGTTGAGGTTTAGGTTTCCACTAATGATACCGTCCACGCCCAGCATCTTGCAAAGCTCTTTGACGGTATAAATATCTATATTGGCATAGGTAATATTATTCTTAGCGAGTATGGCGTTGGTGTTATCCACATTCTGGAACTCCACGGAGAATTTTTTCCGTTTTCTACCTCTCGAAAAATAGGTTTCCAAGGCATTTTGAACCGCACGCCCTTCCTTCTCTTCCAAGTTCTTCAATTCTACCCCTGACACCTCCTCTTCCAGATCCAAATTGGTCAGAAAGGGGATAATGGCCAGGGTCTTATGATGCTCACTGAGCTCGTCGAACTTGTTGCTCTCAAAGATGTTTTTCTGAGCGCTTGCTCCGATAACGGTAAAGGCGAAAAATAAGAAGATGGCTCTTTTCATGGGTATAACTACTAAAATCGCATACTCAGTATTAGGTTCAATCGGCGGGCGGTCAAAAAGTTCGGGACCGCAAACTGTAGTTTGCTGTCCACATCCCTGACAAAGGTATTGGTTATGGAGTTTTGGTTGTTGAACAGGTTAAAAATTTCAAATCCCACATTGAGTTCCTTAAATCTGTGGAGCCAGTGGTTTTCCGGATACCGCTGGTCCGCATCCACAAAAATATACGAAATTCCCAAATCTGCCCGTCTATAATCCCTTAATCTGTTCTGAAAAAGGTAAGGATCGGCAAAATTTGGGGAACCTCCAGGTACTCCCGTGTTGTAAACCAGGTTCAAGTACATTTTTAGGTCGGGGATAGTGGGCACGTAATCCTGGAAGAGAATACCCACCTTCAGGCGTTGGTCCGAAGGCCTTGCGATATAGCCCCTATTGTCTATATTTTCCTCGGTTTTCATATAACCCAGGCTTACCCAGGATTCCGTTCCTGGGACAAAGGCTCCGTTTAAACGCATTTCCAGGCCATAGGCATAAGCCTTTGCATTGTTATCCGCCGCATAACGAATGCGCACGTCTTCCAAGGTATATGGATTTACTTGGTCCAAGTTTTTGTAGTAGGCCTCGCTGACCAGTTTAAACGGGCGGTTCCATAGCACAAAACTGTATTCGTTGCCCAGTACGAGATGAACCGATTTTTGGGCCTTTACCTCAGGGCGTATCGTCCCGTTTTGATCCCTTAGCTCTCGATAGAAAGGAGGTTGTTGGTACCATCCGCCCGAAATTCTAAAGAGCATATCCTTTTTCCAATCAGGTTTTAGGGCCAATTGGGCCCGGGGACTCACAATGGTCTGTTGTGTTTTAACAACGTTTTCCCCGCTTACGGTCCATCTTTGCGCCCGTACCCCTAGATTGTAATAAATATCATGCTTGTTCCATTGCAACTGCTCACTGTATTGTGCGAAGGCCGATAACCGATTGATCTTTACAAAATTAATGGCACTTATACTCTCAAAGGGAGCAATAGGGGCGGTAAAGGGATCTTGAGGTTGGTTGTTTATAAATTCGGGCAAAGGGGGCCTTATGGAAAAACCGGCAGAGTCTATGAACTCGGATTCGCGTATCTGGTCCCGAATATCCTCATGGGTATACTTTACTCCCCATTCCATCACTTTACGGTCCTTCGAAAATTTGCCCCTATGGGCCACATTTAAGATCAGAGCGTCCAGATCGTTGCGCGCACGGTTGAATTGCGACCCCAGGCCCCGTGAGGAAGTAACCTCGCCTAAGGTATCGCTCCCCAGATTGGTGTCTATCTCTCCCAACTCATATTGCGCGATGATATCGGAATATTCCTCCTCCGTGGTATGGTACAGCGAGGCAACCCAATTGAGGTGCACCCGATCGTTCGTGAAATAGTCCGCTTTTAAGGCCCCTAGGGCCGTGTTGTACCTATTGTTCTCCTGACCTTCATAAAAAACCAACAAGGCCATGGGATTGTCCAAGGTGCCAAAATTGGTCTGCCTGGTCAGCGGTTCGTTTTCATAATCGTTTATGGACAGCGTGCCCAAGAAGTTAAGGTGGAATTTTTTCGAAAAGCGATAGGTCAGATAACTCTGAAGGTCTACAAAGGTGGGATTAAAATTGCTTTCGGTCTGCAAACTGTTCACCAAGAGGCTGTTGTCCCTAAATCGGACACCGCTAACCGTTGTAAAGTTTTTATTCTTTGAAACCGTGCCCAAGGAAGCAGCAGCACCCAATAAACTTGCATTCACCGAAAGCTCGAATGCCAGTGGGTTTTTGTAGGTGATATCCAGTACGGAGGAGAGTTTATCGCCGTATTTGGCCTGGAAACCCCCAGGAGAAAACACTACGTCCTGTACCAGGTCCGCATTGACGAAACTTAGCCCTTCCTGTTGCGCAGATCGTACTAGAAAGGGACGGTATACTTCAATACCGTTTACATAGACCAGGTTTTCGTCATAGTTTCCGCCACGAACCGAGTATTGGGTACTGAGCTCATTGCTCGATGAAACACCCGGCAATAGTTTCAGCACGTTTTCTACCCCGGCATTGGCCCCGGGGATTCGGCGAATGACCTCTGGCGTGAGGGTGGTAATACCCTCCACACTTTTCTCACCGGTAGGAGTAACCACAACTCCATCTACCTGAATGGCATCGGCCTTCATCACCGGATTAAATTCAAAGGTTTCATGGGTAGACAAGATCAAATTTTCCAGCACTATGTTCTCATGGCCCAAATGGGAAAAGGTAAGCGTTGTTTTTTGATCTGGAATCAGCTGCAAGATGTAAAATCCGTTGCTATCGGTAGAGGTGCCCTTGTCTCCGGAACTAATATTCACGTCCGGAAGCGGATTGTTGTTTTCGTCCAGAACAACGCCGGTAATCGCGGCGGTCTGTCCGCTTAGCATGGCGGTAAAGCACAAACCTATAAAAAGAAAAAGTAGTTTAGGGCGGCTCACATTTATTTTCTATAGAAAGTGGTACTAAAGGTAGCTTTGTTCCCCACATTATCGGTAACCACCACTTTTAGTTCGCACTGTTTCTTGTCCAGGATAATATCATCAAAATTATAGGTCAGCGTCCGCGTCTTGGGTTCGTATTCCATAAGTATCCATTCCCCATTGAGTGTCGCGGAATAGGTATCCACGCCGCTGAGGTCATCGCTTATATGGAGGCTTAGATAGCGATAATTGGTAAGCCATTGTTTTTCCCTAAAATTTTTGGTCCTTATTTTTGGCGCCACCGTGTCCTTGGCCAAGGTGTAGGTGCCCAGGTTTCGCGTTCGGGTGGTAAAGGTGGTCCCCCTTTTATAGGTGGAAGCATAATTTGGCCTCCGCCTTTTGTCGAGACGGGCAATAAAGAGCTGTTGGCGTTCTTTGTCCGAGTATTTGGAGGTGTCGAACGTTATGGTGAAATTACGGTGTGCGGGTACCTTGTTGTTGTGAATGGTAACGGTGTCCTTCCCCTTCTTTAGGTCCATATAAAAGTCTTCGTAGAACGTATTGGAAGGAAAATACACCTTTGCAGCCCCCAGATCATAGTTATTTGGTTTTTTTGCGATAATGTAATGGTCGGTCTTGACGTCTTTTTTCACAATCTTCAATTCCTGCCTTTTTCCTACTATGGGAATACGCACTCGGGAAGCATTCCCCTCAAAATCCGTTATCAGGATCTCCACGGTATAGGACAGCCCTTCCCTTACCACTATTTTCCCATCATTGTGCAGTTGGTTATAGATGCTGAGACGATTACCGGGCGCCCTAAAACACTGTTGCACGCGCTGTTGATAGGCTCCAAAGTGTGCATAGTCTATCAAGGTATTTATATATCGGGTCTCTATGAACGAAAACGTTTCAAAATCGTAATCGGAGTAAATCTTTCCGTTTACCAATTGTTGTACCCTATAGACCCCATTCTTATTGGCGGCCAGATCCTGTCGGTCAAAGCCGTTGAAACCAAAGCCAATGGTGCCTGCCGCATATACGGTATCGGCTAAAAAGGAACCATCCTGTTGTCGGCTAAAGTTGATCTGTACCTTTTCATTGCTTTGGTTCAGTTGGGCATTTTTGGAAAGGGGATATCCGTAAAGTCCCAAAAAAGTGGGATTGGTAGCATCCCTAACTTCCAGGCCATAGAGCAGGGGATTGGTGGGTTTCTCGGAAATACTGCTGCGTATTTCAAAATGCAGATGTGGACCCGAAGAACCGCCCGAGTTGCCACTATAGGCTATTACCTTGCCTTTTTCCACTTTTAGTTCCCCGAAGTCCGGGAAAACCTCCACTTCATAAGCCCTTTTTTTGTATTGGATCTTTTTTATGTACGCCTCTATTTCTGGAGCAAACTTCTGTAAATGAGCATAAACCGAAGTATATCCATTGGGATGCGCAATATACATGGCCTTTCCGTAACCCCATAGGGATATCTTTATTCGGGTAACCGTTCCGTCACCAATGGCATATACCGGCAGTCCTTGCCGTTGTTGTGTTTTGATGTCTATACCGGAATGAAAGTGGTTGGACCGGAGTTCTCCAAAACTCCCAGCCAAAATCAACGGAATGTCCAAAGGCGGGCGAAAAGCATCCTTGGGATAATTTTCCTGTCCTTTACCATGAATCGAAAAAAATAGCAAAAGCGTTAAAATGGGTAATCTCATAATAAGGATAAGTTGGTACGAAAGTAATTAATACCGTTGAATCAATGAAAACTCTTAAAAAAAAAAGCCCTAGTCTTCATACTTCTGGCATAAAAGGAATTAAAGTATTACTTGAAGAATAAATGGAAAAAGTATTGCGAAGTCGATGGATGTATGTTAACTTTGTGTAAAATGCATTGAGGTTTGCATATGAGTGAATTAGTTGAAATTGTTGATTCTTTAGAAAACAAAATTAGCAAGTTACTGCACAAATTAGAGCTGCTTAACCAAGCTAATAGAAGGTTGGAAGAGGAAGTGATCGCTTTACGACAGGACAATGAAACTACCCAAGGCTCCCGAACAGAATGGGAGGAAAAGTATAAATCGCTCAAGATGGCAAACTCAATGATGGGCAGTAATACAAATAAAACGGAAGCTAAGCTTAAAATAAATACTTTGATTAGGGAGTTGGACCATTGCATTGCCCAACTCGCTGAATAATGTTCAATTAAATTATGGCGGAAAAGCTCAAAATAAAGCTTTCTATTGCGGACAGGGTCTATCCTTTGACCATTGATCCCAGTCAGGAAGAAGGGTTGCGAAAAGCGGCCAAGAACATAGAGCAATTGGCCAAAAAGTTTGAACAAAACTATGCCGTAAGGGACAAACAGGATGTGTTGGCCATGTGTGCCCTGCAGTTTGCCTCCAAGATCGAGCAGAAAGGTATTGATAGTATGGAGAACACCAAGGAGGTTACAGAGCGTTTAAAGGCTTTGGACCAGCTTGTGAATTCCAAGCTTAGTATAAAATAAGTTCTTTTGAAATAACAGTAAAGTTACTGCCCACATTGGTAAATAATTTTTGACGAACTCAACACTAATTTGTTTGAAAAGGGTGAGTTTAGGTTGTAAAAGCAAGCCTTACTAGTATAAGGATCCTTGATCAGCTTGGTAGCCCTAAACCTGTTTATTGGAGTTTGTACAAGACTTCCATCAATGTGGGCTTTTTTTATAACTAATTTGGAAACTATGGATATTACATCAATAATAATAGGAGGTATTGTTGGGGCGGTCATCGGTTTTGTCATCGCAAAGTTTTTAGAGAAAGGCAAGGCGTCCAAGACCATAAGCAATGCAAAAAGAGAGGCCTCTTCACTGTTGAAGGCCGCCAAACAAGAAGGTGAGAACATCAAGAAAGACAAGATTTTTCAGGCAAAGGAAAAGTTCCTGGAATTAAAGGCAGAGCATGAAAAGGTCATTATCAACAAGGACAAAAAGATAGGGGAGTCCGAAAAACGGGCACGGGATAAGGAGTCGCTGATTAGCAATGAACTGGCCAAGAACAAGAAGCTGAACGAACAGTTGGAGTCCAAGCTCAAAGCCATTGATCACAAAAGCGAATTCTTGGACAAAAAACAATCGGAACTGGAGAAGCTGCATAAAAGTCAGGTACAGCAATTGGAGGTAATCTCTGGCCTATCGGCGGAGGAGGCCAAAAGTCAGTTGCTGGAATCGCTTAAGGAAACCGCTAAGACAGATGCCATGGCCTATATGCAGACCACTTTGGAGGAGGCCAAACTTGCCGCGCAGCAGGAGGCCAAGAAAATAGTGATCAATACCATACAGCGCATCGGAACCGAGGAAGCGGTAGAAAATTGTGTTTCGGTATTTAATTTGGAATCGGATGACGTAAAAGGACGGATCATCGGTAGAGAGGGAAGGAATATCAGAGCCCTTGAAGCTGCCACTGGTGTGGAAATTATCGTTGATGATACGCCCGAGGCTATAATCCTTTCCTGTTTTGATTCCGTACGCCGGGAAGTTGCACGCTTATCGCTGCACAAGTTGGTAACCGATGGGAGAATCCATCCCGCGCGAATCGAAGAAATTGTGCGGAAAACGGAGAAGCAAATAGAGCAAGAGATCGCGGAAGTTGGGAAACGGACGGTAATCGACCTGGGAATCCATGGGCTTCACCCCGAATTGATAAAGGCAGTGGGCCGTATGAAATACCGCTCCTCCTACGGACAAAATTTATTGCAACATTCCAGGGAAGTGGCCAAACTCTGTGGAGTGATGTCCGCGGAACTTGGATTAAACCCAAAATTGGCCAAGCGGGCCGGTCTGTTGCACGATATTGGAAAGGTGCCCAACACTGAGGTGGAAGTAGAAACACCGCATGCGATACTTGGCATGCAATGGGCAGAAAAATATGGGGAAAAACCTGATGTCTGCAATGCCATTGGGGCGCATCACGATGAAATTGAAATGAAAACCCTGATCTCGCCTATTGTACAGGTGTGCGATGCCATAAGTGGGGCAAGACCAGGGGCCCGGAGACAGGTATTGGATTCCTATATACAGCGTTTGAAGGATTTGGAGGACATTGCCTTTGGATTTGGAGGCGTGCAAAAAGCCTATGCCATTCAGGCCGGTAGGGAACTAAGGGTCATTGTAGAAAGTGAGAAAGTCAGCGATGATAAGGCTGCCGAACTTTCCTTTGAAATTTCCCAAAAAATACAGACCGATATGACTTATCCTGGACAGGTGAAGGTCACGGTTATTCGTGAAACACGGGCTGTTAACGTGGCCAAATAGCGGTCTATATTATCCATGAAAAGGGGCCCGATCGGGCCCCTTTTTTGTTTAGTATGGTCAAGGGGAAGCCTATTCCTCTTCGGACGAAGCGTCTGCGTCATCGGCAGCCTCTTGCTCCCTGTGCAGATTGTTCTCCATGATATTAAGTTTTTTGAGTTTTGCCTTCCAGGTCTCAAGTGCCTCTTTATGGGCATCTATCTTTTTGATTACTTCTTTTACCACGGGACTGTCCTCGGAAGCATTGGAAAAGAACTGAAGATTGTTTTCCAATTGCCGAATCTCGTTCTTGCTCTCATCTATCTTTCTTCTGATAAAGGTCCGCTCATTGGAAATGGCCAGTTCGTCTTCCCTTTTGGCCAATTGCTGAATTTTGTTCCCATATTTTAAAAGCTCCGATTCCTGTCTGCCAATATCCAGTTTCTTGAAAAGGGCATCTAGAATTTTATTGAACTTTGCATTGATGTTCTTTTTGTTGAAGGGTACCCGTCCATAGGTCTTCCATTCCTCGATAAAGCCTTTGATTGCCTCTAAATCCTTATCCCTTTTTCCACTGAGTTCAAAGGCCTTAAGTTTGTTCAAGCAGGCGTTTTTCTTTTCAAAATTATCCGCCTCTTCCTTGTTGGCCTTATTCTTAAGGGCATGTAAACGGTCAAAGTAGTGGTTACAGGCCGTTTTGAACTCGTTCCATATCTTATCGGAAAACTTTCTGGGGACATGGCCTATTTTCTTCCATTCGCTCTGTATCCGCTTCATTTCTGGGGTTGCCGTGTCCCAATCCTCACTGTCTTTCAGGGAAAGTGCCAAATTTAGCAAGGTCCGTTTTTTGTCCAGATTCTCCTGTTGGTCCTTTTTGAGGTTTTTGTAATACGCATTTTTACCACGGTTAAAGGCCCTTACCGCTTCCTTGAATGCCGCCCAGGTCTTTTCATTCACCTTTTGGGGTACTTTCCCTGCCTTAAAGAATGTCTCGCGCAGTTGCTCTATTTCCCTAATTTGCTGCTGTAGCGCTTTATGGTTAGTGGCCACATTTGATGCCACAGCGGAAATGGACTCGATAATTTTATTCTTTTCGATCAGGTTTTGCTCATATACCTTTTCAATGTCCTTATAGTACTCCTGCCGTCTCAAATGCATGGCCCGGGTAGCACTGCTAAAACGGTCCCATATTTCCTCACGGTGTTGCTTGTCCACCGGACCTATATCCTCTTTCCAGATCTTGTGGAGCGTTTGCAGTTCCCTGAAGGCTTTACCTAAGTCTTCCTGCTTTACCAGGGCCTCGGCGCGTTCCACAATTTTAAGTTTCTCTTCTAAATTGTGTTTAAAATCAAGGTCGCGGAGTTCCCGGTTCAGATGTAGGAAATCATAAAATATCTCGATATGATGGTGGTAGGTCCGCCATACATCATTGTAGTTGTTACGGGGTATTGGCCCGGCATTTCGCCACCTTTCCTGAATGTCCTTAAAGTTTTTATAGGTGGTATTGATATCTTCCTCAACATTTACCAAGCCTTTTAGCTGCTCAATGATTTCCAAACGTTTGGAGAGGTTTTCCTTAAGGGTCTGTTCTAGGTTTTTGTAATATTGGTTACGTTTTTCCCGATACTCCGAATAGACCTCGTTGAACTGTCTTTTGGTAACGGAATTGTATCGAAAATCAATTTCATTGCCTCCATGGCCCACAAATTCCTCTTTCTTATGCTCTATGAATTCCTGGAATTTTAGATCAAATTCGTACTTAATACCGTCCACATGTTTTTTGATTGCCTGGACCTTCTCGGTCCGGATCAACTTCTGAAGTTCACCCACCAAGTTTTCCATGGACATGGAATGATAGTCCAACATGGGGATGTGATGCCGGTGATGATTATCTGTGTCCTCTGCATCCTCTGCATTGGTCTCTTCTATCTCCTCTATAACATCTTCCTCTTTGGGTGATGAAGCCGGGGTCTTTTTTTCTTCCTCAGGTTCGGAGGCTGTTTCCTGGTTTGATGCGTTTTCCCCTGAGGGTGTTTCTTCCTGCGCCTGGGGGGCTTCCGAGGTTTTGTTCTCTTCCTTGGCCACTGTAGTTTCCAGCTGCTCTACTTCCACGTCATCTGCCGGTTGCTCCATAGGTTCCACGACCTTCTCTTCTTTGGGGTTTTCGAGTGCAATTTCGGTGCTTTTCTCTGAGTTTGATTGTTTTTCAGTAGTTTCCGATTTTTTTTCTCCCCCTACACTTTCCTGTAGTTTCTCGTCTTTCTCTTCCAACATGTCGAATGTTTATTGATTGATGCCAGGTTTCCATTACTAAGTTATTAACAATGCTCCTTACAACAAAGGTAATGAAACTTCTTTAAGGGGTTTTTTGATTGCTGGAGTTGATAAAAAAGGAGATTCGAAGCCTTATTTACAGGGTATTCCATAGTTCCCATGCTTTTTCGGCCTGGAATTCCAACATTTTTAGCCCGTTGCAGATGGTGGCGTTTCTGCTTTCCCCGGCCAATAAAAAGGCCGTCTTTTTCGGATTGTAGATCAGATCGAAGAGTAAATGGCGAGACGTAACAAATTGGTACGGTATCCCGGGTCTGTCCGTAAGATTGGGGTGCGTTCCAAGGGGAGTGCAATTTATCAAGACCGTATACTCCTCCAAAAGCGCTTCGTTGAGGTCCTGGTAGGCATATTGTCCTTTTTTGGGATGCCTGGAGACCGCGCTGTACACTATGCCCAAATTTTCAAGGACAAAGGCAACGGCCTTGGATGCCCCGCCCGTGCCCAGGATCAATGCTTTTGTATGGTGTTTTTTTATAAAAGGCTCAATGGCTTTCAAAAAGCCATAGGCATCGGTATTATACCCTATTAATCCCTTATCCGTGAACACAATGGTATTTACCGCACCAATTTTTTCCGCTTCGGGATCCAATGCCGCCAAATATGGAATAACGGCCTCTTTATAAGGAATGGTTACATTGAGCCCCCTCAAGTTGGAGCGGTCCCTAATAAGTTCCAGAAAATCACTGATGGCCGGGATATCAAAATTTTCATAGACATATCCGTTCAGCCCAAGGGCCGTAAACTTTTGGGTAAAATACCCTTTGGAAAAGGAATAGGAAATATTCCGCCCAACAAGCCCGTATCTATTTTTTCTGTGCGCCATTTTTACCATACCAGTCCAATGCCAATAAAACACCAATTCCCAAGATAACGAAAAGGAGGGCCCACCAAGTTTCCACCTCGGAAAAATTGGGAAGGTAACGTTCGTAATTTACAATGATTCCCTTACCATTGGAATCCATGACCATTTGCCCGGCCTGATCCATTTTATACATCGTTCTTTTCCAGGGCCACACCACGCCCAATGATCCGGTTATAAAACCGATAATGACCGCCGTGGTAATGTGTTTGTAGTGCTTTAGCACATAACTCAGGATATGGGAGATGGTCACCAGGCCCACCGCGGAACCCGTGGCGAATACGGCCAGTATCTTTAAAATGTTCAAACGTTCCGTGTTCTGGGTGAAACTAAAATCGCCCCTGAGGACCTCTCCAAAGGTATCGTAGAGCGCGTTTACCGAGTCTACCAAAAGCAACACATAATTCCCCAAAAGGATAAGTATAAAGGAGCCGGATAGTCCGGGCAATGTCATGCCCGAAACACTGATCATACCACAAAAGAAGATGAACAAAAGATTGTCGTTTTCCCTTGCCGGACTTAAAAAACTGATGGAGATGCCAATGATAAGCCCAGCCAGCCCCATAGGCACGGTTTTTTTGTTCCAATGATCAAAATCTTTGGCGATATAATAAATAGAGCCCAGGATCATGCCAAAAAAAGAGGCCCAGACAAAAAGCTCCTTTTGTTCCAGGAAATAATCGAGCAACTTGGAAACGCTAAAATAGCTCACGAGCATACCAAAGATCAATAAGGATAAAAACTGCCCGTTTACGTAGCGATAGAAGCTTTTGAACCTGCCATTGACCAACAGTTTAAAGGCCTTTAGATTAATCTTTTGCAGTGAATAGATGAATTCTTCGTAAAATCCACCTACAAAGGCCACAATTCCGCCGGAAACTCCGGGAACCTTATTGGCGGCACCCATGCAAAGTCCCTTGATGACCAGAAAAAACTTATCCAAAAATGTTCTTGGTTTGTGCATATGGGTCAGTCCTTATTTTTTAGCAGCTACTTTTTCGAGCATAAAAATAAGGCAAAATCCAATGGTGGCGAGGACCAGGGCATGGATTAATTGGTTATCTCCCTCAAATGCGAAAGGTGAAATGCTCCGTTCCCGAATGGGGACAATTTTATCGCCAAAGGTTCGGGTTTCCAAAACCTGTTTCCAGGGCCATATTTTGTTAAGGGAACCCAAGATGAAACCGGTTAAAAGAGCCAGGGTTATATTTTTATAATGGGCAAACATCCATTTTAAAAGTCTTGCAAAACTCAACAGGCCAAAAACGGCGCCCAAGGCCACCGTGGCTACCAGAGCCAGATTACGCTCGTGAACGGCATCCAGAATAGTTTTGTAGGAACCTAGGAGCACCAGGATAAATGCCCCGGATATTCCCGGTAGGATCATGGCGCAAACTGCCAAGGCCCCGGATAAAAAAAGAAAGGGAAGGCTTGCGGTATTTTCGATAGGTGGCAAGATGGTAATATAATAGGCCAAGGCCGCTCCCAATAACAATACCAGAACGGTGACCGGCTTCCATTTGGCAATGGCCTTGCCCACAAAAAAGATACTGGCCAATACCAGACCAAAGAAAAAAGACCATAGGAGTATGGGTTCGTTTTCCAAGAGCCAGCTTACCAAAGTGGCCAGTGAAAATAAACTGATAAAGATGCCGAGGAAAAGGGCCAACAAAAAATTCCCGTTGAGCTGTGACCAGAAGGCTTTGAAACCTTTTTTTCGCAGCGTATGAAAGAGCGAAATATTTATTTGATTAATGGAGGTGATGAGTTCCTCATAGATGCCTGAAATAAACGCGATGGTCCCTCCGGATACACCTGGCACCACATCTGCTGCACCCATGGCCATACCCTTTAGGGCAATTACCAAATAGTGTAGAAGGTTTCGGTTTTCCATAAAATTAAAAAAACAAAAGTAGTTTTTTTATCTGGGAGCCCGCTTCATATCTGAAATTATGTTTTTAGTCCATTCCGTGCCGGCATATTGTGGAAATGCCTCCAGGAAGAGGTGAAGTTTTTCGGCATTCAGTGTTAGGGCGTTGACCAGGCTTTCCGATGCCTTGCCCGTATTGGCCATCAATAAATAAACGCCTGCCATTTTATAGGGTATCTCGGCCTCTTCGGGGTAAAATTCCAGCCCTTGCAATAGGATTTGCACAGCAGAATCCACGTCCTCGTTCAGCAGGACCACGTCGGCCCAATTTAACCAGGTGTCCAACTCATAGTTGCCTAGATCTACCGCTTGTTTATAGGCGAAATCGGCCTCATCGTAGTTTCTTAAGGCGACGTGTATTTTACCGCATTTTTTCCAGTATAAGGGATTTTCCCCATCGATATTAATGGCCTTATTGATGTAATAAAGGGCCTTTTCAAAATTTTCCTTTCGGAAATAAAAATCAGTTATAGCCAACCAGCCCTTATCCAAAAGGGGATCCTCATGTACGGTATGGTAATAATAGTACTTGGCCAGGTCATCGTTCCCCAGCTTTTCATGACATCTTCCAATGCGCAGATAGGCGTGTGAAGTAGGGTCTTCCAGGCTGATGGTGGTTTCATAGTTTTCTATGGCCTCGTTGTAATTTCCCATTTTTTCCAGCACTTTGGCCTTTTCAAAATAGGCGCCAATAAAGGAATCGTCGGCAATAATGGCAAAATCAAAGGCGGTGAGGGCCTCAGGGAACATTTTTTTTGAAAAATACTGCTTGCCCAGTTGATGCCAGGCCACTTCACAATAAGGGTTTCGTTCCAGAAAATCGTTCAGGTAATAAATCGCGCCCTCATAATCTTGCATAAACTCGAAACAGTAAATGACATTATAGAGAGAAGAATAGTCCTGCTCATCTATGGAAACGCATTTCATAAAATTTTCCTTGGCAAGCTCAAAGTTGTCCATAAACAGATATTCCATGCCCAGTAGGGAATAGATATCCATATGGTGATCGGCTATTTCAAGGGCTCTTTTGAGAAGGATTACGGCCGCTTCATGATTGTCCTTCTTGGAGTATATGTTGGCGCGCTGTATGTAAATTTCCTCGTTGGAACCGTCCAGGACCTGTAGTTCGTCGAGCAGTTGCTCGGCAACCTCCAATTTGTTCTCAAAAACCAGAACCTCTACGCTCAGAAGTTTAAGCTCAATGGAATCCGGGTGCTGTTGCAGTCCTATTTTGATGGCTTTTTTTGCCAAGGACACCTTACCGTTGTTGAGATAGTAGTGAATAATGTCTTCAAAGTCCTCCGCATCGAAGAAGTAGACATCATCGGTCTTCAGCATGGACTCAAACTTGGCTAATGGTCGGCTTGGTCTTTCGTTAGCATCTAACGCCATAGGAACGTTTTGGTTAAACTATGGAATTAAAAATAACCTTTTGAGGCTGTCTTTAATTCCCGACTTGGGCTATATTATTAACAAATTAGTTAACAAATTATTGTTTATAAGCTGTTAATACTTCGAGGATTAGGGCGCATCCCTCCCTAATTTCCTCTTCTGAAATGGTCAAGGGCGGGGAGATACGAACGGCCTTGGGTTCGAACAGCAGCCAAAAAAGTATCAGTCCTTTTTTTGCACATTCATGTATTACATAATTGGCCTGCGCTACATTTTCCATAAGGAGTGCCAGCATAAGTCCTTTTCCGCGGATTTCCTTTATATATTGGTGTTTTAGCAGCTGTCTGATCAATTTTTCCTTTTCCAGGCAGGCCGGAATAAGCCCACTTTCCTTGATTTCGGTCAGGGTGGCCAAACTTGCCGCCGCAATTACCGGATTTCCCCCAAACGTGGTAATATGGCCTAAGGAGGGGTGATGCTGAAGGGTGTCCATCATGGCCTTGGAAGCTGTAAAGGCGCCTACAGGAAGCCCGGAAGCCATTCCTTTGCCCATGACCAGGATGTCCGGCACACAATGGTAATGCTCAAAGGCAAAGAGTTTTCCGGTGCGGCCAAACCCGGGTTGAATTTCGTCTAGGATAAGCAAGGCTCCCATTTCCGTGCAGCGTTCCCGTACCTTTTTCAGATAATCGGTTTTGGGTGCTATACATCCGGCTCCGCCCTGTATGGTCTCCAGTACTACTGCAGCCGTTTTTTCCGTAATCCTTTCCAAATCGGCCTCGTGGTTGAAATGGATAAAACCGATATCGGGAATCAAGGGTCTAAAAGTACTTTTTCTTGCCTCGTAGCCCATAAGGCTCAAACTTCCCATGGTGTTTCCATGATAAGCCCCGTGCGCTGCTATAATCCTAGATCGTCCGGTAACCCTGCGGGCCAATTTCATAGCTCCTTCCATGGCTTCGGTACCCGAATTTACCAGATAAGTGCTCTCCAAAGGTGCGGGTAAAAGGGAAGCTAGGAGCTTGGTGTAGGCCACTGCGGGTTTTTGCACGTATTCCCCATAGACCATCACATGCATATATTGTTCGCACTGCTGTTGTACAGCAGCGACCACTTTGGGGTGACAATGTCCTAAACTGCAAGCGGAAACCCCTGCTACAAAATCTAAGTGGGCCTTCCCGTCGCAATCGTAGATATAACTGCCCCGGGCATGGGAAACTTCCATAGCCAATGGATAGGGGGTGGTCTGGGCCTGATATTTTAGAAAGTCCTTTTTCATCTTCACGACCCCTTATTCATCCTCGAGGTATTCCAGGGCTTCCGAAACCGGAATCCGTTCACCGTCCTTATAGGCTACAATATAACTTTCGGGATACCCTCTGGCATCGGCACGCAATTTTAGGTTCAGGGCCTCGTCGTAGGAGGCCGCGTTCCCGTACATGTATCTAATGAGGTCTTGAAAATTTTCTTTTGAAAGGGGGTCAAGACCACTGAATTCCTCCGGTTTCAAAGGAATATCCCGGTAACTGGCCAATAACTGGACCTTAAAAACGATACCTGTCTCCGTGGTTTTTACGCTTGTCTTTTCCGGAGGGCCCCTAGGTTTTTCCGGTTTGGAAATCCCTTGCCCATCTTCTACGTCCTCATTTTCAAAGTCAATGGGATTGTTTACGCCTTGGATAGTGACCAAGGTGATGTTGTTATCGTCCTCATCAAAGATATCGTCCTTGGTCATGATCCGTTCATCGCCACGCCAAATGAAACCCTTTAGTTTACGGGCATTTTCAGGGAGATCTTTTTCCGGGAAGATGTCACCGTCCGGGTTGGTAAAAAAAGTGATGTCCTCAATGTCATTATTGGCCATGATCAAGCGTATTTCGCTGCAAATGGTCTTGTCAATGCCTATGAGTTCATCGTCATCATTGTACATATAGTAAATGACCTCGGTATTTTTGATCAGGTCAATAATCTTTAGCTCGTTCTCTACAAACTGCCCAAAAAGGTCCTTGCCCTTGGCTTGGTTGTAGCCTACTTTACCGATACTGTCCAAGGAAATCACAAAGGCGTTGTTAAGCACCTTTAGGGAATCGAGCTTTTCGGTCTCCATATCGGATATGAGATGGATGCTGTCTCCGGTCATTTGGTTTTCACCGTTCCATAGAATGGGTTCTGTAATGAGTTGGGTAATTCCGGTGCGTTGATCAAAATGAATGGAATCGCATTTTCCGCTAAGATCGGTCTTGTAAAACTTGGCGTTTCTAAAGGCCCTGAGGATCCGCGCCTCCGGTTTCCCGGTCACCATGAGCGTATCTCCGTGCATATAGAGCGAATCCTGTTCCACCAGGCTTATGGATACCGCGCGTTTGGTGGCGAAAACCGAATCCCTGGCCTTAAAGACCTCGGCATAGTGGGCCCTAATGATACCTTGATTAACGGTATCGGTCACCTTGATGTTATTGGTGGCCGAGGCAAACTCGGTGGCCTTGTCAAAATATACGCTATCTCCCTCTATAATGCGGTTGTTGTAATCTATACGGGTGTTCTTAATACCGTAGCCGCTTTCTACCTTGGTGTCGTAAAAGCCACGTTCGAAATAGATTTTATAGGCTTCTCCGATAATGGTGGAGGGGCCGTACATATAGGCATTTTTGGAGGTGGTATAGTAGTCCAATTGTTGAGAGTCTACCGTGTACTCCGGATTCTGGATGTGTACCTTGTCCAAAAATTGATATTTGTCCAATTCCATAAAATACCGTCCAATTTGGCTGGTAAGCGTGTTGGCAGAGTCCACAATGGTCCCGAAGTCCTCGTAGTATGCTTGTTGTTGCTCCCGATTAAAACGCAGCGTATCGGTTCTCAGGGTCATCTGGCCATTCTCCAGCACCACATTTTCCCAGGCCTTGGCCAATTTTATATTGCCGTCATAATCTATTTTTCCACTGGTCATCTGCACGGAATCTCCTTGTTGCAGACGTATGTTGCCTATAGCCTTTAACCGGTTCTCCTTTTGATAGAAAATAGCAATGTCGCACCAAAGATCCGCACCCTCATGCTCAAACTGTACCTGGCGGTCGTCCTTGCTGAAGATCGATGCGCCCGGGTACTGGGCCTCGTCCTTGGTGAAATTGGCCCCGTATACGATATTGATTTGCTTTTGCTCTACCTCTATTTGGGCGGAACAAACCGAACTGATAAGCAAAAAGAATCCAAAAACAATTAACGCGCGCAATATTCGATATTTTGCCCCAAAAATAGGTTTTTTTTGGTGAGGGGATAAAAAGATTGGGATAGATTTAGGAGGGCTCAAAAATCGATCAGCCCAAAAATATAATCGTAGAGAACGGAGAGTCCGTAACTGCCCGCCAAACCATAATCCTGTATTTTTTTGATGCTCCCGTCAGCGTAGTGTACCGTTAAGTATCCCGTTTGGTTGTCGGTTTGGTCTACAGAATACATATCCTTGAGCTTTCTAAGCTGAATGTTTTGGATCAACTCGGACATATATGCCCAATCTGCCTGGTCCAATTGCAAATCCTTTTCCCCGCGCTGCACAACATGGTCTATTCCCTTATAACGAACATGCCCGCCTTTGTCCATGACAATCTCGAATACGGGACAGGTACCATAACAATAGTCCGTTTTGAACTCGATTTTAACAACCGCTTCTTTATCCGGGTCAGCACTATAGGGCATAAGGTGGTCGTTTTTTACGTACAGCGTGCCCACTGACTGTTCGGACAATTTTGCGCCGGCCCTGGACATTTGAACGGAAAGCAGCAGATAGGCCTTGGTGTTTTTTTTGAGAATTTGGACATAGGGCCGCACGGGGTTAATTCCCTTCCTGAAATAACGCTTCGGAAAGGTGATTTTTTTGTGCTTTTTTTTTCTGCCGGTCAGAATAAGCATTTCAGCTTGCTTAATGGTCTGCTGGTATCGCTTAAAATGAGCCTCTCCGTGAACAAACAGATCTTCGATGCCGTCGTGATCAAAGTCGCCCCAAGCCATGGTAATGGCCTCTGGAATCTCCAAGGAGTTGGTTTCGCCCCCGTATATTTTGAAACCTTCATAAGGGGCTCCTGAAATCCGGTAGTTATCCACGATGTACTGTTCTACCTGGGCTTTTTCCTTAAGATCACAGAGATTTTGAGCGTTTCCGAGCATAGGAAGCAATAAACATAAGGTGATTATATTTTTCAAGGGACTTCAATTAAAAATCAAGGCCATTAAAGATATGGATTTTACGCCAATAAGCGGTTAAGGTAAAAGATGGGATAGAATAACCGCTACCTCCTTTTTGAAGGGGCAGGATTACTTACTTCATAGCTCCTGGAATATATTGCTCCCCCTTTCCAAGCACTGGTCCGTAGTCATTTCAAACTGTTCCTCGAGTGGTAACTTTCCTGCCTCGCCGTTACTCCTTCGATCGCCTCCTCGATTACGCCCCATGTCAAGGGGATACTTTTTAATCGTCTTGAGTTAAAAATCAGCTGGTCAAAATCGATGATTTAATGAAGCTACCAACTATCTTGTATTAGGGTAATGGGCGGTCTGATTTTCTTTTTTTTCGCTTCTTTTTGTACAAATCCACCTTGTCCTGGATTCTCGCCATGATCGCAAATAGGATGAGCAATCCGATAACTCCCGAAATGAAGTTTAAAAGAGTCATGCGTTTTTAAACTAAAACATAGGTTTTGACCGAGCGAAGTTACACTCAAAATAGTGCGGGAAACAACAAAGACAACTGGGCAAAAATCTGTACAAAAATCTATACGAAACAAGGTCATTTAAAATGGCCACGATATCAATTTTTCTTGTTTTGGGTCTGCGTGTTCCGGACTTTTTAAAAGGATACCCTTGAAGCCATCATTCTGCGGTAGATACCTTGCACATCAAGGATTTCTTCTGCAAGGGTGATGTGGGCAAGGTGGACGGATAGTGATAGTATGAGAAAAACAACATAAACGTAATACGCGGGTAAAAACGTAGCAAGGAGGCATCTACATCAATAACTGGGTAAGGCGAAAGATCGGGATTGCCGTTGTAACATTTGTGTATAGGCTGTATACAGCCACTAATTTCATAGTTCTCGGAACATATTTCTCCCCTTTTCAAGGCTTTGACCCGTAGTCATTGTAAACTGTTCCTCGAGCTGTAACTTTCCCGCCTCCCTGGAAAGTACGCAATTAGATTTTCCATGGTCCAGTTCCCCACTGCTCCGTATTTGACAATAGCTAAAACGCAATAACTCGCCCTCCAATTGGCCCACCAGGTATCCCTGGGTTATGGAGCCTCCCGAATAGTGTGCGCTTACCCCATTTCCGCTTTGGCTGAAATGAAAGATCGTGTCTTTGTTTACGATGCCGTTTTTTGCAGTTTGCACCACCCTCATTTTTACGTTGTGCAACATAGGACAAGGTTTTTTAGGTTAATATTGAACCAATAGGGTCAAGGGAACATTTAGGGCAGCAGAACCGTCGGCGTATATTAGCGCCGATCAAAGTGGGAACGGTTGTGCTATTCCGTTTCATATCTGTAGTGCCCGATGATCTTAAAATCGAAAAGACAATCTTCCAGCACCTGTCCGGCGCCTATGTTATGGACAATCATATTCCTTTTCCCGTCACCGGATTTTTTGTTCACTACAATTCCGATATGGGTTAGGGCACCACCCAAATTCCAGCAAACGATATCGCCCGGTAAATAATCATCTGCTTTGGCGGTAATTGCCCTACTGGCCCCCTTCCTTTCAAAAAAGGTCATTAGGTTTGGAACCCTTCTATGGTCAATATTCCTATCTGTGGTGGTTAGACCCCAAATCTTTGGATATCGCTCAAAGTTGGCCTTCATATCCTCATGGACTTCCCGTTGCAGGTCGATGCCTATTTTTCGGTAGGCCCGGATTACCACATCCGTGCAGACGCCCTTACCGCTTGGCACATCGCCATTGGGGTAATCTAGGGAGAAATAACTGGGATCATAGGTCACCTGCTGTTCGGTCAAAGCCAGTGCACCCTCGGTAAAAACGATTTTTTGGGAAGTTGTTTGCGACCAACCAATGTTTAAAAGAAAAAGCGATAGGAATAAAAGTGCATTTTTCATTTCGGTCTTTATAACGGGTTTGGGGCGACGAACCCCAGCGTTTACCTATGTATCGTTTGCTTCCGATCAGGCCCCACGGATACAATTTTAATGGGCACTTCCAACTCTTTTTCCAAGAAGTCTATGTAAGCGTTTAGGTTTTCGGGCAATTCTTTGGCCGTGCTCATTTTGGTCAGATCCTGATCCCAACCGGGCATTTCGGTATAGATCGGGCGTACGTTTTCGGAGGCAATATTATAGGGTAAATGGGTGATTTTTTCGCCCTTGTACTGGTAGGCGGTACAGACCTTTAGGGTTTTAAAACCGCTGAGCACATCGCCCTTCATCATCATCAGTTGCGTTACCCCATTGATTTGGACTGCATATTTCAACGCCACCAGATCTAACCAGCCGCAGCGTCTTGGTCTACCGGTAGTGGCACCGAATTCGTTGCCCACGCGGCCCATCGTCGCCCCGTCCTCGTCAAAGAGTTCGGTCGGGAAAGGACCGCTGCCCACGCGTGTGGTATAGGCTTTGAAGATACCAAAAACCCCACCTATTTTGTTTGGGGCCACCCCAAGACCAGTACAGGCGCCTGCTGCCGTGGTGTTGGAAGAGGTCACAAAGGGATAGGTGCCGAAATCAATATCCAATAGGGAACCCTGAGCTCCTTCGGCCAGTATTTTTTTTCCTTCTTTTTGCGCTTTAAAAAGATACTCTTCGCTATCAATAAATTTCAGTTGCTGTAATGCGGATACCGCTTGGAAAAACTCCGCTTCCAATTCCTTTAGGTCATATTGAATGTCTACATTGTAAAAACCGATCATGGCCTCGTGCTTATTGGCCAAAGCTCTATATTTTGACTTCCAATCCGCGAACTCCAAGTCGCCGATCCGCATGCCGTTACGTCCTGTTTTGTCCATGTAGGTAGGGCCTATGCCCTTTAGTGTGGATCCTATTTTGGCCTTTCCCTTGGCTGCTTCCGAAGCCGCATCCAATAAACGATGGGTGGGTAGGATCAGATGGGCTTTACGGGAGATAAGCAATCGGGCGGGGATATCTATGTTGAATTTTTTGAGATTGTCCAGTTCCTTCTTAAAAATGACCGGATCAATGACCACCCCATTGCCCACTACGTTGATGGCATTTTCATGAAAAATACCCGAGGGGATGGTGTGCAGTACGTGTTTTATACCATCGAACTCCAAGGTGTGCCCGGCATTTGGACCTCCCTGGAAGCGTGCAATAATATCATAGTCTTTGGTAAGTACATCAACGATTTTTCCTTTTCCCTCGTCTCCCCATTGTAGTCCTAGTAGTAAATCTACTGCCATGTAAGTATTTGGTTAGTTGTTTGTATTCTCTTCCTGGTTTTTGGTACCGTAGAAGTACAGCGAATGATTGGTGATCTTAATATCGAAAACCTCTTCGATGGTCTTTTTTATGGATTGGATGCGCGGGTCGCAAAATTCCATGACCTCCCCGGTATCGGTCAAGATCACATGGTCGTGCTGCCGATCAAAATAGGATTTTTCGTATTGCGCCTGATTTTTCCCGAACTGATGCTTGCGTACCAATTTGCATTCCAACAAAAGCTCAATGGTATTGTACAATGTAGCGCGACTTACACGGTATTTTTTGTTCTTCATCATGATGTAGAGCGACTCTATATCAAAATGATCTTCATGCTCATAGATTTCCTGCAATATGGCATAGCGCTCGGGTGTTTTTCTGTGCCCGTTTTCCTCCAAAAAGGTAGTGAAGACGTTTTTTACAATTTCCTGGTTCTTGTTGTTGCCCATGACCGCTTTAATTGGATCCCAAGGTGCAAAGGTACAGCTATTTTACACGAATCCGAAAGTTTTTATCCCAGGGTTATAAACAGCAATGACGGTTTTTGCAACAGCCACTTCCTGTCTTATTATAGACCCTAGAGCCGTGTTACCTTGTCGATACCGCTGATGCGCTTTAAGTTATCTATCAATTTTTTTAGGATCGATTTGTTCTTCACCACCACGGTAATTCTTCCGGTAAATGTGCCCCCATCCGTACCAAAATTGAGGTTGCGCATATTTACGTGCATATTGTCCGAGATAATGGCCGTGATTTCGTTGACCAACCCCAGATTGTCTATACCCGTAAGTTGTATGTCGGCCGTGAACTCCTCCTGGGATGAATCGATCCATTTGGCGCTCATGATGCGATAGGCGTAATTGGATTGCAGGGAAATGGCATTGGGGCAGTTTTTCTTGTGTACCTTAATGCCATCGCTTACACTTACAAAACCAAAAACTTCATCGCCCGGGATAGGGTTGCAACATTGCGATAGCTTGTAGCTCAGTTTTTCTTCTTCCTTGCCAAAGACCAACATGTCGTATTTGGCCGTAATCTCTTCTTTATTGATCTCCTCGGGGACCGGTTTTCTACGGATTTTGTTCTTGAAGAAACTGATAAACGCATTGTTATAGGTAGACGCAAAATCCTTGAGCATTTGGTTGTCAATGGCCCCGATGCCCACCCGATAAAACAGGTCCAGGCTGGTCTTTAATTTAAAATAGACCACCATTTTATTGACGGAATCCTCGTTCAAGTTTATTTTTTGCGATTTCAATTTTCTTCGCAAGATTTCCTTGCCCTCCATGGCTACGAGCTTCTTTTCCTCTCGGAGCGAGGATTTTATTTTGGACCGCGCTCGGGCCGTAGCTGCATAATCCAACCAACTTTGGTTGGGTTTGGCACTTTCCGAAGTAATGATCTCTACCTGGTCCCCGCTGTTCAATGGGGTATTCAAGGGTACCAATTTTCCGTTTACCTTGGCACCGCGCGTACGCATGCCCACTTCCGTATGTATATTAAAGGCAAAATCCAGGGGTGTGGCCCCTTTGGGCAATGATTTTAACTCGCCCTTGGGGGTAAAGACGAAAATTTCCTTGGAGTACAGATTCAGTTTAAATTCCTCCACAAAATCCACTGCATTGGTATTGGAACTTTCCAGGGCTTCCTGTAAACGGTTCAACCAGGCCTCTATACCCATTTCCTTTTGGTCCCCATGCTTGTACTTAAAGTGCGCCGCATAGCCTTTTTCCGCTATTTCGTGCATGCGTTCGCTCCGTATTTGTACTTCCACCCAATTTCCCTTGGGTCCCATAACGGTGATGTGCAACGCTTCATAGCCCGTAGATTTGGGAGAGGATATCCAATCCCGTAACCGTATAGGGTTGGGTGTAAAATGATCTGTAACTATGGAATAAATCTTCCATGCGAGAAACTTCTCGTTCTGGGGATCGGAGTCATAGATGATCCGTATGGCAAATTTGTCGTAGATCTCATCAAAGGAGACATTTTGCGCAAGCATTTTCCTCCGGATGGAATGAATGGATTTGGTTCTTCCCTTTATGGTGTACTTAAATCCTTCCTTGTCCAACGAGTCCTTGATTATCTTGGTAAAATCGTCGATATAGTCCTGTTGTTCTTCCTTGGTATCCTCAATTTTTCCTAGAATGTCATGGTATACCTCGGGTTCGGTATATTTAAGGCTGAGGTCTTCCAGTTCTGTCTTGATGTTGTACAACCCTATCCTGTGTGCCAGGGGGGCGTAAATATAAAGGGTCTCCGAAGCAATTTTTACCTGTTTGTGCTCGGGCATGGCATCCATGGTGAGCATATTGTGGTAACGGTCGGCGATTTTGATGATGATCACCCGAACGTCGTCATGCAAGGTAAGCAGCATTTTGCGGAAGTTTTCCGCTTGCTGCGAGATGTTCATGTCTTTTTTAAGGTGGGCGATCTTGGTGAGGCCATCAACAATCCGAGCCACGGTCTCTCCAAACATACGTTCAATATCGTCTAGGGTGTATTCCGTATCCTCCACCACATCGTGCAAGAGGGCGGAGGCAATGGAAACGGCATCCAGGCCAATTTCCGAGGCTACGATCTTTGCTACTGCAATAGGGTGAAAGATATAGGCTTCCCCGGATTTTCGACGTTGGTTTTTATGGGCATCCACAGCCACGTCAAACGCCGATCGGATGAGTTTCTTATCTTCCTTGGACAGCGTCTGATAGCTTATACGCAGCAATTCCTTGTATTGCTTTGTAATTTCCTTGTTCTCCTTTTCTATAGCAGCTTCCGTCATCATATATTAAAAGTAGCACAATCTTATTGAGTAGACAACAAAAACTATGCCTTTAAATTCCGTATTCTAGCGATAAGAGGGGGGTGTGAATAATGCATAAATACATAGGCAGGATGGGGGGTAAGGTTGCTCAAACTGTTCTTGGACAGTTTTTTTAGCGAACTGATCAAGGGCATGGCGGCAAAGGTGTTCTTGGCATAGTCATCGGCCTCATATTCGAACTTTCTGGACAAATAGTTCATGACCAGTCCCGTAACTTCTGAAATGGGGCTGTATAAAATACCAAACCCGATTAGGGCAGCATGAAAACTGGGTGTAGAGACCCCAATAGCCAGGGAGACCTGCGGATTATTGATGAATATGGATAGAATAAACAAGGTAATTCCTGTCAAAACGACAGAGGCGGTCAAATTAAAAACGATGTGTTTTCTTTTGTAATGTCCTACTTCATGGGCCAATACCGCAACGATTTCCTCTTCCTCCAGATCGTGGATCAAGGTATCGTACAAGGTTACCCGTTTCTCTTTTCCGAAGCCCGAAAAATAAGCATTCGCCTTGGTGGACCTTTTGGAACCATCAATGATGAATATGTTCTTTAGTTCAAAACCCACTTTTTTGGCGTAACCTTCTATCTTACTTTTTAGACTGCCTTCCTCCAGTGGGGTCTGTTTGTTAAAAAGGGGCACAATCAGTTTGCTGTAGAACAGATTCATAAAGACAGAAAAGAGCGCGATGACCCCCCAAGCATAAATCCAAAAATCCGTACCCGCCCATTGAAAGAACCAGATGATCAGTGCCAAGATGCCCCCGCCCAATATAGCGGTCATGGCCCATCCCTTAAGCTTGTCTAGAAAGAACAGTTTTTTGGAGGTTTTGTTAAAACCGAATTTTTCCTCTATAACAAAGGTGTGATAATAGGAGAAGGGGGTGCCGGCCACATCACTTCCGATCATGATGATCCCGAAAAAGAGGAGTGCCACAAGAATGGCGTTATCGGTTACCGCGCGTGCCATGCCGTCTATCCATTCAAAACCTCCAAAGCTTAGAAAGGATAGGGTAAGTATCAACGAAAAGGTAGAGGTCAATATTCCAAAACGATGGTTGATCCTCTTGTAATTTTGGGATTTTACGTACTCGTTCTGATCAAAAACGTCGTTCAATTCCTCGGGGACCGGATCACGGAACTTTTGCGAGTTAAGATGATCCAAAAGGGTCTCTATCAAGAATTGAAGGACCAATATGGCGATGATGATATAAAATAGGTTATTGCTTTCCATTTGGGACAAAATACGCTTTTTGGTTATAACAGCTTGTTTTCCTTAGCTAAAATCTCGCTGTCGCTTTGCTTCAAAGATAAGTATTGCCGCCGATACGGAAACATTCATGGAGTCAATTTCACCTAGCATGGGGATTATGATGTTTTGGTCCGATTTTTCAAGCCATTCAGGGGAAAGCCCGGTGGCCTCCGTTCCCAGAACAATGGCACAGGCACATTTAAAATCTACCTCCACGTAATGCTTTGAAGCGGACAGTGCCGCTCCGTATATCGCAATTTGGTTTTCTTGTAAAAAACGAATAATCTGGGCGGAAGAACCCAAGGCAATGGGGGTTGTGAAAACGCAGCCCACACTTGACCTAATAATGTTTGGATTGTAAAGATCGGTTTTTGGGTCGGCAATGATAACGGCATCAAGATCAGCGGCATCCGCCGTACGCAGAAGAGCTCCAATATTTCCAGGCTTTTCCGGTGCCTGGGCAATTAAGATCAAGGGTCTTTTACGTTTAAATATAAGCTGATCTAAGGTATGGGTTTTCGATTTTCCAATGGCAAAAATGCCCTCTGTGGTTTCCCTGTGGGCCAATTTTTGATAGACTTCCCTGGAAACCTCTATCTTTTTCAATGCTGAAAACTGATGCAGGCCTAGGGAATCCAAGATTTCCTGCCTTATAATTTCCGGACAGTAAAAGAAGGTTTCCAACACAATGCCCCCCCGCAATGCCAGCTGAAGCTCTCGAATCCCTTCAAGAACAAAAAGACCGCTTTTTTTTCGTTCCCGGGATTTTTCCTTTAGCAATAGGGCCCTTTTGATCATCGGGTTTTGAACACTGCTTATACGTACCGTTTTCATCATTGGAACAAAAATAGGAGAATCGCGTAAACAAAATACAGCATGCACGACAAAAGCTGTGATATGTTAAACAAATACTGTAAAATGCGCTGGAACAATTTGGGAAACCCCCTGAAATTTTTACAGATGCACTACATTTGAAAGGGAAACATACAAATCACGTAAAACGTCATAAACACAGACAAATGAAACCACTATCAGTTTTTCTCATGTTTTTTTTGATGCTCATCTCTTGCAAGGAGCAACCCAAGGCCCATAAAGACCAAGAAGAGGCCTCTAAAACAATGTCCCAAACAGCGGAATCCAGATATCCCAACGCCTTGCAAAAAGTCTTCGAGGCCCATGGCGGTATAAGCGCGTGGCGGGGTAAAAAAAGTTTGGTGTACGATATGCCCAAAGCCAATGGCAAGGAAACGCATACCACCAACCTGTACTCCCGAAAGGACCGGATCGATGCATTAAATTTTTCAATGGGATTCGATGGTGAGAAGGTGTGGCTGCTCGATGAAAACGACAGCTATGATGGAGATCCGGTGTTCTATCACAACCTGATGTTTTATTTCTATGCGATGCCATTTATACTGGCGGATAAGGGAATTGTGTACGGTGAAACCGAAGATCTGGTATTTCAGGGAAAACATTACCCAGGTGTTCGAATACGTTATGAGGTAGGGGTAGGAACTTCCTATAAGGACGAGTATTTTATTCATTACGATCCCGAAACCTATCAAATGACCTGGTTGGGCTATACCGTAACCTACAGGAGCGGGGAAAAGTCGGACAACGTCAAATGGATCCGCTATAACGATTGGATGGAAGTAGCCGGTGTAATTTTGCCGCGATCCATTACCTGGCACGCCTATGAAGGCAGGGATATCAAGGAAGCCAAGAGTACGGTTCCCTTCGAAAATGTAGTGCTCAGCGAAACCGCTAAACCCGACGCCTTCTTTGCCAAGCCCGAGACCGCCAAGGTGGTTGTGGGTAAAACCCAGTGATAGCAAATGGTCCTTATCGGCCACAGAAATTGTTTGGGCAAGATTTCCGGGTTTTATAGCGCGTGCTTGGCATGGTAGGCCACTAGCAGGGAAACCACCTTGCTGTAGCTTTTGATGCCATCTTGCTGGTTGTTGGCCTTTAAAAAGGAATTAAAAACGGATTTGAATACGGGTTCTAATGGATTTTCATAGGCTTCCCAAAAATCATTGACCTCTTGAAAGTTCTTTTTGGTGCCTGTGTTCAGCTGTTTGTACAGTTGCTGAAAGCTAGCCTCATCCTTACGCTTAATATCGCTGAGGCAATACCCCAGGGCGTAAGCATAGGCCGCATATTGAAAATAAGGGTCCTCATTGTTCACAGTCACCAGATACCCAATAAAGTTGGTCTCGTTTTCCGCTGAATACCCCAATTGGTGCCCTACTTCATGTCCACAGATCACGGGAAACCTAAAGTCAGGGAGTTTTGCGTTTACCTGGGCCTCATGGGTAAAGGGATTGAGGTATCCTCCATAGCCCATATAGGTAAGCGGGAGGCTAAAGAGCGAATTTTTGAGACTGGCGGTGTTGTAGGTCAAAAAGGGGTATTCCTTTCCCAACTTCTGATATCCCTTCACCGTTCTTTCCCTAATTTCTTGTTTGTCGTAGGGGATTTTTACCATCTGGGCCGTGTCGGACGTAATGGCAAATTGAATTTCATTGGTCTTTTCAATGAGTCTTTCAACGAACTGGACCAATTCCTTCTTGCTATGGTTTTCTTGGAGGTTCAAAGGAGTTAGTATGGGTTGCCGATAGTAATTGAGCCCCCAAAGCAGGTGAAAAGTAAAGTAAGCTACGGATAAAACCATGATTACATCGCGGCCAAAGGACCTGAGATTGTTCTTGATCTGCCTTCGCCGTATAAAAAGATAGCGCAGTACCAAAAATAAGAGCAGGGCATAGACGATATCGCCCATAGAAAAGGGAATCCACCCAAACAGTATCCGGAAAAATTTGGAAATAAGCGGATACAGTCCTTTGCTGTAATAGTTCTCAATGAATTCGGGGTAACTGCCAAGCCATTTCACCAGAAAGATTTGGGGGATAAGGGCGAGTGCAATGCCATTTTTTATTCGATTGTCCATCAAGTCAAAATTAGTTAAATATAGCACACACTTTTCGTTCAATACCGTATTTTTGGAACGGACTAAATTTGTATTATGAATGAACAAGTGTCGCTGCTGGAACCTCGGGAAGTCTGGGGGAATTTTGCAGCTTTGAATGCCGTGCCCCGGCCCTCGAAAAAAGAGGAACGGGTTATCCAATTTATGCTCAATTTTGGCAATTCCCTTCACTTGGAGACCTTCAAGGATGGTGTGGGCAATGTCATTATCCGGAAAGAGGCTACCCCCGGAATGGAGAATAGGCAGACGGTGACCTTACAATCCCATTTGGACATGGTACATCAAAAAAATGCCGAGACCGAATTTGATTTTGACACCGAAGGGATTTGCATGAGGGTGGAAAACGACTGGGTAAGGGCCGAGGGAACCACGCTGGGTGCGGACAATGGCCTGGGTGTGGCCGCTATTATGGCCCTGCTGGAGAGCACCACGGTACCACATCCCGCATTGGAGGCACTGTTCACTATAGATGAGGAGACGGGTATGACAGGAGCCATGGGCTTGGAAGCAGGAATTTTGAAGGGTGCTATTTTATTGAATTTGGATACGGAGGAAGATGATGAGATCGATATCGGTTGTGCCGGGGGAATAGATGTAACCGCCTCACGCAGTTATACGGAGGAAACGGTCCCCGATGGGTTCATCGGTTATCGGATTGGAGTAAAAGGCCTACAGGGCGGGCATAGTGGTATGGATATCCATAAAGGGTTGGCCAATGCCAATAAGCTTATGAACCGCTTGCTTTTTAAAAGCACGGCCAACCACGGGCTTCGCATTGCCGCTTTGAATGGTGGGGGACTTCGGAATGCCATCCCCAGGGAGAGTTTTGCCGAGGTGGTCCTTGAAACCGGAAAAGCCCGGGATTTAGAGCGTGACTTTAAGTCGTGGGCGACTGTGCTAAAAGCGGAGTTTCCAGACAAGGAACCAGGCATGGAGCTGATTTTGGAGCCTATGGAAATCCCTAAAAATGTCATGGGGACCGCCGTTCAAGAGCAATTGCTTAGAGCCGTACATACCGCACATAACGGGGTATACGCTATGAGCACCACAATGGAGGATCTGGTAGAAACGTCCAACAATATTGCCCGAGTGGAAGTGAAGGAGGGGAAAATCTCTATAGGCTGCCTTACCCGGTCCTCAGTGGACTCGGCGAAAATGGAATTGGCCAACGCCCTGAAGGTGGTTTTTGAATCGGGCGACTTTCAGGTACGTTTCGACGGGAACTATCCCGGCTGGAACCCCAATCCGGATTCCGTTATTTTAAGTGTTTTGGAAACACAATATGAGCAATTGTTCCAGGCAAGCCCCAAAGTAGTGGCCTGTCATGCCGGATTGGAATGTGGCATCCTGGGAAGGAACTACCCCCATATGGATATGATCAGTTTCGGCCCCACGATAAAAGGAGCGCATTCTCCCGATGAGCGCGCCAGCATCACTTCCGTACAGAAATTCTGGAAATTCCTGGTAAACATTTTGAAGCATATACCGGAAAAAGAAAAGGCGGTCTGAAAAAAACTGAAAACGGTCACATCGAGCGGCCTGCCCTCCGTACGAGACTCCGGGAGGTGGGCGCTCGAAAGGACTGCTAGGTACTATTTGGACAGCCCCTTCAATGTTTATGTTCAAAGGGAACTACTCCGCGATTCCCACAATTTCCAGGTCAAAGACCAGATCGGCATTCGGGGGAATGGGTCCCCCGCCCTGAGGTCCGTAACCTAAATGAGGGGGAATAAATATCCTAATTTTATCCCCTACCTCCATAGACAGCAGCCCTTCCTTAAAACCGGCAATCAGTCTGGAGTCGGGGCTAAAACTCATGGGAACGGACGTATAGCCGCCCTGCTGTTTTCTTCTGGGGTCATATTTGCCAAACTTGGTGGCTACTTCTTCATAATTGCTATCGAACAGGTTCCCGTCGGCAAGCCATCCCGCATAATTGACCAGTACTTGCTGTCCAATTTTGGGTTTTTCGCCTTCCCCCTTGGTCAAGGAATAGATCTTAAGGCCCGAAGGTAGATCTTCTGCCTCCTCCTTTTGTTCGGACAACTCAGCGGCAAAATCGGTAATTGCCTTTTCCAGGGCTTTTACCTTGGCTTCCTCCTCGGCAAAATAATCTGTCATGATCTGTACCGCATCAAATTTTTTGGCTTCTTTTCCATTACGGATAATTTCTACCTTGTTCATTACCACATCGGTAACGGGCCTGTCCTTTTTGCCAGGGTCTTGGGAAGTGGGCATATTGGCAATGGAATCCACAATGTTCATGCCCTCCACGACTTCACCAAAGACGGTATGTCTACCATCCAGGAAGGGCGTTTCCTTATGCGTGATAAAAAACTGGCTTCCGTTCGTGGTAGGCCCTGAGTTTGCCATGGAGAGTATTCCCGCTTTGTGGTGGGTCAAGGAGTCGTTGAACTCATCTTTGAACCGGTATCCAGGATTGCCACTACCCGTACCGGTAGGGTCGCCTCCTTGAATCATAAAATCTTTGATGACCCGATGGAAGATAACGCCCTCATAGTATTTTTTCTCCTTGTATTGTTCACTGACGAAGGGATTGGTACCCTCTGCCAAGGAAACAAAATTGGCTACTGTAACAGGGGTTTTTTCGTGTTCCAATTTTAATACAATGACCCCTTTGTTGGTTTCAATATCGGCAAACAGGCCCTCGCCCAAATCGGCGTGCTGACTAGATTTGCAACTTGCCAATAACATACCTACGGCTAAGACTAAAGGGGCTAGATTTTTCATTCGTTTTCGTTTTATCATGGTGTTAATTTTGAATACTATCCTTTTGTTTAATGATTTGAAGCAGGGAAATAGTAGATTTTATGGGGACATTGGGACCGATTTGGTCGTTATCCCCATGGTAACCAAAGGCCATCGAGGAAGGAAACAAAAAAGTTGCGGTTTCACCCTCCTTGAGAAGTTTCACACTATTTCTTAATCCAGGGAAAAGTTCCTGTTTGTCCACTTTATATCGTACTGGCCCAATATCCTCTGCCCGATAGAGCGTATCATTGGTAAAACTTACCACATTGTAAGTAAGCACCACCAGATCATCCGTTTCCGGAACATAGTCCGTATCCCCGTTCTTGGTTTCATAATAATACCAAGAACTGTTGGCACTGGACAAATAGGTGTGTGCGGAATCCTGCGCAATGATATCCTGTATCATTTTTTCTTCCGCTGCCAGGAGCTGTCGGTTTCTTTCTACGGATTCCTTGATAAAACTCCCCGTCTTTACCTTTACAGGTCTTCGGGCTTCAGGCCCGCCACAACTCATCAGCCCAAGGGCCAACAGTAGAAATACAAGTGGTCGTATCATACTTTTATCTTGTGCTTATAATCCTCCAGCAGCGATACAAAATAGTCCGTGGTCTCCTGCATGCCCAGCTCGCTCTTGCCCCCAGCGGCGTTGGTATGGCCACCTCCCTGAAAATGTGCCCGAGCAAACTCGTTCACCGAAAAGTCCCCTTCGGACCGGAAGGAGATTTTGATAATACCCTCGTCGCGATTTTCTATGAAAATTACCGCAAAACGGATACCTTCCAGGGTGAGTCCATAATTTACAAAACCTTCGGTGTCCCCTTTTTTATATTTGTAGGCATCCAGTTCTTCCTGGGTCAGGGTAATATAGGCCGTCCCGTACTGCTTAAGGATGACCATGTTTTTCAAGGCACAGCCCAAAAGATGCAACCTTCCCGGGGTATTTGTATCGTAAACCTTGTTATGGATCTCGGTATTATTGGCGCCCTTATCAATAAGATCCGCCACCACACGGTGCGTTCTGCTTGTAGTGGACGAAAATTTAAACGATCCGGTGTCGGTCATGATACCGGTATACAGACAATTGGCAATATCCGGGGTAATCTTGTCCACATCGCCCATGGCACCGATGAAATTGTAGACCATTTCACAGGTAGAACTCATGTTGACATCAGAATAGGTGATATGTGCGTACTTACCTGGATTTTGGTGATGGTCGATCATAACGAAGGTGGCCGATGCCTCCTCCAGAGCGGTTTGCATTTGTCCTATTCTGCCCAAATGGTTAAAGTCTAAAGTGAAAATAACCGCAGCTTCATCGATCAGCTTTTTGGACTGGGCATGGTCCTTTTCAAAATTTATGATCTGTTCATTTCCAGACATCCATTTTAAAAACTTGGGATAGTCGTTAGGTGAGATAATGGTGGCCTCGTGCCCTAGACCTTTAAGGTAATGCCAGAGACCCAAAGTAGATCCAATTGCATCCCCATCTGGATTTTTATGGGGTACTATAACCATTTTCAGCGGCTTGGAGAATAATGACCTAATGGCTTTGATATCCTTTAAATTCATCCGCGCAAATATACAATTTTATACTATAGACCTAATACATAAAAAACCTAATTTTACCGGAAATACCAAGAACCATTTATGAGACGAATTTACTATAGCCCACTTTTACTGAGCCTGTTTTTGGCCTGCGGGACCATGGAAACCAGAACCACCCAAAACGCATCCCCTACCGAATTTGTTATTGCCTTCGGATCGTGCAATAAACACACGCTGGACAACTGGTTATGGGACGATGTTTTGGCCCTAGATCCCGACCTTTGGGTTTGGGGTGGCGATATTGTCTATGCGGATACGGACAAGGTGCGGGAAATTGATAAAATGTACCGCGGCCAAAACCGCGTTTCAGGGTACAGGGCCCTGAGGAAGGAAACCCCCGTTATTGGCACCTGGGACGATCATGATTATGGCTTAAACGATGGGGGAACGGAATTCGCCGTCAAACGGGAGAGCCAGCAGGTGTTCTTGGATTTTATGGATGTTCCCAAAGATAGTCCAAGAAGAGCAAGGGAAGGGGTCTATGCCGTCCATGATTATCGGTTGCCTGCCGGGCAGGTGAAAGTGCTGGTGCTCGATACCAGATACTTCAGAACGGCCTTGACCAAGGACACGGAAACCGACAAACGCTTTAAACCCAATCCTTATGGAACGGGTACCATGCTCGGGGAACAGCAATGGGATTGGCTCGAAGACCAACTCAATGGCTCCAAGGCAGATTTCAATATCATTGTTAGCAGCGTGCAGTTCTGGTCCAATGAACATGGTTTTGAATGTTGGGGCAACTTTCCGCATGAGGTAGATCGCCTAACGGAACTTATTGCCTCATCGGGGGCAAAGGGAACCCTAATTTTATCCGGAGATCGGCACATATCGGAATTTTCGAAAAGTGCGGTGAAAGGATTGCCCTATCCACTTATCGACTTCACCAGTAGTGGTCTTACCCATGTCTATTCCGATTTCAAGGGGGAACCCAATCCGTATCGGGTGGGAGAGGTCGTTTCTACCAAAAGTTTTGGAGTGGTAAGGCTGAATTTGATTTCCAAAACGGCCCATTTGGAGATTATTGGGGACCAAGGACGGCTATTGGGCAAACTGGAACAACGCTTTTAAGTATTGCGTGTTAATGAATAAAGCGTATTTTTGCGCAAAATTTTTGAAACATGACAACGAATAGAACGTTTACAATGATCAAGCCAGACGCCGTGGAAAACGGTTACATTGGTGCTATTTTGGAGAAAATAACATCGGCCGGGTTTAAGATCGTTGCAATGAAATATACGCAATTGAGCAGAAGGGACGCCCGTGAGTTCTATGCCGTGCACAAAGAGCGTCCATTTTTTGGGGAGTTGGTCGATTTTATGACCAGGGGACCTATAGTGTCTGCCATTTTGGAAAAGGAGAACGCCGTGGACGATTTCAGGGCCTTGATCGGTGCCACCAATCCGGCAGAAGCTGCGGAAGGTACCATTCGTAAATTGTATGCCACCTCCATAGGGGAAAATGCCGTACACGGTTCCGATAGTGATGAGAACGCTGCCATTGAGGGAGCCTTTCACTTTGCAGGTCGGGAGGTGTATTAAGGGCGAAATAATCGTATAAAAAAGGCCCTGATACCATCAGGGCCTTTTTTTATCTGAGCACCAATTTTTTCACAAGTTCCTTTCCAAGTTCCTCATTGATCATCTGTATGATTTTGGACTTCCCGTGGCTCAGTTCCTCCCTGAGTACCGAGGACGATAAGGAAACGAACAGGGTATCGTTCCGCAGTTCCACCGCGGTCGTGTAATTGTTTACACCATTCCCCATAAGAGCGGTCCAAGCAGCCTTGACATCAACTTTGTCCATTCCCTTTTGCAACCTATTTTCTTTGATAAACGCTTGTAGCGCCTCACTCAAAGGGAGGCCGGTATTTTTTCGTTTTGCCATTATTCGTTCACATTTATGGGCCGATACCGTTTGTAAAAGTAGGTCAGGCCCGCGTCATTGGTAACGGAAAAGTTATTTTCGGTAAGCGTAACAATCTTTTCTTCCCAGGGGTCCAAAACCTTTTGGTAGCGAATTTGGAAAGTACCCTCCCGCTCATATATCTCAAAAAAAATCGCATCATCAGTAGTGGTATAGGTCCCATCGAGTCGAGGCTGTACCTTTTTTCGAAATCCTTGCAGCTGTTCCACTTCAAGGTAATCTATGGTAGTGCTCAGCTTGTACGCCTTGTCCTTCCCATCCTGGAAGACCACCTTTTCAATGGCCCAATACCCATTGAGATGCCGCAGATCTTCCCTGCTGACCTTGTTGGTGCACCCAACGATCAACAAAGTTATGCCTATCCACCCTATGCGACCCATCCTACAATTTAAAAATTTTATAGGACTGGTGAATGGTTTTGACCACATTTTCTGTGCGTTCCGCATGGGTATCGCTTATAAAGATCTGTCCGAAATTTTGATCGTCCACCAAGGCGACGATATGCGCTACCCTTTGCTCGTCCAATTTGTCGAAAATATCATCGAGCAGTAGTATGGGAGTAGTTTTCGCCTGATTTTTGATGAAGTCGAACTGTGCCAGTTTCAGGGCTACCAAAAAGGATTTTTGCTGCCCCTGGCTTCCGAATTTTTTGATAGGATGGTCCCCGATAACGAAGTTGAGGTCATCTTTGTGGATGCCCACGCTCGTGAATTGTAGCGCTCTGTCTTTTTCCATGGCCTGTGTCAGCAAATCTAGCAGGCTCGTATCCAATAGTTTGCTGTCATAGCTGAGGTCAACGGTTTCGTTGCCGCCTGCGATTGCCTTGTACTGCCTTTTGAATATCGGGATAAACGCCTCCAAGAATTCCCTCCGTTTTTCAAAAATATCGGTACCGTAGCCATGCAGCTGGTCGTTGTATACGGAAAGGGCATCGGGATCAAACGTATGGTTGGCGGCAAAGTATTTTAAGAGCGAATTGCGCTGTACCAGCACCTTGTTGTATTTTAGGAGCACCTGTAGATAGGCCTTGTCCGATTGGGAAATAACGCCATCTATAAATTTGCGGCGCGTTTCGCTGCCCTCGGTGATAAGGTCCCGATCCGCCGGGGAAATAATGACCAGGGGCAGAAACCCAATATGGTCGGAAAAGCGTTCATAGGTCTTTCCATTTCGTTTGATGACCTTT
Source organism: uncultured Flavobacteriaceae bacterium (assembly GCA_947494825.1). Taxonomy (GTDB): domain Bacteria; phylum Bacteroidota; class Bacteroidia; order Flavobacteriales; family Flavobacteriaceae; genus JBNGOQ01. The sequence goes on along the minus strand of CANLWN010000002.1, from coordinate 174,774 downwards.
TTTACCCCGCGCTTAAGACTACAAACAATTTTTTCTTCCCTTCCGTTTTTTTCAAATTCCCCTTCGACTACAAAAAAATCGGTACCATGCCGAATGTTTTGGGTGGCCACAGGATTAAAGTAGCTCTTGCCGAAAGAAAGGTGATAAATGGCATCCAGTATATTGGTTTTGCCTATACCGTTGTTTCCGACAAAGCAATTGATCTTGCTATCGAACTCAAAGTTTTGCGATGCAAAGTTTTTATAATTGATGAGCGATAATTTCTTTAGAAACATTCGGTGTGGCGGAGAATTTGTTTTTCAATAGCTAGTGAAAGTGCAAAATATCGAAAAATAACGAATAAATACCCCTTTGTTTTTGGATAAAAACTTTATTTTTGCCCGATTAATAAAATGGACGATGGCTACATATAAGAAGCGAGGATACAAACCAAAAAATAAAGCCGAAGAGCTGAGTGCTGATGAACAGAACAGTACAACGGCCGAAGTTTTTAGCACCCTGGACCAGAGTGCTTCCAAGACCGAGGAATGGGTTTCCAAAAACCAGAATTACATTTTAGGGATCATTGGGGTAATCGCAGTTGGCGTACTAGGGTATTTGGCCTATAATCAATTTGTGCAGGCACCCAAGGAAGCAAGTGCCGCCAATGAAATGTACTATCCGCAACAATATTTTGACCAGGCCTTGAGTAGTAGGGACGCGGAGCGGGACTCACTTTACAATTTGGCGTTGAACGGGGGCGAAGGAAAATACGGTTTTTTGGATATCATAGACGAATACAGTGGTACCAAGGCTGCTAACTTAGCCAACTACTCGGCCGGTATGGCCTATTTGAATATGCAACAGTACCAAGAAGCAATTTCGTACTTGGAAGATTTTTCTTCGGACGATGCCATTCTTGGTGCCTTGGCGAAAGGGGGCATAGGCGACGCTTTTATGCAGTTAAACCAACCCAATGACGCTTTGGGCTACTATGAAAGTGCCATTTCACATGATCCCAATGCCTATACTACGCCCAAGTTTTTGTACAAGGCAGGGACCACGGCCCTGGAGCTGGGGCAAAAGGACAAGGCCCTGCAATATTTTCAAAGGATCAAGGATGAATTTTCCTCATCCCAGGAGGCCACTACCATTGACGCTTTTATAGGTATGGCCAAAAGTGCTAACTAATGGCCACCGAAAACAAAAATCTATCGGTCTATGACAAAGCAACGGTTCCCGACGCCGGCAACTTTCGTTTTGGGATTGTAGTTGCCGAATGGAACGAGAAAATTACGGAAGGACTTTACCAGGGGGCTCTGGAAGCGCTTTTGGACTGCGGTGCCGTTGAAGAAAATATCGTTCGCTGGAACGTTCCCGGCAGTTTTGAGCTTACTTTCGGTTGTAAAAAGATGATTTCCTCGGAAAAGGTTGATGCCATTATCGCCATAGGAAGTGTGATCCAAGGGGAAACCAAGCATTTCGATTTTGTTTGTAGCGCAGCGGCCCAAGGAATCAAAGATCTTAACGTAAATACAGATACCCCGGTCATTTTTTGCGTCCTTACCGATAATACCCTGCAACAGGCCCTGGACCGTAGTGGCGGAAAACACGGTAACAAAGGTACGGAAGCCGCCATTGCTGCTATTAAGATGGCCGCTTTGGGCACATAACCACAGTTATTGGGCACTTCAACACCCTGGTGTTTTTATACTGCTCCCCCATGGCGCCAATGCCTTCTAATGGATGCTCGTTTTGTTAACAATTTTTAGCATCTCCTTTCGGCCAATTCGCCCTATTTTCAGTACTTTTGATACTAGCAGCACGTATATGAGACTTCCAACACTGTTTAAGCAGCATAGGAATAAATCCTATAATTATACGCCTCGTTACTATGACGAGCGGAAGGAGCGTATTGAAAATTTAAGAAAGGAAAAAGCTGCGAGGTCCGACACTGAATACTTCAAAGGATATCGAAGAAAAAGTTTCAGGGAGGATTGGAAGACCATTAAGAGTATGGATAGAAATAGGAACAGCCAGCTTCGCTTCTTTATTATTCTCATTTTCCTCTTAATATTTGCGTATGCCGCAATCAAATATGGAAAACTAGACTTTTTGTTTTAATGGCCGATATTATTAAACTCCTGCCGGATCATGTGGCCAATCAGATTGCAGCAGGGGAGGTGGTTCAAAGACCAGCTTCCGTGGTGAAGGAGTTGATGGAAAACGCCATCGATGCAGGAGCCACTTCCATCAAATTGATTGTAAAGGAAGGGGGCAAGACCCTTATTCAGGTGGTCGATGACGGTATGGGCATGAGTGCCACCGATGCCCGTCTGAGTTTTGAACGGCACGCCACCTCCAAGATAGAAAGTGCCGAAGACCTATTTAACCTTCATACCAAAGGTTTTAGGGGAGAGGCATTGGCCTCCATTGCCGCTATAGCGCATGTGGACATGCAGACCAAACCCCATACGGATGAGGTGGGGACCCAACTTGAGATTCAAGGGAGCAAAATTGTCTCACAAGAGGTATGTGCTACCCGTCAGGGTACATCCATCGCTGTTAAAAATCTATTTTTTAATATTCCCGCACGTCGCAATTTTCTAAAGTCGAACCAAGTGGAACTTCGGCATATTACGGATGAGTTTCACCGGGTAGCCCTGGCACATCCATCGGTAGCTTTTAGCTTTTATAACAACGGAAGCGAATTGTTCAATCTCCCAACCGCCAATTTTAGACAGCGGATTGTGAATGTTTTCGGAAGCAGGACCAACCAAAAATTGGTCCCGGTACAGGAGGAGACCCAAGTGGTGAAGATAAGCGGGTTTATTTGTAAACCCGAATTTGCCAAAAAGAGCAGGGGCGAGCAGTTTTTTTTCGCTAACCATAGGTTTATTAAAAGTCCCTACCTTCATCATGCGGTGGTATCTGCTTTTGAAGGGCTCATAAAGCCTGAAACCTACCCAGGGTATTTCCTTTATCTCGAAGTGGACCCGGCCTCCATCGATATCAATATACACCCCACAAAGACCGAGGTTAAATTTGACGATGAACATACGCTCTATGCCATATTGCGCTCTACCGTAAAACACAGTTTGGGGCAATTCAACGTAGTCCCTGCCCTGGATTTTGAACATGATCCAAATATGGAGACGCCCTATGCCTATAAAGATAAGCAGGCGCAGCCCCCCGGGGTCACTGTCGATGCGGGCTTCAATCCTTTCTTCGAATCTTCCCGGAAGCGGCAGGTAACGGGCATTCAAAAGCAAAGCGCCAAAGGATGGGAAAATATGTATGTAGGTCTGGAATCCCAGTTGGGAAAGGACAAGGATTTCAGTAGTGTAAGCTTCGAATCGGATACCATTACCGGCTCTATCTTTACAGGACAGGAAGCCTTGGAGACTACAGCCACCACCTTTCAATTAAGAAGAAAATATATTGTCACCACCATCAAATCGGGTATGGTGATCGTAGACCAGACCAGGGCCCATCAAAGGGTGCTTTATGAGAAGTTTTTAAAAAACATTACGGTAAAGGAGGCGGTGAGCCAGCAGTTGTTATTTCCCCTATCCCTCTCTTTTTCCAAGACAGATATCACTATAATCAAGGAAATCAAGGATAGCCTTACCCATACAGGTTTTGTTTTTAACGAAATTGGTGAGGAACAGGTACAGGTGGCGGGATTGCCCTTACTGGTACCCGAAAGCGAAGTGGGCATCGTCCTGGATCAACTGATTGCCGATTATCAGCAGCGAGTGCAGGCCGACAGTTTTTCACAAACCGATATGTTGTCCAAAACACTTTGCAAAACGCTGTCCGTAAAAACCGGGGAAGTGTTGGATAATGCTTCCCAATTGGCTTTGGTAAACGACTTGTTCGCCTGTAAGGAATCGGAGGTGAGCCCGTTTAATAAACCAATATATATCACTATTACCGAAAACGACATTGACAAAAAATTTATTTAGATGTGGAGAATTACTGAGGGGGTAAAACATTTGATGATTATCAATGTAATTTTATGGATCGCTACGCTGACCATTGGTTCAGAAGGTATTTTTATGAACAACATGTTCGCTCTCCATTTTCCGCTGAACACCTTGTTTGAGCCCTGGCAAATTTTTACGCATATGTTCATGCATGCCTCATATATTCCTGGGGGCGGTGGTATATATTTCCAACATATTCTGTTCAATATGTTTGCACTGTGGATGTTTGGATCTCCAGTAGAACAGACCTTTGGGAAAAGGAAATTCATTTTCTTTTATATATCTGCCGGTTTGGGCGCGGCGCTAATTTCCTTGGGGGTAGATTATATAAGCCTGTTTTCCATAACCTCAGAGCTGTCCATTGATATAGGAAGGGATGCACTTCGGGAAATTGCCGCCATCGACGCCAGCGACGGTACAGGTTATCTAAAAGGGCCTATCTTTGTGGAAGGACTGGAACCAATTGTACAAAAGTACAATTTGGTCATAAATAATGCCGACCTCAATACGCTGTTCGAGTTTAATGCCAAGGGCTTTGGATTTAAGACCATGGTAGGGGCCTCCGGGGCCATAATGGGAATTTTGGTGGCCTTTGGCATGTTGTTTCCGGAGTCCAGTCTTATGCTGATCTTTTTGCCGATACCGATAAAGGCAAAATACTTCATCCCCGCCATTATTGGTCTGGACCTCTTTTCGGCCCTCACCGGGGTTTCTATATTTAGTCCGAGCAATACCGCATATATTGCCCACCTGGGAGGTGCCCTTATCGGATTTTTGATGATGTGGTACTGGAAGAAAAATCAATTTAAAAAGAACCGCTGGGATTAGTTTATGAGTACAGGTCTACGATATCAATTTGCGAGGTTGGGCATAGCTGAAAAGCTCATTGCCATAAACGTCCTTGTATTTATAGTGAACGGGCTCGTTACGTCCCTTATGGACCTTCATGAGGATATTTTTATGCAGTGGTTTGAATTGCCCAAGGACTTTTTCCGCTTTATAGGGCAACCCTGGTCCATGGTGACCTATTCTTTTTTCCATGCAGGCTTTGGCCATATTTTTTGGAATATGTTGGTGCTCTATTTCTCCGGACGTATATTTCTGAACCTATTTGGTCCCCGACGCTTTATCAATGTTTACTTTTTAGGTGTTATTGTGGGCGGACTTATTTTTTTGCTCGGCTACAATGTGTTTCCGGCACTTTTGGGGAAGAACACAGCCCTGATCGGAGCATCGGCCGGGGTTACCGCAGTCCTTATTTTTGTCTGTGCCTATATTCCCAATCAGGAGGTGCGCCTGATCTTTTTTAATTTGAAACTGTGGTACATCGGGGCTTTTATTGTGCTCATAGATTTGATTCAAATCCCGGACGGTGATAATGTAGGAGGGCGGTTGGCCCATTTGGGCGGAGCCTTGTTGGGTTATGTCTACGCACGTCAATTGGTAAAAGGCAGGGACATTGGTCAAGGCTTCTCCAGGTTCTTGGACGGGATAGCCAATATGTTCAAAAGGCGGGAGAAAAAAGCACCCTTAAAGACTGTGTATCGAAAGAAGAAGGCAAGAAACAGGAAATCGGACGTAAACTATGACAAGGAAAACCACCAGCGCAAGATAGACACCATTTTGGACAAGATTAGCAAATCTGGATATGAAAGCCTTTCCAAAGCGGAAAAGGATTTTTTGTTCAAGGCAGGTAAGGAGGATTGATCGCGTGAAACTATTGACCCTGCTAAATAAAGTTGTATTTGGAATCAACGTTTTGTCCGCGACGCTGCTGCTCATATCCGTTGTCATCCCCCATGTTTCCCTTGCCCATTTTCCAGGAATGGCCTTTTTGGGTCTTTCGGTACCCGTTTTGGTAATTGCACACCTCTTTTTTGTACTGTATTGGTTGTTACAGGGCAAAAGGCAGCTCTTTCTTTCCCTAGTATCGCTGCTGCTGGGCTATCTGTTTTTGGAATCCTTTTTTCGTTTTGACCTATCGCAGGATACGATCGAGGAGACCGATTTGAGCATCATGAGCTATAATGCCAGGATTTTTAACCGATTTGGTTGGCATGCGGATGCCCTTTTGGATGATAGGATCGTAGGGTTTGTAAGGGGTCAGAACCCCGATGTTGTATGTTTTCAGGAGTTTGATTATCCAAAAAGGACAGAATTTGATCAGTATCCCCATAGGTATGTAGCCTTGATGAAAGGCAAGGTAATCCAAGCCATTTTTTCCAAATACCCCATTGTATCAAAGGGGCATCTCGATTTTAAGAAAAGCACCAATAACGGGATATATGCTGATATTGTATACCAGGGCGATACCCTACGCATCTATAACTTGCACCTTCAATCCTTGAAATTGAGGCCCGGAAGCATCGTCAGGGAACCTCTGGGAAATTTGTTCAACCGACTAAACGGCGCATTCCAAAAACAACTGGAACAGACGGCGGTTTTTGATGTGCATAGAAATGCCAGCCCTTATAAGAACATCGTATGCGGGGATTTTAACAATACGCAATTTTCCAGAGCCTACAACCGGATCAAGGGCGAGATGTCGGATACCTTTGAGGAAAAAGGATCCGGCTTTGGTAGGACCTATGAGTTTGTGGGATTTCCTGGAAGGATCGATTTTATTTTGGTGGATCCCGGCTTTGAGGTCACCGCCCATAAAAACTTTGATGTAGCATTATCCGATCATTATCCCATTATGGCTTCAGTGCGTCTCCAGGGCAAGTAACCAGCAGTCCAGCGTGTCTGCAAGGATATGTATGAGAAGGGCAATACCCACCAACCGGGTCTTTGAAAAGAACACCAAAGAAATATACAGGGCTATGGCCCAATAGCTATGCAGGGGATGAAAGTCAATACTGCAGCGGTCTGGCGCAAAAATAGGGTTTGCCAAAAGATGGTCCAGATCAATTACAATACCGGCAAGCAAAATCAGGATTACCCGTGTTCTATGTTCCTTAAAAAAGAGAAAACCAATGGCTATGGGTATCAGAAAATGTATGCCATAATGAATGAATAGCCTAAACATCCAAAAAATCGATTTTCAGGTTCTTCAGATAGCTTAGGGCATTGCTGCCCTCATTGAACAAAAGATCCAATATGCTGGCGTTTTCAACAAACCCGTGACGGTCCCCGAAGACCTGAACGTATTTTTGTTGTTCAAATGCTACGTCCTTTTTGGCGTTTACCAGAAATCGGGCGTCGCTAACTTCCGTAGGGTTTTTTTCATACACCTCAGTTTTTAAAGTGGGCATCGCAATCCCGAGACTTTGGCAGACTGTTTCTATGGTCTTGAGGTTAAAATCCAGGAGAGAAGTAAAAGGCTTTTGATAGAGGCCTATCAATTCATCTTCGTAAAATTCAAAGAAGGGAGAAGTCCTATAGGCGGTTTCCAAGGTTCTCCAATGTTGCCGCTGCCAGGGGTATTTGTTATCGAGCTTTACCTCTATGTATTTTTGACGCCCTTGATCTCCCCCCACATGTTTTATAGGAATGTTCAGCATATGTCTCCCCGCATCGGTACAGATGTAACATCGATTTCTATACGTCTGCTTTTGAAAATTATCCATGACCTCCCAACATACTTCGCGCTGGGCAATTACTGCGAAGTGGGCAATATTCGGGAAATAGGCCGGATGCAGAAGGAGAGGTGACAATTTGTTTATTTGTTTATTTGTGGATTTGTTTATTTGTTTATTTGTGGATTTGTTTGTTGGTGTTGGTTTACTTATTGAGTTGGTGTTTTCTTAGGGCATTAAGTTTATTGGTTATGCCTTCTATCATGGACCTACATTTTTCATATTCTTTGATAGAAAGATAATCAAATTCTTTTGCCAGGATAAGTTGATTTAACACTTCTACCGACGAACCAAAGGAAATGGTCGTAAAATGTGCTTTGTCCCTATGGGTCTTACGTGCAGAGCCCTCTGCAATGTTGGAACATATCGAAACTACTGCTCTCCGTAATTGATGGGTAAGACCAAACTTTTCGGTTTCGGGAAATTTTGAGGTGACCTTGTAAATCTCCTTGGCCAGTTCCTTGGCCTCCTTCCACACGTCTAATTTTTCAAAAGAATAGATGTACATTCAATTTTTAAAAGCCTCCAATCCAAATCAACCCATCAACAAAAAACATATAATTCCAATTATTTTTTGCCCTTCTTTCGGCGCTTTCTTACAAAGTCGAACACGAACCAGCCGGCCAGCACAATTAGAAAATGTTTAAAATAGGAACGTGGTTCGCCATCCCCGTGTACTGTGGTGAAGATCCGGTCCCAACGGGGCTTCCAATTGGCAATGCCATCGTTAAAGTTGTCAAAACTGAGCCAAATGAATATGGGGGTGCCCACGATGTGATTTTCAGGTACATAGCCCCAGGCGCGACTGTCTTCGGAATGGTCCCTGTTATCGCCCATCATCCAGTAGTAGTCCTGTTTAAAGGTATAGCTGTCCGCGACACGTCCGTTGATCTTTATTTGATTTCCGGAAACGCTTACGGTATTGCCTTCGTAATCCCGTATGATCTTTTTGTACAAGGGGAGTACGTTGAGGTCCAAGGGAACGGTCTTTCCGGCCTCTGGAATATAGATAGGGCCAAAATTGTCGTAGTTCCATGGGAAAGCGGGATTTTGTGGAAACAGGTTCCCGATCCCTTGCCCCCTGGGCTCTATTATTTTTACCACGGAATCAATAGCCGTATTGTTTTCCAGGCTTTTCACAAGTTCATCCGTAGCCGTTACCAATCGCTGTCTATTGGTTACCTCCTTTAGGGCCAATCGGTATTGGCGTATGAGGTTCGGATTTATGCCCTTGCCCTCGGTGACAATCTGAATCGGTGAGGTTTGGTTATTGATGCGATACCCATTTCTGGCCAATGCCTGTATTTGCACCGGACTTAAGCTTTCCGCCACATAATACCTATAAAACTCCGTCGCTCCAAGTTGTAACAACAAACGGGAAGAGACACCGTTTTTACCATAAACGAAATAGTCGTACTGCGGCTTTGCCCTATCGGGAAGCTGGAGTTGTTTTCCATTTACGTGTACAAAACCGTCTACCACGGATAAAGAATCCCCAGGGACACCGACACAACGCTTTACGTAGTTCGATTTTTTATCGATGGGTTTTTTTACCCCTTCCTCGGCCTTAAAGAAAACGCGGACCGTATCGGCGGGCCAACTAAAGACCACAATTTCGTTTCTTTTGATTTTTTTAAATCCGGGTAACCTAAAATAGGGAAGCTGTGGTTTGTTCAAATAGGACCGTATACCCAATCCTGGGATGGTGTCATGTACCATGGGCGCAGCAACCGTAGTCATGGGAGCTCGTGCGCCGTAGTGAAACTTGCTCACAAATAAAAGATCCCCGATACGCAAGGTCCGCTCAAGGGAACCCGTGGGGATTACATAGGGCTGAATGAAATAAGTATGCACCAAAGTGGCCGCTACAATGGCAAAGACGATAGAGCTTACCCATTCGCCCAAACCCGTTTTGGGGTGCAGGCTTCTATCGGCTACATAAGCCACATCCTGGGTATAATTAATGTAGTAGGTATAGAAACCGAGGGTAAGGATAACGAGCCAAGTATCGAGCAGGCTGTTTTTTCCAAAGCTACGAATGGTCTCTACCCATACTACCGGAAACATCAAAAGGTTAATAATGGGGATGAACAATAGGATGACCCACCATTTGGGCCGTTTTATGATCTGCATCAAAACGATAGCATTGTAAACGGGAATGGCTGCTTCCCAAGCTTTTCTACCGGCCTTTACATATAATTTCCAGGTTCCCAAAAAATGGATGACCTGTACGATCAGAATAAAAAGAATCCACTGTGTACCGTTCATAAAAATACGTCTTAGTTGCTTGTTTTACCCTTGGGTGATCCGTTGGCGAAATTACCAAAAAAGATGCTGAGTATATCGGTTCATTTTATCAATGTCATCTACATGAGTCCCCCAACCACAAAAATGTTACGTTTCTTAACCTAGGTTTAACACATCTTTCATGCTAAATACCCCTGCTTTTCCCTGGATCCATTCTGCAGCTACTACGGCACCCAGTGCAAAACCTTCCCTATTGTGGGCGGTATGCTCTATCGCTATTCTGTCTACCTTGCTTTCGTAGGTGATGGAATGTGTCCCGGGGACATCGGCTATACGTTTGGATTTTATGGGTATTGTTTTTTCCGATCCCTTTTCCCGTTCCCAGGATTCGTAATCCGAATTTTCGATGATCCCCTCGGCCAAACTAATGGCCGTGCCACTGGGGGCATCCAATTTTTGAGTATGGTGCACCTCTTCCATGCTAAGCGCATATTCGCCCAAGTTTTTCATCATCTTTGCCAAATACGTATTTAGTTCAAAAAACACATTGACTCCCAAACTGAAATTTGAGGCGTAGATAAAGGCACCGTTTTTTTCCTGGCACAGCGCTACAGCCTTGTCATAATCGTTTAGCCAGCCGGTGGTTCCGGATATTATGGGAATACTTAGTTCCAAGCATTTTTTTATGTTACCAAAGGCGGCATCCGGGGTGCTAAAATCTATGGCCGCATCAACTTGGGAAAGGTCGGTTTCAGAGCTGTCCACATCAATTTTGGCCACAATCGTATGATTCCGGACAAGCGCGGTCTTCTCTATCATTTTCCCCATTTTCCCATATCCGAACAAGGCTATTTTCATCTGCTAAAACTTAACGATTAAAGCCATTCCGTAGGTCGGATTGGCGGTCACGGGGTTATAGTCCAGGAATGGCCTAATGTCCAAACTTAGATCATCATCAATATTGTACTGTTTTAAATGTTGGTCCACATTGGCATCGAGTATGTTCAGTGCATACAGGCCTATGGTAATCAACAAGGCAAGGTCTCGATCTCTTTGAAAACGTTCCTGGGCGTCCTGCAAAGCTTCATCTGAGAAGTCGGGCGTGGTTGGCGTTACACCATTATCAGGGGTGAGATCAAAAAATTCATCATCGGTGAAACCTGCCCGTCTTCTTTTAAAGGCGTCCCGAAATCGATTGTATTCGTTGTTGTTGAACACATAGGCGTACACTCCGGTTCCTATGGCCGCGTAGACTATAGGTACTTTCCAATACCTGCGGTTATAGATTTGCCCTAAGCCAGGCAATACGGCCGAGTAAAATGCGGCCTTACTGGGTGCCAAGGGATTTATTTTTCGCTTTACAATGGAATCTACCACAATACCCTTCCCCCTAAGATCCGTTTCCATGGAATCCAATTCTTGGGTATTTTGTCCTTTTTCCTGGGAAATGCCGGAAAGTGCACATAGTAAAAAAAACAGTAAAAAACCGAGGCTTTTATTCACCGGATATTAGTTTTTTTAGGCGCTGAAACTCCTCCTTGGAGTGAAAGGGAATCGTAATTTTCCCTTTACCATTCGAGGAAGCCTTTATCTCTACCTTTACGGCAAGATAGTTTTTAAAATCAGTGATACCTTCTTTTACGAAACCGGGGATTTCCGGAGTTTTTTGAGGATGTGTACCCGTGGCAGGGCCTTGTTTTTCATGGTAGGCTTTTACTGCCTTTTCCGTGTCCCTTACCGATAGGTTTTCCCCCACTATTTTTTCATAGAGCGCAATCTGATCTTGCTTTTTTTCAATGTTCACCAAAGCCCTTCCATGTCCCATACTTACAAAGCCGTCCCGCATGCCGGTCTGGATAATGGGATCTAAACGCAGCAAACGCATATAGTTGGTAATGGTGGAACGTTTTTTGCCTACACGATCGCTCAGTTTTTCCTGGGTAAGTTTAATTTCATCGATCAAACGCTGATAGGAGAGTGCAATCTCAATGGGATCCAGGTCCTGGCGTTGTATGTTCTCTACCAATGCCATCTCCAAGGATTCCTGGTCATTTGCAATTCTGATATAGGAGGGAATGGTCTCCAGACCGATCAATTTGGAGGCCCTATACCTTCTTTCGCCCGAAACCAACTGATATTTGTTGAAATCGAGTTTGCGCACGGTTATGGGCTGTATTACCCCCAGTTCCTTGATGGAGGTGGCCAATTCCCGAAGGGCTTCATCGTTGAAGTTGGAACGTGGCTGAAAAGGATTCACCTCTATGGCCGACACTTCCAATTCTACAATGTTTCCTACGACCTTATCCGCATTTTTGTCGGAAACCGACTGTATGTCGTTCTCCGGATCCTTTAAAAGTGCGGATAGACCTCTCCCTAAAGCCTGCTTTTTAGTAGCCTTTGCCATTATACCGTCTCCTTATTTTTCTTTACAACCTCATTGGCCAAATTGAGATAGTTGGCCGCTCCCTTGCTGCTAGCATCGTATTTTATAATACTTTCACCATAACTTGGAGCTTCACTAAGTCTAACATTTCGTTGGATTATGGTATCAAAGACCATATCCTCAAAATGCTTTTTTACTTCTTCTACCACCTGATTGGAAAGTCGCAACCTGGAATCGAACATCGTCAAGAGCAATCCCTCTATATCCAGATCGGGATTGTGTATTTTTTGTACGCTTTTTATGGTATTCAAAAGTTTGCCGAGACCCTCCAGGGCAAAGTACTCACATTGGATGGGAATAATTACGGAATCAGCGGCCGTTAACGCGTTTAGCGTAAGCAACCCCAGGGAAGGGGCACAATCTATCAGGACATAGTCGTACGGCTCGCCCAGGTCGGCTATGGCCTTTTTCAGCATATATTCCCTATCGTCCTTATCCACCAATTCAATTTCAATGGCCACCAAATCGATATGTGCGGGAATGAGATCCACATTGGGGGATGAGGTAGTTATGATGGTTTCCTTGGCGGTCTTGGTGTGTTCCAGGAGTTGGTAGGTTCCCATTTCAACGCCATCCACCTCAATACCCAATCCTGAAGTGGCATTGGCCTGGGGATCGGCATCGATCAAAAGCACCTTTTTTTCTAGCACACCCAGCGAGGCGGCCAGGTTCACAGTGGTAGTGGTTTTTCCAACCCCGCCCTTCTGATTCGCTATAGCAATAATTTTGCCCATTAGTCTAGTAAGTTAGGGGTTAAAAATACGATTATTTACAATGCCAAAAAATGTATTTTGTTAACACAAAGTGAATAACTATGGCTTCCTGCGTTAAAGTCAGTTAAAGTTTTGCAGATTAAGGTTTTAGCATAAAAAATCTAGATCAATCGATCAAGATTTCCAGAATTTGGATGGCGGCCTCGCTAATTTTGGTTCCCGGGCCAAAGACGGCTACCGCCCCGGCCTCAAATAGGTATTCGTAATCCTGTTTGGGAACCACGCCGCCCACGATGACCATGATATCTTCCCGTCCATACTTCTTAAGTTCGCTCAGCGCTTGGGGTACCAGGGTTTTGTGGCCTCCCGCCAATGAGGAGACCCCTAGAATGTGGACGTCGTTTTCCACCGCCTGCTTTGCAGCTTCCGCGGGGGTTTGGAACAGTGGTCCTATGTCCACATCAAAGCCAAGGTCCGCATATCCCGTTGCCACGACCTTGGCACCGCGGTCATGGCCGTCCTGTCCCATTTTTGCAATCATGATTCTGGGTCTCCGACCTTCTTTTTGGGCAAAAAGGTCTGCCATTTCCCTTGCTTTCTTAAAACTGTCATCGTCCTTGATTTCCTTGGAATACACTCCGGTAAAAGATTTTATTACTGCCTTATGCCTCCCGTAGGCGGTTTCCAACGCATCGCTGATTTCCCCAATGGTCGCTCTGGCTCTGGCGGCATTTACGGTTAAAGCTAACAAATTTTCCGAAGCCTGCGATTCTCCTTCATTTAATTTATTCTTGGCGGCTTTGGTCAGCTGTTTTAAGGCCTCCACGACCGCCTCATTATCCCTTTCCCTTTTGACCGAAGCCAATCTTTGTAACTGTTGTTGACGTACCTTCTCATTATCTACCTCTAAAATTTGCAAAGCATCCTCTTCCTCGAGGCGGTAACGATTGACCCCTACAATAACATCTTGTCCACTATCTATGCGTGCCTGTTTCCTCGCCGCTGCCTCTTCGATCCTCATCTTGGGTATGCCCGCTTCGATAGCCTTTGTCATACCGCCCAATTCTTCCACTTCCTGAATCAGGGACCATGCTTTTTGCGCTATTTCGTGAGTAAGCTTTTCCACATAATAGCTACCTCCCCAAGGGTCTACCGTTTTGGTAATCTTGGTTTCCTCTTGTAAATAGATTTGGGTATTCCGGGCAATGCGCGCCGAAAAATCTGTTGGAAGCGCAATGGCCTCGTCCAACGCGTTGGTATGCAAACTCTGGGTTCCACCAAAGGCCGCCGCTGCTCCCTCTATGGCTGTTCGAGCCACATTGTTAAAGGGGTCCTGTTCGGTAAGGCTCCAGCCACTGGTCTGGCAATGGGTGCGCAAGGCCAGCGATTTTTCATTCTTTGGATCGAATTGCTTCACCAATTTGGCCCAAAGCATTCGTCCGGCCCTAAGTTTGGCAATTTCCATAAAGTGGTTCATGCCAATGGCCCAGAAAAAGGAAAGCCGTGGAGCAAACCGATCAATATCCAAACCTGCCTTAAGTCCTGTTTTGATGTACTCCAGGCCATCGGCAAGGGTGTAGGCCAGTTCAATATCTGCCGTGGCCCCCGCTTCCTGCATGTGATAGCCAGAAATACTGATACTGTTGAATTTGGGCATATGCCTGCTGGTGAATTCAAATATATCCGTGATGATCTGCATGGAAGGGGCAGGCGGATAGATATACGTATTACGGACCATAAACTCTTTGAGAATATCATTCTGTATCGTACCGCTAAGTTGCTCCAGGGAGACCCCCTGCTCTTGGGCCGCTACAATATAAAAGGCCATAATAGGTAGGACGGCACCGTTCATGGTCATGGAAACCGACATTTCGCCCAAGGGAATACCATCGAACAAAATTTTCATGTCCTCCACAGAATCAATGGCTACGCCCGCCTTCCCCACATCGCCGACCACCCGTTCGTGATCACTGTCGTACCCCCTATGTGTAGGCAGGTCAAAAGCAACGGAAAGTCCCTTTTGGCCGGCCGCAAGGTTTCTCCTGTAAAAGGCGTTGCTTTCCTCCGCTGTGGAAAAACCGGCATACTGGCGAATGGTCCATGGTCTTCTTACATACATGGTAGAATAGGGCCCTCTTAGGTTGGGTGCCATCCCTGCGCCAAAATCGAGATGCCCCATACCAGTGATATCCTGTGGTGTATAAAAGGATTGTAAGGGAATGCGCTCGGCAGTTAGATAGCTTTCACCTTGTAGGGTTTCGCCCTTGGGAGATGGGTTTTCGAGCCCAGAATTTAGGGTGATATGTTGGAGGTTTTTTCTACTCATCCTGTATTCTTTTTTGTTCCATGGCCTCTGCCAGGCGTTTTTCCAAAATAGGTTCCAGCAAGGTTTTCCTAACGGCTCTTTTTAGAAAGGGATCCAACTCCAAATCCTGCTTCATTTTATCCTGGACGTTGGGGTATTTATTGGTGCCTACCAGTACTTCTTCCTGTATGTTGAAGCGCTCCTGCTCTTTCTGGGCATTTTCCTTGATCTTTTTCTGAAGGGTATGCGCCTTTAGCTGTTTTAGGAATCCGCCCCCTTTTTCAAGGGTTTTGAACAATGCCAGGGCCTTTTCGGCCATTTGTTGGGTCAGGGCCTCTATGTAGTAGGCCCCGTCCGCAGCGTTGGAAACCTTATCAAAGTAACTTTCATGTTTCAAGATCAGCAGCTGATTCCGGGCTATACGCTCCCCAAACTCATTGGCCTTGTGATACATGGCATCATAGGGCAAGTTGCATATGGTATCCGCACCTCCTATAATGGCACCCATACATTCCATGGTGGTACGCAACATATTCATATTGTAGTCGTACAAGGTTTTGTTACGTTTTGAGGGGAAAGCTATAATATGGCACTGGCTCGCTATTCCATATTCCGAGGCCAAGGTGTTCCACAGCCAACGCAGTGCCCTGAGTTTGGCAATCTCAAAAAAGTAATTGCTCCCAACGGAAACTTTGAATATATAGGGTTGATCGGATATCAGGTCGGACCGATGGAGATATTCATTGGCATGGGCCATGGCATACGCCAGTTGCTGTACCATGGTGGCTCCGGCGTTTTGGTAGAGGGAAACATCAATGGAAAGGGAGTGGCTTTGGAAGTGGGCGGAAAGTAATCCGCCGAGCATTTCAAAATCCTTTTCCATGCTATGGCACCAGTTTCCCGTTCGCGCAAGATGGCCAACCGGGTCCAGGTGTACGTTCACCGGAGATGGTAGCTTGTCCGTTATTGCGTTAAGCTGCTCAAAATACTCAAGAGATAAAAAGGGAAAATCCAAGTGGATTTTTGTGGTGGAAGCGTCAATTCCTTTGAGAAGAAGGTCT
Organism: uncultured Flavobacteriaceae bacterium; assembly: GCA_947494825.1. Lineage (GTDB taxonomy): Bacteria > Bacteroidota > Bacteroidia > Flavobacteriales > Flavobacteriaceae > JBNGOQ01. The sequence continues at coordinate 158,459 of CANLWN010000002.1, read as the reverse complement.
ATTTGGACCTCTTGTGAGGGAACGGTAAACCAAAGACTTTCCGCTCCACGCTGCAAAATATCAAGGGCCTTTTTATTGGCTTCAATGGCATCCGCTACAAAAATATGTTGGCCTATGTTCCATTTTCCTTTTCTGGGGAAGGGGGGCACGGCATTGCCCCTAGTATCCTCGCTGTGGTAAAAAGGTTTTACCTTGATGCCTTCGGGCGATTCCCATACCAGGCTTTCATTGTAATCCAGACCCTTTAGGTCAAACTGGATCTTTTGTTTCCAGGCTTTGGAAGAAACCTGCGGAAAGGCATCAAATAAATCCGGTTTACTCATCCTTTTTTTGCTTTAAACTGTCCTCATATTCGATCAGGTAGATCTCCTCGTTCTTCTTTTTTAGATAATATTGTTCCCGAGCGAATTTTTCCAGTTCTTCGGGGTCGGACAGTTTATCGATGATTTTCTTGTCCTTGGCTATTTCTTCCTGAAGGAATTCCTTCTGTTTTTCCAACTTTTTTATTTCCCGTTTTAGTTCCATATGGATCAGCAGGGAATTGGTGTCAAAAAAAACCATCCATACCACAAAGACTGTCAGTACTATAAAATATGTACTGGTCAGAATGGCCACTACTGGAAACCATTTGCTCTTTTTAAAGTTTTTAATGCCCATTGATTTCTATGCCAATTTTTCGGTAATAATGGTACGGACAATATCTACCGCCACCGTATTGTACTTGTTGTTGGGAATAATAATATCTGCATATTCCTTGGTGGGCTCAATGAACTGATCGTGCATGGGTTTCAAGGTACTTTGATACCGGTCCAATACTTCATCCAGATCACGCCCCCTTTCCGTAATGTCCCGTTTTAATCTTCGGATCAGGCGCTCATCAGAGTCGGCGTGCACAAAGATCTTAATGTCGAACATGTCCCTAATTTTGGGGTTGGTCATAATCAAAATTCCTTCTACGATCATCACTTTTCGCGGATGGGTGAGTATGGTATCGGAGGTCCTATTGTGTTTGGGAAATGAATAAACAGGTTGTTGTATGGGTTTTCCTTTTTTAAGGAGGGTCAAGTGTTCTCCCAGGAGGCCAAAATCTATGGCCCTGGGATGGTCAAAATTTATTTTCGCACGCTCCTCATAGGTCAAATGGGAAAGGTCGTTGTAGTAGGAATCCTGGGAGATTACCCCCACCTCCTCATGTGGCAGTTCGTTAATGATCTGATTTACCACGGTGGTCTTTCCGCAACCAGTACCCCCTGCAATCCCTATAATCAACATGTTTTATTAATTTGTTCCAAAAATAAGGATTTGCCGCGAAACCCCTGCGGCCATATCGTCCAATTAGGGGCATAGATACTACAAGAATTGCGGAAAGAACATGACTTAGCGCATCTTTTGCACACTTTTTCCTGAATACATTTGACCTACAGAGTTTTAGGCTACGGGTATTTCCTTTTGCAGAAAACCCTAATTGGAATAAATTAAATCCTGGCCTAAGCAGAGATCGTATTATGTCCTATATTTATATCAAACACAATAGTACGTACTATGGATAACCAATTTAGGGTTGTGGTCAACGGAAGCATGGAAATCGAGATCACGAAGGAAACGGTTTTGGGAACCGATGTTGTGAAGACCGCCCCGCAGACCTATCATATCATAAAGGACAACACGTCCTACCACGGAGCGCTGGTGCAGGCAGATTTTAATGCAAAGAAATACCGTGTAAAGATCAACAACAATACTTATGAAGTTGTCCTGTTGGATTCGCTTGATCAGCTGATCAAGAAAATGGGCTTTGCTTTGGCCTCTTCCAAAAACATCAGTGTTGTTGATGCACCCATGCCGGGATTAATTTTGGACATCCATGTGAGCAAGGGCCAGACGGTCCGGGAAAACGATCCACTGCTCATTCTTGAAGCCATGAAGATGGAAAATATTATCACTTCCCCTAGGGACGGTGTAATAAAGGAGGTTGCGGTGAAGAAGGGCGAAGCGGTAGACAAAAAACACTTGTTGATTTCGTTTGAGTAAAGCGGAACAGTAAACAATAAACAATGAGCAATAAACAATTAACAATGGCGGAATGCACTGACTAGGGATACTTGATTTTTGAACCTTCAATTTTAAACACTTGAACTTTGAATTTGAACCTGAACTATGAAAAAAATACTCGTTGCCAACAGGGGTGAAATTGCCATAAGGGTCATGAGAACGGCCCAAAAAATGGGCATTAGGACCGTGGCGGTCTATTCTACAGCAGATCGGAACGCTCCACATGTAAAATTTGCCGATGAGGCCGTTTGTATCGGTGAGGCCCCTTCCAACCAATCGTATTTGTTAGGTTCCAAAATTATTGAGGTCGCCAAGCATTTAAAGGTCGATGGTATACATCCGGGCTATGGATTTTTAAGCGAAAATGCGGACTTTGCCGAGGCCGTGGAGAAAAACAAGATGGTCTTTATCGGTCCCAAATCCAAGGCTATTAGAACCATGGGGAGCAAATTGGCGGCCAAGGAGGCGGTCAAAAGTTATGATATTCCCATGGTGCCTGGAATCGATGAGGCGATTACCGATATTGGAAAGGCCAAGCAAGTGGCCAGGGATATAGGTTTTCCTATACTGATCAAGGCTTCGGCCGGAGGCGGTGGAAAGGGCATGCGCGTCGTGGAGGAGGAGAAAGATCTGGAATCGCAAATGGACCGAGCAATCAGCGAGGCTACCTCGGCCTTTGGCGATGGATCGGTGTTTCTGGAAAAATACGTATCCTCACCAAGGCATATCGAGATTCAGGTGATGGCCGACAGTCATGGGAATATCCTGTACTTTTTTGAGCGGGAATGCAGTGTTCAAAGGCGTCATCAAAAGGTAGTGGAAGAGGCACCTTCCTGTATTCTTAGCCCTGAACTGAGGGAGGAAATGGGCGTAGCCGCCACCAAGGTGGCCCGGTCCTGCGATTACCTGGGAGCAGGTACGGTAGAGTTTTTAATGGACGCCGACCACAACTACTACTTTTTGGAAATGAACACCAGATTGCAGGTAGAACATCCCGTTACTGAATTGATTTCGGGAGTAGATTTGGTAGAATTACAGATACGGGTGGCTAGGGGAGAAGCCCTGAAATTAAAACAGGAAGATCTACGCATCAAAGGCCATGCGCTGGAATTACGGGTATATGCAGAAGATCCGTTGAACGACTTTTTGCCGAGTGTGGGCACATTGGAAACCTATAGGCTTCCGGTAGGTGAGGGTATACGCGTAGATAACGGCTATGAGGAAGGAATGGATGTCCCCATCTATTACGATCCCATGCTCTCCAAACTGATCACCTATGGCCAAAGCAGGGAAGAAGCCATTCAGTTGATGATCAAGGCCATTGATGATTATCACGTAGAAGGCGTACGCACTACCTTACCCTTCGGGAAATTTGTATGTGAACACGAAGCCTTCCGCTCCGGGAATTTTGATACCCATTTTGTAAAGAAATACTATGCGCCCGAAATGCTTGCTGATGGTATGGAGGTGGAGGCCCAGATTGCAGCGATTATAGCCTTAAAGCAATATCAGGAAGATAAAAAAATCTTACGAATCCCTAGAAACTAGCTTATGGATCCAAAACTAGAGAAGTTGAACGACAGGATTGCCCAGGCCCATTTGGGAGGGGGTCAAAAACGAATCGATAAACAACATGAAAAGCAAAAACTCACCGCCCGTGAACGGGTACGCTATTTGTTGGACGAGGGGTCTTTCGAGGAAATGGGAATTTTGGTTACCCATCGGACCACGGATTTTGGGATGGAAAAGGAAATCTACTTTGGCGATGGCGTAGTCACAGGATATGGTACCATAAATGGTAGACTGGTATATGTTTACGCTCAGGACTTCACTGTATTTGGAGGAGCATTGTCCGAAACGCATGCCGAGAAAATTTGTAAGGTCATGGACTTGGCCATGAAAGTGGGGGCTCCTATCATTGGTCTAAACGATTCCGGGGGCGCACGCATACAGGAAGGGGTAAGGTCCCTGGGGGGGTATGCCGACATTTTTTATAGAAATGTACAGGCCTCGGGTGTAATCCCGCAAATATCGGCGATAATGGGGCCTTGCGCAGGTGGTGCCGTTTACTCTCCTGCTATGACCGATTTTACCCTTATGGTAGAGCAAACAAGCTATATGTTCGTAACTGGCCCCAATGTGGTAAAGACGGTCACCAATGAAACCGTGACCTCGGAGGAACTGGGCGGTGCTGCCACCCATGCCACCAAATCGGGGGTTGCACATAAAAGTTCGGCCAATGATGTGGCCTGCCTGGAGGACGTTAAAAGACTGCTGAGCTATTTACCCCAAAGCAACCGGGAAAATCCCGAGAAAATCCCCTTTACGCTAAACGATGAAGTTAGGGAAGAGCTCAACACCATTATTCCGGACAGTCCAAACAAACCCTATGATATGCACGATGTGATCAAGGGGATCATAGATAGGGATTCCTTCTATGAAATACACCAGGATTATGCAGAAAACATTCTGGTGGGCTTTGCCAGGTTAGGAGGGAGGAGTATTGGCATAATCGCCAACCAACCCATGTTCCTGGCCGGAGTTTTAGATGTGAAAAGCTCCCGGAAAGCGGCCCGCTTTACCCGGTTTTGCGATAGCTTTAATATTCCCTTATTGGTCTTGGTGGATGTACCCGGCTTTCTGCCGGGAACGGACCAGGAGTGGAACGGTATTATCGTACATGGGGCAAAACTGCTGTACGCCCTGAGCGAAGCCACGGTGCCCAGGGTTACCGTAATTACCCGCAAGGCCTATGGTGGAGCCTATGATGTGATGAATTCCAAGCACATTGGGGCCGATTTTAACTATGCTTGGCCAAGTGCGGAAATCGCGGTCATGGGGGCCAAGGGGGCGAGCGAAATTATTTTTAGAAAGGAAATTGCGGCTGCGGAAGACCCGGCACAAAAACTGGCAGAAAAAGAGGCAGAATACGCAGACAAATTTGCAAACCCCTATAGGGCGTCACGTCGCGGCTTTATAGATGAGGTGATTTTGCCAAAGCACACCCGAAGAAAATTGATCAAGGCCTTTAGCATGTTGGAAAACAAGAAAGCCAAACTCCCGAAAAAGAAGCATGGGAACATTCCACTTTAAGAAGGAAAAGAAGCTTTTATCCGAAGACCAAGGCCTTTGATTCGATCGGGAAGAACTTTGATTGCCAAGCCGTGGTAAGTCCTTAGTGTCCACCTGCTGGTAAAAACATCACGCCGCTGGAAGAGTCTCTGCTGGCTCCGGTTACCGAGCTGAGCACATTGTTCTTTCCTTCCAAGCGCAAGACACCCATTAAGGCAAATACGAGGGCCTCTTTAAATTCTATCAGTGTAGGGTCGGTAAGGACAAGGGTAGTTGTCGCCCCCAGTTTTTGTTGGAGTATTTCCATCATAAAAGTGTTCAGGGCGCCCCCGCCAGCCACAAACAAAGAGGTCTTCTTGTTTGGACTATTGGCCTTTACTTGCAAGGCCACCTGCTCGCAAATATGGTGCACACAGCTATGCAGCAGATTTTCCATGGTATCCTGGGTACCATCCACTATGGGGACTACCTTTTCTACAAACCATTCATACCCGGTGGATTTCGGAAAAGGTAAGCTGTAGTATTCCAGGGCATTCAATTGCTGAACCATTTTTACGTTTAGGGTTCCCTTTCTGGCCAGTTCCCCGCCTTTGTCATAAGCCAGGCCCTTTTTTTGGGTAATGTGGTTCAGCAGCATATTGGCAAGCCCAATATCGTAGGCAATACGTTTTTGTCCGTGTTCAAAGGAAATATTGCTGATTCCTCCCAAATTGAGACAAAAGTCGTACTGGGAGAAGAACAAGCGGTCCCCTATAGGAACCAAGGGCGCTCCTTGTCCTCCCAGGGCCACGTCGTTGGTTCTAAAATCGCAGACTACCTTATGGCCACTTGCATTGGCCAAATGTTGGCCAGAACCTATTTGATAGGTAAGCCCTTTTTCTGGTCTGTGGTGGGTGGTATGCCCGTGGCTGGCTATAAAATGGACCTCCAAACCGTTTGAATCAATGAAATTTTTGGCTTGTTCACCCAACCATGTGCCATACCAATTGTTTAAACACAACAGTTCTTCCGCAGCCAGATGAATGGAATTTTTAAGTTGGGCCCTCATTTCTTGCGTATAGGAAATGCTCTGGGTCTTCTCTATGGAAAATGTCCAACTTTCGGCTGTTTTCCAGATATGGCAATAAGCAAGATCCAAACCATCCAAGGAAGTCCCTGACATTAAGCCGATGCATTTGTATATTTTCATAAGCTCGTGAATGTAATAATTTCGTTCTTCATATCGCTCTGCTATCTATGGAAACCGGCAGTGTTCCCCGAGCACTGTGTATGGCCAGGAAATGGTCTGCCGCTAGCTGTTGGAACACCGTAAAATCCTGGTAGGCCAAGACTACCGCTTTGGCCTCCCTTGTCCTTATTTTGTTTAGGACATAGGGATTTCCAAACACGTATAAAATTACGTTTTTAACTCGTATCAGCTCGTTGATCCACTGTATTTCCTCCGGTCCTATTCCAAAGTTGTCGGTGGGTTTTACTTGTGGTGGAAACAGGGCCAGTAGGATGTTTTCCGCTGGTGGTAGTTGCGGGGCCACTTTCTGGAACGGTTCAAACGTTTTGAAGGGCACCGACAGGGAAATCGATTCAAAAAAGATAGTTTCCGTACCCTTGCCGAGCGATATCCCTATAAATTCCTCGTCTATAAGGGCAGAAATAGTGGCTTCATCCCCTTTAAAAAGGGTTAAAATTTCAGCGGCAAGCGCTTTGTTGAGTTCCGATGTGGACATGGGATTTCCCTTGGTTGGGAAAGGTTTACTATAGCCTTTTTCTTTTAATCTCCAGACCCTTTCAAAGCTTTCCTCAATTTGGGTTTCCGAAGCTTTTTGCAAAATGGTCCCAATGCCTTCGGCAACATGCTCTGCAAAACAAAGGACATCATTGCCCGCATCGAAGGCCAACCATTCCAACTCTCCTTTTTGGGGATACATCTTGGATACACTGTGCATGTTCAGCGCATCGGATATAACGATACCTTCAAAATGCAGTTCCTTCCGCAAAACGTCTTTGATGATTTCTTTGGAAACCGTAGCCGGTATGAGTTTGCCCTGGGTCAGGGACGGTACGGCCAGATGGCCTACCATGACCGAATCCACTCCCTGCTGGACCAGCTCCCGAAATGGATACAATTCGTTTTGGAGCAGCGTTTCCTTGGTCTTTTCAATAAGAGGGAGCCCCAGGTGGGAGTCTGTGGCGGTATCCCCATGTCCGGGAAAGTGCTTTACACTGGTAAGTACGCCCTCACTTTGTGTGCCCTTTACATAGGCAACGGCTTTTTCGGCTACCTTTTGCTTGTCCTCTCCAAAAGATCGGTACCCAATGACCGGATTGTCGGGGTTGTTGTTGATATCGGCCACGGGTGACAGATTCCAATGGATACCAGCTTCCCTACAATCCCGAGCGATGCATCGACCCACCTCAAAAATTAAATCTGTGCCATGTGTTATGGCCCCCAAACTGATAGCATAGGGAAATTGGGGTGTATTTTCGATGCGCATGGCCAGGCCCCATTCTGCGTCAATGGCAATCAATAATGGAATTTTGGAAACTTTCTGATAACGGCGGATGAGTTTTTTTAAGGTAGCCAGACTGTTTTCGTTATAGATGACCTCTTTTTTTCCTTCAAAATTTGTAGCGGCGCTCGCCCTACTGTGAAAGAAGCAGAGACTGCCTATTTTATGGGTTTTGATAAGGTCTTCCAAACGTCGGATTTCTTCTTCGGTATCATTGATGAAGGCTGCCGGCATAAACAATTGCCCTACTTTCTCCCGGAGTGTAAGGGTGGTGGTTGCGGTGTGATAAGGTGATATGTCATTCATTGGTACTTGCTCCTTTTTTGCCATAGTCAGCAGGGTACGAGATGTATTTTAGTAAGATCAAGGAAGGGACAGCCGCGATTACGACCCAAATAAAGAATCCGCCATAACCCAACCACTCCTGCACAAAACCACTGATTAGTCCGGGGAGCATCATGCCCAAGGCCATAAACCCTGTGGCAATGGCATAATGGGAGGTCTTGGAGACCCCTTCGGCCAGGTAAATGAGATAGACCATAAAACCGGCAATGGCAAAGCCGTAGCCAAATTGTTCCAAGACTACGGTGGTAACCACGGCGAACAGGCTGGTCGTTTTGGTCAGGGCGAGAAAGGCATAAAACACATTGGGAATGTTCAGGGAAAGCACCATGGGCAACATCCATCTTTTAAGTCCGTCCCTGGATATCAAGATTCCGCCCAGAATACCGCCAACCGTGAGCATGATTACGCCAACAGTTCCATATATGGTGCCCACCTCGGCAGTGGAATAACCGAGTCCGCCCACTTCTGGTGAATCCAATAAAAAGGGCGACGCCATTTTCACCAGTTGTGATTCCCCCAGCCTAAAGAACAGGATGAAGGCCAGGGCTATGCCCATGCCCGATTTTTTGAAAAAAGAGGTGAACACCTCCAAAAAACCCGCTGGCTTGTCTGTAACAATGGCCTCGGAAGATTCAAATTTTGGAGTCACAAAAAAGTTGGAGAGCGTCAGCAGGAACATCAATAGGGCGGCGGCGATCATGGTATAGGACCATGCCCTGGTATTGTCCCCAAACTCGTTTTCCAGAAAGCCTGCCATGATGACCAATAGCCCCTGCCCGGTTACATTGGCCAATTTATAAAAAGTGCTTCTGAGACCTACAAAAAAGGACTGCTTTTCCTGTGTTAGACCAATCATATAATAACCGTCCGAGGCAATGTCGTTTGTTGCCGAAGCAAAAGCGGCCATCCAAAAGCAGGCCAGGGAAGTGGTAAAGAAAATATTGGTGGGCAAGCTTAGTCCTACCCCTAAAAACGCCAGGGAAATGAGCAGTTGCATTCCAAGAAACCAATTTCTTTTGGTGCTTTTTAAATCCAACAGCGGACTCCAAAGGGGTTTGATCACCCAGGGGAGGTACAGCCAGCTGGTATACAGACCAATATCGGCATTGCTTACCCCAAGTTTTTTGTACATAATAACGGAGACGGTCACCACCATGACATAGGGCAGGCCTTGGGTAAAGTAAAGCACAGGGACCCAGGCCCAGGCCCATTTATCTTTTTGTATCATCTTTGGTATTGGTTTTTGGTTGTTTACAAAGGGGTAAAAGCCAGAGAATAAGGTTGGTGGCAAGCGTGTAAAAGGAAACGTACGGTTTTTTGAACATATTGGAATGTACGGGATTTAAGTTTTGGAAAGCATCCAAATGGGTTTTAGTTCGGGTTGGTGCGGCTTGCCAATAATGGACTTGTACAGATGGGGCCTTCTAGCATTTTTATAGCGCCAACCTCCAGAAAGGGGTATTTTGTCCTTGCTGATTTTGGAAAGGGCTATGGTGTCGTCAAAACTTTTGGTTTCGGTCAATACGTCACCGAAAGGATCGATGACCATAGAATTCCCATTTTTCAAATGTTCGCCATCGTAGCCGATTGGGTTGGTGAATACATAATAAACCCCGTTGTCATAAGCCCTGGCAGGAAGCCATCTCATTAACCATCCTCTTCCCTTGGGACCGTCGAATTCCGAGCGTAGGGCTTCCGGATCTTGGAACCGGTTTTCCCAAAATTTGTGGTCCACATAACCTCTGCCCGGCATGGCCGAAGGGGTACAGCAGGTAACATGGGGCGCAAAAATAACTTCTGCCCCCAAAAGTGCCGTGGCACGGACATTTTCTATGACGTTATTGTCATAGCAGATCAAGATTCCGCATTTCCAACCTAAAAGGTCGAACACTACATAACGGTCGCCCGGGGACATGAATTCACTGATAAAGGGGTGTAGTTTGCGGTATTTGGCGATTACCCCATCTTTTGTAACGCAGAGATAGGTGTTATAAATAACGTTTCCCTCCTTTTCCACCAGGCCGGCCAAAATGGCAATGTCGTACTTACTGGAAATTTCTATCAATTGCTGGGTGCTATCGCCATCAGGGACTACTTCCGCCAGATTACTCAGCTCCTCCAGGGTAAGATCCTTGGAAAAGGTATAAGCGGTAATGCACATTTCGTGGAAGCTGATGACATCGGCACCCTCCAATTTAGCTTTCTGGGCCAACTGCTCCATGACAGATAAATTATAGGATTTGTCCCCATCTTTTGGTTCGAACTGCGCAACGGCTATGTGCATTCCAATGCTTTTTTATGAAAAAGGCCTACTTTTTACTAAAATAGGCCTTTTATCTTGTTTTAAAAATAGGTCCTAATTGAATTTGTACCGCACAAAACCTTCCAAGGCCTCGTATTCTGCCATCCCGAGTTCGTTGTATTTCTTGGCGGTCTCCGTATTCCGTTGTTCGGCCCGTTGCCAGAATTCACGTTCGTCGTTTCCGGGGAACATGGCTGCATCTTTTTGGGATTGGTGCTTGAAGATAGCATTTTTCTTCCTCGTCATATCTTTGGGTCCTATCGGCACCGCCATTTCCATATCGCAAATGTCCCATTCTTGCCAGGCCCCACGATAAAGCCAAACATAACAGTCCTTTACCCAGTCTGCACCTTCGTCTACCAATCTTTGAAGTGCCAGGTAGATGATTTGAAGACAGACCCTGTGGGTACCGTGGGGGTCGGAAAGGTCACCGGCCGCAAAAATCTGGTGTGGTTTTACCTGCTGCAATAAATCATAGGTGAGTTTGACATCTTCCTCGGAATGGGGTTTTTTCTTTACCGTACCTGTCTCATAAAAGGGAAGGTTCTGGAAATGGGCGTTCTTTTCTTCTACCCCGCAATAGCGACAAGCCGATAGGGCCTCTCCTTTTCGGATGAGTCCTTTGAATTTCTGAATTTCCGGGCTGTCTACTTCCCCCGGTTTTTTACCGCTCAAGAATTCACGTACGTTTCTAAACTGTTCCTGAAGTTCCTTGTTTTGTTCCTGGACGTCCGTGGCAAAATCCAGAAAACGGATTACTTCATCATCAAAGACGGCGATGTTTCCGGAGGTTTGATAGGCCACATGTACTTCATGCCCTTGGTCCACTAGGCGCAGCAGTGTACCGCCCATAGAGATAACATCGTCATCCGGATGGGGGCTAAAGATCAGGGAGCGTTTAGGGTAGGGATCCTTGCGCTCGGGCCGATTGCTATCGTCCGCATTGGGCTTTCCACCAGGCCAGCCCGTTATGGTGCGCTGAAGTTGGTTGAATACCTTTAGGTTAATGTGTTCGGCAGAGCCTATTTCGGCGATGAGATTCCCCATCCCGTATTCGCTATAATCTTCGTTGGTCAGTTTTAGGATGGCTTTGTCCAGTTTCTGGGACAGCCAAATGGTGGCGCGTTTGATCAGCGCATCGTTCCACACGCATTCGCTCACCAGCCAAGGTGTATTTACACGGGTAAGGGAAGAGGCTGCTGCCTGGTCCAGTATAAAATCACAGTTCTCATGCTTTTGTAGGAAGGTGGCCGGCACCGATTCCCTGATTTCACCTTCAACAGCTTGGTTTATGATTCCCGATTTGCCCTCGCCCCAGGCCATAAGGATAATCCTTTTGGCGTCCATAATGGTGCCTACGCCCATGGTAATGGCTCGGGAAGGTACATTTTCAAGGCCAAAAAAGTCACTGGCCGCATCCAATCGGGTCACTTGATCCAGACGTACCAGTCGTGTTTTACTGGTAATGGAAGAGCCGGGCTCGTTAAATCCGATATGACCGGTTCTACCGATACCCAGAACCTGAATATCGATTCCTCCCGCTTCCCGAATTTTCTCTTCGTATTGTTCACCGTATTCCCGGACGTTTTCCCTTTTCAAGGTTCCATCGGGAATGTGCACGTGCTTCCTTTCAATGTCCAAATGATCAAAGAGATGTTCGTTCATAAATCGGACGTAACTGTGAATGGAATCGGGTTCCATCGGAAAATATTCATCCAGATTAAAGGTGACTACGTTTTTGAAACTCAGTCCTTCTTCTTGATGGAACTTTACCAGATAGTCGTAAACTTTGGTAGGGGTAGAGCCAGTGGCCAGTCCCAGCACAGCTTTTTTTCCTTGTTTTTGACGTTGTTTTATGAGCTCCTTAATTTCATTCGCCACGTAAAAAGATGCTTCCACGGAGCTCTCGTGAATGCTCGTTGCTATTTTTTCGAACTTTCTGGATTCTTCGTCGGCGGGAAAACCTAGTTTTTTTGATTCTGCCAGTACAGCCACCATAAGATTTTTTTTAACTGTTAGTGATTCTTTGAAGGGCAAAGGTACACAAAAAATCATAGATTTGCCGTTTTTTGCAATATTTTTTGCTGTTTTTTACATTTATTAACTATTTGATAACATAAAACAGCAAAAAAATGCAGTACAATAAATTTTATTATCTTTGCTTTGTAGAACGATATCGATAGGAAAAATCCATGCTAAAAGAAGAGCGATACCAGGTAATTTTAAATGAGGTAGAACTGCACAATAGAGTGCTTTTGACCGATATTGCAGAGATTCTGGATGTGTCCATAGATACCGTACGGCGTGATGTAAAGGAGCTAGATTCCGAAAACAAACTCCGCAAGGTCCATGGGGGTGCCATATCGCTCGGTTTTACCAATTATAGCCCCAGAAACAACAACATATATGCACTACCTCAAAAGACCAAAATCGCTGAAAAGGCCCTGACGCTTATAAAAAATGAAAGTGTACTTTTGATCGATGGTGGCACCACCTGTTTGGAATTGGCCAGACTAATACCCCACGAATTGCACCTTACCTGTTTTACGCTGAGTTTGCCGGTGGCCCTTGAATTGCTCACCAAACCCAATTTGGAGGTTATTTTTATTGGGGGGCAACTATCCAAGGACGCCCAGATCGCTATCGGGGCCAATGCCATACACAATCTATCTGGAATAAAGGCCGATTATGGTTTTATCGGTACGGGCTACGTGGATCCTATTTATGGGTTAACGGAATTTGATTGGGACATCGTCCAAGTGAAGAAGGCCGTGGTGCAGGCCTCAAAAAAAACGATACTCTTGTCGATATCCGAAAAATTAAATTCCCAACATCGGTATAAAACCTGTGATTTAAATGCGGTTAACACGATGATTACCGAGCTAGACCCGGATGATGCTAAATTGCAAACCTTCAAAAATCAAGATATTCACCTTTTGTAACTATGGCCGACTTCGAAAAAATTACCGAGACCCCTTCAAATTATGACGATTTGGAACAGATGGATACATTGTCCATTCTGGAAAATATGAATAGGGAAGATAAAAAGGTCGCAGATGCCGTTGCCCTTACCATCCCCGAGATTTCAGCTCTGGTAGATGCTTTGGAGGAACGTTTTGAAAAAGGGGGGCGACTTTTTTACATCGGCGCTGGAACAAGTGGAAGGTTGGGCATATTGGACGCCTCCGAAATACCACCTACCTACGGCATGCCACATGACCGGGTAATCGGCCTGATCGCAGGGGGCGATTCCGCCATCAGAAAGGCGGTGGAGTTTGCCGAGGATGACACCCAACAGGCTTGGAAAGATTTGATGAACTTCAACATCACGGTCCATGATACGGTAGTGGGCATTGCCGCTTCCGGTACCACACCCTACGTTATTGGCGGAGTAAAGGATGCCAAAGCCCAAGGTATATTGACCGCTTGCATAACCAACAACCCAAATTCACCCTTGTCCCGGGCGGTTGACCTTGCGATAGAAATCAACGTTGGCCCCGAGTTTGTTACCGGAAGTACCCGGATGAAAAGTGGTACCTCGCAAAAACTGGCATTGAATATGATCTCTACCGCCCTTATGATCCGGATCGGAAGGGTAAAGGGAAATAAAATGGTAAATATGCAATTGAGCAACAACAAGCTGGTGGATAGGGGAGCCCGATATTTGGTAGAAGCGCTGCATATCACCTATACAGAGGCCGAAGCGCTATTGGAACAATACGGTTCGGTCAAAAAGGCCTTGGATGCAAAAAAAGGATAAACTAGCGTTTTAGACAGTTCGAGACCTCTTCCGGGGTCACCATTTGATTACTTTTGTTTCCCCATGAATTCATGATGTAATTCATCACATCAGCGACCTCCTCATCGGAAAGTCCCATAGGTAACATGGTATTGTCATACCTGGTTCCGTTCACTACAATCTCTCCCTGCTGTCCGTATTTCACCCCAATGATGCTCTTTTTCCGATTGTTTATAAGATAATCGGAATTCGCCAAGGGGGGATAGGTGTTTTCCACACCCTCTCCCTTTTCCAAATGACAGCTGACACAAAAATCCAAGTAGATACCGCTTCCACGTTTCATGCTCTGCTTCAATGGTGTATCCTGAATGAGGTAAAGCGATAAAAGACCCGCTAGGGCAAGGTATGTGAAGAGGAATGCTCTCATGTGTTGTTACTTTTGGGAATCAGGATTCAACCTATAGATACCCTTGCCTTCAACGGCCACGTAAATGAGTCCGTCAGGACCCTGGCGTACATCACGCACTCGGCCTATACCGTCCATCAATTTCTCCCGATAGACCACCTTACCATCCTTTAGTTCCAGTCGCTCCAAATATTGAAAGACCAGGGAGCCCACCAAAAGGCTTCCCTTCCATCCGGGATACTTTTCTGTTGTCACAAAGGCCATTCCACTTGGTGCGATGGAAGGGATCCAATAGTGTATGGGCTGTTCCATACCGGGCATGTGGGTCTTGTCGGTAATTGCCGAACCGCTGTAGTTAATGCCATAGGTTATTTTGGGCCAGCCATAGTTTTTTCCTTTTTTCACAATATTGATCTCATCACCCCCTCTAGGACCGTGTTCGTGGTCCCATATTTGTCCGGTCTCCGGATGCGTCAACAAACCCTGGGGATTTCTGTGGCCATAGCTGAAGATGGCGGTTTTGGCCCCGGCCTTGTTAACAAATGGATTGTCTGCAGGGATACGGCCGTCATCGTGAAGTCTATAGATTTTTCCACCATCGCGGGTAATATCCTGTGGATTTACCTCTCGGTCGCCACGTTCCCCTATTGAAAAATAGAGATACCCTTCCCTGTCAAATGCAAAACGGGAACCAAAATGTTGTCCCCTCGTGGTATTGGGAACAGCTTTGTAGAGTACTTTTTGGTCTACCAAGCTGTTATTTACTATGCGGGCACGCATAATCGCGGTATTTCCGCCTTTTCCTCCACCTTCGGACGAGGCATAGGAAATATAGAGCCATCCATTGGTGGCATAATCCGGATGCAGGGCAATATCCATGAGTCCGCCCTGACCTCGGAGATATACCTTGGGAACGCCTTTGATAGCTGTTTTTTTACCGTCCTTGACATGAATGATACGCCCCGCTTTTTCCGTAATCAGCATACTATTGTCCGGAAGGAAGGCCATGCCCCATGGAAGCTGTAGCTGATCGACGAACAGCTCAGCGGAAAAAACAGTGCTTTTAGGGGTATGTACCTCGTTATCAGGCCCCTGGCCGCAAGCGGAATTAAGCAGTACAACGAAAAAAAAGAGGTGGGCAATACTTTTTTCCATAACTTAACGTTAAAATTTATAATATAATAAGGTAGCCTAAGGGCTTAAAGATAAAGAGAAATCTATAAGTTTAAACAATTACACCAAGAATAGCACTGATCCCAAATCAAGTATATTCTATTAAGACTTAACCTATGCTCTCAAAAAAACTAAGGCATCTTCTGTATGCCGCGCTGTTGATAACCCTATCTGCGATATGTACTTCGGCACTGGCGAATACCAAGGTTTATGAGTTAATTGCCGGGATTACTTCCGTAATCGAGGAGAAGGTTTCCGAATATGATATTTCAACTACCGGGGAAGCATCAACAACTTTTGATGCCTTTTCCACAGTGGGTACCGCCAAGGGAAATACGGCCGCTGTAAATGCCGCTATGTTCATGACCATCATACAGGGGGCCGATGAAGAAGTGGTTTGTCCCAATGATGGTAGCACCGTAGCAAAATTCTTTCTATGTGGGGTAAGTGACGTACGTACCTTGAGCTTAAGTCAGAGCGGTAGCTCTTACCAATGGCAAAAATTGGACGCCTCCTGTGCGCCCTCCGTACTGGATGACTGTACCAATACAACCAATTCCTGCTATAATACCGTGGGTACTGGTGCCACATATGACCTAGACTCGGGAGGCGAGTTTAGGGTGCGGGTAGATTCCGGGCAATATTTTTATTTTAAATCATCCTTGAACCCCTTGGACCCACAATTGATCCATGACGATATCCAATGTGGTAACCCGGGTAGGGTAGAGATTACCAATGTCCCTGCAGGTTATGAGTATAGCTTGAACAATTCTGCGGGTCCCTATCAGGATGATCCCTATTTTGATATTAGTACCCCAGGGACCTATATGGTGTGGGTACGACTCAAAAATGTATCGGCAAGTGCCTGTCTGTTTCCTTCCAATTCGGTGACTGTACTGAATCTGAATATGTCGGTAGTGGTTACGGCCAATGATATTTTATGTAGTGGGGAACTCGGAAGTATAGATGTGGTAGTTTCCGGTGTGCCAGGGTTTTATACCTATCGCTTAATTAAGGCGGGGGTCACCGTGGATACCTTTGGACCCGATGCGTCAGATACCTATTCCTTTGCCAGTGTGAGTCCTGGTACGTATAGTATTCGTGTAGAGACCAATAACTGTACAGAACTTGTTACTTTGGACGATAATGGGGTACCCATAGAAATTGGCAACGGGATAAGTCCCCTCGCAGTTTCAGCGACTGCTTCCGACAGTTTTGGCTGTGGAGCTGCCTCTGTTGACGTCACCGTTGATACATCGGGGGGAACGGCACCCTATAGATATAGCCTGGATGGGGGCACAACCTTTAGCGCCACCTATGACCCCACAGCGATTTTTACTGTAAATAGCTCCGGCACTTATCCCATTTTGGTGGAGGATGCCAATGGCTGTAGAAAGGATGCCTCTATTGATGTGCTCGATATTCCACCGCCAATTTTCAACGTTATACCCGAGGATGCCAATTGTGGTGGGGCCAATGACGGGCGAATCACCGTGGATGTCACCAGCGGCTTTGGATATAATCTGGAGTTCAGTGTGGATAACGGGGCCAATTTTCAGACGAGTAATGTATTTTCGGGTCTTGCTCCAGCGGCCTATGATGTGGTGGTCAGATATCAACAGGGTACTTTTGTGTGTACCTCTGCACCAGTAAACGTAGCAGTGGGGACACCCTCCACGATTACGGGAACGGCTACGCCCGATATTGTACCTTCCTGTACCAATGAGACCGGGGGTCAAATCTCCATTTCAGGGGTTTCCGGCGGTACGGGGCCATACGAATATAGCATTGGGGCGGGCTTTAGTGCCACCACCGTCTTTACCAATTTGGGCGTGGGGACCTACACCCCCCAGATCAGGGATGCCAATGGTTGTGTGGAAAGTCTTCCCGCCATCGTTTTCAACGCCCTGAACAAGCCCACAGATCTTGATTTCACGGTATCTAGCATTGATTGTATTACCAGTACGGCATCGGTTACCTTGGCCGTAACGGACGGGACGGCTCCCTACACCTATGAAATCATTGCTCCGGCAGGAAGTGTGATCAACAATGGGGCCAATCCGGTATTTACGAGCTTAGGCTTAGGTACGTATACCTTTAGGGTAACCGATAGCGCAAACTGTAGCTATGATGAGAATTTTGCCATTACCGATATTAGTTCAATCGGTGCAACCGCACAGCAGACCCAAGTGGTACGTTGCGTTGGGGAAAGCAATGGAGAGGGACGCTTTTTGGTAGATGGATTCAATACCACCTATAGTTATAGTATTGATGGCGGACCTGTTTCAACCGGTCAAACGGCCGGAATTATCCCATTGACAGGACTTGCCGCAGGCAGTTATGTCATTTCCGTGACCGATGAGGATACCAACTGTACGGATACCGCAACCCTGGTCATCGAAGAACCCGCTGTGGCTTTTGCCATAGACAATTTGGATATAACAGCCATGAGCTGTCAAAATGGAAATATAGGTAGTGTTACCATCAATACCCTAGGTGGCTGGGGAGGTAACCGATATACTTTGATCCAACCCGACGCCTCCGTACGAGGGCCCAAAAATGGAAGAACATTTTCCAATCTATCCCAAGCAGGGCTTTATCAAGTAAGCGTTACCGATGCCAATGGCTGTACCATAACGGATAGCTTTACCCTGACACCGTTGGATTCTCCGGTACTTACCATCGACGCTGCCACGGATTATTGTTATGATAATGTTGATGCCGCTTCTATAGTGGTCAATGCCAGCTTGGGAACCGCACCCTATCAGTACCGCATTAATGGCGGCACCTTGGGGGGAAGTAACAGCTTTGGTGGACTCACCCCAGGCACCTATACCGTAGAGGTTGTGGATGCCAACGACTGTAGGGATGATGTAACCGTGATTATTGAACCGGAAGTAATTGCCAGTGCGGTAATCCTTACGGAACTCAATTGTGGGGGACCCGATGCCCGCATCCGGGTAAATATAAGCAACGGATATACGTCTGGGGGGAATTATGATTATTATGAGGTAAGTATCAACGGAGGACCATATTCTTCCACAACGACCAACATTGCTGGAAACTTCTTTATTTATACGATTCCAAACGATGGTTCGATCATCGCGGATACCACCTTCCAGTTTGAGGTCTACGACAGTCGAGGATGCCGTACGGAATCCAATGTAGTGACCATTACTCCGCCCGAGACCATTGCGGGTACGGCTACAGGAACGGATACCGTATGTGGTGATCTTACCAGCGGTACGGTTACCGTTACAGCTGATACGACCCAAGGTGTACCCCCGTACGAATTTAGTAATGACGGTGGGCTTACCTTTAGTACACAAAATGTATTCTCCGGATACGCTCCGGGCACCTATAACGATTTTGTGGTGCGTGATAGTAGGGGATGTACAAGTCCGATACTCTCGGCCACTATTGGTACCAGTCTGCCGGTTGATGCCACCGTCGCCGTCACGGATGCCGTTTGTGCCGCGCCTACTGTGGCCGGTAGTATAGATGTTACCAATGTAACCAACGGCACGGCCAATTTCACTTACACCCTTGAAGATATTAGCGGGGCCGTTATCGCTACGGTAGGCCCCACGGCAAGTACTACGGCCAACTTCCCCAATATCCCTATAGGTACCTATACCGTGGTTACTACAGATGCCACGGGATGTGAGGACAGGGATATCGTGAACGTTACACAGAACGTGCTGGACCTGGTGCCGATATCGACACCTCCCTTGGATTGTACTTCGGTATTTACCTTTTTAGTGGATATTGTTGGCGGAACTGGACCCTATCAAATTGGTCTGGTAGGTAGCCCTTTGGGACCACCCAATGTAGATGCCGATACGCATGATTTTACGGGGCAGGTGGCCTTTGGCGTCACCTACTTTGTACAGGTAGTGGATGCCCTGGGCTGTACCTATATTGAACAAATTGATCCCATACCGGCTCCTAGTCCTGTGGCGGTCACAGCAACGGCTACTACGGCCTCTTGTGATGTGGCGGGGAACGGGGTGATAGATTATCAGGTCACCGGAATTACGCCCAGTCCGGCGGACTTTACCGTTACCTTGCAGAATACGGATACAGGAGCAACGATTGCAGGGCCTGTGGTGTTTAACAATGAGCCAATTCCCTATAATGGTTCCTTTACCAATTTGGCTCCTGGAAACTATCAAATCATTGTACAGGACACCAATACGAGTTGTAATGGAAGCACCTTGGTGAGCATCACCCAGGACATTCCTTCGTTGATCGTGGACAGCAACGTGCCCGCTACCTGTAATGTGGGCGCCTTGGTTACCGTTAGAGGTGCCGGGGGAACCGCTCCCTATGGCTTTGCCTTTGTGCCCACAGGGGATCCGGCTCCTACGGTATTCACCGCACAGACCACCTATGAAATTGCGGGGCCCTATCCCTCGGACTACGACTTCTATATAGAAGATGCCAGTGGATGTACCAGTTTTAACACGGTAACCGTAACTGAAGGCCCGGGTGTGCCAACACCTACTGTGGATGTAGTGAACCAGTGTACGGCTGTAGCCAATTATACGGTAAACGTAACCGCTCCACTGACCTTGCCGACCGGACTACCGGAAGACACCTTTCAATACGACATTGGAGGCGGTTTCCAGGACAGCCCTAACTTTACCGTTCCCAACCCGGGCGACTATACCATCATTGTAAGGGATGGCAATGGATGTACCAATTCGGTGTTGGCCAGGGTATTTGATTTCTTCGCCATTACCGCAAGTGCTACTTCCGAGCCTACCTGTAATGCCGGTGATGGAATTATTACCGTGAACACATCGGGTGGTAGTGGTAATTTCCAATTTGACCTGGACGATGGTGTCAATCCCGTTGTTACCCAGATCAATGACCCGGTCTTTATCAATATGCCCCCCGGAAGCTACACCATCTTGGTGACGGATTTGGATTCCAACACCGCACCTTTATGTACCGATACGGCAACAGTGGACGTGACTACGGTGAACACGCCGGTCATTTCCGCCACACCATCAGACGATATTACCTGTAACGGGGCCAATGACGGTACCATTTCGGTGGAACTGCTACCAGGCTCGGATACGGATACCCCGTTTACCTTTACCCTGTACGATGGGGGTACCGCAACTGTGGTTCAGGGTCCGCAGGCCACGGCTATTTTCGATAATTTAGGCCCTGGCACCTATCAAGTGGAGGTAACCTCCAATAGAGGTTGTACCGATCGATCCGGGGATATTGTGATTGTGGAACCTACCGTACTACAGCTCAATACCGCCAATACAGAGTTCACCTGTGACCCCAGCAATAACCGCTTTAGTACGGCCACCATTACGGCCTTTACCGATACCAACGGCGATGGAACGGGAGTTGCTACGGGAACGGCGCCCTATACCTATAGTATGAACGATGGTACGCCGGCCTTTGATGGTACCAACTTCCAGGTAAGCAACGTCTTTGAAGTCATTGATAACGGTTCAACGCAAAATATCATCATTACCGCGCGTGACCAGAATGGCTGTGAGGAACAGGCAACGGTAATCCTAAACCCACCGTCCGATCTTACCTTTAGTTTTAATGTCAACCCAATTAGTTGTGATACGGATGGGGTAAGCGTTAACCCTGGATCCATAGATATTATTATAAATGAAGGTGCCGGTAATTACGATGTGGAAATCCTTCCACTGGGCACCGAACCGGCCAGAAATTCCGGAGGAACCGATCGGGTTACCTGGGATATCAGTACCCCCGGGGATTATATTTTCGCGGTCACCGATATTGGCAGTGGAGGCTGTACCTACCTTACTCCCGTAGTAAACATGCCAGAATACAACAACATAGAGGCCATAATTGCCGAGGTGACACCTGTAACCTGTTTTAACGGGAACGATGGGGAGATCAGTATTGTTATCAACAACTATAGCGGACAGTACAATTATGAGGTTTTCTCAAGGGATAATACCGGTGTGGAGACCACTACTGGGGTTACTGGAAGTTTTGATACCAATGCGCCCATAAATACCCCTGAAATTATTGGCGGCCTTCCCGCAGGAAATTTAGTGGTGTATGTGGAGGCATTGGACGATCCGTTCTGTGATACCGTAAGTAATGCGACTACCGTAAGACAACCGGATAGGGCCCTGACAGTCCCTTTACAGCAGACAGCTGAAGTAACCTGTGCCCTCCCAGGATTGGGTGAGATAACGGCTACCGGCGATGGGGGTTGGGGCAGTTATGAATACCAGCTTATTGCACCCGATGGTATTACCATACTTCAGGACTTCCCAAGTACCAATAGTATTTTCTCTGGCCTTGATGCCGGTACGTATACGGTAAACATTAGGGATGCCCTTGGATGTCCTACGACCAACACCATAGACCTATTGTTGCCCGCCCCGATTTTTGCGGATATTCAGGTGGTGAATCCATTACGTTGTAACAATGATAATGATGGTTCCATTGAGGCCTTCAATATTACGGGCGGTCAGGGACCTGGGAATTACCTTTTCCAGCTGAACAGATTGGCAGATGGTTCTACCAGCGGACTGCAGACCACCCCCACCTTTACCAATTTATCCGCGGGCGACTATACCATTAGCGTATTTGATGGATGGGACTGTAGTTATACTACCATACCTATAACCATCGCAGATCCAGAGATAGTGATTGCCGAACTCATCGAGGTATCCCCTCCAGGTTGTGGTGATGTAGGTATCATGGACCTTACGGTCACCAATCCAGAGGCAGGGGTAAGCTATTTCTTTAGAAGGTCGGGCACCGCAGATCCCTTCCTACCTTTTGATGCCGCAGATCCCTTGGCTACTACGGTAAGGATTCCAGAAGATATTACGATCGATCCGGGGCCTTTCCAATACGATGTTCAGAATTCCAACGGATGTCCGTCGGAAACGTCGAACCAGATATCCCTTGACCCAGCAGCTCCTTTGGTGATTTCATTGGACTTGACCAATGCCACCATCAATTGCGCGGGAGAAGCCACCGGTATCATCCGTTCCGAAGCATTTGGAGGTATAGGCAGCTATGTTTATGTGCTGGTAAATAATGATCTTGGTGGAATACCTACAATCCCTACAGCAGGCGATATTGTAAGAAGTCCGCAAGCCTCAGGTATCTTCAGGGATCTAGGTCCCGGAACCTATTGGGTATATGCGCAGAGTGGTGGTTGTTCCGCCATTTCGACCCCAATAACCATTGTTGATCCACCACCATTGGTACTCGACTATTTGGAAGCGGTACCTGTGAGTTGTAACGGGGATGTGGATGGGCAGATTATCATTGAAGCCAGTGGAGGAACCGGCGTAATCCGCTACTCCATTTCCGATACCCTGAGCGAGTTCTTTGAAGGGGATGACCCTGCCAATCCAAATAGGAAGACCTTTACGGATTTAGCGCCGCGGAGCTATGAAATCATTATCCAGGACGATTTGGGCTGTACGATCACGGAAGTGGTCACCATCACGGAACCTATGGAACTCGTAGCGGGAATTGCAGATTCCACTCCCGAAATTTGTTTGGGAGAAGGCAACGGTACGGTCACCCTACAGGTCAATGGAGGTACGGCACCGTATTATACCAGTGTCAACTCTTCCGATGATGCCGACTTTGTACAGGACAGTACCTTCTTCTTTGACAATTTGATGGGTGGTGATACCTATGTCATCTTTGTTCGGGATTCACAGGGTTGTGAGACCAACGTAATCGTACAGATAGGCGTAGGTGTGGAATTGTTGCCCGAAGCGCTAGTAGAGTACGGTTGCGACGGTATTTTCCCCAATAGCACGGCTACGATTAATCTACAGGATACCAGTCAGATTCCCGATCTGTTGTTTGCCCTTGATCCTTTGGATCCAACAGATGCTGTATCGGCCTTGGCAGGTACGCAGCGTACCTGGGGCGATCTAACACCTGGAGACCATACGGCTTATGTGTACCATCAAAACGGTTGTGTTGCATTCGTGGACTTCACCATAGATGCTTATGATCCCCTGACTTTGGTAGCGGAAAAAACCGGACCCAATGAAATTACGGCTACGGCGCAAGGTGGCTTTGGAGGATATGAGTATTTCTTCCAGGGCGAATCTACGGGAGACGTGAATGTATACACGCTTAATATGGACGACAGTGTTACCATCATGGTCATTGATCAGAACGGTTGTGTTGCGTCTATAACCATGCCTTTTAATTTTACGGGAATGTTGGAAATACCCAATTTCTTTACACCCGATGGCGATAACAACAACGATGTCTGGTTCCCGGAAAACAGGGATTTCTTCCCCAATCTGGAAGTTAAGATATACGACCGCTACGGTAGGGTAGTGGCCATACTGGATCAAGTATCCCATTGGGACGGGACCTATGACGGAAGAGAAGTGCCTTCCGGTGATTACTGGTATGTGGTCAACGCCAACGATTTGGAAAAACAACAATACGTGGGCCACTTTACCCTATACAGATAGTATTACAATAACAACAGCTCAAATGGAAAAAGGACACTTCATCATGAAGGTCCTTTTTTTTTATTCTTTTTCTCTATAACTTCGAATACGTTGAATGTTTATGGCCGTGGTTTTTTTCGTTTGACCTATGGGGCATCTATATGTAATGAACAACTGTTTAACCTTAACGTTATGAAAACACTTCAAAACTTCTTTGATACTTTTGGAGAACTATCTTCCGATGAAAAGTTTTATTTAGCGAACCAATTTGAGGAAACGCATGTAAAAAAGGGCACACCTCTATTTGAGGAAGGAGAGGTCGTGGACCGCATTTATTTTATCGGGGAAGGTATTCTGCATCATTTTAACTACAACGATTTTGGGGAAAGGAAAACACTAGACCTGCACGATGGTCCCTGTTTTTGTACGGATTTGCACAGTTTTTCGGAAGGAAAGCGCTCGGAGGAGTCCTGTGTTGCCCTTTCGGACAGCACGCTTTATGTTTTGACAAAGGCCAGGTACAATGCCTTGATCAACTCCAATATAAAATGGAGCAATTTTGTAAAGGGAATAATAGAACGGACCTTGATCAAAATGCTGGACCAGGTAAAGAACACCGCGAACAAATCGCTCGAAGAACGTTATTTGGAATTGGTAAGGACCAAACCGAAAATTATCCAAAATGTATCCCTGCGGGTCATTGCGTCCTACCTGGGAACTTCCAGGGAGACCCTACATCGTATCCGCAGAAGACATCTGGTGGCCTAATTTCTTAAAATTTTGTTAGTGTGTCATTTGACATAGTTTTTTTGGGATAAAGTATTGAATTTTATATGGGACCATAATATGGGTCCTGCACCTTGTACAGGAAGTAAAATTGAACACTATATCCATGAAAAAGACATTTATTTTTTTATCGCTCTTCGCTAGCGTTTCACTCTTCGCACAATCGGAATCAAAAGAAAAAAGTTTTAAAAGTACAATGGAAGTCAAGGCTTCGCCCCAAGAGGCCTGGAATACGATAACCGATGTGGCCCAATGGAAACATTGGGACAACCGCATTGTGGATGTGAGATTTCCGGGACCCCTGAAAGAAAAGGGAACCGGACAGTTGATTACAGACGATGCAAAGGTGGTAGAGTTTAAAGTGACCGAATTGGAGGATGCACGGATGTATACCTATAAGCATAAGCTTTCCTCTGGGGTGGTGTACACCAAAAGGATGGTTATGGCATCGGATACGGGCACCAGCATTTCCGAGGAAGTGTGGTTTAAAGGAATGTCGCGTAAAACGTTTGAAAAATATTGCGGTTCGGACTATACGGCACAGATAGCACAAAAATTGGAGCGCCTTAAAGCCATGGTGGAGAAATAACGGAAATAGAATGGGCACAATGAAAATAGGTGTAAAGGCCGGGCAAAGTGCTCGGCTTTTTTGCTATCACCCATTTGGAGGAAAGAAAAATGCGGTTTTAGAACAGGCGTAAAGAAATATTTTATAAAATATTATAATATCTTTCAGCAACTGCGTATTTTTGCCATCCGTTTATAGAGATTTGCTTTTGACATATTAAAATTTACACCGTTTCGGGGTGTAGTTCTCCTCCGCTTTGGAAAAAGCTGCGGCGAACAGGCTCCGCCCGGTTTATCGCGCCACGGCGCTGCCGGATTCCAGATTGGGATTTGGTTTTTGACATATTAAAATTTACACCGTTTCGGGGTGTAGTTCCCTCCGCTTTGGAAAAAGCTGCGGCGAACAGGCTCCGCCCGGTTTATCGCGCCACGGCGCTGCCGGATTCCAGATTGGGATTTGGTTTTTGACATATTAAAATTTACACCGTTTCGGGGTGTAGCGTAGCCCGGTTATCGCGCCTGCTTTGGGAGCAGGAGGTCGCAGGTTCGAATCCTGCCACCCCGACAATAAAATAAAGCCATAATTTTCGTAGAAAGTTTACTTTCTTAAGAAAATGGCGGTTTTATTTGTAACGTTACCAAAAGAGGATGAACGAGCGAGAGCGAGTTAATCCTTGGAAAACGAAAATTGATTTTTCGGGATGTGGCGCAGTCCGGTTAGCGTACACGGCTGGGGGCCGTGTGGTCGCAGGTTCAAATCCTGTCATCCCGACAACCAAGATGTCAAACGGCATCAAAATAGAGCTAATTGTATGAAATTCAGAAGATTGAATATTTTCCGATTTCATATGATTAGCTTTAAAATCAAGCAAAAAGAGACCAAAAAGGTGACCTAAACGGTGACCTGATTTTTGTTACTTTTACAGGGACTTTTCAATTTTTTTCCGCGACAATTTGACTTTCGTTTATTACACATTTCGTAACACGAAAAACGAAAGACATGGGAACCCGCCAAATATCTTTTCTCTCCGCCAGTAATGCGCTCCCAGGTTTGGGTCGATCAGAATTAAAATATACCCATTTGCCATTTTTGGAAAATACGGGATGATAATCCGTGAAAACACTTGAAAATGGCACTTCTTTTTCACAGCACCAGCTGCCGTCTTCATATTGCCATTGGAAAATTCTGAAATGCGGCTTTCCATTTGTCGCTATGATCTCAGTTGGGCGTGAGAGCAGTAAAAATCTTTTTTTCGGATGGAGGGCAATTCCATTACCGACAGTCATTCCCTCTAATTTTTCTATGGTAGTTTCATTGTAAACCGAACAGCCTCCTGACGATAATAAAATTGACATAAAAAAAAGAATCGCAATACTTCTGATCACATGACATAATTTAATATCACAATTTTCCTGAATTCAATCCTGCTTTGGGATAAATTGGAGGTCACTTTCCTGCAAACGAGCTTCTTGTTAGGACAAGCAAGCTGCACCTCTTGTTGTCGACGGTTTATTTGCGCTTAACGGGCCTAAGATATTCAACTTCACCCACCAGATCAAAACCATCTTCGGGCAGGTTGAAAATTTTATTTGGGTTTTGTGATTTTGAATTCAAATACCCTTTGATAATTTCCAATATTGTGTCATACCCGTGCTCGGCGAACTCGTTTTTACCGAAAAGGTTAGGTATTTGGGAAGCCAAATGTCCGAAGGAAGTAAAATGCCAATGAGCGATTCCCGTTAAACCGACCAAGGTTCTATCGGCATATATAAAACTTCTGATTTGATCCAAATAAGTTCGTTCGTAGGAAGAATCATAGATGTGGAGTAGAGAAGCCGCAATATTTTCAACCCTGCAGAAAGGACTTTCCTTAATCAATCGGGCCCCGAAACTACTTCCTATACCACCATCAAAACTAATTACGGTCTTGATGTTAGGGTTTCTACAGGCCAAGCCTAGGGCAGACTGACCGCCGAAACTGAAACCAAGTGCAACGATATCTGTCAAGGCGATATTGGGATGATCGCTTAAAGTGGATAATGCGAACTCGTAATCCCGAATCTCCGTTTCCATGCCGATACCATTTACATCCAGTTCCTTCTGCCTATATCCTTTAACAGGTATATTGATAGCTATGTAACCTTGTTCTGCCAAAGACTCTCCTAAAAATGCAAAGTCGACGGCAGATCCGTGAATTAATAAAATAACTGGATGTTTTCCAGGCTTAAATTTGCCGTCTGTGACGGCACGCATCGGTAGCTTTGCAGAAACTAATGAATCAATCAGTAATTGGTTTGCACCTTGCGATATGGGCCATTGAAAATAGCTTTCAACTGTTTTGCTGTAATTTTGAGGAGATTCGTTAACCCCCATTTCATTGCCCTTTACCCCTAGGTAGTCGGAAAAAAACATTTTGCTGGATCCAGTTTCAATTTTTGCCGGATACCAAATATTAATTTGAATTGTGCGTCCAAATTTTCCATCTTTAACTGAAGGCCGTGATTTATCAATTTTAATGTGTGATGAAAACCCAACAATATTTGATTTTGAAACTTCTGTTGCCTGAGAAGTGCCTACTTGAACTATCAAACCAAAAATAATAAGTGTCAACAACTTGGTTTCCATTATGTTGTTTTTTGTATTCTCATTTGGTCAAAACGGTCGAGCTATCATGTACAGCAAAACGGCTGAGTTAATTGTACATGTTGATGAACTCCTCATTTATCTCCAAATACCAAGTAGTACATGTGGTTTTACATAGAGTTAAATTATGGTTTTTTCTTCCACTTTTCAATAATTTCATTCTCTTTTTTATCGCTAATCCCAAAAACTAATTCGGAATCTTCTTCAAGGATAAATCGTTTTTCTTTAAAGGAATCATAACTTATTTCAACCGTCTCTTTATAGTCTGTAAATTTAAGTCCGGCATTTATGGCCTTTTTATTGCTGATTTGATGAAAGCCGGGTTCGGGATCCAAGGCCACAGGGATCCAAAATGGGATCTGCATAAAAGGTTCCAATTTCATTTCGGTTACCAAGAATTTTACATCCATCCAAATGATCTTAACATCACTTTTAAGAGCGTCCTTGGCCATTGTCAAAAACTCTTTGTATCCCATAGTCGAGGCCGGGCCCACCATATTGAAGTGCCCCTTAATAGCGCTTTCGACACATTTATTGACAAAATTTCCAATATCTTGGGCATCTATAAATTGAACCGGATCATTGGAATCGGGTGCCAAAATTTCTTTGCGATTTGCGATGCGATCCAATAGATAGGTGCCGAAAGGCCCCGAATCGCGGTCGCCAACAATCGCGCCTGGCCTAAGTATGGTGAAGTTATCGGGGAAGTTCTCCTCCACTACTTTTTCACAAAGTGCTTTGTTCAAATTATAATTACCAGGTTCATAGGATGTCCCTTTTCTTCGGGGTGACGATTCATCCATCCCGATTTTTATATAGTGGTTGTAGGCGGCAATACTCGAAATAAAAATATAGTGGGTAGTGCGCTTTTTGATCACTGCAATGGCATCTTTGACAAATTTGGGATGCTGTGGCCAAACGTCGATAACGATATCCCATCTGCCTTTTTGGCTCGTTAAATTTGTATATCCCGAGAGGCCTTTTTCGCGGTCTCCAAAAATTCGTTTTAGATCTTTAAACAAATGAGGGTTGGTTATACCTCTGTTGAACAAAGTCACTTCATGCCCTCCCTTCAATAAGGATTTTACGATTGCAGGGCCTAAAAAATTAGTTCCTCCCAAAACCAATACATTTAAGCGTGCCCCGGCTTTAAAGTTCGCAAAGATTGAAGGGACAGTGAAGGTAGCGATACCCGCCATTCCCATATCCCCAATAAATTTCCTCCTATTATTTTTCATTTAATAACATTTTGTGCGCTCAGATTCTCCTAAAATAGCCATTACGCCAATCATACTTTTTGTGAATGTTCCCAAACATAGATTATTGATGATAAACCTTGATTAGCAACAAACGACTCAAACTTGTCCCTAAAATTGAGTAGTTTGTACCCAATTTTAAGTATTTTATACTTTTTCCAGCCTGTCCTGCAGTTTTCAACTTAGATTGGACCACATTTAATCAGTTTTATGAACAGATTGTTAAGTCATCTTGTTTTTTGGTGCCTATATGTCATTTTCACCGTTGCCATTTATTATGTGCAAGAACCCAATTTAGGTCTTCATGTTATTTATGAATTGGCATCATTGCCCGCAAAGCTTTTCAGTGTATACTTCACCCTATATTTTATCGTACCACGATTTTTACTCAAAGGAAAGTATTGGCAGGCTGCATTGCAAGTTGGTCTGGTATTGGTAGTGGGCGTCTTGCTCCTGCGAATTTTTGTTCTAAGTAGTGTCTATCCATTATACTTTCCCGATGTGGAAAATACCTTCTTTCCAAATGATTTATCAAAGTTTGTCTCTCCCTTGTTAGACTTGATCATTGTTACCATACTGGCCATGGTCATGAAATTGTTAAAAGATCGCGAAAAACAGGAAATCGATAGACTTGGTCGGGAAAAATCCAATGTTCAGAATGAACTACAATTGTTGAAATCCCAGCTACACCCCCATTTTCTCTTTAATACATTGAATGGGCTTTACGCCCAGATATTGAATAATCCCGAAGTCGCCGCAGAGACCGTAATTAAACTTTCAGATTTATTGCGTTTTATAATATATGAGGCAAGAAAGACGCTTGTCAACTTGGTTGACGATCTTGATTGCATAAAAAACTATATCGCCCTTGAACGGTTACGATATGGTTCAAAGTTGCAGTTGAGTTTTTCAATATCAGGTACGGCTGTCAATAAAAAAATTCCGCCCCTACTGCTGTTGCCCTTTATCGAAAATTCGTTCAAGCATGGTATTGCCAATGACCATAATGCATGCTGGATCAAATGTGCTATTGACGTATCAGAGAATATATTGGAGATGGACCTTCAGAATTCCATTGCCCCATATATTGAAGAAGAAAAAGATACAAAGGGGATTGGCATCCTAAATGTAAGGCAACGTTTGAAATACAATTATCAAGAACGATTTAGTTTGACCACCGAGAAATCGGAAGATTCATATCATGTTAATTTAAAAATACCTCTTGTAAAGCCATGAACTGTGTAATTATTGATGATGAACCTCTTGCCATAGATATTTTGACAAAACATCTGAAAAGAACCGAAGGGTTTAAGCTTTTGAAGTCATTCCAAAATGCCTTTGAGGCATTATACTATGTGCAAACACAGTCCGTAGACTTGATTTTTCTGGATATACAAATGCCAAGAATCAACGGCCTACAGTTCATTAAAATCTTGAAATACCCTCCAAAGATTATCGTAACCACGGCTTATAAAGAATTCGCCTTGGAAGCCCTAGAGCAGTCAGTGGTCGATTATCTGTTGAAACCTATTCCCTACGATCGATTTCTTCTTGCGGTAAACAAAGCCCTTGAGTTGCCACCAGTTCGGCCAAGTTCCCAGAACGAGCTGCAACCCCGAGGAAGGAGGTATTTCTTCTTAAAGGAAGGACACACATCGATAAAAATAGTTGAAGACGACATTTGTTATTTGCATGGTGACAGAAATTATTGCACGATTCATCTTCAAACCGAGAAAAAATATGCGAGAGGTAATTTAAGCCATTACGGCAATCAATTTTCCAAGGAAAGTTTTATGAGGGTGCACAAATCTTATTTTGTCGCGCTTGATCGCATTGAAAAATTTGATTCCGAATCACTATGGGTAAACGGAGATTGCATTCCAATTGGAAGAACTTACAAACGGGCATTGATGGACTTCTTGTCAAAAAAAATGCTGTAATCGATGTTGTCTTCTAATTCTTACCTATAATAAAATGCTGGAACAGGCAAGAACCTATGGAGCCAAAATCTCAACCGGAGTAGAGGTAACGGGAATAGAAGTAAGGGAGCGTAAATTTTATGTAAAGACTCCCACTTCTGATAATTATGTTGGAAGAAGCGTTGTTGTCTCCACGGGATCTACCTATCGCAGATTGCATATTCCAGGAGAAGAGGAACTTATTGGTTCCGGAGTTCATTTCTGTGCTACCTGTGATGGGGCATTTTACCGAGATCGAGAAGTAGTTGTTGTCGGAGGTGGGAATAGTGCTTTGGAAGAAGGAACATTTCTATCGGGCTTCTGTAAAAAGATAAAAATTATCCATAGAAGTAGAGAATTTTCTGCCTCAAAAACCTATGTAGAGAAACTGTCCAAAATAGAGAATATAGAAACGTATATGAACAAAACATTATTGGAGTTTGTTGCAGATGAAAATGGACTGTTCAAAGAAACTAAAATCAAGGATAATACTACAGGAGAGGAAGGATCAATTCCTGGGGATGGGGTGTTTATTTTCATTGGTTTGATACCTAATACAGATGTGTTTAAAGGAATTGTTGATTTAAGCGAAAAAGGATTTATTACCACCACGGGACTTGCAAAGACTTCGGTTGAAGGTATTTTTTCAGCGGGAGATTGTAGGGAAGGAGCCATTGCGCAGGTAGCCGCGGCAACAGGCGAAGGAGTGCTCGCCAGTTACGGAATACGGGAATATTTTAAAAAGTAGATTATTAATTAAAACTAGAACTTATGAAAAAGGGAACTTTAGTTTTGGGAGTGGTATTATTATTTGGATTTGCTCCCAGTGAAAGATTGGATGATAACAATGGTATTGATTCGTCATCTAACAATGCGATGATAGTTGAAGAAATTGCCGAACTGAACCAAATTATTGAAAGTAAATGTGAAAAAGCTGAAATGTTGGAGGCTCAAGCAAGAATCATTTTACAGAAAGATGGCGGTTCCGAAAAAGGATTGAATCTTGTGAAGGTGGCTAAATTGCAACGCATGATGACTTTAAAGTACAAGGCAGCAATATCTTGCAGAATTCAGTTTTTAGAGTAGTAAATAGCACGGACAAAGGCAGTTTTTGTTTTCCGGTCAGTTCTAAAATTAATTTTGTGACCGTTTCATAAACCACGCCTTTTTTTTGTGACTAATCGGGTTTATAGATATCATTTATCAAGAGGGCCGTTAAGGATTATCCAAATCTTATCAACTGATAGCGGTCAAAAAAAAATGCGCCAACGAAAGTTGGCGCATTCCAACAAATCTACTTATTGACAGAGAAAATCTCCTTCAATTGTTTTACCATACCCCCGTTTCCAGAGACAGTGATCTCACCGATTTTATCGGCGATCTTTTCAACGTATTCCATCTCTTTCAACTTGAAGAGCATCTCGTTTTCTTCCATCAGCTTAGCTGTGTTCAGCAAGCTTCGGGTAGAAGCGGTCTCTTCTCTTCGGGTAATAATATTGGCCTGAGCACGCTTTTGTGCCACCAGAACTTGGTTCATGATGTCTTTCATCTCCCCAGTTAGGATAACATCACGGATACCACAGCTCAAAACCTCAACACCCAGTTGGGTGGCCGTTGTCTTGACATCTGCAAACACAGCTTCTGCGATACTTTCTTTACGCTCTAAAAGCTCATCCAAGGTATAGGTGCCGATATAGGCACGTAAAACCAACTGCATAGCGATGTACAACTGCTTTTCATAGTCTTTGTTGTCCAATAAGGCCTTTTCGATATCTACAACCTTATACTGCGTATAGAAGTTGATACGAATAGCAGCCTTGTCCTTGGTCAACAATTCTTGACCGGAAATCTCCAACTGCAATTGACGCATATCTGCTCTTCCCATCTTGATGGAGATATCATTTTTCCAGAAGTGGTAAGCACCACTTTCCAGCGTTTTAATATAAACATCATCGACCAAAAGAACCGCTTTCTCATAAGCCGCAACTTCCAAAGTACGAAGATAAGTCCGCAATTGAGGATGACTCAGCATTGCTTTATTGATATCTTCTGTGATATAGATCTTACTCAAGTCCGCCTTAACGAACTCGTAGCTGATCAAACCTTTCCAGAAGGCATACTTACCGGCGGTAAGGACTTGTTTCAAATTGCCGTTTTCAGAAACCAAAACCAATTCGGCATCCTTAACTTCAATAAGATGCAACATGGCCTCCAAACCCTGGTCCTGTAGCAAGATTTCCAATGCTATAGGCGCAACAAAAGCCTTGGTAAGATCATAGACCATAACCTTGGTTCTAAGGCCTACCCAATGTGTTCCTTGGGTAATTACCCTTTGGTAATCTCCTTTTTTGAAGACCAAACCTACTTTTCCTGCATTGATTCTTACTCTTTTCATCATTTTAAATTTGTGTCCGCTCCATCATCTGACGGACGAACGGGTTAAACTATATGCATTGATTCCAATAACTTTCTTTACAAAAGAAACCGTGGTTGTATATCATCCATTCGATACGGAAATACTAGTTTTCAAGGTTAGGTGCCATTCGTTGTAAGTAATGCTTCCCGATGAGGTGCTGATAACGTATGCATCAGTTTTCCAAAAGGAGGGATAACTAAAAAGGAATTGCCCTTTACATCAAAAAATCACTATTTCAAGGTAGCTTCAAGACTGTTATTTTCTCCTTTAGGGAGAAATAACCGACATAGAACTACGGTTTCTTGTCATTTATAGCCTAACATGGCTTTGGTGACCAGTTTTGAAAGATGGCCGGCTTTAGAAAATGGATTTTGAGTCCATATCCTACGTTAAAAGCGTAGAGCTCTACCCACTGAGCTACTAAATCCAATAGATTTAGACGGGATTCGAACCCGCGACATCCACGTCTGTTGTTCTAACCTAGCTGAACTATCCCGCCGAAGGCGGGAGCGGGAGTCGAACCCACGACCTACAGAGTGATGATTGTTTTTTGGCTAACAATCAAAACCTTCAAGTCAAGTTGCATATGAAGACATCATACCACACGGCAAAACTTCATACAATAGTGCCATATAGAGACACCCAACAAGACCAGCTTGATATTATTAATCCTATGTCACCCCGAGCGCAGTCGAGGGGTAACTGGGAATATGACATTTTCAATGAACTTTTCTCAACGCCCCGCTCCATCTGGCCCATCTGCTAAAAATGTCCATCGGACATTTTCTTTACGCGATGGCCTACCACAGCTCTTCCCTTTAAGCTAAAGAGGCATTTTGTTATTGCCCCGCAACACACCTCGTTGTTGCGGGGCACTACCACAAACTATGTTTTAAACAAGTTTGTTCTAATTACACAACAAAATTGAATTACAACTACGCAATCATCATACGTAGTAAAATTTTCTTTTATTCTTTGCAGGAATAGCAAGACTCGAGCCTGCCTGCCGGCAGGCAGGCTATATTCCTATGTGGAACAGACAGGACTCGAACCTGTATCTCCGGATCTTCAATCCGCAGCATTGACCATCTTTGCTACTGTTCCTTCTTGGGTGTACTCCGGGACTCGAACCCTGTTCTTCCCGTTCACAGCGGGGCGCTTTACCGGATAAGCTAGAGACACCATTTTAAACGAAGACCCTAAAGGATTTATTCATGTTATATCTATTTTATTGCATAGGTATTCATGAATGCTTTGCATTTGAACCTTTACAACAAGAATCAAAATCTTGTATGCTAGCCATTACATCACAGGTCTATTCGTAAGCCTAATAAGATTCGAACTCATACCTCAGGGTTAGAAATCCTGCGTGCTATCCATTACACCATAAGCTTGTGTACCCCACCCAAGATTCGAACTTGGACTTAAAGGATTTTAAGTCCTTTGCCTCTGCCAATTGGGCTAGTGGGGCATCGTACAGGGAGAGAGACTCGAACTCTCAAATACCTGATCCTAAATCAGGCGCCTTTGCCATTTTGGCCATCCCTGCAAGTTGTTGAGGCATTAGGGCTCGAACCTAAGACTCCCGTGTTAAAAGCACGGTACTCTACCAACTGAGTTATACCTCACTATGTACTCTGTAGGGGAATCGAACCCCTATTTCCTGATAGAAAGTCAGGTGTACTAACCATTATACGAACAGAGCATATAGTCTGAGAAGTCCTGCATGTGCGGGACGACCTCCCGCGTCCAAGGCAGGTAAACAACTACCGTTATCTTCTCAGCTTTGCAGTACCGACGGGACTCGAATACCTACGCTTAGGTCGGTATCCCGACTTTCGCTTAAGTGAAACGTCGGGACCCGTACCTTCCCGATAGACAGTCGGGTGCTCTAGCCATTGAACTACGGTACTTTGTGGAAGTAGCAGGACTCGAACCTACATGCTCCGAAGAGACCTGATTTACAGTCAGGCGAGCCAGCCAATTGCTCAATACTTCCGAATTCATTTTATCAGAGACAAGGATGAGATTCGAACTCATAAAAAATGATTTTGCAGATCATTGCCTTAACCATTCAGCCACCTTGTCATTTGGCGGAGGGCAAAGGAATTGAACCTTCAGTACCTTTTAGTAGATTTGCTTAGCAGGCGAGCGCTACGAACCAGTATTTGCCTACCCTCCATACAGTACCGACGGGAATCCCCACCTGTCGAGCAGGCAGGGAACCCTGCAATGACTTCCCAAGAGACAGTTGGGCACTTTGTCATTGAATTACAGTACTTAGCGCGTCCGCAAGGATTCGAACCCCAATCCCGGGTTTTGGAGACCCAGATGCTACCCTTACACCACAGACGCTTGGTGGGAGTGGTAGGAATCCCCGCCTGCCGAGCGGGCAGGGAACCTACTCAGTCAAAGACAACGGATTTTAACTCATTCAATTCTATTTCTTTTCATAGGTTTCGTTGAATTCGTAAACTCATTTCAGTCCCGCCATCGACGTTACAACTTCGGCGTACTCCCTTGTAACCGCCCCTGATTTAGGAGCGGTTTTTAGATTTCTCCTCCTTTCGTTTTTTCTTGTTCTTACTTTTTTTCTTTCCAAACTTTCCTTTTACTCGACTTATCTCTTCTTCGACTCTTCTTATGAATTCATTGTTAAGCCCGTGTCTTTTTGCTTGCTTGTATGCTTTGATCGCTTCTTTGAATTCACCTTGTACTTCCTTTAGCAAACCTTGGTAGAAATACAAGGCTCCTTTATCAGTTGCCTTACGAACTATGGCGAAATCCAAGAGTTTTTGGGCTTCTTCATAATCTTCGTTCAACACTAGAGTTCTGATATACGCCGGATAAATTTTTGGCCAATCGAGTCCACTTGCCAATGCTTCGGAAAAACAACTCTTGGCAGTTTCGAACTCTCCTAATTGTTCCGTATAAATCTTACCCATCAAATAAAGCGCCTGAACATTTTTGGCATCATAAGACAAGGCATAATTCAATGCTTCAATAGCCTCCTCCAAGTTGTATGGATAAGCATCCAATGCTTTGAATAGGTATATGTTAAAATTTGTTCTTTCCATGATAGATTTTCCTTTGTGCATTTTTGGGACAGATATGCTGGCCCAACAATGCAATTTTTTTGATTTCGGAATGTCTATATCTGATGAATGGATATAAAAAATCCGAAACACTCTGATTGAATGCTTCGGATCTTTTAGAGTCTATAACTCCTTATGGAAAGAACCGAAGCATATATATTGATTGTTCCCAAATCAATCGGCTTTTAAAACAATTCTGATGTAAAAGCATAGCTTCGTTTTTAGTATTAATATTCTGTTTTTTTGTCCTTAATTCGACAGGGCAAAGATGAAATCAATTTTTGAATTACACAAGAAAAAAATGAATTTAATTTACTGAAAATCAAATACTTATGATAATATTGAGCAATAGAAACCTTGTCCACTTTTCAGCAGATTTTTAACATTTTACAATCGCCTGTCTCTCAATCGTTTTCTGTTTCAATTATCCTGTATATGTAGTTTTACTTTTCACTCATTCCTTTAAAAATTTCCATAAAAAAAGCGCCCAATTAATGTTGGACGCTTGTATTCAGTATCAAGTTTTGTTCTTAAATCAATATATAAATCCATTTAAACTAGACACATCACGTCCCTTCCGCGAGGATAATTCCAATATCCAGCGATAGTCACACTGACTAAACAGTGATTCCGGTTTGCTATGTACTCTAGTATTTTTCATTTCTGGTGCAAATATGACACTATTTTTTTGTGTTTTCCAAATTTCCTCAGGTTTTCATGGAACCCTAGCGCGCCTTCCGATACTTACGCAACCCTAAAAACGATAGGGTTTTTACGAATTCTAGTTTAGGGCCAACGAATTCTAAAGCAGCTCATGTACCCCCACGGTGCCTGGTTACATTTGGTAAGTGAATCAACAATTGTCTGAAACCAAAATCATGAAAAATCTATTCGTTTTAATGCTTTCCTGTACCGTCTTCCTTTGTTTTGCCCAGGAAAGGAAAGGCCCTTATTTAGCAGTATCTGACAAAGATGCTGTCATCCCGTTAAAGGAAACCAGGACCAAGGTGCAAATATCGGGAACCATTGCCCACGTACATATGACCCAAGTGTATCACAATCTTGGAGAGATCCCCATAGTTGCAAAATATGTGTTTCCCCTTGCCACCCAGTCGGCGGTGCATAAAATGCAAATGCGTATTGGGAGTCGGACTATAAACGCCGAAATATTCGAAAAGCAAGAGGCCCAAAAGATTTACAATACGGCTTTAAAGCAGGGAAAACGCGCTGCCAAGCTAGATCAACATCGACCTAACATCTTTCAGATGCATGTAGGCAATATTATGCCCGGTGAAACCATTGCCATAGATATCTATTTCACAGAAATGTTGGTGCCCGTGAATGGAAGCTATCAATTTGTTTCACCTAGAGTGGTAGGGCCCAGGTATACGGGTGAGGACACCGTACAGGAAGAAGCTTTTCATATGCCCTATACCCCTAAAGGTATTTCGGACACTTTTAGTTTTGATATGGATGTACATATCAATGCAGGCATGATCATTCAAAACATAGGTAGCAACACCCATAGCATCAATATTGATTACCCCGATACCAAAACGGCAGAGATATCCTTATCCAAAACAAATCAAAATCCAGCCAATAGGGATTTTGTACTGAACTACAATCTACGTGGCGATGCCATACAATCAGGTCTTCTTTTATACGAGCATGGGGACGAAAATTTCTTTGCCTATATCATGGAACCCGCCCATACGGTTAAATTGGAGGACATTCCGTCCCGGGAATACTTGTTTATTGTGGATGTTTCGGGCTCCATGAACGGATACCCTTTGCAGGTCTCTAAAGCGTTGATGCGAAATTTATTGTGTAATCTTAGAACAACGGATACGTTTAACGTGCAACTCTTTGCCTCTAGTTCTACCGTTTTTAGTCCTTTTCCCGTTGAAGCTTATGAGCATAATGTGGAGGCAGCCATTCGTTTTCTTTCTGAAGGCCAGGGTGGTGGGGGCACCCAACTGCTCAGTGCGTTGCAACAGGCTTACAAGCTGCCCAGAAAGGACATCACCGGTTCCCGTTCCATGGTGGTTATTACGGACGGCTATGTACAAGTGGAAAAAGAGGCCTTTGAATTGATCAAAAGCAATTTGGACCAGGCCAATGTGTTCACCTTCGGTATTGGGTCCAGTGTCAACAGGTATCTGGTCGAAGGAATGGCCCGGGTATCCAACAGCGAATCTTTTATAGCCACTACAAGGGAAGAGGCAGCCGTTGTGGCCAAGGAATTTAAGGAGTATGTTTCCACACCTTTGCTAACCCAGGTAAAGTTGCAGGCCAAAGGTTTTGAAATCTATGATATGGCCCCTAAAAGCATCCCCGATGTTTTTGCCCGGAGACCTGTAATTGTATACGGAAAATATCAGGGAAAACCCCGAGGTACCTTGGTGGTCAGAGGATATCAGGGCAGGAAAAGGTTCAAACAGGAATTTAAGGTATCCCAAGGCAGTTTAAGTATTGGAAACAAGGCCTTGCGCTACCTCTGGGCCCGAAAGAGAATCGCAGAGTTGGATGATTACGGTAAACTGTTCAATGCCAAAGTAAAGGACAGCGTATTGGCCCTAGGCCTTAGGTACCATTTGGCCACAGCCTACACTTCCTTTGTGGCGGTAGATGAAACAGTGGTCAACAAAGAGGGTAAAACAAAAACGATAAAACAACCCCTGCCAATGCCCCAAAATGTAAACAATTCGGCGGTGGGAGCAGCGGCGGAACTCAGTGAAAAGACCAAATTCACCAAATCTTTTGCCATTCATATCGCTGAAAACCTATCCAAGGCCGAAAAAAGAAAGATTACCATAGGTTTCAAGGCCGTCTATTCCAAACAGATACATCGCTATCTCCATACCTACAGGGCTTTGCGGATTACACTGGATACCCAGGGCAGGGTAACCAAAATTGAAAAACAGGAAAATGGGAAATGGGTGATTTCTGAAAACATAACGAAAGAATTTTCCAAACTCCAAGCACTTAAGCTTAGGCTTCTGCAACCGGTGACCCTTACCATAAAGAAATAGTGTTAGGTTGGTTGGCTCCCTCTTAGGAGGGGAGAAAGCCCACAAGGATCCTCAAGACTTGTGGGTTTTTCTTTTGGATGGCGAACGGCACAATGCGTTGTTCAGGTAGCTGCACGAATTCTAGATTGCAACCTACGAATACTAGAAGAGTGCCCATCAAGCCTAGGGATCAAACTACTTTTGAAATAAGCAAGCAGAACAAACTAAAATTGAGCAGCATGAAAAGTAACGGCATTTTTGGGACCAACGTAAACTACATAGCGGACCCTACGATCAAGGAGCTTGAAACTTTGGAAAGTTGTTATTGGAACGATAATGATTTCAACCCTAAGATTAGGCTACCATCAGCACAATGCATCGATTCTTAAACGTCTAAAAAACATTGAAATAAGTATTAACATTAAAATCCATATATCATGAAAAATCTAAAAAGAAGTATCCTCGCCCTTTGCATATTTGTCTTTTTCAACGTCACTGGTCAAACATTGCCAGAGGTGCGGTTTAACGTACTGAAAGATACCATGGACACGGAAAAAGTGTCCTATGAATACCTTCTTGGGCATAAAGTGTTTTTACGCGAAGGGCCTTCAAAAAAGAGTAAAAAATTGACCATTTTGAATATTGGCACCAAATTGATCTTAACGGACAAAAGCCAAAATCAGGAAGCTATAAATGGCATTAGAAGCCATTGGTACCAAGTAATTGTCGGTGAGAAAAAGGGTTGGGTCTGGGGTGGCCTTATTGCTCAAAAAGCCCTTGGGAGTCAGGCGAATTATGATGTGAAATTTGTTTATGGCCTGGAAAGCTTCAAAACCAACGATGAAGGTGTTTGGGAAGAAAAATATCAAATAAGGGCCTTCAAAAAAGGTATTCAAATCGACAAAATTGTGTTTGATGGACACCAATTCCAGCCCTTGGAAATAAAGAATATCGGAAACAAGGGGCTCTTTAATGTAGAAGATATTTTAACACTTTCCGTTTCCGATGGCCCAGACTCTATCAGTGAAGGAAAAATGTATGTTTTTTGGAATAATGGTAAGTTTACCTACGTGGCCAATTTAATACCCACGGTAGCGTCGACCTATACGAAAAGTGAATCCTTCGTTTTTCCTTCGGACATGGAGGGCATGAAGAGTACCATTATCCTAAAAACCAAAATTACCGATTACCAAAACCTGGAAAATGGGAAAATTACGGACAATTCTTCCTTGCTTACCAGTCTTTATACCTGGAATGGTTACAAACTATCCAAAAAGAAGGTCGCCCCCATTGGCTCAAATGATATCATTGTAAGTACCGGAAATTCCAGCGAATTATGAAAAGTTCCTATATCCTTTTACTTTTTCTATTTATAGGTGGCAGGGAACCGTTTCCAATAGTTACGGAAGCGGTTTCCGCTTTGCCAATGGAAGTAGCTACAACCGAGGAATCGGTGGCCTTTATTACCGGTTTTGACGAGGGGGACACCACCTATTATGCCAAGGCCAGGGAGTATTTTGAAACACGGAACATCCCGGTGATCACCCATTTATTTTCCTTGGAAGAAATTGTGCTATGGCTCAACCAAAATTCCAACAAACAAAAGCGATTTGATGAGATCCATATCGTAAGCCATGGCAACCCTTGGTTGGGAATGTCCCTGAAAACGAACAAATTCGGGGAACGAACTTCCGTAAAAACCTTAGGTTCAGCCCTGGCAACGGGCAAAATTCCGAAAGTTCGAAACACGATCACGGCCTGTACAAAGATTATTTTTCACTCATGCGGCCTAGGGGAAAATCGGGCATTGATGCAAGAATTGAAGCAGGTCTTTACCGCCGAGGAAGCTCCAAAAGTATATGCCTCCTCCTTTTTCAACATCTTTGGAGGAAAATATGCTGCGCATTATTTGGCGAAACCGTACTACGGATATTACCCCACAGCCGAATCTCCCGGACCTCGGGCACTTTCAGAAACATTCAAGGCAAGTTATCCCCATGTGGATATTGATTGGTTTACGGCCTTGAAAACCAGACAAGAACATCGTTTTGGCAAGGCCTATAGTTATAAGTTCAACATTCCGGTGGATTGGGAGTTTACATTTGACGCCGGAACGGAAATCCCAGGATTTGAAACCAGGGAAGTGCTAATGGATTGGCTGGTAGAAAACGAGGCGGTGGCAGAAGCGCTTTTTCAATTGGGCATTCCCATTGAGAAATACCGATGGAAAAGCTTTGTGGAGGGAAGAATACTTTATGTAAAGGGCAAGACAACCGTACTTTGTATAATGCAGCCCGTTATGGAGGTTAAGGACCCATCCGAGTACCGAACCCTCCACTTAAACGATACGGAATTGTATCAAATATTATAGTGGTATTCCCGTTATTACAGTCTCTTACTATATTTGTTTATAACCTTAAAAATTTTCGAAAAAGTTGCATCGTGCTACCCGTTATTTCCTTTTCATAAGTATTTTGATGACCACAGGGTCACTATGGGGTCAGGCCAACCAACTTAGGGCATACACCCTTGAAGATGGTTTGCCACAATCCCAAGTCTATGATATGGTCCAGGATGCGAAGGGGTATTTGTGGTTGGGTACCCAAGGTGGCGGACTCTGCAATTTTGACGGGAACAGCTTCCAGGTGTGGAAGCAGGGCAATGGCCTACTTTCCAATTACATCCACGCACTTCATTTTGGCAATGACACCCTCTATATTGGAAGCAAACGGGGCCTTTCCATAAAAACAAAACAAGGATTTGTAAATTTTGAATCACCTCAGGTGAATCAAATCCATCAACGGGGAAATGTACTTTATTTGGCGACCAATCGGGGGATATATCGGCTTTTGCATGGTACTGGTCTGGAACAGGTTTTTATTCACTCCGAACTGGATTCCAGCATTGTCAATACCATTTTTTTTGATGGTGCCGTTTTCTGGGCAGCCACAAATAACGGCTTATGGAAATTGAACGATTTAAATGTGGAAGCCACATCCAAAGAAAAACTACTGGACAACAACTTTACATCCGTAATTGCACACAACGGGAAAGTTTTTGCAGCAACCTTTAATGATGGAATCCACGTTTTGGACCCCAAAAATTCAACGGATACCATTTTGATCCGGGAGCCCTTGCGAATCAATGCTATTTCCATTCAAAATCAGAATGAGCTATGGGTAGCTACGGACAACAATGGCCTTACCATACTGGATGCGGATACCTATGTTGAAAAAGGAAACTTAAACAGTAGTAACGGATTGGCCGTTTCCCATATTAGAAAGGTCATGGCCGATCGTCAGTCCAATATCTGGATAGCTACGTCAGGAGGGGGGTTCTATAAATATTTTTCAAACAATTTTAAACATTACGACCAAAATACGGGCCTGATGGGTAATCGCGTATATGCGGTACATTCTACCTCGGACGGGATCTGGGTTTCAAACTCCGAAGCCGGACTGGTCCGTATAGACTCCTCAGGAATTCATCATATTCCCAATGCTGCTAAGATTTCTGAAGTGAAGATCAAGACCATTACAAGTGATACCAAGGGCAATATTTGGGCAGGTACCGATGGGGGAGGGGTGCTTTTCCGAGAAACTGTACTCGTAGACAGTATAGCAGTGGATAGTACCGATACTCTACGCATTAAAAGGGACACTTTGGTGAGCAAAAAGGTCCGAACCCATATTCTGGATACGGACATGGGCTTTCCGTCCAACTGGATTAGTGATATCTATGCTGACAAGAAAAATACGATTTGGGCAGCCACCTATTCCAGTGGCATTATAAAGTTCCTGTTCTACCCAGGGAAGAAGGGCCTAGCGGTTAAAAAAGTCTTTGGAAAGGAAGATGGTATCGAGGACCTTTTTATCAGGGATTTGGCGACGGATACAGCGGATAGGTTGTGGTATGCCACCAAAAATGGTGCTTTGGGATATCTTTCCGAGGGGAAAGTCACCCATTTGGGACAAGTCTTGGATGAACACCTCTCGGTTGGAACTTTGTTGTTCCACAACAATAGGTTATTCCTAGGTACGGCGGGTAGCGGTATCTGGTGGTCCGATTTGGACGGAACGATAAATTTCCAAAAACTAAGTGGGGCAAAAAATCTTGGCTCGGAGAATATCTACCAACTTATTTTTGACGATCAGGGCTATTTATGGGCTGGTACCGAACAGGGGGTGGATAAAATTGTGTTGAACAAGATGAATGAGATCGTTGATGTTTTTCATTTTGGAAGAAATGATGGCTTTTTGGGAATAGAAACTTGCTTAAACGCGGTGGACAAGGATGCCAAGGGAAACCTTTGGTTTGGCGCTATTTATGGATTAACACAATACAAGCCTGGCAATCCCGGTATAAAGTCCCAAAAGCCACAAATCCATTTTGAGGCACTGGAGGTGAATTATAGCGCTGTTGATTCCATTAACTTGAAGGTATGGACCAATAGCGATAAGATCCTGCAGTTAAAACCTGAACAAACCCAATTGACCTTTGGGTATAACACGGTGGACATTGACCATCCTGATGAAATTCAATTTCGATATAAATTAAATAGGACGGAATGGAGCCCCTGGTCTTCGGAAAACCGTCAAAACCTCCTCGGCCTCGCCTACGGACCTCATTTGTTTT
The DNA here is from genome assembly GCA_947494825.1 of uncultured Flavobacteriaceae bacterium. Classification (GTDB taxonomy): domain Bacteria; phylum Bacteroidota; class Bacteroidia; order Flavobacteriales; family Flavobacteriaceae; genus JBNGOQ01. The sequence continues at coordinate 114,042 of CANLWN010000002.1, read as the reverse complement.
CAGTGCAGTCCAGAAACTATAGATGGGAAGAAAGTGACCCGATAGGATTCAAATTTCATATAGACCGTCCCTTGTACAGGAAATTGTGGTTTCAATTAACGATGTTAGGGTTGGTGACTCTACTTTTGATAGGAACGACCTTTTGGTACATAGGAAGAATAAAGTTGCGGAACCGGGAGGAACAAGAACGATTACAGTTGCAAAACCATTTGCTTTCCTTGGAGCAAAAAGCCCTAAGGTTACAGATGAACCCACACTTCATCTTTAATGTACTCAATGGGATAAAGGCCATGGGGACCCGAAAGCCCCAAAAGATGAATGCCACCATTAATAGTTTTGCCACCCTACTAAGGGAAACCTTGTACAATTCTAGGAAAGATTATATTAGTTTGGACCAGGAAGTAAAAACACTGCGGCATTATATAGAAGTGGAACAGCTTATGGCACCTAAGGCTTTTTCCTTTGATATTAGTGTGGATATAGTTCCGGATGCGGAGGAAATACTCCTACCGCCAATGCTTATTCAGCCTTTTGTGGAAAATGCCATAAGACATGGTATTCTTAAAGGTAACAGGGAAGGGGAGCTCAAGATACGTTTCTATACTTCCGAAGCGTTCTTACATTGTACCGTACGGGATAATGGGCCGGGCATTTTTCAATCGCAAAAAGCGGAGACCAAAACCGACCATCAATCCATGGCCCTAGTGGTAACCCGGGAACGATTGGAGTCCATTTCCGGAAAAGATGCCTTGCAAATCGAAGAGATCCGAAGCGGTGATAAAACCGTGATCGGAACCCAGATATCATTAAAAATTCCTTTACAAACCGATTATTGACCGTCCTATGCACACAGCGATTATTGTTGAAGACATGCTCGATGCCTTAGAGCTCTTAAAAAGTGATATCGAAACCCGGTATCCGGAAATTAAGGTCACCGGCACCGCCAGAAGTGTCGTGGAAGCGGCTAAATTATTGCGAAAAAAAGAACCGGATATCCTCTTTTTGGATATTATGCTCGGGGATGGGACCAGCTTTGATCTATTGGAAATATTCCCAAACCTAAAATCCAAGATTGTTTTTATCACCGCCAGTGATGAATTTGCCATTCGTGCCTTCAAATTTGCGGCCATAGACTATGTACTAAAACCGTATTCGGATGAAGCATTGGGAAAGGCCATTACCAGGGCAAAAGAACAGATAGGGCCAAATGAGGAACGCCTTGCCATTTTAAAGGATACCCTATCGGCTCCAGAGCGGAAACCTGACAAGATATCCTTGCATACCTTGGACAAAATCATCATAGTGAACCTGGACGATATCGTGCGATGCGAATCGGATAGCAACAATACCATTTTTTACCTTAAGGATAAGCGGAAAATCTTTGTTACCAAGACCTTGAAATATTTCTCCGATATGCTGAAGCGTTACGAGTTTTTGCGTATACACCAAAGTCATTTGGTGAATCTCCAATACATAAGTGCCTTTATCAAGACCGATGGTGGATATCTGATGTTAAAAAATGGGGAAAACGTACCTGTATCGGTTCGAAAAAAGACAGAGATCATGGAGATTTTGGATAGGATGCATCGCTAGAACCCAAATAGAACGCCTCCCGCAAATCGATGAATAATCCATTGATAACAGAAAGCTTGGGTTTGTCTGGTAAACAGGATGTTTGATGTCCAATAGAAATTTAACACCCATTACTTTCTTCTTTTTTTCCACGGCGCATTCTTTAACCAGTCTCCGGCCATGATACAACCGTATGGCATCACCTCGTCCTGTACCTCCCCCAAGCCAAAGTCGTTCATTTGGTTTCGTACCGTAGTGGCGTTTTTGTACGCGCTTGGTAGTTCTGAAACATCGATCTCATTGGAGAAGAAACGCACGTCCAAACCTTTGGTTTCCTCATGGAATACTTCCTCATTGGTGAATTCGGCCTTGTTCCTCTTATGCTGCGTTCTGCTCATATTACGTCCTGCACCGTGTGGCGCAAAGCCCAAATTGCTTGCGGTCGTCTTTCCGTCAACAACCAACACGGGCTCAGCCATATTTAAAGGGATCAATCGTGGTCCAGTAATATCGGGCATAAACTTGGCATCCAAAGGGGTTGCGCCTTTTGCATGATAGAATATATCGTTATCCTGAAATACAAAATTATGTTCGTTCCAATAGCGGTCCTCAGTTTTTACGCCCAAAGTATTCAAGGTCGCATCGTGAATAACTTCATGGTTTTTCTTTGTCCAAGCCCTTATAATTTGCAAGGCCTTCCAATAATTCTGTCCTTCTTCGGTATCAAAGGGAATCCATGCGTTCTGCTTTAGGGTTTCCGGGGAAATTTCTTGTCGAAAGCGTTCCGCAATCTTCATTCCCTTGGTGTATAAACGCGCTCCTGGGCCTCGTGAACCGTGATGGGTAATTAACATGGTATTGCCGGTTTTTTTGGAGGTACCTACAAACAAGAAATGGTTACCGTCCCCTTGGGTACCCAAATGCGATCGTGCGATTTGAACCATCTGTCCATCATTCAACAATACATTTCCCTCAAAAGCTTCCAAAAGCTCGGTAGGAAATCGATATTGCGTATTTCTGTCCCTTCCGCCTGGACCAAAATGGGTACTGGCATGGGCGGCGTCCAAAATATCCCTTGGATCGGTTGAACCAAAATCGGTCAACATCACAGAGCAACAGATATCCGCACTGTGCATCCCTGGGTGAATAGCGTTTTTGGCAGCGACCACCCCACCTACGGGAATGGTTCCCTTAGGGCCTGCCGGACAAGCATCGGGCATTACGGCACCGTTTACCACAGTAGGAGTGCGCATTAGAATGTCCATAGATTCAAGCACCGAGTTCACATTGCCTTCTTCCAATTCGTTTTCCGCTTTTATATTGATGGAAAAAGCAACTGCTTGTGAACGCAACTTCTGAATAGGACCTGGCTTGAACTGTTCTAGATAGTTCAACATGGCATCACCCGCTAATTGGTTGGTATTGATATGTTCCAATGCTTCCGGAAACCATTTTCCCGATTTGAATCCCAAATCGATCAATGTTTTTCCTGTAATTGTCTTGTTTTCCATGATTTCTTCTTTAATTAGCCCCACCGACTCCCTCGTTCGGCGGGGCGCTACATGAAGCTAGCGCACCAGCTTCTTTATGACTCCGGTACAAACTTGCGATTCATGTGCGCAATTATTTTGCGTAGTTATGCTTTTCTTCTAATTTTATATAAAATAGTGCTATGGATTTACAGGAAAGATACATAAGAATCTTGTCTAAATATCTACCGGAGGAGACTGAAGTAATCAAATTGTGGAAGGCGTTGAAAGCGGTGTACCGGCAAACATTTCGAAAGTACCACAACCTAAATCATCTTGTAGAACTCTTTTCTTACTATGATATACACAAGGATGTTATTGAGCATGAAGAAGAAATTATGCTAGCTATCTACTACCACGACTATGTATACAGTGTTTGGAAGAAGGATAATGAGGAGAAAAGTGCCGAAAAAGCCGTTCAGGTATTGCAACATATTGGCTATCCCGAGGTAGGCATTGACCGAATCAAAGAGCTCATTCTTTGTACAAAACATCACCAAGGCAAATCCAATGATGAAAATTATCTAATCGACTTTGATTTGGCAATTTTAGGACAACCCGAAGCGATGTACGACGATTATGCGCTTAAAATTAGAAAGGAGTATGTCAAAATACCCCATCTTTTGTATCGAAAAGGTAGAAAAAAGGTACTGCAGCACTTTTTAAGCAAAGACAGCATTTATCAAACCGAAGACTTTAAATCCAAATTTGAAGCCCGGGCAAGAACCAATTTGACCAACGAATTAAATCGACTATAACAATGGCCCTTAACAAAAATGCCTTGATCCGGTATAAGACAATCGACAAATGCCTTCAAAACAGCTATCGAAGGTGGACCTTGGAAGATTTGATCACCGCTTGCTCCGATGCGCTCTATGAATATGAAGGTAGGGAAGTGAATGTGAGCAAACGAACCGTGCAGTTGGACATTCAGCTGATGCGAAGTGACAAATTGGGGTACAATGCCCCCATTATCGTCTATGATAAAAAGTATTACAAATATGAGGATGAAGACTATTCCATAACGGACATCCCTCTAACGGAAAATGATATGAACGTGCTTTCCGAGACGGTGGAAATGCTGAAACAGTTTAAGGACTTTTCCCTGTTCTCCGAACTGGGAGGCATCATTCAGCGGTTGGAAGACAAGGTATACACCGAGAAAACCCATCAATCTTCCATAATCCATTTGGACAAGAACGAAAATTTAAAGGGCTTGCATTGGTTGGACGAACTCTACCAGGCCATCCAGAAAAAGGTGGTGCTAAAAGTGGAATACAAGTCGTTTAAGGCAGTGGTGGCCAATGTGATTAGCTTTCACCCCTATCTTTTGAAGGAATTTAACAACCGCTGGTTTTTGATCGGTATGGGTAATAAAAAAAAGGGGATTGTAAACCTGGCCCTAGACCGTATCATTGCTATAGACTACGATTTCAATGTTCCCTATGTGGAACATGATTTTGATGCGAACGATTTTTATACGGATGTGGTAGGGGTAACCGTAAACCAGGGAGAACGTGCGTCGAACATCAAACTCTGGATAGACCGGCACAATGCACCCTATGTGCTGACTAAGCCCCTCCACCATTCCCAGGTCCTGGAAAAGGAAAACCAGGACGGGAGCATCCAGGTCAATATCAAGGTTAAACTCAATTTTGAATTGGAACGATTGATCTTGGGGTTTGGCGAGGCCATAGAGGTCTTACAACCGGAACGATTGCGGAAACGGATTTTGCAGAAGTTGGCGAATGCGGTAAATCGTTACGAAGAAAAGTCGCCTTGACTCACTGAAAATACTACTTCCCTCATTTCGCATTTCATATATCAAGTTTTATATGGAGTTTTACCCAAAACCACAAAACAACCGACCATGAGAAAGTTCATTCTATTCATATTCCTATCCATATGTGTACAGGCTTTTGCCCAAGAATCTCTTGAAATCATACTAAAGGATTCAAGCAGATTAAAATTAACAAGTCTAAGAATCGATGTCAAAATAGTTGGCAATTTTGCCTCGACAACGTATGACATGAAGTTTTATAATGAACTGGATAGAACCTTGGAAGGAGAATTGGTATTTCCTTTAGGTGAAGGACAGGCGGTATCTCGATTTGCCATGGATGTCACTGACAAACTTCGGGAAGCCGTTATCGTAGAGAAAGAATTAGCACGGGTAGCATTCGAAAGCACCGTAAGACAGAATATCGACCCAGGTTTATTGGAAAAAACCGAAGGAAATAACTACAAGGCTAGGGTTTATCCAATCTTACCCAAAAAGCATAAGCATATCGTACTCACCTTTGAACAAGAATTGTCCACGAGGAATCAGTTTCAAACTTATGAACTGCCGTTGGGTTTAAAGGAAACCTTAGATACCTTCTCCATAAATATGAAGGTGTTTAATGGACAAGGACTGCCTAAAATAAAAAGCGATGCTTATACAGACTTCTTTTTTAAAGAAAAAAAGGATGTTTATCTCGCTAGTTTAAATAGGCAAAATCATCGTCCCACTTCACCTGTAATAGTCCAAGTGCCAAATAGTAATAACGCAAAAAAAGTCTTGAGTTTTAGAGATTACTTTTTTGTAAACCAAACACTTAAACCGAATACTCGATTAAAACAAAAACCTAAAAAAATCGCAATATTTTGGGATATTTCCTATTCATTACGAAATAGAAATCTAAGTAAGGAGTTGGAAATTTTAAACGAATATTTCGAATATTTGGGAGATGTTGAGGTTCAGTTTATTTCTTTTAGCAATGCCATTCACCAGAGCAAAACGTTTAAAATTCAAAACGGAAATTGGGATGAATTAAAAAAAACACTGAGGGAAACGAATTATGACGGTGGAACAGCTATGAACCTATTTAAATCATTGCCTCAAAATTCCGACGAAACACTCTTGTTCACAGACGGGTTAGCAAACCTTGGGGATTTTTCCGCCGCGAATAAACAAGCAATTTACACCATCAATTCGACTACTTCCGCCAATCATGAAGCGCTTAGAGAAATAGCAACCTCCTCTGGTGGTAATTATGTCAATCTAGTTCGATTACTACAAACAGAAGCCCTAAATGCCCTTAAACAAGAGACGTTTCAATTTTTGGGTACAAAGCATAACCGTTCCATCTATGAGGTGTATCCAAAAAACAAAATCAATGTTTCGGGAAACTTTTCCATTTCAGGAAAATTTTCTAATGAAACAACTATTGAATTACTATTCGGTTATCGAGGTAAAGTAACGGAGCGTATCAAAGTTCCAATTAAAAAATCGCAGGGAACCGAGTTGGTCAAGAGACTATGGGCCAAACAAAAATTGAAGCACTTCAATGCTAACAAAAAAGAAAACAAAGAACAGATAATTTCACTTGCCAAAACATATTATTTGGTTACGGATTATACCTCAATGTTGATTTTGGATAGAATTGAAGATTATGTACGTTATCGTATTGAGCCTCCTCAGGAATTGAAAAGGGAGTATAAAGAACGCGTTAAAAATTTAGAGCAAGAGGAAGCGGATAATTTGGAATATTTAAATAGCAGAAAAGAGAATCTATTTAGAGATTATGGAAAAATATTGGATTGGTATGCCACGAAATACCCAAAAAAGAAAATAAAAGAACTCAAAAAAAATACGCCAAACAATACAGGTCAAGACGCATCTGGTGCCCAAAACAACCAAGCATATACAACCACTTCTGGAGCATCCGACTCCACAGATAACCGTTCGGTATTTGCGAGAATACACATTGATTCAACAAGAGGAATAGTTTCAGGTACAGTTTTGGATGCAGATGGTGCGCCTTTACCGGGGGCAAATGTGGTCGTAAAAGGAACTGCAAACGGAACTACAACCGACTTTGACGGTAATTTTATTATCAATGCGGAAGAGAATGATGAACTTCTTTTATCTTATTTAGGCTATACAACTGTTAGCACTATAGTTGGCAATACGGAGAGTATTTCTATTTCGTTGGAGGCAGACGAATCCCATTTGGATGAGGTCGTAGTAGTTGGATATGGTGTGGAAAAAGTAGTCAATATGACCGGCTCCGTTACGTCGATTGCAACAAATTCTGTGTCTGGACGGGTTGCAGGGGTTCAAATCACCCATAATGCTGGAGAACAGGGTTTGAGTAACCTTGTTACGGTTAGGGGGGTTAGTTCAATTTCCAATAATAGCAATCCGCTTTATATTGTAGATGGCCTAGTATCATCCAGCAATCCTATGCAGGAATTAAATCCGGAAGATATTGAGGGGATACAAATCTTGAAAGCCCTTAGTGCATCGGCAATTTATGGTGCCAGGGCTGCGAATGGAGTTATAATCATAACCACAAAAGATGGCCTGGAATCAAATCAAGAGGCTATCAAAAAATTAAATCAAGAAATAGCTGAAAAAATAGAATTGAAATCCTGGAATCCCGACACACCGTACATAAAGGCTTTGGAAAAAGAACCAACTGCTGAATTAGCCTATTTGAAGTATTTGGAAATTAGGGATGAATATTCCAATAGTCCATCTTTTTATTTAGATGTGTCCGATTTCTTTGATAAAAAGGGGGAACATGGTCTGGCAATTACAATTCTTACCAACCTAATGGAAGTTGAATTGAACAACCATGAAATCATAAAAGCTTTAGGATATAAGCTGGAATATTTCAGGCAGTACAAACTGGCAGCCGTAGTATACGAGAAAGTGTTGGAGTTAAGACCGGAAGAACCACAGTCATATAGAGATTTGGCATTGGCATATGAAAAGTCGGGCGAAATCAAAAAAGGATATGATTTGTTTTACCAGTTGTACAATGGCGATTTGTTGGAAAAAGATGAAGAAGAACGTTTCTATGGAATAGAACAAATTGCTTTTGTTGAGTTGACTAGATTAGTCAACAAATATGGAAAACAACTGAAACTAAATAAAGTCGAAGAAGAAAAGTTTAAGGAAATTCCCGTAGATATAAGAATAGTAATCGATTGGAATCATAATGATACTGATATCGATCTATGGGTTGAAGACCCAAAGGGCGAAAAGGCATATTTCAAAAATCAAGAAACCAATATTGGGGGTCATATGTCAGAAGATATGACCGAGGGCTATGGACCGGAGGAATTTATGTTGAGGAATGCGCCTAAGGGTGAGTACAAAATTTTGATAGACTATTACGCCGATGACGTTCAAAAAATATCCGGTCCAACCGTTTTAAAGGTTACAATGTATACCAATTATGGTAGACCTAATGAAGAATGTAAAACAACGATAGTGAGACTCGACAAGGAAGAAGATGAACTTGAGGTTGGAAGTTTGAGATTTTAATGGTTTATTGGGCAAAATAGGTACTAAAAAAAATAATGCACATATACAACCATAACAAAGAGAAGACAATGTGTATGGTTGTTTCAAAGGCCTTGCCCCGCCAAAGCTTGGGAGAATACCCGAACAGTTGGATAACGAAACGTATGGCCCAGAAGACCCCAACGCCTAGGGCAATTTTTCTTCCCAGAGGCGTTTCTACCACCTCCTGGGCCGATGTAAGGCATAAGAGTCCCATTAGGAAAACCGTAAAAGCGATAAAGAAGGTATGCACATACATCATTTGGCGATTGATCAAGCTCATGTTTGCTGTTTCCCGAGGCCAATTGAAGTATTTTGGAAAAATAACATGTACAAGGGCCAAGACAACCAATAGAACGCCGATAATCCTAAGGTGTAATTCCATTTTTTTCAAGTATAAAGGTGGTTATAAACGGTGTGATCTTTATTTCCTTCCTCACTAGCAGCCCGGCCGAATCAAAAGTATCCAACCAAGTCTTTTTGGAATAAAAATGGAAGAAACCAATATTGTATGCCAGAAAATTAGCAATATCCCTTAAATGCTCGGTAACAATTATCGTTCCATTTGCTTTGAGGATTCTGCTAAGTTCCTTGAAGAAAATAATTCGTTCTTCCTCATTTCTGATTTCATGTGCGGCTAAAATGGTAAACACCTTGTCTGCCACATGATCAGGTAGTGGCAAGTGGGTTGTATCTGCCCTGATGGTATCAGGAAATGCAGGATACGCCCTTCTTGCCCTTTTGATAGCTACCTCAGTATGTTTTTTGGGATCGTAAAAATCGAGCACGACGAGTTCGGAAGGATCTAATATGGTCCTCAATAAAACACTGGTCTCGTCAAAACCGGCATGAATGTTCACTATCCTTCCTTTCCCATCAAGCATCGATTTGCCCAGCCAATCGAAGGCATACAGTCCCGAAAGATCGTAGACGTAATACGAAACGAGCACTGAAACAAGCGTTATGGCAATTACAACGACCAAGGTGAAGAGGAAAAAGGACCTAAAGGGTTCATTGAAGTAGCGGACAAACAACAAAAGAAGGCATAGAAATCCAAAGAAAAGGACATAAAAGTGCCAATTAAAACGAAGGATATTAGTAACTCCCTGAAAAGGTTTTCTTAGTTGTTCCATTGCTCCTTCCTTCCTTTTTTCCAATGGTATGGAACGTTCTCAATGATAAAGGCATTGGCTAAAACAGGATGCTCCAGATCCAAGGTCTTCAAAAAGGAAACTGTGTAATCAATGACCCGAACAGGTTTCGGCTTCCAGTTTTGCCTTACGCCTTCGATGATTAGAACTTCTTTGGCTTCTTGGCTATAGGTGAATGTAAACGGCAAGGGACCCGCGAACCGCCTCGCTTCCTTCCAATCTGAGAAGGGCGAATCTGGAGGTATTGGAACATCCCCCTCATTACGTTCAATTCTAATATTAAAGTTGGACTGTATCGATTTTATTTCTGTTATGCTGTTTTTTTTTGAATAGGCGATATCGCTAGTGCCGTAATCGTAGTGGGTAAACATATTGCCGAAAAATTCCATCTTCTTTTTGTTGGTCTCTGACTTAAGAATATACAATCCCCTTAATCGTTTCCCTGCATTGGTCGTATACTTGACAAACACGCGATAACCGATTAAAAAAAAGTCGTTACCGATAAATTTTGGAAACCCTTTTGGTCGCAGCGCTTTGGTTTGAACCATAGCCATAGCGACAAACGCCCAGCTCTCTTTGAAGGTGTCCAGTTCCAAGCATTCAGGGACAAGTTTTTCCAGTTGCTTCTTAGGAACAGCGAACGTCAAGACAAGCGAGCTTTCAAAAAACGCTTCTACGGCAAAAGGGTGGTTCTTTAAGTAATTGAGCATGCTATATCCGTTCGGCCTTTTTATTTAAATGAAATTCATTTATGTAAACTAAAAGTATAAACAAGAATGCAAAAAGCGCATTGAGCTTTCCCCATAGCAAAAGGTCTGGAACCAAGATGAATTCAAGCATATTCATCATAACAACAACAGTGATTTGAAGTACCGCATTTAAGCGCGCTTTTGCACCACTTAAAATCCAAATGGCCATTCCGATTTCTGCGAGTCCTATGGCTATCGTCAATGGTCTTGAATATGCTTCACCAAGTATCCGGCCAACAATCTCCTCATGTCTGGGTATCAGATTGAGTACTTTGCAGAAGAGTCCGTTGGCTAGCCAAACCAATACGATGAAGTGAGTAAGTGTTTTGTGAAGTACTGATTTGGTCATTTTTCTGATTTCTTCGAAATCATGCTAATTTACGGATAATTTAACGTATTCTTCGACCAATTTCCTTACGCTTTCCTGCCCTCCTAAGCAGCCTCTCAAGGTGGAAATCCTTGGAACCTGTTTAAATATAATTTCAATCCACTCATCAAGCTCTTCTTTGCTTTCTTCAAACAGTTCAGGGTATTTATAATAATATTCAATTGCCGTTAATCTTGTTGCGGGATTTTTACTGTACATTAATTCCATAACAATTTCCCTGGTCAACGATTGCTCTAGGGCAAGAAAGTGTTTTCTGTTTGGCAATAGTGACATGGACCACCCTCCTCTGCCTCCGTACCAAAGACCAGAGGTGGGAGACATATAGGCCCGGACCTTCACTTTAGTGCTTTTGTCTCCTGAATAATTGTCTAGCGGGGCCTCAAACGATTTTCGATTGTGGTAATACGGCTTCACTTTATGGTTTTCTGTAATCTCAAATTTTCCTGCGTACCAGTTCAAATATTTGTTCCGTAGTTTGGGTTTATCGGGAAGTTCGGGTCTTAGACGGTATCCCACCAAAGAATCCTTCTTATAAAGAAAATCACAGTTAATACTGATATAGCCACCCGGGGTACTCCTGCTAATAATTCTATAACCAAAACCTAGGTGGGCACTGGCCAATCTATTGTACGTTTTGGGAAACATTTTTACTAGGGCTGTTGGATTGTCAAAGTTATCAACGACGTTCAAAATTAATTTTTTGTCTTTGCCCCCCCCCAAACGGCTTTTGGGCTCTTAAACCTGTGCATATCAGGGAGAACGAGAAGACTACCAACAAGGATGTATGTAGACGAAATTTAGACAGCACAGCGAGTGGTTTTGAAAACTATGATTTGAGTAGTTGACATCAAAAATCAATCCAATTTATTTTGGATCGATTTAATTCTGGGAAATCACACCAAACAACCGGATATCATCAATCTTTCCACCAGTCGGAATTGCTGTCCTTGGAACGTCTCAATTCGATCGGTGCGCCAATTTTAGGGATTACCAAAGGTATTTGCAAAGCTTTTGCCTTGGCAGTGGCGCGTTCAGCGGGATCGGTCCAGGAGTGCAATGCCAATTTAAAGGCGCCCCAGTGTATGGGCATGACCACCTTGGCACCAACATCCTTGCCCGCTTGCACGGTCTCCTCGGGAAACATGTGGATATCGGGCCAGGATTCGTTGTACTGTCCGCACTCCATCATGGCAAAATCAAAAGGACCGTATTTTTCCCCAATTTCCTTGAAATGTGGACCATAGCCACTATCGCCACTGAAAAAGATGCTTTCCGAGGACGACCGTATCACCCATGAACTCCACAGTGTACTTTGTCTATTGCCAAATTTTCGTCCAGAAAAGTGCTGCGCCGGGGTACATACAAACTCCAGATCCCCATGGGTGACATTCTGCCACCAATCCAGCTCTACGATACGCTCCGGTTCAATATCCCATGCCCTTAAATGTACACCTACCGCCAAGGGGGTGTAAAAGTGCTCTACTTTGTCCTTCAGCTTAAGAACGGATTCATAATCCAGGTGGTCGTAGTGGTCATGGGAGAAGATTACCGCATCGATTTTTGGAAGCTGTTCCACGGCTATGGGCAACTGCTTGCTGAAACGTTTTCCTCCCAACATCGGATGTGGGGCGGGAACGTCGCCAAACATAGGGTCTATCAGAATATTCTTGCCCGCCATCTGTAATAGAAAGGCCGAGTGTCCAAACCAGACCAAGCGAGTTTTCCCTTGGTAATCCGCAATTTGCACGGAGTCCACTGCTTCAACCGCTACATTCCCATTGGGCACCCCATTGGGTACTTTGGTAAAGAAGAACTTCCGCGCAATTTTAACGGTTTCCCAAAAACTTAAATCCTCCGGGACATTTTTTCTGTTGACAAATGCACCATTTTTATAATTCTCCGAACTGCTGTATTTGGTCTGCAGTTCCTTGGAAACGTCACCGCCAAAGGAAGGATAGTAACTTACAAACAACAGATAACCGATTACCGCAAGAACGGAAAGTGTGACCAAGACCAATAACATTCGCTTTATATATTTGATTATTTTTTTTAATGACATGGTTCTTATACTTTTTTCTGCCAGAGCATGTAAAAAGGAAGGTTTTGTGAACAGTTTAAATTTATGGGTATAAAACTCAAGAAAACTAAATCAAGGACAAAATTTCATTCAATTTATTTTCGATTAATTTATTCTGTATTTTGGTGCCGTAGAAAACAAAAAAAAGGACATAACCTATTGGAAGAAAAACTAAAGGATTTAGGGGCCAACGTCAGATCATTTATGCAATGAAGGGGGCTTTTGGTAAATACGCTTTTGTCCTAAGTGCATTGGTTGCTCTTGCGCTACTGCTTATGCTGGTTTTGGGCCAGGGCGAGAAAACGGGACCTTTGGTGGTACTTTTTTTCCTGAGCCTTGCCCTTGCTTTTCAGACTTCAAAAAAACTCAAGGGGTTTTCCTTTACCATATGGATTTTTGCCGCCGTGGCGGCCTCCATGTTCTATCCGCAATTTTTTACCGAGATCGGGGGGTTTAGTCTTAAAAAACTGATCGTGCCCCTTTTGATGGTCATCATGTTCGGCATGGGCACCTCCATGAGCCTTAAGGATTTTCGCGGGGTCATTCAAATGCCGAAAGGCGTTTTGGTAGGCCTATTGGCACAATTCACCATTATGCCCTTTATCGGGTTTGGATTGGCCTATGTATCCGGTCTTCCTCCGGAAATCGCCGCAGGGGTCATTCTGGTCGGGTGCTCACCAAGTGGACTGGCCTCCAATGTAATGGCCTATATTTCAGGAGCCAATTTGGCCCTATCGCTTACCCTTACGGCCTGTGCCACCCTCCTGTCCCCTATAGTCACGCCCTTTTTTATGAAGTTGTTGGCGGATCAATTGGTGCCGATCGACTTTCTAGGGATGCTCTGGAGTATCATGAAAATCGTGATTTTACCCATTATCGCCGGGCTGATTTTCAATAAAATGGTCCATGGCCGTTTTAAGTGGTTGGACAAGGCCATGCCGATTATATCCATGGCGGGTATCGCCATTATCATTACCATTATTACCGCAGCGGGTAGGGATTCCTTACTGACCCTTGGTCTGGTGTTGATCGCTGTGGTCATCGCACACAATTGCTGCGGTTACCTTTTGGGATACACGGGTGGGCGTTTGGTTGGACTGGACAAAGCGTCAGCGCGGACCATTGCATTTGAAGTGGGGATGCAAAATGCGGGCTTGGCCTCTGGGATTGCCCTTGAAATGGGTAGGTTGGCGACTATGGGGCTCGCACCCGCAGTTTTTGGACCTTGGATGAACATTTCGGGCTCGTCCCTGGCCTCTTATTGGAGGGATAAAACACGGCTGAATCCAAATCGTAACCGTTAGGTAATCAAGTCGCCACAGAGTTTCACTTTCAGTTTTACCGCCCCGGGCAGATAGGCTAGGGGAGTCGATTCTTTGGCCAGCACTTTAATACTGTCCTCCAAAGCACCATTTTGCAACAAGGCCTTTCTTACGGTCAGCATGAGTTTGTCCATGGCTTGTTTTTCATCACTTTGCAGGGTATTGACCACCATTTCCTCCTCATGACCTATTTGGGCAATACAGGCTCCAAAGGCGTTGGCCACTTCCAAATGCTCTGGAAATAGTACTTCCGACGCCCCGTCAATGGTTTTGGGCAGCAAAAATGCCCCGCCGCCGCATGCGATTACGGGAATTTCCGCAGCATCCGTTTTTAATTTATCCACCACGCTTTCAATGGCAAGTTGAATTTGATATTTTACCGATGCCAAAGCCTCGGAAAAAGCTTGTCCTGAAATCCTTTCTATGGTTTCTTTTAGGCTTCTTATCCCTAGGGCACCTTCAATTTGCAAGGCATCATTTGCCAAAAAGAAGTCGGACAGCGTCAAGGTATGGCCCCCAAAGGCAACGCCTTGCTCCTTCAGCATATACCCTACAGAATCGGGCCCCAAATGGCATTTTCCATCCTTGAACCTCACTATAGTGCCCCCTCCAATACCGACCGCGACAATATCGGGCATTCTAAAATTGGTAAGTACGCCGCCTATTTGCGCCGCCTGGGTACTTTCTCTGGGGAAATAATTGACCAGCACCCCACCGTCAGATGTTGTGCCTCCAACATCAATTACAATTCCATTGGCTACCCCCGACAGGGCTCCAGCTCCTCGAATACTATTGGTTGGCCCGGATGAAATGGTCAGTACCGGAAAATCCTGTGACTGCTCCAAGGACATCAGGGTGCCATCGTTTTGACCAATGAACAATTGCGATGACAAGCCCAAACGCCTCACGGTATCCTTAAAAGCTTTTACCATTTTTGAGGCTACATCTTGTAAGGCCGCATTGAGAATTGCGGCATTTTCACGTTCCAACAAACCCAATCCGCCAATTTGATGGGAGCAACTTATTCTTACGGCATCGCCCAATATTTCTTTGGCCCAGGTCGCTACTTGCAATTCCTGGTCGGGCAAGGTTTTGGAGAAAATACCGGTAATGGCCAATGATTCCACTGCCCCTTTCATCTGAAGAAGGTAGTCCCTTACCTCTTGTTCGTTTAAGGGGCTGATCAACCTTCCGTCAAATTCATAGCCTCCGTGTACCATGTAAATATGTTTTCCCAAAAGGGTTTTGAGGTCTTTTGGAAAATCGGTCATGGTGGGTATGGCACTACTTGCGGGCAATCCGATTCTAATAGCCCCTATCTTGTTCAGTTCTTTACGTTCCACAAGTGCATTGGTGCAGTGCGTTGTGCCCAACATAATATACTTGATGTCCTGTTTGGGAACCTTGGCATCCGCAATTACTTTCCCAATAGCATTTTCTATGCCATTACTGACATCCAAGGTGGTGGTTTGTTTTGTCTTTGCCAGGATAAGATTATCGTGGGAAACCAATACAGCATCAGTATTTGTGCCACCCACATCAACTCCTATTTTGTAGTACATCTTAGTATCTTTTATTTAATTCTTCGAGCGGCACGTATTTTTCTGGATAACCAAATTTTTTTGGCCCTCCCAATTCAATACCCTGGGATGTGCGCCATTGTTTATCCGCTTTCATGCCCAAAACCACTACGCGAGTACCATATTGAATGGTTTCGGCGGTAATGGGCTGTGCATTTTCAGCATCTATGAGCACGATCAGGTCCGGGGTAATCGCGACGGGCTGGCCATCTTTTTTTGCCATTAAAAATTCATTTTGAAAGTCGAGCAACATAAGGGATCCCTGATTTTCATCCAGCCCCATAATCTCGCAGATACCCTTGTTCCATCGACCTTCGGTTTTAATGGTAACATTGCTTATTTTGCCCGTAAACAGTTTGATGGCCGTTGCTGCTTCCACCAAGGAATCCAGAGGGTTTTGATTTTTCCCCTTGGCATCTAAAATGGACTCTCCTAGCGCTTGGGCGTAGGAAATGATACCGTGCACGGCAGCTTTCTTTACCTGTGCCCCGCTCATCGGATAACACCCAATAGCGCAACTGCCACCCATCTGAATGGTCGTGGCACCCACCAGTGTTTCGCCCCAAGTATTGTCTATGGTGTGATAGACATTTCTATTCCCTTTTTCATCGGCTTGGGTAATCGGGGAAACCGGAATGCCGTGCAAGGTAAAAGTTACCATTTCAAGACGGGGGAATGCCCGGCCCATACCATCTGCATCTACTAACGGAATTTGTTTTTGAGCAGCGATGGATATGGGAATAACCCCATTGAGCCCTCCCGCCTCCGCGGGCATCACCGCGTCGATTTTTCTTCCCAAGTAACTTTCCATCATTTCGAAAGCTCTGATGAACTCATTCCCAGAGAATAACTTTTCCACGAGGATCATGGGCGCACCAAAGGCCGCGATCGGTACTACCAATGCATCATCGTTCAGTTCTTCTGCCGTTACCAATGAAACCGTACCGTATGTATTAATGGCTTCTTTGGCCAAAAGCTTTCCGATATAGGGATCGCCCCCGCCACCGGTTCCCAGGACGGTTGAGCCCATAGCAATATACTCTATGTCATTTTTATCGATTTTTCGCATGCTTGTTTGAGCGTTTTTGAAGTACGTAATAGATGAACGCAGCCACCACAATTCCCAAGATATTTTTGAGCTGTGAAGTCATCAGCAGCATGACCATTACCCCAAGGAACCATGAAATGATACCTATCCAATTTACTTTTTTTGGTTTTTCCTGATAGGTTTTTGCCAGGTAGTAATCGGAGATCATCACCCCTGCGATGGGCGTAATCGTAATGGTCAAGAGGGTAATAAAGCCCATAAAATGGGAAAGGATGCCAATAGCGGCCAACAGTATCCCCACCAGTCCAACTGCCAAGGTTGTTCTGGACCGGGAGGCATCGTCCAATTGGAACAGCTTGTTAAACGCCAAGCCCGAGGAATAGATATTCATCACATTGGAAGTCCATGTGGCCAGGATAAGGATAGACATGGCAAAGAAAGGAAATCCCAGGGACGAAAATATTTCAACGATATCATAGGTGCCCTGTGTGATGGCTAAAATGGCTCCAATAGCCAGTAAACAGAGCGCCGAGGGTATAATCCCGAAAATGGAACCCAAAACCGCATCTCTTTTTGTATGTGCAAAGCGATTGTAATCGGGCGAAATCACCCCGCCTACGGAAATAAATCCGATGGTAAGACCAATAGCCTGTAAAAAGGGCATTCTGGTTGTAGGCGTAAAGTTCAGTACCTCTTGAAAGCTGTGGGTTTTAAAGGTAATAACAAGGCCGTATATCAACAATAAAACAATGGCTGGTACTGCGATGTAATTGAGCCATTTCAGGTATTTAAACCCAAAGACCGCGGTAAGCACCATGATGATGCCCCAAAAAACGGAGGAAGCCCAAACAGGAACATCCAGGCCGTTCATGTCTACCAGAATCTTGGAAAAAGAAGCACCGGCAATGTTGCTTTGAATGCCAAACCAACCCAAAGTAGATAGGCCTATAACAAGACCTACGATTAATTTTGCGCCATTTTCCCCAAAACTACTGGACGCCAGCGCAACCGTGGCCTTTCTTTTTACCACAGCGGCAATACTCAGCAATGACATAAAAAATACGACAAAGCTGAACCCGATCAATCCTGCCCAAAGCGCACTGTTGAAACTAAGGGCTGTGATCAAGGTACTTCCTATCAAGAGGGCCGGTACACTTACGATACCGCCGAACCATACGCCAGCGAGACTAAACCATTTGGTGGTGTTTTGATTATTTTCCATGAGCTGTGATCAATGTATAGATGATGCTGGTGTCCTCTAGGATATTACCCGCCTGTGCCTCAAATGCTTTGATATAGACCACATCCCCTGTTTGCAGGTATCCTTTGATCGAACCGTCTTCACACAGCATTTCTATTTTCCCTTTTTGGATGATTGAGATTTCATGACTCGGGTGCCTTGTAACTCCTTTTTCCGGGATACGGGTTCCTTTGCGCAAAAACACGGTACCGAATTGAAATTCGGTTGGCCCATTTTTGACATGGAACAAGGTTTTGTTGTAATGGTCCTCCTGCAAAGGGTAGGCAATCTTTTTTATTTCCATTAGGCTACAATAATTCTATTCCCAAATTGATAGGCCTCCGAAAACAGGCCAAATTGTTCGATATCCGTTTCCGAAGGGGGCTCACAGCTCCACTTGCGAGAGGGTTTCCAGTCGTACTTGTTTTTTAACATCGCCGCTTGTTCTGCCTGTTTAAGGGCGGCCAAAGAGGGATCTATGACCGGTACTTTTAGTTTTTTCTGTATGTGCTGATAGAAACCGAATTCGCAGGTACATCCTAAAATAATGGACTCGGCAAAGTCCTCCTCTACGGCTTTTTGGGCGGCTTCGAATAAATTGTTGGCGGTTACGTCATGGTCTTTTTGAAATTCACAGACGTTCATATTCACATCCCTAAAGGAGGCCAAATGTTCCCCATAACCGTACTCCTTTATGGTGGTCTGCATTTCGTGTTCCCATTTTTTTTGGCCAATGATGACCGAAAACCTGTTGGACAGTTTTAAGGCAATCTCTATGGAGGATTGACATGGGGCTACGACGATCATATCACCAGAAATCTCCCTTGCATCCAATAGGTGCGGGTCGTAAAAGCAACCAATGATCAATGCATCAAAACCTTCCTTTGCCGCCTGCCGGGTCGCTTTGATCAAATCAGAAGCGATAAGGGCGTTATAGGTCCTGTATTCCAGATTGTCCATTTGACCTACAGAAGGATGCAGGGATGTTACGTGCACTTCGGTGTTCGGGAACTTGTTTTCCTTGATCATACCGGCAAAAAAAGCGTCGTAGGCCTCAAAGCCGATCGGGTTCAAATACATGATTTTCAGCGTGTCTTTCATTTTAAATATGATAAAATTCTTTGGCTTCCTTTTTGGTGATATACCCATTTTTTAGGTCCAATAACACCTGCTCCTTTGGGCGCTTGTTGGGATTGCCGTAACCCCCGCCCGTAGCGGTAACACATCGTACGACATCGCCTTTTTCAAGGAAGATATTCGTGCCTAGGCTATGTCTTTCCCTGGTACCATCCTTACGAATGATCATAAAATAATTGTAAGACCCGTCATGTCCTCCCTTCATGCCCCAGGTCTTGGTTTTTTCACCTAGAAAAGCCGCGGTTACACGCGCACCGTCCGAAACAATTTTATAGTCCACATATTGACCGTTCCCGCCCTGGAATTCCCCATAACCGCCCCCTTCATTGTGAAAGGCGTACTGTTCTACTTGTATACCGTAGCGCATTTCCCGTATTTCTATCGGAATGTTGTAGGATTCCCCGCTGCCGCAGGAAAGTTGCCCCCGGTTCCCATCATGGGTGGCCGATGCTCCCCAGCCTCCGGCCAAGGGTTCGGCCTGTATGTAAAACTGATCGGTGTCCGGGTGCATGCCCGAGATGAAGGTGGCACAGACCGAGCGTAAATGTCCGGCGGGCAATTTGTCCGGAATCAATGGGGCCAGGATTTTCCAGATGAGATCGATTGACGTAATCAATACCTCGTAATAGACCGATACCGCCGAAGGCGCCTCGGCACTGACAATGGTGCCAGGTTCGCAAAGCACTTTCATGGGTCTGAAGGCACCACCATTGGCATCCATACGGGGTGTGGTAATAGCTTTGAAAAGGCTTCTGCACCCAGTGACCAAACCGCTAAAGGCCAGATTGGTCGCCCCTTTGACCTGGGGGTGCGAGCCGTTAAAATCTGCGATAAATTCCGTATCCGTGATGGTAATTTTTGCTTTGATGGGAAAAGGACCTTCGCCAAAACCGTTGTCCTCAATTTCCGTGGTGCCCTCGTAAACGCCGTTTGGAATTTCCTTTAAGGCTTCAATACACATTCGTTCCCCATAATCCAGAAAATCTTCCTTGGCCTTTTTAAAGGTTTCCAAGCCGTATTTTTCAATTATGGCAATCACGCGTTTAGCCCCTACGCCCGCCGCTGCAATACCCGCAAATAGGTCGCCAAGCGTACTGTCGGGCAACCTAACGTTGGCCTTGATCAAATCCACAATGGCCTCGTTGATTTTTCCCTTGGATTTTACCTTGACAAACGGAAAGTGCAACCCTTCCTGATAAATCTCCGTGGCTACGGTAGAGACCGAGCCCGGAAAGGTTCCGCCCAGTTCTGTCCAATGCGCTTTGTTAACGGTAAATGCAATAAGTTCTTTTTTATAGAAAATGGGATAGATTACGGAGACGTCCGATAGGTGGGTGCCCCCACCGGCATAAGGGGTATTGGCAATCACAACATCGCCCTCCTCCAGGGCATTTTTTCCATTGAACTTTTCCAAAGTAGCCCTTACCACGGAATCCAAAGCCGCAAGAAAAGCGGTCACCCCGTTGCCCTGGGCCAATAGTTCCCCTTTTGCATCGGTAATGCCAACAGCGTAATCCAGGGATTCATAGATAATGGGACTCATACTGGTGCGCTGTAGGGTTTGAAACATCTCATCTCCTGCAGCAACCAGGGTATCTTGTATTATTTCCAAGGTGAACTTTTCCATTAGGCTGTTTTTTGAAGGGTTAGAATGAGGTTCCCGTACGCATCAACCCGTACCTCATGTAGTGGAGTAACCACTGTTGTAGTGGCTGTTTCTGCTATGACGGCCGGGCCGTGCAACATCATATTTGGCGCTAACAGTTCCCTTCTGTAAAAAGGGGTATCGTGTTTTCCCAAATCATCAAAATCAACTTCCCTCTGATCAAAAATGGCTTCGGCTACGGTTCTGCCCGAAGCGTCCATTTTTGGAAAATCGGGTTTTTCTACCGCTACTTCTGCCACCAAATGAAAATTGACCAGTTCCACAGGAGCTTCCAACCGAAATGAATAGTGCTTTTCGTGTTCTTCATGAAAGTGCGCAATGATGTCCTCCAAGGCGGTTAGCCGTGAAAAATGCGTAAGCAGCACCTTTACATAATGTTCCTGGCCTGCATAGCGCAAATCGGCATAGTAGGTGAATTTTATGTCTTCCTCTTTGTAGTTATCCGCTTTAAAATTTGAAATGGCTTCCTTTTGCATTTCAGAAAACGTAGCGGCTATGGTATCCTTTTGCTGGCGGACAAGGGTTAAGACGTTAGTTCTGATATAATCCCTCCTGATGTCGGACATGAGCATTCCAAAGGCCGAAAACACCCCGGCATGGGGTGGAACGATCAATTCCGACACTTGAAGCTCTCTCGCCAAGTCTGCGCCGTGCATGGCTCCGCCGCCGCCAATGACCACCATGGTAAAATCCCTCGGATCATGGCCCTTGTTTACCGAAATAAGTTTTAAGGCGTTTATCATATTGGCATTGGCGATACGAAGAATACCTTTGGCTATGGCTTCCTTTGAGCCGTTCAATGTTTTGCACAAGGGTTTGGAGGCCTCGGCTATGCTGGCATGATCTGGTGGTAACTCGCCTCCCAGAAAATAATCGGGATGTATACGCCCAGTAATGATATTGGCATCCGTGGTGGTCAGGTTTTTTCCTCCACGACCGTAGGCTGCCGGTCCGGGCATGGCCCCGGCACTTTTAGGACCAACGTGCATTTTACCCCCTTCATCTATCCAGGCAATACTTCCCCCACCATTGCCAATTTCAACAATATCGATTACCGGGGTTTGAATGGGATAGCCCGCTTCCGTTCTAGAGTGTTCTATTTTATAGTTGGTGGTGATTTTTACCTGGCCATTTTCTATCAAGGCACATTTGGCCGTTGTACCACCTATATCCAGCACGATCAAATCTTTTTTACCAATAACCTTTCCCAGGGCGATGGCTCCAAAAACACCACTGGCGGGGCCGGATTCCACCATGGTGATAGGGTTGGATTTTACATCGTTTAGGGTGGTAATCCCGCCATTGGATTGCATGATATAGGGCGCATCCTGCAAACCTTTGGCCTTCAGCTTTTCTTCAAGCTTGTTCAGGTATTTTTTGGCGATGGGCAGTACATAGCCAGACAATACACTGGAACTTGTACGTTCGTATTCACGCCATTCCCGGGTTACCTGGTGCGATGCAATTATTTCAATCTTGTTGGTCAACTTGGACAATTCTTGAAGGAGCTGGATTTCGTGCTTTGGATTTTTATAAGCATGTAAAAGGCAAACGGCGATGGACGCTACATTTTCTTCTTTGCAGGTTTTTAGAATGGCCTTTAGGGTCGCTGTATTGAGCGCTTTGATGACCTCACCTTTGTAATTTATGCGTTCCTCTACCTCGAACCTTAGAAAACGCGGCACAAAAGGGGGTTGTTTCACAAAATTGAAGTTGAACAGATCGGGCCTGTTGCAGCGTGCAATTTCCAGGACGTCCCTAAACCCCTTTGTGGTAATCAATGCGGTTTTTGCCCCCTTACGTTCGGTAAGGGCGTTGATTACCACTGTGGTGCCATGGGCGAAAAACCCAATTTCCTTTAGGTCTACCTTTCCCTTGTTGATCGTGTCCAATATTCCCTGCTCAAAGTTGGCAGGCGTGGTGTCCGCTTTTGCTACTTTTACCCCTGTGGGTTTCCCTGTTTTGCGATCAAATTCCAGGCATACAAGGTCTGTAAAAGTCCCGCCGATGTCTGTTGCGACTCTCATAACATGATTTATATAATTTGGTTAAAAAAAGCCACTAATGGTGTTTTTAGTGGCTTGACATTCACCTCAATACACTTAAACTAATTCAAATTGTGATGAAACATTTCTGGTAAAATCAGAACCTGTATGTTACACCCGCCCCATAGGCTGCTGGTTGACCCAGCCATGCCAAATCGGAACCGCCATTGGAAAAGGTCTGCGCAAAAAATTCTGTAATATATTCGGTATCCGTGATGTTGGTCCCCCAAAGATTTACGGAAAACTTATCGAACGTAAATCCTAGCCGGGCGTTGAGCAAACTATAACCGGAAGATGATGCGGCATTGTCTTCGTGCCAATAAATTTTTCCGGTACCCTCTAGATTGATGTTGCCGCTAAAGGAGATCTTTTTTGAGATGTCAAAACTGGATTCCAGGGCAAAACTATAACTGTCCTGGGGTATCAAGGGGGTATTCCTCCCGGAAACGTCTATTTGTTCGTTGGCACCGGTACTCACTGTCGATGTCCCTTCAATGATCCTGGATTTGCTGACACCGTAACTCGCTAGAATGTCCAAATATTTTGAAGTTCTTAATTTCAGATCCGCTTCAAAACCTACAGACTCGCTATTGGGAACATTGAAATTTCCGATAAGAATATTACCGGCCCCACCATCGAGCAGCAAGGCGTACAGTTGCTGGTCCTTAAAATCGATGTAATAACCCGAAATGTTCAGGATAAACCGATCGTTCCAATAGCTGTTTTTAATGCCCACCTCATAGTTATTGGTGATCTCCGCGTTGTATTCGGAATTAAAACGTACGGTGTTGTCCTGATTAAATCCCCCTGCTCTGTAGCCCCTCCCATAGTTTGCATACATCAACATATGATCGGTAGCGTTAAACGCCAGGGACAGTTTGGGCTGCAATTGGGAATCCGTTTTAGTGGGTTTGATGCCCAGGGTCCTGTTGTCCTGCTCAATATCGTCGTTGTCAAAACGAAGCCCGGCGGAGACCGTAAATCTATCTGATACTTTTACGTCTAGAAAACCAAAAGCGGCAAGGGTAGAGTAGGTGTTGGTAAAATCCGAAATGGCCAGTCTTGACTGTGTTCCTGTTGGCTCAAAGGGCGCTGCAAAGAATCCAAAATCGGCCGTGGCATCAGTGACCAAAAGCTTGTCCAATTTTTGGTAGAATGCCCCTACATCCCAAGTTACCTTGCTATCCGGATTGTTTGCCGAACTCAGGCGAATTTCCTGATTGATCGTCTCCGTATTGCTATCCTGTATTTGACGTAGCACATCGGCCGGAGTAAAATCCAAATCGCCTACATGGTTCCTATCTCCCTTGTTATAGGTTGAGGAGGAGGAAAGTGTAACATCATTTAGATTGAAATTCAGTTTTAGGTTGCCATAAAAGGCATCCAGGGTAGAAACACCCAACTGGTCGGCCTGAATGGCCAGATTGTCAAAGTCATCCGGGGAAATATTGGCACTTCCGTTGGTTGGCACGGCATAATATACGGCCCCGGCCTCGGCATCGATCAATTGGGCCGTTAAAGTAGCGGATGTTTTGGAAGATAAATTGGCTTTCAATTGTGCGCGTATGGATAGATCTTCGATAAAATCTGGGGAGGTGCCCAAAGTGGTGTTATCCAACAGGCCATCGCCTTCCTTGTACGTTCCCGATATACGATAGAACAGTTTGTCCTTGATAAGCGGACCGGTCGAGGACAATTGTGCCTTGAACAGGTTTCCATTGGCATAACCCATCTCAATTTTATTTCTCGGGGTATTGGTGGGCTCATTGGTGACTATGTTGATCGCTCCGGCAATGGCGTTTCGACCATATAAGGCGCCTTGGGGTCCTTTGACCACCTCTATAAGTGCCAAATCGAACAATTCCTGGTTGATCAAGTTGGGGTCGGGCAAGGTGACACCGTCAATGACAAAGGCAATGGGCGATTCACCGTTTCTAATATGTGAAATGCCCCTTACCGTAATAAAGTTGTTACCAATGTTCTGGGAGTTGGTGAAGTTTACATTTGGTATCTGATCGGCAAAAGTCTGAATGTTGTTGATACCCTTGGTTTCGATGGCCTTGGCCGTGAATGTTACGACCGATTCGGGTATGGACTGTACCGATTCTGCCCTACGTCTTGCGCGCCCCACCACACCATCGAAGCCCTGCACCACAACCTCGTCGAGTTGGGAAGCATCTTCCTGCATGGTGACATTCAAAATGTTGCTATCAGCAGTGATTTCCTCGGTTTTATACCCCAGGAAGGAAAAGACAATGGTAGCCCCGTTCCTTACATTTATGGCATAATTACCCTTAAAATCCGTTGTTGTTCCATTGGTGGTTCCTTTTTCAATAACGGAAACACCAAGCAAAGGTCCATCAGCGGCTTCTACCTTGCCGCTTATCTCTATATGTTGGGAGTGGCAGAAAAATGGGAGAAAGATTACAAGGAATACGATTTTTCTAAACATGCCTTATTTGATTAAAAATTAGTTGGTTAAATATATTGAGGGTTATTTTCCTAAAAACATCTTCCAAATAATTTATTTTATTTTTGTAATTCCTAACTAATATTCTGGAATCTAATGGAAAATATTTTAAAAGGCGATGACAATGAAACCCTTTTGTTGACCAAACAGGTATTTAACGTATTGTTGTACAACGTTATAGCTCATTTTAAGAAGTCGCACAACATCGGCGAAAAGTATAAAGATTCCCAGTTGTATGGTTTTGGAAACTACGATCCGGAAAAACCCAGCTTGAAGAATGATCTTGAACTTGTACTACGGGGGTATGTGAATGGGAAATATCTTTATAACAAACATCGGGAAGCCTCCTCTGGTAAACCCCTCATTAAGATCAGCCGGGAATACAAGTCGCTCTTTTTTAATTATTTGGGATATAAGAACATCACCGAGTTTATCGGTAGTGACCTGTTTACCATCAAGCAGCGAAATAAGCAATTGGAATTATTGAACCAGGGCGGTAGTTTGAGCGATTACTACTATGTGTGTTATTATTTCGGCGAGGACAACAAAATGAACAAGGGCCAGATCATTATTTATAATGAGTGGAAAACGATTGAAATGGTATACGTGTACGTGGATGAGAATGGGGATAAGGGGGTATATACATTTTACGGGACCATTAGTCAAAGTGAGGACTTTGCACATTTTGACACCAAGTATTATGTGGGAAATAAAAAAAGTGAGGGTGCAAAATTTATCTTTTTTATTGGAAAATCGTCGCCCAACGAACGGCATTACCTCATAGGAACCTATTCGGGATTTGATAAATACGATAGGGCCATCGCCGGAAAAATGATCTTGAAAAAATACAGCTCCAAGGCGGAGGTCGAGGAAGAAGTGAACAACAAATCATTTGACCCTATCATCTGTCAGGAACTCAATAAGGTGAGATTGGTCGTTGAAAGTAACATAAGGAAAAACCCGTTGATGTTTTCCAAAAAGAGTCCGTTCGCCCAGGTATTGATGGGGTCTTCCGGAAATTATTTCTTTGAATTCACCATTGGGGAAAACACCTATGGGTTAAACCTAAAAATAGAAAAGTACCATTACAATATTGTTAGTCTAAACGATTCCATAATCATCGAGGACGATCGGGTCTCTGTACTGAACAAAGGCCAAATCCTACATCTTGATTTCTCGGTATCCGGAATGTTCCATTTGCAAAAAACATCCATATATATCAATGCGCTCGACTTCATTGAAAAAGGAAGCGGAGTAATAGGGAATTTTAATGGCGTGGATATCAACAATAAAATTGTATCGGGAAAGGTGCTTATCAGTAATCTGGTTTAGACAAACCGCATATCTGTCAATGAGTGTAAATCCAGGTGTTTGATGAATGTAGTGAACGAATGATATGAAAAGTCGGTACTATGGTATGCTCATTTTATTGATTTAAATCCTTTGGAGCTATCCTCGTCCCGTCAGGTATCGCTAACTCCAAAGTGTCTTTTAGGTTCATTATTCTGAAATTTTTTTGGCAGAAGCCTTTTCCAAAAGAACAATTTGTCCTTTTTCAATACGGTGCACTCTTAGTGTTACACAATGCAACACACGTGCTAAGAAGCTGATAAAAAAACATTTAGCTTTAGCATAGTATTAAAAAATTGCGTTATGAAAACTTTATGTACTGCCTTGCTGTTTTTCTTTTTTGGCCTGCTTATGGTTTACCCTCAATCCTCACTTTCAAAAAGGTTTTCCTATATAGGGGCACCCAATAGCGAAGGCTATAGGGTTGTAGGTAAATACAAAACTGTAACTGCACCCACCGGAGGCGGTTACACAAACTATTCAACAGGTACTAGATATACCTCATATTCCACAGATGGAATAGGTTGGCGCTACGGAGTGGTTAATTCGAAGGGTAACCTAGTTATCGGATTACGCTTCGAAAGTATTCTTCTATTGGGTAATGAGGCGCATGCCAAAAAAAGGAATACCACCAGGATTATTAATTTAAAAAAAGAAAAGGATCCACGTGAGAAGTTTTATGTGAAATACGATTATATCGGTAATTTTTGGCAGGGTTTGGCTCTTGTTGAAAAGAATGGGAAGTACGGTTTTATAGACGAACAGGGACGGGAAGCTATTCCTGCTGTTTATGACTCTTTACCGGGATACTCCACTACCTATATCCCAGCAAAAAAAGGAGGACTATGGGGATTCATTACAACCAATAATGAAGTTGCCGTGGATTTTCAATATGAGGAAACCAAGCTCTTAAACGGTTACTTTCTGGAAAAACTTGGTGGTAAATGGGCTTTTATTGACCCAAGTGGGAAGCATCATTCGAAATTTGAATACGATTCTATTTTGGGGCAACGGGATATGCCTGTCCGGGTAAAGAAAGGTGATAAATGGGGATTGGTCGATTTTGGACAACAGGGCAAAACGATACTCCCCGGGATATACGATAATATTTCGCGCTTTTCGGACCGATATGCTTGGGCAGCTTGGACAATAGACGTTAACAGTAACTCAAATAGGTATGTCGGAAAACCTGAATTGAGCATGGCCAAAGTTGAAAAAGACGGAAAACAGGGTTATGTTGACATTAATGGACAACCCATAGTGCCCGTTAAGTTTCAGTATATTGAGGCTTGCGAGATGTCTGACCTTATAGCCGCAAAAGTGGATGGCAAAGGGGGTTATATAAACAACAAAGGGGAGACGAGAGTACCTTTTGAATATGATTCCGTCAGTTGTTCCGGATGGGTGGGGAGTGGTTTTTTTGCCATTCATAAAGGCCTTCGAGGCCGTGTGAAAACCGAGAAGGGCTTTGCCCCTTTGGAAAAGAGTGATGAGCATTACATCACGGATGATTTCAAATCGCAACGGTCTTACGATCGCATGGACACCTTTGAATACTCCTTCGGCGGCGTTAGTTTCGCAAAGGTTTATATAGATAACAAGGTAGGGGCAATTGATAGGGCTGGAAATGAAATAGTTCCGCCCATGTATGACGAAGTAGGCAAGAATGAAATGATTACCACTTCTCCAGCAGATCAGGGATACAGCTATTATGTAATTCCCCAGGGAGCGAGAATGTTTATCCCGATAAAGAGCAATGGTTTTTGGGGAGTTGTCAATGATAAAAACGAAATGGTCATAGAACCTCAATATGAGGCTGTGGAGTTGTTCAATATAGGTAGCAATACGTCCAAATCCGTATACCTCCTTTTTGTTGAAAAGGAAAAGAAAGGGGTAGTGGATATGAAGGGAAATATAATCATTAAGCCTATTTACGATGATGTAAAGATAGGTATAGGGAACAAACCGTTTGAAGATGTGGACGCAGCTGCCGTAAAAAAAGACGGGAAATGGGGTTTTATAAATAAAAATGGCGAGGCCATCTTGCCCTTTCAATACCAAAACGCTTCTAACTTTGAAAAAGAAAGCTATGGCAAACATAGAATCAAGGCACGCGTGACCTATAAGAATAAAACGTTTTACATAGACCTCAAAGGTAAACGCGTTCGATAACGTAATCTCAAAAACCTAAATGTGATGTCTTTTTCCACTTTATTCCATAACCTAAGCTAGCTTTTTGGTCGGCCACCACATCATTACTACAACAGTGGCTTTGGAATTTTGGAGACTTCAGCGATAATGTGCCAAAAAATGCAATAAAAATGGGGATTATCAGGAGCTTGTTTTACTGATGTACTTTTGTGAAGTAGGATTTTTCCTATACTCTCGTTTTTTTTAATAGCTTAGTACAGAGAGCATTGTGATGGTCTGAACAATAGTTCAAGCCAATACTATGAATTACTTATTTGATTAACCCTTCAAAATATACCATGATGAAAAAACAAACATTTTTAGCATTGAAGAGAGCATTTTTGGCAGTTTTTGCCCTTATGGCCCTTTGGGCATGTACCGAGGAGGAATTGCCCGTTCTAGAAGCACAGACTTCTACGGAAGCCCCATTGGCCGAAGGCGAGTTTCACCAGATTATTGCCCGTATTATTACCTTGGATGGCGGACAGATATCCCAATTGGAAATCGCCAAAGTCATGACTTGGGCAGAGCAAAGAAAATCGGCCAACGAAACGGCATCGGACTACATCACCAATTACATGAATGCCAATTTTAAGGTTTCGAACGCGACCGCAAGAAGTTCCACGAACAGGGTATCCATTGCGGCTCCGGGCCAAAGCGATTCAAATCAGAGCAAACCCTGTGGACAGACCGCCACCCAAAGCGTTACCTCGGATACCATTGGGTATTACTACGCCTTTGCGGAAAGTTGCAATGGGCAATATGAATATGACTCCTCCAACTACACCGGGGGCAGTACCGTTTTTGCCTATGCCGAGGCACGGGACGGATATCGTACGGCATTCATCTTACATTAGGATGTAGTCAGTTTGACTACCGAGGCTGCATCGGGAGCGCCGATTTACCGTTGAATAAGAGCCTTCCGATGTTTTTTAAACCCCGAAAATGGGCCTTTCGCTCAAAAGCGGGGTTTTTAGCTTTCAAGAACGCTTCTATTTGAATTACAATTTCTTCAAGAGCATTCTCAAGGCTATAATGATTTGCTCCGGGTAGTTGGTAAACCCAACCTTCCGGTAGGGCTCAGGGAAAAATTGGCTAGGGGTTAAAAAACCACCGCCTATATTTCGCAATTTAAGGTCAAAAAAAACGTTATATAATCCTTGAACCTACAATACACTAAAAATGAAAAAACGAAGCCCCAAGTTCGGAATTCCCATTCCGTTTGTTTTAATCTGCTGTACTTTTTTACAATTGGCCTGTTCAAAATCGGACGAAGATCCACATGGACCCATGATCGATTTGGGAATAGACGATGCCGAAGTAGAACAAAGGCTGACCACCTCACTTGTAGGACAGTCCCCGGATGGTGAGGGAAACCCCGAGGCCTTATGTGCCGAGGGTGTAATGCAGCCCATGTCTGACGATCCCTACTGTGGCTATGTGGACGTAGGGGAATACGCTGTCAATCAGATTAACGAATACCGTGCAAAGCATGGACTGCCCCCATACGTACGGGCCATTGAATATGAATTGTGCGCCGCACGTGAGGCGCGTTTGGCCGTGCAGAACGGAACCTTTCATTGGAGTGACGGTTGCGAATGGAGGTCCCAGGGCGCGGCAGGAGGGGGCCGGGGCGGAGATGATTCCGATGGCACGGTAGAAAAATCCATTTGGTGGGTTCCCAAACTTTTTTATCAGGAAGGCCCTGATGGGGGACATTATCAAGCAATGATGGAGGAAAGGAGTCGGCGCGTGGCCATTGGGTATTTTGCCATAGATCGCGACAGCCACGGGGTGGTCGTGAACTACTATGATTAGCTATTGGGTATTCTTGGTGAGCATGTTTCCTTTAAGTATTCCTTTGTTTTGGAATTGCCCAACAGTACCTATGATTTTAATGCAATTCAGCTACGCTAACTGGTAGTGTATTGTAAAAAAATGTTGATTTTTTAATTTCAATCGATTTTTAGCCATAGGTCTAAAATTGTGGCCGATAAATCTTTATGTTATTCATTAATTCACGAGGCCGGAATTCGGCCCACAATTCTCCAGTTTTTGTTGTAAGGATTTGACTTCCCCTTTTAGGTGCACAATGTAATCTTCCCGTTCTTTGGCCATTTTTGCAATATCCTCTAAGGTATACCTTGTCGTAATATGTTGCGGGCAGTTCCAGTCGTACGCCTTTACATGGAACAAAAAGATTCTTTCTGCCTTGTATTTATACCCTTCCAGTTGCAGCGTTTCCTGCAAGTCGGGTCGCTCTGCCAAGGAAACTACTTCTGCCTCTGCATAAATTTTGAGACGTGCCCGGTTGAGGTAATCCATCAGGATCAGGGATACCTTGTTGTGGGTTTTAACATTGCCCGTGGTAATATATTGCTTGTTTCCTCTGAAATCCAGAAAACCCAAGGTTTTGGTATCAATGAACTTTAAGAAGCCCTTGGGGCCTCCACGATGTTGTATATAGGGAAATCCGTTTTCACCATAAGATGCCACATAGAAACTGTCACGTTCCTTGATAAAGCTCATTTCCCGATAGGAAAGACCGTCGGGCAATATCATTTGCTCCATCTGTTCGTACCCCTTCCTGCTGCCTTCTTTCTCCTGGATTTCTTTAATCGCATCCGTAAAAGCCAATTTTGAATAGTTCATACCGTTTTATTTTAATGTTTTTAGTTCAACGCAAATGACCGGAGGGCCCCAAACCGAAGGCACTTCAAGGGAAGTGAGCAAATTAAAACTACCGTTTGCCCCACCAAGGCTACCGGAGCGTTCCTGATAGACCACTTTGCTTATTTTGTGGTGTCGAATGGCATAACTGCACATTACGCAGGGCTCTTTGTTGGTTACGAGTATTGCACCGGACATGTCCTTGCCGATCCGTTTCCGGGCCTTGCGGATTGCCTCCATTTCGGCATGGCAACTCACGTCTTCCTTGGTAGCTACCGCTTCTTCCGCTTTCGCCACAATTTCATTATTTAACACCACCAGACTTCCGACAGCACTGTTTCCCTTGGAAGCAGCGTTGCGTGCAAGGGTTTCACAAATTTCCATGTACTTCGTTAGCTGCTGCATTGCTTCTTTGTTTAAAAATTCATGTTTTGCTGGGCCATAACATCCATAACAGGCCTTGTTGGCTCATTTTTTTATAAACATTCTTAGGTCCATGCTCCAACTTCCTCCTCCATAAATGAAAATTGTTGTAGCCAACATAATCGTTATTGAAGGCAAATAAGCCTCGTAGGGTTGGGCGAGGAACGCCTCGGGATTGCTAACATTGAGGTATGCATAAAAGGCCATTGCTAAAATGGGCAAGACCACCAAAGCCGCAACCCTGGATAAAAACCCCAAAATTAAAGCAGTTCCCGCAAGGATTTCCAATAAAGGTATCATCCAAAAGAATAAAATACAATACGGAATCTTAATTTCTGTCAATTGGATGCACCATGCATGTTGAATGGTTTCCAACGTTAATTTAAGGCCTCCAACAAACATGAAAATAACCCCGAGTGCTATGCGGTAGCATCCAATCAATTTACTTGGAAATGTTTGTATAATTCTTCCTTTCATGTTCTCTACTTCATTATAATGTGTTGATTTATGATCTTTTAAGAAACGCTTCGATTTGAATTGCAATTTCTTCTGGGGCATCCTCAAGGCTATAGTGACCCACTCCTGGTAAGCGGTGAATCTTGCCTTCCGGAAAGGCTTCGCGGAACAGGGGAAGAAAATGCACTGCCTGTAGTGTTTTATCGGCCATACCCCAGATGGCCAGTGCGGGTTTTTTGGAGAGTTTTTCTGCGGTAGCGGTATTGACGGGTTCAAATTGATGCGCTCCTTCCGCAAAACCTTTGGCCCATCCTATGGCCCCCAAGGCATCAACCGGGGATTTGAAATGAGCGCTATAGGCAGATAACCAGGTTGGGGTAATCAAGTCATTGTTTTCAAATCCGTTGAGTTTTAACGTACTCAGCATGTTGTAGTCCAACTGCCCTAGGACCCGTTCAAGGCTACCTTGCCCATAGGCCTTAAAAATCCAACTGAACCAGGGCGAAGTGGCCCCGTTTTTCATAAGCGCATCGCCAAGGCCAGCTTGCCCAAGTGGGGTGGGGCCATTGGTACTTATGATACGTTTGATACGGTCTGGATGACGGATGGCCAGACCCATGCCCATGGGACCGCCAAAATCGTGCATGACCAGAGTGATGTCTCTCAAATCCAGATTCAGCACCAACTGCTCCAAATTGTCAATATGGTCTTGCAACAGATACTTTCTCTCTTGGGGTGTCTCGCTTTTTCCAAAACCCATATGATCGGGGACGATTACCCTGTATTTTGGAGAAAGGGCCCCGATGAGGTGCCGAAACAGGTACCCCCAAGTAGGTTCTCCATGTAGGGCTAGGATAACTTCTCCCTTCCCTTCATCAATATAATGCATGCGGAAGCCAGGAGCTTCGCTGTAGTTGGCCTTGAAAGGCCAGGTACCATCAAAGGTTTCCCCACCTGGAATGGAAAATGGTTGTCCTAGGGTGTTTATGTGGTCATTCATTAGTTTTGGATTGTCCTTCAAATTTTGTGACGTCGCGCTATGGGTCATAAATAAGGCCGCGGCGAATAATGATGCCTGAATGTTGTATCTGATTCTCATGAGTAAAAAGTTTTATGATTTGATCACTAACTGAATCCTACCATTCTGTTTGTCAAAACGCAATTGGGTTGTCCCATTTTTGGTTCTATTTTGCCTCTCAACAGGTATACTTCGGTAGGGAGTAAGGCCAAGGGGAGTTCATGTTATGGCTTACCGACTCCCGTTGACCTCGGTTAAACATTATTTGATGTCATGCTTCTTTAAAAACCTCAAAATATGCTCTGCTATTTCATCTCCTTTTTCCTCAAGGGCAAAATGACCCGTATCCAGAATGTTGAAATCCAAATTCTTCAAGTCCCGTTTATACGGATAGGCCCCATCGGCGGGGAAGATGTAATCGTTCTTTCCCCAAACGATAAGAGTGGGTGGCTGATATTCCCTAAAGTATTGCTGCCATTTAGGGTACAACGGCACATTGGTACGGTAGTCGTAGAACATGGCCAATTGAATGTCGTTATTTTCGGGTCGTGTTAAATGCTGTAGGTCCAAATGCCAGTTATCAGGACTTATCCTGGTGCTGTCCTGTACTCCATGGGTATACTGCCATTTAAGACCTTGGGGCGAATGGAACCCTTCCAGTGCCTTGCCGTTTTCCAGGGTACAATCTGCCCAATACTTCTTTATCGGAATCCAAAAGTCGCGCAGGCCCTCTTCATAGGCATTCCCGTTCTGAATGATCAGCGAAGCTACACGTTCCGGATATTTCGCTGCGATACGGAACCCTATAGGAGCACCGTAATCCATAAGATAGATGCTATACCTGTTGACTTGCTTTGCCTTCAAAAAACTTTCAACAATGCGTGACATATTATGAAAGGAATATTTGAAATTGGCCATTGCAGGCTGCTCACTTCTCCCATAGCCGGGATAATCGGGTGCAAGGACATGGTATTTCTGCGACAGCACGGGAATCAGGTTCCTGAACATATGGGACGAAGTAGGGTAGCCGTGCAGTAAAAGGACAGTGGGGTTTGCAGCATCACCTGCTTCGCGATAGAAAATATCCACGCCATTCACTTCAATGGTCTTATAGGTGGTCGGATGTGCTTTATCTTCTTTTTCATTTGGACTTTCTAGTTCTTCAGTAGAATTTAAAGAATAGAGAACAAAGGAACCCAGTACAAAAAGAAGTGCACCGATGATTGATTTAATTGCTATTGTTTTCATTTTTGATAATTATTTGTTCAATTCGTTTTTTAACTCTTCCGTGGTATACACATGGCTTGCAAGAAATCTGAAATTCGTTTGTGCTGCTGTGTCACCATTATAACCTGGAACTATGGCAGAGGCTGTAGCATCTCCCACTACGGATATCTCAAATCCATCTTCCAATAATTCCCTTAAATGTGCTTCTACACATAAATTCCCCGACATACCCGCCAGGATGACCTTATCCACCCTTTGTTTTCTAAGTTGCAGGCTTAGGTCATTTTGCTCCGGTCCGAAAACTTTGTGCGGTCCCACAACGGTGACAAAATCCTTATCGATATACTTTTTGTAAGGCTCTAACCAATCTGCGCCTGAACCTTCAAAACCATCAAGGGACAATTGGTTGCCGCGATCAAACATATGTATATCATGCATCACCTTTTCCAGAGCCCCTTCGAATTTCCAAGTATGGTCATGGTCATAATAGTAATGCGGTGAGATAAAAACGGGTATTCCATGCTCCTCTGCTAACTTAAACAGGGTTTCGATGTTGGCTACAGTATTGTTTTGCACCACGCTTTCTCCTACAACTCCCCAAGTTGCCCCCTTGGGACTTAGAAAATCGTTCTGGGGATCTGTAATCACCATTGCGGTTGTGCCGTCTATTTCAAATCCGGGATCCGGTAATTGAGCAACCACGCTGCTGGCTATCATGATTATACACAGTGTGGGCAGTGATTTAAAAAATTGTGTTTTCATTGGTGTTTGTTTTTTTATGTGTGTTAGATTTTGATATCAATAGGTAATTCCTAAAGGATACCCTGAAACACCGCCCACCGCAGGTAGGCGGAGTAGTGTTCTTCCTAATTATAGGTGGCAACGAGTTTCTTCCAGTTTTTATCGGCGGCGGTTACCAGTCCATTGTGGTTGTTTTCGGCCAACCAAAGTTGTTGTGCATCCAATTCCAGATTGTACAAAAACAGATAGTACTTCCCATTTTTTACAATGAACTTGTTGGGATCCACTCGGAATTTGGCCCCGGCATACACACCAAAAGCACAGAACCCACCATACTGCGGGAGGTATTTTTGCGGATTTTTATCAAAAACCGACTTTTGTTTTGCCGAGGTGAAGTAATAAATGACCTTGTTATGTTCCGATTTGAACTGTTTGTCCCCTTTTTGGGCTAGGCCCAAATCCAAATAGGATACCGGACTATAACCGCTTAGGGCAATATTGCTATTGTCAATGTTATTTGCTTTTTTGTCCTGCGCCAAGGCTACAGAGGTGGTCAAGGTGACCGTTAGTGCTATTAAAATTGCTTTTAAAGTTTTCATTGTAATTGTTTTTAATATTTTTTTTGAATCAATTTTGGTTTTGCTACCGCAAGTCGAACGTTTCTAATTTGAGCGGTGCATTTCCATAGTATCTTTGGCCGCTCTGTTAGCGGCAATACGATTTTTCAATTTGCTGGTCCTTTCCCCATATAGTCCCTTTTAATTAGACATTATCCCCCTAGGCAGGAAGTTTTTGCGCATATTTTTAAACTTACCAAACGTTTGGTAACTAACTTTTTTAAATTTTTTTTAGCCATATGGTTCATACCAGTTGGTTGAATATTTTACCCACAATGAGCCATTGGGTCCCTTTTTTTATCAGGTTCAGAGTATCCGTATAACGTGTGCCCTGCCAATCATATAGCTCGAGTCTCACGTTGGCCGAGGTACCAACGACATCTATACGAACGAATTCCCCTTCCAGGTTTTTCGCGGGACCTATATCATGTACAAAATCAAACAACAACTGAATGGGCCCTGCCACCTCCGCTTTTTCTGTCAGGTCGTCGGCATTGGGGTACATCCAACCGAAGATGGTGGCATCTTCATGAAATGCTTTCTTCATAAGTTCTGATTCCCCGGATCTGCCGCCTGCAATATACAGTTGGACAGTTTCTCTTATCGCCTTATAATCTTCTAGCTTTAGATCTTTCATAAGCTTACTTTTTGTATGTTGTTCCCCAAGTTATTTACCAAACGTTTGGTTACTTTTCTTTTCAAATTTTTTTAAGATTCCAGATACAGTTGCTCAATAGCCTTTAGTACAGCTTTAAAGGGCTCCACGGAACCCAAGCTTTCGGAAACCACCAATCCGCCCTGAATATGCACCAATACCCGGACCGCCTTTTGGCCAGCTTCCTCCTTGCCATACCCAAAATCTATTCCCAATAGGGTAAAGGCATCAATCCATGTAGTCATGCTCCCCTTAATCTTTTTTTCAAACAAACCTTGTCCGGCATCCATGGACAGTGCCCTTAGAAGGCACATTTCATGGCCATTGTCATACAGATCTTCACTAATGATCTTAAGGGCTTCTTGCAATCTGTCCTGGGGAGGAACCGAACTATCGGCTACCAGCTTGTAGATATGGTCTTTAACCCACTCATCCGCAAAGTCAAGCACCGCATCGGTAATTTCCTTCTTACCCCCTGGAAATCGATGGTACAGGCTCGCTTTGTTCAAATCGGCGGCTTCGGCCAATTGATTCAAGCTAGAACCTTCGTATCCCTTTTTTCGCAATACAGACATTAGATTTAATATTAATTTCTTGTCCTCAATTTTCTTTGGTCTCAAACGATTTTTTTTTAAGTAACTGATCAAACTTATAAATAATTTTTTAAGTAACCAAACGTTTGGTAAAAAACTTTTGGTTGCGATAGACAAATACATCCAGGATAACATTTCGGGCGCTGTCTGGCACCACCCTCAAAATGGAACAATACGAAGAATCGGAAGTTAATTAAGTGTTAATAAGGTTGTATATGCAACATATAGTATTATCTTTGCTGTATGAAGTATCGTTTGGAACAGTGTATAGGATCCCGTTTACGAAAGTTGTCGCGAATAGCGGATGGCTATATTAGGGGAGGCCTGACCGATTCCGGGGTAACGGAGAACCAAATGACCATTCTCTTTACTATGCACGAATTGGGTAGGGTAGAACAGGGAAAGCTAGGAGAGGTGCTCTGTTTGGAACGTTCTACCGTGAGCAGAAACATCAAGATTCTGGAAAGGAAGGGCTTGGTAGGTAAAACTGATGACTACAGACCCCATGTGGAACTCACAGCAGAAGGTAACCAACTAGTGGTACAGTTGATTCCCAAGTGGGAAAAGGCTATGGACCGTCTTATGGAACTTTTGGGTGATGGTGGCATGGACCCTATCGAAAAATTGGAAAAAAACTTGACATAAAAAAATTTGAAATTAATGTTGTATATGCAACATAATATGAACCATTTAAAATCAACATCATGAAAATAATTAAAAGAAATCAACAACAAAACGTAGTAAAGTTTCAAACTGAAGGTTTTAAGACCCATGCAATATGGAACAACAAGCGAAGATATTCGGTAAAGGAGCAGTACAGATTTGTGCTTTAAAAACGTCAATGGACGCTTTACTATGAAAGCAATGGAACAAACGACGCAGGGGAAAAAAATTGAAAACCCCCCAATGATAAGGCCGGTCTATTGGAAACAGGTCCTAGTGACCGCCACAACAGTTTATCCAATGATTTTGGCCATGAGTTGGTTATTGAAACAACTTTTCCCCATGCACCTTCTAGATCCCAAGGTGGCACTTATGATTACGGTGTACCTGGTGGTCTCCGTAGTGGTATTCCCCATAATGCCTTTTCTGATGCGTTACCTAGGGACATGGATGCAGAAACGATAAAAATTTTTAAAAATCATAATATGGAAACACAAAAAAATACACGGCAATACCATTTACTGTCCACCGATACAGTGCGGTTAAAACAATTGGACTTAAAGCTGCGCTACGCGGAACTTGGAGATCGCTCCAAACCGCCGATCATTCTATTGCACGGCGTACCGGAAAACCTGCAGGCATGGTATGATGTGGCCCCGAGCCTAGCCAGTGATTATCACGTATGGGCCATAGACTGGCCTGGCTTTGGGGGCAGCGAACCCTTGCAACGGCCAGCGTCGTATACCTCTTCTTTTTTTGCAGAGGTCGTCGTAGCTTTTATGGACACGATGCAGATTTCGAACGCGGTGCTAGTGGCGACAGATATAGGGCTATTGCCCGCTTTTTTAGTAGGGCTTGAGCATCCTGGTAGGGTATCAAAACTTGTGGTCATGGATGGAATTCCTTTCCCAAGACCCCAATACAATTCTTGGGAATTAAAGAGTTTTGCAAGGAAGGGTTCTATACGAGCGAAAGCGCTTATCGAATGGTTTCCCAAAATTTCGGCACAAATAGCCTATCACAAAGGATTTTATAAAGGAAACACTATTCCGAGGGAGATTCAGGAAGCGTTTTTAAGGGATGGCCAAAACAAAAGCACTCAAATAGCATTCAAATCGTACTTTCAGAATTTTAGGGAGCAGCAGGAACGTTTTGAAAAGCGGGCGCACCAGCTGAACGTTCCTACCCTTGTTCTTTGGGGCAAACACGATCGCTTTATCCATTTACAACTCGGTCACGAAATCAAAGAAAAACTGCCCAATGCCAAGCTCCAGATTATAGATAGGGCCGGGCACTATGTCCATATGGACAGACCCGCTGAGGTCGTCCGTCAATTTAAGCAGTTTATGGGCGAATCCCATCCGTTACGTAAAACCATTGCCCTATGAAAACGAAAGTACTGATTACGGCCGCCAATGGAAATACGGGATTTCCGGCCGCTCTGGAACTACTCCGGTTGGGCTTAGAGGTAAGGGCCTTTGTCCGCAATCCAAATTCCGAAAAAGCTACCCAGCTTAAACGTATGGGAGCCGAGATTTTTGTAGGAAATATTCTGGATATTAGGGATGTAAGAAAGTCTCTAATAGGGGTTGATCGGGTTTATTTGGTCCCTACTTACCCCAACCTGTTGTTTCAAGGTTCCGTGCTTCTATCCGCCCTAAGGGATTCCCAGGTGGAGCATGTGGTCCTCCTTACGCAATGGCTCAGTTCCAACACCCACTATTCTGTGTATACCAAGGAGCATTGGTTGGTAGATGATATGTTCAAACGCAGTGCATTGAATTTGACCATCCTGAATCCCGGGCTTTTCGGTTTTGTCTATTTCCTGACTCCCGAACCCCTCGCACAATTTGGGATGCTCCCGGACTTTGGTGAAAATGCTCCACCCTCCAATGAAGACATTGGACAGGTAGCCGCGCATATTTTGAACGATCCGGCGGCCCATCGGGATAAAACCTACCGGGTCACTGGGAAAGAAGTACTTAGTGCGCAGCAAATGGCCCAGATTATATCCAACGTGCTAAAAAGAAAAGTAAAGGTCGCCCAGCTCTCGGAAAAAATGATCCTAAAGGTGATGAAGGCCAGTGGCTTGCCAAAACGGGATGCCTCGCAGGTGCGGTACTACATAAAAGAAGGCCATCATGCTAAGGTTTGGTCCCAAAACGCTCCCACTTCGGTAGTAAGGGACATCGTGGGCAAGGAAGCGGACGACTTTGAAACCTTGGTCAGGACGTATCTGTTGCCCCATCCTATGGCCAAACAGACCTTCACGAACAAACTAAAGGCCTTGAAACTGATGGTACGTGCCGTATTTACAAAATCTTGGGACCTGGAAGCCTATGAAAAGGAGCAGGGGATGCCCCAATTTTCAAATATGGGCTTTTCAACTGCTTCCGAAGAATGGCAGCGAGAACACCTTTCATCTGATCTGCATGGGGTGGTTCCAGTGAAATCATCTTCATAAAAAAACAGGAAATATCAGCTTTAGCAGGGCTTTAGACCATTCGTCCGTCCAATAACTTGATGATGCGTTTGCCATAGGCTGCATTTTTCTCCGAATGTGTCACTTGGATGATGGTTACGCCTTCATTGTTCAGTTGTTTAAATTGTTCCATGATCTCCTCGCCTTGCTCGGAGTTCAAGTTTCCAGTGGGCTCATCCGCAAGGATAAGCTTGGGGCTCGCGATCAAGGCCCGGGCCACGCCCACCAATTGTTGTTGGCCCCCACTGAGTTGGGCTGGAAAGAGGTCTTTTTTTGCGACCATATTAAAACGATCCAACATGTCGGCCACTAGGGCCTTGCGTTCCGACGACCGGTGTTTTTTGTACAGGAGCGGCATTTCCAGGTTCTCCTTTACGGTAAGTTCGTCCAGTAAATGATAGGATTGGAAAACAAAGCCAATATATTCCTTATAGAGATTGGCCCGGTGCTTTTCCCTTAAATTGTGCACTGAGGTATCCAGAAAATCATAGGTGCCTTCATCAAAGGTATCCAACATGCCGATGACATTGAGTAGCGTAGATTTCCCAGATCCCGAGGGCCCCATGACGGAAATGAACTCGCCTTCGGCCACGTTAAGGTTAATATCCTTGAGCAGGAAAATACGCTGCCCGCCCGAGTTGACCCATTTAAAAATATGGCTTAGTTGTAAGAGCATTTTTTTTATTTTGAACCCGTAAAAACGGGAAAATTAATACATTTTTCATTCTTCCTTCAAATTGTCCACCGGGTTGGCCTGCACTACCTGCAGGGTCTGCATCCCCACCGCCATCCATACGAACACCAGTAGAAGAAGCAGGGGCAAGGCAAAGAAATGCCAACGGATTTGGAACCGAAAGGCAAACTGTTCCAGCCATTGGGCACCCAGATAATAGGCTACGGGTACGGCAATCATAAAACCGATCAACACAGGAATGCTAAATCCCTTGTACAGTTTCCAGACCAGTAGGGGTACTTGGGCACCCAATACTTTCCGGATGGACATTTCCTTTCTCCTCCGTGCACACCAAAAGGTGGCATAGGCGATCAGTCCCAAAATACCCATACAAACGGAGACTACGGTAAACAAGCTAACGACGCCCGCAAACTGTTTGTCCTTATCGTACTGCGCCCTGAAATGATCATCCGCAAAATAATAGGTGAACGGGATATTGGGATACAAGGAGGCCCATTTGCTTTTTAAATTTTGAAGGGTTTCCTCAAAATTCTGCTTGCCCAACTGCATGGTAATCTTCATGAATTGTTGCGGCCAAATCTTTAAGGACAGCAAGCCCACATCCTCGTGTAGCGACATATAGTTAAAATCCTTTACCACGCCGATCACCGTGCCGTTTCCGCCCCATTGCTCAAAGGAAGCACCCAGAATATCCATAGGGTTTTCGTAACCAAATGCCTTTACCGCGGCTTCATTGAGGATCAGGGAAGTGGTTAGATCATTTTCACCTTTTCTAAAATCGCGCCCCGCTACCACCTGCAGGCCATAGTTTTTGATAAAATCTTGGTCCACAAGGTTAAGGTTGATCTCCCCATTGCTCGTACGCCCCTTGACATCCCTTATTTGGGTAGACACCCCGTTGGGTACCTGTCCAGGTACATGGGAGCTAAAGGAAATACGATTTACCCCTGGAACAGCGCCCAGCTCTTCCTTTAGGGCCTCAAAAGCGTTTCCAATACCGGAGTTGGGGCCGTAATCCAACACTATTTTCTGTTCCATGTCTATGCCCAACTCCTGATCTTGCATAAAATTCAATTGTTTCAAAATAAGGAGCGAACCAATAATCAAGGCACTGGTAATGGAAAATTGAAAGACCAACAACGAGCTTCTCGTGTTTAGCCATGTATATTTTGTTTCCTTCGATTTCAGCACGGGCACCGAAGCGATATTGGAGAACTTCAGGGCCGGGTAGATACCTCCCAATAAGGACAGGACCAAGGGGACCAGGGGGAGTAAAATAAACGTAATCGGGTGCAATAGGAATTCGATATTGAACTCCGCACCCATAAAATGTCCAAAGTAGGGAACTGAGCCCAGAATCCCTCCCACGGAGAGCACGGTGGCCAGGGAAGTCAGGAGCAAGGATTCCGCGAAAAACTGCTTAAAAATGTCCTTTTTTGAGGCACCGATGGTCTTTTTTACAGAAACTTCCTTGCCCTGTACATCCACCTGGGCCGTAGTGAGGTTGATAAAGTTGGAAATGGCCAGGAGCAAGATCATAATACCAATAGCCAGGAGCAAATAAAGGTCGGATCGTTTTCCTTTGGGCCCCAATTCCCCCAATTTGGGCGCACTAAAGTGCAATCCGTCCAAGGGCTCCAAGGAAGCAGAATACCGATCATTGGTTTGGTTTTCTTCCAGGTATTGGGGTATGGTCTTTAACCTGTCTTCCAGTTGTGCAATCTGCTCCCTTTTGTTGAGAAGGAGATAGGTGTTCATGGGAAGCCATGTCCAATTTTGGGCAGCATTTGGGTCGCTCTTGGCAAAGAAGGTGGCCATGGAAATCAGGAAATCGAACTGCAGGTGTGTACGGGCGGGCATCTTTTGGATCAGCCCGGAAACGGTAAAGGGTTTGTCGTCGTAGTACAGCACCTTGTTCAGGACATCCGTTGAGCCAAAATATTTTTGGGCCATGCGTTCGGTAATGATCACCTTGTTGGGTCCGTCCAGTGCAGTGTTCTTGTTTCCACTTACTAGATCAAAATCAAAAAGCGTAAAGAATCCCGGATCGGCATAGAAGATATTTTCGCTCTCCGAAAATAGCCGTTCGCCCTTCCGGATCGAATGGCTGCCGTATTCCTTGTTTATTCTGGCCAAGGCTTCCACCTCGGGAGCAACGCTACTTAGATAAGGTCCTAGCGGTGCGGCGGTCAGCCCCAGGGAAAGATCGCCGGTAGGAGACATTATGGAGGTATTGATCTTTACGATTCGTTCGTAGTTTCTGTGAAAGGTATCGAAAGCCAACTCCTGGTGCATGTAGATCCCGATATAAAAAAGGCTTACAATCCCTACGGAGAGACTAAATAACTTGGTAAAGGAACTACCCTTTTGCTTCCATAACTTTCGGTGGGCGATTTTGACAAAATTGGACCACATGATTGTTCATTTTTGATGATTGATGTTTATTCTGTCCGTAAACTTTTTACGGGATTGGCCCTCGCTGCCTTGATGGCTTGAAAGCTCACTGTCAAGAGTGTGATTAGCAGGGCACCGATAATGGCCAGGCCAAAGATCCACCAGGACAGGTCTATTCGATA
This sequence comes from uncultured Flavobacteriaceae bacterium, assembly GCA_947494825.1. Lineage (GTDB taxonomy): Bacteria > Bacteroidota > Bacteroidia > Flavobacteriales > Flavobacteriaceae > JBNGOQ01. Next base: position 70,378 of record CANLWN010000002.1, on the reverse strand, counting down.
TTCATAACCCTGCAACCACCCATTCATCACATAATAGGCAATAGGAACTGCGATAAAACATGAAAAGACGACCAGGAACAGGAAGTCCTTGGAGAGCATTTGCCAAACGTTGAAAACGGTGGCCCCCAATACCTTCCGGACACCGATTTCCTTGGTACGCCTTTCGGCCACAAAGGAGGTAAGGCCAAAAAGTCCCAAACAGCTGATCAAAATAGCCAAAGCGGTAAAGACCCCTGCCAAACTGGCGATCCGTTCCTCGGACTCGAACTTGGCCCCGTACTGCTCGTCTACAAATTGATATTGAAAGGGCAGGTCGGGAAAGTGTTCCTTAAACACTCCTTCAATAATCTCCAGGTTTTGGCCCGCACTTTTTTTCGGGTTCAGCCTTAGATTGTAGAAGTTGGATTCCCCTTCCTTATCAAAAACATAGAGCGCCTGTTTTACAGGATCGTAGGGCGATTGTGCGATCATGTCCTCTACCACACCGATGATCAAAAGGGGGTCTCTCGGATCTTCCTCGTCCGTATCCTTGATGTATTTGCCCACGGGATCGGGTATGCCCATATACTTTGCCGCCGTCCTATTGATCAGTACTGCATTGGAATCGGTGGCCAGTTCTTTTGAAAAATCCCGACCCTTCAGTATTTTGAGATTGAGCGATTTGGCGTAGTCGTGCGAGACCTCCGTCCATGCAAAATCTTCCTGGAACGCATCGGGTTTGCCTTCCCAAGTGAACCCGCTCATGTTAGACCATATGTTGGTGGTGGGGCTACTGGATGTAGACATTTCCACCACAGCGCCAGAAGCGAGGAACTCGCTCCGCATTAGTTCGTACTTCCCAATAAAGTCCTGGCTAAAGGTGGGAACTTGGACCAGCCCTTCCTTGTCATATCCCACGGGGCGGTTTTTGGTATGGTAAATCTGTTGCATAATGAGTACCGTACCGATGATAAAAGCCACGGAGACCGTGAACTGAATTACTACGAGCACCTTTCTGGGCGTAGCGGCAAATCGGCCCGCCCGCAAGGTGCCCTTTAACACATCAACGGGTTTAAAAGAGGACAGATAGAGGGCCGGATAACTGCCCGAAAGCATCGCGGTAAACAGGATAAAAATGACCGAACTGCCCCAGAAAAAGGGGCTGCCCCATGGGAAAGCAATGTCCTTTTTGGCCAATTCGTTAAATCCGTTGAGCGACAACAGCACAAAAATGAGGGCGGCCACATAGGCCAGGACAACCACCAAAAAGGACTCGCTCAGGAACTGTTTGATCAGCTGCCTTCTTTGGGAACCCACAGATTTGCGAATGCCCACTTCCTTGGCCCGTTTTTCGGACCTGGCGGTACTGAGGTTCATAAAGTTGATACAGGCCAGGAGCAATACAAAGGCCCCGATAATGGCAAACAACCACACATATTGTATTCTGCCTCCTACCTGTTTGCCGTTTTCGAAGTTGGAGCGCAGATGCCAATCCTTCATGGGCAATAGGAACAACTGCGGATTAAATTCCCGGGTCTCCTCGTTCAGATCATTCTTTACGTTCCTGATGACCTCAGTTACCCTTTCCATAGTGGTGTTATCGGCAATCTGCACAAAAAGTTGAAAGGAGTTGTTGCCCCAATTGTCCTCCGCTTCCTTTAACCAGTCCTGGGTAGTGATGTAGTGTGCCCATGGAATGATGAAGTTGAGGTCCTTAAAAGAATTGTTGAAGGGGATATCCTTGTATACGCTGGTCACCATCATATCGTACTGGCTGTTTAGCTTAACCACTTTGCCAATGGGGGCTTCCGAACCAAAAAGATCGGCTGCCGTACTTTCGGAAAGCATAATGGAATTTACCTCTCGTAACCCGTCGCGTTCCCCCTTAAGGATATCTAAATCCAACATTTCCGGGGCGGGGCGTTTCATTGAGCTACCTTCCCTGGAGATGCTGATATCCTTGTATTTTAAATATTGTGAAAAGTTCCAGGACGACATCACGATGTGCTCAAAGTTGTCCTGATAGCCTTCACGCAGGGCTTTCTCCAATGGTCTGGGAATTGCCGGGTCAGTGCCCGTGTTCCCGTTAAAGGTCTGGGACTGGTACACCTGAGCAATGCGCTCGCGGTTTTTAAAATAATCGTTATGGGTAAGTTCGTCTTCCACCCAAAGTCCTATGATCAGCGTAACGGCCATTCCCAGGGCAAGCCCACCAATATTTATGGCCGAATAGGCCTTGTTCTTAAGCAAATTCCTGTAGGCTATTTTGATATAATTCTTAAACATGATCTTGTTTTTCCATTTGTTATTTTCATTGTGCTGCCCGCCTGTAACGGTGGCCTATTCGGTCTGTAAACTTTTTACGGGGTTCGCATTGGCAGCTCTGATGCTTTGATAGCTAACTGTGGTGAGTGCGATGAAAAAGACCGCAAAACCGGCCAAAGCAAACATCCACCACTGTATATTGATATGAAAGGCATAGTCCTGCAGCCACCAATCCGCTAGGTACCACGATACCGGTATGGCTATGACAAAGGCGATGACGACCATTTTCAAAAAATCCTTGGAAAGCATGTTGGTCAATCGTAGGACACTGGCTCCCAGAACCTTTCGAATCCCTATTTCCTTAAAGCGTTGTTCCGTCATAAATGCGGATAGACCATAGAGCCCCAGACAAGAAATAAAAATGGCCAGCAGGGCAAACAGGTTAAAGATTGCGCCCATTTGTTGTTCTCCCTGGTATTGCGCATCCAGGTCGGCGTCCACAAAGTTGTAGACCGGGGGATAGGAAGGATTTAGCGTTCTATATATCTTTTCCAAGGCGGTAATGGTACTTTCCGTGCGGCCTGGAGCGGTACGCACCACTACGGTGCCACCACGGCGATTTAACCGCAATAAGAGGGGCTCTATGGCGTATTGCAGCGGCTTGTAGTTGAAATCCTTTAATACACCAATGATTGTTCCCTTGGTGCCCCGAAAGGTCAAACTTTTCCCTACTGCCTCATGGATATCCATGTCCATTGTTTTGGCGGCTTTCTCGTTGATCATATAATTGATGCTGTCCGATGGAAAGGCCTTTGAAAACCCCCTACCGCTCAGCATCTCCATTTTAAACACATCGATAAAACTTTCGTCAATGGAAATATTGGGAAACAGGGTCTGGGAATTAGGGTCTTTTCCATCCCATTGCAGATCAAAGTCCCCTGTGATAAGATTGGTTGGAAGGTCCGAAACAATGGAATAATCACTAGTCAAGGGATTTTGGTCCAAAGCGGTCTTTAGGGCTTGTTGCTTGCCCCATATTTCGCCTTCCATGGGAATGTACAGCAAATTGCTTTTTTCAAATCCCAGGTTTTTATTCTTGATAAAATGTAGTTGTTTATAGATAACAGTGGTTCCAATAAGCAGGAGTACGGAAACGACAAATTGGGTAACGACCAAGCCATTGCGGAAAAACAATGAATAATTGGCCAGCTTCATTCTTCCCTTCAAGACCTTGATAGGTTTAAAGCCCGAAAGGAACAAGGCCGGATAACTGCCAGAAAGGAGACCGGTAAGCAAGGCTATCAAAATCAAAGCCACCCAAACACCAACGTCCCAAATGTGAAACACCAACTGTTTTTGCGCAAGATCGTTGAAGGAGGGTAATAACAGGTACACCAAGCCTATGGCGATAGCCAGTGAAAAGAAGGAAATCAGTACGGATTCGCCCAAAAATTGCAGTACCAGTTGTCGGCGATCGGCACCGATGACCTTTCGCAGTCCTACTTCCTTGGCTCTTCTTGTGGACCGCGCCGTAGCAAGATTCATATAATTGATGCAAGCCACGATCAGAATGATAAAGGCTACGATAAAGAAGATATTTACGTATTGAATGTTTCCATGGCCCGGCACATCAATTTGCAGATCGGAATGCAAATGGATATCCTTTAGGGCTTGTAGGTCAAAAGTAATCTCAAATTCAGTGATTCGGTCGGTGTAGGCCTTGTTGATTTTTTCAACCGCACTGGCCAGACTTGCCGGTGCGCTAATACTTCCCTTTTCGAACTGGAGGTACCCGTAAAAATTAAAGCTGTCCCAGACCTTGTTGATCAGGTCGTTATCGACCTTCGCCAGGTGGGTCATGGGTATTATTGTGTTGAATTGTAGGTGCGAGTTGGGGGGGACATCGGCCAAAACCCCGGTGACGGTAAAGGTATCCTTATGGTCTACCTTTAGGGTCTTGCCCAGCGCTTTTTCAGTACCAAAGAACTTCTTTGCCGTAGACGCCGTAATCAGTAGGCCATCGGGCCGTGAAAGGGCCGTATTGGGATTTCCATGGATCAGGGGAAAGGTAAATACGTCCAGAAAATTGATGTCGGCATAAAAAATAGGCGCTTCCTTGAACTTTTGGTCGCCTATCTCGATCAAGGCCTCAAAAGGGGCGCTCATTCGTACGCTCGACTTTATTTCTGGTATTTCATCGGGCAGTTGCGCGATCATCCCGGCCGGACTCACGGCCGCTCTAAAATCATTCCCTGCATCGGCGGTAAGTCTGTAGATCTCGTCAGCATTGGTGTGGAAGCTATCATAGCTCGTTTCGTTTTGTACCCAAAGAAGTATTAGGATGCTACAGGCCATTCCAATAGCCAGTCCGCCCACATTCAAAAGCGAATACCACTTATGACGGATAAAATTCCGCCAGGCGATTTTGATATAGTTCTTTAACATAATTTCATCATTTCATTTGTGCTGTACGGGTATTTTTGGACCCTATGAGACCTTATTCCGTCCGAAGACTGTCCACGGGATTTATGACCGCCGATTTTATCGTTTGAAAACTGATGGTCAACAGAGCAATGATCATGGTGGCAAAACCGGTAAGGGCAAAAATCCACCACGAAATTTCGATTCTAAAGCTAAAATCCTGGAGCCAGATGAACATAAAGTAATAGGCGATCGGACTGGCGATCAAAATGGACACTAGGACCAGTTTTAGGAAATCCTTGGAGATTAAGGTCGTAATATTACCAATGCTCGCTCCCAGTACCTTGCGGATCCCGATTTCCTTGGTGCGTTGTTTGGCCATAAAGGTGGCCAGTCCAAAGAGGCCCAGGCAGGAAATGAGAATGGAAATAAATGCAAAGTAGTAGGTAAGCGTACCGGTAATGGCTTCACTTTTGTATTGTGCCGCGTACTGTTGATCTACAAAATCGTAGTGCAGGGGAACATCGGGCAATACCTTGTTAAAGGTGGTTCCCAATGCGGCGAGAGCATCCTTGGTCCTGCCTGCTTTTAGTTTTACGAACATCATTCCGGCATCTTCGGGGTCCAGGAAGAAGATGGCGGGCTGAATGGGTTCGTAGAGTGATCGGTTGTGGAAATCTTTCAAGACGCCTACGATCTGCCGTGGTTTGCCCCAGACCTCGATGCTTTTCCCCACGGGATCTTCGAGGTCCATAATGTCAAGGGCCTTTTGGTTTACCACAATGCTCAGGGTGTCCCTGGTACCTTCCCGGTAGTACGCCCCTTCCACGATAGAGATGTTAAAAACTTCCGGAAAATTATAGGCCGTCCAGAGCAGTGAGAATTCTATGTTTCCCTGATCAAGGGTCTTGCCGGGCCAGGTGATTCCACTAGATGAAGCTACCATATCCAAGGGAGAAGGGCCTGCCAGGGTAACATCTTCAATAGCCTCGGCGGATCGTAATTCGTTACGGAGCACCTCATAATTTGCGGTGAGCTTTTTGTCTTGATGGATATAGACCAGATGGTCCTTGGACAGTCCAAGATCCTTGCTGTGGATGTAGTTGATCTGTAAGCGTACCACAATGGCCGAGACGATGAGGAGAATAGTGAGCCCAAACTGCAGTACCACCAACCCCTTGCGTAAGGAAATGGTCTTCTTTTTCTCCTGTCCCTGTCCTTTCAACGCTCTAATGGGTTTAAAGGAAGAAATGACCAATGCGGGATAGGCCCCGGACAACAAAGTGGTAAAGAGGTATACCCCCAAGATGCCCAGCCAGATACCTGGTTGGGAAAGATCAATACTCATCTGCTTTTCCGTAAAAGCGTTGATTCCCGGTAAAAGCAGGAGTGTAAAGATATAGGCCGTTATGAAGGAAATGGAGGTAATAAGTGCGGTTTCTGTCAAAAACTGGCCGATAAGCATGTTTTTTCGAGCCCCAACGACCTTACGGACCCCAATTTCCCCGGCCCGTTTGGTGGCGTAGGCGGTGGACAAGTTTACAAAATTGATACAGGAAATAAGAAGTAGAAAAATGGCTGCTATGGTAAATATGCGAACATATTCTATACGCCCGCCACTTACCTGGGCCTTTTCATCGAATTGGCCATAGAGGTAGGCGTCCGAAAATTTTTGCAAAAAGGCTCCTTCCTTGTGCTCCCCTTCAATATGGGATTGGAACAGGGTATTTACCTTGGCCGCTACTTGCTGCGGATCGGCATCTGGGCGCAGTAGCAAAGCACCCTGCATACCGTTGTTGGCCCATTCCTGCATCCAGTCGTTTTCACTTAGGAATCTGTTGAAACCGTAGTAGAAATCGTTTTGGATGGAGGAGTGCTTGGGGAAGTCGGCATACACGGCTTCCACGGTATAGTCTCCATTATCATGGATGTGGATCACACTGCCCAAGGCTTCCGTGGCCCATTGATCGCCCCAAAAGCGTTTTGCCAGACGCTCCGAGATGGCCAGAGCTTCCATTTTTTTATCCAGTTGAGAGATATCGCCCCGTAGTATCGGAAAAGAAAAGGCCGAGAAAAAGTCGGCATTTGCAAAGGTTCCCCTAGCGCGATGATCCATGTTGTCAACCGTTAAATTATCGTCAAAAGAACGCCCGAGAGTCATGTATTTTTCAATTTCGGGAAGCTGTTCCGTAGCCGTCTTCAACAGTGGGTAGGAGATACCCGCGTACACGTCGAGAACCCCGTCTTCAAGGGGAATGGTGCGTTTAACCTGAAAGAGCTGGTCATTCTTTTCATGGAACTTGTCCATACTGTATTCATCGTGCACCCAAAGCAGCATGGAGAAGGAAATAGTAAGGGCAAGGGACAGTCCAAACACATTGATGAGAAAGTACCCCTTGTTCTTCATGAGGTTCCTCCAACCGAATTTGATATAGTTCTTTAACATGATTCGTTTTTTGATCCCGTCCGATAGCTATCGGGTTCTTGGGATAGGTTGATGATTATTCCGTTCGTAAGCTTGTTACCGGGTTGCCAAGACACGCCTTTACGGATTGAAAACTTACGGTTAGTACCGCCACTGCGGTAACAACTATAAATGGCCAAACAAAGAATGTCCAATGGATATCAATTCGAAAAGCGTAAGCTTGCAACCAGTTGTTGGCCATAAACCAGGCCAGGGGAACTGCAATGATAAAGGCCACCACCAGCAAAAGGGCAAATTCCCTGTACAATAGTTTTAGGATCCCTCGGGCCGATGCCCCAAGGACTTTTCTGATGCCTATTTCCTTGGTCCGCTGCAAGGTGGTAAAGGATGCCAGTCCAAAGAGTCCCAGGCAGGCCACAAATATGGCCAATACCGTAAACAACCCGAAGACCTGACCAAATCGGTGATCTGCTTTGTACTGCGCATTGAAATGGTCATCCAGGAAAAAGTATTCAAAGGTGTTGCCTGGAAAAAAAGTATCCCATTCCGAGCGCACCTGGGCTATGGTTTCGGAAATCTGACCTGTACTGGTTCTTAGTGAGAAATAGCCATAGACATCGGGGACCAGACATAGGATCAGCGGTTCATAGGCTTGCCTAAGGGATTGTTGGTGAAAATCCTCAACAACGCCGACCACGGTATATTGGTCTCCCCAAAATTCTATTTGTTTCCCGATGGCCTCTTCGGGCCGATCAAAGCCCAGTTGTTTTATTCCCAGCCTATTGAAGATCACGGCGCCCTTATCAGCTCCAAAACCTTCTGAAAAGTCACGTCCGGCAATCAGTTTTACTCCAAAGAGATCAACAAAGTCATAGTCTACCCGCATGAACCGGTATTGCTTTTGATGCGATACGTCCTGGTTCACCAACCGAATGCCTCCGGCGTTGAGTCCCCCACCTTCTCCCGGAACAGTGGAGGACACCGCGATTTTTTTGACAGCGGGATATTGTAATAAGGACGCCTTCAAGGCTTTCTTTTGATTGGAGAAGGTAGAATCGGCCTCGATAGGTGGTTTGATGACCAGCGTTTGATCAATGTTTATACCCAAGGCTTGATTCCGCATAAACTGTATTTGCTGGTAGACTACCAGCGAGCCGATTAGTAAAAAAAGTGAGGCGGCGAATTGAAGCACTACCAAGGATTTTCGCAATAAGGCCCCTTGTTTTGTGCCGATCATCTTGCCTTTGAGGACTTCAACAGGTCTAAAACTAGACAATACGAAGGCCGGATAAGATCCCGATAAAACCACACCTACAACGAAGAGGGCCGAAAGTCCCCACCAAAAACTGGCGGTCGCGAACAAGGTATAGGACACTGGTTGCCCGGATATCTGATTGAAGGCGGGAAGGACCAATATCATAACGACGATTGCCACAACCAGGGCTAGTCCGTTGAACAAGGCCGACTCAAAGAAGAATTGTACGATCAGTTGTCTTCGCTGTGAGCCCACCGATTTCCTTACGCCCACCTCCCTGGCCCTTCCAATGGCCCTGGCGGTCGCCAAGTTGATATAGTTTACCCAAGCGATTATGATAATAAAAAAGGCAATACCCAACAGCAGATATACGGTCTTGGCATCTCCATTGGGCGCTGGCTCTTCCATATAGTTGGAATAGAGGTGTATATCGGTCAGGGGCTGCAAGTAATAGGTGACCGAGGCGTTGAACTGTTTCATTAGCTCTCCCACGTTTTCTTCAACTATGGGCGGGAACTTGGCCTCTACCTGTTCCGGAGGTACATTTTCGCGCAACAAAAGGTAGGTAAGGCAACCATCCCAAACCCAGTTTGTATCCGGTTGATCATCGCCTCTTAACTGCAAAAAAGTGGGATATGAAGCCAAAAACTTGGGTTTCAACTGGGTGTTTACGGGCATATCCTTGAACACGCCGGTAATTTTATAGGCCAAGCCGCCACTCACCTGTACGGTTTTACCAATGACCTCCCGGGTTCCAAAGATTTGTAGCGCGGTGGTCTCCGAAATTGCAGCCGTATTGGGTTCATCCAAGACGGTTTCCAAATCACCATGGATCAAGGGATAGGAAAAGATGCTGAAAAAGGAGGTATGTGCAAAAAAGACCTTATCAATTTTCAAAGGCGTATTGGCCACGTTTACGATAAGGTCGCCGGCAGGTACAACTTTCACATAGTCCTCTATCTCTGGAATGGCTTCCTTGAATGCCGTGCCAACAGCATAGGCCCCCGCAGCCCATTGGGTAGAAAGCTTTCCATTGTCATATCGATCTTGCTGTACCCTGTAAACACGGTCCTTTTTAGTATGGAAATCCTCATAACTAAGTTCAAAACTTACGTATTGTAAAATAAGCAAGCAAGCACAAATACCAATGGCAAGACCACCAATATTTATAGCAGAGTACACTTTGTTCTTGATTAGATTCCTCCAAGCTATTTTTAGGTAGTTCCTGAGCATGACGTTGTTTTTTGATGATGAATGTTAAATTAAGAGATCATGGCGCCCATAGGTTTGTTCTGGCTTTCAGTAACGATCTGCCCATCAAACAGGTTTACGATCCTATGTGCATAATGCGAATCCCTGTCGGAGTGGGTTACCATAATGATGGTGGTTCCTTCCTGGTTCAATTCGGTCAATAGGTTCATGACCTCGATCCCATTTTTGGAATCCAGGTTCCCCGTGGGCTCATCCGCCAAAATGAGTTTCGGATGGGTCACTACGGCCCTGGAAATGGCTACGCGCTGTTGTTGACCTCCGGATAGCTGCTGGGGAAAATGTTTTTCCCTGTGGGAGATTTTCATGCGTTCAAGGACGGCTTGTACCTTCTTCTTGCGTTCTCCTTTACTCATTTTTAGGTAGATCAACGGAAGCTCTACATTTTCGTAGACCGTTAGCTCATCGATCAGGTTAAAACTCTGGAAGACAAAGCCTAAATTGCCTTTTCGCAATTGGGTACGTTGCCGTTCTTTTAAACCCCCAACCTCGTGCCCTGCGAATTGGTAGCGCCCTTCCGTTGGGTTATCTAGCATGCCAATGATGTTCAAAAGGGTCGATTTACCACAGCCAGAGGGCCCCATTATGGCCACAAATTCGCCTTCGGCCACGTTAAGGTTTACCTTGTTCAAGGCAAGGGTCTCTACTTCTTCGGTTCTAAAGCTCTTTTTAAGGTCCTGTATCTGTATCATTTTTTGATTGTTTTCTTGTTTTATATTATAGACTATTGGTATCTGCGCTCTGTTACTGTTTTTATAGGTGAAAGATGTCCTTTGATCATCTAGGATTCATAATTCATTAGTTCATAATTATTTAAGCACGATCCTTTCCGCATCCCCAAAACTGTCATAATTGCTCGTTATTACCTGTTCGCCAGGTTCTAGCCCTTCGAGTACCTCATAAAATCTGGAATTCTGCTTCCCAATTCTTATCGGTCTTTTCAGGGCCTGTCCTCCAGCTTTGTCCACCACAAAGATCCATTGTCCTCCGGTGCTCTGAAAGAAGCTTCCTTTGGGAACCAGGAGGGCATCATTGGATTCTCCCAACTGCAGCTTAATAATATAACTCTGTCCGGTACGAATGGTTACAGGTTTGTCATCGGTAAAAACCAAATCTACGCGGAATTTGCCATTGCGCACTTCTGGATATACCTTTCGCAGCCGTAAGGGGTATTCCTGATCGTTCCGTTCCAATACCGCGGTAAGGTCTCGCTTTACGCGATCTATATAATGCTCGTCTATATCGGCCTCAATTTTGTAGTCGGTGAGCACGTTGATCTGTCCTATACGTTCGCCTTGTGCAATGCTCTGACCTATTTCTGCATCCAGAAAGCCCAATTGCCCATCTGCGGGAGCCCTTACGTTGAGGTGATCTATCCTTTCGTAGACCATGGAGAGCGTTTTTCGCATTCGGGCCAGATCGGAATCCAGCTCGCTCAGGGAGGTCTTACGGAGCTGATCGTCCTGCTCGGTTTGCACCTTAATGATTTCGTACTGACTTTTGGAAAGTTCGTAATTTTCCTTAGAGGTCAGATAGGCCTCCTTGGAAATCAGCTCGTCTTGGTAGAGGGCCTCGTTCTGTTGATAATTGCGCTCTAATTTCTGTAGATCGTATTTGGCCGAAACCAGGTCCTTTCTCCCTTCCACCTGCCGCGAATCGAAGGTCAGCTTGGTGGAACGTAAATCGTTCTGTTTCAAGGCCAGATTGTTTTCGCTGGCCAGTATTTGCTCATAGAGCCCACGATTCTCCAACTTTAAAATAATATCTCCCTTTTTTACCGTTGCACCCTCCTCAATCAACTTTTCCAAGACCCTACCACCTTCGTAGGCGTCCATATAAATGGTTGCAATTGGTGCTACATAACCGTTGATCGTAATATAATCATCAAATTTTCCTTGGGTAACCTCTGAGATGGAGAGTCGGTCCTTATCCGTTCTAAAAGTTGCCATGGCCGTGCCGAAAACCAACTTCCACCCCACGAACAGCAATAATAGTCCTATGGCAATATAGCCATAGTGTTTTGGCCGTAGTCCTTTTTTCTTTTCTAATTGTATGTCCATTATAGCGTACTTCGTTCTAATTAATATTAAAAATGGGGAGTCCCTGGTAAAAATCAAGTGTACTCCTATTGACTTCCATGCGCAGGCGTACCTGTAAATTCTCGTTTTGGGCACTGGCGAACAAATTTTTGGCCGTAAACAGCTCCAGGGTGTTGATCAGGCCCTTTTCATATCTTTTTTGGGCGATAGTAAAAGCCAAGTTCTGTGCTTCCATCTTTTGGGTACTTTGTTCGTATTCCACTTGAAATGCATTGTATTCCTGTACCAATTGTTGAATGGTCTGGTACAGTTCCTGTTCCTGTAGATCCAGATTGTTCTGTGCCCGCATCAGGGCAATTTTCTGCTGTTTTACCCTGGATCGGGCAGACAACCCATTGCTGATCGGGATGTTCAGTGAAACCCCAATAAATTGAAAGGTATTGTCTCTGAACTGGTCCCTAAAGGGAATAGTGGTGCCCAAGGAATCCGTCGTGGTTTCAAAGTAGCCCGTTCCATATCCGGCAAATAGGGACAGGGAGGGATACATGTTTCCCCGCGCTACGGCCACTTGTTTTTTTGCCGCTTTGGTCCGGAGTTGTTGTGCTTTGATGATGGGCATAAAGCCTATGGCCTTTGTAAATATCGTATCCGATTGCATGCCTGGGGTTTCGGTGGGTTCTGACAAGCCTACAAGTTCTGCTTGCACCGCAATGTCCGTTGCGTTCTCCAGGTTCATTTCCTGAACAAGCCCAAGTTTGGCCGCTGCCAATTGGTTGATGCTTTGGGTGAGGTTCAATTTATCGGTCAGCAAAACTGATTCTGCTTCATACAGATCGGCACCGGCCTTGAGGCCCAATTCAATCTGTTTTTTTACCAAGTCGTAATTCGCTTGAGATACCACCAACTGTTCCTTTGAGATATCGACCAGGCCTTCAAAGAACAGGATGTTGTAAAAGGCGGTCATGACCCGAAAGGCCAGAAGGTATTTTTGTTGCTGGGTTTCCTCCTGCGTGGCCTGGTATAAAAACTTAGAGGCCTTGATCGCATTGATTTTTTGAAAGCCCCGGAACAGGTCCATATTGGCTTGGAGCGAGTAGTTGTTGGAAAAGAAGTCGATATTTATGATGCTGTTGTCGTTGGGGTCAATAGACCGTCCAAAACGGATATTGTAGTCCGAAGTGGCAAAAATGTTGGGCAATAAATTACGGATGGACTGCCGGTAGGTCTCCTTATCGGAACGTAGACTGTACTGAAAATCGTTCAATTGAAGGTTATGCCCCAAGGCATAACTAACACATTCGCTCAAGGTCCAGGTCTCCTGGGAGGCCAAGTTTGCCGAAACGGATAAAAGGACTATGCAAAGAATCTTTCTCAATGTATTTTATTTGGTATGCCAAACTAGGAGCTATTGTTGTGCCATAAAAATAATTAATTGATTTCCAATGTATTAGAATGAAAAAACTGAAAAAACATTTTCTTTTTGTAAAATATTTGTACAAATACTGTCCAATAATTTTACAATCCCTATGTCAATTAGGCCACACTTTGTAGCTTTACCACAACGGTTTAAAAACAGCCGACATGATAGATGCCAAGGTTTTAGTAATAGATGACAATAAAAGCGTGCTTAGTGCGCTGGAAATCCTATTGCAGTTTGAGTTTAAAAGTGTTGAGACCTTATTTAATCCGAATCAGATTTCTTCCTTTCCCAATATTACGGAACTGGACCTGGTGCTTTTGGATATGAATTTTTCGGCGGGTGTAAACTCGGGCAATGAGGGACTCTTTTGGCTAAAGGAGATCCAAAAGCGGTCACCGCATACCTCGGTAATCATGATGACGGCCTATGGGGCAGTAGACTTAGCGGTTAAGGCCTTAAAAGAAGGTGCGGCCGATTTTGTGCTGAAACCCTGGAACAATGAAAAATTATTGGCGACAGTAAAGTCGGCCTACCAGTTGCGTCAGTCCCGAAAGGAAATTAACCAACTAAAAAAGAAAGAAAGCAGCCTTAAGCAAGTGATCAATGATGACAAGAATGCGATCATTGGGAATTCCAAGGCGCTTGCGGCAGTACTGAATTTGGTGCGAAAAGTGGGAAGAACGGATGTCAATGTGTTGATTACCGGTGAAAATGGCACTGGAAAAGAGCTCATAGCCAGGGAATTGCATAGGACCTCAAGGCGAAAAAACGAGGTTTTCATTGGGGTGGATATGGGTTCCATCTCGGAGAGCTTGCTGGAAAGTGAACTGTTCGGGCATCAAAAGGGCGCTTTTACCGATGCCAAGGAAGACCGGATAGGAAAGTTTGAAGCCGCTCATGAAGGCACACTTTTTTTGGATGAAATAGGCAACCTTTCCTTACCTGCACAGGCCAAACTGCTATCGGCCATTCAAAACAGATCCATCGTGAGGGTCGGGTCCAACCAACCGCACAATGTGGATATCCGATTGGTCTGTGCCACCAACTGTAATTTGGAAAAGATGGTCGCAGACGGACTTTTCAGAGAGGATTTGCTCTATAGGATAAACACCATACACGTGGAAGTACCCCCTTTGAGGGAACGGGGTGATGACATCCTGGTACTGGCCGATTTTTATTTGAAGCGTTACACTTACAAATACGATAAACCCGGACTGCGCATTAATCAGGCTGCCCAAGAAAAGCTTAAACAGTATTCTTGGCCGGGCAATATACGGGAATTACAGCATACCATGGAACGTGCAGTAATCCTTTGCGAAGGCAATGTGTTGAAACCGGCGGATTTTCTACTGCATTCCAAAATTCCTACGTCCTTTGAAACCGGTCCGAAGACCTTGGACGAAATGGAGCATTGGATGATCCTGAAGGCGTTGGACCAACACGATGGAAACTACAGCGCCGCTGCCGAGCAGTTGGGGGTTTCCAGACAGACCCTATATAATAAAATGAAAAAACGAAAAGTCGATGATCAGTAGAAACTTCTACATGCAGATGGTTGTCAGGATAGTCGCACTTGCCCTGACGGCAATGGTTTTTTCGTATCTTTTTTTTACGAAGCACTATTTTCCATTTGCGCTGCTGTTACTACTATTTGTTGTGCAGTCTGTGGGCATGGTCCGCTACGTAAATCATACCAACCGTAAGATTGCCTATTTCTTTGACGCTATACGTAACGAGGATTTTACATTGCGCTTCCCTGAGAAAGACTTGATAAAATCGTTTGAAAAATTAAATCACAGCCTCAATCGCGTAAATGAACTGATACAGGAGGTACATTTAAAGAAACAGGAACAGGAACAATTTTATCAGGAAATTCTTAAACAAACCACTATTGGTATCCTGACCTTCAATGCTAAGGGGCATATCCTTTTTGCAAATCCTACGATGGAGCGTTTGTTGAACTATTCACCATTAAACCACATAAAGCAACTAGATCAAGTAGATAAAAAACTGTATGCGCTTTTTGCCCAGCTAAAACCCTTTGACCGCAGGCTAATTCAATTGACCAATGAACGGGAACGAAGACAACTGGCTTTAAAATCAACTGCCCTCACCCTGAATGAACAAGATCTTTTGTTGGTAGTGGCGCATGATATTCACAAGGAGCTCGAGGAAAAGGAAACCGATTCCTGGGTACGCCTAATACGGGTCCTTACCCATGAGATTATGAATACGATAACCCCAATCACTTCTATTTCCGGGTCCATACTCAATTACTTTAAAACAGAAAAAGGCCTGGTACCAGTGGACTCCTTTGGCAAGTCGCACGTGGAGAATACGGTGAAGGGCCTGGAAGTAATCAAAAAACAGGGCACGGATCTAATGGAGTTCGTACAATCATACAGAAGCCTTCTAAACGTTCCGGCTCCCGACAAGTCGATCATAAAGGCCAACGCACTTTTGAACAAGGTGCAGATCCTAATGGCAGAGGAGATTGCCAAAAACAAGTTGCAATTTACCGTTTCCTGTAACCCAGTGGACCTGGAATTTTATGGGGATGAGAGACAGTTGACCCAGGTACTGGTAAATCTCTCCAAAAATGCCCTTCAGGCCTTACGGGATGATGCTAATGGCAGGATTGCGATGGTAGCCGGATCCACGGCTCAGGGAGAGAAATACATTGAGTTAAGCGATAACGGTCCAGGGATACCTGTGGAGCTTCTCGATGAGATTTTCGTGCCTTTTTTTACCACCAAAAAAGAAGGGACCGGGATTGGTTTAAGCCTTTCAAAACAGATCATGCACTTGCACGGCGGGAATTTGGAGGTCCGTTCCGCCCCATTTCAGGGTACTTCCTTTGTTCTTACGTTTTAAACAACGTTTATAGTGAAGAGTTATCAGTTGGCAGTTGGCAGTGAACAATTATCAATAAGCCTGAAACAGTAGGCATTTCGCTGGGCGCATGGCGCGTTGCGCGGTGCAGTATAGCAGGCAGTGGCAGTTGGCAGTAAGCAGTTGGCAGTTGGCAGCTCTCTGCGTTGGGTGTGGGTGATGAGTTATGAGTTGATGAATTATGAATTCTATTCGCTATTGCCTATTCACTCTTCGCTCGTTGGGCGATGGGGTGGGAGATTCCTCGCGGGCTCGGAATGACAAAAGAAGGTGATAGTTGACATTATGCTTGGTGTGTTGAGCGATGCATGATAATCAGCAAGGCTCAGTTCTAGGTTTTAAGTGTTAAATACACGGCCAAGCCCAGTCATTCGAAATTCATCATTCGTAGTTCCAAGAAGCTCCTTCCCTTTGTTAAGGGAAGATGGCCCCGACCGAGCAAAGCGGGTGTCGGGGACGGAAGGGTAGTAAAGAAAGTGACAGTAAGAAGTTGGCGGTATTGAGTTATGAATTCTATTCGCTATTCCCTTTTCGCTAATACGTTGGTTATTTCAATTTGATACTTGGACCCGGATATTATAATTTAAAATGGATATCTTCCAACCATCAACCATCAACCATCAACCATCAACCATCAACCACCAGCCACCAGCCACCAGCCACCAGCCGTCAACCGTCAGCCACCAACCATCAACCATACTACATCCTCCCCAAATGCAAATCCCCTGGAACGGCATTTTGCACTCCAGGGGATGGGGAAATCACTACGATTATAGTTTTACACCCACGCCAAATCCAAATATCCAGGGGTTGATATCCACGTCGGCCGTCACAGTCGCCCCCAAAGCGGAGGTGGCATTGACGGTGGCATCCGTATTCAGGAACAATTTTTTGATGTCTACATTCAAGAACCAGGTATCGTTGAGCATAAAATCAAATCCGCCCTGAAGTGCAAAACCGAGGGCCGTATCGTAATCTACGTCATCGGCTACAGGTCCTTCATCCACTCCGTAAAAAAGCGTCAGATTTACACCCGCGCCCAGGTATGGCACCAGATCACCACCGGTGAAATGGTACTGGCCCGTTAAAGTGGGCGGCAACAACCAGACCTCGCCCAGGTCAATATCCCCTGCGGTTGTTCCCACAGCTTCAACATCGTGCTTGGTGGTCGCCAAAATAAGTTCTGCCGCCCAGTTTTCCGTAAAAAAATAGGTAAAGTCCAATTCCGGGACAAAAGTGGTGGAAATATCCGCATCCCCTCCTATGGTTTCTATGGAGGCCCCCTCGTCCGGACTTACCACAATTCCCCGAAGGCGAATTTGCCATTTGCTATAATCACTATCTGTACTTGGTGCCTCTTGGGCCTGCGCAAAGTGTGCCCAACCAAAGAGCATTATTAATCCTGAGATTACTGTTTTTTTCATGGTGTTACGTTTTAAGTGAGTTACAAAAGTAGGTGCCAAAAAGAGGCATAAACATGACTTAAATCATTGTAAAATTGGCTTCAAAACAAGGAATTTCTCAATTTGTACAGAATTCGGTCCGTACTACAACTCAAAAACGCCAAAAGTAAATGCAATTGTCTGAATAAGAATGAATTACATTGCATTTATTGCAAGGCGGAAAAGTAGGGGGCAATAGAATTCTAAACCGCCTGTTCCTATATTCGCCCACTTATTACTTCAAATTTTTTCGTAACCCAACTCTGTACAAACTTTGTACCCCGTAGGCAGACAGGCCGGCAGGACAAATGGGAAGGAAAATTGCCTTCTTTGGTCAAAATAAAACCGATGACGATGCCTGCTTTAATAGCCGCCCGATTTAGGGAGAGCATACCTAATTAATGATATATCAAACATGGCGAATAGAACTGGGTTAGGGAGACCGGAGCGAAAGATGACAAGTCAGGATATTGCCTTGTTGGAAGACCTGGTAGCCACTAAAATCAGGACAGTCCAGGACAGGTCTGTTTTCAGGCAAAAGTTTTTTTTGGCACACCCGTCTTTTGTTAGGCTGATCCTTGCCAGGGGATATCGTTTTACGCCTTCCGAGGAACGCCTATTGGCACTTGAAAAACTGAATTTGACCTCGAGTCATATGGCAGAACTTTTGGGGGTGTCCAAGGAAAGCGTGTATATGGCTCGGTACCGCGTGCGAAAAAAATTAAAATTGCCCTATCACAAGTGCATTGTTGATTTTTTAGAGGATGAAGGGGTGCACTAAAAGGCGCAAAATAGAACCGAACCCTTTTTTGAATGGGAACGGGATAACTTGATAGGGGATACGGTTCCCAAATGGTGAAGGACCGAGTTGAACGGTAGAATGCAATGGAATTTTGGCCAAATAAAATTGCCCATGAGGGTAATTCTGGTGTGTAGAGCTCAGATTGCGACGAGCAATTTGTGCGACTTGGCGAATGGGCTCGTCCTACAGCGAGCCCATTCTTAAGAATTACAGTACTGTGCAAAGCTCAGGTTGATTGGGAGCAACCTGGGTGATTAGGTGAATAGGCTCGTCTTTTGGCGGGCCTATTCTATTTAAAATGTTCACTTTATGGAACGAAACGATCGACTTTAACTGCAAATGGTCGGTTAAGATGTACGGGAAACGCTTCTTGCCGGATATAGCTTGGTGAATACCCAACCCGCTAACATGGCCAAAAGAAAGGAGGGTGCCAGTACATCGAGTTTCTCAAAATATACCCCGATACCGGCTATCTCCTGTACGACAAATTTGAACAGGGGGACACAGAGAAACCCGGTGACCATGGAGGCAATAGCACCTTTTTCGGAGTAGTTCTTCCAAAACAGGGATAAAATAATTACCGGACAAAAAGTTGCGGCTATACCGGACCAACCGAAGATAATGAACCAAAAGATGGTTCTATCCGGGGAGAGCACAGCAACAGCCATGGAGAGTCCCAAAGCCAAAAGGGCCATAAGTAGCGTAACCACACGCGAAAGACGTCCGAGTCTATTGTTCGCCAAGTTAGGGTGAAATATTTTCTGATAGAAATCCCGTGTAATGGCGCTAGAGGCAACGATCAACAACGAATCTATAGTGGACATGATTGCGGATAACACAATGGCTATATATACCCCTACCAATGTAAGGGGCAACAAATGCTCTACCATGACGATCAATACATTTTCCCCACCTATTCCAAGTACCGCAAGGGGATCTTGCCCCGTTTCCGTAAACAGGTACCTTCCCAACAGCCCAATGGTAACGGCGGCGGCATCCGTTAATAAGGTAAACAAAATGGCCACCCATCGCCCCTTGTTGATTTCCTGCTCGTTCTTGATGGCCATAAAGCGCACATAGATCTGGGGAGAACCCAAAAAACCCAGTCCGATCATGGCGAACCCTAAAATGGTAAAGGCGTTTATCCAGGGGTCGTGACTAGTTCCCCAAAGATTCAGGAGACGGGGGTCTATGGCCCTGAGTCCGTTAACAAATTCCGAGCCACTTTCTATAGAAAACCAAGCTATTAAAGGAAGCGCTATAAGGCCAAAGAACATCATTAGGCCCTGGAAAAAATCGGACCATACGGCAGCCAAAAAACCGCCCACAAAAATATAGGCCGTCACTACAAGAAACCCTACGATGGCTCCAGTGAAGTAATCGATACCGATCAGGGATTCAAACGCTTTTCCCGTAGTATCAATTTGTGCACTTACATAAATGATCACGAACACGGAAAGGGCGGTCGCCGCAATGCTCCTTAGGAGATTTGAGGTGGGCTTGAACCGTCCATCCAGATAGTCGGGTATGGTAATAGCCTTGTAGCTATCGGACTCGCGTTTAAAAGGCTTGGCCATAAAAAACCAGGAAATAGCCACGCCCAATACCTCTCCCAGCACTACCCAATAGGCAGAAATTCCAGCAATGGCCCCCATGCCGGTAAGTCCCAGTAGCAGCCAACCCGATTCTCCAGTGGCCCGTGCGGAGAATGCCGCTGCCCAGTATCCTACTTTCTTTCCACCCACATAATAATCGCTTAGACTCTTTACCTTTTTTGAGGCGAATATTCCAATAAGGAACAGGATGAGAAAATAGATGCTAAGGACTAGGAGTTTGGTGGTCATGAAGAGAAGAAAATTTGATCGTACTTATAGTGAAAGACATAAAGATACGGTAAAGCAGGCACACGAAGCGCTTGTCACTAGATGCCAATTTGGGGCCATTTTAAGGTCAATTATCGATATGAAAACGCTAGACTCTTATTTTTTCGTAATATTACGCACCGCATTTACGTAAAGGGAAATCAAGAACATGTCTTTAATTGATAAGATTGTAAAGCTCAAGGAGGTGAATACCCTATCCAAGCATGAGCAGTTGGTACACGGGGTTATTGAGGCCATTGATGAAGGTATCCTGGTCACGGGAGACCAGCTTCCTTCTATCAATAAAATGGTAGAAGAACTGGGGTATGCCCGAAAGACCATAGTGAAGGCCTATGAGGAATTAAAGGAACGCGGTTTGGTGGAATCCAAAAAACTCAAGGGCTATTTTATCATAAGCCAGGAAACGAAGGTAACCCGAAAAATTGCGCTCTTGCTGTTCGCCTTCCATCGCTTTCAGGAAGAGTTTTACAATACCTTTAGAAAGGAATTGGGAAAACGTTTTCATATTGATGTGTTTTTTCATCACAACAACCTCACTATTTTTGAAAGTATTTTTGCCAACGTTAAGGGAAAGTACGGCATGTACGTTATCGCGCCAATTCCGAACAAGCGCATACGGCCCCTGTTGGAAAGCATAGAACCCCAAAAGTTGCTTATTGTGGACCGTTTTTTAAAAATGCCCGATAGCTACTCCTACATATCCCAGGAATTCGAGGAGACTACCTATAGCAAGCTGACGGAACTTTTGCCCGCCATTAGGAATTACAAGAAGTTTATACTGTTTTTTAGCAAAAACACAGACTATCCTGTTGGAATTTTACATGCCTTCAAACGTTTTTTGGCCGATTACGGAGTCCATGGGGAGGTCGAAAAAAAATATAAACCGGGATCCGTGAAACCTGGGCACCTCTATTTTTTTCTTGCCGATACGTTCTTCTGGGAAGTATTGCGCGATTGCAGGGACAATCAATATGTAGTGGGCAAGGACGTGGGTGTCCTTTCGCACAACGATCATATTGCCAACCAGATCGTTTTTGGCGGAATTACCACGATTTCCACGGACTTTAACGACATGGCCAAAAAGGCCGCGAATTATGTAAAACACGGGAACAAGACCCAGACAATCTTACCTTTTAATCTTATCCGGCGTAATTCCCTCTAGTCGGTTTTCCTAAGAAACAGTGGCCGCTTCAAATGTCAAATATTTAAATTTTATCACCAATAGCTGTTAAATAGTTATTTTTTTTAACCTTTTTTTTTGATGTGTTAATCTTTTTTTTACATTTGTTGAGTAGCATAGAATATCATAGCATAAATACTAATCAATCTAAATTCTACCTTATGGACAAAAAACTGCTAAAGCAACTTACAGGTTTGGCACTCATGCTATTTAGCTGCATAGCCGCAGCACAGACCTTGGAGGTCACGGGTATGGTTTCCGATACAGAGGGACCCTTGCCGGGTGTCAACATTGTGGAAAAAGGAACTACCAATGGTGTTACGACCGATTTTGATGGAAACTATGCGATCAGTGTTGCAAATGACGCCATCCTGGTATTCAGTTATATCGGGTATGGAACCCAAGAGATTGCGGTCAACGGACAAACCCAGATCAACATTAGTTTGCAAGTGGATTCGGCCCTCCTGGATGAAGTAGTCATCGTGGGTTTTGGTTCGCAGGCCAAAGTGGATGTTACAGGCGCCATTTCTCAGATAAAAGCGAAGGATGTGGAGCAGATTGTAACGGCGAACCCCACTACGGCATTACAAGGGAAACTCGCTGGGGTAACCGTGGAAAGCGCGGGTGGTGAACCCGGAAGTCCGGCCAACGTTTTTGTCCGAGGCATCAGCTCGTTGACCAATTCCTTTCCACTTTATGTAGTGGATGGGACCATTGTGGACGATATTGTTTTTCTGAACCCCAAGGATGTTGTGGATATCCAGGTACTAAAGGATGCTACTTCAGCGGCTATTTACGGTACCAGGGCAGCAAATGGGGTAATCATCATTTCTACCAATAGGGGCTACGTGAATTCCGCACCTACCGTAAACGTAGACATACGGACCGGTGTCAATACCTCCAGCAAAACACTGGATTTATTGAACGGGCCTGAATATATAGCGTATTTGAATCAACGGAGGGTCAATGATGGACTTCTAGGCGATATCGTGGATCCGGGCATCAACACCGATTTTCAAGACCTCACCATAAATACAGGGAGCATCGAAGATTATGGGTTTAATGTTAGTGGCGGGGGTGAAAATTCTTCCTACTTTTTTTCCAGCAACTACTATAAGGAAGAAGGATTGTTGATCAGTTCGGATTTCCAAAGGATCACCTCTCGTTTAAACAGCAGGTTTACCTTGGGGAAATTTAAGATAGAGGAATCCCTTTTGTACGCGCAAAACGATTTTACACAAAATTTGGCGTTTGGAAACCAAGGTCCCACATTGCCCATATTAAATGCCTTTAATCCGGATAATGAAGGGGGTTTTGAAGCTGTGGACGGCGATATCTATGGGGTAGGGGGAACCAACAAATTTGCCAACGCCAACCTGCTTGATGATGAAAACACAGAAAGGAACCTCTTGGGCAATGTTAACCTAAGTTATGAGATTATCGAAGGGCTTACGGCCAAGTTGAACATTGGTGTTGACTATAGGAATATCTATAGAAACTCCTTTTTGCCCACCTTCTTTCAAAGTGTTACGGATGCCACCGCCAATATCAATGACGCCAATGATCTAACAGAAGTAAGGCAGGAAATTTTATCCACCAATGTGGAGCCCACTATAAACTATAAAAGGGCATTTGGAAAGCATGATTTTGACATTCTATTGGGCGGTGCCCGTCAGCAAGTCGATAACAATACCCTAGCGGTTTATGTGCAGGGCCTCCCCAGTAACAATATCAGAAATGTTGCCGGCTTTGCAGATTTGGTCCAAAATACCGGTGGAGGTAGATTGTTATCGCGTTTGTTTTCCACCTTCGGGCGTATCAATTATAAATATGATAACAAATACCTTTTCTCTGGTATTGTTCGTAGGGATGCCACTTCGCGTTTCTCTTCGCTCAACGACTTGAACTCTGATGTATTTCCGTCCTTTTCGGTAGGATGGATCATAAGCAATGAAGGTTTTTGGCCAGAGGAGTCCGCGTTCAATACCTTAAAGTTTCGTGCAGGATACGGGGAATTGGGATCTCAAAATATCGGAGATTTTGTTTTCCAATCCGTACTGGGTATCTCTTCCAATGTTGCCTTCGGAGGCACACCCGATCAAGGTTTTGCCATTACGTCCCTTGTTGACGAGAATATTACTTTTGAAACGGCCACCACGATCAATGTGGGTCTCGATGCCGCACTGTTCGATAACCGCTTAAACGTAAGTCTGGATTATTTTTCCAGGGATAACGATGATGTCCTATTGGCCGTGGATGTGCCATCAACAACAGGTTCGGCCAATCCAGTAATTCAAAATGCCGCTTCCATTAACAATAAAGGTTTTGAATTGCAGGCGAGTTGGAGCAACCGAAGCGAAGGAGATTTCAATTTCGATATCGGGTTTAATTTTGCGGCCATTGATAATGAGCTGACCACGGCTCCGAACCCCATACTTGGCCCCGTAATCAACGAGGAACAGACCAGGGTAAACCGCTTTGAGGAAGGCAATCCCTTAGGTTTTTTCTTTGGGTTCCGCAACGACGGCATTTACCGCAGTCAGACCGAAATAGACAGCGACCCAGGCATTGCCAACGACCCAACCAGACGAGGCTTGGTACAGCCTGGAGATTTCAGAAGAGTGGATGTGAACGGCGATGGACAGATTACCACGGATGACCAGGTAAATTTGGGTGATCCCACGCCTGACTTTACCTACGGAATCAATTTTAGCGGTACCTATAAAAACTGGGATTTTGGCCTGTTCTTTAACGGGGTGCAAGGCAATGAAATTTACAATGTCACCAAGTTTTTTGGCGTCTTTTTCACGGACGACAATAAATTTGGATTGGTTCGGAACTCTTTTGTCCTAGGCCAGAATGAAAATACAAATGTCCCTAGGGCAGCTGCCGCGGGAGGACCTGCAGGAAACCAATTGCCTTCGGATTTCTTCGTGGAGGACGGCTCGTTTTTACGTCTCAAGACCTTGGAGATAGGCTATGATCTCAGTGACCTTTTTGGCGAGGTGCCATGGGTCAAGAACGCCAGGCTCTTCTTTAATATGCAAAACGTATTTACCATAACCGGATATTCGGGATACGATCCCGAGATTGGCTCTACTTCGGGCGCCCAAGCCGATGCAGATACAGGATTCTTCGGCTTCAGGAATGTGACCAACCCCATTTTGGGTAGGGGATTGGATGTACGGGCGCAACCCCGGCCCAGAACGTTCATTTTAGGGGCCCAAATATCTTTTTAAAAAAAATTGTTTTATAATTTAAATGTAATTATAGTCATGAAAATAAAAAGTAAAATTTTAGGGAGTCTTCTTTTATTGGGACTAGCGTTCCACATAAATGGATGTGACGAAGATCAGTTGGAGCTTTCCAATCCAAACACCGTGGCAGAGCCTGAATTTTTTCAATCGGAAACCGATTTTAGGCTTGCGGTAAATGGCATGTACCACCCCATAACGGCTGTTTTCTTCTGGGGAAGGGTAGTGCATACCGGTGCCGTACTACGTTCGGACGCTTTTAATATTGTACCCTTTGATACAAATACCCAGATGTCTACGCTTCAGGGCGTTCCCGGGGTATCGCGCTGGTCTGCCGATATGTTTCCGCAATTGTATCAGACGATATCCAGGGCCAATACGATTATTCAAGCCGCGAATGACGAAAACTTGTCGAATGCCACGGTACGTGATGAAATTTTAGGACAAGCTTATTTTATGAGAGCCTTTGCCAACTGGTATCTAGCGGCCTACTGGGGCAATGTACCCTTGGTTATGCAGACACCTACATCCACAGAGGATTTCTTTCCTCCCCCTGCTACCCAAGCGGAAATATTCAATGCAGTTATTGCGGATCTTACCGAAGCTGCCAACAGATTGCCGGCCTCATGGGGAGAAGAGGACGCCGGAAGACCTACTGCGGGCTCCGCTTTGGGACTCAGGGGCAAAACACATCTGTATATGCAAAACTATGCGGAGGCAGCTACGGATCTAAGGGCGGTAACCACAAATTTCAGCTACGCCCTTTTACCTGCGGAACGTTATGCGGAGAATTTTGATGAATCCAATGAAAACAACGAGGAATCGGTCTTTGAATTGCAATATTTGGGTCAGGATAACTTTGTATGGGGCTCGGATATCCCCGGTACGGGAACGCAGGGAAATTACTTCATCGACTATGCCCCGCCAAATTTAAGTCCGGATAACGGCCATTTTATCAACCCGCACATCTTTCAGGTTTTTGAGGACAATGGTGACACCGTGCGTCGAAATGAAACTATCGGGTTTGACTACCCCGGTTCCACCGGGTATGGTGGACTACCCTTTGCCGAAGATTTTGCCGCGGATATTGCGGAAGCCAATACTAGGGGCGTGGAACCTTATTTTACAAAAAAGTATGCCGCTTATTTTGCGGGCACCAGAGAGAGTATCCCGGTATTGGGTCAAACCATCGGGACCAACTGGAGGATCATACGATATGCCGACGTACTGTTGATGCTCGCCGAGGCGGAAAACGAATTGGGAAATACCGGAACGGCCATTACCCTTATCAATCAGGTCCGAGCCAGGGCGGGAATTGCAGATCTCGTCGCAGGCCTTACCCAGGCACAGGTTTTTGATGCCATTGTGGATGAGCGGATCATGGAATTGACCGGGGAAAGCCATCGCTTTCTCGACTTGGTTCGCTGGGGCTTGGCAGACGACATTTTGGGACCGGGATCTACTGTGGCCAATGGTAGGCATCCGAAGTCCCTTGCCGGCGAATCCGCCGTTTTCACCAGCGGCCGCGATGAGTTGATATGGATACCTGTTCCACAATTGCAGGCAAACCCAAATCTGGTTCAAAACCCAGGTTATTAAAGAAAGTTTTTTTGAGTTTAGTTTAAGTTTTTTCAGTTTAGCATGTGTAAAAGCCAAGTGATGTTCGGTTACTTGGCTTTTATTAAAGTGGCATGCTGCTTTTTTGGACCACTGCTGAACGAACCGGTCATTTAATAAAAAGGAAATAGTATGATTACGGGGACCACCGAGAAAAATATAGGTCAGATCAGCGTTCTTGGGGCAGAGGCCGCTATAACCTCAACACTTACCAAGACGTACGATAAAGATGGGCTTGTCCTATATGATGTGGATATCAACAGCGAAATTCAGATGTATCCCCAGCCCGTTACATTAAAGTGGATCGTACCTGCAGTCAATGTTAAAGGGGTATGGAAACCGACTGCGGATTTTTCCAAGCGCATACAGGCAGACTGGGAACTGGGGGATATGGAATCCAGGATTTCCATAGATGCCCCGGTGATAAGCCTGTTTGGCCATAATGACCATAACGTATTGACCTTTGCCTGTTCCAATGCCATCAATAAATTGGAAATGAACGCTCGGCTAAGGGAAGAGGACAACTGCTTCCATTGTCATATTACCTTTTTTACGGAATATGAGTACGCCATGAAAAATTTTAAAGTGCAGTTGCGTTTGGACTATCGCGATTTGCATTTCTCCAAAACGCTTAGGGAAGTATCGCAATGGTGGGAGAGCTATGATGCACTAAAACCTGCCTACGTACCAAGCAGTGCCAAGATGCCCTTGTACTCTACATGGTATCAGTTCCATCAAAATTTGAACGAGGAACTATTGTTGAAGGAATGTGAAGTTGCAAGCCGACTAGGATATGGGACCATTATTATTGATGACGGTTGGCAAACCGTAGATTCTAATCGAGGATACGATTATACGGGCGATTGGCACCCAGAACGTATTCCGGAAATGACCGCTTTTGTAAACCGTATACATCAATTGGGTATGAAGGTGGGCCTATGGTTTTCTGTGCCTTTCTGCGGTAGAAAGTCCAAGGCTTATAAAAAATTTAAGGGAAAGTTTCTGACCGAAAATCATCGGTGGGCACCGGTCTTTGACCCCCGTTTCCCCGAGGTGAGACAGTATTTGATAGCGACCTATGCGAACGCCTTGGAACACTGGAATTTGGACGGCTTTAAACTGGATTTTATAGATGATTTCAGACTGTATCCAGACACCCCTCTTAGTCAGGAAGACGGAAGGGACTACGCTTCTATCAATGCAGCGGTTGATCGGTTGTTGACCGATGTTATCAAAGCCTTACAGGACATAAATCCAGAGGTTTTCATCGAGTTTAGACAAAAGTATACCGGGCCTGCCATGCGTAAGCACGGCAATATGTTCCGAGCGTTCGATTGCCCCGGGGATGCCACCATGAACCGCGTCCGTATAGCGGATATTAAAATGCTATGTGGCCAGAGCGCAGTGCATTCGGATATGGTGACCTGGCAAGAGGACGAACCCTTGGAAATAGCCGCACTTCACATGATAAATACCCTTTTTGGAGTGCCACAATTATCCATGTTATTGGGCGATATGCCTTCGAGGTATATTAAAATGATCGCCTTTTACACGGCCTATTGGAAGGAAAATGCCTCCGTCCTCTTGGAGGGCGATTTTAAACCCTACGGACCCCTATCCAACTATCCGATCCAAAGCGTGATGAAAAATCAACACATAATTTTTGGGATTTACGATGAGCGCTTGCTTCCCTTTGAAAAAGCCTATAGGACGGTTCACGTATTGAACGCAAAAATGTCCGAGCAAATCGTTCTCGATTTTAAGAGCGATTTTGGAGGGTACAATTGTTGTATATTTGACTGCATGGGTACCATAATTCAGGAAAAGGAGATGCTTTTTAAGCAGGGATTGTTATCGATTACGGTCCCGAAAGGCGGCATGGTACAATGTCAGAAACTATAATCAATAACAACCAAACCAACTATAATTATGGGAATACTCGCCATTGCTTCGTTCGCAGGATTTACCTTATTGGTAGCGGGGATTGCATGGTACGCTACCCGAAGTACAAATGAGAAATCGGCCGATGGCTATTATCTTGGCGGAAGAAGCCTAGGGGCAATTACCATTGCCGGCTCGTTGTTGCTTACCAACCTTTCGGCGGAGCAGATCGTTGGCCTTAACGGTCAGGCGTTCACAGAGGGTGTTTTGGTTATGGCATGGGAGACCCTGGCAGCCATTGCCATGATTGTCACCGCCGTTTTTCTGCTTCCCAAATACATGAGGGGCGGCATCACTACCATACCACAGTTTATTGAGAACAGATTTGACCATCAGACCAAGGCAATTTTATCCGTTTTATTTTTGATAGCGTACGGGATTGTTTTGCTGCCCACCATATTGTATTCCGGTTCCTTGGCCTTTAGTACCATGTTTGATCTACCCAACATGCTGGGACTGTCCCAAAATGCCACCATTTGGGTATGTGTTTGGAGCATAGGCATAATTGGGTCCATTTACGCCATTTTCGGCGGCCTTAAAGCGGTGGCCGTGTCCGATTTGATCAATGCGGTGGGACTACTGATAGGAGGACTTTTGATTCCCGTCTTTGGTTTAATGGCCATAGGAGACGGCAGTGTTTCCCAAGGTTTGGATATTTTATGGAAGAGTAATCCGGAAAAATTTATCGCTGCGGGTGGGGTAGATGCTTCCGTTCCGTTCGGCACTATCTTTACAGGAATGATGTTGGCCCAGATTTATTATTGGGGGACCAATCAGTCTATTTTGCAGCGTGTTTTTGGAGCCAAAAGCTTAAAGGAAGGCCAGAAAGGGATGATTCTGGCAGCCTTCGTAAAATTCCTTATTCCGGTCATTGTGGTACTGCCTGGAATCATTGCTTGGCATTTGTTCGGCGAGGACCTGGATTATGCAGACCTTGCCTATCCCAGATTGGTCAAAACTGTTTTGCCTGCTGCATTCATCGGATTTTTTGCCGCGGTGCTTTTCGGGGCCGTGCTCAGTTCCTTCAACAGTTTATTGAATAGTAGCGCTACCTTGTTTGGATTCGACCTGTACAAACAATATTTCAAAAAAGGGTCTTCTGAACTGCAAACGGTAAAAGCCGGCAAATCTTTTGGGATGCTGTTGGCCTTGGTATCTATGTGTATCGCACCTTTTATCGTGTATGCTCCCGATGGTTTGTTCAGTTATATCCAGGTTATGTTGGGAAGTTTAAGTGTACCGATTTTTGCCGTGGTTCTGGTGGGTATTTATACCAAAAAGGTTCCCGCATTGGGTGCCAAGCTTGTTTTGACCTTTGGCGTACTCATCTATTTGTTCAGCCAGTTCGTTTTGAGTCCGTATTATGTGGACTACGCCCTTGTTGAAGCTGGGTCAGAAGGCATTACCGACCCCAAAGCGCTAAGCATAATCAAGGCAGAGGCGTACCCGCACTTTCTTCATGTTATGGGAATCTTGTTCGTTTTTAACGTCTTGGTGCTGCTGATTATCGGAAAATTGGCTCCCAGGGATACCCCTTATGTACCGATAACTACGGAGGAAATCGACATCACGCCGTGGAAATATGCGCTGTTGGTGGGTGCATTGATTACCGCATTGGTATTGAGCACCTATTTGATCTTTTAGGCCTGCAAATTCACAGAATGGACCACACATGCAATTTTTAACGGATTTTACCCCAGAACTTGTTGTAGCCTCCCCAGGTAGAATAAACCTTATAGGGGAGCATACCGATTACAATCTGGGTTATGTACTGCCAGCGGCCATTGCGAGAAAGATTACCTTTAATTTTCAAAGGAACAATTCCGATGACCGGTGCCATATTTACAGCAAGCAATACAAAACAGGTTTTAGTATCGATTTAAAATCGGTCAGGAGAAGTGCTATGGAATGGGAGAACTACCTCTTGGGGGTAATCCATGAAATCACGAAAAAGACGGATCGCCTTCGTGGTTTTAATTGTACCGTTGAAAGTGATTTGCCCGCCGGTTCCGGATTAAGCTCCTCGGCGGCCCTGGAATGTGGCTTGGCCTTTGGCCTCAATGATCTCTTTGGGCTTGGCCTTAGTAAGATTTCCATGGTAAAGTTATCCCAAAGGGCCGAACATAATTTTGTAGGGACACAGTGTGGGATTATGGATCAATTTGCCTCTGTAATGGGGGTAGATGGGCATGCGATGTTGTTGGACTGTAGGTCCCTGGACCATACCCATATTCCTATGGAACTGGCACCCTACAAAATGGTAATGCTAAATACCAAGGTATCGCATAATTTGGCTTCCAGCGCTTATAATATTCGAAAAAGTGAATGCGAAGAAGGGGTGTCTATACTAAAGGCAAAGTACCCGGAGGTACAATCGCTTCGCGATGTTAACACGCCTATGCTTTTGGAGTGCAGGGACCGAATGAACACGACTGTTTTTAACCGATGTTCGTTCATCATAAGTGAAAATAACCGGGTGTTGGCTATGGTAGATGCTTTGAGAAAAAAGGACTTGAACAACATAGGCGCACTGCTCTACGAGGCCCATGAAGGAATTAGGACCTTATACGAGGTGAGCTGCCCCGAATCGGATTTTTTAGTTGATTTTGCAAAGAAACACCCGGAGGTCCTGGGCGCAAGGCAGACCGGAGGTGGTTTTGGGGGATGTGTATTGCACCTTGTTCATGAAAAATCCGTGACCCGTTTTGTGGAAAGTGCTACGCATGCGTATAAGAAGAAGTTCAACATTCCGTTGGAGGCCTTTGAGGTAAGACCAAGTACGGGAACAACAATTACATACGCCAAATAATGGAGACAGGTATAAACCAAAGTCCGCATAGAAGGTACAACATCCTTACAGGGGAGTGGGTCTTGGTCTCGCCGCACAGGACCAAAAGGCCCTGGCAGGGCAAGACCGAGAAAAATGATAGCAGTCCGAGGCCCAAATACGATGCCAATTGTTATCTGTGTCCAGGCAATGAACGGGCAGGAGGAAAGGTAAACCCGGGGTACCAAATGCCGTTTTCCTTTGCGAACGACTTTGCCGCCTTACTACCCGATATAAAGGAAGATAAGCAAGTAGAAGGGCTGTTGTTGGCCGAGTCCGAATCCGGAATCTGCAAGGTGGTCTGTTTTTCCCCCGATCATTCGCTAACACTACCATTGATGTCCCTCTCGGCGATAGCGGATGTTATTTCCCTTTGGCAAAAAGAGTACAGCGAGCTTGGGGCTCTGAACACTATTAACTATGTACAGATTTTTGAAAATAAGGGCGAGATAATGGGCTGCAGCAATCCCCACCCCCACGGACAGATTTGGGCGCAACGGACCCTGCCCCTGGAAGTGCAGAAAAAGGCGGATCGATTTTTGGGATACTGGCAGGAGCATGGAAGGAGTATCCTGTCCGATTATATAACACAGGAACAGGAATTGGACCAGCGAATTGTTTTGGAAAATGACGATTTTGTCGCTTTGGTACCCTATTGGGCCATTTGGCCGTATGAAACGATGATTGTTCCCAAAAGAAGAATAGCCAACATCACCCAGCTTTCGGATAGCGAAAAACGTTCTTTTGCAGAAATCATCAAAAAGTTGACCACACGATACGATAATATCTTTGAAACCTCTTTCCCTTATTCTGCCGGTATCCATCAAGCGCCAACTGATGGTATTGAACACCCAGAGTGGCACTTACATATGTCCTTTTACCCCCCTTTATTGCGATCAGCCACCATAAAAAAGTTTATGGTAGGGTACGAACTGTTCGCCAACCCGCAGCGCGATATTACCGCGGAACAGGCGGCAAACACTTTAAAGGAACTAAAGGACGTACACTATAGCGTAGCGCCTTAAGGAAACCCAATCCTATAAAAAGCGGTGAAAATGCCCGATAGCTTTTGTATTTCGGAGTTTCAGTGGCTGGGTGTACCCCATATCCAATATTTTCATAACTTATGGCAGTCTAAATTATTCAAATGATGAACATCCCGGGAAAGATGATCGCGATACTACTCTTGTTGATGGGCACAACGGTCCACGCGCAACAGGAAATTACCTTTAAGGAGGGAATTGTGGGCCAGTGGGAGGGCCAAGGTACCCTTTTTGGTACCGATGCAGCTTTTAAGATGCATTGGACAACCACTTTAAACGACAAATTTGTGAAGTTAAGCTTCCAAAACCAGTTTGTGGACAAATCGGGAACTACCAGGGTGATGAAGGCCAGTGCCTTTTACAATCTGGAAAAAAAAGAGGGGTATTGGTTCGACTCCCGAGGCCTGATGCTGCCCCTTAAACTGGAACCGGCAGCGCAGTCCCTGACCGTTTGGTGGGGCGATGAAAGCACGGAACAGGGAAAAACCGTCTATACCCTGTTGGGCAAGAAACGGCTAAATGTTGAGGACTATGTGCTCAAGGACAATTCGTATATGTCTTTTGGTAAGGCGCAATATCAAAAAAGTAGTGTGGAACAGGGCCAAAATTGAAATTGGGGCCCCAACCTGAACCCAACATCCATTAAACTCGTATTTTGCAATAGATTAAATCACCTTTTGTATGCAACGCCCATCAAATCCTTCGGCAAACCACATGCCCTTTACCCGTGAGATCGAACTCCTTTTGGGAAGCGTAGGAGCTGTTCAAAGCCTTTTTATGGGCGCATACCTGTTTGCGATTAAAAAACGAAATAATACCCATCTTCTGCTCGGCTTGTTCTTTTTGTTGATTACGTTACGCATTGTAAAATCGCTTTTATGGGTTTATTTGGATACTGTCCCCAATTGGTTCCTAAACTTGGGTTTTATTGCCCACGCGGCCTCGGGGCCTGCACTTTTTCTTTACTTCCATTATTACCTGTCCCAAAAACGATGGAAGCCCATAAACTATCTGCATTTTATTCCCGCACTTATGCTGTTGGCCTTTATCTTGCGTTTAAACGAGGATAATTTTTGGTACTTGGGAGGATACACTGCCCTATTGGTCCAGCAATTGGCTTATACGGTACTATCCTTGGGAATTGTTATCCGTGCCGCATTGCAAATAGGAAAAACCAAACGCACTTATCCTAGGGCCCATTGGATATGGCTCTTTATACTGGTAGTGGGGGCCACATCCATTCAGCTCGCATATTTTACCAATTATATCCTAGGGATTACCCCCTATATGGCCGGACCCGTAATCTACGCTTTGTTTGTCTATGTAATCGCTTTTTATGGAATAACCCGTAATACGGTGCTTCAACCTCCAGGTTTCCAGCGAAAATATCGAAACATTAACATGGACGAGCATGATTTTGAGCTGGCAAAAACTAGAATTTTAGGCCTTATGGTGAGCGAAAAACCATACCTACAAGAGACTTTTAACATAGGGCAAATGTCCAAATCGATTTCATTTCCGAGCTATTTAACCTCGCACGTAATCAATAAGGGGTTTCGGACCAACTTTTCGGACTTTATCAACTCATACCGGATCAAGGAGGCCGAAACAAAGCTCAGGTCTTCGGCTTATCACTACATTAAAATTTCAGAGATTGCCTATGAGTGTGGGTTTAATTCCTTGTCCTCCTTCAATTTGGCCTTTAGAAAGCAAACCGGGACCACACCTTCAAAATTCAGAAAGGCCCATACGTAGATCGGTGTATTTAGAAATGTGTAAGCCGTATTTAAAAATCACTGAAAGCTTGTGACCCATACGCCGCATATTGCACACATCTTAATGTGTCGCTATGCTTCGGGTCCTTGCCAGGTATGTCCTCCTAAAGCCATCGGAACTCCCCGTGGTCTTATGGGCTTTCCTGTATTACTTTTCACTATTGGCTTCCTATTTTGTATTAAGGCCCTTACGCGATGAGTTGGGCATTGTCAATGGAGCTTCCAATATGCAATGGTTGTTTACGGGAACCTTTATATCCATGTTACTCATCGTACCCGTTTTTGGAAAGATAACATCCAGATACCGGATGGGAAGCGTGCTAAAGGCGTCCTATCTTTTTTTTATAAGTTCCGTTGCCCTATTTTATCTGTGCTATAAGATGGAATGGTATATGTGGGTCATGCCGCTTGTCTTTTTTATCTGGTTGAGCGTTTTCAATCTGTTTGCAATTTCCCTTTTTTGGAGTGTTATGGTCGATATATTTAGTGCCGGCCAATCCAAGCGTTTGTTCGGGATTATTTCTGCCGGTGGAAGTTTGGGCGCACTTATGGGCCCTGTAATCACGGCCTTAGTCTCGTCTAGCAGCGATATTGAAAATTTATTCCTTATTGCCATTGTATTATTGTTGGTAACACTGCTTGCCCTACACAAAATTTTAAGGCTGCAAGGAAATCGGAAAAAGGCAGGGGGGCTTTCCGAGGGGGTTTTTGGGAACGCACCCTTGAACAAGAAGGGGATATTTGAAGGGATAAGGTTGGTTTGGAACTCTCCCCATCTCAGAGGCCTGGCCCTTTTTATGCTGTTGTATACCTCGGTATCAACTTTTCTGTATTTTGAACAGGCACATATTGTGGAACAGGCCCTGACAAAGAGCGCGGACAGATTGGGCTATTTTTCCAGGGTAGATCTGATAACAAACCTTTTGGCCATAACAGGACAATTCTTCCTTACCAATAGGATATTGGGAAAGTTTGGACTTGCCCTGGCCCTTGGTGGTATTCCCTTGTTGATAGGTGTTGGTTTTGTAGCCTTGAGCCAACATACCGTTCTTATTATCATAGCGCTGTTGCTCATATTTCATCGGGCAGGCAACTTCATGGTGATGCGGCCCGGGCGTGAAGTGCTGTATACCATCTGTAATAGGGAGGAGAAATACAGGGCCAAGAACTTTCTGGACACGGCAATATATCGGGGAGGTGATGCACTTTCTGGCTGGGCCTTTGCCGGGCTGGTATCCTTGGGTCTGGGATTATCACCCATTGCAATTATAGCAGTACCTTTAGTAGCCCTATGGTCCTATGTGGGGTTTCAACTTGGCAAAAAGGTAGATCGGTCTCCTAAAAAAATGATACGAACCCTAAAAATGAACAAATGAAAACCTATTCACGACGCACCGCTTCAAAAATGATGGCCGGCATTTCGGCAGGAACCATTTTGTCCCCCATGCTGTTTTCCTTTGACAGTGAGGGTATTAAAAAAAGACCGATTCCTTCTTCAGGGGCATTGCTTCCTATCGTAGGCCTGGGCACCTGGCAGTCATTCGATGTAGGACGTAATACACAGTCAAGGGCACCGCTCAAGGAGGTGCTGACTCAAATGAAGGCATTGGGAGGTAAAATGATAGATAGTTCACCCATGTATGGCAGCTCCGAACAGGTAGTGGGGGATCTCACCCAGAAATTGCACATTCAGGATCATTTTTTTTATGCTACCAAGGTGTGGACCAGCGGAAGGCAAGCAGGTATTGATCAAATGCAGAGCTCCATGCGAAAAATGAAAAGGACACAGATGGATCTTATGCAAATACACAACCTGGTCGATTGGCAAACCCAGCTTAGGACACTTAAGGCCTGGAAGGAAAAAGGGACCATCCGCTACTGGGGAATCACTCATTATACCAATGCTTCCCATGACAGGCTTGCCAGTATCATCAGAACCGAAAAGCCCGATTTTGTACAGTTCAACTATTCCATCAACCAGCGGAATGCGGAAAAAAGGCTGCTGGGAACGGCCAAGGATCATGGCACGGCAGTAATCATCAATAGGCCTTATGATGGCGGAGCGTTATTTAGAAAAGTTAGGGGCAAGGAGCTGCCATCCTGGTGCAAGGACCTGGATATAACATCCTGGGGCCAGTATTTCTTAAAATACATCCTGGCCAACGATGCCGTCAACTGCGCCATACCCGGAACGTCCAAACCGCACCATTTGATTGACAATATGAAGGCTGGTTTTGGAAAACTTCCGAAGGAAGTGGAAAGACAGAAAATGATCGACTTTTTAGAGCGCTTGTAGGATGGATGGATGAGGGTAGGGCATGCTCTAAAACACCAATATAACTGGCGTTAGGGCGCATGGCCCGAAAACGTATATCCCTTTTTTTCATATATTTAAGGACCAGCCTTATAGTTTATGAAAAACAAGTACTTTTTTGTGTTCTTTTGGACATTGGCAAGTCTTTGCACCACGTTTGGCCAAAAATTCCAATATGCATTGTATCAAGGCGGGGAGCTTCCCTTTCAAAAGGTAAACCAAGTGGTCCAGGATGCCAGAGGTTATATGTGGTTGGCCACCGATCAAGGCTTGTTCCGATTTAATGGTACCGACTTCGAGGATTTTAACGTTTCCCTGCGGAGCCGGTATATAAAATCCATAATTGCAGGCCCCAAGGGCAGTTTGCTGTTTTCCAATGATACCGGTGTACATCAGTTGCATTACGAAACGGATCGGGTACGGATAGCGGATTATCTCAAAATAGCCGGGGACAAGGGAGATTTGGGTTATCCACAACAGCTTTTTATGGATGCCACACAGCGCTTGTGGATAGGGCAGGTAGACGGTTCTGTTTTTACCTACCAAAGCAGCGGAAGGGTACGGAACAAACTGTCGCTGGACACCCCCAATAAAACGGATAAAACCACTTTTGGGGAGGATCGTTTTGGGAACGTATGGGTCCTTGCTCCTGGAGAAGGGCTTTTTTATGAGGATGGGAGACGTCAACGGATGAAGCGCCTGGAACAGTTTAAGGACATGCGACATTTTTATATGGATGGAGACCAGCTTTACCTCGTGGGCGAACGGATAATAATACTGAAGGTAGACCAGAACAGGCGTATTTTGGAACAGACCTTGGTACCTGCCGAAGAAACGAATTTTAGCCATATCGGCAAGGATTTGGCAGGTACGTTCTTTCTTGCATCCGAAGCGGCGATCTATACCCTGACAGCAAATGAGGACGGCCTGGGAGTGCAAAAGGTTTTTGGGTCCAATACGCCGCACCGCATAGACGAACTTCCCTACAGCGCTATTAATCACCTCTATTTTTCCCAGGACCAGATTAGACCAGGTGGCCTTATCTGGGTAAGTATGTCAACTGGGCTGGGGTTAATGTCCACAAGCTATTTTCAAAGTATTTCAGGAATGTCGTTTGATAATGTTTTTAGTTTAAGTGCACTGAAGGATAGTGAGGTTTTAATTTCTCAAAGCAATGTTAGCAGGGCTTGGCCCGCCAATAGAGGTCTCGGTTTTGAAAAAGTGGAGGCACCGCCCGCGGTAATGGGTATAAGTGCATTCAACGCGAACATTTGGTTAGGCACAGCGGATGGCAAGATCGATCATTACCGGAATGATAGGCTTACCGCTACTTATGATTTGACCGACCGAGGCGGGGGAATATTTTTTATGTATGCCGATCATACGGGGGACAATTGGTTTTGCCAAGCTCCGGCCGACAAACCCATTTTGGGGGTCGCCAAAATCGGGATAGATGGGGAAGTTGTTCTTTACGATGATAAGAAAGGATTGAACAGTCGTGTTCTAGTGGTGAAGGAAGGGGGCAAATCGGAACTGTATGCCGCAGGGATTGGTCTAAAAAGCTATCTGTACAAGTACAATAGGGATACCGACACCTTTGAAAATAAAAGCCTTCCTTTTCCTTTTAGGGCCAGTAGCAATTTTGAAGTACACGACATAGCGGTAGACCGCAGGGGAATGGTGTGGCTGGGTACCACTGATGGACTCCTGAGGTACGATACCGAACATATAAAGAGGATAGATTTGGGCCCCCTGACCAAGACCGAAGTGCGATCTGTATGTACCATGGCCTATGACGGCCTGTGGTTGGCCACGGATACTGCCGGACTTGTACATTTAAACAAAAATGAGGACTATGTGATTTTTGATGAGAAAAGCGGCACACCTTCAAAAGTAACCTCGTATAGGAGCCTCGTACTCGATGCCAATCAAAAACTATGGGTGGGTACGGCCGAGGGAGCGGTCTATTCCTCCCATCTTAACCCAGTGCCATTGCTCACTGCTGTCCCAGTACTTGGAGAAGTGAAAATAGGGGATAGGCCCATAAAAAATAGGCAATCCATTCGTTTTTCCGAAACCGAGGTGGCCCATTTGAAATTCACCTCTATAATATATCCTGGAGAGGGTATTGGGTACCAGCACAAAATTTACCGTAAAGATCTTTCCGAGGATGAGGTTGGGAACCTATCTTGGTCCGTCCCTTCCGAAACCCCAGAAATAAAAGTCCAGGGACTTGCGGGCGGTTCATACAAGGTATTGGTAAGGGCCCAAAAGTCTGGGGGTTACGCCTGGAGCATCCCTGCAGAGATAGACATCCGTATTCGGAAAAAGTGGTACAAAACCTGGTGGGGCATGTTGCTTCTTTTGGGCTTGGCAGGGCTGTTGTTTTGGTACTATCTGCGTCTATGGGTTTTTAAGAAAACCCAAAACCTGGAGGCTTCCCTAAGCAAAAAACAACAGCAGTTGAAGCATGCGGATACCAATATTGATCTTATGGACCAATTGTTAAAAGAAATACCGAAACGAGCCCCATGGGACATCATGCTGCCTATTTTGGCGAAGCTGGTGAAACTGCCAACAGGTATTGATGCCTTTGAGTTGGCCTTTAAGAAAGGGGGAGAAGTACATTATAAAGGTTATGTTCGGGGTGCACCGAAATTGATGGTCAGAAAGGAAGAATTCAATGAGAAGGAGCACCTTGCAAGTTATGCTCTTATGTCAAATAATCCTATCAATATTGGAGATTTTGAAAAGGAGGTCGGCCAATATGTAAACGAAAAGGAAAGCCGGGGATACCTGTCCAGAATACTTATTCCCTTTGAACAAATTAGGGGAACCGAAGCTGTATTTTGTGTTTATAGAAAAAAACCGGGCAGCTTTAACTCGGTAGACGGTACCCTTCTACAGATACTGACCACTTTTTTGTCCACCAATGCTATTGATGAATTGAAATAGAGCAACTATGAACGACCTCCCTCTTATTAGAATTTTGATGCTTGTTGGCCTTCTCTTTTTTGGCATGCAAGCTACGGCCAATTCCTTGATAGATACGCTCCTCGTTGGGATTCATGAGGATCCGCCTTTTGTCATAAAGGATGCCAATAACCACTACAAAGGGCTTTCAATAGACCTGTGGCAACATATTTCGGAAGAGCTGGGAGTGCATACCCAATTTGTGGAATACAGCGACGCTATTGGAATCATTAGGGCTTTGGACTATAATGAACTTGACCTTTCCATTAATCCCTTGACCAATAGTTCCCGACGTATCGAAAAGTTTCAAGTGAGTCAACCCTTTTATATCTCTAGCATCGGGGTTGCCGTGACCACATCTAGTCAAGGTCAGTTTCAAATTTTTATCAGTAACTTTTTCTCCAAGGATTTCCTTAAGGTGGTTCTCCTATTGCTGCTTATCCTGCTCACCTTCGGGACCATCCTCTGGCTTGTAGAACGAAGACAGAACAAATATCAGTTCAGGCCCGGAATCCTTGGATTGTTCGATGGCCTTTGGTGGGCGGCAGTCACGATGACAACCGTGGGCTACGGGGATAAGGCGCCCAAGACCAATGGAGGCAAAGCGATTGCCATCATATGGATGTTTACTGCCGTAATTATCATATCGAGCTTTACCGCCACCATTGCCTCAACCTTAACGGTCAACTCCCTTGAAGCCAACATAAAAGGTTTGGAAGACCTAAAAACGGTAGAACGCATAGGGGTCGTAGGAGCATCTGACGGCGCCGATTTTTTGATTCGGAATGAGATCAATCCCTATGAAACTTATAGGACCCCGCTACAAGGTCTAAGGGCGCTGGCCAGAAAAGACATAAATGTATTGTTGCACAACCATATTTCCCTGGATTATTTGATACGCAGCTATCAGCTGGAAAACAAAACAGAATTACTTCCCTTGAACTTTAACAGACAATATCGGAGTTTTATGAT
This sequence comes from uncultured Flavobacteriaceae bacterium, assembly GCA_947494825.1. Classification (GTDB taxonomy): domain Bacteria; phylum Bacteroidota; class Bacteroidia; order Flavobacteriales; family Flavobacteriaceae; genus JBNGOQ01. Next base: position 30,390 of record CANLWN010000002.1, on the reverse strand, counting down.
GCCCAAGACACATCCACAATTCGATGAAATCAATAAATTATTACTCACCAAAATACAAGAACCTTCCTGGAACGAAATATTAAAAAGCTATAGTGCAGACCGGGAATAGGGTGTTCGGAATGCCGTGAATGTGTAAATTAGCATCATGAAAAACCTATTTGGATTTATGATCGATCGGGTAAAGTACGCTCAGGGAAGACCAATTGAAACGCTTGGCAAATATTGCTGTTGCCTTCTCATGGTAGTTTTACAGTGGCATTGCGGTGAATCCAGGAAGAAGGACAGTAAGGTGGACGAAGGGGCCGAAGCATCACAGGAAGTAGATATACGGATCCTTAGGGATATCCCCGAAGGTCTTAAAACACCTCAGGGCATGGTGTGGGTTCCAGGAGGACAGTTTATGCAAGGGGCCGTAGACCATGATCAAATGGCTATGGGTCATGAGAAACCCTCACATCCAGTGGCGGTTGATGGGTTTTTTATGGACCTTACAGCGGTCACCAACGCCCAATTCGAAAAATTCGTGGCGGCCACGGGCTATGTTACCGTTGCCGAGCGAAGTGTGGATTGGGAAGAACTTCGAAAACAATTGCCGGCAGATACGGAAAAACCACATGATTCCGTACTACAACCAGGTTCCCTGAACTTTAAAAAGGCCAAAAGCAAGCTCCCCAATCTCTATGACTTTTCGCAATGGTGGCAATGGACCGTTGGATCCAATTGGCGGAATCCCAATGGACCCAACAGCAACATTGAAGGAAAGGAGACACATCCGGTGGTACATATCGCCTATGAAGATGCCCAAGCGTATTGCACTTGGGCAGGGAGACGATTGCCCACGGAAGCGGAGTGGGAATATGCCGCACGGGGGAACAAGGCAGGGACTATATATTTTTGGGGTGATGAGGGTGCCCAATTGGCTCAAAATGCAAATACTTGGGAGGGCGAGTTCCCGGTAAGCAATACCACAGGGGACGGCTATGAGCTAAGATCCCCTGTAAGATCGTATCCCTCCAATGGTTTTGGACTTTACGATATGGCCGGAAATGTCTGGGAATGGACCAGCGATTGGTACAATGCAAAATACTATGGCGAACTCCATTCCCAAAAACGGACAGTGGTGAACCCACCGGGTGCCATAATTTCGTTCAACCCCAATAACCCCTATGCCAAGGAGAAAGTGATCAAGGGTGGTTCTTTCCTCTGCAATGCTTCCTATTGTGGTAGTTATAGGATATCGGCACGCATGGGTTCCAGTTTGGATTCTTCCTTGGAACATTTGGGATTTAGGACGGTGCTAAGCGTGGAGATGCTTCAAACCGGCGGGGAATAGAAAATGCCTGCCCAAGCCGTTACGGACCACCTGTGTGCATGATAGATTTTTATGACCGCCCATAATAACTTTTGATAACTTTGAAAGTAAGGTTTTTAGCAAAAAAGCTACTTTTGTACTATAAATTTTAGCGAAGATTTTGATATGTCAGACAAGGTAGAACGATTGAAAACATTGATTATAGGTTCGGGTCCCGCAGGTTATACGGCTGCCATTTACGCTGCAAGGGCAGATTTAAAGCCCGTTATGTATACCGGAATGGAACCGGGGGGACAATTGACCACCACTACGGAGGTCGATAATTTTCCCGGATATCCGGAAGGCATTGACGGCCCTACCATGATGGTACAGCTGCAACAGCAGGCCGAGCGTTTTGGGACCGAAGTGCGGATCGGGATGGCTACGGCCGTGGAATTTTCCGATCAAGTGGGGGGCATTCACAAGGTGACGATAGACAATGACAAGGTGATCGAGGCCGAAACCGTTATAATTTCTACGGGAGCTACGGCCAAATACCTAAATATTCCAAGTGAACAACGCTTACGCGGCGGCGGCGTTTCGGCATGTGCGGTATGTGATGGTTTCTTCTATAAAGGACAGGATGTGGCCATTGTGGGCGGAGGTGATACCGCGGCAGAGGAGGCGTCCTATTTGGCAAATATTTGTAATAAGGTGACCATGTTGATACGTAAAGATCATATGCGGGCGTCCAAAGCCATGCAGCATCGTGTTGAAAATTTGGCCAATATAGATATTCGATTCAACACTGAAGTTGATGAGATATTGGGTGATCAAGTGGTTGAAGGTTTAAGGATGGTGAACAACCAGACCGGTGAAAAAGAGGAGATTCCCATTACCGGGTTTTTTGTTGCCATTGGTCATAAGCCCAATACGGATATTTTCAAAGGGCAATTGGAAATGGATGATACGGGGTATTTGATTACCGAGGGAAAATCCACGAAAACTAGCAAGCCCGGCGTTTTTGCCAGCGGCGATGTACAGGACAAGGAATACAGGCAAGCGGTTACTGCTGCTGGTACCGGGTGTATGGCAGCTTTGGATGCGGAAAGATATCTCGCTACGGTTGAGACCCCTGAGCAAGTGGCCTAAACACGGGTGGCATATTACATTTATGATAAAGGAACAAAAAACCCTGATGGTCTGCCATCAGGGTTTTTTTGGTGTGATCGATTGGTCTATTTATCGTATCCGTTTGTAATTTTCGGCAAAAGTCTTGTTTCCTTGTTCATCCAATGTAATCTGACTGTAGGTATTCTCGTCCAGATGAAGTTCAAATTCAAAAACCACGGTGGTATCTATCACCTTCATCATCGCATCAGACCCATATTCAAGGCTTTCCTCAAGTTTGTCCGATGTAGTCCTATATCGACCATAACCGAACCACTCCGTGGGATCATCGGGTGAGTAACGCGTCCACATCACTTTCCCTTTGTGAAACATTTTTATCTGTCTATAACCATTCGTATTTGGTATCGTATCCGTAACGTTTAGGCCATCGTAGTTAAAGCGATTAACAAGTTCCCAGGTGCCCTCGATAGTATGTTCAGTTTGAGGTTTTGAAGATGTAAATTCAGCGGCAGAAATTAGGATGAACATCAAAAAAACCAATCCAATCAATTTTTTCATGGCCGTATGTTTTTAGTGTTATTAATCCTTAAAAGTTACGACTTTTTTTGTTAAATACATAATGATATGGCTACATCATTAAGGATAATAAAAGAATATTCACAATTTTTATAAAGAGTGATAAGAATTCACAACTTTGACCAAATATTCAACATCTTTTTTGGTGTGGGCGGCACTCAGTACCAATCGATGCATTGTGGAGGCATCCTGTTCCGGATAGTTGAAACTTGTGGCCACAATATAGTTTTCCTCCAAATGTCGTGTAAGCTTCTTATTGGAATAACTAAAGGCAGGATGCTGCGTCATATGGTTGAATTGGGCGCTATTTTCCAAGGTTTCAAGAAACAGGTGTATATGCGCCTCTAGCAGCTTCCTTTTTTTTGGATATAGGGAGTGGCCTTCCACGAGGCTGGCCATGCTTGCCGGGGAAGGCGGACTGGCACCTCCAAAGAAGGCAGTATCCCTAAGTTTTGAAATTCTTTTCCCGGAACCGAATACAGCACCTGCCTGAATTCCAAAGCCTTTCCCTAAGGAGCAGCAAACCATGAGTTCCTTGGTGTTTAAACCTGAAAGGACAGGGTAAACACCACCACCGTCCGTTCCAACAACACCAATGCCGTGGGAATCGTCCACGACCAGAACAATATCCTCTAAGGGAAGTGAGCGCAGTCCCTCAAAATTAGGATAGTTACAGCCAGAAAAATCAATGGAATCCAATAAGACCACCGGAATGCTCCGCTTGGAGGAAGTCAAATGTTCACGTACCGCGATGTTCAATGCGGTAAAGGTGGTATAGGGCCTAATTTTGGATTGGTACAGTGCAGAATGCGCATTGGGGGCATAAAAGAAGGCATATTCCTTGGTGTTGAAATGGTGACATATAAATTGGCCCGCTAAATAACCCGAGGACAGCGTAAGGCAGGCTTCGCTTTGAACCAGCTTGGCCAAGTAAGATTCGGCTTTTTCGTAGATTGAAAAACGGATGTTGGACTGCCGGGATGCCCCGTAATTGGTACCGTACTTTTGAATGTTCCTAATCAGGATATTCTGGAAGGTGGTATCCGTTTGCAGTCCTAGATAGGAAGTACCCCCAAAATACAAATAGGGCCTGTTGTTAAGGCTGATCTTGCGTCCTGGAAAAGCATCTATATAATCGGCCATTACCTCAGTGTTATACCACTACCGGGTTGTTCTGGAAAGCGTACCTTTCCGTTTTCCATCAATTGAACCCCATGGGCGATATCTTCCCTTAGCAGAAGGGCCCCATCCATATCCACATAATCCAATTGGGGCAGCAGCTGACCAATTGCCGAGATGCCCACGGTAGATTCGGTCATACAGCCCACCATGATCTTTAGCCCTAGACTTCGGCCTTTTTTGATCATGCGAAGTGCAGGGGTGAGGCCACCGCATTTGGTAAGTTTAATATTGATTCCATGAAAGTGAAGCCCGCATTTTTCCACGTCGGCCTCTACAATACAGCTTTCGTCCGCGATAATGGGCAATACACTTTGATGCATTAGTTGCTCCATGCCTTCCCAGTCATCGGCCTTAAGGGGCTGCTCCAAAAATTCGACCCCTAAATCCAGCAACAAGGGCGCGTTGGCAATGGTCTCTTGAACCGTCCAGGCACAATTGGCGTCTATTCGGAAAATGGCATCGGTATGCTTCCTAAGCTCCCGCACAATGGCTACATCATGGGAGGTGCCCAGTTTTATTTTATAAATAGGCCATGGCGTTTCCTTCATTTTGGCCACCATTTGGTCCATGGTATCTATACCAATGGTGTAATTGGAGATCGGATAGCGGTCCATCTCCGTATTCCACAATTGGTACAGGGGCTTCCCTTGCAATTTTCCGTAGAGATCATGTGCGGCCAAATCCAGGGCACATATGGAAAAATTACTGAGTTTTTTTTCCACGAGAAAACTGTGAAAGGTCTCGGGACAGGTAAAGTCAAAAGCCGCTATTTCAGTACTAATGGATTCTATTTCCCCTACCATACGTTCCACCGACATTTGATAGTATGGATTGGCCGTGGCCTCACCATACCCGGTTTTTCCGTTTAGGCTTAGACTCACGATCAAGGAATCCTGGTAATCGTAGGATTCACGGGAAATTCTAAAGGTATGCTTTAGAGGGAGGACGTATTTTTTGAGCCCAATATGCATTGCGGTTTTCTTTCCACGAAGATAGATAAACCAACCCTATTTGTAAAAAATAGAATTCAAAATGATAGGTGCTCACGCGCGATGGATTATTGTGGGGCCGTGGGAACATTCTCCTGGCCAAAAGTCGTGGTAGTGGACTCGCTCCAGTCCCCTGCGGTTTCGCCTTCGCCGTCATAAACAAGGCTATTGTCACTATCCCCGGATACAGGCACAAAGTCACCCACGGGCCACAAACCCGCTTCGATCGCTACCCCTTCCCTAGGACTGCCGGTAGCGCCCCATTGCACAAAGTCGGCCATGGTGGTGGCGTCCGAAAAATCCGAATCGTTAAAGTACAGTCCCAATCCGCCGGCATCGGTCGCCATGTCATAGGTCACCACAACGTATTGACCGGGTTGGATGTTTAGGTCACCGCGCACGTCCAAGGTGCCTATCTGACTGTAGGTACCGGGACCCAGGCATAAAAAATAACCACTGAGGTCCACTACCGTGGTGCCCTCGTTAAAGATTTCCACTCTGTCTCCCAGATATTCTACTTCGTTAAGCACAACGGAGACAACACTGGTAGGGATGTCCACAGGATCTGCCAGGTTGCCAAGACTATTGGGATTATCTGAACTGCAGGCAGTCGCTAGCGCAACCACCAAAACAAGAAGGGGAAGTCGTATATTTTTCATGGTGGTGTTTTGTTTCATTTATTTGGTCTTCAGGGTCGCAGCTTCCTTACACTGGTACCGGGTAAAGGCCCTATGATTCAAATTTTGCCATTTTTTCCGGTTTTTGGAAATTATCGATCGAAATTTTAATCATAAAAAAGGGAACCCGTCAATAAGTTGACGGGTTTCCAGTAGTGTATAGGAGCGGTTGCACCTAATGGTTTTTGGTCGCTGCTATTAGTATTTATGTACGCTGCCCGAAGCAGATTTTCTTTTTTGCACCGTGGCATCCCCAGTGTATGAAATGTCGGCACCGCTACTGGCATCGGCGGTCAATGATTTGGAGACGTTTACCGTGATATCTGCCCCGCTGCTGGCGTTGGCGTCACATTCTTTGGCCAGTAATTCCCTGGCCTTGATATCCGAACCACTGCTGGCGTCGGCCATGAATATGTTGGTCTGCCCGGACAGTTTTATGTCGGCCCCGCTACTCGCATCGGCATTTACGATATCGGCACTAAGTGTTACCTCAAGATCGGAACCACTGCTGGCGTCCAAGTTGATTTTTTCGGTCTCGATCATATTTTTTACGATAAGGTCTGCCCCGCTTGAGCTTTCCAAAGCGGTCACCTCGGGAAGCGATACATAGATGTTTTTTGTGGCCCTGCCAATATTTTCTATGGCATGGATACGAAGCTTTCCGTTTTTGATATCGGTTCCGATAAGGTCTATGACGTTTTCATCTGCCTCTACCTCTATACTAAATTCCTTGGCCTGGGTTACGTATACATCCAAACCTTCGGAGGCGGAAACCACGGTGAATTCCTCGGTTACTTCGCGGGTTTCTTGGGCAACGACCCCGTTTCCTTTTTTACCTTCCCCAAAGTTGATATCAAAGGCACAGGAAGATAAGATCAGTGCCAGTAAAAATGCGATTGTAATTCGTGCTAGTGTTGTCATGATTGTTGTTTTTAAGATTGATTAAAGTTCTTTGTTCTATTTGTTTTTATTCAGTTTATGTTACCGAACCGTTGAATGGCTCAGATGAACTGTAGTTTTTAGTTATTTTCTTTGGCCTTTATTTTAACCCCATCCTCGTCAATCTTCATTTCAAAGGAGTCTTGCTCGTCGTTCAGGTTGATGTCTACACCATCCTCGTTAATGATAATACGGCCCCTTCCGGAATCCGAATCGTCCCCCCTCAGACCCTCAGGACAGTCCTGGCACTTTAACTCGCCATCTTTTCCCATCACCCATATATAATCTGTGATACGGCTTCGGTAGAGGTTTTGGTCATTTTTGGTGCTTCGGCCAATATGGCCCTTTACCCCAGTATCAAATTTGATTACTTGGCCCTCGGGAATGTACAGGGTGGCCCTGACCTCCTGATCTCGCACTTTGTTGGCAATATCCGTGGTGATAAAATCATCCATGACAATCGCGTTGCCGGCCAAGGCAAAGCCGTATTGTATGTTTCCGGCCCTTTCCCGGGCTTCGTTGAAGGAGCTGCCGTTGGCATCTTTCCTGATCTTGACGCTAGCCACGGAATCCTCCGCTTTTTTAATATCAAAAAGGATATCGTCGGAGATCAACAGTCGGTCACCGGCCTCGTTATAGGTCACGGCCATACCGTTGATGCCTATGTTGTCCTGAATTTCATAAAGCTCGTTAGAGCGCATTTTGATTTCCATCGTATCCACTACAGTATCAAAATGCAACTCTTGCCTTTCTGAAATACTTCCGGTATAGGCATGGGCCGAAGCTTGTTTTACACCTAGTATGATGATGCCTATGAGGGCGATCAACCAAAGCCCAAGTAGAGAGAATTTGGCGATGTTCCCAATCGATTTAAGGTTGGTGACCAATATTTTCAAGCCCAGATAAAGCAGGAAGAAAAAGGGGATTCCTATGGCTAAGAAGGTCAAAAGGGACACCAGCCAGACCGGTGCTTCCGTAGAATTTACCATATCGTAGAAATCCACGCCAGGGATGTGTACAATATCCAGGATACCTACGGTGAATAGACCTACGAAGAGTCCGATCAAGGTAGCAGCACCTATGATGATCAGAAGGATGCCGATGAATTTTCCGGCCACTTTAAAAAGAAACATGATGATATCTCCTATGGTATCAAAAAAGGTTCTTCCGCTGCTTTTCACTTTTTTGCCCATTTCCCCATAGTCCACATTCTTCACCTTGTCGGCGACATCATCAAAGCCTTCCTTTACTTTACGCTCTATATTGCTTATGTTCACGGCTTCCCCGGTCATATCCAACTTCTGGGAGGTGGTAGCGGCCTCGGGCACCAAGATCCACAATAGGATGTAGGCGATGAAACCAAAACCGGTAAACACGGCCAAGAAAATAAAGATGAGGCGGATCCAGAGGGCATCTAGGCCCAAATAGTGTTCTAGACCGGAACAAACACCGCCAATATATTTGCTATCGATATCCCGGTACAGTTTTTTGACCCTTCCGCTAGCCTTGGCTTTGGGTTTGGGTTCATCTTCAAAGATGTCCTCGTCGATCATGTAATCTTCGGGCTGCCCCATAATAGCCACTACTTCATCTACTTCCTTTTGGGTAATGACCTGTCGGTCATTTTCCATTTTTTCATAGAACAGTTCGGAAATCCGAGCCTCAATATCGGAGAGGATCTCATCACTGCCAGGTGTACCGGCAAAGGAACGTTTTATGGCTTCCAAATAGCGGCGTAGTTTGTTGTACGCTTCTTCATCAATGTGAAAAATGGTATTCGCTAAGTTTATATTTACTGTCTTGTTCATTGTTACTTGCTTTTAGTATTGGTTACCAGGTTCACGGCATGTCTTAGTTCGTCCCATGTAATGTTTAATTCTTTGAGGAACAATTTGCCGGTCTCGGTCAATGTGTAATATTTTCTCGGGGGACCTGAGGTGGATTCTTCCCAACGGTAGTTGAGCAATCCGGCATTTTTAAGTCTTGTTAGTAAGGGATAGATCGTACCCTCTACCACAAGCATCTTAGCGTCTTTCAGGGAATTCAGTATTTCGGAGGCATATTTGTCCTCTCCCCTAAGGATGGAAAGTATGCAGTACTCCAAAACCCCTTTGCGCATTTGTGCTTTTGTGTTTTCTATATTCATAATTTCTTTACGCTTTTGTTTACTCGCAGAAGACTTCTTCTTTTTTTCGGTATTTGATTTGGTCTTCAGCATGGTTTGACTGTTCGTTTTTTGATTGATGAATAAACATCCTTTTTGATTTGATTGATGATTAAATTCCCTTTTGATTTGGCGTGATTAAGACCAAATTTTTATTTTATTGATGCATTTGATGATCGTAACTGAGCTCCCTTTTAATTTTCCATCCACTGCTATCCTTGATCCATAGATGGGTGAATTTTGCGGTATCCCCGCGTTGATATTCGTTTTGTGCGTTCAAAAATTCGAACCGATGTACCCCGTGCTGAATGGCTCCGTAAAGTTCCCCGTTTTTGTACAGCGGATAGACCGCCAAACTGTTGGGCAACAAAATCCGTTTTGAGGCCTGTGGGGCCTTCGGATCGCGCTTGCCACAATTTTCCCGAGTGGAGGCGAGAAAAGTATCCCGTCCAAAAGTAGCTCCGCCCTTATCGTGGTAAAACTCAAAATCTTCGGTAAAAAGAGAAGCCATGGTCTCAGGGTCGCAGCGATTAAATGCAGCATCGAATAGGATACTGTCTTTGGTCTTAAGTGCGGCGTACAGCTCGGAATCTGCGGGTACCTGAGCAAGACCTGTAGCGGTTAAGGCCAGATAAATAATAAGGGGTACGATATATTTAAAGATCCACATTACTTGATAAAATTAATGGTGATGGGGTATTTGAAGGTCTCTCCTTCGTTAGTCCGTATGGTCGCCAAGATGGTATAGACTACATTGATCACAAACAACGCGGCCTGCGCCAAACCGGCAATGCCCAGGGGCCAAATAAAATGGTTAAACCTAAAATGATCGCTATCCAAATTGATATTGATTCCATTGAAGGGGTCAAAATCGGGAAAATCGAATAGTCCGTGTTCCAGAAAGCCAGGCAAAAAGCCTAGAAAAAATGGAACGGAAACGATGCCCAATACCAGGGAATACAACAGCAGGCTTATTTGAAAATTTAAGGCTTGCTTACCATTGTAGTCTACAAATTTATGCTCCTTCTTATTTGCCGTCCACAAAATTAATGGTAGTAGAAAATTCCCAAAAGGAATAAAATACTTGGAAAAAGTGGAGGCATGTATGATGGCCGATAAGTTTCGTTCGTGTTTGGAAATGGTCTCTGTCATGGCTCGTTAATTTGAATTCGATATCCGCTTGTCTTCTTCTTGTTGTAGCATATTAATATGAATAACATAATAACTTACAATGCAAATATATGGCTAAAAAAAGGTATTATGCAAAACATAGTACTTAAATTTAACTTTAATTTAACATTTTGGAAGTCGATAATTTTCAATACTTTTAGAAAAAATAAACGATTAAAATGGCTATGACTCCCCGTAAAATAAACCTGTTCTCCTTTGTTAAACTCCCGTCCGCATGGTGGTGCGGCGTACGACTAAAATACATGGACGGCGGAAAGGCGGTAGTCACCGTCACCCACCGTTGGATCAATCAAAATCCTTTTAAGTCTATGTATTGGGCGGTGCAGGGTATGGCCGCGGAGCTGAGCACAGGCGCCATGGTCACCAATCAAATTAGGGAAAGCGGCAGGAAAATATCCATGTTGGTTGCCAACAATACAGCCAATTTTTCCAAAAAGGCCACAGGAAAAATCACCTTTACCTGTGAGGACGGGCACCTTATAGGAAACGCCCTGAAGGAAACGATCTCTACCGGAGAGGGGCAGACCATTTGGATGAAATCCGTAGGTACCAACAAAGATGGAGTGGTTGTCTCCACCTTTAACTTTGAATGGACGGTGAAGTTAAAGGCTTAAGCTTACGGTTGATAATAAACAATGAACAATGAACAATAAGCAATAAGCAATGAACAATGAGCGACCTACAACTTGGACTTGAACAGTTGGCAGTGAACGATGAACAGTAGGCAGTTGACGGTTGGCAGTTGGCAGTTCTCTGTGTTAGGTGTTGGATTATGAATTATGAGTGATGGGTGATGGGTGATGGGTTCTCAAGGGTGACTTTGATCTTGAAGAGTGGGCAGTGGGCAGTGAACAATTATCAATTAGCAATAAACAATGACCAGCCTTGAACTTTGAATCTGAACTTGAACAGTGAACAATGAACAGTAGGCAGTTGACGGTTGGCAGTTCTCGGTATTAGGTGTTGGATTATGAATTATGAGTGATTGTTTCGCAATAAATAATTGGCAACGGCTTTTGGGCGTTTCACGGTTGATAATTGATGAATTACGAATATCGAAGGCCGAAATCACCGTTTGATCGGTCATTCCGCATTTAGTACGGAATCCATTTCTATTAAAAGTAGTTAGCAACAGTTGGTACTACACTAGGGGCTTAGCGTGTGGTGCGGTGCGCTAAAGTTGGCAGTCGCAGTGGGTAGTAAACAATTGTGAACCATGGGTGTTGGGTTATGGGTTAGGAATTATGAGAGATACGTCTCCTCTCACCTGGGAGAGGATTAAGGTGAGGGTCTTTTGAGCACCACGTTCCCAATACTAATCTCCGAATTCTCAAATGGACCCTCTTCGCTATGGCCTATTCCCTCTTCGCTTATGCCGAATTTAAGAGCCAACGGGTCATAAAGCTTGAAAAAACCCTGTGGCTTGACTAGTTTTGTAACAAAATCACTTCTTGGACAACTAACAACTGTTAACTATAAAAAGATATAAAATGAACGCACACGAAATAGACTACCACATTTACGGCGAGGAAATGCAGTATGTGGAAATAGAATTGGACCCTCAGGAAGCCGTTGTGGCCGAAGCCGGTAGCTTTATGATGATGGACACCGATATTAAGATGGATACCATTTTTGGCGATGGTTCCAATCAGGATACCGGCGTTTTGGGCAAGCTTTTTTCCGCAGGCAAGCGCCTCCTTACTGGGGAGAGTTTGTTTATGACGGCTTTTTTGAACATAGGCCTGGGAAAGAAACAGGTGAGTTTTGCCTCGCCCTATCCCGGTAAAATATTGCCTATAGATCTGTCTGAGAAGCAAGGAAAATTTATTTGCCAGAAAGATGCCTTTTTATGTGCCGCCAAAGGGGTCTCCATAGGCGTCGAATTTTCAAAACGCCTGGGCCGCGGACTCTTCGGTGGGGAAGGCTTTATTATGCAAAAGCTGGAAGGTGACGGCATGGCCTTTGTGCACGCCGGAGGTACCATGGCAAAAAAAGAGTTGGCGGCGGGAGAGGTCTTAAAAGTAGATACTGGATGTATTGTGGGCTTTACCAAGGACATCGATTACGATGTAGAGTTTGTAGGAGGCATTAAAAACACCGTTTTTGGAGGGGAAGGACTGTTCTTTGCCTCATTGCGGGGTCCGGGAACGGTCTATATACAGTCCCTGCCCTTTAGTCGATTGGCCGGTAGGGTATGGGCCGCAGCACCCAAGGGTGGTGGCAAGGACAAAGGTGAAGGAAGTATTTTGGGCGGTATTGGTGATTTGTTGGATGGCGATAACCGTTTTTAATGGATTTTAAACGCTTGTACGATTTCCTACGGGAATTGGAACGTAACAATTCCAAGGAGTGGATGGATGCACATCGGAAAAGGTACCAACAGGTCCGGACCGATTTGATCCATTGGCTCAATGACATGGATGCCACCCTGGCCGCTATCGATGACGGCTATTATCCCACAACGGGCAAAAAGGGCATCAATAGGATTAACAATAATCTGATGTTCCACCCCCATAAACCCATTTATAAAGACCATTTTGGAGCAGCGCTCGACAAAGCACCCGGAAGTGCGGATTTCTATCTGGAATTTGGCACCAAGGGCTCCATGCTCGCCGGTGGCTTTTGGAGACCAGAGCCCAAGGTCCTGCGGAGCATCCGCGATGCATTGGACTACGACGGGGAGGAGTTTAAAAAAATCCTGGCCAAAACATCCTTTAGGAATACATTTGGTGGATTGATGGAGGACGAAAAATTGAAAACGAGCCCCAAAGGGTTTTCCAATGACCACCCCCACATTGATCTGTTGCGCCTAAAAACCTTTGCAGTAATCCATCATTTTTCCGAAGCAGAGGTCTATAAGGAGAATTTTAAGGAAAAAGTGGTTCAGGTCTATAAGGAAATGCTCCCGTTCCGGAGGTATCTGAACCAGGCGGTGACCGTTTAATAGGTACCATGATCCCGTAAAAATTGAAGCTTTCCAGGCACAATGGTACTTTAAGGTTCTCACATTTTCTTTATTTCACGATCGAATGGCTATTATTGTCCATAATTTGTATAAAACTTCCAAGAACAGTGAAAAACAATAAGGTAAGGAACATCCAAAAAAAGTTGTTGTCCGATAATTGGTACACATTGAACAAGTATACGTTCGACTATCGAAAGGAGGATGGCCAATGGGAGACCCAGGAGCGTGAGGCCTACGATCGGGGTAATGGGGCCGTTATTCTTTTATACAACAAAACCAAAGGCACCGTGGTACTGACCCGTCAGTTCAGAATGCCCACCTATGTCAACGGAAATAGCAGCGGAATGATGATAGAGGCCTGTGCCGGGCTTCTGGATGGGGACCACCCAGAGGATTGCATAAAAAAAGAAGTGGAGGAAGAGACCGGCTATAAAATAGACCGGGTGAAGAAGGTTTTTGAAGCTTATATGTCCCCGGGCTCGGTAACGGAGATCCTCTTTTTTTTCGTCGGGGAATATGAGGACCGCATGAAGGTAGGCGAAGGGGGAGGTGCCCTTCACGAAAGCGAGAACATTGAGGTCTTGGAGTATTCTTTTGAACAGGCCAAGGAGATGATGGCCTCGGGCGAGATCAAGGATGCCAAAACCATTATGCTGCTGCAGTTTGCAGAGATCCACGCGTTATTTTCATAGGGACGGTCCGACCAAAGGGTTATGGAAAGGATTCAAAAAATTGCCTTTGGGGGCGGATGTCATTGGTGTACGGAAGCGGTTTTTCTATCGTTGAGGGGTGTGGTCCGGGTACAACAGGGCTTTGTGGCATCCGACGGGTCCAACAGCACATTTTCGGAGGCCGTAATCGTAGACTACGATGTGGAGCACATCGCCTTGGAAACCCTTATAGCAGTGCATCTGCATACCCATAATAGTACAAAGGAACATCGAATGCGAGATAAATATCGCTCTGCGATATACACCTTCACCGAAAAGGATGCGGTAAACGCCCAAAACCTATTGGGTGTACTACAAAAGGACTTTGAAGAGCCATTGGTCACACGTGTACTGCCGTTCAAAAAGTTCACCCCCTCCGAGAAAGCATTCCATAATTATTATTATACTGATCCGGAAAGACCTTTTTGTACCACGTATATTGCGCCCAAACTAAAACTGCTTTTGGCACAGTTTTCGGATCAAGTGGATCGCAATAAGACCGGAGTTAAAGCGTAGCGATGATCAGCCGCAAGAGGGACTCCATTTCCTGCTTTATCTCGGCCGTGGGTTTCTTGAAATGGTTGTTCATAAAACTAAAGATCAAAGGCCTGCCGGTGGCGGTGACCAGATAGCCGCTAAGGCAGTAGTTGTTGCTCAAACTGCCCGATTTGGCATATATGGCAAGCCCATTTTCAACTGGGGTATCGCTAGATGCGGTCCATTTGGGAAATAGCGTAAACAATCGTTCCCTGGACAGTTCCCGGTACATTTTGTCGAGTACGGCAACCATGGATTCGGGTGTAAATAGATTGTATCGTGAAAGCCCTGAACCGTCTACCCATCTTGGGGCCTGTTTCAGGTCGCTCAAATAATGCTCAAGGACATACTCCCTCACTTTTTTACCGTTGAGCGAGTCGGAACGCGTAACCGAGGCCATTAGCAACATCTGTTCCGCTAGAAAATTATCACTTTCGTGCATCATCCGCCTATAAAGCGAATCGGAAGGGATGCTGTACAATATTTCTTTGGGCCCTTGGGGCATTTGGTCTATAAGTGTAATCCTTTTGCCCAACAAGCGTTCCAAAAGCTCTTGGGTCAAGGAGGGATCGGTTAGGTAGGGTACAAGCAGGGTATCCTGGCGTATTGGATTAAAATAAAAAATATTTTCCGCAAGTTCCCGATGCTGCCCATTGGAACCGGGGATTACCTTGTCCGCAAAATAGTCTGGAGAGATTCTTAGCGAATCCTGTTTGTAGATCATGGTGACATTACCATATAGGGGAAGGGCTGTTCGCTCAGGAGAGTAGTTGTACTGATAATCTTCCCATGCCCAGCCAGGGCCAAATTTTTCCTCGTAAAAATTATTGGGGTAGAAAGCAATGTTCTCGGAATTCCTTAAAAAGGTGAGTGCGGTACTATCCCTAAAATAAGGATGCAACAAGGACGGATCCCCGGTGCCTTCAACAAAAAGGGTATCGTTCCGTTGGAGATACTTCAGGGAAGGGATGGTGTTGGGCAATAACTTTAAGGCCGTGTATAGGGTAAATATTTTCGTATTGCTGGCGGGGGTAAAATACTTTTGACTGTTCATGGTGTACAAGGTGTCCCGACTTTCAGGATCGTAAAGTAGAAAACCCAAAAAGTGGCCCTGATAAAGATCGGTATCCAGCGTTTTGTCCATTTTCTTTGTTAATCCAGCATATTTGCTTGAAGAACAGCTTATTATAATGATGGAAAAAAAGATTAAAGCAAAAATATAGCCCAACGGACGTAAAGAAAATATCATGAATTTATGCGGTTTATTTTCGGATATTAACATGAAATTATTTAATTTTTAACGAACCACCTATAATAATTTTTACAGTTTTTGTTAACTTTATACGGAACAATCTAATTAAATAATATAAAAATATGCCTAGAGCTATGCTCGAGTACACTAAAACTGTGCTCCGGAAAGTTAGTTTTGATGCCAAATTATTTTGTAAAGAATTAAAAAAAGCGATTTCAAGATTATTGCCCCATGAAATCGAGGAACTTAGAGTCTGGCTGAGACAGTTTACAACAGATAAGCCAGAATTGAAACAAAGTCTAATGTATTTAAAAGCATAAAGAAAAGCCACCTTCCAGGTGGTTTTTTAGTTTTATCAAAGCAACCTTCTTTCGCTTTCTTCCTCTTTTGTACATATACAACGAAAATCCCTGTTGCCATGCGTTACTTCCTTCCTTTGTTCCTCCTCTTATTTATAGGGTGTTCCAATAACAAGCAGGAGCACAACGCTCCTCTTCCCTTAAGTGCAAGTGGACTCCTTGGCGAGTGGCAGCTGGAGGCGACAAGAATAAGTCCGGGCAGCCCTGTGGACTGGACCGAAGTATCCGATGGGTCAAGGTATACCTTTGAATCGGATCGGAGCTTTGACTTTGTCAGTTCGGATGACGCATCCCTGGGCAAATCGGGTTCATACGAGGTGGAAGAAAACCTGCTTACTTTACGCTATAGTGTCCAAGGGGAAAATGTAGCCCGTGTCTACTATATGAACTTTGAGGACGGTAAGCTGGTACTACAGTTTGTAGGATGTATTGAATCGTGTTCCGAGCGCTACCGCAGGATTAGGTGATCAACTTTTGTTCAAAGGACTTATGATTTCCACATCCTGAAAGGCTATGGCCCCACGCACAATACTGGAAATGACATCCTTTAGGGCCTCGGTAATCTGAATTTTGAGCTCGCTTTTATGATAGATAAGGCTCACTTCCCTTGCAGGTGATGGCTTGTCAAAGTATTTTAGGTTGTTCTTTTTGGTATCATCGAGTTCCAGGGTATTTAGGTAGGGTAACAAGGTCATGCCCAATCCCTCGTTGGATAGGTTTACCAAAGTTTCGAAGCTTCCACTTTGTAGTTGAAAGTGCTCATCGGAATAATTTTTGGAGTTATTGCATAGATTAATGACCCCATCCCTGAAACAATGTCCATCCTTTAAAAGAAGCACATCCTGAATCTCCAGGTCATTCGTACTGAGATTCTTTAAGGGCGCCAATCTATGGCTTTTGGGAACATAACCTACAAACGGCTCATAGTACAAAGGCCTTTCCTTGATAAATTCTATTTCCAAGGGAGTCGCCGCTATACCCGCATCCAAATGACCGTCCTGAATGTTGCGGATCAAGTTCTCCGTACTCTGTTCCTTGATAATAAGGTTTACTTTGGGATATTTGTTGATGAAGGTTTTTAGGAACATGGGCAACAGGGTGGGCATTACAGTAGGGATAATGCCCAAGACATATTCGCCTCCGATAAACCCTTTTTCCTGGTCCACAATATCCTTGATCCGCTCCGCCTCGTTCACGATATTCTTGGCCTGGTCCACAATCTTTTTTCCCACCTCCGTAATTGAGATGGGTTTTTTACTTCGGTCAAAGATCAATACGTCCAGTTCGTCCTCGAGCTTCTGTACCTGCATGCTCAAGGTAGGTTGGGTAACAAAACTCTTTTCCGCGGCCAAGGTGAAATTCTGATACTCCGCCACGGCCAGAACATACTGCAATTGTGTGATCGTCATCAAAATAGTTTTAGGATATAAAATTATAAAAACTATCAATAATTCTTATAGAAATCAGAATTTATATTTTATAATTTTATACTTGAATTAAAATCAGGACCATGAAATTAAACAGTATAGGGCTCAATGCCGACAAATCGAAAGCGTTAAGTGATGATTTAAACAGCTTATTGGCCAACTTCCAGGGCTATTATCAAAATTTAAGGGGAATCCATTGGAACATCAAGGGCAAACGGTTTTTTGACCTACATCTTAAGTTTGAGGAATTGTATACCGATGCCAATATGAAAGTTGATTTGATCGCCGAGCGTATCCTTACCTTAGGGGGCGTTCCATTACATACGTTCAAAGACTATATTCAAAATTCGGAAGTTCCCATAGGCAAGAATATTACGAAGGACGAGGATGCCATTCGCTTGATAGTAGATTCGTTAAAGGAGCTTTTGCTTATCGAAAGACGAATTTTGGATGCCTCGGATGAGGCTCAGGATGAAGGTACCAATGCTATGATGAGCGATTTCATCACAGAGCAGGAAAAAACCGTTTGGATGATGAAGGCCTGGTTGGCCGAGGAGATTTAAGGGTTCTTCCCTAAAATATGTGTGCCGACTTTTGTCAGTGTCTGCGTTGTATTAAATTCCAAATCTTTATATTTAATGCAAGGACAGTACACCATGGGGAACACCAAAGCACATCATGTTACGGCCTTTCTTTCAAAGGTGCCCTTTTTCTCAGAGGTTTCCGATTCTTCCTTGGATCATTTGAGCCAAAGGGTCTATATGGAGACCTTTGAAAGGAACGACACCATTTTTCAAAAGGGCGAAATCGGGGAAGCCATGTACGCTGTGTTCAAAGGAAGGGTGAAGGTGCACGAAAGCAAACATGTGTACGGCCATCTTAGCACAGGCGATTGCTTCGGGGAATATGCGCTAATCGATAACCAGACCCGATCAGCTTCCGTGACCGCCGTGGAGGAGACCACAGTGCTAAAAATTGAACGGGATAGTTTTATTGACCTGATGTCTACTGACAGTGGGTTTGCCCAGGGCATCCTGTCCGTCATGATCAAAAGGCATCGGGAACTCGATGCCATCCAAGAGCATTTGGCCGCTTCCAAGCAGGAAATCGAAATTGGTAGTGCTAAGATGAGCGGACTGATCAATGGGGCCATGGATGCCATTATCATGTTCAATACCGAATTTAAGATTGTACTGACCAACCCATCGGCGCATCGCTTGTTGGAGAACGAGGATGTGCTACAGCGAAACGTCCTGTTTTTTTTCGACGAAGAGAGCGCCAAACTGCTTGAATCCCTGGTGAAATTGCGACGGGACAATTCCCACACCCAGAACAATTATCTCCCCGATGTGATCACCGTAATCGGCAGCGAAGGCAGGGAGACCCAGAACGAGGGAACCCTGAGCAGCTATGGCAGCGGAAAGGATATCTTCTTTACCCTGATATTGCGAAATATTGAAGAACGCCTAAAGACCGAGGACAAAATCAATCTGCTTACCAAGCGCACGCAATACCTGGAGGAAGAAATCAAGGAGCTTACCAGTAGTTACGGTATTTTGGCCGAAGACCCAAGCATGTTGGAGGTGTTAAACCAGATACAGCAGGTGGCCGGTACCGACGCCACGGTATTGATCAATGGCGAGACAGGAACCGGAAAGGAACTGGTGGCCAGGGCCATTCATCAAGCGAGCAATAGAAATGACAAACCGATGGTTCGGATAAACTGCGGGGCCATTCCCGCCAATTTGATTGAAAGCGAATTGTTCGGGCATGAAAAAGGCGCATTTACAGGAGCTACCGCAAGCAGAAAAGGCCGCTTCCTATTGGCAGAAAAGGGCACCATTTTTTTAGATGAGATCGCAGAACTGCCCTTGGATCTGCAACCCAAACTGTTGCGGGTCATTCAAGAGGGAGAATTTGATCCCTTGGGAAGTTCCGAGACCATTAAGGTAGACGTCCGCATCATTGCAGCGACCCATAGAGACCTGCTGGATTATTCCGCAAAGGGCAGGTTTCGGGAAGACCTCTACTATCGCTTAAATGTATTTCCCATCCAAGTACCGGCCTTAAGAGCTCGCGGTAACGACCTCTGTTTGATTGCCCAGGAAATGATCGACCAGTTTTCATCAAAACTGAACAAACCCAGAGTGGCCCTGTCCGAGGCAGATAAGGCTTTGCTGCGCTCTTATCACTGGCCAGGTAATGTCCGCGAGCTTCAGAACCTTGTAGAGCGCGCAGTCATCGTTTCCCAGAACGGTACCATAGAATGGAGCGATATAATACCCAAGGAAGCAGGGAGTGGTACGGTCGGAAAGCACCCTACAAGTGAAACAATACTTAGCGCCGAACAGCTAGTTGCCCTGGAAAGGGAGAATATTCTACGCGCCCTTAAAAGGACGCAATGGAAAATTTCCGGAAAAAACGGCGCCGCCGCCCTACTAAAACTACCTCCCACAACACTCACTTCCAAAATTAAGGCCCTGGGCATCGTACGACCCGTGTAGATTCACGAAATCTCATTATTTTGATAACGAAATATCGTAAATAAACGAAATGTCGTTAATCTTTTATCATCTCATAATCGTTGTAATAATTTGATAATCAATAAGTTAAATAGTTTGGCACGCCAACTGCATAGGTAAGGGAAACAAAAATGTTTAACAAATAAATTTAATTAAAATGATTACAACAGCAAACATGAAAAACGGAGTAAACGTAGATCAGTTGGTAGAAACTATCGAAGCGGTACAAGGAAACCCCGAACTGGCTAAATTTGAATTCAGAACCAAAAACAATTGGATCGAAGGCGGTCACTGTGTATCTAGCGTAAAAAGCTTTTACGGTGTGGGTGCAGAGGACACCTCCAGAAAGGAAACCTTTACCATGGAATGTGACCACCCCAATGTATTATTGGGAGAGGACAAAGCAGCTACACCTGCCGAAGTTGTGCTCCATGCCTTGGGTTCATGCCTAACAGGGGCCATGGTCTACCACGCCGCTGCCAATGGTATTGATATCGAAGGTGCGGAATCTTCTTTGGAAGGTGGCATTGACCTTCACGGTTTCCTTGGATTGGATGCAGAAATCAGGAAAGGTTTCGATGGTATCAAGTTTAAGCTAAAAGTAAAGTCCGATGCCTCTGTAGAGCAATTGGAGAACTTGGCGAGATTTTCCCCCGTGTTCGACATGATCACCAATCCTACCCCAGTTTCAATAGAAATTGTAAAGTAAATTTACTCAAAGGCCGTTCCAAAAAATATGGGGAGCGGCCTTTTTACTTCCCACCAAGACCCTCTAGAATGGCACATTTCCCTAACATAAAAAATGAAAAACATATGGTAGCCACGGCAAACCAAGCTGTGGCGAAAATGGCCTACCAGACCAACGAAGTATGCGCCATTTACCCGATTACACCAGCCTCCGAAATGTCGGAGTTGGTAGAGGAAATGCACGCCAAGGGCCAGCAAAATTGTTTTGGGCAGTTGCCAGAAGTTTTTGAAATGCAAAGCGAGGCCGGCGTGGCTGGAGCCATGCACGGTGCCCTGCAAACGGGCTCCTTAGCAACCACTTTTACCGCTTCACAAGGGCTCTTGCTCATGCTGCCCAATATGTATAAAATAGCGGGCGAACTTACGCCCAACGTAATTCATGTGGCCACCCGATCCCTTGCCACCCATGCACTTTCGGTCTTCGGGGACCATAGCGATATCATGGCGGCACGACATACGGGATATGCCTTTTTGGGCGCAGCGTCCGTGCAGGAAGCCATGGATTTTGCATTGCTTGCCCAAGCAGCTACTTTGGCTTCTCGTATTCCATTTGTACATTTTTTTGATGGTTTTAGGACCTCTCATGAAACCGCAAAAATTGCGGACGTGTCGGATAAAGTGATTCGGGAAATGATCGATTTGGATCATATCCAAGAACACAGGGATCGTGCACTAAACCCAAACAAGCCGGTTATACGTGGCACCTCTCAAGGGGCCGATGTCTTTTTTCAAAGTCGGGAAGCTACCAATTCCTACTATGCCGACTGCCCAACCATTGTGCAGCATCAAATGGACCAATTTTCCAAATTGACCGGAAGAAGCTATAGGATTTTTGATTATGTGGGCCACCCAGAGGCAGAACAGGTGATCATCGCCATGGCCTCGGCCACGGAAACCATAGAAGAAACCGTACATTATTTGAATGCAAAGGGTGAAAAAACAGGACTCATTAAAGTACGGTTGTACAGACCTTTTAGTGCCCAGCATCTAATCTCAGCTTTACCAGGCTCCTGTACCTCCATTGCCGTTTTGGACCGGACCAAGGAACCGGGCGCTACCGGTGAACCGCTATACCTGGATGTTGTTCAATCTTTGATCGCACATAGGAACACCTTTGAACGACTGCCCCAAGTGGTGGGTGGGCGATATGGCCTATCTTCCAAAGAATTCACACCGTCCATGGTAGTGGCGATCATCAATAATTTAAAAAAGGAAAGCCCAAAAAATGGTTTTACCGTAGGCATCCAGGACGACCTGACGGGGTTGAGCCTCCCGTACCAAGCCGAAGACCCTGTACTCGATCAAAGTTATAATGCACTTTTCTATGGCACAAAGTCCGATAGCTCCCTTCACAGCTTTAACAACACCCTACAATATATCGGGAACCATACCTGGCACCAGGTCCAAGGTTATGTAGAATGCGACTATAAAAAATCGAACTCCAGAAGTGTGGCCAATCTACGATTGTCACCACAGCCCATAAAGGCACCCTACCTAATTTCGCAGGCCGATTTTGTAGCCTGCAGTGCTGTTGAATTTTTGGAAAACGACAATGTAATGACACGATTAAAATCGGGTGGAACATTGTTGGTACATTCCGTTTTGGACTGCACAACCTTTTGGAAAAATCTTTCGGTAACCGTACGTAGGCAGATCCGGGAACAGCGTATTTCGCTCTACCTTGGAGACTTCAATAGCCTTCCAGAACACTATCTGATGGATCATCATGGCATTTCAGGACTGCAACAGGGACTTTTCGCCATGAGCAAGACCTGGGGGATGAAAGCGGACCAGTGGCAACTTTTAAAAAATCTGGAACGGGTAGATACTACAACAGAAATGGATGACATAAGCCCCATACCAATGGACGATGGCGATTTTGCTGAAACCCTTTTGGGAAAATTACTTGCGGGCAAGGGGGACGAGCTGCCAGTAAGCGCATTACCTGATGATGGCACCTTCTCCAGTGACACCGCTAAATTTAATACCCCCAACAGTCACCTGGAAATCCCTAAATGGGACCCCAATTTGTGCGTTCAGTGCGGGGCGTGCAGCCTGGCCTGCCCCCAAGCTACCCTACGGATCAAGGTCTATGAAGATGCGTATTTAACAGAGGCCCCCGAGGGATTAAAAGCTACCAAGGCCATAGATGAGATCTGGGCGGTTGATCTGTTGAACTATACCATTCAAGTACAGCCAGACCAATGTACTTCCTGCAACAACTGTGTTGAAGCCTGTCCGGCCAAAGCGTTGAGCATGGTGGACAAACTTCCGATTGTGGAAGACCAAAAGAAAAACTGGGCGTACTTTGAGTGCATTCCTGAAATGGACCGTTCCAAAATTGATGTGATGGACATGGGGCAACAACAATTGCAGGAACCCCTGTTCAAATACTCCGAAGGGGTTGAGGGTTGTGGAGAGGCACCCTATCTTAAATTAATCTCCCAGCTTTTTGGAAATAGGATGCTGGTAGCCAATGCCACCGGGGCAAGTTCCATTTTTGGTGGTGCCTTGCCTACAACTCCCTGGGCCAAGGACTCACAGGGTAGAGGTCCCGCTTGGTCCAACTCGCTCTTCGAGGACAATGCAGAGTTTGGCCTAGGCTTTAGGCTTTCCCAGGACAGGCAGGAACATGCGGCTAGAAAACTGCTCAAAAACCTTAGGGACCAACTAAACGTTGATTTGGTACATGGGATATTACAGGCCGCACAGACCAACGAGGCCCAAATAGAAGCACAGCGCAAACGTGTTGCCCAATTAAAGACCGTGTTGAACGGTATAAACACCAAAGATTCTGAGCAGCTACTTGGACTGGCGGACAGTTTGGTAAAAAAAAGCGTATGGATCGTTGGGGGCGATGGTTGGGCCTATGATATTGGATATGGAGGGCTGGACCATGTTATCGCTTCGGGCAAAAATGTAAACATCCTGGTGATGGACAATGAGGTCTATTCCAACACAGGCGGACAAATGTCCAAGGCCACCCCGTTGGGGGCGGCGGCCAAATTTGGTAGTGGGGGCAAACGGCAACAGAAAAAAGACTTGGGTCAATTGGCCATGTGCTATGAAGATGTCTATGTGGCCTCTGTGGCCATAGGCGCGGATCCGCAGCAAACGATAAAGGCCCTGGTGGAAGCGGAACAATATGACGGCCCGTCATTGATCATTGCCTATTGCCATAGTCCCGCCCATGGAATTGATATGAAAAATCCGGCCCAGTATCACAAGATGGCGGTAGCCTCAGGGCAGTGGTTGTTGTATAGAAATGATCCCCAGAGAAGCCAACAGGGTCTAAACACCCTGCAACTAGACTCAGGACTACCCTCCTTGCCCTTGGAGCACTATCTTCGTACAGAAGAACGTTTTTCAAAACTTTTTAAGCAGGACAAGGACCATTCCACTGGACTTATGGAGCAACTACAGCAAAAGGTGAACCAGCGTTATCGCCACTATTTGTCTCGGGCCGAAATTTCAAACCAGCTCCAATATGAAGGAATGGTCAATTTTTTGAATTCAAAACTAAATTAGGGCAGGGTGGGCGAGTAGGTGTCCAAATCACTTCTGATCCAGGGTGTTTACCACGTCCCAGTCTTCAGGGGTTCCGGCAATGGTATATTCCGCCGATTTGGTGACAAAATACTTGGCCACCCTATCCCTGGGATTTTTGCCCAACACCCTGTCAAAAGTGGCGGCAGCCTTTGGAAACTCATTTTTGAAAAAGTGTTCGAGCCCTTTGTTGAACTCCTTCAAGGTCTTTATTTTAAGGGCCACATCGGCAGTGGGATCCCCATCAAAACATTCATAAATTCCAATAGCCTTGTCCTTGCCCTTTACCCGTACCATTCCCAGATACCTAAAATTGTAGGCATCCTTGTTTTCAATGGTCTTTAAACTATCCTCGCTCAGGATAAGTTGGGCGCCATAATATTTGGTCACCCCTTCCATGCGGGAAGCTGTGTTCACGGTATCGGCGATGATGGCGGTGTCATTCCGGTTCACATCCCCGATGATACCCATGACCAAAGGTCCGGTATGCAATCCCATGCCCACGGAAATGGGAACAAAGCCTTCCTTCACCCTGCGTACATTGTATTCGGTAACGGCCTTTTGCATGTCTATGGCGGCCTGTAGGGCATGTGCCGCCTCGTGGGGGAAGAGGGCCATAATGCCATCGCCCAGATATTGGTTAACAAAGCCTTTGTTCTGTTGTATAAGGGGCCCCATCTTGCCCACATAGGCATTGACAAATTTAAAGTTTTGCCTGGGGGTCATGCTCTCGGCCAATTGGGTGTAGTTCCGAATGTCCGAAAAAAGCACGGTTACCTCTTTCTCTATATGATCGCCCAACTCCACATCTGTGATGGCCTCGCGCCCTACGGATTTTAAAAACTCGGTCGGTACAAACTTGCTGCTGGCCCGGTGGATGCCGTTGAGGTTTAAATGGGTTTTAATGCGGCTCAGCAATTCATTTTTTGAAAAGGGTTTGGTTAAATAGTCATTGGCCCCCACATTAAAACCGGAAACCAGATCACTGACCCTGTTCTTGGCCGTTAACAGCACAACCGGGAGTTCACTGGCCATGTAGTTTGCCCTGATGGCTTCACACACTTCAAATCCGGACATACCGGGCATCATGACATCAAGCAGCACTAAGTCAAAAGGGTTTTCATCTTGGAGCAGGGCCAAGGCCTCTGGCCCACTGGAAACTTCGGTAACCCTGTATCCGGCCACCGTGAGATGGTTCTCCAAAACACGTCTGTTTACGGGTTCATCATCCACAATCAAAATGAAGCCCTTAACATTCTTGGGAATTTCCACTAGGAGGGAAGTGGTGCCCTCCCGGGATACATCCGCTTGTACCGTGCTGATTTTTTCTTGCCCAAGGGCCTCCACTGGCTCTATATTTTCCCTGCTCTTGTTACTTTTGGGCAAGGTGAACCTAAAGGTAGACCCTTTGCCCAAGGTAGAAGTCACCTCAATATTTCCCTTATGGAGCTCTACCAATTGCTTGGTCACGGAAAGCCCCAGGCCGGTGCCTCCGTATTCCCGTTCAATACGACCATCCACCTGCTCGAACTGTTTAAAAATGCGCTCTAATTTTTCCCCCGGAATTCCAATGCCGGTATCCGAGACCGAAATGGACAGCATGCCTTTGATTTCCTTGGCATCTACCGTAATGCTTCCCTTTTCCGTGAATTTAATGGCATTCCCTATAAGGTTGTGCAGTATTTGCTGCAATCGGTTTTCATCGGCTTCCACCAAAGGGATATCCTTGGGAATGGCATTGACGAATTTTATCGGTTTGCGCTGCACAAAGGGCTCGGAAAGTTTCAGCACCACATCTACCGCGGCCCTGATATCCAACGGCTGCAAGGCCAATACCAGATCCCTGTTCTTTAGCTTGGAAAAATCCAGAATATCGTTTACCAGGTGCGACAGCCGTTTTCCGCTGTTGGCGATCATATCCAAATTTTCATGCGCCTTAGGGGGCAATGCTCCCGCTACCCCATCCTTTAGGGATTCCGTAAGTCCTATAATGCCATTGAGCGGGGTGCGCAGTTCATGTGAGGTATTGGCCAGGAACTGATCTTTTAGCTGATCAACCTGCTTTAAACGGGCTACCATGGTACGTTCCCGGTCCAATTTTTTACTTTTTTGCCGGGATTGCCAATAAATACCTCCCAAGAGCAACAGTCCCAATCCTCCGAACACCACAAGATTGAACAAATTGCGTTGCTTGCTCAGGTCTTTCTCGAACAAAACCTCCTGTTCTGCCCTTTGTTTGTGGAAGGCTATACTGTCCGATAGCTGTTGCTTCTCAAACAGGTACTGCATTTCCTGTCGGGTAATTTCAGCGGTTTTTTCCCTAGTGAACAGTGAATCGCTTACCGTCACGTACCGTTTATAATATTCCAATGATTTGCTAGCATTCCCCAATCCTTCCCACGCACTGCTCAAGCATGAACATGCCGATTTTTGGATGGGGAGCGCCCCCATATCCATACTTAGCTGCAAACTCTTTTCACAATCGTTCTGTGCCTGCCTATAGTTTTTTTGGTAGAGATAGCTCCTCCCCCGATACAAATAGACAGAGGCCAGGCCTTCCCGATCGTTGATTTCCATTTTAATACGTACACTCCCGTTGAAATAATCCAGCGCCTTTGAAAAATCGCCTTGCAAATTGTACACTTCCCCAATGTTGCTAAAAGCACGTGTCATGGACATCTTATCGTTCACCTCTTCGGCGATTTCAACACTTTTCATCAAATTTTCCAGGGCCAGGGCATATTTTTTTTGGTTGGTATATACCAGTCCAATATTGTTATAAGTAAGGGCTTGGGCGCGTTTATCGCCAAGCTCCTTTTTTATGGAAAGGCTATAGGTATAATACTCCAAGGCCTTTTCATTGTTCAGCTGACGAATAAAAACATTACCCAAATTATTGGTAGCACGTGATATGCCGGGCCTGTCATTCAATTCTTCGGCCAGCTTTAGGCCCTCGAGCAAGTGTTCAATGGCCTGAGGGTAATTTCCAAGCTCATAATAGACCGTACCAATATTACTAGAGGTGGTAGACAAACCCTTTTTGTCATCCAGTTGCAACAAGAGGCGGTGGCTTTCCTGAAAAGCATCGAGCGCGGCCCGGAAATTTCCCTGTACGGCATAGCTGTTGCCGATATACCTATGGGCCGTTGCCCTCCATTTGGGGTTGCCGCTGTTTTCCGCCAATCGCAAGACCTTATACCCAGTGGCCCTTGCCGTGTCCAGGTTTTGTCTAAACTGTAGCTTCAAAATATCCATGCCTGCCCTGTACCTTAAGGAATCGGGCTGCATAGTATCTTCCCAGATGGTCGTTAGACTGTCCATCTTGCTGTTCTGGGCCTGGGAGGAAGGGCACCACACCATCACCAAAAGGAATATGGAGATAACCGTTTTCATTTTATTGGGTGGGGAAGTGTCTAGTTTTTGGTTGTCGCAATACTTAAATGTAGTGTTTATAGTGGAAAGAACAAAAAGGACCTACATTCCTGTAAGTCCTCTCTGATTTGAAGCGATGAATTTTAGTCAAAAATGGATGTTGTATTCCAGGTGTTCATCTGTTTTGTGTTTAGGCACTACCCATGCCCTAAAACTGGGAACAGCCTTATTTTTGAAACAGCTGCTGCTGAGCTGTAGTTTTTAAGGCCTGAATTGTAATCGGATTTTTTATTTCCGATTCAGTCCAAAAAATAAACAATTCGGTCATGTTATTTATGGGAAGCGTAGGGCTTGGAGCATTTTTGTACCATCAAAATGCAAATAGCCATGAAACAAATTACACTGATCGCCTTCTTGCTTACCACAAGCCTATTCTTTGGGCAAACCACGGTTTCAGGGGTCGTCACCGACCAAAAAAACAGACCTATTGTGGGGGCCAACGTGTATTTGGAAGGCACCTATGACGGTGCTTCCACCGATGCCAATGGTCTTTTTTCCTTTGAGACCTCGGAGACCGGCACCCAAAACTTGATCGTTTCCATGATGTCGTACGAAACCTATATGCAGGCCGGGGATGTATCTTACTTCAAGGATTTGGCCATTAAACTGTTCGAAACCATAAACAGCCTCACCGGGGTTACGCTTACTGCAGGTACTTTTGAGGCGGGCGATAACTCCAAGGTGTCCGTGCTTAAGCCTTTGGATATTGTTACCACGGCAGGTGCGGCAGGCGATTTTGTGGGTGCCTTGCAGACCTTGCCTGGAACCTCAACGGTAAATGAAGACGGGCGCCTTTTCGTACGTGGTGGCGAAGCCAACGAGACCCAGGTCTTTATAGACGGCCTTAGGGTATTTCAACCCTTTAGTCCCACCGCGAACAACATTCCCACCCGTGGCCGGTTTTCCCCCTTCCTCTTTAAGGGCATTACCTTTAGCACTGGAGGGTATTCTGCGGAATACGGGCAAGCTTTGTCCAGTGTACTGTTGTTGAATACCACAGATCTGCCCGATCAGGAAAAAACGGATATTGCTGTCATGTCCGTTGGTGGCGGCCTGGGCCATACGGAAATTTGGGGCGATCAGTCCCTGAGTATAAACACCTCCTACATCAATCTAGCACCTTATGAATCCCTGATTCCTTCGGACCAAGGGGTACGTTGGAACAAGCCTTTTGAAGCCTTATCGGGCGAAGGCGTATTTAGAAGCAAAGGGGAGAAAAGCATGTTTAAACTATACACCGGTTTTTCGCATAGCAATTTGGACATCGATCAGGAGGATATCAATTTTGAGGAATTTGTCCGCTTCCGTCTAAAAAACAACAACCTCTACTTCAACGGCTCCTACAAACACTTTCTCGATAAGGAATGGACGCTAAGTACCGGCGCCAGCATCTCACTCGACAACAATGATATTAATCTTGAAAACAACCTCATAGAGACCAAGGAAACGGCTACGCACTTTAAACTAAAATTGAGAAAAAGTTTTAGCAACCGCTTTATGTTGCTCTTTGGGGCGGAACATTTTATACAGGATTATGAGGACACTTTTACCGATACCGATGGGACCCCCTTCCAGAGCGGCTTTACCGACCGTCTGAGCGCCGGTTTTGCAGAGGCCGATATTTTTCTGAGCAATAGCTTTGCCATGAAATTGGGCCTACGGGCCGAATATTCGGGATTTATGGAAGAGTTTACCCTGGCGCCCAGGACCTCCCTGGCCTACAAAAGTGGCAAAAAAGGGCAGTTTTCCCTGGCCTATGGCAATTTTTACCAAAATCCGGCGACGGAAAATCTGAAGTTCGATCAAAGTTTGCGTACCGAAAGGACCTCCCACTATATTCTTAACTATCAGTATGCACACAGCGGTAAAACCTTTAGGGCCGAAGCCTATTATAAGGATTACGCTAATTTGATCAAGTACGATACGGAACTTCCACAATTCAACAGCGACTTCAACAATTTGGGAAACGGATACGCCGCCGGCCTCGATATTTTTTGGAGGGACAACAAGAACATTAAGAACCTGGATTACTGGGTCTCGTATTCCTATTTGGATACGGAGCGCGACTACCTAAATTTTAGGGAGGCGGCTACACCCAATTTTGCATCAACCCACAACTTTTCACTCGTTACCAAGTATTGGGTAAACAAATGGCGGTCCCAACTGGGATTGTCCTATAGGTTTTCATCTGGCCGTCCCTACGATGATCCCAATACATCCGGTTTCCTGGCCGAACGGACCACGTCCTTCAACAATTTGAGCTTCAACTGGGCCTATCTGATCTCCCAGCAGAAGATATTGTACTTCTCCGTGAGCAACCTTTTGGGGTTCAACAACGTAAACGGATATCAGTACAGCGATACCCCTAATGTGGATGGCGTGTTTGAGAGGAGGACCATACAGCCCGCGGCCGACAGTTTCTTTTTTGTCGGATTCTTTTGGACCATAAGCACGGATAAGAAGAGCAATCAGTTGGATAATCTATAGTTGTACCAAATTCAGAGGTCAGAGATCAGAGGTCAGGATTCAGAGGTCAAAGTTCAAGTCCAAGTTCAAGCTCAAAGTTGCCATTGAGAACCCATCATCCATAATTCAAAATTCATAATTGTTCACTACCCACTGCCAACTGTGACTGTCCACGGTTTACTGTTCAAGATTCTTCGCTTCTCTGCACTGCGCTCTGAATGACAACACGCATTGATTTGTCATTCCGAGCCTGCGAGGAATCTCTGGCACCATTACCCACTGTCTAC
>CANLWN010000001.1 GCA_947494825.1 uncultured Flavobacteriaceae bacterium | reverse complement strand
TGGGAGAGTAGGCCGCCGCCTTTTTTCGAAGTCCCCTACAGTTTACTGTGGGGGACTTTTTTTTGTGCCCTTTTTTTTGGTACAGATCGGTCTGCGGGGCTTCCGCTCTTTTGCCCCTTCCGTCCCCCGGCGCCATCGCCGGGGTCCACCTTCCCCCTTGGGGAAGGAACTGGACGACCGTACCCGATTCACCGCTACGGCTTTTTTATGGGGCCCCTGCAAACGGCCCCTCCCCCGCCGGGGGAGGTGGTCTTGGCGAGGCCAAGAGCGGAGGAGGCCACGCCCGTCAAGAACAGAGGGGCAAGACCCTTAAGAATGCACGTGGTTTCCAACCGTTACTTTATTATCTTTATCACAAAGACAAGGTTATGCTGAAACACATATGTACGTTATTGATCTGCCTAAGCGCAATTACCGTATCCTCCCAAGAAAACACCCTTAAAGCCCTGGTTGGGGGGACCCTTATCGACGGCTTTGGGGCCGATCCCATAAAAAATAGTGTCATTATCATAGCGGGTGAAAAAATAAAAACGGTAGGCACAATCAATGATACACCAATTCCAGCCAATGCGGAAGTCATTTCTACCGAAGGCATGACCGTACTTCCCGGCTTATGGGATATGCATGTGCATACCATGATCAACGGGCATGCTGATTATACCTACTGGGACAAGACCTATCCACCCTTGTTCAAAGACGTAATCATGCCCGCATCCGCACATCAGCTACTGATGGCTGGCGTAACCAGTGCCCGTGACTTGGGCGCACCTTTAGAAGAAAGCATTGCCGTTAGGGATGCCATTAACAAGGGTGAGATTCCCGGCGCTACCCTCTATGTTTCTGGACCTTTTATTCAACATAAACCCTATCCCGGCACAGAGGACTTTAGGTGGGGAGTGACTGGTGCCGAGGATGGTAGAAAAAAAATACGCAAACTGGCAAAGGCCGGGGTAGACGTCATTAAGCTGATCGATCAAGATCAGATGACCATGGAAGAATTGACGGCAGTGGTGGAGGAAGCCCATAAAAATAATCTGAAAGTAGTGGCCCATGGCCATAGGCCGGAGGAAATTAGAAGGGGACTTAAAGTGGGCGTGGATTGTTTTGAGCATACCGGACTGTCCTCCGCGCCCAAATATCCCGAGGATGTTATGGAAATGATCGCAGAGCGCACCGCCCAAATGAACAAGGGACCCCTGTTTTGGTGCCCTACGGTGGAAGGATTGTACAA
Source organism: uncultured Flavobacteriaceae bacterium (assembly GCA_947494825.1). GTDB lineage: Bacteria > Bacteroidota > Bacteroidia > Flavobacteriales > Flavobacteriaceae > JBNGOQ01. Next base: position 978,618 of record CANLWN010000001.1, on the reverse strand, counting down.
TTACGAATACGTAAGGGACAATCATGAAAAACTAGACAATGATTCCTGGCATTTGGGACTGCCCGATAGCATTATCACCGATATCAAGAACAGCATCAAACACCCTGATCGTCTTCCGTATTTTCAACTTACTCCTTCGCGAAAACCGACACTTAAAACCAAAATACAACAGTTGTTGGATGCCGGAGTAGTACTTTTGATAGGAACCGACAGCGGCATTCCCATGAAGTTTCACAGTCAGTCTACCTGGAACGAACTGGATGTTTGGGTCAACGAATTTGGAATCGATCCCATGTACGCTATTCGATCAGCAACCTACTGGCCAGCGCTATGGATGGGTGTGGCCGATGAAGTGGGCACCATAACCCCTGGCAAATACGCCGATATCATTGCTGTGGATGGCGATGTACTCCGCTATATAAGCCTATTGCAGGATGTGGATATGGTCATTAAGCATGGCAAACGGTACAAGTAGGGCCTCCGGGATATGCGAATGGAAGAAAAGGCGGACTATCACAAAGAAGAAAAATGGAATGCTTGGTCCCACGGCCTGGGTATCTTGTTGGGCATTTTAGGGGCTTATCTCTTGTTGGATAAAAATACGGCGCAAAGTAATCAGACCATTATCAGCCTTGTTGTTTACAGCATTTCCATAGTTCTCCTGTTTACGGCCTCTACCCTATATCATTCGGTGTCCAAGCTTGCGCTCAAAAGGAAACTACGGATTTTAGACCATATCAGTATCTATTATTTGATTGCCGGTACCTATACCCCGGTCTGTGTGGTCCTATTAGCTGACTCCAGGGGATGGATTCTATTATATGTCGTCTGGGGCCTTGCCCTTTTAGGAACAATGCTGAAACTGTTCTTCACCGGTAAGTTTGAAGTGTTTTCCTTGTTGTTGTACCTGTTTATGGGATGGCTGATCGTCTTCGACATTGGCGCGCTTATAGCTACTACTTCCAAGCTGGGACTAACATTAATGGCCCTGGGTGGAGCCTTCTATACCTTGGGCATTGTGTTCTACGCCCTTCGTAAGATACCCTACAACCACTTGATATGGCATGTTTTTGTTTTGGGCGGCGCTATAAGCCATTGGTTGTTTATTTATTGGGATATCCTCTAAATCAGCTAACCAATGGCCGCTGACCCATGGGTCCGAAATAACAATCATGAACAATCATAAAAAATCCACATATCTTGAACACTATCTAATCCAAAAGAAAGTGCGGTGCTTTAAAGTAAACTCCGTTAACAGCTGATTTGAAAGTCGATTCCATGACTGGAGAAACCAAATACGAAAATTCATTGTTTTTGATAACCTTATCCAAATACTCATCGTATGATGTAATACCATCGTATCGTTTGATTTCTGCCTGCTGAGCTTCCATACTATTTTGTTCATACAGTTGATAAAATCCCCAGGTTTGAATTTCTTCTGGGATTTTTGGTAAAACAATCTTATCCATTTTTTCACTATCGAATAGCAAGCTCCATCGATAAGAAATATTTAAGCCATCAATTACAACGGGTGAATTACTGTCAATTAAAATTTTACCCACACTATGGCCGTTACCACTCTTTATCAAATCAACCTCATTGTTGGCAAAGCTGTAATCCACTGTCCAATCCAGCGTTTGAAAGGAAGTCAAAGGCTCTCCGGTGCGCTCCGTGTAGTAGCTGTTTAACCTTACATTATATCTATATTTATCGAAAATGTTGTTAAAATAATAGGGAATGCCTCCCGCAGGATTAAAGCCATATCCTATGCCATAAATCCTGTGATAAACATTGTTTTGAAATTCATCTTCATTAAAGTATCCCGCAATCCAAATATTGGATGATTCATAAGCGCCAGTTGTGACAATGGGTTCGAAGGTTCTACGTTCAACCCCTGCGGAAGTGAAAAGATCCGGCGTTAAAACGAAATCTGAAGGAAATTCCCAGTCTGCAACATAATAAGAATATTCATTTAAATCGAAATTGAAAAGTGGGAGGTAAATAAAATCAGTATTTATTGTACTCGTGGTGTTTCTTCTTCTATCCAAGGAGAGTTCGGAAATTTCTTGAAAAAGACTACCTCCATATCCGAAACCTTCGCTGCCAATGCCAAGGGTATCATCTGGGTCAAATCCGGTGGCTGGAAACCGCAGGGGCTGGGTTGGACCGGCATCAAATCTTGGATATGTCTTTAGGTTTAGGACACCAAGAGTAGAAGGTTTTAAATTTTGCAGTGTTGTAAATTCACTTGCATTTCCAAACGCCCCGGTTTGGTATTCCCCTATGGTGAGCATGAATTCCGAATCTGCATCAATTTCTACGTTGGTTCTAAGGGTTATTTCTTGCGTATCCTGAAAAACCCTTTTCGAGTCTAGGGTTTCACCGTCCATTGACGACGCAAAAACGTAAATTCTGGCAAAGACCGGATTATAATAATTTGCTGGAAAATGAATTGTTATCAATCTTCTATATATGTCAACTGAAATAGACGTTTCCGACTCGTTACCCAAACTGTCCGTTGCGATAAAATGTAAAGAACCTGTTCCTGTTGGAAATAACTCTGGATTAAAATCCAATTGATAATCCACGGCATCCTCAATCAGGATTAGCTGTGTATCCCCATAAACGACTTCTAACGAAACAATTTCGGAATACGTATCTGATACCTGTGGGGCTAATACAATAAGCTCATCTAAAATCTGACCATCCTCTAAGTTGGGAAGTGTAACTTCCGGACCTGTATTGTCCGCAATAAAATTCACCTCAAAAACTCCCACATTGTCCGCCGCATCCGTGGCCTCTATCCGAAATACGTTTTCACCATCTTGTAACGTCAAGGTATTTATATTGGCTTCAAAACTACCATCTGTTACATCCGATAATAGTTCACCATTAAGAAAAGTTTTTACGGAAGTCAAAACTTCGTTGTCCGTTACCTCAAAAGTTACGGCATTTACGTCCCCATTAATTACCGTGCCCTCGGTTAGGCTTACGGCGCTTACCATAGGCATTTCATTGTCTATGTTTATCGTTTGCTGTACCGATGTCACGTTGCCTGCATCATCTGTGGCGGACACTTTTAATATGTAATCCTTAAACTTGTTGGTACTCCCTACCTTGGAATCAAAAGATGAAATGTCAACGATAATTTGATAGGGAGCTGTGGTATCTTCACCCACCTTCTGCTCATTGATGAAAGCTTCGATCTTGGCAATACCTCCCGCGTCCTTTGCGTCTATGTTGATTTCTATTTGTCCGCTGACCACAATGGGTTCACTGGGCGTCGCGCTTGGAAAGCCAGCAATCGAAATGTTAACCGTTGGGGCCACAACATCCGGTTCGGGCGGCGGAGTACTATCAGAATCACTGGAACAGGAAATAAAAAAACAGCACAGAAGTGCCAATAAGATAAAGAGGGAACTACGCATGGTTTTGTATGGTTTGGATTACAAATGTATACAGATATTGCAAGACTAGAAAAAAATACTTCCAAGTACATTAATAAACGGTTAAAAGCACTTGCAGCTGCTCCAAGGTCATAAGAAATACGCTATGACAATCCCAAGGACGATGACCAACAGCTTTCGTAAATTAAAGGAATGTCCTTCAGAGCTTTCGAAGAGGATAACCGTTGAGATATGGAGAAAGACCCCGATGATCAGGGCCGTAATGGGGGCGTAGTAGGTATCAAAAAAAGCGAGATGCGCTGCCAGATAGGTACCTGCAGGGGTCATAAGGGAAAACAATACGATAAAAAGTATCGCGTGACCCTGTTTGATCTTGGAATTCAATAAAAAAATACTGAGTATTATGGCAATGGGTATTTTATGGACCAAAATGCCGTAAAGCATGGTATGATATTTTTCGATAGGTAGGCCCTCCAATAGGGAATGTATGCAAAGGCTGCCAAATAGTAACCAAGGAAAGCCACTTTTTTCACTGTCCAAATGTACGTGGCCATGTTCGGCCCCCTTTGAAAAAAACTCCAAAAAAATCTGTAGAAGAATGCCCAGCATCACAAAGATTCCTATGGTTTTAGGATTTGTGTTGATATAGACCTCGGGCAATAGCTCAAAAATGGTCAGGGCCAACAAAAAAGCCCCACTAAAGGCCAATAATAACTTGAAAGTATCTCTTTTTTGGGGTTTTAACAGAAAGACAAACACAAAACTTAACAGTACCGCCAGTACAGGTAATAGATAGGTCATTTATTATTTTGCTTAGGTGTTCGGACGAATTTAGAAAGCGAAGTGCCCGTGGGGATAAAATTAATGTATTTTTGCCGTATTCTTCTGGAAGTGTATGAACAATAATTTTAAAATGGTGGCCAAGACCCTGTTCGGTTTTGAGGAGATATTGGCCAAGGAATTGCGGAACCTCGGTGCAGGTAACGTAAAGGAAGGTGTTAGGAACGTTTCCTTTGAAGGCGATACCGGTTTTATGTACAAGGCCAATCTGTGCCTGCGCACGGCTATAAAGATTTTGAAACCAATTCATTCCTTTTACGTGCGGGACGAAAGGGATCTATATAAAAAAATATACGATCTCGATTGGTCGGACTATCTCACGCCTGATACGACCTTTGCCATCGATGCCACGGTAAATTCAGAGCAGTTCAGCCACTCACTCTATGTTTCCCAAAAAACCAAGGATGCCATTGTGGATAGGTTTCGGGAGGATCAGGGAAGAAGACCCAACGTAGATATCAAATTTCCGGATGTGCGCATCAATATCCACATTCAGCGAAACCAATGCAACCTGGCCCTGGATACCTCTGGGCGCTCCTTACACCATAGAGGCTACAGAACCGCAACCAATATCGCTCCGATCAACGAAGTCTTAGCAGCGGGGCTGCTATTGCTTAGCGGATGGGATGGCCAATGCGATTTTTTGGACCCTATGTGCGGTAGTGGAACCTTTTTGACCGAAGCGGCCATGATTGCCTGTAATATCCCGGCCAATATTAACAGAAAAGAATTTGCCTTTGAAAAATGGCGTGATTTTGACAAGACTTTTTTTGAAAAGATCGTGGACAGTAGTTTAAACCGGACCAGGGAATTTAACCACCGGATTAAAGGGTATGACAAAGCGCCGTCAGCAGTTAGAAAGGCACAGGACAATTGTGCCAACGCAAACCTCTCCGAATACATCAGCGTGGAGCGCAAGAACTTTTTTGAGACCCGAAAATTGACCGAAGGGCAACTGCACATGGTATTTAACCCGCCCTACGGGGAAAGGCTCAATATTGAAATGGAAAAATTTTATGAGAGCATCGGGGATACCTTGAAACAGGGATACCCTGGAACGGATGCTTGGTTTATTACTTCCAACCTGCAAGCTTTGAAGTTCGTAGGACTGCGGCCCTCCCGCAAAATTAAATTGTACAACAGCCATCTGGAGTCTAGATTGGTGAAGTACGTGATGTACGAAGGCAGCAAAAAAGCAAAATTCAACAAACCCCCTGAACTATGAGGCCTAAATACCGAGCACTGTTGTTCAATTTTCTTGGGTTTGCACTATTGTTCATTGTAATCCGACTCATTTTAGGGTATTATATGCCTATAAACCGCATATTCCTCGCAGTTGCTTCGGCTATAGCGGCCAACATATTGGCTCCTAAATTCGGCGCCATACAAACAGATGAGGGCGAAAAGGTGTTGATGAAGTGGGTCTTTATGAAGGGTACTAGGGAAATCTAGATCAGTTATCGGATTCCACCTCCGGATCCTTTGGTTTTTTCGCTTTTTTGTATAAGGGAATAAAATACGAAATGGAGTAATTGTACCCCACTCCAAAATTACTGCCATCGGTTACCTTGTTAAATCCTGGAATCCATAGGTTGGGAAAATTATCCGCCTCCTTTTCCGTAATCAAAAAACCCAAACGTACACTGGCTCCCAAATAAATATTGGCAAAAAGCTCGGCCTTGACACCAAAGATAAATTCGAGCCAGGATGCGTTCAATCCATCAAACTCCACAGGATCCGTAGCACCTTGTACAAAGTCGTCCGGACTAAAATAACGGTTGCTGTCAAAGAACTGAAAATTGTTTAGGGTTTGGGTAAACGTACTATAGGCATAACGACCTCCAATGTAAATTGAATTGTTCATGCCATACCAGTTTTCATAGGTATTGAAGTCTATCCCCAGTTTAAGGTAACTGCCCGAAGTCGTGAAATTGAACAGGTCTTCCTGTTGGGTTTTCTCCTCCGTTCCCAGTTCCACTCCTAGATATAACTTTTGGTTCAGTCTATAGTCGCCTACGAGTTCCAGTCCGGTATAGTCCTCGTCAAAAAATGACAATACAGGGCGGCTCAGATCAACTCCCACCCTTAAGCCGTAGGGTTGTCTGTAATCTGCCGTATCCTTTGGTTGCAAGTCAATAGGTTTGCTCTGGGCATGCCCATCGAAAAAACTCAGTACCAAGAAAAGACTAATGAAATATTTGAACATGGGCCGAAACGGAATTTTCTACAAGAGGGGTTACTATTTCTATGCTTTGAATCCAGTTATCGCCATCCGCAGTTAGTTCATTGTCCAGACTGTCGTAGTTGGCAACAAATCCACAAGCCCTGGAAATGAAGATTTCACTGGTCCCATAGGTAAATCTAAGGGTGTCTAGGTTCACAGTAGTTTCATCTGTAGGTGTCGGATTTTGCGATAGGATGAATGTAGTACCACTTTCACCTATTTGCAACGGAATGGCAATAGAATCTGCGCTGGCGTTGGCAATGACATCCAGTGGGGTACCGTCTGGTAGAAGACCGCGCACTTCCAGGCCTGATACGTCCTGAAACTCGGTGGGATTGTCCGCATCCAAAAAGCGAATGATCAACAAGGGGGTATCCCCATCCACGCAGATATCGTCTTTTTCACAATTGGTAAGGAAAATCAGGGCCAAGAGAACAAGAAATGAGGCGCTTATTTTTTTCATTAATTTATCATCTTCATATTGGAAAAGATAGAAGCAATTATGATGCCCGTTTTTCCAAAAGTACAACATTTTCTACATGATGCGTCTGGGGAAACATATCTACTGGCTGTATTTTTTTTAACTGGTACAATTCGTTCATCAAGGCTAGATCCCTTGCCTGTGTGGCACTATTACAGCTGACGTAGACCACCTTTGAAGGTGCAATATCCATAATTTGCCGTACCACATCCTTGTGCATGCCATCCCTAGGCGGGTCTGTAATGATAACATCGGGCCTTCCATGAGTAGCTATAAAGTCGGCATTGAATATGTTTTTCATATCCCCGGCAAAAAAGTCCACATTGGTAATTTTATTCTCCAGCGCATTGGCCTTGGCAGCGGCAATGGCCTCTGGAACAGCCTCGATCCCAATCACCTTTTTTGCGCTTTCCGAAACGAATTGGGCAATGGTCCCAGTACCGGTGTATAGGTCATAGACCAGTTCCATACCTGTTAATCCCGCAAAGTCCCTGGTAACCTTGTATAGTTCGTATGCCTGCTTGGAATTGGTTTGGTAAAATGATTTTGCGGTTATTTTAAAGCGCAACTCCTCCATGGTTTCAAAAATATGATCCCTTCCAGCATGACAGATCACCTCTTGATCATAGATCGTGTCATTGGCCTTTTGGTTGATGACATACAATAGAGAGGTGATTTCCGGAAAACTTTTGGCCAGATGGTCCAGCAATAAAATTCTCTTGTCCGCATCGTCCCCAAAAAATTGCACAAGGACCATAACTTCCCCTATGGAGGAAGTCCTTATCATAAGGGTTCTCAGCAATCCCTCTTGTTTTCTGGGATTGAAGAATGGCAAGCCGTGAGCGGTGGCAAAGGTCCTAATTTCCATACGAATGGCATTGGAGGGGTCTTCTTGCAGGTGGCATTTTTTTATATCCAAGATTTTGTCCCACATTCCTGGAATATGGAAACCCAGAGCGTTTTTATCCTTGATTTCGGTATCCGAATTTATCTCCTCCAGGCTAAGCCATCTTGCATCGGAAAAGGAGAACTCCATCTTATTTCGGTAAAAATACTGGTCTTTTGAACCCAGAATGGGTGAAATCTCCGGAAGTTCCAAATGGCCTATGCGCCTTAGATTGTTGATCACTTCCTCTTGTTTGTAATGCAACTGGTGCTCATAGCCCATATGTTGCCATTTGCAACCACCGCAAACACCAAAATGCTCACATACGGGCTCTGTCCTTTTGTCGGACCGTGTATGAAAATGCGTGGCGACACCTTCAAAATAGGCCTTTCTTTTTTTTGTGGTCTGTACATCTACAATATCGCCGGGAACCGTATTGGTAAGGAAAATTACCCTACCGTCCGGAGCCTTCCCCACAGTTTTTCCTTTGGCTCCGGCATCGATGACCGCAACTTTTTCAAAATATTGTCGCCTGTTCTTTTTGCGCATGGAGCAAAAGTACTAATAGCATTGAATTTTACAGCCTGTTTGGATCAGTTATCTTTAGAATGCATAAAAAAGACAACAAATTGAACCTTTTCGCTTTTGGCACGTCTTTCTTGTGTAAGGCATATGGGAAACACCAATAAAACGTTTGATGGTCTGTTGGTATTGCAGTATCAATCCGGAGATAAAAAGGCACTTTCCCTTTTGGTTAAGAGGTACCATCTCCGATTATGTAGGCATGCTTTCTGGTACACCCGCGATATGGATGCTGCCAAGGATATCGTACAGGACTGTTGGAGTGTTATGGTCAATAAGTTGAGTAACATTAAAGACCCTAACAGCTTTGGGAGTTGGGCCACAAAGATCGTGACCCGTAAATCATTGGATTACCTCAATAGGAACAAGAGAACCCGCGAGCATATGCAATCCTATGCCAAGCTGTCCGAGACGGATGGGAGTTACGAGGAAGGGGAATCGGACCGGTTAAAACTTCAAAATGGAATACGCCTGTTGCCCGGTGACCAGCAAATGGTACTTCGCCTGTTCTATACCCAGGAGTATTCCTTAAGGGAGATCAGCGATATTTTGAATATCTCGGTAGGAACGGTAAAATCAAGATTGTTCCATGCCCGTGAAAAATTAAAGACAATTCTAAAAACGAATAACGATGAAAAAAGATCTGGAAAAAATTGATTTGCTTATTAAGGAAGCCTTGAACGAGGAAGAGGCTAAATTTTATGATGAATTGGAGGAGCAGAACCTTTTTGGGAAATTGGGGACGGTGTATCGTGGAAAAATGGGGTGGCTGGCCATGATTATGAACGTAATGCATTTATTAATATTTGCACTTTTTGTTTATTGCGTTGTACAATTCTTTGGTACGGAAGAAACCAACATCCTAATCAAATGGGCCGCAGCCGGATTTTTATGCATGATCGCCATGGGGATGTTAAAACTTTATGTCTGGCAGCAGATGGACAAGAACGACATTCTAAGGGAATTAAAGCGACTGGAGCTCCAAGTCACCGCGCTCAGTGGTAAGTTAAATCAATAAAGATCCTGGAAAGCTTTTTTTACTGAGGCAGGTTTTTTGTAACTTGCAGTTTCTACAACGGATGATTTCTCTCCCTAAGAAGGAATTGCTAAAGTTTTACTTAAAATATTCAAAGTCATGTCAGTTTTGGAAAGAATGACCTCCCAAGATGCCATAGCATTGGAGAACAAGTACGGCGCACAGAACTATCATCCCTTGCCAGTAGTATTAAGTAGGGGAGAAGGTGTTTATGTGTGGGACGTTGAAGGAAAAAAATACTATGATTTCCTATCCGCATATTCGGCGGTAAATCAGGGGCATTGCCACCCCAGAATTATTTCGGCCCTTAAGGAACAGGCCGAAAATCTGACGCTCACCTCACGGGCATTTTACAATGATATGCTCGGAAAGTACGAGAAGTACATCACCGAATGTTTCGGATTTGATCGGGTATTGCCCATGAATACAGGTGCGGAAGCCGTTGAGACCGCTATAAAAATAGCGAGAAAGTGGGGATATGAGAAAAAAGGGATACCAGCCAACCAGGCGAAGATCGTGGTGTGCCAAAATAATTTTCATGGCAGAACCATTACGATAATATCTGCGTCCAATGATCCCATAGCCACGGAAAACTTTGGTCCCTTTACACCTGGCATAGTTTCAATTCGATACAACGATATCAATGCGTTACAGGAAGCCTTGAAGGACCCTAAGGTGGCCGCTTTTCTGGTAGAGCCCATACAGGGTGAAGCAGGGGTTTATGTGCCCGACGAAAACTATATCCGGGAAGCACATGAACTGTGCAGGGAAAAGAACGTCCTGTTTATTTCCGATGAAGTACAGACAGGCATAGCCAGGACCGGTAGACTATTGGCCAGTTGTGGTACTTGCTCTTGTACAGACCGACTTTGCAGTGATACCCCGGACGTTAAACCGGATATGCTGATTTTGGGAAAAGCGCTATCAGGCGGGGTACTTCCCGTTTCCGCGGTTTTGGCAAATAATACGATTATGGAAGTTATACGTCCCGGAAACCACGGTTCTACCTTTGGCGGAAATCCACTGGCTTGCGCTGTTGCCATAGCGGCCCTGGAGGTTGTTAGGGATGAAGATCTAGCCGAAAATGCCTTTGTTTTGGGCGAACTTTTTAGAAGTGAGATGGAAAAATTGGTCGGAGAATCCGATTTGGTGAGACTGGTTCGGGGCAAAGGGTTGCTCAATGCCATTGTAATCAATGATTCGGAGGATAGCTCCACAGCTTGGGATATCTGCATGGCACTTAAGGAAAATGGTCTGTTGGCCAAACCAACACATGGAAATATTATTCGTTTCGCACCACCGCTGGTAATGACCGAAGAACAGATGCTTGATTGTATATCGATTATTAAACGAACCCTGAAGGCATTTAAGAAATAAAGGACATTCCTTAAAAATGAAAAAACCCTCAAAAATGGCTCTTGAGGGTTTTTTTACGGTTTCGCGTTCTTTAGGAACGTACCTCCTTGATGCGGGCCTTTTTACCGGTAAGACCTCTGAAGTAGAAGATACGGGCTCTACGTACCTTACCTTTTTTATTGACCTCTATTTTTTGAAGTGCGGGCATATTAACCGGAAATATCCTTTCTACACCAACAGTGCCAGACATTTTTCTTATGGTGAAAGTTTCCGTAGCATTGCTTCCCCTTCTTTGAATAACAACTCCTTTGAAAAACTGGGTACGTGTTTTTTCACCTTCCTTAATCTCATAGTAGACCGTTATAGTATCTCCTGAAGAGAATTTGGGAAAATCTTTTTTTGGAACAAATTCGTCTTCAACAAATTTTATTAATGCTTCCATTGTTTTTGTTTACAGTTATTTAGAACCAACGTTCACGATTCTCGTCAGAGGTTGATTTTAACAGAGTGCAAAATTAAATAATATATGGGGAATTGCAAGGGAATATGTGGTTTTTTCTCCAAGTCCCTTGAACTGGACGGGTTCAACGCTTTTTTGGCTGTTGGATTGCCAAAAGGATAAGACCGGTTGCGAACAGGATGTACACGAGGCCGTTTACAACCGAAATCATGCCCTGGGTTCTTACAAGGGCTTCCGGATCACTGGTCCGGGCAATAGCAATGGGGAGGACCACTCCGAGTATTCCAACGATGACGGCGAGGACACTGCCCAGTAACATCAGTACCGAAGCTGCGGATCTTTGCTTATAAAAAAGGATAAAACAAGCGGTCAGGACCACTAATTGCCCCAAACCAAAGACGATGTAACCTATCATATAAGGAATTGATAAATCATTCATGGCGTTATTTATTTTAGCAAGTCTGGCCTGCGTTCTTCAGTTCGTTTAAGGGCTTGATCTTCCCGCCATTTCTCAATTTCCGGAAAATTACCACTTAATAGGATATCGGGTACCTTTAGGCCCTTATATTCCGATGGCCTGGTATACACGGGAGGCGCCAAAAGATTGTCCTGAAACGTATCGGTCAATGCCGAAGTTTCGTTGTTCAATACTCCGGGGATCAACCGTATAATGGCGTCACAAAGCACGGCGGCTCCCAACTCCCCACCTGATAATACATAGTCCCCGATGGAAATCTCCTTGGTGATCAAAGTTTCCCTAACACGTTGGTCCACGCCCTTATAATGTCCGCAGAGAATAATCATATTGTCCAGAAGTGAAATGGAATTCGCCATTTTTTGATTTAAGGTTTCCCCATCGGGGGTCATATAAATGACCTCGTCGTATTCCCTTTCTGCTTTTAGCGAAGCGATACATTTATCTATAGGCTCGATCATCATAACCATACCAGCCCCGCCCCCAAATTGATAATCGTCAATTTGGTTATAGCTTTTATCCGTATAGTCCCTTAAATTATGCATATGCACTTCCACCAGACCCTTTTCTATAGCACGCTTAAGAATGGAAGCTTCAAAAGGACTTTTAAGCAGTTCGGGCAATACCGTTATAATATCAATTCGCATGTAACTTTCGTCTTATGGCCAAAAACCAGTATGTTTAAGGCGCTTTCCAAAAATAGTGAAAACAATGGGAATCTTTTTTCCAACCCAGGCGCTCATATAACTTCTGAGCCGGATTGTCTACCGCGGTCTCCAGTGCCAATCCCTTGAAATTCTTTTCCGAACAATACGCCTGTGCCCTATTCAAGAGGGCCTCCCCGATACGTTTGCCTCTATGCGACTTGCTGACATATAAATCGTTGAGAATAAAGACGGCTTCGAGACTTACGGAAGAAAAGGTTTTGTACAATTGCGTGAAACCTACGGTCTCACCATGAAGTTCGGCCAGAAAAATCACCGATTCCCCCTTTGTAATCCGTTCCGTTAAAAAGGCCCTGGCCGCTGGGCTATTGGACTCTTGCCCATAAAAAATTCGATAAAGATCAAATAAGGGAGCCAGTTGTGGCAGATCATCTTGGGAGGCCTTCCTTATCTTAAGCATAATAAAAGCTAAAAAAAGCTCCGGTAAAGGAGCTTTTTTTTATTTGGACTTTTTGTATTTGTTTATTTCATCCTGCAGTTGCCTGCTTATTTTTTGCTCCCGTTCCAAGGCTCTGCGTCTGTGCTGTTCATACTCCACCTCCAACTCGCTAAGCGTTGTTTTGGCCTCCTGGGTCAAAATATTGCTGTTTCTAAATTTATAGATAAACAACAACAGCATAAGTAACAGCCCGCCAATTATGGTCCATAAAATAAAATTATAGGTCGATTTGGAGACAAGTGCCCCAAAAAAGGACATACTGTCCTTTTCTTCGGTCACTGAGGTAAGGCTATTGCTGGTCTCCAGCAACTTGCTGTTCAAAGAACTTATGGTGGACTCGTGACCGGATATGGTGGCATTAAGCTCCCCCTTGATTTTGTTGGCGGCATTCAGTGAATCCAAAACGTTTTGCCGCAACTTATCCAAATAGATTACCCGGACCACCTCGTATCTTTTTCCTTCCGCGCGGTAATTTCCCGATTTCTTGATTAAATATTCAAATTGGCTGCTGATAGGACCTTGATCCAAAGACAGATTTTCCCCATCTGTTTCTTGCGCAAATTGTAGATTAAACGTTAATAGGGCAATTACAATAAATAGTATTCTAAAGCCTTTCATTTATGTAATTCTTGATGTTAATAATGATTTAGAGAGGGACTAAAGTAATCCAATAAAATCAATTAAGAAAAAAATTTGCCAATAACCTATTTTTGATGCGCGTTGGCAGCTCGTATCCGATGCGTTAATCGATCTACATATAGGGTATTTAGTAATAGGTATACCTTCTTACTTTGGCGATATATTTTGCCAGTCGTATCACCTGATGCGCATATCCATACTCGTTGTCATACCAAATGTAGAGCACCAGATTTTTGCCATCCTCGGAAACAATGGTGGCCGTACTGTCATAAATGGCCGGGGAAGTTGTACCTACAATATCGGTAGACACCAGCTCATTGCTCAAGGAATATTTGATTTGTTCTACCATATCGCCCTCCAGCGCATATTTTTTGACGATGGTATTTATGCCCTCCTTGGAGGTTTTGTTGTTCACCTCCAAATTTAGGATAGCCAATGATCCGTTTGGAACGGGAACCCGAATGGCATTGGAGGTTAACTTGCCCTGCAGGCCTGGCAGTGCCTTGGCAACAGCCTTTCCGGCACCGGTCTCCGTGATGACCATGTTGAGGGCGGCAGCCCTTCCACGCCTGTATTTTCCGTGCATATTGTCTACCAGATTCTGATCGTTGGTATAGGCATGTATGGTTTCCAGATGTCCCTTTTTTATTCCTAGAGAATCTTCCACGATCTTAAGAATAGGGGTAATGGCATTAGTGGTACAGGAAGCCGCGGAGTAGATCTTGGTCGTATCCGGATCAAATTCCGTTTGGTTCACCCCGTGCACAATATTGGGAACCTCCTTACCTGGAGCGGTAAGCAATACCCTGGCCGTTCCCTTGGCTTTCAGATGCCTTTCCAATCCTTTTTTATCCCTAAAGGCCCCCGTATTGTCAATGACAAGGGCATTGGTTATCCCATAAGGGGTATAGTCTATTGCTTCCGGCGCCTGCGCACTGATAATATGTACCGTAGTTCCATTGATGATAAGTGCTTTGTTCTTAAAATCGGTATCCACGGTACCCATAAACTGCCCATGGACCGAATCGGTGCGTAATAAGGTGGCCCGTTTTTCCAGAATTTCCTGGGTAATTTCGCCCCGGGTAACAATAGCCCTTAAGCGTAATTGGTTTCCCTTGCCCGTTTTGGCCATAAGCTCACGGGCCAATAGCCTTCCAATTCTTCCAAACCCATAGAGAACAACGTCTTTGGGCCTTATTTCCCGTGCCGTGCCCGCATCTTTCAACTTGTCCAGCACAAAAGCCTTTACGTTGTGGTAATTGTTGTCATCGGCATGATATTCATAGGTGAGCTTACCGATGTCCAACTTAGAAGGTGGCAATTTTATATCGTTGATGGCGCGAAGTATTTCCACGGAATCGAATATGGAAATCGGTTTTTGTACAAACTCGCCGGCGTATTCGTGCAAGTTGATAATATCACTTACATTTTTATCGATAATTTGATTTTTGAACAGGACCACTTCAATGGACTTGTCGTACCAAAGGTCGCTGATGATCTTTATGAATTCGGTGGTAGCTTTTCTTCGGTCGGCCTGGAAGGCCAGTTCCTTTTCGTAAGAAGTTATAGGACTCATTGATTATAGTTAATGATTGTTTTGTAATTTTTTGCAAAAGTATATATTTCAAACGTTTTCGCGCAACAATTTCCCATAAAAAAAGCACTCCCAAGAGAGCGCTTTTTTATCGTTTTTCATTCCCCTATTGGAATATAAGTCGTTCCTTTTCACCATCCTTGTTGAGTAGGGTTATACTGGTTCTTCCATATTTGGAAATTTTTTCAAACGCCTTTTGGGCACCTTGAATATCATCTATTTCCTCATCGTCCACGGAAAGCAGGATTTTGCCCTCCAAACCATAGTTGTAATACCGTTCCGGAACCCCAATGATCTTCACACCCTTTTTGACCTTGAATTTCCTCTTATCCTTTTCCGATAAATTCTTCACAGCAAGGTTCATTACCGGAACCACAAGGCTCTGTCTTTTTTTCAAGGTTACCGGGATTACTTCCGTACTGCCGTTCCTGTCAATGGTTACCGCAATACGATCACCTGGTCTTTTGGAGGAAATATAGCCGGTAAGGTCAGGAAAATTACGTACCCGGACATGGTCCACTTTTTTAATGACATCGCCCGCTTGCAACTTGGCATCATAGGCACCGGAATCTTCTTCGACCCCATCGATATATACCCCATCTATTTCATTGATTCCCTTTTCAACAGCTTGGGGGGAGTTTGCGTTTATCGTACTCACACCCAAGATCCCCGTTTGTACATTGCCGTATTCCATAATGTCCTCTACCACCTTTTTGGCTATGTTGCTAGGTACGGCAAAGGAATACCCTACGTAGGAACCTGTTTGCGAGGTTATAGCAGTATTGATTCCTATTAGATCTCCATTGGTGTTTACCAAAGCGCCCCCACTGTTTCCTGGATTAACGGCAGCATCGGTTTGGATAAAGGATTGTCTTCTTCCCAAATCCCTGGCCTTGGCACTTACAATACCAGCGGTTACCGTAGAGGTTAGGTTAAAGGGATTGCCCACGGCAAGGACCCATTCCCCGATTTTTGCGCTATCCGAATCCCCGAAAGCCAAATAGGGCAACTTTTCTTCCGCGTCTATTTTTATCAATGCAATATCGGAAGTAGCATCGGTCCCAATAAGCTGGGCGTCATATGTTCTGTTATTGTTAAGGGTTACCTGGAGCTCATCGGCCTTGGATACCACATGGTTGTTGGTGACGATGAAGCCATCGGGAGAGATAATAACCCCCGAACCGGTACCTACTTGTGGTTTTTGTGCGTTTCCAGAACCGTAGAAAAACTCCGCAATACTCGTTGGACCCCTTCCCTCGGTGACATTTTTAACATGCACTACGGCATTGACCGTGTTTTCAGCCGCTATTGTAAAATCAATTTCATTGATACCAGAACCCCTGGCAGAAGTAGGGGTATAGCTGGTGGTCAGCACGGGTGCCTTGGCCCCCTCGGCTACTACGGTATAATTGGTTTTTTCAAAAAATAACACATAAGCTCCCAAGGTAATTGCCCCTGCAAAAACGGAAATTAGTAACAGGCTTGCTATTTTCTTCATAAAGCGTAAGGTTTTAATTAAAGACTGTTGTAAAAATAACCGTTTTGCCGGTTCCCTATATTCGGTTTAACGAGTTTTTAACTGCTAAAAATCCCTTAATAAAGTCATATCTTTGCGATACAATGGATGCTATGGCACTTACTTTCTATAAATACCACGGGACGGGAAATGATTTTATCATGATCGATAACCGTCAAAATCAATTTCCTAAGGACAGCACGGAACAGGTGGCCCAGCTCTGTGATAGAAGGTTTGGTATTGGTGCGGACGGACTTATCCTGTTGGAAGATGATGAAGATGTCGATTTTACCATGGTATATTACAATTCCGATGGCAACCAAAGCAGCATGTGCGGCAATGGCGGCAGGTGCATTGTGGCCTTTGCGCAATTTTTGGGAATTATAACCGCTACAGCGACTTTTAGAGCGGTAGACGGAATTCATTATGCAAGCATTGAAGGGGAAATCGTGAGCCTTCAAATGAAGGACGTGGACGGGATTCGGAAAAAGGAACACTATTCTTTTTTGGACACGGGCTCTCCCCACCACGTGCAATTGGTATCCGATTTAAACAAGTTCAATGTGGCCAAGGAGGGAGCAAAACTTCGTTATGGCATGTACGGCGAAAAGGGAAGCAATATTAATTTTGTTGAAGCCAACGGTCAGGGTTTTGCAGTGCGCACCTATGAAAGAGGTGTGGAAAATGAAACCTTGTCCTGTGGAACCGGAGTCACAGCGGTTGCCCTGGCCATGCACTATGATGGGAAGGCCACGGCAGAAAATATAAAGATAAAGACCCCTGGGGGAAACCTGGAGGTTACCTTTGAGAAAAAGGATGAGGGGTATGGGAACATTCGTTTGATCGGCCCTGCCAAGAAAGTGTTTAAAGGAGAGATACATGTTACGTCTTAAGGGAGAACATATATACCTCAGGGCCCTGGAACCGGAAGACCTGGAATTTCTATACGAGCTGGAAAACGATCCAGCTATTTGGGAGATAAGCGGTACTACCACACCCTATTCCAAGCATGTGCTAAAATTATACCTCGAAAATGCACACCGCGATATTTACGAAGTAAAACAACTGCGCCTTTGTATCTGCAACAAAGCGCAAAAGGTAATTGGACTGATCGACCTTTTCGATTTTGATCCCAAAAATCTAAGGGCCGGACTGGGAATAGTTATCTTGGAGGAAGGGGACAGAAACCAGGGAAGTGGAACGGAGGCTATAAACCTTTTGTGCAATTATGCCTTTGTCCAGCTTAATTTGAGGCAGATATACGCCAATGTCATGGAAGACAATACAACGAGTATCCGTGTATTCCAAAAACTGGGTTTCGCCCCGGTAGGTACAAAGAAAGATTGGATTTATTCCGATAGCACGTTCAAAAATGAAATCCTAATGCAAAAAATAAATACTTAAGTTCAGCCATGTATATCAAAAGAATTCTACTGATCATTGTGCTGTTGGGACTGGTTGCGGGAGGTGTCTTTTCCTATAAGGTATATACGGCCGTTTTTTCGCCCAACACCAATTTCAACAACGATGAAGCCTACATATATATTAAATCCGATGCCAATTTCGAAGAGGTAGAATCGTTATTGTCGGACCGTTTAAAGGACGTTTCCACCTTCAGGGCCGTAGCTGGAAAAAAAGGCTATACAGCGAATATTAAGGGTGGAAAGTATGCCATTAAAAAGGGTATGAACAACAATGAGATTATTAATACCCTTAGAAGTGGCAATATACCAGTACGGGTCTCCTTTAACAACCAAGAGACCCTGGCCAATTTGGCAGGCCGTATTGCCCAGCAGATCGAGGCGGATAGTGTTGCCCTGCTCAGGGCCTTCAACGATGCGGATTTTTACCGTTCCAAAGGTTTTACGGAAGCCAACAAACTTGCTATGTACGTGCCCAACAGCTATGAGTTTTTTTGGAATACCACGGCAGAGGGGTTCCGCAAAAAAATGCTAAAGGAATACAACAGTTTTTGGAACCCGGCACGTTTGGAAAAGTCTGGGTCTATCGGACTAACACCTCTGGAAGTAAGTACTTTGGCATCAATCGTGCACAAAGAGACGGCCAAAGTGGACGAAAGGCCAAGGGTAGCCGGAGTATATTTGAACCGCTTGCGAAAGAATATCCTATTGCAGGCAGACCCTACGGTGATCTATGCCCTAAAACTACATAATGGCGACTTTAACAAGGTGTACAAACGTGTACTGTACAAAGATCTAGAGCTGGATTCACCTTACAATACCTATAAATACGCTGGTTTGCCGCCTGGGCCCATTGCCATGCCCGATATTTCGGCCATTGATGCCGTTCTCAATGCGGAAAAACACGATTATTACTACTTTGTGGCCAATGTGGAGAAATTTGGCTACCATAAATTTGCGAAAACTCTGGCGCAACACAACCGAAATAAAGCGCAGTATGTCCGATGGATCAATGGCCAAAACATTAATAGATAGGCAAATAATCCAATTTTTAAGACATCTTAACTAAAATTAACCGCTTTTAAGAAAATCTTAAACGGGTTATATAAAGGGTAGAAAAAAACGGTCGTATCTTTGTATTGTGAAATTTAAGCAGGGGAGTTTTCCGTAAGTCTTAAGAAAACACACATATGAGAAAGTGGATAAGTTTGTTCTGTCCTCTTATCATGATTTTTATTTTAATGAGTTATGGGTTTAACACAACTACCGAGAACGTAGTAGTGCCCGAGACACTTAGAGTAAATGAACCTACTGAAGTTTTGTTTCCCAAAAACGAAACTATTTTAAATGCTGCTATGGTCGCTCCTCCCTTTTTAGGGACCTCCTATATTGGTTTCAAGGAAGCTTTGGCGTTTAAAGAATCCCAAGGTAACTACTTTGTAATCAACACATTAGGATATTTAGGGAAATATCAGTTCGGTGTTGGTACCCTGCAGTTGATGGGTGTTTACAATTCCACCCGCTTTTTAAACGATCCCGCGCTTCAGGAAAAGGTTTTCCTGACAAATGTAAAGCGAAACAAGTGGATTTTGCGCAGGGACATCAAAAGATTTGATGGAAAGTATATCAACGGCATCAAGATTACCGAATCGGGTATTTTGGCGGCCGCTCATCTAGCGGGAGCCGGAAATGTTAAGAAATACCTGCGTTCTTATGGTAAGTTTGATGTAAAGGATGCCTATGGTACCAGTATTGCCCACTATATCAAGAAATTTTCCGGGTACGATGTTTCCGAGGTTTCACCAAAACGAAACCCAAAGGTGTAAAAGTTATTTGTTCATATGAAAATGAATACGCCCTGACCGTGAATGGTTGGGGCTTTTTTATGCCTGCAGTATAAATATGGTGGGTCTTTTGTGTAGTTCAAGTGCTATGTTTTTCCAATCCCCCACGGATTTTGTGGCAATGAACTCTGTGGGCAAGGTGATGTCACTGGCAATACACAGAAGCGTATTTTTGGAGAGTGTCCTAAGCAGTTCAACTTTTAATTTGTCATTTCTATAGGGGGTCTCAATAAATAGTTGTGATTGATTGAGTTCCCTGGATGCTTTCTCTATCGCCTTTATTTTTCGCTTGCGTTCATCCGCCTCGATGGGCAAGTATCCGTTAAAGGCGAAATTTTGGCCGTTAAGGCCACTGGCCATTAGGGCAAGTAAAATGGATGAGGGCCCTACCAGTGGAATAACACGAATCCCTCTTTCATGTGCTATTCGAACCACTTCGGCTCCTGGATCGGCAATACCTGGGCATCCCGCATCGGAAATGATGCCCACATCATGCCCTGCGAGACAGGGGTCTAAAAAGGAAGGGATCGCCCCAGGTTCCGTAAACTTGTTCAACAAGCTGATATGCAGGCCTGGCTGGGATTTTTTGGAACTGATTTTTTTGATGAAATGTCGGGCAGATTTTTCACTTTCAACAATGTAGTGGTCTATGTTCTCCACCGCTCGCTTGATGGAAATGGGCAGTACCTCCAATGGGGCATTATCACCCAAGGTGGTCGGAATCAAAAAAAGCTTTCCAGGGATATCGTATGTGCTTCCCATCTGAGGTTTATTCTTGGTTTAGTCTGTTGGCTATGGTCTCACAGGCCGTATTGATCATATGAAAGACATGCTCAAACCCATCGTCGCCACCGTAGTAGGGGTCCGGGACTTCCTGTATGCCCAGGTCTACTTCTTGCAAAAGCAATTTTACTTTCCCCCTATGCGCTTCGCTCTTCGCCAGTGCAAGGATGTTTCTGTAATTATCACGGTCCATGGCATAAATGAAATCGAAATCATCCAGGTCCCTGTCCGTAAATTTTCTACATTCTTGGTGTTCTATTGCAATACCATATTTACGGGCCACCGCTATGGATCTCCTATCCGGGCTTTTCCCGAGATGATAGCCAGCCGTACCAGCAGAATCCACCAGGACCTGCCTCGGGTCTACTTTGCTTTCAAGGATGCCCTCCGCCAGCGGCGATCTGCAAATGTTGCCCAAGCAAACCATTAAGACCTTGGTCTTCATTGGGTTATCAGGAAAATTTTTTGGTTAGATCGTCTATGTATTTTCTGAACTGTTTATCTGTTTCCGCTAGGTTATCCACCGTCTTGCAAGCGTGAAGTACTGTAGCATGATCCCTTTTTCCGATTTGGGAACCAATGCTGGCCAAGGAAGCTTTGGTAAACTTTTTGGCAAAGAACATGGCCAGTTGGCGTGCCTGCACAATATGTCTCTTCCTAGTTTTGGACTGTAGGGTGGCTACGTCCATTTCAAAATAATCCGAGACTACCTTCTGTATGTAATCTATGGACACTTCCCTTTTTGTATTCTTGACAAACTTTTCTACAACTTGTTGGGCCAATTCCAGGGTTACCTCTCTTTTGTTGAAGGAAGATTGTGCAATAAGGGAAATAATGGCGCCCTCCAATTCACGGATGTTGGTCTTTATGTGTTTGGCCACATAATCGACAATATCGTCCGGCATTTCAACACCGTCCCGGTATAGTTTGTTTTTAAGGATCGATATGCGGGTCTCATAATCGGGATTTTGCAGTTCTGCGGACAGCCCCCATTTGAAACGGGATAACAGACGTTGTTCAATATCCTGCATGTCTACCGGTGCTTTGTCCGAAGTGAGGATGACCTGTTTGCCGTTTTGGTGCAAATGGTTGAAAATGTGGAAGAACACATCTTGGGTTCCCGATTTTCCGGACAAAAACTGCACATCGTCGATAATCAGGACATCGATCAGCTGATAAAAATGGATAAAATCGTTCCTGGTATTCTTCTTTACCGACTCAATATATTGCTGGGTAAATTTTTCTGCGGCGATGTAAAGTACGGTCCGTTCGGGATATTTATCCTTGATCTCTACACCAATGGCATGCGCCAAGTGTGTTTTTCCCAGTCCTACCCCTCCAAAGATAAGCAAGGGATTAAAGGAAGTGCCCCCAGGTTTGTTGGCCACGGCCATTCCGGCCGATCTTGCCAATCTATTGGAATCGCCCTCCAGGAAATTGTCAAAATTGTAATTGGGATTAAGCTGGGATTCTATCTTAATGTTTCGTATGCCCGGAATGACGAAGGGGTTCTTCAGTTCAGGATTTTTGGATTTCACGGGAACATCCAGTTCCTGTGGCGCTACATTGGCCCTGTTGGAACTCGGTATTTTTTCGGTGAACGGTTCTTGGTTGCCATAGGTGTTTTCCATTTTAATGATGTACACCAATTTGGCATTATCACCGAGCTCTTTGGTAAGGGCAACTTTTAGCAATTTTACATAGTGCTCTTCCAACCACTCGTAGAAAAATTTGCTGGGAACTTGGATACTTAAGGCACTATCCGATAACTTTATGGGTTTTATGGGCTCGAACCAAGTTTTGAATGCCTGCGGTTGGATATTATCCTTGATAAAAGCCAAACAGTTGTTCCATACGGAATTAGCGGTGACACCCATACTTAAAGTTAATCTTATTTTTGTCGGTTAGTGACTAAAGTTTGTTGGTTAAAAAGATAGTTGGGACTATCTCTATGGCGGTGACAAATATGTGAACAAAAAATCTAAAAAAAAAATCATTTGGTATTGAATTTTCTATTTTTTTTTCGCATGTTCAAAGTCGTCGATTCACAATCTTTTAAATATATGGTTTTTACTTGAAATAATATGGATTTTAACGAAATTTCTTTTAGGGTAAGGTATGGGGAAACCGATCAAATGGGTGTTGTATATCACGGGAATTATGCGCAATACCTGGAGATGGGAAGGGTAGAGTGGCTAAGGGCTTTGGGGATTTCTTACAAAGAAATGGAAGAAAACGGGATAAGGCTACCTGTAATTTCCTTACAGCTTAATTTTAAGAAATCGGCGGTTTATGACGACCTTATCACCGTAGTGACGGAACTTAAAAAAAAACCCTCAGTGAAGATTGAATTCGACTACAAAATCCGTAATGAATCGGGTGAAATTTTGGTCGAGGCTAACACGGTTTTGGCCTTTATAAATTCCCACACAAATAGGCCGATGAGATGCCCGGATTACATACTCGAAAAACTTGGGATTTAGTCCAATTTCCCGACCTTGACCTTGTGCAATGTTGAAAAAATTGCTGCGATTTGTTGGGCCTTGTCTTTTCTTACCGCGATGGTGTACGTACAGTTGGTTTGTAACTGTTGGGAAACAATTTCCAATTGGTGTTGCTTAATGATTCGCATCACTTTGTCCATGTCTTCATATCCAAAATGGAGCACGAATTTCCGGAGCACTTTTTTTTCGACTATAGGTGATGCCTCCAATACCATCTGGGCGGTGGTACGATAGGCCTGTATCAATCCACCCACGCCCAATTTGGTTCCCCCGAAGATGCGGACCACAACGACCAGCACGTTCGTAAGTTCCTTTGCTTTGATTTGCCCGTATATGGGCATTCCGGCAGAGTTCATGGGTTCCCCGTCATCGTTGGCCCTGTATCCCTTATTTTCAATGCCCAGCTGCCAGGCATAGCATAAATGATTGGCCGTATGGTGCTTTTTTTTGAGTTGTTGGAGAATCGGTTTTACATCATCTTCCTCGGTAATGGGAAAGGCATAACCGTAAAACTTGCTTTTCCTGTCCTTGAAGAATGCTACCTCTGAGGGACGGGCCAAGGTGCGGTAGCTATCTGTTTTCTTGGAATCCATTAGGACAGCGCTACTAAAAGGATACTCACTACGGCCAGTGATATGCCTCCCCAGTTCTTTGGGCTAATTTTTTCCTTAAAGAGGACAATGCCCAACATAGTGGAGAACATGACAATGGCCACGTTGTTTATGGTAAACACCGACGCACTGCTCAACCCTTGACCGTTCAAGGCCTTCAATAGGAATAGGATCGAAAAGTAGTTGGGAATCCCAAGCGCAATACCGCCCAGAATATTACGAAAGTTAAACTTCAGGGGCCGCCTTACCGAATTCAACAGGACAAATACCATTCCGATTCCTGCAGCGGATGCAAAAACGGTGGCCGAAAACAATGGGAACTCGTTTTTGGCAATGTGGGTCTCTTCTATATATTTGATGCTGGTATCAATAAGGCCCGAACCCAGAAAGACCAGAACGGGCAGGAGTAGCGCGCTTCGTTTCAAGGAAGGGGTCTTTTCCTTGACCGAAGCGAAATACACGGCGGCAAGCGCAAGGATAATACCAATGATTTTTAAGGCTCCCAACTTTTCGTTGTATAGGACCAGGCCAAACAGCACAGGGATTGCCAATGACATCTTGGCAGCGACTGAGGCCACGGAGACCCCAACTTTTTGTGATGTCACGGCCATAAGATTAAAGACGATAATAAAGAGCAATCCCAGCGCAAAGGTGCCTGCAAACCAAGATTTTTTTGGAAGCTCGGCCAAGGCCACCTCCCCTGAGTAAAAAAAGAGCCCTACTAGGCAGGCCACCACGTAATTCACGATAATGGCATAAGAAGTTTCCACCTTGTAGAGGGCATAGAGTTTAAAGATGACAAAGATCAAACTGGAAAAAAGCACACTTAGGGCCAGGTCCAACATATTACAGTCTTGAATTTAGGGTAATGATGTCCTCAACACCAACTTTTAAATGCCACGTTTTGATCCCCAAGGCACTGGCGGCGTCCGTGTTCTCCTTAGTGTCGTCAATGAACAAGGTCTCCGAGGGTTCCAAATCATTCTCACGCAGCACATGCAAATAGCAGTCGGCATCCGGTTTTCGCAAATGTATTTCGTGGGATAGGTAAAACTTTTCAAAACATTCCTTAAACCGTACATACCTGTCCAAACCCATGTGTTCCTTCACTGTTGCAATATGGAGCGCATTGGTATTGCTCAATAGAAAGAGCCTATGGCTCCCCAGGCCGGACAAATTTTCAATAAAGTTCAAGCGGTATTCCGGAAAACCCAAAATAATAGCGTTCCAGGCCGATATGAGTTGTGCAGTGCTGGCCATGGGAATGCTGTTTCTGGCATCCTCCACGAATTTTTCGGTAGAAATGAGTCCGCTTTCGTAGGATTGGGCAAGGGATTCTATTTGGGGAGTGATGGTTTCAAAACCCAATTTTCCCAATTCCCGTAGGGTGGCCGGTTTGTCCAAATTGATGAAGATATCCCCAAAATCAAAAATGATGTTTTTAATCATGCAGGTACCAATTTAGGATATCCGTATCAATTTTTCTCGAAGACAGCTTTTTTTCATGCGCTAGCTCAGGCGCTCTAGTTCCTTTTCCGAAATGGCTTCTGCCCGTAAAGACGCGTGCTTCGTCCCATAGGTCTTGGGCTATGAACGCGGCATGTGTTTTTGCACCACCCTCAACGATAACACTGAGTATCTGATTGCGGTGCAGTACCTCACAGAGTTGAAGTTCCCGGTCTTTGGAAAAATCGATGACCTCATAGGCAATACCCTTCTGGTATTTCCTGGAGTCGGATATTTGGGTCACTACAATCGTTTCAACACTCCCGTCGAATACCTTGTAGTCTTTCGGGATATCCAGATTTTTATCCAAGACAATACGTATGGGCGAACGCCCCTCCCACAGGCGTACATCCAATTTGGGATTGTCCTGTAAAACGGTGCGGGTCCCTATCAAAATGGCTTGTTCCTCACTGCGCCATTGGTGCACCAACTGTCTGGAATGAATGTTGCTGATCCAAAAGGGCCGGGGTTCTTTTGTTCGTTGTTTTTGCTCCGGTGCCAGGAAGCCATCGGCAGTCTCTGCCCATTTTAATATGATATAAGGCCTCTTTTTTTGATGAAAGGTCAAAAAACGTTTATGATGTTGTTTACAGGCTCCTTCCAATACACCAATGGTGAGTTTACCCCCTGCTTCCTGTAATTTTTTTGCACCCTTACCGGCTACTTTTTCATTGGGGTCCAAAGTGCCTATGACCACTCGCGGTATGCCGTGTTCTACTATGAGATCCGCACAGGGCGGTGTTTTTCCAAAATGGGAGCAAGGCTCCAAGCTTACATATAGTACGGACTGCTTCAAGAGGGACTTGTCCTGTACGGAACGGATGGCATTTACCTCTGCGTGGGAACCGCCGTAGGGACTTGTGAATCCTTCCCCGATGATCTTTCCATCCAAAACGATAACACAGCCCACCATTGGGTTGGGAAAAGTGGTACCCAAGCCATTTTTAGCCAGCTCAATACAACGCGACATATACTTTTCATCGGTATGTAGGTCACTTTTTGTAAGGTCAGACGGTGTTTGCATGGTAATTAATTCCGTTTCCAATGAATTTTATCTTAGGCGCATTTCCTGTATCTTCACCCCCACAAAAATAGCACAATTAAAAGGATATTTTTTGATGAAAACGGATACCGTCACCATTCGGGAAATTCGAGCTGAGGACAACGTTCAAGTTGCTAAAGTTGTCCGTCAGGTTTTAGAGGATTTGGGCGTCCCCAAGGTGGGTACGGCCTATGCAGATACCTCCTTGGACCATATGTACGAGAGTTATGATGTGCCAAGGGCCACCTATTTTTTGGTAGAGGAGGCCGGAAAGATAATAGGATGTGCGGGCGTGGCACCTTTGGAGAATTATGAAGGTAATGTATGCGAGCTGCAAAAAATGTATTTTTTGGAAGAGGCCCGGGGTAGGGGCATTGGTAGCAAAATGATGCAGATTTGCTTGGACCGGGCCAAGGAATTTGGCTTTGAAAGGTGCTATTTGGAAACCATGCCCTATATGAAAGCTGCCCAAAAGTTATACCTAAAAACAGGATTTGAATATATAGATGCACCCATGGGGGACACAGGTCATTATTCCTGCCCTGTTTGGATGCTAAAAGCACTATGACAAAATGTATCTAAAGGACATTAGATCAATGTTCAGGAAAGACCTGAACACGCTTTATCCCACTCCCGAGATTGACGGTTTTTTTTATATGCTCATGGAGGAGTATTTAGGACTGGAGCGGTTTGTACTGGCCTTGGAACCCAAGCTGACCCTTTCCAAAGCGGAAGAACAGCTTTTTTTTGAAGCTTTGGGCCAATTGAGATTGGGAAGACCCATTCAATATATTTTGGGCAAGGCCCATTTTATGGATGCCCAATTCGCAGTAAACCAAGATGTCCTGATCCCAAGATCGGAAACCGAGGAATTGGTGGCTTGGATTCTTTCCGATTGCCGTTCCGCCCATAAGGAAGACTTTAGTATCCTGGATGTGGGTACGGGAAGCGGTTGTATTGCCATTTCCCTGGCTAGTGCCCTGCCCAAAGCGGAAGTAACAGCACTGGATGTTTCGGCCAAGGCCCTGGCAATTGCTATGGAAAATGCGCACGCCAACGGGGTGCAGATGCAGTTCGTGCAGCAAGACATCCTAAAAGAGGACTCCTTGGAAAAAAAATTCGATATTATCGTCTCCAATCCGCCCTACGTCAGGGAATTGGAAAAGTCGGGGATGCACAAAAACGTGAAGGATTTTGAGCCAGATCTGGCGCTGTTCGTATCGGATGAAAGGCCTCTAGTGTTCTATGAGCGGATCACGGATATGGCAAAGACGAATCTAAAACAGGGAGGCACCCTGTATTTTGAGGTCAATCAATATTTGGGCAAGGAAACACAAAGGCTTTTACAGGACCAAAATTTTTTGGAAATTGAGCTCCGAAAAGATTTGTCGGGCAAAGACAGGATGTTGAAAGGGAAACTCCCTTTGGACATGATATAGGAAAAAGCGTATTGGATGAACAGCATAGTGATTTTCTGTGGAAGTAGCGAGGGCGATGATCCTTCCTTTGCGGATGATGCATACGGTTTGGGAAAACTGTTGGCCCAGCAGCGACTTACCCTGGTCTACGGCGCTGCCCGAATTGGCATTATGGGAAGACTGGCTCAAGGGGCGCTTGACCATCAGGGAACCGTAATTGGTGTTATCCCCGATTTTCTAAAAATCAAGGAAGTGTTTCACACGGGCCTTTCCCGTCTGATAGTCACCAAAAACATGCACCAACGCAAGTTAAAAATGCACGAACTGTCCGAGGGGATCATTATGCTTCCTGGAGGCTACGGCACCTTGGAAGAATTCTTTGAAATGATAACCTGGGCGCAACTGGGGCTGCACGACAAGCCTATTGGAATCCTGAATACCAAAGGATTTTACGATAATTTAATAGCCATGTTACGGACCATGGTAGATCGAGGATTCGTAAAACAGGAAAATTACGATATGTTGTTGGTGGATAATCAGATGGACGGACTCCTGGCCCAGATGCGCAATTATGTCCCCCAACAGCTGCCCAAATGGATTAAAAAAGATCAGCTATAATGGATACAAAAACACAAATTGAGACCTTAAGACAAGAGCTACGTGAGCATAACCACAATTACTATGTGTTGGACAGGCCTGTGATATCGGATTATGAGTTTGATATGAAACTTAAGGAGCTCCAAGCCTTGGAAGAAAAGTATCCGGAGTTCCATGACCCCAACTCTCCCACCATCCGCGTAGGCGGGGCTATTACCAAGAATTTTGAGACAGTGGTCCATGAACATCGGATGTATTCCTTGGACAACTCCTATTCCAAGGACGACCTCGCAGATTGGGAAAAACGGATACAACGTATATTGGGCGATGTGCCCTTGGAATTTACTTGCGAACTAAAATATGATGGTGCCTCCATTAGCCTTAGCTATCTGGATGGGAAGTTGGATCGGGCAGTTACCCGTGGCGATGGTTTTCAAGGTGATAAGGTGACTACCAACATCAAGACCATTAAATCGATCCCCCTGCAGCTCAGGGGGAATTATCCCTCCAAATTTGATATCCGGGGAGAGATTATTTTGCCGCTGGAAGGGTTTGCCCAAATGAATGCACAGCGGGTGGCAGATGGGGAAGACCCTTATATGAACCCTAGGAACACTGCTTCGGGAAGTCTAAAACTGCAGGACAGCGCACTAGTGGCAGAACGTCCTTTGGATTGTCTTTTATACGGTATTGTGGGTAAGGACCTAGGGATCAGCTCCCAATATCAAATGTTGGAAAAAGCCAGGGAGTGGGGATTTAAAGTGCCCACTATCGCCAAATTATGCCAAAGTACGGAGGAAGTCATGGAATTTGTGGACCACTGGGATAGGCATCGGCATGAACTTCCCTATGAAACGGATGGCGTGGTCATTAAGGTGAACAGCCTTAGGTACCAGGACGAGTTGGGTTATACCGCGAAATCACCCCGATGGGCCCTGGCCTATAAGTTTAAGGCAGAACAAGCGGTTACCGTTCTGAATAAAATTACCTACCAAGTAGGGCGTACAGGGGCCATTACCCCTGTAGCCAATTTGGAACCCGTCCTGTTAGCTGGGACTACGGTAAAACGAGCGTCCCTACATAATGCAGATCAGATAGCAAAATTGGATATTCGCGAAGGCGATACGGTATATGTGGAAAAGGGTGGGGAAATCATTCCCAAGATTATGGGGGTTAACCTGGCCAAACGTCCCAAGGATTCCACCCCTACCGTATACATAACACATTGTCCTGAATGCGATACCCCGCTACTGCGTACCGAGGGAGATGCAAAACACTACTGTACCAATTACTATGGTTGCCCTACCCAAATAACGGGAAGGATCCAACATTATATTTCCCGTAAGGCCATGGATATTGAAGGTATGGGGAGCGAAACTGTGGAACTGCTTTTTAAGGAAGGTCTGATAGAAAATTACGCGGACCTCTATACACTTACCAAAGAGCAGGTTATGCCCTTGGAGCGTATGGCGGAGAAGTCGGCCGAAAATTTGGTGAACGGAGTGGCCAAGTCGGTCGAAATACCGTTTGAACGCGTACTCTTTGCGCTTGGTATCCGATTTGTAGGGGAAACTGTGGCCAAAAAACTGGCCAGGGCCTATAAAAATATCGATGCCCTGATGGCCGCTTCCGAAGAGGAGTTGACCGCGGTTGACGAAATAGGGGAGCGGATCGCTAAAAGTGTGGTGGAGTTTTTTCAGGATGAGAGAAACCTGTTGATCGTAGAGCGGTTAAAAGGGTATGGCGTGCAATTTGAACTCTCCGCAGATAAGTTATTGAACCAGACAGAATTGCTCAAAGGGCAGACTTTTGTAGTGTCGGGGGTGTTTGCACAACTAAGCAGAAACGAACTGAAGAAGATGATCGAGGACAACGGGGGTAAAGTAGGTTCATCTGTTTCTTCCAAGACCAATTATCTGGTGGCAGGTGATAATATGGGCCCCAGTAAGCGCTCCAAAGCAGAGAATTTGGGCGTGCCCATAATTTCAGAAGCTGATTTTTTAAATATGGTACCTTAAAGGACAAGGCAAAACCAACCAGCTATGAGCTACCCCAAAACCTATGAGGCCTTTTTGGAAACCCTAAAAGATGCCTGTCCGCCCAATCACTGGTCCGAGGCGCTACAGTCTTTGTGGTATGATGCCAAGGGGAACTGGGAAGCTTCACACAACATCGCACAGGATATCCCCAATACCACGGGCCATTGGATTCATGCCTATTTGCATAGAAAAGAGGGAGACGCGTGGAACGCCGGTTATTGGTACAGGCGGGCCGATAGACCCTTTCCCAAGATGGATTTGGAGGAAGAGCATCGGGCTATTGTACGGTGGTTGCTGGAAAATTAAATCATACAGGGACTTTTTTCCCTCTATGATAGGCGATGGTCGTGTTAAACAACCAATGGAAGAACTCCGGATCGGAGGGTTCCTTTCGGGTAACGGTGAAGGGATACATGCATGCTGCAGGTCAAACGACTATACGGTGATAGAAACCCCATTGGCCTCTACTTTTTTCTCGCTATCGAAGTGAAAATCGATACGTCCCAGGTTGATACCGTAGCACCCCACTTGATTTATGAGTACACGACCGCCCTTTCGATTTTCGCGAATGGTGGGTTTATCCAGGAAGGTATGTGTATGGCCTCCAATGATCAGGTCAATATTTTCTGACCGTGCGGCCAATTTTAGGTCGTCGGGTTTATCGCGATTGTAGGCGTATCCTAAATGGGAAAGACAAATGACCAGGTCGCACTGCTCTTCTTCCTTCAGGATCCGGCCCATATCCTGGGCTATTTCATAAGGGTCAAGGTATTGGGTCTCCTGGTACAGTTTTTTGGTGACCAGCCCGGCGAGTTCGATGCCTAATCCAAACACCCCAATTTTGATGGAGTCCATCGTATACGTGGTATAGGGTTTAACATGACCGTCCATCAGGGTATTGCTGAAATCATAGTTTGCAGACAAGAGCTTAAACTTGGCATGGGGCAATTGGGCATAGAGACCGTCAATGCCGTTATCAAAATCGTGGTTTCCGATCGTGGCCGCATCGTATTTGAGCATGCTCATCAGTTTAAACTCCAATTCACCCCCGTAAAAATTAAAATAAGGTGTGCCCTGAAAAATATCTCCGGCATCCAAGAGCAAGGTATTGGGGTTTTCCTTCCGAATACGTTCAACAAGGGTAGCCCGTCTTGCCAGACCACCCAAATTGGGCCATTGGGAATGATCTCCGGCAAAGGCATCTATATGGCTGTGAACGTCATTGGTGTGTAAGACCGTAATATGCTTTTTGCCTCCCGAGCAGGAGTTCAGGGAGAGTCCTCCCAAACCTACAAAGGTAGAACCTGCAACGGTATTGGATATAAATTTTCTTCTGTCCATGTCAGTTGAGTTGCATAAATCTATTATCTACAACGGGGGACAGGGTGTCCACCTTTTTAAAATAATCAATGATGGCGTTCCTGACCTTGTAATCGATTTCCGTTACGTGCAGTCCATGGGTAAAAAAGCCCATATCGTCCCCGCCATTGACCAAATAGTTAGAGGTGGCGATGAAATAGGACTGGGTTTCATTAAAGGGCTTTCCACCGATATTAACGGATTGTAGCTCCCCGTTTTTATCCAATACAATCTGTATACCCGCTATAGGTTGTGGACGCCTTGCCTCGATTAGGAAAGACACGAGTTCCCGGACCGATTTTCCTGTCAATTCCACTATGGCGATGGTGTTTTCAAAAGGCATAATCTCATAGGCGGTGCGGGCAGATACCGGGCCCTTGGAGATAACCGAACGGATACCGCCATGATTCAGGACCACAAAATCGATATCTTTTTTTGTCCGGGCCTTAAAAACAGGATTTGCCATTTCCAGGATAATATCGGCCATCAGGTTTCCTGCGGTCGTGTTGTATTTCCCATCTTCCTTGGTAATATTCTTGGTCGCATAGGCAAGGCTACTGTCCAGCACCTGATCAATACGTTCGCGGTAAGGGGCTACAAAATCATCTATGGTATTTACGGGAGCAAGGGCGCTGGTTATAGGGAGTTGTTTGCCCTCCACTTCCGAAAGGGCCGATTTTTCCTCCCCACAGGAAAGAAAAACCAGAATTGTTATAAATACAACAAAATGTTTTATATTTAAAATCATAAACCTTTTTATCTTCGCATTAGAATTGCATGGATATTAATTACATTTGTAGAAATGTAAAAATACATGTTTTTAAAGGGACTTAAGGATAAATTTAAGTATAAATCCGGCCTTAAATTTCTGAAGGAGGAATTGGACAACCCCCAGCAAGTGCTCAAGAGGGGCAAGGGAATCAAATCGCTGGGCTGTATTGTTGACTTGGACAAATTTGACGATACGAACAAATTCTTTGAGTTTGTCGATGAGTTTGCCCTAAGGCCGCAGGCGGTAAAAATTATTGGCTATAAAGATTATTACGATAAAAATTCGCCGTACGCCACGCCCATTTTTTCGGATAAAGATCTGGGTTGGAACGGAGCTATTGAAAATAGCTATGCGCTGGAATTTTTAAGTAGGGAATACGATTTACTGATCAATTATTTTACCGAAGAAAATTTGCTATTGCAATTGATGAGCATAAAAACCAGGGCCCGCATCCGTGTCGGCTTTGAAGAGGTTGATGAAAAATTGAATGATATTATTTTGAAAACTCCCATGGATGATTTTAAGACATTTAAAAAGGAGTTACAGAAGTATTTGGTAGTTCTAAACGAAGTTTAAGCAATGGAACGGTTATATGGTACAGGGGTGGCGTTGGTCACGCCTTTTAATGAAGATTTGTCTATAGATGTGCGCGCCTTGGAACGCATTGTAGCCTATGGTATTGAGGGCGGACTGGATTATTTGGTGGTCCTGGGGACCACAGGTGAATCCGTTACCTTGACCAAAGCGGAGAAGCAGTTGGTTATGGACACGGTGGTTGCGGCCAATTCTGGAAGAGTGCCGCTGGTCGTGGGTGTTGGCGGAAACAATACGGCCCAATTGGTCGCGGAGCTGCAGCAACTGGACCTGACCGACTTTGACGCAATCTTATCCGTATCGCCCGCTTACAACAAACCGACCCAGGAAGGAATTTACCAGCATTTTAAGGCAATTTCAGAGGCATCGCCAAAACCGATCATCCTGTACAACGTTCCGGGAAGGACGGCAAGCAATGTACTGCCCGCAACACAGCTAAGGTTGGCGCGTGACTTCAAAAATATTATCGGGGTTAAGGAAGCGTCTGGTGATATGCTACAGCTTACACAGATCATTCGCGAAAAACCCATGGATTTTATGGTAATTTCCGGCGATGACCCTACTGCACTACCCACTGTATTGGCTGGAGGGGCAGGAGTCATTTCTGTTTTGGGCCAGGGTTTACCTATGGAGTTCTCCAAAATGGTCCGACTTGGACTGGAAGGCCGGCCGGATGAGGCCTATCGTCTACATTATAAGATGATGGAGGGCATGGACCTTATCTTTGAAGAGGGAAATCCCGCTGGCATTAAGGCAGTTTTTGAAACTTTGGAACTCTCAGGGGCCAAGGTGCGGTTACCCTTAGTGGAAGCGTCTGCCGAACTCAAGCATAAAATCAAAGTGTTTATGCGGGCCTTCAATGGTGTTCATGCCTAGAACCTATCCGTACTTTTTACGTTAAAACTTACCCAAAAGGATTGTCGCAGAACCAGCTACGGGCTATTTTAGCTTAGCAAAAATGTTTTTTAAATCCGTTGATAATCCGTAATTTTGCAAAATGTTTTTAAAAATGAAACGACACTTTCCCCTTTTGGTCCTGGCCTTGGTCTTGGCATCTTGTAGTGAGTATCAGAAAGTACTTAAGAATGAGGATGTTAAAGCGAAGTACGACCTGGCGGAAAAAAAATATAATGAAGGCGATTTCAGACGTGCCAATCGACTTTACGAGCAAATTGCCCCCAAATATGTTGGAAAGCCCCAAGGTGAGCGGGTGTTGTGGTTTTACTCCAATAGTTTTTACCAAATCAAGAATTACAATTTTGCCGGATACCAATTTGAGCGGTTTATAAAATCGTATCCCAAGAGCGACAAGATCCAGGAGGCCACCTTTTTGGGTGCCAAGAGTTACTATATGTTGTCCCCCGCTTACTCCTTGGATCAAACGGATACCAACAAGGCCTTGGCCAAACTGCAGAATTTTATCAATACCTATCCGGATTCGGAATTTTTTGCCGAGGCCAATATTATGGCCAAGGAACTTACCAATAAGAAAGAAAAGAAAGCGCTGGAAATCGCCAAACAATTTAACAAGATAGGGGAGTTCAATTATCCTATTCTGGTTTCCGCGGTGGCCGCTCTTGATAATTTTGTTACGGACAACCCCGGCTCTATTTACCGCGAGGAGGCGCTGTATTATAAATTTGAAGCCACCTCGAGCATAGCCTTCAACAGTTTTGAGACCAAAAAACCACAGCGCCTGCAGGATGCCAAAGCGGCGTACGCTAACCTAAAAAAATATTTTCCAGAAACACGTTTCGCCAAAAAGGCGGATAATCTTATGGAAAAAGTGGAAAAGGAAATAGAAGGCCTATCCAAGTAATCTAGTTTTATAGCAATGAATATGAATGATCTAAAAAATTCCAATGCGCCCGTTTCTACGGTAACCATCAACAAGAATGAGTTCGATGAGAAAACGGACAACATTTACGAAGCAATCTCTATAGCCGCAAAACGGGCCGTTCAGATAAATTCGGAGATTAAAAAAGAGCTTTTGGAAAAGCTGGAGGAGTTTGCCACTTACAGTGATAGTTTGGAAGAGGTTTTTGAAAACAAGGAGCAGATTGAGGTTTCCAAATTCTATGAGAAACTTCCCAAGCCCCATGCCCTGGCCGTGATGGAATGGTTAGAGGACAAAATTTATTACAGGAACACCGAGAAGGACGCTTGATCCATGTTGAGCGGTAAGCATATCCTTTTAGGCATCACTGGGGGTATAGCCGCCTACAAAACTACCTTTCTTGTTCGCTTATTGATCAAGGCTGGAGCCGATGTCAAAGTAGTTTTGACGGAGAGCGCAGCTACTTTTGTCTCTCCTCTTACCTTGGCAACACTTTCCAAAAACCCCGTGCATACTTCCTTTGTAGAAGAAGGGGAAGAGGGCAGTGTAGCCTGGAACAACCATGTGGAGCTTGGGCTATGGGCAGATTTGATGTTGGTGGCCCCGGCCACCGCCAATACCCTGTCCAAGATGGCCAATGGAACTTGCGACAACCTTCTGCTGGCCACCTACCTATCGGCTAAATGCCCGGTGTTTTTTGCTCCAGCCATGGATTTGGACATGTACAAACACCCATCCTCCAAAGCCTCTTTTAAGAAACTGCAATCGTTTGGCAACATCATGATCCCGGCTGCCTCAGGGGAACTGGCAAGTGGGTTGCACGGAGAAGGCAGAATGGCCGAACCCGAGGATATTGTGAATTTTTTAAACCATCACCTTTCCAAGGATTTGCCATTGGGACAAAAAAAGGTGTTGATCACCGCAGGCCCCACCTATGAAGCCATAGACCCAGTGCGGTTTATCGGTAACCACTCCTCTGGACTTATGGGTTGTGAACTGGCCAAGAGGGCCGCACAGCTTGGAGCAGAGGTGATTTTGGTCTTGGGACCCACCCATCTCTCCCTTACAGATTCGCAAGTGCAGGTACTCCGGGTTACATCGGCGGAAGAAATGTACCAAGCGGCACACGAACATTACGCGGACATGGATATTGCGATCTGCGCCGCGGCCGTGGCCGATTACCGGCCTAAAACCATTGCCGACCAGAAAATAAAAAAACAGGAAGACGAATTCACCATTGAGCTGGTGAAGAACAAGGATATTCTGTATTCCCTGGGTAGGCAGAAAAAAAAGCAATTTTTGGTAGGTTTTGCCCTGGAGACCGAAAATGAAGTAGAAAATGCCAAGGGCAAGCTTAAAAAGAAAAACCTGGATGCTATAGTCCTGAACTCCTTAAACGATTCCGGTGCGGGTTTTGGTAAACCCACGAATAAAATAACCTACATAGATAAGAATTTACGGATAAAAACGTTTGATGTAAAGACCAAGGCGGCGGTAGCTTTGGATATCTTTAACGAAATAATTGCCAGCATCCATGCATAAGTTTTTTTTAACACTGATTCTTTGTGCATTTGGTCTTGCCATAGAGGCCCAGGAATTGAATTGTGTGGTAACGGTAAACTCTGATCAGGTAAACCAGACCAACCAGCAGGTGTTCAAGACTTTGGAGCGTTCCCTTAACGATTTTGTCAATAAAAGCAAATGGACCAACAGGGTGTACAAGGAAAATGAACGTTTGAACGCACGGATGTTCATCACAATTACCGAATTTGAATCGAGCAGGTTTAAGGCTACTATTCAAATACAATCTTCCAGGCCCGTTTTCAATACCTCCTATGAGAGTCCGATTTTCAATTATAAGGACAATCAATTTAATTTTGAATACATAGAATTTCAACCCTTGGTATACAACGCCAATGTCTTTGACTCCAATTTGGTAGGGGTTATTTCTTACTACATATATATCGTATTGGGACTGGATGCCGATACCTTTACCTTGGAAGGTGGAAATGAATATTATAAAAAGGCACAACAGATAGTTACCCAGGCCCAGGGAAGTAGCTTTTCGGGTTGGAGCCAATCTACCGATAGATCCAGATTTGAGCTTGTGGATAATCTACTTTCCAATACCTTTAGGGAGTACCGTATTGCCATGTATAATTATCACCGAAAGGGACTGGATATCCTGGCGGATAACGGCAGCACTGGGAAACAAGTAATTTCGGGAAGTCTACGGTTGTTCGAGACCTTAATTGCCAGACGGCCCAATGCCTTTTTGATACAGACTTTTTTTGATGCTAAATCCGAGGAAATACAAAGCATATTCTCCGATGGCCCCAAGGTAGATATCGTAAAACTGAAGGAAACCCTCAACAAGGTGGCCCCGTTTTACGCCAACACCTGGAACGAGATTACCTATTAACACTTTGAAGAAATAAGGCCGTCCAGGAAACTACAACGTGCTTTCCCTTGGACGGCCCATTACCTTTATTTGTTTACGGGATAATAAATATCCGTTTGAATTTCATTGGGTTTTACCGTAGTAGGGTCGTTCATGTACATCTCGTAGACCGGTCCGTTAGCGGTAAGCTCGTTATCCTCTATATACTTGCTTATGGCTGCATGGGCCTCGGCATTGCCAGTTCCATAGTTTCCAAATTTGGAGAGGGTGACTACATTGCCCTTGCGTAGGTCCATTTGCCGCATCCCCTCGGCCGGGGAAAGGTCCTTGTGCAGGAATACTCCGACCATAAAGTCCGTTTCCCCCTTTTCCTCATCCCATTTGGTATAAATGGCGCCGGGAACGTAATCGCCCGGCTGTAGCCCATTCTGGGATACATAGGTTCCCGCTTTGGGCATGGATTCCTGAAAAATGGCTTTCATACCTTCAAAGTCCGCTATCTTGGAACTGTGGGCATACCCAATGAATTTTTGGGCTTCCAAGGGCTTTTTGACCACTTCTCCCAGACTCCACGAGTTCATGGCCTCAGCGTAGGCCTTCGCCTCGATTTGGGTAACACTGTCCAATCGTTCCAGCCCCCTTTCGAACATAGGCCCCATCATATTGTCATAACCGCCGCTAATGGCACCAAAAAACTTAAAGATAAAAGGGGTGTCCTCGGCACGTATGCCCCAGGTAACCTCCGTACCGTTGTCCACAGGTTTAAACTTCCAAAATCCATTGGCCTTTACGCCATCAAAATCCAATTCATTGTCCAGGGACTCATTTTGGACCGCCACGGTGGTTGTGGCACTTCCATTGCCATCCTTGCCGCTCCAACTATAGGAGGCGCCCAAACCCTTGGTCTGCTCTGGATAGGTATAGGTCATGCTGGGATCTTGCTCTGCCCAGGGCCCCCAGCTTTCCCAGTTTCTGTAATCGTCCACATTGTTGTAGACAACTTCCACCGGTGCCTGCACCGTTCTTGTTCGTGTAACCTCATAGTCGCTCGGTTGCATTGCCGCATAAATCAATAGCCCTGCGACGACCACAACTACTACCAATAACAAATACTTTAGAAATTTCATGGTTTAATGTTTTTAGGTTGTCAATAGGAGCTAATTTACAAAATTTCAATGGCAGCGTCCCTCGGAACAAAAAGCGGCTTATTTTTTAACGCGTCTTTTTTAGCTATGGAATATAATTTATCTTTACGCCATACTAGATACGTAGCCTTGCTGAATTCACTTTCCATAAAAAATTATGCGCTAATAGACCGTTTAGAGGTTTCGTTTAGCAAAGGTTTTACCGTCATAACCGGAGAGACCGGGGCAGGTAAGTCCATTCTCTTGGGTGGTCTGTCACTGGTATTGGGAAAACGGGCAGATCTGTCCTCACTTCGTAACAAGTCGCTAAAGTGCGTGGTGGAGGCCCAATTTGGGGTAGGCGCGTATGGACTTCAATCTTTTTTCGCGGAAAATGACCTGGACTATGAGGAAATGACCATTGTAAGAAGGGAAATTTCACCAAGCGGAAAATCCAGGGCTTTTATCAACGACTCCCCGGTTACCTTGAACGTTTTGGCACAGCTTGGGAATCGATTGATCGATGTACACTCCCAGCATCAAACCTTGCAACTCACGGAAACGGATTTCCAGTTAAAGGTTATCGATGCCCTTGCAGGTAATGGGGATTTGCTATCGAGCTATCGCAGCCAGCTATTGACTTATCAAAAAATCACAAAGGAACTGGAGGAAATGCGACGGTTAAGGCAGCACGCCCTAAAGGAACATGACTACAATAGCTTTTTGCTGAAAGAACTGGAGGCTGCCCCTCTGCAGCTTGGTATCCAAGAGGAGTTGGAGGCGCAATACGAGCAGTTGAGCAATGTGGAGACCATCTTGGAACAACTGTCCACGGCGCACCAGTTGTTGAACGACGAGCAACAAGGTGTTCTTAACCTCCTGTCCCAGGTAAAACAATGTGCGGCCAAACTGTCGTCCTTTGGAAATCAATTCATGGATTTGAACAACAGGATACAATCGGTCTTCATAGAAACCGATGATATTGCCAGTGAGTTATGGGCGTTACATGAGCAAATGGAAGCCAATCCCGTGCTGTTGGATGAGGTAAATGCAAAATTGCAGCTCCTGTACGATCTGCAAAAAAAACACGGTGCCCTCGGTATTCCAGAATTGATCGATATCAGGGAAAACTTGGCACAAAAAGTCGGCATTGCGGACAACATCGATACCGATATACTGAAAAAAGAAGAAGAACTACAGACCGCGGAGAAGGTGCTGCAGCAAACAGCAGGCGATTTGGGAAGGCGGCGAAATAAGGTAGTTCCCCAACTGCAGGCACAGTTGGAGGAAAGTTTGATCTCCCTGGGCATCCCAAATGCCTCTTTTAGTATTGAACTGGAAACCGCATCAAGCTTTAAACACAACGGGAAGGACGAACTTTCCTTTTTGTTTTCCGCCAATAAAGGGAGTGCGTACGGCGAACTGAAAAAAGTAGCTTCCGGAGGGGAACTGTCCCGTATTATGCTGACAATAAAGTCTGTATTGGCCAAGTATGAGCACTTGCCCACCTTGATGTTCGACGAAATAGATACAGGGGTTTCGGGTGAGATCTCCAACCGGATGGGCGATATCATGAACGAAATGAGCCAGAGCATGCAGATATTCTCTATAACCCATATACCGCAGGTAGCTTCAAAAGGCGATTATCATTTTAAGGTCTACAAGGAGGATAAGGACGGCGCAACACACACCCTAATGAAAAAACTTTCGTCCGAGGAAAGGGTAGTGGAACTGGCTGAAATGTTGGGGGGAAAAACCTTATCCGATTCTGCCATGGCCCATGCCAGGGAACTACTAAATTAACTTATTTTAGATATCTTTGGGCTCTGAACCAATAGCAAGAACAAAAAACATGGCATACAATTTATTAAAAGGTAAAAAGGGAATCATATTTGGCGCTTTGGACGAAAATTCCATCGCTTGGAAGACTGCGGAACGCGTTCATGAGGAGGGTGGTACTTTTGTGTTGACCAACGCTCCCATAGCCATGCGAATGGGACAGATCAAGGAATTGGCAGCGAAGACCAAGTCAGAGATTATTCCTGCCGATGCTACCAACGAGGAGGATCTGGACAATTTGATTCAGAAGTCCATGGAACTTTTAGGTGGGAAGTTGGATTTTGTGCTGCACTCCATTGGGATGTCGGTCAACGTTCGAAAAGGCCGCGCCTATACTGATGAAAAATACGATTTTACTACCAAGGGCTGGGACGTATCGGCCCTTTCCTTTCACAAGGTAATGCAAGGTCTGTACAAGGCAGATGCCATGAACGAATGGGGCAGTATCGTGGCCCTTACCTATATGGCGGCTCAAAGAACCTTCCCGGATTACAACGATATGGCAGATAACAAAGCCTATCTGGAATCCGTAGCGCGTAGCTTCGGCTATTTTTTTGGAAAGGAAAAGAAAGTTAGGGTCAACACCATATCCCAATCACCTACACCCACCACCGCAGGCCAAGGTGTCAAAGGTTTTGATGGATTCATAAGTTATGCAGAAAAAATGTCGCCCTTGGGGAACGCTACGGCCCAAGATTGTGCGGATTATACGGTGTCCCTTTTTTCGGATCTCACCAAAAAAGTGACCATGCAAAATCTTTTTCATGACGGAGGTTTTTCCAATACTGGCGTAAGTCAGGAGGTAATCGATCAGTTTACTGAATAATGTCGTGACATAGCGTACAGAGCCATCCTCCTTGAACGGATGGCTTTTATTTTTATAGTAATACAATGGGTCTTTTCTTTTCTTTTGTCATACCGGTTTACAACAGGCCAAACGAGATTATGGAATTGCTCGAAAGTCTGTTGCGACAGACCTATGATAGGCCCTATGAGATCGTAATCGTGGAAGATGGATCCACACTTTCCTCGGAAGAGGTGGTCGCAGGGTTCAAGGACCGTCTTTCCATTACCTATTTGACAAAAAAAAATACAGGACCCGGTGATTCCAGAAACTACGGTATGAGGCACGCCAAGGGAAATTACTTTATTGTTTTGGATTCTGATTGCATTTTACCGCCCCATTACCTGACCGAGGTGGATGAATCCCTAACCCACTTCCCGGTGGACTGTTATGGAGGTCCTGATGCGGCACACCCTTCCTTTAGCAATGTTCAAAAAGCCATTAACCACACCATGACCTCTTTTTTGACTACGGGCGGAATTCGTGGCAAAAAAGCCTCGGTGAACAAGTTTCAGCCCAGAAGTTTTAATATGGGGATTTCCAAAGAGGCCTTTAAGGCAACAGGGGGATACGGGAATATACACCCGGGCGAGGATCCCGACCTAACCATTCGGATTTGGAAGGCGGGATTTGGTACTAGATTAATCCCAAATGCCTTTGTCTATCACAAGCGTAGGATCAATTGGAACAAATTTTATGTTCAAGTCAACAAATTTGGAAAGGTAAGGCCAATTCTCAATTTATGGCATCGGGGTACGGCCACATTTTCCTACTGGTTCCCCACCTTGTTTTGTTTTGGGTTTTTAGGTGCACTCACCTTCTGGATCTTTGGTCCTCAGCCCTTTAGTTCCTGGCCTATACTGGCATTTATCGGGTATTTTGGGGTCGTTTTTTTTGATGCGTTGCTGAGAAACAGAAGCTTGTCCATAGCCTTTTTGTCACTGATTGCCTTAGGCATCCAGTTTTATGGATATGGTCTCGGTTTTCTTAAGTCGACAATCTTGGTTAATTTTAGCAAAAGGAAACCGGAAGCGTTGTTTCCCGATTTATTTTTTGAGAAGGTATGATAACAAGGATTAGAAAGGGCTTGAGCAAAAGGAAGGTAAAAATATTTTTACTTTTTCTTATAAGCTCCTTCTTGGCCTGGTTTATCAGCAACCTGTCCGAGTCCTATGAGGATAGGGCTACTTTTCAATTGGAGTATATCAATGTCCCGGACAGTTTGTTTCTGACCCGAGCCTCCAAAAATGAAATCGAAGTCCAGCTAAGGGCAAACGGTTTCCAGTTTCTTTGGTTTAATTTTAGCCCCAAGCGTGTAAAAGTAAATCTTTCGGCCATGGGGAAGAGGGGCAACAAATATTTTGTGCTTCACGATAGTTATAAAAATCAGATAGAAAGACAACTATCCGGTTCCATGCGACTTTTGGACGTTGATAGGGACACACTCTTTTTTCAGTTTTTTAAGGTATATTCCAAGGAAGTTCCCGTAAAACCCGTCATAGAGCTTAATCTGGCCCAAAACCATTTGTTGGATGGCAAACTGGTGCTGGATCCCGATAAGATAACTATCACCGGACCGAAAAACGAAATTGATACGATCTTGGTGGCAAGGACCGAAGCGTTAATATTGCCGGAACTAAATTCAGATTTTTCACATACCCTCAACTTAAACAAGCCAGAGATGTTGGAGAATACGTCCTATTCGCAACGGACTATCCAAATTTCCGGAAAGGTCTCCCGCTTTTCTGAAAGGATTATCGAAGTCCCTGTGCAGGTTATTAACGTACCCGAAGGGGCCGAGATCAAAACCTTTCCCAATGTGGTGTCGCTGCTCTGTAAAGCCAAAATTGGCCAGTTGAAGGATTTGAGCGCAGCGGATTTTCAGCTTTTGGCCGACTATGAAAGGGCTGGGAACTCCAAAAAGATCTTACAATTGGTCGTGGGCCGACAACCAGAGGGCTTACACAGCGTACGTCTTTTGGAAACACAGGTAGAGTATATTTTGAAAAGGGAATGATGATTGTAGGACTTACAGGAGGGATAGGTAGTGGAAAAACCACCGTAGCCGAGATGTTTATAGAACTGGGGATCCCGGTGTACGACTCGGACTTTGAGGCCAAACGTCTGATGCAGTCTTCCAAGAAATTGAAAAAAGCCATAATAGCACTATTTGGAAAGGAGGCCTATACAGATAAAAAGTTAAACAAAACCTATATTTCCAGTCTTGTATTTAAGGACGGGA
Source organism: uncultured Flavobacteriaceae bacterium (assembly GCA_947494825.1). Classification (GTDB taxonomy): domain Bacteria; phylum Bacteroidota; class Bacteroidia; order Flavobacteriales; family Flavobacteriaceae; genus JBNGOQ01. Next base: position 935,181 of record CANLWN010000001.1, on the reverse strand, counting down.
AACTCTTAAAAAAGCTGAATGCCATTGTGCATCCGGCGGTAAAAAAACATTTTAAATCTTGGGCCAAGAAGCAGAAAACGCCCTATGTTATTCAAGAAGCAGCCATCATTTTTGAGAACGCTTCCCATGAATCCTATGACCGGATTATTTTAGTGACATCCCCACAAAATATTAGAATTCAGAGAGTTATAAATAGAGATGGACATGCCGAAGAGAAGATACGCGATCGCATGCGGAACCAATGGGAAGATGCCAAGAAAGCGACCTTGGCAGATTTTGTAATTGAAAATGTGGATATTGAAAAAACAAAACTAAAGGTTCGGGAAATTCACAAGCAACTCCTCGGTTTATCGCAATAACCCATAAATTTTAACATTATTGTTAAGGTTAGGTTAAACACGCAATCCGCTATATGTTAAATTTCTAATTTTACAAAAAAATGAACAAGAGGTTATTTGTCCTTCTGGTAATACTCATGAGCCTTTCCCTAGTGGGGATTATTTTTGTTCAGGGGTATTGGATAAAACAATCAGTAGAGGATAAGAAAGAACAATTTTCCAATGCCGTATCGGAGGTCCTGAACGAGGTCACCGATAAGATTGAGGATGGTGAGAGAAATGATTATTTTGATCGGTATTTTGAGTTAAGGGATAGTATCGGAAAACCACAAAGTTCCCACTTAAGTAATTTCTTTTTTGTTGATAGGGATATTAATTCGAACGAGATACTCTTTTATTCGCATGGAATATTAGAGGAAGATTACAATATTGCATCTACGTTCTTTGACAATGGTCAGGGTTCCGATACCACTACCATTAAGAGTTATACCAGCAAGCGAACGCAGACCATATTCAAGGAAGACTTTGGTCTGGACGGTAAACAGTACAAGTTGACGCCGGTTCAAAAATTGGAAAAAATAGGAGGTCTATCGGCCTTGGAAAAGGCGCAATACGAGGATGTCTTTGGCGAGTTTGCTAAGACTGTGCCCATCCATAAAAGGATATCCAAGCAAAAGATAGAACTACTATTGAACCGTGAACTTGAAAACAGGGGATTGGACATCAATTACGAGTATGGGGTGTATAGTAAAGGCCTGCCTACAAAAGTAAAGTCCAGACGCTTTAAGTATGCGAAGACCGCACTCTACAAGGCCCCTATTTTTAAGGATAGCGAAGGGAATACGGATTTTTCCCTATTGATATCTTTCCCCAGAAAGGAAAGGTTCCTATGGCAGTCCATTTTGGGCATGGTCCTCTTGTCTACCTTGTTTACACTGGTCATTGTAGTAGCGTATTCCAGCGCCATTTATCAATTGATAAAACAGAAACAGATATCCGAGATAAAATCGGACTTTATCAATAATATGACGCATGAGTTCAAAACTCCTATTGCCACTATAAATCTGGCGGTAGAAGCCATCCGAAACCCTAAGATAATAGAGGAAAAGGATAAAGTAATTAGGTACCTTCAGATGATTCGGGACGAGAACAAGCGTATGCATGCGCAGGTAGAGAACGTATTGCGCATATCCAAATTGGAAAAGAATCAGTTGGATATCAGTAAGGATAGGGTTAATGTGCACGACATCATTAAGGATGCCGTTACCCATATAGAACTTATAGTGGGCGATAGGGGCGGATACGTAAATACACATTTGGATGCGGTAAGATCGGAAGTCTTGGCCAACGAGATGCATTTTACCAACGTAATTGTGAATATTTTGGACAATGCGGTAAAATATTCACCCGAGGCACCCAAAATAGACGTGTTTACAGAAGTTGCAAAGAATTTTATTATTGTCAGGATACAGGATCAGGGAGCAGGAATGAGCAAGGCGGTCCTAAAAAAGGTTTTTGAAAAGTTCTATCGGGAACATACTGGAGATATACATAATGTTAAAGGGCATGGTTTAGGCCTAGCCTACGTAAAAAAAATAATAGATGATCATCAAGGGGAAGTCTATGCAGAAAGTGAAAAAGGAAAAGGAAGTACTTTCTATATAAAACTACCTTTAATTTAAAATTTATGGAAACAGCGAACAAGAAGATATTATTGGTCGAAGATGACCCAAATTTTGGAATTGTGCTAAAGGATTACCTATCAATGAACGATTTTGATGTAACCTTGGCCAAGAATGGTATGGAAGGATTCGAGAAATTCAAAAAAGATAATTTTGATGTCTGCATCCTGGATGTAATGATGCCCTATAAGGACGGTTATACCCTGGCCAAGGAAATACGGGAAAAGAACGAGAACGTGCCCATAATCTTTCTAACGGCCAAAACCATGAAGGAGGATGTGCTTAAGGGATACAAATCAGGGGCAGATGACTATCTGAACAAACCTTTTGATTCGGAGGTATTGCTGATGAAACTACGCGCTATACTGCAGCGCAAGGCGTCCAATACACTGGCAGACAGCAAACAGTTCGAGTTTAATATTGGTGGTTTCCATCTTAATTCCAAGCTTCGGTTTTTGAAGTACAAGGACGAGGAGGCCATAAAACTCTCCCCCAAGGAAAATGAACTGTTAAGGCTTTTGGCCCTACACGAGAACGATTTGATGCCCAGGGAACTGGCCTTGACCAAAATTTGGAGAGACGATAATTACTTTACGTCCAGGAGTATGGATGTGTATATCGCCAAACTTCGGAAATACCTTAAGCGTGACGATACGGTAGAGATACTGAACATCCATGGGGAAGGATTTAGATTGGTCATTAAAACGGAGTAGTGGTAAAAACCTAGTGCATTACATATAGGACCGCCCTTTGGGGCGGTTTTTTGTTTTACCTCTCCGTCTTCCGACGCTCGCTGTGCTCGGCCGAAATCCACTTCCCCTAGCTTAGGGGAGGAGCCTATATGTAGTTTCACAAAGGACATATTGAATTGGAAAGGTGCCTGTATTTTAAGCCTTACGCCTTGGCAGGCAGGCAGGAAAGAAGGGAGAGGATGTTTTGCCCTTCCGGCCATCTAAACTCGCGCAAGTACTTCGGACACTATTTCCTGGGGCGATTTGCTTATGGATATGCCCGGAGCGTCTGTTGGCGGTTCCAGAATATCGAACTGGGATTGCAGGAGATCCGTAGGCATAAAATGGTCTTTTCTGTTTCGGTGCCTGGCCAAAATTTCGGCGAAACTACCTTCCAAATAAACCCATTTCGTTTGTGTTTCCATACCTTCCTTCAACAGATCTCTGTAGGACACTTTTAAAGCGGAGCAGGCTATCACCGCACCGGTAGCTGCATTTTCCCTTGCAAGCCTATTGAGGGTCCGGAGCCATCCGGCACGGTCTTGGTCGTTCAAAGGCTCTCCGGCGCTCATCTTCGCAATATTGGTTTCGGGATGGTAATCGTCCCCATCATAAAAAGGGATCGACAGCGTTTTGGCAAGTAATTTGCCGATGGTCGACTTTCCACAGCCGGAAACCCCCATCACAAAAAAAATATAGGCACCGCTATTATTCATATCCTTCCAGTTTTAAGCGCGTTTCCACCTGTGAAATGATCGCTTTTATGTCGGCATCATAATCTACCCAAATTGTGTCTTTATTTTTTTTAAACCAGGTAAGTTGCCGTTTGGCAAACCTACGGCTGTTCTTCTTTATTTCGGAAACGGCAAATTCTAAATCGCATTGCCCCTCAAAATAACTAAAAAGTTCTTTATATCCCACAGTTTGCAATGCATTCAGTTCTTTGTGTTTTTCCAGGGACCGAGCTTCCTCCAAAAGTCCGTTGGCCATCATTTGGTCTACCCTTTGATCGATCCTGGCATAGACCACCTCCCGGTCTGCCCGGATACCCAGGGTGATGCCCCTAAAGGGCCGCTGCTCTTTCTTGGCACCCAAAAAGGAGGAGTAGGGTTTTCCTGTACCCATACAGACCTCGAGAGCACGTATGAGCCTATGGGGATTTTCCCGGTCTATTTTTTTATAGTGTTCCGGGTCTAATTCCTGCAGCCTTGATTGCAGGGGCCCAAGGCCGTATTCACTGAGGACGTTGTTCAGTTCGTTTCGGATATTGGGGTCAATATTGGGAAAAACATCCAGCCCTTTGTTCACGGCATCTACATATAGCCCACTGCCGCCCACCAGGATGACGGTACGATGTTTGGCAAAAAGAACATCCAAAAGAGCCAGGGCATCGCGTTCAAAATCACCCACGGAATAAGGGTCCAGAATACTTTTGTGCTGTATGAAATGGTGTTTTACGCGGTGTAGGTCCGATACCGAAGGCACGGCGGTACCAATGGACATTTCTTTGTAAAACTGTCTGGAATCGGCCGAAACGATCTCGGTACCCCAATGTTCCGCCAACCGAATGGCCAAGTTGGTCTTACCAATTCCCGTAGGGCCCACGATACTGATCAGTGTCTTCCCGGCCATCAATCCTCTCCTAGGTTGTGCCCGCATTTTCTGCAGTAATGGGCATCGGCACGCAGGATCTCGGTACCGCAGTCGGTACATGATCTTCCTATATCTTCCTTGGGGAGCTTTTTTTTCGAGGAGGCGTATTCGGCCGATACAATACCTGTTGGAACGGCGATGACACCATATCCGATGATCATAATGACCGTAGCAATAATCTGCCCCAATGCCGTTTCGGGCGAAATATCCCCATAACCCACTGTGGTGAGTGTTACAATGGTCCAATACACACTGTGGGGAATGCTATTAAAACCGTGCTCGGGGCCTTCTATCAAATACATGGTAGTGCCCAGCAAGACTGAAATGATCACAAGAAAAAACACAAAGACCATAATCTTGGTCCTACTGGCATTCAATGCCCTTATAAGGTTGTTGGATTCACCTACAAAGCGGACCAGTTTGAGAATTCTAAAGACCCGTAGCAATCGCAAAGCCCTAAAGGCCGTCAAATATTGGGAGCCAACGAGGAAAAAGGACAGGTATTTCGGAACCGTTGAAAGAAAATCAACAATACCGAAGAAACTAAAGATATATTTACTGGGTTTCTTTATGCATATGATCCGCAGGATGTACTCTATGGAGAAAAGAATAGTCACCACCCATTCCGAAATATCCAAAAAACGATGATATTTTATATCAAATCGGGGCAGGCTTTCCAGCATCACTATAATGACACTATAGACGATTACTATAAGTAGGATGATGTCAAAAAGCCTTCCGGCCGGGGTATGTGTGCCATAGATAACCTCGTGGATCTTGGTTTTCCAACTTTTATGTGGCTTTTCTTCCTTCAAAATTTAATGATCCAGGTCCAAAATTTTCAACACTTTCCGTTTTCTAAGATAGGATTCTATGATATGTGTGGTGTTGATATTGCCCTTCATGGGCGTTATTATGGATTCTAAGATATGAATATTATTTATTTGGTGGTTTAAATTGTAAAATCCCAAGCCTTTGAACATCCCATTTTGAATCAGTATGGCACTGTGTTCCCCTACCTCCCGACCTTTGTCGATCAATACGGAGTTTTTTTGCGAAAGGCTGTATTTTTCAATGGCCTGTTCCACCCGGTGGTTGTACCATGTAACCTCTGTATGCTGCAGGCAGTCCTCAGCATTGGTTTTTACGCAGCTACAACGGGCCTCGGGGATTGCATTTAATTCATCGCAAAGTTGAAATTCATCGTTTATTTTAGATAATAGGTTCACTGCCCCCTCAAGGCTGGCAAAGGTGGTTATCCTACCCGAGGTACCATTTAGCTTGTCTGGCCTTAGCGTAAAATACCCCTCCTTGCTTACACTTTTATAAAGGGCGTGTGAAAATAATTGTTGTTGGTAATTCAAGTTGTATTTGGGCCTGTTCCGACCCAATTCTTCCTGTTCTTTCAGGATGGCGATCAATTCGTTCCCGGTACGCTCAAAGGTCACCTTTTTGGTTTCCTTCTGTATTTTTCTTGCCGTTTCCCCGCTTCTGGTAAAATGTTGGTTCACCCTTTTTTTTAGGTTTTTGCTTTTGCCCAAAAAAATGATTTCCCCTTCTTTATTGTACATGTAGTACAGGCCTGTCTCGGATGGCAATTGTTCTACGATATCCAGTTGCCTGGGTGAAAGTTCGCCAAGCGACTCTTCGCGTATGATGCCCTTCATGATCGATTTGTCCAGATCTTTATTGAGCAGCAGTTTAAACAGTTGAAGTGTTGCCAGCGCATCGCCATTGGCCCTATGCCGATCGCTTACCGGAATGCCAAGGGACCGGACCAATTTTCCCAAACTGTATGAATCCGCTTCGGGGAGCAGATTTTTGGAAAGATCCACGGTACACAGGGTTTTTCGTTCAAAATTAAAGCCCAATCTTCGGAATTCCGTCCGCAGTATCCGATAATCAAATTGCGCATTATGTGCCACCAATACGGTATCCTCGGTAATTTCTACGATACGTTTGGCCACCTCATGAAATTTAGGTGCCGTACGCAGCATTTTATTGTTGATTCCGGTAAGATTTGCTACAAAGGGCTGAATTTCCTTTTCCGGGTTTACCAGGCTTATGAAGGTATCCACCACTTTATGGCCATCAAATTTATGGATGGCAATTTCCGTGATACCTTCCTCGTTGTACTTTCCACCGGTGGTTTCTATATCCAATATGGCATACATGGCCTCGTGTATGTTGAATCTGTTCAAAGGTAGTTTCTTGCGCCAAAGATACTACTTCCTATCCGGACCATAGTGCTTCCCTCGGCAATTGCCAACTTGTAATCGCCGCTCATTCCCATAGAAAGGACGGATAATTCTGGAATCTTTTTTTGGACGGTCCCAAAAATCGCTTTCAAATACCTGAACTCTTTTTGTACCTGCCCTACATCCGATGTAAAGGTGGCCATCCCCATGAGTCCAACAATCCTAACATGTTCTAGCTCCGTCAGGTCCTCGGAATGGAGCAACTCCTCCAGCTCACTCTCGCTAAGTCCAAATTTGGTCTCTTCCTCCGCTATATGGATCTGCAATAAGCAATCAATAACCCTCTGGTGTTTCCGGGCCTGTTTGTCTATTTCCTTTAGTAATTTTAGACTGTCCACGCCGTGGATCATGGCAACATAAGCGGCCATATATTTCACTTTATTACGTTGCACATGCCCGATCATATGCCATATGATATCCTTGGGAAGGGCCTCCCATTTGGCAGTCATTTCCTGAATCTTGTTTTCCCCAAAAACCCTTTGGCCAGCCTCATATGCTTCCAAAATAGTCGCTATTGGTTTGGTTTTGGATACCGCTACGAGCACCACATTTTCGGGAAGGGCATGTCTTATTTGGTCTAAATTTTCTTTAATGGACATATCTTGTTCATTTCAAGCTTTGTAGATTAAGGGCGCGGTAATCGAAGGGGCTTTGTTCAAAATTCATAAATAGTGATGCCGCTTCTCAATTTGGGCTCAATATAAGTGCTCTTTGGGGGCATCACAAGGCCCTCGTCCGCGATTGCCTTTATTTCCTCTATCGTAACGGGTACCAGGCTGAATCCAACAGCGAATTTCCCTTGATCGATTTCGTCCTTCATCCGGATTACATTGTATTTCCCATAGCCGTATTGGATCCGTTTGTCGTTTCTAAGGTCTTTGATGCCCAAAATAGGCTCCAAGATGGTCTTAAACAAGATTTGGGTGTCCAGTTCACTCAAGGAATCATCAAAGGTGTAGATTTTTTTACGCAGATAGAGCGAATAGAATTCGCCATCCAAATACATACTAAAATGATGTTTTTTAAGGGGCTTATAGAGCAAATCTCCCCTGTTCTCGATCCTGAAAAAAGCGTCTACCTGAATTAGAAACTCCTCTTTGGAAAGTCCGTTAAGATCCTTAACCATTCTATTGAACTCATATATTTTGATTTCGGATTCGGGAATCAAATAGCTCATGAAGAAATTATAGGGCTCCTTACCTGTATGATTCGGATTTTGTCGCTTGGAATTTTGTGCAAAAAGATAGGAAGAGGCACTTCGGTGATGGCCATCGGCAATATATATAGAATCGATGTTGCCGAATTCTACCTGCAGCTTTTGGATTGTTTTTTTGTCCGAGACCACCCATAATTTGTGTGTTACCTTATCGGTTGTAGTAAAATAGTACTCCGGATCTTGCCGGGTTTCCTTTTGGATGATTTCGGCAATACTTTCTTTGTTGGGGTAGGTAATCAACACGGGTTCCGCATTAAAACCTACAGTATCCAGGTAATCGGCAAAAAGCGTTTCCCGTTTTTGCAGGGTGTTTTCATGTTTTTTGATAACATCATTTTCATAATCTGCCGTGCTGGTGGCGCAAAAAAGACCGCAGCAGCTGGCAGCCCCCTTTTCCACTTTGTATACATAGAAGCTATCCTTGGCATCCTTCATCAGGACATTGTCCTCAAGGAACTCCAGATAACGGTTGTGGACCAGTGTAAAGCGTTCCTGTCCCTTTACTCTTTTATCGAACTTAAAGCCGGGGTTAATGATATGTAGAAAGGAGAAGGGGTTATAGCGCAGGGTGGCTTCCAGCTCTTTTTTTGGATATTCTTCATAGGAACGGGAGGCTACCGACGCCACTTTGTCCCTGGTAGGCCTAATGGCCTTGAACGGTTTTATGATTGCCATGACACTTAGTTGAATTGGGCCGCTACCTTTTCCGCTTTTCGGGAGGCGGAATAATCATAGAAACCTTCCCCGGACTTAACCCCTAACTTCCCGGCCGCCACCATATTGACCAATAGGGGGCAGGGAGCGTATTTGGGATTCTTGAAACCATCGTACATCACATGAAGAATGGAGAGACATACATCCAGTCCAATGAAATCTGCCAGTTGCAAGGGCCCCATGGGATGGGCCATGCCCAATTTCATTACGGTGTCTATTTCATTGACCCCCGCCACGCCGTGAAACAGGGTTTCTATTGCCTCATTGATCATGGGCATCAATATCCTATTGGCTACGAAACCGGGATAATCATTTACCTCCGTCGGTGTTTTTCCCAATGCCTTGGACAGCTCCATAATCTTTTGCGTCACCTCGTCGGACGTGCTGTAACCCCTGATGATTTCTACCAATTGCATCACCGGTACAGGATTCATAAAATGCATCCCGATAACCTTGTCCGGACGCTGGGTGACAGCACCTATTTGCGTGATGGAAATAGACGAGGTATTGGAGGCCAGGACAACATGTGCTTCGCAGAGTGCATCGAGCTCGCGAAAGATATGGAGTTTGGTCTCTATATTTTCTGTGGCCGCTTCCACCACGAGGTCCACATTGGTTACTCCTTCGGCCAATTGCGTATACGGGTCAATATTGGCCAATGTGGCCTTCTTATCGGCCTCGGTAATGCGCTCCTTGGAGATCATACGGTCCAAATTCTTGGCAATGGTGGTTACACCTTTATCCAAAAAAGCCTTGGAGACATCTATAAGATTAACCTTATAGCCTTTTTGTGCAAAAACATGGGCTATACCATTTCCCATGGTTCCGGCCCCAATAACTGCAATGGTATTCATTCTTGGTTCTTTTTAAAGGATTCGATAATCTGTAGGGCCACTTTTAAGGCCTTAGCCCCCTGTTCTAGGCTTACCACGGGGACTGTATTGTTTTGTATGGCATCGGCAAAGGTCTCCAATTCATCCAAAATTGCATTATTGGTCTTGATAGCCGGATTCTCAAAATAAATCTGTTTTTTTTCACCCTCGGCATTCTGTAAGATCATATCAAAATCCCCTGGATTTTCCGGGGCGTCCTTCATTTTCACCACCTCTACCTTCTTCTCCAGAAAATCTACAGAAATATAGGCATCCCTTTGAAAGAACCTTGATTTACGCATATTTTTCAGGGAAATTCTACTGGCCGTGAGATTGGCCACACACCCATTTTCGAATTCGATCCTGGCATTGGCAATGTCGGGCGATTTGCTGATTACGGAAACCCCACTGGCATTGATCTGTTTTACTTCCGAGTTCACTACACTTAAAATGGCATCAATATCGTGGATCATAAGGTCTAGCACCACAGGAACGTCCGTACCCCTAGGGTTGAACTCGGCAAGGCGATGCGTCTCTATGAACATGGGTTCCTGGATCTTCTCCTTTACGGCCGTAAACGACGGGTTAAATCGTTCTACGTGGCCTACCTGTCCTTTAACCCTGTATTCCTTTTCCAGCTTTAGCAGGGTTTCCGCCTCTTCAATCGTGTTGGTGACTGGTTTTTCGATAAAGACATGTTTGCCTTTTTCCATGGCCTTTCTGGCACAATCAAAATGGGAGAGGGTCGGGGTAACAATATCCACTACGTCTACTGCATCGATCAGTGTATTGATATTATCGAAATAGCGGTATCCAAACTCGTCGGCTACTTTTTTGCCGTTTATGGCATCGGGATCGTAAAAACCGACCAAGGTATATTTTTGGGATTCGTTGAGCAAGCGCAGATGAATTTTGCCCAAATGGCCCGCTCCGAGGACTCCTGCTTTTAGCATACATTTTGTTTTTTCAAAAGTAAGGAGATTAATTGTAAAATAGGGTAATGTATTCTTTCGATATTGTATCAATTTTCATTTTTTCATTCTGATTTCTTTACCTTCGTAACACCAAAACCAAACCCTTGAAGGATACGTTAAAACATAGTGGAATGCGCAACAAATTGGCCGATACCTTATCGGCTAAAGGAATAACTGACAAAACGGTATTGGATGCCATACGCACAGTTCCCAGGCATTTATTTTTGGACAGTGGTTTTGAAGATCACGCCTATCAGGACAAGGCGTTTCCCATAGGAGCGGAACAGACTATTTCCCAGCCTTACACGGTGGCCTTTCAAACCGCCCTTCTTGAGCTCAAACCCAGGGATAAGGTCCTGGAAATAGGTACGGGAAGTGGGTATCAGACCGCAGTATTATTACATCTGAAGACCAAGGTCTATACAATAGAGCGACAGTTGGAACTTTTCAAAAAAACCAACATTTTTTTCAAAAAAATGGGCTATAGGCCCAAGAAGGTGATCTTTGGGGATGGTTACAAGGGTTTGCCCGAGGAAGCTCCCTATGATGCCATTGTGGTGACCGCTGGAGCCCCCAAAGTACCCAAAGCCCTTATGGCCCAATTGAAGATAGGCGGAAGACTGGTCATTCCTATAGGTGTGGAAGAGCAAATAATGACACGTTATTTGCGGAAATCAGAGAAGGAATTTGAAAAGACAACCTATGGATCTTTCCGCTTTGTACCGCTTTTGGAGGACAAGAACTAGTTGTAACAGGACTTAGGTTAGTGGAAGGGCGTTTTAGTTGTTGAAATTTTTCTTGATACGGTCCAGGTTCCTTTTGTTATCTCGGTCCTTTATCGTTTCCCGCTTGTCGTATAGCTTTTTACCCCGGACCAAGGCAATTTTGACCTTCGCAAAACCTCGGTCATTTATAAAAAGGTTTAGTGGAACTATGGTAAGTCCAGCATTTCTGACTTCTTTTTCCAATTTTTTGAGCTCCACCTTGTTCAACAGTAATTTACGCTCGGCCTTGGGCTTATGATTATAGTGCGTACCATGGCTGTACTCGTCAATTTGCATATTGATTACGAAAAGCTCACCGCGTTCATTGAATTCGCAAAAACTTTCGGATATGGAGGCCTTACTGGATCGTACGGACTTTATTTCCGTCCCGGAAAGCACAATGCCTGCGACATAGGTATCCAGTAGCTCATACTCAAATTTGGCCTTTTTATTCTTTATGTTGACGTTTTGCTGCATAGGAGGGACAAAAATAGGAACAATTATGGGATAATCAATTGGTGAAAAATAGATTAATTATGGCCATCTTTGTGGGAAGAAACACAGATGAAGATGATGACAAAAAAATTGATAAACCCAGTATTTGTTTTTGCCCTGACACTTTGCGCGCTCTCCTGCAAGGAGCAAACGGCTACGCTACCCTCTGCACAACAGATTGTGGACAAGGCCATAGCCGTGAGCGGGGGTGACCTGCACAGGACCAGCAACGTTTCTTTCACCTTTCGGGATAGGAAGTATACCTATAGACTACAGGATGGCAAGAAGGTGTTGACCCGTGTTACCCTTACAGATTCTACACGTATCGAGGATATCAAGACCAATACTGGATTTCAGCGTTTCGTAAACGACGCGGAAGTGCAGGTCAGTGATTCCATGGCTGGCAGATATTCCAATTCCGTGAATTCGGTACACTATTTTGCCAAGCTGCCCTACGGCCTAAACGATGCGGCCGTGAACAAGGAGTTTCTGGGTGAGGTTAAGATCAACGAACAGGAGTACTATAAAATAAAGGTCACTTTTGATGAAGTTGGCGGAGGGGACGACTTTGATGATGTTTATGTATACTGGTTCAACAAGGCGACCTTTAAACCCGATTATTTGGCTTATGTGTTCCACGTGGATGGGGGTGGTCTGCGATTTAGAAGGGCCTATAACGAAAGGTACATCAAGGGCATACGCTTTGTGGATTACGAAAATTATAAAGCGGCGGACAAGAACAGTCCTATTTTATCCATGGACAGCCTCTATGTAAAAGGGGAATTGGAACTATTGTCTAAAATAGAACTGGACAGCATTTTGGTCAGTTCTTGACCCAATCTATTTTGAGCCGGATGTCCGTTGTGCTATTGCCTGTAATCTGCACAATGAACATACTGCTGTTATCGGTATCGTCCATCCCATCGTATTTTTCTTCTCCGATCATTTTATTTACAAAATCGGGCGTCGTATTGCTATGGCCTACCACCAAAACATTTTTGCCCAAATTGGCCGCCTTAAATGCTTCCAAATCAACATTACGGGGATCGTAATATTGTACCGTGATATCTTGTTTGACGGCAGCTGGGGCAGCTGTCATTGAAGTTCTTTCGTAGTCGGTGGTATAGATTGCGTCCAAGGCAACATGGTCTAGCACTTCTGCCCACTTCATGGCACGGCCCAGGCCATCCTGCGTCAGTTCCGGATCAATGTTTTCCGGGTCGCTCCGGTCTTTTTCGGCATGCCTAATAAAGTAGAAAGTGGAAGTAAGCGCGTCTACGGGTTCTGCTGGTAGTTTCTGCTCTTCCTTACAGGCCAAGAATAGGGTACAAAGTAAGAATAGCACAACAGGTTTGGCAACTTTCATCATGGGTTTGGATTGTTTTATGTCGATAATATTGTAATATCTAACTAATATAAGCAGAAAATAGTATCTAATAGTTTTGTTTTTTGTTATTTTAGGTATGCGTGGGGCGTACTGTTTTTTTTTGGGCTTGCTATGGATTTCCTTTGTTTGGGGACAGGATACTGCGCTGCCCACAGACTTACGCCAGCATAACCTTACTCAATTCAATTCCAACTTGTTTCACCCGGCATTTTCCCTGGAGCGAAACGACCCTAGGTCTTTGGCGCTTTGGACCCGATGGCAATGGCAGACCATTGATGCCGATCCCAGTACCTTGTTTCTAAGCTATACTGGGCGTTTGGATGCCCAATCGGTCTATGGGGTTGGATATTTACAACATAATACGGGAACATTTCTGCACATAGGAGGACTTTTTAACTATGCCTATACCTTCGCTTTGGGGCGCTCTACCCAACTAGCCGTAGGCACCAACATTTACGTTTTTAAAAGGGAACTGGCCGATGACAGGCTGCTTCAGAACCCAAATCCTCAAGGGCCATCCCTAACAACCGTCGATGATTTCATAGCCCAAGCGGCACTGGGGGTGAGCATTACAGTAGATAGGTTCAGTGCAGGTATCGCCTCCGAGAATCTATTCGATTTCAACTTTTCCAACAACCAAAGGGAGACCAGGCCCTCGGACAAAATGTATTTGGGATTTGTGAACTATGACTTTCCGATCCAACCCGGAGTTCCTGAAAGCGCAGTTATAAGACCTTTGGTATATATAAAAACCCTTCCAGATCAGGATACACAATACGGTCTCACGACCCTGTTCTCCGCTTCCAAATTTTGGGTACAGGGCGGGTATAACAGTTACTATGGGGTTTCCGGCGGCCTTGGCGGCAGGTTCTTTAAAAAATGGTCCATCGGCGCATTGGTGGAATTTGGGGTGGATACCGAGCTCGAGGACCGGGATCCTACCCTGGAAATTGTCACCGCCTTTGATTTTGGACCCGGGGACCTTCGTAAGAATGTGGTTGGCTTCGAGGAGGAAGAGCAACTGGTATTGATTGAAGAAAAGGAGGAGCTGCCGCAGGAAAAGAACAAGGACTCCCTGGCCGCTGTTGAAAAAGCAAAGGCCCGGGCCCTGGCACAACGTCTGGCCGAACAGCGGAAATTGGATTCCATTAAACAGCGAAGGGCAGCGGAAGCGGCGAGGGAATTATTGGAACAGAAAAGATTGGATTCCTTAAATACGCTTAAATTGGCTGAAGCCGCTGCGGCAAGAAAAAAAGCCGTACAGGACAGTTTGGCCCAACTTCAGAAGGCAGCACCACCGAAAACAAAGGAGCGTTATGAGGAGGTGAAGTCCGAAGACGGATTGGAAGCTGGCTATTATGTGATCGCCAATGTCTTTGGTACCAAAAAATACTTCGATGCCTTTATGGAGACGCTTAGGAAGCGGGGCATGCGCCCTCAGTCCTTTTACCGAAGTCTAAACGGTTACAATTATGTGTATCTGGGAAGGTATAACAAGCGCGAGGAAGCACAACAGGCCAGGGATTCCAATTTTGACGGGAACTATTCGGGTGAGACCTGGATCTTCAGGGTGCTGGGGGACTAGTTTATTTGGTTATTTCTTTTTTGATGAGTTGGTCCAGGTAGGCCACCGTATTCAGTAGGTATTTCCGATCTCTGGTCAAGGAAGCCATGGAGACCGCACCCTGTAGCATGGTATACAATTGTTTTGCGAATTGCAGAGGGGTAACCGGAAACTTCAGTTCTCCATTGTTCACCCCGTTCTCCAGTACCAAAGCTATCTTACCTTCTATAGTCTTGGCCGTTTCCTTGGCGGCAGCGGCCAGCAAACTATTGTTATGCTGGGCATCCAAACCTACGTTGAGCACTGGACAGCCGCCCATTTCATAGGTAAACTCATCGTAATGGCGATAAAAATCGGTAAGGGAGAAAAGTTTGTCCAAGGCCGTTCCAGGGATATCGAGCTTTTGGTCGATTTCGTTGAGCAACAATTTGCGGTTATGTTCAAAAGCCTTTAACGCTAGGGCCTCCTTGTTTTCAAAATTCCCGTAAAGGGCCCCCTTGGTCAGTCCGGTAGCCTCGGTCAAATCACTCATGCTGGTGCCCACATATCCGTGTTTATTAAAAATAGGAGCTACTGTTTCAATGATGTAGGCTGTGGTGCGTTCGGCTTTGGTAGACATACTCCCGGTTTTTAGTACGAATATAAAAAAACTATATACTGTATGGTATATATTTTTAAATAAAAAAGACAGCCCGGTGAAATACCATTCCCCGAGATGTCTTTTTTGGTTTTTGCAGCCGCTTATTGGACCATTTCGTTCTGGTTTCTGAAGACTAGTTCATCGTCAAAAGAATCGAGCAGGATAATGCTGTCCGCCTTTATGGTTCCGCTGAGCAGCGCCTTTGATAGACTGTTCAACACTTCTTTTTGCATGACCCTTTTAATGGGTCGCGCTCCGTATTGCGGATCATACCCCTTCTTGGCCAGATAGGCAATGGCTTCTTCGGTAGCATCCAATGTAATGTGCTGCTTGGATACCATTTTTTTCAATTGATCCAATTGCAGCGCTACGATTTTGGTGATGTCTTCCATGCTCAAAGGGGTGAACATAATAATATCATCAATTCTGTTCAGAAATTCGGGGCGCATGCTTTTTCGCAAAAGCCCCAGTACCTCGATTTTTGCCATTTCGGCGGCGCTGTCGATATCGCGTGCAGCTTCAAATTTCTCCTGTATGATATGGCTGCCCATATTACTGGTCATAATAATGATGGTGTTTTTGAAATCCGCTATCCTACCCTTGTTATCAGTAAGCCTTCCTTCGTCCAGAACCTGTAGGAGTACATTGAAGGTGTCCGGATGCGCCTTTTCAATTTCATCTAACAGGACCACGGAATAAGGCCTTCTACGCACGGCCTCCGTAAGCTGTCCGCCCTCATCATATCCTACATACCCAGGAGGTGCGCCTACCAGCCTGCTTACGGCATGTCTTTCCTGATATTCGCTCATATCGATTCTTGTTATGGCATTTTCATCATCGAACAAATAAGCTGCCAAGGTCTTTGCAAGTTCTGTTTTACCCACTCCGGTCGTCCCTAAAAAAAGGAAGGATCCAATGGGACGCTTGGTGTCCTGAAGACCCGCCCTACTTCTTCGTATGGCATCTGATACCGCATTGATGGCTTCTTCCTGGCCAACTACCCTTTTGTGCAATACCTGCTCCAGGCCCAGTAATTTTTCCCGTTCACTTTGCAACATTTTGGTTACCGGGATTCCCGTCCATTTGGCAACCACCTCTGCAATATCCTCGTTGGTGACCTCTTCCTTGATCAAGGTTTCGGATTCTTGTTGGGCCTGCAGTTCCTCCTGCAATTCCTCGAGCTTTTCTTGGGACTCCTTAATCTTGCCATAGCGGATTTCTGCGACCTTTCCGTAATCCCCATTGCGTTCTGCCCGTTCGGCTTCAAGCTTATAGTTCTCAATATCCTGCTTTGTCCTTTGTATCTCGTCTACCACTGTTTTTTCGCTCTCCCATTTTGCAAAAATTTCATTGCGTTCCTCTTTTAAATTGGCAAGATCAACGTTCAAGACCTTTAGCTTGGTAGTGTCGTTCTCTCGTTTGATTGCCTCGATCTCAATTTCCAACTGCATTACTTTTCGGTCAAGAACATCCAGTTCCTCGGGTTTGGAATTGATCTCCATACGGAGTTTTGAGGCGGCCTCGTCCATAAGGTCAATGGCCTTATCCGGCAAAAATCTATTGGTAATATACCGTTGTGACAATTCCACAGCGGCAATGACAGCCTCATCCTTGATGCGGACCTTGTGATGGGCCTCGTATTTTTCCTTAATACCCCGCAATATGGAGATGGCACTGTCCGTATCGGGCTCGGCCACCATTACTTTTTGAAACCGGCGCTCCAACGCCTTGTCCTTTTCAAAGTATTTTTGGTACTCGTCAAGGGTGGTGGCACCAATGGCGCGTAATTCGCCCCTTGCCAGAGCGGGTTTAAGTATGTTGGCCGCATCCATGGCCCCTTGTCCGCCCCCTGCGCCCACCAGAGTGTGTATTTCATCAATAAAAAGCACAATATTGCCATCAGAAGTGGTAACCTCCTTAATGACCGCTTTTAGGCGCTCTTCAAACTCACCTTTGTATTTGGCACCAGCGATCAAGGCACCCATGTCCAATGAATAAAGTGTTTTGTCCTTTAGATTTTCAGGGATATCCCCCTGTACGATTCTATGGGCCAAACCTTCCGCTATGGCTGTTTTGCCCACCCCGGGCTCACCGACCAACATAGGGTTGTTCTTGGTTCTTCGCGATAAGATCTGGAGTACACGACGAATCTCTTCATCACGACCGATGACGGGATCCAAATTGCCGCTATCGGCCAGTTCATTCAAGTTCCTGGCATATTTGCTCAAGGCGTTATAAGTGTCCTCGGCACTTTGGGAATGCACCTTACCGCCCTTCCGAAGCTCTCCAATGGCTGCTTGTAGGTCTTTTTCCGTGGCACCCTGATCCTTAAGAATCTGGGCAATTTTGCTCTTCGATTTAAAAATAGCCAATAGCAGATGCTCAATGGAAACATATTCGTCCTGCATCTTTTTTGCTATGTTGCTGGCTTCGGTCAGGGTTTTACCCGATTCCCTGGAGAGCAAAAGCTCTCCACCATCTACCTTGGGATAGCTCTCCAATTCCTTCTCCAATACCTGATGAAGCAACGGAATATTAACGTTCAACTTTTTGAGTATGAACGGCAGTACGTTCTCGTCCACCTCGGAAATGGCCTTGAAAATATGCTCATTTTCGATTTGTTGATGCCCCAAACCCTGCGCAATTTGCTGCGCCTGTTGTATGGCCTCTTGCGATTTTATAGTAAAATTATTAAGGTTCATATGTCTGTTTTTTTCTAGTGCAATGCTTACTTTTGATAGGGTAGGAGCAACAACCCTACCAACACGATTTAACCGACAAAATGTCGGATAAACTCAATAAAAATAGGACATTTAGGCAGTATGTAAGCATATATATTTTATGCGACTTACTTGTAAAGCAAACGTATGGGATTATTTAAAACCTTATTGGGAAAGGGAAACGACAAACCGAAAAAAGAGGAAAAAGTACTTCCCTGGATTCCTTTGACCTCCCTGGAACAATTGGATGAAATTGAAAAAAGGTCGGCCGTCAAGACCCAGTTTATTTTTAAGCATTCGACAAGCTGTGGGATAAGCAGCATGGTGATAAAGATGTTCTCCGATAGGTATTCCTTTTCGCAGGAGGAGGCAGACCTGTACTATTTGGACTTGCATGCATATCGGGAAGTGTCCAATGAAACGGGGTACAAGTTTCAGGTAATGCACCAATCGCCCCAACTACTGGTTATACGTAACGGAAGTACAGTGGCCCATGAATCGCACGGGGGCATTATGGAAGTAGACCTTGGAAAATATATATAAAAGAAGCCCCGACAATCGCGTCGGGGCTTTTTTTAATTGAATTTGTGTCTGATGATGATTCCCTTGAGGCGGTTTTTTAAATCCTCGCCTGCGTCATAGACCATTTGTTCGTTGGTAGGGAAGGGTACGGCACCTAATTTCAGCAGGGCCACCAAATTATTGTCCAAAGCCCGCTTGTCCCCATTATAATTGGCGTATATGTGTTCAAAAACAAACTCACTCGCCAAGGGATAGGAATTTAGTTGCTGCTTGCTGTGCAAGTCGGTAAAGCTTACATTACCCACCACCTGAGCAGATTTAAACTGGGTGAACTGATAAAAATCACAACGCACCGTTTTAAACTTGTCTATCTTGATTTTGTTTCCCAGGCTGTCCTTTACCACATTGCCATTGGAATCCAATGCATATCTGTAACCATCCTTGATCTGCTTCTCCTTAACAATCTGTTTTTCGTTCACCTGTTCTGGTGAGATAAGGATATCCCTAAAGGCCACCTGCATTTCATAATCGTATTTAACGGTGCTCAGGGGCGTGGTATGGTACTCTGTCCAGAGGTCGTTAAGATCATAGGCGTTGAAGTTCAATAATTCCTCCTCCAGTCTGCTGGGGACAATCTGTTCGGTGTCATTGATCATCTTTACCTTCACATAATCCAGACCTTTTATATAAGCTTCTTCCATTCTTTTTTTGGTATCCTCAAAACCTGGGTTGATTTCGTTTAGATAACCAAAATCGGCATAGGCCTTTCTAAAGTCCTGTTTGCTGGATGCGTTTTTCACGAGGTCCGAAGCATTGTCATACAGATATTCGGAAAGCTGGTCCTTGGCGTCCAGGAGGTCGTCCTCATAGTTGTTGAAGGAAAATTGGGCATCCCTGTTTTCCTCGTACACCCTTAGGGGCAAAAGGGGCTTTATCCTTTCCTGTAGGCTCCTGAGTTGTACAAAACTCCTGTAAATGGCCTCATAATGCGCCGGATTTTCATCCTTTTCCAAAAAGCTGATCTGCTGCAGTTCACGTTCGGTGTGCTTGGCAAAGGCCTCTTCGAGCAAGAGGATATAGGGTTGATTGTTTTTTCGGGTCTTGTTGTCCGACAAGTTTTTCATGGCCTTGTTCATCGCGGCAACGTAATTGCCGGTATTTAAGGCCTCTTGGGTTTTCTTTACCCCGCCACAGGAGATAAAAATCACCAATGCTGTACAAAGAAGTAATGCTTTTTTCATGATGTTTTACTTAAGGGTTTTGAGGCACAGGTTTCAATAGCTATGCCAAATTTGCCTTTTTACATAACGCAAAACGGTAAAATATCGTATAAAATCGGTGAAACCCGCTTTTTTTTGGGGATGTTACTTTTTCTTGGATTGGAATACAGGAAGCAATTTGGTGCGTACCTCTCCAAAGCCAATGCGTACGTTTTCACTTTGGCAATATCCTCGCAGGGTCACGGTATCATTATCCTGGATAGACGTACGGGTGCTTCCGTCATTGAGGGGTACAGGCTTGGTGCCCTGCCAGGCCAGTTCCAACATAGAACCATAGGAATCGGCTGTGGGGCCGGAGATGGTACCGCTACCCATCATATCCCCGCTATTTACCTTACAACCGTTCACCGTATGGTGGGCCAGTTGCTGGGCCATGGTCCAGTACATATACTTAAAATTGGACCGGGTAACCGTTGTGGGTGGCTGGCCTTCCGGCGTAATATCCACTTCGAGATGGATATCAAAACTCTTGTTCCCTTTCTGCCGCAAGTAGGGCAAAGGTTCGGGATTTTGTTTTGGGCTAGACACCCGAAAAGGTTCAAGTGCATCCATGGTGACAATCCACGGTGAAATGGACGACGCAAAATTTTTGGCCAAAAAGGGTCCTAAGGGAACATACTCCCATTTTTGAATGTCCCGCGCACTCCAATCATTGAACAGCACCATGCCAAAAATATAATCCTCTGCCTCCTCTATGGGAATGGGCTCGCCCAATACGTTCGCATCCGTGGTGATAAATGCGGTCTCCAGTTCAAAATCCACCACTTTGGACGGTCCGTAAACTGGGGTATCCGATCCCTTGGGAAGGGTTTGCCCCATTGGGCGGTGTACTGCGGTACCGGAGGGCACAATAGAGGAACTCCTACCGTGATAGCCCACTGGAATATGTAACCAGTTGGGCATTAGGGCATTTTTGGGATCCCGGAACATGGTGCCAATATTGGTGGCGTGCTCTTTGCTGGAGTAGAAGTCAGTATAATCCCCGATCTGCACCGGCAACTGCATCTCAATTTCGTCAAGGGTAAACAGCACGATTTTTTTGTGTTCCTCATTTGTTTTGAGCTCCGGATTGTTGCTATCAAAGATTTCGCTGATCCTATTGCGCACCAACCTCCAGGTCTTTTTTCCGTCGGAGATAAAATCATTTAAGGTATCCTGTAAGAAAATATCATCCGTAAGGGGGATATCCTTAAAATAGCCCAGTTGGTGCAGGGCCCCCAGGTCAATGGCGTGGTCCCCTATCCGGGTGCCGATGGTAATGATATCGTCCCGTGTCAGAAAGACCCCAAAAGGGATGTTTTGTATGGGAAAGTCAGAATTTTCAGGTACCGAAAGCCATGTTTTTTTGGTCGGATCATTCGTTTTAAAAGGCATGTGGTAGTTGTTAACTTGTGTTTAATAAATTCCATATCAAATATATTCTTTTCTGCTAATTAACGATTGGCAATTTGTATTTTTACGCCTCATTTAACACGATTACTATTTTACTATGCAACGCGACAATCAAATTTTTGAACTTATTGCAGATGAACGGGAACGCCAGACCCTTGGAATAGAGCTTATCGCTTCCGAAAATTTTACAAGCCCCCAAGTGATGGAGGCAGCAGGGTCCGTGCTAACCAACAAATATGCCGAGGGCTATCCCGGGAAACGCTATTACGGGGGATGCGAGATTGTTGACCAAGTAGAACAAATTGCCATTGACAGGGCCAAGGAATTATTTGGAGCGGCCTATGCCAACGTACAGCCACACTCCGGTTCCCAGGCCAATGCGGCCGTATATCATGCCTGTCTGAGTCCTGGCGATACCATATTGGGGTTTGATTTGGCCCATGGAGGACATCTCACCCACGGCTCTCCGGTAAATTTTTCAGGCCGCCTGTATAAGCCTGTTTTTTATGGGGTGGATGAGGAAACCGGCGTATTGAATTACGACAAGATTCAGGAAATAGCCCTGCGTGAAAAGCCAAAGCTGATCATTGCCGGGGCATCTGCCTATTCCAGGGATATGGATTTTAAACGGTTCCGGGAAATTGCCGATAGTGTTGGCGCGCTGTTGCTGGCAGATATTGCACATCCTGCCGGATTAATAGCCAAAGGAATTCTTAACGACCCTATACCGCATTGCCATATCGTGACCACCACCACGCACAAAACCTTGCGGGGACCCAGGGGCGGACTCATATTGATGGGGGCCGATTTTGACAACCCCTTTGGAATACGTTTAAAGAACGGAAAGCTGCGAAAAATGTCGGCCCTTTTAGATCTGGCCGTTTTCCCGGGCAATCAGGGAGGTCCTTTGGAACATATCATTGCGGCCAAGGCCATAGCCTTTGGGGAAGCTTTGACCGATGACTTCCTGCACTATATGCTGCAGGTCAAAAAGAACGCAGCCGCTATGGCCGAAGCCTTTGTGGCCAAGGATTATAAGATCATTTCGAAAGGAACGGACAATCATATGATGCTGATCGACTTGCGTTCCAAGAACATTACGGGCAAGGACGCGGAAAAGGCACTAGTACGTGCCGATATAACCGCCAATAAAAATATGGTGCCTTTTGATGATAAATCCCCCTTTGTTACCTCTGGAATACGTTTTGGCACTTCCGCTATAACCACTAGAGGGCTTAAGGAAAAAGATATGTCACTCATCGTCGATTTTATCGATGAGGTACTGACGCATCCGGAAGATGAAGCGGTTTTGGCAAAAGTGAGGGAGCAGGTAAATGAACTGATGAAAGACAAACCGCTTTTTAGTTCGTAACGAAATAGCGCCGCAAAATGGGAAACCGATAGCCCTATTATTGGCTTCCCATTCTAGTATTAATGATTTAACATATATAGGTCTCCATATACAATGGACCTATTGGCCAAATCATAAATTACGGCATCATCTTCAGAATCAAAATATAATCCCCAAAAGCTAAAATAATCCTTAGCGGTGTTGTTTCCGGTCCGGATGTTAGCTAGGGTAGCATCGTTTTCCAAGAGACTTTCTTCAAACACCGGAATATACATTTCATAAGGTATTTCCGTGAGTTCCTTGGTAAAATAGACGTAATGTTCCGCTATGCTGGTCATGATATTTTCCAACTGATCCGGAATACTTTGTTCGTATACTTTGTTGACAATAATTGCAGTATCCTTTAGGAAAAGGGAGAACTCCTCGATATCTATATGCAACTGGTTCAGCTCCCGAAGTTCGTGGAGCGTTCTTAAAAAAGGAGAGGTGCCATGTTCAACGGCATCTTTTTTGATCATATTCCCCCAAGTCTCATTCTTTAGGTGGTATAGGATTTCGTGTAAGCCAAAATTGCCTTCCAACTCAATGATCAAACCACTTTCAGTATCATTGGTAGCACGATGGCGTATGTTTACCTCGGAAAAAAAGTCTCTCTCCAGGCTTCTTTTGAAGGCATTGAGTCCCTTTAGTTTAAGGTCGCTTTCGAACTTAAAACTAAGGTTACCCTTAAAGTTATCCTGATGTATAGGCATTGGGAGTACGGTTTATACAACAATTGTAGAACAAACATAAAAGGATTGCATAGAATTGAAGTACAGAAAAACCTTAGAATAATTAAGGTTTTTGTGCAAACCGTAAAAAAAGTGGTAAAAAACGGTTGTTGGTCGATGTTTTGGCCCAAAAAAACGGGCGCCCTAGTAAAAAATTAGATAAAGCCCCTGTTCCGGGCCTCTGTGATCAAGGCCTGATCGTTTTGTTTGTCGATTCCAAAAATGGTCTTCAACTGTCTTTTTCTGTTCTCGATTCCTGCCAGGGAAAGGGAAATATGGTGAACCATATCCTTGGTCTTTGTCCCAATGGATAAATGGTACAATATCTTTTTGTCGTTATCATCGAGGGAAATGTCGTTCGACATTTTTTTTCGGATCGCCGCCAACGCCTTTTGGGTATAATAGGGTGGATTGGTGGTGACGGTGTTGACCATGGCTTCGAGCGACAATTGGTCTATTTCGGACTTTACCATATACCCTTCCGGGTCAACAGTCTTTAAAATGCTGTTGATTCTGTAATTGTCGCTAAAGGAGGACATGAACACAATCTTGGATTCGGGTACCATTTTTCTGGCCAGGATGCCCAGGTCCTCGCCCGTATAGGGTTGCCCGCTATCTACGGGTGCCAACTGGATGTCCAACAAAATAATATCGTACTTAAAGGAGTGTGCCGATTCCTCGATTTTTTGTTTACCGCTTTCGAAGGTCTTGGCGGTATCTACCCGGACCTTGAAATCTTCAAAACTGGCATCTTCCAAGATATACTTATAACCAATGGTGGTCATCTCGTGGTCATCTATCGCCAAAATACGCAAGGTCTTCATGAATAGCTGTTCATGGTTTTATGCTTTTTCCAAAGCGGGTTGTTGTTCTTCTGGGGCCTCGGGTACAATCTGTTGCCTTTCAAAAGGTACCAATACGGTTACCGTGGTTCCTGCTCCAATTTTGCTTTTTATGTCCCAGGTACCTTGTAATTTGTGCACTCTCGATGTTATGTTTTTTAAACCAATGCCACGTTTTCCCTTCCGCATATCAAAGCCGGCACCGTCATCTATAATTTCTACCTTGAGCAGCTTTTCCTCTGCCCCGAACCGTAGGCTCAGGGTTTTGGCCCTGGCATGTTTTACACAGTTCTGCAAACTTTCCTGAACGATCCTATAGATGTTGATCTTAAGATCCCCGTTCAGCTCATCCCAATCCAACTCCTCGTCATAATCAAATTCATAGGCCATCTGGGCCGCATCACCGATGGATCTGATCAGATCTTGGATAGAATTGATAAAGTTATGAATTTTTTGATAAGATGCGTAGTTCAATTCGTGCGAAATGCTGCGTACTTCTTCCTGTACGTCCTGCAATTTTCCAATAACCTCCAGGCGCTGGCTTACGGCGGCATCGTCCGTTTTCTTGTTAAGGCCCAGGAGCATCATACGAATACCGTTCATCTGGCCCAGGATACCATCGTGCAACTCCTCGGAGATCCGTTTCTGTTCCTGTTGTTTGCCCTCTTCCACCTTTTTCTTTTGGCTAAGCATGAGGTCAAAGATTTCCTGGTTGCTCTCCTGCTGTTGTCGATCAAACTTAAGGCGCTGGTTTTTAATGCGCTGGTAGATGATGATAAATATGGAGCCGGCCAGCAGCACCAGGCCCATTGCAATGCCGATCCACAACTGCCGCTGCCGGGCCAACAATTGGTTTTGGGCTATGAATTCGTCTGTCTCAAAACGTATACGGGCAAATTTGTTGCGGGTCTTGCGTTCCTCCATTTGCAGGCTGTCGTTCAGGGCAATATATTCCTGGGTATAAGTGGCAGCATTTTTGGGATCCAAGCTGGGGTATAGTTTTAGCACTTCCAGCAGGCGCTTGTTGTTGTTGATTACCTTGGAAGTTTCCTTCGCCTTTTTCGCATAAGAGAGAGCGGTAAGAGTATCCCCGTAATAGAGATAATAATCTGCTAGGTTGTAATTACTTACCGAGAGCCCTTTGATATCCCCAATACTATCCCGAATGTTTAAAGCGGATTTAAATTGATTCTCAATAACTTTACGGTCGAAAGCACCGTGTTTGAATTTATTGTAGGCCAAATTAGCTAGGGACCTAGCATACAAATCAGGACGTTTTTGCAGTAAACTGTCAGCAGAAAGTACCTCCTCGAAATAAGGGATCGCTTTTTTATGTTCACCCTTTTCCTGATTGACCACACCTAAGTTGTTCAAAGCATTCAACCTTAAGTTGCCGCTCTGAGGTAGTCTGACTAGATACCCCAAAGCGATTTCATAGAATTCAATGGCCTTTTCATACTCTTTTAATTCTTTGGTAATAGAGCCTAAATTGTTATAGCAATTATAGAGTTCTCTGAACTTATCCAAAGGTTTTAATAATTCAATGGCCCTAATGGTGGTTATTTCACTACCCGTATAGTCTTTTACGTCTGCCTGTACGACAGCCATATTGTATAACAAACGGGCCGAAAGGAAATCATCGTTGTTTTTTGAATAAATTTTTTGAGCCTCTTGGTAGTGATAGTATGCGCTATCCTGAATGGAATTTCCGCGAAAAAAGATACCAAGATCCCAATGGGTCTCGGCATGCCCAATGGAATCGCCTATTTTTTTAGCCAGTTCCATAGCCATATCGTTTGTCTTTCTGAAGGCCGCCGAATCTTCCAGTTTAAGATAGGAGAGGGAAATTCTGGAAAAATAACGACTCTTTAAGGAGTCATTCTTGGAGATAAGCGCTGCATCATATGCCTTAGTGAGCCATTTTTCTCTTTCTTCTTTGGAAATTGATGTATTCCTGCTTGTTTTAGCCCATGCCAAGATGCTATCGGTTTCGCTTTCTTTCGTGCTTAGGGATTGATCTTCTTCCCTTGCTCCACAAGCTAATATCAACATTGTGAGTAATATGCCGATGAACCCTTTGTGAGACTTTAGTATGTAGGTGGTATTTTTCATATGAATCTTGTAATAACAAGATAGAAAAAAAGCCTTAAATACGGTTACTTATTTAAGGCTTAAACATTATGAGGGTTTAGAGCTATTATTCCCTTCCGTCATCATCTACTTGGTCGTTGTCCGTTGCATCGGTGTCCAAATTTTCGTAAAGGGATTGCGTTTCTTCCAGGTTGTTGTCTGCCTCACAAGAAAATAAGCCAATACTCATTACCAATACCGCCAAAATACTTACCGTCTTTTTCATCTTTTGTGTGTGTTTGATTTGTTAAATGTGATTTGTTTATGGGACTAAGCTAGGAAAGAGGGGGGGCAGAGGGGGGTTAACAATAAAAACCTTAGTAGATGTACGGATTTTGTGAGTATCTGTACGGTTTTTGTTAGAATTTTGTTAATTCAGTGTAGAAATGGTGTTTTTGGCCAGTACTTTTTTAAGGCTATCGATGTTTTGCCTGTAGGATTTGGAGAACGGTAATTGCAGATCCCCATTCTTTAAGGCACAGATAGACTTGCCGTAATTGATGCGGCTTACAAACTTGGTATTGATGATGTAACTCTGGTGCACCCGGATAAAATGCTTGGGCAAACGGTCCTCAAAACTTTTGAGCGTCTTAAAGGCACTGACTGTGCTCCCGTCTGTCATCATAAAATCGGTTGCATTGTTATCGGCCTTTAAATAGAGGATTTCATCCGTATCCAAATAGTGAAAATCCTTGTACGATTTAAGACATAAGGTATGCGATTGGGTCTCCTTGGGCATTAACTTAACCAGGCGCAAGACCGACTTGCGGATATCGAACTCGTTGTACGGCTGTAACCAATAGTCGAAGAAATTGTTTTTAATGGCCTCATACGCATAGTTCTTGCTTTTGGAAATCCCAATGAAAATTGGAAGGGTGGTCATGTATTGGTGCAGTTCCATAACCATTTGAAAGTACTCCAACGCCTTTTCGTTCAGATTTACAAAAACAATATCGGGTAATTGTTTTAATATGGTATTGAGGCCATCAACGCTACTCTTGGCAAGTCCGGAACACACAAATTCCCCATACGCCTCCAAATGATGCTGCAATTGCAGATTGGAGGTGGCATCGGAGTCTATTATGGTGTAGGTGTATTCCATCGGCCAAGTTCTTATTAGCGAAATTAGGGAGAGAAATTTAGAACCTACTAAAGAAAAACCATAGAAAAACTACGGTTTTTCTACGTAATGCATTGAAAATGAGCTTAATTGAAGGAAACGCCCTTCATTTATGTTAAAATTTTGGGTAAAAAAGAAAGAATCAATTTTCGGGAATCCGTTCATATGCACCAATATCCGGTAAAACGGTACGGTCTACTCCCAAAATATCCAAAGGAACCTGCAGTGCCGTGGCCGGTTCTGCATTGTCCAGGGCCGAAGAACTTTCGGTCAACCTAAAATCATTGCTCCTCGGTTCCCTAAAATCGGCATTCTCGTTGAGGAAAAGATCGGTATACAGGGCATTGTTCCCAAAATCATATAGGGGGTCGTTCGCAAATTGGCCTCCACTGTCCTGAAATTTAAGCAGGCAACGGGTAAAATTAAACACAAAGCTGCCACCCACGTCCTGGGCCAGTAGGATTTCCCTCGATGTATTGCCATCAATTATGCAACTGGTAAAAGTGGCGCCCACAAGATCGGTTCCCATCGTATTATCCAACTGCAGGGCCGGGCCGTTCCTAAAACTGTTCACCCAATAGTTGCCTATAGTAGTATGCGCAAAATGATATCTTCCCCCCTCGTTACCGTAGAGTGATATATTGCCAGCACTTCCCAGAACCAGATTTTCCCCATTGATCCAGGCGGTGCGGCCCCATAGGTTTACGCTGGCGCTGTTGTAGATCTGTGTGTTTCTGATCGATAGGGTGGGGGCGCTGAGCACGCCATCGCCCTCGGCTAAAATACCGACCGTGGCATTTTTGATGGTGAGGTGCACCACTTCATGGTCTATACTGCCCGGACGCAACCAAACGGTGCCCCATTGCCCGGGGACATCGGAAAAGGAGGGTTCCAAACGATCCCCCTCAAAGATGACCTCATTCTCCAACAATTCCGGATCGGTGCTGAGCGCGCCATTCACTTTTAAGGAAGCTCCGGAACGTACCAAAATCCCGGAATCTTGGTGAAAATGAACCCTGGTGCCAGCCGCCATACTCAAAGTCTTTCCGTCGGCCACCGCCGCATAGCCGTAAATGACATACGGCTTTTCATTGGTGAAACCCAGTTGGGCATCGTTCAGTACAAAGCCCTCTACCCGTATTTCATTGCCCGCTTCATCCAAGCCCAAGAACAGGGTTTCGGTCATCCCGTTTGCCCCTTCTCCCGGGAATAAAAAAATCGCGTCCCTGATCAAGGTCACCAGCGGGACTTCCTGCTGGTTGGCACCCGAATCGAACTGTATGACATCGGTATACAAAAATTCATTGGCATTGGTGGGCGCAATATCAAAGGTGGTCTCAATAAAGATAAAAAGACTGTCCTTGGCCAATAAGGGAATATCCTCAAAGGATTTCCCGGCCACGCCATCTACATTTAAGCGGTAATTGCTAGCATCACCCTGGCCCAGGCGTATACTCGGAATGCTGAGATCGTCCCTACTTCTGTTGTACACCTTTAAGGTATACGTGCTGCTACCGATGTTCGTAAAAACGGTATCCAGGAACACCGTATCCCGGGAGAATTGCAAAGTCCCCGTACTGGGAGCAAAGTCGAAGTCCTTTCTACAGGAGCTCCAAAAGATCAGCAGAGCGGTAAGGAACAAAAGATACAGATACCGATTCATCTTGGGTTTTGAGGTTTTATGGGGACAATGGGGTGCTCTGGGAAAAGAGTTCTTTGATAGTATCCGAAATACGCATAGGTCTCAAACTTTTGCCATTGAGCAGGCACCATTCCGTTTCTGAATGTAACAACAATTGATCATTTTTATTGTTGAACATCTCTACAATCCGGGTGGATTTTACCCCATCCGTACTGGATACATAGGTTCTGATCCTTATGTGGTCGTGCAGCACGGCCTGGCTCTTGTAATGCAGATGATGGCGCAGCAATACCCATACTACCTGCCCCAAAATTTCCTTGGGTGCAAGGGCCTGCCAATGGGCCTGTGCCACGTCCTGTACCCATTGCACATAACGTACGTTGTTCACATGTTGTAATTGGTCCAGGTCATCGGGACCTACCTGTATCACTTTTTCAAAGGCCGCCATTACTTTTTTTTGATTTTGACTTCAAAAAGGGTGTCCCAGTTTTTTCCGGTCACGAAGAAGGTCTTTCGCACCGGATGATAGGCTACCCCATTGAGCACATCCAGATTTTCGTGCTGGCGTACCTTGCCCTTTAAGCCTCCAAAATTAATGACGCCCTCAATGGCACCACTATGGGCGTCAATGATCATCATGCTTTCCTTTTGCCAGACGTTGGCATAGATCTTCCCGTCCACATATTCCAACTCGTTCGCCCGGTTAAAGATCGACTTATCGGTCACAATTTCTATATACCCTTCCTCCAGCAAGGTGTCCGGATTTAAGAACCATATTTTTTCCGTTCCATCACTCTTGTACAGTTTTTCCCCATCATTGCACAAACCCCAACCTTCCTTACTTTTGTTATAGGTAAAACGGTCCAATTGTTTAAAATCGTTCAGGTTGTATACGAACCCGGTGCCACTTTGCCAGGTAAGTTGGTAGACCTTATCCTTGAGCACTGTAATACCCTCACCAAAATAGCTGTTGTTCAAATCAATTTGCTTCAGGATGTTTCCGGTCTTAAAATCGATTTTGCGGAGTGAAGACCTTCCTTTCTTGCCCGTACCCTCGTATAAGGTGTCATTGTGAAATTCCAAGCCCTGGGTATAGGCATCCTCACTATGGGGAAATTCATTGATGATCTCATAGGTATACAATTCCGGAGCCTTGGGCGCGAGCACTTTTATTTTTTTTGATACTTCGGCAGAGGTGCCTTCAAAGGAAACCGTTGCCTTTAACAATTTGTTCCCCAGCTTAGGGATATTAAGGCTCAGCTTGTTGTCATGCAAAGGAAGCTCCTTGCCGTCAATGGAATAGCTTACCCTTTCAATGGTCTTGCCCTTTTTGTTCTTTAGGGCCACACCAACGACCTGATTTTGCCGAAATTGCTTTTGGTCGCCTTCCAATTGGATATCAAAAAGTTGTGAAGCGGCTGTATTACCGCCGCCGCAGGCCAGGAACAAAGTTGCTAAGACACTGAAGATTAAAAACTTAAGGGGGCTCATAGAATGCGTATACTTTCTCGGCAAATTAAGCATGTAAAATGAGAATTGCTAAAAATTGATGGCATTTTAGCATTTGCGGCTGTTGTTTTTGGATCTGGGATGCAAGGAAAAGATCAATTTTTGTCGCCCCTCCCAAAAAAGTAAATTTTGGAGGTGTAAAATATGGCGGCAAGTTTAAAAGGTCGTATATTTGCAGTTGGCAAGTCCTACACGACCAGCTCCTGCAGAATCCCCCAGGGTGGGAACGCAGCAAGGGTAAGCGGTTGTAGCGGTGCGATGTAGGTAGCTTGCCTTTTTTTGTGCCCTGAAATGAAATTCCCATGGGCCTTCTTCCGTTTATTGTTCTGTCCGTTTCCTTTTTTTCTTCCCAGGTTTTTTATTTGTTTATTTGTAACCTTAATTCCGCTAATATGGAGCAAAGAGTGGTATTGATCACCGGAGGGTCTTCCGGCATCGGAAAAGCGATAGGAGTGCATTTGAAATCCAAGGGTTTTACCGTGTACGGTACCACTAGGACCTTGGCCAGGCACACAAATTTTTCCCATTTTGAGCTGTTGGAATTGGACGTTAGGGATGCGCATAGCGTTCAGGGTGCCGTAGCAGCGGTAATCGAAAAGGAGGGCCGACTCGATATTTTGGTCAACAACGCTGGTGTTGGCATTACAGGCCCAATAGAGGAAACGCCATATGAGGAAATACGCAAGGCCTTTGAGACCAACTTCCATGGCCCACTACATATGGCCAAGGCAGTTTTGCCCCAAATGCGCAAGCAAAAATCGGGTTTGATCATTAACATCACCTCAATAGCCGGTTATATGGGCTTGCCCTACCGCGGGATTTATTCCGCCACTAAGGGCGCACTGGAACTGCTTACCGAGACCCTGCGCATGGAGACCAAGGATTTTGGAATACAACTTACCAATCTGGCCCCAGGCGATTTTGCAACGAACATCGCAGCGGGAAGATACCATGTGCCTCCTTTGGAGGGCTCTCCCTACTTTAAAAAATACAGCGATACCCTTGCGATGATCAACGACGATGTGGACAGTGCTTCTAGCCCGGACTTGGTCGCAAAAAAGGTGTTTCGGATCACTGAGGCAAAGCGCCCAAAAGTGCATTATACCGTAGGGGCATTTATGCAAAAATTTTCACTTTTCCTGAAGAAAATTTTACCCGATAAAGTATATGAGAAGCTGTTGTTAAATCATTATAAGTTGTAGCTTTGCAGCGACTTGTAGGGATTTGATCTGGAATCATTTCGAAACGTTTAACTAAACTTAAATCGCAACTACCCATGAAATTTTTTATAGACACGGCCAATTTGGACCAAATTAAGGAAGCAGAAGCCCTCGGCGTACTGGACGGTGTAACGACCAATCCTTCCCTGATGGCCAAAGAAGGCATCACTGGAAGAAACAACATCCTAAAACACTATGTGGATATCTGCAATGTGGTAGAGGGCGATGTTTCGGCCGAGGTTATTGCCACTACATTTGATGAAATGGTAAAGGAAGGGGAAGAATTGGCGGAACTACACGAGCAGATCGTGGTAAAGGTCCCTATGATAAAAGACGGGGTAAAGGCCCTAAAGTATTTTTCGGATAAGGGTATAAGAACCAATTGCACCCTGGTATTTTCTCCAGGACAGGCGTTGCTGGCCGCCAAAGCAGGGGCTACCTATGTTTCCCCCTTTATTGGGAGATTGGATGATATTTCCACGGATGGACTGAACCTTATTTCCGAGATACGCCATATATATGATAATTATGGGTATGAAACCCAAATATTGGCCGCCTCGGTACGGCATACCATGCATGTGATAGACTGTGCCAAATTGGGAGCCGATGTGATGACAGGCCCGCTATCGGCGATAGAGGGACTTTTAAAGCATCCATTGACCGATATTGGTCTTGCCAAGTTCCTGGCAGATTACGAAAAGGGCAATTAGAGCTGATCTATTTAGCTAAGGGAAAGCCTGGAAATCCAAGTTGATTTTCGGGCTTTTTTATTTCCGTTATTATTGTGGGCTATCTTTTTGCTGGAAAGTGGTATACATGTTCGCAAAGGCGTTGGCAATGCGACCGTCCTTGGTAATGACCCCTTTGTTCAGGTGGTCCACGATCAGCGCCCTTCGGAGTTCGGAAGTGTTGTCCGATCTAAATTGTTTGCTTTTATCCAGATTGCTGGTCTCCAGGATGGAAATCCATCGCAAGGGATCGGTATCCAAATTAATGCCCACAAAGGTTTTGTCCGGATGTTTGATACTCAGCTTGGCCACTTGTTTGGTCATATTCCTAAAATGCCCCTTTTGGGTGCCCCACCAGAAATAAAATACCACGTCCTTATCCTTGGCGATATCCCTTATGGAAATATGGTTACCGGCCGAATCAAGTACCTTTACATCGGGGAGTTCACGATCGGGTTGCATACTTCGGATACCGGCATAAAGGTCCGTAATCTCATCAATGTGCTTATTGTTGCCCGAAAGCTCGTGAAAATGATCAATGAACGCCTTATTGTTCTCTTCCGTATCATTGACCTTTAAAAGGTAGTCCATGGCCACATTTCTAAAAAGGTTGTCCCTAAGCTCTTTTTGGGTGACCATACTATCGATCAACGCCATGGTATGCTTGGTAAAATGCAAATGATTTTTAATGGAATGCAGGTCAATGCCACAATTCTCCGCGCAGGACATATAGGACATATTGCCAAAATGGTACTTCATGAAGTTGTAGTACGGCCTAAAGTACGTTAGGTTCCTATTGTCAAAATCCAAACTCTTCCTATAGGCATAAAAATCGCAGGGAAATTCATCCATACCCATCTCACCCGTTCTTTTCTTGTGATAAAAGGGATACTTTTCCTTGTAGATGTAGTAGCTGAAATCTATGCTTGCCCGAGCCATATCGACTTGCGCCTCGGTAAGGGTAACCTCCTCCATCAAACTCTCCAGGAGGGTAATCTTTTGATTCCGCAGGGAATCCAGTTTTTCACTAAATTCCAAGGGATCTAGCCAATAGTATGAAGCAATGGATTCTTCCTCCAGTTCATTGGAAAGGAATATCTCCAAAAGGAAGTTGTTGATTTCCTCTCCGGTGCCTGAAAAAATCAGGGACTCATCAAAATCAATGGTATTTAAACGTATTTGAAGACTATCACCGCGCTCCAGAAAGATATATTGTACTTCCGGCTCGTGGTAAAAATGGTATAATCCCTCGTCAACAGAGTCGAGCAGAAAGGAGAATCTACTGTTTTCGTCCAATTTTGCCGAATCTATAACCATGTCGTCTTTGTAAAGAACAACATGACTGCTTGTGGGATTTACGATTTCCCCGGCAAAATATACTGTTGGGCACTCATTCTTCCCTTCACCACAACTTGCCAACAGGAAAAGAACTAGATAGAATAGAATTTTATTCATACACAATTAACTGCCGTATTGTGACAAATCTACTAAAAGCACTAGGTACCGCCTGTTAATAGGGCGTTAAAAAAACCTAGGAAAGGGTTAAAGCCAATGGGGGATGGGCAAGGGTTCAAGATTATTGGCAGGGCGGCTTTATTTTGCTTATTTTTGCACAAATTTTAAAGCCTGTACTATGCTATCCGTATCAAATTTGTCGGTACAATTTGGAAAACGAGTGTTGTTCGATGAAGTCAATGTAACCTTTGCGCACGGCAACATTTATGGGGTCATTGGTGCCAATGGTGCCGGGAAGTCTACTTTTTTGAAGATACTTTCGGGCCAAGTGGATGCTACCTCGGGACACGTACACCTAGAGCCGGGAAAACGCATGTCCATTTTGGAACAGAATCACAATGCCTATGATGAATTCCCGGTCCTGGAAACTGTGGTCATGGGCAATAAACCGCTTTTTGCGATTAAAAAGGAAATCGATGCCCTTTATGCCGATTACAGCGACGAAAATGCCGATAAGATAGGGGAGTTGCAGGTGCAATTTGAAGAAATGGATGGATGGAACGCCGATAGCGATGCCGCCGCACTTTTGTCTAACCTGGGTATTACCGAGGAGTTGCATTATACCGCTATGGCCGATATGGATTCCAAATTAAAGGTGAGGGTGCTGCTCGCCCAATCGCTGTTTGGAAATCCGGACGTATTGATTATGGATGAACCTACCAACGATTTGGACTACGATACCATTGGCTGGTTAGAGCATTTTCTTGCCGATTACGAGAATACGGTAATTGTGGTATCCCATGACCGTCACTTTTTGGATGCGGTTTGTACCCATATTGCGGATATCGATTTCGGAAAGATCAACCTGTATTCGGGCAATTACAACTTTTGGTACCAGAGCAGTCAATTGGCTGCCAGGCAAAGGGCCCAACAAAACAAGAAAGCGGAAGAAAAAGCCAAGGAACTACAAGAGTTCATTCAGCGTTTTAGTGCCAATGTGGCAAAAAGTAAACAGGCCACTTCACGAAAAAAAATGTTGTCCAAACTGAAGGTCGATGACATTAAACCGTCTAGTAGAAGATACCCGGCCATTATTTTTGAGCGGGAACGCGAGGCGGGGGACCAGATATTGAATATTGAAAAACTGGCCGCCAATTCCGATGAGGGGGAACCCTTGTTTGCAAATATCAACATTAATCTGGCGAAAGGGGACAAGGTGGCGATAATCTCCAGGGACTCCAGGGCCACTACCGCTTTTTACGAGATTATTAACGGCAACAAAAAGGCCAGTGCCGGATCGTACCAATGGGGAATTACCACCACACAGTCTTATTTGCCAGCAGACAATTCCAGCTTTTTCAACGTGGATAGCGACCTAGTGGACTGGTTGCGCCAATGGGCCAAAACCGAAGAAGAACGCGAAGAGGTCTATATCCGTGGATTCTTGGGAAA
The DNA here is from genome assembly GCA_947494825.1 of uncultured Flavobacteriaceae bacterium. Lineage (GTDB taxonomy): Bacteria > Bacteroidota > Bacteroidia > Flavobacteriales > Flavobacteriaceae > JBNGOQ01. The sequence continues at coordinate 899,760 of CANLWN010000001.1, read as the reverse complement.
AATGCTGTTCAGCGGGGAAGAGGCGCTGAAGAAATGTGCTGTACTTTCCGGGGGTGAAAAGGTTCGGTGCATGTTAAGTAGAATGATGATGCTCCGCGCAAATGTGGTGCAATTGGACGAGCCCACAAACCATTTGGACCTGGAAAGTATTACGGCCTTCAACAATTCCTTGAAGAATTTTAAGGGGACCGTGCTTTTTACCACACACGATCACCAATTTGCTCAAACTGTGGCAAATAGGATCATAGAATTGACCCCAAAGGGTAATATTGATAGATATTTGACGTTTGATGAATATATGTCCGATAAGACGATTAAGGAGCAGCGCGAAAAATTGTACGCTGTGACTGTATAGACTTATCGATGCCCAAATCCCAACATTATGAAAACCTACCACATTTGGTATGCGCTTCTGGCATTGGTCTTGCTGGGGTGTAGTAGCTCGGAAGACGGATCAACTACTGGTACCGATGACGAGCTTGGTACGGGAGTACCGGCAGATTATGCACTGCTTACCTCGAATAACGGAAACCTTTCCAGCGTGCAGCTCAATGCCAATCGCCTTATGGTCACGCATAATCCCAATAACGGCCCTTTTGGGACCATACCGGAACCGTCCATTTTTTATCTTGAAGATACTAGGTTCAGCTATTTTAATAGGCATCCCGATTGTAGCGGGGAAATCGCCAGCTATAACTTCACCACAGATATCACGGAGCGAGTTACGGTCTTTGCCGACCTGCTGGATTGCCAACTTGTTGTGAAGGCCGTGGCCCGTTCGTCGGATTCCTTTTTCATTGCTTATGAGACCCCTGGACCGCTTCCAAGCGATAGGAATTTTTATATTAGGGCGATAGATATTGCTTCTTCTGCCCATGTGGATGTCCCTTTAACGGAGGAACCCCTACAACTCGATTTTTCCGGCAATCGCTTGTTCATCCTAACGCTAGACCCTGATATCAGTTCCAAAAAGAATGCTCTGGTGGCCATGGATTCGGAGACCAAGGAACTGTTGCACGAGGTTAACCTGGATCTGGAGGTACAAAAAATAAAGAAAGACCCCGACGGAAATATCGTGGTAAGCTACCCCAGCTTGCATCTGGTAATCAGTAGCACGACCATGGGAGTTCTTTCCACCGTGCGTTACACCGAAGGCACGGAACCCAAGTTCGGTTTTTCGGAACGCAATTTTTTTGACAGCTCTGGAAACCTGTATTATCAAAGGCCCGAAAGTACGGGCGAGTATCCCAGTATCCCTGCAGTGTACGAGTTCGGTAGCAATACTGCGATACTTTACTTCTACGAAAATTTCCTCAGCGAGCAGCAGCGTGAGTTCGAGTTTGAGCTTGGCGATACTTCCATGGTTTCCTACGATTCCGGGAACAATCTCATATTGATCGGTTACCGTAAGTCCGGAAGCGAGGGATTGGGCGGACTATTGCGCATTAAACCAGCTCCCGACGCCCAATTCGTGGACAATACGGATCTTGAGGGCATTCCCTTTGCCGTTTTTATCAGATAACAGTTGCAAGCTACCATAGCAAAGGACCTGGCCATGTGGCACAGATTTTTTGTACTGCCCTTTTAGCGTCTAGGCGTTAAAATATTTGCTGTTCCAAATGGCGGGATTAAAGTTTTTTCCCAGCGCCACTCCATAGAAGATCACTATCGCTGCAATGGATTTGAACATAAAGAAATAAACGATCCAAAATTCCGAACTGGAATTGGTCTTGGAAAATAGGCCTTCGGGAATCATTAGGGTAACCAGATAACTTAGGAATAGCACCAATACTATCAGGTTCTTCAGGTCTCTAAAAGGCCACATAAGCCATTTTCGCAATGGATGCAGATCGTTGCCCCATTTATGGACCAAATAAAAGTAGCCATTGCCAATGGGCGCAAAGAGCAGCGGGTCATCCTTGTCCTCCAATTTAAAAAGTTTGGAAGGAGCCATAATCATGAAACCCTGTATCTCCAAATGGTGTAGTTTTTCCAACTGTTTTATCCTTGCGATGGCCGATGGCGGAAAGGGCCCTTTAAAATAGCGGGAATTTAGGAACCGAAGCCTGTAATCGATACAAATTTCCTTGATCTGCTCCAGGTGAAAGATGCGCTTGGTATCCAAGAGGTCAAAACGGAACGGATTCGTGGGAGCGTTTGCATTCACCGCCAGGCGTTTTGCTATGCCTGTTTCCCTTTCAGCGTCTTCCCTCAGAAGATTGTACACCTCCTTGAGGATGTTTTCGGCCTTGTTTTCCTTTGCCCTTAAACGGAAAAGCCTTTCTTCTATGTTCGTTTTTTTTAGCAACATTTTCTTTCTTCCATTACCGCATAGGCATAAAATTAAGGAATTACAAGAGGAATCGATTTCAATTAAAAATGCAAATTGTTAATATTTTGTTAAATTCTATAAACTACGCGGTCCCTATCCGGAATAGCTCCGTATAAATTGTATATTGTCGATCATTCTTTACCGTTTATCGGAATTTTGGTCGTTAACCCCACAATTGAAGAACCTATGAAATGCTTGGTACCCCCTGTAACCCTACTGCTCTTACTGACGACTTTTTTGTCCGTTGCACAGGAAAACCCACAGCGATCGCAAGATGGTGAATTCGGGAAATCGATCAGTGAACGTACGGAGGATTCCAAAAACCACAAAACCCTTCTGGCGGCGCTCAAGGCCATTGATTTGGAGGAGACACTTGACGAAGATGGCCCATTTACCGTTTTTGCGCCTTCGGATATCGCTTTCCAAAAATTGTCGGCAGACAAGGTAGCTTCACTCTTGCACCCGGAAAACAAGAAAGAACTTCATTCGGTCATTACCTACCACATCGTAGCGGGAGAACTTACGGCTTCCAAGATTTTAAAGGCCATGTGCCGGGGGAATGGAACAGCTACCTTTACTACGGTCCAGGGAAATAAGATTACGGCCACCCTGAGCGGCATTGATATCATATTAAAGGATAATTTTGGGAATGCTGCCAAGATTACCACGGCCGATTCCAATCAGTGCAATGGCATAGTCCACGAAATCGATAGTGTGATCCTGCCCAAAAAAATCTAAGCTTTAACGCAGTTCCGCACGCAATTCAGATTCGTAGCGCCGTTGTAGTTTACCCATGATTTTATCAATCCGTTTGTCCGTTAAGGTGTTTTTTTCATCCTGAAGCGTAAAGCTAACGGCATAGGATTTTTTTCCCTTCGGGAGGTTTTCGCCCTGATAGACGTCAAATAGATTAACATCCTTTAGGAGGGTCTTCTCTGTCTGTATCGCTATATCATGGATTTCCTTGAAGGTCACGCCTTCGTCCAACAAAAGGGCAAAATCTCTCCGTACTTCAGGGTATTTGGGAATATCGGTAAAGGACACCCTATTTTTGGCAGCAAGTTCCAACAGGACGTCCCATCTGAAATCCGCGAAAAGAACCTCTTGTTTAATGTCGAACTTTTTAAGCAGTTTATTTTTGATCAAACCCAAGCTTACCAATTCCTGCTTTCCGTGTTTTAGAACCAGTCCTTCCGAAAATATATCGTTCTTTATCGGGCCTGAATTGGTCTTCGAAATGCCCAAGCGCGACAGGACATTTTCTACGGTAGCCTTAAGGAAATAAAAACCGGTTTTTTGGGCGGGTGCCAACCAACTATCGGCATTTCTGTCGCCCGTGACCAGTAAACACAGGTGTTTGTTCTCTACCCGCTCGGCCTCAAATTGATGGTAGGTCTTTCCAAAGTCGAAAAACTTCAAATTCCTGTTTTTCCGGTTGATATTATACGAGATGGCTTCCAGACCGGAAAACAACATAGACTGCCTCAGCACCGAAAGGTCGGCGCTCAAGGGATTTAACATGGACACCGTGCGGGCATCCTGAATATCCCCAGAAAGCGCATTATAGTCGGGTGTGGTAAGACTGTTCGTCAGGATTTCAAAGAATCCCAGGGCAGCGAGTAAGTTGCCAATCTGGTTTTGCACCTTGTAATCCTCAAATTTTGATGTCGTAGCAATAGAGGCGCTTAGTTTTTTCTTAAAGCTGATATTGTTGTATCCATAGACCCTAAGGATTTCTTCAATAACGTCTACCTCTCGTTGCACATCTACCCGGTAGAAGGGGATGCTAAGGCCCAGGCCAGACTCCGTAATGTTCTTTACCTTAATGTCCAAAGAGGCCAAAATGGATTTAACGGTGTCCTCGGACAGCTCCTCGCCGATAAGTTTGTTCACCTTATCAAAGGTCAGGAAAACCTCATAATCATTTTTCCTATTGGGATATAGGTCCACCAGGTCCGAACTGATATCCCCACCTGCAATTTGCTTGATAAGCAAAGCCGCACGTCTAAGGCTGTATTCTACATTGTTGATATCGATACCACGTTCAAAACGGAAAGAAGCATCGGTATTGAGACCATGTCTTTTGGCTGTTTTTCGTATGGAAATGGGATCAAAATAGGCACTTTCCAAGAAAATGGAAGTGGTGTTTTCCGTAACGCCGGACTGTGTGCCGCCAAAAACGCCGGCAATGCACATGGGTTTTTCCGCATCACATATCATAAGGTCTTCCTCGTGCAGTTCCCTTTCTACCTCATCCAAGGTAGTAAAACGGGTCCCCTTGGGGAGGGTCTTTACGATAACTTTCCCCCCTTTTATTTTGGCCGCGTCAAAGGCATGCAGGGGTTGGCCCAGTTCGTGCAGCACGTAGTTTGTGGCGTCCACTACGTTGTTCTTAGGAGCTATCCCAATGGCTCTCAATCTGTTTTTGAGCCAATCGGGTGAAGCTTGTACGATAAGGTTGTTGAGGGTCACCCCGCAGTATCTCGGGGCCAAAGTATTGTCCTCTACCAATACGTCTATTTTAAGTGAACGATTGTCCACATTGAAGGGGCTCACCGATGGCGTGATCAGTTCCTTGTTCAAATCCTGTTGTAGCAGCCCGGCCCTTAAATCCCTTGCTACCCCAAAATGGCTCATGGCATCCGCACGGTTGGGGGTTAGGCCTATTTCGAAGACGGTGTCCTTCTCTATCTCGAAGACGGTGGCACAAGGGGTTCCCGGCACCAGGTTTTCGGCCAGCACCATAATACCATCGTGACTGTTGCCCAAGCCCAGTTCGTCCTCTGCACAGATCATGCCATGGCTTTCCGCTCCACGTATCTTACCTTTTTTGATGGTCCAAGGTGCTCCACTTTCATCGTAGAGTTTGGAGCCTATTGTGGCCACTGGCACCTTTTGTCCCTTTGCTACATTGGGGGCGCCGCAGACAATCTGTACGGGTTGGTCAAGACCGATGTCTACCGCAGTCAGTTTTAGCTTATCGGCGTTGGGATGCTTTTCACAGGACAATACATGGCCAACGACCACACCCTCCAAACCGCCCTTAACGGACTCAAAAGGGCTTATCCCTTCTACCTCCAATCCCAAATTGGTCAAAAGTTCTCCCGTTTTTACAGCGTCCCATTCAATTTGGAGGAACTGTTTTAACCAGTTGTAAGATATTTTCATCGGCCCGTTTTAAAGTGTCCAAAGATAAAACAATGCTGGAAGACATTCAACAGGTATTTTCGTGAATTGTTTTAATTTTTATCGTAAGTTTCCGTTGTCGATTTTCAAAGACACAAAGTGTCCCCTTATGATACGAAGACTCTCTTTATTAACCGTGTTTCTTTTACTGGTTCTTTCCTGCAAAAAACCAAATGACGCCCAACTTAATACAGGCATTTGGCGCGCAGAGCTCAAGGTAACCGACGATGAGGTGCTCCCATTCAATTTTAAGCTGTCCAATGACAAAACCAAAGGGTATCACATGGAGGTCTACAATGCCAGCGAGGTCATTGCCATAGACGATATTGTTACCCGCGCCGATTCCATTCTGATAAAAATGAAGGTGTTCGAAGGATATATTTCTGGAAAATTTACCGATAGTACCATTACGGGTAGCTTTGTCAAGGAAAGTTTGGATAGGGTGGTGCCCTTTACCGCTGTTTTTGGGGTGGAAAACCGATTTGATGGCGAAACACCTGCCACGGCTAATGTTTCGGGGATTTGGGAGACCGAGTTTAGTCCGGACACCCCAGATAGTTATATGGCCAAAGGCTTGTTTTCACAGCAGGGAAATGTGGTCACGGGCACCTTTAGGACCACCACAGGTGATTATCGCTATTTGGAAGGGATCATGAACGGAGATTCCCTGAAATTATCCGCCTTTGATGGTGCACATGCCTTTCTGTTTACTGCCAAGGTCACCGATAGCAGCCTAGCGGGCACTTTTTATTCGGGCAATCACTTTGAGGAACCCTTTGTGGGTATTCGAAACAAGGATTTTGAACTCCCGGACGAGGACACCCTTACCTTTCTCAAAGAAGGCTATGATCAACTGGTTTTTTCCTTTCCCGATGCTGAAGGTACAAGGGTTTCCTTGGAGGACGAAATGTTTAAGGACAAGGTGGTCATTGTACAGATTATGGGTACCTGGTGCCCCAATTGCCTGGATGAGACCAAATTTTTTGTCGATTACATAAAGAAGAACGGAAACGAGGACCTCCAGTTTGTGGCCTTGGCGTTTGAATATGCCAAAACCAAGGAAGCTGCCTTTACCGGAATCAAGAGGCTAAAAGAACGCATAGGTGTTCCTTATCCCATTTTATTGGCCCAGTACGGCACCTCCAACAAGGCCCGGGCCCAGGAGAAGTTGCCCATGCTCAACCACGTACTTTCCTATCCTACCTCCATATTTTTGGATAAAAAGGGAAAGGTCAGAAAAATCCATACGGGTTTCAACGGACCCGCTACAGGGGATGCCTTTGTAGCTTTTAAAAAGGAGTTCAATGCCTTCGTAAACACCTTGCTCGAAGAATGAAAGATGGCGTTTAGATAATAGTGGATTTTCCCAATCCTATGTTTTCATCGTTGATGTTCAAGTGATCCTCGGAATCCATAATATGGTCCGCGATGAAGTTCCCAACATGATTGGTACCATATTTGCTTTTTGCATCCAGATCAGGCGTCACAATATTCTTTTTCAATGACTTGTTCACGGCGCTCACCACGGCACGCGCCTCCTCATCCAATCCAAAATGGTCCAACAACATGGCCGCGGACAGGATAGCAGCGATGGGATTCGCAATATCAAGGCCCTTGGCCTGCGGATAGGAACCATGTATGGGCTCAAACATGGCATTTTCTGTCCCTATGGAGGCCGAAGGTAATAGCCCTATGGACCCTCCTATGACGCTCCCTTCGTCCGAAAGGATATCGCCGAACATGTTTTCGGTAAGAATCACATCGAATTGCGCCGGATTCAATATGAGCTGCATTGCGGCGTTGTCCACAAAAAGGAAATCGAGGGCCACCTCTGGGTAACTCTCCCCGATTTTCGTAACCACTTTGCGCCATAAACGGGATGATTCAAGCACATTGGCCTTATCCACCAAAGTGAGCTTGTTCCTTCTGCTTTTAGCGGCCTTAAAGGCCATATGGGCAATACGGCTGATTTCCATTTCGGAATATTCACAGAGATCCGATGCCACAGTCCCCGCCTCGTTCAAGGTTTTCTCGCCAAAATAAATGCCACCGGTAAGCTCCCGGTAGATGGTAAAATCGGTTCCGGAAATAATTTCCTTGCGCAAAGGCGATTTTTCAATTAAGGTGGGAAAGACCTTCACGGGCCTAATATTGCTAAAAAGGCCCAACTCGCTACGCAATCGAAGCAAACCCTGCTCGGGCCTAACCTTGGCCGTAGGGTCATTGTCGTACTTGGGCGCGCCAATGGCACCAAACAGTACGGCATCGGAATTCTTGCATAATTTCAGGGTATCCTCGGGAAGGGGGTCGCCCGTTTTGTCAATGGCTATGGCACCTACGACCGCCTCGGTGTAGTGAAAGCTATGGTTAAAGGCCTCTTCCACGGCTTGTAGGCACTTCTTGGCCTGGGTCAAAACCTCGGGTCCAATACCGTCTCCGGGCAAGAGGGCAATCTTTAGTTTCATTAGGCGATACTTTCTATGTTAATCTTACTGGCTATCACGATCTCATGGATGTCAGCGTCCAATATTTCCTTTTTTCGATCCGCAAACTTCAGAAACTCTTGGTAAACGGTGTCCAACTGCAATTTGGTAAGTTCGTACCCCACTTTTTTTGCCCTATAGGCCAAAGCGGCCCTACCACTCCGCGCGGTGAGCACGATCGAGGATTCATTGACCCCAACATCTTCCGGGTCTATAATTTCGTAGGTTTCCCTGTTTTTGATTACCCCATCCTGGTGGATTCCCGAGCTATGGGCAAAGGCATTGGAACCCACAATGGCCTTATTGGGCTGCACGACCATCCCCATTTTTTGGGATACCATTTGACTGGTGTCGTACAACAATTTGCTATTGATACCGGTATCGAGGTTTAGATAGGGGTGTTGCTTTAAAATCATGACCACTTCCTCCAGTGAGGTATTCCCTGCACGTTCCCCAATTCCGTTTATCGTACATTCGATCTGCCGTGCGCCATGGATCACCCCTGAAATGGAATTGGCGGTCGCCAGCCCCAAATCATTATGGCAATGGCAGGAGAGCACCGCCTTTTCAATACCCTTTACATTTTCCTTTAGGTACTTCATTTTGGCTCCGTACTCCTCGGGCAAACAATAGCCGGTGGTATCCGGAATGTTCAGTACCGTGGCCCCCGCCTTGATGACTGCCTCACAGACCTGAGCCAAAAATTCATTATCGGTCCTTCCCGCATCCTCCGCATAAAACTCAACATCCTCCACAAACGATTTTGCGTATTTCACCGCATCTACCGCACGTTCTATAATGGTTTCCCTGTTGGCCTTGAATTTGTGTTTTATATGAGAGTCCGAGGTGCCTATGCCGGTATGGATTCGAGGGCGTTTGGCATATTTCAGCGCTTCCGCGGCAACCTCGATATCTTTTTTTACGGCACGTGTAAGGCCACATACCGTGGCATTCTTGATCAATTTGGCAATTTCATTCACCGATTGGAAATCTCCCGGGCTCGAAATGGGAAATCCAGCTTCAATAATATCGACACCGAGTTGATCCAGGCGTTCGGCTATAATCAACTTCTGCTTTGTATCCAACTTACAACCCGGTACTTGCTCTCCGTCCCTAAGCGTGGTATCAAAAATTTGTACCTTATCTTTGCTCATTATATTTATGTAGTTTTAAGAACCTATACGAATATATGGCTAGCAAGACGAAAAGCTCAAAATAGGGAAAAACATTTACAATGTTAAAGTACTTTTAAGGCTTACTAATGCATTGATATACAATTATTTAAATTATATTTTTTACGATGACAAATGCCCATAAAGATGCTTTGTTTGTATTGGTAAAATCCCTGTCAAAATCGGAAAAGAGGCAATTTAAACTCTATGTGGGGCGTTTGGGGGTGAATACGGATGCCAAATTCCTGGCTTTGTTCAATTTATTGGATAAAATGCGGGGCTATGACGAGACCGTCATTTTGGACAGTGGCATTGTAAAAAAGACACAGCTTTCCAACCTCAAGGCACATCTGTACAAACAGGTACTGGTGAGCCTGCGTTTAAATCCCGTAAACCAGAACATTCGGGTACAAATTAGGGAACAATTGGATTTTGCGACCATCCTCTATCAAAAAGGGTTGTACAAACAAAGTCTTAAAATTTTGGATAAGGTAAAATCCATCGCCATAGAGCATGAGGAAAAGAATATTGCTTATGAAATCGTGGAACTCGAAAAAATAATCGAGACCCAATACATTACCCGCAGTATTCCTGATCGGGCCGATGAGCTTTCCGTTCAGGCAAAGGAACTTTCCGAGCAGAACGTGATGACCAGTAAACTTTCCAACCTATCGCTGCAGCTGTACGGTATGATGCTAAAGGTTGGTTATGTGCGCAATGATGAGGATTATTGGAAGGTGCGCCGTTATTTTGAAAGTCACCTGCCTAAATACCAGCTCGAAGCATTGGGGTTTCGTGAAAAACTTTGGCTGTACAAAGCGCATTTGTGGTACAGTTTTTTGATTCAGGATTTTCTCTCCTGCTATAAATATGCGAGCAAATGGGTGGATCTTTTTTATGATCAGAAGGAGATGATCTACCTGAACCCGGTCTTTTTTCTCAAAGGAAATCACTATTTGCTGGAATCCTTGTTTTACGTGAAATACAGTTCCCAATTTAAAGAGACACTCGATAAATTGGAGCATATGGTGAACAGCAACAGTTTTCCCAAGAATGACAACATCTCCTCCTTGGCATTTTTATACATCAATTCCAACAAATTGAACCTACATTTCTTGGAGGGTACCTTTGAGAAGGGCTTGTATTTGGTAAAGGTCGTGGAATATGGAATTGCCAAGCACAAGGATCGCATAGATGAACACCATATCATGGTATTCTACTACAAAATAGCCTGTCTTTATTTTGGTGTTGGCAATAACAAGACGTGTATCGAATATCTAAAGAAAATCATCAATAACAAGAACTTGAAAATGCGGGAAGACCTTATGTGTTTTGCCCGGGTTCTTAGCTTGGTGGCCCACTACGAAGCGGGGATGGACTACCATTTGGAGGTACAATTGAAGAGCACCTACAAATTTCTGTTGAAGATGGACGACCTGCACGAAGTTCAAAAGGAAATGATCAAATTCTTGAGGAACTTGGGCGATATTTACCCTCACGAGTTGCGAAACGAATTCCAGAAACTCTATGACCAGCTTAAAAAGTACGAGGATCACCCTTACGAAAAACGGGCCTTCCTGTATCTGGACATCCTTTCCTGGCTGGAAAGCCATTTACAGAACAAACCTGTGGCCCAGATCATACGGGAAAAGGCTATGGCGGTCACTCGCTAAGACGGGTTGGTATCACTGGGTACAGGCCTCCCAAACCACATCTTGGGGCAGTTCCCCGGTCAATTCGAGCACTTCTTTTTTTACCGGGTGCACCAGGGATAACCGCTTGGCGTGCAAATGGATACTTCCGTCCCTATTGCTGCGATCGGAGCCATACTTTAAATCGCCTTTAATGGGGCAACCAATCGCGGCAAGCTGTGCCCGTATTTGATGGTGGCGCCCCGTTTTTAAGTCAATTTCCAAGAGAAAATAGTTGTCCAGTTTCTTGAGTAGCCGATATTCCAGAATAGCTTTTTTGCTATCGGGCACCTCCTTGATATGCGCGTAGGACTTGTTTTGTTTGGGATTTCTTTTTAGCCAATGTACCAGCACCCCACTTTCTTTTTCCGGTCTATTTTTTACAATTGCCCAATACACTTTTTGCGCTTCCTTTTCGGCAAAGATCCGGTTTAATCGGGGGAGGGCCTTGGAGGTTTTTGCAAAGAGCACGAGTCCCGAAGTGGGCCGGTCCAGCCTGTGGGCTACCCCCAGATATACGTTTCCCGGTTTGCTGTATTTTGCCCGCAGGTACTGTTGGGTCACCACGCTCAGGGGAACATCGCCTGTTTTATCGCCCTGTACAATATCACCAGGCCTCTTGTTGATGGCAATGAGGTGGTTATCCTCGTATACCACCTGAAGATTGCCAGGGTTGGAAACTATTTTCGTACCCACTATAAACTTATTTTTTTGGATCTTAAGGAGAAAAACAAAATGAGCAGGACACCAAGGGTAACGGAAACATCCGCCATATTGAATATGCCCGTTTTCAGTACCCCGACCCTAATATGCAGGAAGTCGGTCACCTTGCCATAAGCAATGCGGTCCAGCAGATTCCCGATGCCTCCCCCGATAACGCAGGCAAAGGCAAAAGCCGACCACCTGTCCAAGGATTGTTTCCTTAAAATACCCAGGAGCAAGCCCACCAAAACGACCATTGGGATTAGTTGCAGGAGGACTATTTTGGCAACCGGCGGTAAATCTTGTCCCATACCCAACATGGCCCCCGTATTCTCCACGTTGGTCAGGATAAAATTATCTTCAATAATTTGAATGTAGTCGTTCGGCGCCACTTTTTCCCTCACGATGTCCTTGGAAATTTGATCACAGGCAAAATTCAAAAGGACCAGAAGAACAACGGGAATTTTTCTAAGCATTGCTGGTAGCTTTTAGGTGCTAGTACTGCTCCTCATCACTGGGGAAATCCCTGCTCTTTACATCTGCGACATATTGGGAAATGGCATTTCCCATCTCCTCGTACAGATTCATATACCTCCGTAAAAACCTGGGGTTAAACTCATGGGTCATACCCAATAGGTCATGGATGACCAACACTTGTCCGTCTGCGTGTTTGCCGCCTCCGATGCTAATGGTAGGAATGGAAATACTTTCGGACACTTTTTTGGTAAGGGATGCCGGAATTTTTTCGAGGACCACTGCAAAACAGCCCAATTTTTCCAGCATTTTGGCATCGGCCATCAATTTTTTGGCTTCATCTGCCTCCTTGGCGCGGACGGTATAGGTCCCAAATTTGTAGATGGACTGTGGAGTGAGACCCAAATGACCCATCACGGGAATACCTGCGTTCAAAATCCGTTTTACCGATTCCTTTATTTCAGCTCCGCCTTCAACCTTTACCGCATGGGCACCACTTTCCTTCATAATCCTTATGGCAGAACGTAGCGCCTCTTTAGGGTCGCTTTGATAACTTCCGAACGGGATATCCACTACCACCAGAGCTCTTTTAATGGCCCGTATCACGGAAGAAGCATGGTAGATCATCTGATCTAGGGTAATGGGCAATGTGGTTTCATGCCCGGCCATGACATTACTGGCCGAATCGCCCACAAGGATAACATCTACCTGGGCAGCATCCACAATTTTTGCCATGGAATAGTCGTAGGCGGTGAGCATGGAAATCTTTTCACCGTTTTGTTTCATGTCCACAAGGGATTTTACGGTGACTCTTTTGTACTCTTTTTTGGCGACAGACATGGCGTTTTGGTTTAAGCGGGATAAATGTAAGGAGATTTGTTTAAAATATTTCCTTATTTTCGAAGCCTATTCCTAAAACATAGGCCATGCGAATGTTATTATGCTTGTTATTGTGCTTAAGTGGGCTATCCCTTGCGGCCCAGGGTTCGGAAAACGAAGCCGTTCAGAAGACGGTGGAAAGCTTTTTTGAAGCCTTTCACAAACAGGATTCCACAGCCATTAAACAAACAGTTTCAGAAGACGTGATCTTGCAGACCGTTGGAAGAAACAAGCAGGGTGAAAGCCGAATGCGCACGGAAAAGTTCGATGACCTTATACGCTCCATCACAAGCATCCCGGACAGTATTCAGTTCCAAGAAAAACTGTTGTCCTTCAATATCCAGGTAGATGGGGCCATGGCCAATGCGTGGACACCCTACGAATTCTGGTTAAACGGAAGCTTTCACCACTGTGGTGTCAATTCCTTTCAGTTGTTCAAGGAAGGGGATTCCTGGAAAATCATCTACTTGATCGATACCCGTAGGAGGGAGGGATGCCAATAAAACCCTTTTAGTCGTTATCGGTAACGGTTAAGGTAACGCTGGCGTTATTTCCTGCCTCCACACCATTGGGCAAGGAGGAAAACTCCACGTTTAGCGTCTCATCTCCTTCCGCGACATCATCGTCCAAAGTGGTAATGTCAAAGGTAGCCTCGGTAGCTCCGTTTAGAATGCTTATACTGGCGTTGACCATACTGACGACGTCCATCATGGGATCCACCGTTCCTCCAAACGAAAAATTGGCAGTTAAGACACCTCCCGTGTCATTGGGGCGGTCCAAACGCAAGGTCACGGTTGCGGTACCTCCTTCTTCAACAGAGGAAGGGCTTAAACCCAAACTTGCTGTAAACGGATTGCTACTGCCAACTTGGTCATCCGTAGTATCGTCACTGCTGTCACTGGAACAAGCGATAAGGAAGATTGCTGCACAAAAGCTTGCAGCGAGACTCATTTTTTTCAATTTTTTCATAGCTAGATGTATTTAATCGGTTGCATTTTTTTTGACAAACGCACTTACTTCGTCGTAGTTTATGGGAGACCTAACTGGCATGGGTGAGATAAGTGTCGTTGCATTTTATGGTGGATACCCCTATTTTCCAGTCTCCCGGGCACATCGTGACATCCTGTCAGTTTTTTGCCCTTGGCATATTGTTTGTCATTCCATGAACAGTTAAAAACACAAAGCACTAATATTTAAAATATATAGAATGAGCAAGATTATTGGAATAGATTTAGGAACTACGAACTCTTGTGTTTCCGTAATGGAAGGGAATGAACCGGTTGTAATCCCAAATGCAGAGGGCAAAAGAACGACTCCTTCCGTGATCGCCTTTGTGGAAGGTGGAGAGATCAAGGTAGGAGACCCTGCAAAAAGACAGGCGGTTACCAATCCGCACAAGACCATATATTCCATCAAACGGTTTATGGGCAACAAGTTTTCCGAATCTAAAAAGGAAGCTGACAGAGTACCTTATAAAGTAGTCAAAGGAGACAACAATACCCCAAGGGTAGATATTGACGGGCGTTTGTATACCCCACAGGAACTATCCGCGATGGTGCTTCAGAAAATGAAGAAGACTGCGGAAGACTACCTAGGGCAAAGTGTTAGTCGTGCCGTAATCACCGTACCTGCATATTTTAACGATGCACAGCGACAGGCGACTAAGGAAGCCGGGGAAATTGCCGGACTTACCGTAGAACGAATCATCAACGAACCTACCGCAGCCTCTCTGGCCTACGGTATGGACAAGAAGGATACCGATCAAAAAATCGTCGTTTTCGATTTTGGTGGAGGAACACATGACGTTTCCATTTTGGAACTGGGCGATGGTGTTTTTGAAGTATTGGCCACTGATGGGGACACCCATTTAGGGGGTGATGACGTAGATCAGAAAATTATTGATTGGTTGGCCGAGGAGTTCAAAAAAGACGAGAGCATTGACCTAAGGGACGATGCTATGGCCCTACAGCGTTTACGCGAAGCTGCCGAGAAAGCAAAGATCGAACTTTCTTCCTCTGCCCAGACCGAAATTAACCTGCCCTATGTAACGGCTACGGCTTCAGGGCCCAAGCACTTGGTTCGTACCCTTAGCAAGGCTAAATTTGAGCAGTTGATCGAGGATTTGGTGAAACGCACCATTGAACCTTGTAGTACAGCGCTCAAAGCGGCCGGACTATCCAAAAGCGATATCGATGAGATTATCCTTGTAGGTGGATCCACACGTATTCCTGCAGTACAGGAGGCCGTGGAAAAATTCTTTGGCAAAAAACCATCAAAGGGCGTAAATCCGGATGAGGTGGTAGCCGTTGGGGCTGCTATCCAAGGCGGGGTGCTCACTGGTGATGTGAAGGATGTGCTGTTGTTGGACGTAACACCACTGTCTTTGGGAATTGAAACCATGGGCAGCGTAATGACCAAATTGATCGATGCCAATACCACGATCCCAACAAAGAAATCACAGATATTCTCCACAGCGGCAGATAACCAGCCTTCGGTTGAAATCCATGTATTGCAGGGAGAACGACCTATGGCTGCGGATAACAAGACCATTGGACGTTTCCATTTGGACGGTATTCCACCCGCACCCAGGGGAACGCCTCAAATTGAAGTGACCTTTGATATCGATGCCAATGGTATCATCAAAGTATCCGCTACGGACAAGGCGACCAATAAAACACAGGACATCAGGATCGAGGCTTCCTCCGGTTTGACCGAGGAGGAAATCCAAAAAATGAAGGCCGAGGCCGAGGCCAATGCCGAGTCCGATAAAAAGGCCAAGGAAACTGCAGATAAGTTGAACGAAGCGGATAGCATGATTTTCCAAACGGAAAAACAACTGAACGAGTTTGGCGATAAGCTTTCCGAAGATAAGAAGAAACCTATCGAGGAAGCCTTGGAGGAACTTAAGAAGGCCTATGAAAGCAAAGATCTAGGCGTTATTGAACCCGCTTTGGAAAAAATCAACGAGGCCTGGAAGGTAGCTTCCGAGGAAATGTATAAAGCGCAGGCAGAAGCACAACAGGGCGGAGCCTCCGCAAATGGTGAAGAAGCCGCTTCCGATGGAGCCAAGGATGGGGACAATGTGGAAGATGTTGATTTTGAGGAAGTGAAATAAACGATACAGATATTATAGTATCATAACATGAGGAAGGGGCGGTATTTTATCGTCCCTTTTTATTTTTGGTACGTATTTTGTTTTTCCCTTGTGAGAATATAAAGTAATTTTGAATATATGATACAAAACTACCCTACGTACTTTTTTTTGGTTTTCATCGCATTTACGGTCGGTATACCGCCTAACACTTTGGTTTCGCAAGAGCTTAAAGTATTTACCCTCAACGATTTTGATCTTAGGGGAAAGGTAAAATCGTGCCTTGTGATAACGGATTATGGCAAGGAAGAGTTTGATTTTGATGAGAACGGGTTCCTTACCAAGCTCGTTACCCGTTACAATGATTCGGACCATGATATTACCTACTATATCTATGACAACGGTCATCTGATCGAAAAGCGCTTGGAGAATTATAGGGATGGTGTCTTCGAAAAAAGCACCTCCATTGCCAATTTTTATGAAATTGATACTACTGGGGGGAAGAAGGTCACCGAAAAGATATATTCCTATAACAAGGATTTTCTCGATCAGTACGAATATGAGTTTGATGCCGACGATCAACTAATTCGGGTAGGGCGTAGTAATAACGACGGCATAGATGAGACGCTCATCAGCTACACCACCTACAAAGGGGAGACCACCAAGACGTATTTTCTGAACGAGGTAATCCAAAAATCCATCCGTAGCTCCAACAAACCTATCAAAGGGGGCGGTACACAACGCATTCTTTTGACGAAGGAATTTTTTGAAGGACTGCCCACCAAGGCGGTGGAACAGCGGTTTGATTCGGAGGACAAATTGATGCGGGAAGAACATTTTGAGTATGATACCAAGGAGAAGTCCTTTGTGCCAAAGTCCCTGGTCAATTATAGGTACGATCAACGGGGAATGCTGTCCAAAGTGACGACCAAGACGGGGCCCATGGAAACCGTAAAGGAATATATCTATCAGTTTGACAATGAGGAAGGGGGCAATTGGATCAAGCAGATTATTACACCAGAAAACGCCTATACCACCAGACGTATAGCGTATTACCCACCCGAAGAGGCCAAAAAGAAGGAAGAATAGATCTTGCCTAGGTCTTGAGTTCCAAAAGATCCCAGAGGTTTCCGTAAAGATCCTCAAACACGACCACGGTACCGTACACCTCTTCCCTGGGCTTTTCTTTAAAAAGCACACCCTTTTCCCGCATTTTGGTGTAATCGCGCCAAAAGTCGTCGGTATGTAAAAAAAGAAATACGCGGCCCCCGGTCTGATTGCCCACAGCGGCTTGTTGTTCGGTATTGGCCGCTTTCGCCAGAAGCAAACTACATCCTTTGGAATGGGGCGGCGCCACTATTACCCAACGTTTGAATGCATCCAGCACCGTATCCTGCACCAGGGTAAACCCCAATTTTTCCGTGTAAAATTGGATGGCCTCGTCGTAGTCCCGTACCACCAAACTCATCAGTGCTATTTGTTGTCCCATACTGGTTTAAAACTAAAAAAACGTAATTCGGGCTTTGTCCCATTCCTCTTTTAAGATGCCATAGCAACACGTGTTGCGTTTAAAACCGTCTAGCAAATAAACGTTTTTCCGAAAGATTCCTTCCAGTACCCCGCCCAATTTTTCAACGGCCTTTCTGGAGCGAAGGTTTCGTTCATCGACCCTAAATTCCACCTTTTCAAAACCCATTTCATCAAAGGCGTGGTTCAGCATCAAAAATTTCATCTGTGCATTGAGTCCGCTTCCCTGAAACTCACGTCCGATCCAGGTGGCTCCTATTTCCAGGACCTTATTGTGCCAATCGATGTTCATGTAGCGCGTGCATCCTGCGTGCCGTCCCTTTCCCTTGTCGTATATGATAAAAGGAATGCTGGTTTTCATTTCACGCTGTTCCAAGGCCACGGTGACGTAGTTTTTTAAGGCTTCGGGGGTCTCAATGTCGGAGGGTGAGTACTGTACCAATTTTGGTTGTGAGGCAATGGGGTACAACTCGTGAAAGTTGTCCAGTTCCAATGGGGAGAGCCGTACAGCTTCGTTTTCAAGGGTAATGAACTCGGGCATTACATCAAGGTGTTAATAATAGTCTTTTTAATTTCGTGCTTGCCCTCAAAAATAAGGTGTTTTGCCCTTCCCTGAAATAGCCGCTCTATTTTTTTTGATTCCGATTTCCTTCGTTCCTCCGTCAGGTATTGATCCTTATCACCTACGATTATGCGAATATCGGTTCCGTGCTCCTTTAGGTAGTCAAAATCCTTTCCTTCAAGTTCCTCAGGAATCCCTCCGGAATGCAATAGCAAATGGTCGCAGGGCAACTTGCGCCTAGCCGCCCACCTAGTAGCTATGGATACCCCTTGGGAGTAGCCAAAAAGAATAAGCTTGCAATGCGGCGGCGGTGCTTCGGCCGCATAGACCTGGTCCAGGTAATGGATCACATTTTCGATTTCCCCAGGCGTTCGCTCCCGGGTAAGCCAGCTTGCACCTACATGGGTATACGCCCCGTTGAGGTAGTATTTGGAGGGGGCCTGTGGGGCCACAATAAAGTTTTCATTTGGGGGCAGTTCATCAAAATACTTAAGGAAATACCGACTAAGGTACCCGATACCGTGTAACACAAACCAGACGTTTTTGGTCTGTGGCGTAAGTTGGTTGAGGGTACTGTACGAGTTGGTGGTAGTGTAGGAAATCTGCTTTTCGACGGAATTCATGGAAGCTTGGTTTGTTTAGGCCAAATTAAGAATAAGGTCTTCGGGAAACCTAATATGCGGGTAACTTTCCTTGAAACTGGCCAGCATTTTTGCATAAGGCAAGTCGTTGAAACTGCCGTGGTCCCGTAGGTATTCCATAAAGGTACTGCCGTCGGCACTGTATTGCTGAAAAACAGCATCGTTGGTACCGTCGAACTCCAGGACGGGCACGCCCAATTTTTTGCAAAGACTTTTGTTGAACGCAGGTGTGAGTTTGATCCAAGCACCCTCAAGAAACACTTCGGTACACCCGTGAAAGACCAGTACATCAGTTTTTAAGATCTGTACAATGCGGTCTACCGCAATGTGGTTCTTGACATCCCCAAAATTCAGCCGGGCCGGAATGGACAGGGTCCGTAGCAGGGCACAGAGCAATACCGCCTTTTCCACACAGTAGGCCGAACTTCTCCCCAAGATATTACTGGCCACCAGCGTTTGCGGTCTAAGGTCCAAATGGTAAGGGTCATAGAGATAATTGTCCCTCACTGCGTTGAACAGGGCAATCGTTTTTTCCTTTTCCGTATTGTAGCCTTCCGTGACCGATTGGGCAAAGGCATGGATTTCTGGATGTTCACTATTGAGAAAATAAGTGGGTCTCAGTTGTTCGGTTTTCATATGGCGTTCTTTTCTATCCCAAACCAATCGGTTACGATGGGCCAAAGGTGTTCCTCGTGCTTTTTTCTAAAAAAATCGTTGTGTCCTATCTGCTTTAGACCGTACTCCCTGGGTACAATATGCATTCTTTGGAGTGCTGCATTGATAAACACCTTTTGTCCCAAGACATCCACGGATTTCCTGGGTGCAAAATTATCATCATCAATACTTATGGCCAATATGGGTTGTGTTATTTTTTCGTAATGGTTCTCCCCGTTGTGGTCTGCCAGTGCCAGCAAGGATTCCCTATTGAGCAGCACAATAGCCCAATCCAGGGCAATACGACTGGGCAAGGGTTCTCCCAGCCCGATCCAACGGGAAGGAAAATACCCCATGATCGAGGTGAGCACCGGAGCCATGAAACGAAACCCAAAATTGATCAACAATTGCATCCGAAAGGGAAAATATTTGTAGTATCCATATTGGGAGCCAACCATCAAAAACTTTTCGTAATGCTTGTATGCGGTGGCCATGCCCAGGCTATTGCCACCAAAACTATGGCCTACCAAAAGCAAGCGGTCATCGGGATGCTGCTTTTTTACATACTCGGTAAGGGCGGTAAAGTCCTTTGTGGTCCAATCGTGATACGAAGCCTTCATGCCCCGGAGGTTGGGGGGCCTAGAAAGGGCAATGCCCCTATAGTCGAACGTATAGGCAACGCCCCCCTGTTGCGCCAGCCATTTGGCAAAATTAAAGAAGAAACGTTGGGGCAGTCCTACGCCACCGGCAACTACAAAAACCAACCCCTTGGGATCGGTGGTGTCAAAACGATGCGCCGTGATTACGTAATTGTCGCTGGTACGAATGCTAATTTCCGTCATATTATCCAGGCTTTCATTAGGGGGCATAGACTAAACAAGGATAAGGTTATACATTCTCTTGATCGCATTTTGCAGGTACTTTTGGTCATTATAGACGCGCATCAATAAGATGCCGCCTTCAATATCCTGTACAATCTGTTCTGCGATTTCCTGGGCATTCTTTGGCCCGTATTCTTCCATTAGCAACTGCTTTATGCCGGCAATGAAGTTTTCGAAAAACAACTTGATCTCGTCAAAATACAGTGGGTTGGCATGGGCAGACTCCAAGGCGGCGTTGGCCATAACACAGCCGCCGTCGTTTTTTAGGAAGAGCTTAAAAATAAGTCCGTCTACCTTGCTCAGTTTTTCCTTGGTGGACAGTGCATCGTTGTCCAAAATCTTGTTCAGATTGTAGTTCATATAACTGTTCACGGTGGCCAATACATCTTTGATCAGGCGTTCCTTGCTCTCAAAGTAGTAGTAGAAGTGGGATTTTTGAATCCCGCAGTCGTTCGCCAAATCACTCATGCTACTGTTAGCAATTCCTTTTTTTCGGACGGTATTGATCACTTTTTGAAGGACCTCCTCCTTGGATGTTTTTATTCGTGGCATTTTATTGAACGTTCGTTAAAATAAAATCAAATATAATAGATCTTTTTGAAGATCGATTCCTTAATTTTACAAAAAATGATTTGATGAACGATTACAAAGAAAAAATCCTTAAGGTGTGCAACGATATTCGCAAGGATACTTTAATGGAAACGTTGGATATTGAATATGTAGACGTTGGGGAGAATTTTCTAACGGCCAAAATGCCCGTAACTTCCAAGGTATATCAACCCGATGGCGTATTGCACGGGGGTGCTACGGTAGCCTTGGCCGAAAGTGTGGGCAGTACGGCGTCCTATATTTTTATGGATGCCCAAAAGCTTTTCGTACGCGGTATAGAAATTTCGGCCAACCATATTAAGGGCGTACGTGAGGGCGATGTCTTTGCCAAGGCCACGATACTTCATAAAGGGCGTACCACACAACTGTGGGAAATCAAAATAACAGACGCAGAAGGGAATCTCGTTTCCTTGTGCAAGCTCACGACCATAGCCTTACCCAAAAAGTAGGATGTTTTCACAATTCCTTGTCAAAATAGGAGATCACCTGGCCAAGGGCCTGCCACTGACGGCCTATAGGAAATCGGGGGAGGATCGGGTGACTGCAATTTTACAGGATACGGACACGCTTCTTTACACAGAGGATTTCACGGAAACGGGTTTTGTTTTTGCCCCTTTCGATTCCGAACGCCCCACCATCTTGATTGTACCCGATGAGGTGCATTGGGCCAACTTTGACGTACAACGGGATACCGGGCGAACGGGTCTGTCCGTCAGCGGTCCCACAGCAGGTGAAAAACAGCATTTGGACCTTATAAGGCAGGGAATAGCTGAAATTGGTCGGGAAGTCATGGAAAAGGTAGTACTGTCCAGAAAAGTGGAGGTCCCTAGCGATAAAAGCCCTATGGCCCTGTTCGCAGACCTATTGCAACTACATCCGGAAGCCTTCTGTTACCTTTGGTATCATCCCAAAGTGGGTACCTGGCTGGGCGCGAGTCCCGAGGTACTGTTGCATGTAAGGCACAAACATTTACAAACCATGTCCTTGGCGGGAACCCTTCCTGTTGTACCTCGTAAAGATCCTGTTTGGGGGGCTAAGGAACGCGAGGAGCAGGCCATGGTTACCCGCTATATTTCCCATACCTTAAAGGACCATTTGTCAGCACTTAAGCTCTCGGAAACCGAGTCGGTCCGGGCGGGGAGCGTGTGGCATTTGAGGACAGGTATTTCGGGCAGCTTGGGAGCGGGTGGATTGGCAGCCGTGCTTAAGGCATTGCATCCCACACCGGCAGTCTGCGGCCTTCCCAAAAAGGAGGCAAAAGCTTTTATTTTAAAGCACGAGCCCTATGACCGGACCTACTATACCGGTTTTTTGGGCGAGTTGAACTTTGGCGGCAACCGGTATCGGAAAGCGAGGCGCCGTAATGTAGAAGAACGGGCCTACAGCATGGCCAAGGAAAGCACCACACTTTTTGTGAACCTTAGATGCATGCAATTACTACCTAACAAAGCGGAAATTTATGTTGGTGGGGGCATAACAAAGGACTCGGTACCTGTGAAGGAATGGCAGGAAACGCTAGCCAAGAGTACCACCATGTTACGTGTACTCCAAAACCCGAATAATTAGTCCCCAGAATTGGGTTAAGAAGTACCTGCGTCGTATTTTTGCCGGCAATGAGCTATTCCAGTATCCCTTCGGCACAGTCCGTCGTTTTGCATTGCAAGGCAAAAGGTGTCAAAAACATCGTGATTTCACCAGGTTCCCGAAACGCACCCTTGGCCATCGGTTTTTCAGAAAATCCATTTTTCAAGTGTTTTAGCATCGTGGACGAACGATGCGCCGCATTTTTTGCCCTGGGCATTGCGCAGCGTCAACGGGAGCCCGTGGCAGTGGTCTGTACTTCCGGCAGCGCCCTTTTGAACTATTATCCGGCGGTGGCCGAGGCTTTTTACAGTAGGATACCCTTGCTGGTGTTCTCGGCGGATAGGCCGGTGTATAAAATTGATATCGGTGACGGACAGACCATCCGGCAAGACCATGTGTTTGCCCGGCATATAGGCTATTCGGCCAATCTGAAACAAGATGTGTCGCACGCTACCGAAACCATAGAAGACCTTGCCCCTGAACTCATTGACGCTGCGGTTTCCCTTACCGTCAACCAAGCCGATATTCAGGCGTACAACGACTCGGAACTGGACAAGGCACTTACCCTTGCCTGCAGGGAACATACCCCAGTGCATATCAACATCCCGTTTGAAGAACCTTTGTACGATAGAATTGAAAACACCATGGTAACGCCTTTTGTTCGGACCGAGGAAACCGCTATGGAAAAGCCGGTACCGGATATGCGTAGCTTCGTGGAACGATGGAACGCCTCCAAAAGGAAGATGGTCCTTATCGGGGTAAACTATCCGCATTCCGTAGAGCAACAATTTCTTGACGAACTGGCCGAAGACGGTTCCGTTATCGTTTTTACCGAAACCACTTCCAATCTACACCAGCCCAGGTTTTTTCCTAGCATTGATAGTATTATAGCACCCATTGAAAAATCGGATGACCGAGATCGGCTGTTCAAGGAATTGCAACCGGATGTCCTGCTCACCTTTGGGGGACTCATCGTCTCTAAAAAGATCAAGGCCTTTTTAAGGGCTTACCGCCCCAAAGAACATTGGCATGTGGATGACAAGAGGGCCTACAATACCTTCTTTAACCTGTCCCATCATTTTGAGATGAATGTAAACGGGTTTTTTGACGCTTTTCTGGGGAAGGTAGAAACGCAGACCAGCGACTATCGCAATCATTGGACATCGGTAAAGTTGGGATACGAGAAAAAAAGGGAAGCGTATATGGGAAGCATTCCCTTTTCCGATATGCTCGTGTTCCATCATCTGATCGCTGCCATTCCGAAAAACTATCAGTTGCATCTCGCCAATAGTTCTGCCGTTAGGTACGCACAGTTGTTCCATTTTGACCCATCAATCCAGGTATTCTGCAACAGGGGAACCAGTGGCATTGATGGAAGTACGTCCACGGCCGTGGGTGCGGCACTTTATTACAAAGAGCCAACGCTTCTGATTACAGGAGACCTGAGCTTCTTCTACGATAGCAACGGTCTGTGGAATGCGCACATACGTCCCGATTTTAGAATTGTACTGATCAATAATCAAGGTGGCGGTATTTTTAGGATTTTACCTGGCGCTGAAGACACGGCAAATTTTGAGGACTACTTTGAGACCATACACAAGTTTAGCGCCGCCCAGTTATGTGATATGTACGGGTTTGAACACCTTGCGGTCGGTGACGGGGAAAGCTTGGAAAGTGCCCTGCCCGCCTTTTATCAAAAGTCCGATGCCCCAAAATTGATGGAGATAAGGACCCCCAGATTATTGAATGATAAAATTTTGCGCGATTACTTCGATTTTATATCTTAGGTCACCATTAATTAACCGTAAAATACTGACCCTGATGAGTAAAAGAGATGAACTGATCACCAAGTACGCCACCGACATTGAGAATCGGTTTAACATCACTCCCGATATGGATTTTTTGACCAAAGTGACCGTAGGTCTGGGTCCGGCCATTTACAACTCGGATGCCTCCAAGGTCTCCGGTTCCTCCGAGAAGGAACTGGAAATCGTAAAGCAGAATTTTTTGCTTAAGAAATTGGGGATGGACGATGGTCCAGAGTTGATGGATGCCATCAAAAGTGTAGTGGAGCGCTACGGCTCTTCCGTAAACAACAAGTATAGGGCGGTCGTTTATTATATGTTGGCAAAACATTTTAATAAGGAGTCCGTTTACGACGCATAGCAACACATTTTACAACAAACGGCCGTTCCTTAGGGAGCGGCTTTTTTATCCCATTATTTAAAGCGTATTTTTGCCGCATGATCGAACTAGGAAATTATAACACGCTAAAGATTCTTAGGGATACCAGTGTAGGTCTTTTTGTCGGGGATGGAGATGGCAATGACGTTTTGCTACCCAACAAGTACGTTCCCAAATCCTATAACATTGGGGACGATATAGAGATTTTTTGTTATCTGGATTATGAGGAACGGCCGGTGGCCACGACCTTAAAACCGTATATTGTTCGAAATACTTTTGAATTGCTCAGGGTGGTCGAGGTAAACGCTTATGGTGCCTTTATGGATTGGGGCCTCGAAAAACACCTGCTGGTGCCTTTCAGCGAACAAAGGCACAAAATGCTGGAGGGACAATGGTACGTGGTCTTTTGCTACCTCGATGAAGTATCCTTTAGACTGGTGGCCTCCAACAAACTGGACAAGTTTGTGGACAACGAGGAACTGACCGTAAAACCCTTGGACGAGGTAGCCATTATTGTAACCCGGCTAACGGACCTGGGTTGGGAAGTCATCATCAACAATAAACATAAGGGGTTGGTATACACCAATGAGGTTTTTAAGGAGATGGCCGTTGGGGATCGGATCAAGGCCTATGTCAAAAACATCAGGCCAGATAACAAAATTGATATTTCCCTTCAGCCAATAGGCCTTAAAAGTCTAGAGCCAGCGGCCCAAAAAATATATGAGGAACTTCTGGCCCAAGGAGGTTACCTAAGGCTGCACGATAAATCGGATCCGGAGGACATCAAGACCGAGCTCCAGATGAGCAAGAAAATGTTCAAGAAAGGAATTGGCACCTTGTACCGTGAGCGTAAAATTTCGATCAAGGAGGATGGAATCTATTTGGTTCAAAGCGAGGAATAGATAGGGAATTGTTCTTTTAAGCCTATGATTGTCAGGGTGATATAGTGATTTTTTTTTCGGATTTAATTTTTTTTACCAGTCTAAATAAGTACTTTCGCGCTACAGTGCCCCAAATTTTTGTCAAAACGTAGCTTTTTGTTTACATTTAACCAGAGAACCCCCAAAAACACAATTAAATATGCCTTTTATTGAAGAAAGTGATTTACTGGAATTACATAAGGATATAGATAAGGCCCAAATCATTAATGAGCGGCTATTAGATCAAATAAAATTTAAGAACAAGGAATTAAGGAAAAGCAAGCTACAGCGCAATGTCCTGGCAGGTATTACAGCACTCTTTCTCATCGGTGTGCTTGCCATCACTTCCTTTACCGCGGGCCTAAGCAGTTCCAACACTTATGAGAACACCAGTAACCTCTTGGTTTCCATTGATAGTTTGGATGCCATTAAGACCCGTATCGATAATCTTAAGCAACAGAATGAAGAACTTAGTTTGGTAAAGGAGTTTTACCTGGCCAAAAAGTTCTTGGACAAGGAAAAGGTGTACTCCGTTCAGGTAAAGTCTTTTGTGGACAACAACATGACGCTGTCCTCCGAAGCCTTGAGCAACACCTTATTTGTTAAGACCAATCCTTTTTATTCGTATTCCCTTGGTAATTTTGAAACTCTTGAGGAGGCGCGGTCTTTTAGGTACCAATTGGTTAAAATGGGTTTTGAGGATGCGTTTGTGGCCTCTTATCAAGACGGAAAACGATTAAAAATAGAGGACCCTTATTAGTGCCAAAAGTTAAAGCCTGGCTCAAGGCTGCCAGATTAAGAACACTTCCACTTTCCGTTTCGGGAATCATTGTAGGTACTGCACTTGCCGGTTTATATGGAGCCAGTAGTACAATCCTGTTTATTTTGGCCCTGTGTACCACTATAGGGTTTCAGATCACCTCCAATTTTGCAAACGATTACGGCGATGGCGTAAAAGGGACCGACAATGAAGAAAGGCTCGGGCCGCAACGTACGCTACAGGGCGGTCTCCTTTCTAGGACCGAACTGAAAAGGGGGATCCTTATTTCGAGTATCATCAATTTAATGCTCGTCCTCGCCGTGGTGTACTACGCCTTTGGCGCCCAACAACTTTGGTACCTGCTGCTTTTTCTCGTTTTGGGCGTGGTGAGCATTTGGGCTGCCATCAAATACACTGTGGGTACTTCTGCCTATGGCTACAAGGGCTTTGGCGATATTTTCGTATTTCTTTTTTTTGGACTCCTCGGTGTGCTCGGCTCAATGTTCTTGTATACCAAATCTTTGACACTTTGGGCGGTAGCGCCGGCCATCACCGTAGGGTTGTTGAGTACTGCGGTGTTGAACCTCAATAATTTACGGGATTGCGCATCGGATAAAAATGCGGGAAAGAACACGCTGATCGTGCGCTTGGGTTTCGTAAACGGAAAACGCTATCACTACTTGCTTTTGCTCCTAAGTTTTTTAAGCGCCCTTGCATTTACATGGGGCCATTTTGATGGGTGGCGAAGTGCCATTCACCTCCTGGCCTTTGTTCCTATTTTTATCCACTTCAAAAAAGTACGAACCACCGATGAGCCCGTAAAGCTAGATCCTGAGCTCAAGAAAGTGGCACTGAGCACCTTCTTATGGGCCCTGCTCTTTTATTTCGCATTTAATAATTTTTTGTAAATTTGAGATACAAAATCTCCTAAAACCACACCAATTGGAACAACCTATTAGAATTTTGATCGTTGAAGACAATGTCATCATTGCGGATGACATGCAATCTATGCTGGAAGAAATTGGCTATGAGATCGTGGATAATGTTATTGTCTATGAGCAGGCAGAGGAGGTATTAAAAACACAGCATGTAGATCTGGTGCTTATCGATATCATTCTTGCTTCCGATAAAACGGGTATTGACCTGGGAAAACATATCCGTGAAAACTACAATATCCCCTTTATCTTTGTTACCTCAAACTCGGATCGGGCCACCGTGGAAAATGCCAAAACGGTAAAACCTAACGGGTATCTGGTAAAACCTTTTGAACAACAGGACCTCTACACCTCCATAGAAATTGCACTTTCCAATTTTAACTACGCTGAAAAATCGGGCGGCGCTGCAAGCGCAGAGGAAGAGGATGGCAAAGTAATGTCGAACTCTGTGCTAAAGGATTCCATTTTTGTCAAGAAACAACACCTCTACTACCGAATCCAATTTGAGGACATTCAGTTTATAAAGGCAGACAATGTATACCTGGAGGTCAACACGGTAGATAAGAAATTCCTGGTGAGGTCCCCGTTGAAGGATTATTTGGAGAAATTACCGCAAAAGAAATTTTACAGGGCCCATAAGTCCTACATAGTCAATGTAGACCACATTGATGCCATTAATTCACGGGACATTATGATCAACAATACCCTAATTCCCATTTCCAAGGACTTTAAAGAGTTTATTATCTCTGCCATGAATTCCTAGCCAAAAGCCTTTGGTCTTCCGGGCATTTTTGTTTTTATCCAAGACTTCTTTCCCCAAAATCTGTTCCTGATATCATTTTGGAATGGGCTCACAACGTATTTCGCGGTCTACGCAACAATAATTTTGAGGGCTTGCAAGGATGAAATACTTTGGTCCTATAATTACTTACGATCCATAAACGTATTAGGCGTAAATAATTTTTTCATTTTCATATAGTGTTCTCGTAAAAGGGCTTTACCTACTTAGGTAAGGCTCTTTTTAGTTTGGGACATGCGCTTCCCGGGCCAAAGTGCGCACCACTCCAAAACCATCCATGAAATACCAAAATTATCGATGAAATACCATGTTTTGGAACACCGACCCGTTTCACAACAAAAATCGGCACTTATACAACAATATTCTAAAAGCTAGGGTTCTAAGTGATACATTTGAATTGCTGTAAGAAATCCCAAATCTTACCATTTTCAAATAGTGTTTACCAAAGAGGCTGTGCAATTCTGTAGGGCCTCTTTTGTAATATAATCTGTTCCCCCCAACAGCAGGGTGGACGTCTTGGGCTTTGGAGGAATGCAGGAGTCTTGATAGGTGTGCTTTCAGACGGCCACGGTTATTTGAACACACCACGTATTCAATTCACTTGACAACAAAAATTAAAAAAAACGCTGTGATAGTGGTAAGTTTGACCCCTAGGACGACAAGGAGTTTATTAGGACCGCAGTCCTAAATAAATTTTGGTATCGAGCGTTAAAAAGATATGGCAATTAAGGTAACCCCTTATTATGATATGGTAAAGTTGCGCGGTAAGATATGGTATGTTTACATGGCCTTGTTCTGGGTCATGGGCACTGCAATGGCACAGGATACAACCTCCATTGAGGAAAACCTTTTAAAAACATTTCGAGACACCCCCGGTGCCGTTGACAAGTTCGACTTCTTCTTCAACCGGATCAACCGCTACAATGAAAATTCTGCCTACGACTGGCTCGATACGGTAAACGTGTATCTGAACAGCGCGGAGAAGACCAAAGATTCGGCCGCTATTGAACGCTATAAAATAATGCAGTCCCAGATTTACAGTGATTTGGGAGATTATGACAAGAGTTTGGCCATTGCCAATGAGCTGTACGGGGAGAAGGAAAAGTTGGGCTTCAATTCAAAAAGGATTTTGTTGGACCTGATGGACGACAACTATGCGCAGCTCCAGTTCTACGATAAACAGCTAGAGGTAAGAACCGCTAAAAAAGAGTTGGGCATTATCGAAAATATTGCCTTTTACGACATCTATTCCAATTTGGGCCTGCACAGAAAGGCGATGAACGACTATATCATGGAGGTCAAAAAGAATATTGAGGACAGTGACCTGTACGGTTTAGCAGAGTACAACAACAATGTGGGCAATTACCTCCGCCTGGACAAGTCAGCCTCCGTGGCCCTGGCCAACCTTAAAAAGGCCAAAGGGTATATCGATGTTTTCCTGAACGATATTTCGGATGTGAAAACGGAAAAGGAAATCGTTGAGGGGAAATTGTTAAAGGGCATTATAGAGGGCAATATTGGCAAATGCCACGTGCAGTTAAAACAATATGAGGAAGCGGTTCCCTATCTGGAGAACGCCATCACCACCATTACGGAAAACAACGGGGGCAAATATTCCTTGGACATCATTGAAAATAGTCTAGACCTAGCGGATTGCCATCTCCAGTTGGAAAATTATCGTATGGCCAGGGAATACCTGAATACCGACCTCAACCTGAGTAAAACGGAACATGTCCTAAAAAGGAACAGGCTGTTTGCCGCCTACTATGACAGAGTTGAGGACTTTAGGAACTCAACCTTTTATTTAAAAAAGAACATTCGGATAAGGGATTCCATTGATACCAATGACACCTCCCTTAAAAAACAACAGCTACAGGTGGTGGCCGAATATGATCTGGCCAACTCCAGGAAGAAGATCGACGAACAGAAGTTGGAAATGGAACGGGCGCGCAGCGAAATGCAAGCGAAGGACGAACGGATCAACCTGGTCTTCATTTCCTTGATTTTTACACTCCTGGGCTTTGCAGGTCTGGTCTATGCCTATCTCAAAAGTATAAAGAACCAACGCCTGATCGCCGAGCAGAAGCACATCATTGAGAACTCGCTCGTGGAAAAGGATTCGCTGCTCAAGGAAATCCACCACCGGGTAAAGAACAACCTGCAAATGGTATCCAGTCTGCTGAGCCTACAGACCAAGAACACCCGGAGCAAGGCCGCTATAGAGGCTTTGGAGGAAGGCAAGAGCCGCGTAAAGGCCATGGCCCTGATCCATCAAAAATTATATCAGCACGACGACTTGTCCGTCATAGAAATGCAGGGCTATATAGAGAGTTTGGTCAACAGCGTACAGTCCGTATTCAAAAAAGGCGGACACAACATCAATATCACCATTGACGCCGAAGGGGTAGAACTGGACATTGATCGGGCCATTCCTTTCGGGCTGATCCTGAACGAGTTGGTCTCCAACTCCTTTAAGTATGCCTTTCCCGAAGATGATGAGAACGGAAAGATCTACATCCACCTTAGAAAAAACGGGGAACAGGGCTTCTTTGAATATACCGACAATGGGGTGGGACTTCCCGAGGATACTGATGAACGGACCAATTCCTCTATGGGAATTCGCCTAATGAACCGTTTGGTGAACCAACTACAGTCCATGTTGAACATTGACAAAACGGCCGAAGGTGTCCGTTTTTGGTTCAATTTCAATTAGCAGGATACGCTCATTTCACGATACTTTTTAGTACTACCTTATGAAGCATTTTCGGAAAAAAACGCTTTAAATAGATGCCCTTTACCTCGCCGCGCCCAATATAGGCCTCATATTTTTTGCGTTCCACGGCCTTGATCATTCTGTTTGCAAAGACAGCTACGGGCAAGCCTTGCTGTGTGGCGGTATCATCGCTTTCTTGAGGGCTGCCATCGGCGGTAAGCGCGTTCTTGGCCACATTGGTCTGCACAAATCCCGGGCATACCAGCGTAATGGCAATGCCGTCCTTTTCGTGTTCCATGCGAAGCACATCAAAAAAACCGTGCAGCGCGTGTTTGGCCCCACAATAACCCGACCGGTAGGGCGAACCGAATTTCCCCATTAAGCTGGTCACCGTTACATAATGCCCTTTTTGCCGTTGTATAAAATAGGGGAGCAAGGCCTTGGAAAGTGCTACGGTGCCCAAATAATTGATGTCCATAAGCCTTTTATAGACCTCAAAATCCGTATCTAGAATCAGGGAACGCTGACTTACCCCTGCGTTATTGATCAGGATATCGATTCGACCAAAAAAACCTAAGGTCTGAGTTACCTTTTGGGGCAGGGCATCAAAATCTGCCAAGTCCAAGGGCAGCGTTTTTACATTTTCGGTAGGGCCACATTGTGTAGCTACTAGCTGTAGCTGTTCCTCCTTCCTGGAGGAGAGAATCAGCTTGCACCCTTTTTTGCCCAACTCACGGGCCAGGCCTTCCCCAATTCCGGAGGAAGCCCCGGTTACCCATACTACTTTCCCATCAATCCTTTCCATTTCTTTGATTTTATCCGCTAAAATATAGTTAAATTTGGATTCATCGGTATGCAGGCATCCTACAAAAAATATGTTCTCGATTTTAAACGTCCGGCCGGAACCTCCCGTGGGCGTATGACCCAAAAGGAAACCTGGTTTTTGATGTTGGAAACGGATGGCAAATGGGGCATAGGCGAATGCGGGATCTTTAGGGGACTCAGTAGCGATGATGTACCTCGTTACGAGGAAAAGCTGCGATGGACCTGCCAGAATATTCATTTGGGAAAGGATGCCCTCTGGACGGCGCTGACCGAATTTCCGAGCATCCAGTTCGGGTTGGAGCAGGCCTTTATATCGCTAGCTTCCGAAGATCCTTTTGAACTTTTTCCGTCCCATTTTACCCAAAAGGAAAGCCCTATCCCCATTAACGGACTTATATGGATGGGCGATATCGGTTTTATGCAGGAACAGATCCAACAAAAATTGGAAGCCGGTTTTGACTGTATCAAAATGAAGATCGGTGCGCTCGATTTTGATCAGGAACTCGAAGTACTTGCGTCCATAAGAAAGCAGTATTCCAAAGAGAAGGTAACGCTTCGGGTAGATGCCAATGGTGCCTTTGCGCCCCAAGAGGCTCCGGACAAGCTCCAAGCACTTTCCGAATACGAGCTGCATTCCATTGAACAGCCCATACGCCAGGGAAATCATAGGGAGATGGCGCAGTTGTGTGCAAACACACCCATACCGATTGCTTTGGACGAGGAATTAATCGGGGTCATAGATGTAACGAAAAAGGTAGAATTGCTACAAACCATACGGCCGCAATATATTATAGTAAAGCCCAGCCTAATTGGTGGGTTTAGGGGCAGTGAGGAATGGATCCGTTTATGTGAGCAATATAGTATCGGTTGGTGGATCACCAGTGCGTTGGAAAGCAATATAGGATTGAATGCCATAGCACAGTGGACCCATACCCTGCAGAATGCCTTGCCTCAGGGCCTGGGGACCGGCGACCTGTTCACCAATAATTTTGACAGCCCTTTGGCGGTGGAGAACGGGAAACTGTTTTATAAAAAAACGAACGAGTGGAAAATCAATTTAATACAAAACTTATGTACGTAGAACAAGGGTATAGGGGCACCATAGGCCTCTGGAAATATCTCATACTCCCGCTGGGGTTTATTGCATTTATGGTGTTCAATTATGTGTCCATGCTCTATTCCCCTGTCGGGGTAGATGAAATGATGCAGGGACTCATAGAGCAATTGGGATCCAATACTGTGCTGGTCATCCTGTTGGCACCATTGGCCGTAGGGCTGGTCGTGGTCTTGGGCTGGGTAAAACTGATCCATGCGCAATCCATAACCTCGCTCACCACCTCGCGGAAAAAAATCGACTGGAAACGCATCCTATATGCCTTTTCGCTCTGGAGCCTTGTTACCATTGCCTTGATTATGGTAGATATTTTCCTTTCACCGGACGACTATGTGCTGAATTTTAAATTAGGGCCTTTCCTAAGCCTGGCCCTTATAGGTATTCTGTTGATCCCATTGCAGACCAGTTTTGAGGAATACATGTTCCGCGGTTATATGATGCAGGGTATTGGCCTGATGGCCAAGAACCGATGGGTGCCCTTGGTAATCACTTCGGTCCTGTTTGGCCTAATGCATCTGGGCAATCCGGAAGTGGAAAAATTGGGCTATGGCATTATGGTCTATTATATTGGTACGGGTTTCTTTTTGGGCATTATCACACTTATGGACGAGGGCCTGGAACTGGCCCTGGGCTTCCACGCGGCCAACAACCTTACCGCGGCCCTGTTATTGACTGCAGACTGGACGGCGTTCCAGACCAATTCGATCTACAAGGATGTATCCACACCCACCTTGGGATGGGATATTTTTGTTCCCGTACTGATCATTTATCCGCTGCTTCTCTTTATCTTTTCCAAAAAATACGGTTGGAAACAATGGCGCGAGCGCCTGACCG
The DNA here is from genome assembly GCA_947494825.1 of uncultured Flavobacteriaceae bacterium. Classification (GTDB taxonomy): domain Bacteria; phylum Bacteroidota; class Bacteroidia; order Flavobacteriales; family Flavobacteriaceae; genus JBNGOQ01. Next base: position 866,208 of record CANLWN010000001.1, on the reverse strand, counting down.
GAAAAGTACAGTCCAAGGATGTTTTTTTAGCCCAGGAAGCCGATGCAAGTAGCCTATAATAAAATCCACAACCGCTTTAAGCTCAACGGGATTTCCTTTAGCCGGGAAGAGCTCAAGGAGGTGGCCTATAGCCTGATCAAGGAAGGAGCACCTTGGGAGTTGAGCATGGGCGACTTTCTTTTGGACTGGTTATCCGATGTACCGACCCTCGAAGTAATGACCTCCGGATCTACCGGCAAACCCAAACGACTGACACTGCAAAAACAGGCCATGGTGAACTCTGCCCTGGCCACCGGGGACTTTTTTGGATTGGAGGTGGGCGATACCGCCCTGCTCTGTCTGCCCACAAATTATATTGCGGGAAAAATGATGTTGGTCAGGGCCATGATCTTGGGCCTGGAACTGTACTATGTGGAACCCACCGCCCAACCGCTACAAGCAGCCCGTGGCAGGTACCACTTCGTGGCTATGGTCCCCCTGCAATTGGCAGCCTCCCTGGATGAACTACCCAGGATAAAAAAGCTCATCGTGGGCGGAGCACCCATACCCCATGCGCTTAAGGAAAAGATAGGGGATATGCCAACGGCTATTTATGAAACCTATGGGATGACGGAGACCATCACCCATATAGCCGCAAAAAAGATTACTGGCCCGGACCGCCCTTTTACCATCTTGCCCGGCGTGGCTATTTCTAAAGATGAACGCGATTGCCTGGTAATCAATGCACCACATTTATTAAAGGAAACCATACCGACCAATGATGTAGTAGATTTGGTCTCCGAGACCGAGTTCCAATGGTTGGGCCGATACGATAATATCATCAATTCCGGGGGTGTCAAATTGCTACCCGAAACCATCGAGGCCAAACTGTCGCCCTTCGTGGAAAACAGGTTCTTTGTGGCCGGGCTCCCGGATTCCAAGCTCGGGGAAAAATTGGTTTTGGTCGTGGAGGGTGCCCCCGAGGAAGATTTACTCGCCAAGCTCAAAGCGTCCAAGAAATTGAAGGCCTTTGAGGTACCCAAAGAAGTGGTGGCGGTGGAAAAATTTGAGGAGACCAAAAATGGGAAGATCCTAAGAGCGGCAAGCTTGGCGTTGCTGGCCTAATAAGTTCCGTCGTCTTTTTCAGTTGGCAGTTGCAGCTTTACTCCATCCGTTTTAAATGGGTAATGTAATTATTTAAAAGCCCCCTTATTTGTTCCGCTGCAACAGGATTCGCCGAATGTACCTTGAATTTTAGGTTCCGAAGGTCCAATCCGGATTCGTATACAAGCCATTTAGCGGCGGCCAATCCATCTGGAGCCACTTTTCCATCCTCCCCGAGCCCAAGGTCGTTATCAAAGCTTATATAATTTGGCAGTCCATTGGTTTTGATGTAGTGAACAAATTCCTGGTAGGTTCGAACGATATCAAATTCCACCTCCATAGATTTGTCATAAACCATTTCTATGGTTCTTACATCGTCCAAAAAGAGTTTTTTCATTTGTTGTTACTTTCTAAAAGCAGCACAAAATAGTACCCTTGGTGAAGACGGGGAGGTGGACCATCTTAAAGATGCAAATTTTATACTAGTGCAAGAGCCGCGATACACAATAGCTATGATTAAGTGCTTACTTTTTCCAATTTTTCTTTCATACCATAAATCAACTCTCTGAAATCTTCAAATCCGCCAAGACTCAACTTTTCAGGCTCTTTTTTCATTCCAATTTGATACAGCGCTATGCCTATTGCAATTGGCAAAATCAAAAGCCAATGAAAAAACCATATAGCCCAAAATACATATGCAAAAAATGCGGAAAGCAAGATTACCGTTTGTCCCGTCAATACCAATTTATTTGCGCGGTATTCAAACTCAGACAGTGTCCCTGGTGCAATTCTGTTCACTTCCTCGAATAAAACCCCATCAGATTTAAGAAAAAAATCGTTAACCTTACTACTAGGTTTTAATTCCGTTGCATAAGCTACTTGTTTTGACAAGTTTTGTTTTAACCTCCTAAATATTGATGCGGTTTCACATTTTTGCCGCAAAAGTGTAATCGACACTATTTTCTGCCGTTCTGCATGTTCTGATATATATTCGCAAAAATCAGATATGGTGTTTTTCTCAAAATTCTTCAATAGGCACTCTAATTCAGCTAGTGGTCTATTGAGTTGAAAATATTTGTGAAAATACTTTGCCAATTTGGTTGGCATCAACAAATCGCAAACGTCCATCCATTCCAAAATAGTAGTTTCGTAATTCAGTGACATTCCACTTTTAACACCTGAATCAAATTCAGCTTGAAATTTATAAGATGAGATTAACATCTCTAATATTTCATCTTTTCGATATTTCATTTAAGTTTAGATGTTATATTATACTCTTTCATTCCTTCTTCACTTCATACCACAATTCTACCATCCCGTCCTTGTAGGCGGTTACATCTTTGAGATGCAGGGTTTGTTCCCGACCAATATGGTCAAAAAACGGCAGGCCTTCACCCAGGAGAACGGGCATAATGGAGATGATGATATCATCTACCAACTGTGCCCGGATAGCATCCTTGGCGAGCACGGCCCCGCCCACCAGCCAGATATTCCGGTGGTTCGGTTTTAGTTGATCGTTTACCAGGGTGCCCAGATCGCCGGAGTAAAATGCCACGTTTTCCCTATCACTTGTCAGATCTCTATGGGTCAATACAGAGACCGGCTTATCCCCATAGGGCCACCCGAGTTCCACGGCGTGTTCATAGGTGGCAGACCCCATCACATAGCAGTCTATGGTTTGGAGATAGGCCACTATGTCTTCTTCAGTTAGCGTAACACCCTGTTCATAACGGTCGGTAGATTGCATCCATGTAACATTTCCATCCCTTTTGGCAATAAAGCCGTCCAGGCTGGCCACCATGTGCAGGGTTACTTTAGAACGGTCTGTTGTCATAGTTGTATTGCTGCTATCTATAGTCCCATTACACCCCTAAGATAGTAAATCTGGCAGTACCTAAGCCATCTGCGGAAGGCAGTATTAACTACTGACCTCTGATTTCTGACCTCTGACCTTCGATTTCTGATTTCCCTCAAAGAAAACGCCACTTCCCTCATTTCCCCTTGTAGCCCCACCCGTGCATCCTTAGGTTTATACCAAACTTTAAAAACCTAAAAGATGAAAAATGTGATGATTGGCCTAATTCTATTACTAGGTTATGGGATACAGGCGCAGCAGAAAAACCAAGTTGAACCGCAGGATACCACTGCCTTAATCATTAATGGCAAAGTACTGGAACATGGTAGTCAAAAATTGCCCTTGCCAGGAGCAACGGTTACGATAAGGGGCACTGAAAAGGGTACTAAGACCAATTTTGACGGGGAATTTTCAATAAAAGCCAAAAAAGGAGATCGCTTGGTTTTCACCTACCTGGGGTTTAAAACCATCGTCCATAAAATATCGGAACCTGGTGAGGTAGTAGTCAAGTTACGGGAGGACGCCACAGCGTGTTTTGTGGACCGGTCTTATTACTTGCCCTTTACCATTTACACCCTGGACAACACCAACTGGTTTACTCAGCAAGATATCTACAACAGTATACAGGCCAGGGTCCCGGGAGTTAGGATTGGCAATACCCAATTTAACCAAACCCCAGTAATTGCCTTGCGGGGCGGGGATACGCCCATAATTATTGTAGATGGCATCCGGTACACGGACACGTCTATCCTAAACGCTCTTAATCCCCAGGATATTGAAAAGATAGAAGTCGCAAACAGTGTGGCGGCATCAAATTACTTGTTGAACAATAGAAATTAGACCAATCATGAAAAAAAGTATACTAATTGCAATCGTATTGTCTATTGGGTTTGTAGTAAAGGCCCAAGAGAAGACCATTACCGGAACGATTTCGGATGCCACCGGTCCATTGCCCGGTGTTTCCGTTATCGTTAAGAAATCCATAAAACGAACATATACCAATTTTGATGGAAATTACAGCATTCTAACTAGCAAGGGCGATACACTGGTGTTTTCCTATATCGGGTTTAAGACCCGTGAAGTTTTGGTAGGCGACGCTAAGGTGATCAACCTCCTACTGGAACAAGATAGCAGCCAATTGGACGAGGTTATTGTGGTAGGACATGGCATAAGCACCAAGCGTTCCATAACAGCTTCAGTTACTCAGGTTTCAGAGAAAAAAAGTAAAAGACAAGCCTATCACGATAAGTTAAGCAGACAATTACAGGGAAAAGCAGCCGGCGTGCAGATTACAGCAGCCAGTGGGTTGGTCGGAAACGGAACTACAGTTAAAATAAGGGGAATTGCTTCCGTAAAGCAGGGAAAGGAACCACTTTATATTGTTGACGGTGTACCCATAGAAAAATATAAGAATGCCGTCATTGCTAAAATAAGCCCAGATAAGATTGAGAAGGTCAACGTATATAAAAGCGCCCGTGCCAGGAAACTGTTTGGGAACATAGCGAAAGATGGCTGTGTTGTAATCACCACGAAAAGTGGAAAATATCGAGTGGAGGAAGATGAAAACTATGCTGCAATCACTGAAAACCAATTTCAAAAAGTGCAGTTGCAACCACTTTCCACCTTTTCCATAGATGTGGACAAGGCTTCTTATAGCAACATCAGGCGAATGATAAACAAGGGACAAAAAATAGATGTGGACGCCGTAAAAATAGAGGAGATGGTCAATTATTTTGGGTACGACTATCCGCAGCCCAAACACCATCCCTTTTCCATCAACGCTGAAGTGTCGCAAACTCCTTGGAACAAAAATACCCGTTTGGTACGTATAGGTTTACAAGGAAAGACATATGAAAACCATACATTGCCCGCTTCCAACCTTACCTTTTTGATCGATGTATCGGGGTCCATGGATTCGCCCAATAAATTACCATTATTAAAATCGGCCTTTAAACTGTTGGTCAATCAGCTTAGGGAAAAAGATCGGGTCTCTATTGTGGTCTACGCTGGTGCGGCAGGTGTAGTTCTGGAACCTACCAGCGGAATGGACAAGGAAAAAATACTAGATGCGCTCGACAGACTTAGCGCAGGAGGCTCTACGGCTGGAGGAGCCGGAATTAAACTTGCGTATAAATTGGCGCAAGACCATTTTATCAAAGGAGGTAACAATCGGGTCATTTTAGCGACCGATGGGGATTTCAATGTTGGAGCCTCGAGCGACAAGGCGATGCAGAAACTCATTGAGGAAAAGAGAAAATCGGGCGTGTTTCTATCTGTGTTGGGCTTTGGGATGGGGAATTACAAAGATTCAAAACTAGAGACCTTGGCGGATAAGGGAAACGGGAACCATGCCTATATAGATACCATGCAGGAAGCCCAAAAAGTATTTGGGAAGGAATTTGGCGGTACGCTCTATACGATAGCAAAGGATGTTAAAATACAGTTGGAATTTAATCCTGCCAAAGTCCAGGCCTATCGGTTGATCGGGTATGAGAACCGATTGCTTGCCGATGAGGACTTTATAGATGACACTAAAGATGCAGGAGAATTGGGAAGCGGGCATACGGTGACTGCACTCTATGAAATCATCGCCCCAGGTGTCAACTCCGACTATGTAAAGAAAACGGCGGACTTAAAATATACCACTTTGGAGAACAATACAGGATTTTCAGACGAACTGTTCACGGTAAAGTTTCGATATAAAAAACCGGATGGCGATAAAAGTATAGAATTGGTACAGGTTGTCACAGATCGGACAACCGAGATGTCGCCCGATTTTAAGTTTGCCTCCGCGGTGGCGTTGTTCGGTATGCAATTGCGCAAATCACAGTTTACCAACAATAGCGCCCAAGACGATGTCATTACCCTGGCGGAAGCGGGTAGAGGTAGGGATAAGCTTGGATATAGAGCAGAGTTTATTCGGTTGGTAAAAACGTCAAAGGGTAGCTTATAGGTGTTCAAACCGCTCTTTGCAATAGTCAAAGGACGGTTCTCTTTTAACGCCGAAAGCCCAAAAATTTGGAACACTTCGCGGAATGGTCAAAAAAGCGTATTTTCATAAGGCAAAAAATACCGTATGAGACAGCAGCTTGCCCTTTTGATGTTCCTTTTTTCATTTACACTAACGGGACAACAGATCCTTCCCGAAAAGGACCGGGCCCGAGTGGTTGATGAAATCCTGGAGGAAAGGTTCAATACCCTACTGCCCAGGCTAATGGACGAAACAGGAATAGACCTATGGATCCTGATATCTCGCGAGTATAACGAAGACCCCGTGCTCAGGACCATGCTGCCAGCCACCTGGCTCAACGCACGCCGACGTACCATACTGTTGTTCTATAGGGACAGGGCCAAGAATACCATTGAGAAGTTGGCGGTGGCCCGCTATGACGTTGGGGAGAACATCAGCTCGGCCTGGGACAAGGAGAAGCAGCCCGACCAATGGAAGCGATTGATACAATTGATCGAAGAACGAAAACCGGAGAAAATAGGCCTCAACTTTTCGGACGACTTCAACATCGCCGATGGCCTGGACAAGACCGATTATGAGGCCTTTATGCGCTATCTTCCCAAGCCCTATCATGCCAAAGTGACCACGGCCGAACAGCTGGCCGTACGCTGGATCGAGACCCGAACGCCACGCGAAATGGTCATCTACAATAAATTGGTCAGCCTTACCCACAGTATTATCGCCGAGGCATTTTCGGAAAAAGTGATCAGTCCGGGTATCACCACGACCACAGAGGTAGAGTGGTGGATGCGACAAAAAGTAACGGATCTGGGCCTGGAGACCTGGTTTCACCCTACGGTGGACGTGCAGCGCAGCAGTGAGGAATTGGTAGGGCACCTGTATTCCTTCTCCGGAAGGCCAGAGGACATGGTAATCCGCCCGGGAGACCTGTTGCACTGCGATTTTGGCATCACCTATTTGCGCCTGAACACGGATTGCCAAGAACTGGCCTATGTACTAAGGCCAAACGAGGAAAGGGCCCCGGAATTTTTGGTATCGGCCCTAAAAGACGGCAATCGGGTGCAGGACTTTCTAACGGAGAACATGATCAGTGGTCGCACGGGCAACGAGATATTGGCCAAGGCGCTACAAGCGGGTAGGGAGGCCGGGTTGCGTCCTGCTATCTATACGCATCCCCTAGGTTCGTACGGGCATTCTGCCGGGACCACCATAGGTATGTGGGACGCCCAGACCGGGGTAATGAAAGACGATGGGGAGGCCTATCCCTTGCGCCCCAATACGGTCTACGCAATAGAACTGAATACGACGGTAACACTGCCCCAATGGAAACGGGATATCCGGATCATGTTGGAAGAGGCAGGTTTTTATGGGGAAGAGGGTTTCCGCTATGTCAATGGCAGGCAGACCCAACTTCTCTTGATTCCCAGACCTATGACGCATCAGGGCAGATAATGGCTCTTGGGTGCCCTACGGATTTGGGTATAATTTTTGATGCATTTGTTAGATACATGACAGTTACGAATCCAAAAAAATTACAGCTATGACGCCTTTGAAAACTTCTTTGACCCTCCTGATTTTATCCATCGCCCTTTCGGGCTATTCCCAAAAAGGGCAACCTATGGCAAAGGTGGCCCTAGAAACTTTGACGGAACAGGGGCCGCAGGTGCCCAATCTATATCGGCTGGCCGAGACCGAACGCAAAGAGGCCGTGAAGCGATCCAGGACGCAGGAAGCCCTAAAAAAGCAATATCCCACCAATAAAAATCTCATTAAAACGGCATTTGGTATCATTGACAAGGCCCGCACGGGTTACGCCATGCGTATGTATGAGGGCAGGGATTTTAACCTGGCCAGCGTGGATTTCGTGACGGCCCTTCGGTCCAAATTGCCCTTTGTTCGGGTGGTCCAATCGCCCAGAGATCCCTTTCCCAGGGTCTTTATCCGCAGTGGCAACCGCCGGTCCGCCATCTTTGATGTGGACGGTGCCGTTTACGTAAACGCGCCCAATTTTATCCAGGTCACGGAGGTAGAACGTATAGCCCTCATTCCTTCGCTGGTGGCCACGGCCAAATACGGCTCCTTTGCCTCCGGTGGGGTGATTGTGGTGAACACCTCAATGGGAACTTTGCGCACCGAACCTGGGACCAACGAGCCCTATGATCGCGTAAAGCTCAGGGACAATTATTTCAAGGGCGATGTGCTGCAGGAAACCGGGATCGCCAAAAACGCGCCCAATTATTTGAGGGCCCTTCATTCCGCAAAAAGCGAGGCGGAGGCCATTGCCATATACAAGCGGAAAAACGTGGCCTATGCCAGCTCTTATTTTTTTACCATAGATACCTATGATTATTTTTTAAATCGATGGAACAACAGGCGTATGGCCCAGAAGGTGCTGGATGATCACTGGAGCTATTTCGAGGGAAACCCCGTGGCGCTCAAGGCCTTGGCCTATATGTACCAAAAGAACAATGACCATAGGCAGGCCAATACCCTGTATAAACAAATTTTTAACCTGCGACCGGACCATGCGCAGTCTTACCTGGACATGGCCTGTAGCTACCGCGATATTGGGGAGTTTCCCAAGGCCGCGGCCATGCATTACCGCTATAACCATTTGTTGCGTACAGGCATGCTCAAGGAAGGGGAGTTCACTGCGCTCATGAAACGGGAAATGAACAACCTGGTGCGCTTGCACGGTAAGGAATTTTTACGCTCCAGGGCTTATGGGCTGTATACTTGGAAGGACGATTTTGAAGGCACCCGTTTGGTCTTTGAATGGAACGATAGCGAAGCCGAATTTGCGCTTCAATTCGTAAATCCGGAAGGGCAGTACTATACTTGGGAGCGCTCCCAAATGGCCAATGCCGACCGCATTGCGGAAGAGCGACAGCTGGGGTATTCCAGCGAGGAGTATCTGATCGATGGTGCCCTAAAGGGCGATTGGCAGGTGAACGTAAAGTACAAGGGCAATAAAAGACTTACCCCTGCCTACATCAAGGCCACGGTCTACTATCATTACGGGACCCCGGCACAGCGCCAGGAGACCAAAGTATTTAAAATGGGGATCCGCGAGGTGAATCAGGAACTGTTCTCGGTGTCCAACACCCCGACGGTGGTGGCCAGATAATTGTAGGGAATCCTGGGCCCTTGTTCAGGCCTCTTTTTAAAATCGGCACGATGTTTATTTTAAAACTGCGCGTATTTTGTTTTAAAACAGCAGGTGTTTTGTTTTGAAACAGCACGTATTTTATTTTAAAACCGCACGTGTTTTATTTTAAAACTGCGCGTGTTTTTTTGCGAAAGGTGCCTACACCTGAATGACCCCAAGATTAAAGGGCTTTTCAATAGGGGCGTGATTGGCCGCTTCTATGCCCATGGAAATCCAGGTACGTGTATCCAACGGGTCTATGATGGCATCGGTCCACAAACGGGCGGCGGCGTAGTACGGGGACACCTGTGCATCATAGCGTTCCTTGATGGAGTTGAACAACTCCTTCTCCTTTTTCTCGGTTATGGTTTCCCCTTTTTTCTTCAGGGAGGCCTTTTCTATCTGAAGCAACACCTTGGCAGCGGAATTACCGCCCATGACCGCAAGTTCGGCACTGGGCCAAGCAAAAATAAGTCTGGGGTCATAGGCCTTGCCGCACATGGCGTAATTCCCGGCCCCGTAGCTGTTCCCGATGACCACGGTAAACTTGGGAACCACGGAATTGCTCACGGCGTTCACCATTTTGGCACCATCCTTAATGATGCCCCCGTGTTCACTTTTGCTGCCCACCATAAAGCCGGTAACGTCTTGAAGGAACACCAACGGGATCTTTTTCTGGTTGCAGTTGGCAATAAAGCGTGTGGCCTTATCGGCGGAATCGGAATAGATGACGCCGCCAAACTGCATTTCTCCCTTTTTGGTCTTTACTACCTTTCTTTGGTTGGCCACGATGCCCACGGCCCAGCCATCGATCCGGGCATAGCCCGTTAATATGGTCTTGCCATAACCTTCCTTGTATTGTTCAAATTCGGAATTGTCTACCAAGCGCTTGATGATTTCCAGCATGTCGTACTGTCCCGTTCGGTTGTTGGGGAGTAGGCCATAGATGTCCTCAGGTTTTTCCAAGGGCTTTTTCGCCTTGACTCTGTTGAACCCGGCCTTGTCAAAATCCCCCATTTTGTCTATAAGGCCCTTAATGGTGTCCAACGCAGCCTTGTCGTCCTTCGCCTTGTAATCCGTCACCCCACTGATCTCGCAGTGGGTGGTAGCGCCCCCTAGGGTCTCGTTGTCAATATCTTCCCCAATGGCGGCCTTTACGAGATAACTCCCCGCCAAAAAGATGCTCCCGGTCTTATCCACGATCAGGGCTTCATCGCTCATGATGGGCAAATAGGCCCCGCCGGCCACACAGCTTCCCATGACCGCCGCAATCTGCGGAATGCCCATACTGCTCATGACGGCATTGTTCCTAAAAATGCGTCCAAAGTGCTCCTTGTCCGGAAAAATCTCGTCCTGCATGGGCAGGTACACCCCCGCGCTGTCTACCAGATAGATGATGGGCAGACGATTTTCCATGGCGATTTCCTGGGCCCTAAGGTTTTTCTTTCCCGTAATGGGGAACCAGGCACCCGCTTTTACCGTGGCATCATTGGCAATGACAATGCACTGCTTGCCCTTTACGTAGCCCATTTTGACCACGACCCCACCGGAAGGACAGCCCCCGTGCTCGGCGTACATCCCATCACCGGCAAACGACCCAATTTCGATGGATGTACTGTTGTCATCAAATAGATAGTCTACCCGTTCCCGGGCCGTCATCTTGCCCTGGGCGTGCTGTTTTTCTATACGGGCCTTACCACCGCCCAACTTAATTTGGGCAAGCTTTTTCTTAAAATCTGAGAGGAGTAGTTTATTGTGATCTTCGTTTTTATTGAAGTTGATGTCCATGGACTGAATTGTTTCTTTGATTTGGATAAATATAAGGAGTAATATTGATTAACTTTGACAAATTTCAAAAGTAAAATGGATCAAAAAATACGTTGGGGCATCATCGGTTTGGGCAATATAGCGCACCATTTTGCCAAGGACCTGGGTTTGGTAAAAGATGGCGAATTGGTAGCAGTGGCTTCCCGCAATAAGGACAAGGCTTCGGAGTTTGCCAAGGCGTATCAGGTGGGTAGCGCCTATGGCAGTTATGCAGAGCTAATGGAAGATAAGGAAGTGGATGTGATCTACATAGCTACACCCCATACCTCCCATGCCGAATTGAGCATTCTTTGTATGGAGCATGGAAAGCACGTGCTCTGTGAAAAACCTATGGGGGTAAACAGGAAAGAGGTGGAGCAGATGATCGCTGTGGCCCAAAAGCAGGAGGTCTTTCTCATGGAAGCCCTATGGAGCCGGTTTAACCCTACGATATATAAGGTAAAGGAACTCGTAGATCAGGGTATCATAGGTGATATTGCATATCTACACGCCAATTTTGCCTTTTACGCCCTGGATCGGGACGAAAAGAGCCGACTTCTAAATCCGGACCTGGCCGGGGGATCGCTTTTGGATATTGGGATATATCCCATTTTTTTGGCCTATCTGATATTGGGAAAACCGGACCGGGTACTGTCGGCCGCCAACTTCCATACCACCGGCATAGAGGCACAGACCTCTATGATTTTCAGCTATAAGAATGCCCAGGCCGTATTGTACAGTGGCCTAAAATCAAAATCTGAAATGCGGGCGGAGCTCTCCGGCAGCCAGGGGTCTATTTTCATTGAACCCCGCTGGCATGAGGCCAGCGCTTACTCAATAGAGAAGGAGGGGAGCGAGGAACGTTTTGAACTGCCGCCTACCGGAAAGGGGTATTTTCATGAGATCCTGGAGGTGCAGGCCTGTTTGCGGGCAAACAAGACCCAGAGCATGCTCTGGTCGCACCAGAACAGCCTGGACCTGATTGAGTTAATGGATCTGGTACGCGCGCAGAACAACATCACCTTCCCCTTTGAATCCTAAAGTTTTGTTTTTATTTGGAATTGTTCCTCTAAAATTTACGATATTTGGAAGTACCACCAACCAAACTAAAACAATATGGGAATGAATAAGAATACCGTGCTAGCATGGGCTACGTTTATTATGATTGTCGTAGGAATGTGTTTGATCGCACTGGGTGCCTTTCGATATGATGACGTTGCCGGATGGGGATTCGCCGCAGTAGGCGTCGGTTTTTTTGCCATAGCATGGGTCTTTAACGCCCTCAAGGGTAGGGTCTAACACTTTTCCTCTTTTTTTAATGTAATCCGTTTTATTTATGTCCGACGATAAGAAAGTCATTTTCTCGATGTCCGGGGTGACCAAAACCTACAAAACAGCAAATACCCCTGTTCTCAAAAATATTTATCTAAGCTTCTTTTACGGTGCCAAGATCGGTATTTTGGGGCTCAACGGCTCCGGTAAATCCACCTTGCTGAAAATCATAGCCGGGGTGGACAAAAACTATCAGGGCGATGTGGTCTTCTCCCCAGGGTATAAGGTGGGCTATTTGGAACAGGATCCACAGCTGGATCCGGAAAAAACAGTGCTGGAAATCGTAAAGGAAGGTGTTGCCGAAACGGTCGCCATCCTGGACGAGTACAATAAGATCAACGATATGTTCGGTTTGCCCGAGGTCTATGAGGATGCGGACAAGATGCAAAAGCTAATGGACAAACAGGCCGACCTGCAGGACAAGATCGATGCCTCCAACGCCTGGGAACTGGACACGAAACTGGAGATTGCCATGGACGCCCTCCGCACGCCTGATGGGGACAAACAAATTTCTGTACTATCCGGTGGTGAAAAAAGAAGGGTGGCCCTATGCCGATTGTTGCTACAGGAACCAGAAATTCTATTGTTGGATGAGCCTACCAACCATTTGGACGCCGAGTCCGTGCATTGGTTGGAACATCATTTGGCACAATACAAGGGCACGGTCATTGCTGTTACGCACGATCGATACTTTCTAGACAATGTGGCGGGTTGGATCTTGGAATTGGATAGGGGCGAAGGTATTCCCTGGAAGGGCAACTATTCTAGCTGGCTAGATCAAAAATCGAAACGCTTGGCCCAAGAGAGCAAGCAGGCCTCCAAAAGACAAAAAACCCTGGAACGCGAGTTGGAATGGGTAAGACAAGGCGCAAAGGGCCGGCAGACCAAACAAAAGGCACGTTTAAAGAACTATGACAAACTGTTGAGCCAGGACCAAAAGCAACTGGACGAGAAACTGGAAATCTATATCCCTAACGGTCCCAGACTGGGCACCAATGTAATAGAGGCCAAAGGGGTGAGCAAGGCGTATGGCGATAAACTCCTTTACGAAGATTTGAATTTTAACTTGCCGCAGGCGGGCATTGTGGGCATCATAGGTCCCAATGGCGCCGGAAAGACTACCGTGTTCCGCATGATTATGGGCGAGGAAAACCCGGACAAGGGCGAGTTTAGTGTGGGCGATACGGCAAAAATTGCCTATGTAGATCAAAGTCACACCAATATTGATCCCGAAAAAACCATTTGGCAAAACTTTAGCGATGGGCAAGAGTTGATTATGATGGGCGGTAGACAGGTAAATTCCAGGGCCTATCTAAGCCGGTTTAATTTTTCGGGCAGCGAACAGAACAAAAAAGTAAGTATGCTCTCGGGAGGGGAACGCAACCGGTTACATCTGGCCATGACCTTAAAGGAAGAGGGCAATGTGCTCTTATTGGATGAGCCCACCAACGATTTGGATGTAAATACGCTAAGGGCCTTGGAAGAAGGTCTGGAAAACTTTGCAGGCTGTGCGGTGGTCATCTCCCACGACCGTTGGTTCCTGGATCGGATATGTACCCACATCCTGGCCTTTGAGGGCAATTCACAGGTCTATTTCTTTGAAGGGTCCTTTTCGGACTATGAGGAAAACAAACGAAAACGATTGGGTGGGGATATCTTGCCCAAGCGCATCAAATACAAAAAACTGATCCGTTAAGGTTTTTAATAGTCCTCATTGGGATACCAATCCAATTGTACCACCTCGATATTTGGGTCGCCAGCGTTGACAAGCGCCTTAAATTTAGTCACATCACTAACTTCGGGCCTTCCCCGGTAGTGGTAGGGGTATACTTGCACCGGTTTAAACTGAAGTACCGCATCTGCTGCGCTTTCAACCGTCATGGTATAGGGGAGGTTCATACAAACAAAAGCCCTGTCTATATTTTGCAGTGCCCTCATTTCGGGAATGTCCTCCGTATCGCCCGAAAAATATATGCGATGCCCGTTCTTGCTTAGCACGTACCCATTTCCACGCCCTTTGGCGTGGAATGCCAGGGCCTCTTCCCTAAGATTGTACATAGGGATGGCGGTTACCGTAATACTATAGCGTTCCTTGGTGTCCCCATTGTGCAAAACATCTATTTGCGGGGTAAATTCTGTTGGAATTTTATCCGCAACGGCCTGTGGCACTACAATTTTTGCCTTTTTGGTATCCAGTTCCTCCAGGGTTTCCACACTGAGGTGGTCGCCGTGGATGTCCGTTATCAAAATTAAGTCGGGCGGTTTTTGTCCTTCAAAGGCGGCCGCGCCTCCCACCGGGTCAATATAAATGGTGGTGTCGTTCCATTCCAGAACCGCTGTGGCGTGGGATATGGGAATAATCTTGATATCTTCCACAACATCGGGCTCCAGGGTTTCGGCCACCTCGTTTAGTGTGGGAGTTTTGGTTCTGTCCTTACAGCCCAAGAGCGCCATGGAACAACACAATAGGATATGCAATATTTTTTTCATCTTTGCAAAATTTTAATTTTCTTTCACCAGGGCGTCCCTGGCCCCTCTATAAAGTTAGTATATCAATTTCTTTTGGGAAGGACAATATTCACTTTTTTTCATCCAAAAAATCCATATGGAAGATTGCACCGTATATAGTCGTAGAAAACAAATAACTTTAATAGCGTAAACAAGAAGTTAATTAATCTTTACATTATGACTGAAACGAAGAGTAACAACGGATTAAAAGTGATAGCAGGTTTGCTCGGGGTAGTATTGTTAGGTACAATCATCTACACCGTTAGTCTTTATCAGGACAAGCAAAAGACTACAAATCAGCTTACCCAAGAGAAAGAATTGGTGGTTGAGGATCTAAATAGCCTAAAGTCTGAGTACGACAAAGCTATTTTGGAAAGCAATGCTACCAATGAGGAATTGGTATCTGCCAGGGATAATATTGCCAAGTACATTGACTCTGTGAAAACAATGAAAGCGGACATTTCTTCCCTTTCACGTTACAGAAGGCAAGTTAGCATCCTTAAAAAGGAAAGAGAGCAATTATTGAAGCAGGTAGATTCCTTGACGCAATCGAACACTTTGATCGCCATGCAAAGGGACAGTACTTTTGTAGAGTTGGAGAAACAAACTGTTTTCAACGATTCTTTGGTAGTACAGAACACCCAATTGGCCGATGCTGTTGAAAGAGGTTCTGCACTTAACCTTTCCAAATTCACCGTTGACGCCGTTAAAGAGCGTAGCAGTGGTAAATTGGTATCCACTTCCAGAGCTACCAGAACCGACAAGTTCAAAATCTGCTTTACCATTGCTGACAACGTAATCGCTGAAGCCGGAGATAGGGAATTCTTTGTAGAAGTTCTTGACCCCCAAGGTAACGTACTGGGTGAGAGTTATTCTAAATCTAACGATTCCGGTGCTTCCGTGACCTATAGCAAAGGAACAAACTTCTACTATGAGAACAGCTCATTGGATGTTTGTGACTACATCAACAAGCCTTCCGGTGATTTCCAAAAAGGAAACTACATGGTAAATGTATATGATGATAGGTTGAAATTATTGGGAACTTCTAAGTTCGCTTTAAAGTAATAAACACTCTCCATTAATATAAAAAAGGGGCGATCGCAAGATCTGACCCCTTTTTTTATTCCATAATCCCCAAGTACTTATTTAAGGGAGCCCACCATATCTTCTGGTCGTACCCATTGATCGTATTCCTCCGCGGTAACATACCCCAGCCGTATGGCCTCTTCCTTTAGGGTAGTCCCATTTTTATGGGCCGTATTGGCAATTTCCGCAGCCTTATAATAGCCTATTTTGGTATTCAGTGCGGTAACCAGCATAAGGGAATTGTTCAATAGCTGTTCAATAACCGCCCTATTGGGCGCTATTCCGCTGGCACAGTGGGTATCAAAACTCACACAGGCATCCCCGATCAATTGGGCCGACTGTAAAATGTTGTAAGCCATAACGGGCTTAAAGACATTGAGTTCATAATGTCCCTGGGTGCCTCCCACATTTATGGCTACATCGTTGCCCAAGACCTGTGCACAGACCATGGTGAGCGCCTCACACTGTGTGGGGTTTACTTTTCCCGGCATAATGGAGCTACCGGGTTCATTGGCAGGGATGGTAATTTCCCCAATGCCCGAACGGGGTCCTGAGGCCATCATACGAATATCATTGGCAATCTTGTTTAGGGAAACCGCGAGCTGTTTCAGCGCGCCATGACTCTCCACAATGGCGTCGTGGGCCGCCAAGGCTTCAAATTTGTTGTCGGCCGTCCTAAAGGGCATTCCGGTAAATTTGGCAATGTACTTGGCTACCAAAACATCATATCCCTTTGGCGTATTCAGCCCTGTCCCTACAGCTGTACCCCCTAAGGCCATTTCGCTTAAATGGTCCAAGGTATTGTTCAGGGCCTTTAGTCCGTGGTCCAATTGGGAGACATAGCCCGAGAATTCCTGTCCTAGTGTTAGTGGAGTAGCATCCATTAGGTGGGTACGCCCTATTTTGACCACTTTGGCGAACTCCTTCGCCTTTTTGTCCAGCGTGTTCCGCAAATGGGTCACACCCGGAAGGGTGCGGGTCACAATTTTTGTATAGGCGGCAATGTGCATCCCTGTTGGGAAGGTATCGTTGGACGATTGTGATTTGTTGACGTCGTCATTGGGCTGAATGGTCTTTTCGCCTTCCCCGATTTTCTTTCCGGCCAGTTCGTGCGCCCGATTGGCGATTACTTCGTTGACGTTCATATTGCTCTGCGTGCCCGAACCGGTCTGCCAAATGACCAAGGGAAACTGATCGTCGTGTTTACCGGCCAGAATCTCGTCGCAGACCTGTGAGATCAAGTCTCTCTTTTCCTGGGCCAGCACTCCAAGTTCGTGGTTGGCGTGGGCGGCGGCTTTCTTTAAATGGGCAAACCCATAGATTACGTCCAAGGGCATGGAGGCCTCGGGACCGATCTTAAAATTGTTCCGGGAACGTTCCGTTTGTGCGCCCCAATATTTATCGGCCGGGACTTTGACTTCGCCCATGGTGTCCTTTTCTATTCTATAACCCATTTTTATCTGATTTTTGTTCTAACAAAGGTAGGGGTTTGGGGAATTATTTCCATTTTTTTTGAATTTGATTTGTTGGTTTCCCCCTTTTCAAAGTATCTTTGTCTCAGCAAAAGTTACGTACATGTTCGAATTTGACCAATATTTAGGATTTCTTGCTTTTTTGACCATTCTCACCATCGGATTTTGGTTAATGATATTTTTATTGACCTTTGTAATTCCCTATTGGTTGGGTGGTAATCTTATCGAATTTTTTAAAGAACGACGCGAGGCCAAAAGGGCCAAGCGAAACGAATAAAAAAAGAAGCCATTTGGCTTCTTTTTCATTTTTATGGAATCCTTATTCTTTGGATTTTTTCTTCTTTTTCTTCTTCTTCTTTTTCTTCTTCACGGCTTTGAAGCCCGATGCTTCCAACTCTTTGAATGCCTTGTATTTTTCTTCGGGCAATCCGGCCTTTAGCTCCTCGTTTTGCCGTTCTATCATGTTTTCGTAGGATTCACGCGTCTTATCCGGGTCCAATTTCAACAATTGCAATTGAATGCGCTCCCTCACGTATTTTACCAGGATACTGCTTACCACAGCTTGTTCAAAATCACTGAGTTCCAGCGCCTCTGTAATTTTGGGCATTTCCTGTTCCACTATTTGCTCAGCAGTAAGGGGCTCTTGTTTTTCCGGGGGTGTCTGCGCCCTGGGGACCGAACTTTGGGGCCGACCATACCTGTTGCCATATCCATACTGGGCCTGTAACAGCGAAGTGCTCAGGAGCAAGGTAAAAATGGCGAGTGCCATGTGCTTTTTAGTGAACATAATTCGACGCAAAATACACAATTCTATGCTAAAATCTCATTAATTTTTTCCTTAGGCCTTCCTATGACGGCCTTGTTGCCCTTGATGATAACAGGGCGTTCAATCAGGATAGGGTATTTCACCATGGCTTCCACAACCTCGTCATCGGTCATCAGGCGCCCTCTGTAGTGTTCTTTCCAGATGGCTTCGTTTTTCCTGACCAAATTCTCAGGCTTCAGGCCCAAATAACCCAATACCTGTCGCAATTCTTCCTTGGTAGGTACGTCTTCTAGGTATTTGATTGTTTCAAAGGGCTGTCCGCAATTCTCTAGCAGTTCCAGTCCCTCCCTGGATTTTCTACAGCGCGGATTGTGATATATTTTAATCATGCTAATCGTTTTATTTCTATTATCAACCTTAAACCTTAAACCTTAAACCTTAAACCTTAAACCAAATCAAGCTTCCTTTTGTCCCATCATCATGAGATAGGCCTTTAGGAAGGGGTTTAGCTCCCCGTCCATAACAGCGTCCACATTACCGGTTTCCTCGGCCGTGCGCACATCCTTTACCAGTTTATAGGGGTGCATGACGTAGTTCCGTATCTGAGAACCCCATTCGATTTTCATCTTGGAGGATTCAATTTCGGCACGGGCCTCCTGCTTCTTACGCAGTTCTATTTCGTACAATTGCGATTTCAACATTTTCAGGGCGGTAGCCCTGTTATCGTGCTGAGATCGGGAGTCCGAGCAGGAAATCTGTATCCCCGTGGGCAGGTGTACCAATTGCACCTTGGTTTCCACCTTGTTCACATTTTGGCCCCCGGCACCACTGGATCTGGCCGTGGTTATCTCAATATCTGAAGGATTGATGTCAATTTCGATGCTATCGTCCACCAAGGGGTACACATAGACCGATGCGAAGGAGGTATGGCGCTTGGCGTTACTGTCAAAAGGAGAAATCCTTACCAATCGGTGCACACCATTTTCACCCTTGAGCCAACCAAAGGCAAAATCCCCATCAATTTCCAGGGTAACCGTCTTTATTCCGGCCACATCGCCTTCCTGATAGTTGAGTTCCTTTACCTTGTAGCCGTTTTTTTCGCTCCACATCATATACATCCGCATCAGCATGGCCGCCCAGTCGCAACTTTCCGTACCTCCCGCACCGGCGGTAATCTGAAGTACGGCGGTAAGGTCATCCCCTTCTTCCGAAAGCATGTTTTGGAACTCGAGCTGTTCAATGGATGTGACCGTTTTATCGAAATGTGTTTCCACTTCACTCTCGTTCACCTCGCCCTCCTTTTGGAACTCTAACAAGACCTCAAGGTCTCCGACCAGCGTTTTGGCTGCGTTAAAATCGTCTACCCATTTCTTTTTGGATTGGATAAACCGCATTTGTTCCTGGGCTTGCTGCGGATTGTCCCAAAAATCGGGCGCCAAGGTCTTCTCCTCCTCGTTTTCTATCTCAATAAGCTTGGCATCAATGTCAAAGATACCTCCTTAACGCACCAAGGCGCTCAATAAGATCTTTATGCTGATCCGTTGTAATCATGAACTCAAATTTTGACCAAAAATACTACTCTTTTTAAGATTACCCTCAACCCGAACTCCTTTTTATGACCTCCCTTAAAGCTTCCTTTAGGCTTTTACCAACTTAAGGGTTTTTAATTGTTTTTTTATCTAAATTTAACGCCTAATCCGAACACATGCGAAAAACAATATACTTGCTCAGCTTTCTTATTGGTGCACAGACACTTTGCGGTCAATTTTCAAAAAACAAGGAGAATTTTCAGAAGTACGAAGGACTGTACGACTTCTATTACGACCAGAAAACAGATAAGGTTTATCTAGAGGTAGACCAGCTGGAACAGGATTTTTTATACGTGTATGCACTCAGTAGCGGAATAGGAAGTAATGATATAGGTTTGGATAGGGGACAACTTGGAAATGAGCAAGTTGTATTTTTTAGGAGAGCGGGAAATAAGTTGTTGTTGGTGCAGCCGAACCTCAAGTTTAGGGCCTTGACAGAAAATGCCTTGGAGCGAAAATCGGTGGAACAGGCTTTCGCGAAATCCGTTCTTTTTGGCTTTAAGATCGAGGAGGAAACCGACGGAACCTTTATTATAGATATTACCGACTTTCTTAAGCAGGACACTCATGGGGTAACAGCACGATTGAAAAGTGCGGAGCAGGGCAGCTATAGCCTGGATAGTTCCAAGAGCGCTATGGCCCTGGAACGCACCAAGGCCTTTCCAAAGAATGTAGAGTTCGATGTGACCCTGACCTTTAAGGGCGAACCCAAAGGGGCTTATATACGTTCCGTAACACCCAACCCCGGTTTGGTGACCGTGGCCCAACACCATTCCTTTATAGAATTACCGGATGGGGGATATAAAAAGAGAAAGTTCGATCCGCGTTGTGGTTCCTATCCCTTTTCCTATTACGACTACGCCACCCCGGTACAGGAATCCATTCTAAAACGTTTTGTGACCCGGCATCGACTAGAGAAGAAAAACCCGGAGGCAACTGTAAGCGAGGCGGTGGAGCCTATCATTTATTATTTGGACAACGGTACGCCCGAGCCTGTGCGCTCTGCACTCTTGGAAGGTGGCGCATGGTGGAACCAGGCCTTTGAAGCCATTGGCTATACAAACGCCTTTCAATTAAAGATACTCCCAGATGACGCCGACCCCTTGGATGTCCGTTATAATGTGATACAGTGGGTGCACCGGTCTACAAGGGGATGGAGTTATGGCAGCAGCATTACCGATCCACGAACGGGAGAGATCATCAAGGGCCATGTAAGCCTGGGAAGCTTGCGCATACGGCAGGATTTTTTGATCGCCCAGGCCTTGACCAACAGGCCCTTTGCCGAAAGGGACGATAATCATAAAGCACTTTTGGACCTTGCCCTGGCGAGGATACGCCAGCTTTCTGCCCATGAAATTGGACATACCCTAGGTTTTGCACACAATTTTGCCGCCAGTACCAATGGTAGGGCATCCGTTATGGACTACCCGCACCCACAGTTCTCCCTAAACAATGGGGAGATCGATTTTTCCAGGGCGTACGATAACAAGATCGGGGCCTGGGACAAGGTAACCGTGGCTTATTCCTATACCGATTTCCCGGAAGGCACCGATGTAGAAAAGGGGCTGAACGCTATCTTGGCCAAGGCCCAATCCGATGGCCTTAGGTACATTTCGGACCAGGACGCCAGACCGCAGGGAGGTGCGCATGCCTTGGCCCATTTATGGGACAATGGAAAAAGTGCAAGCCAGGAGCTTCAAAAGGTATTGCAGGTGAGGGAGCGGGCCATAGCTAATTTTTCCATAGACAATATCCGAAGTTATGAGCCCAACTCGGTCCTGGAAGATGTTTTTGCACCTCTATACTTCTTCCACCGTTACCAAACGGAGGCGGTGGCCAAGATGGTAGGCGGGTTGGATTACAACTACGCGGTAAAAGGGGACGGCCAACTAACGGTGCGTACCATTGCCAAGGATGTACAAAAGGATGCCCTAAGCAGCATAATACAAACGTTGAATGCCAAACCCTTGGCCATTCCAAAGGAAAAATTATCGCTCTTTCCACCCAGAGCTATCGGTTATGGCAGAACCCGGGAATCCTTTAAGGGCAAAACAGGCGTTTCCTTTGATGCGCTCTCGGCACCGGAGACCGCCGCGGATATGACCCTGACCTTATTGTTGCATCCAGAAAGAGCTTCCCGACTCATTCAGCAAAAAGCCTTGGACCCCGATCAGTTGGGACTGGCAGAGGTCATGGACCAGCTTATCAATGGTACGATCCAAAAATCACATAAGGACGCCTATCTTAAAACGATACAGACGAACATCAATTTCGTAGTATTGGACCATCTGATGCAGTTGGCGGCCCATAAAGGGGTGCACCCCCAAGTGAACGCCGTGGCTTTCCAAAAATTGGCGGAACTGAAGAAAACGCTGACCGGAAGCGCATCGACCTTAGACCAAAAAGAAATGCTGAGACGTATCAATGCCTTTGAAAAAACACCGGATGCGTTTACACCGAGTCCATCGCCCAAAATTCCCGATGGCTCCCCCATAGGAATGGACTGCATGTATTAAAAAATTGACAAACAAATAATATCAGGAACAAATTGGAAATAAATTTAATCAGTGATACGGTCACTAGGCCCGGTCCCCAAATGCTAAAGGCCATAATGAAAGCAGAAGTTGGAGACGATGTTTTTAAAGCGGACCCTACGGTGAATGCCTTGGAGGCGAGCACAGCAGCGATGTTCGGGAGGGAGGCCGCCCTGTTTTTCCCCAGTGGCTCCATGGCCAACCAAACGGCTATAAAACTGCATACCCAACAGGGCGAACAGCTTATTTGCGACAAATATGCCCACGTTTACAATTATGAGGGCGGTGGGGTAAGTTTCAATAGTGGGGTTTCCTGTAAGCTGGTGGACGGCGATAGGGGCATGATGACCGCTGCCCAGGTAGAGGAGGCCATTAATCCGCCCGATTTTTACCACAGCCCGTTGACCTCCCTGGTATGTGTTGAGAATACCACGAACAAGGGCGGAGGGGCCTGTTGGGATTTTGAGGAATTGAAAAGGATAAGGCAGGTCTGTGATGTACATGGCCTCAAATATCATTTGGACGGCGCGCGCCTGTGGAACGCCCTGGTGGCCCAAAACGAGTCGGCCCAACAATACGGCGAACTGTTCGATACCATAAGTGTTTGCCTCAGCAAAGGGCTGGGTTGCCCGGTAGGCTCTCTGCTGATAGGAGATCATGACCATATCCAAAAGGCCATACGGGTGCGCAAGGTACTGGGAGGCGGCATGCGGCAGGCAGGGTTCCTGGCAGCTGCCGGACTTTATGCACTGGAAAACAACATACAACGCCTAGAGGAAGATCACCAACGGGCCAAGGAAATAGGGGAGGTGTTGCAAAAGCTGTCCTTCATTAGCAAGGTAGAGCCCATAGAGACCAATATCATTATCTTCGAAATTGATGAAAACTATATGGGCGGGGATGCCTTTGTGGAACGACTTAAGGAAAAGGGGATACTCATTATCGGAATGGGACAGGGCAAGTTACGGATAGTAACACATCTTGACTACACGAAGGCCATGCATACTGCACTGCTGATGGTCCTGAAAGAACTATAGGGCATTGGTATCGGCCAGGGCGGCGATTCGGATTTTGAGGTTCTTGATCCCATTCTCCATGCCCGCTTCGGAACCGTAGGTCTGACTGCTGCCAATGACTTTTCCGCTGCGATCCTTCAGGTTGAAGAGAAACTTGCCGCTATGGTCCGTTTTTCGTTCAAAGACGGACGCACTTTCCATCATGGGACTCAGGCCTACCACCGTTTTCTGTATCGTTTCCTTATCTGGAAAATGGACGCTTTTCAACAATATTTTTCCGCCAGTGGTCCTCAGGTTGAACCTATAGGTATTATCTTTTTCTTTTTTTATTTCGATCATAGCAAAGGGCCCTTGTCTTAAATGTACGATATTTTTACCGAAGCCTGTCCCCGGGATTTTATGAAAAATTGTGCATTTCATCGATAATTTATAGCTTTTATCGATGATTTCCTTACATTTAGGACGGTTGATGACCAAAATTCGGTTCAGGGCTGCAGTAATTTATCCCGTACTGCCAGAAAAAAGACAACGAGAACACTAACCAACCTGAAAAAGGACTTCATTCCGATTAAATCGGGGTTTGAGGTCCTTTTGTCTTGGGCACTACCAGAAGCCAGGCCCTGGCCTGGAAAGGGATTGAAACGCGTACCTCTTTATTTAAAAAGGCCGTCCATCCCGGGAATATTGGGCATACCTTCTTTGGCCACTGCGGCCAATTCCGCTTCCTGCACTGCCGTGGCCTTTTCGATGGCCTTGTTAAGGGTAAGGATCAAATAGTCTTCCAATTGTTCTTTATCTTTCAATAGACTATCGTCCATTTCAATTTTCTTTATGGTCCTATTCGCCGTAAGGGTCACCTTTACCAAGTCGTCCGAGGAGCGCTCTTCCAGTGTTACCGTACGTAAACGTTCCTTGGTCTGCTTCACCTTTTCCTTGGTTTCCTTTAGCTTCCCCATCATACCCATTAAATCTCCAAACATATCTATGCGTTTTAGAATTGCTATAGGCAAAATTAGTAAATTGCCCGCAAAATCTATTTTATGATTCCTACTATGAAATACCCTGCTGTTCTTTTATTAAGTGTTATTTTAGCGGCCTCTTGCCAAAATCAAAAAAAGGATATGCCTGCATTGGAAACCCCGACCGCCAAGAAAATACCCAAGGAACTTAGCTTGCACGGAGATGTAAGGGTAGACGATTACTATTGGATGAATCAAAGGGAAGACCCAGAGGTTATAGCGTACCTGGAAAGCGAAAATGCCTATTACAATACGCTTACGGCCCATACCAAGGATTTTCAGGAGGAACTCTTCCAGGAAATGAAATCGCGCATCAAGGAGGATGATTCCTCGGTGCCCTACAAACAAAGTGGCTATTGGTACATTACGCGATACGAGACCGGGAAGGAATACCCCATTTATTCCCGAAAAAAGGAAAGCTTGGAGGCCAAGGAGGAAATCATATTCAACTGCAACGAGTTGGCCAAGGGACACGAGTTCTTTAATCTGAGGGGCGTAACGGTAAGTCCGGACAATACCATGGCCGCCTTTGGCACGGATACGGTTTCTCGCAGACAGTACCATATTCAGATCAAAAACCTGGTCACCGGGGAAGTCTATCCGGACAAGATCGAAAATACCACAGGGAGTGCGGTATGGGCCAGTGATAACAAAACCTTGTTCTACACCAAGAAAGATCCCGTAACCTTGAGGTCCGACAAAATATACAAACACAAACTGGGAACATCGGCAGACGAGGACGTGCTGGTCTTCCATGAGGCGGACGAAACTTTTGGCACCTATGTGTATAAATCCAAGTCCAAGAAGTATATTATTATTGGGTCCTACAGTACGCTTACTTCCGATTTTAGGATACTCAAGGCCGATGAGCCCGATGGGGAATTTCGTTCCTTTTCACCTAGGGAACGGGGTTTGGAATATTCCATCTACCATTATGGGAGCGACTTTTACGTGCTGACCAATAAGGATGGGGCCACTAATTTTAAGTTGATGCGCGTAGGAGAGGACAATACCGCTGCCGAGTTCTGGGAAGAGTTTATTCCCCATCGGGAAGATGTGCTCCTTGAAGATATTGATATTTTCAAGGACTACTATGTGCTTTCCGAGCGCGACAATGGCCTGAACAAATTGAAGATTACCCGTTGGGACAACAAGGACAGCTACTATTTGCCCTTTGATAATGAGACCTATATCGCCTACGCCTATACCAATCCGGACTTTGATACCGAATATTTGCGCTATGTCTACAATGCCATGACCTCGCCCTACTCGATCATAGACCTCAACATGCGCACCAAGGAAAAGGAGGTTAAAAAAGAGCAGGAAGTATTGGGCGGCAAGTACAAAAAGGAGAACTATACCTCCGAACGTGTTTGGGCCACCGCCAGGGATGGTGTTAAGGTGCCTATATCCCTCGTCTATCACAAGAACACCGAACTCAACGAGGATACCCCGCTTTTTCAATACGCCTACGGTTCCTATGGCAGTACTTCGGACCCTTACTTTTCAACGGTTAGGTTAAGCCTGTTGGATAGGGGGTACGTCTACGCCATTGCCCATGTAAGGGGTGGCCAGTACCTGGGTAGACCTTGGTACGAGGACGGGAAACTGTTAAAGAAGAAAAATACGTTTACCGACTTTATAGATTGTTCCAAGTTTCTTATTGAAAACAAGTATACAAGTCCGTCGCACCACTACGCCTACGGGGGATCTGCAGGCGGGTTGCTCATGGGCGCCGTGGTGAACATGGCCCCGGAATTGTACAATGGGGTCATTGCAGCGGTACCCTTTGTGGATGTGGTCACTACCATGTTGGATGATTCCATTCCCTTGACCACGGGGGAATATGATGAATGGGGCAACCCCAATGACAAGGAATATTACGATTATATGAAATCCTATTCGCCCTATGACAACGTAAAGGCCATGGACTACCCCAACCTCTATGTTTCTACGGGCCTGCACGATTCGCAAGTGCAGTATTGGGAACCCGCCAAATGGGTGGCCAAGCTCAGGGAATATAAAACAGACAACAACCTGTTGTTTTTGGATACCAATATGGATGCGGGCCATGGCGGCGCTTCGGGAAGGTTCGAGGCGCTCAAGGAAACCGCCAAGGAATATGCTTTTTTACTCGATTTGGAAGGTAAAACCCCCTAATTCAAAAAAAGTATTAATTTTGTCACCGAAATATGTTCGTTCCCTTGGGCAACATCTTTCCTTAACCTATACAGCCAGCAATGGAAGATAAGATAGATGCTTACACCAATATCCTAGAACTCATAGGAAACACCCCCTTAATCAAGTTGAACAGAATAGCCGAAAACCTTAGCGGTAATTTTTATGCCAAGGTAGAGGCTTTCAACCCCGGACACTCCTCAAAGGACCGTATTGCGGCCTATATCATCGAAGAGGCGGAACGCAAGGGGATTTTGACCGAAGGGAGTACCATTATAGAGACCACCTCCGGGAATACGGGCTTTAGCATAGCCATGGTAAGCATTATTAAGGGCTATGACTGCATTTTAGCGGTCAGTTCCAAATCGTCACAGGATAAGATTGACATGTTGCGCTCCATGGGCGCCAAAGTATATATCTGTCCCGCCCATGTTAGCGCAGACGATCCCCGTTCCTATTACCAGGTGGCCAAAAGGCTGCACGAGGAGACCAAAGGGTCTATATACATCAACCAGTATTTCAATGATTTGAACATAGAGGCGCATTACAAGACCACAGGTCCTGAAATTTGGAAACAGACCCGCGGAAAAATTACGCACCTCATAGCCTGTAGCGGTACCGGGGGCACTATTTCGGGCACCTCACGTTATCTAAAGGAACAAAACCCGGATATTCAGGTCATTGGGGTAGATGCGTATGGTTCCGTGCTTAAAAAATACCACGAGACCCAGGAATTGGATACCAATGAGATCTATCCCTACCGCATTGAAGGATTGGGCAAAAATCTAATACCAACGGCCACTGATTTTAACTGTATAGACGAGTTTATCAAGGTTACCGATGAGGAAAGCGCACATACCGCAAGGGAAATAGCACGATCCGAAGGGATGTTCGTAGGCTATACCAGTGGAGCTGTAATGCAGGCGGTAAAGCAGTTGGACGAAGAGGGTACATTTAATGAGGACAGCAATGTGGTTGTTATCTTCCCTGACCACGGTTCCAGATATATGAGCAAGGTTTATAGCGACCAGTGGATGAACGATCAAGGTTTCTTTGACAGTAAGAGCGAAGAGGCGGTGCAGCGTGTAGAGTTCATCAAATAATCGCTTTCGAAAACGATATGGGAAGCAGCGCTCCGCACGGTCGCTGCTTTTTTTGCGCCTAAAATAATTTATGAATGCTTGGCAAAAATATATACTTTTGCAGTTAAACCAATCTAGGCTTAATGAGAGACTTATTTGATAGGATTACCGAGAATAAGGGGCCACTGGGGAAGTGGGCTTCACAGGCGGAGGGATATTTTGTTTTCCCAAAATTGGAAGGTCCCATTTCCAATCGGATGAAATTCCAGGGAAAAGAGGTGATTACGTGGAGTATCAATGATTACCTAGGGCTTGCCAATCTGCCCGAGGTCAAAAAGGTTGATGGTGCTGCGGCTTTGGAGCACGGTTCTGCCTACCCGATGGGCGCTCGTATGATGAGTGGCCACACGGACTACCACGAGCAATTGGAGCAAGAACTGGCCGCTTTTGTCAATAAAGAGGCCTCTTACCTATTAAATTTCGGATATCAAGGTATATTATCAGCTATTGACGCATTGGTGTCCAAAGATGATATTATCGTATACGACGTGGATTCCCATGCCTGTATCATTGATGGGGTGCGATTGCATGTGGGCAAGCGTTTTACGTTTAAGCACAATGATATTGAGAGCCTGGAAAAGAACCTGGAACGTGCCACCAAACTGGCCGAACAGACCGGAGGTGGCATTCTTGTTATTTCCGAAGGTGTTTTCGGCATGCGCGGGGAACAGGGCAAGCTCAAGGAAATCGTTGCCTTAAAGCAAAAATACAGATTTAGACTTCTTGTGGATGATGCCCATGGTTTTGGAACTTTGGGAAAAACAGGGGCCGGAGCCGGTGAAGAACAGGGCGTCCAGGACGATATTGACGTTTATTTTGCCACTTTTGCCAAATCCATGGCCGGTATAGGAGCTTTTTTGGCCGCCGATAAAGAAATCATAGACTACCTAAAATACAATCTTCGTTCACAGATGTTTGCCAAGTCGCTGCCCATGATCTATGTAAAGGGCGCGTTGAAACGTTTGGACATGCTCCGTACCATGCCCGAACTTAAGGCAAAACTCTGGGAAAATGTAAATGCCCTTCAAAATGGCCTTAAGGAAAGAGGTTTTGATATAGGGACCACTTCCAGCTGCGTCACCCCGGTGTACCTGAACGGAAGTATCCCGGAAGCCATGGCCCTGGTAAAGGACCTGCGCGAGAACTACGGCATATTCTGTTCCATAGTGGTATATCCTGTAATTCCCAAGGGACTTATTTTGTTACGGATGATTCCTACGGCTACCCATACCATGGAGGACATTGCGGAGACCCTAGAGGCCTTCTCGGCCATTCGGGACCGACTTAAGAACGGTACTTACAAAAGACTTTCCGCGGCGGTCGCAGCTGCGATGGGGGAGTAATAGTTCAAGGTTCAATGTTTAAGGTTCAAGGTTGGAAAGCTTTGCTTGCCTACACTTCACTCTGAATAATAATAATAATACGCTTCGATTTGTCATTCCGAGACCACGAGGAATCTCTAGCGGATTTAAAATAAATCCCCGGCAGATGCAAAGCACATATTTGACAGATGCAAAGCACATCTCTAACAGATGCGAATCTCATCTTTGACAGATGCAGACCAAATCTCTGGCAGATTCAAACCAAATCTCTGGCAGATTCATAAAATATCTTTAGCAGATTTAGAATAAATCTTTGGCGGATTTTAAAAAAGAGCCCTAATCCATCGATTCAAATACCGAATTCAGAAGTAAGAGGCCAGAATTGGGACAGGTATTAAAGCTCCCCTCCTTGTTCAAGGAGGGAGAGGAGGCATATCTGCAAAAGGATGGCAATAAAAATCCCTTCTCCCTGGGGAGAAGGTCTGCCGATAGGCAGGGATGAGGGGACATGGTCAACCATCAACCATCTACTGTCAACTGTTGGTATACACCGCAGCCTTGGCGTAGGTGTGCCCACTGCCAACTGTTTACTGTTAATTGCTAATTGTTCATTGATTCCCATCAACCATCAACTGTTCACTTCCCACCGCCTGAGATTCTTCGTTTCGCTGCGCTACACTCTGAATGACAATATACATTGGTTTGTCATTCCGAGCTTGCGAGGAATCTCTACCCACTGCCTACTGTTTCTGACTTAAGGTTCAAGGTAGCTATCGAGAACACATCACCTTTAACCACTATCCGAACCCATAACTCAACAACTCATAACCGAGGACTGCCTACTGCCAACTGTTAATTGCTAATTGTTCATTGATTACCATCAACCATCAACCATCAACCGTCAACTGTTCACCATCAACCAACCTTAACCCAAGTTCTTCCGATAGGTCCGGCGGCGTTTGTGCACTATAGGGTTAAAATGCTTCCAGATTTGCCGTATGGCCGTATTTTCCTCCAGTTCGGGCGTACGAATACAGTTTTTGATTCCGTTTTTGGTAAAGGTCTTGTAGTACTCGTTAAAGACAATAGCGGTTACCCCCTTGTTCTGATATTCCGGGTGTACCCCGATCAGATAGAAGATAACGTCCGTATTGTGCTTTTTGGCCCGTAATAGGTGAAAGACCCCAAAAGGGAACAGCTTTCCCTTGGCTTTTTGCAAGGCCCTGGAAAAAGAGGGCATCACTATGGCGAAGCTAACGAGCTTGTCCTCCTTGTCCACAATAAACTTGATGTATTCCGGATTGATGAGGCTTATGTATTTTTTCTTGAAATAGGCCTTTTGGATATCCGTGATGGGCACAAAGGAGGCCAGGGCGGAATAGGTCTCGTTGAAAAGATCGAACATTTGATCGGTCCAGGGCAACACCTCGCTGGTCTTTGTGCAGTTTATTTCCCGCAGGCCATATCTTTTTTTTATGAGTGCCTGTACCCTAGTAAAGAGGGCTGGATCGGCATTGCCAAAGGGGAATTTATTTTCCAGATATTCCTTTTCCTTCACAAAGCCCAAACGTTCCAAGTGACCTGCGTAATACGGATGGTTGTACCAGGTGATCATGGTGCCTATATGGTCAAAACCCTCCGTAAGGACACCCACTTTGTCCAAATTGGAAAAGCCCACCGGCCCCTCCATATAGTCCAACTGGTGATTCCTGCCTATTTCGGCTACCTTTTCCAACAGGCGTTCGGAAACTTCGGGATCATCGATGAAATCGAACCAACCAAACCGCATTTTTCGGAGCTGTTGCTGATTTACCTCTATGTTGTTGATGATGGCCACGACCCTTCCTACTAGAACATCGTTCTTATAGGCCAGAAAGAACCAGGCATCCGCATCCTTAAAGACAGGGTTTTTGTCCCGATCAAAGGTTTCCAGTTCATCCTTGATAATAGGGGGTACCCAATAGGGTGAATCCTTGTAAAGGGAAAAGGGGAATTTTACGAATTTTTTTAGATCCGACTTTGAGGTAGCTTCTTTGATGGTGACCATGCAGTTGCTTTTAAGCCATCAATATTAGGAATATTAATCAACAAGATAAAACGGCAGCGCTTTATTTTTTACGCAAAAGTGAGCAGATCAGAAGTCGATCGCCCCGTTGTCCTTTTTCTTCTTGCGAAGCTGTTTTTTAGTGGGGCTAAGATCAATATCCTCTGCACCTTTGCCCTTATTTTTTCGCTTTTTCTTTTTCTTCTTTTTCTTTCCCTTTTTCATGGCGTTCTTTTTGATGGGGCCGCCATTTTCCCCGGCCTTTTGGTCCTCTATGGGAACCAGCTCGTCCTTGTGCATGTCCAACCGATAGGAAAAACCGGCCGTGGCAAAGAGGCGGGAGGGCGTATTTTTAAAATTGGCGCCCAGGTTAAGATCCACCTGAAAGGCATCGTTGATCAAATGCGCCACACCGCCCCGCAAGAGAATATCCGAATAGCGGTCGCTGTTGACCCCCTGGTTCTCCAGGAAGACGCTCCACTTGGGGTTTTTTAAGGCATGCGAAAGTGAAATAAGATACCCCCATTCCGGAAAATCGGAGCCTATCCGGTCGTAGGAAATGTTGCTGATCAAAACAAAGCGGGGTGTAAGCGTGCTCTGCGTGGCCACCATAACACGCGGAGAAACCGTAGGATCGCCCACAAAAAAAGGGTTCTCGCCAAGAACAAAGGTAGCCCCGGCATAAACGGATACCGCTGGAATCAAATTCCGGAGTTGAAAGACGTTGTTGGCACGCCAGCTGTACAAATTGGGTTTAGTGCGTTCCTCGCTCTTGTAGGGGTCGTATAGCAAGTATTTAAGTCCTATACGGTTCCGCCCAAAATCAGTGCGGGAGTCGCTTGTGCCCAAATCGGTAAACGTAATGTCCTGGTTTTGGAAGGTGCCTTCCCAATTGAGTTCCAGTTCTTCGAACAGAAGACCGTAACGGATGGAAAAATCGGCCCCCAAAATAGTAGATTCCGTATCCAATGTATTGTGATCCTGCTGTTCGTAGAAGGCCCCGAACTCCACTTGCAAAACGTTTTTGCCTACCGCATAGGCACTTACGGACAAACCGGGTCTGTTAGAATTGATGACATCCGTATATTGGGAGAAACCCAAAAAAGGTAGGACAAGCAGTAACCGAAAAAGGAGGAATTTTATGTTTTTCATTCTAATAGGATGCCCCATAAAGGCTGTTTTATTATTATTTTATGACTTTTGCACTCTTAATACAACGCTAGAATCGTACTTTTGATATAAATTTTTGCAAGAATATGGGTTTATTAAAAACGGTCCTGGTCATCGTATTAGTATACTATCTGTTGAAAATACTTGGCAGGTGGTTTGCACCCAAACTGTTCAGCTATGCTGCAAGAAAAACGGAGGCGCACTTCAGGGAACGATATGGACAATTTCATGAGCAGGCGCCTCAAGAAGAAGAACAGCTAGGGGATATCATCATTGATAAGAAACCGACCAAAAAGACCAATACTTCAAAAAAAGTTGGAGAATATATAGATTTTGAGGAAATTGAGTAAATATTACTACAATACCAATTCATGAAGACCAACGTTAAAGCGTTATTTGTCCATTTTTTTGTTTTTGTTTTCTTCCTCATTACCGCCCTTGCTTACTTTCACCCCGTACTTCAAGGAAAGGTCATTTCCCAATCGGATATCGTTCAATACACCGGCATGGCCAAGGAGCAGAACGATTTTCGAAAAAGAACAGGGGAGGAGCCCTATTGGACCAACGGCGCATTTGGGGGCATGCCCACCTATCAATTGGGGGCCAACTACCCCCACAACTATGTAAAGAAACTCGATAAGATCATCAGGTTCCTACCGCGCCCTGCGGACTATCTCTTCCTGTATTTTATTGGATTTTACATTTTGTTATGCTGTCTTAAGGTGGATTATAGGTTGGCCGTCCTAGGTGCTTTGGCGTTCGGTTTCTCTACCTATATGATCATCATCCTAGGGGTAGGGCACAACGCAAAGGCACATGCCCTGGGCTACCTGCCCATATTGTTGGGTGGTATTATACTGGTTTTTAGAAAACGATACCTCTGGGGGTTTTTGCTCACGGCAGTAGCGATGGCACTGGAGGTCAGTGCCAACCACTATCAGATGACCTATTATTTTATGTTGCTGGTCCTAATTTTGGGCGTGGCTTATTTTGTGGATGCGATCCTAAAGAGGAAGTTGAAGCATTTTTTTATTTCCGTCGGCATTTTAATCCTGGCGGTGGCCTTGGGTATTACTACGAACGCCACTGGGCTTATGGCCACCAAGGAATATGCGGACTGGAGCACGCGGGGCAAAACACAGTTGACCCTGGACCCTGACGGCTCTCCAAAAGAGAATACCGGCGGCCTTAGCAAGGACTATATTACGGCCTATAGTTATGGCAAGGCCGAATCGTTCAACCTGTTTGTTCCCCGCTTGTTCGGTGGATCCAACAATGAGGACCTGGGCGAAAACGCCAAGACCTATGATTACCTTACCGAACAAGGCCTACCGAGGACCCGTGCCCTGGAATTTACCAGTGGCCTTCCCCTGTACTGGGGCGATCAGCCCGGGGTGTCGGCACCGGCCTATATTGGCGCCATCATCTTCTTCCTTTTCGTATTGGGGCTTTTCCTGGTCAAGGGAAAGCTAAAATGGTGGTTGTTGGGCGGTACCCTTATGTCGTTGGTACTGTCCTGGGGAAAGAACTTTGGCTTGCTGACCGATTTTATGATCGATTATTTTCCCTTCTACGATAAATTCAGGGCAGTTTCCTCTATCCAGGTGATATTGGAGCTCTGCGCGCCCCTGCTCGCGGTGTTGGCCTTAAGGGAGGTCTTTAAGCCATCCATAGAGACCAAGAAAAAAATACACGCCCTGAAGATCAGTTTTTTTATCGCGGGCGGATTGGCGATCGCCTTGCTATTGTTCAAGGGCACCTTTGATTTTACAGGCCTTAGCGATGGCACCTATACCCGCTATTTTGGGGAGGAGGTAATGACCATGATACAGTTGGATCGCGAAGCCGTGTACATCTACGATTCTCTGCGTTCCCTTGTATATGTGCTGTTAGCGGCCTTGGTCATTTGGCTGTTCCTAAAGGGGAGGATGAAACAAAATTTGACCATCGTGGCCCTAGGGTTGCTCGTGCTCTTTGATCTGGCCGGTGTAGCGACCCGCTATGTGAACGAGGACGATTTTGTGCGGAAGCGCACCATGCTGGAACCTTTTCAGGAGACGGCGTTGGATAAACAGATTTTGGAGGACGAGACGGTTTACCGGGTCTATGACCCGTCCGAAGGTTTAAATGGCGCCCGCACCTCGTACTTTCACCAGTCCGTAGGCGGTTATCATGCAGCAAAACCGGCTGGCCTTATGGAGCTGTTCGACTATCAGGTGTACAAAAACAATACCCGGGTGTTGGATATGCTCAATGTGAAATACATTGTACAACAGGATCAGGAGGGCAAGCGCTATCCGGCCCTGAACCCCAATGCCAATGGCAATGCCTGGTTTGTGGAACAGCTCCAAAAAGTACAAACGGCCGATGAAGAAATAAGGGCCCTGGACAGTCTAGACGTCAAAACGATGGCCGTAGTGAATACCCGGGCCTTTCCTAATATTAGTCGCTTTGCCTTTCGGAAAGATTCAACAGCATTGATCGCTTTAAAGGAATATCTGCCCAACCATCTTACATACGTATCCTCCAACGCGCATGACGGGCTGGCCGTATTTTCGGAAATGTACTACCCTCAGGGCTGGAACGCCTATGTTGATGGAAAATTGACCCCCCACTTTAAGGTAAATTACGTCTTAAGGGCGCTTCAGGTGCCAGCGGGAGACCATACCTTGGAATTTAAGTTTGAACCGGAAGTGGTGGAACGGGGCAGTAAGATCGCCCTGGGAAGCTCCATCGCCCTAGGCGCTTTGATACTGTTCGGATTGGTATTTTCATTTTGGCGCGGTAGGAGAAAGGAGGATGCCTAATGCAAAAAGTACTCATCATTACCTACTATTGGCCTCCTGCTGGAGGTCCGGGGGTTCAGCGGTGGCTGAAGTTTGTAAAATACCTTAGGGACTTCAATGTAGAACCTATAGTTTACGTGCCGGAAAATCCGGATTATCCCATCACCGATCCCTCTTTCCTAAAGGATATACCAGCAGACGTAAAGGTGTATAAGCAACCCATCGCTGAGCCCTATCGATGGGCGGGCAGTCTTTTTGGAAAAAAGACCAAGCGCATCAGTTCAGGAATAATCAGATCGGAAAACCAGTCCCTCACAGAAGGCTTGCTTTTGTGGATACGGGGTAATTTCTTTATTCCCGATGCCCGTAAATTTTGGGTAAAGCCTTCCGTACGTTTTCTGGCGGAGCTGCTCCAGAAAGAAAATATCAAGACTATGGTTACTACAGGCCCTCCGCATAGTGTGCATTTGATCGGGCTAGGGCTTCGCCAGCAATTGGATCTGCGTTGGGTGGCCGATTTTAGAGATCCCTGGACTTCCATAGGCTACCACAAAAAGTTGAAGCTCACCAAAGCTTCCCAACGAAGGCATAAGCAGTTGGAACATACTGTTTTGAACGATGCAGATGCTATTGTGGTCACCAGCGGCACCACCAAAAAAGAATTCGAGGCCTTGACCAAGGTACCCATCACGGTGATTACCAATGGGTATGATGGGGACATTTCGCAAGAAACAGCACTGGATACCAGGTTTACCATTTCCCATATTGGCTCCCTGCTGAGTGGTAGGAACCCCAAGAACCTCTGGAAGGCCCTGGCAGAATTGGCTGCGGAGCACCCAGAGTTTAAGAGTGCACTGCAACTTCAGCTGATCGGGGTAGTCAGTGACGATGTTTTGGAGAGTATCCGGGATGCGGGCCTGGAAGGTTGTACTTCCGTCATTGGTTATGTGAGCCATCAGGAAGCGCTGGCATACCAGCAAGGGTCCCAAGTGTTGCTGCTGGTGGAAATAGATACCGGGGAGACCAAGGGCATCATCCCTGGAAAGCTGTTCGAGTATATGGCCGCCAAGCGACCCATTTTGGGCTTGGGACCAAAGGACTGGGAAGTCGGTGATATTATCGGTCAGACCAATGCAGGAGCTACCTTTGGCTATAGGGCGGATTCCGATCTGAAAAGTTTACTTTTGAAATGGTTTCAACGGTACCGCCAGAATGGGTTGGAAGTATCCTCCAAAGGAATCGAGGCGTACAGTAGAAGGGAACTTACCAAAAAATTAGCGACGGAGCTTCTATGGGCATAGTTTTAAAACAATCCTTAAACAATACCCTCACCACCTACCTGGGGTTTGGCATAGGGGCGGTAAATACGCTTTTTCTCTATACCCGTTTCCTGACCGATGAATATTACGGCCTAGTGGGTGTTATCCTATCTACCTCGGCCATCCTAATGCCCTTACTGGCCTTTGGGGTGCCCAATACCCTGGTAAAATACTACAGTAGTTTTATAACCAACAAGGACACGGAGGGCTTTCTAACGTTGATGCTCTTGCTGCCCCTGGCCCTGCTGATTCCGATAGCGGTGATCAGCTATTTGGCACACGACCTGATCGCCGGTTTTTTGGCCCATAGAAATCCCATTGTGGAAGACTATGTGTGGTACATCTTCCTCATAGGGATGGCGATGGCCTATTTTGAAGTTTTCTACGCTTGGGCCAAGGTTCAGATGAAATCTGTTTTCGGCAATTTTTTGAAGGAAATCTTTGTTCGCCTGGGGGTCATGGTCCTGTTAGTACTGGTCTATTTTGAGGTTATCTCGGTCGGTGTTTTTTTAAAAGCCCTGGTAGGCCTTTACTTGCTGCGTACCCTTTTGATGAAATGGTATGCCCACAGACTTCAACCGATACGATTGCAATTTGCTTTTCCCAAGACTATAAGACCCATATTGAATTACAGCACCTTGATCATTCTGGGCGGGTCTACCGCAGTGGTCTTGTTGGAAGTAGACCGGTTTATGATCAATCAATTTATCCGCATCGAAAATGTGGCCTATTACAGTGTGGCCATTTATATCGCTACCGTAATCGCCGTACCATCTAGGGCCATGCACCAAATCACATACCCAATAACAGCGCAACTCCTTAACGAAGGGAAGGACACGGCCTTAAAACAATTGTATCAAAAAAGTTCGCTTACCCTGTTTATCATTTCTGGATTGTTGTTTCTGTTGATCCTGGTGAACTTGCACGACCTGTACAGCTTTGTTCCCGAAGCGTACCGCGGTGGATTTTTGGTAGTATTGCTGATTGGGCTGGCCAAAGTGTTCGATGCGCTGTTGGGCAATAACAACTCCATTCTCTTTAATTCTGACCATTATCGCGCGGTCTTGGTCATGGGCATTTTTTTGGCCGCGCTTACCATCCTGCTCAATTTGTGGCTTATTCCCCTCTACGGTATGGAAGGGGCTGCCATGGCGACCTTTATGGCCATTGCCACCTATAACCTCATAAAATTGGTGTACGTAAAAATGAAATTCAATATACAGCCCTTTACCTGGGCCACCCTTAAGGTGCTGGCCCTATTGCTGCTGGTAGGTCTTCCGTTTTATTGGCTTCCACTTTCGCTCCATCCCTTGCTCAATATCGCGGTAAAGTGTTTGCTCATGGGACTCATTTACGTGGCGTTGTTATATCGATTTAGGATATCGGAGGATGTGGACGGGGTGGTTTCTAAATTTCTGGGGAAATAATGTTGGTATTGACGCGATAGGATGGGGGATTCAAAAAACAAATTGGAGGAAAATTATTTTGGCCGTATCACCAGGGCACTCGCATTTATCGATGCACATCTCGATTCGGACCTATCGCTCGAAAGGGTTGCCAAAATTGCGTACTATTCGCCCTTCCATTTTCACCGGATATTCAAGGCGGTAATTGGCGAACCTTTAAATGCCTACATTATACGGAGGCGAATCGAAAAAGTTGCTACGGTGCTGATTACACAAAAGGGGGTAAGCCTTGCTACGCTCTCCATGCAATATGGCTTTAACAGTCCCTCTTCCTTTAGCAGGGCCTTTAAAAAATTCTATGGCCTTAGTCCGACGGAATTTAGAAAACTAAGCCCTGGAAAGTTTAGCAAGATTTGTATAGCGGATAGCAAGAACGGTCAAGAAAAAGTAGCTTTTGAAAAATACCTTTGCAATATTGATAATCATAAAAAATGGATTAAAATGAATGCAAAGATTAAGATTGTGGAACGCCCGCTACAGCATTTGGCCTGTATTACCCATATCGGGGAGCAAGGCTTGGAAAATACTTTTGAACGACTTGTCAAGTGGGCAAAGCCCAAGGGATTGTTACAAAATCCGGAAGCTAAACTGGCCCGTGTATTTCATGATAGTTTCAAGGTCACCGCAGCCGAGAAAGTGCGGATGAGCGCCTGCATCCTATTGGATGAACCCATGGGTGCCGAGGGGGAAATTGGACCGGCCCAAATTGAAAAGGGAAAGTTTATCGTGGGTCGTTTTGAAATACTTCCACATTCCTTTGAGCAGGCCTGGAGCAGTCTTTTTGTTTGGATGAACGAAGAGGGGTACAGGAAGGCGGCACAAAACCCATTTGAAATTTACCATAACGACTATAGGGAACACCCCGAAAACAAATTTATCGTAGACCTGTATATTCCTATAGAACCCTAAGTAGGCTTCCGTCCGGATAAAAAAAGCCCCGCAGGAACGAATTCGCTACGGGGCTAAACAACTAACCAACCTAAAAACTATTTCTTATTGCCTTCTTGAGCTACTGCTCCTTGTGCTTCTACTGTTTGAGCTTCTGCTACTTCTAGAAGACGCTTTATTTATCTTTCTATCGGAGTTGCTTCTTTGGGCCACTTTGGATCCCTTGTTGCTTCTCCCATTGGAACGCGTCGCCACTGTTCTTTGCGTTCTTGTAGTACTACTTTTAACAGACCTATTGGAGCTAGACCTTTTTTGGGGCTTCCTATAGGTAGTGGTACTTCTCGTCACCGTTTTGCTCCTTGGGGTGGTCTTTACCTCGCGCCTGGTCACCGTTCTGTTGGCATTGGACCTGGTGGTAGGCCTGGCATCTCCCCTTCGGATAGTTCTGTCGTTCCGCTTTACCGTACTGTTTCTTCGAACGGTAGTGCCTCGGTCCGACGATCGCTTAACGGTTCCCCGATCAAAGGTTCTGTTACCACGATCAACACTTCGGTTACTGCGAACGCTTTCGGACCTTCTGGAAATGTTCCTGTCGTTCCTTCCCACATCACCTCGTCTTCCTACGGTCCTGGAGCTTCTATACCCATTGTCACGTACGGCTACCCGTCGGTCGTTTCTATAGATCTTGGACCTTCTATGGTAGTTTTTACCATAGTCATATCGGTGTCCCACCCTAGCGTAAGCCCTTCGGGTATTATATCTATAGGGCCTGTAGTAGGTATAGCGTACAGGGCTATAGTACCTTCTGTAGGGCCTGTTGTAGACCAAACAGAAATTTAAGGCAGGTCGGGCAAAATACCTGTAATAAGGCCTGTATACATAATGCCTGTTGTAGATATTGATAAAACCTGCATGGTGACTGTAATATCCCCTGTTGTTGTAGTACACATGCAATCCACCTACCCTTCGTACCCGGCCATTTCTATACCAAACATCCACGTTGCCTATTTGGGTAACACGTCCGTAATGGTCATAATAGATCGGTACGTTCTCTACCTGAATCACCGCACCGTAATCGTCGTACTGTACGTAGGCGTCATAATTGTAGCCAGAGTTAAAGGTGATATTGGCACGTCTAAAATTAAGGCTTGCGCCAAAATTTACGCGGTTGTCAATGTAAAAATCAAACTCGCCATCCGGATATACTGAAAACGTAATGCCATTTTCAACAAAGATGAAAGAGTTGTTGTAATCATAAGCATTGCGTGGTGCAACCTTATTTTCGGCGGTAACAGCCATGGTACCGGTGGTACCTAAGATCAAAGCTGTAAAAAGGAGTACTAAATTTCTCATACCATAAGGTTTTAAGTTTCCGAATGCAACTATTTACATTCGCTTAGTACATACCAAACAGCGTGCCACAAATTTTAGTAAACCATTAAATAACTGATTAACAGATTGTTAAAGCTGAATTATTTTTTTAAAAGTGAAGAAGCACAAATGGGGACAGGGAGGCTTACAGCTTTTCCCTTAAGTAATGGGCCGTATGGGAAGCCGTATCCTTTGCAATTTGCTCGGGCGTCCCCTGGATCATTAATTGCCCTCCGTTTTCGCCCCCTTCAGGGCCCAGGTCAATAATGTAGTCGGCGCATTTGATCAGGTCTATATTGTGTTCTATGACCACGATTGAATGCCCGCGATCAATGAGGGCATCAAAGGATTTCAGTAGCTTTTTTATATCATGGAAGTGTAGCCCCGTTGTGGGTTCATCAAAAATGAACAGTGCTTTTTCCTTGCTGTTGCCCTTGACCAAAAAGGAGGCCAATTTAATCCGTTGGGCCTCTCCGCCAGAGAGGGTAGAGGAGGACTGCCCCAATGTTACATACCCTAGGCCTACGTCTTGTAAAGGCTTTAATTTGGTGACAATTCTGGTCTGTTGGTGCTTTTGAAAAAAGTCAATAGCGTCATCGATGGTCATATTCAGGACATCATCAATACTGGCGCCCTCAAATTTAACTTCGAGTACTTCTTTTTTGAAGCGTTTGCCCTGGCAAACGTCGCACTCCAAGTGCACATCGGCCATAAACTGCATCTCCACGGTAATTTCGCCCTCTCCCTTGCATTTTTCACATCGGCCCCCGTCCACGTTAAAGGAGAAGTGCTTGGCCTGGTAACCCCTTAGTTTGCTTAGTTTTTGTGAGGAGAACAAGGCCCGAATGTCATCATAGGCCTTGATATAGGTTACCGGATTGGAGCGGGAGGATCGGCCAATGGGGTTTTGGTCCACAAACTCCACATGTTTAATGGATTGATATTTTCCTTCTACCTGGGTGAACTGGCCGGCCTTTTCACCATATCCGCCTACTTTCTTGAGCAAGACTGGATACAACAATTTTTTTACCAAGGTACTTTTTCCGCTTCCCGAAACCCCCGTTATTACTGTTAATACGTTCAGTGGAAAGGTTACATCTATATTTTTGAGATTGTTCTCCCGGGCCCCGACAATTTTAATATGGTTTTTAAAGGCACGGCGTTGCTGGGGCACGTTTATGGCCTTGGAGCCGTTGAGATAACCGGCGGTGAGCGATGTGGACTTAAGTATTTCGCTCATGGGTCCACAAGCCACTACTTCCCCGCCATGGGTGCCCGCCTCGGGGCCAATATCGATGACCTCGTCGGCGGCTTTCATGATGTCCTCGTCGTGTTCCACCACGATAACGGTGTTGCCGAGGTCGCGGAGCGACTTCAGGACGCCGATCAGGTTTTCGGTGTCCTTGGGGTGCAGTCCTATGCTGGGCTCATCCAAAATGTACATGGAGCCCACTAAACTACTGCCCAGCGAGGTGGCCAGATTAATACGCTGGCTTTCCCCGCCGGAGAGCGTGTTCGATTTTCGGTTCAAGGTGAGGTAGCTTAGGCCTACCTTGCTTAAAAAGCCCAAGCGGCTGTTAATTTCCTTCAACAATCGCTTGGCAATTTCGGAATCGTGCTTTCCAAGAGTAATTTCACCAAAGAAAGCCTCCAATTTGGCAATGGGCAGTTCAACGAGGTCGGAAATGGATTTTCCCCCTACCTTCACATAGTCGGTTTCCTGTCGCAATCGTTTACCCTTGCACAGATTGCATTTTGTTTTTCCCCGATAGCGAGAAAGCATCACACGGTTTTGGATTTTATAACTCTTTTCTTCCAAAGTTTGGAAAAAGGCCGTTATTCCGGTGAAATATTCGTTGCCCTCCCAAGCCAGCTGTTTTTGTTCCTCACTAAGTTCAAACCAGGGTTTGTGTATGGGAAAATCAAATTTATAGGCGGCATTTACCAATTGGTCACGGTACCAGCCCATGCTTTCGCCCCTCCATGGAAATATGGCATTGTCATATACAGATAAGGAAGTATTGGGTATAACAAGATCTTCATCTATTCCAATGACATCACCGTATCCCTCGCACTTGGGGCAGGCGCCATAGGGGTTGTTAAAGCTGAACAGGTGCACGTTGGGCTCCAGGAACTTCATACCATCCAACTCGAATTTGTTGCTGAAGCCTTTTTGTTTCCCGGTGGCAAGCTCTTCAATGATACACTCGCCCTTTCCTTCAAAAAAAGCTGTGTCTATGGCGTTGGCCAACCTATTCCGGAAATCTTCATCCTCTTTGGTGATGATCCGATCCAGTACGAGGTCAAATTTTCGTTCAATCGTTTTAATACTATCCGTAATCCGAAGCACTTCCCCTTTATATTTTATTCTGGCATAGCCCTGCTTGGCAAACATTTCGAGTGTCTTAAGGGGGTCACGGTCTTCCTTTATGGTAATGGGTGCGAGCAGCAAGAGCTTGGTGCCGGGTTCAAATGTATCGATATGACCCATGACATCGGTGACGGTATGTTTTTTCACCTCCTTGCCGGATACTGGGGAAATAGTCTTCCCGATGCGGGCATACAACAGTTTTAAATAGTCATAGATCTCGGTTGTGGTCCCTACGGTAGATCTGGGGTTGGTAGAATTCACTTTTTGTTCTATGGCTATGGCCGGTGCAATGCCCTTAATATAATCTACCTTGGGCTTGTGGAGCTTTCCCAGGAATTGCCTGGCATAGGAAGAGAGGCTTTCCACATAACGCCTTTGTCCTTCCGCATACAAGGTGTCAAAAGCCAAACTGGATTTGCCAGAACCGGATAATCCGGTGATCACCACCAATTTATTTCGGGGAATTACAACATCTATATTCTTAAGATTGTGTAATTTGGCCCCCTTGATGATAATATTTTCTTTGGGATTTACGTCCTTGATCAGGGTCATGCTCGTATATAAAAAGTGCAAAGATACAATAAGCGCATTTCAATAGCCAGCATCCCTTTGTCCAAAGCCCAAAAAAAGTATGATACCATAAATTTTTGTTGGGAATATTATATTTTTTCTATATTTGAGTCATAACAAAACGTTAATACGCCTATACGCGAACAATTACTTTTATAAAATTAGATTCTGACCCTAATGCCCTTTCTGTTTGGAAAGGCCCCTAATTTTAACCAGAAAAAGTAATTGGTATGGAACTACAAATTGACGATTCATTTTTGATTAGTGCTTACATGAACGGAGACGAAAGAGCTCTGGAAACCCTTATTAACAAACACAACCAACGTATCACCAGCTTTATATATTCCAAGGTAATGGACCGTGATGTTACGGAGGATATCTTCCAGGATACCTTCATAAAGGTGATACGTACCCTTAAGAAAGGATCCTACATTGATGAAGGAAAGTTTTTGCCCTGGGTTATGCGAATTGCTCACAATCTTATTATAGACCACTACAGAAAGAACAAACGCCTACCCAAATTTGAAGCTGGAGATGATTTTAACATTTTCTCCATCATAGGCGATGAAAAGTTAAATGCGGAAAAACAACTTATTAAGGACCAAATAGACACAGACCTAAGAGAACTTATTGAGGAACTTCCCGGAGATCAGAAAGAAGTGCTCTTTATGCGTATCTATAAAGACATGAGTTTTAAGGAAATCTCAGAAAACACCGGGGTTAGCATAAATACCGCTTTGGGCCGTATGCGCTATGCCCTTATCAATCTTAGAAAGCTAATCGAAAAGAACAATATTGTTTTAACGAATTAATACGACTTAGGTCGAGTAGAATCACTATTTCCATCTTGCTTGCGTTATTTTATCATAACAACTGAAGCATATGGAAAAAATTTACCCTGAAAACGTAGCGACTTGCGAACTTATCAAGGCCCAGCCCGAAACCGTACGGTTCTTGTTGGACTTTTCCCGATCACTGTCCATTGTGGAGCACAAAGGCATGAAGTTCGAAGGGAATATTAATTAAGCGCGTGTTTTTTTGATTTTTGATACCCACTAAGATATCCGAGCCCCGGCCCTTAAAACAGGCCGGGGTTCTTTTTTTATCACCTAGGACCAATAAACATTCCCTATAGACCATCCCTTGATGTATTGCGAACTGCCTTTGCAACTTTTTTTTGTCGCATTTATTGTATACAGAAATACAAATTGGTGGTTTGACATCGGAAAAAGGGCGTTTTACAACAATGTTTTTTTGAATCCTGTGCTTTTATCTAGTTTTAGGTCATAAATAAAAAGGAACAGGCGTATAGACACCAACTACTTTTTAATTACTTAAAAACTTAAAAGTCCCCATCCCCTGGGATGGCCCCTAATCTTAACCAAAAAAAGTAATTTGTATGGAACTACAGATTGATGACTCGGTACTAGTAAAAGACTACATCAGTGGTGACGAAAAAGCACTGGAAATCTTAATCAACAGGCACAACCAACGTATTAGCAGTTTTATCTACTCCAAGGTAATGGACCGGGACATTACTGAAGATATCTTCCAGGATACCTTTATAAAGGTTATCCGTACGCTCAAAAAAGGTTCCTATAGCGAGGAGGGCAAGTTCTTACCATGGGTAATGCGCATTGCACACAATCTTATCATAGACCATTTTAGAAAGAACAAGCGTATGCCCAAGTTTGAGGGAAACGACGATTTCAATATTTTCTCCGTAATCGGAGACGAAAAATTAAACGCTGAAAAGCAGATTATCAAGAACCAGATCGATTCTGACCTGCGGTTTCTTGTCGAGGAACTTCCGGACGACCAAAA
The DNA here is from genome assembly GCA_947494825.1 of uncultured Flavobacteriaceae bacterium. Classification (GTDB taxonomy): domain Bacteria; phylum Bacteroidota; class Bacteroidia; order Flavobacteriales; family Flavobacteriaceae; genus JBNGOQ01. Next base: position 821,572 of record CANLWN010000001.1, on the reverse strand, counting down.
GGAAGTGCTCCTAATGCGTATCTACAAGGACATGAGTTTTAAGGAAATCTCTGAAAACACTGGAGTAAGCATAAACACGGCCCTGGGTCGTATGCGGTACGCGCTTATCAACCTAAGAAAGATAATAGACCGTCATAATATTGTACTAACAAATTAAAAGGTCCTATTAGCGGTAAAACAATATTTCCATTTTGGCTGCGTTATACGTATATAACAATACTATTTATATGGAAAAAATTTACGCTAAAGAACGGAACACTTGTAAACTTTCTGTTGCCTCCCCGGAAACTATCCGGTTTTTGCTGGACTTCTCAAAATCCCTGCAAATTGTGGACTATCAAGGGATGCAGTTTGAAAGTAATCTGAACTAAGACATTTCGGCCCGCTTTTAGCGGGCTTTTTTGTTTTTATGGTAAGCCGAAATCACTTCCTTGCGGCCAATAGTCTTGGTTATAATATCTTTTTCCAGATCCCACCCGCGGGCCGGGGAATAATCGCGTCCGTACCATATGATCTGCAGATGCAGGTCGTTCCATAGGGTTTTGGGAAAGAGACGTTTGGCATCCTTTTCTGTCTGCACTACATTTTTTCCATTGGAAAACCCCCAGCGGTACATCAACCGGTGAATGTGGGTATCTACCGGAAAAGCCGGGATACCGAAAGCCTGCGAAACCACTACACTTGCCGTTTTGTGGCCTACTCCTGGGAATTCTTCCAGCAATTCGATATCTGAAGGCACTTTCCCATTGTATTTTTCCACCAAAATCTTGGATAACCCATGTATTCCCTTAGATTTCATGGGCGATAGTCCCACAGGCCTGATAATCTCCCTGATCTCTTCCACCGAAAGGGTAATCATATCATAGGGATTATCGGCTCTGGCAAATAGGAGGGGGGTAATTTTATTTACCCGTACATCCGTACTTTGAGCGGACAAAAGTACGGCGATCAGCAAGGTATACGGGTCTTTATGTTCCAAGGGAACGGGTATGGTGGGGTAGAGTTCCTGAAGGGTTTTTATGGCGAAATCGACCTTTTCGGGTTTTGTCATTTTTGCGTAGTTTTATCGGCGCTAACAGAACAGCGAATTTAATTAAAAATAGACTATGAATACATTAAAAGAGGGCGATAAAGTACCCCCGTTTTCCACCACGGACCAAGACGGAAATACCGTAAATCTGTCTGATTACCTGGGAAAAAAATTGATTGTTTTTTTCTACCCGGCGGCCAATACTCCAGGATGTACGGCGGAGGCTTGCAATCTAAGGGACAACTATGTCGAATTACAGGCACAGGGTTATGAACTTCTTGGGGTAAGTGCCGACTCTGAAAGAAAGCAATCCAATTTTAGGAAGAAGTTCGGTTTCCCCTTTCCCTTGTTGGCCGACAGGGACCATACCGTAATCAACGCCTTTGGCGTCTGGGGCCCCAAAAAGTTTATGGGCCGGGTATTCGATGGTATTCACAGAAAGACCTTTATGATCAATGAGGAAGGTGTGGTGACACGTGTAATCGATAAGGTGAAGACCAAAGACCACGCTGCCCAGTTGTTGGTCTAAAAGCTGTTGAAACTAAAACTTGTCACATCGGGTGCCTGCCTTGGGCACGGCGCCCCAACAGCCAGATATTTTTAAGATAGCTTCGGGCAGTGCACTGTTCTCTAAAAATTAGGTTGCGTTAGATCTTACCCACTTTTTCCTTTTCCTTGGCCGCTTTTCCAAGAAACAGTTTGCGTTCTTTGATGATTTCCGCTATCCCTTCGGGCAACATCTCTTCCCAGCCTTCTTCTCCCGTGGTAATCTTCTTTAGTACGTCCCTGGAGAAAATATGCATGATTTCGGTATCATAGTCAAAGATATCCATCACTTTACCATTGTATTTGAAGAACTTGTACAATTCTTTCATTCTCGGATGTACCTTAACATTGTTGCTGGTCATGATCTGCCCGGTCTCTGCATTTTTCATGGGGTAGAGGTAGACAATAAGATCTTTAAAGAACAGCTTGCCGAAGGCTTCCAGGATGCCACCGCTGAGGTGTCGATAATATTTTTCATCAAATACGTCCACCAAATTGTTAACACCCATGGTCAGTGCTATTCTGGCCTTGGTGTAATTGTTGAAATACTCTACCAACTTGTAGTACTCCTGAAATTTTGATATCATCACCGTATGCCCAAGAGAGCACAGTAGTTCTGCCCGGTCCATAAAATCCCGTTCATCGATTTCTCCTGAAGCCTTTAGGTTGGATAGGGTAATCTCAAAAATAACAATGCTTTTTTCCTCTTCTACCGTTTGGTCCCGAATGAAGATGTCATAGGATTTTTGAAACATGTCCATGTTCACCTTGGTAACTGGCCTAAAACTTCCCCTGAGCGCCAATATATTCTTCTTGTACAGCACTGTAGCGGGCAACAAGTTGTTACCATCAGGGCCGAACATGACCGCATCGGTCATGTCGTTTCGGATGAGTTGTAGGCTCATGAGTCTATTGTCCACATCCTTGAAATTTGGTCCGGAGAAATTCACCATATCTATTTCAACGGTATCCTTATCTATGTGGTCGTAGAGGTATTTTAACAGCTTTCTGGGCTTGTGGTACTTGTAAAAAGCACCATAAATAAGGTTAACCCCAAGAATTCCCAAGGTTTCCTGCTGCAATCTTGCCTCATTTTGTTTAAAGCGTACGTGAAGGATAATTTCGTCGAGCTCCTTTTGCCCTGGATCTAATTGATACCTTATGCCCAACCAGCCATGACCCTTATAACGTTTGGAAAAATCTATGGTTGCCACGGTGTTTGCATAGGAAAAAAACAAACGATCGGGGTGACTTTTACGGCTAATACGTTCCTCCATGAGACGCATCTCATGGGTAAGCATGGTCTTTAGCCTGCCCTGCGAAACGTAACGCCCATCGTCCTCAATACCGTATATGGCATCACTAAAGTCCTTATCGTAAGCACTCATGGCCTTGGCAATCGTTCCGGAAGCACCTCCAGATCTAAAAAAATGCCGAGCAGTTTCCTGACCGGCACCTATCTCTGCAAATGTTCCGTAAATATCTGGATTTAAATTGATCCTTAGCGTCTTAGCCTTTATGGATGGGATATTTTCAAAAGCGGTATCCCTTTTTAAAACTGAAGCCATGCTCTGGGTTTTAGGTACAACAAAGTTAAGAAGATTGGGTAATCTATTAAATAAATAAGTTATAATTTTGAAATAAATAGACGATAGGTTGAAAATCACTTTTTTGGGCACTGGAACATCACAAGGAATCCCTGTAATTGGTAGTACGCATCCGGTATGTCTAAGTGAAAATCCCAAGGATAGGAGACTTCGCGTCTCCGTGTTGATTTCATGGGAAAAATACAATTATGTCATTGATTGCGGCCCTGATTTTAGGCAGCAGATGCTGACCCATAAAGTGAATAGATTGGACGGTATCCTCTTTACGCATGAGCACGCGGACCATACCGCGGGAATAGATGATATTAGGCCCTTTTTCTTCAGACAGGGAGATATACCCATTTATGCCCATAAGCGCGTAGCAAATTCCCTAAAAACCAGATTCGATTACATCTTTGCGGATGAAAACAGATATCCGGGCGCACCGGCGGTTGACGTACGTTTGATAGAAAAAGACTGTCCCTTTAAAATAGGCGATCTGGAAGCTCTACCTATTGAAGCCTTGCACAATAGGCTGCCGGTGTTCGGTTTTAGGATCAAGGACTTCGTTTATCTCACAGATATCAAGACCATCTCTGAGGAGGAAAGCGAAAAGGTGAAAGGAGCAAAAGCTCTAGTGGTCAACGCCCTGCGAAAAGAACCCCATCATTCGCATTTTAATCTGGAAGAAGCACTTGAATTTGTGCATAGGATGAAACCAGAAAAGGCCTATTTTACACATATAAGCCATCTTTTGGGTTTTCACGATGAGGTAGAAAAAGAATTGCCAAAAGATGTACATTTGGCCTACGATAACTTAGTCATAAACCTTTAAGTATTCTACGTGCAATGAAGAAAAACATATTTCTCTATCTTTTTGTGTTTGCCGCACTCATCATATTGTACCTGTTCGTAAGCAACGCCAACATGGTGGAAGCGAAGGATGATACTGCCAATAAATTACGGGGAGAGGTCTCCGAATTGCAGGATTCTGTGCAGCAATTGCAACTGAAGGTGTTGGACATGCAATATTTTTCGTTGGAGAATAATGATGATGCGTTAGCCTATTATGACCATCTGGAAATTAGGGATCCATCACGTTACATTGCAGATAAATTGTTGGAAACCAATGAAAAAAAGGGCGATAACCCCTTAGTACCTTACGAGGGCATGGAAAGCGACTTTAAAATCAACAAAATTAAAATACTGAACCACAAATGGATCGTAGCGGATTTTTCAGACGGCAAATTTTGGGGAGAACTCTTGTTGCGTTATGAGTTGAAGGATAACCATGGGGTAGATTTTACCCTGGTGGATCATCTGTTATACACCAGGAGCAATTAAATTTTGTCCTTTAGCCATTCCTTGAAGGCGTAAAAGTTCTGAGGGGAGACCCCATGGCCCACGGGAAACTCCTCATAGCTATGCTCCACGTTAAGGCTGTTGAGCAAATCCGGCGTCTTTTGGGCCCATTCTACCGGAATTACGGGATCTACAGAACCATGTGATGCATAAATTTTAAGCCCCCCATGGTCAAGTTCCCGATACCCTTCCGTAAGCGTATTTTCGTTGATATAACCACTTAACGCTATTATATTCTTGAATTTGTCCGGATAGGACAGGGCTACCGCATAGCTGAGGATGGTACCCTGGCTAAATCCCAATAGATTGATATGGTTTGTATCCAAATGATAGGCATCACAGGCCTCATCAATAAAGTGCACGATTTTATCGCGGGAAATTTTGGCCTGCTCCTCATCGCTCCATTTGCCGTACTCTGCATCGAAATTAATGGCATACCAAGCATAACCAAAAGGGTCAAGTGCAAAAGGAGCTCGTACGGAAATGACGCATAATTCTTCCGGAAGTTCCGGTGCAAAGGAAAACAGATCTTCCTCATTGCTTCCGTACCCATGGAACATAAAGAGGACCGGGGGCTTCTCATCGCTTAAGGAAGAAGGACGAATCAGATGTTCAAGGGATAGGGGCGCTGTGGTCATACTATTGGATAAAGGTAAACCATTTTTGAAAATAAGGACCCAGCACAGGTACCGATTGTTTTTTATTGTTCAAGGCACCGATAAATCCATAAAACCAAAGGACAATATAAAAAACATATAATCCTACCCAAGCATATTCGTTGAACCATTGGCTTAAGAATAGGGCAGAACCCAGGAAAATAAGGTGTAGTCCAAAAGCTTGTCTGGTGTGAAAACGCGCAAAGGCATTCTTGGGCTCTAGATTCATGGTAATGGCTATCAAAGCACCGATCATGGTGAGATAGGCAATTATGGCCGTGGTTTTCCCTTCCTTTACTTTGTTTTCCATTTTCTATGCGCTTAGCACCAATTGATTTTTTGCAAAAACCCCGTACACCTTGCCTCGTAGAGGAGTATCCAGAAACATACTGTTTTTTGAGGTAGATAGGATATGCCCCATTCCAAATGTATACTCAAGGTCGGGGTCAAATAAAGTAAGGCAGGCATTTTCACCTTCCCGTATGCTGGGTGTCTCCATGCCGTAGCGTTCCCTGCCTTTGGTCAATAGCCCAATGGTGGTTTCAAGATCAAAGATTTGGTTTAAGAGTCCAAAAGCGTTTTCCAGCCCAAGTGAGCCATATTCGGCATGGTCAAATACCACTCTTTTTTCCTCAATATCAATAGGGGTGTGGTCCGAAGATACAAAATCGATTGTTCCGTTCTTGAGGCCTTTTAAAAGTGCCTTTATATCCGTTTTGTTCCGCAAGGGTGGCATTACCTTGTAGTTGGTATCAAACGTTTCCAAAACCTCATCGGTGTACCAAAGGTTATGAATGGCCACGCTACAGCTTACATCCAACCCCTTTTTCTTGGCCTCAGCAATTAAACTCACAGATTTGGCCGTGGATATGGTGGGAATATGCAATCTGCCCCCGGCATATTCCAAAATGAATAGGTCCCTGGCAATTTGAATTTCTTCTGCAAGCGAAGGAATTCCCTTAAGTCCCAATTTTGTGGAAATCGCCCCTTCGTTCATCGTACCCTTGCCACTGATATGCGTATCTAGCGGAAAAGAATAGACCAAGCCGCCGAAATTTTGGGCATACTGTAGCGCAATCTTTAGAAGATTTGCATTTTTCATGGCCTTTTTGTGATCATAGAACCCTACTGCCCCTGCATTTTGCATGTCGAAGAGTTCGGCCAGATCGTTTCCTTCACTTCCCATGGTTAATGCTCCCAGAGGGTGAAGTGCCGTAGCGAAGGGTTGGGCGGTATTTTTTAGGAAGACGATGTCCGAGCTGCTGTCCGGAATAGGATGGGTGTTTGGGTTGAGCACAATATGGGTGTAACCGCTCTTCGCCGCGGTGGTAAGTCCATTCGCGATGGTTTCCCGTTCTTCATAGCCAGGTTCCCCCATACTTACACTGCTGTCGAACCACCCTGCGGATACACAGAGGTTTTTTCTGGAGATTACCTTGGCCTTGCCCGTGGCCTCTATTTTTGAGGCTATTCTTTCTATACCGCCATTCTTGATCAAAATATCGCGCTTTTTTAAATGCAGCGCCCTATTTCCGGGATCAACGATTTTGGCCGATTTTAAAAGTATACTCATTTAAGGTATTTTTGAATAAGGATCTCCGTCAGTATAAAAAGCAATGCTAAAATAACAAACCATTTCCAAAGCTCGGTTACCTTGGTGGCCTTTTCCATAGTTTCAAGAAGGTCTGTTGTAGACCGGTGTTTCGTTTCAGCTCCAAAGTTGTCCATGTTGAGATATACCAGGGCACTTTCATCCCTGGGATAATTGAAGCTTACACTTTTTAGGGTTGTTTCCCCTTCCATGATACCATAGATACCATCTAGTGCCGGACTTTCATCAAACGTAAGGCTAACCTTGTCGCCAAAGGAACGTTGCAAGGGTATAAATTGATACCCTGGCTGGGCCACCCGTAGAATGTTGTCCTTGGAAAGGGCTACCGGAATATCAATGGAGACCCGCTTACCAATGATGTTGTACAATTGGGGCAAGCGTAGACTGTTCAATCCTATATTGTAAAATGTGGGTACGATCAAGGGAGAATTTTTGAAATTGGAATTTTCCTTTGAAATCGGAGCGGTGAATATATAAACACCGTCCGTACCCACCAGAAATGCGTCCTTATCTTCAAAGGAAAGTGCTTTGGGCGCGCGCGACCTTAGCCGAAAATATTCGGAAACCTTCGGATACTGAAAATTGGTCACCCTTTTTTCGAAGACGTTTTGATATAAGGGATGGGAAAATGCAATATCGGTGATGTTTCGTGTTGCGCTTACGGCTTGGGTCAGGGTGGTATTGTGGAAATTGGCCAAAAGCTGGTTGTACGAGGCCATGTCGCCTTCAACAGCTGGAATGAACACGATGCTTTTTCCCCTATCGGCCAAAGATATTAACACCGTTTGCAAGGCGTTGGGAATTGCTTTTAACTCGTTCAATACAATCAAATTTTGAGCTTCCAGCATGCTGTAATTTAAACTCCTCGGACTAAAGGCCGCGTATTGGAACTCGTCTTTGGTAAAAATACGTGCCAGATAATCGCTCTCCGTATCGCTAACGGCAAGTATTTTTATCCTTTCCTTCCTATTAATATTAAAGAAGAGTTGATTGTCATAGGCCAGTCCAACATCGGAAACTTCAATTTTTCCGTTAATTACCTCGTTGGCTGCCAGCGAAAAGGAAACTTCGGCCTTTTTATTTGGGCCAAAAGCCGCCGCTGTCTTCGCGATCAACTTATCATCATTAAAAAGCGAAACCGGGATGTTCTCTGTCTCCGTGCTGCTGGAAAGGACGGCCCTGAGCTCTATATTTTCTGGGGAACGACTGCTTATGAAGGCCGTGTCAATAGCGATATTTTCCAATCGCTCGGGAACCAGTTGCACTAGGCGTGGTCGCAGCCCATCTATGGTGTCCGATGGGTTTGTGGCCATCCACTGCTGAAAATCTGAAATAAGTATTAGATCCTTGATGGTGTGTTGCGAATCTGTAAACAGCGTGCTGGCCTTTAATCCTATTTCACCTAGCTTTAGCTGTTTGGAAGTATGACTCAAGGTGAGCAGTTCATTTTGGATATCCTTTACCGTAACCTTTTTAAAGACTTTTTCATTCGTAAATAGACTGAAGGTACGTTCTTTGGGTAGTGTCTTTATCAAATCCTGTACGGCCGTACTCAGCAAGGTGGCGTTTTCGGTCTTGGCCTGCATGCTAAAGGAATCGTCCAAATAAATAACGGTTTCCCTGGCGGTCAAGGCCGATTTTCCCGCGAAAAAGGGTTGAGCAAAGCCAATGACCAATGCGGACAGCAGCAGTAGTCTGGTGCAGAGCAAAAGCCATTTTTTTAAGCTGTTGCTCCGACGTGATTCGGAAACCACCCTATACAACAGCTGTACATTGGTAAAGGGGGTTTTCTTAAATCTGCGGAGTTGAAAGAGATGAATAATAATGGGAATCAGTAGTAGAAATAGGGCCCAAAGGAGTTCTGGATATTTAAACTGCATTCCTGAATTTGATTTGGCAAATATAATGAATTCAATGTTCAATGATGAAGCTTTTCTCCGGATACCTCCATGTTTTTGAAAAAATTAACGTTAGGCCAACCCCTTGTTTTATCAACAAAAGAAAAAGTAATCTTCCATGGGTCGGTGTCCCAAATGTAAAAAGTGATCTTTTATCATGGCTTGGGCAACTTCATTGGCCACGGTAACAATACTTTGTGGATGGTTTAATCCTGCAAGTTCCTCATAGTGCAATAGGGTAGATCCGTAGATCTTTTTCCCAATTTTGTTAGGATTGTCACATAACCAATAAAAGGGGACACCTTTCTCTGTCAGGGCTTTGGAAATGGTCTTTCCTTTGTTGCCCGCACCCCAAACTGCCAAGGGCCGCCCAGGGTCAAAATTGAGTTGTAAAAAATAATGGAGCTTAATATCCAAAAAGTAATTTTGGGCGTAGTGTTCACTGGTACGCGAGGTACGGGTATCATAATCACGCCAAAGGTGTACCACCTCCTGGCACGGAATACATTGAAGCCTTTTGGCATAAAAACGGAAACTAAGATCGTAGTCTTCGGGATAGCGATCGTGAAAAAAGGCCCCGCAGGCTTCCAGATCCTCCCTATAGGACATCCAGCAAGGGGAGGGGATAACACATTCCTTGTAGATTTCGGAATAGTTGGTACCCAGGCGGGTAAGCCCGTTTAACCAGGCCTCATAACGCGCGTACCCATTGCTTATGCCTTGATCTGAAAAATAACGTACCTGGCCAACCGCCAAATGGCCTTTGCCGTTTGCTATCAAAGATTTGGCTAGGAGTTCCAATTTATGGGGCTCCATAATATCGTCGGAATCCATTCGGGTGATCAACTCTCCCGTACTATAGCTATAGGCGGTACGAAGTGCAGCTATGATTCCCTTTCCCATATTGGTATAGACCTTGATCCTAGGGTCTTTTTGGGCATAGGCCGCTACGATGGACCGACTTTCATCAGTGGACCAATCGTCCACGGCAAGGACTTCCCAATGTTTGTAGGTCTGGGCCACTATAGAATTGAGGCACTCCGTTAAAAAAGGTGCCGTATTTTTGAACGGAATCAATATGCTGATCAGCGCGTGCTCCATTGGGCCAATTTATGGAATAATGACGAACCCTTTTTTTAATCCCTGAACAAATTACGTCCCAAACCAGTAGTCCCCTTCCTTATGACCTGTTACCGTTTTGCCCTCGAATGGCTACATTTTAGGGATTCTTTTTTCCGGCATCTACGGGATTAAAAAACTTGAGAATGTTGGTGAGATCTGCTGGATTTCCGTTAAAATTTCGAAAATTGTCATAGTGGCTCTCGGCAAAGGGAACAAATCTCTCGCTTCCCTGAGCCTCGGACCACCCCCTTTTTATGGAATCGAGTATGTTGGGATCACTTTGGTGCAAGTTGAGCAGTACCTGGGTTATTTTTTCCTTTTCCGACTCGGAGAGGCTTTCTTTTACCAGGACCGGTCCTAGCGGTATTTCTGAAGATATCCATAACATATGCGTGCGGTCTGGAATAGTTGCATCATTTTGTACCTGCTTAAAATACTCATTGCTGCCCAGGGCACATAGATCCGTTTCGCCCCGCAGTAGTTTTTCAAAAGTGGCCGTGTGGTTACCCCCATAGCGCACCGATTTAAACTGGGACTCCGGTGTTCTGAGGTCCAGGGCACTGAGAAAAAGGCGAGGCACCAGATTTCCGGAGGTGGAACCTTGGTTCACCAGCATCAACCGAAGTGCATGTGCATTTTTCTTCAAAGTGTCCAAGGTCTTGATTCCCGAAGCTCTTGAAGCCAAAAGCACGGTCTTGTAGTTGTCCTTTACGTCCTTGCCTACGTTGAGCGCGGCCACTGGACGCATGCCATGGTTTTCCGGTTCCAGTAACAGATACCCAAAGGAGTTTATAAATGCGATATCTACCTCGCCTTTTTTAATACCGTCCATCAAGGACATCACATCGGGGTAGCTGACTGTTTCTACCGACCTTCCCAAAATAGCGCTATAATTATCGGATAGCGGCTGTAGATTGGCCACCCTGGTATTGTCCGCATAGGTGTAGGTTGCCAGGACCAAGGGTTCTTGTGTTTGACACGAACTGAGGAGTCCGGCCATGATCGAAAATAGGAAAACCTTAAATCGCATTTGTCTGTTTTTTATAAATATGTATTTGGACGTCATTGCCAAAAAATAAAAATGGCCCATATCCGATTATCTATTACAAATATAAAGGAAGCCCTAAAATGATTCGATTATCCGGGGTTTATTAAGAAAACTTTAGGTGGACCATAGGTATAAAAAAAGGGAAATGCCCGTAAGTTTGAATCCTTCCATCGGAAAATTATCCAGTTATCGGTAATGACCGCTATTGTTTGGAAAGGAGGGTTTTTAATGAAACCATATAGATTCTGCTTGTTCCGTTCTCATACCCATTCACTGCTTCTTCGAACGCCTTTATCGATTTGGGCCGCTCAGCGTCCAACGCGCTCCTGCGGCTGGTGAAATAAAGCTGCTTGGAAGCCATGTCCATAAAAGGACAATAGTCCATATACTTGGAGTTAATACCGTCCCCTAAATTTTTGGCGGTGCTCCAGCTATTGTCCGTCCGCCGAAAGCTTATGTACATATCCCCGCTTCCTAGACCGTCCTTTCGGTTGTACCCACTAAAAAGTAAAAAGGATTCGTCCGGGGCCACGTAGGCGTTAAACTCGTACCCTTGGGTGTTGATGGAATCGCTCATGGACACAGGAGGGCCGTAGTGCCCATTTTTCCATTCGCTAAAAAAGATATCGTCCTTTCCCTTGGCATTTGGGGCATCACTGGTGAAATAAAGATTCCCGTTTGTCGCAAGGGCGGGATAAAATTCGTTATGCTCGGTATTAATGGGTGCGCCAATGTTTATTGGTGCCGACCATGCCGCTTTCCTGTCGGCACGTTCCACGAACCAAATATTGAAGTCCTTGGCCTCTTTTATGGAATCGTTCACCGGACGGTTGGAGGCAAAATAGAGACGTAACCCGTCATGGGAAAGAAAGGGCTCCAGGTCCTTATGGTCGCCTGAAAAGCTTACCACCGCAGGGGCCGACCAATCGTCGTTTTCCTTATGAAGTCTTGCAATAACGGAAAGCTCCTCCAACGGACTCTGTAGGGTTATATAGGCTTCGTCCTGGGAAATGGACATGGTAAAGTCCCTCACCTTGGGATACTTTAGCAATGTTTCCAATGCCGGAACCACCGATTCCTGTGCGTTCATTATTGAGAGGGTAAAGAGGGCCACCAAAAAGAGCGGCCTTAAAGAATAACAGGGATTCATCTCCTAATGTTTTGTACGGTTCGCTGCCAGCAAGTTAGAACATTTTGGCAAATAGCAAGGCATTAGGAGAATCTTCCCTGTCAAACACTGGTTTTTTATTAAGTGCCCAAACCCTGGTGGAGGGTATTGCCTTATTTTATGGAAATGCCCGCCTCGGATTCAAATTTTCCGGTAACGCCCCAGCCCCCAAAATTTTCGGAAACTGCCAGGAGCAGGGTATTCCTACCCTTTTTCAAATCCAAATAAACGGCATCGAACAACCCAACCGTGCCCAAGTACCGGTAATCCCGGGTGCGAAATTGATTGGTTCCCTTGTAAATGGCTTTTTGGTTGAGAATGGCGACCACCCTATCGCTATACCCAAAATGAAATAGCTTGGTCTGGTTGGTTTCTGAATGGACCACTATTCTGGCAAAAACAGTATTTTCCCCATTCTGGCCGGGTGTAGCGGCCCAAGAGATATTGGAGACGTTGTTTTCCTCTACCTGTATGCGCTTGCCCCACTTCCTGCCTTTTATTACAGCGCTGAGTTCTGTGGGATCGTTCAGGAGCGCTTCATCAAACACATCGGAGATTTCCCACTCCTGAACGATATTCGGGACTTTCTCCCGGTTTACCACATTAAAATCCTTTATCTCCGGTGTATCCGTACTAATTTTGAAGTTGGCATAGTGCATAGCACCGGCACTGCCACCAATGGTCACCTTTCCTGCCTTTGGCTCATGTTTTAGGTTCCAGGACAACAGTGGTTTTTCCGAATGGTCCAGAAAGATTTGGGCTTTTCTTCCATTGACAAGCACTTTTACATGGGTCCATTCATTCAATCTATAGTCGTAAGGTGAAGAGTAAGACGGGCCAAAATAGAGTTGCCAGGCCGAAAGCCTGTTGACCACTGGCGTGGCCTGATTGGCATCGGGCATGCCCGATAAATGCGGCCGAAAATAGAAAGATTCCATATTTCCGTCCTCAAAGGCCCTAAAACGGAGGCCTGGAAAGCTTCGTCGCTCCGTAAGGTAAATGTCAAATTCTATAGTACCATTTAGGAATTTTGTATCTTTAAGAGCGGCACTGCCCTGTTGAATGTAAATGGCATCCTGGCCTTGATAATTCTCGAATACATGGGCTTGCGCATTAATTTCCCAATGCAGGGTATCAAGGGGAACACTGCGCTGTGCAAAGCTGTTCTGGATAACAAGGATTAGAACGGGGATCAAAGAGGATAAACGAATCATGATTTTTGTTTTAAAATTCCTGTATTGTAAGGGGAATATTGGACCAAATTGGTTCAAGTTGGTGCAATATTGTTCAGCTCATAAATTTTAGTAATTTTTGTACCATGATGAAACATAAGGACGAGCAAGGCTTTATTACCGAATGCCGCCTCCAAATAGAGGAAAAGTTGGGCTGGGGAAGTTCAGAGTTATGGCACAACAGTGTTTTTGTTGAGCTAAGTGAGCACATACAGGAAAAAACCCATGTCCTGCTGAGTCCAACTACCCTAAAACGTGTATGGGGCAAGGTCAAATACGATGGCGTTCCCAGCATCAGCACCTTAAATACGCTTGCGCAGTACATAGGGTACAGGAATTGGCGAGATTTTAAGAACAACGCAGCCGGTTGTCCCGAAAGGAAAAAAGAAAAAAAAACACGGGCAAGGGCCACCACCGTGGTGATGTCGTCTGCCTTTGCGGGGATTGTGATTATCTCGCTTTTTTCCATGATAAAATTCAAGAAAACCGATCCCCCTGCAATTTTCGATTTTTCACAGGTCGAATTTTCCAGTCGGCCCATAGCGGAAGGCCTGCCGAATTCCGTAGTTTTTGATTTTGACCTTGCTGACATTGATTCGGACAGTATCTATATTCAGCAGTATTGGGACCCCACAAAAACGATCAAGATAAGGGCGGGACAGCGCCAAGCGACCGGAATTTACTACTATCCCGGATATTTTAGGTCAAAACTATTGGTTGAGGGGCAATTGGTTAAACAACATGATCTCTATGTCACTTCCAAGGACTGGGTTGGAACGCTTGATTATTCACCGGTACCCAAATACATACCTGCGGAAGCATTTCTTTACGGCAAGTTGTCCTTTTCCCAGGCAATCATGGATGAAATTAGTTCACAAGCCTCGCCTTTGGGCTCAAGTTATCACCTGGTACGCGATTTTGGGGACATATCGGGAGACAATTTTAGCCTGGAAACCGCCGTTAGAAATGTGTATAAAGATAAATGGGCGGTCTGTCAAAGTGTGCGCATAGTAATCCTTGGAACCAAGGGCGCTTTGATCGTTCCTTTTTCCATTCCCGGTTGCGTTTCGGACTTGGGTATCATGCTCAATGATAGCTACCTTAGCGGTAAGGAACATGACCTATCGGCTTTTGGTGCGGATTTTTCGGAGTTTAGGGACGTAGCCATCCATCTAAGGAACAGACAACTTAGCGTGACCTTGGACCATCAGCAAATCTTTGAGGGGAATTATAACGAGTCCATAGGTAGGTTTGTAGGCATTCGATTCCGTTTTCTGGGTGCCGGTGAAGTGGCGTATTTACGTGTTACCCGGGCCGACGAAACCACCGTGCTGGATACGGATTTCAACCCGTGATCATAGGTGGCCGACTATTTCGGTTCCAGGGCTTTGGCAATGGCCTCCTCGGCCAAGGGTCCCATGACCTTATAACCATTTTTATCCGGGTGTACACCGTCATAGGTATAGCTATCCTTTAGGCCATTGTTGCCATCTTCCATGGCGGAAAAATAATCGAGATAGATTAAATTATTTTGCTTGGCATACTGCCGTATTAGTTCGTTCAGTGCGGGAATTTTTATGTTCGGCTCTTTGCCCGTACGCCAAGGATAATCAAAGGCCGGAAGTACGGAACAGAGAATGACCTTTATTTGGTTTGCCCTGGCAAGCTGGGCCATGGATTTGAGGTTGTCCATAATCGCGGGCACGGTAGTTGGGCCGGTATTGCCGGCTATATCGTTTGTCCCGGCCAATATGACCACCACTTTGGGCCGCAGGGCAATGACGTCCTGTTGAAACCTCAAAAGCATCTGGGGAGTGGTCTGTCCGCCTATGCCCCTATTTACATAGGACTTTCCCTTAAAAAAATCAGGATCGTGCGCTAACCAACCTATGGTAATGGAATTGCCCATAAACACCACCCTGTCCTCTCCTTCGGCAGGGAGTCCGATCTTGGTGTTCTCTTCCTTAAAATGCTCCAGATCTGGCCAGTCCTGTGCAGTGGCAATTCCCATAAAGCCCAGCAGGCAGGCGAAAACACCGAACTTCAATTTTTTATTTCCCATTATTCCAAAATATGATTTTCATTGGCAAAACGACGCTTTTCCTCAGATGTCAATGGCAGCTCGTTCAACAACCTTTCTTTGGTTGGTCTTAGGTGTATCAGGTAAATTACCAATAGCAGTGCGATAAGGAGATAGAGCAGGTAGCTGTTTTGCATGAATGCCAGGACCGCCAGTAGGGCAGAACCCTCCAAGAACGCATATCGTATTATATTTGCAGACTGGTACCGGGCCAACTTAAGACGTAGACTTTCCCCTTCCAACACCTTGCGAAGCTGTTGCCTGAACACATACATGCTCCCAAAATAGCAGGCTAGGGCCATCACGGGAACGATGAAGATAAAGACATCCCCTGAACCTGAAAAATTGACTTGGATACCCTCGCTTTGATAATAGGCAAGAAGGCCCAAAGTACTAGGTGCTGCCAAAAGAAATAGGTGTAACAGCCGTTGTAGGCGCATATATTGTTTTGGGGTGATTTTTTGTTGTTTTCCTTCTCTCATGGTTTTACTCCTTAAAGAACTTTTCCCA
This sequence comes from uncultured Flavobacteriaceae bacterium, assembly GCA_947494825.1. Classification (GTDB taxonomy): domain Bacteria; phylum Bacteroidota; class Bacteroidia; order Flavobacteriales; family Flavobacteriaceae; genus JBNGOQ01. The sequence goes on along the minus strand of CANLWN010000001.1, from coordinate 805,722 downwards.
TTCTACCGTCTTAGCTGTCCTGGCCGAATGTTTGGCCGCTTCCAGGATCTGCATGACCACCATGTTATTTTCCAGGGAACTAACGTCATATGCGTTGAGCTGGTAATTTTCCTTGACTACTTTTTGCAAGAGGGCAAAGGGATCATCGATGCCCTTGGAGAGTGGTGGGGCCACCACATCAAATGGACCATCCGATTCCTTTTCCAGGATTTCCATATGGCTTCCATCTTTGCAAATGATATAACCCGTTGTACCATAGATTTCCATGTCCTTTCTATTATGGGACCAATTCCAAGAAGCTTGTATGATTACCTGGACCTTTGGGTAGGTCAGGATTATCGTTGCGTCGTCCTCTACCTTTGGATAGCGTTCGGGTTTTAGTTGTTGTGTGGTACAATATACTTTTTCAGGATGGACTCCTTTCATGAGCCAGGTAGCCAGGTTGGCGCCATAACATCCAAAATCGGTCAATGCACCGCCCCCGTTGAGTTTGGGATCGGTAAGCCATTCCAAAAACTCCGGATTGCACCCTATTTCAATGGGTCCGGGATGTCCGGTATGAAAGATTATTCTACGGAGATCTCCGATACTTCCTTTCATCAAACGGTCCTTAGCCTCGTAATTGCTACCATACCAGGAAGTTTCGTAATTGGTGAGCAATTGGATTTGATGCTTCTTGGCAAGACTGCTCATTTTTTTGGCATGTTCCAGGCTTACGGCCAAGGGTTTTTCTACCATGACATGAATACCGCGCGGAGCACAAAACTGTACAACTTCCAAATGGTCGTATATGGTGTTGAAGGCCGTGACAGCTTCGGGTTTTGCGGCTGACACCATTTCTTCCAAGGTATCAAACACGATATCCATACTATACCCGTGCCGCGTGCTATACTCTTGGGCAAGGTCTCTGTTAGGTTCCACAATGCCCACGATTTCTATATCCCCGATTTTATCTCTGCCCAATATCCAGTGTACATGGGTGTGCACCAGACCCACGACACCCACTCTTAAAGGTGTTACGGAAGGTTCGGTATGTTCTGCGTTGGTTGTATTCCCTACCATTTTCATGTCCTTGGCAATGCCCGTGCCTACAAAGCAAGATAGTACGATCGTTACAATTAGAAAAAAAGATGGCCGGAACGTTTTAAGGTGCATGGGCTATACGTTTTCTTGTATGGAGGTTTCACACAAATATAAACTACGTATTTCACATAATCTATTCCTTGAGCATAGCGTAAAAACTTAGTCGTGCAGTGAGCCGATGGTTCAGTTCATACAAAAATCCACCAATACAAGAAATAGAGTATGCCCAGTGCTAAAAGGATGGAAATGAGGTAGATGATAATCTCGGTTCGGACATCCTTTTTGTATTGTTCCCTTATTTTCAATCGGATAAGCGCCATTTCCTCCGGGGACACCTCCTTAAATTTAAGCTGGGTATCTCCGGACCACTTGAGATAGCTGTTGCGCAACTCCTTAAAGCTACGGCTCTTTTTTAATAAGCTGCGGTTTTGTTTTAGACTCTGAATGGCGTGCGCCATGCTTCCTTCCCCTCCCATAGTTGTAGGTTTTACGATTTGGTAAAAGCGACTTGCTTTATAATATGGGTAGTAAAAAAAACCAGTTTGTTACATCTGAGGTGGAAAATATTGGTCTTGCAAAAGGGCACTTATATGTCCGTACGAGCACTCACCTGCCTCAGACACGGCGCTCGATATGACAATTTTTAGATTTGGCATTTTTCTGTTAGCCTGTTACATGCTTACTTGAACAGCTAGTTTTCCTCCTTCGGCGGAGTTATCATAATATGTGCCCTATGGGTCCCAGCATCCATTAACCATGCATGGCCTGGAGGCATGGGGTTTGTGGGCAATCCGGTGGATGAGCCTGTGGCATAGGGCATATAAAAGACATACCGGACATAGGGATTTTCAACTTCCCCCTGATCGTTTACTGTACCGGAAAAAACGCAAAGTGTCGTTTTATCGGGCATCTTAAGCTTTCCGGATTTTACCTCTTCCTCCCTAATATCAAAAATCTCCTTGGATTCCTTACCCTGGGCCCTTAACTCCCGCCCGCGGGCCATGAATGGCTCCAGTTCCATATGATAGGCTGCGGATGAAAATCCCTCCTTATTAGGGTCATCTGCCATGCATACATAGGCATTGTTGCCCTCCCTTAACACAACGAGTTTTCCGCTGGCATCATAGCCGTATACTTTTGCTTGGTCCCTAAACTCTTCCGGAGCGGCCAGAACAGCTGTTTTTATCTGCCATTCCGCGGGTGGAATATCCTGTCCACAGCTTACTACCATCATCAACAATAAAAATGTCATTAAATAAATTCGTCTTGCTTCCATTGTATCTATTTTAGAAAATTACCTTAATATTTTGCCGATTGCCCCTTGGCCATCGTTCTTTTAATAAAATCGCGAATATCGTTGTTCGCATTTTGTAGATCCTCCCTTCGCAGATACATCATATGCCCACTTCGATAGCCCTTAAAGCTAAAACGATCTTGCAAACGTCCACTGGGATCTATTTGCCACATGGTGTATTTGGCATTGAAATAAGTGGTGGCCCCGTCATAGTACCCGGATTGGAACATAACGTGCAAATAGGGATTTTGAGCCATCGCCTGACGAAGATTGTCGCGGGTATTGTCATCTTTGTTGTCCCAGGGATGCACCGGTCCGAACATATTGTATTTGATGTCTGTCTTAAACTTCAATTCTTCCTGCAGATAATAGTTGATGGCTGGCGTAAAACTGTGTAACCAAGAAGTGAGCTCAGCACTGTAATCGGGCCGCTCGCCCGCCAGCTGTCTATCAATTCCCAAATACCTACTGTCCAGCCGCCCTATGGTATACCCACCTTGATCCCTTAAGAGCGCTTTCCAAAAATAGGCGGTAGGTACCGCCAAATTGTGCTGTAGTATTTCTTTTTCGTTTAGACCGGAATAATAAGCCATTTTTTTGGCTACGGCATTTTTTTCGGTCTCCCCTATGAAGCCCCCTTTGGTGAGCGCCGGGATCAGGGTGTTTACCGTATAGGCCTCGGATTCTGGTAATATTTCCAGCAGGTCTTTTTGTTGCAATTCGGTTGGCAGGGCTTTCTGATACCAGGCGGCGGCCGTAAAATAGGGCAGGTTAAGGGCGGCGGCGATCGGGCCGTCGTTCCTGATCACCTTATAATCGGCCGGAGAGACCAAGATCACCCCGTTCAAATACATCCACTGTTGGTTCTGCAGTTCCAAGGCCAGACCGGAGACCCTTGTGCCCCCATAACTTTCACCGATCAAATATTTCGGGGAGCGCCAACGATCGTTGCGGCTTACAAAAGTATTTAACCATTCGGCCAGGTACTTTATATCGGCGTTGATACCAAAGAACTTACTGCGATCCACCTCTTCACCGCTTGTCGGAATGGTACGCGAATACCCTGTGTTGGCCGGGTTTACATAAACCACATCGGCAATATCTAAAATAGAGTAGGGGTTTTGCTGTACCCCATAGGGCTGTACGGGATAACCCTCATCGTCAATTTTTAGGATTCGTGGTCCTGTATACGCTAAATGCATCCACACCGAACCCGATCCAGGTCCTCCATTAAAGGAAATGAGCAAGGGCCTAGCCGCTCTGTCCCTAATATTGTTTCGCGTATAGTAAGTATAATGAAGGGCGGCTATGGGTTTGCCCATGTCGTCCCAAACCGGTTGGGTCCCAGTCTTGACCGTGTAGCCAAAAGCTACCCCGTTCACGGTTACATTGTGCTGGGTCACTACAGTGGTATCGACGGGTAGCACCCGTTCTTGGGCTTGGTTGGATTGCAGGAATAACACGAATGATAAGATCAGGAGGGCATAGCTGTATTTCATTTTAAAAACAGGTTTAGGCATAGCCTAAAAATAACAATTTATTAGGTTATATTACCCTTGGTGTTCTTTATCTTTAAAACCTACACCACCTAATTACCGCGCCATGAAAAAAATATCACGAAGAACTTTTAACAAAACCCTATCCAAGGGCCTGGGAGGAGCGGCCCTTGTGAGCAGCATGCCCTTGGCCGCCTGTGGTCTAAACGGAACCTCAAAGAACCAAAATAGCCTGGGTATAGCCCTTGTTGGTCTAGGCAGTTACAGCACCTACCAATTGGCCCCAGCGCTGCAAGATACACACTATTGCCATTTGGTGGGTATCGTTACCGGAACTCCAGAGAAGGAACAACAGTGGGCCAAACGGTACAATATTCCAAAGACCCACATCTACAATTATGAAAATTTTGATGCAATCGCCCAAAATGATGATATTGACATTGTATATGTAGTATTGCCCAATAGTATGCATGCGGATTTTTCAATCCGCGCGGCCAAGGCGGGTAAGCATGTCATCTGTGAAAAGCCCATGGCTATGAACGTGGAAGAATGTAATGCCATTATCGACGCTTGTAATAAAGCCCAGGTAAAACTAGGTATAGGGTATCGCTTGCATTCCGAACCTTATACGCAAGAAGTAAAACGGCTGGTCAGGGAAAAGACCTTTGGCAACATCAATTACATATCGGCGGATGCGGCCTATCAATCCTTAACGAATCCCAACCAATGGCGTTTAAATAAGTCGCTTTCGGGAGGTGGAGCCCTAATGAATATGGGCGTATATTCCATTCAGAGCCTTATATATGGTAGCGGCCAAAACCCAGTTTCCGTGACCGCCCAGGAATTCAGTACCCGTCCGGACTATTTTAAGGATACCGATGAAACCATTACGGCGCAATTTGAATTCCCAAGTGGCACCGTGGGCCAGATGATGACCTCCCATAACGTTAGGGCCAATAGGCTGTTCGCTTCCTGTGATAAGGGCTGGTTTGAGCTGGATCCGGCAAGTACCTATATCCCACTTGCAGGAAGGACGTCCAGGGGCGAGTTGAATTTCCCCCAAGAGAGCCAGCAAAAATTACAAATGGACGATTTTGCACGGCATGTGTTGGAAGGAACACCTAACAAAGCTCCAGGCGAGATGGGGAAAAGGGATATGATTATTGTAGAAGCCATTTACAACTCCATTGCCGGGGGCAACAAAAAAATCGCCTTAGATCTTGGCCATATGGGAATCACCGATTCCTGATATAATTTGTCAACATGCCCGGGCTAACCATATGTCCTATACGTCATTGGAACGAAGCATTGAAGTACCATGTGTTTGCTGGTCGTTAGAACCTTTCAAAAACGCCCAGGCCAAAAAGCGCAAAGTCATATTTTACTGGATCTCTTGGGTCCAATTCCCTTAGATTTTTGTTGAGCTCCAACACTGCTTTGGCATCATTTTGTTTGCGCTTTAGCAGTTTAAGCTTTCTAGCCACATTCCCGGAATGTACGTCCAAGGGACAGGATAGCTGTTCTGGGCCAATTTTCTTCCAAAGTCCAAAATCTACTTGGGTAGCACTGTCGCGTACCATCCATCGCAAGAACATATTGATGCGCTTGGCTGCAGATCCCCTGGCCGGGTCCGAGATGTGCTTGGTGGTCCGTAGGGGATGGGGAAGTTCAAAAAACACCTGTTTAAAGGCCGAAATGGCAGTTTGCGTAGAGGTGGTTGTTGCATATTGGGAAAAAATATTTTCCAGCCCGCCGTGGTTCCGATATATGTTTTGAAGGCTTTTTACAAAATAGCACAAATCTTCACCGTTAAAGGTCCGATGTACAAAAGGGGCAAGCCGATCTAGGTCGTTGGGGTGATGGTTCATCACAAAATCAAAAGGAGCCTGTTGCAGTAGTTCCATCATACGGGAGGCATTGTTGATGATACTTTTGCGGTTGCCCCATGCGATGGTCGCTGTCAAAAAGGCACTGATTTCTACATCTTCTTTGGCAAGGAACCTATGCGGAATTTGCAAGGGGTCACTCTCCAAAAAGCTGGGACGGTTATACTGGGCCACTTTGGCGTCCAAAAAATCCTTGAGTTCTTTCTTGGTCATATTAAACGGTGATGAGTCCGTCTACCATGGTCAACTTGCGATCGGCCATGTTGGCCAGGTCCTCGTTATGGGTTACGATAACAAAGGTTTGTCCAAAGGTGTCCCTAAGTTCGAAGAACAGTTTGTGCAGTTTGTCCGCACTCTCCGAATCGAGATTCCCACTGGGTTCGTCAGCATAAATGATCGAAGGGTGGTTCACCAGCGCACGGGCCACGGCCACCCGTTGCTGCTCTCCTCCAGAAAGTTCATTGGGCTTGTGATGGAACCGATGGGACAGCCCTAGGAAATCCAACAACTCCATACCGCGCTTTTCGGCTTCCTTTCTTGGTGTCTTTTTGATAAATGCCGGGATACAGACATTTTCCAGGGCGGTAAACTCGGGCAACAGCTGATGAAATTGAAAAATAAAGCCAATATGTTCATTCCTAAACTTGGCCAGGGTCTTGTCCGTCAGTTTGGTCACATCTGTAGCATTGATCAATAGGCTGCTATCGCTTTTGTTGGATTGTGTATCCAGGGTACCCAAAATTTGCAACAAAGTAGTCTTTCCGGCTCCGGAGGCGCCCACAATGGAAACAATCTCTCCTTTTTCAATATGCAGATCAACCCCTTTTAAAACTTGTAGTTCCCCGTAGAATTTCTGGATATTGGTCGCTTGGATCATGCCATGGAATTTTCGGGATGAAAGTAAACATTAGCAGAGACATTCCAAAAATAAAAGAATTCATTTCCATGATATTTTATCATTTTGCCGCCACCATAGTAATTTTCTATGGTACAGTAAGACTAATTGAACTTACCACTGCCCAAATCCCAAAGGAAATGGGTACATTTAAAATTTTAAATCAAAAGGTATGTCGATAGAATCAACACCTGGAATTGCTGTATTTGCCGGAGGCTGCTTTTGGTGCACGGAAGCCGTTTTTCAACGCTTAAACGGGGTCACGCAAGTTGTGTCCGGATATACGGGCGGGAACATTAAAAATCCGGCTTATAGGGAGATCTGCACCGGAAGAACGGGACATGCGGAGGCGGTTAGGATTACCTTTGACCCCAATCTTGTTTCCTATATGGACCTACTTGAGGTCTTTTTTGCCACACATGATCCCACTACTCTTAACCGTCAAGGAAATGACGTGGGCACCCAATACCGAAGTGAAATTTTCTATCAAAATGAGGAACAAAGGGAACAGGCGGAGAAATATGTACGGTTTTTGGAGGAAAAACGCGTATTCGATCATCCCATAGTAACCGCAATATCGGAGGCCAAGCCTTTCTACGAAGCCGAGGGGAACCATCAGAATTATTACAACGACCATAGGGCACAACCTTATTGTCAGGTCATCATCAACCCAAAACTAAAAAAACTACAGACACACTATACCGATAAATTAAATTCTTAAGAGAACATGGCACCACCATATCGAAGTTTAGAAGAATACAATTTGGAAATAACAAACGATGTTAAAGATCGATATTCAAGAATTATCAAGGAAATAGGGGAGGACGTTGATCGCGAAGGACTGACCAAGACTCCGGAAAGGGCGGCCAAGGCCATGCTTTTTTTAACACAAGGGTATAAACAAAATGCCGCCGAGGTATTAAAAAGTGCTATGTTCAAGGAGTCCTATAACGAAATGGTCATCGTGAAAGATATTGAACTGTATTCCCTGTGTGAACACCATATGCTTCCTTTTTTTGGAAAGGCCCACATCGCATACATACCCAACGGACAAATCGTAGGCCTTAGCAAACTGCCCCGGGTAGTGGATATTTTTGCAAGACGGCTGCAGGTGCAGGAACGATTAACGGAACAGATATTGGACTGCATCAATGACACCCTAAAACCACAAGGGGTAGCGGTGGTCATTGAAGCTGCTCATATGTGTATGATGATGCGGGGGGTTCAAAAACAGAATTCGGTCACTACTACCTCGGGTTTTAGAGGATCTTTTGAGAAGGAGGAAACCCGGAACGAGTTTCTAAAATTGATAAGCTCCAGTCTTTCATAAAAAAAAATTATTAACAAAACTGTAACATTTTCTGGTTTTAATAGTCTTTATATTATAGGACAAACTAAAGAAACCGACCATGAAGCAGTTACTTTTGGCCTTCAGCCTTCTTTTTATGACCCTTTCCTTTGGGCAAAAAGAGATGGTCGTTGATGCGTTTGAGACCTTCAGCAGTAATGTTGGAGCCAAGATGCGCATCATGAAGTCCCCTGAGTATCGCCTTACCTTTTCCGGGGAGACAGAGATGGTAGATCGGATTTCATGGGAACTTGCGGATAATACACTTCACATTTGGTCAACTACCCCCAACATGGACTTCAGGACCGTGGAGGTAACCGTGTATACCCCTTCCATAACCGCCGTTGCACTTACTTATGGGGGTATCCTCACCATGGATGGCGCTTTTTCGCAAATTGAAAACTTTGAGATTTCGGCAATTGAAGGAGCCACTGCAGACCTGTCCAACATCGATTTCAAAAATTTGGTGGCCAAAGCCCTGCATGGCGGGGAGATCCTTTACAAATCTACGCGAACCTTGATAAGCAGTACCGATGAGGAGGGTGTCATAAAACGTTCTGACGGCATCAACTGAATCCAAGTCCATACTTTTTTTAGCATTCCATCCATTACTTTAGTGGGAATACCTATTTTTGGGTATGTCAAAAAACAAAGATCCTAAATATCGAAACCTGTTGCTGGGGCTGCTTTTTGACGCCCTGGGTATGGTTTCCTTCCTGATACCAGGTATAGGTGAATTCTCCGATATCATTTGGGCACCTATGGCAGGATGGCTGATGACTCGCCTGTACAAGGGCAGGGCTGGGCAGGCGGCCGGAGTGATTACCTTCGTTGAGGAAATGCTCCCCGGACTCGATGTTATTCCCACCTTTACCTTAATGTGGTTGTACACCTATGTGCTAAAAGGCTCCAAGGCCGAGAAATTCATCGATGCCAAATAGCCCGATGGTGTTGGGTGAGACCCTATGGGATATATAGGTCGATTACGTATGGTGAATCCATCAACCATCACGTAGAGCGCCATGCAGGTGACACGGCGCTCGAACGGACAGTTGTTATCGCATACTTTCTTATGATAAGCACATTGCCTAGAGCAAAATACTGAGCCCTAGCGATATATTTCTACCGATATTGGGTATACCATCGGTCTTGAGCCGCGACAAATGGGCGATGTAGGTTTTATCCAGAAGGTTGTTGGCGGTAAGGCGCAACGACACTTCCTGATCAAAGAGCAGCAAATTTCCGCCCAAGCCCACATCCAAAAGGTTGTAACCATCGGTAAAGGTTTCGAAACTGCTTACTCTTTCCTGATCAAAGACCGATTGCAGGCTTACAAAGGCATAGCTGTTCAATAGCCAGGTATTGGTCTTATTGAACTCCACCCGGACGGTATTGGTAATGCTATTGGCCGGAATCAATGGCAAGGAGCTGTCATCGTCCAATTCCCCGATGACCATGGCAAAACTGCTCTCCACGTGCAGCCAGTCCAAGGGGTGGGGGTGCAGATGCAGCCCCACCTCGCCACCGTATAGCCGGGCATCTTGCTGTCGGTAGAGGAAGACTGCATCTTCACCAACAAATTCCCCATTGGGCTCAATAAATATGAAATCGGAGACCGTATTGTGAAAGCCGTTTACCGAAAGCTCCAGGTGCTCGCTGCTGTACTCCAGAGCCAGGTCTACCTGAACGTTTTGCTCGTTGCCCAGATCGGGGTCACCAATTTCAAAACGGTTGGTGCCTTCGTGCACGCCGTTTGAAGTAAGCTCTGCCAGATTGGGGGCTCGAAAGCCCGTAGCCAGGTTCAAACGCCCCACAAGGTTTTTGGAAAGTCCCATTTTATAGCCAATGGCCGCGTTGAAACTGTTGAAATTCCTGTCGAGTTCCGGAATAAAATCCTCTTCGCTAGGCAGTCCACTGGCCTCCCCGTTGATTGCACGGTGATCGTACCGAATTCCCAGTTGTAGGTCGCTATTGTTTTTAAAATGGAGGTGGGAGGTTCCCAAAAACCCTATGTCATTGGTAATGGCATCGGGAATCAGTATTTCTTCCCCAAAGTTTTCATTGCGTTGATGCATACCCTGCACGCCAAAAATGGTTTCCAAATTACGCCATTCCGGTAGGCGATATTGGACGTTATAACTAAAGGTTTTCAAGTCCATATCCAGGGCAGCTTCCTCGGTACCTTCTTCCTCCTCAAATTCCCTGCGGTCGTTAAAGGTATAGCCCAAGGTGGCATCCAAACTGGAACGTTCAAAGAAAATACTGGTCTTGGAACTGAGGATGTGGTTATCTATCTCCTGATTGGGCAGTCCCGGAGAGCGGCTTTTGGTCTGTTCCCCTAACTCTTCGGGGATACCCAGATCCGACCGGTTGTAGTTGTATCGCAACTCCGTTTTAAAGGTAGCGGCCTGGTACCCCACGCCCGCTTTGATATCGTACTCCCGAAAACGCGAATTGGTAACACGAACGTCCTCGCCGGTATTATAATCGACATGTGAGGCTACACTCCCTCTCAATAGAAATTTAAACCGCTCACTGGAGGCTTTAAATCCGGCATTGGCATTTAGGCCTTCGGTATTTGAAAAATAATTTAGGTTGATATCCCCTGAGTTGGTCTTGGGAATCGCAAATTTTTCCGGATTTAGATAGAGTACCCCGCCCAGGGCATCCGATCCGTAGAGTAGGGAGGCGGGCCCCTTAATGACCTCTACGCTTTCTATACCCGCATCACTGATACCCAGTCCATGCTCATCGCCGAACTGCTGGTTCTCCAATCGAATCCCTTGGGTATATACCAGTACACGATTAAAACTCAATCCGCGTATCACGGGTTTTCCAATCCCAAGACCTGTGGAGACGGTTTCCACTCCGGGAATATTGGTAATGCCCTGGGCCAGGGTAACGGCTCCACGGGCTTTCAGATTGGCCACGGTCTCATGGGCTACTTTCACCACGTTTTCACGTTGTAGCTTATGAAAGGGTGTGGACACAATGACCTCCTCCATCTCGATGGCGCTGGGGGATAAATCGATACGGAGCGAATTGGCACCACTTAAAATAGTGATGCTGCGCGAATAGGTCTGATAGCCAATATAAGAAACTACCAGCTTGTAGGTGCCCAAAGGCAGGTTGTTGATGCGATAGTTTCCCTCCGCGTCGGAAATGGCACCCTTCTCGAGCTGTGGAAAGTATATGGTGACCTGTTCCAAGGGCAGGGCACTTTCCGAATCCGTAATAGTTCCATTCAGGGTGTTTTGTGCATAATTATAGGTAAGTGACATTGCCAAGAGCAATGAAAATGCTATTTTTTTCATAACTGGATTTAAAAAAGATTAATAAAATGTAAATCGGGATTGTTATGAAAGGCTGGGGGGTCCCCTAAGGGAGAAATGCAGCGCCTGATAGTCGCTTAAAAAGAAGTAAGCACTGAAATTGGTAGTATCGTAATTGGGCACTGGGAATACGGTAAAAGCATACAGGGCCGGATAAAACTGGGAAGACAATTTGTACTTTTGAAAATCGCAATCGAGTTCTACCTCGTGAATGTGAACTGCACCCTTTTTGGTACATTCCTGCTGTAAGTGATCATGGATGGCGTGAGAAAGCTTTACCATAGACGGCAAGGCAATGGAAATCACCAATACCATGGAAACAAGCGGGAAAAGTATATTTTTTACTTCAGTGCTCACCCTACAAAACTAGGGAAATATGAAAGACGAAAGCTGTTAATAAAATACTAATATTATACCTTGGCCATTATTGTTGTCTAAAAAGAAAACCTAGCCCCATCCGGCTGAGCATCTTTTTTTCAAAATTCCAAAAAAAGCGGAACTGTCCAAAGAGCCACCCAAAGATGACCAATAGTATTTGATAAAAGGGAAAGATCAAGGAGAGTCGCAATAGAAAGTAAACCAGACCACCCCACCAAAAACCTTCGGGGAACACCTCACGGTGCAATCCGATCCAATCCAAAAAAGGTTTGGCCACATAAACCGAAGAAGAGCCGGTAACGGCGAAGACGATAAAAATGACCACCAACTGAAAATTGGAGCTTATGCCCCAGCGTTCCTTGAATTTTTGCATACCTAGTTGCTAACTAAGTGGCGAAGATAGGACTTATATGCGTGGAAAAAAAGGCCCCAAACGCTGTCCGTATTTCCTTTGGAAAAAGACAAAATAGTTATAGAGTTTATAGTTTACCTCATACCCATAATCTATTCGCGGATTGTAGTCTATCGTCAGAATATACAGGTTGGGGTCATACAATTGCGGGTTTTGAACGCGTATGTTCCAATTGGTCACCAATAACTGATTGCGGGTCTCCAAAAAGGATTGGCTGTAATAACCCGGTGGACGGGCAATTCCTTGCAACCAGATGTTAAAGCCCGGCTCAATGATGATGATTTCATATTCGGTCTCTTCACTGGCTATAGTAATGGTATCGCCTTCCTTTTGATCAAAATATGATTTTTCCCTATCGGAAATCTCCACAGTTTCCTTGGTGCTGGTACAACTCGCTACGGAAAGTAGAACGGCAAACAGCACAAGGCTTACGGGTAGTACAATCTTTTTCATTTTTTTCATTTTTTTTGGTTCGACTTTTACGTACGGGAAACTCTTAAAACAGAACTCCCGTGGAATTACAGCATCAGAAAATATGCCAAAGCTTCTCCGTTGGCCAACAAATTCACTAGAAGATACAAAAAAACCATTCGCCTTGGCGAATGGTCCTGTTAAATATAGTTAAGAAGCTGTTTTTTACTTTCCGAATAGACCGCCCAAAAGTCCGCCAAGGCCGCTCTTTTTCTTGCTACCTCCTCCAAGTACCATACCGGCCACATCGTCCAAAATACTGCCGTCCCCGTCGGAATCCAAAAAAGATTCGATAAGGGATTGCTGTTGACCACCGGAGCTATCGCCCCCTAATAAACCGCCTAGTAGATTGCCAATACCATTGGAGTCGCTAATATTTTGTTGTCTGGTCTGTTTACCCAAAAATCCCATTAAAATTGGAGCGGCAACCTTCAGAATAGTAGCAATGGAGCCTGCATCCATACCCGATTTTTGACTAAGTGCATTTTCCAGTTGGGGTTGCTTGCCGCCCAAAACGTGCCCTAAAATACCGGCACCGTCCTCCATTACGGACTGATCTACACCGCCTCCGAAGAGTCCGCCCAGATTGTCCAAGATACCCCCGTCGTGCTTGCTAGAAAGCGCATTCATTAAGCCCTGTGCGCCATCGGGCGAGGCCGCATTTCTTTTCATAGCGCCCATTAATACGGGAAGTGCCATACTTAGTACACTGCTTGTTTTGTCAGCAGGTTGTCCCGCTTGCTGCGCAACACCGCTAATCAATTGCTGGCCCATAGGCCCGTTCAATAAATCTAATATTCCAGACATGTTTATTTTGATTTTTATAGTTGTACCCAATGTACAAAAAAGAGGGTAAATAAGCGCATTGTTCCGACAATATGGTCCTTACTTCAATAAAGCGATGATCTGGGACGCCAATTCCTCACCGATACGGTCCTGCGCCTCCCCAGTGGCGGCCCCGATATGCGGGGTCATGGAAATGTTGGGATGCATAAGGATTTTGATTTCCGGTGAAGGCTCGGATTCAAAAACGTCCAGACCGGCAAAGGATACCTTTTTGCTTTCCAGGGCGTCGATAAGGGCTACTTCGTCTATGACGCCACCACGGGCAGCGTTAACAATGCCCACGCCAGACTTCATCAATTCGAACTCTGGTTTACCAATTACATATGCTTTCTGTGCTGGTACGTGAAGGGTGATGAAGTCCGCTGATTTTAGCACCTCTTCCTTGGCTACACCTTCAAATTCAAAGGAAACGGAACGCCCATCGAAAAAGGGGACGTCTATGGTGGCCTTTTCCAAAAAGGGATCATAATAGCGTACATGCATCCCTACGCCCAAGGCAATCCTCGCCGTAGCCCTGCCGATTCTTCCAAATCCAATGATACCCAAGGTTTTTCCACGCAATTCCAAACCGCCCGCATAGGCCTTTTTTAATTTTTTGAAATTGCTATCGCCTTCCAAGGGCATATTCCGGTTGGCATCGTACAAAAACCGTACGCCTCCAAACAAGTGGGCAAAGACCAACTCAGCTACCGATTCCGAGGAAGCGGCCGGCGTGTTTATTACGTGCAGGCCCTTCTCTTTGGCATACTCCACATCGATGTTATCCATACCCACGCCACCACGACCAATGAGCTGTAGGGATGGACAGCTGTCAATGAGATCCTTCCTAACTTGGGTGGCACTGCGCACCAGCAGACCAACAATTTGATTTTCATTGATAAAATCCGAGAGTTGTTCCTGGGCCACTGTGGTGGTAAAGACCTCAAACCCCTGTTGTTCCAATGCCCGTATACCACTGGATGATATACCGTCGTTTGCCAATATCTTCATGGTAAATTATAGATTTTAAGTTTTAAATGCTAAGTGTTAACGTTTTGAATTAAGTTGACTTGTTTTGACAATTTTGGTCAAAATCTTAATAATTTGTCCAATTTCCCTTATATGATCCACCAGAGTTTCATTGATCACTTTTCCTTCCTTTGGCAATCGCCACCAATATCTGGTTTCTCTAGCCTCTTTTGATGCAATCGCCATTTTGGCGATAAAGTCCTGCTTCGATTGGCCAGCACCGGCCTCTGCAATATTAGCTCCTATGCTAGTTGCCGATCATAGCAATTGATTAGCGGAAACTTTTTTCTTCAATAACGACTGTTTTTTTTCCTTTCTCACAAGCGATACTTACCACCTAAAACCGAACACTTAAAACCAGGTGTTAACGGTGTTACGCCTTCCGTTCCAATTCACTCATTACGTCTACAAGAGCACCCACACTCTCCAAGGAGAGGGCATTGTACATAGAGGCGCGGTAGCCCCCTACGGAGCGGTGGCCATTAATTCCATTGATTCCCGCTTCTTTCCACATGGCATCAAAGGTGTCCTTTAAGCTTTCGTCGGTTAGATTAAAGGTGGCGTTCATATGGGAACGGTCCTCCTTTTGCGCAAAACCGGTGAACAAGGGATTCAGTTCCACCTCCGAATAGAGCAGTTGCGCTTTTTTGTCATTGATTTCCTCAATGCCAGCGATACCACCCAGCTCCTGCAACCACTCCAAAGTGAGCATGGAAACGTAAACGGCGAATACCGATGGGGTGTTGAACATGCTATCCTTTCCTATGTGTACTTTATAATCTAACATGGAAGGGATCTTTCGGGAAACCTTTCCAAGAATATCCTCTTTCACCACCACCAAAGTAGTACCTGCCGGACCCATATTTTTTTGTGCGCCGGCATAGATCAGATCAAATTGTGAAAAGTCTAACTGTCTCGAGAAAATATCCGAACTCATATCACATATCAGGGGAATATCCACCTGTGGAAATTCCATCACCTGAGTGCCGAATATGGTATTGTTGGAGGTCATATGCAAATAGTCCAAACCTTCGGGTATACGATAACCTTTTGGGATGTAATTAAAGTTTTTATCCTTGGAAGAGGCCACTTCGACCACCTCGCCGAAAAGTTTGGCCTCCTTTATGGCCTTATCACTCCAGGTGCCGGTGTTGATATAACCCGATTTGTTTTCCATAAGGTTGTATGCCACCATAAGGAACTCGGTGCTGGCGCCTCCTTGCAAGAAGAGTGCTTGATATCCCTTGCCTTCCAATCCAAGTAATTGTAAGGCCAAGGATCGTGCGCGCTCCATAACCGCCACAAAATCCTTACTGCGGTGCGAAATTTCGATAAGCGACAGTCCCAAACCGTTAAAATCCAGAACGGCTTCCGAGGCCTTTTGCATCACTTCCTGTGGCAGTACACAAGGGCCTGCGCTAAAATTATGTTTCTTCATTTTGGATAAAAATTTAGGCCCTAAAGGTCCTAAAAAACTATGGAAAGAGTACTATGGAAATAAAATTATTCTGTTAGGTTTTTAACAGGAATTCAACAGTGTCCACCCTATCGGCGTAATCGGACAGCTCGGGGTACTGGGTCCGCCCAAATGGTACTTCCCCGGGCATTAGATCTGCCGCAACAATACACTGCAGTTGGTCCCGGTCTTCCTCTAATTTTTTGTGAAGCCCTTCTACGTCATCATAGTATTCATAAAACAAGGTAGCGATGGGAGAGGCGTAGCCAGAATCCTCCTTGAGCATCAGGAATCCATTTTCCAGGATATTGAACTCGCTCATAAGATATACCGCTTTGTTGTAGTCGTAGTTGTTGGCGTATTTGTGTTGATCAATAATGGAGCTATAGGAATAGATGGCCTTAAAAAAAGGAGTAAAATCGTAGTCCTTGGGCACGAAAAGTTTGGAGACGCTACGACAACCCAGCCCATAATACCTGAAAATGTCCTCCCCAAGTGCTGTAAGCTGCTGGGAAGATTCCTTTCCTGTCAGTACGGCCACCGAGCTCCTGTTTTTTCTGATAATATGGGGCTTTTTTCCAAAATAATACGCAAAGTAGCGGGCGGTGTTATTGCTTCCGGTTGCGATTACGGCATCAAAGTTGTTCAATTTCCCCTCGGAAAAGCTCACCTTGTCATGCAGTGCCGGCGTTGCGGCAGATAGGTAGCTGGCCATAAAGGGTAGTAGGGCAGTGTCGTTGGAGGATAGTTTCACCAGGGCACGATTTCCGGTAAGGAGCGTCGTCAAAAAGTCGTGAAAACCCACCATGGGAATATTCCCGGCCATGATCAGGGCAACGGTCTTGTTTTTGGTCTGTGATAGGTCATAGGATGCCAACCAAGTTCTCAATCTTTCCTCCGTAAGTACTTCGCCCCAACGCGCTAGGCTAAAAAGCACATTTTCTTTGGTAAACCATCCATTCTGGTGGTTTGCCGCGGAAGTTGTTTTTTGGAGCTCTTCTGTCCAAGGGTTCTTGGTCAGATTTTCCTCGGGATTGTTGAAGATTTCACAAAATTCCCTGAGGAAACTTCCAAGTTTAACAAAAGCTTCTAATCTTTCTTCAAGGTCGGCCATTATATTTGTACAAGATGGTATTAGGATATACCTTTGTGCAAAAATAGGGATGCTGAATCGAATTCAGCACGAATGGAAAAAGAAAATTATGGCGATTATAATAACGGATGAATGTATCAATTGTGGTGCTTGTGAACCGGAATGCCCCAATACCGCGATCTACGAAGGAGCCGATGAATGGAGATATAGCGATGGAACGTCTCTTACCGGCGATGTAGTACTCCTGGACGGTAAGGAAGTGAACGCCGATGATGTGCAAGTACCCATAAGTGATGAAATTTACTATATAGCACCGGATAAGTGCACAGAATGTATGGGCTTCCACGAAGAGCCGCAATGTGCTGCCGTATGCCCGGTGGACTGCTGTATCCCCGATGAAGATAGGGTAGAGTCCGAAGAAGTATTATTGGGCAAACAACGGTTTATGCACCCAGAGGATTAACGATCATTCTGGATTTCCAAAATTTTTCATTTCTTCCAAAGGTGTTATGACCTTGCTATTTTGCCAAATGGTGGGATCGTATTTGGTCAAGACCTGATAGGGTGTTTTTTCCTTCTCCTCAAAAGCGTCATAGGTTGCAGATGACAAGTCGGTATGGGTAATGAACAGGAGCTCTTCTTTGTTCCTGGCGTCTCCTTCCAACATGAGGTCAAACGCCACCTTGTTTTTTTTCGTACTGTTTTCTATGAATTTAAAGGGCCTGTTCACATAAAAGTAACTGCCTTCCTCCCGTTTGATGTAATGGGGAACGTAGGTGTTGTCCGTTCTTTTTTTGTACATGATCGTGCCCGTTCTGGCGTTTTCGATATATTTTACCCCCAAGATCAATTTTAAGTTGACTTTCTGTCCCCTTTTTCCCTTGCCATACCGATAGTCGGTCTTGATCACGGCATGGGTATCATCGGAAACATATAATCTTCCCGTAAATTTTGCCTTTGCCCGTTTTGGGGAAAATTGGATGATATAGACAAGCTCATCGTTAAAGAAAGTGGCATCCAAGAAGGAATAGTTGTAATATTTGGCATCCAAAATCCGGTTCAGAAAGGAGCCGTCGTAGAGCTGTGAAGTTTTTAGAACTTCCTCGGTCTCTGATTTTAGGTAGGAAATCTTATACTCGTCTTTGTCGCTTCCCGATTCCTCGTTTAAGGAGAGGGAATCCTCTATTTTGAACAGCCCTGTCTTTAATTTATAGGTTTTGGTGGTATCCAGATACTTGAGCACGATATCCTGCGCTTTCTTTTGGACATTTTCAATGGAAAAATCCCGTTTGCTGTCGATTAGGGTTGTGGCCTTGTCCACGCTCAGCTTCAGGTTTTCCCTGTCCTTTACGTGCAAATCCCCTTTGAAGTCGGTGAAGTGGACCGCCTTACTGTTCACGATGACATTTGCCAGGGAATCCAGACTGATGTTGGCCCCTTTGATCTGGTCTTTTTCCACATGGGAGGCCCGTTCTACCTCCACATCGAGACGGGCGAAGTCGATATAGGCGGACTCCCGATAGAACAGCTCGTGGCTCAAGGGCCCCACCCCGTAGTTCTCCTTGACCCTGGACCGCACCTTGGCGATGATGGCATCGGCATTGGGAGTTTTGTTACTTACGAAAACTTCGTTGAGCTGCAATGCAGACTCGTCAAGGGCAATGATGTAATTGGCCTTCTCAAATGCGTCTAGGGAAAGGACCTTTTGGGTATAGCCCAAACAGGAAATCCTAAGGTTGGGAGCAAGGGTATTACCAAGGTCTATGGTGAAATAGCCTTCCTCGTTGGAGATTACCCCACTGTTGTCACTGAGCTGAACCGTGGCATAGGGCACCGGTTCCTTAGTTTCCTTATCGATTATTTTACCGCTAAGCAGTTGTGCCTGAAGGAAATGGCCGTTGAGGACCAGTAAAAAGGATAAAATTAGGGTCTTGTTCATTTGTCACGTGATTGAGAGAGGTAGACGAGCCATCCCTAAAATTGTTACGGTCACAAAGATAGATTGGATGTGGAAAGGAAAAAATTTCCGATCGGTTTGGAGCGGATAAATTAAGCCGATTTTTTGTTTTACCGGGGATGCTTCCAAATACCGTTGTAAAAACTATATTTGCACCCAAAATAGCACCCTAAGGAATGAAAGCAGGTATCGTAGGATTGCCCAATGTAGGAAAATCGACCCTTTTTAATTGTTTGTCCAACGCCAAGGCGCAAAGCGCAAATTTTCCTTTTTGTACCATTGAACCCAATATTGGTGTGGTAAACGTACCCGATTCCCGCTTGGAAAAACTGGAGGAATTGGTACATCCGGAGCGGGTACAGCCTGCCACGGTAGAAATTGTGGATATTGCCGGATTGGTAAAAGGCGCTAGTAAGGGTGAAGGACTGGGAAACCAGTTTTTGGGAAATATTCGTGAAACCGATGCCATTTTGCACGTGCTGCGCTGTTTTGACAATGATAACGTTGTGCACGTTGATGGTTCCATAGATCCCATTAGGGACAAGGAGACCATAGATATGGAATTGCAGCTCAAGGACCTGGAAACGGTAGAAAAGAAACTCGACAAAGTAAAACGTGCCGCCAAAACCGGAAATAAAGAAGCGCAAAAGGAAGAGGCCGTTTTGTTGAAACTGAAAGAAGGGCTGGAATCTGGCACCTCGGTACGTGCCATAGCCATTGAAAAGGACGACCGACAAGCCTATGTGAATCCCTTGCAGTGCATCACCGATAAACCCGTCATGTATGTCTGCAATGTGGACGAAGCCTCGGCGGTCAATGGAAATACCTATGTGGAAAAGGTAAAGGAAGCGGTTGCTGGTGAGAATGCAGAAGTCATCTACCTCGCCGTAGGTACCGAGGCCGATATCGCGGAACTGGAGACCTATGAGGAGCGACAGCTCTTCCTGGAAGATATGGGACTCAGTGAACCTGGGTCGGCCAAATTGATACGGGGCGCCTATACCTTATTGGATCTGGAGACCTATTTTACCGCCGGGGTAAAGGAGGTGAGGGCCTGGACCATTCCCGTAGGTGCCACAGCGCCACAGGCGGCCGGGGTCATCCATACCGATTTTGAAAAAGGGTTTATCCGGGCCGAGGTCATTTCCTACGCGGATTATGAGTCCTACGGCAGCGAGGCCAAAGTTAAGGAGGCCGGAAAAATGCGTGTAGAGGGCAAGGACTATGTGGTCCAGGACGGCGATGTGATGCATTTTAGATTCAATGTGTAGTTGTCCAATTCACTCTCCCCGCTAATAACTATATCAACAAAAAGCTGTTTTTCTTTGTTAATTACTTTAACAGGGATAGGTTTTATCTTTTTGGAACACTTGTTATATTAGCGACCATTAGCTTTAAAGCCCCCATTTATGTCAGCAAACTCCCAATATACCGAAGAAAACATCCGTTCCCTGGATTGGAAGGAGCATATCCGTATGCGTCCCGGGATGTATATTGGCAAGTTGGGCGATGGCTCCTCTGCGGATGACGGTATTTATATTCTTCTAAAAGAGGTCATTGACAATTCCATTGATGAATTTGTCATGGGGGCGGGGAAAACCATTGAAATTACCATAAAGGACCATACAGTCCATGTGCGCGATTACGGACGTGGCATTCCCTTGGGAAAGGTGGTGGATGTGGTCTCAAAGATGAACACAGGGGGCAAATACGATACCCGCGCCTTTAAAAAGTCGGTCGGGCTCAACGGGGTAGGTACCAAGGCCGTTAATGCACTGTCTTCCTTCTTTAAGGTAGAGTCTTCCCGGGAAAGCAAATTAAAGACGGCCGAGTTCAACCAGGGGAATCTTACCTTGGAGGAGGGCCCTGTTGAAACATCCAAGCGCAAGGGTACCAAAGTTTCCTTTGTCCCCGACGAGCATATTTTTAAAAAGTACAAGTACCGGAACGAGTATGTAGAGCGAATGCTCAAGAACTATGTATACCTGAACCCAGGGCTTACCATTGTTTTCAATGGCGAAAAGTTCTTTTCTGAAAACGGCCTAAAGGACCTCCTGGAGGACAACAACAGTGCAGGGGATATGCTGTATCCGATCATCCATTTAAAAGGTGATGATATCGAGGTGGCCCTAACCCATAGTAAAACGCAGTACAGCGAGGAGTACCATTCCTTCGTAAATGGACAGCATACCACCCAAGGGGGGACACATCAGGCAGCATTTAGGGAGGCCCTTGTTAAGACCATCCGGGACTTTTACGGCAAGAACTACGAAGCATCGGACATACGCAAGTCTATCATCTCCGCAATATCCATAAAGGTAATGGAACCGGTATTCGAAAGCCAGACCAAGACCAAATTGGGTTCAACGGATATGGGCGGTAAAATGCCCACTGTGCGCACTTATATCAATGATTTTATAGGCCGCTATCTGGACAACTATCTCCACAAGAACCCGGAGACCGCGGAGAAATTGCAACGTAAGATCCTTCAGGCCGAAAAGGAACGCAAAGATCTTTCCGGCATACGGAAATTGGCACGGGAACGGGCAAAGAAGGCCAGTCTTCACAACAAAAAATTACGGGATTGCCGTGTGCATCTCGGTGATATGAAGAACGATCGTAATTTGGAGACCACCTTGTTCATTACGGAGGGCGATTCCGCTTCAGGTTCCATTACCAAGTCCCGGGATGTCAATACCCAGGCTGTTTTTAGCCTTAGGGGAAAACCCTTGAACTCGTATGGCATGACCAAGAAAATCGTTTACGAGAACGAGGAATTCAATCTTTTGCAGGCAGCGCTGAATATTGAGGAATCCATGGAAGGACTCCGTTATAACAATATAGTGATCGCTACCGATGCAGACGTGGACGGGATGCACATACGCCTCTTGCTTATTACCTTCTTTCTGCAGTTTTTTCCGGAACTGATCAAGGAGAACCATTTGTATATTCTACAGACACCCCTGTTCCGGGTGCGGAATAAAAAGGAAACCATCTATTGCTACAGTGAAGAGGAGAAAAGGGCGGCCATGGACAAATTATCCGGAAAACCGGAGATTACCCGATTTAAGGGCTTGGGTGAAATATCTCCCGATGAGTTTAAGCATTTTATAGGGGATGATATTCGTTTGGAACCCGTAATGCTCGACAAGGCCATGTCCATAGAGCAATTATTGCAGTTTTATATGGGAAAAAATACGCCTGACCGACAGGAATTTATCATAAAAAATCTTAAAGTGGAAATAGACTTAGTAGAAGATAATAAACTATAAAACAATACAATACTTGATTTTCCTTTATGGAAGAGAATGAAGATTTGAACGAAGCGGAAAACGCACATCCCGAGGGCTCCCAGGAAACCCTGACCAAGGTTACGGGAATGTACAAGGATTGGTTTTTGGACTACGCTTCCTATGTTATTTTGGAGCGTGCGGTACCCGCCATAGAAGACGGTTTTAAACCGGTACAGCGCAGGATAATGCATGCCCTGAAGGAGCTGGATGACGGCAGGTACAACAAAGTGGCCAATGTTGTGGGCCATACCATGCAGTACCACCCGCATGGCGATGCCAGTATAGCCGATGCCATGGTGCAAATTGGGCAAAAGGACCTGTTGATAGATACCCAAGGAAACTGGGGCAATATCTTAACAGGGGATAGGGCGGCCGCTTCCCGATATATAGAGGCACGCCTATCCAAATTTGGGCTGGAGGTGGTCTTTAGTCCAAAAATTACGGAGTGGCAGCTTTCCTATGATGGAAGAAAGAAGGAGCCCGTAAACCTTCCGGTAAAATTCCCCTTGCTTTTGGCCCAAGGTGCCGAAGGAATAGCGGTGGGGCTCTCTACCAAAATCCTACCACACAATTTTAAAGAGTTGATCGATGCCTCCATAAAACACCTAAGAGGGCAGCGTTTTAAGTTGTTTCCCGATTTTCCTACGGCGGGCATCATCGATGTGGGCAATTATAACGACGGGATGCGGGGCGGCAAGATTCGGGTACGGGCCAAGATTTCCCAGCTCGACAAAAATACCCTGGTAATCAGTGAAATACCACATGGGACCAACACCTCCTCGCTGATAGACTCCATCCTCAAGGCCAATGACAAGGGTAAAATCAAGATCAAGAAAATTGAGGACAATACGGCCGCCGAAGTAGAAATTTTGGTCCACCTGCCAAGCGGGATATCTCCGGATAAGACCATTGATGCCCTATATGCCTTTACTTCCTGTGAGTCCTCAATTTCTCCACTGGGATGCATTATTGAGGATAACAAACCACTGTTTATCGGAGTTTCGGAAATGCTAAAACGATCGGCGGACCTTACCGTAGAACTGTTGAAGGCCGAATTGGAGATCCAGTTGGCCGAGTTGGAGGAACAGTGGCATTTTGCATCGCTTGAGCGTATTTTTATTGAGAATCGAATCTATAGGGACATCGAAGAGGAAGAAACCTGGGAGGGGGTATTGGGTGCCATAGATAAAGGTCTAAAACCGCATACAAAACATTTGAGAAGAGCGGTCACCGAGGATGATATTGTGCGGTTGACCGAGATTAGGATCAAGCGTATTTCCAAGTTTGATCTTGATAAGGCCCAACAACATATTGAGAGCCTCGAGGCAAAAATTGCCGAGGTAAAGCATCATCTGGCCCATTTGATAGATTTTGCGATTGACTACTTCAAAAGCTTGAAGTCCAAATACGGTAAAGGTCGGGAACGTAAATCGGAAATCCGAATTTTTGATGACATCGAAGCCACCAAAGTGGTCATCAGGAACACTAAACTTTATGTAAACCGCGAAGAAGGTTTTGTAGGTACCTCACTGCGTCGTGATGAATATGTAACGGATTGCAGTGATATAGACGATATCATCGTATTTACGCAAGATGGCAAAATGATGGTGACCAAGGTAGATGCCAAGACCTTTGTAGGGAAGCATATCATACATGTCGCCGTTTTCAAAAAACGGGATAGCCGTACTACCTATAACATGGTCTACAAGGATGGAAAAGGCGGCCCTAGTTATATTAAACGCTTTAATGTCACCTCCATAACCCGGGATAAAATGTATGACCTGGCCAATGGAAAGCCACTTACCACGGTATATTATTTTTCTGCCAATCCCAATGGGGAGGCAGAGACCATTACGGTAAACCTAAGACAGGTGGGAAGCATCAAAAAATTGAAGTGGGACCTGGACTTTGCGGATGTGCTCATAAAAGGCAGGGCCTCCAAAGGGAACCTGGTTACAAAATATGCTGTTAAACGCATCGAATTAAAGGAACAGGGTGTATCTACCCTAAAGCCACGAAAAATTTGGTTCGATGAGGTGGTAAGACGTTTAAACGTGGATGGAAGGGGTGAATTGCTCGGTGAATTTAGGGGAGAGGACCTCTTGCTGATCATAACGCAAAAAGGAATTGCCAAGACAGTGGCGCCCAACCTTTCAACACGGTTTGACGAAGAGATGTTAGTGCTGGAAAAGTGGAATCCCAAAAAACCTTTGTCCGCCATATATTATGATGGTGAAAAAGAACGTTATTATGTTAAGCGGTTCATCATTGAGAGCGGAAATAAAGAGGAACTCTTTATTACGGAACATCCAAAATCCTATTTGGAATTGGTCTCCACGGATTGGAGGCCAGTAGCTGAAGTGGAGTTTAGCAAACCAAGAGGGAAAGAATCAAAACAAAATCAAACAATTGATTTAGAGAATTTTATAACGATAAAAGGAATAAAAGCTTTAGGTAATCAACTGACCACGGATAAGGTAAAGAGTGTAAATTCGTTGGACCCTTTGCCGTATGAGGAACCCGAACCTCACGACACCAAAGATATTGAAGTGATCGATGAGGAAAACGTAGTGCCCGATAAAAAAAATGGGGGTCCAAACGGCCAGGGCACTGACCAAACCACACTTTTTTAGTGGTTTATGAAAAGCTTGCGACCCATTTATATGAAATATAACTATATTCGTCAAAAATCGCCCTTATATGGATTTTACTAACCCGTTAGTTTACGGTGTACCTTGTTTTATTGCTTTTATATTGCTGGAATTAACGTATAGCAAGACCCATGGTGATGACCATTTATACGAATGGAAGGATTTGTTTGCCAGTGGTTTTATGGGCCTGGGCTCGGCCATCATAGCGCCCTTGATCAAAGTGGTTTCCGCAATCGTTATTTTCAACTTCGTCTACGACTTTTTTAATCCCATGGATGCTACGGGCGTAAGGACCAATATATTGGGCTATGCCTCCTTTGGTTATGCTTGGTATGTGTGGTTGCTGTGCCAATTTGCGGACGATTTCACCTACTACTGGTTCCATAGGGCCAATCACGAGATTAGAATCCTTTGGGCCGCCCATATCGTGCACCATTCTTCGGACAATTACAATTTGGGGACCGCCGTTCGAAACGGATGGTTCACTATCTTGTACAAACCACTCTTCTACATGTGGATGCCCGCTTTGGGCTTTCCTCCGGAAATGGTCGTGGTTTGTTTGGGTATTGAGGCCTTATGGCAATTTCAGTTGCACTCGGTATACGTGCCCAAGATGGGGTTTATAGAAAAGATTTTCAATACCCATACGATGCATCAGGTCCACCATGCGCAGAACGTGGAGTATTTGGATAAGAACCATGGGGGCTTTTTGAATATTTTTGACAAGATATTCGGCACTTGGAAAGAACTTGATGATACCATCGATGTTAAGTACGGCGTAATCCACGCACCTAACTCACATAACCCAGTGGTCATCCTAACACACGAATTCAAGGATATTTTCAACGACGTTAAAAAGGCCAAAAAACTTACACATGCCCTCATGTACATTTTTGGCCCACCCGGTTGGAGCCCGGATGGTAGTACCCTTACCGTAAAACAGCAGCAACAGCAATTCAGGGAATTTAAGAAGGCCAAGAAGTCCAATCCTGAAATGGTATTCAGTAGGCCCAACTAGTCCACCTAAGGTCCCGTACCGCAATTTTTTGGTCTAATCCCTTCTTATTATTCATCAATCTCCTGGGGAATGGGTTTTTTTCGTATTCGCATATTAAAGAATTCCACCATAAGGGAGAAGGTAATGGAGAAGTATAGGTACCCTTTTGGAATGGTGCCCACCTCGTTACCAAATACCACCAAATGTGATAGGTGGGCCGATTCTGCGATCAACATAAAACCGATCAAGATCAGAAAGGACAGCCCCAATACCTGAATGGAAGGGTGTCGGTTCACAAACTCGCCCACAGGATTGGCAAACAACATCATGATGATAACGGAGATCACCACGGCTACGATCATAAGTATGAGGGCGTCATTGGGATTAGGGGATATCCCGTTGGTCATCCCTATGGCCGTCAGAATTGAATCGAAGGAAAAAACGATGTTAATGATGGTTATTTGCAGGATGGCGCTGCTCAGGGAGGAGGAGCGCTGACTTTTTACCTCACGCTCGTCATGCCCTTTATCCTCTATTTTTTCATGGATTTCCCGGGTGCTCTTATACAATAAAAATAGCCCCCCTCCGAACAAAATAAGCGCCTGGCCGCTGATGCCGCCAGAGATCCAGTCTCCATCAAGAATCCAAAAAGGCTTCTTCATGGAGGTTAGGAGCGTAATGCCAAAAAGCAGTACAATGCGCATGCCCATGGCAAGGAACAAGCCAAGGTTCGTGGCTTTTTTTCGCTGACTCTTTTCCAGTTTTCCTGCAGCTATTGAAATAAAGATGATGTTGTCTATTCCTAATACAATTTCTAGAAAAGTAAGGGTCAACAACGCGATCCAAGCGTCGGCACTTGCAAAAATTTCAAACATTTTAGTCGGTTTTTATGGCGGTTCCTTTTTTGACGATCAATTTCTTTTTAGGATCTTTGACGGCTCTTTTATACTCAAAGGTATAGCTGCTATCCGTTGTGGAGATGATCTTGTAATGTATGGCGGCCTTGTTGTCCAAAGGTCTAAGGACAAACTCGCAATCATTTATCCATTTTACGTTTGCACTATCGGTCTTATGCTCAAAAAATTCAATGCTGTATGCATCTGTTCTGGTAAAAGTCCCTGATTTGAGTACGCCTTCCAGTTCATAGTCGAACCGAAACGTCCCGGTTCTGTACGATTCGCAATCACGTTGCGGACTATAGCACGATACGCAAAACAGTAACAGGGAAAGGAGGGGTATAATGGGTTTTATCATGGTCACAAATTAAGAAATTAGCCCTGATCTACCATGGAATAATTTCAATAAAAAGGGGAGGTTATTTTTTGGTTTCGTACGACTCAAAACTGCCGTCATCGTAGAAAATCACTATTTTTTTTATGGTCCTGGCGCCAGCAACAGTACCTTCATGTATGCTATCCACAACTTTAGGGGTAGGGGAATCTGGTTTGGACGAAGCGGGAAAGCCCCCCTTGCCGTTTAAAAGCCAATAGAGATTAACTTCGGGAAAAGTTTTGATCACCTTCATCACAAATTCCAAACTCGGTTTGTTTCTTCCGGTAAGTAGATGTGAAATACTGGAACGCTGTACCCGAATCTTGTCGGCAAAAGCAGAGGCGGAAAGCCCGTAATACCCCATGATTTTTTCCAGACGTTCAATAAAATCCGACGAGTTTACCATTGTAACATTTGTTCCCCAAAAATAAGCAAAAGTCGGGATATTTCGCTCGAATAAACGATATCAATTAATAACAATATATAAAGTAAAAGTTTATATAAAAATAAATAATAGATTCTTTTAAAAATAGTTATGTGTTCAAAATAACTTTTTGTTATGGCGATGTAAAAAATGTTTACGGATGTATATTTTTATCGGCTTTCCGAGGCAAAATGCTGTATACAAATGTAAAAAAGCATTACAATTGTAATAAATTTTGGAGTTACTTTTGTGGACACAAAGTATACGGACAATGGTCAGTTTTGAATCGGTTAAGGCAAAGGCGATAACAGATCGCTATGTGGTATGGGAGGATGTACAACTTTTTTTGGAACATACCCCAGTGAAGATCAAATCCACCCTGGTGGGGCGTTCGGTTCAAGGAAGACCTATTGAACTTTGGACCCTTGGTAAGGGTCCCATTAAGATTTTGATGTGGTCGCAAATGCACGGTAACGAGTCCACCACCACAAAAGCGACCATGGATTTTGTAAATTTCCTTTTGGGCACCTCGCCTTTGGCCGAGACCATTAAAGTCTCGTGCACCTTTCAGATTATCCCCATGCTCAATCCGGATGGAGCAGTGGCCTATACCAGGGTCAATGCAAATGGGGTAGACCTTAACAGGGATGCGCAGGCACTCACTCAACCTGAAAGTGGGATTTTGCGAAAGGTCTATGATACCTTTGGTCCCGATTACTGCTTTAACCTGCATGACCAAAGGACTATTTTCAATGTAGGGGAAACGTCCTTGCCGGCTACGGTCTCCTTTTTGGCACCGGCACACGATGAGGCCCGTACCGTTTCAAAGACCCGGGCCTTAAGCATGAAGTTGGTCGTGGCGATGAACCGGGAGTTACAAGCGCTGATTCCTGGTCAAGTAGGACGTTATGATGACGCGTTTAACCCCAACTGTGTGGGCGATACCTTTCAGATGTTACATACCCCTACCGTCCTTTTTGAGGCGGGACATTTTCCAGGGGACTATGCTAGGGAACATACCAGAAAGTACATTTGGCACGCCCTATTAAGTGGAGTTAAGGCGATAGCCTACGGAGAACTTTCGGGATATACCCAGGAGGCATACCATAATATTCCGGAAAATGGCAAGCGTTTCGTAGACATCCTTATCCAAAACATAGCAGTCCTTAATACGGATTACAAAAAGGATGAGGCCATGGGTGTTCTGTTCAAGGAGGTACTGCAGGACAGGAAGATAGTATTTGAGCCGCATGTTGAGAAAATCGGGAAGCTGGATCAATATTACGGCCATGAAAGGTATAACTGTTTAAATGACAAGGATTTAACCCTGCTAAGAGCTAATATGAAGCTTATGAAGCTGTTATAAGCATTGATAGAAACGCTTGGAAATCTGCAAAACATTACATTTTTGATAAAAAAAACCAATATTTGTTACATTTATTTTCTTAATTTTTTATTTTTGTTCGAAATACTATGAAAATATGACAAAAGTAAAATTGGACGAAATAGATCACCAGATTTTGGATATGTTGATCGACAATACCAGGACTCCATTTACCGATATTGCCAAAAAATTGCTGATTTCGGCAGGGACCGTTCATGTACGTGTAAAGAAAATGGAAGAGGCAGGTATTATTAGGGGCTCTTCCCTAACACTCGATTATGTAAAACTGGACTACGCCTTTATCGCCTACGTGGGCATTTTTCTGGAGAAGACGCACCAGACCAAATTTGTTTTGGAGCGGCTCAATCAGATACCTTATGTTACCGTAGCCCACATCACCACCGGAAAATTCAATATCTTTTGTAAGATCCGTGCAAAGGATACGAACCATGCCAAAAACATTATCTTTAAAATTGATGATATAGACGGTATCAGTAGGACGGAGACTATGATTTCCCTAGAGGAGAGCATTAACGACAAAAAACGTTTAATGCATACCATTTTCAACGAAATGTAAGCCCGTCCTTTAAAATAACACAAAACCTGTGCACTAAAACGTACGGGTTTTTTATTTTTATGCATGAGAAAATCAGAACTGGAAGTCTACGAGTTTGAGCAGTTTTATACTACCTATCTAAATGCGCTGGAGGCCGATGTGGAACTAATGCCTAGCCTAAGTCTGGGCATGGATGATTTCCTGGCTTTCATGGAGGCCATCCCGGATGAAAAATTGCCATACGCCTATTCCGAAGGCAAATGGACACTGGCCGAAGTACTGGTACATATCATTGATGCGGAACGCGTATTTCAGTATAGGGCCTTTCGCTTTTCCAGAAATGACCGTACGCCCTTGGCGGGTTTTGAACAGAACGGTTATATTCAGGAATCCAATGCAGGCAAACGAAGCAAGGAGGACCTTATAGCGGAATATACTTTGGTCAGGAAATGTACTTTAGCCGTATTTGATGGACTGGATGTGGAAAAACTAAAACGTGGGGGGATTGCAAGCGAAATCCCATGGACCGTGGGTGGTCTTGGTTTCGTGATCTGTGGGCATCAGGAACACCATAGAAAGATCATTGCGGAGCGCTATCTGTAACTTCAATCAAAATCCTTGTCCTCTTCCAAATCTTGATCCCCGTTGAATTCCAATTCAATATCCTTTGGACCCAAACGCGATTCATCGGGAAGTTGTTTATCCCCTAATTCCTTTTCCACGGCATCTTCAAAATTGGCAATGAAATTGGAAAGGCTTTTGCTGATCTTTACCAAATAGAGCGTATCCTCTGTTCTAAGCTCTACCGTTTCAATAATCTCACCTTTAGCATTTTTGAATGCGATGATGTCACTGTCCCCATATCCATGTGGGTAGGTCTCGATCAATAGGGCCGCGACCTCATGGCTCAACTTTTTGTAATCTACAAGTATGCGTTTCATAGTCGGGAGTATGGTTAATTGGCATTTGCTATTCCTAAACTATAAATTTTTCCCTTTGATTGTTTCAAAGAGTTGTCAAATGCATATTTTAAGTATATGTAGTTCCTATTCTTTGTAGTAAGCGAAGGCCTCTGCAAACAATTGATGGGGTACTTGTACGTCAATGGCAGTTTCACCAATCCCCCGGAGCAATACAAAATTAATATTTCCGTGCGAATTTTTCTTATCAAATTTGAGTAAATCCAAAATTTGATCGATGTCTGCCGCTGAAAAGTCCACCTGTTCATAACGGAAGAGGAAGGTATTTTTGATGTCGTTTAACGCGGGTTTGGAAAGGCCTTCCAGAACGGAGGACAGATAGGCTTCGAGTACCATGCCCACGGCAATCGCTTCCCCGTGCAACAAAAGGTCGTGTTCCTTGCTTTCCAAAAAATAGGATTCAATGGCGTGGCCCAGGGTGTGTCCGTAGTTCAAAATCTTACGAAGATGTTGCTCCGTAGGGTCTTGTAATACCACCTCGTTTTTGATCTGTATGGAATTATAAATCAATTGATCTATATCCTGAAAGTCCGAAACCAATTTTAAGCTTTCCCAATAGGCCTGATCCCGAATTAGGCCATGCTTCAACATTTCGGCAAAGCCGCTGTGGAGTTGCCTTCCCTCCAAGGTTTGCAAAAAGTCGGTAACCACCAGCACCATTTGCGGCTGATTGATGACTCCGATCTGGTTCTTCAGACTGCCCAGATCCACACCAGTCTTTCCCCCAATGGAGGCATCTACCATGGCCAGTAGGGTAGTGGGTACATTGATAAAGGCGATGCCGCGTTTATAGGCCGAGGCCACAAAGCCACCAAGGTCCGTGACCACTCCGCCACCAAGATTGATCATAAGGCTTTTGCGGTCTCCGTCCAGATCTGATATGGCCCCCCAGACCTGGGTACAGGTATCAATGGTCTTATGCATTTCCCCCGATTCGATCTCTATAATCTCTATAGGATAATCCCCGGACAATTGTGCCAAAAAGGTGGGCAAACAATGTTCATGGGTATTTTCATCCACTAGGATAAAAAGCTTGGAATACCCGGTCTTGGCCAGGTGGGCATTCAAAGCTTCAAAGGCCCGGTCATTAAAATGTACGGCGTATTCGGATGTGGTAATCGATTCCATTTACTACGGCTTCCAACCCGCAAAATAAAGCTTATTTTTAATCATAGGAATACAATTTTGCTGATTATATTTGAATCGTTTGAAAATTGATAAAAATGTCACGATTTTTTGAAGATACCGCAACGGCATTTGCCCTAAAAACAGATTCTGAACTGGAGCGCGCTTATTTTTTGTTCAAGTTGATCGCCAATGAACCCTTGGTGAAAATTGGCACGGCGGTCACCAATTTTGCCATTAAGGCACATCTCCCGGTAGACGGATTGATCAGGGCCACCGTTTTTGACCATTTCTGCGGAGGGGTAAGCGAAGGGGATTGCATGCCTGTAGTGGACAAAATGTGGGAAAAGGGCGTCTATTCCGTTTTGGACTACTCCGTGGAGGGAAAGGACAGTGAAGATCCCTTGGACGATGCCCTGGAAATGACGTTAAAACTGTTGGATTTTGTAAAGGAAAAAAAAGCAATGCCCTTTGCCGTTTTTAAACCCACCGGCTACGGGAGGTTTGCCCTGTTCGAGAAAATTGGGGAGGGAAAACCCCTGACCCATACAGAACAGGAGGAATGGGACAGGGTGGTAAAACGGTTTGACACCACCTGTAAGAAAGCCCATGAACTGGGGGTCTCCCTGCTGATAGATGCAGAGGAAAGCTGGATGCAGGATGCCGCGGATCAATTGGTAGAGGAGATGATGCGCAAATACAACAAGGAAAAGACCGTGGTCTTCAACACCTTGCAAATGTACCGTTGGGACCGTATGGATTACCTGAAAAAACTACACACCAGGGCGCTTAAGGACCATTTTAAAATAGGGGTGAAGGTGGTTCGCGGCGCCTATATGGAAAAAGAGAACGAGCGGGCGGAAGAACGGGCTTATCCAACGCCCATCTGTGCTTCAAAGAAAGCCTCGGACGACAATTTTGATGCGGCCGTGGCCTATATTCTGGATCATCTGGACAACATCTCTCTTTTTTCAGGGACACACAATGAGGCCAGTTGCTATCGCCTAATGGACCTTATGGAGGCCAAAAACATTGCCAAGGACGACGAACGGATCGGTTTTGGACAATTGTACGGCATGAGCGATCATATTTCTTTTAACCTGGCGGCCCGGGGCTATAATGTGGCCAAGTATGTACCCTTTGGCCCCGTGCGAGATGTCATGCCTTATCTTATCCGAAGGGCGGAGGAGAACACTTCGGTGGCCGGACAGACCAATCGGGAGTTGGAGCTGATTAAGAAAGAGCGGAAACGGCGGAAGATCTAAACAGTGTTCAGTGGACAGTCGCAGTAGGCAGTGTTCAGTAGGCAGTGTTCAGTAGGCAGTAGGCAGTGGGCAGTGGGCAGTGGGCAGTGGGCAGTGTTAAGTGTTAGGTTGTGAGTGATGAGTTGTGAGTGATGAATCCCATTCGCTAATCGCTATTCCCTCTTCGCTGTTGGCAATCCTTTTTCGCTTGTTGGGTGATGGGCCGGGGATTCCTCGCAGGCTCGGAATGACAAATGGAAGTATATTGTCATTCAGAGCGAAGCGTAGCGAAACGAAGAATCTCGACCTTTAACCGGACTTTAAACAGTTGGCAGTTGGCAGGGCGCAGTGTTCAGTTATGAATTATGAGTTAAAGGGTTAGGGGTTGATGAATTGCCTATATCATTGGTACCAGTGGAAATCGTAGTTAGATTTGTCATTCCGCATTCAGTGCGGAATCCAATTCAATTAAATGTGGGCAGCTAAAAGCAGGCAGCGGGCGATTGACAGTTGATGGTTGATAGTTGTGAGTGTTAAATGTTAGGTTAAGCGCTTTTAATTTGTAATTCAACATTCGCGGTTCCAAATAGCGCCCCCCCTTTGTTAAGGGAAGGTGGACCCGATGCTTCCGTCGGGGACGGAAGGGTAGTAAAGAAATTGCCCAAAGCGCACTGCGATGTCCGTTCGAGCGCAGTCGAGAACTCCTGTAGGGTTCTAGCTTCCATTACATCTCGACTGCGCTCGATGTGACAGTTTTAGACAGCTTCTTACCGTAATCCACACGAGCAGGTCAGAGTGCCGTGCCCAAGGCAGGCGGGATGCGCAGCGAAACGAAGAATCTCAATCACTCACCATCAACTTTGGGTTTTGAACTTGAACTTGAACTTCAAACCATCACTCCTTATCTTGCAAGTTTTTTTTCACGATTTCCCGTATGGGGACCCCATCGATTAAGACATCCCTTAAAACGGCATCTCCCTCCTTTATATTTACCAGGGCATAGGCCACTTGGGTGGAATCGACCTGGGACTCCCTATAGGTCTGCTCGGCCTCGTAGGCCTTTGACTCCTCCATATAGTAACGATCAAAAGGGTAGTCGATCACCAGTTCGGTGTTGATGTTGGCAATGTAATCCACCGTGGTAAGCAAATAGGCGTGGTCCTGGTCCGGCTGTTCTCGAGATACGGACTTGATTTGGGCAAAACCCTCCTTATCCGTTTTAAAAAGGACATAAATCGGTTCGCCATCGGTCCATTCCTGCCCATTTTTGACCGAGATGCTATTATCCTCATAGCGTAGTACAATGTATTTACCCCTGAACGGATCCGTAGGGTCAATGGGGGCCGTCCTGAATTTATACGCAGTCCCGGTAGACAAGACATCCTCCTGAACCCAAATCATTTTGGCAGGAACGTACAATTGTACTATGGCCACCAAAATAAACACTGATAATAGGATTTGTTTACTGTTCATCTGTTCTTCTTTTTTTGAGCATCCAGTAGTTCGTTGCAAAAAATCCTATCCCGACGGATACGAACAAAATTCCCCTGATCACAAAGCTTAGGTCGGTGTCAAAAAACCGGCAAATAACCAAAGCGGTAATGATCAGCAGGCCATAGTTGAGAATGCCCAAGTGATTTTGTAGCGCTCCCTCCCTAATTGTCAAAATACCGAGGATAAAGATGTAAAAATTGATCAGCACGCCGGCAAGTGGAGAGTAAAGCCCCAGCAGAAAGGTCAAGATAAATAGAAGGAACACGGGTGCAAACGGTTTCACCTTCCGAATACCCTTGTTTTTATACTGTAAAAAGAACAGTACCCCGGCCACCACCGAAAGGAAAGCGGACACCCAAAATTCGGGAGCAATAATCACTTCATTGAACAGAAACTCTTTTCTTCTTAAACTTTCCCAAAACCAATCAAAACTTAGGGAGAGCAACAGAATGCTTGTGCCCAGTGCACCGAGCAATTTATAGCTGTTGTTCCTTAGCCTTTGCTGTGTTAGGAAATCCATCCCACCAATAAGATAGAACAGCCCAAAAAGGCTGAAATAGGCAATGAACATGAGCTCGTCCATATGTTCGGCAACAGTTCCCAATACAATGGTCAAGGAGATCGGAATCAGCCAATTGTGGAAAAACACAAAGTTGCTGTGCGCTCTTTTTTTGATCAATTGATAATAGTGTGGAAAAACTCCCAACAACAGCAACCAATAAAAATAGGATTCCGAGGACGGATAGGACCAATAACTGACTTCGCCGGCATAATAGGTAATTCCCACCAAATAGAGCAGGGAGGCCATTGAGGATTGCATAACGTATATCAAAGGAAGACAAAGCAACATCCATACCAGTAGGAAGGAACCCAGGTTGCCCGGGATGTGATAAATTTGGCTTACCAGGGAGATACTGGCGCCGACAGCAAAAAACAAAAAGGCCGCGGAACTTTCCCTCCAAGCTACGCTCTGTTTCCGTTTAAGCAGGGTGAAACCGCAGAATAGCTGTCCCACAATAAGGGGTAAAAAGGCGAAGATGGTTTTGGTGCCCCGGGACAGTTCGTCCCAATTGTGCGCTATGATCAGAATAATTCCGAGTCCGACCAGGATAGCACCCAAGATTCCAAAAACGACAAAAAGTTTATTGGAGGGTGGCCCCTCTTTGTTTTGATAATAGGCCCTGATCTTATCGGCCGTCTCCTTGGAGATTACTTCGGCATTGACCAGATTGGGCAGGTCTTTGAGTATGCTCATGGTCGTTTTTTTTAGTTTACCAATAGCTATAAACGGTATTTTCCTAGCGGCTTATCCATATAAAGGCACTATTGGGGATATCTTCAATAGGGCCTAAAAGGAAACTTCCTCTACCTCCACTTTTTGTGCACAATTCTTTATCCGCATCACCGCGTCCTTGCCCTTTAACTCAGTTTCTATGACATAGGTTTTACAAGGCTTGGATTTTGTATCGCTTGCGTCAAAATCGATATCACCTTCTTGGAGAAAGGAAGCGATATCTGTGGAATCGAGCAATTGGTTTCCTAACTGCTGCTGTATTTCCTCGGAATAAAACATGGGTTTGGAACGCAGATCTTTGAGCACTCTACAATTGGGGAAATAGCAGAACTCTGCGCCGGTTTTCTCTGACTTCTTTTTGAGAAAAAATACCAGGAACACCAACCCGATGGAAAGGCCGAAGAGGTAAAAGCCCAAACGTTTTAAAAAGGCCATAGCTTAAAAAATAAGAAAGTTGATATCGCTATAGGAAAGGTCGAACCATTCGCCGACCGACTTGTTCGTTAAGATACCGTGGTACATATACAGCCCGTTCCGAAGCCCTTTATCAAAGCGCAGGGAATTTTCCAAACCACCATCTTCCCCAATTTTAAGGAGGTAGGGAGTAAAGATATTGCTGATGGAGATGGAGGAAGTTTTCGGATAGCGCGATGGAATATTGGGTACGCCATAGTGTACTACCCCAAACTTTTCTTGGGTAGGCTTGTCATGTGTGGTAATCTCACTGGTCTCAAAACAGCCGCCCATATCTATACTCACATCAATGATAACGGCCCCTTTTTTCATTTGTTCCACCATAGTGCTGGAGACCACCACAGGTGATCGGTCCTTGCCACGTGCCGCTCCGATGGCCACATCACAGCGTTTTAAGGCTTTCACTAAATTCTTGGGTTGTATGGTAGAGGTGTAGATGGTCTGCTTTAAATTTCTTTGGATATTGCGCAGCTTGGTTATGGAATTGTCAAATACCTTGACATTGGCCCCCAAACCAATAGCGGAACGGGCGGCAAATTCACCTACGGTACCAGCACCTATGATAACCACTTCCACGGGAGGAACACCACTGATATTGCCGAACATAAGTCCATTGCCCTTATTGGTGGCGGCCATGAGCTCGGAGGCGATCAAGACCGAGGAAATACCGGCAATTTCGCTTAAAGATCTTACGGCAGGGTATTTCCCATCCTCATCGCGGATATACTCAAAGGCCACGGCCGTAATCCGTTTCTTGGCAAGCTCTTCAAAATAGGATTTGGACTGGGTCTTTATCTGCAGGGCCGAGATAATGGTGGCCTGTGGGTTGAGCATCTTAATTTCGGAAATGGTCGCGGGTTCCACCTTTAAGAGTAGGGGACAAGAGAATACTTTCTGGGTATCCTTGGTAATCTCGGCGCCGGCATTGGTGTAATCCAGATCCGAAAAATGGGAACCTTCGCCGGCCCCGGCCTCTATCAATACCCGATGCCCGTGGGCGGTAATGGCATTCACCGCATCGGGAGTTAGGCAAATACGCTTTTCCTGGTATTGATTTTCCTTGGGGATGCCGATAAAAAGCTCTCCTTTTTGCTTTAGGACTTCCAAGGTTTCTTCCTGTGGGAGCAGTTGTTGTTTGCTAAAAGGCGAGGAGGGTTGGTCCATAAATAAGGTAAATCTGTTGATCAGGTTTAGGTCAATTTCAAATTTACGACTTTTTAATGAATACCGCGTTTAAACCCCTGTGATGCATTTGATCTTGACCAAGAAAAAACCCTGACGTTTTTGGTCAGGGTCATATTTTATAATGGATTTGTTTTTTAGCGGCTCACAGATTCAAAAAACTGCGCATGGCGGTACGAAATTGTTTTACCAATTCACCCAAGGCTTTATTGGAAGTCTTTTCTGTAAGATCCTCCTCAATGGAAGTAGATGAATCGGTAGATACGGTTTCATTTACTTTATCGTCCTGTCCGGATTGTTGCTTTGCGTGTAGCGCTTTCAATTCTGCATCCATAGCTTCCAGGTCAATGCCGTGCACATGTTTGTCATAGAGTTTTACCCTTACAAAATATACAAAGGGAATAACTATCATACAAAAAGGCAAGATCCACAATATGTTTTCGGTATCTATATAATCATCTTCTGAAATTACACCTTCAAATATTTGAAAGGCATACATCAAAATGGGTATTAAAATAATATGATACCACCAATGTTTGCAGGTAAAAAACCAAATCAGTAATAGGTACAGTGGAACAACTTTGCCCAAGAGAAACCAGATATATACATTGATGTTTGGAAAACCATTTTTATCTATGGTAATCCCTAAAAAATTAAGCGTAGCATCTGGATCACTGGATACATACTCGTGCATTTTGAAAATAAAAGGAGAAACTACAATAAAAAAAGCCATAAGGGATTCTAAGATAATTCGCTTCCTAGCTTTTCTTCTTTTTTCGATTGTTTGGTCTTTCATATTAGTAGAAATGGGGCTTTTCTAAAAACCTTTAACGAAAAAAAGGACAATTTATGATTGCCCTTTTCAAAAAAAATGTTAAATGTGGTAAATCGGTTGTCCTATCTTCTACTATCTCCGTTTACCAATTGTGTTTTATCCACGCTTCTTCGATCCCCGTTGATCAGTTGAGTTTTGTTTACACTTCGCTTATCTCCATTGATCAGCTGAGTTTTGTTTACACCATTCTCATACAAATCGTCCTCAGCACTACTTGACTCACATGAAACTGCCATAAAAGTTACACAAGCCAGAATACCAAATAAAATTTTCTTTGTGTTCATCGTTTAAAGTTTTTAGTTAAAGATTTGTTCCATTATTCACATTAAATGTAGGAAAAAAACCTATAAGATTTAGTTATTTGTCGGCAAAATACGACACTTTATCGTAAAAAACAATCGTTTTATCGAAAAACACACCGTTCATCGAAAAATAGACAATAAAAATGAGTCGAAAACGATACGTACCGGCCCATTCAAGTTGTAAGAAATCACCAATTCACCTTTCGAGAGGAATCATACGTTGATTGTTCGGAGCCACTGATATTTTCTTTTTTGGCTGATCGGA
Organism: uncultured Flavobacteriaceae bacterium; assembly: GCA_947494825.1. Taxonomy (GTDB): domain Bacteria; phylum Bacteroidota; class Bacteroidia; order Flavobacteriales; family Flavobacteriaceae; genus JBNGOQ01. The sequence goes on along the minus strand of CANLWN010000001.1, from coordinate 766,995 downwards.
AGGCTAGGATTGTTCCTACATCAGGAGGGTACCGACGTCTATTTCGACTCAAAAAGCTATAACATCATACCATTTTGACCCCTGTCTGTACTTTTCGTAGGTTTTAACTTATAGGGGCGTAGTGCAATTCATCGATTATTTTTGCGTTTCATCTAACAAAGCTGTTTCTTTGATTGTGGTATTTGACGAACATATCTTGAATTTAGCGCCCAAATCGCAGACAAAGTAAACCGCCAAAACCCTACTTATGAGGAAGCTTCTACCTTTTTTATTACTTACACAGCTTAGTTATGGTATGGTGCGTTCCGGTGTTTCTCCTATAGAAAAACAGGCGTTACTAGACCTCTACCACAACACTTTGGGTACACAGTGGACGGTATCCTGGGACCTATCCAATCCCGTATCGGAATGGTCAGGGGTAACGGTAGACAAGGGACACGTGGTAACACTTGATCTTTTTAACAACAATTTATCGGGTACCTTGCCCGAATCGATCGGGGCATTGAAACATTTAAAAGTTTTGAACTTGGCCTTTAATTCCCTGCAGGGAGCCCTCCCCCAAAGTATTGGCGCCCTGCACCAGCTTGAGGTTCTTCGGTTGGGAAAGAATCGATTGACTGGAACTATCCCCCCCAATTTAGGACAGCTAAAAGAGCTCCGCGTTTTGGACCTCTTTCACAATAAACTGTCCGGAACGATCCCAACAAGTTTAGGACTACTAAACAGACTACAGGTCTTGCAACTCTCCTATAACTTCTTGTCCGGGTCCATCCCCCAAACCCTGGGAGAGTTGAAAGCCCTGCAGCGATTGGAGCTGGCAGACAATAGGCTCAGCGGTGAAGTTCCCCAAAGCATTGTCGGGCTTGATCAATTACAAATGTTGGCGCTATCCGATAACCGACTGTCAGGCAGTTTTCCTGAAGAACTGCTTAGGTTGCCCAAACTGCAGTTGGTGCAATTACAGCACAACAACTTTACTGCGGATACGGCTACAAAAAGAAGAACCCCTACGGATCTTGCACTTTTTGATTATGATGGCAGCGATACCCTAGTTGGAAAGAAACGCTTTCTACAACTTCATGTTTCGGGCAACTTTGGAACAGCAGACACCAAGTTCGAGGATGTGGATTGATGCCCACCGTTTACCCATCAAAATCTACTTAGGACCTTATATCCGTAATTTACGGGTCTGGTCATCCACTACCTCCAGATAGATATCCACCGTATCCTCGGGCAACAGCGAGGCAATTTTTTCGGGCCACTCCATAAAGGTCCATATGTTGGACTGCAAATAATCTTCAAGACCGAGGTCCAGCGCTTCGGCTTCCGAGTTTAAACGATAAAAATCAAAATGATAGCCCAGCAATTCGCCGGTCGCTTTATGGTACTCGTTAACAATGCCAAAAGTGGGACTATTTGCGATTTCCCCTGCACCTAGGGTCTTGACCAACGCTTTTATGAGTGTGGTCTTGCCGCTTCCCATTTCTCCATAAAAACAAAGTATCTTGGTGGGTGCCAGTTCGATCAGGCGGTCGGCGATTTCCGGAAGTTGTTTTTGGGTATAGACTATTTCCTTCATTTTGCGGATTAAAATACATAATATTAGAGGGTATTGCAAAATCCTGCCCGCGCAAAGATAGCGAAGTATGCCTTCGTTTTGGCAAAGAAAATAAGTCCGTGACCTTGGGGGAACATCCATATTGGGCAATGATTATACTACCCCATAATCCATAGGTGGGCAGTGCTTTAGGAGCATCAAGTTTGTTGGCCCCGGAACTAACGGAAGCGCTAGGGGACTGAGCCCCCTTTTACGTACGCCTTAATACCTGTAATAGGTACCCTTGTCTTTTGTAAACCATAAAACTATGCCTTGCAAAATTTTGAAACCGCGTCAATAATCCATATCATTGAAGTGTTTTAAACCCTCCCTTGCTAAGATCACGGCACGTCTCCCTTAAGAAGATTTGTATTTAACCCGTAACAACTGAAGACGGTACCCCTTGTATACGCTCAAGAATCTAGAACGGCTACAACGCTTGCACCTGCTTATTGAAAAGGAGTGTACCGGTGCGCCCAAAGAGCTGGCCATTCGCCTAAAGCTGAGTCCAAGATCCATTTATCTGCTATTGGCACAACTAAGGGATCTTGACGCCCAAATAGGCTATGATAGAAGCCGAAAGACATACTTTTATGAAGAAGACTTTGATTTACAGGTATATTTCTCCATTTCTATTATAACTAAAAAGGCGGTTACCCAACTTTTGGGAGGTAGTTATTTTATCAAAGGCCGAACGGACACCACCGGAACTTAAATTGGGAAGCCTGGACATGGACCCAAAGACGGGATATGGCTTACCTTGGATCCAACACGACAAAGGGAATCACCATTTCCTCGAGTGAGACACCGCCGTGCTGATAGGAATTGCGATAGTAGCTTACATAGTGGTTGTAGTTGTTGGGGTAGGCAAAGAAAAGATCGTTCTTGGCAAAAATGAAGGAACTGCTCATATTAATACGGGGTAGATAAATGTTACGGGGATCCTCCGCAGCGAGCACATCCCTTTCATCATAAGTAAGGCTGCGCCCGGTCTTGTACCGTAGGTTTAAACTGGTTTCCTTATCGCCGATTACCTTGGAGGGCTGCTTTACGTTAATGGTGCCGTGATCGGTGGTAATGATTAATTTCAATCCCATGGTCTGGGCTTGTTGAATGATTTCCAACAATGGTGAATTTTTAAACCAACTTTGGGTCAGTGATCGATACGCTTTGTCGTTGGAAGCCAGTTCCTTGATCACTTCCATCTCGGTCTTGGCGTGTGACAACATGTCTACAAAATTATAGACGATTACCGTGAGGTCATTGCCCTTTTGCGACTTAAAGTTGTGTGAAAGCTGTTTCCCTTGCTTTAGGCTGCTTATTTTGTGGTATTCCCATTGAATGTCCAATCCCAAACGTTTGATTTGGGTTCCCAAAAACTTATCCTCGAACAAGTTCTTGCCACCATCGTCGGTATCGTTTTTCCACCAATCGGGGTATTTTTTTTCCATGTCCAAAGGAGTAAGGCCAGAGAAAATAGCGTTGCGCGCATATTGGGTGGCCGTGGGCAGGATGCTAAAATAGGGCACCTCCTTGCGCTTCTTATAAAAGGAAGTCAAGGTATCCTCAAAGGCAAACCATTGGTCATACCGTAAATTATCGATAACCACCAAAAGCGTTGGCCCATCCTGGAGTTCGGGTTGCACCAGTTCGCGGAACAGGGTATGTGACATGACGGGGGCATCCTCGTCCTGGAACCAGCTCGCATAATTTTTGTCCACAAATTTTCCGAACTGGTTGTTGGCCTCCGCTTTCTGTGATTCAAGAATTTCGAACATGCCCGAATCCTCGATTTCTTCCAATTGCAGCTCCCAGAAAATCAGTTTTTTATACAGATCGGCCCACTCGGCATAACCGTTTACCATGGATAGGTCCATAGCTATTTTACGAAATTCCTGCTGGTAATTGGCAGTTGTCTTTTCCGAAACCAGGCGCGAATTGTCCAAGTTCTTCTTAAGCGACAGTAGAATTTGGTTCGGGTTTACGGGTTTGATCAGGTAGTCGGCGATTTTAGACCCGATGGCCTCCTCCATGATGTACTCCTCCTCGCTCTTGGTGATCATGACCACAGGGAGCGTGGCATCCATGGTCTTTATTTCGGTGAGGGTCTCAAGTCCGGAAATGCCCGGCATATTCTCATCCAAAAAAACAATGTCGAACCGTGTTTGTGCGATTTCTTCTAGCGCTTCCCGTCCGCTCTTACAGGTTACCACCTCATAATTCTTACCTTCCAGAAAGATGATATGAGGTTTTAACAGGTCGATCTCATCATCGACCCATAATATGGTGATCTTGTTCATTTACCTATGTATTTATCTAGCTGACCAAACCCCGGCCCGGGGTGTAGGGGTCTCAATTCAATTGCATAACTTTGGTTATTCAATCAAAACAAATCGATTTTGATACAATCAAAAAAGCTTAAACTCTTCAATGATCCAATTTACGGATTTATTGGAATACCCAATACGCTTATTTTTGACCTTATCGAGCATCCGTACTTTCAACGCTTGAGAAGAATTTCCCAAATGGGGATGTCTTATCTGGTCTATCCGGGGGCACATCACACCCGTTTTCATCATGCACTGGGCAGTATGCACTTGATGCAACAAGCCATTCAAGTCCTTCGTTTTAAGCAGGTTGAAATCACATCGGCCGAAGAAGAAGGGCTTCTTGCAGCGATCCTTTTGCACGACATTGGGCATGGCCCATTTTCGCATGCTATGGAACACAGTCTTGCGCAAGATGTTCACCATGAGGAGATTTCCCTCTTCTTTATGGAAGTGCTCAACGATAAGTTTAACGGAAGTTTAACGCTCGCCATGGAAATCTTCAAGGGCGAATACCCCAAAAAATTCCTGAACCAGCTAGTGTCGAGCCAACTGGATATGGACCGTCTGGACTATCTTAAACGAGATAGTTTTTATACCGGTGTAGCAGAGGGCAACATAAACGCGGAGCGCCTCATCACCATGCTGAACGTGGTGAACGGGGAATTGGTGGTAGAGGAAAAAGGGATTTACTCCGTGGAGAAGTTTTTAATGGCTCGCCGTTTTATGTACTGGCAGGTCTATCTTCATAAGACCGGTTTGGTGGCCGAACAGTTGTTGATAAAGATACTACAGCGGGCCAGGGCGCTTTCCGAGGCCGGGGAGGTTTTGGATTATAGTGACGCACTGCAATTTTTTATGAAAGCTAAGATTAAAAAGGAAAATTTTAATCGTAAGGTGCTGGATACATATGCCCAACTGGACGATGTAGACCTTTTGGCCGCCATTAAATCATGGCGGGGACACCCGGACTTTGTGTTGTCTAACTTGTGCAAAATGATTATTAACAGGAGGTTATTGACCATAAAGCTCAAGGATAGACCTATTAAGGATGCCAAATTTCGGAAAGAGTTAAGGGCACTAAAGGAAAAGCATGGACTTTCTGATGAGGAAAGCGCGTATTTTGTCTTTACAGGTGTCATTGAACATCGGGCGTATAACGAGCATTATCAGAACATTAATATTCTTCGTCGTAACGGGAAAATCACCGATGTGGCCAAAGCATCGGATCATCTAAATTTAAAGGCACTCTCCAAAACCGTTGCCAAATATTATATGTGCTACCCTAAGGATGCCGTTTAACAATTTTTCTTACTTTTGTGCGCATGAAACGGGTATGCACGCATTTTGCGATAGGCCGTTTTAGGATGATAAAGCAATAAACGTGGAATTTACAGCAGGCCAAATTGCAGGTATTTTAGAGGGTGAGGTTGATGGAAACCCTGAAATAGCGGTTAACAAATTGGCCAAAATAGAAGAAGGGGAAAAAGGGTCCTTAACGTTCTTGGCCAACCCTAAGTACACCGCCTTTATTTACACCACAAAAGCCTCTATAACCATTGTCAACAAGGATTTTGTACCCGAGCAGGCTTTGGATACCACGCTTATTAAAGTGGAGGATGCCTATAAGTCCTTTTCCAAACTGTTGGAATACTACAATAAGGTAAAAAACAATAAGACAGGTATTGAGCAACCGGTGTTTTTGTCCGAATCCGCTGCCTATGGCGAGGGCTTTTATCTCGGGGCTTTTTCCTATCTGGGCAATAATGTGGTCATTGGCACCAACGTAAAAGTCTATCCCAATGTATATGTGGGCGACAATGTCACCATTGGCAATGATGTGGTTGTGTTTGCCGGTTCAAAGATTTATTCCGAGTCCATCATCGGCAACAACTGTGTAATCCATAGCGGTGCCATTATCGGAGCCGACGGCTTTGGATTTACGCCCAATGAAAAAGGGGAATATACCAAAGTACCACAAACCGGTAATGTAATTCTGGAAGACAATGTGGATGTCGGTGCCGGTACTACTATAGATCGAGCCACCTTGGGCTCCACAATCTTGAGAAAAGGGGTGAAGCTCGACAACCAGATACAAATTGCGCATAATGTAGAAATAGGTGAACATACCGCCATAGCGGCGCAGACCGGTATTGCAGGTTCCACCAAAATTGGGAAACATTGCATGATCGGGGGACAGGTAGGCATCGTTGGGCATATCACCATAGGTGACCGGGTAAGAATTCAGGCCCAATCCGGAATAGGAAGAAACGTTAAGGACGATGAAGTACTTCAGGGATCCCCGGCCTTGAATTATGGAGACTACAACAAATCATACGTATACTTTAAAAATTTACCCAAGATCATAAATAGAGTTGACGAAATTGAAAAAAGATTTGACGGTGAGTAATCAAGTAACAAAACAGCGTACCATAGCAAAGGAGGTTACGCTAAAGGGAGTAGGGCTGCATACCGGTGAGAATGTCACCATGAAGTTCATACCCGCACCAGAAAACCATGGTTACACCTTTAAAAGGGTAGACCTGGAAGGTGAGCCCATTATTGAGGCAGATGCAAACTTTGTGGTAAACACGCAGCGAGGTACCAATCTTGAAAAAAGAGGTGTTAAAATACAGACATCGGAACATGTGCTGGCCGCTCTGGTAGGTATGGAAATAGATAACGTTTCCATAGAACTGGATTCTCCGGAACCTCCCATAATGGACGGTTCTTCCAAGTTTTTCGTGGAAGCGCTCGAAAAGGCCGGCATTGTGGAGCAAGAGGTACCGCGCGACGAGTACGTGGTCAAAGATGTCATCAGCTACAAGGACGAGGCCACCGGAAGCGAAATTACGGTAATTCCCTCTGATGAATATCAGGTGACCACTATGGTCGACTTTGGTACCAAAGTACTGGGAACCCAAAACGCCACATTGGAACGTATCTCCGATTTTAAGACCGAAGTGGCAGACGCTAGGACCTTTAGCTTTTTGCACGAATTGGAAATGCTCTTGGAGCACGGGCTGATCAAAGGTGGTGACCTAAATAATGCCATCGTCTATGTGGACAAGGAGATTTCCAAGGAAACGATGAAAAAGCTCGAAAAGGCCTTTAAAAAGGAAAAGCTTTCGGTAAAACCCAACGGTATCCTGGACAATTTAACCTTGCACCAGCCCAATGAGGCGGCACGTCATAAATTGCTAGACGTCATTGGGGATCTGGCTCTGGCAGGAACACGGATTCGGGGAAAGGTAATCGCCAACAAGCCCGGGCACTATGTGAATACGCAATTCGCCAAGAAATTGGCCAAAATTATAAAGCTCGAAAAAAGGAACAAGGTACCGCAATTAGACCTAAGCCAGCCGCCTTTAATGGATGTAACGCAAATCATGAAGATGCTACCGCACCGGCCTCCCTTTTTATTGGTCGACAAAATTTTGGAGCTTTCGGATTCGCATGTGATGGGGGTCAAAAACGTGACCATGAACGAACCTTTCTTTGTAGGTCACTTTCCCGGTGCTCCCGTGATGCCAGGAGTGTTACAGGTAGAGGCCATGGCCCAAACCGGTGGTATTCTGGTATTGAGTACCGTACCGGACCCAGAGAACTACCTTACCTTTTTTATGAAGATAGACAATGTTAAGTTTAAACAACAAGTTGTTCCGGGAGACACCTTAATTTTTAAGTGCGACCTTATCTCGCCTATCAGAAGGGGGATTTGCCATATGCAAGCCTATGCCTACGCCAATGGTAAATTGGTCTCGGAAGCAGAATTGATGGCCCAGATCGTAAAAATCAAAAAAGAGTAGATGAATCAACCGCTTGCTTACGTCCATCCAGGGGCCAAGATCGCAAAAAACGTGGTCATAGAACCTTTTGCCACTATTCACAATAACGTTACCATAGGACAAGGTACCTGGATTGGGTCCAATGTCACTATTATGGAAGGGGCCCGAATAGGTAAAAATTGCAATATTTTTCCCGGCGCGGTCATTTCAGCCCCGCCCCAAGACCTAAAGTATAATGGGGAGGAAACCATCGTGGAGATCGGAAACAACACCACAGTACGTGAGTGCGCCACAATCAATAAGGGTACCGCGGACCGGATGAAGACCAAAATAGGAAAAAACTGCCTTATAATGGCCTATTGCCATATTGCGCACGATTGTTTTATAGGCGACAACTGCATTTTTTCAAATAATTCTACCCTTGCCGGACATGTCACCATTGGAGCCAATGTGGTATTGGCCGGCCTTGTTGCTGTGCATCAATTTGTTTCCATTGGCAATCATGCCTTTGTTACAGGGGGTTCTCTGGTGCGTAAAGATGTTCCTCCATACGTTAAGGGGGCACGGGAACCCATGTCTTATGTGGGCATCAATTCGGTAGGCCTCCGAAGAAGGGGATTCAGTTCGGATAAAATACGGGAGATCCAAAACATTTACCGCATCCTGTATCAAAAGAACTACAACAATTCCCAAGCCGTTCAGATTATTGAGGCAGAAATGGAAGCTACGCCGGAACGCGATGAGATTCTACAATTTATCCGCGATTCACAACGCGGTATCATGAAAGGATATTTTAGTACAAATTAAGAGCATATATGGCATCAACATCGGACATAAGAAAAGGCTTGTGCATTAGGTACAACCATGACATTTATAAAATAATAGAGTTTTTACATGTAAAGCCCGGAAAGGGTCCCGCATTCGTAAGAACCAAACTAAAAAGCGTTACCAGCGGCAAGGTGATAGACAATACCTTTTCCGCAGGCCATAAGATCGACGATGTCCGTGTAGAGACCAGGTCTTATCAGTATTTGTACGCCGATGGAGAGACCTATCATTTTATGAACACCGATGATTACAACCAAATTTCCCTACAGGAAAGTACCCTGGATGCCCCTGGATTGCTTAAGGAAGGCGAGGTAGTGACCATTTTGTTCAACACGGAAGATAGTTTGCCCCTATCTGTTGATATGCCGGCCAGTGTTATATTGGAGGTTACGCATACAGAGCCTGGGGTCAAAGGAAATACCGCTACGAACGCCACCAAACCTGCCACCGTGGAGACCGGTGCCAGGATAAACGTGCCCCTTTTTATCAATGAGGGCGATAAGATTAAAATAGACACGGAAAAGGCTTCCTATATGGAGCGTGTCAAGGAATAATGGCGTACAACAGGGGTTTTCCCGACCTTTCGAGGGCTAACACTGTGACTCCGTTCAATTTTGTTTGAGTCAAAGAAGTAAAAGCAGAAGACCAGTATTTACCGTAATAAATGAAATTTCCAAGCGCATTTACCCTAAAGCAGATTGCCGATATCATTGGATGTACCTATGTGGGTCCCGATGATTTTGAGATATTGGGCATGAATGAGATACACGTTGTGGAAAGGGGCGATATTGTCTTTGTGGACCATCCTAAATACTATCAAAAGGCGTTGGATTCCAAAGCCACTGTGGTGCTTATCAATAAAGAGGTAGATTGCCCGGAGGGAAAAGCCCTTTTGGTATCGGACGACCCCTTTAGGGATTTTAATGTGCTGACTCGCCATTTTAAGCCTTTTGAACCGGCGCACAATGCCATTTCCGATTCCGCAAAAATTGGAAAGAATACCGTGGTACAACCCAATGTCTTCATTGGGAACAACGTGGTTATCGGCGACGACTGCCTCATACACGCAAATGTCACCATTTATGACAACTGTGTCCTTGGGAACCATGTTACGATCCACTCTGGAACTGTTTTGGGGGCCGATGCGTTTTATTATAAGAATCGCCCCGAAGGCTATGACAAATTAATTTCCGGGGGAAGGGTCGTCATCGAGGATCAGGTAGATATAGGTGCTTCCTGTACCATTGACAAGGGAGTTACGGGAGATACCACCATAAAAAAAGGAGCCAAATTGGACAATCAGGTCCAAATAGGGCACGACACCATCATAGGGGAAAAATGCCTGATTGCTGCCCAGACCGGAATCGCTGGATGTGTGGTTGTAGAGGACGAAGTCACCATTTGGGGACAAGTGGGCATTATAAGTGGCATAACAATAGGCAAGAAAGCGGTCATTTTGGCCCAATCTGGCATAGGTAAATCCCTGGAAGGCGGGAAAAGTTATCTGGGCAGTCCAGCTGGGGAAGCGCGGGAAAAAATTAGGGAGATGGCCTATGTAAAGGAGATTCCCGCCCTGGTAAAAAAACATAAAAACAAATAAGGAAGAATATCGTTGAAACCGTTTCAAACCCATATTTTTGTGAAGCTAAAAAATTAGAAGATGAGTGTATTAGTCAATAAGGATTCCAAAATAATCGTACAGGGATTTACAGGTAGTGAAGGCACCTTTCATGCAGAACAAATGATTGAATACGGCACCAACATTGTTGGTGGTGTCACTCCGGGAAAAGGAGGGCAGGAGCATTTGGGAAAACCTGTCTTCAATACGGTAGAGCAGGCTGTACAAGAAGTGGGCGCCGATACTACGATTATATTTGTGCCGCCCGCATTTGCGGCGGACGCCATCATGGAAGCGGCCAATGCAGGAATCAAGGTCATTATTACCATTACGGAGGGTATTCCGGTAGCAGATATGGTAAAGGCCTATGACTACATCAAGGACTTGGACTGTCGTCTAGTAGGCCCCAATTGTCCCGGAGTAATTACCCCGGGAGAAGCCAAAGTGGGCATTATGCCCGGTTTTGTTTTTAAGAAAGGACATGTGGGGGTCGTATCCAAGTCGGGGACCCTTACCTACGAGGCTGCCGATCAGGTGGTGCGCCAGGGATTGGGTATCACCACGGCCATAGGTATTGGAGGGGATCCCATTATTGGAACCACCACAAAAGAAGCTGTGGAATTATTGATCAATGACCCGGAGACGCAGTGTGTGGTGATGATCGGAGAAATTGGAGGACAATTGGAAGCCGACGCCGCCCAATGGTACAAAGAGAGTGGTAGCAAGAAACCGATTGTTGGATTTATTGCCGGAGAAACCGCTCCCGCAGGACGGACCATGGGGCACGCCGGGGCCATTGTAGGTGGTAGCGACGATACTGCCCAAGCAAAAAAACGCATCATGAGGGAATGTGGCATCCACGTTGTGGATTCTCCAGCAGAAATTGGTGTTAAGGTAAAAGAGGTCGTTGGTTAGCGGATCGTTAAACCTATTATAAATCCCGCAAGAGGCGGGATTTTTTTTCGCCTTTATCTCAAACAAAGGCTATATTTGAAAAACAACCAAGCAAACACTTTGTAGCGATGAAACTTTTAGATGGAAAAAATGTGATTATAACAGGAGCCAGTCGTGGTATTGGTCGTGGAATAGCTGAGATATTTGCCGATCATGGTGCCAATGTGGCTTTTACCTATAGCTCCAGTGAGGCACCTGCCCTTGCCCTGGAAAAGGAGTTAAGCGCAAAAGGGGTCAAAGCCAAGGCCTATAAGAGCAATGCCGCCAGTTTTGAAGCATCTGAGGCTTTGGTGGCCCAAGTACTGGAGGATTTTGACGGTATTGATGTATTGATCAACAATGCGGGCATCACCAAGGACAATTTGTTGATGCGGATGGGCGAGGCAGATTTTGATAGTGTCATAGAGATCAACCTAAAATCCGTTTTCAATATGACCAAAGCGGTACAACGCACCCTGCTGAAACAGCGCAAGGGATCTATTATTAATATGAGCAGCGTAGTCGGTGTCAAAGGAAATGCCGGACAGACCAATTATGCAGCATCAAAGGCTGGGATGATCGGTTTTACGAAATCTGTTGCCCTTGAATTGGGCTCCAGGAACATTCGTTGCAACGCCATAGCCCCCGGCTTTATCGAGACCGAAATGACGGATAAACTGGATGAGAAGGTGGTACAGGGTTGGAGGGATGCCATTCCGTTGAAGCGGGGCGGGACTCCTGAAGATGTGGCCAATGCCTGCTTATTTTTAGCATCTGACCTATCCGCCTATGTTACCGGACAAGTGTTGAATGTAGACGGTGGCATGCTGACCTAGATTATTTGCTCCATGGCCTTTGACCTTAAAATGGCAGGCCATCAATGAACACGAATACCTATGCAGTCGGGAACTCTAATGTTGATCGTAGTAGCCGCAATAGTGGCCCTGGCCTTGGTATTGTTTCAATATTACCACAAAACCAAAAGAAGGGGAAGGCTTGGTATGTTGCTCTCCTTTTTTAGATTTTTGGCACTTTTCTGTATTTTTTTGGTTTTGATCAATCCAAAATTCACCAAAAACACCTATGAATTGGAAAAGGCCAATCTAGTGCTCTTGGCCGACAATTCTTCTTCTATAACGGCCTCGGACGGGCAAGAACATATGAATCAGGTGATTGACTATATCAAGGGAAGTACGCCCTTGGGCGACCGATTCAATCTTAAACAACACAGTTTTGGGACTCGCTTGGGCCTTTTGGACAGCCTATCATTTAGCGAACAAAATACCAATATAGCTCAGGCTATGAAGGGAATTGCCCAACTATATGGCCATTCCAATACCTCCATACTCCTGTTGACAGATGGCAATCAGACCTTAGGGGAAGACTATGAGTTTTACGGAACAAATCAAAAGTTTCCGATCTACCCGGTCGCCATTGGCGATACTACCCGGTACGAAGACCTTAGGATCGGACAGGTGAATGCCAACAAATACGCCTTTCTGAAAAATAAGTATCCTTTGGAAATCTATGTGTCCTATGAAGGCAAGGGAAGTGTTACTACAAGGGTAAACGTTTCCGTGGACGGGAAGCGTGTTTTTAGGGAAAATGTTGCGCTTTCCAATACGGTCAGTACCAAGGTAATCAATACCTTGCTCACGGCCAATACCGTAGGAGTCAAAAATATTCGAGTGAGTGTTGAAGCTATTGATAATGAGCGAAATACGATAAACAACCAGAAGAACTTGGCGGTAGAGATTATTGACGAGAAAACCGATATAGCGATTATGACCGCTGTATTCCACCCAGATATAGGCGCTTTAAAAAAGGCTATTGAAGTCAATGAACAGCGCAACGTTACCATCCGGAAAGTGACTTCTGGGATACAAGGTTTGGACGATACGGATTTGTTTATCCTCTATCAACCAAATGCAGCCTTCAAGGCAGTATATGATTATATTGACCAAAAAAAGGCGAACACCTTTACCATAACGGGTTCAAAAACGGACTGGAATTTTCTAAATCAGATCCAAAACTGTTTTGAAAAGAACAGTTACAACCAGGTTGAAGAAATTACCCCGGTGCCCAATCCGGGATTTTCCGTATTCAACAATGTGGATTTTTCCGTAGCGGATTTCCCTCCTTTGACGGGGATGCTCGGTGAAATTATTATAAGTCGCCCGCATGAAGTTCTTTTACACCAACGCATTAAGGGTGTTGAATTGGACGAACCCTTGTTGGCGGTCATTGGCAATGATCTGGAAAGGGAGGCGGTACTCTTTGGTGAACACCTTTGGAAATGGAGGGTACAGAGCTACAGGAACGAACAGCACTTTTCAAATTTTGACGATATGATCGGTCGGATCATACGCTATTTATCCACCAATACATCCAAGAGCCGACTTACCGTGGAATACGAACCGCTCTATTCTGGGGCCAACCAGGCCAAGGTCAGTGCCGCGTATTTTGACAAGGCCTTTGGTTTTGATGCCAATGCCACCCTCTCCCTGAGACTAAAAGGTATCGGGAACGGGATTTCCAGGGAAGTTCCCATGTTGTTGAAAGGCACCTATTACGAGGCAGATCTAAGCGATTTGCCAGCGGGAAGTTATACCTTTACAGTGGTCGTGGCCGAGGAGAACCTGAGCAAATCCGGAAGTTTTTCCATTTCCGATTTTGATGTGGAAAAACAACTGCTGTCCAGTGATTATCAAAAGTTAGACCGCCTGGCCCAACGCAGTAAAGGCAAACTGTACTTTCCACAAGAAACCGATACCATGATTGCCGATTTATTAAACAACAATCAATTTTTGCCTACGCAAAAAAGCAAGCAAAATGTCGTATCTTTGATAGATTTTCGATTCCTCTTGGGAGTAATCATTGCGGCCCTTGCAGCCGAGTGGTTTATCAGAAAATATAACGGACTAATCTAAAAACTAAAGTAATGGACAAATTACCCAAAATTGCGTTGCCCGCAATAGTTATTATCATTCTATTTATTATTTTGATTTCAAAATCGGCCATAACCATTGGCTCCGGTGAAGCAGGTGTGCTCTACAAGACCTTTGGTGACGGTGTGGTTACCGATGAGCCGCCGCTGGGCGAAGGCTTCCATATTGTTGCACCATGGAACAAGGTGTTTATATACGAGGTGCGGCAGCAGGAGGTATTTGAAAAAATGCAAGTGCTGTCCTCCAACGGATTGGAGATTAAATTGGACGCTTCGGCCTGGTTTGAGCCAAAGCGCGAGGCACTCGGTAAGTTGCACCAAGAAAAAGGAGAAGCCTATGTGCAAAGGGTACTGTTACCTACTATAAGATCCGCCGCGAGGAGCGTTGTGGGTCGATATACACCAGAACAACTCTATTCGAGTAAGAGAGATGCGATACAGGCAGAAATTTATGAGGAAACCAAGAAGATCGTTGATGGACAGTACATCCAGTTGAACGAAGTATTGGTGCGGGATGTGACCTTGCCTCCAACGATCAAGGAAGCTATTGAACGCAAATTAAAACAGGAACAAGAATCCCTGGAATACGAATTCAGGTTGGTCACTGCTCAAAAGGAAGCTGAAAAAGTACGTATAGAAGCACAAGGAAAAGCGGATGCCAACAGAATTTTGAGTGCATCTTTGACGGATAAAATTCTCCAGGATAAAGGAATCGATGCTACGTTGAGGTTGGCTCAATCCCCCAATTCCAAAGTGGTGATCGTAGGTTCCAGCGGTGACGGGCTGCCTCTAATTTTAGGCAATAATTAAAATAAATTTTTTTTGATTAAAAATAAATTCTAATTTTACCGGACTTATGAGAAATAATACTACACATCATCATTTTTACTCTTGCGCTCAGGCGAGGTAAAAATGTATTGTAGTAGTACAAGATATATTAAACCCGTTTGAGAAATCAAACGGGTTTTTGTTTTTGATACTTGTTTGGTTTTTTGGACACAATAAAAAAACAATGACAAAAATTAGGATTGCTATTCAAAAATCGGGGAGGCTCAATGAAGACTCCCTAAAGCTATTAAAGGATTGTGGTATTTCAATAGACAACGGCAAGGACCAGCTCAGGGCGGCCGCTCGGAATTTCCCCATGGAGGTATTCTATCTCAGGAATGGGGACATCCCGCAGTATTTGAGGGATGGGGTAGTGGACATAGCCATTATTGGGGAGAACGTACTGATTGAAAAAGGGGAGGACATTTCCATTGCGGAAAAATTGGGATTTTCGAAGTGCCGGGTCTCCTTGGCCATGCCCAAGTCAAAGGAATACAGGGCCATATCGGATTTGCAGGGAAAACGCATTGCTACCTCCTATCCCAATACGGTAAAGAACTTTTTAAAAGATAGAGGGGTAACGGCCGATCTTCATATCATCAACGGCTCCGTAGAAATTGCACCGAACATTGGCTTGGCCGATGCCATATGCGATATCGTATCCAGCGGGAGCACCTTGTTCAAAAACAATCTAAAGGAAGTGGAGGTAATGCTGAGCAGTGAGGCCGTGCTGGCGGTATCCCCAAAAATTTTGGGAGCCGGAAAAGAAGTGCTTCAAAAACTGCAATTCAGGATAAATTCGGTCTTGCAGGCCAGACAGTCGAGATACGTACTTTTGAACGCGCCCAATGAAAAATTGGATACCATTATCCAAATTCTGCCCGGGATGCGAAGTCCCACCGTACTTCCCTTGGCCGAGGAAGGATGGAGTTCCGTACATACAGTAATCAAAAAGGACAAGTTCTGGGAGGTCATCGATGAACTAAAATCGGCCGGTGCCGAGGGGATTCTGGTATGTCCCATAGAAAAAATGGTGCTTTAAGCCTAACAAATGAAAAAGATATACAATCCAAATAAAGGTGACTGGAAAACGGTGCTGAGCAGGCCTACCCAAACTGTGGCCGACATAGAGGCAACGGTCAACCAGGTATTCGCAGCCGTGGAACAAGAAGGGGACAGGGCACTGCAGCGGTACACAAAAGCATTTGATAAGGTATCGCTTGACAACCTTAAAGTAAGTGCTGAAGAGATTGCAAAAGCAAAGGAGAAGGTGCCCGCGGCCTTACGAGAGGCCATAGAGACGGCCAAAGGAAATATAGAACGTTTCCACAAGGCGCAACGGACCGCGAAGGTAGCCGTTGAAACAACAGCAGGTGTACAGTGCTGGTCCGAAAAAAGGCCCATTCAAAAGGTGGGGCTGTACATACCCGGAGGTACGGCGCCCTTGTTTTCCACGATATTAATGCTTGCCGTCCCGGCCAAAATAGCTGGTTGTGGGCAGATTGTACTCTGCTCGCCCCCGGATGCCAAGGGGGAAATCCATCCGGCAATCCGCTATGCCGCAGAACTATGCGAGGTAGAGCAGATGTATAAGGTTGGGGGTATACAGGCCATTGCGGCCATGACCTTTGGTACCGAGAGCATCCCTCAGGTATATAAAATATTTGGTCCCGGAAACCAATACGTAACCGTGGCAAAGCAAATCGCCACCAAATTTGGTGTGGCCATCGATATGCCCGCAGGCCCCAGTGAACTGCTGGTGATGGCCGACGATACGGCCAATGCGCCCTTTGTCGCGGCCGATCTGCTAAGTCAGGCAGAACACGGTCCCGATAGTCAGGTCATCCTGGTATCCACTTCCAAAGCGATAATCGCAGCGGTGGAAAAGGAGGTTCAAAGGCAGTTACCGGAACTCCCGAGACGTGAAATCGCCCAAAAGGCCATAGCGAATAGCAAGTTGATCTATATGGAAGACGATGAAACGGCCTTGGAACTGATCAACACTTATGGCCCGGAGCACTTTATCATCTGTACGGCCAAGGAAGATTTTTACGTAGATGGGATTGCAAATGCTGGATCTGTTTTCGTGGGGAATTACACCCCGGAAAGTGCAGGGGACTATGCTTCCGGAACCAACCATACACTGCCTACCAATGGATATGCCAAGCAATATAGCGGGGTGAACCTCGATAGCTATTTGAAAAGTATAAGTTTTCAAAAGATTACAAAGCAGGGGATACGGAATATTGGCAACACCATAGAGGTCATGGCCACGGCCGAAGGCCTACAGGCGCATAAAAATGCAGTTAGCATAAGGTTAAAAGAGTTGTCTAAGGTCACAAAGGAAGGGAACTAGGGTGATGAAAACTTTCGATATACAAAATTTGGTCAGGGAAAACGTAAAGGGGCTACGTCCGTATTCTTCCGCGAGGGACGAGTATGTTTCCGATGGTTCCAACATGGTCTTTCTCGACGCTAACGAGAGTCCCTTTGAGAATGGGGTAAACCGCTATCCCGACCCGCAACAGCGAAGCTTAAAAGCGATGTTGGCAGAAAAGAATGGTGTGGGCACGGACAGACTGTTATTAGGCAATGGTAGTGATGAGGTGTTGGACCTTGTTTTTAGGGCGTTCTGCGAGCCAAAACAGGACAACATTGTGACACTTCCCCCTACCTATGGGATGTACAAGGTATTGGCCGGTATCAATGATGTGGCCAACAGGGAGGTGTTGCTCACCGAGACATTCGAGCCCGATCTGCCTGGTATAATAAAGGTAGTCGATGCCCGTACAAAACTCCTCTTCATATGCTCACCCAATAATCCGACAGGCAATCGTTTTTCCGACCAGCAAGTAGAGGAATTGTTGCGTACGTTTCCTGGTTTGGTGATTATTGATGAGGCCTATATCGATTTTTCGCAAGCTAAGAGTTGGGCCGAAAAACTGGATAACTATCCCAACCTGATCGTTACACAGACCTTGTCCAAGGCCTACGGTATGGCCGGGATACGCTTGGGCATATGTATGGCATCGGTAGAAATTATATCGATTTTAAACACCATAAAGCCGCCCTATAACGTAAACGAGCTTACGCAGCAACGAGCTGCCCAAAGACTCCATAGACAAATTGAAATTGATGATGAAATCAATTTGATAATAACAGAAAAGGATACGTTATCTAAAGTATTAGTTGATGTGGCGTATGTGCATAAAGTCTACCCTTCGGACGCCAATTTTGTTTTGGCTAAGGTCGATGATGCAGACCTCAGATATCGCCAATTGCTGGAACGCGGTATCGTGGTGAGGAACAGATCGTCGCAGCCCTTATGTGAAAACACCCTGCGTTTTACCGTAGGAACCGTGGAAGAGAACAAAAAACTGTTAACAGCGCTAAAATCTTTGGAATGAAAACAGAAACGAACAAGAAAAAAGTATTGTTCATTGATCGGGATGGAACCTTGATCAGGGAACCCGGGGACGAACAGATCGATTCCTTTGAGAAACTCGAGTTTTACCCCAAGGTATTTAGCTATTTGGGGAAAATAGCCAGGGAGTTGGAGTTCGAGTTGGTCATGATCACCAATCAGGATGGCTTGGGGACCGATAGCTTCCCTGAGGAAACCTTCTGGCCCGTGCAAAATTTTATGCTAAAGGCCTTGGAAAATGAGGGCATCACCTTTGAAAAGGTGGTTTTGGACAGGACCTTCCCCCATGAGAACGCCCCGACCCGAAAACCGGGGACGGCCTTGCTGACAGACTATTTCTCCGACACCTATGATTTGCAAAACTCCTTTGTAATCGGGGATCGTCTTACCGATATGGAGCTTGCCAAAAATTTGGGTGCCAAGGGCATCTTTATCAATGATAACACCCAATTGGGCACGGATGAGATTACCGTGGCCCAGTCACAATTACAGGACTTTATCGCCTTGGAAAGCAATGATTGGGAGGAAATTTATGGCTTTTTAAAATTAAACCGGCGCTTTGCCGAGGTACACCGGACCACCAAGGAAACGGACGTACTGATTCGGTTAAACCTGGACGGTAGCGGAAAAAGTGATATCGATACCGGCCTAGCGTTTTTTGATCATATGCTGGATCAATTGGCACGCCACGGGCAGATGGACCTGGAAATAAAGGTGAAGGGCGATCTGGAAGTGGATGAACACCATACCATAGAGGATACGGCCATTGCGCTGGGCGAGGTCTTCCACCAGGCCTTGGGCGATAAGCTCGGGATGGAACGCTACGGCTTTTGTTTGCCCATGGACGACTGTCTTGCACAGGTCTCCATCGATTTTGGCGGAAGAAATTGGTTGGTTTGGGAAGCGGAATTCAAGCGTGAAAAAATAGGGCAAATGCCCACGGAAATGTTCCACCATTTCTTTAAGTCCTTTACCGATGGTGCCAGGGCCAACTTGAACATTAAGGCAGAGGGCACCAACGAGCACCATAAGATAGAAGCAGTGTTCAAGGCCTTTGCCAAGGCCATTAAAATGGCGGTAAAACGCGATACGGAGAAAATGATCTTACCATCAACCAAAGGGGTGTTATAAATGAAGATTGCCATTATAAATTACGGTGCCGGAAACATACAAAGCATCAAATTCGCGATAAAACGCTTGGGCTATGAGGCCGTTCTCAGTGAGGACGCAGCTGAGATCCAAGCGGCGGACAAAGTGATTTTCCCCGGTGTGGGCGAAGCCAGTAGCGCCATGGAAAAGTTAAGGCACAGCACCTTGGACCGACTTATCCCCGAGTTAAAGCAACCTGTTTTGGGCATATGCCTTGGTATGCAACTCATGTGCAACGCCTCGGAAGAGGGCCATACAAAGGGTTTGGGCATATTTGATGTGGACGTGGTCAGATTTTCCGATAGGGTGAAGGTGCCACAGATTGGTTGGAACGAGATCACCAATCTGAGGTCTCCACTTTTTGATACCATACCGGAGAAAGCGCATATTTATCTTGTACACAGTTTTTATGCACCACTTTGTGCGGAAACCATTGCAGCGTCCGAATACGAGCTTACCTATAGCGCCGCCTTGGGTAAGGACAACTTTTATGGGACGCAGTTTCACCCGGAGAAGAGTAGTGGCACAGGTGCCCAGATCTTAAAGAACTTTTTGGACTTATAGGGATGGGCAATAACTACAACATATCTACGGACCGGTCCAAAATGGATGTTAATTTCATTCATGATTATCTGTGCAACCGTTCCTATTGGGCCAAGGGCAGGACCTTGGAAAGCGTTGAAAGGTCGCTGGAACATTCGGTATGCCTTGGTGCCTTTACCCCGGAGGGAAAGCAGATCGGATTTGCACGCTTTGTAACCGATTATGTGGTATTTGCCTGGGTCATGGATGTATTTGTAGACGAAAGGTACCAGGGAATGGGCATTGGGAAATCGCTCATACAGCATATTTTGGATTATCCGGGGATAGACCAGGTGAAGGGCATCGGTCTACGGACCAACGATGCGCATGCACTGTACCAAAAATTCGGTTTTGGGGAGCTACAGGACACGGAAACCTGGATGATAAGAAAAAGAACGTAAAAAATACGCTATGCGGATCATACCAGCAATAGATATCATTGAAGGCAAGTGCGTAAGGCTTTCCAAAGGGGATTATGCCACCAAGAAGGTCTATAACGAAAATCCCTTGGAGGTCGCCAAACAATTTGAGGCCCACGGCATTACCCATCTGCATTTGGTAGACCTGGACGGGGCCAAGTCCAGCCACATTGTCAATCACAAAATACTGGAACAGATTGCGGGCAATACGAGTTTAAAGATCGATTTTGGCGGGGGGCTCAAAACGGACGAGGATCTGCATATTGCCTTCGAGAGTGGGGCCAACCAGATTACGGGCGGCAGTATAGCGGTGAAGGACAGGACCACTTTTGAGGGATGGCTGCAGACCTATGGGGCGGATAAGATTATTTTGGGCGCCGATGCGCTGAACGAAAAGGTAGCTGTTTCCGGCTGGGTCGAGGAATCCGAGGAAAGATTGATTCCGTTTATCAAGGGGTATCTGGCCAAGGGCATCCGGTATGTCATCTGTACCGATATTGGGAAGGACGGTATGCTGGAGGGGCCGTCTTTTGATTTGTATGCCAAAATACTGAAGAAAACCAGCACTATAGAGACCACGGTAGGGCCCAGTGGGGTGGAAGACAAGGAAGTATTGGGGGTTAAGCTCATTGCCAGCGGAGGCGTCTCTGCTTTTGACGAACTGCCAAAACTGGCGCGGATGGGCTGTGAGGGCACCATTTTGGGCAAGGCGATTTATGAGAACAAGATCAGTTTAAAGCAATTGGAACAATTTATACTTTCACGATGAGACCATTGGAAGACAACATCGCAGAGGAATTTGTACAGCAGGCCCTATACCGTATGGACGAAAGCAGCCGTATGATCAAGATCAGTCTGGAACGGTTGAACGAGGCCGATATGTGGCGTAGGCCCAACAAGGCATCCAACAGTATTGGAAATTTGATGTTGCATTTGTGCGGCAATATCACCCAATATGCCATTGCCAGCCTAGGGGGAACCAAGGACACCCGGGAAAGGGGAAAAGAGTTTTCTGTGGACAGTGGACGGACCAAAGCGCAGCTATGGGCCAAACTGGATAGTACCGTGCAACAGGCCCAAGAGGTCATAAAAAATACCTCAAGGGAAGCGTTGTTGCGAAAACGGGAGGTACAGGGGTTTAGCTTGTCCGGAATAGGAATCATAATCCATGTGGTAGAACACTATTCCTATCATACGGGGCAGATCGCCTTTTGGACCAAGTTGCTAAAGGAACAAGATTTGGGCTTTTATGATGGTATGGATCTGGATGTAAAAAATGAATAATAAAATCGTAATTCTAACTTCGAGCCATGTTGACAAAACGAATCATTCCTTGCCTGGACATCAAAAACGGACGTACCGTAAAGGGGATCAACTTTTTGGATCTGCGTGATGCCGGTGACCCTGTGGAGCTTGCGGAGATCTATGCCCGTACGGGAGCCGATGAACTGGTGTTCCTGGATATTTCGGCCACGGAGGAACGTAGAAAAACCTTGGCCGATCTGGTATTGCGCGTGGCAGAAAAAGTGAACATTCCCTTCACGGTAGGAGGCGGTATCTCCTCGGTCGCCGATGTGGACGTACTCCTGCAGAACGGGGCGGATAAGGTTTCTATCAATTCCTCTGCGGTAAAAAACCCAGAGCTGATCAACGAATTGGTCGCCAAGTTCGGTTCCCAATGTATCGTGGTGGCCATAGACGCCAAACAGATCAAAGGGGAGTGGAAGGTACATTTGGTAGGGGGCAAGGTGCCCACAGAACTGGACCTTTTCCAATGGGCCGAGGAAGTGGAACAACGGGGGGCCGGCGAGATCCTGTTTACCTCCATGGATCATGATGGCACCAAGGACGGATTTGCCAATGAGGCCCTGGCCAGGCTTTCCACGGAACGCAACATTCCCATCATAGCATCGGGCGGTGCGGGCAATATGCAACATTTTGCGGATACCTTTACGGCCGGTAAGGCAGATGCGGCCCTGGCCGCCAGCGTATTCCATTTTAAGGAAATAGCGATTTGGGATCTCAAGGAGGAACTGAGCAAGCAGGGAATACCTATGCGGACAATGAACAGTAAGCAGTAGGCAGTAAACAGTAGGCAGTGAGCACACCTACGCCAAGGCTGCGGTGTATGCTGAGAGTTGGCAGTAGACAGTAAGCGGTAAACAATAACCAATAAACAGTGAACAATAACCAATAAACAATTATCAATGAGTGGCGGGTTATTGAACCAGGGATTCCTCGCAGGCTCTGAATGACAAGATACTATGATTTGTCATTCAGAGTGAAGCGTAGCGAAACGAAGAATCTCCAGCCCGATATGGTGGACGGTAGGCAGTAAACAGGGAACAGGACAAAGAGTGCAATACAGGCGAATGAGGATGACATTGCGGTTTACCTGGAATAAATCCCTGGCTGATATAAAACATATCTTTGACAGATACAAAACAAATCTCTGGCAGATGCAAAGTAAATCTTTGGCAGATTCAAACGAAATCTCTACCGGATTTATAAAATATCTCTGGCAGATTTAAAAAAGAACAGTAAACAGTAAGCAATTATCAATTAACAATAAGCGAGAAACTTTGAACTTGAACTTGCGCTTGCACTTTAAACCTTAAACCATCAATTATGAAAATAGATTTCGACAAAAACGCTGACGGCCTGGCCCCGGCCATCGTACAGGACGCCCAAACCAAGAAGGTATTGATGTTAGGGTATATGAACCAGGAAGCCCTTAAAAAGACACAGGAGAGCCAAAAAGTCACTTTCTATAGCCGCAGCAAACAGCGCCTATGGACCAAAGGGGAAGAGAGCGGTAATTTTTTGCATCTAGTGGATATGAAGGTCGATTGCGATGCGGATACCTTGCTGCTATCGGTAAATCCCCAAGGGCCTACCTGTCATACCGGGAGCGATACTTGCTGGAACGAGGAAAATGAGGAAAGTTTTGGTTTTCTGACCCATTTGGAGGCGGTGATCAAGGAACGCAGGGAAGACCCGGATCGGAAGGATAGCTATGTGGCCTCCCTTTTCAAAAAGGGTATTAACAAGGTAGCCCAAAAAGTGGGGGAGGAAGCGGTAGAGGTGGTCATAGAGGCCAAGGACAATAACGATGAGCTATTCCTCAATGAGAGCGCCGATCTGTTGTTCCATTACCTCATGCTGCTTCAGGCCAAGGGCTATACCTTGAAGGACGTTATGGAAATCTTGAGGCAACGGCACAAATAGCACGGCTGGCAAACCGTTAAGTTTTTTCTAAAACACCCAACGGTTTTCCGAAATGTGTTATTTTTATACTATGGCTGTGAATTTAAGAAAGGGCTTTCGTTTTTCTTCTTACGAAGCACCGGATCAAACTCCTTTTGAAAAGCTTTTTGAAATCTTCCAGGAACTCATCACCCATACCTCGGGAGATGTGGATGAAGCTTTGGACTGGTTGCGCGAACTCGACAAGGAATACGAGCTTACGGATGAAGACTACACCATAGATGATTTTATCGAAGATCTCAAAGCAAAAGGGTATTTACGTGAGGAGTTTGAAGAGGGCGGAGAGGGTGAAGGTGAAGAAGGGGATCGTGGCGGCAATTTGTCCATAACGGCAAAATTGGAGCGCATGATACGTCAGCGAGCACTGGACCAAATCTTTGGAAAATTAAAACGTAGCGGTTCGGGCAACCACAAGACCGGAAAATCAGGCTTGGGCGATGAACATACCGGGGAATTCAGAGAGTATCGCTATGGCGATGGGTTGGAACATATTTCCATGACCGAAAGTTTAAAGAACGCCCAGGTCAACCATGGGATGGACAATTTTACCCTCAACGAGGATGACTTGGTGGTTGAAGATACCCAGTACAAGGCCCAAATGAGTACCGTGCTTATGATTGATATAAGTCATAGTATGATCTTATACGGGGAAGATCGTATTACGCCGGCCAAAAAAGTGGCCATGGCCCTGGCCGAGCTCATCACCACCAGATACCCCAAGGACACGCTGGATATTCTGGTGTTCGGCAATGATGCCTGGCCCATACCCATCAAGGACCTACCCTATTTAAAAGTGGGGCCCTATCATACCAATACGGTGGCCGGACTCCAATTGGCCATGGACATGTTGCGAAGAAAGCGGAACACCAACAAGCAGATTTTTATGATTACCGATGGAAAACCAAGCTGCCTGCGACTTCCGGACGGTACCTACTATAAGAACAGCGTGGGGCTAGATGACCATATTGTGGAAAAATGCTACAATATGGCACGGCAGGCCAGAAAGTTACATATTCCGATCACGACCTTTATGATAGCCCAGGACCCCTATCTGATGCAGTTTGTAAGGCATTTTACCGAAGCGAACAAAGGAAAGGCCTTTTTTACAGGACTTAAAGGACTGGGAGAAATGATTTTTGAGGACTACGAGCAGAACAGAAGAAAACGACTAAAAGGATAGATCAATAAGCGGATTAACTGGAGACAGAGATCCCATCGAGAAGACACTATGAAATTGAACCATAAGGAAATCGCTACGCTTGGCGAACTAAAACAAGCAGGCTATAGCAGCAAAGGTATCAAGGATGAACTCCGCGATAATCTCAGGGAAAAAATACAAGGAGATGAAGCTACCTTTCCGGGCGTATGGGGTTTTGAAAACTCTGTAATTCCAGAGTTGGAACGCGCCATACTTTCCAGACATAATATCAACCTGTTGGGACTTCGCGGGCAGGCCAAAACAAGGCTGGCCCGACTCATGGTAGAGCTTTTGGATGAGTGGATACCCGTGGTGGAAGGTTCGGAGATCAATGATGATCCCCTACGACCCATGTCCAGGTACGCCAAGGAATTGATCAAGGAAAAAGCGGATAACACACCCATTTCCTGGTTGCACCGTAAGGATCGCTTCTATGAGAAACTGGCCACCCCCGATGTCACCGTGGCCGATTTGATCGGTGATGTGGATCCCATTAAGGCAGCGAATCTCAAACTATCATACGCAGATGACCGTGTCATCCATTTTGGGATGATTCCCCGGGCAAACCGTTGCATTTTCGTGATCAACGAACTCCCGGACCTACAGGCACGCATACAGGTGTCCCTTTTCAATATCCTACAGGAGGGCGATATCCAGATCCGGGGCTTTAAATTGCGATTGCCTTTAGATCTTCAGTTTGTCTTCACGGCCAATCCGGAGGATTACACCAACCGGGGCAGCATTGTTACCCCGCTAAAGGACAGGATAGGCTCGCAGATATTGACGCATTATCCGGAGGACATTGCCACCGCGAGAAAAATTACCGTCCAAGAGGCCCAACTGGACGAGCGACAACTGCATTCGGTACACGTTCCCGATATGGCCAAGGACCTGCTGGAACAGATCAGCTTTGAGGCCAGGAAGAGCGAATACGTGGATGCCAAAAGCGGGGTCAGTGCCCGTACAAGTATCACGGCCTTTGAGAACCTGTTGAGCACGGCAGAACGTCGTTGCCTAAAACTGGGCATGGATAAGACCACAGTACGCCTCAGCGATTTTATGGGCGTTATCCCGTCCATAACCGGTAAAATAGAGTTGGTGTACGAGGGGGAACAGGAAGGGGCCGATGGCGTAGCGGCCATTCTGATCGATGATGCGGTAAAATCCATTTTTCCCCTGTATTTCCCAAAGATCGATAAGTTGGAGCGCAAGGATGCCGAGAGTCCCTACGATGCGCTGATCAACTGGTTTTTTGATGGCGAAGGATTCGAATTGCTCGATGATGCTCCCGAAGAAGTGTACAAGAAACAGCTCGATAGAATTGGGCCGCTCAATGCACTTGTGCAGTCATACCAGCCTCAGGTACCCAAAGAAGATAGTTATTTCCTCAAGGAAGTATTGCTCTGGGGCCTTGTGGCACATAAAAAACTGAGCAAGCACCGATTTACAAGGGGATATCAGTTTAAGGACCTGTACGGTAGCTTTATCAGTGAACTTTAAATCGCACTAAACAAAAGAGATGGTCTGAAAAGCATTTTGTTGTCCGTTCGAGCGCAGTCGAGAACTTTTTGCACTCTTGTTTTCCCAGACATCTCGACTGCGCTCGATGAGACAATCAGCCATTTTTTGGCACTTTTCAGACACCTCCCTTGCATTTCACAACAATCAATTTCCCATCCTATACCGGATAGGCGGGGAGCCTAAAAATAAAGGAACTCCCTTCCCTCGGACTGCTCAGAACCGTGATGGTGGTTTCGTGCAGGTCCATAATTTTCTTTACGATGGCCAGACCCAGCCCGGAACCTTGTTTTTGTGTCGAGGGATCTACCTGTTTGTAACGGTCAAAAATAAACGGCTGCTCGCTTAGCGGGATGCCTGCGCCGGTATCGGCAATGCTTATCTTAATATTTTTACCTGTGGGTTGTATGGAAAGGGTTACTTTGCCCTCCGGCTCCGTGTATTTAACGGCATTCTCAATGAGGTTCTGCAGCGCGCGTTCTACCAAGCTCAGATCGGCGAATACCATACTGTTTTTTTCCGGCTTGTCCAGTACGAGTGCTATTTTCTTCTTGTCGGCAATGACCTTGAACTTGGCGATCAGGTCGTGCGACAGCTCGGTAATGGAGAAGGGTTCCTTTTCAGGGGTCACCTGTTCCGCCTCCAATTTTGAGTATTCAAAGAGTTGGTCAATGACCTTGGAAAGCTTGTCAATATTGGTATGTGTAATCTGCAAGTACTCCTGTTTCTCTTGCTCCGATAACGAATCCCGCTTGATCTGCAGCGTCTCCACATACCCCTTTAAAATGGCCAGGGGCGTTCTAAGATCGTGGGAAACATTGGCGATGAGCTCCCTGCGCAACTGGTCCACGGATTTCATCTTGTCAATATTGCCCACAATGGTATCTGCCATATCGTTGAAGGAATGGGCAAAGACCTCAATATCCGATTTTTCGGCATTTTCGATCCGTGCATTCAAATCCCCCTCCTGAAATTTGCGGATGGTACGGGTTATAAGGCGAAGGTTTTTGGTCAGGAACCAAATACTCAACATCCCGATCACAGCGGCAAATATCATGGTGAGCACCGTAGCGCCAATGCCCAGCTTCATAAAGTACTGCCCCAACAGGTTTTCACTGATCAGTTGAAATTCCTTTCCGGCCAAAATAATATAGATAAAGCCTTCCCTACCGTCCACATTAAAGGCGGCGGCCGAAAATATTTTTTGCTTCCCTGGATTCCTGGGATCGTCCCCCAGTACATATTCCTGCCCTTTGTTTGCAATAAAGGACTGGATGGGGGCAAGCGATACTGTTTTCTCCGGGGCGTTCTCGCTATGGTCCAGGACCACGGAATAGAGTATTTCCCCGGTTTTGTCCAGGAGATAGACCTCAATGCTCCTGTTTACGGCCATCATATCGTGCATCACATCCCCAAAAAGTGCTTTGTTCACGCTGCCATCTGCCAAAAATGGGGACGCATTCTGGAACTTCTCCTCGATGAGATGGTCGGCAATATTGGCGTTTACCCGTTGTGCCGTGGCCTGGTTGTACTTATTGGCAAAGTAGCCTGTAATAAAGATATAAGAGGCGCCCATGAGCACAATAATCAGGATAAAGGCTACCCATAATTTCTTTACCAGTCTTGGGGTCAGGGTCTTTTCTGTTTTGCTCATACCGCGATGTCCTCGTTAAACTTATACCCCACACCCCAGGTGGTTAGAATATAGGTAGGATTGGCCATATCGGACTCGATCTTGGCCCTTAGGCGATTTATATGTGAATTTACCGTGTGCTCATAACCTTCAAAATTGTAGCCCCATATCATGTTCAACAATTCTGTTCGGGAGTAGTTTCTGCCAGGGTTGGAGGCCATAAGGACCAAGAGTTCAAATTCTTTAGGGGAAAGCTCGATCCGTTTTTGATTCAACAACACTTTTCGCTTCTCCACATCCACATGCAGATTTTCAAAGGAAAGCGATTGGGAATTGGTCTCGGTATCGGTCTTTACGTCAACCCGCCGCATTACGGCCTTTATTCTGGCCAGCAGTTCCCGGATACTAAAAGGTTTGGTGATATAGTCATCCGCTCCGATCTCCAGTCCCAGGACCCGATCTATTTCCTCGGATTTCGCGGTAAGCATAATGATCGGGGTATTTTTTTTAAGCCGCAGTTTTTTACATACCTCCACGCCATCCATAATAGGAAGCGTTAAATCGAGCAATATAAGGTCATAATCGTTCTCCAACGCCATTTGCAGGCCCTTTTCACCATCCATAGCACTCGTGGTATGGTAGATAAGGTCGGTGAGATGTATCTCCAACAGTTTAACGATTTCGGGATCGTCTTCTATGATAAGGATCTGCTTCATAATTTCTAATGCGAAAGAAGTTAAAAGATATCACAGGGATATCACAGGATTATAAAAAATACTGCTACTCGGGGTTTGCCAACAGCCCATTTCGTTGGGATGGCAAGCCCCCTTGTTTTATATAGGCGAAAAGTTCACAGAGTCCTTACAAAAAGTTTATAGAAGTGTACCTTTTTGTGATCAGGACGTTATACGCTATCGCTTAATTTGTTGAAAGGACCTATAACCTTACAATAGCTTACGGATGGGGCCTTTACAACTAAAAGCCGCGCTTGGAACATCTTCCTTCTTTGAATAAGGGTTAGCCAAGGATAGATGTTGCTCAACAAATGTTGAAGTGTTGGTGAAAATTAATTGTGTTTGTTTTTACGGAAGGACCCTGTGGAAGAATTTCCACGGGGTTTTTTTATCCATGCAAACCCCGGTTATTCCCAGGAATCAAAATGTTGGTTCATTTGTTCAAAATTATAGCTGCCCACTATTTTTTTTCGATGTACAAAGGTCACTAGGGTAAGACCCATGAGCAAAAGATACAGCGCAAATATGGCAATCCCCATGGGAATAAAGGTAACGGGCATAACATGATCGGCATAATCGGAATAGCTCAGTAGAATGGAAAGTGTTTCCATCGCTTTGTAGAGATACACTAGGAAAATCACGTAGAGTGTATATTCTAAATTGCGCATTTGCGGATCGGCGATCTCCTCTTCCTTGATTTTGAACCATATAGCATACAGAAAGGTAAAGTGTACCAAGGTCAACAACGGAAAGATATAATTGTCGAATTTAAAAAAATAGAACTTATTGGTATGGAGACCGTAAAAATTAAGTAGCACCAACAGCCCAAGAGTTCCTATTGAAAGGACCAAACTCCGTTTCCAATTCAGCAGCCGCAACAAAAATTTCATAGTAAGTAGGTTTCAAGGTTTGGGGAACCCCCGTTCGGGTTTTAGAACGCCACCCGATTTCCTTTATTTTAAAAAATTCGATGAACGGATGGCAATGTTGGGTATGTTCAAAAAGCTGTGGTGAAATGTATCGTGTACAACCCCTTCACTAACCGATTTGAGTTTCGGCTGGGGCAGGTGATTTCTTAAGCGGATACCATTTAAAATAAGTAAGGCTTCTCCATACCCATTCTAGTGGGCCATAGTGGAAATTCCGCAACCACCAGGCACTGAAAGCCATTTGTAAAGCAATGACTGCCAGTCCAATAAGGAACGTATAGATGTTTCGAAGCTCTCCCAGATAACCCAGTCCCCAACCGAAGAGCAAAAAGGTTCCGAGGATACTCTGCGCCACATAGTTGGTAAGGGCCATACGTCCATAGGGTGCAAAACTGCCCAACCATTTTTTGCCCCTGAGGGTCCTATAGCCCATTGTGAAAAGGGCAAGGAGTATAAAGGTCATGGCAATATTGTTCAGGTCAATGGCGGTGAGTCCGGCCATGGCCAACCAGTTATCAAACTGTACCTCGGGGCCCAATTGCATGAAAATAAGTGCCAATAGCGCAAGTGAAACCACAAAAAGGATCAGGGACCAGATCAGTACCTTTTTTACCAATTTTTTATGATCCAAAAAGTTTTGGAAAAACTGGAGTCGGCCCACATAGAGTCCCAAAAGAAAAAAGGCAAAGGTGAGATAGGCCCTGGAGAAGATTCCCAATTGAAATTCGGCTTTCATGATATGTCCTTGATAGCCGTTGGAATAGAATACTTCGCCCAGCGTCCCATTCTTAATGATATCGAAGTAGGAAACGATTTCTGGGCTATCAGGGGCAAACCCAGTTTCCATAAAGAGGCTTTCACCCTGCGTAAGCGCAAATACGATATAGCGTCCAAGACCCAGAAAGATTAGGCATATAATCCCCAATACCCATTTGTTTTTTACCCGATAGAAGGGGATGAGCAAAATACCCAGCAGTGCATAGATGGTCAAGATATCCCCTCTGTAGAAAAGATGGTGCACATATCCTATGGCCAAGAGGATGAGAAGCCGCCATAAAAAACGCCCTCCGAACTGGGCACCCTTGGCATTGGCGTTGTCCATTTGGATAAAAAAGCTAAGCCCAAAAAGAAAGGAAAAGAGCGCAAAGAACTTGCCCCGAAGGAAAAGACCTATAAAAACATCGACAGCGGAATCGGCTACACCGGCATGGGTAGCATCCATAACCCCTTCGGGCGTGGGTGCGCCTACGTAGTTCTCTACCATATGGACAATGACAATACCTGCCAAGGCTATGCCCCGCAGGGCGTCCACAATTTCGATGCGTTTTTTGGGAGGGGAGGCTACTGACATGACCCTTTGTTTTTAGATTGATACTCATAAGACGTACCTCAGTAGCGATCGTTACACTTTCTAAGGGAAACCTATTCCACCAACCGGATAACCTCACCGTTTACCTTGCCCTCCACACTTTTTAGGTAGGCGTTCACCACCTTGTGCATGGGCACCGGAGTGTGTCCCGGAAAATAATCCTTGTATTTTTCGTAGGCGTCAACGACCAGGTCCGAGCAAACCGCATTGATCCGTAAGCCATTTTCCAGTTCCAGGGCAACCGCTTTCACAAAGCTGTGTATGCCCCCGTTTACCATGGCGGCACTGGTGGTCATATCCACAGGTTGGTCCGCGAGTATTCCCGTGGTCAACGTAAAGGACCCTTTGGGATTTAGATAGTCCTTTCCAATGCGCACCACATTGACCTGCCCCATGAGCTTGCTTTTTATCCCAATATAGAAATCGGCTTCACTCAGTGAGGCAAAGGGCGCCCATTTGGCCTCACCGGCCGTACAGACCACGGCATCTACCTTACCTGTTTTTTCAAAGAGCGCCAAGATGGATTTGGAATCGGCCAAATCTACCCGTTCAGTTCCCGAAGAGCGGTTGGCATTGATGACCGTATGTCTTTTTTCCAATTCCTGGGCTACTTTTTTGCCAATGGTGCCATGGCCCCCTATAATGAGTATTTTCATATGTCCAAAATACAAAAAAACCAAAAGAGCGATTCAAAAAGTTGTCTTTTGCACCCTTGCCATCGTATCTTTAGCCAAGCCTTATTTTCACCCATGCAACATCGGTATTGTTATTTGGTTCGTATCCAGTTTTTGGGGTTTAGATATAGCGGTTGGCAAAAACAACCCGGGGAAAGGACTATTGAAGGAATGCTAACCAAAACCTTGAAGTTTGTACTGCCCGAGGCCCGGTTTAAGATTCTGGGGGCAGGCCGTACGGATGCCAAGGTATCGGCCCTGGAAGCGGCCTTTGAGCTTTTTATCGAGGATGCCCCCATACCGGACCTTTCTAAATTTTTGAATGAATGCAATGAGAACTTACCTCCTGATATTAAGGTTATTAACATCAACAAAGTAGACAATAGCTTCAATATCATTCAGCACAGCAAGAGCAAGGAATACATCTACCTGTTTTCCTTTGGCGCAAAAAACCACCCCTATTGCGCACCCTTTATGGCCAATCATATAGGCCCGCTCAACATTGAACTGATGCAGAAGGCCGCTCGCTTGTTCGAGGGCACACATAACTTTAAGGCCTATACGTCCCGGCCAAGGCCAAATACCTTACTGCTGCGTACGATAAGCTCTTGCGAAATACGGGAAAACAAGGTGCTCAAGGCCAATTTCTTTCCTGAAAGGTCTTATGCACTGCACGTACAGGGCGCGGGTTTTATGCGGTATCAGATTCGGATGATCATGGGAGCCCTGATACAGTTGGGCAGGGGAGAACTGTCCATGGATATGATCAAGGCCTCCTTGCAGGAGGATACGCAGGTGCAGATTACCTATGTGGCGCCTGGATCGGGTTTGCTGTTACACCGCCTCGAGTTCGAATAGCCATGGCTATACTATTATTTTTTGTACATTGGAGCTAAATGTAGGTCCATGCCCACTTGGTTGTTCATATTGTTGCTCGTACTGGGCATCTATCTGCTCATTAGTATTCTGCTCTACTTTCTGCAGGATTTCCTCATGTTCAAACCTGAGAAATTGCCCAAGGACTTTCAATTCCATTACGAGAACCAGGAGATTCAGGAATATAATGTAACCACAAGGGATGGTGCAGTAATCAACGGGCTGCGTTTTAAGGCCAAACATCCCAAGGGCGTGGTGTTTTACCTAAAGGGCAATTCCAAGAGCATCAAGGGGTGGGGGAAGTTTGCGGTAGATTTTACACGGCACGGTTACGACGTCATCATGGTAGATTATCGCGGTTTTGGAAAGAGCACTGGACGCAGAACGCAAAAGGCCATAAAAAGGGACCTACAGGTCATCTATAACAAACTAAAGGAAAGTGTTGCGGAAAAATATATTATTCTGTACGGGCGTTCCCTGGGTTCTGGTTTTGCCACAAAATTGGCCTCCATGAACAATCCCCGAATGCTGATCTTGGATGCACCTTATTACAGCTTAAGCAAGGTGGCCAAGAAGTTTATCCCTTTTATGCCGCTTTCCATTTTGATCAAGTTTCCCATGCCCACCTACAAATGGTTAAAATACGTGAACTGCCCCATCCATATCATCCATGGTACGGACGATCGGCTCATACCGTACAAGACCAGCGTAAAACTGTCCAAAATAAAACCGCATCTCACTAGGCTGTATACGGTGATCGGGGGCGGACACAAAAACTTGAACACCTTTGAATCCTACCATAGGATGCTCAATGAAATTATTACCACAAGGCCCAAACCGGTTAATCTGGAGGGCTCCAGTATTCATGTAAAACACACTTCAAAAAGAACCAATGCGGAAGCTTAGGAAGACCGTCATCCTCCTACTTGTCCTCCCAGGCCTATTGCTAACTATGCTCTATTTTATTCAGGAAAAACTTATTTTTTTACCCACGCGACTGCCTGCAGATTATGGCTATACTTTTAGGTCGGACTTTGAGGAACTTTTTTTGCCCACGGAAGACGGCGCAAGACTCAACGCACTCCATTTTAAACAGCCTGGGTCTCAAGGTGTAATCCTGTATTTTCACGGCAATGCGGGCGACCTTTCGCGCTGGGGTACCGTCGCCCCTTTATTTATGGAGAAGGGCTATGATGTTCTGGTGATGGACTACAGGACGTACGGTAAAAGTACAGGCAAATTGAGCGAAGCGGCCCTGCATAAGGACGCGCAGCGTTTTTACGATTATCTCATGCAACGGTATAACGAGAACCAGATCGTGCTGTACGGACGTTCGCTGGGAAGCGGCGTTGCAGCGCGTCTCGCGTCTGGGAACCAACCCGCACAGCTCATCCTGGAAACACCCTATTATAGCCTAATGGATGTTGCCCAGGAGCGGTTCCCCTTTTTGCCGATGAAGTGGTTGTTGAAATATAAACTACCATCCCATAGCTATGTACAGGAGGTCACATGTCCTATTACCATTTTCCATGGTACGGACGATAGGGTAGTGCCCTATGGCTCTGGACAACGCTTGTTTGAAGTTATACCCGGTCCACAAAAAAGAATGTATACGATAGAAGGAGGTGGACATAATAACCTGATTGATTTTCGCCCCTATCACGATGGAATCGATACGGTACTGGGTCAGTCAAAAAGTCCGGAGGACAAATAACGATCACCACGGTCACAGACAATGGAAACGATGACCCCGCTTTCCAGACTTTCCGCCAACCGCACGGCGGCACAGGCGGCCCCGCCACTGCTCATCCCCGAAAAGATACCCTCTTCCTTGGCCAGTCTTCGGGCCATCTTCACGGCCTCGTCCTCGCTGACCTCCATAATGCGATCTACCTTTTTGGGGTTAAAGATCTTGGGCAGGTATTCCTCTGGCCACTTGCGTATGCCCGGGATTTTGGACCCATCGGTAGGTTGTACCCCTACAATTTGTATGTCCTTGCTTTTTTCCTTTAAAAAAGTGGAGGTCCCCATGATGGTTCCCGTGGTTCCCATGGAAGATACAAAGTGTGTAATGCCCCCCTTGGTATCGTTCCAAATTTCAGGACCCGTGGTCTGGTAGTGCGATTTCCAATTGTCGTCATTGGCAAACTGGTTGAGCATTACAAAATCCTCATGTGCTACCTTGGTCTCTACGTAGTCCCGTGCACCTTCAATGCCAACCTCGGCCGAAGTGAGGGTAACCTTGGCGCCATAGGCCCGCATGGTCTGCACTCGCTCCTTGGTAGAATTAGCGGGCATTACCAATTCGATATTAAGATTGTAGATACCGGCAATCATGGCCAGGGCGATGCCCGTGTTGCCACTGGTGGCCTCGATCAGTCTGGATTTTTCGTTTATATCGCCTCTTTCCAAAGCGCTTTTGATCATATTAAAGGCCGCTCTGTCCTTTACGCTCCCACCCGGATTATGCCCCTCCAGTTTAAAGAATAACTGTACCTTGGGGTTCGGGTTCAGCGCTTTGGAGGCCACTAATGGTGTGTTCCCGATCAAATCCAACAAGCTATGAGACATGCGGTAGGGTCTTTATCTTAATTTCCG
The DNA here is from genome assembly GCA_947494825.1 of uncultured Flavobacteriaceae bacterium. Lineage (GTDB taxonomy): Bacteria > Bacteroidota > Bacteroidia > Flavobacteriales > Flavobacteriaceae > JBNGOQ01. The sequence continues at coordinate 731,759 of CANLWN010000001.1, read as the reverse complement.
GGGTGTGGAAGACTGTGGAATTGGCGGGCACGGAAGCAGTGAGCCAGGCATTACCTCCAATGACAGAATTTTCCCCGATGACCGTATCACCGCCCAGAATGGTGGCGTTCGCATAAATGGTGACATTGTCCTCAATGGTGGGATGGCGTTTTACACGCTGCAGGCTCTTGGCTACATAGAGCGCGCCCAGGGTAACCCCCTGATACAGTTTTACATTATCCTTGATAACCGCAGTCTCTCCGATGACCACACCGGTAGCATGGTCTATAAAAAAGGAGTTTCCTATACGCGCTCCGGGATTGATGTCCACTCCCGTTTGTCTGTGCGCATATTCGGTCATAAGACGGGGTACCATGGGAAAACCTTCCACATAGAGTTCGTGCGCCAGCCTATAAATGGCTATGGCATAAAAACCGGGATAGGCCATATATACCTCTTCAATGGAAAGCGAGGCGGGATCGCAACTTACAATGGCCTCCGCATCCTTATTGAGCTTTTCCAAAACTGCAGGCAACTGGGAAACATACTTTTCCCATATTTTGCTGCACGGTTTCTCCGCATCCCAGCACGCCAAGTTCATCAGGGTGTCGAACTCCGCTTCCAGAAGGTCCAAATTTTTCTCCACAGGGGTCTCAATATCGAACAAGGTATAAAAGAGGCGATCCGTAAAGGCCTCCACATTCCGCTTTAATTGATACCGGAGATTGGGTTGTTTTTTGTGCTGGTTTATTTTTTTTATGATGCCGGACTTGTCCATATCTTTAACATTAGAGTACCAAAATTAACCAATATTTTAAAAGCGCCTTCTTCAAAATGGTTAACTTTAGCTTAAAATATTCAGGACCTAGGTCGTATGCAAACAACAGTAATTACTAAAGAAGCCCTACATTTTCTCGGGCAATTGGACAAAAACAACAATAGGGAGTGGTTCACGGATCACAAAAAAGAATTCAAGGCACATGAAGCGAATGTGAAGTCGTTCTACGAGGCCTTAAAGGAACGGATGGGAAGCCATGATGAGATAGAAAAGCTAAAAATGTTCCGCATTTATCGCGATGTGCGATTTTCCAAGGATAAAACCCCGTACAAGGCCCATTTTGCAGGCTCTTTTTCCCGGGCTGGGGCCAGGCTCCGAGGCGGGTATTATTTGCGTATCAAACCCAAGGAGACTTTTATCGCGGTCGGATTTTGGGAACCCAATAAGGAAGATCTTTTTCGGATCCGAAAGGAGTTTGAAATGGACGCGGCACCCATGCGCAAGGTGCTGGACAACACTGCCTTCAAAAAAATATGGGGTGAAATCCAGGGCGATGCCGTGAAAACGGCCCCCAAAGGTTTTGACAAGGAAGACCCCAGTATTGACCTGATCAAAAGGAAGCAGTTTATCTTTGTGCGGAATTTTACCGATAAAGAGGTGCTGGCACCCAATTTTCTGGCGCAAGTGGACGATTCCTTTAAGGCCATACGACCCTATTTTGATCTGATGAGCGATATCCTGACCACCAACCTTAACGGCGAGTCCCTATTGGACCAATAGCTCGTTCTGCAATAGTTGTATCTGGTCCTTAAGGCGTTCTATGACCATGTTCATCATCCGCTTGTTAAGAGCAGAGGAATTCAGGATATAGGTTTCGTATTCATCCAGGGTAAACTGCCCAATGATCATCCCTTTCAGGGAGTTTCGGAACTTAATGTCCTTTTGCACCGCATTTTCTATATACAGGAGCTGCCTTTCCAAGGATAACTCGTAAAAGGCGTTTTTGTACTTCCTTACATAGTTGGAAAAAGCGGCGATCAACAGATAGTTTTGCAGTTTGATGATAGGGCGGAGGGTTCGGTTCTGAAAACGTTCATCATCACTCATATCGTCGGTAACTTTGGCGGAAGGAATCTCTGGACGGATCTGTAAGAGATTTTGTGACCTAGTGGACATCGCAAGAAGTTTTTATAAAGATAGCCATTGAGCCCCCCGACATTTTGTGGTCCCGAATTAGTTTTTAACGGGTTTATGAACAAGCAATGGTCCCGCCAAAAGCAGGCTAAAGCAGTTTCTGGGCCACTTCCAGCCAGGTATCGGCCCGCTCAAAACCATTGGAATTCACGTTATGTGGTGAGGTGAAGAGAATAGATCGGCCATCGAATTGTTGCAGGTTGTAACTGCGGTCGTCGATCAGGATATCCCCTTTTAGAATGCCCTTGTCCCCACAGAGGATGCGGTTTTTCCAGTGGATATAGGGAAAATGCATATCCAGCCATTCCGACTTTTCGCGAAGCGAGTTGGGAAATTCCATGGCGGCCGAGGCAATATAGACCTCATACTTGGCGGCGAGTTCCTTTAAGACGTCCTTGCTGTCCCGTATAGGGGCCAGGTCCAAAAAGAATCCGTCGGTATAGGCGTGCTTGCGTATACTGGCCTGTCGGTCTTCAGGTACCATTTGCCATACCTCGCTCCCCTTACAGCTGTCCAGGGAAAGCGATTCTCCAAACTCACGGTTATAAAGTGCTATATGTGCGCCATAGGTGTCCGCTAGGACTTCGTCCATATCTACAAATAAGGTCATCGTTTAATATTTGTACGAAGTACGAAAAAGTATGGGTAAAAGGGAAGCAAATGCCGAAAATTAATTTTTCTAAGCTCAAGTGCAAGTGCAAGTGCAAGTTCAAGATTCTTCGCTTTGCTCTGAATGACAACACACATTGATTTGTCGTTCCGAGCCTGTGAGGAATCTAACATTTCAATACCAGCCGCTATTGTTCACTGCCAACTGAAAACTGCTTACTGCCAACTGTCAACTGTTCATTGCTTCCGGTTTCTCATTTATTGCCAATTGCTAACTGTTTATTGCTAATTGTTAATTGTGCACAACCACGATTTACACAAGCTTTCCCACCATTCGTACAAATCTTCTTTCAGCATATAGGGAAAAAAGGTACTTTTCTTTGAACGCTTAAAAACCAAACCATGAAGTTCCTGAGAATTGTCCTTCCCATCCTCCTGTTTGCCTTTTTTGTCCTGCTTCTCTTTCAGTCGTGCTACTCCGTTCGGCTTCGAAGCGTAAACGGTGCGCCCATGCCCGACCCATTGAGTACCCGGACCGATTATTATCGGGATATGCAGGTAGTAGAGCTCGACACGACCATCGGTATCGATCTAACTACCAAGGATTTTACCCTCCTGATCAAGGAAACCGACCTTTGCCCCACGGGCAAACTGCACACCGTGGAATACCGCAGCACCCTGGGCGGCGTGCTGTTGAGCGGCATTACCTTTGGAAGAAAACGAAGGGTAAGGATTAAATATGTATGTATGAAACCCACCAATTAAAAACCCATGGCCACCACCAAGACACACCCTAAAACAGAATGGGACACGCTGCACAACAACGGTCCCTTTCCACTAAAAAGCCTCCATATCACTGAATTGGAAGGGCAGGGGAACCTGCCTTCAAAGATCGATCGCTATAACGATGCGGCAAAGGAAATACGCCGACTCATCAAAGAGGCCCACAATGCCAACCAGGGCTTTAGGGCCTATGGTTCGCGCTGGTCCATGTCTAGCATCGCCCATCAAAAGGACCAGATGCATTACAACGGCTTTATGAACATTGGGATGTCACTTTCTCCCCAGGACCTTCACCAAAACAGCCCTTACAATGCCGCTAACCTGTTTCTTTTTGAGTGCGGAAACACAATCAAACGGGTTTCCGAGGTGCTCGCCACCCATGGGAAATCCCTAAAGACCACAGGGGCCAGCAACGGGCAGACCATAGCGGGCTGTATTTCCACAGGCGTGCACGGCTCCGCACTGGACGTAGGTTCCGTGCAGGACTATGTGGTAGGCCTTAACCTGATCATTGGTCCGGATCCGGGCGATATCGTGTACCTGGAGCGGCACACCCAACCGGCCCTGAGCAACGCCTTTGCCCAAAAAATACAGGCCAAGGTAATCCGCAACGACGGACTCTTTAATGCCGTGCTCGTAGGCCTGGGCGCCTTTGGGTTTATTCACGGCGTGGTCATTGAGGCGGAAGATCGCTTTCTGCTAAAACGCTACGTGCGAAAGGTAAAAAAACAGACGGCCTTTGACCTGGCCAAGACGATGGATTTCAAAAATTCCAGCTTTACCATCGCAGGGGAGACCGATGCCCAGGGAAAGGGCAAACGGCCCTATCATTACAAGGTATTCATCAATCCCTACCCCAATACGGATGAGTGCATTGTGGAGCTGATCTATAAAAAACCCTATGCAGTACCTTATCCCGACCCCTTTCCGGTAATCAAAACCTCGATCTACAAGGACCTTATCTATCTCTTGATCAAGATCAGTGAGCAATTTCCCAAGAGTATCCCCTGGTTCATTAAACGGTTGGAGAAGACCATCCTTCCTGCAGTGAACGAGGTTTCTACGGGTACCTTGGCCGAGACTTTTTGGGACGCGCCCTATCAGGGTCCGGCGTTTGCTTGTTCGGTAGGGGTAAGCCATACGGATTCTCCCAAGGCACTGCAGGTGCTAACCGATATGACCAAGAACGAGGGCCCCATTCCTGGTATATTCGCTATGCGCTTCATCAAACGCTCAAAAGGCACACTGTCCTTTGCGCGCTTTCCCATCACCTGTATGTTGGAGATCGATGGCGTACTCTGGAAAAAAACGAACAGTATTATGAGCCTAACGGAATATTCCCGACGTATGATACAGGTACTGCAACAGCACAACATTCCGTTTACCATTCACTGGGGCAAGAATTCGGATTGGGACTTTCCGGGACTCATTCCCCATATGTACGGCAACGACGCCACCAGTTGGAAGACCTATAGAAGCGCCCTGCTTTCCGATAACATGCAACAGTTGTTCTCCAATGATTTTTTGGAACGTACAGGGCTTGCCGATAAGCAACAGCAAATTCCACCAAACCTTATTGCATCGTTAGCTTAAATAAAAGAATCTAACCCACTAAAAATAAGTAATATGGAGATTGAAAAAACTAGGGTAGAGCTGGAATACGAACTTCGGCTCACAAAGAAAATCCTACAGCGCATCTTGGAGATGAACAAGGACCTAAAGACCCCCGATGCCAAGGAGGTAGACCAGATCGAGGCCACACTGCGATCCGAGTTGGAGCGGGACTATCCCAGATTTAAAATTCAAAGAAAGAAATAGTCATGGAAAGTAATGTACTTACCGATCTTAGCGAGAGGATCCATAAAGTAACCGTGGAAAAATCTACGGTAGACGAAAAGCGGGAAAGGAATCGGGGCACCCTGGCCATGGTGTTTGTTATTCTTTTCTTCTGCGTCATTTTCGTGACCTTCATCATCGGCTATACCACCGAAGATTTTCAGATCCAGGACTACAAAGACCTATTGACTACCGTGTCCTCCATTTTATCAGGACCGCTGGGCTTTATCATCGGTTTCTATTTTAAGGAAAAGTACGCTACGGGGACCAATACGGATACCACCTAGGAACGAAGGTGCTTGTTTGTCCTAATTTTCGTAACTTACTAACATGCAATGTCTTGTAAGCCATGTTAAAAGTAAAACAGTGGATCAGTATAGTGGCGGCCCTTGTTTTTGCGACAGCAATGGCCTTTGGTCAGACCGCGGAGGAAAGTAAAAGGGAGCAAATGGTAGGAACACAGTTACAGGCCAGGGATATTACAGATCCGGCCACCCTCGCTGCCATGTTGAATGTTCCCCGACACGAGTTTGTACCGGAGCGGGTCAAGCAATACGCCTATGAGGATAATGCCCTACCTATTGGTAAGGGGCAGACCATTTCCCAACCCTATATTGTGGCTTTTATGACGCAGGCATTACAACTACGTTCAGGACAAAAGGTGCTTGAAATAGGTACCGGATCGGGCTATCAGGCCGCGGTATTGGCAAAGATCGTAGATTCGGTATATACCATAGAGATCGTGAAGGAACTGGCGGAAAGCGCCAAGGCACGCCTAGATCGTTTGGGCTACGGCAATGTAAAAGTGAAACGTGGAGATGGCTACCATGGTTGGCCGGCCCAGGCCCCATTTGATGCCATCATGGTTACCGCCGGGGCCGACACCATACCGGAACCCCTATTGGAGCAACTTAAAATAGGGGGGCGCCTCATTATCCCGTTGGGTCGCTATACTACTAAACAACTGGTCCTGGCCATCAAAAAGAAGGACAAGGTAGTGACCAAAAACCTTATGGCCGTACGTTTTGTGCCTTTCACACGGGAGGAGTAGAAAAGTGGACGTTTTAATCCGACCTGTTGACCGTATTACTACTTAAAGTAAGAGTATTGCTATGATTTTTTGTACGAAAGAAGTATATTTATGAAGTCGTTCACCTAAAAACAAATTACCAATCATTTATGTTCTGCCTGGTCTATAAATCCATTGCCGACCCTATTTTTGAACCGGTCCAAATTCAGGAAATGCTCGAGAAGGCCAGGGTTTTCAATGAAACCCAAGGGATTACGGGCTGCCTGTTGCATTATGACGGCGTATTTATCCAATATCTTGAAGGAAATCAGCTAAAGGTGCTGACCCTTTTTGATAAGATCAACAAGGATCCCCGCCATAAGGACCTTATTTTACTTTCGCACGGCTATATCGAAAAGAGGGAATTCAAAAAATGGGAAATGGCTTTTGAAAATTTTATGGGCGAAAACGACCAACTTCAGTTCCTCAGACTTCTGGTGGGTTCCTATATCCAGGATGCGGACAATGCCATGGATCCCAATCCTACCTCCAAGTTTTTCTGGCGCACGGCCAAACGGCTCCTGGGCACTAAACATTCCGAACGTTATCGTTAATACAGCTTCCCAAGCCTCCATTCTCCTTTTTCTGTAGGGGACAACAAAACTTTTACTAAATTTAGGGGCATCACGCCAAAACCAAAACAAATGAACGCACGTACCAAGTATCTTTTTGTCCTTTTGGGCATCGCAATAGCCTTGGGAATTGCCTGGAACAGGGCCGTTACCATACCGGAAGAAGAGCACAAATTTGTGTTCGGGGATGCCCTCCCGGACGCACCCGAACTGGCCCAACGTGGTGCTTATGGGGTAGGGGTACAAACCTTGGAATTGGTGCATAAAAACCAAGCCGATATCTTGAATATAAAGGAGGGAAAAGCGCCCCTCTATGACCGGCCCATCACCATAGAGTTGTGGTATCCCGCCACCATTCCGGTGGGCATCACACCAATAGAACAATATACCCAGGTACTTGGTAGGAACGGGACACCGGGGCGACCTGTGACGCCCTTTACCTTTAAAGGCAGGGCTTTGCGGGATGCAGCGATCATGGATACGGATACTCCCTATCCCTTGGTCATTCTTTCCCATGGTTATGTGGGCTCCCGGTTTTTGTTTACCTATCTGGCAGAAAACCTGGCCTCCAAAGGCTATGTAGTAGCGTCCATAGATCATACCGATTCCACCTATAGGGATGCCGGTCATTTTACCAGTACGCTGGTCAATCGGTCCTTGGATCAACTTTTTGTGCTCAACGAAATGGACCGTCTGGGCCAAAGTGGTTCCGATAGTTTTCTTTCCGGAAAGGTAGATACTTCCCGTACCGGGCTCATAGGATATTCCATGGGCGGCTATGGGGGACTGAATACGTGTGGTGCAGGCTACAGTGCCACAGCCTTAGGTTTTTTCAAAGGACAAACGGGCGGTAGCGATGCCCTGGATAAACGCGGTATGGACCATGAAGCCTATACCGGTACCATAGACCAGCGGATCAAGGCCTTTGTGGCCCTGGCGCCTTGGGGTATGGCCAACGGGGTATGGGATGCCAAGGGATTGGCAGGCCTAAGAACACCCACGCTCTTCGTCTCGGGCAGCCAGGATGATATTTCCGGTTATGAGAAAGGGGTCAAGGCCATTTATGAGGGCGCTGTGAACAGCGACCGCTATTTGCTCACGTATGTCAATGCCCGACATAACGTAGCGCCCAATCCGCCTGCCGAAGTTACCATGAAACCCGGTCTGGACATCAACGAATATTTACGCTACGCGGATTCCGTATGGGATATGCGACGGATCAATAATGTTAATCAACATTTTATTACCGCTTTTTTGGGCATCCATTTGCAGGACAAAGCGTATGGGGAATACTTAGATCTTAGTGAGGATGCCAATACGGGCAATTGGAAGGGCTTCAAACCACGTACTTCCGTTGGTATGGAATGGCGACATGCCGCGGCGGCGGAATAAATACCGGAATCTAAAGCACAGGACGATATGAAAAGAAGAGATTTTTTAATGAGCACAGGGGCCATGGTGCTCTCCGCGGCCTCCTATGGCCGAATCAAAGGTGCCAACGACCGCGTAGGTGTTGCCCTGGTGGGTTCCGGAAGGAGGGGGAGATGGGTGTTGAACAAAATGTTGGAGACCGATAGGATTGCGGCCCTGTCCCTATGTGATGTTTGGGACGAGCAAATGAACCGGGCTCAGGCGCAGTTGCCACTTCCCAAGATTGCCAGAACTTACGAGTTGGAGGAAGTCCTGGCAGATAAAAATGTGGATGCCGTAATCCTGGCCACCCCGGATCATCTGCACACCGCTTATGCTCAGCGGATTTTGGCTGCCAAAAAACACTTGTATCTGGAAAAGCCCGTCACCCTACATTATAGGGAAGGAACAAAAATAAAAGCCGCCGTACAACAAAGCCAGGTGCTCTGCCAAACCGGTACCCAACAGCGCAGCGGTGCACTGTACAAGCAGGTGAAAGAAGAGTTTTTTGGAGGTTCCAAAAAACTGGGAGATATCGTATTCGTACGGGCGGTCTGGAGCAATTTTGGCTGGCAGCGTAGGAAAATTGAACCACAGCCCCGGCCCAGGAACTTCAAATGGGAGACCTTTTTGGGAGATTCCCGCCAAGTACCCTATGAATGGGCCCGGTATGATGGTTGGCGTCACTACAAGGAATACGGCACCGGCATCCTGTCCGACCTTCTTACGCATTGGGGCGATGTGGCCCAGTGGATGATGGACGATGCGGATCCCTTGAACGCGGTTACCTCCGGGGGCATCTATCACCTCAAGGACGGTAGGAGCAATCCGGATACGGTAAATACCATTTTACAGTACAAGGGCGGATGGAACTTTACCTTTGAATGTTCTGTCCTACCCATTAAAAACACCCACGACTCGGTCCTGTTCCACGGCACGGAGGGTAAATTGGAACTCTTTCGGGCAGGGTACATCTACACGCCCCACAGCGGGGAAGCCGTTGAAGTGAAGGCCACCGAAAGTCTGGATACGGCCCATGTTACCAATTTTTTGGACGCGCTAAAAGGCGACGCCAAACTCACCGCCCCAATCGATATAGGCCTGCAGGCCGTTAAGCCGTCGCACTTGGCCGCGGCTGCCTACTGGTCCGGGCAAAGGGCAAGCTTCAATGCGGACCAAACAGGGATAGTAACGGCAGATTGATGGATAGGGCACAACAGATCATCCGACAACTGGAGCTGGCCCCGCATCCAGAGGGCGGGTATTTTAGGGAGACCTACCGAAGCAAGGGTGCTACTACGGTAGCGGACTTTGGAAAGAATGCCCAAAGGAACTTTGCCACCTGTATCTATTTTCTTTTGACTTCAGATATGTTTTCGGCCTTCCATAGAATCAGACAGGATGAGATTTGGCACTTCTATGAAGGTACACCCATTGAACTCCATATGATTTCGAATACTGGGAAACATTCCGAGGTAATCATTGGAAATGACCTAGCTCAAGGACATCGACCCCAATTTGTGGTACCTGCGGAATACTGGTTTGCTGCACGTACCCTAAATGGAGGCGCTTATGCCTTGGTGGGATGCACCGTATCCCCGGGTTTTGATTTTGCCGACTTTGAACTTCCCGAACGTGAGGTGCTATTGGCGGAGTTTCCGGAACATAGAGACATCATTATTCAATTTACCAGGGTATAAAACCTGACCAAGCTGCATGCATGGAAAAAAATCAGAAAGAAAAGTTGCCCGAAATTATTGACCTAAGCCAGGAGATCTTCTCCGGGATGCCCGTGTACAAAAAATTGCCCCAGGTAAGGATAAAGACCCATGCCACCCATGAGGAATGGGAGGGAATCAAGAATCCAAAGACCGTTTCACCGAGCGTACTGAAACTGGAAATGGGCGAGCATACAGGTACCCATGTGGACGCCCTAAGCCATATGGGCAGGGAATATAGGGCACAGTCTATCGAAACCATGCCGTTGTCCATGTTCTACACAGAAGGAATCTGTCTGGACCTGTCCCATAAGGGCCTGGAAGAATTCATGGAACCTGGGGATCTGGAAGCCGCTTGTGCCAAGGATGCTGTAAAGATCAAGTCCGGAGATACCGTGTTGCTCCATACAGATCATTACAGAAGGGCGTACGGCAGTGCCAACTGGTCCAAGGGCCCAGGACTTAGCATCGCGGCAGCCCGTTGGTTGGGTGAACAAAAGGTCGCTGCCTTTGGGGTGGAGACCATGGCGCCTGGAATCCCCGGTCGTTCCAACAAGGAAGTACACCGTATTTGTGGGGAACTGGGATTTACGCATTACGAGAATATGATCAACCTGGAGCAGCTTGTAGGACGGGGCCGTTTTCGGTTTATCGGGCTCCCGCTAAGGATTCGGGGAGGAACGGGATCTCCAGTTCGGGCCATTGCGGTTTTTGAGTAACATTCCTTCCCAAAAATGTGGCGAAACGAGCGCTCAGGCCACTATATTAGGACGCTTTTCCTTGAAGCAAATAAAAAGAATGGTAACTGTTTTACACTCCTTGGTTTACCATTATATTTATAGTCCAAATAAACGAGCAAAATGAAAGTATTCGTCACTCTTACTTTTCTGATTACCACAATGGCCACTTTTGCGCAGAAGAAGATTTTAGATCATCCAGATTTTGAGATTTGGAATACGATTGAGGGTGAATCCATTGCACCCGATGGAAATTTTGTGCTGTTTTCCTTGCAGCAGGGTGAAGGAGACCAGACACTAAAGATCAAAAATACCAAGGCCACGACGGTGTTTCAGTATGAGCGTTCGGAAAAGGGCCAGTTTACGCACAACTCCAATTATGCGCTGTTTACGATAAAACCTTGGCGTGATAGTGTCCTTGAAATGAAGCGCAGAAAGGTGAAGAAGGAAGACCTTCCCAAGGACAGTTTGGGCATCTATGATTTGAAGCAGGCAAGGTTGGTTAAAATAGCCAATGTAAAATCGTACCGTATTCCGCAAAAATGGTCTGGACATGTGTTCTATTACCTGGAGGAGATCAAACCGGAAAAGAAGGCTTCCGGCGAACCGGAGGCGGACAAAAAAGAAAAAAAGAAAAAAGTGGGCAAGAAAAACGGCCACCATTTGGTGGTGTATAATTTAAAGACCCAAAAAAAGGATACCTTTAAGTTTGTTACGGATTATGCGCTTCCCAAACACGGAAAACGCCTGGCCTTTTCCAGCTCGGGAGCGGATAAAAAATCCAAGGCAGGGGTATACATGCTCAACTTGGAGACCAACAGCCTTACCGAGGTACACAGCGCACCAAAGGCCAAATATTTTAAACTTGGTTTTAGCGAATCCGGGAAACGGCTGGGTTTTGTGGCCGATAGCGATTCTACGAAAGTTCAGATCAGGCCTACCGAATTGTTCTATTGGGAGGAAGGGAAAGAAAGGGCCGAAAAACTGGTGGATGCCGCTTCCGCACCCAAGGGATATCGTGTATCGGCACACGGGGAAATTAGCTTTTCCAAGGATGAATCAAAATTGTTCTTTGGGCTGGCCGGTCCAAAGGTCCTTAAGGACACCACCCTGGTGGAGGATGAAATTGTAAATGTAGAGGTCTGGACCTATAACGAGCCCAGACTCTACACGGTACAAGAGTTGCAGCTCAAAAACGACAGTATTAAATCCTACCCATCCACTATACGACTGACACAAGGTAGGGAGTTGGTACAACTGGCTACCACCGAATACCCTAATGCGGAGCTGGGTGATGAGGGCAATGCCCCTTATGCGCTGGTACGGAATTCAAAACCCTATGCCCTGGAGCGGCAATGGACCGGGAACTTGTCGCATGATTATGCCATTGTGAATACCGTTTCCGGGGAGATTACCGAGATTTTGAGCAAGCTTTCGGGCACTGTAAAATTAAGTCCCAAGGGCAATTATGTGTATGGCTATAACGTGGTAGACAGCACCTGGTTCACCTACGGTATAAAGTCGCGCAAATACACGGCCCTCACCAAGGGCAAGGTCTTCTACAACGAGATTAATGATGTCCCAAATCACCCTGGATCCTATGGACTTGCTGGTTGGACGGAAGATGACGGGGCACTCTTGCTCTATGACCGTTATGATATCTGGAAGTTCTCTCCGGAGCATACTGAGGGTGTTAGGATAACAAAGGGCAGAGAGCGCAAGATCAGATACCGATACCTACCGCTTGATAAGGAAGAGCGTTTTTTGGATAGTACCAAGAACTGGTTGCTGGGACTCTTTGACGAGGATAATAAGGACAGTGGCTATGCCACCTATAACCCCAAAACGGGAGGTGCCACCACCTTGGTGCTGGAACCTTACCGCTATTCGCCCCCCAAAAAGGCTTTGTACAGTGATAAGTTCATTTTTTCGCGACAGTCCTTCACTAGCTTTCCAGATATCAGGGTATCGGACTTACGCCTCAAAAAACAGACGGTAATCAGCAATGCCAATCCCCAGCAGGAAGGCTATAACTGGGGAACCATCGAGTTGGTGAAATGGACTTCCTTGGATGGCAAGGAACTTACGGGCATGCTGATTAAACCCGAGAATTTTGATCCCAAAAAGAAGTACCCGCTATTGGTCAATTTCTATGAGAAGAGCTCCAATGGTCTGCATACCCACAGGGCACCGTTTCCAGGCAGGTCTACCATAAATTACAGTTTCTACGCGAGTAGGGGGTACCTCATCTTTAATCCCGATGTGTACTATAGGGAGGGGTATCCCGGGGAAAGTGCTTATAACTGTGTGATACCGGGGATTACCTCCTTGATTGAAAAGGGATTTGTGGACAAAGACAATATTGGGGTGCAGGGACATAGTTGGGGAGGCTATCAAATTGCCTATCTGGTGACCAAGACCGATATTTTCAAAGCAGCCGAATCCGGAGCACCCGTCCCCAATATGATCAGTGCCTATGGCGGTATCCGTTGGTGGACCGGACTGAGCAGGCAATTTCAGTACGAACATACCCAAAGTAGGATTGGGGGAACGCCCTGGGAGTATCCGTCTCGCTATATAGAAAACTCCCCGATATTCAATATAGACAAAATAAACACCCCCTTGCTCATTATGCACAACGATGCCGATGGCCATGTGCCTTGGTATCAGGGCATCGAATTTTTCGTGAGCTTACGGCGGTTGGGAAAACCTTCTTGGTTTCTCAATTACAATGGGGAGCCCCATTGGCCACTTAAGCGCCAAAACCGGAAAGACTTTAATATACGCATGGCGCAATACTTTGACCATTACTTAAAGGGAGCGCCAAAACCCCTTTGGATGGAACGTGGCGTTCCAGCCTTGGAAAAAGGTATCAATCAAGGTTACGAATTACTCCCGGCAACAGACGACAATTAGGGCTTCAAGGGCCACGAACGTGCATCTGACGAAATAACATATCTATAATTCTAGATATATAAATATTTTGTATATATTTGCCTATGGATATCACCGAAATCAGTCAAATATTATCCAATACCACCCGGGTAAACATTCTAAAATGGTTAAAGCTACCTGAAAAGCACTTCCCCCCACATCAGGATATCGATCATTTTGATGACGGCGTATGCGTAGGGTATATACAGGACAAGGCCGGACTGTCCCAGTCCACGATATCGACTTATCTTTCCGCCATGCAGCAGGCCGGACTCATCATCCCGACGCGACATGGAAAGTGGACCTACTACCGACGGGATGAAGCGGTGATCCAAGCTTATATTGATGGATTAAAACAAGAGTTGTAATTTTTTTTGATTTTATCATATCTAGATTTCTAGAAATATAAATAAGTTTAACTAAAACAAAAGTCATGGAAAATAATCTGAAAAAACAGGCGGCCAAACGCTATCGAACTGCCTGCGACAAAGGACAAGGCCTGGCAAAACGTCTGGAATGCTGGCTGGTCGGCTTACATATCTGTGGGGCCGAAGCCATGTCCAAAACAAAATAATACAAACCCGCACCTAGGTGCGGATAAAACCATAAAGATGAAGGAACAGACAAAAACCATAGGACTCATTGGGGGCATGAGCTGGGAGTCCTCAAAATTTTATTACGAATTTGTGAATGAACGGACAAAGCAGTTATTAGGGGATACCCATTCCTGTAAGAGCATCCTGATCACTGTGGATTTTGCGCAAATCGTGAAACTCACCTTTGCGGAAGATTGGGAGGGCATCGGGAAGGTCGTGGCCTCGGCGGCACAGCAACTGGAAAGGGCTGGGGCAGACATGGTATTGCTGTGCACGAATCTCATACATTTGGTTAGCGACGCCATTGAGGAAAGCATATCGGTTCCCTTTTTACATATAGCGGAGGCCACCGGTAGGGAAATTCAGCGGCAGGGACTTACCAAAGTAGGACTTTTGGGCACCCAATTCACCATGGAAAAGGATTTTTATACGGGCTATATCAAAGAAAACTTTGATATTGACGTCATCATCCCGGAGGAGGACGATCGCAAGACACTCCACCGTATTATCTATAACGAGTTGGTGAAGGGCAAGTTTACAACCTCCTCCAAGGAGATTTGTCTTAAACTGATGGACGACCTTATAGATAAAGGGGCGCAGGGAATCATTATGGGATGTACGGAATTGCCAATCCTGGTAACAGCAGATGAAGTGGGATACCCTACCTTCGATACCGGAAAGATCCATGCTCATGCTGCGGTGGACTGGGCCGTGCAAGCTTTACCTTTATCGGTATAATGTTTCTATGTAATTTAAGCTCGTTTTCCCAAGGTGTGTACAATTCAATACAAAGAACGTCCGGTTCGCTACAATTAATTTTTTGGAAAGCGATTCCCATAGCATCTTTGTGACATCATCAATCAAAAAACGAACGTCATGCAACAATTAGCACGCCTTTTTTTCGCACTTCTTCTAAAACTGATACTGGTCCTTTGTTTGATCTGCAATGCAGAAACACAGGCCCAGAGCAAGAGCACATCGATAAGCGTTAACTCCGACAATGGAAAGACGACCATTAACTTTAGCAATGGCAGGAGTAATAGTTTTCAACTCGAGTTTGAAGGAGAGATTACCTTGTCTGACGATGACAAGGATATCGTAGCAATTTCCCGTGGAGGGTATCTCGAAATTAAAAAATCTGCCTTTGGGAACCGGAGGCGGATCTTCATGGAAGCCGATGGAAACGGAAAACTCATCAAAAAGTACTATGTGGGCGGTTCCGAACGGGCCTTTGAACAAGAGGGTCGTCAATGGTTGGGCGAGATACTCCCAGAGGTCCTACGGTCGTCCACGATAGCTGCCGAGCAACGGGTGGATCGTATGTACGGCAAAGGAGGTACCAAGGCCGTATTGCAGGAAGTGGATTATATGGACAGCGATTACGTAAAATCGTACTACATAAAACTCCTGCTCAATAAAAACCCCAAAAACAGTGACCTGATTCCTATTTTGGAAGTGGTAGGAGACGATATAGACTCGGATCACCACAAGGCGGAAATCCTAAAACACAACACGAGCGCCTACCTGGCCTCAGAAGCCTCAACAGCTGCCTATATCAGGGCAGCCGAGCAAATTGATTCGGATCATCATATGGCCGAAGTACTCAAAAAAGCGGTGCGCGATAATAACATTTCCCAACCACAAATGAAAGAACTCTTTGGTATCACCAAGGAAATCAGTTCCGATCACCATAAGGCAGAGGTGCTTATGACGGTGTTGAAGAACCGATCTCTGGGTACGGATAATGTGGATTTGTTGGTCAAAACCTCCAGGGACATCGGTTCCGACCATCACCGGGCCAGGGTGTTGAAGACCGCTTTGGCCACTTCCGGTCTGTCCGAGCGCAATTATGGGACACTGTTAAAATCCGTTGACGGTATCAGTTCTGACCATCATGCTGCCAGTGTGTTCACCGAATTGCTCAACAGACCCATGGATGGGGCTTCGCTTTCAGAGCTTTTTGCACTTGTTGACCGTAGTATGAGCTCCGATTATCACCAGGCTAGCGTATTAAAAAAGGCCATCCAAAAGCAAAAAATCGATGACAGTAGTCTTGCTGTGCTGCTCGAAGCCATACGGGATATCAGTTCGGATAACCACAAAGCGGCTGTGCTGAAACAACTGGCTAAAAAGCACTTCACGGATTCCCAGTTGATTCGTATTTTGGAGGCGACCACCAGTCTTGGTTCCGATTACCATCATGCCGATACACTGCTCGCTTTTGCTCCTACGGTCAAAGAAAAAGGGACCAAGGTGAAGGACGCCTATAGAAATGCGTGCAATGACATTTCATCGGGGTCCCATTACGGAAAAGCTATCCGCGCCATTAACAATTGAGCCTTCCTCTTCTGCTACCAGGATGCTCAGCTTATGATATCATAATATTGAGTATTTTGGTAGGATGAAGCAGATTTGGGATTACCTTTTATACCAACCAAACATGCGAAGACATTTGAGCCTAATGCTTGGAGGGTCCCTACTAGGGATACTTATCTACGGCTTTGTCAACTTCAGTGGTTTTCAAAGCAGTTGGGAACTACTGCTCAGTGCGCTGCTGGGCATTGTTATGGCCTACGCGGCACATTATGCCAATACGCTTTTGAATGCACTTCTTCCTTGGAAGAAACATACTGGACTAAGGCTCCTCAGCGGAGTGATGGCACATTTGATGTTGTGGACGGCCCTGATCGTTATAGCGCTCCTGTCTTACTTTGAGCTTTCTGGTTTGCCCTTTTTTTTAAGGGAGGACCTGAATGACCCGCTGATCAAAATTGCCATTCTGCTTTTCTGCGCGGCCCTTATCTACAATATCATATATTTTGCCACTTATTCCTATCAACACTATGCCAAGGGCCAGGTACTGGAACTGCAGCAAGAACGGAGGCAGACCCAGTTGCAGTTGAAGGCCCTGAAATCCCAATTGAGTCCACATTTTTTGTTCAATAGCATGAATACGCTTTCCTCCCTGTTCCAAAAGGATACGGCAAAGGCCGAAGTTTTCATTCGGGCCCTGGCCAACTCTTACCAATATACTTTGCAGACCTATGGTGATCGTTTGGTGACGGTGACCGAGGAATTAATCTTTGTAAGGGCGTATTGTGAATTGATAAAAACACGTTTTGGAAACCATCTTAGTCTAGATGTACAGTTGCCGCCAGAAGTGCTTCAAAGCAAGGTACCGCCCCTTACGCTACAAATGTTGGTAGAAAATGCGGTCAAACACAATGTAATGAGCGCTGCATCACCCTTAAAGGTACAGCTTGCCATGGAGGGCAAAAAATTGTGCGTTACCAACAACAAGACCAGCAAACGGCCAAAAATGGACTCCCTAAAAATCGGGCTTCAGAACATTGCGGCCCGATACGAACTTTTGGCACATAAATCGATTGCCATATTGGACGCCCAGGAATTTACCGTACAATTGCCATTGATTCTATGAAAAAGCTTTTTATACATCATCCGTTGTTTAGACTCTTAAGTCCGCTGTTCAGTGGCACTTTGGTGTATTTGCTCATACTGTTGATCAACAACAACATAGGCCAGTTGGAGGAAGCGTTTTTGGGCCAGGAATTGTATGTGTGCATCGGTTTGGCCTACCTGATACAAGAATACGCCCGGCTCTCCCTCCTTGGGTTCGCCCGTTTAAAAAAACCCAGCAGTTTTCCCATGAAACTGCTGTTGCACCTTATTAGCTCCATTGCACTTTGTATAGGTTTGGTCTCCCTGGCCATGTTCCTCTATTTTACCGAAGTGCTGGGCTATACGCCCAACGGCAGGGAGTTGTTTATCTTCAACATCATCTTTGTGGTGGTAACGATGATCTATTTGATTTTATACTTGAGCCATCAGTTTTTGTACAAGATCAATACGGAGCGCCTTGCCATGGAAACGGCAAACAAGCAGGAGGTAGAAGCAGATTTTCTAAAGTTTAAGCGCGGCATTAATCCGGATCTTTTGTTCGAGAGTTTGGAGTCGCTCTTGGTACTCATGAAGAAAAGGCCCGATGCTGCTGAGGCTCAGTCCGATTATTTTTCCTCGGTGTACCGTTATATCCTTTCCAAAAAGAACCGCGAGTTGGTACCCATTGGGGAAGAACTGAATGTCCTAAACGAATTTCTGGGTCTGTTTGCCTATTTGCCCTATAGAAAAATACAGTTGAAAGGCACGGGACCAAACAAGGTCTGGGTAGTGCCTGGCAGTGTATTGGCCATCGTGGAACGGATCATACGTACTACCATTGCTTCCGAAGATCAAAAGTTGCTCCTTGAACTCGGGGAAGATGCTGATAGTATAAAGATAAAATACAGGCCCGAGGAACGCTTGCTACAGGGATTTCGAATGGAAGACCTGGCCGATGTGGCACGGAACTATGAATTTTATTCGGACCGGCCGCTTAAGATTCTGGAAGAGGCGCCCTATAGAACCATTGAAATACCAAAACTAAACTGGAATGAAAGTAGTCATATTGGAGGATGAGCCCTTGGCCGCCGAGAAACTGTCGCGCTACCTGTCCAAATACAGTGCGGATATGGAAATTCTACAGGTCCTGGACGCCCTGGAAACAGCTATTCCATGGATTAGGGAACACCAAACCAAGGCAGACCTTTTCTTTATGGACATTCAGCTGATCGATGGCCTAAGCTTTGAGATTTTCTCCCAAGTGCAGTTGAACAAGCCTGTGATTTTCACTACCGCTTTCGATGAATTTGCTATTGATGCCTTTAAAGTTAACAGCATTGACTACCTATTAAAGCCCATTACCTTTACCGACCTTTCCAGGGCCTTGCGCAAGCTGGAATCCCTTAAGGAACAATTTTCCAAGGGTACCGATATTGCCCCTTTGGTACCACGTTTGAGGGACCGGACCTATAAAGATCGTTTTTTGGTACGCGTTGGCAACCACATCCATTCCGTAGCCAGCGTGGATATTGCCTATTTCCATGCCGAAGGCAGGGACGTGTTCCTTGTGAATTCGGAGGGTAGGAGATACCTTGTTGAATACACCTTGGAGACCTTGGAGGAGCTGTTGTTTCCCAAACAGTTCTTTCGCATCAATCGCAGTTTCATTGTGCAACTCAATACCATAGACGATGTGGTGGTTTACGCCAACCGGCGCCTAAAACTGAGCTTACGTCCAAAAACGGACCGAGAGGTGGTCGTAAGTCGCGAAAAAGTGGGTGCTTTTAAGCAATGGTTCGAAGGAATTTGATTGAACGCATTTTTTTTATAAAGGGGCATTTAATACCTTGGAATATGCTAAGCCCAAGGTGGGCGGTAGCTAAAAACAGGTATCTTGGGTTTCATTGGAAAAAGCAGGTCGTTTAAAGTATTTATTTGGTTGGCCGTTGGTGCAATCGGAACCGCCATGTCCATTTTTTTTAGAAACCAGATT
The DNA here is from genome assembly GCA_947494825.1 of uncultured Flavobacteriaceae bacterium. Lineage (GTDB taxonomy): Bacteria > Bacteroidota > Bacteroidia > Flavobacteriales > Flavobacteriaceae > JBNGOQ01. Next base: position 712,152 of record CANLWN010000001.1, on the reverse strand, counting down.
ATCTACGCACAATACGATGAACCACCCGAACTTTTATTTTATCCCCTTCTTTTTGAATATGCTGCTTTTGCGGTGGTGGCCTTCCTCTTTCCCTGGAGTTGGAAACTAGCCCGAGGGAATAAAATTTTAAGGGTGGTTAGCGTAGGGCTCAGCTGTTTGTTGTTCGTGCTCCTTTATGTCTTTATACTGTCGTTTATAGAATGGTACGCTTATGGACAACGCTATGAATTTTGGTTCGGTTATCGGTTTATGGTCTTGCATTCCAGCTTGTTATCCATTGTGGTGTACGCTTGCATAGCGCTTATACTTTTTGCCCTGGGCATCCCCGAAAACAGCAAGGACCCTTTGGCCTTTACAGCACGTATTCCCTATCGGTCCAGGAACGAGACCCACTATCTACCGGTGGAAAAGGTGCTGTTTTTTGAGTCGGACGGTAACTACATCTCTGCCTATACGGACACTATGGAACGGGTGCTTATACGAAAGCCGCTACACCGCTTGGAAAAGGAGCTAGACCCCGAAATCTTTCAAAGGATACACCGAAGACATATGGTACATCTAGGTAAAATAGCTTCCTACAAAGCGAATCCCAATGGCGGTTATTCCCTTAGCCTTTTGGGCAAAAAGCAACTCAGGGTAAGCAAGTCCTTTGCACCTAAACTTCGCCCTTTGTTAAAGGATCCTTCCTAGTTTTATCACAAAAAATAGGCCGCTCATCACATTTTGGGACACCGCCCAGGAAATCGTCCTACTTTAGTTTCCAATAAAAACATTAGATATGTTACTTAAAAGAATACATGGGGCGAGGGCCGCTCTGTTGAAGGTACAGCCCATCATGGTCTGGTTAATGAGCGCTTGGTTTGCACACTCTATGATCCTAAACGGGGTCCGCAAACTGGATGTGGACGGGTTTTGGACGTCCGCCTTTGAGGACTGGGGGTATCCCGTTTGGTTCCGAATTTTTATCGGGGTATTGGAAATTTTTGGAGGAATTGTATTGTTGATTCCCAAGCTAAGGTATATTGGAGGATTTGTATTATGCGCGGTCATGATCGGCGCCCTTGGTACAAGGCTTGTATTCGGAACAGGCTATGAGGATGTCATTTACCTGCTCTTCGCCGCCATAAGTTTTTTGTTTTTTGCAAGCTACGGTTATCGGAAGCCTGTTAAAGGGAACTAGGACATGTATTTCATCGAAAATCGATGGAAACCCTGAATTTTTAGCGGCGTTTTGTCCATATTGCGTGGGTAACGAGTTGTTTGTCAGAAAGGTAAGAAAATCTGGACACTGGCAATACGGTAAAAACCTCACCAGTATGAAAAATAGATTTTACGGCATCCTGCTAGTCATTGGACTGCTTTTTTCCGCTAGCTGTTCGGATAGCGACGGAAGTTCACAGGATATGGGAACCTTACGGGTTCAATTAACCGATGCCCCCTTCCCCTTTGATTTGGTCGCCGAGGCCAATGTTACCATTTTTAAGGTAGATGCCCGGCTAAAGAGGGATGATATGAATGCGGAAACGGAAGAAGGCATGGAGGATAACGAGGGTGAAAATAGCGGCTCTCCCTTTGTTGTTTTAATGGAAGAAGAGCTTCAGGTAAATCTATTGGAACTTACCAATGGAAGCACGCAGAATCTAGCTGATATCGAGATTCCCCAAGGAACCTATGACCTGGTAAGGGTCTTTGTCAGAGGAATAAATGTGGTACTCAAAGATGATACTACTTACGATCTAAAAGTACCAAGTGGTGCGCAATCGGGGATTAAAGTTTTTATTAAACCGGGTATTGTGGTGGCTGGCGGACTTACGGCCGACCTGCTTTTGGATTTTGACGTAAGTCGTTCTTTCATTCCCAAGGGCAATATAAAATCGGCCAATGGCATTACCGGATTTAATTTTAAGCCTGTAATCAAGGCAAGCAATATGTCGGTCGCCGGAACCCTTGGTGGAACTGTAACTACCTTAGAGGAAGAAATGGCAGTAGCATTGGAAGGGGTCCAGATATCCATTTTTGCTGCTGATACCTTGAATACTACCACGTTTACCGATGTTGATGGAAACTACAGTGTCATGGGACTTCTGGCAGGCAGCTATGATGTATCGGCCGAGTTGGAGGGGTATACCATGCAGTCCGAAGAAGGAGTGGAGATTACTGCTGGCAATAAGACCGTCCAAGATTTTGAACTGTTATTGGTCGAATAGCTCGATGATTGGGAAAAACAGATAGGCACCGCTCCAATTTATTTGAGCTTACCGGCTCCTTCCAGCTGTTTTAAGGCCCGGTTTAGGCTTCTTACCGTAATACCGATGTAGTTGGCGATATCCTTTTTTGAGATAACGCGTGCAAAATCAGGGAAAAGCTCTTGAAGACGCAGCACATTGTCCTCAATGGGGTGGGAGTGCTGGTAGGAATGTCTTGGGGCCTTGTACCGAATCTTGTCGGCCAGGGCTTTCATCACTAAGTGGTTAAAACGCGCATCGGTTTTTACCAAGGCCCTAAAATCAGCATAGGAAAAAGAGAATACCGTCAAGTGGGTTATGGATTCCACAGCGCAAATACTCAGCCTACCCGTAAAGACCTCCAACTCGCCAAACTCCATACCAGCTCCTAAAAACTCTTGGATAAACTCCCTTCCGTTGTCATCGGAAATATAGCATTTTGCAATACCTTCTTTGATAAGGTGCACCTGGGAATATCGCTGGTCCTGTTCTATAATCTTGTTTTTGGGACCAAATTCCTCTTCGACAATTCCCCATTTCCCCAAACGCTGGATCTGGCTAACATAGCTAAGGAGTTCCGAATTGGTTCGTATCATTTTTTACGGGTAGGACAAATGTCCTTTTTATTGAAAAAGGGATATGGTTCCTTTGTTTCGGTAAAATTATAGAATAATCCGATAGCAAAAAACAAGATGAAGCGATCTAGCATAAGGCTGTCCAAAAAAGGTACAATCTACACGCCAAGGTTTGCACTAATATGCCTTAGTTCCCTATTCTTTTCGGCCAGCTATAATATGCTCATTCCTGAATTGCCGGCCTATTTGAGCCAAATGGGAGGTGCACCATATATAGGGCTTATCATTGCCTTGTTTACCCTTACCGCAGGGATTTCCAGACCCTTTAGCGGAAAGCTGACCGATACCATTGGGCGTAAGCCCGTTATGATTTTCGGCGCCCTGGTCTGCTTGATTTCCGGTTTTCTCTATCCGATACTGACCAGTGTCTCTGGCTTTTTGATCCTACGTTTGTTTCACGGGTTTTCAACCGGTTTTAACCCTACGGCCACCGCCACCTACGTCGCCGATATTGTGCCCAAGGAACGTTGGGGGGAGGCTTTGGGCATCCAGGGGATATCGTTCAGCACCGGCCTCGCTCTGGGACCGGCACTTGGAAGCCTTATTAAACTTCATTTTTCCTTTGATGTCCTGTTTTACAGCTCTTCCATCATTGCCATGATATCCCTACTGTTTATTGCGAACCTAAAAGAGACCCTGGTCCAAAAACAACGTTTTGAGCGCAAGCTGCTTAAAATCTCCAAGACCGATATTATTGCCCCGGAAGTGCTCCCGGCGGCCATTGTCACCTTCCTCACCTATGTGGCCTTTGGGGTTATCCTGACCCTGATTCCGGACTGGAGCGAGCATGTAGGCTTTGTCAATAAAGGCACATTTTTTATTGTCTTTACCGTAGCCTCACTCCTGGTGCGGTTTGTGGCAGGGAAAATGTCCGATCAATACGGCCGCATCCGGGTCATCCATGTTGGATTGGTACTATTGGTCGTTTCCCTCTTCCTTATTGGTTATCGTGACACCACCCGAGGTCTATTGACAGGTGCGGCCTTATACGGACTGGCCATGGGTATCATCTCCCCGGCTGTGAATGCATGGACCATAGATATGAGCCATCCCAGATATCGGGGCAAGGCCATGGCCACTATGTACATCGCCTTGGAGTCAGGAATCGGACTCGGTGCCCTTTTTTCCGGATGGTATTATCGGGAAACGCTGGCCCACGTGCCCCATGTGCTGTATGCATGTGGTGTACTTGCCCTTTTGGCGCTCCTGTACATGGGATGGAGGCACTATAAGAAGGTAGATCGTACGACTGGCCTGTAAAACAGCATTACGCAAGAATCAATTATGTATGGATACTTCTCTTTGGAACGCCTAGATTTTTAAACCCATTTCCGCAATCTTGGAAAAGCATGCCATCTAAATTTTGTATTTTTTTCTTTAGGTATATATAAGAAAATTCTGTATCTTTTTCAAGCCCAATCGTGAACGCTTATGGACAAAGTATTGCTTAATGCCCTGGTCTCCTATTTTAACGCAGCACGTATAAAGGTTTCCCGACGCGAGCTGGAATTACAGCTCTTTAGCCATCCGGATACCCCCTCCCTCTACGCCATTTCTGAAACCCTCGATTTTTTGAATATCGAGAACGTAGCGGCCCAGATACATCAGGACCAATTGGGGGAACTCCCCGAACATTTCGTCGCCTTTGTTGACGATCCTGAACGAGGCACCTACTTTTCCCATGTGGAGCAGAACGGTAGCCAAGTCTATCTGCACAGTATAAAGACCCGTTTGACCAAAGCCGAATTCGCCAAAAAGTGGAATGGCGTGGTGTTGCTGGCAGAGCAGGAACACACTGCAAAAAATACGAAAAGCTGGTGGCCTGCATGGAGTGGAATCTTGCTACTACTGCTGTCGGCCTTGCTTCTTTGGCCGCATATCCCCGCACTAATTTTTTGTAGTATTGGCATATTGGGCCTTTATCTTTCCGACGAGATTTTCGAAACCGCGCACGACAGGGGCTCGGATTTTGGACAAAAGATCTGCGGGCAAGATGAGGAAAGTGGTTGTAAACAGGTACTGCAGTCGGACAAATACCAGCTGGGTCCCTTTTCCCTGAACGATTTGTTCTTTGCTTTTCTACTCGCCACGCTTTTACAGACACTAGTTGTGGGTCAATGGAGCGAGGCCCACTTGTGGAGCTACGGTCTTGCTACCGTGACGGTGTTGTGTACTATGGTCATCCAGGCCTTTGTGCTTAAAACATGGTGCCGCCTTTGTCTGCTCTCCGCAGCGGTTGTGCTGCTCCAGACCACTGTGATCGGGGTGGTAGCCTATTATTCAGAAGCGGTTATCTGGCAGGCATTACCCCTCTTGGGGCTTCAGGATATGGCATCCATGGGCCTTTTCTTTTTCCTTGCCCTATTCGGTATCCACAGCTATCGGCGTATCAAGGCGCAGAATTATGAATTGGGGACGAGAGAGATTGAGTTGCTCCGTTTTAAAAGGTCTCCGGACACCATAGATCGGGCCCTTGCCAATACCAAGAGTCTGGCATTCGAGGCTGGCGCTGACCAGATTGTATTGGGCAACCCCAATGCTTCAAAGATCGTACGTTTGGTATTGTCCACGACCTGTGGTTTCTGCAAGACCGCCTTTGAAAAGTTCCGTTCCCTATATGACAAGGATACCGAAACTTATCAATTCCACCTTATCTTGAACCATTACAATACGGATAGCTCTGTGCGCAACGATGTGGCGGCTACCTTGATCCACTGTTTCAGGACCCAGGGTGCGGATGCCTTTCTTGAGCTCATGGATACTTGGTTTGCACATCGCGACGCAGAGCGGTTCTCCAAGGAAACGACATGCCAGTTCACGGAAGCAGATTATCAAATCCTTAAAAAGCAACGCGACTGGTGTAAAAAAAATGAACTTTTTCATACACCTATTTTGGCGGTAGATGCCAAGATTATTCCGGAATTCTACGATGCCTCTTTTTTGGAGGATATCCTAGCCGTGTTCAATGCTAAAGAAGAAACGCTATGAGATTTGTGCAATCCTTTTGGTCCAAACCCTTTTTTGATAGTGCCCATAAAGACAATTGGAATTTTAGGCATAACGGGGGATTTCCCAGTCCCTTCCTGTTCTATTGTGCCTGGATCTACAGTTGCCTTTCCATAAAAAAATGGTACCCGGAGCTTCATTTGGTCACGGATGATAGAGGTCTACAGATCTTTAGGGATGAACTTAATTTGCCCTATACCTCTTTTTCGAACGAGCTTAACGCCTTGGATGGATATCACCGAGGCGCTTGGGCCCTGGGCAAATTATTCACCTATAGATTGCAAAAAAAACCCTTTTGCCATTTGGACGGAGATGTATTCCTTTTCGGTCCGGTACTGGATCCGCTTTTGGACCAGGCGGTATTTTGCCAGAGTTATAACCATAACGGGTCCCAGTATGCGGAAATACATCCCTATATCCATGAACATTTTAAAAAGGTACCGTCAGAATTTCAAGCAGAACTCACCGATGCAATCAAATATATCAATGTAGGCGTCATTGGGGGCACTGATATTGAGCTGTTCCAGACGTATACCACCAAGGCTTTTGCCCTTATTGATAACAATCAGGACAAATTGGATGACATCAACAGCGGCCTGTTCAACCTCTATTACGAGCAGTTTTTGTTGAGTAATATGGTGGCCAAGCGCAAGCTGGAAATCACCTCGCTCTATGAAGGGCCAGATGATGTGCACGCGTATAACTTTGCCGCTTTTCATGGTATACCACAGCGATCACAGTACGTACATTTGATCAGTCACCTGAAAAAACCCACGGAATTCATGGAACAGATTGTTGCCCGATTACAGTTAGAGTATCCGGGTTATTACGAACGGGTCATGCATTTTTGTAAAAACAGGGTGGTATGAAAACTCGGAAGAACTTTTTGGATTGGGTCGGGTTATTGCCCTATGCAGCGGTGGAGGAGATTAACCAACCGAAGTTTTTCAATATCCACGAAAGGGAGTACGTATATAAGGTATTGGATCAGGTGATGACGGCCAACCCCAATGTTAAGGCTTTTGTACGGGATTATGGAAACCTGGAAGACCAACGCTATCAGATTATGGATACCCATATGGCAGACGAGAGCAGGACCATTGCTCAAATAAATGCTGCCATCCGGTTCTGTTCCAAATCGGAACGTGAGCAACGTCAGGGGAACTTCATTGTGAATCCCGAACTTTCCGATTTTTTGGTGCAGAGTAACTTTTTATGGGATGGTATAGGTGGCTCATATCCCGAAATGGCCCAGACACATTATCTCTGTATACCCAGTTTTCTACCCTTGGCGCCCAAGGAATTATGCCTAACCGACCTTAGATCTTTGCTTTTGGATATCATGGCGTACCGGGAGACCTTTAACTACGACGAGTTCCTAAGCTTGGTGGCCGATGCGATGGCGCTTCCCAAGCAAGAATTGGACGAAGGCTTTTTGGAATTTGTCTCCAATCAGGTCCTGTATTACCGCACGCTATTGCCTATAAACTAAAAAAGTTCAAAGTGGCCACGAGGCACACCTTGAACTTTTAGAGTTCCCAAAAAGGGAATTACCTGAGTCCTATGGACAACAACAGGCAGACGGATTTACATTGGCACAATAGTAAGCACCACAGTAATAATCAGGGTAACAAGAACCCCAGCCCCCGGAGATTTTTTTCATCTGAGAGCTTTTCATTGCCTGATCCTTCAGGTTTTTTAAACTTAACTTTTTCATACATATAGGATTAAGTTCTCCGCTTTTTCAAAATTGAGGCTTTGGAGAGGAGGCCAAGGCTAAAGGTAGTAGATCATTATGTATTTTCCTACAATAAATAAAGTCATTACCTATATCTAACAAGAAGGAGGGCTTTTGTTACGAATCCCTGTGCCCGATCAAAAATAAAACACGGTGTCATAGACCTAACATGCTGTGTTTCTGGCTACACCAAAAATATTTTCCTTCTTTTCCCGTTATTCATATATTGTCCCACGGCGCAGTGCAATTTTCACCTGACCAGTACAAATAGCACCCAAGCTCGCCTAAAGAACCAGACCAACCATGACCAGACCATGTAGTATCCTTATCGCCGTGTTTCTGTATATAAGTTACCTTCCCGCGCAGGTAGACAGCACACGCCAAAAATCAGAAGTAACTTTTTTCAAAAAGAGCGCATTACCGGCCTCTTTGATCATTACCGGGGTACTGCTTTCGGATAGTCGGTTGGAGCGCAGGCTGAATCAAAACATTCAGGAACGGGTAGGGGATAACTTCCAAACAAATCTTGATGACTATATGCGCTTTGCACCGGTTGCACAGTTGTACATCGCGGATATCGCCGGGGTAAAGGCAAAAAACCATTGGTTTGATCAAACCAAGAATATGGCCCTTTCCATATTGCTCACCGATCTATTGACCAAAGGCCTTAAAAAGAACATACACAAAATGCGGCCAAATGGCTTCAATGCGGAATCTTTGCCCTCCGGACATACGTCTATAGCCTTTTCCACCGCCTCGGTACTTTATGAGGAATTCAAGGATACCAGCCCGTTGCTTGCCTACAGTGGGTATGGGTTCGCCACAACCACCGGAGCCCTGCGCATGGCAAAGAACAAACATTGGCTCTCCGATGTGCTTTTCGGCGCTGGCATAGGGGTAATGGTAAGCAAACTGGTCTATCATTTTGACTACCTGTTTCCATGGAACCCATTTACACGCTACAAGGACGTTATCTTACTGCCCAGCCATATGGAAGGCGTTACCGGGGTGTACCTTTCTGTCAAATTTTAGCACAAATACGCTGTTGGTCCAGCCCAAAATCCCTTTGTGACATCTTATTCCGGAACGCTAAGGAAATACGACTTTAACGGGATCCAGGTATACATAAAAAGGTTTGGAAAATGTGAGGCCCAAGAAATCGGGGGCGGCATCGGTATAGGGCGAAATGCAAAGCAGGCGTTTTTGTTCAAAATCTTCCTTGATGACCGTCATCCCAAAAAGGTGTTCCGGCCCCAGGATGCGACTTCCATTGATACCCCAGGGCTCCCATGGACCTTGCAATGCCTTGGACCGATAGAGTCGTATCGCCTTATCCACCTCGGCATCGGATTGCCCCTCGTAGAGTCGGTTGCAACTGGAAACAATCAAATAATACCAATTGTTTTTCGGATCAAAATGAATCTTTGGCAGTTCCAATTGTGTAAACTCCTCTCCGTCGGGCAAGACGGTTGGTGCCAAGAGCCGGTCTATAAAAAAGCTATCATCGCGCCGATCCAGCAGGGCATGGGCCATCGCATTGCTATGACTACCCACTTTTGCGGCCCAAAATAGGTGTATCCGCTCTGCCGAATCTAAATAGATATAGGGGTCTCGCCAGGCCATAATGGGTCCACCTCCCTCACCATCCCTATGTCCCAATTTTTCCACCTGATCCAAATAATAGCCTTTGGCCCTAATGGTTTCCCAATCGCGCAGTGGGGAGGATAGGGGTTCCTGAGCTCGCCAGCTCATGGTAGCTCCGTCTGTTGAAAGTCCAAGTGCTATGGTCTGTAAAAAAGGACGCTCTACTCCCATATTATGCAGACCAGTATAGGCGACAAGTTTTTCTCCTTTGGGCAAGGGGTGTATAGAACCGCTCCAAATGGTCCTGGAATCATGCTTGTCCTCTTCCGATCGTACCTCTAAAAAGCAACCTTCGTCAGTCCAGGTATTGCCCTCATCCAAGGAACTGAAATGCCTAATATGAAATGGGAAGTTGTTTCGTTCCGAAGGATCCATGGCCGTTCCATCAGCCTTTTTTCGTGCCACCGCCAAGCAATACAAATGGAAGGTGCTGTCTTCCGCATAGGACCAGGCGTCCCATAAATAGAGAAGGGGATGGTAGATCCCGTTGTTAAAAGGAAGGGGATAGGGGGCAGGAATAATCTGGGTCATATGGGAGCGGAGTGTTTAGGTGTTAAAGGGCCCTAATTTACACTAAAAAGGTATAACCTCCATTGCAAAAAATGGCGAGCTCCCTTGGCAATGGAGGTAGGTTCCAGCATTTGGCAGGTTCTCTGACCCCAATCTCAGAGCAACTGCCCTTGTGCTTTCAGTTTTGGAACACCTCTTGGCGTTTGTGCATCCATTGTTTGGCCTCAGCAGTATACCACCATGGGGAAAAATTGTTGGCGTCCAGCAGCTGTTGGTAATACACTTCCGTCAGGTCCGCTTGTCCCTTGAAATCATGGAAGTTGGCCATGTAGTAGTTGGCATAGGGATTGTTTTTATCCGCTGTCAACAGTTTTTGACCAATTTGTTCAATTTGTTCATCGAAAGCCGTGAACTCCTTTTTTTTCCTATGGGCATCCATGAATTTGAGCATATACAAATTGCGCAAGAGCACCAGATCTCCATAGGTTTCGTAATCGGGAAACCGATCGAACACCTGACCCAACAGCTTTTTGCTAAAAGCACCTTCTGAATCGTTGTATCGGTTCATGAAACTTGCCGCCAAGGCCTGGGCCAGTAGTTTTTTCCGATAGAACTCCATGTTTACCGGGTTTAACCGTTGTTCCAAGGACGCAAGGATGTCCGGATGTTCAAAGAGTGGTATTTCTTGCAGGTCGAACACATAGTTTTTTAAAAAACTAAGTGCAAATAAGGAGTAGCTAAGATCCCCCGCTATAAGCCTTGCAGGGTCGCTCATCAGATTGTTGTTCGCGGCCAGCACCAGGGTAAGGTCTTTCCCAGGTACTTTTAGGAAGAGACTGGAATAGCAGTCGTATTGACCATAACCCCATATCAATTGTTCCTCCATAAACTGCTGCGTGAATATTCCCAGGCCATAGGGAAGATCTGGTGCGTAGGGCGTAAACATCTTGTTTTTTGATGAGGATGACAACAGAAGTCCCTTGTCCAAGGCACTGCTCAATAACCCCAAATCACGGACCGTGGATGTTATCCCTGCCGCTGCCGAATACCCATAATCTATAAAACCGGGCCGTGAAGTCTTTTCCACATACCCATTCTTTGGTTCCCCTCCTAAAAAGTATGGCTGTGCCAGTTTTCTGTTCGTCTGGGCAAGTTGTAGGGAATCTTCCAACAGATACGTATTTTGCAGCTTTAAGGGGGCAATGATCTTTTCCGTTATTTGGGTCTTAAAATCCTTTTCTCCCGCCTCTTCGATAACCCGTTGTAACCACATAAAACGCGTATTGTTGTAGTAAAAATTTTTTCCGGGCATACCTTGGGAAGTATGTGATAGGGCGTGCTCAATTTTGATGGAATCCGCTACATGGGCATCATCAATGTACGCCCTTATGGGTTCATGGAGCGCTAGCTTGCCTTCTTCCTCCAACTGCAGAAGAAGAAGGGCCGAAAACATTTTGGTAAGTGACGCCATGGGAATGCCGGTTGTGGAATCCATAGGGGTTTGTGACCCCAGGTCTGCCATCCCCAAATAGTCCTCATAAAGCACCTGGTCTCCCCTCTTGACCAAGACACTAAGCCCGGGAATCTGAAAATAGGTCTTTAGGGCCAAAAGATCTTTTGAGAATTGTTCTTTGGCCTCTTGCTGTTCCTTCGTGGATCGGGAACAGCTCATACAGCATAGAAGTATAAAAGTAAAAATACGTGCTCTGGACATCTGTGGAGGTTGATCGGATTATAAAAGAAAAGAGGTCATTTTGCGGTGTTTGTTACAGTATGTGGATTAAAACTTACATGCCCTGGAGGATATCTGTATGTCATGTACAATTTTAACGCAATGGCCTCTTTTTTGGCAAAGGCTTAACAGCAATGGGACTCAGGAATGGGTAAATTGATGGGAGAACCGTAAACATTATGAGCAGGCATAGCATTTACACACATATCCACAAAATATACAACTCTACCAAACTCCTGTTCCTAAGCTTTACTTTCTTACTAACAAGTTGTGGCAACCCAGAGGGCCGGACCATTAAAAAATTGGTCGGGGAATGGCAATGGGCATATACCAAGGGCCATGAACAGGGTAATACCTATGATGTAACGCCAAAATCCATGAACATGAAACTGAGTTATGTCTTTGTCAAGGATAGTGTGTTGATTTTTATTGATGGGGCAGAACATGAGGCCTTTCGCTTTTCTTGCGCCGGAGATACCTTGCGGTACGGCCAGGAGGAAGTTCTTTTAAGTATTTCCAAAGGGAACGACTCGCTTTTTTTGCGAAATTTGGAGTGCTGCGAAGATGTTTTTGAAAAGGCCTTTGTAAGAAAGCGTGAAAGGTATTGAACCTTTCATTGCCCGTGGTCTTCAGGAATATAGGTAGGTGACAGGACAGGGGAACGTATCCCTATTTTGAATTGTACGAGTAGATGATAACAACAAAAAAATGTCTTTTTATGAAAACCGACCCAACCAAATGGATTGCTACGCTTCTCTTATTACTGACTGTATTATCATGCAAAGAACGGATTGTGCAGGCTGGGGAACCTCCCATGGGGGAGGACGAAATACAGATTCGGCAATTGCATACCGATTACGTGAACGGATGGATAGACAATAATGAGGGGCAAATTATGGGCCTGTTAGAGGAAAATGCCCGGATCCAACCCAATTCCCTTATGCCCATAGAGGGCAAACAACAGATCAATGCCTTTTGGTTTCCTAAGGACGGCTCCAGCACCAAGATCAATACCTTTGAAACCGAAATTTTAAATTTTCAGCTGTTGGACACCCTGGCGATTACCACCCACAGCTCTCTGTTGGACTGGACCTATAAAAAGGATACACTACAGTTTGGAAGGGTGCAAAAAGGCGTTAACACCACGGTATATAGAAAACAAGGTGATGGGTCCTGGAAGATATGGCGTTCCATGTGGACCGATATTGATATCAAAAATAAATAGCTTTTGTCCTATGTCAGAAACATTGGGGCACCACTGGAATAGGTCGTAAAATCATGTTTTTATCCCTGTGCTTAAGTCTTATCTTTTTTATCCTCGGCGTCTTACATATCTATTGGGCCTTGGGTGGTAATTGGGGCTTAGAGCTGACCGTGCCCACTACCTTGGAGGGTGAACGGGTACTGTATCCTTCAAAAACAGCCTGTTGGATAGTGGGCCTTGGTTTGGGGACCTTTGGGTTCTTCTATATCCTAAAGGGGCAGTTTGTGGATTTTGAAGTCCCTTCCTGGATGTTGGATTACACTGGCTGGGGCATTATGACGCTCTTTTTCCTCAGGGCCTTGGGGGACTTTAAGTACATAGGATTTTTTAAACACATAAAAAACACCCCCTTTGGAAAGCGGGATACCCTGCTTTTTTCGCCCTTAAGTCTGGGAATTGCCCTGTTAGGGCTGCTCATCGAATTAAGTTAGCTAAAAACCACGACCTATGAAATACGCAATCATTTTTTTGATAACCCTTTTCACTCTAACGGCTTGTCAGCGAAAGGTTGAGCCACTGGATTCGCCCCTTGCAAAGCATGTTTTTTTGGGTATGACGCCCACAAAGACCCCACGGTTGTTGGCACCTGAACTTTTGGCCTCTCCTGCAGAGGAATACAATGGCACCTTTTCCTTGCAAGGCAACGAGTTCTATTACACCACGGATATCCCTGAAAATGCCTTTATCACATTTACCGAGATGAAGGCTGATAGCAGCTGGACCAGCCCGAGTGTGGCTGCTTTTTCCGGTACCTACTCGGACTACGACCCTTTGTTTTCCCCGGATGGCTCTAAGTTATATTTCAGTTCTAGCAGGCCCATGCCGGACAATACCAACAGCCGTATTTGGTATGTGGAACGGATCGATGGGGGATGGGGTGAGCCGCAACCGGTTCCCCTGACCGATTCAGGAGCCAGTGAATATTATAGTTCCCTTACCCACAAAGGGGACATTTATTTTAACATCTGGTCCAAGGGAGATATCTTCAAGGCAGAAAGAACAGAGGAGGGATATACCATAACTGCTCTGGACACGATTATCAATGCTAAAGCTAATGTAGGGGATCCGTTTATCTCTCCAGAAGAAGATTACCTGATTTTTAGGGGTTATGGGACGCCTAATTTAGGCAGGGGCGACCTGTATATCAGTTTTAGGATTGATGGCACTTGGACGGCAGCGGAAAACTTGGGAGAACCGATAAACTCGGCCGCTCATGAAATTTGCCCCTACGTGACCCCAGACGGGAAATGGTTTATTTTTGCCAGCAGTCGAGTAGCCCAAAAGGTGGAAATGCAACCCCTACAGCCCATAGCGCCCGTTAGGGAAAAATACAGATCCCATGACAATGGGGAGTTAAATATCTACTATATGTCGGCCGATTTTATTCGGGAGATGCAAGAAAAATATATGAAGTGACCCAGGGAAAATCCACGGCCCAAGCTTATTTTCTATATTTTTAATAAAATTTCCAACAGCAAACCGGCAGTAACCAAACCATGAGGGTACTTCTGATATCTTTTATCTGCGTTTTGATGGTCCAAGTTGCTTTTGGGCAGGACCTCACACCCAGATTTCGGCAACTTACCATGGAACATGGGCTGTCCCAGTCCTCCATTACCTGCGTCCTTAAGGATAGTCGTGGGTTTATGTGGTTTGGCACCGAAGATGGATTGAACCGATACGATGGCACCGATTTTACGGTTTACAGACCTGTACCCGGCGATCAGCGGAGTCTAAGCAACAGTTATATCAATACGCTTGTTGAAGACCAAGATGGTTTCCTATGGATAGGCACCAAAAACGGACTCAACCGCTATGATCCCGATCAGGACAACTTTATGACCTACCTTCAAGACATTGCTAATTCTGCAAGCTTGGACCGCAATTGCATCAATACGCTACAAAAGAGCCCGGACGGACAGCTTTGGGTAGGCACTTGGAACGGCCTCTATGCCTTTGAACCCGATACGGGTTTTACAAAGTATAATACGCCTGGAATTGACCTGGACTACAATGTAAAGGCTATAGCACCTGATCCCGAGGGCAATCTTTGGGTCCTAACTACGCAAATGCTGGAAAAAATAGAGTGGAAGGCAGGTGCATTTGCCACGTCCTTGGTGCTACATCCCGTTAAAGACTATTTTAACAGTTCGCTCCTTTTGGATTCCTTGAATCTCTGGATCGGAAGTAGCAAGGGGGTTACAAGGTATAATTTGGATACCCGGGCTACGACCACTTTTCCCTTTTACGATTCCCCGGAGCGGTATGATACCAAAAATATGGTATTATCTATTTGTGAAGGTGTAAAAGGAAACCTTTGGTTAGGTACCGTAGGGGGAGGACTGGTGCATTTTAACAAAACTACACAGGAGTTTGGGGTGCTCCGGGCAGATGTCCAAAATAGGTTCGGGTTGGGGTCGGACTCCATCAAATCCTTGCTTTTGGACGACCAAGGTATCCTATGGGTGGGTACTTTTGGTGGCGGCATCAATATCCATGACACAAAAGCACCAAGGTTTCAGCATTACCATCATATCGCGGAGGACCCTAACAGTCTAAGTGAAAATTCGGTGCGATCCATTTTTCAGGACAGCGATGGAGAAGTATGGGTGGGGACCCATGACGGATTAAATCGCTTTGATACCAGCTTCAAACGGATAAAGGTTTACGATGGACCGGGATTAAAGACTTCCCAAACCCATACGATTCGGTCGCTCTGCCAGGATAGCCAAGGCGCTATTTGGGCGGGTACCTGGCTGAACGGACTGATACGTTTTGATAAGCACACGGATACCTATAAACGCTACCATATGCTGCCGGGAAGAACAGATTCAATAAGGCAGGTTAGGGCTGTGAGAGCTGATAGCCAGGGGAATATTTGGTTCGATTCCCAACAGGGACTTTGGCGATTCAATCCAAAGACCCAAGCGTCCAAAAACTATCCACATCGGGAAGGGGACCCGGACAGCCCCACCACCAACGCAATCAATTACCTCTACTTTGACAAGGCCGAGAACTTATGGATCGGCACTCAAAATGGACTCAATCGGCTCGATCCCAATACAGGCAAAATCAAGCGCTACCTTCCCGATCCCTTAAATCCCAGATCCTTGAGCCACAAGTACGTCACCAGCATCGTCCAGGACCAAAAGGGGGCTATATGGATAGGCACGTATGGCGGAGGTCTGGATGTCCTGGACCCCTCTACCGATACCTTTGATCATTACAATACCGGCAATGGTCTCTTGAACGATGTGGTATACGGGGTGTTGGTGGATGAGCGTGGCTTTGTGTGGTTTAGCGGAAATACGGGGCTGGGACGGTTAGACCCCAATACACAGAAAATCAGCTACTACAGGGAAAACCTTGCCGTGCAGGGAGATGAGTTTAATGCAGGGGCATATTTTCATGGACAGGCAGGTGCATTCTTCTTTGGAGGAATCAATGGATTTAACCTGTTTTACCCCAATACCATGAATCATTCAGATTCCTTGGGAGACCTCGTATTTACCGATTTTCGGATTTTAGATCAAGATGTCCCAAGGTTTTGGCGGAGCCAACTGTCAGACACCGGGGCTATACAGCTAGATTATACCCAGAATAGTTTTTCCTTTAAGTTTTCGGAGCTAAACTACTCGGACTATGCAGACCATACCTATGAATATCGGCTCCAAGGTGCTGAAGTAGATTGGCAACCTCTGGAGAAGAAAGAATGGATCAGTTTTACCAACCTGCCTCCCGGTTCATACACGTTATGGCTACGAATGCAGAACAATCCGGCCAAGGATACCTCGGTGCAAATTTCTATTTCCGCACCTATTTGGCGCAGTGGTTGGGCATATACTTCCTATACCTTGCTGGCGCTTTTACTTGTGGTCATTGTTTACCGAAAGGAAAAGCGGATGCGATCCACGCGCCAAAGGTTTGAGCAGAAAATACGCGATTTGGAAAATGATACCGCGGTCCCTAGCCTGCCACTAAAAAAAATAGGAATTACCTCCAGCGATCAACGACTTTTGGAGCAGGCCGTTGACATTGTGGAAACGCATATGGAAAACCCCGATTTCAGTGTGGAAACTTTTGTACGGGAAATGTATATGAGTCGGACGCAACTCCATAGAAAACTAAAATCCCTCACCGGTTTTTCCACCACCGAATTCATCCGTATGATACGCCTAAAACGAGCTGCCCAGATGCTAAAGGGCAAGGCCGGAACGGTAGCCGAAATTGCCTACAAGGTAGGTTTTGATAATGTGGGGTATTTTTCCAAATGTTTCAAAGAGACCTTTGGGATACCACCTTCGCAATACAAGGGCTGAATTCTTTCCGCTACACCCCCTTTGAAACATATCTGTATAAAATTGGAACATATCACTTCTTTGCTCCATAGCACAGACGATACATTTGTTATATCCCCATTTACCAGGTCTCGAATTCAGGAATTCTGAGGACTACGGCCATCGCTGTAGACCGCGGTACATACTTGGCCCTATTGCGGAAACGCATTGCTAATGTACCAGAAACCTACTTTCCCCGGTGTACCCCTTTGGTCCCTGATACTAATGTTAAACCCGCTATAAATGAAGCAAATTATCTTCTTCCTTCCATTACTAATACTCACCAATATGGGCCTTGCCCAGGAAGGCTTACAGACATATCGAAGGGCCAAACTCTATTCAAAGGACTACCGGATCATAAAGGTCAACCGCCTATCAATTGACCAAGGACAGGCCGATTTTTTCAATGTGAAGACCAGGGCCCATGAAAAGATGAACTTAAATGACCTTACTCTTATCCGTGTACCCAAAGGCAGTCATGCTGTACCGGGCGGTCTAATCGGTGCAGGGACCCTGGCCCTTACCGCTTTTCTGATTGACGTACAACCCGATCCCCTGGGAATAGAGCGGGATAGGGGGGCAGAATTCTATATTGGTTATACGGCCAGTGGGGCCTTGGTGGGAGCGCTTTTAGGTTCCCTTTTCCCCAAATGGAAACCGATATTCTCCGATGGCAAATTTGTGGGACGAAACTTGCCATTGCAATGGCAGATTACCTCTCAATATAATGGTATCAACCTTAAAATAAAGTTGGCGATATGAGCAACCAAAAGAAGAGGGGACTTATTCTCGTGTTTTGTCTTTTTTCCCTCCTTGCGATGGGTCAAAAATGTAAGACATCCTCAAAAATGGCACGAAAAGCGGCGAAACATCTCACGGAAGAAAAAATTATCAAAGCTACCAAACTACAGCCCATATTTTCAAAGTTTAGTCAGGCCGCAGGTGCTACCTTGATACAATCGGACAAGGGATTTTACCTGCGTTTGCAATTGGTGAGGGAACTGGGCAGGCGTATCCATATTATGAGCGATAACCCGCTGGTTTTTCAGCTTACAAACGAAGCTAGGGTTACCCTGTATCCGGATCGGGATCATCCCGGAAAGTTCAATCTGCCGGCCACAACGGAGATCAACAGACCCTTTTACAAGGTAACCGAAGAGCAATTGAAGGAATTGGCCACCAGTCCCATTCAATATGTGAAGGTCTATTTTACATCGGATAAAGTGGCGGAGGACAAACGGGGAAAGGACGACCTGGGTATTTTTTTTGATTATGAAATTTTAAACGACAATTTTCAATCCAACCTGATGGAAGCCGCAATATGTATGCTTCAACAATAATTTAAAAGTGGGGGATTCGAAGCGGAAGCATAGCATTATGAACAAACCGATATATGCCGTACTGCTTGTGATTTCAGGGCTGATGTCCTATTGGGGCTTCAGACCAGAAATCTACATCTTTGATGTATTGGGGTTTGGGAATCCTAATCCAATCACTATAGATAACCCATTCCTTCTTTGGGTCAAGAACCATTATGCCGACCTAGCTTGGTGCCTTGCAGTCTATCTAATGGCGGATTATCTGGCCACCTTAAGCTACCCCAGGGTGTACAGCTTAATCTTATGGAGTCTTCCGGTCGTGAGCGAGGGGTTGCAGGCCATGGGTATACTGTACGGAACCTTTGATTGGATAGATATCTTCATCTATATTTTTTTGTTAATCCTTTATTCCATAAAAACCTTTTCCATGAAAAAGCTGAAATTACATTTTGTAGGCCTGGCAGTATGTGCCCTGGCCATTTTTGGACTCGTAGCCAGTAAAACCTCCAGACCCGCAGTGCGTACTCCTCCAGCGCCCAAAAAACCTGTGGTCTATACGCAGGCTACCTTTATACTACAGCCCAAACGGGACGAGATCTTTACCAAACCCTCCCTGTCCAACATCCTGAAGACCACTGGAAACACCTCTATTGTGTTAAGGGTTCCGGTCTCTGAGGAAGACAAGATCACAGAGGCTCAAAAACAGATCAACAATACCATTTACAGTACCATTGAGAAAGAACTGTTAAAGGCCGATTATGTGGTTCGGGACCGGGCCATGTTTGCCAAGGCCTTGGAAGGGGAGAACAGTTCTGCGGATTATGCAGGTATCCATAGAAGCACCAAGACCGACCTTATATTGGAATTGGTAACGTACGGGGATATTAAGCACAATACCAATAAATATGTGGATGGGAATGGAAGCGAACAAGCAGCATCGGTCAATTTTTCCTTTACGGGGACCTCTGCAGAATTTAAACTGATCAGTGTAAAGGACAACGACCTGGTGGGGTCGTATACTTTTTATTATACCCCTTGTGTGGACGGTTGTCGGTATCGGATAAACGCTGCCGGTACTTCCAACAAGTTGCATGCCATTAGTACCAATACGAAGGACACCCCTTACGAATACGTGGCGCCAGATGTGCTGGAAAATTTCTTTAAGGAATGCTCCATACGATTGATCAAGGAATTGAAGGCCAAATAAATCCGGACCCAAAGAAATGAAAGGGCATCCTTTAAACCCTTCGCAGGAGCCTATGGGCCTTGAATTCCATGACAATGGTCATTTCAAAAACCTGTGATTGGGGATATCTTGTACCCCTAATTAATAAAGAAACAAAGGATGTCGATCAAAAAAAAGGATAGCGGGGGCGTAGCCATTGGGGGTATGCTCATTGCTGGAGTTGGGGTGGGACTTGCCTTTATACAACAGTCCCCCATGTGGTTTGTGGCGGCCTTGCTTACTGGTCTGGGTTTGGGTTTGGTGATTGCTGCAATCTTCGCGCACAGAAGTAACTGACGTTCCTATGTAGCCCTTGTCCAAATTCCTAAGTGGGGTGTGTCCAAGCTAAGGGTCAACAGCGTTTAGCCTTTGGTATGGATACCAAATGTAGATCTGTAACGGTAGTAGCGATTCATGCACCAGCCGTTTTCCTGGCTGTAATACAGGCTGCGTTTCGCATAATTCATGTTTAGTGTTTTCATGACGATTTATGTCTTAGTCCTTAACTAATAGACGTTTGCGAAGGGATTTTGTTACAGCCTATGCCACTCGAAACTGCCTTACGCCTAATTTACGGTTTCCGGTTCCCTTGCTTTGTGCGGTTCAAAATCTTCCGAAAAACGGAGCGTTTGCGTATGGTCCCATAGCCGAACATCATCGATCATCCCAAGCCCGTTAAAGAAATAGCTTATTTCCTTTATGGCCCCTATGGATTGGGTATAGGCAGTTGAAAAAATAGGCTTCCCGTTAAGCACAAACCTTAGCTTTTTATCCTCTACGGTAAAATTTATCTCCTGCCATTGATACATTTCTGTCCCGAACATAGTAAGATCTTGGTATTTACCCGGATGCTGTACTTCGCCCAAACGCATACCAAGTTCACTTTCACAACCCTTCAACCCCAACATGATCCAATAGTAACCTGTTTCTCCCTGTACATGGAGGTTTATGTTGGGACAGGGAACGGCATCCAGAGGGTCCATCTTAAATCGGGTGCTATAGCTAAAATTATCACCGTCCATACCAAAATCCCTCACTAGATAAAAAGCCAGTTGAAAGGCTTGGGAAGGATCAATATGGCCGGCCCGAAGTACCTCTTCATCAATGCCCATATGAGGGGCATCCGACCAGTACTTACGGTCAAAGGCCCGTATCGTGGACATGGGTTGTCGTGCGGCCATAAACCAATCATAATGTGTAATATGAATGGGTATTTCCTTGATGACCACGGTATCGGCCAGAAGTCGCGCGGTATAATAGCCTGGTACGTAGTAAATATCGGTTTGTTCCGTATTGCCCTTATAGATTTCCACCCTTCGGCTCTCATCCCAGCTCTGCTGTAGAAAAAACCGATCGGCCGTCACGGATTCCACATTGTAATGAAAAACAACGGTATTGGGAATTTTTCCTTCCACGGATTTTTTATAGGAGAAGGTCACAGCCTCCCTTTCGGCAGGGGATAGGGTAGGGGTTTTATCCAATGCCAGGGAAAGGAGGACGCCCAGGCCAAACAGCAGGCCTATAATAACAACAATATAGAGCAACGGATTACGCTTCCCTTTCTTTTCATCTACTTAGGCGGGATCTGTCCACGGCGTCCTGGACAGCCATTTTTTCTTTAAGCTGTGCCAGTCCATTTGATATGCCAATTGGGCAAGAACATCCAAGGTGGAGATATGGGGCAGTCGGTGATATTCGTTTCGCCATATCCGTTTAATGGTGGAAAGACTTAGGGGTACTCCAGTCTGGTCCTCGATATAAAAAACCAAAAACTCATAGTCTTTCTGAACCCAATCCGTCTTGCCCTCAAGGCCGGAGGCCTTAACGATTTGCCGCTTGATACTATCCAACAATTCCCGGTCTATGGAGGCTAAAGTGTTCATTTACAGCTATGTATGTTAATGATCGAAAAAAGGTCCTAAAATAAGTGTAAAACGAAAATGGGCCTTCTCACACTTCCCTTAGTTTAGGATAAAAATAAACGATTTTAAAACCTTTTATACATGAAAATTCCAAAAACAGTACTTATCTTATTTTCCCTAGGGTACACAATCTGTGCCCTAGGACAACAACCCCTATTTGAGCGAGATAAATGTACCATTCTATCGGAAGACAACCAACCTACGGCCTATATCGATACAATTTTTAAGGGAAAACAAAGCGTAAAACTGGACAGTAAAAAACAATCCATTGCTTTGACCAAGGCCGTAGAAGCTAAAAATTTTAGGATAGAGATGGACATAGCCGGGGCGGTCATGTCCGGTCTGGGATTTCATGTGGCCAACGAGCACAACTATCAGTTTATCTATTTTAGGCCCGGTTTGGGAGGAACCCGGGAAGCCATTCAATATATCCCCATCTACAACGGTGCCCTAAGCTGGGTGTTTTACAATTATCCCACCTATGAGAAGGAGGCCGACATACGATCCTTGGAATGGTTCCATGCTGCCTTTGAAGTACAGGGAAACCGTTTAAAGGTCTTTGTAAACCACAGTGAGGAACCACAAATGGAGGTAAAGCTGTTGGACAAAGCGTTGAGGGGGGAGCATTTTCTGCTGCGCAGTATGTTTGGCTCCTCGTACTTTGCAAATGTCACCTACAAAGCCCTACCAGAAGTTGCCCCCGAGGCTGCAAAGCCGCTCCCAGCATCTTTTTTGCGTGAATGGGAGATCTCCGCCCAATTTCCCAGGGATACCACATCTAGTCATTTGCTTGATACAGTGGACCCGAGCATCATGTCCGGTCCGTGGAAAAAGGTGTATGAACCCGATGATGCCTTTGTGAATCTATCCCGTTATTTTGAATACCCGACAGGGGTAGCGGTTGCCAAAACGCAGCTTATGGCGGAAAGTGCCCAGACAAAAATCCTGCATTTCGATTTTGTAGGCAAGGTACGTATCCTTTTAAATGGCGAAGAGGTGTTTAGTTATGGGAAGGTAAAGTTTGAGCGCATGTTCGATGGCATGTTCCGTACCACCCTAAACTTGAAAAAAGGAAATAATGAACTGCAAATCATAGCGGACGGGGATGCCTCCTTTTTTGGCGAGGGGTTTAAGACTATGGGCCGTCTGCAGCATACCAACTGGGGTTTTATAGCGCGGCTCCAAGACTAAAGAAAATTTCCCCAACACGGACAAAAAGACATCATCTTTGAAACAAATGCAAATGACCCAAAAAATGAAAACCTTCATGACCCTAGTGCTTCTGCTTTTGATCATTGGTTTGCCGCTTGGGTGCGATCCCCGGAGGAACGTGGAAGAAAGCCCTGAAAACGACAATACGAAAATGAAAGATTGGTTTCTTTCCACCGGAGATTGGGAGACCGATCCACAATTGTATGTTCGTGAGTTCGGTTCTGGTAAGGACACCGTTATTATGCTTCATGGGGGATGGGGAGCGGAACACAGTGGGCTGGTAACCGCAGTAAAGGATTTGGAAAAGGATTTTCATTTTTTCTTTTATGAGCAACGAGGTTCCCTGCGATCACCCTTTCCCGACTCCCTTATCACCTTTGATCACCATATAGAAGATCTGGAACTTTTACGGAAAGAGCTAAAACAAGACCAATTGACACTCGCAGGGCATTCCATGGGAGGGGTATTGGCCAGTGCCTATGCACAGCAGTATCCGGAACACATCAAGAAACTGGTGCTACTGGCTCCAGCCCGTCTTAAGGAGCCCTTGCCAGAAGAGGACAAGGAACTGCAGCATCAGGAATATCTGGCCTCAATGGCTTTTCGCAATCGGCCGGAAATAGAAAAAGAAATGGATAAATATGGGCTGAATCGGGAATCCCCTCCCTTGAATTCCAAAGAAAAGACCATGAAATATCGTATGAATATGGGAAAACTTATGCTTTCCGATATTTCAAAATGGTCTCAAATGACAGGTGGCAGATCCTTGTACAAACCCCATGTGTATGGACTTACCGAAAGGAGCTACCCTCCAGGTGGATGGGACTACATAGCCGAATTTGGAAAAAGGAATTATCCCGTGGTCATCATCTCCGGCAATCACGATTGGTTGGCCTTTGGAAATCTATTGAACAGAAAATGGATAGCAGATATCCCACATGCTGTCCTCCACGAAATAGACGATGCCGGACATCTTCTATGGATCGATCAAGCCGACGAATTGACGCGGGCATTGCGTCAGCATTTAAAATAAAATACGATAAGATCGGTTTTTTTGTGACATTTTCCAACTTGTGGCTACTAATAGAATAACCACAAAATAAAAGGAATATGAAACGTATACCATCGTATAAGGAATTAAAAAGACGCTTCCATGAATTTTATGTGCGTGAAGTACGCACTTTTAACAAGATGTTGGGCATCAAATAAATCAGGGGACTTCATATCAAAGCTAAGCTCCGGAACGGGCCCGGGCATTGCGGGTGAATACCCATTGCCATCTATACACAAAATGGAGCTGGCTATACATATTCCAAACCAAAACCTAATGCATTGAGGTAACTTAAGGTATCTCCTACAGAATTTGTGAGCCGCTTGGAGACAAGAGCGGAATATGGGATTCTGAAGGGGACGGTTTAAACGGTTCAAATAGCGTTGCGCATCATGGCAAAAAAGTTCCTCGGTCAAAAAACGAAACGGTTTTATTTTAATAATGGCGTTGAAGACGTCAGTTATGTCGCCATCTATGGGGATCAATTTGAATTGGATACCGCCCAGGACGGTACGGCGGCCGACCGGCGTGACGCTACCTACCGGGGTCGGCCAGGTGAAATCGCCGCTAACACCCAATTTGTCCTGAAAAGGAGCCTTGAGCTTTATTTTTTGGACATTGGCCAGGGCGATGCTTCCTTCATTGTTACGCCGAACAATACCAAAATACTGGTCGATGGAGGACTCAAGGACAGGGCCCTAGGGTTTTTGATATGGAAATATAGACTGGACCAAGCCGCCAATTCTGTCATTATTGACCATCTCTTTTTGAGCCATGCGGACAAGGACCATGTCGTGGGACTGGTCCCGCTCTTAAACCATCCCCAAATAACGGTAAAAAACATTTACCACAACGGAATTGGACTCTATGAGTCGGGCCACAACGAGGTGCTGGGCACAAGGGTCAACGGAAAGCTCATCACCATCCATAGCAGCTTATCGGATCTGGATGGGGCTGACCTCAAGAGTGGGTTTAAGAATTGGATCGATGCGGTAAAGACCTCACAGGCCAGTTACAAGCGACTGGACAGTTCAGATGGCGTTATGGATATAGGCGACCCCAGTATTCAACTGGAGGTGTTAGGGCCTATTTTGGAAACGGATGGTAGCTTTAAATGGTTGCACAACAAATCCCATACAATCAATGGGCACTCCTTGATTTTCAGGATCGATTATGATCATGTGAGGGCCTTTTTCTCTGGCGATATCAATATTGAGGGAAGCGAGCACTTCCTACAGATACCGGGAAACAACCTCAAGGTAAATGCCCATATCTTCAAGGCGCCCCATCATGGAAGTCATGAGTTCTCCCAGGAACTGCTCAACCATATCAATCCTATGATTACCGTGATTTCTTCGGGCGAAACTCCAGATCACGGACATCCCAGGGCCGTTTTTCTCGGAGGTATCGGAAAGGCGGGGAGGGGGAAGAAACCTTTGATATTCTCCACGGAACTATCCGCTTTGTTTATAGATTCGGGCGACCCGGAGGCTGTGGACCATTCCGGGGTCGCAATCACCACTATGGGCGATTTGGATTTTTCACAGGCTGCTTCCAACAAGGAAGCCAGACAACGCTTCAAGAAGATTTTGCCGGGAATAATCAATGTCAGGACCGATGGAGAACAGATATTTGCCTTTAGACGTGTAAAAATGGGCTACCAATGGGAATCCTACGAGATGAAATTTTCCGATACTTAACCCAAGGGCTCGGATAGCTTTCGTTCTTCACTGATTTCCCCCTCAATATTGTAGTAGGCAATAATTACCTGTATCAGGCCATTTTTCCGGTATAACCATTCGCTTACCTCCATGGTAAAATCGTCCTTGGATACGGTATAGCGAACACAGGCTTTATCGGGACCATAGATCTCGTCATGGACGAGGATACGGTTGCCCAAAAATTTGTCCCGGTTGGCTTCTACCAGCTTTAGGTATTCCTTTTTTGATGGTATGGTTCCGTATGGGCTAGTATGCTTAAAATCGTCGGTTACAGGGATTTCTTGGAAGTTGCCCGTTTCCCAGACGGTAAACCATTTTTTTACTAAATCCTTTATTTCCATTGTACGTTATTTTTGGTTGAAACTATTAGTCATTTATTTCTGCACGCTTTAGGACGAGCGAACTGATAAGATTGATAATCAGACCGATCATGAATACCGTTAGGAACAGGACAAGACCTTGGAACCAGGGGGTAAGGACAAAATCGGGTGTTTGCGCTATTTGGGCCTGCATTTCAGCGAGCTCGGTTTCGGAAAGCCCTTTTCTGCTCCACTCGTCAAAGCGGTCACCGGCCATCGCAAAAAAGAGCATGCTGTACAAAAAGGTGACCAAGGAGGCGATAAAGGTGATGCCCAGCCCTATTTTGAATCCATGGACGAAAGTGAGCTTGCCGCTGTTAAGTTTGTCCCTGAAATACTTAATTCCCAAAGGGACACACATTAGGGACAGGACAATGGACAGATAGCCAATGGCCTGTGAAACCCCAGGGCCATAGATTTGTGCGACTGTAAACCAGTTAATCAAACCCAGTCCAATGGAGATGCCGCCTCCCCATAGGCCGTAACGCAGTACATAATTTTTCATAGGATATCATTTGAATAGTTGCCACAAGTATAGCCCATTGGCTCGAAAAAAAAATCCCCCTAAAGTAGGATTTTTATGTTCCAAGCATATTTCCTACTAAAGTACCAGGGCATATTTCCCTAGATGATATGGAGGTCGCGTCCTATTTTGACAGCCTCCGTCCTGCGTTTGGCCTTGAGCTTTACCAAAATATTGGAAACATGGGTCTTCACCGTACTTTCGGCAATAAAAAGCTGCGCTGCTATTTCATTGTTGGATAAACCGTCGTTCATAAGTAGCAGTACCTTGTGTTCCTGCTTGGTGAGATTTGACTTCCGTAAAATACGCGGTCTATGATTTTCCCTTTTTTGCTGGAGAAACCTATTGATGAGAAAACCGATCAGAATAAACAGCGCCCCCGAGAGGACAATGAACACGTTAGCGGCATCACCTGTACTCCATAGGGAGAGTTTGTTCAGTTCGAACAGGATAAAAATAGCGGCCGCTAGACTTCCAAAGATCAGTATGGTCTTTCTCATGATGGATGGAAATGCACGATCAAATTTAATCATTCCATTCCCCATTGTCAACCATCCGATGTTTACGGAAGGTTTGGGACCGCTCCTCCACGCCTGGAATACGGACTAAAAGGGTATTTTTAGCGTTCCCGATACAATTTTCCATGAACTGTGGGATACCCTAAAGCGGATTAATTTTACCCGACTGTCCTTTTTGATTGCCCTGGAGCACCTTCCCCAAACCCTGGGGGATAGTAGTAGAAGTTGGTTGTCCGCGTCCTGCAGTATCTCGGTAATCTCGCGCTCGACATCGGTGATCAGTTTTTGCCGAATCTTCATATGTTTGGTTAAATCTTGCACGTCCTTGGCAATATTGGAGGACATATGCCCTTCGAGCTCAACGACCAGGGCCTGGTCCATATCGGTGCGACCTCGGAATTTTAGAAGAAGGTCCGGGTCTACCTCTATAGGAATGTTCACTACCTCCTTGCCCAACTGCTTTCCAAGCTGTTTCACCTCCTGGATGTGAAACCCGGTGGTCAACAAGGTTCGTACACTCTCCGGAATTTGGGAGGACCCGACTTCAATATCCGCTATACAGACAGGCAACACATATGCGTTCAGCTTTTGATAGATTTCACCCGCATGGTCCTCGGCCTGTTGTTGTGTACACTCCAAAAAAGCATAGGCCGGACTGGTCCGTGCCTCGGAAATGGCCATGTTGTTAAAATAGCGGAAGGTATAGGAAAGATCAAAGTCGGAATGCTTGCCAATAAGTGCTTTCACTTTTAAATATAGTTGGTTTAAACCGGTATCGCCTACCTCATGGGCGGCATCTTCCTTGACATAATAGCCACTGCGGTCCTTGGAGGCTACCAAGCCTATTTTCTCCAGTTCCCTATAGGCGCCCAGAACAGTATGCCGGTTCACGCCCCAAAGCTTCTCCGCTTCCCGAACCGAGGGGAGTTTGAGCCCCGATGGCCATTTGCCCGTCGCTATCTCATAAATGCAATGTTGCACAATATCGGCCTGTTTGCCTTTGATTAACTCCATAGGACCTGTTTTCTGTTTCAAATATAGCCAAAAGGAATAGCGCATCTAAATCTGTTATAAAAAATATTACAGATTAAAACAAATTTTGTATGTTTGTCACAAAGCAACATCCATGAAATTCATCAATCTAATCCTTACCAGTTTATCTTCTGTAATGCTTTTTGCATGCAACAACGACCCAAGCAGTGGGGTGGACCCGGGGAGTCATTCCCTTCAAGACGGGAAAAACGCCTATTTTTCCATGGATCATAGCGTAGCCTATTCGGTCTTTACCAATGTTTGGCAGGATACGGTACAGACCCTGGAAGACCGAACCGCAGCCGCCCGCTATTTGGCCAAGATGGACTGGCTATTCTATCGGAAAAACGAAAAAGCGCATGCCCTTCTGGATACCCTGGAGCAACTGGATCATGCCCTAAGTTGGACATACCTTTTACGGACAAGGCTCCTAGCGAAGGAGTTAAAGTGGGATGAGGCCATTGCCGCTTCCTCTTTAGCCTTGGAAAACAGCATTTCCGAAACTGAAAAATATCACGCCCAGTTGTTCTACGTCCAAGCCCTTTTTGAAAAGCAGAAAGCACTTGCCCTTGCTGGCGAAGATGTATCAGCATACACCAACCCGAAGTCTCAACAAGCATATGACCTGCTCCAAAATCTCGCCCGTGATAAGCCTGGAGATGTGGATATCGCGAAACGGTACCTGGGGTATTCCCTACTGTTGGGCAGGGGAGAGGAGTCCTTTACGGCCTGGATGTCCTATTACCGGCTCACCGATATTGATCAGGTGCATCCCTCCCTGTTAAAAGCTCCCCACGCGTTCCGGGACGCCCTGTTTCGTTATACCCCCAATAACAAAACAAAATCCGACCTTGTCGTTATCATCAAAGGTCTGGCGGAATCCGGGTTTTATGAATTTTCGCAAATGGTCAAGAAAGTTCACTTTGGTGATGGGCTCCATACCGATCCGACCATCAATAACATAGGCTCCTATGTTCATTTTCTACGGGGTATAGATAGCGTTACCCATGCCTTTTATATAAAGACCATAAACGGGGATGAAAACAAAAAACACTATATGCAGGCCATGTTCGTCAAAGGAAAAAAATTATGGGATGCGTTGTCATGGCAAGGGGATAAACCACCCCTTTCTGAGGAAAACCTGGTGAAGGAGCTTAGGAAGCGATTTAAGGCCGTAGTAAAATTCATGAGCGCCAACGGCTATTATGGGCTACATATGGGACACGTGATGTTGGATGATAAAAGAACGATCGAGCAGTACAGGGAAAAAGCCGAGTTCAGGTATGTGGCCATAGACCATATGATATCCAACGGTTATTCCGGCTGGTTTTGGGATGGGGAGGCAGAAACCGGGGGCTGGGCAAACGACGATGGATCCTTTTTGCAAGTGCGAAGTGCCTATACCGGTGGACCTATACTTTCTTGGTTGACCGTAACGGATTCGGTAGAAATCCAAAAAACACAAAAGAAGATACGGAAACTTCGCGCCCTGGACGATTCCCTGGCTTTGGAAGATAAGCATGCCTACCTGCCGGGTTTAAACGAATGGATCAACTATAATGAAAAAAAGGAAATTCTGGACTCCCTGAAGAATACCGGACTAAGCGGTAGCGCGCTGCGGTTAAAGTTCATCAACGCCTTGGAACGTATTGTTTTGGAGTCCAGCATCTACGCGCATGAAGGTAGACATGCCATTGACAAAAAAAACAACTATTCCTATTCCTCGGAAGAGCTCGAATATACCGCAAAACTGTCAGAGATTTACTTTTCTCGAAAACCCTTACTTTCTTTTAATGCCGTGCTATCCAGGAATATTGGCGATGGAACATCGCACGGCAATGCCAACCTAAGGGTCATTAAAAAACTGGTGCAGTGGATTGAGAACCATGCCCATATCATTGCAGCCTATGACACCGACCAAGCCGCCCTGGTCCAGATCTACAAACTTACCGATGCACAGCTGCGCAGTGCGATCCGGGCAATAGACCCTATGGCAAAACAATAAATAGGTAAGGTCGCGGATGATATGTCTGCCGGGGAAACACGCATAAAAATCATATTTTTTGTGTAATTTACCCTGGTGCTATGACCAGGGACATAATAGATATCAATGATTTTACCATTCTAGTGGAAGAATCCGCTTCGGAGCAATCTACGACAGATAGCTGTACGTTTGATGAACCCGTAATTGCAGTGGCGTTCTATGGTTCGGGTAATGTGGACCTTTCTGTAAAATATGCAGATAAGCAAACGGATTTTAATCATACAAAAGGCTTGGCACTTTCATTCTACGCAAATGAAAAGGTGGTGTTCGTCCATACCGTTTCAGCCACGAAACCCCTTCAATGCATTGTCATCGCTACGGCGACGCGAAATCTGGAAAAACTTCCCAATGAGGAAGGGGAATTGTTTTCACAATTGCTGCACCAACTAGTGCATCCTGAAGATCACTACGTGGAAGGTCCTCGATTTTATATGACCCCTGAAATGCAGCACATCGTGGATCAAGTATTCAATATTCGTTATGAAGGAAAAACCAAAATGATGTTCTTTAGGAGCCAGATGACGGCTTTGTTGTCGCATTTTTTTGGGCAACTGGCCACGATGCATACCGATATGATCAAGGCATCCGAGCGCGAAAAGCTATTCGAAGCCAAGGAAATCCTCTCCAACAATCTTGAAACACCACCTTCGCTAACGGAACTGTCCAAGCAAATAGGGCTGAATAGCTTCAAACTGAAAAAACACTTTAAGGAACTCTTTGGGGTTCCGGTTTTTAAATACCTTCAGAACGAACGGCTCACCCGGGCGCACCAGCTATTGAGAAATCGTGAAGCAACGGTCCAAGAGGCGGCCTGGCACGTTGGATACGATTCCCTAAGCTCATTTTCCAATGCTTTTTCAAAAAAATACGGCTTTCGCCCCAGTGAGATAAAGCAATAATCCCTTTCGAACAAATCTTCATCCCTTTCGGACAAGCTCCCCGCTTGTCAATACATCAACTTTGTCCTATCAAAATCACTAAAGGACATGGACATGCAAGGCAATAGGGAAATCACTTCAAGGATACACCGGGTAGCAACCGGTTTTGGCACCCTTGGCACGTTTACACCCACTAACAAGAGGAGTGTTATCGGCTTTCCTGCCCACCATTTCAAAACCGAAAAGGAGACATCGGAAAATAACGGCTAACATAACTTAAAATCACTACCCATGGAATTATCTATCAAAATTGTACTGCTGCTTACTGCAACCTTGCTGACGGGACTCTCGGCCGGTCTTTGTTTTACATGGACCAATGCTATAACACCGGGAATAGGACGTTTGGACGATGTTGATTATCTACAGGCTTTTCAACATATGAACAGGACCATTTTGAATCCGCAATTTTTTGTTGTTTTCTTTGGACCGCTACTTTTAATATTGGCGGCGGCCTATACCTATAGGGGATACCCTGGTCATATCCTCTGGCTGCTTCTTGCCGCAGCAGCTTGCTATGCGCTGGGGCTTGTCCTCGTTACCCTATTCGGCAATGTCCCATTAAATGAGGTCTTGGACGGAACAGATTTGATGGAAATAAGTCTGGAGGACGCCCACTCCCTTAGGGCCAGGTTCGAATCCAAATGGAACCGGCTGCACCTGATCCGAACAGTTTCTTCGACTATTTCTTTCGTATTGCTGCTCCTTGGCTGTTGCGTAAAAACAGTTTAGAAAGGCAAGGCCAGGAAGTGGAATTAGAAACTATACTCCAAAAAAAAATCGAAACAATTATTAAATATAAAACAGTAAAATGATGACAAACAACGTATTAGTACTCGGTGGAAAGGGTAAGACCGGCCGCAAGGTGGCTCAAGGACTTGCCAAATTGGATCAAATTGTTCGTATTGGATCGCGAACCGAAAGTCCGGCCTTTGATTGGCAGCAACCGGAAACATGGGAAGGAGCATTGGAAGGCATGGACAAGGTATACCTCTGCTTTCATCCAGACCTGGCCGTGCCCGGGGCTTTGGAGGCCATTGAAGGATTTACCAAAGCAGCCAAAAAAAGCGGCATTGTAAAGTTGGTACTGCTTTCGGGCAAGGGCGAACGTGAGGCGGAACTATGTGAACAGGTGGTCATCCATTCTGGAATAGATTATATTATTGTACGCGCCAGTTGGTTCAACCAAAATTTTAGCGAAAGTTTTTTCTTAGATCCCATTCTTGCAGGTCATGTAGCCTTGCCGCATGCAGATGCCAAGGTTCCTTATGTGGATACCGATGATATCGCCGATGTGGTGGTCGCTGCCCTTTTGGATGACGTGCATAGTGGTCAAATATACGAACTGACGGGCCCTAGACTCTTGACCTTTGAAGAGGCGGTAGGTGAAATAGCAAAAGCTACGGGAAGGGAAATTGCGTTTACGCCCATTTCCTTACCTGCCTATACCAAGATGTTGGAAGGTTTTGGTGTACCATCGGATTTTATTTGGCTGATCAATTACCTTTTCTCGGAAGTTTTGACCAACCCCAAAAACTCTGTGGTGACCAACGATATCGAAAAAGTATTGGGAAGAAAGCCCAAGGACTTTTCTGAATATACACGCGAAGCGGCTGCCAGCGGTGTATGGAACCAAACTGTCAATAGTTAGGCGAAGAGAAATTGGAAACCCTCGGCAAATCGATGGGGTTTTGGGGCAAGCTTTTGGGCTTGCCCTTTTTTTGTGAAAAGGGTAGGTAACAGGAACACGGCCTGTTTGCCTAAAAACAGGCATTTTAAAAAAACCGGGCCCTGAATTCAAAAAATTTACGAAAACGGTTTCGTGAATTTTCGCTCTCTCCTTCAAAGAGTTTGTAATAAACTCAAAATCAATCAATTATATTTTAGTAGATACCTACCTGTTGGGCTTGTAAAAATGGAGAGTGCCCCCTCCCGTATTGTTAAAATATCGAAAATCGCCTCATACATCCGATAATTTTGAAGGGACTGCTGCACATGTTTTATCGATTTTAAAATTACTGACAAAGTAAAAATTAGCTAACTAAACTTAAACTTTATGAGAAAAGAACAGGTGAAAATTATGGGGTCACTGGCCTTGTTGTTGATTGGTTTCAACGGCATGGGCCAGACCGTTTCCGGAAACGTGTCGGATACCTCCGGACCGCTTCCGGGTGCAAGTGTTTTGGTGAAGAGCACGGCAAACGGAACCCAAACGGATTTTGACGGCAGCTATACTCTGGAAGATGTTTCGGGCGATGCGGTACTGGTCTTCAGCTATATTGGGTATCTGACCCAAGAGGTTGCGGTAAACAACAGAACGACCATAAATGTGATACTTCAGGAGGATACTCAGGCGTTGGACGAAGTGGTGGTGCTCGGATACGGCCAGACCCAGAACAAAAGAACCGTTACCACGGCAGTAGGAGTAGTGAAGGCGGAACAGATACAACTTTTACCCATATCCCAGGCAGAAGCTGCTTTACAGGGAACCATACCGGGTGTTGTGGTACAACAGAATTCGGGATCGCCCGGATCGCCCCAGACCGTTCGGGTCAGGGGTATAGGGTCACCGAACAACTCCAACCCCCTGTTTATTGTTGATGGGGTACAGGTACCTAATCTAGGTTTTGTAAACCCCAATGACATTGTAACCCAAACGGTACTAAAAGATGCCACCTCAACAGCTATCTATGGTTCTAGAGGGGGCAATGGGGTAATTTTGGTAGAAACACTGAAAGGGAGCAAACGAAGTACTAAACCAGAATTTACGGTTCGGAGTTCCTACGGTATCCAAAGCCTCGCGAACAAACCGGATTTGTTGAATAGGGATCAATATGTACAATACTACAACGAAGGTGTTGCTGCTGCCGGTGGAGCGATTGTTGCGGGTTTTAGAGGGCAGTTTACCGAGGCGGAACGCGCAGCTTTGCCCGACACGGATTGGTATGATGTCCTTTTCGACGATGCGCCGGTTCAGGACGTATATGCCTCCGTGGTCGGAGGAGGGGAGAACCTTTCCTACGCCGTTTCAGGGGGTTATTTCGGCCAAGAGGGCATATTGGGCGGCAACAATAAGGCCGAGTTCAATAGAAGAAACATAAGGACCGCACTGAGTATTGATCTAACGGACCGCATAAACGTAAGCGGTATAGCACAATATCAGAATCAGGACCGCTTTACCATTGCCCAGAACAACGGTGGTGCAGGTGTTGGCATAAGTAGTTTTATTAATGCCTTACCTCCCATTTATCCAGCATTTGATGAGCAGGGCAACTTTTTTAATCCCGGCCTTCAGGGTATTGCCCCCGTAGCCAATGGCGTAACGCTCAACAGCTTGGGAGCCGTTCAAAACCCACTCTTTTCCGTTGCCTTGTCCGATACCCGGGCCATACAGGATGTGCTTAATCTGACCTTTGCCTTGACCTGGGAACCCATTGACAATTTAAAACTAAAGGGGACCTATGGCTCCTTCAATAATTTTTCCTTTATCAAAACCTTCAGTCCGTTGATTCAGCAACCAAGTCAACAGTACGATACCAGTACAGGAGTTGCTTATCAGGAGAGTACCAATCGTCAGATTAACAGACAGTATGGAGGAACAGCGGAATACGCCTTTGAAAAATTGGCGGAAAAGAACCATAATCTGGATGTATTGCTTGGATATGAGGTGGTTGAAACAGGTTTTTTTGGCGGATCCACCGTACGGGACGCCGGACAATTCCTAACCAACGATTTTAAAGAGGTAAATTTTGCACTTTCAGTTGACAATAGTGATGCCACGCTTACCCCCGGGGTTTCTACTGAAATAGGAATGGAATCCTTCTTTGGCAGGTTAAATTATAACTACAAGGAAAAGTATTTGTTCAGTGCCGTTTTGAGGAGGGATAAATCGTCCAACTTTGGGCCAGATAATAGAGAGGCATGGTTTCCGGCGGTTTCGGCTGGCTGGGTACTGTCCGAGGAAGATTTTTTCCAGGGCCTTACTGCCATAGATCTGTTTAAGATAAGGGGTAGCTGGGGGATAAGTGGTAATGACCGTTCGTCCAGAGCACTGGCTTTTTTATCTTCCGTGAGCACCAACGCGAGTTATGCAGGCCAACCGGGAATTGTATTGACGGGTTTGGCAAATCCAGATTTGGGATGGGAAGAGTTGACGCAGTTCAACATAGGCTTGGACATCAATGCGTTTAACAACAAGCTCGGCTTCACGTTAGACTACTACTACAAAGAAACCACAGATATATTGCTCTCGGCTACGACACCCTTGACCTCTGGTCTAACACCCGCCGTTCAAAACATAGGTGCTCTTGAGAACAAGGGTCTTGAAATTTTGCTGTCCTTTCGGGATACGTACAACAGTGGTTTTGGTTGGAATGTTGCGGCAAATGCCGGATTTAACGATAACGAGGTCACAGACCTCGGTGAGACTTCGTTCATATCATCGGCTCAAATACAACCGCAGTTCAATGACTTTGCTTCCAGGACACAGGTTGGAGACCCCATAGCCAGTTTTTATGGCTTTGTGGTAGAGGGCGTGGATGCCAACGGTAACCTGGTCTTTAGGGACCTTAATGGCAATGGCAACAATCAATTGGTCCCGGATGGGGGCGATAAGGCCATTATAGGAGATCCCAATCCTGACCTTACTTTTGGATTTAGTTTTGGGGTAAACTACAAGGGCTTTGATTTCACCACGTTCATGTCAGGAACCGCAGGAAACGATATTTTGGATGCGACCATTAGATATGACGCCCAAGGAACCAGCAGACCGGCATCCTACGTTACCGAACCAGGGGCTCCGCGAAATGTTGTTGTAAGCAGCGCTCCCAACAACGGGGAGCAATTGATATCGGACTTTCATATCAAGGATGGAACCTATTTAAAGGTAAAAAATGTTACCCTGGGTTATAACCTTCCAGAAAGTGTATTGGACGCATTGGGGGCCAAGGAGGTACGGGTCTATGTTTCTGGCCAGAACCTGTTCGTCCTCACTGGATACACCGGAATAGATCCTGAAATAGGCCAGAACAATATCAACACTCCGCTCAATATCGGAATTGACCAGGGCTTTTTTCCACAAGCCCGTCAGGTGCTACTCGGATTTAATTTTAAGTTTTAAAAAGAAGGAAAATGAAAAAATTTCAAAGAAATATATCAAAAAACAATGCACTAAATTTTCTGTTTTTGGCCTTGAGCACTGTGCTACTTCTTGGCTCCTGTTCGGATGATATCACGGATAAAGAGCCCATAACGGAAATTGTTGCGGAAACCGCTTTTAAAACGGAACAAGACGTCCTATCGAGCCTCAATGCCGCTTATGATCCCTTACAATGGCAGAGTGTCTTGAACAACCAGACTTTTCCTTTGATGCAACAGGGGGTGCGGGCTGATGACCTACATTCGCAGTCGGCCAATTTCTGGGCCATCGGGCAACAATACGACCAATTCAGTACCATTGTTTCCACCCTGCCTTCGGTCGCTTCGGTATGGAGCAAGTGGTATCAAGGTGTGGCAAGAGCTAATTTTACCATTCAACTGGCTGAGGATTTTGAGGATTTTCAGACCGCTGGATTGCAGGAGCAGATCATTGCCGAGGCAAGATTTCTTAGAGGGCTTTATTATTTTGAGCTCGTTCGCTTATTCGGCGGTGTGCCGCTTTTTCAAGAAGCGGTTACCTCCGCGGACCAAGAGCTCTTCAAGCCCAGGTCTTCGGCATCGGAAGTCTATGCTTTTATAGAATCCGATCTACAGGCCGCTGCTGCCATATTACCGTTTAAAAATAGTGAACGGGTATTGGGTTCGGCGACTTCGGGCGCAGCCCTGGGATTGCTTACCAAGGTATTCCTATACCAGGAAAAATGGGCGGCCGCTGTATCGGCCGCGGAACAAGTAATTGGCCAAGGCGTGTATTCGTTGGAAAGTGATTTTCGAAATAACTTCCTGCAAACAACCGAATTTGGTCCGGAATCCCTTTTTGAGATTAATTATCAAGATGGCCTGTTCGCAGGAGGTTTCAACGGTACAGGGCAACAACAGGAAGGTTCTGGCATGTGGCGCTGGTCCTTTCCCTTCCTTTCCGGGACGTATCCTTCCTTCAACAATTTTATTCCTAGGCAGGATTTGGTGGACTTTTTTGACGACAGCGACCAGCGGAAGGAAGCAACTTTCCTACTCCCAGGCCAAGTGTTGAACTCCCCAGGTTTGGCAGCCTTGAACTTTGACCCCGTACCGGACAACTTTGGTTATGCCATTGGGGTGAACACGGGGGCCAAGAAGTACTTTCTGACCTTCGAGGAGGTTCAGCCCTTATTGAATGTGGAAGGTTCTCCTTTGAATGAAAAAATACTCCGTTATGCGGATGTGCTGTTAATGCATGCCGAGGCATCCTTGATGGGCGGCGGCGGTAATGGGGCCTCGTCATTTCAACAGGTTTTGGATAGGGCCTATGGGCCCGGTAATCCTGCAGCCCCTTCTTATACGCTTCAAGGTGTAAAGGATGAACGTAGAAGGGAGCTGGCCACAGAGGGATGGAATCGTTTTACGGACTTGGTTCGCTGGGGCGATATTCAGGCGGCCGTAAATGCGGTGGGTAAGGACTTTACTGTGGGACGTGATGAACTTCTCCCCATTCCTCAGCAAGAAATAGATACCTACCCGGAAGGCATGTTGGAACAAAACCCTGGCTACTAATTATAAAGAAGAAAGCAATGAAAAAAATGACCAAAATAAAAACATTTCTAAAGGCCAGTAGTATAGGGTTGTTGACCCTGGGGCTTTTTTTTACCACCTTTTCCTGTGAGGAGGATACAGAATTTAATTTGGGCCCTGTATTGGCCTCACATCAGGATGGCATCCAGAATTTGGATGAGGAAGGAATTGACTGTGGGGGCAGTAGTGGGGTGGTATGCCCTTCCTGTACCGATGGAATACAGAACCAGGGCGAAGAAGGCATAGATTGTGGCGGTCCCTGTATGATGTGCATTCCTACTCCAAGGGCTGATGCCCTGGCCAGCAGTGCCATTCCGTATTACTTTACCTTTGAGGCAAACGATGCCGCTTCGGGAAGAAATTTGGTGCCCTTGCCCCAGGCCAATCAAGGAGTTACCTTTAATTTGGGAGCCGCCGATCCGGCGGGGAGTGATGATCTGGTGGGTCAAATCCTTCGCCCCCAGAACGGTCCTTTCGGGGGTTTTGAGGATTTTAAATTTCAGCCACAGCCAGGACCCATAGATTTTTCTACCTACGACAAATTCACCTTGGATGTTTACATTCCTTCCAGCAATGATTTTTCTGGGAATTTGGAGCCTTTGGTCGAAGTTATTCTGCACGATAATGTAGATGGCAATTTTTTCCAAAGGTGGACGGTAATCGGGGTCTCTGTGGATGCCTCCGATTTTGATTCCTGGGTCACCTTAAGGTTCGACGGTACCAATGCGGTATCTGCAGATACGGGCACTTTCCTGCGGGATAATACCACCTATGATAATATCACTCTCCGATTTGGCGGAAGCGGCCACACCGAGGCCGGGGAATTCTTTATCAAGGATTTAAAGACCACCACGAGTTTTGTAGCCCCTGGAACCCCTAGGGCAGATGCGCTGGCCAGCAGCGGACTGCCTGTTTACTACACCTTTGAAACTGGGGATGCAAGCTCGGGACTTAACCTCATTCCTGTTGCAGATGCCAATCAGGGGGTAGTACCCAACTATGGAGTAGCCGATCCGGCAGGCAGTGACAACGGGGTGGCAAGAATATTGAGGCCCGCTAACGGACCCTTTGGCGGCTTTGAGGATTTTAAGTTTCAACCTCAATCGGACCCCATAGATTTTTCTGTGTATCATAAATTTAAATTGGATGTCTACATTCCTTCGAGCAATGACTTTTCGGGAAATTTGGTGCCCTTGGTAGAACTTATTTTGCACGATAATGTAGATGGGAATTTTTTCCAACGATGGACGGTCATTGGAGTTACCGTGGATCCCGCGGATTTTGACTCCTGGGTAACGGTGGAGTTCGATGGAACCAATGCCATGTCGGCGGCGGATGGAACCTTACTTCCCGCCAACGATACCTATGACAACTACACCCTGCGTGTCGGAGGTTTCGGCCATGTTGAGGCAGGGGAGTTTTTTATCAAGGACTTTGTACCCTTTGAATAAGTAATGTGTTAGTAGTTTAATTCAGTCAGAAAGGGGCTGGTGCATTGCGCGGCTCCTTTTTTAAAACCGCTTAAAAAAGTGCCCTAAAATACGCTAAAATGAAGAAGAACATCTTGTTTTCCTGGTTCATGTTATTTATTTCTTGTTCTTCCTGCTCATCCAGTTCCTCGGATGGCGATGGGGAACTTGCAGCGAGCTGTTCGGATGCCATAAAGAACGGTAATGAGATCGGAACAGACTGTGGTGGGGATTGCCCCCCTTGCACATCCTGCAGCGATGGTATCCAAAATGGCAATGAGACGGGAGTGGATTGCGGTGGCGATTGCCAGGATTGCCCTTCCCTGGTGTCCCTGCCCGATAAAGGTTATACGTCGCCCACCTCCTACACCGGTTATGAACTGGTCTGGGGCGATGAATTCAGCGATACCGAACTAAGCACGGATAAATGGGGCTTTCATTTGGGAAATGGATGTCCCAATCTCTGTGGATGGGGAAACAACGAAGCGCAATACTTTACCAATAGTGATCGGAATGTCTATCTTTTGGAGGGCAACTTGGTGATAGAGGCCAAAAATCAGAACATCTCCGGGAGTGCCTATTCTTCGTCCCGGATTCATACCGATAATATTTTCGAATTCCAATACGGACGGGTAGACATTCGCGCCAGCATGCCCTCGGTACCCGGAACCTGGACGGCACTTTTTATGTTGAACCACAACTACCGTGTAGATGCCCCTGATTTGTGGTGGCCCCGTGGCGGTGAAATAGACATCATGGAATATTTGGGCGAAAACCCGAACGATATTCTCGGAACAGGCCATTACGGTACGGATTTCCCGGCCAACCATCGTTTTAATTCGGTCCATTTTGATGCGCTGAATGGAGAGGGTTTTGATGAAGTGTATTACGTGTTTTCCATAATCTGGGAAGAAAATAGCATTAAATGGTTGGTCAATGATATAGAATACCATTCCATGACCCCGGCAACGACTGCAGCGAACGGGCAACCTTATCCATTTAACGATGAATTTTATTTGATTTTTGCACTTTCGGTGGGAGGCAACCTTCCCCAGGTAGCGCCCACGCCTACTAATTTCCCCGCCTTTTTGGTAGTAGATTATGTCCGGGTATTCCAAAAAAACTAAAAGCATATCAATAACTGGGAAGTGCTATTGGGAAACGGCTGGATGGGTGAACCTATGGCAACCGTACAGCGAAAAAGAGCATTTAACCATAAAGTAGCCAAAGGGTATCGAAAATTTGCAACAAACAACTATGTATTATTTAGGTCTGGATATTGGCAGTTCGTCCATCAAGGCGGCTTTGGTAGAGGTTTCTTCCGGTAAGAGCATCGGGGTCGTACAGGAACCGGAGACAGAAATGTCCATGCAAGCGCTAAAAAATGGATGGGCAGAACAAAAGCCGGAAGCGTGGTGGATCCATGTCTGCCAGGCCATACAGCAGTTGAAGAAGAAGTATGCCGTTTCCAGAAAACAAATTTTGGGCATCGGAATTTCCTATCAAATGCATGGGCTGGTACTATTGGACGAAGCCGGTAACAGTCTTAGAAAATCCATTATCTGGTGCGATAGTAGGGCAGTGGACATCGGCAACAAGACACTTGCCCAACTGGGAAAGCAACAGTGCAGCGACCATCTGTTGAACGCCCCCGGGAATTTTACCATTTCCAAATTGAAATGGGTCATGGAAAACGAACCCGAGCTGTACACCAGGGCCTATAAATTTATGTTGCCGGGCGACTACATCGCCTATCGGTTTACCCAGGTAATGAACACCACTATTTCGGGGCTGTCCGAGGCGGTGCTTTGGGATTTTAAGCAAGCCGGTATTGCCCAGTTTTTACTGGATCATCACGGAATAAGGCCGTCCCTGGTACCGGATATCGTGGACACTTTTGGCATACAGTCTACTGTGAGCAAGCTGGGAGAAGCCGAGAGCGGCATCGCCGAGGGAACCCCTATTTGTTACCGGGCTGGGGACCAACCCAACAACGCACTTTCCCTGAACGTGTTCCGGCCAGGGGAGGTAGCGGCGACGGGAGGTACTTCAGGGGTGGTTTACGCAGTGACCGATAATTTGTCCGTAGTGGAGAGTTCCCGGGTCAATAATTTTGCCCATGTAAACTATGCGAAAGGGGCCGAACCACGGATCGGAAAACTCCTTTGCATCAACGGTGCAGGGATACAGTACCGGTGGCTGATGAACAATCTTGCGGTACGGTCGTACGAGGAAATGAACCATTTGGCCGCGGACATCCCTGTGGGCTCGGACGGCGTCTGCCTGATTCCCTTCGGGAACGGATCGGAACGCATGCTGGATAATCGGGATATCGGTTCCCGTTTGGTCAACATCAACCTAAATAACCACAACAAGGCCCACATCTGCAGGGCAGCCCTGGAAGGGATTGCCTTTTCCTTTGTTTATGGCATGGAAATCCTGCAATCCGATGGTATCGATATTTCCGTACTCCGGGTAGGGAACGATAATCTATTCCGGTCAGAGATCTTCGCGAACACTATCGCCACGCTAATTTCACACGAAATAGAGGTCTACAATACCACAGGTGCCATTGGTGCAGCTAGGGCGGTAGGGCTGCGTGATGGGGACTATGCCAAATTTGGATCTTATATCATGGATAACGATCACGTCATGACCTTTATGCCCTTTAAGGACAAAGAACCTTATGCGCGGGCCTATAAAAATTGGAAACAGGAACTGGAAATAATTAACAAACAACAAGTGCAATGATAGTATTGGGAGACAGGGAATACTTTAAAGGGATAGGTGAAATCAAATACGAGGGCAGGGATTCTGACAATCCTCTGGCATTTAAGTACTACAACCCGGAGCAGGTAGTGGCGGGTAAGAGCATGCGCGAGCATTTTAAATTTTCTGTTGCCTACTGGCATACCTTCTGCGGACAAGGTGCAGATCCCTTTGGTCCGGGCACCCAAAACTTTCCATGGGATAGCGCCTCGGACCCGGTGCAGGCTGCCAAGGACAAGGCCGACGCTGCTTTTGAGTTTATTGGTAAAATGGGTTTTGACTATTTCTGTTTTCACGATTTCGATTTGATTCAGGAAGGGCCCACTTTTTCGGAATCCGAAAAAAGATTGGCTACCATCACGGACTACATCAAACAAAAACAGACCAATTCGGGCATTAAACTCCTTTGGGGCACCGCCAATTGTTTCTCCCATTCTAGATATATGAACGGGGCGGCCACCAATCCGGATTTTGATGTTGTGGCCCGGGCAGGCGGACAGGTAAAACTGGCCTTGGATGCCACCATGGCCCTGAATGGGGAGAATTACGTATTTTGGGGCGGACGAGAAGGATATATGTCCCTCCTGAATACGGATATGGGCCGTGAATTGGACCATATGGGACGGTTTTTGACCATGGCAAAGGATTATGCCCGTAAGCAGGGATTTAAGGGCACCTTCTTTATTGAGCCTAAACCTATGGAACCATCCAAACACCAGTATGATTTTGATACCGCCACGGCGATTGGTTTCTTGCGCGAGTACGGATTGGACCAGGATTTTAAGATCAATATAGAGGTGAACCACGCCACCTTGGCACAACACACCTTTCAGCACGAAATAGCTGTGGCCGCCAATGCAGGGATGTTGGGCAGCTTGGATGCCAATAGGGGCGATTATCAAAATGGCTGGGACACCGATCAATTTCCAAATAACATCCAGGAAACCACTGAAGCGATGCTCCAGTTTCTCATGGCTGGAGGCCTGCAAGGTGGTGGGGTAAACTTTGATGCCAAAATTCGGCGCAACTCCACCGACATGGACGATGTATTCCACGCCCACATTGGCGGGGCGGATACCTTTGCCCGGGCCTTACTTGTTGCGGACAGCATCCTTTCCTCATCGTCCTATAGCACCATGCTTCAAAATCGGTATGCTTCATTTGATGCGGGAAAGGGAAAAGATTTTGAAAACGGGAAACTGAGCTTGGAGGACCTATACTTACTTGCTGGGGAGCATGGGGAATTGAAACTAAGGAGTGGCAAACAGGAATTGTTCGAGAACCTTGTAAATCAATATATCTAACTAAAGAAAAACGCGTATGGACTCTATATTGGAAACAGCGGATTGGTGGGTGTTGGGCTTATATTTTGCAGCACTGATGGCCGTAGCAGCTTGGGTAATCCTCCAAAAAAACAAAGACACGGCCGATTATTTCCTGGCGGGCCGAAATGTGGGCTGGTTTGTTATAGGAGCTTCCATCTTTGCTTCCAATATTGGTTCGGAACATGTGGTGGGCCTTGCCGGCACCGGAGCGGAGTCGGGTATGCCCATGGCCCATTACGAATTGCACGCCTGGATCGTACTGCTGCTCGGATGGCTGTTTTTGCCCTTTTATTTTAGGAGCAATGCCTTTACCATGCCAGAATTCCTGGAAAAACGTTTTGATGCCCGATCGCGCTGGTTCCTGTCCGTATTTTCTTTGGCGGGCTATGTGATCACCAAGGTTTCCGTCACCATTTATGCCGGGGGTATTGTGGTTTCGGAATTGTTGGGGATCCCCTTTTGGTACGGGGCTATTGGCATAGTGGTCTTTACCGGGGCCTATACGGTCATTGGCGGAATGAAAGCCGTAATCTATACGGAAACCTTACAGACCGTGATTCTCATCATGGGATCGGTTGTGATTACCTATTTAGGTTTACAGGAAGTAGGGGGGTGGTCTACCTTGCGAGCTACCGTGGGTTCGGAGCATTTTAATATGTGGCGGCCCATTACCGATCCTGATTTTCCTTGGACAGGGATGCTTTTTGGGGGTACCATCGTCGGTATCTGGTATTGGTGCACCGATCAGTACATTGTGCAGCGTACCTTGGCGGCCAATAATATCAAAATAGGGCGACGGGGTGCCATCTTCGGGGCCTATCTAAAGATTTTGCCCATTTTTATTTTCTTGATTCCCGGCATCATAGCGTTTGCACTGGCCAAACAGGGCGTGTTGACTTATGATAAAGCCGATGAGGTTTTTCCGGTGTTGGTAAAAACCTTGCTCCCCACGGGACTTAAGGGATTAGTGGCCGGTGGTCTGATGGCCGCTTTGATGAGTTCCCTGGCCTCGGTATTCAACTCCTGTTCTACCATATTCACCATGGATATCTACAAGAAGCTCAAACCCGAAACCTCCGAACGTTTCTTGGTAAACATAGGAAAATTTGCCACCACCATCGTGGTGTTATTGGGTATCATTTGGATTCCCATAATGGAAAAGATCGGGGGAGGTAC
This sequence comes from uncultured Flavobacteriaceae bacterium, assembly GCA_947494825.1. GTDB lineage: Bacteria > Bacteroidota > Bacteroidia > Flavobacteriales > Flavobacteriaceae > JBNGOQ01. The sequence goes on along the minus strand of CANLWN010000001.1, from coordinate 667,753 downwards.
CCTGTACAAGTATTTGCAAAGTGTACAATCCTATATAGCGCCCCCTATCACTGCGGTATTCCTATTGGGTATACTTTGGAAAAGGGTCAATGCCAAAGCGGCCATCGTCACCTTATTTTCTGGCCTGATCGTGGCTGCGCTCCGGATTGTTGCGGAGATCAATGTGGACAGCCTATCCGGCTTTTTGCACGACTTTGCTACGATCAACTTTGCCCATATGGCCATATTCATGTTCGTTTTCTCCACACTGGTGTGTGTGGGAGTAAGCGCACTGACCACTGCACCCAACTATGCGCGGATCAAGGGCTTGGCCTTTGGGACCCTAACCGAGGAGCAGCGGCAGCAGGACAAGGAAAGTTTTGATAGTATCGATATTGTCCTTTCGGTGGCTTTGGTGGCGGTAATAGTAATGGTACTCACGTATTTCACAGGATAACCCCATATGTTGAGAACAGGGTTGAACATAAAACTATAGTTAAAAAAAGTAAAAATGTCCAAGAGAACGTTGTTTATCGCTTTTGTGGTTTCCCTAGGGGGATTCTTGTTCGGTTTTGACGCTGGAATCATCTCAGGAGTTATTTCCTATGCGGGCCCGGAATTTGATTTAAACGACGCACAGACAGGCTGGGCCGTAAGTTCCCCTTCCTTTGCGGCGATGTTGGCCATGTTGGTTGCTGGCCGGCTGAGTGACCGTATCGGAAGAAAAAAAATACTAATTATTGTGGCCTTGCTATATGCGGTTTCCGCTTTATTTTCGGCATATGCCATTTCCTATGAAATGCTGTACATCGCCCGGATGATAGGTGGGGTGGCCTTTGGGGCGGCCCTTATCCTGGCGCCCACCTATATTGCCGAGGTCGCCCTAGCTGAGAATCGCGGAAAATTGGTATCTATTCAACAGTTGAACATTGTGCTCGGTTTTTTTGCCGCCTTTCTGTGCAATAACTATTTGAATAGCTTAAATACTTCTGGTGAAAGCTTTCTGACCGATGAAACCGTATGGCGATGGATGTTGGGCATTGAATTGGCACCGGCACTACTGTACATGGCGCTACTTTTTTTTGTGCCCAGGAGTCCCCGTTGGTTGTACCTGACCAACAAGGTGGAAGAGGCAAAGAGGGTTCTCAACGCACTTCATGGAAACGAGAGGGCACGCGGGGAAATAGCGATTATCGAAAAAAACATACGCGAACGGCCCAAAAAGGATAAGGCTAGCATAGGCCAACTGTTTGCTCCCGCCTTGCGTTTTATTGTTGTTGTAGGCCTGGTAATTGGTGTGCTGCAACAGATTACAGGCATCAATGCCATTTATTTCTATGCTACCTCAATTTTTAAGCAAACCGGGATCGGCACGGACGCTTCCTTTACTTCCGGGGTATTGTTGAGTTTTACCACGGTGCTATTTACGCTTGTTGCCATGGTATTGATCGATAGGATGGGAAGGCGGCCATTATTGTTAGTGGGTATTGCTGGAATAGCGTTGAGCCTAGGGCTTTGTGCATATGGGTTTAACAAGGCTACCTACGAACTTACCACCTCAGAGATCGCACAATTGGAAAAGTTCGATACCAGTAAGTTGAACGGGATAGCAAATAAGACTTATGCCAACGACCTGGATTTTAAGGAAGCCATGATATCCGCGTTGGGCAGCCAGACCTATGGAAAAAATGAAGGAGACATCCTAGCCCTGGCCACCAATATGAACGCTACTTTGGTACTTATAGGTATTTTAGGCTTTGTGGCATGTTTTGCCTTTTCCCTGGGGCCGGTGATGTGGGTCATGTTGTCCGAGCTGTATCCGAATAAATATCGAGGTTTGGCCATAGGGTTCATCGGATTTGTCAATTCCTTTTCGAGCTGGTTGGTACAACAGATTTTTCCATGGGAACTATCCAATCTTGGTAATGCCATGAGTTTTTTAATTTTTGCCGTAACCGCGTTGTTAGGCTTTTTTGTTTTACTGAAAATCCTGCCGGAAACTAAGGGAAAATCCCTGGAACAGATAGAGGCAGAATTGGTTAAATGAGTTTTATGATAAGGAATCCCATACTAAAAGGTTTTAATCCCGATCCCTCCATTTGCAGGGTGGGGGACGACTATTATATTGCTACCTCCACTTTTGAGTGGTTTCCGGGTGTTCAGATCCATCATTCCAAGGACCTGAAAAATTGGAAGCTTATCGCAAGGCCCTTAAATAGGGTTTCTCAATTGGATATGAAGGGCATTCCCGACTCCTGCGGGGTTTGGGCCCCATGCCTGTCCTATAGCGAGGGCACCTTCTATCTGGTCTATACCAATGTAAAATCCTTTGATGGTGTTTGGAAGGACACCCCCAATTATCTGGTTACGACAAAGGACATTACCGGCGACTGGTCAGAACCCATTTACATGACCTCACGAGGCTTTGATGGCTCGCTCTTTCATGACGACGACGGACGAAAATGGTTTATGAGCATGTTGTTGGATCATCGCAATGGTAAGTTTTTTGGGGGTATCGAATTGCAGGAGTACAGTGCTTCGAAAAAGAAATTGATAGGAGAGGCGCATTACCTTACGCCGGGCACAGAACTGGGTCGTACCGAGGGGCCCCATCTTTACAAAAAGGACGGTTACTACTATATAGTGCTTGCGGAAGGCGGTACCGAATACGAGCATGCCATGACCGTGGGTCGTAGCAAATCGATTTACGGACCCTATGAATTTCACCCGGATAACCCTTTTGTATCGGCGGCGGAGGATAAAAACAATACGCTTCAAAAATCTGGGCATGGCGATCTGGTACAGACCCGGGAAGGCGATTGGTACGTGGTTTTTTTGGTCGGCAGGCCCTTGACCCCACACGGCAAATGTACCTTGGGCCGTGAAACGGCTATAGAGGAATTTGTATGGAAGGACGATTGGCCCTATCTAAAAAGTGGAAGTCGCGTACCCCGCCCGGAAATTCCGTCCCCTAGCTTGCCCGAACAACCCAATGGAGAGCCCGTGGTCCGGACCCATTTTGATCAGGACCAAATCCCTATGGTATTCCAATCGTTACGTGTACCGATAACCAAGGACTGGTGCAACCTCGATGTGAGGAAAGGATTTTTGCGACTTTATGGCAAGGAATCCTTGAATTCCCTGCATCACCAAAGTTTATTAGGCCGAAGAATACAGAGCTTTAATGTGCAGGTATCCACATCGCTCGAATTCCACCCCAAAAACATTCACCATATGGCGGGATTGGTTTTTTATTACAATGCCGGACATTACCACTATGCCTGTATTACCTCCAACCCGGAAGGAACCCGGAAGTTCCTTTGTATCATTTCATCCGATAATTTCAAAATGAGTTTTCAGGAGGAATTGGAAGATGTTACCAGTAGTACCCGAGTGGTCCTTCGAGGGGATATGCATAGGGACCGTCTCCAGTTTTATTTTAGTCTTGACAATAAGGAGTTCAAGAAAATTGGAAGTTCACTGGATGCGAGCATTCTATCCGATGACCACGTTCGCAATGGCAGAAGCCGCTACCGACCGGCCTTTACGGGGAGTTTTGTCGGTATTTGTTGTCAAGATTTGGCGTTGAACATTCACCATGCCGATTTTGAATGGTTTGTATATAAGGAAATTGAATAACAATTGGATTATGAAGAAAGTAGCAATTTTAGCTAGCATGGTGCTGGCCTTGTCCTGTGGACAAAAAAAGGAGGGACAGCATGCCCTGGAAGCTTCCGTAGAGGGGATGCCCCTGGCACAAAATTTGGCCAAGTTTGAACCGAAAGACGGTGAGGTATTGCTCTTTGTAGGGCAGGAGTTGGAGGCCGTTGGGGGTCTGGAAGCGTACAATGATGGATATTTAGATCATTTTGAGAGGCCCGCTGGATGGACCACTTACACCAACATCAACCCAGGGGAAGAGTCCTTTGGGCGTGTGCAGGAGGGATTGGATGGCCTGTTCGACACCCATGATTGGGGAGACAATGATTACAATGCCACCCTGCAATTGCAAGACGAGGATTTTAAGGATATGGCCTTGGCCATCGGCCTTCAATTTGTAAACCATGAAGAAAAGGTTGCCGATGGCACCCACGATGCCTACATTGATATGCTGGGCAAATTTTTGTTGTCCTTGGGCAGGCGACCGGTTTTTCTGAGGATTGCCTATGAGTTCGATGGCGATCCCTGGAACCACTATGACCGGGAGAGTACGATAAAGGCCTACAAGCGTATGGTAGATAGGTTGCGGGCCATGGGCGTGACCAACACAGCCTATGTCTGGCAATCCACAGGTTTTATTTCAGGCCAAGAACATTTGGAAGGATGGTATCCCGGAGACGATTATGTAGATTGGTTGGGGGTTTCCTTCTTCAATCGATGGAAGGAAATTGAAATGTTCGAATTCGCCAGAAAAAAAGGAAAACCGGTGTTTATCGCTGAGGCTACCCCTACGATTTCCGACTATGGGGGAAAACTCTATGGGCTCACCAAGGAAACGCAATTGGGCGATCCGGTACAGGCCCAGGAAGCATGGGACAAGTGGTTTGTGCCATTTTTTAAGGCCATAGATGAAAACCCCGACGTGGTAAAGGCTGTGCATTACATCAACTGTCACTGGGATTCCCACCCCATGTGGAAAGCTAACCCCACCTTCAAAGGGATAGATGCGCGCTTGCATTTGAATGATACCATCGCCAAGCGATGGCGGGAGATTACCTCCCAACCCAGGTTTATAAAATCGTCCCCGGGGCTATATGATAAGCTATACAACGAATAAACGAGATCTCATGAACACACAACAGTTGGCAAAACGGTTTTGGGAAGAGGGTTACCTGGTTTTGGAGAATTTCTTCGACGAAAGCTTGATGGATACCTATAACCGGTTGATTTTGGAGCATTTTGGAAAGGATCCTGACTGGGAGCATACCGACGAGTTTATCAGCAAGTCTGCCGTGGAGGTAGTGCCGTGGTTTCCGTATAGGGAGGGCAAGCATTATTTTGATGGAGTGGACAAAGACCTTAGGTTTAATCGGCTCACAGAAACCATCCTGGGTAAAGGTTGGGACAATCTGTACTGCATGATGATGTATTCCAAACAGGGAAGCAAGGGACAGGCCTGGCATCAGGACTGCCCTCCGGAAGACAACAAGCTATTTAATCTGAACCGACTGGTCTATACACACGATATTACGGAACATACTGGGGGTGAAATTGTAATATTTCCCAGGGCCCATATCATGGGCGAACTACCTGCGGGCGATCCACATGACGATTTAAAGGGGCAAAAGGTGTTTCGGCCAAAGAAAGGAACCGTGGTGTTCCTGCACGGCCATTGCTGGCATCGGGTACTGCCGGTGAAAGCAGCCTATCGGGTTTCCTCCAACTTCAGGGCCATGCCAATGGATACGCCCGAGGATATTACGGACATCTGTGTATACAGAAATATGCGCTATAGGTTTTCAACTTCAGAAGTTATTGAGGAACGGGTTTTATAAGAAGGAGGCATGGCAAAAAAAATAAAATGGGGGATTGTTGGCCTAGGACGCATAGCCAAACTTTTTGCCGATGATTTGACGCTCGTACAGCGGGCGGAACTGGTGGCTGTAGCTTCCACGGATCGGGAGCGTGCCAAGGTATTTGCAGCACAGTACGGCGTCCCCAATCACTATGATAGTTATGATGCACTTTTTAAGGACGGGGAGGTAGATGTGGTCTATGTGGCGACCTTCCACCATACGCATGCTGCGGTAAGTATAGCGGCAATGGACCAAAAAAAGCACGTGCTATGTGAAAAACCTATAGCCATAACTGCCAAGGAAGCCAAGGAAATGATAAGGGCATCCAAACGAAACAAGGTGTTTTTTATGGAGGCTTTTTGGAGCAGGTTCAATCCGTCCATTGCCAAGGTAAAGGAATTAGTAGCAGCAGGGGCTCTTGGAAAAGTAAGATATATCAACGCTGAATTTACCTTCTATAAACTGGATGACGACCCCAACGCCAGATCCCTCAATATCGCTTTGGCTGGAGGTTCCCTGCTCGATATGGGCGTTTACCCAATTTTTTTGTCTTATCTTTTATTGGGGAAACCCAGGGAGATTATGGCAAAGTCGAAGTTTTTCCATACCGGGGCCGAAATACAGACCTCCATGATTTTCGATTATGGGGAGGCCCAAGCCTTGCTATACAGTGGCTTTGCCAACAATACGGATATGAAAGCCAAAATCTGTGGGGAAGAAGGGGAGTTGTTCATTCATCCCATTTGGCATGAGACACAAGGTTTTACGTTGGTAAGGCACGGTAAAAAAAAGAAATATGAGCTACCTACGCTTGGAAAAGGCTTTTCCCATGAAATTATGGAGGTAAACCAATGTGTGGAAAATAGGAAACAGGAAAGTGATTTTTGGAGCCATAAAAATTCACTGGAACTAATAACGATTGTTGATGCGGTGCGTGAGAAGGCCGGTATTCATTTTCCATTTAAACGCTAACGCCCGATGCCATGTCCAAACTCACCCTAAAAGAAATAGCCGCCCACTTCAAGGTTTCCGTATCCACGGTATCCAAGGCCATTCATGATAGTCATGAAATAAGTAGGAGCCTCAAGGCCAAGATCCAGAAATTTGCTTTGGAAAACCACTACAGGCCCAACAAGGTGGCGCTTAATCTAGTAAACCGAAATACCAAGACCATAGGCGTGGTTATTCCGAATATTTTAAACTACTTTTTTGTGCAGGTACTGTACGGGATAGAGAAAATAGCGGATGCAAGGGGATACAATATCATAACCTGTATCACCAACGAATCCCTGGAGAAAGAAACCGGGAACCTGGATTTTTTGAGCGCAGGATCCGTGGACGGTATTATCATTTCCTCGGCGGCCGAAGAATCAGAATTGGATGTCCATGCAGAACATCTGAAGGAACTCTCGGAAAATCAGATTCCCTTGGTCATGTTCGATCGGGTAACCGATCTTGTGGAATGCGACAAGGTTATCGTTGATGACTTTGAGGCTGGTTATAAGGCCACTAAATTTTTTGTGGATACGGGCTGCCGTACCATTGCCATAGTTACACCCATAGATGATTCCATCATCAGCAGATTACGCGTTGAGGGATATAAGAAGGCCCTGGAAGAATACGGCATTGCCTTTGATGAAAAACTGATTGTTCCGACAGATTCCAAGGAGGACCTGGAACTGACCATGTCCTTTCTGTTGAATTACAAAAAAATTGAAGGTATAATGGCACTTGACGAAATTACGGCCGTCAAGGTCATGAACATTGTCAAGTCCAGGGGGTATCGCGTACCAGAGGATATCGCCATCATAGGTTTTACCAATGGGGAACTTTCCCGCTATGTTAGCCCGGCACTCACTATGGTAAGTCAGCACGGTACCTATATAGGGGAGATGGCATCCAAAGTGCTGATAAACCGTATAGAGAACAAGAATCCGGAAAGACCTTATGAGACGAAAATTGTCAAGACCAGTTTGATTGTCAGGGATTCCACCAAGAAATTACAGCCTTAGCCGCAGCACGGAAAGGTTTGGACCCTACCATCGGCTATCTCTTAGGGGTAAAGGTATATAGTATGCCCAGGGTAACGGTTGTCCAGGACCGGTCGTCCAGGTCTATCGTGGTATAGGAAAAATTCAGTTCGGTTTTGGCGCCTAAAAGGAATCCGATGAGTGGGCGATAATAAAGGCCTCCATCGTTTCCATCATTAATGCCCAAGGCTTGCCCCCCGTCAATTCCAAAAGAGAACGAATCCGAAGGCCATATACGCAGGGAAGCGGCCAGAGGTACAAATTGGACGTCAGATAGGCCGGTAAGCACCGTCCCGGTCTGAAAGGTCTCGGCAAATCCGTGAATGTATCCTGCGCTCACACCCAGGTCTACCACTTCCCCCAACGCCCACATATATCCTACATCGGCACCAACTACAACACCTACCTCGTCGTTAAAATCATTAAAGGGCAGACCCCCTTGTATCCCAACCTTGAATCCTTGTTGGGCGTGCATTCCCAATCCCATTACGGACAGGAAGAATACAAAAAAAATATGTTTCATTTGGCTTGGTTTTACGTATAGAAACGTAAAACTTGGCAGTTGCGTGAAACTGACCCCAGTTTTGTTGCAAAACCTACCAAACCTGTTGTAGAAAGGCAAGTTTACATAAAATTAGGCAAGGACGGTCCCACTTTGAAGCATACGGAGGTCTGTCTTGTGTGCCTGCAGATTAATTGCAAGGGGCACCAGGTTTTTGCCCGTGAATTTCATTACCTTGTAATTCAATAAAAGCAGGGGAAATGGAACCAAAACAAAAAGAATGGTTCAAATATATGTCCCCAATTTGATCCGCAGCTTCGTTATAGGTTTGAATGTATTTATTAACGTATAAAACAGATTTAAAATGAAAGATTTTATGATGATTTTCATCGGGGCCGACTATGAGGAGTTGGGTCTATCACCGGAGGAACTGCAGGGAAGAATGGGCAAATGGTGGGCCTGGAACAATAAAATGGAAGCCGCCGGAATTCTAAAGGGCGGCAATGCCCTGATACCTACGGCCAAACGTGTTTCCGGACCGGATAGGACCGTCTCGGACGGCCCTTTTGTTGAAGGGAAGGAATTAGTGGGGGGCTATTATATAATAACAGCGGAGAACGCGGATGAGGTAGTGAAAGTTGCCGAGGATTATCCAGATTATGATTTGGGGGGTACGGTAGAGATTCGTGAGGTTATGGTATTTGATCAATGATGAACCCAAAAGTCGTAGACCATCTTTTCAGACATCACTATGGGAAGATGGTCTCTATTTTAACCCGTATTTTTGGCCTTTCCAACCTGGAGATTATTGAAGATGCCATTCAGGATACCTTTGCACAGGCCATCCTTAAATGGAGGAACCAATTTCCCGAAAATCCCGAGGCCTGGCTTACCCGGGCGGCCAAAAACAGGGCCATTGATCTTTTGCGCCAAAGCAAAGCGACACAAAAAAGGATCGAACGGGTGGCAAGCGGTCCTGCTGTGAGCCAACTCAACGAAATGTTTTTGGACCATGAAATAGAGGACAGTCAACTTAGAATGATCTTTGTGGCCTGCCATCCAAACCTCGATTCCAAGGAACAAATCGCCTTTGCGCTAAAAACAATATCTGGATTCAGTACCCGGGAGATCGCTTCGGCCTTGCTCATCAATGAGGATACGGTTAGCAAACGACTGAGCAGGGCGAGAAAAAAAATTGTCAAGAAATCCATTAGCTTTAACTTTCCCGATGCCCACGAACTACCCAAACGTATGGCTAGGGTAATGGAGGTCATTTACCTGACCTTTAACGAGGGTTTTCACTCCAACAATAAAAAGATTCTGGTACGACAGGATTTGTGCGGCGAGGCCATTAGACTCTGCAAATTGATGCTAAAAAAAGAAAAGCTTAGATCGGGAGAACTGTATGCGCTGTTCGCCCTAATGTGTTTCCATGCGGCGCGTTTGGAGAGCAAAATAAGCGCGAACAACGAAATTATCGACCTACGTCATCAGGACAGGAGCAAATGGCTATTTCCACTCATTGTACTGGGTAATGATGCCATGAACAAAGCCATAGAAACAGAGGAGTTTTCACCCTACCATTTTGAGGCTGCCATTGCGGCGGAACACGTTAGATCTCCCTCCTTTGAGAAGACCAATTGGCACAAGATTCTTACCTACTATCAACGATTGAACGAATTGCAGTTTTCGGAAGGCTCATTGGTAAACATGGCCATGGTACAGCTTCAGCTAGGCGAATATGAAGCGGCCCGTGCCAATCTGGAACGTGTTCGCATCAAAGAACTGGGACAAAGGGCCTATCTCTATTACGGATGTTTTGCCGAGTACTACACCAAAGTGAAAAACATACCAGAGGCCGTATCCTATTTGGATAAGACAATCCTTAGGGTCACCAATGAACTGGAAAAAGAACACCTACTCAAAAAAAGAGACCACCTGAGCGCGCTCATCAAGTGACCAGGGAAGGGCATAAGAGCTATCTATCGCACACATTCCCCGCTCAGTTCCCGTTTCCACATGGTAGCATCGCAATAGAAGTTCACATGACGATTTGGGTCGTTGCCAGGAACCATCAAAGCCGTGGGCTTTCCGTCCCAGGGCCCCGCTAAAGTCCATCTGCAACGACATCCCTGGGAACACCTTTCTGTATAATCTATGGTACCAATGCGTTCTGCTTCTGCCTCCAAATCCGCCTTGCCGCTATTGGAAACAAAATTTAACAGCACCTGGCTTGGTCTTCGGCCTACGGTTTGGAAATTTCTTAAGTTGGTGACCCGATATTCGATACCCCGACAATTTCCGGAGCACGGTGGTGGTTCAGGGGTAGGGGTGGTTCCGGTTTCATCGTCATCGCCTCCCCAGTCGAACGTAAACCAACCGAATAGAACTACAAGGACGCCAAAGACCTCGGCAATGATGTCCAAACCGGCATTTTTAAGGCAGATATAAAGTTCCAGATCGCATTTTAACCGGTCTAAATGACCTCCTCCCGCATTGTAGCAGCGGTCATGGGCAAAACAGCATTCGTCCCAGGGTCCGGAGGGGAGGGGAGGTAACCAAGAAGGACCGCAACCATTCACTTCTTGCTTGCGCATATCTGCCGAACAGGCAATCGTATAGACGATCGGCATTCGGTATATGCCATTTTTCCCGCTCAAGGTCTTATCCAGGGTTTGGAAGGATTTTAATCTTTTATCGGGATCTATACGGTGATCTACCAGGGCATTGATCGCTGCAAAGGTGTCTTTGACCACTTTATTCGGGAATCCCCGCTCTAAAAACTGTTCAGGGGTAAGATCGCTAAGGTGATAGACGGCATTTGGAAAATTATTTCTCATAATGGTTTGTATTAACAAAAAACCCCTCTTGATGGGCTAACGAATTAGCCCGCAAGGGGGAATTGAACTTATAAGATACAATTTTCTTTTTGTAATGCCTTAAAAACGGGAGGTTTTGTGAAGATGGATCGAAGGTTATTGGAGTATCCGGATATTCAAAAAGTAGGCTGGAAAACAGAAACAAAAACCTTAATTTTTCTATGGTTTTTCTGTAATGGGTATTCGGGGTTCCTGGCTATCTTACCCCCGACTAATAAAAGTTCCCCCATTATTTTTACCACAATCCTGCGCGAACTGCCTTGCTAGGGAAGACGGTTTACAAAGGAATAAAGAAATCCCCGGAAAACTCCGGGGATTTCTTCTATAATAACGCCATGTGGGATTGTCAATGCGTGGCAAACCCCTGTTGTTACAGTGCCGCTATTTTTCCTTTAAACTTTCCTCCAAGCTAACCACTTTTGAACGCAAAAATTGGTTGCCCGCATCCAATTGCAAGGCCTTTTGGAACAATTGCAACGCTTCCGTCTTTTTACCTTCCTTGAGCAGTAAATTCCCCAAATCAAAATGCACACTGGCGCTTCTTGGATAGCGCTTCATATTCATTTGATAGTACCCCTTGGCGAGCGTATGTTTCCCATAGTGACTTGCCAGGTTTCCAAACCGTTGAATCACCCGCTCGGGGGCAACAAACGTCATCTTTAATTCATCCGAGTACAAGTCGTAGTGATGCCCAAGATCCTTTGGACCGTGAATGGTTTCGTATCGGGCATGGTAGCCCTTGAAAATAAATCGAAGCGCATCGTATTCGGCAGCAAGGGCTACGGAACCGTGGGTGTCGTTTTCGTAATAGTTGTACTTCCATTTCAACTTTGACCTATTCCTTGTTTCCAAAATGGTCAAAAACTCCTTTATGGACTGGTGATGTAGGTTTACGGAATCTTTCGGATTAAGCGTATTGGCCTGCGCAAGGAACAAATATTTTCCAGCGAGATCGGTATGGGCAAAATAGGTTTTTGCATAATTCAATAAAACCTTGTCTTTCCACCATAGACTGGGTTCTATAACTACATAAGAATTAAAGGTATTGGGGATTGATAACAAGGCGTTGATAACGGTAAGTCCGCCTAAAGATTGGCCGATCAACGTACGAAATTCCGTAGTACGGTACCTAGTATTAATTTGTGGAATTAGTTCTTCCCCGATAAATTTTAAAAAAGGCGTAGAAGGGGCAAGGTCCTTTCGTCCTGATTCGTTTGAATTTTCTGTACGGTCCATGCGCGGGGCCATGTCCCTTTCCCGGCTTGTGTTAAGAACAGCCACAACAATCATTTCAGGAATGACATATGTGCCGTTTACCCCGGCACCCAATATTTGTACCATACCGCTGACCGACTGAAAATGGGCGTCCCCATCAAGAACATATAGCACGGGATAACCTTGCGGTTGGTGGTAGGTATCATTGTAATTCGGGGGAAGATAAACCCAGACCTCCCTATCCTCATCGAGGATCTCCGAATAGAACTTTATGCTTTCCCCAAACTGGATTACCGCATCGCTTTTTTGGGATGCCGCCAAAAAGGGAACAAGCAAATAGATTACAACTATAGATAACTTCATAAAACTATATTTTCCCTAAACCTTCCTTAGTGCGTATTCCCTACCTATAAACCTTGGGTAGGAATTGCCGAGTGTCCGGTTGGGAACTATGGGTATTACAATAGGGTAAATATGGTTAGGAAGCAACAGCTATGTTTGAAAAAAAGTGTAAATGGAAGCATCCGTACAAAAGTAGGACCTAGTGCCTTATTGAAGTTTTAAATGTTAAAACCAATGCCTTTTTTCAGGGCAATTTCGTATTGCTCACGGTCAAAACAATACTGATAAGGTGCCTTGTTGGGAGCTCCTGTCATATGTTTTTCCATACGCACCAGGATACCCAGACTTAACATTTTTCTTTGGAAATTGCTTCGGACCAGTGGACGCCGCAAGATAATCTCATATAATTTTTGAAGGTTTTGCATGGTGAATTTTTCGGGCAGAAGCGACCTGCCAATAGGAAGGTAGTTCAATTGCACCCGCAGATGGTCCAACACCTTTGATATGGTGTGCTGCTGCTGCAGGAATAGTTCGGGCAAACTTTCCACGGAAATCCATTCGCACTTTTCAAAAAAGAAATGAGGGCGGGGATGTGATTTTCTAATATCCACCAAGGCGTAATACCCCATGGTAATCAAACGTTGATCCATCCAGTCCTTGATAAGTGGATCCTGGTTAAGGTCAAACTTCTCAAGCGCTTTCCAGATTCTTTCATGTTGTTCCCGGTTGTTGGTGTGCGACCGGTCTTTTTTTCCGAAGGTATGAAACTGTTTAAGGAAGATGGATTTTAGACCTGTCCTTTCCTCCAAAATACGATGGGCCGCTTCGTCAATGTCTTCGTACTTTCTTATATACCCCCCGGGGAGCGACCAGGTAACCTCGTGTTTGGTCTGGAAGAGCAGGGTTTTTAGTTGGCCTTCCCCATAGCCCAAAATAACGCACTCAATGGAAACCCCGGGTAGGGATTCCTCTATGAGTTTTAGCATTTGAGGCCGTAGATCCTGCTTCATGGAGGCAAAGATAATTATTATTGTATCAAATTGATAAATTAATTTTTTTTGACTATTATTGTATCAGATTGATAAATAAAAAATGAAAGCACTTAAGATAATTTTGGGCATTGTTCTACTCCTGGTTCTGGCGGGTCTTATTGCCTGGTTCGGCTTCCTAAGACCAGAACCTCCATCCGTTTCCGATGTGGACAGGGCAAAAATTGTTCTCATGCCCCTGCCGTCAGAAATGGAGATCAACGAGGGATTCCTTGTTCTCAATAATGACTTCGGCCATACGTATACCGGCCTTGGCACACCAAAAATTGAAAAGGCAATGGATCGCTTTTACTCCCGGCTGAATGCGATTACCGGAGTACATGCGGAAAAGAAAACGGGTAATACACTTCGCATTGATTGCAAAGCCGAAGATTCAGCTTACCCCAATTTGAGCAGCGATGAATCGTACTCCCTAAAGATCACCGCCTCAGGGATACGGCTTTCGGCACCGACAGAAATTGGCATTTTCCATGGCCTGGAATCGCTTTTACAACTCGTGGAGCAGCATACAGACGGATGGGCATTAGCCCATATGGAATTGACGGACCGGCCCAGGTACCCATGGCGCGGCATCATGATCGATGCGGCTCGTCATTGGATCCCCAAAGAGGTAGTCCTGCGAAACCTCGATGCAATGGCAGCGGTAAAAATGAATGTACTTCATTTACACCTTACGGAATACCAAGGATTCAGAATCGAATCAAAAAAATTTCCCAAGCTCCATGAAATGGGTTCCAACGGCAAGTACTATTCTCAGGAAGATATTCGGGAAATGATCAACTATGCAGCCGACAGGGGCATACGTATTGTACCGGAATTTGATGTTCCCGGGCATTCCACTTCCTGGTTCGTGGGTCATCCGGAGCTGGCCAGCGCTCCCGGTCCCTACGTGTTGGATTCCATTTTTGGCATTCTGGATCCGGTGATGGATCCAAGCAAAGAGGAGACCTATACCTTCCTGGGTGAGTTCTTTGGGGAAATGGCCCAACTTTTCCCGGATGAATACATACATATTGGCGGGGATGAAGTCAAAACAAAACAATGGGAGGAAAATCCGGAAATCTCCAAATTTATGAAGGAAAATGACATTGGTGACTACCATGAGCTACAGGCCCATTTCAATATTCGCCTTCAAAAAATATTGGAAACGCACGGAAAAAAAATGATGGGCTGGGACGAGATTGCACATCCACAACTGCCCAAGGAGGGTATTGTGGTACAGTCCTGGCGAAGTCAAAAATCGCTCTGGGATGCTGCCAAGGCCGGTAACAAAGCGGTCCTTTCAACCAGCTACTACCTAGATCATAAACTATCGGCCGGGTCGCATTACAAGGTAGACCCACTGGTCATCCCCAGTGCGGTTACCATAGACGTTGATTCTACCAATTGGAAGGCATGGGAGAGTAAAATGTACGTGCAGGGAACAGAAATGGAGGGGGCTCTGTATCTTTTTGGTGAGGGAGAAGCCTTAAGGGGGATAATGACCTTTATGGACAATGCCACTAGTTTTACTGGCGCGCGCTTGGAGGCTGGCCAGCTGAACTTCACTCTGGAAACTGCTTTCGGTAAGGTAGACCATGATCTTACCATAAGCGGTGACTCCTTGAACGGTACGGCATCTTTGGCGATTATCAGCATCGATTTTAAGGGCAAGAGAATAGGTGGAAGTGATATGGTAGATGGTATGGCATTGCCCAAGTTCGAAAAGATACAACCCCTTACCGAAGCCCAGGAAAAGTTGATATTAGGTGGGGAAGCGTGCATGTGGACAGAAATGGCTGGTAATCGGACAATTGAGTCAAGAATTTGGCCCCGGGCCGCGGCCATTGCCGAGAAACTATGGAGTCCAAAACCGTTGACCACCAATGAGGGAGATATGTACCGTAGACTTATGGAATTTGACAAAAACCTGGAGGTAAGAGGGTTACAGCATAGAGCGAACAGCGAGGCGCTGCTCCGGGAAATGGTACCTGCAACCTACTTGGAACCTTTGCGCAAGCTGGTGGATGTTTTGAATGAGGACAGGTTTTTCAATAGGATGACCCTATACGATCCACAGCTATATACCACCACCCCCTTGAACAGAATTGTGGATGCCGCTCCACCCGAAAGTTATGTGGGCTATCGTTTCAACAGGGACGTTGACCTCTTCCTGGAAGCAGCGGACCCCGATGCAAAGAAACGGATCAAGGCACAGTTGGAAGGTTGGTCGGTAAATCATGACCGCTTAATGCCACTATTTGGCACCGTGGACGATTTTATAGAAGATGACAACATCACTGTTTCCATATCTGCCTATTCGGAGAAAATGGAACTGCTGCGGGAAATTGAGCCCCACTCCATAAGCTTGTCCACCCTTTCCAAGCATGCGCTACAAGCATTGAATGGCAATCCAAAAGCAGGTCGGGGACAACAGCAACTCGATACCCTTTTAATCAGGGCAAGGAAGGCCCATGGAGCAACGCTTCTTTCCGTTGCGGACGGACTCTCTAAACTGATCAAGGACAAGCAGGGAAATTTGGAACAGGGTTACCAGGACACCGGCTTATAGGATTGCCCTATTTTGAGCCTTTTCCCCGAGTTGAGCACGAGGTACGCGTCTCGTTGTTGTTTTTCTTTTGAATGGATATGTTCCTTGTTTACCAGGTATTTTCTATGGATCCGTATAAAATCGGGGGACAATTGTTTGGCTATCGCTCCCATGCTGTACCTCTTAATAAAGGTGTCCGTTTCCGTATGAAATTTTAGATAGTGGTCATCGGCCTCCACCCAAAGCACCGATGCTAGGGGAAGGGTAACCGTCTTTCGGCCCTTGGAGACCAGAATCGTCCGTTTTTTTTCCTTGGTGTTATGGACATATATCGCGGCTGCGATGATTAAAAGCAGATGATAGAGCGCCTCACGGCCAAAATAATAACGGGCGTATTCCTGATCTATGAAATGATCAAAGTAGCCAAAACTGTGCAGCACGACGTTGGATAGAAGATAGAAAACGAACAAAATGACCGGGACGGAACACACGATCAAAACCCAATATATTTTAGGATATCTTTTTTGGATGGTCTTTTGAATGCGTACCCCAAGCATCAAAAAAGGAACAAACAAGAGCACAGAAACACAAAGGTAACCAATGGAAACCCAGATACTATAGCTCGAATGGTCGCTATAGCGAATTACGTTCTGCACCAAGGTGATAACAAATATTGCAACCAATGCAATGGTGGCTAGGTAATAGAACCGCTTTTCACTTCCGATCTTCCACATGGTTTATGATATTTCAACGCATTTGGTATCAGACCCAGAATGGACCTTCCAGCAAATATAGGCAGCGAACGGCAAAATTTCTTGGCTTGGGCGAAAAATGATAGAGGTCCTTTGAATTTATCCAAAGATTCCCTTGAACATTTTTTCTGTTAGTCCTTTAGACCGCAACCAATCCGCCAGTTTGGCTCGTCCGCCCACTTCGGCATGGTGCAAAAGCGTGAACCCGTGTGGTCCTGGAGCATTGAGTAAATGAGGGTGATCGGTGGTGATTTTTCGTATAAAATCATCATATCCAAGGAAGGCGTAATTAAAGATATCCATACGGGCACCCTTGGCCAATAAAAGCTCCGCAATGTCTCTTCTACCCATGTGACAAGCACCTCCCATAGCGGTCTCAAAATCCCCTTTTTTGAACTGGCTGGTGCAGTTGAGCAGTAACGGATGGGCCTCAATGATTTTTTTGGTTTCCTCGAGACTTTTGTGGGCAGCGAAGACAAATTCAAGTATTGCCTCGGTACTGTAAAGGTTGTCCTGGGGTTGCATTTGGTTCGCAGTGACCAGGTATGGGGCACTAAGGGCCATACCCCCCAACAACGCACTTTTTTTAATAAAGTTCTTTCTATCCATAGGAGCAACGGTTTTAGGTGACCATAAATCACTTGGTATTTTCGCGTAAATCAAAGGAAAGGGCTGCTTTTGTCGCAAAGCTGTTTTTGGCCGACGTGAAATTGCCGGCATAAAAGAAAGAAATTCCTTGATCGAGCTGGGCGAAGCTTGTTCCTTTTAAACTAATCCACGTTGGTATTGCGCTGATGTAATCCTCCTTAGTCCTCCGATTCCCTCAGGTTGGGCAACAGCGCGGCCACTACACCCAAAAGAGGTAAGAAAGCACAAAGCTGAAACACATATTCAATTCCGGTTTGGTCGGCCAGATTTCCCAGCAGGGCAGAGCCCACACCTCCGAGACCAAAAGCCAGACCAAAAAACAGGCCAGAGACCATACCCACCCTGTTCGGCAGCAATTCCTGCGCGAATACCAGAATGGCGGAAAAGGCCGAGGCGATAATAATTCCAATACAGATAGACAGCACCAAGACCCAAAACAGACCTACATAGGGCAGTAGAAGTGTAAATGGAGCTGCTCCGAGAATGGAGCCCCAAATAATTTTCTTCCGGCCATATCGATCCCCCAAAGGCCCTCCAAAATACGTACCTATGGCAACGGCCCCCAAAAAGGTAAACAGGTATAATTGGGACTGTTGTATGGAAACCTGGAACTTTTCAATGAGGTAGAAGGTAAAATAGTTGGTCATACT
The DNA here is from genome assembly GCA_947494825.1 of uncultured Flavobacteriaceae bacterium. GTDB lineage: Bacteria > Bacteroidota > Bacteroidia > Flavobacteriales > Flavobacteriaceae > JBNGOQ01. The sequence continues at coordinate 649,661 of CANLWN010000001.1, read as the reverse complement.
GGCCATATAGAAATACTTGGAGAAGATAAGTACGATCAATACGGCGATGGAGAGCCTAATACGACCTTTGGTAATCTGGTTTGGTTTAGTGGACAATTGCTGACGAGGCGTTAGGTTTTTTTTGGTCAAATAGCTGCTGTACCATTTACCTACCTTGTATAAGGCCACAATACCAAAGAACGAACCTACAACAAACCAGAGGACATTCCCCTGTCCATAAGGAATAACCAGCGCGGCCACTAGTAGAGGCCCTACGGCACTGCCGGAGTTTCCCCCGATCTGAAAGATCGACTGTGCAAGCCCCCTTTTGCCTCCGGAAGCCAGGTTGGCCACCCGTGAGGATTCTGGATGAAAAATGGCGGAGCCCAATCCAATGAGGGAAACAGCAACTAGAATCCATACAAAGGTATTGGCACGCGAAAGGGCGGCAATACCTACCAGGGTGCACAATGCCCCACCGATCAGGGCAAGAGGTTTTGGTTTCCTATCCGTAATGCTGCCCACCAAAGGTTGGAACAGAGAAGCCGTAAGTTGGTAACTGAGCGCTATTAGTCCTACCTGGGTAAAGCTCAAGGCATAATTGTTTTTTAGTAGGGGATAAATGGCCGGGATTACGGATTGCAGGGCATCATTTACGAAATGGGCAAAGCTCAACATATACAGTACGGTGTATGCCGGTCCATGGTTTTTGGAAGTGTGCAGTTGTGCCATTTTAAATTAAAACATCAAATGTAAACAGCCAGTATAACTTATCGTAGCACGAAACGCGCTAGTTTTTGTGTAAATCGATCATTTTTTATCCTTCCGTCCTCCAATATTTTATATCTTCATTCAGCATGGGGCAAGCCGTTGAGCAGGCTTCATCCACATAAATCACATGGGAACAGCAAAAAAGCACAGATTAATCGGGGGTATTCCGCTCTACGGTATGGAAAATAGACCTTCAATGGATTTCCACATCTATGAGTTAGGTGCGTTTAGGAATGGCCGTCCTGAGCAGCCGCATGGGATGGCCGAGATACCACATAGACATGATTTTTATGAAGTTATGGTCTTTCTTACGGCAGGCGGGGAGCACTTGATCGACTTCAAAAACTACCCTATCCATGGAGGCAGTCTTCATTTTATTTCACCAGGACAAGTACATCTCACTACACGAAACCAGAACTGCAGGGCCTTCCTGTTGGTCTTCTCTGCTAACGTTCTCCGGACGGTTTTGAATATGCCTAGGAAGCCCGTCGCTCTTCCATACTATCAGGTCGATTGCCATCCCATTTTACAGCCTGCTCCGAATGAATTTAAAGAGTATGCCGAACTGACCATGAAAATTTACCACGAGTATCACCGTCAAAACCCTTTACGGGAAGAATTGATACGAGGCTATCTGAATATCCTGTTATTACGTGCCAAAATGCACTATTTGGAGGCCCATCCGGTGCTTAAAGTGAACAAAAGCCGATATACGGAGATTTTTTCAGCCTTTCAGACCTTGATCGAGGCACATTATACACAAGAGGCTCGAGTGGGTTTTTATGCGGAGAAGTTGCATATTTCACCTGGCCACCTAAGTAAAGTTTCCAAATCCTTAACGGGAAAAAGCGCCTCGGCACATCTTATTGACCGTTTGGTTTTGGAAGGGAAACGCCTGTTGTCCACCGTCAATCTTACCCAAAAGGAAATTGCCGGTCAATTGGGCTTCTGTGATACTTTTTACTTTAATCGGTTTTTTAAGAAAAACACGGGTATCGCGCCAGGGGCGTTCCGGACAAGGAACCGCGCTTACGAGAATAGTGAGCAGATTGTATAAAGGAACAGGATTTATAATGCCTTAAGGATTAAAACAGTATGCACACCGGGGTGGGTGCATCCACAGTATCCGCGTATTCCAAAAGTCCAGTGTTCTTGTCGCGTTTAAAGGAAACAATATTGTTGGTGTTTTGATTTGCTACCAAGAGGTACCGTCCGTCTGGAGAGAGGGAAAAGTTTCTTGGGTGATCTCCCCGGGTAGCTTCATGGCCAACCACTTCAAGAGCACCCGTCTTTTGATCCACAGCAAAGATGGCAATACTATTATGCCCACGGTTGGACACATATACAAACTTGCCATCTGCCGAAATGCGTATGTCTGCACAGAAACTGGGTTCCGTATAGTCTTTAGGAAGTGTTGTTTGCGCTGCAACGATCGTATAGGCCGTAGAATCGTTTTCTTTGACCAACTGGGTCACGGTGTTGGAAAGCTCGTTTACTACATAAATCCATTCCTCGGTAGGGTGAAAGACCAGATGACGGGGCCCGGCGCCCTGAGGCAGCTGCAGGGTAGGGGGGGCTTGGGGCAAAAAGATTTTTTTCTCCTGATCAATTCTGGAGAACCAGAGCGAGTTGGTACCCAGATCCACGGAAATGATGTCACCATTGTATGGAGAAAACCAGGCCGAATGGGCATGGGGTCCTTGCTGGCGCTCCGTACCGCCATTACCAAAATGCTGCTGTACATCCAATAAATCGGATAGGCTTCCATCTTGCATTAGTTGTAGCAGTCCCATATTTCCTCCCGTATAATTCGCTGTTAGGACCTGCCCGCTGGTATTTAGGTTAATATGGCAGGGATGGGCCCCTCCAGAGGACTCCTTGTCAATAAGGATGAGACTGTCTTTTTGGATGCGAAAGGATTCCACAAAACCAATGCTGTCCTTGGTATTCACTTCATTCACGGCTAAAAGAAAATTGCCATCCGCACTTTTGGCCAGAAAGGAAGGATTGTCCGATTTGGCCACCAGGCCCTTTTGTTCCAACTGCCCATTTTCGTGGAGGATATATTCATAAATACCCTGACTTTCCTGTTGAGTATAGGTTCCTACATAAAAGGTGTTCATGCTGGGTGTTTTGGTTTCTTTTTGTCCGCACTGCAAAAATAAGGGGAGTACAGCGAGCAAAAGGATGCGATGAAGGATAATTTTTTTCATAGGGTCTAAGGTACAACTTTCCAAAGCATGTCGCCAACTCAAAAGGCACCTTCTATATGCTAAAATTGTCATTTGAAACTCATAATTCATTCACTGATAACAGCCCTCTTTTAACTGTTTATCAGGGACAGTTCCGTCAAGTATAGATCTATTTGGGAAGAAAGGATCAGTCCGCTTTAGGAACGAAAATTTTATCGACATCCTTTTTGGACAAGGGTTTGTCAAAGTAACCCTGGATCATGGGATGCTCCTTGGCGCGGGCCCGGTCTTTGGAATTGGTAAAGGCAGAAAGAATGTAGATATCCGTGGTTTTGGGCCACTTGGGGATCGACTTGAATTTCTCTAGAAATTCCCAACCGTCCATTCCGCCCATTTGCAGGTCTAGGAACACGATATCCGGAACATCCTCGTGGTTCTGCAAGAGATTGTAAAAAGTATCCAAACCGTCCTCCCCGTTGTCACAAGTAATGATTCTGCAACTGCTGTTGGATTGTTCAATACTATAGCGTGAAGCAAACTGGGACACGAGGTCATCATCAATGATGCAAACGTTCAATTCCATAAGGACGGTAATATAGCCGAAGCATTTTTATTTTCCAAATTCGTGTAAAATTGGCGAGAAGAAAGCACAATAATGATTCAAAAATAATCTTAAAACGGTTACGAAATGCAAATCTTACTTTGGAACAAATTGATTGGGAGTCCAAAAAAAGTAAATGGGTATACCGTCCAGAAGTCCACAGCGATGTAACAGCTTGAAAAAATTGTTATCTCTTATAAAACGAATGACTATGAAAACACTGCCTATCCTTGCCATTCTGTTTAACGTGATTGCGCTAACCGCCCAGAATCCGGTAGTTCTTAGCAAGGAAGAGGCCATGGAAGATTTTAAATGGTTACGAACTTCCTTGGAATACGTTCACCCAAGACTTTATAAATACGATAGCAGGGAAGCCTTTGATTCTAGGTTCGATAGTGCCTATAACTCGATTCGTGATAGTACCACCGGGTTGGATTTTTTAAGTATGGTGAGCAAAATAAACGCCTCGGTAAACTGCGGCCACCTGTATACCATTCCCCAGGGAAAGCTAAAGGAGCAGGTGTTGAACAAAAAAGTACTGCCGCTTTATCTGAAGGTAATCAACAATGAACTCTTCGTACGACACAGTTGTAGCGAGGAAAAATCCATTCCCCAAGGTTCAAAAATCCTTTCGATCAATGGAAAGGATACCTCCGAAATATTGGCATTGATGGTTGAAGGTATCGCCACAGATGGCTATATAGAAACTAGGAAGAGCAGATTGATCGAGAGATATCTGTTCTATGACATTCACGGATTTGATCTGTACTATCATTTGCATGTGGACCGGAGTATATCTTTTGAAGTGACTTATCAGCCTTATGGAATGGCACAGCGGAAAACCGTAAAATTGGACGGTGTTTCCATAGGGGAACGAAAAAAACTACTGCAAGACCGATATCACCGGGACGAGGAAGCATGGTTGAAGAAAGCATCGCCACAATTTGAATTGTTTGAAGATGAAAACTATGGCATTTTGACGGTTTCCCGATCGTTTTTCGATGAAAAGGTCGATCCGGATTACGATACTGTGCTAAGTGAAACCTTCGAGACACTCAAAGAGAAGAAGATTGGGAACCTGATCTTGGATTTGAGAAACAATGAAGGAGGCAGCGAGCACCACCAAATTGAACTGATGTCCTATTTGTACAACAAGCCCTTTAAGTTATACCAGAACATCTATTTGAGCCATTTGGACTTCCGTCCATTGAAACCGGTGGTGATTGAACGAGATAGTGCAGATTTCCTGTTCAACAATGATGATGAGTATATGAGAAAGCTGGGCAATAGTTTGTGGATCAACAATTACGAATATAGCCGCAACCTGAGATTACAGTCCCCAAAGTCAGATGTTTTTAAGGGAAAACTATATGTGCTAATGAATGGCATCAGTTTTTCGAGTGCCGCCGACATCATTTCCGATATCAAAAAAACCACCAACGCCACTTTTATTGGGGAGGAAAGCGGAGGAACCTTTGAAGGACCTACCGGGGGTAACAGCATAGTTGTTCAACTTCCCAACAGCAAGATTATGGTACGTATTTCGCCCAATATACAGATGGGATATATGTATCAAAAACATCCTATTGGCAGGGGAGTACTACCCGATTATGAGGTGGAGTATTCCATCGAGGATGTTCTTGCAGGTAGGGACCTGGAATTGGATAGGGCCAAAACATTGATTTCTGAAAATAAAAAATAACTTCCGCATTCCCGTACAAAAGCTATAGGAAAATGCCTTTTTTATGTCAATTTTTCTTAACTTATTGCACGCTTTTGATGCCATACATGGTTTCTGCAAACTTCGAGGTGCTCATTACTATGTACTTCCCCCATCACACCTTAGAGTTCGGTAATTGGCAAATTGATCACGGGGCATTGATTGCTCGATATCCTGTCTAAGAAATAGGATCAAAAACGAATGACCTAGGTGGTTCTTTCAATACACCTTAGGTGATTCTAGACCTTTTTACCCTTTTATGGGTTGACAACCCCATATAGGAGATCTACCAGATACGAAAAACAAAAACTTGCCTATAAGGATAGGCCAAAAACCATGGAAACAGAGATACCAAAGGATACGGAACTAAGTATAGAAGAGATTAGAAGTCTTACTGCAACCGATCAGACTATTGATAAGGTCAATGCAACCTTATTGGGAATTATGAACGACAAAGCCAAATCAACCGATTTTAGGCGTGAAGCCCTTTGGAAATATGGCAATTTAAACAGAGAAAAGGCCCTGCCGCAACTGCTACGGATTCTCGAGGACAAAACCGATGAAGCTCTTCACTATAATGCGATATACGAGCTTTCTGGAATTCAGCACGAGGATGTCATTGAGCCTTTATTGGCTTTTTCCAAAGAAAAAGAGTTTAAAGCCCCAGCACTTGAGGGATTGGCACGAATGGGAGTAAGGGACTGCTGGCCTCAGATCATAGATCAGATTATTAATCTCACCGATAGTTACAAAAAAAAGTATTTGGCCGAAGCCTTTCGCCAGGGCGCGGAAAGCGATTGGGAATCAAGGTTCAAGGCGATGGTCCAATTTTTGAAAGAAAAAAATGTTTCCAGTGGAAATGTTGATTCGTTTGCGGTAGTGGAAGCTATTCGGCCAGAGCAAGGGTGGCCTAAAAATCAGGATGTCCTAATTAGCTATTTGATAAAGGAATCTTTGGACCAAGGTCCTAAAATGACCCAAGTGATTGCCAAGCTTATCATCGAATGCAGTAGTGGAAGTCAGACCATTGCAGGCCAAAAAATAAAGGATTTCGAAATAAGCAATAAGATTCCACCCGATAAGTTAAAGAATTTGAGGATCAGTGTCGGCGGGGAAATTGCCTTGGATCCCATAATTAATCTTCTGGAAATCAACTTACGGGAGAATTTTCAAAAACCCATCACCGAATTGAACGACAACACTAAGAACATGTGGCAAAAGACCATAAAATTTGCCCAGCGCGCTTTCGTGGTCAGGATCGTAATGAGCGTCATTGTTTTTATTACCGGAATCTGGCTCCTAACGGTGTCTTCCTGGGAAATCCTCTATGGCAGTTTGAGCGGGGAAAAGATCTATGGAGTAGGGGTATCCTTTGTTACCGGAGTGGGGATGATGCTGGCCGTAGTATATAGAGGTCCCTTAAAGCACATTAGAAAATCCATGAACGACCTCGGAATAGCCAGCGCGGCGTTTATTGCTTATATCCATAGGGTATTGGAAATAAGCCATACCTTCACCTTCTATTATCTAAAGCAAAAAATCACCTTTGACGAAATGAAGATCTCTAGCGATCTTATAGATGATGCAATGAGAAAAACGGTGGAGATCCTGAATATTAAGGACGCCAAAAAAGAATAAAAATAGGTGTCAATTTAGGAAAGCAGGATAAATAAAATCGCTTAACAGTGCTTCCGAGTCTTTTTTAATGGTCCACAGGTTGTAATTCCCGGCGGTGACCACAACGATCAGCTGATGGGTATGGTCCATATAGATCCGTTGATCGCCATTTCCAACAGCGGCAATTAAGGGATGTTTTTGGCCCTGGTAGATGGTCTGTGCGTCAAAAATCCAAAATTGGTACCCATATCCCACTTGGCCGTTGCGTCCGAAGTTAACATAGGACCGCTCCGAGGCTTCTACCCAGGCGTTTGGCAACAGCTGCTTCCCCTGCCATTGTCCCCTTTGCGCATAAAGCATTCCAAATTTCAATAGGTCCCTGGAGGTAAGCCTAAGGCCAGACGCTGCCGCTGGCATTTCTGTTTCAGGAAAATTGGTCCATTCAAATCGTTCTATTTCCAAGGGCTCAAAAAGGTACTTAGCCGCAAAGGCATCAATTTGGAGGCCTGTGGTTTTTTTGATGATGGCGGCCAACAATTGTGTGGTTCCGCCATTGTACTTCCATACCTTGCCTGGAGGTGCTTCCATGGGCCTGCTTAAAACATATTCCATGGGATTGGGGCTAGCGGTCATCTGTATCTCACTATTTTCCGGATCTGAATACGGCACGTCTTCGTTCCATTCCAGTCCTGAGGTCATGGTCAGCAGATGTTCCAAGGTAAGATCCGATTTTAGTCCCACGTTGTATTTTGCATATTCCGGAAAAAAATCGAATACCTTTTGCTGAACATCCGCAATCTTGCCCTGTTCAATGACAAGACCTACGCAGGTCGAAACTACAGATTTGGATATACTACGTACGTCGTGAAGTTTTTCCTTGCCATGCTGAACTATACCCAGGCTATCTCCCCATAGTTCGTCCCTTCCCTGGAAATAGTTTTCATGGATCAGTTTGCCGTCTTTAGAAATCAAAACACTATGGATGTTGGGATATTCCTGGGAAGCAATCGCTTTTTCCATCGCTGCGAGTATGGCACTGTCCATGCCCATTGCTTTGGGCGTAACGGTTTCGATAGTTTCCTGTATGCTGTTTTCTTCAGAATTGGTCGGCTTTTGTCGCCCGCAACCGAGGATTAGGATGACAAAGGCATTTAGCAACAAAAATTTTCTGATACGCTCGGAAGGTTTTTTCATGGGAAATTAGGTCGATTGGTTTTCCTAAAAGATGAAAAATTCAGCGCGGTGTTACAGCAGTTCTATACTATGAAGTATAAATTAGGGATTACATTTTTAAAAAGTGGTTGTTACCTTCCTATTTTGACTTTTATCACTATTCATCAATATTGAATAGTACGGTCCGTTCTTGGTCAACTTCGGTTCCTTGGTTCAAAAGAAATAGGGAAGTCCTATGGTTGGAATCAATGAGCAAGAGTTTCGGGAGGTATTTTACCGGCAGCTCCTTGCGCATTTTGTTCGGCACCACAAGAAATAGCTTATCCTTGGTTTGAAGAACGGAATCCAAAGCGGCCCCGCTGCCAATGAGTTGTATCTTAGCGCCCGTATAAAATTGCCCGGAATACGATTTCCTTTTCCAATACAAAGTGGACAAGGGAACGTCCGAGGTCCGTATCATCCGGTGCGATAGCAAGTACTTGTCGGAATTGAGGTACTTTTTGGTTCCGTCCCAGCTGAAGAAAACTATGGTTGAAAGGATAACAAAGACAGGAAAGAACGAAGCGAGGGCCAACCAACTTTTTCTAGGTTTCAGATCGCCCCACCAATGCAGTACCAACAGGGCCATAGGGACCATGGACGGTAAAATATAGGTATGCAGTATGTTGCTGGAGAAGGTAAAAAAAAGAGGAAGCCAAAGCATCCAAAGCCCCAGGAAGGAAACCCATTTGTTTTGCAGGATTGTTTTTCTTTCCTTCCAAAATTTGTACAGCACAAACTGTATCCAGGGAAAGGCGAAAATAAACAGGAAGCCCCAGATGGTGCCCCGGGCCTGGGATTTGGGATTTCCATAACGATCTCCCGACCATGCCGGGTTAAAGAAACGCTCAAAGTGTTCCCCGATCAGGAAATAATCTATAAAGCCCGGAGATCTTTGTTCGGTCATGATATACCAGGGCAATGCGATGAACAGTGTAGTAAACAAGCCTATTCCCCAGGGTAATTTTTTGATGAGTACCCTTAATCCCACTTTATGTAAAGCTATCCAGACCAAGAGGGGAGGAACTATCAACATGAGGGTTATAGGCCCTTTGGCCAACAAGCCAAAGCCCAAGGCAACAAAAAAGAGATACTTCCAATAAAGAGCAGCATTGTCCTGCAGTGCCTGCCAAAAGGAAAGCATGGCCAGGGCCGTACAACATCCCAAAGCGGTATCTGTGGAAACCACCCCGGTGTGAAGGAGAAATTCCGGCGTGCTAAGCAAAATAAAGGCTGGTAGATAAATGGATATCCTTTTTCGCTTGACCCAAAACCCTAATAGTACCAGTAGCAGTAGATGCAGCAAAAAAGAGGGAAGTCGTGCTGAAAGCTCACTGATTCCGAAGGCCTCAAAGCTTATGGCCGAAAGCCAGGTAGAGAGGGGCGGTTTTGCCCAGAAGGGAAAACCATAGTCTACCTGAAGTACTACCCAGTCCTTGGTCTCTACCATGAGTCGGGCAATTTCCGCGTACCTGGCCTCGGTCTTATCCAATAGGGGAACCGTTGCTGCCAGCAAAAGCCGCAACAGCAACAGCACCATTACGGCAAGGGGTATATAATTTAGGGCGCTAGGTGATGCTCTCCTGTACATAGGTAGTGATTGGCGCGGGTACTGTTAAATTGCTTCCCAGCGGTTCCTTATATCTTTTTCGAATCTTGTACAGGTCTTTCCATAACTGCAAAAAGTAGGAGGGCCGTACTTTGGAATTACCATAGTCTATCCATTGTTGTAGGGGCACCTCGACCATTTTATGGACCGCCCGCTCCCTTCCGTAATAATGTATCAACCGGTGAAAAATCTCCACATCAAAGAGCCATCTTGAGGTGAAGGTGTTCTCAAAGATTGTTTTTGAAAGTTCACGGGTAAAGAGTTTACAGCCGCATTGTGTATCGTAGACCTTTAGTTGAAGTGAAAGACCGATAATACTGGCCAAAATCCGGCCGACGACAAACCGGTACGGGCTTCTGATGATAGTAGACCCCATTTTCATGATCCGGGAACCGAAAACGAAGCCTATATGTTCTTCAAAATAGGCAGTTAAGCCAGCGCATTCCCATAGGGAGGTGGACAGGTCGGCATCGAGATAGGCAATATGGATATAGTTGTGGCAAATGTAACAACGTATGAACCCCCTCCTAACTGCCTCTGCCTTTCCCATGTTCTTTTCATAGGAAACCACATCTACCTGTTGCGGAAACTGCAGGCGCAGACCTTCCAATACATCCTTGATCCTATCTGTAGAGCCATCGTTGACGAAGCATAGCAATACCTCGGGATGGTGGTCCAAAAAATGGACATAGCGTGCACGTTGGAAATGCTTTTCCTCGTTATAGCAGGGAATTACAATGCAAAGACTATTTTCTGTGGAAGGAGGTTTTTTCAAAATACCGTATTGTCGTTTTAAAACTTGTAATTGAATCCTATCGTATAGGAGCCTTCGCTTGCTGAAAAGGTGAGCTCAAAATGCTCCCGTTGATAAGGGGTGGTAAACAGGTAGGTACTTCCCACGCCAACGACCATGCCGGCCAACACATCCCACCCATCATGCCTGTCTGCCGCTATTCTGCTGTATCCGGTGAATCCGGCCAGCACATAGGCCGGTATCCCGTATTTCCAACCGTAACGTCTTTGAATAAAGGAGGCGCCCTGAAAGGTGGCAGAAGTATGGCCCGAAGGAAACGCCCTTCCGCCACTGTCAAAAGGGCGCGACTTGTTAATAATTTCCTTTAGCCCAGAAGTCAGGCCCCGGTTCAATAAAAAGCTTTTACTAAACTGCCACATACCCTGTGTGTCCCCCAGAATAACTGTACTCCCAAGCGCTGTAGCGGGGAGGGTAATCAATAAAACGTCACCGATGGTTTCCACGGTTTCGTTTTGGGCGCTGAGGTTTCCCATGGAAAATAATGACAGGAGCGATAGCAAGTGAGCTGTGCCGGTTTTCAGTATACAATTCATCTAAAAGTGCATTAACAAGGAAGTAGAAATGCTCCGGATAGGGTGTGTTTTAATGGTTCTGTAAATATGGACTTGGATTCTAAAAATGCTTTTAAGGAATTCTAAAGGAAATCTTAAGTCTCCTTCACAGCGATTGTAAAATTTGATCAAAAACATATGGTCCGAAATGCCTAAAATTGTAGGATCTGAGGATTGTATTTCTGGATATGGCATGCATGGGAAGGAACAATAGGGTTATTTTCCATTGGTTCAGCACAGAAGAATCGATTTTAAATATGACAATAAGCACAAGGCCCTATGCCGAAGGAGAGTTAAAGGAAATCTAAAAACACCTAATGCTGCGGAAAATAGACAGAAAACTGGTGGTATTGCGCTTTAAATGCGTACTGGATTTTCAGACCATGGCTGTCGCAAATTTTCTTTACAATGGCCAGTCCCAGCCCCAGGGATTTTTTAGTGTTGTCCTCCCTATAAAATCGGTTGTAGAGCTTTTCGGGCGCTGCTATGGGTTGATCCCCTGTATTGGAAACAGTAAAGGAAGTGTTGGTGGCAGTGACGAGAATCTGCCCATCTTCCGGGGTGTATTTTACCGCATTTGACAAGAGATTATCGGTAAGTATTCTTGCCAAGGTCGGGTCCATATGTATCTCGATGGGTTTTGCGGTTTCCATGGTAATGGAAACGGAACCCATTTCCTGATGATCCTCGATCGATTGTTGTAAAACCTCAACCATATTAAGGGTTCCGGAAGAGGCAAACTGCTGATTCTCTATTTTGGCCAACAGCACCAGTTTTTTGTTGAGCCTGGCCAGACGCTGCACGTTTTGCTGCAGTTCGGTAAGCAGTTCGAACTGTTGATCGTTTACCGCATTGTCATCTATAATGGTCCCAATAGTGGCCTGCATAATGGCCAAGGGATTCTGAATCTCATGGGAGACATCCTCTGTAAACTGCTTTAGATTCTTGTAATCCAGGGCCACCTTTTCGGTGAGTGTGCGCAGTTCGTTATTCAGTTCCGAAAACTCCAAGACATCGGTCTCGATTAAGTCTATTTTCTTTTCGGACTTCAGGGAGAAGGCCTTGATGCGGCGTAGATTCTCAAAAAAAGGACTCCAAATGGTTTTGGCATGTTGGCGGGTAAAGTAGTACTGTGCCAGGAAGATTGCAAGAATGATGCTCAAAAAAGTGGTAAGAACGGCAAGGACAATGTCCTCTGACTCTACCAATAATATCCGAACTGAAATCCTATAGGTATTGCCGTTGGTCCTCTTATAGGCAGAGAGTTGCCGGAAGCGTTCCATTTCGCCTTCCAAGGGGTCATGGATCAAGGTATCCTTTAAGGCGAGGACCCCTGGCAATCGGGTTTGGGAAATTTCTATAATCGGATGGATCGAGTTTACCTGCTGCCCCTCGTCTAGGAGCTTTTCTATTCTGTACAGCGTAGATTTTAAGGAATCATCCGTTTCCTCACGGATGAAATGTTGGGTTACAAAGTATAGGGGTACCAAACTTATCAGCAGTAGTACCACCGCGGAAATCAGGTATTTCCGAGAGGTCTTCTTAAGCAGGTTTATTTTTTTACCCCTTTTTGCCATACGTTTAGCCATCGGTAAATCTATAGCCTATACCGTAGACTGTTTTAATGTAGTCTGCGGCCACTGTGGTCAACTTTTTCCGCAGGTTATTGATATGTACATAAATAAAATCAAAGTTATCCGCCAAATCAATATGATCTCCCCATAGGTGTTCCGCGATGACCTCCTTGGAAAGCACCCTGTTTTTGTTCACCATAAAATAAACCAGTAGATCGTATTCTTTTCTGGTCAAGGGCATGGTACGGTCGTTCACATAAGCCTGTCTGTATTCGGTATTCACGGTTATCTCGTTATGGACAAGACAAACATCCCCACCGTATTTGCCACGCCTGAGCACCGCTTTGATCCTAGCGTTCAATTCCGTTAGGTGGAAGGGTTTGGTGATATAGTCGTCCGCTCCCAGATCTAGGCCTTCCAATTTATCGTCCAAGGAATTATTGGCCGAGATGATGATCACGCCGCTTTTTTTGCCTTCTTTCTTTAAGGCTTTTAGCACGTCCAGGCCACTACCGCTTATTAAATTGATATCGAGCACAACAACATCATAATCGTATAGGGATACCTTGTACAGTGCCTCGTCATAGTTGGATGCGGCTTCGCACACAAAACCTTCCCGCTTTAAAAATTTGATAATGGACTCCTGCAGGGCAACTTCGTCTTCTGCGATCAGTAGTTTCATCGGTCCTTTCTTAATCCATAAAAATACCACTTAAATCTAAACGAAACTTAAAGTATGGGCCATAGTTACACAATGAATTTCCTGTTGACATACCGCTGTCACTTTTCTGTCCTACTTTTGTTTTAACGGGCCACAAATGGCAGAATACTTTTTGAAAATATACTAAAAGGAGAAATATGGAACAACGACTTACCATTGTCGGACTTGGCGTAGCCGATCTTAAAGTCTCGACAGCGTTTTACGAGGAAAATTTTGGGTGGAAAAAAATGGATACCAGCAATGAAGGGATTAGCTTTTTTCAACTGAACGGGCTACTGTTATCGCTCTATCCAAGGGAAAAACTTGCCGAGGATGCCGGGGTAGCTTCCGAAGGCAGTGGTTTCAAGGCCTTTTCACTGGCCTACAATACCCGGACCAAGGAGGAGGTGGATGCCTTGATCGAACAATTGGAATCTAAGGGAGTAACAATCGTAAAAAAGCCCGAGGAGGTCTTCTGGGGCGGATACAGCAGCTATATTTCCGACCCGGATGGAAACCTGTGGGAAATCGCATACAACCCCTATTTGCCCATCGATGAAAAAGGCAACGTCTGATCCTCACCACCCGTATGTGCAATACATTAAACCCGACTTGTAATGGCAGAACTATTCAAGAACATCTATTCTACGGAATTTTTTGAAAAATTCACGGCAATTGTAGAACTACACCTTCCCCGTTTTGATCGCTCCGCATTCCTGGAGCAGATCTATGACGATGAATGGGAAAATAGGGAGCTGAAACAGCGAATGAGACACATAAGCCTGGTCCTAAAGGACCAACTATCAGATGACTTTGAACAGAACGCGGAGTTCATTTTAAAGATAATCCCGGAATTACGGGAGGCCGGATTCAGGGCAGATAAGCTGGAGTTTATCTTTCTCCCCGATTTTGTGGAAATATACGGCCTTAAAGCCTATGGGACCTCCGTGAAGACGATGGAGCAACTTACCCAATTTGTGAGCTGTGAATTTGCCGTCCGTCCTTTTGTCATTACTTATGAAAAAGAGATGATGGCGCAAATGCTATCCTGGTCAAAACACGATCATCCGGCAGTTCGAAGGCTTGCCTCCGAGGGTTGCAGACCCAGACTCCCTTGGGCCATGGCCATTCCGGCCTTAAAAGATGACCCGGCTTTGATATTCCCCATTCTGGAAAATCTAAAGAACGATGTATCGGAGGATGTTCGCAGAAGTGTCGCCAACAACTTAAACGATATTTCAAAGGACCATCCCGAGTTAGTGGTTTCCCTGGCAAAGAAATGGAAGGGAAAGCGTATGAAAACGGACAAGCTCCTCAAACATGCTTGCAGGACGCTCCTGAAACAGGGAAGCCCGGAAGTCATGCAATTGTTCGGTTTTGGTGATGTAAGGAAAATTAAGTTGGAGGACCTCCAGATTCTTACGCCCAAGGTAAAAATTGGGGAATCGCTCGAATTTAGCTGTAAACTGATCAATACCGCCAGGATTCCAACCAAAGTGCGATTGGAATACGGACTGTATTATCAAAAGGCCAACGGTACCTTATCCAAAAAGGTTTTTAAGATAAGCGAAAAGGATTATCCTGAAAGCACCTCCCATATTATCCGAAGAAAACAACCCTTTAAACCCATAACCACCCGGAGGTTCCACCTTGGGAGGCACCAGTTGTCCATCATCCTCAATGGACGGGAGTCGGACCGGCATGATTTTGAGCTGGTAGGGTAGTTGGTGTTCAGGATGTAATAGCAAACGGGTTCATGTTTTCGCGGGTCTTGGTTATCTAAAAATTAAGTAAATTCGACACCGTTGTGATGCTATGAACCAAACGGAACCGAATTTAAAATGTCCCAAACGCGTGAGCTAAAAGAAATTGCCAAACTTTTTTTTAAACTGGGAAGTATTGCCTTTGGGGGCCCAGCGGCCCATATCGCCATGATGGAGGACGAAGTGGTAAAAAAAAGAAAGTGGATGACCCAAGAACACTTTCTGGATCTCGTAGGCGCTACCAATTTGATCCCAGGTCCCAATTCCACCGAAATGACCATGCACTGTGGGCATGAAAGAGCCGGTTGGAAAGGGTTATTTGCTGCGGGCCTTAGTTTTATTTTTCCCGCGGTGGTCATCACGTCGGTATTTGCCTGGTTATACCAGCAATACGGTCAATTACCCCAGGTAGCACCGTATATTTATGGCATTAAACCTGCAGTGATCGCCATTATCGTAATGGCGGGCTATCGACTGGGAAAAAAGGCCGTAAAGAGCACCAAACTTGCTATTTTGGGAATAGTGGCCCTAACGTCCAGCCTTTTGGGGATCAATGAAATTGCCGTGCTGTTTGGTTGTGGTTTCCTGGGTTTACTGATCTACGCTCTTGAAAGAGGCGGAACAAGGTTGAACAGTATTGCCCCCTTTTTGATAATGCAGGCAGCGGCCCCTATAAAACTGGAAGCCTTAAAAATATTCTTGACCTTTTTAAAGGTCGGTGCCATTCTGTACGGCAGCGGGTACGTGCTGTTTGCCTTTCTGGATTCGGAGTTGGTGGCCCACGGGTGGCTTACACGGCAAGAATTGCTCGATGCCGTGGCCGTAGGGCAGATTACCCCAGGTCCGGTATTGTCTACCGCAACCTTTATTGGATGGCAGATGCAGGGTGCTTGGGGAGCCTTGGCGGCAACTATTGGTATTTTCCTCCCATCCTTCCTGTTTGTTCTTATCTTGAACCCCCTAATCCCCAAAATGCGCAGATCAAAGTGGATCGGCACCTTTTTGGATGCCGTGAATGTTGCCGCGGTAGCCTTGATCCTGGCGGTCTGTTTTGAAATGGGCAAGGATACACTTATCGATTGGAGAACAATCGTTATTGCGATTGCCGGATTGATCACCGTATTCGTTTTCAAAAAACTAAACAGCGCGTTTATTGTTTTGGGAGGAGCATTGATCGGTTATCTGCTAAGTTGGATATGAGCGTATGTCTACATCCAATAGGCCATAAATTATTTGATGACACTCGTTGGTATGAGGCCTGTTCCCACCCAAGGATGATAAAATTAAAGATGACTTTGTCCTGTTTTTACTATGTGCGAATCGTTCTTAATAGTATTTTAGCAGCCAAACAACTACGTAAATGAATACAACTAAAGCACTACAGGGAATTGCCTGTCTACTGGTTCTGTCCCTATCGGCCTTTTCGTGTAACCAAAAAAAGAAGGCTCCAGCCGAAACGGACACCCAAAAGGAGGTACCGGAGCTTGGATCTCATTTGCCGCTGGACAGCCTGAACCTTCCTGACGGATTTAAGATTGAAGTGTTCGCTGACAATATAGATGGTGCACGCTCCATGGCCATGGGAGGGAATGGAACCCTTTTTGTAGGCACCCGAAATGAAAACAAGGTGTATGCCATCCAAGATTTGGATGGGGATTTCAGGGCCGATAAGACATTTGTTCTAGACACTACCCTGGAAGTTCCCAATGGCGTGGCCTTCAAGGATGGCGCCCTGTTTGTGGCCGAGGTCAACCGACTGCTTAAATACTCCAATATAGAAGCACAATTATCCGATCCACCGAAGCCCGAGGTAATTTATGACGATTACCCAACGGAATTCCATCATGGTTGGAAGTACATTGCCTTTGGACCCGATGATAAACTGTACGTGCCGGTAGGTGCCCCCTGCAATATATGCGACAGTACAGTGGTTGATGCAAGGTACGCCACTATAACCCGTATGGACCCTGATGGTAGCAATAGGGAAATCTATGCCAAAGGGGTTCGAAATACGGTAGGCTTTACCTGGCATCCAGAAACTGAAGAACTGTGGTTTACAGACAACGGAAGGGATATGCTAGGTGATGATATCCCGCCCTGTGAACTGAATAAGGTGACAGAGGCCGGTCAACATTTTGGCTACCCCTTTTGCCATGGAGGTACGGTAAAAGATCCCGAATTTGGGGATCAACATCCCTGTTCGGATTTTGTGGCCCCGGTACAAGCCTTGGGCGCACATGTGGCGCCACTGGGGGTCAAATTCTACACAGGAGACATGTTCCCCGAAAAATACAAGGGCGTAGCCTTTATTGCCGAACACGGTTCCTGGAACCGCTCTTCCAAAGTGGGGTACAGGATTACCTTGGTAAGCCAAGCCGAGGATGGAACCGTGGCCTATGAGACCTTTTTGGATGGATGGCTCAACGAGGCTACCCAAGAGGCCTTTGGCAGACCCGTGGACCTGTTGTTCCTGGAAGATGGCTCCCTATTGATCTCGGACGATTTTGGTGATGCCATCTATCGGGTGTCCTATAGTGATACCCGTGTGGCGAGCACGCATTAAGGTTTAAAGTTCAAGGTTTAAAGTTCAAGGTTTAAAGTTCAAGGTTTAGGGGTCAAGAGCAAGCTCAAGTCCAAGGTCAATTGCTTATTGTTCACTGTCATTATACACCAAAGCTTTAGCGAAGGTGTGCCCACTGCCTATTGTTAACTGTTTCTGGTTTCAGGTTTTTCGTTTATTGTTGTTTCTTACTGTAAACTGATTACTGACTACTGACTATTGCTTCGAGATTCTTCGCTTCGTTTCACTCAGCTCTGAATGACAATATAGAATCATTTGTCATTCCGAGCCTGCGAGGAATCTTTAGTTTCATTATTCCCTGCCGATTGTCCAGGTTCAAGGTTTAGCGTTTGGAATTTGGTGTTTAGGGTTTAGGGTTTGGAGTTCAAAGTTTAAGGTTCAATAGCAAGCTCAAATTCAAGGTCAATTGCTTATTGTTCACTGTCATTATACACCGAAGCTTTAGCGAAGGTGTGCCCACTGTCAGCATACACCGCAGCCTTGGCGAAGGTGTGCCCACTGTCAGCATACACCGCAGCCTTGGCGGAGGTGTGCCCACTGGGTACTGCCAACCAATAATTGTTCACTCTTCATTGCCTTTCCTCATCGGAATGCGCTAATATTGCAGTTCATTTTGTAACAGACACATGAGAACCGGTCCCAAGGTGCCTTTAATAATTGCCGCTTTTTTCTCCATTTATGTCATTTGGGGATCTACCTACCTGCTCAATAAAATTGCAGTAGCGGAATTGCCTCCCTTTATGCTGGCGGGACTGCGCTTTGTAACCGCTGGGGTATTGATCTTTGCCATAGCGGCCCTGATGGGCAAAAGCCTCCGTATTACCAAAAAACAACTGGGTAATACCATACTTGCCGGTTTTCTTTTCCTAAGTTTCGGAAATGGGGTAGTGGTATGGGCGTTAAAATACGTGGATAGTAATTTTGCGGCTTTGGAGATTTCCGCACAGCCCTTGATTATCCTGTTGATGATGTGGTTGCTACAGGGAAAGAAAATACAGCCCATGTCGCTCGTAGGTGTGGCCCTGGGCATCTTGGGAATGTACTTATTGATTACCCAGAAAACGGTCATGGCCCAGGAAAACTCGATTTGGGGCATTGCCATGATCTTTGCGGCCATGTTAGCTTGGGCCTATGGCAGTCTTTTTGTTGGTAAGGCCGATTTTCCCGAGAATTATTTTGTAAATACCGGATACCAGATGTTCACCGGGGGCCTCATGCTATGCCTCATGAGCAGGGCCTTTGGGGAGCCATGGAGTGATCCTTTGGCCTGGAGCGGACAAACGCAATGGGCCATGGTGCTGTTGGTTATTTTTGGAAGCATTGTTGCCTTTACCTCCTTCAATTACCTGCTTAAAACGGTCTCACCGGAGAAGGTAGCCACCAATACCTACGTGAATCCCATAGTGGCCATGTTCCTGGGCTGGTATTTTTTGGATGAACCGATTAGCTTACAATCCATAATCGCTGCGGTAATTTTGCTTACGGGGGTGTATTTTATCAACAGTAAGAAAAAGGGCGCACTCTTAACGCGTTTCCGCAGATAGCAGATTGGGAAACCAACCCATCGGGGTTATAGGAAATATAAGTTACCTTTATACCTTACATTCGTTAAACGATAATGCCCTTTACCAAATGAAAGCATCCAAAACACTTGACAGAAGACGTTTTATTCAACAATCCGGTTTACTGATGTCGGCAGCATTAGTGCCGTTTTATGGTTTTCCTATGACACGCTCCAAAAAACACAAAAAATATAAAATGGGCCTTCAGCTCTTTACGATACGGGATGCCATGGAACGGGACCCCATTGGTAGCCTTAAGAAAGTCAGGGCCCTGGGATATGAGGACCTGGAGATTTATGGGTATGATGGGGAAGCGGACAGTTACTATGGCTTTAAGACGGCAGATTTCAAAAAAATACTGGAAGATCAGGAGCTAACGACCTCTAGCGGACATTACGGTCTACCGGCTTTCTTTGACCGGCCGGAAGCAGATCTTATGCGGTATGTGGACCAATGCATTGAAGGCGCCCATGCCCTGGATCAGGACTATATCACCTGGCCCTGGCTGGATCCTAAGTTCAGGAATATTGAGAGCTTCAAGCAACTCACAGGAAAATTGAATGCTATCGGGGAACGGGTGAAGAAAGCTGGTTTGGGTTTTGCCTATCACAACCACGGATTTGAGTTTGATGATCACAACGGGCAAATTGGCTATGATATTATCCTTAAGGAAACCGATCCCAATCTGGTAAAGCTGCAGTTGGATTGGTATTGGGTGATGCATTCTTCCAAACTACGGCCGGCGGAATGGATTGCCAAAGACCCGGAACGTTTTGTAATGTGGCACATTAAGGATATGGACAAAGTGACCCGCGATTATTCCGAATTGGGCAATGGTTCCATAGACTACACCACCATCCTGCCAGAAGCAAAGCTTAGCGGTTTGCAGTACTACTACCTGGAACAAGGTGGCAATTTTGCCAAAGATTCTATGCAGAGCATAGCGGATAGCGCTGCCTATTTTAAACAGCACCTACAGAAGTATTTGTAAGCGCGTTCTTTCCCGTTGGTATTTTGATCGGTTGCAGATTTAGGACAAAAGGGCCGTTCTTGGTACCGGTACATCCCCTAGGTGAGACTTTGGTGCTTTGCAACGGGATTGCATGTAATTCTTTTTTATCTTTGTCTTGTGAAGTACATCGCCGTCATATTATCCATCTATTTTTTGGCACTCGGTATTGTACCCTGCAATGATGGGGATGAAAGCGGTAATGATACGGAACTTACCACGATTATTGGTTTCAATGGGGACCATGACCACCATGACCATGGGGATTTATGCTCACCTTTCTGCCAGTGTCATTGCTGCCACACCCATAGTGTTACCTTGGACATCGTTGTTTTTGAACCCATTCAACCCATCATTTTACAGGAACGTTTTGCCTACTTTGACAGTGTGGGCAAGGACATTCAGCTTTCCCTTTTGCATCCCCCTCAAGCATAATACATTTTTTATAAGGATACCTATGTCCTTTTTTGACCTGCATTAGGTCCAAGCTCATCCCTATGATTCCCACTTTAGGTCGGAATTGTGTTGGAAAGTTTAACCCTATTAACACGTTTTATGCTTAACACAATAATCAGGTATTCCATAACCCATAAACTGGTTATAGGTCTACTCACTTTTGCCCTAATACTAGTCGGGGTCTATTCCCTAAAACAGCTTCCTGTTGATGCGGTCCCCGATATTACGAACAATCAGGTACAGGTCATTACTACCTCGCCCACGCTGGCTGCCCAGGAGGTAGAACGGCTTATTACCTTTCCAGTGGAGATTACTATGGCCACCATTCCAAAGATTGAGGAAATCCGCTCCTTTTCGCGTTTCGGATTGTCCGTGGTGACCATTGTTTTTGAAGAAAAGGTAGATGTATACTGGGCACGGCAACAGGTCAACGAACGCTTGGCCGAGGCACAGTCCAAAATCCCCCAAGGTGTCGGCAAACCTGGGATAGCCCCGTTGACCACGGGTCTGGGGGAAATCTATCAATATGTAATCACCACAGAAGAAGGTTACGAGAAGGAATACGATGCCACGGAACTGCGTACCATACAGGATTGGGTGATTCGCAGACAGTTGTTGGGAACCCCTGGCGTGGCCGATGTCAGCAGTTTTGGAGGCTATCTTAAACAATATGAGATTGCCATTAGACCGGAACGGCTCAATGCCATGAACATTTCCATTTCAGAAATCTTCGATGCCCTGGAGGCCAACAACCAAAATACCGGTGGTGCCTATATCGAGAAAAACAACAAGGCACTGTTTATCCGTAGCGAAGGGCTGGTGGGTAGTTTGGACGATATCAGGAATATCCTTGTCCGTCAGAACCCCAATGGCATCCCTGTGCTGGTCAGTGATGTGGCCAAGGTACAGATAGGCAGTGCGGTGCGCTACGGTGCTACCACCCGTAATGGCCAGGGCGAGGTGGTCAGTGCCATAGTGATGATGCTCAAAGGAGCCAATTCCGCCGAGGTCATCAAGGATGTCAAGGAAAAAATAGGGGTTATTGGCAAAACCCTGCCCGAAGGGGTGGTAATAGAACCTTTTTTGGATCGCACCAAACTGGTGAACAATGCCATCGGAACGGTAACCACTAATCTTGTTGAGGGAGCGTTGATCGTTATCTTCATCTTGTTGTTGCTTTTGGGGAATTGGCGTGCCGGACTCATAACGGCCTCCGTAATACCTCTGGCGCTACTGTTTGCCTTTAGTATGATGCACCTATTCGGTGTTTCCGCCAATTTGATGAGCCTCGGGGCGATCGACTTTGGTTTGATCGTGGATGGTGCCGTCATTATCGTGGAAGCCACCTTATTTCATTTAGGGGCCTTAACACTGGGTCGAAGGCTCAGTCAGGAGGAAATGAATGTGGAAGTCTTTAATGCAGCCAGTAAAATAAGGAATTCAGCCGCCTTTGGAGAGATTATCATCCTTATCGTTTACCTCCCTATCCTGGCCCTGGTAGGCACGGAGGGAAAGATGTTCGGCCCAATGGCCCAAACCGTAAGTTTTGCCATCCTTGGGGCGTTTCTCCTGTCCCTGACCTATGTGCCCATGATGTCGGCCCTGGTCCTAAGCAAGAATACGCGAAGCGAAAAGAACATATCCGATAAGATTATGGGCTTTTTCCATCGATGGTACACCCCGCTCATTCGCTGGGCCATGCGTACTAGGATTGTGGTACTAACGGCAACCCTGGTGCTTTTCGCAGTGGCATATCTCGTATTTTCCAATCTGGGGGGCGAGTTTATCCCCACTCTGGAAGAAGGCGACTTTGCGGTGGAAACCCGGGTAATGACCGGAAGTTCCCTGAACAACACCATAAAAGCCACGACCAAGGCCGAGGCTATCATACTGGCCCAGTTTCCCGAAGTGCAGCAGGTGGTATCCAAAATAGGTTCAGGGGAAATCCCCACAGATCCCATGCCCCCCGAGGCGGCCGATCTGATGATTATACTCAAAGACCGGTCCGACTGGGTGTCGGCCTCCAATAGGGAGGAATTGGCCAATAAAATGGCAGAAGCCCTGGAGGTGATCCCCGGAGTGACCTTTGGGTTTCAACAGCCCATACAAATGCGGTTCAATGAGTTGATGACCGGCGTTCGCCAGGATGTCGCCATCAAGATCTATGGGGAAGACCTGGAACAACTTTCGGCCTATGCGAAGCAAATAGGTTCCATAGCCGGCACCGTTGATGGCGCAGCCGATGTATATGTGGAGGAAGTTACAGGCGTTCCACAAATTGTCATTGCCTATGATCGCAACCAGTTGGCGATATATGGCCTGGACATAAAATCTGTAAACAAAACAATTCAGGCGGCCTTTGCAGGGGCTTCCACAGGTTTGGTCTATGAAGGTGAAAAGCAATTTGATTTGGTAGTACGTTTGGAGGGCGGTAGCCGGACCAATCTTTCGGATGTCCAGAACATGACCGTAAATGGCAGTGGCGGACGGGAAATTCCCTTGCAACAGCTGGCAGAGGTATCCATAAAGGATGGACCCTACCAAATACAGCGCGATAACACCCGTAGACGCATTATCGTCGCGTTTAACGTCCGAAATCGGGATGTTGAAAGCGTGGTCGATGAAATACGTGGAAAGATCGAGACAACCGTGGATTTGGACCCCGGATATACCATTAGCTACGGAGGGCAGTTCGAAAACCTGGTCAAGGCGCGCAAGCGATTGGCCGTTGCCGTTCCCTTGGCCCTGCTGCTCATATTCGTCCTCTTGTATTTCACTTTTGGCTCGCTTAAACAAGGAGTGTTGATATTTACGGCCATTCCGCTTTCCGCTATTGGCGGCGTATTTGCACTGTGGCTTCGAGACCTGCCTTTTAGTATTTCGGCCGGGGTCGGTTTTATCGCCCTCTTTGGTGTATCCGTATTGAATGGAATTGTTTTGATAGCCGAGTTTAACCGATTAAAAAACAGCGGAGTAAACTCTGTTCTGGAGCGCATTTATCAAGGCACGCGTACGCGTTTGCGGCCGGTTATTATGACCGCTTCCGTGGCTTCCCTGGGATTCTTGCCCATGGCCCTTTCCCAGACTTCGGGCGCGGAAGTGCAACGGCCCCTGGCCACTGTGGTCATTGGGGGACTTATGACAGCCACCTTCCTTACCTTGGTGGTATTGCCCATACTGTATTATTATTTTGAACAAGGAACAAAAATGAAAGTGAACAAAACCCTTGCCTTTATCGGCATAACGCTTTTAACGGGCATTTCCGGGGTGAATGCGCAAACTGCCCCGTCTAGGGAATACAAGAGCTTAGAGGAGGTCATGGCGGTTGCCCTGGAGCACAATCCCGATCTTAAAGTAGCACAATTGCAGACCGAACGGTTGCAGGCCTTAAAGGGGGCCAGTATTGATGTGCCAAAGACCAATTTTGGATTGGAATATGGGCAGACCAATAGTGATTTTGACAACGATTCCCGTTTTAATGTGAGTCAGACCTTCGCCTTTCCCACGGTCTATGCCCAACAGAACCAGTTGGCAAAGGCCAGGATCAAAAGTGGGCAATTGCAGGAGGCCGTGGTACGGAACGAACTGTTTGCTCTAGTGAAATCTGCCTATTACCAACTTTGGTACTTAAAGGACAAGGAGAAATTGCTTCAGCGGCAGGACAGTATTTATGGGCGCTTTGCCTATGCCGCCAATCTCAGATTCCAAACCGGGGAAAGCAATGCGTTGGAACTGGCCACTGCCAACGCCGAACTGGCCAATCTGCAGATTTTGATTCGGGAGAACATCGCCGAGATGCAAGCGGCACGGTTGCAGCTGCAAAGTTTGATGAATGTGGATTTTCCAATTGCTATTTCCGTAGGAAGTTTGGAGATCATATCCCAAGTTCTTCCCAAGGAAATTAAGGATTCCACCGCTTTGGAAAGTAATCCACTGGTCGGTTTCTACGAACAGCAATTGGAGGTTGCCAGGCGTGAAAAGTCGGTTGCCGTGTCCAAGACCCTGCCCGATATTACCCTGGGCTATTTCAACCAGTCATTTAACGGTCCAGGGCAGACCATGTCTGGCGAAAACGTAGTTTTTGATTCGGGAGATAGATTTACTGGCGTCCTTTTGGGGCTGGCCATTCCGTTATGGGCAAAACCACATTCCGCCAGGATCAAAGCGGCCAAAATCCATAGTATGGAAAGTGAGGCGAGCCTGCAGGCCATTGAGAATAGGACCTTGACCCGTTTAAAGACCTTAGAAGGGGAGCTGGAGAAAAGTAAAGCCAATTTGTTCGCTTACGAAATCAACGGACTTCCCCAGGCACAGGCGCTCTTGAATCAAGCACAAAGAGGCTTTTCCGCTGGTGCCATTGGGTACATAGAATATGTACAGGGCCTCAACAGAGCTTTGGGCATACAGCTGAACTATTTAGCCTTTATCAATGCATACAACCAAAAATTCATCGAAATCCAGAATCTAATCGCAATCCAATAAGCAATGAAAACGAAGATATATATTATCGGCATCCTATCACTAGTACTATTTGCAACTTCCTGTAAACAGGGAGCGTCCGAATCCAAAATGGAGGAGCACCAAGAGAATGAAAACCTAGTAGAACTGACCGAGGCACAGCTTGCGCAGACCGAAATCAAGGTAGGCAAGGCCGAAAAGCGAATCATTGGGAGGGAGCTCAACGTCAATGGAATGATAGACGTACCTCCCCAGGGCAATATTTCCATAACCGTGCCCTATGGCGGTTTTTTAAAGTATACCAATATGCTGCCCGGGTCCCGGCTTACCAAGGGCCAATTGATAGCCCGGGTAGAAAACCCGGATTTTATCGAATTTCAAAGGGAATATGTGGAGGCATTGGCACGGAACGAGTATCTGAAGGCCGATTTTGAGCGTCAGGAGACCCTGAGCAACGAAAACGTAAGCAGTACCAAGGTCTTTCAACGTTCCAAGCAGGAATTTTTGACGAACAAGGCCAATATTCAGGCCTTGGAAAGTAAATTGAGGTTGGTGGGCCTAGACCCAAACGCAGTACGGGCGGGCAACTTTTCCGCCGTGGTCGATATCTACTCGCCCATTAACGGAGTAGTGCGTGAGGTCTATGTCAACACCGGGAAATATTTTGGTCCGCAGGATGTGCTGATGGATATCACCAATGCCGAAGACCTGCATGTGGAGCTTAAGGTGTATGAAGATGATATTCCCCTGATCAAAATTGGACAGCGCATTCGTTTTCGTTTGGCCAATGCACCTGAGGTATGGATGGAGGCCGAAGTATTCTTGATAGGCAATAACGTTAGGGACGATCGTTCCATCACCATTCATGGGCACCTCAAGGAAAAAAACGAGGATTTGCTTCCCGGCATCTTTATAAATGCAAAAGTTGAAGTGGCCACGCAGGAGGTTTATGCCGTTCCCGAGGAAGCGGTAGTGCGGTTTAACGGAAATCATTATATCTTTAAGACTCTGGGGCAGCGCATGGAAGCAGGCATGAAGATGCACGATTTTGAAATGACCCCCATTACTTTGGGAACCGTGGAAGACGGTTTTGTGGGAATCGCCTTGGAGGGCAATACCGAGCAACTGGCCACTATGGATTTGGTAATCGACGACGCCTTTGTGCTTTTGGCCAAGGCAAAAAACAGTGAAGAAGAGGGTGGCCATGGCCATTGATTTAGGTGTTATGAACGAAATAGAAAAAGTACTGGAAGAAAGAAAGGTACGCCCTACCGCTATGCGGTTGCTTATTTACAAGTTTATGGCGCAAAAGGAAGTGGCCGTGGCGCTGACCGATATTGAAAATGCCTTTACCCAAGCGGATAGGACCACCTTGTACCGTACCCTTAAAACTTTTGAGCAATATGGGGTTGTGCACCAAATAGATGATGGTACCGGGGTGGCCAAGTACGCACTGTGCGAACCCGGCTGCAATTGTGAGATAGCGCAGGACCTTCACTTGCACTTTCATTGCAACCATTGCGATGAGACCTCATGTTTAACGGCACATAAGATACCACAGATCAATCTGCCCGAAGGATATCTGGCCGAGGATGTAAACTTGGTGGTAACGGGAATATGCGAGAAATGTAGCGGATAAAATGCACTTCTGTTGCACGCCTTTTATCAGGATATTGGACCCATGAAAAAGAGGCAGCGTAATTTAAAGGATATCGTTCCAAAACATGGTTCTGGTGGGCATACGGACAACAACGGCCACGACCATGGCGATGCCCCGTCCAATTTTAAGACCTATTTGCCCGCCGGGTTCAGTTTTGTACTGCTGATCGTGGGAATCGCGATGGACTACGTGGATAGCGTTCCCTTTTTTGAGAACTGGGTGCGTGTGGTTTGGTATACCGTTGCGTATATTCCTGTGGGATGGCCCGTAATCATAGCGGGCTGGAAAAGCATTACAAGGGGCCAGTTCTTTACCGAATTCCTCCTGATGTCCCTGGCCACCTTGGGTGCCTTTGCCATAGGTGAGTACCCCGAAGGTGTTGCCGTAATGCTCTTTTATGCCGTAGGCGAACTGTTTCAGCATGCCGCGGTGACCCGTGCCCGTGGCAATATCAAATCCCTGTTGGACGTACGTCCCAATACGGCTCTCGTACAACGTGGAAACGATTTTGTCTCCGTACACCCGGAAGATGTCGTCGTAGGCGAAAAAGTACAGGTGCGGGTAGGGGAGAAGGTTCCGTTGGATGGCATCCTACTTTCGGAAAGAGCTTCGCTGAATACTGCTGCTATTACTGGA
This sequence comes from uncultured Flavobacteriaceae bacterium, assembly GCA_947494825.1. Classification (GTDB taxonomy): domain Bacteria; phylum Bacteroidota; class Bacteroidia; order Flavobacteriales; family Flavobacteriaceae; genus JBNGOQ01. The sequence goes on along the minus strand of CANLWN010000001.1, from coordinate 622,196 downwards.
GAGAGCAAACCCGACACCATTGCCCAAGGAGATGCAGTTTTCGCAGGGAGCATAAATCTTGAAAAAGTAATTGAGGTAGAGGCATCTAAATCTTTCAAAGACAGCTCCATAGCTAAAATTCTTGATATGGTCCAGAACGCCACCGCGCGCAAGTCAAAAACCGAACTGTTTATACGGAAATTTGCCCGCATTTACACGCCCATTGTGGTGTTTTTGGCCGTTGGACTCACTTTCTTGCCCTATTTTTTTGTGGACGATTATGTGTTTAGGGATTGGCTCTACCGGGCGTTGATATTTCTGGTCATCTCCTGTCCCTGCGCCCTGGTGATTTCCATTCCCCTGGGGTATTTTGGGGGCTTGGGTGCAGCATCCCGAAACGGCATTCTGTTCAAGGGCGCCGCTTTCCTGGATACCATGACCAAGGTAAATACGGTGGTGATGGACAAGACGGGTACGGTTACCAAAGGGGTGTTCAAAATTAAGGAAATACGGGCGTATAATATGGATGAAACTAGGATGATGTCCTATGTGCTGGCTATGGAGGCACAATCTACCCATCCTATAGCCCAAGCCATCATGGAGTACAACCTGCAGGCCGATGCACTTGAGGCTTTTGAGGTGACTGAGCTTGCAGGCAAGGGCCTAAAGGGCAAGGTAGCCGGTGAAACGGTCCTGGTGGGCAACAAGGCGCTGATGTCTTCCCATCAAATTACAGTGCCCCAGGAGACCGATGACATTGTGGAATCGATCGTCTTGGTGGCCATAGGAGGAACATTGGCTGGCTATATCACTATTGCCGATGAACTCAAGGAAGATGCGCATAAGACCATAGCACAGCTTAGGCAATTGGGAATTTCTGAAATCATCATACTTTCCGGGGATAAGGATACCATTACCCAGGAGGTAGTTAAACGCTTGGGTGTGGACTGGGCAAAAGGCGGTCTATTGCCAGGGGACAAGCTCCAGGAGGTAGAGACCTTAAAAGCAGTATCCGGTACCAAAGTGGCCTTCATTGGCGATGGTATCAACGATGCACCGGTGCTTGCTGCCAGCCATGTGGGTTTGGCCATGGGCGGTCTGGGCAGTGATGTGGCCATAGAGACCGCGGATGTGGTCATACAGACCGATCAACCTTCTAGAATTGTCCGGGCGATTAAAATTGGGCGTTCTACCCGATGTATCGTATGGCAGAACATCACCTTGGCCTTTGGCGTAAAACTGCTGGTGTTGGTCTTAGGTGCCGGCGGACTGGCCACCATGTGGGAAGCCGTTTTCGCCGATGTAGGCGTCGCCTTATTGGCCATTTTAAATGCGGTACGATTACAGCGGATGCATTGGGATTAGTCGGCCGAACTTTGTTTTGTGCTTACCTTATTTCATTTTTATAAGTTGTCCGACTTTTTCCCAACCCGGGTCTATGTCCATATTTACCATTAGATAAACATCTTTTTTTTCAGTCCTAAAAGCCGTTCCTCCGTGTGTCAGGTTTGCAGTAAGTTCTTCGGGTGTTAGTTTGTACATTGCCCCAGTAATGGGGTCGATTATTAACCCAATAATCCCACCAATTAATATATTTCCCAGGTACCACGCATTGAACTCTTTTGAAATAAGTGTTTCGTAGGGTTGATAACCGTCAAGTTTTATTAGAACTTGATATTCTTGATTTCTTTTCAAACTTCTTTCTACAGGTGTTTTTCCGACCTCCACTTCGTTGATGTAAACTGTTGCCGAACTTGGTATAGAGGCTACTTTGATTGTTTGTCTTGAGCCTGAAATAATTGTTGCACAACCCATAAACAGTAGCATAGGAAAAGTTATGAGGACTTTAAAAATATTTTTCATCTGTTTCATTTAATCTAGGGTTAATTTATATTGTGATAAAGTTGAAACATCTCCAACGTATTTGTATAGCTCTATTTTTAACCGATAACAACTGCTCCATAAATCCGGTGTTTTTTTATCAATGACCTTTGCAATATTTGCTCCGTTTTTTCTTGCCTCATTTCTTACTCTAGTCATTAGACTATTAAAACTGCAATCTGTTGAAAAGCCCGAATCTTGAAACCTTAGGTCTCCAACCTTGATAATATTATTTGGCAATTCATGGTGGACATCTAGAAGAGCAACTTTTTCTTCAACGGACAATTTTAGTTGAGGGTTAATAAGATTAGATGAAATTTTTGGTCCACAATTTGTCAATCCAACTGCCATTATCACAAACAGAATTTGAGTCATTTGTTTCATTTTTGTTTTTAGTTTGTAATGATTAATATCCAAGATTGAGTTAGTGCCATTATGTGCTCTCAAAAACGAAACTCGTGATTAAAGACTTAAAACGAAAAACCAACGTAATACTCGGGAATATTCGGTGATAGGCGGGAAAAATGAAATAATATGGTAGTACTATCTAGCACTGCCTATCTTGGATTAAAAATGGGAAGTTCCTTTTTTCAGTTGAACTTAGCGAACTTACCTACAGGAAATACCGGAATTGGTGCAATTTTAGTTTTTGGTCAAGTTCCTAAAACTTGGTGCATGCTTGTTCACTCCTTAAGGTGTTTTTTAGTGTAGGTAGGACGTGTAACATACACCTTGCTGTTCAGCATACGTGAAGGACAATAACCACCATGACATTAGAAGGTATACACCCAAATATCCTTGCTACCTTTTTGCACACTGAAGATAATGCTCTTGCCATCTACCGTCCATTTGGGCGAGGTCTCCCGATAACGGTCATTGGTCAACCGTTGCGCGGGCCCACCATCCCTGTGCATGATATAGATATCCGTGGTTTTCTCCGCATTGTTGTCCGATAAAAAAACGATCTGTTCACCATCCGGGGAGTAATTGGCGTCCCATCCGTTAACCAGCTCGTGCGCAATAGGCTCCTGACTGCCCCCGGCAACAGGCATCCTATAGATCTTGTTTTGTCCGCCCAGATTGCTGTGGAACAGAAAGTGCGCTCCATTGACCGATACATCGGTAGGTATCCCATCGGCCGGGGATTCAAAAAGCGGTTGCCGCTCACCAGTGGGCAAATTGAGCTTCCAGATGTCATAGGCATAATTGGCCACACTATCATAGGCGTAAATGATTTCTTTGTCGTACGCAGTCCAAATAAAATGGCGTACCCCTCCAAAATCGGTTACTTGCAAAGAATCGGTCCCGTCCAGGGAAGCGGTGATAATGTTATTGGTCACTATGGATCCGCCCGGACTCTGAACTAGGCCCAATCGCTTTGTGGTATGGGAAAACTGGGGACGGGTCTGTCCTTGGTAACCGGCCAAAAAGGGGCTGGTTTCCCCCGTACCCAGATGTAAGAGCATAATATTGGATTCGCTTCCCGCACCCTTGGTCACGTAAGCTATATAATTCCCTTCCGGATCTATCGCTGGGAATTCCTCGGCCTGGGCCGAGTCGGTCAATCTTCTAATATTGCCCGAAGCGATGGTTATCTGGTACAGATGGGGTTCTTCCAGATTGGCGGAATAAGCCAATTTGGTACGGTCCGGCGACCATAAGGGCCAACCCTCCTTTAATTTTTCACCGATATGTAGGTGTCTTAGGCTGTCCGACCCAAAATGGTACACATAAAGGTCGTTGAGGCCATCGCGCTTGGAAATAAAGACCACTTCCTCCCCATCTGGGGAAAAGACGGGTCCGTAATCTTCTACGATGTGGTCCGATACCCTTTTTAGACCCGTGCCTGGGAAGTTGGCCACCCATACCTCCGTCATTTCCGTGCCCCAAGTGGAATAGAAAAGGACCCCATCGCCCTTGGGCGACCAATGGGGGTACCATTCGTGACCGGCATGCTGTGTTATATTGATCAGCTCCTTCCCGTCTACGGAAATCGCAAACAGATCCTCTATTGGCCCACCCCGCTTATTATAGCCCACGTAGCGTCCATCAGGAGAAAAACCAAAATGCACCTCTCGGCCCGGTTCGTGCGTGAGTCTTGTAAATTTGGCGGTTTTCAGTTCATAGAGGTAGATATCTTCGGAACTGCCGTCATTTCCATTCAGGACAATACGCTTCCCGTCGGGCGACCATCCGGGCTTGTACAGAGCCGCCCCTTCCAACTGCACCAAGGTCCTTTGCTTTGAAGCAAGCTCATGAATGGTGATATAGGTCCTGGACTTAGCGGTAACGGTATAAGCCAGCATTTTGCCATTTGGGGACCAGGTCGGTCGGCTTTCCCGACCTTCCGATTTTGTAATTTGCAGGGGGGGCTCGTCCTCCTCGATGGACTTCAAGTAAATATCACAGTTGCCTTTTTGGCAAAAGCTAAAGGCAATACGATCTCCGTTGGGGGAAAAGGCCAGCTGTTCCTCTTCGCCCTCCATGTCGGTTAAACGCAATACCTCTCCTGCCCGGTAGGGACCGTTGCAGGCCAGCAAGATGACCATAAGCATGGGAAAGAGTGGTTTTTTCATCGGGTCAGATTACTTGGTATAGCAAGACATCTTGGTTATCAAGTACAAAAAAGCAGAAATTTTACCAGGCCGCTACGCTGTTCCGGAATCAATTTGTACGGATACATCCAAAGGGACGATTTGAATGAAGAATTACGGATGTAGAATTGGGAGTATACAGTTCAAAAGGCCCTCACCTCGGTCCTTTTCCAGGGGGGAGTGGAGACATCTCGGCATAAGTATGGGGATAAAAACCCTTTCTCACTGGGGCATAATGCTCTTTTGCTACCCTTCCGACCCCAACGCTCGCTATGCTCGGTCGGGGCCACCTTCCCTTAACAAAGGGAAGGAGCTACTGGGAACCACGAATGATGAATTCCGAATACGGAACTTAGTATTTAACACTTACAACTATCACCTGCCCGCTGCCTGAAGTTTGAGATTCTTCGCCTCGCGATGCTCCCTGCCCTCCGTAGGAGACTTCGGAAGGTGGGCGTTCTGAATCACAATACGCATTGATTTGTCATTCCGAGCCTGCGAGGAATCTTTAGTATCAGTCTACACGGGAAGAGGGAACGGGCAATAGCGAAGAGAACATAACCCATGGTCTAACACTTGGCATTAAACACCGAGTGCTACCATCCATTGTGCATAATGCAATTCATCATTCATAACTCATAATTCACACTGTCAACTGTTTCACGTTTCTCGTTTACTGCTAATTGATAATTGATTATTGTTCATTGACCACTGCCCACTGCTTACTGTTTCATGTTTCTCGGTTATTGTTCATTGATTATTGTCAACTGTCCACTGCTAACTGCCAACTGTTTACCAATAACCCCGCTTCGCTCTTCCCTAATCCCTCATTGTTAATTGGTCATTGTTAATTGTTCACTGCTGATACCTCCATCAACCCATATTGTAAATAAACGAATGCATCACTTTGATTAACTTTACGGGAAAATACAAAGAGGACCAACACATTTTTGCTACCCTTACAGGATGAAGACCAGAAATTTTATCGCCCTAACCCTGTCCATGGCCATGCTATTGGCTCTACTCATCTATTGGAGGGAATACCAGACTCGAGATCAGGTAGCGCTCTTCCACGTACTAGCGTGGCAGATTGGGATCTGGGCCCCATGGATTCTCGGCTTTAAGTTAATGGAACGTATCATTGCGAAGACCCGAAAGCTTCAATTTGGAATAGTCATCGTATTGGGTTCGGCCGTGGTCTGGGTAGTTTTGCATTATGGATGGTTTTTTTTTCTGAGCTCTACGATTAGCCCGTATCTGAACCTGCCCGGCTCCAGGTTTGGGGTATACCGCTACTTCTTTATTTTCTGGACCCTGATAGACATTGGTCTTATGTGGTTCGTTATAGATAAACTATGGAAGCTTGAACTTGAGGAAACGGCTCCACCGGTACTATTTGAACTTACAAGGGGGAACAACAAATATTTTTGCAGTCCTGCACAAATCCACTTGTTGGCGGCCGAAAACTACTATACCAGGTTATTTACCAGTGAGGGCGTTTTTGTAATGCGAAAACCCTTAAAATATTTCCATGATCTGCTTCCCACGAACGCCTTTAGGAAAATCCATAGATCTACGATCATAAATGTAAACCAGGTATCCGAACTCGCCAAGGGTAATGACCAGGGCTTGGAGGTAATTATGAAGGATGGCACAAGGCGGCGGGTCAGTAGAAGTTATGTTAAGGAAATCACCCAATTTTTTAAGGATAGGACCTATTAGCGCCGTTCGCTATCAAAATCCCGACCGTTTACTGCAACAGCTGTTTTCCACTTGCCTTATTGGCTAAGTTTGATAGTGGATTCCAAGGTTGTACATATCCTGAAAAATGTGCCTGAACCTTGCCGAACCACATTAAAATTTGAACACAGCTATGCCGTCCTACACCTTAAGGATCAATAATGTCAAGAAAACCGTTTCTACGGACCCGGATACCCCTTTGCTGTGGGTTTTACGCGACCTCCTTGACCTGACAGGGACAAAATTTGGTTGCGGAAAGGGCCTCTGCGGCGCTTGTACGGTGCAGTATAAGGGAAATCCCGTACGGTCCTGTACCTTGGCCATCAGTTCGGCCCTGGAGGGTGATATCCTCACTATTGAAGGACTCTCACCTAAGGAGGACCACCCTGTGCAACGCGCTTGGGTGGAACTTGACGTACCGCAATGTGGCTATTGCCAATCTGGTCAGATCATGGAAGCTGCGGCCTTGCTCTCCAAAAACGAAAACCTCACAGATAATGATATCAACGCTGCCATGGAAGGGCATATTTGCCGTTGTGGGACCTATTCACGTATACGCAAGGCAATTCACTTGGCAGCAGGCAAATTAGAGAAATAATGCGCATGTTGTTACTTCTTGCATTGGTCTGTACCGCTCTGAAATCCCACGGGCAGGATCCACAATTTAATCGAGCCCTATCTTTTACAGACCTTCAGGGTTCCAGAGGGGTTTCCGTGGCCGATCTTGATGGCAATGGACGCCAGGATATTGTTGTGGCCAACCAGGTAGATTCCCTAAAACTCTTGGGAAATACAATCTATTTCAATTACGACGACGGGTTTCGAAAATTGGCGATCGCTGATGGTAATGTGCATGCTTGGAGCGAATCCGTGCATACAGTAGATGTGGACAACGACCATGACCTTGATCTCTTTTTTACCACCCAATTCGGAACGCCCAATCTGTTGTATTTGAACGATGGCGCTGGAAAATTTTCCCAAGTGAAGGCTGGAGATTTGGCTACGGACCTGACCAATTCGCCCGGCGCCTGCTGGTGCGATTATGATTTGGATGGCGATATGGACGTCTTTGTGGTCAACAGGGATGGCGCGGACGACCAACTTTATATAAACAAGGGCAAGGGGATTTTTACCAAGGCAGGCAACGGCCCCTGGAAGGGGAATGAAGGCGATGGTCGATCTTGTGCCTGGGGCGATCTCAATGGGGATGGGAAGCCGGATCTTTATGTGGCGAATTTTGTAATCAATAAAAATGGGCAAGTACAGGGAAAACATCGGAACTACCTGTATATGAATTCCGTGGATGGAACCTTTGTAGAACGGCGGACGGGGGTTCTTGTGGAAGAGACGAATGCTTCCTACGGTGTTTCCTTTGTGGATTATGATTACGACCGCGATTTGGATATTTACGTGACCAATGTGTCGGTCGCCGACGAGAATGCTTTTTATGAAAACTTAGGCACCGGCACCTTCGAGAAGTTGACAAGCAGTGGAATCGCCTATGAAATCCATAGACCCTCCAAGGGACAGACTTGGGGCGACTTTAACAATGATGGTTGGTTGGATCTTTACGTTGCCAACGGAACCGAGAGCTATCCGGAGATTCAGAACTTTTTCTTTTTGGGAACGGCCGACTATGCGTTCAAACGGATTTATAATACCCTTCCCGCCATTGACGGCCATATATCCGCAGGTACCGCCTCAGGGGATTTTGACAATGACGGATCGTTGGATTTGTTTGTCTGCAATTGGGGTGGGGAGGCCGAGCCCAATGATTGCTATATGAACCTGAACCAAGGCAACCAATGGATCAAACTTCACTTACGGGGAAAGGTGTCAAACAGCTATGGCATAGGCAGTTGGATAAAGCTTACCCTGGATGATGGCAGGGTGCAGACACGATATTTTGCCAGGGAAACAGGTTATGGCAGCGAAAATGCCCCCGAGATTCATTTTGGCATAGGTCCTTCGGCCAAAATCAAGACCCTAGAGATCGAATGGCCTTCAGGCCAAAAACAATCGACCACGGAGGTAGTGCCAAACACGGTGTATGAGGCTATTGAAGGAAAAGAATTTAAACGCATTGGGATATGAAAAGTACAGTAGACAGAAGAACGTTTATAAAACTTACCACCGCAGCCAGCGGAGCTCTGCTTGTTGGGGTATACCTACAATCCTGTGAATCGGATAAACCACCGGCCATGGTGCATACCTTCTCGCCCTTGATAAAGATCGATACCGATGGGTGGGTAACCCTTATTGCAAAAAATCCCGAAATCGGTCAAGGCGTCAAAACGTCGCTTCCCATGATTTTGGCGGAAGAACTTGGGGCGGCCTGGAACAAAGTGAAGGTAGTGCAGGCCGATTATGATGAAATCTACGAGGAACAATGGGCGGGTGGCAGTTATGCCATCATCCTCAATTGGGACCTGATGCGAACTGCAGGTGCCAAGGTGCGGCAGGTGCTCATCCAGGCCGCATCAAAAAAGATGAACAAAGCGGTATCGGAACTTTCCACGGCCAATGGCGAGGTACGGCATCTGAAATCAGGGGATGCATTGCCTTTTGAAGCACTTCTGACCGAAGCAACGCAGATACCCTTGCCGGAAGAGGTGGAATTTAAACCCCTTGATGCTTTTGAAATTGTGGGGAAACATGTTCCCCAGGTAGATTTGGATACCCTGGTAAACGGGGGAATGCGCTATAGTATAGATATAAAACTACCCGAAATGGTCTATGCCACCGTCCTTAAAAACCCCGTACATAATGGTGGTACTGGCACTTGGGACGATACAGCGACTAGAGCGGTAAACGGGGTAATCGATATCGTAGAATTGAATAACAAAGCCTATGGCGGAAGGCTCATCGGGCCCAACAGTCCCAATTTTGTAAACGGTATTGCGGTGGTGGCCAATACCACCTGGGCGGCCTTTAAAGGCGCGGAGAAACTCAAGGTGGTCTGGGACAATGATGGTGCCCAAAGGGAAAGTTCGGACGGCCTAATGGAACGCTTTCGCGCCCAATTGGACCATACCACTGTTGAGCGGAAGGATGGTGATATTACCCAAGCGCAACGAAATGCGGCTTCCAATTATGAAGCGGTCTATGAAGTGCCTTTTTTAGCGCATGTGCCCATGGAGCCCATGAACTGTACGGTAGACTTTAGGGAAGACCTGTGTGAAGTGTGGGCCCCGACCCAAAACCCCGAGGCGCTACAGCAGGGGCTGATCAAGTTGTTCGGTCTACAGCCCGAGCAGATCAAAATACACCTCCCGCGGATAGGGGGCGGCTTTGGTAGAAGGTACTATGTGGACTATGCCATGGATACTGCCATCCTATCCAAAAAAATGGGGCGGCCCGTGAAGCTTACCTGGACTAGGGAAGAAGACATCAAACACGACTGGTACCGTCCGGCAAGTGTGCATAAAATGACAGCGTCCATGGACGGGAACGGTAAGGTATCCGGATGGCGGCACATTTTGGCCAACGCATCTCGAAAAACATCATTGGGGAGGGACGGAAGACCAGCCGGAACAGAAATTGACGAATATGAGTTCCCAGCGGGGTTCATCGCTAACCTACAGCTGGAATATGGACATGTAATAAGTGATGTACCTCTTGGACAATGGCGGGCCGTAGGCCATTCCGCTACCGCATTTGCGGTGCATAGTTTCCTGGATGAGTTGGCCTTTCTGAACAAAAGGGATCCCATAGACTATTTTCTGGAATTCCTTGGCCCAGCGAGAATGGTTCCAGTAGTAGACGAATATGCCTTTGACGCGGGCCGATTAATCGCCGTTGTGGAAAAGGTGAGACAGCTCAGTAATTGGGACTCATCCTTGCCAAAAGGTCAGGGTAGGGGCTTTGCAGCCCGTAAGGGTGCAGGATCCTTCATTGCCGAGGTGATAACCGTATCCACTGATAAAAATGGGAAAGTAAAGATCTTGGGGGTGGACGCCGTAGTCGATTGTGGTGTGGTAATTAATCCTTCCGGTGCCCGGGCACAGGTGGAAGGAGCCATCTTGGATGGGCTCAGCGCGGCGCTCTACGGGGAAATAACGGTGAAGGACGGGGCCACGGTACAATCCAATTTTCACGATTACCGATGGATGCGAATGGGCGAAATGCCCGAAATGCGTATTGAATTTATCGAAAACGACCTGCCCCCTCGAGGCCTGGGCGAACCTCCCTTGCCGCCAGCGGCACCCGCGCTGGCCAATGCCATCTTTGCGGCTACGGGCCAACGTATACGAAAGTTGCCGATAAAGAATGTAGAGCTCGGGACTTAGAAGTCAGATGTCAGAGGTCAGAAGTCAGAAGTCAGATGTCAGAGGTCAGAAAAAAGAATGGATCACGGTTCAAAGTTCAAGATTCTGCGCTTCGTGTTGCTTCGGCACCTTCCCTTAGCCAAGGGCCCCATGCTTTTATACTGTTTCACATAGCATGACTTGAGTTGGAAGGGGGCCGGTATTGAAGCTCCCCTCCTTGAGCAAGGAGGGGAATGAATCACGCCTCTGACGTGAGAAAGGGGAGGTCTTTTCTACCCTTCCGCCCCCGACGCTCGCGTTGCTTCGGTCGGTGCCACCTTCCCTTAACAAAGGGAAGGAGCTGTTTGGAACCACGAATGATGAACTAAGAATTTTGAACACTCAACTTAACAATTGACACTCGACTCTAACAGCTGACCATTGCTGCTTTTTACAGTCAACCGATAACTCCTTAACCCATAACTTAACACTGCCAACTGCAAACCGTTTCAGGCTTCTCATCCATTGCTAATTGTTCATTGTTTATTGTTCACTGCCCACTTATCCCCATACACGACCATTTATTACACCGACTTTCTTTTCCAATCATTTAATCGTGAACTTGGGCCCACTATTGCGCCACAGGCGCAGGTGCAAAACCAAGAACCAAACCGAATAAAATGGGTTTTTTTGATTTTTTGATCGAGGAGATCGCAATCGACCTAGGGACAGCGAATACCCTTATCATGCACATGGACAAAGTGGTTGTGGACAGTCCCTCGATCGTGGCTAGGGACCAGTTAACGGGCAAAATCATTGCCATAGGCAAGGAGGCCAATACCATGTTGGGGAAGACCCACGAAAACATTAAAACCATACGACCCTTGAAAGATGGGGTGATCGCGGACTTTGATGCTTCCGAAAAGATGATCAGCATACTCATCAGAAATATTCCTGCCCTTAAGAAAAGGTGGTTTCTCCCCGCGTTGCGTATGGTCATCTGCATTCCATCGGGCATTACAGGGGTGGAGATGCGGGCGGTCAAGGAATCCGCGGAACGCGTCAACGGTAAGGAAGTGTATCTGATCCATGAGCCTATGGCAGCGGCCATTGGTATCGGTTTGGAGGTTATGCTGCCCAAGGGGCATATGATCGTGGACATAGGCGGGGGCACAACGGAAATTGCGGTTATCGCCCTGGGCGGCATTGTCTGTGACAAATCCATTAAAATTGCCGGGGATGTTTTTTCCAACGACATTATTTATTATATGCGCAGGCAACATAACCTGTACATTGGGGAGCGTACCGCAGAAAAAATCAAAATAGACGTTGGTTCGGCAATCAAAGATCTGCAGGAGCCCCCCGATAAAAAATCGGTCCATGGCAGGGACCTATTGACCGGCAAGCCAAAACAGGTACAGGTTTGCCACAAGGAAATAGCGGAGGCCCTGGAAAAATCCATCAGTAGGGTAGAAGATGCGATTATGGAAATCCTTTCCCGGACTCCGCCCGAATTGGCTGGGGATATTTATAACACGGGCATTTACATGGCGGGCGGTGGTTCCATGCTTCGGGGTCTGGACAAAAGGGTGTCCCGCAAAACAGATCTGCCCGTCTTTATCGATGAAGACCCGCTGAGGGCGGTGATTCGCGGAACAGGTATGGCACTAAAGTATAGGGAACGCTATAAAAATGTATTGATCCGGTAACCGAAACTCGGCCCAATAGCTGCAAAACGTATTTTCCCAACATCCAACTTCAGTTTGGTGATTAAACAACAGTATGTTTGGATAATCAGGATAAAATCCTGGAACAAATCTTCAAATAGTGTAACAAAACCAGGTATGCTTCATCTTCATAGTATACCTTTTTAAAATGGCCTCTTTTTTTAAACAACTGTCCAGCCCCCCGATTTGGTTGCTATGGTCCTGTTTGATAGGTTCCAATGTAAGCATGGGTCAGGCTACAAGCACGAAATTGGAGGTGGATAATGCGTATACACTTTACACCGAGGGGAAGCTTAGGGAAGCCCTGCCATTGCTGCTTCAACTTTCGGACAAAAGTCCCTATAACGATGATTTTCACTATCTCGTTGGGGATGTCCAATACCGACTGGGAAACTTTGAGGCGGCCATAGAGGCCTTCCAGAGAAATGTTGCGCTGGAGGGTTCCACGAACGGACTAAGTTATACCTATCTGGCCTTGAGTAAGGCACACGTACAGCAGGGAAACAAAAAAGAGGCATTGGACTATTTGCTAAAGGCCTTTACCTTAAATATTGAACTGCAGGGCCGTATTATCAAAGATCCGCTTTTTGATTTCTTTCGAAATGACCCGAGATATGTAAAAACCATTACAGGCAGGACCTTGCCTAAACAACATACAAGAAACGAGGCTTGGGAGGCCGATCTGGATTATCTGAAATTGCTGATTGAGGATACCCATATAGCACCTTTTGCCCATGTTGACAGGAACAATTGGGAAACTGTTATTGCAAGGACTCGAAAGCTCATACCGTTACTGGAGGATTACGAAATTGTCTGCGAGTTTCAACGTATTGCCGCTATGGTCAACGACGGTCATACTGTGGTATATAACCCACGACTTCCTTCCCATGAAAAACTGGCTTTTCACCATTTACCCCTGATGCTCTATTATTTTGGCACGGAGCTCTATGTAAGGGCGGCTTCGGAAAAATATAAGGACCTGGTGGGCAAGCGCGTTCTAAAAATAGGGGATAGGGACATCAGGGATATTGAAGATGATCTGTGGCGCTACCACCACGGCAATGACAACCGGATGCAGTTTTATTGGCAAACACCCTGGTATTTGGTACTTCCCGAAATTTTGAAGTACTACGGTGCCACTAACTCATTGAGGAACGTTGAATTTACCCTCGGAGACGACCAAGGCGCTGAGGAAACCGTTGTGTTGCAGACCGACCAACTGCTGACAAAGCGCTATCAAAAAAGTACTGCGCCCCAATCTTGGGTGAATATGAGGGACAATGCCGGGAGAGATGTCCCGTATTATCTCCAAAATCCAGATAGCCTTTTTTGGCACACCCAGCTCCGGGACAACAACCTATTGTACCTGCAGATTAACAAAATCCGCAACAAAAAAGACCTTACCCTTGAAAGGTATATGGAACAGGTCATGGGTCAATTGGAAGAAAAGAATGCAAGGGCTTTGATCATTGATTTGCGATTAAACAATGGAGGGAATACCCGTTTGATGAAGCCTCTAATCAAATCGATTATTAAAAATGAACGTATAAACCAAAGAGGCAGCTTATTTGTCATTACCGGCCGCAATACCTTTTCGGCCGCCATGAACCTGTCCTCAGCACTCGAAAAGTGGACGAATGCCATATTTGTAGGGGAGCCCACAGGGTCTAGCCCCAACTTTGTAGGGGAGGAAAAAAACATTCGGTTGCCATACAGCCGTTTAACTATAAGTATCTCCAATACCGCTTGGATCGGGGGATTGAATTCGCTCGATACCCGAAAATGGATTGCCCCGGAACTTGGGGCCCCGCTGACCGCCACTGATTATGAACAAAATAGAGATCCTTCTTTGACAGCTATTCTCGACTACCTCGCAGACCAGGATAGGGATTAGAAAATACCCAAACCTTTTCGCACTTGCAAATGGGTTAGCTTCCTTGACCATGATGTTTTATTGTTGATAATGCCTTAAATTAGCTAGGCTTTCAACAAACACCGGTATATTGTGAGGAGAAACCTATTCTTGGTGGGTGCAATAGTTTCCCTTTTCCTATCCGAAGGGCTTTGCCAGACAAAACAAATAGATAGTCTGGCCCTAGTGGTACGTTCGGCAACAGGTCAGGAACAATTAATTGCTACCAACCGTCTGGCGGAACTATATCTGGATAGGGATGCTTCCAAAACGCTTGAATTGATTGAAAACAACATCAATTCCCCAGTAATGGAACAGTTTCCCGAACCCCAGGCCACAGCGCATTATGTAAAGGGTCAAGCACTTATTATCAAAGGCAACTATGAAGCCGCTATTCAGGCTTTGGGCCATTCCATTACCATCGCCAAACGGTTGAACTATAGCTTGCTATTGGCAAAAAATCACATTGCCAAGGCCAGGGTCTATTCAAGAAAAGGACAGCATACCGAAGCGAAACAGGAATTCAAAGCGGGTTTGGAAATTCTGGAAGAACAGGGGGACGGGACCACCTTGGCCAATGCCTATTTGGAATTGGGAAAGCACGAGACGGTATTGGATAATTACGATGCCTCCATGAACCATTACAATCAGAGCCTCAGGATCTATGAAAAAGGGAACGACAAAAAGGGTATTTCGGATATTTATTACCGAATGGGCGTGCTCTATGACGATTTGAACAATGAGGAGAAGGCCCTGGAGTATTTTACAAAAGGCCGGGCGATCAAAGAGACCATCCAGGATATACGGGGACTATCAAATTCCAATTTATCCCTAGGGGTACTGCACGAGGAGAAAGGTAACTTTGAAACCGCATTGGCGTACTATCGCCAAAGTTTGGAAGGATATGAAAGTATAGGGGACAAATCCAGCATTGCCAGAATCTACAACAATATGGGTGTGGCCTATGTAGATTGGGCCAAGTACGACAGTGCCTTGATCTACCACAAAAAGTCCCTGAACATAAATTTAGACCTTAAGTCGCCCATAGGCATCATCAGGTCCTATTCCAATTTGGGGGAGACCTATCAATTTCAACAAAAATACGATGAAGCCATAAGCCATTACCTAAAGGCCAAATCCTATTGCGAACCCACCCCACAGCAATGGTCCTTGGAGTTCATCTTTGATAAATTGGGAGAAATATATCTGAGCACCAATACCTTGGACAGTGCATCAAACTATTTGGATAGGGCCTTGGAGATACGGCTTGCAAAGGACAAGTACTTTGGTCTACGCAGTACGTACAAAAATTTATCGAGCCTTGAGGAAAAACAGGGCAACTACAAAAAATCCCTTGCGTATTTTAAACGTTTTAAGATTGTTCAGGACAGTTTTCTCCAGACGCGAAAAAATAGGGAACTGGCCGAAGTCCAGGCGAAATATGATACCGAGAAACAGGAAAAGGAAATTGTAAACCTGCAACAGGAAAATGAGAATAGAACCCTTTGGCGAAATATCTTTGCGGTGGGTATACTTGTTGTCCTGGCCTTTGCCTTGCTTCTTTTTCAATTTTTAATGTACCGCAACAAAAAGAACAAGGAACTACTGATTGCAGAAGAGACCCAACGCTTGGAGCTGGAGAAATTGGATCGGTTAAAATCGCGCTTCTTTAACAACATTTCCCATGAGTTCAGAACACCACTTACCTTAATTTTAGGGCCGCTCAACAGTATTCGAAAGCATGTGGACAGTTCATTGCAACCTACGGTAGACATTATAGAGCGCAATGGCAATCGGCTGCTAAAACTTATCAATCAACTGTTGGATCTCTCTAAGATCGAATCCGGGAAGATAACGGTGAAAACCGCGCTGATAGACGTAGTGCCGCTGTTAAAAGGTTGGGTAACGTCCTTCAATTCCTTTGCGGAAACCAAGCAAATAAAGCTGCATTTTACTTCAGAAAAAGCATCCCACTTTTTGTACGTAGATCAGGAAAAAATAGAGAAGGTTATCCTTAACCTCCTGTCCAATGCCTTTAAGTATACCTCTCCCGGGGGACAAATTTCCGTGGAAGTTCGTGAAAAAAACAAAGAAAAAAGCGAATATCTGGCCATTTCGGTCTCGGATACGGGCACCGGGATTCCCGAACAGGAACTGGAACACATTTTTGACAGATTTTACCAAGCCTCCAACGCGGATGCAGAGGACGTTACAGGTACTGGAATTGGATTGGCCTTGATAAAGGAACTGGTGGAGTTGCACAAAGGGTCGGTGAAGGTTAAAAGCGAGGTGGGCAAGGGCAGTACGTTCCAGGTATTGTTGCCATTGGGAAAAGCACATTTAAAGGAGGAGGAGATTGTTAGTATAAGCCAGGTCAAGGAAACCGTCACTAGCATAGAGGTAGCGGAAACCATTTCAGAACCCGCGATGGTGAGCAAGGTGGACCAGGAACTTCCCGTGGTTTTGATGATCGAGGACAATCAGGACCTAAGAAGTTATATTCGGGATATATTGAGCGAATCGTACACGGTACTGGAAGCTGTAAATGGCGAAGAAGGGGTGGCCATGGCCATTGAACATACCCCGGATATTGTCTTGAGCGATTTGATGATGCCCAAAATGGATGGACTTCAAGTATGTAAACTATTAAAGGAAGATATGCGCACCAGCCACATTCCTGTTATTTTACTTACCGCCAAATCGTCCAAAGAGGATAGGATAGAGGGATTAAAAAGTCTCGCAGACGATTATCTCACTAAGCCTTTTGATACCGAAGAGCTCCTTATTCGGCTAAAAAACCTGATTAAACTTCGCGAAAAGATACAGACCCATTTTGGTACCGGGGATATCTTGATGCCCAAGAAGATTCGGATGAACTCCATGGACACCGTTTTTATGGAGAAGGTAACCGAACAATTGGAAGCGGAAATCTCCAATTCCTTATTTGGAGTAGTGGAACTCGCCTATTCCGTAGGCCTTAGTCGATCGCAGTTGTTCCGAAAAATTAAGGCGATCACCAATTTTACCCCCAACGAGTTCATCCGATCTTTTAGACTTCACCGGGCTATGGATATGCTAAAGCAACAAGGTGCCACGGTTACCGAAGTAGCCTATGAGACCGGATTTCAAAACCCTTCGTATTTCTCAAAATGCTTTCAGGAGCAATTTGGCATGGCTCCAAGTACGGTTTCCAAGTGATATCAGTACCCGGATCTACGCCTCCGTTTTTGTAAAAAATCGCCCCATCACATTTTAACACCTTGCAACATCTCTTATAAAGGGTGCAACATTTCTTTCCTATTTTCCTATGAATTGAAAATCAATGATTTATACGCAACATCTTTTAAAGTGTATGCCACATTACGGGTTGTGGCATGGAGGATGGTCGGCCTAGGTTTGCGGTATAAATTTTTTAAAAACAAATGTTATGCCAACACCATTGGAAATTTTATTGGACCCCGTATCATTAGCCGTATTAGCGATCTATATGATACTTATGATTTGGGAAGCTCTGTTTCCCGCAAGACAGTTACCTAAAATCAAATTTTGGAAAGTTCGAGGATTAACGGCCTTTGCGTTTTTCTTTTATTTATCATCCTACCTACCTCTTTTTACCGATCCGTATTTAGAACCTTATAGGCTTTTTGACCTAACGGGTCTGGGTGCTTTAGGAGGAGGTCTGCTAGGTGTGCTGTTGTATGAATTTGGCGTTTACGTCTGGCATAGGGCCTTGCATACGTCCAATTTTCTTTGGCGCACTTTTCATCAGATGCACCACAGCGCGGAGCGCTTGGATACCTACGGGGCCTTCTATTTTAGTCCTATGGACATGATCGGATGGACCGTCCTGGGCAGTGTGTGTTTTGCCCTTTTGGTAGGGCTATCGCCACAGGCCATTACCGTAACCCTCTTGGTCACCAACTTTTTGGGGATGTTCCAACATGCAAACATTAAAACGCCACGCTGGCTGGGCTATATCGTTCAAAGGCCGGAAAGCCATACCGTACATCATGCCAAAGGCATCCACAAACACAACTACTCTGACCTGCCGGTCTTCGACATCTTGTTCGGAACCTTCCAAAACCCAAAGGACTATGAACACCCAACGGGGTTTTATTATGGGGCTTCGGCCAAGGTTTTGCAGATGTTGTCCTTTAAAGACCTGAATAGGGAAAGGGAAGAAAAAAAACGGAAACGCCTTGAAAAAAATAGGATTTCAAAGGTACTTGGGCTTCTCCTATTGGTCTGTTTCGCTCTGGGATGTAGCAAAGATGATGGTATAGAAGCGGTCCCGGATCCTGTACAGGAAAACCCGGAACCGGAATCCCAACCGGAGACCCCTACCTCATCTATTGACGAGGTAACCCCCTTACGGGGACCTAAAGGAACCCTGGTCACCATCACAGGAGCCAATTTTGGTACCGACCTTGAAAACGTGAAGGTTACTTTTAACCGCAAAGCGGCCTCAATACTGAAGTTGGAAGATACGCTGATCGAGGTTGAAGTTCCAGCAGGGGCCCTAAGTGGCAATATTCAGGTGAATACGGCCAATTCTGCGCTGCTGGCTGCGGTATTCACATATGAATTCACTACGGAAGTATCCACCCTGGCAGGCGAGGACAAGGGTTTAGCGGACGGAACCCTTACCGAGGCCAAATTTTCCAGCCCGATGGATGTGGTGATGGACTCCCAGGGCAATATGTATATATCGGATTCGGAAAATCATAGGATCAGGCGGGTCACTCCCCAGGGTGTCGTTAGCACGTTTGCTGGGGGAACACAGGGATATAACGATGGCCCGGCGCTGACCGCCCAGTTTGATCATCCTATGGGCCTTGCCATAGACCTACAAGGCAATTTATATGTGGCCGACAACTGGAACCATAAAATCCGAAAAATAACACCGGATGGATTGGTGAGTACGATTGCCGGAATAGGGCCGGGCCTAGAGGATGGACTTGCGGATAAGGCCTTGTTCAAGTTTCCCAGGGACATTGTCGTAGACGCACAGGGAACCATATATGTAGCCGATACCGGGAATCACCGTATCCGAAAGATTGTGGATACACCCGGCGATTTTCTGGTATCTACCCTAGCAGGCAGCTCAAAAGGCCATGCCGATGGTATGGGGACAGCAGCCAAATTTTTTAGACCTAGCGGAATTGTCATGTACGATTCCGCCCGATTACTCGTAGCGGATACCGAAAATCATAAAATACGGATACTGACCTTGGACGGTGCAACAGGAACCTTGACCGGAGGTGACCCAGGTTATGCAGATGGCGCGCGGGGCGAAGCAAAGTTTTTGTTCCCGGGAAATCTGGTTTCGGACGGTACCGGCAGCTTTTATATCTCGGATACCTTCAATCATAAAATCCGAAAAATAACCCCGGAGGTAGAGGTAAGCACAGTGGCGGGCAGTCAATTTGGCTTTGCGGATGGAAAAGCGGAAGAGGCAAAGTTCAATACCCCGCTGGGAATGGCCGTGGATGCCGAGGGTGCCATCTATGTCATTGACAATGCCAATCATAGGATACGCAAGGTAGAGGATAATTGATAAACAACAATGCAATGTGTATTCCAATATCATGTAACAATGACGCGAAAAACGACCAAAAAGAAAAGACGTTCAACCTATGCCAAGCTTGTAAAAAAAAGGGAAAGTTATCTGGTGCACGGTCTGTTTCTGGGCATGATCCTTATCGCAGATACCCTGACCTATGTGCATTTCGAACTGCTCCTTGATGGGTATGGAACGTACAGGGGTGAACCCAAAGGTTCAGGTTTGTCTGAAGAAATGCTATTGACAGAAAAGCTTGTTCTGTACGGCTGGTATTTTTGGCACTTGGTGAATGCCGCGATCTTGGTTTACCTAGTGTTCAGAATCCGCAAAGAAAGAAGCTTACGCTTAAAAAAAGTTTCGAAATAGCGCGTTTGATCGGAAAGAAAAGGGCTATGATCTCATTGGGTAGTTCCTTAGGGCATGTTCAGCTGATGTTGAATGTGCCCTTTATCAGTTAGCTACCATCTTCTTTTTGCTAAGTGCGCTATTATTTTAGTACATTGAATGCAATTTTCATACACATGAGACTCGCATCGATCGATATTCTTAGGGCGCTTACCATGCTTTTTATACAGGCCGCATGGCAATTCGGATTATGAAAACAATCAACGACCAATGCCAAGGTATTTGAGGTCATATCGCCCTATTGGAATACAATGTCCCTTATACCGACGCTTGGTACAAAAAAACACGATACGCAATGAAAAAGAAGTATAACTATAAACAGCAAATGGATATTAAATTTGAACATCAAGAGGTAATCGATGTTCCAGCCATTATTGATTTATGCAATGAAAAATGGTTTAATCAAACCTTAACCAAGGTAAATGATAGCGTGGTACGGATCGGTATTGTTGAAGGGGAATATCATTGGCACCAACACCCCAAGGACGATGAATTCTTCTTTGTTTTAAGTGGTAAACTTTACATTGACCTGGAGGACAGAACAATTGAATTAAATCCCAATCAGGGTACAACCATTACCAAAGGTAAACTACATAGGCCAAGGGCCCCGCAAAAGACGGTAATGTTGATGATGGAAACAGCCTCCATTGACCCGATAGGAAATGATGGTGCATAGAAGATATTACCCACTTATTAGGTTAAAAAAGAACGGTGATGTTTTAATTTTAGTTGTGGAAAATCCATAAAAGTTTGAGCATCGATATTAGCTGGTACCCCTAGCGATCTTCGCTACCCGTTTGGACTATCACTCTTTTTATTTTCACTTTGTGATGGAGAGGTTGTTCTTTTATAGCCGGCCAACAGGGCCAAGACTATGGCTAGCAATACCAAACCAATTTTGGTGGCATCACTGGGCTCATAATTGTTCAGTTCTGCCCTAGGGCGAAGGGAACGTACAAAGATGAAGAAGAGCACCAATACGCCCACTACTCTCCACCATACAATGGTGTAACCGGTATAAACGGGTTTGGGTGGCGGGGCCAAGGTTCCTGCATCTTCCTTTCTATCTATAGTGGCCAGGGGAGTTTCCAGTTCTTGGGGAACGCTTGCACCTGCACCGGTCAGGATGTCTATAATCTCTAAACACCTTTTCCTTTTTTCGGCAAAATCTTGCCCAATCATGCTTTTCCCTTGATATTCTTCCAGTGTCCTGTAGGCAATTTGAAGCGCCGTTTCCCCCTTTTGGTTCTTTTGTTCCAACGAAGCTTGGTTTTCTATCAAAAAGGCTACCATGGCGGCCCTTTCCAACCGTACGGCCCACATAAGGGCTGTCCAGCCCGATGCTTCGTCCGACTGGTCTACATGGGCGCCTGCGCTTAGGAGCGCTTGCACAAACTCCTTATTGTTTTTAACAACTGCGGTCATCAACGGGAAGTATTCATCGGTTTCCTTGGGATCCACTCCTTGGTTGAGAAGGTAATGCACCAAGGAGGAATTATCCTCTCGGATAGCTGTGTTCAATGCCTTTAATCCCAAAGGTCCTTTCCAATCCCTGACCTGTTCCCTGGCTTCTTGCAACTGTTTCGGATTGCCCGCCATGATCATATAGGACAGGAAGGAAGTGCCATCTTCAAAAATATGCTCGTAGGTACCGTCCATTTCAAGCCATTCCTCGATGAGGTCCGACAATGCCTTTTGATCATTGACGGCATGGTCCAATCTTTTTTGAAATTTGGATTGCAGTTTCGTGTCCATGGACAGTTGATAATGATTTTCTAAGATAAGTAATGTTTTTTTAGTGGATTCGAATACAACAAGGGACTACCAACATATGCGCTGAGCGCAACCAAAAAAACTATTTTTCCATCGGTAATCAGTTAGCAACAGCTAGTTTACTGTTGGCAGAACTCAGAATTTACAATTCATAATTAATTCTTACCATCAACCATCAACCATCAACCATCAACCATATACCCATAACTCACTACAGGGAACTGCCTACTGTTCACTGTCAAAGTACTGCATCGCACAGACGATATTGCCTTCGGTATCCCTGAATTTGATCAACCGGCCAACCTTTGGAATTTCGGTCTTGGGCAATAATATCTGGCCCCCGTTATCCTGAACTAGCTTAGCTACCGCATCCACATCTTTCACGCTAAAACTGCATTCAATACCGATTACTTTTTCCTTGGTAAGCTGGTACTTACGGTCCTGTAGGGCACCTATAAGCTGCTTATTGTCCTCGGTGCCTGTGTTTATCTGTGAAAAGTCCGAAGGACCATAGGCATTGAAACTCCAGTTGAACACCTTCCCATAAAATGATCTGGCCCGTTCCATATCCTCGGTGAAAATTGCAAAATGACGTAGTTGATTGTCCATATTTAGCCTCCCCGCTGTTTTTTTGTTGAACTATGGCCCACAAGAAATCTCCAGATACCTTCTTCTTTTTGTAGTAATACCGTCATGGCTCCGTTGATTTGAAAATTGAAGCCCGATTGCATTTCCATGGCTTGCTCATACTCGACAAAGAGCATGGCCGAGGTTCCATTGAGTATATCGACCCTTGTTTTCAGAACTTTTAGATTTGTGGTTTTCAAGGATTGTATCAATCCGTCCAGCGAAGCCACCAGGGTTTCCTTGTCCGCATATTGGATCTGTCCGTCTTCCGTCCAGTAAAACTGTGGGTCATTGGAGTAGAACGTTTTTAGCTCGTCCGTGGAAAGTGCGTTCATCGCGGTGACAAATTCCCCGAAACGCATTGCTATTTCCTCCTTCACTTCGGCTTCATTGAAGGAAGTTCTTGGGCCCGATGTACATGCTCCCAGAACAAAGACGAGTAGGGAGGCTTTTAGTAATACCTTTTGCATATTAGATTTCAATGGTTTTTTTTATTTGATTTGGATCCCACGAAGTGGTGATCTCTGTTCGCAGCAGGTGAAGATTTCCCCGTCCGCAGGCGACAATTTTCAACTCCTTTTCAAAGGCCTTTATTTTACCGGGTGCTACTCCTAGCAATTCTTTGTACGATCGGTTCATGTGGGAACTGTCCCAGAATCCGGTATCCAAGGCTGTCTGGCCAATAGGTCTACCCTTTAGTACCAGGTTAAGCGAGTCCACTACCTTCATCCAAAGGACGAAATTCTGGATCGGTTGCCCTATTTGCTCTTTAAATAGGTGCCGCAACCTACTTTCTGACAAACAAATGTGGTCCGCAATGGCCTTGACCTTAAATTGCTTGTCCGGAGCATTGCCAATGTAGGCTATGGCACGCTTTATCCGATCATCCAAGGCTTTGGGTGGCGGTGAATCCAATAGGGTCTGCAATATAAATTGGCAACCCTTCAACAAGGTTTCACAGTCACTTTTGACCAGAAGTTCCTTAAAAAATTTGGTGCTCAGGCACGATAGTTTCGGGTGGTGCAATCCTGCGATTCCGGAACGGGATAAATAGCGATTTCCCAGTTCCTTGGCATAGTGACTATCCCTATCCAGATAGATGAACAATTGTATGCTCCCACAGCTATCCAATTGGTGTAAGTGACCATCCCTGATAATGGCGGCAGGGTACGCGGTCCAATCAGACGTGGCATCCTTTAGTTTAAAACACCGGTCGATATCAAAGACCAACTGCAGCGTATTGTGCAGGTGCGGATCGGTCCGAAAAGAAGTGCCCCAAAAAAGGGAGAACCCGTTCCAAACATAAAGCGCGGAGGTGTCTCCTTCATTTCCTTTGTGCATATGGCGGTCCTATAGGTTTGGACAAGTTACAAGAATACTTGATAGCGGAATTGTAAAATCTGGCTGAATTACACATTTCCAAGAACCCGAAGGGACGTGATAAGCCGATTTATGACCCGAAGACCTGTGGAAGCATAAAAACCATAAAAGTTTTAAGGTTTTTCTATAACCGGATTTCAGCAATAAACCGTAAGTTTAGTACAATTCCCCCTCAACAGATCGATTGTCCCTCTTTAGCTGACATTTCCGTCAATATAAAGTAGGTCGTTTTTATACCTGTTTTAACCAGTGCGTTATAAAACAGGGTTCTCCGTTATGCTGCAATACTAGTAAACAAACGATATTATGAGCGTAAAGATTCTAATCAATAACAATGACGATCCCAAGGCGGATTATATTACGTGGTGTCCAACGCCTTGTAAAATTACTTCCGATGAACCCAATGCCGTGGAGGTGGTGCTGAACAACAAAAATCCGAATCAAGGTGGTCAGGTCGTGTTTTTCCAAAACCAAATGACCCAGCCGGCTGGGTCGCTGCAGTTTATCGTACCGCCCAATGGAAGCGTTGATTTTCATATTGCCGGTAAAGTTGACGATCAAACGGGAGTAGGTTTTCCCAGTGTGGAAGACAAGGATACCATTATCGGCATTACAGAGGCAGGTACCGGAAATCTGCTCGGCGAAAAAGCCTTGATGGTCAGGGTGCGTAAAAATGCCAATACCTTGACCATAGGCGAACGGGATAGGTTTTTGGATGCGATTGTCGACTTAAATCAGGCCGGGGCCTATGTTGAACTTCAAAACATGCACCTTAGCAGCAACAGCCGGGAAATTCATGGACGGAGTTGTTTTTTACCCTGGCACCGTGCATTTTTGCTAGATTTGGAGCGAAAACTACAAGAGATAGAGCCGTCCGTTACCCTGCCGTATTGGAAGTTTGATGAACCCGCTCCCAACGTGTTTAGACGCGACTTTATGGGAGTACCGGGAGATGCAGCAGGTACGGTCGATTTTTCGGGAGCCAACCCCATGGTAAACTGGCGGGTAGAGATTTTGGGCGTTGGGAGCAACCGGCGTATTATGCGGTCCTATTCCGGAGGAATCAATCCCGCCCTTAGTCGCGCCGCATATGTTCAGAACGATGAAGGCCAGACCTTGAACCTGGGTGATATTTTTTCTGTTTTTTCAAGGCGCGCCACTTTTTTGGACCCTGGGGGAATAGAAGGTGACCCCCACGGTAGTGCGCACGTAAGTTTTGGGGGTGAAATTAGCAGTATAGGTACAGCTCCGGCCGACCCATTATTTTTTATGTTACATTGCAATGTAGATCGTCTGTGGGCCAAATGGCAATGGGTCAACGAGCTGTTTGAACCCATAAACCCGGACGCCTACCCAAATCAAGGCGCCGGGGATCCTACGAACAATTCGGAAATCGGGATAGGAAATTTTACCGGCGATACCATGTGGCCATGGAACGGTGTTTCGGGGAACCCGCGACCAAATCATGCTCCGGGCGGCGGATTGCCCACATCACCGCTGACCAATGTTCCTGGGCCACAGCCCAAAGTGGAACATATGATCGATTACCAGGGACAGCATTCAAGGGACAACAACCTTCATTTTTCCTATGAGGATGTTCCCTATACATTTGATAATACCATCGTATAAACCAATAGAGCAACAAAGACATGGCAGCGTATAAAAAAACACTAAAAGAGAATCTCGAGAAAGCAAAACAGACTACCCAAAAGGCCATTGCTATCTTCTTTGATCCCGAAAATAGTAAAGCCGACCGGCTTGGCGCCTTTGGGATATGCGGTACTTTTAATGCAGCAGCGGATATAAAAAGGGCATTGACCGTCTTTAGGGACCCAAACGAAGATCCTGCGATACGGGCATCGGCCCTTCAGGGATTGATCAATTATGCCACGGGAAACGAAGAATTTATAGATGAACTTATCGGTTTGCTCAATACGGAGACGGCCGCCACGGAGCTAAAGGAAGCAACCTTATCGGTCTTGCATGCCAATACCTTTAGTTCCTCCCTCCTGACGACCAAAAGGCCGGATTACATGAACGCGCTGAAAAATCTAGTGGAATCCGATGCAGCCAAGAAGTTGCAGTTAAGGGCCACGGAATATTTGGCCATTGAAAAGGACGAGTATATTCAACGAAAATTACTCAGCGGATTG
This sequence comes from uncultured Flavobacteriaceae bacterium, assembly GCA_947494825.1. Lineage (GTDB taxonomy): Bacteria > Bacteroidota > Bacteroidia > Flavobacteriales > Flavobacteriaceae > JBNGOQ01. The sequence continues at coordinate 596,215 of CANLWN010000001.1, read as the reverse complement.
GAGAACCCCGAGGAGTCCTTTGTAAAACCCGAAATCGCCATCCAATTGCTTTCCTATGACCTGCATGCCGACCATTATCCGACTTTGCGCAAAATAGCGGAAGCATCCCCCAATAAAAAGGCCAGAAAGGAGGCGCTTCGCAACTTGGCGGCCGATCAGGAATCGGCCTCCTTGCTGGAGAAGATTCTAAACGACAAGGACGAAGATGAAGAAATACGGCACGTCTCCGCAGTGGGACTGCAATCCATGGAACCCGATGTACTGCAGAACAGCTTAAAGGGAATTTTAACGGACAATACGGAAAACCCCATACTTCAGGCCGCTTTGTTGAATACATTGAACTATTCGGATAACACCGAACTTATAGATGAAGATGAGGATTTCCAGGAAAAACTGGAGCACATTACACAGGAGACCCGTTCCAGGAATCTAAAAAAGACGTACAAGTCCTATGTCGCCAAAAAATCCAAAAAATAAGCTTTCACCTTCTTTGGATGGTGCACTGCACGAACAGGCTATTGCGGCATTGATCGATGACGTAAAAGCAGGACGTCAAAAGCGGGATCTTGTGGTGAACCTACTCCCCAGGAACCATGAGGTATACAAGGGTAGGGGAACCAATCAGGTGAACCGAATCAGGGGATATGCCCTGGCGGGTTTTGAGGATGTGGGCCTTCCGGAGGAAGCGCTGGTGTATGTTTGTGAGGAACTGGACAATGGCCATTCTCCCTATGTAATTGCCGCCTCGGCCAAGGCTATACGCGGTTTGGCGCAACCTGCCTCCGGTGTGGGCCTGTTTTTGACAAAGGCCCTGCGAAACGTGGGACACAAAGACGAGGCGTTGTCTTTTTCTTCCTATTATCCAGAGTGGCCCTTAAAGGATTTTACCACGGCCACCCAGGAAATTCTAAAATCCCTGGCGTGGTTGGGTGCCTATGCCAAGGAGGCCATCCCATTTTTGCAGCGCTATATCAAGGGCGAGATTATCTCCATTAACTTTGGCATCCAAAAGCAGGCCCGTGAAACTTTGACCACCATAGAGGCCGATACCAAGGCGTTGCCCAAAAGCTGCTGCGACTTTCCAAAGCGTCCGTCCAAGCATGTAGACAATAAGGATTTGGCCTGCGTAAAGGAGCTTATGCTCCAGGACCAGGACGGGAATAGTGTTCCGTTCGGCGATTATTTTAATGGATCGTTCTCGGTCCTGGCCTTTTTCTATACCCGCTGCGACAATCCCAATAAATGCTCCATGACCGTAACGCGACTGGGGCAGCTACAACGCATGTTGGCAGATACAGGTTTAAGCTCGATCAAGATTGCTGCCATCACCTACGACCCGGTTTTTGACACCCCTAAACGAATCAAGGAATACAGTGCCAATAGGGGACTGGTCCATAATGCTGGGTGCAAAGTGTTTAGAACGCTGCGCGAGGAAGATCAGGAACTGTTGCAACGCTATCTGACCCTCCAGGTCAACTACATGGGATCCATTGTGAACCAGCACAGCATTGAGCTGTTCATTCTAAATAAAAAGGGCATCAAGATACGGGAGTATTCAAAAATGGAATTCGACAATACGGTTATTCTGAAAGATCTGAAGCGTAAAAGCCGAAGTTTGATCGGACCAACTGGTCTTGCCATTTCGGGCAATAATACACTTTTTCCCCTGCTCTTTCTTTTTTTTCCCAAGTGTCCGCTCTGTTGGGCCACCTACATCAGTGCCCTGGGACTTACCGGTATTTCTTGGTTGCAGTACAGTCCAAACATGATATGGGCACTTTTTCTGTTTGCCGGGATCAATCTGATATTTATGTATACCCATACAAGAAAATCAGGGAGTTATGTACCGCTTATACTGGCGTGCGCCGGATATGTTGGACTCTTTTTAGCGTTTTGGTTGGATACCCTTCCAATTTTCAAATTTGGTTTCGCCGGCCTGGTCCTATTGTCCTCCCTTTTGACCGTCCGGGCCATGGGTAGCTCCTTTCCATCACTCCGCTGGGGACAAATTATCGGAACAGCGGAAAAATATAAATAATACCGGCGGTATGTGATTTAGGCATAACCAATCCCTGAATATGGCATTGCTCCACTTACTTACTTTCCAGCATCATAAGTTGTTTGCTGTTTCCAGAATTGTTGTACATCACAAATTTTCCGTCTACATAGTTCCCCCGGTAGGGTATATATTTAGGTTTCCCCTTATTGTCCTGAATTTTTTCTCGCGTCAGGTTTCCTTCCTTGTCATACACAAAATCGTACAAAGCGGTCGACTCGAGCCAACCCTTGGATACTTTTAACCGGCCATCTTGTTTTGTGGCTAAATCTTTACCAGAATTTAACAGTACATGTAATTTGTCATCTTGTATAAATGCACTGTATGAGGGTCTGTTTGATCTTTTAAAGATGCTTCTTCCCCATATTAAGTTCCCGTTGGGGCTAAATTTTGTGATTAGGATGTCATTGTAATGATAGACTATATGGTAAGTACCTACTGTGTTGAATCCATTTTGAACATAGGTCTGGGTAATAAAAAACTCTTCGGCCACTAAAAAGGTATTCCCCTCTTCATCCATCAGAACATGATCTAAATCAAAGCTGGTAAGTTCCCTATTTTTTTTGTCTTTTGCACTATTCTGGCCGTATATGTCCTCGTAGACTTGTATGGGCAACTTGGATTTCTTTTTATCCAAAACGGTAAGGTCTTTCGAGCTTACTTTGAATTGGCTTATTCCCTTAATACCGTAGGCATTTTTTTCTGAGTAGTATCCTATTAGATTTAGAATGTTCCCGTTGATCTGCATACTCAGGTTTTGAATGTATTCGTTTTCATGCAACTCGATTTGCTGGGTATTTACAGCATCTTCTTCCGTAATCTTACTTAAAACAAAGGAATAATTGGCCTTATCTTCTTTTTTTTCCCGTTTTCCCTTAAAGTACGCCTTACCGATACTATAAGCGTTGCCTTGATTATCTACCTTCATATCGGACGACCTGAAGAACTTTTCAGGGTTGGAATAATAGTTTTTTGAATATTTTAATTTTAATGTTTTCGCATCAAAAACATGAATAAGGTAGGAATTCGAGGTTTTCTTAATGTTGTCGGTCGCGACGGCAATAAAATTTTTATCCGGGGAAATTGCAAAATTTGTTTGCCTCTTATTCTGTCCAGAAAACAACGAACCGTTTTTTGCTACCGATGTTTTAAATAATTCTACTTTTTCATGTGTATGGGTGTCAATATGGTATATGTGACAATTTACTATACGTTCTATTTTTGATGGGCTATGTACGGTGAAGATCATCACTTTATTGTCGTAAAAAAGTTCCCCTTCAAAAACCTCTTTCCTCTCCAATGTGGTATTTAATATCTTTTTTCCCTGAACCTTATCATCAAAAGTTTCGAAAACCAAATTGGCTTTAGAACTTCTTGCAATAATGGTGTGGTTATCTTCACTTGTATTCACACTAAGCACCGTTGCAGCACTAAATTGATCTTTATATTTTTGACTTTCCTTAACATTGAAATAGGAGCTTTGGGCATTTGCATTCAGAACGAATAAAAAAAGAACGAGCATTCCGGTTAGTTTCATTTACTTGGTTTTAGTTTGCTCAGTAAATATAGTAGAAACCACTCAATCACCTAAAAAATAAAATAATATTCCAAACGTTCGGATTTATGGTAGACAGGTCCTTCCCACCTGGTGGCAGTGAAGGAAGGGCATATATCTTTTGTACCACTGTTACGCTTTAAGAAACTCCCCTTTGTCTTGTGCAACGTTCATGCCCCATTCCGCGATGGAGGTCAGAACGGGGGCCAAACTTTCACCAAAGGGAGTAAGGGCGTATTCTACTTTTAGCGGTGGTTTTTTGGCGTATACCTTTCGGGAAATCAATCCATCTTTTTCCAACTGTTTTAGTTGTAGACTTAGGGTACGCTCCGTAATGGTCGATATCAGTTTTCGCAGTTCGTTATATCTTTTTTTACCATCGATTAAATAGACCAAGATCACGCTCTTCCATTTCCCGCCAATGAGTTCCATGGCGATACTTGTGGTGCAGGAAAATAGTTTGTCGTTATACCTGATGAGTCTTTTCTTGTATTTTACGTCCATGGCGTTATTTTTTATCGAACAAAAATAACACACTATAACAATGTATACAACTATACTTTTTATAGTAAAATTTTTAATATGTAAACATTTGTATATCAATAATATAGTATATTTATTTTCTTTTTTATTCATACTATCAAATTTGACCGTTATTGCATGGTGATGAAAATCGGCTTACTTTCGTCACTATACTTTTGATAGTACATTACCAACGATAAAACAAAGACGATGATGAAAGCAATCCTATTGGAAAAAACAGGTCCCATTGATAATCTGACCCACAAGGAAATTGAAAGGCCGGTAGCCAAGGACCATGAGGTACTGGTGCAGGTAAAGGCCATTGGGATCAATCCCGTGGATTACAAGGTACGGGCCAATGAAACCGTGCTCACTAGGATATATGGGGCGCTGGGTCCGGTTATTCTGGGTTGGGATATAGCAGGAACGGTGGTGGCAAAAGGAGACATGGTTGCCCAATTTGAGCTTGGTGACCAGGTTTTTGGTATGGTCAACTTTCCAGGAAGTGGAAATGCTTATGCCGAATTTGTGACGGCTCCAGAGGACCATCTGGCAAAAATACCGGCCAACACCTCCTTTGCGGAAGCAGCAGCAGCAACCTTGGCGGCGTTGACCGCCCTACAGGTGTTGCAACACAGGGTAAAAAAAGGCAATCGGGTCCTTATACATGCAGGTTCGGGGGGTGTGGGGCATTTTGCCGTACAGATCGCCAAATGGCGGGGTGCCTATGTAGTGGCTACCAGTTCTGCCAAAAACAGGGACTTTGTCCTGGCCATGGGTGCCGATGAGCATATTGACTATCGGGCGCAGGCCTTTGAAGAGGTGCTGACCGACATCGATTTTGTGTTCGACATGTTCAATGGGGACATGCTATACAATTCCCTTACCGTGACGAAAGAAGGCGGATCCGTTGTCACGATATCTACACTCCAATTTTCTGAGGAAATACTGGCTTTGGCAAAAGCACGTAAGGTAAAGGTTTCCCATTTTATGGTACGGTCAAACGGCAAGGACATGAACACGCTTAAAACACTATTGGAAAGCGGGCACTTAAAGCCCCATATTTCGGCAAGCTTTGCTTTCGATGACATGGCCAAGGCCCATGAACAATTGGAAAGTGGCCGGACTGTGGGAAAAGTAGTGGTAACGGTATAATAATCTAAAACAGCAGTAAGATGAAAAACGAGCAATTGACCATAGTGGCCCAAATTTGGGCCAAAGAAGAAAAACGGGATCTGGTAAAGGCAGAACTGATAAAACTTATAGCACCTACTAGGGCAGAGGAGGGGTGCATCAACTACGATTTGCACCAGGACAACGAAAATCCCAACCTCTTTTTGTTCTTTGAAAACTGGGAGAGCCGCGAACTGTGGCAACAACATATGAACAATGCACACCTAGCGGAGTATATGAAAGCCACTGACGGGGCCGTGGCCGAGTTTACACTGAACGAGATGACCCCAATCGGCTAAATCCTGATATACTTTTATCAAGACAGCCATAGCCCAAGTGCCTCGGACAAACCCTATGGGTTATTTTCGCATACGCAGGTTTACCCAGAGGGAACACAGCAGGGCAAGAACGGCCAACCCTAGGGTAAGGGCGTTTACCAATCCGGTCTCCGGCAACCAGCCCGTTATTTTTTCTACCAGGAAGGCAATATAGCTATGGGGCATACCCTGTTCGCCCAATTGCCGGAGGACTTCATAATGCCAATCCGTTAGGAAACAATAGCCCCAGCCTTTCCAAAGTCCCAACAATCCCCAGGAACCAAAGGTTGCCAGCAGGGTGATCAGGTTCAGCTTTCGTGTTTTGGGGTACAGCCATCCGAACAGATTAAAAAGGATCAGTACCGTATGGAATACGTAAAAAAAGGCATTCGCCAAATGGAGAAGCACCTCGTTCATATCGCTCTTGCTTGTTTGGGTAAAAGATAGCCAAATTAGTGGTGTGATTTGACCTCAACTGGAGTGTCTGCTTTTGGACACTAGGGAGGAAAAACGAAAACCTTAGTTTTAATAAGGTTTTACTGTACCTCATTTCCGATCAAATACGGTACCTTTTACTTCACTAAACGCCGGACTTCCTGCCTTTTTATCGCTTCCCCCAAAGGCATATTGAAGTACCGGCAATACGGTTTGTTTTAATGTTTCAATAAAATTCTTGCGATGTACAATATTTTATCACTCGATGGGGGAGGAAGTTGGGCCATCCTGCAGATGCAGACGCTCAGGGATCGGTATGGCAATGTTGCCGGGCACGAAATACTTAAAAAATACGACCTGGTCATCGCCAACTCCGGTGGTAGTATCGTCTTGGCGGCTTTGGCCGAAAATTGGACCTTGGACGAGGCGCTTTCCCTTTTTAAGAATAAAGACAACCGGGAACGTATTTTCAGTAAGAACAGCTTTAGGGATCGCTTTTTTCCGGTAGACTATCTGCGCTTGTTCGGATTGGGTATTGGCCCCAAGTACAGTTCTACCAGGAAAAAGAACGCGTTTGAGGGCTTGTTTCGGGAAGTACATAAAAGGCAGATGTCCGAGCTGCCCGCTTTTATTGGCAGGGAATCCCTAAAAATCGTGGTTTGCACCTATGACGCGCTCAACAATCGGGCAAAATTCTTTAAATCCTACAGCTCCGATCCCAGTGATTTTGACTCTGTAAAACTGACCCAGGCCATTCACGGTTCATCGAACGCACCGGTACAGTATTTTGATTTTCCGGCACGGTTCAAGGCCAGGGAGAACGAGGTCTTTTACGAATTATGGGACGGGGCCCTGGGCGGTTTCAACAATCCGGTCCTGGCCGGAATCATTGAGGCGTACAAAACGGGGGTACCCCTGGGAGACATTAGGATCGTTTCGGTAGGTACGGGGAACAAGCTTATGTCTATCGAGGACAAAAAAACCTTTTGGAGGTGGAAGCAGATCGCCATAAAGAACCGAAGGAAAAAATGGAACCTTAACAAACTGATGCCACAGGCCAAGTTTTTCAAGGAAACCGTTCTAAATCAGGCCAAGACCATCTTGTACCAGCCACCGGACACGGCAAATTACATTGCCATGATGTTTTTAAGCGCTACGACCACTAAGTCCGTAGATGACAATTTCATTAGGTTGTCGCCCCTGATCCATAGCGACTCCAATACGCCTCCAGAGGTGATTCCACTTTTGTACAAGTTGTATGTCCTTGATATGGATCTGGCCAAAGATGAGGAGATCCATGCCCTTTTGGAGTGCTTTGAAAAATGGAAGGAGGGGAAAATCGCCAACCAGCCCATAGAGTTTAAGATCAAACGGAACAACGATGTGGTGTTCATCAAAGGGGACAAGACCTACCGGACGGCCATGGACAAATGGAAGGGTTGGGGGGTCTAGGTTGCCGCTTCACTTCTCCTTTGTCCTATCGGATATGGACCTTGGGATACCATCACGCCAAGAAAGCTCATAAAAAATACAGGGTTTTAGGTCCCACATAGTATCTTTGCCATCCATTTTGTTATCGACAAAGCACCATGACCTATCAGGATTTAGGATATACCACAGCGCTAGAGCAGCACAGAAATGTACAAAATTTGGACGCCTTTGAAGTGGGCCGTGTGGTACTTGAACATAGGGAGCGGTATGTGGTAAAAACCCCTGAAAACGAGTTTGATGCCGAACTTATTGGCAATTTGCGCTTTACCGCGGCTAGCAGAGCCGACTTCCCCGCGGTGGGGGATTGGGTGGCCTTTTCCGAATATGACGAGGGCAAGGCCCTTATTCATGCCGTATATCCTCGGACTTCGCTTATAGAAAGACAGGCCGTGGGCAAGACCGGACAACTGCAGATCATTGCCACCAATATTGATTATGGCCTGATCGTGCAGGCCGTAGATCGCGACTTTAACCTGAACCGATTGGAAAGGTACCTGACCATTTGCAATGCCTCCAGGGTGGATCCGATTATTGTACTGAGCAAGACCGACCTGATAAACACATCCGAATTGGAATCGATCAAAGCCAAAATCAATGCTCGGGTCAAGGGGATACCGATACTAGCGGTAAGCAACCAACAATCTGGATATGATGCTTTGGAACATGCTATTGTTCCCGGAAAAACCTATTGTCTACTGGGTTCTTCGGGTGTTGGAAAATCTACCTTGCTCAACGCGCTTTCCGGCGGAGAGCGGATGAAAACAAGCGAAATAAGCGCCAGCGTAAACAAGGGAAAACATACCACCAGCCATAGGGAGCTGATCGTCCTGGACCAGGGAGGTGTTTTGATCGATAATCCGGGCATGCGCGAAGTGGGCATTACCGATGCGCCAAGCGGTCTGGAAATAACCTTTGACGGTATTCTCCAATACGCCCAAAACTGTAAATTCAAGAATTGCACCCATAGCAATGAGGCAGGTTGTGCCGTTTTGGAGGCCGTTGAAAGTGGGGAGATAGATGCCGATTCCTATACCAATTTTCTAAAAATGGAAAGGGAAAAGTCTTTTTTTGAATCGGACGTACAGGAGCGCAAAAAGAAGGACAAGGCATTGGGAAAACTGATCAAGCAGGCCGTAAAGAAAAGAAGGGACAATAAGTATTAAAGTGGGGACGGCGTACCAATACGCTTTTTAAATCGTCATTTATTGTAACTGCGCGCGCTTCTGGGATATAAAGGCTTCGATAAGGGCGAATTCCTCTTCGGAGACCCCATCATTGTTTTTTGCACGCCTGCCCAAGCCTTCCAAGTTTTCCTCCGTAAGCTGATCGTGCCATTGTTCCCTCCCATCAAGGTCAAAAATAGCAATGGCCTTGGGTTTATGTGATGCCAGGGTACTTTGATGACAGCGGCCGCAGGGTTGGATCAATGCCAGACGGGTACCTTCAGAGGCTTGCGAAAATGTGGGGGTTGCTTCGGTAAGGGGTTCCACGTTTTCTATGGGCGGCTCAATGGATTGTTCCACGGCAGGTTTGTTATGCCGTTCATTACAGGTAAACGCCAAGGTTACCAAAGCAGCGAGGCTCCACACAAACAGTATTTTTTGGACCTGAAACATAACCCCTTCTTCCCCTATAAGGTACGATTTTATTTCCTAAGGGCATGGAAATAAATGCGATGAAAGAGAAAAGCTGTTCTCAATATAGGGTTGCCCAAAAACCGTTATTTCGGGTGAAACCACTAATAAGGCCGATTCCTGCGACATCCGTTCCCTGAGCTCCTAAGGGCACCACCAAAGGGCATATTCCACTGGAAAACATCGGAAAAGAAATAAAGACCAATTTTTCTCCAAACGCTTGTTGGGCGCCCCAGGTTTAGCTGTTTATCCCTAACCTCCGCAGAAAAACAGTCGTGCTTTCCCTTAAAATAACGTTGGCGTTGGATCGCGACGCTACAAATTTGGTTATCTTGGAGCACCTACCCTGAGGATAGGGGAGCACCAGTTAACTTTTGAAATCATCGATCATAAAAACAATCCGCAAAATGACAACACTTCTAAACGAACACATCGTGAAACGTATCATCTTACTCGTACTCATAATCGCCTTTCAGACCAATTTGCAAGCGCAAAAGGACACCCTTGCCGTAAAGACCATAGAGGGCATTACCGATAAAATGCTGGAGTTGATATCGGGCGATGTTGGGGAAGCCAGGGACTGGGAAGAATACCGCAACCTCTTTTTGCCCACAGCCCAAAAAATGTTCAAACAAACCAACAAACAAGGCAAGAGTAGGGTAGTGGCCATGAATTTAGAACAGTTTATACGCAATGTGGGCCCTTTGTACAAGCGCGATGGCTTTGAGGAATACGCCATTGGTCTAACGGTAAACGAATTCAACGGCATGGCCAATGTGTTCCAGAGTTATTACAGCAAAAACCTAAAAGGCACCTATGAGAAGCGGGGCATCAACAGCTATCAGCTCGTGCACTCCAACGGCCGTTGGTGGATTGCCAGTACCATGTTCACCCATGAATCGGATGACGCGCCCCTGCCGGACAAGTACCTGTCTAAAAAGTCGGACCAGGAATAAACAAGCGTTGATTGATCCATTATCTTTCAGAGTTGCTTAGAAGTAGTTAAAGAACAGCTCTACGGCATTTCCCAGGATAAAACTGCCCAAAGCCGCGAAAAAGGAGATGCGTCCCAATTGAAAGGCGTTGGAAAAGGCCAACCACAGCGCCACCAGCGCACAAATCACAAAGAGTACCATCGCATAGAACGGGACTTGGCTGGTGAACAATCCGATTAGGTTAAAAAAGGGGTCCAGCAAGGCCGTAAAAGCGAACAGGGCCAGGACAAAATTGGTTTTGGGGTGTCCGCGGAACAGGTATATTCCGGCAATCAAAAGCTCAACGCTGATGGCCATGGGTCCAAATTGGTTGTAATACGCTTTTTTGAAATAGCCGTCCAAGGTATCAGGGAACGCAATCTTGGAAAACAGGATGGCGCCCAGCACAATGGCAATCAGGACAAACAGGGTGGCAATAAGTTTTCGGGTTTTCATTGGTTGTTGGCATGTGTTGTTGAAAAGTAATTATTTTAATTCCAAAACCCAAATTCGCCACGCTTTAACCCTTCACTTATAATTCATAACTAAAGCTGAGAACTGCCTACTGCCAGCGGTTTACCGTTTTCCGCAAAGGTTTGAGATTCTTTGCTCCGCTGCACTTCACTCTGAATGACAATACCCATTGATTTGTCATTCCGAACCTGCGAGGAATCTCCACTATCATTACCCACTGCCTACTGCACATTTCCGGCTATCAACCATCAACCATCAACTAAGAACTCCTCCGAAGCCTTGGCGAAGGCGTGCCAACCATCCACTCCTCCGAAGCGTTTACGCGAAGGAGGGAATTGTTTGCAACTAATTCTGAGTTAAACTAGAACAGGTATTTTTTCTTTAGTTTTTTCAGCTTTAGTTTAACGTTACAGTTGTTATTTTCTAAGTCCGAATAGTAGGTATCCAAAAAATGGGGCATATTATCCCAACTGGAAAAACGTGGATAGTCTTTGTTTGCGTCAAAAGATTTGGAGACTTTTAATCGCCCTACAACCTCAAATTTAGTTTGGGATTTTTTGTGTAGCGATGCATGATACCAAAAAATCTGTGCTACAGGTTTAAATGCCTTGGTTATCTGTTGTTCCATAGAAAAATGCACATTAGCATTTTCAAAGTCTGTTGCGGAAGGTTTGTTTTTCGATTTAATATCAGTAAGTACTATCAAATTCAGTCCGAACTCCGTATTTTTTTCACTTTCCAGGACAAAGGCCCCACAGTAGTCCTTATCGGATAGTTGAAAAATCAAACAGTCTCCTTTTTCATATATCGCATCTCGATACCTTTTCTTTACGCGTTTTCTGACGCTCTTTTTCTCTGTTTGAATTTTAGCAAGAAACGCTGCCAATACTTTTTCTCGCTTGGTCAAATCACTTTGACCGGCATCCAGTTCCTTCCATAGGGCAATGTCTTTACCCGATTCTACGATGTTTTTTACACGGTCAAGTATTTTGGGATCCAAGGCTTTGCACTCCCATTGCGCTTTTGCAATGGTAATCCAAAAATTATTCTGCTCTTCGTATGAATTGACCAAATCCTTGTTGTCCGCAATTAACCGTTCCGTTATTTCGGTAACTTCAAGTCCTTGATTGTAAAATTCAAAAAAAGCATAGTTAATGTCTACGTAAACATCATTTGAAGAAATTCCGGTTCCCCAAGTTCCCATAGGTGTTTCTAAATGTTGGTTTAACGATAGATGCTGATTATTGTTTATGCATCCATTATACGGTATGTGCAAATTAAAGCATTTTACCTAATAAATGTTTTTTATACAATCCCACTTGAGTTAACGCTTTTTTCCTTGACCTGTTCACACACCCGCTCTTAATCGCCAAACTGTCAACTAACAACTCCTCCGAAGCGTTTACGCGAAGGAGGAAAAATATCCCCTTAAATGGGTATTTCCTGGATGAAGATCTACGCTTATTTTACAGGCTTGAACTAAAACAACCAAACCAATGGCGGACAAGGTGTTCAGTTATTCGGCAGGGTACTTGGGACAATCCAAAATAGGGTGTGGTATTTTCTTCTCAAAGCTGTTGATCATCTAGGAATAAACAAGAGCATCGGGGGAGCGCTCAGCTTTTTTCCACTTTGCGGAGAGGTCCACGCCCTTTCTTAGCCAATATATGGATTACGGCCATCATACCCATACCGTCGCCCATTTGAACAAGCTGGTTTTCGTATAAAGACTTGTTAGGCAACCTGCGGAGACTTGTTTAACCACTCTAAAAAACGCTCTGTTTATGGGGCCTTCCGGAGGTTTTATTGTAACTTAAATAGCTAAAAACAGCATATAACTTTCCAGTTGTTCCTGTATTAGCCCACTTATTACATAGCTTTTTCTCCCCTGCCATTTTATCAGCAGTTTTACATGCAGAATAAGGGCCTGCCCGCCTGCCGCACGGCATGGCCCCTAGTGGTTTTCCCCTAGGGAACGCAGGGGTTTTTGCCGTTCCCACGGCTTTGGGCAAAAAACTAAAACAAACGGAAAATTCAAAGCCATGAAGACAAAAAAACTGCTCAAACACTTCAGCTTCCTGCTCGTCTTGTTGACCATAATGTTCCGGCTTGCAGGCCAGGATGCCATGTTATATGTACAGGCCGAATCCCTATGGCTCAGAGAGCAAACCGTTATAGACGACCTGCGCTCCTCCGGCTTTTCCACCCTTGTTATTGTTGGTCTTAATATTAATAAAAATGGAGACCTTGTAGCGGGCACCGGTTGGTTCGGAGGTGGAAATGTCCTGCTGGCAAGTAACGGGGCCTACGTAGGAGGGACTAATTTTCTGGCCCGGAAATTTGCGAGGGGAGTTGCACAGCTCAAGACCGCGCCCACCACCGTTTCCCGGCTCGAATTTATGATCGTGCCCGGGGGGATCATCAGGGAGGTATACGAGGAAGGCGGTGAAGCGGCCTTTGGTGAGGAAAGTGTATTCTACAAGAACTTTGCGGCCCTAAAGGAGGCCATCCCGGGCATCGAGGCATTCAACAATGACGATGAAAGTTCTTACCACCTGTCCTCTACAGCGGCACTTACCAAGATGTTGGCCAGTCTCGGGTATAGGAACAGCATTGTTCCCTATACAAGAGCAGACTATTGGAAGGATCTTGTCAATGATGTAAATTCAGCTTATCCGGGCAATATAGATCGGAACTACCTGCAGTGCTATAGCGGCGGCAGCGGGAACAATCCTTGTAGCGACAGATGGAACTTAGGGATTCCGGTGCATCCGGGCCGATCGTTCACCGACCCCACAACAACTCCCCTCGTGGCAAGGAACAGAATGACCGCTTGGAAGAACGCCTGCGGTAGTAGGCTTGGCGGGGGCTTTTATTGGCTCTACGAAAATGCGGGCCGGTACAGCCATACCAAGACCAAACCCTATGCCGACGCGATAAATGCTGTTTTTCCCAAGGAGGAAAAGATCGAATATACGGCTCCGGTCGTGGTAAATCATCAAGCTTCTTCGGCCACTTCGGTCCATGCAGCAGATCTGGACGGGGATGGGGATATGGACATCCTCTCGGCCTCGGAAGGTGACAACAAGATCTCCTGGTCGGAGAACCTGGGCGGGGGAGCGTTCCGTAATCATCTTATCTCTACCGAGGCAGATGGCGCCCGATCGGTATATGCAGCGGACCTTGACGGCGATAGGGACCTGGACGTGCTCTCGGCCTCGGAAAATGATGATAAGATCGCCTGGTACGAGAACACAGGGGAGGGGGATAATTTGTTTGGCTACGAGGAAGGAAATCCATCTGCCAACCAAAAAGTAATCAGCACTACGGCGGACGGCGCCCGATCGGTATATGCAGCGGACCTTGACGGCGATAGGAACCTGGACGTGCTCTCGGCCTCGGAAAATGATGATAAGATCGCCTGGTACGAGAACACGGGGGATGGAGATAATTTGTTTGGCTACGAGGAAGGAAATCCATCTGCCAACCAAAAAGTAATCAGCGAATATGCGGAAGGTGCCCGATCGGTATATGTTGCGGACCTTGACGGCGATAGGGACCTGGACGTGCTCTCGGCCTCGTATACCACTAACAAGATTGCCTGGTACAAAAACGACGGTACAGGAACTTTCCCGAGACACCATTTTATCAGCACCTCCGCAGAAGGTGCTACTGCGGTATATGCAGCGGACCTTGACGGCGATAGGGACCTGGACGTGCTCTCTGCCTCGGAAAGTGACGATAAGATCGCCTGGTACGAGAACACAGGGGATGGGGATAATTTATTTGGCTATGAGAGAGCGACCCCGTCGGCCAACCAAAAAGTAATCAGCACTACGGCGGACGGCGCCACTTCGGTGTATGCAACGGACCTTGACGCTGATGGGGATATGGACGTACTCTCGGCCTCGGGAAGTGATGACAAGATTGCCTGGTACAAGAACCTTGGTGGGGGCAATTTTGGTGATCGAGAGAGCAACCAACAGCTAATCAATGGACATGCCGATGGTGCGCGATCGGTACATGCTGCCGATCTGGACGATGACGGGGACCTGGACGTGCTCTCCGCCTCATACCTGGATGATAAAATTAGTGCCTACTATAATATGAATATGGAAAGTCTGGACAGGAACGTCATTAGTGCGCAGACATACAATTCCATTTCTATCCATACGGCCGATCTGGATGATGATGGGCACCAGGACCTGCTCTCGGCCTCCTATCTTGATGATAGGATTTCCTGGTACCCCAATGACAGCACAGGGAATTTTGGGGAACAGCGGAACGTGGTCTCGGATGTCACCTCAAGGGACATCTATACGGGAGACCTGGACGGTGACCGATACCCGGATATCGTCTCTGCCGAGGTGAGGTTGCCTTCCGGAGCAGGCAAGATCGCCTGGTACCGGAACAACACGGACGGAAGTTTTGGGAACAGAAGGATCATCAGCGACCGGGTGGACCATCCCGAATCGGTCCATATGGCCGACCTGGACGGGGATGGATACTTGGACGTACTTTCGGCCTCCTATCGTGACAAGAAGATCGCTTGGTACAAAAATCCTGGCGATGGGGATTTTGGGGAGCAAAGGATCATCTCCACGGCCGCGGAGGGTGCCCGGGCGGTCTATACGGCCGATCTGGACGGCGACGGGGACCAGGACGTGCTCTCGGCCTCCTGGGACGATGACACCATTGCCTGGTACGAAAACCTGGGGGAGGGCGATTTTGGGGAACCGCAGAATAATCTGAGGAGCATCTCCACGGCGGCGGACGGCGCCCTATCGGTCGCTGTGGCCGACCTGGACCGGGACGGCAGGCCCGACGTGCTCTCGGCCTCCTTTCTGGACAACAAGGTCGCCTGGTACCGTAACCTTGGCGGGGGGAATTTCGGCGGCCAACAACTGATCAGCACCATGCCGCAAGGGCCTCGATCGGTCTATACGGCGGATATGGACAGCGATGGCAGGCCCGATGTGCTCTCCGCTTCGTCCTGGGACAATACGATTGCCTGGTACCGGAACGAGGGGGCCGGGAATTTTGGGGAACAACAGATCGTTTCCAACATTGTGGCCGGTGCGCTATCGGTCCGTGCCGCGGATATGGACAGAGACGGGGACCCCGATATACTTTCGGTCTCGTCCCCCGATGGCAAGATCTCCCTGCACCGCAATACCCTGGAAAGAAGATTGGGCATCGTTTCGATCTCGCCCCCGCCCAACAGTACGGATATCCCGGAAAATGCCGATATCGAGGTGCATTTCAGCTTTCCCCCCGATCCGGGCACGATCAACTCGGAGAGCTTCAGGGTAAGCGGGGAACAGAGCGGCCCGGCGGAAGGCAGTTTTAGGATCTCGGGCAGCACGGTCAATTTCCATCCGGAACAACCCTTTAAGGCGGGGGAACGGGTAAACGTAGCCATTATGCAGGGATTACGACCGCATGTATACACCAGGGCCTTCCATATCAGGACGGCCCCGATAGGCCATGAGCTCAGTTTTAAAGGAACAACGATCACTACGGATGCGGACGGGGTCCTAACGGCAGATGTGGGCGACCTGGATGGCGACGGGGACCTGGACGTGCTCTCGCCCTCCCGAGCAAATGATAAGATCGTCTGGTACCCGAACGATGGGGCGGGCAATTTTGGGGAACAACAAACGATCGGCGACCAGGTAGGTGATGTGCGATCGGTGCATGTGGGCGATCTGGATGGGGACGGAAACCTGGATGTGCTCTCGGCCTCGTTCGATGATAACACAGTTGCCTGGTACGAAAACGATGGCCTGGGCAGTTTTGGGGCACAACGGATCATTTCCACTGAAATAGACGGCGCCCGTTCGGTCCATACGGCCGATCTGGACTGCGATGGGCATTTGGACGTGCTCTCGGCCTCGTTCAACGACAACAAGATCGCCTGGTACCGGAACAACACGGATGGGAGTTTTGGGGAACAATTAATGATCTCCAACGAGGCGGACGGTGCTTCTTACGTACACGCCGGTGATCTGGACGGGGACGGGGACCTGGACGTGATCTCGGCCTCTGCCAGTGACGGCAAGATCGCCTGGTACGAGAACGATGGGGCGGGCAACTTTGGGGAACAATTAATGATCTCCACCGAGGCAGGCGGTGCCTGGTCGGTCCATACGGGCGATTTGGATGGGGACGGGGACCTGGACGTGCTCTCGGCCTCGTTCAACGACAACAAGATCGCCTGGTACGAAAACGACGGCCAGGGCGGTTTTGGGGAGCAACGGATCATTTCCACTGAAGCAATTAGTGCCCGATCGGTATATACAGGCGACTTGGACGGCGACGGTGACCTGGACGTGCTCTCGGCCTCGGATAATGACGACAAGATCGCCTGGTACGAGAACGATGGGGCGGGCAACTTTGGGGAACAATTAATGATCTCCACCGATGCGGAGGGTGCCCGTTCGGTCCAGACGGGCGATCTGGACGGGGACGGGGACCTGGATGTGCTCTCGGCCTCGACTGCGGACAACAGGATTGCCTGGTATATGAACAACCGGCTGCCGACCATAGTGGCCGGCATCCCGGACCAACTGATGGACCGGTATTTTAAGACCCATAACCTTGAGCTTGGCGAGGTGTTTGCCGATGGGGACGGTCATGCCCTTCGTTTCAGTGCGGAATCGGACAAGGAGGAGGTGGTCAGCGTATCCATTTCCGAGGACGGGAGCCAACTGCTGCTGAACGAAACGGGTCCCGGCATTGCCGACATCACCCTAACGGCCGACGACGGCCATGGCGGTGTTGCGACCGATGTTTTTTTTGTGGCCGTAGTTACGGAAGGAAACCATCCCCCCATAGTAAGCAGGGAAATTCCCGACCAGAAGTTTAACGAGGGTTTTGGGACCCATACCCTAGATCTGGATGGTGTTTTTGAGGATGCCGACGGACATGACCTTACCTTTATCGCATCGGCCAATGCCGAGGTGGTCAGGGCAGGCCTTTCCGGTGACGGGAGCCAACTGATCTTGACCGAAACGGCCCCTGGCGTCACCGATATTATCCTAATGGCGGAGGATGGCCATGGGGGCTGGGCCGTTGAGGTGTTCCTGGTAAGCGTCATGGCACAAGGGAACCACCCACCTGCGGTAGCGAACCCCATAGCGGACCGGCAAATGAATGTGGGTTTTGGGACCCATATTCTGGATCTGGACGGTCTTTTTACGGATCCCGACGGGCATGAGCTTACAATCACCGTCGCCTCGGCCAATGCAGGTGTGGTAACAGCAAGCCTTTCCGGACAAGGAAGCTTGCTCCTTACGGAAGAGGGCACGGGCGTTGCCGACATTACCATTACGGCAAGGGACAACTATGGGGGTATGGCGGTCCATACCTTCAAAGTAAGGGTGGTCCTTGCCGAGGACGCACTGGCGGCAAACAATTTTCAGCTTTGGGCCACGGGCGAGACCTGCAAGGGCAAGGACAACGGCGCGATCCAAATCAGCGCCGCACAGGAACTTGAATATACCGCCACGGTAAAGGACAAGACCCATGATTTTACAAAGGAACTCAAGGTAGCGGACCTGCCCCCGGGCCCCTATCCCGTATGCATCGCCGTCAAAGGCTCCGCTTACCAACAGTGTTTTGAGCTTATGGTGGCAGCGGCCCCAGTGCTGGCCGGCAAGACCTCGCTGCGCAAGGGGAGCGGTATCCCCAACAAAGTAGCCGTGGAGATCGCCTCGGGCACGGCGCCCTATACGGTAAAGGTCAACGACAAGGTCATTGGGCAGTACGGTACCCATAAATTTTCCGTGGCGGTAAACGAGGGGGACATGGTGGAGGTCCTTTCCAGTGTGGCCTGTGAGGGGAAACTGACCGTAGCGCTCCCTTGGTCCGGTGGAATTACCAGGGCCGCTCCCAATCCCACAGGCTCGGATGTGGAGTTCACCGTTCCCGGTGCCGTAAGGGACCGTATGGCCGTGGAAATCTATGACGTATCGGGGGCAAAGGTGTCCTCAAAGACCTACCCGGTCAACAACCACAAAGTGGTGGTAGACATGGAGCAATTGCCCGCAGGGGTGTACTTTGTGCACCTCGAAGAGGGGAGTCCGAGAAGGTTTAAGATCGTGAAACGGTAAGTACACCTACGCTAAAGCTGCGGGGTATATTGACAGTGGGCAGTCGCAGTTGGCAGTAAACAATGAACAATAAGCAATTAGCAATGAACAGTAAACGAGAAAACTGAAACAGTAGTCTGTGACCGGCAATTGTTGGTGGATGCCCTATAGGAAATCCGTGGAATTAGCTATCTTCGGTACTGGCGTATGGTTTCCTGCGTTGCCAGCACCCCAAATGGCCCGCTACCCGGGAAGGCAGGAATCATAGCCGAGAAATCCGTAAGCAAAATAAATAAACAATGAAAAGATTTGCCATTACCTTTAGCGTAGTGCTCTACGCCCTGGCAGTTCCTTTTTTGGAGATCAACGGGACCCACGTGTTCAATCCGGATTGGACGCCACATGTGCGAATTCATGAGGTGTGGCAGCTGATGACCAACACGGGCATTGGTGTTTTGTGCCTGTGGCTGGTCTGGTTCAAAAAAGAGACTTATATAAGCACGCTTTTGAGCATGCTGGTTACTGGAGGATTCTTATTGGCCTATATGCTTCAGGACAGTTATGGGGGCTCTATGAAGTATTTGGATGGAAGTGAAAAGACCCTCTTGGGAATTAATATTGGGGTCTTGGGATTTGGAATAGCGTTTACGCTCCTGGTATTGGCCCAGGTACTGGGAAGGACAAAAAAAACCAGCACATAAGGAACCAACTTGTAGGCAGGAATCACAACCGGGCGGGTAAAATCCAGAAAAACATGAACAAACCAACGACTTGGAATTTTGAGCATTCAATAGATACTCGGGCCTCCAAAAAAACGGCCTGGGACTTTTTATCGGATATGTCCAATCAGGTCAGGATGGAACCGGGCATTGAAAATATTGAACTGGACGGTGCATTTGCCACGGGCACCAAGGGGCGGACCATAACCAAGACATCCATACAAGAATGGGAACTGACCGATGTTGTTGAAGGCAAACGGTTTACGATTACGGGCCATACAGAGAATGAGGATATGTCGCTTAGCTTTTCCTGGGAATTTAGGGATAAGGGTGCGGGAACGCGTTTAACGCAACACATAAAGGCCACCGGGCCTCAAATAGCGAACTACATGGAAACCTTTAAAGGTATGGAAGGCCATGTGCCCAAACGGATGGCCGTATTGAAGGAAGAGCTGGACGGGCCTGCAAGGGAAACTTAAAACGCCCATAAGGAATTAAAAGGGCATTTAGGTCCTAGAGAATTTTTTTCTGGCCCTCGATAAAGCCATATACCCTTGGAATTAGATCGCCCAGGCTGTCAACAATATATGCTGACGGTAGCAGGTTACAATTATGGACCGATTCCCTGGTAACACTATTGGTTACGGCAAAAACATGCATCCCCGCATGGAGACCGGCTTTTATGCCATTCACGGAATCTTCGATCACCAGACACGCTTCCGGCCTTAAACCTAGGATGGTTCTCACTTTTTCATAAATTTCTGGATGGGGCTTTCCTTTGCTGACGTCATCACGGGTAAGGATCAGGTCAAATTTCTCATAAACCCCCATAATGGAGGTAATTCTTTTGGCCTCAGGCAAATGGGACATTGTAGCCAGAACAACACGGAAATTATCCGCGTGCACCTTGTGGAAAAGTCCAAGGGTAAATGGACAAAAGTGTTTGGATAAACGCTCGGTATCCTCGAGAATAGCACGGTATATCTCCAACCGCTTCTCGATAAGTCGTTCCTGGATCACTTGTAAATTGCTTGTTTTCAAATGGTTGCCGAGCTCTGTTACAAAGTGTTGGGTCAAACCATGTACCACTTCCTTTCTTGATAGCCCTACGAACTGTCCAAAACTGTCCAACACTATTTGCTCACCGATGTCGCCTTGGGTCAACTGATTGATGGCTTGGGCATAGGAAGTCGCTTTCAGTACTTCGGTTTGGATCAGCGTTCCGTCAAGGTCAAAAATTATGGCTTTTATCATTCTAAATCATATCGCTCCATAAAGTTAAGGGATTTGAAAAGAGCCCATTGAAAAAAGCGAACCTTATTTTGTGACCAAATGATTACCCCTAACTAAAGCGGATTGGATATCTTTAAACGGGAAACAGCTATTTAAATGGGAATGGACCGCATAGAAAATGAAAAAAAACGGGTTGCCCAGGAATCGCTCACGTATGTTAAAAACGGAATGGTTGTGGGGCTTGGTTCTGGTTCTACCGCTGAACATATGATTCGGAAACTGGGGAAGAAAATTGCCACAGGCCTTACGATAACAGGAGTGGCATCATCCGAAAAAACAGCAAATTTGGCAAGGGATTTTGGTATACCCCTGACCGGCTTGGACCAGGTAACAATGTTGGACATAAACATAGACGGCGCGGATGAATTTGACCCTAATTTACAACTGATAAAAGGGGGAGGTGGGGCCTTGTTAAAAGAAAAGATCTTGGCCCATAATTCCAAGTTGAACATCATTATTGCCGATTCGAGCAAAAAAGTCGATAAATTGGGGAAGTTCAAATTGCCCATAGAAGTTATTCCCTTTGCCCATGGCAGTATTATGGCCCAATTGCATGCGCAGGCACTGAAACCTGTCCTAAGATCGGTCAATGGAATTACCTATAGGACGGACGAAAACAATTTTATTATAGACATCGATGTGCTTGCCTATGAGGACCTGGGCAAGTTAAACACAGCGCTCTTAAAAACCCCGGGCGTTGTTGAAACAGGGCTTTTTCTGGAGTCTACGGATATATTGATCGTTGGGAACGGAGAAGAAACAACCACGCTAAACAAGCGTTGATGCACTGAAGTAGTCTCAAAAAGGGAATAGAAAAATAACAAGTCAAGAAAAGGGTGATCGGGAGAAGCAATTTCACAACTGAAAATTAGAAGGATTAAAACAAATGGGTTCATTAATAAAAGTGATTGTTTAACAAATTATATCAAAAAATGTATCGAGTTTTAATTGTATTCATAATGATTTTGGTGATTTCCTGTAAGCCGGAAAAAACAGATTTGAACTACAAAATTGCCTACAAAAATGATAGGGAAGGCAACACGCTGATGGGCAGCAAGGAAGCGTTGATCAAACATATACGAGGTGGAGCCGAGATAAAAATCGGATGGGGATTTAAGGGAAAAACGCATAGTATAGAACATTTATCAGAACCTATCTGGATCGCCGTATTGGATGAAACAGAGGTCATAGCGCATTTGGATGCCCAAGTCTTGTCAAAAACAGACTGGGACAAGCTAACTGCTACGTATGCAGATAGTACATTGCTAGACCTGGAATGGCGGGTTGTACTGACCACAAAGGGAGAGTTTGATGCGATATGGTACGATAGGAACAAAGGAACGGTAACCGAGCGAAGACCCCAAAAGCATACCATAACCTGGTTTGTTAAAAGTGGTGTGGACAATAGTGAGCCCTTATTTTCGAATTGATGACAAGGCGAAAAACCTTTAATGACTAAAAATCAGAACGGCACTGCAAGCGGTCCATACATTTTAATAGGACTTTAGCAAAGTTTGAGAAACGATTATTACCAATCCAATAGGCATAATTACGGATGTCCCAAAAAGGAAAAAAAATCGATGAATGGCGAATACGCTATGCGGCTTTTAGAAAGGCGGAAAGACGAAAAACCATTTTAGCGACATGTATTGTAGTAATTGGTTTTGTGATTGCCTATTATTGGTGGACCGATGACCTAAAGTTTTTTGGAAGAAAAACGGCATATGTAAGCGGTGTGGTGACCAATGAGCGAATGGTTCATTGGGGCAGGGGCAACTATTATCAGGAGGCTACTTGCGATTATATGGTGGAAGGGAAAAAATATACAACGGATTTTGAAATCTGGAAGAACAGGCTTTTGGTGCGTGTCGGGGATTCGGTGGTGCTGAAAATTGCCCTAAGCAATCCAAAGATCTCGAGGCTACATTAAAAAAAAATTATACCAATGACCAAAAGAGATTTTTTTAGGATAATTATTAGACTATTTGCACTGTATCTTCTATTACTACTGGTATTTGACTACCTACCTCTCAACATAAGCTATTTTACGTATGAATTGTCTTTTTGGCCCTTTCTCATCTTAGGTGGTTCGGCCATTTTTATGCTATTGATGTTTCTGTTGCTGCTTAAAAAAACGGACCTCATAATTGATGTGCTAAAATTGGATAAGAGTTTTGATGATGACCGAATCGATTTTGGAAACTTGGGGAGCCTTGAAATCGTCAAGATAGCCTTGTTGTTCATCAGTGGGTTTTTAATACTGGATCATCTACCCGAATTCCTGCATTATTGCTACCTAGGTTTTAAACAGGAAATTTCGGCCACAGGGCTAAGTCCCTTTGAGGCACCAGGACTTGCCGAATTTTGGGATTATTTTAGGTGGTTCATATCAGGCGTAAATCTCATAGTTGGATACCTTATCCTTGCCAATTTGGGGCGACTGGCCAGATTGCTGATCAGGTTTACTAAAAACAGGAATAAAATGGATTTGGACTGACGTACGACAACCTATGGGCACAAGACAAAAAATAATCCTTACAGTTCCTGCATTTATCACGTGGACGTATATGCTTATGTTGTTTTTCCCAACCAATTTTCATTGGCTTGCACCAAGTATGAAAGCTTACCATGTGCAAAACATTATGGTATTTTTGCTGGGTCTCATACCTGTTATTTACCTTCTCAAAAGAATCTGGTCATACAAGCAGTTGAAACGGTCCATTAAATGGAATTGGACATGGGCTATGGTCTTAACGAGCTGGGTATCTGTTCCAATTTATGTATGGGCAATGGACAGCCTCTATATAATTAAGGAAAGCAGATAGGTACAGGAAGAATCTGCTAAAAAGTAAAATCCAACAATCAAAGACCGTTTTAAACTGGCTATAGTAATTATGAATACCCAATGATGTTAAAATACTAATTAGTTATGAAGCCTATGGATATTATCCAGAAGAGAATGTTCTTTCTTATTGTTTTGTTATTCATAGCATTCGTCTACTTGTTTGATCTTCAATATGGCATAAACAAAACGGTTGGTTGGGCTTGGGATATTTCGAACTGGGTTTTCTGGACCAATAATATTCAGTGGCTACTCTTTCTATTGGGCTACGGTCTATTGGCCCTGATCAAGGCCATTACGAACAAGGTGTATTCCATTGCTCACTTAAGCGTCATTGTCCTGACAATTGTTCTTTTGAAGGTTGGCCATGTTGAACCCCGAGTTGTTTGGTTGTTAAACTTGATATCGATAGCCATTTTCCTTTTAAACTTTGTTTGGGCATTAAAGCATCGGAACTATAACAAAAATCAATGAAATCTGACCCGTCCAGAGATGTTCGGACAATTGCTCTTTCGGGAATGCTGTCATTTGGCAAAAGATTGGACATCGATTCAATCAGCCCAATGAGCGCCAATGACGGGAAAGACATCCCTAAGAAGTATTTGAACCATTGACTCCTATGGAAAATCCGGCACAACCATGGATCCGATTCATCGAGACCTGAGATGTATGACCGTTACTAAAATTGTTAGACTGGAACACTGAAAAAAGGATACTCCCGTCTTTGACTTTATTTTCCGATATTTAGGAAGAGCAATAGTGTTCCCGGCAACCCATAATTTCTCAAAAAATGATAAAACTCCTGAAAAAATGGTTCGGACTGGAATCCAAGGACAGCGTTTCCATGCCGGCAAGCAAGAAAACGGGCACCAGACCGCCAAGACCAACACCAAAGCCGCAGTTCAACAAAGAGCTTTCCGGTCCTTTGATCAGCGCGGTTCAGAATGTCAATGTTAAGGACGTAAAACAGCTTTTGGCCAACGGAGCGGATCCGAACACCTGTGCGGGCGACCAGAAAGTGCCTGTGATAACCGTGGGCGTATTGGAAGGGGATTCGGAAAACATGGCAGAAATTGTGCGTACCTTAATTGAACATGGCGCGGATCCTGATGCGACCTGGACCGATCTTTATCAAAAACAGACCACCGCCCTTATGATCGCGGCAGAGTCGAATTACCCTACTATTACCCAAACTTTGCTGCATTGTGGAGCTAACCCCAACCTACGGGACGGGCAAGGGAGGACCGCACTGGAGCGCTGCTCTGGTGAGATAATCCATGCGATACTTTCCAGGGCCACGGTGGCGGGTAAACTTAGCTTGCCCGAGGCTATTGCCCATGCCAAGACATTCGTTGATGTTGAGCGCGACCGAATATCCCAACAATATGAACCCGCCATTACTATAGAAAAGAGTTGCGCCAACTGTGCCTTTCTGGATCGTATAGACTATAGCTGTAGGGATTTTGCGGCCATGGAAGATATAGGGCCCCAAATAGACCTGTCCAATGAGGACATAGCACAGATGTACTGTGATAATTGGGAAGATGAAATGCTGGTT
The DNA here is from genome assembly GCA_947494825.1 of uncultured Flavobacteriaceae bacterium. Lineage (GTDB taxonomy): Bacteria > Bacteroidota > Bacteroidia > Flavobacteriales > Flavobacteriaceae > JBNGOQ01. The sequence continues at coordinate 571,079 of CANLWN010000001.1, read as the reverse complement.
TCCTTACTGCAACGTGGCATTACCGCCCCAGGGATCAATTATCACCGCAGGCACCCAACTCTTTTGGATTCAGACGCCAAACAGATGGCATGGAAAAAATTTATAGGACAGGACACCGTTTAATGAACCTCATTGTATAACAGTAAAAACAATGATCGATCTACAACCGCATCTGGAATGTGACCTCCTCCTCCTTAGGCCCTTACGTGCGGAGGACTACCAGAGGCTGTTTGCCGTGGCTTCGGACGTATCCATTTGGGAACAACACCCTACAAAAGATAGATATACACCAGCAGGCTTCTTACCCTTCTTTGAAGAATCGCTAAATGCTTCCGGGGCCATGGTCATAGTGGATGCCACTTCTGACGAGATTATTGGGAGCAGTCGCTTCAAAATGATAGACGAAGCGGAAAAAATCGTGGAAATCGGCTGGACCTTCCTGGCCAGACCCTATTGGGGCGGACGGTACAACAGGGCCGTTAAGAAGCTTATGGTGAATCATATTTTGGAAAAGGGCGGTACGGTAGTGCTCTACGTGGATAAAACCAATATACGTTCGCAGCGGGCGGTGCTTAAAATAGGGGGGAAGCAAGTGTTAGACTCCAACTTTAAATATCATCATGCCATGCCATCCAATTTGACCTATATTGTGACCGAAATAATAAGGGATTAAGGTTTAAATACCTAGGGTACCTCAGGAGTGGTTTACTGCCCTTGGACGCAACCTTGGCGCAATCGCACATCTTAAAAAAAACAAGCGATGAAATCCAAGTTTTTCCCAGTACTGTTGATCGGACTGCTCTTGTTGACCCTAGGCTGTAACAGCGACGATGGTACGAACCCAAATAACATAAGCGGTACGTACGACGGTATTTTTACGGTTCAATACAAGAATGGGGAGGCCCACTCCAATCCCGTTACCGTCAACTTTGCCAGTGGGAAATTTTCAAGCAGCTCCGGGCCTGGAAGGTTTCCAGCAGGGGGGAGCGGCACGTTTACGGTGCAAAAATCGGTGGTATTGTTCAGTGATGAAAACTTTTGGACAGCCGAATTTGATTGGGGCCTAATTCTAAATGGAACCTATGACTATTCGATCAGAGGAGATGAGTTGGTTTTATCCAGGGACAGCAATGATGTTGGGTTGTACCGATATGAGCTGAGACGGAATTAAGGTGGATCTTTTTGATAATATACAAACACGCCTTATTTTTCCGGTGTATCGCCCTTCAAACCCTGTAACTTCCCCTCAAACCTTAAAAAAGGTCGGTCTACCCTTGGGGGTTCGTTTCTCGGGCTTCTATACCGCATCGTGAACCCGGACACCTTATGCTGTGCTAGGACGATCTTCGTATATAACAGACCACGGGGGTGGGCAAGCGCATAGATATTGTCACTTTGCATGTAAATCAAAGGGTAGGTTTGCTGTTCGGAACTGTCGGGATGCAACACAAGGCTGTTTGTCTCCCCATTCAGGATAAGCAGCCCCGGCGCTGTAATTTCTTCCCCATCAGAATTAAAAGTCGTAATTACTATTTCTGACGTTCCCTTGGGTTGCTTTAGCGGTTTTGCTTCCCCAAGGAAAGGTAGTGCTATCATGTGTGCCGTTTCCTCAATACTACCAGGGCTGTAGGTATTTGCCATGATGGCAATGACCAATCCATCATCGGGAAAAATGCTTAAAATACTTCTGGCACCGCCCATAGCACCGGCATGTTCAAAGACAGGGCGGCCGTCCATGTCCCAACTGCGCCGCCATCCGATTCCAACACCGGTTTCACTGCCCGACTTCAATTGCTGACTTTTGAACATCAGGGCTACGGTGTTTGAACGTATAAAACCATTCAAATAGGCATTGCCCATTTTAACAAGGTCGATCGGCGTGGACACCATACCACCGCCGCCCCATTTGTAGCTGGGATCTTCAGGATGTTCAATTTTCTCTGGGATTCCGTCCTTTAGCCCGTACAATTCCGTCATGGTCTGTGGTGGTTGGGCCCTTAAATCAGGACCGGTATGGCGCATTTCCAAGGGTTGCAAAACGGATTTCTTTAGGTAATCCAAAAAGGGCGTTCCCGCTGCCCCTTCCACTACCGCGGACAATAGGGTATAGGCGTGTGTTGAATATTTGTATTCCGTGCCGGGTTCGGAAAGAAGGTCGTGGTGCGAAAATACCCTGAGCGATGCTTCAACGGAGTTGTAGAACTTTTTTTGAATGTTGTCCCCTGAGGAATAATGGGGAATACCGGAAAGGTGCCCTGCAAGCAATCTAGCGGTAATCGGATAGCGTTTTTGGTCATATTCCGGAATGTACTTTTGAATTGGGGCATCAAGATCCACGCGCCCCTCCTGAACCAATCGGGCCAGGGCGGTTACGGTCATCATTTTGGAAACCGAGGCGGCACGAAACTGCGTTTTGGTCGTCACCGGCCTTTTGTTTTCGAGGTCGGCGTACCCAAATCCTTCCGCATATATCATTTTTCCGTGCTGCATTATGGCTATGGAGATTCCGGGGGGCATCCATTTTTTACCGATAAGCGCTTCGCCCATGGACCGGACCAATGCTTCCCGATCCTGATCGGTTTGTTGACCAAATCCCAGGAAAAGGACCGAGGACATTGCCAATAGGAGCAATCCTTTTTTCATAGGTTTACTTTTTAAGTGTTGGGAATTTAGCTATCCAAACTGAAATACTAATTCTCGCTTTCGTATTTTTTCAATAAAGCTATCATGCGCTTGTTGTTCGCCATACGGGCGTGGTACATGGGATATTCATCCCCAGGGGACGAGAGGTAGGGATCGGCATTGTTTTCCAACAACAGTTTGGCAATGTCATAGTGCCCGTTTCTTGTGGCACAGATAAGGGGTGTGCCATCACCACTGACCCGTGCGTTAACATCGGCATTTTTGGAGATTAGATAAGTTACGATTTCCAAATGTCCGCCCCTGGAGGCCACCAATAGCGCTGTACCATCACCGCTCACTTTTCTGTTTACGTCAGCTCCCTTTTCCATTAAATAGATGACAAAATCAAGATGGCCATTGGCAGAAGCCGCTATCAAGGGCGATTCATCCGCACTATCGTGATATGCTACATCGGCCTTTGCGCCGACCAAGAGTTTTCCTATCTCCAGGTTTCCCTTTCTGGCGGCTGCCACCAAAGGCGTGCGCGGTTCCCCATCACCCCTGTACCGACAATCGGGGTCCACCGTTTTTAGCAGTTCTTTGACCCGACTTACATTTTGGCTTTTTACCGCTCTCAGCAGTTGCCGGCAATCGCCGTCAACAACAGCCGTGTTTTCCCCATCTACCATTTGGATGATGGATTCCTCACCGTCATTTAGGGAAATGTCGTCCATGGGCATGTTCATGGATAATAGCAAGGCAAACAGGACCGGTACGATAAAGGCATATTTCCAGTTGTTGTGCGGATTTGATTTTTTTGTGCTCATCTTTAAAATTCTTTTTTTGATTAATGATTGATTGTAATTTGTGGTAATTGCCAGAGGTTTTTGTAAGGTGGCGATCTTTAGAAGATTCATCTGATAGCTTTCTTTTGGAACCGATGTTTTTGCTACCAAAAGGGCATCCGTTTGGTACTCTATGTTTTTTTCTATTTCCTTTCTGAAAAGCCAGATCAGCGGATTGAACCAAAGCAGCACTATGGCCATTTCAGAGAGCAGCAAGTCGATCGTATGCCCCTTTTGAACATGGATCTTTTCGTGGGCAATGATCTGCTCATAGGTATCGTAATCATATTTTTCCGGGTCGATAAAAATGTAGTTGAAAAAGGAACAAGGTTCCTTGATCAGGGAGGTGTTTACGATGGTACAATCGGTATCCCTTATCTTTTCCGTACTTTTTTTGATTTTGATGAATAAACTGACCATTTGGGTAATTAGGTTCAACGATAAGACAAGGACACCAAAATAATAGATCAACGAAAGCCAATAGAGCACCCCTTTTTCATGATATGCAGCATTTGGTTCCTGGGACCTAGGGGCAGCTTGCACGGTGGAAGAATTGGACCCGGTATTATGGCTTTCGGGAAAAAATTCCTGATGGGATGTGTTGGACGAACTATACTCCAATTGGGCTATTTTCTTCGAAATGAATCCTTGGTCCTGAACGAGTTTCGGCAAGGATACGAAGGGAAGCGCAAACATTAGCAACAGGCACCCCAAGAGGTAGACACGGTTTGCGCCAAAAAAACTTTCTTTTTCCAGTATGATTTTATAGAAAACCAACAGGATGATGATGACAAACGAAGCTTTTAACAAAAGTGTCAGCATGATCTACGGTTTTTGGGATTCGATTATTCGCTTCAATTCCTCGATTTCGGCATTTGTCAGCTTTTCCTTTTTAGCAAAATGGGCGATCATCTTGGGAAATGAATTGCCAAAGTATTTCTTTTTTATATTCACCAGGTGCTCATCGCGATACGCTTCAAAATCAATAGCTGGACTGTATTGATGGGTGTTTCCCAGCATCTCCGATTTTAGAAATCCTTTCTTGACCAGTATTTTGACAATCGTTGCCACGGTATTGTAATGCGGTTTGGGTGCCGGGAGTTCTTCAATAATGTCGCGGATAAAAACAGTCTTTAGCCGCCAAACAATCTGCATAATCTGTTCTTCCCTGTTAGCAAGTTTATTCATAATTTCTGGATTGAACATCAAAACTACTAAATATTTAGTAGATATACTAATTTATTAGTAGTTATTCTCTTTTAGGGCTCTCCGGGTTGTGTTGAATAGGTCTTGGGCCCAAGTTTGGAGCTTAATTCTAAACGGACTATTCCAAAAACGGAAAGGAACTGATCTTACTTTGGAAGGGCTATGATGCTAGACCGTTTGAGTACGAACTGAGACAGAATTGAAAGGATTGCAAATCCAATGCGATAATATATGTTGTCCCAATAGTTGTTCTTCACATCATTTTCACAGCGATTTCCTTCAGCATTTTGGCGGCCAGAAAAGCGGTCATATTTTGGAAATCCCTGTTGGGGTTATATTCAACAATATCGGCCCCTATCACCCTAGCATCAATATTCTGAATTAATGTGATCACCTGTCTTGAGGAGAGTCCGCCCGGTTCGTGATGGGAAACTCCGGGTGCAAAAGCGGGGTCAAATGCATCCATATCCAGGGAGATGTACAAGGGATTTTCAAATACAGGGATTTGGGATAGATCCAAAGCCTTCATTTGGTGGATTTCCACACCAAATTTTTCCGCTTGTTCCGCTTGATGGGTATTTAATGTTCTAATGCCGACTTGCACGAGTCGCGTTGCCAGTTTGTTTTCCATAATCCTTGTAAAGGGGCAGGCATGGGAGTATTTATCGCCTTCATAATGATTGTATAAATCGGAATGGGCATCTATATGCAGTATATCTATCTTCGGATGTTTTTCCCCTAATGCCTTGAGAATGGGAAAAGTGATGGAGTGGTCCCCGCCCAAGGTGAAAATTTTACTGCCCGACTTAAGGTTTTCCCTGGTTATGTCTTCAATATCAAAATATTCGGAAACCTCAAAGTCGCCCTTGTCCTCAAAGGCATCGGCCATGGATATGCCGTTTTCGGCAAACAGATTCATGGAACCACTATAAAGGGCTTCCCTAATGAGTGGGGGTGCCAATTTTGGCCCTTTCTCGTAGGACGATTTTTCATCATATGGTATCCCCTGTAGTAGTATTTTTTTCATTTGTTTTTGAGTAGCGTCAACGAAGGAACATCGTTATTGACCAAGTACTGTCCCTACCAAATTAAGGCTTTTTCATCAACAGAAGAACAAGGGATTCATAACCAATGACTCGACACTACCACTACAACGCACCGCGCTTTACGCCAAGCGCCAAGCGCATCGCAACCCCTAATTCATCATTCAACAACTCATAATTCATTACCCGCAACCCAAAACTCAGCATTTGGTACCAAGAACTGTCCGCTGTTTACGGTCAAAGATTCCTCGCAGGCTCAGAATGACAAATCAATGTGTGTTGTCATTCAGAGCGGAGCGAAGAATCTCTAGTTGTATTTCCTGACCAAATAGCGGATCGATAACTGTTTATTGCCTACTGTCATCACACACCACAGCCTGTGCCTCCGCTAAAGCTACGGCGACATGTGGATGGAGTAGGCGCACCCACTACAATGCACCGCGCTAAACGCCAAGCGCCGAGCACATCACAATTCCCATTTCATCATTCCTAATTCAATAACCCATAACTCCCGACTGCGAAACGCCTCCTGCCAACTCTCACCTAGCAAAAACTCCCCACCTGTCACCATATGCGCCCACTTGTTACATGGGTTTTTCTTCCCTCTCATTTTATGCGCAGTTTTATGAACTAATTAGGGTGCGCCTGCCTGCCGCAAGGCATGGCCCCATTAAAATCACATGTTATGAACAAGTACCAAAGTACTGTGCTATGCTTCTTTTTGTTGTTCGCTGCTGTTTTTTGTACAGCTCAGGAAATCGGTTTGCATACCAATAAGGGAACACCCGTGCCTATTGAAGACAGAGCAAACGAACTGAAAATTGGCTTGGTTAAACTATTGGCCGGTCCCATTTTGGATTTGGAATATGAACGCATCGCCAATACCTATACTTCCTACGGCGGGAACATTGTTTTTAATGTTGGAGAGAATTATTTTGAATATGATTTTTCCCTAAGCCCATTTTATCGGATCTACTTTACGGAGCGGAAACAATATGGGACCAAGGGCCTTTTTATACAGGGATTTATGGGATATTATACGGGGGAAGACTACTACTATTACCATAATAGCCATCTGAAGAAGTACCACAGTTTTGGCGCAGGAGTTGGACTTGGGTGGAAGTGGGTTAACAAGCAAGGTTTTGTACTCCAGTTTTTGGTAGGAGGGGCCAGGACCATTGCAGGGGGTCGCCGGGCTCCTGAAGGGCTGTTTCAAGGGGACCTCTCCGTGGGGTATCGGTTTTGACCATCCCATGCCCGCCAATGGGACCAACCACAGCCCTTTACCTAAAGCTGGCCGAAGATTAGTGAAAAAGCGAAGAGGGATTAGCGAATAGCGAAAAGGGATTAGCGAAAAGGGTCCAATTCCGAACGCGAAACCCTTAATTCATCATTCATAACCCGTAACCCTTAACCCAAAACTCAGCATTTGGTACCGAGAACTGTCCACTATTTACGGTCAAAGATTCCTCGCAGGCTCGGAATGACAAATCAATGTGTGTTGTCATTCAGAGCGGAGCGAAGAATCTCTAGTTGTATTTCCTGACCAAATAGCGGATCGATAACTGTTTATTGCCTACTGTCATCACGCACCACAGCCTGTGCCTCCGCTAAAGCTACGGCGACATGCGGATGGCGACATGCGGATGGCGTAGGTGCACCCACTACAACGCACCATGCTATACGTTAAGCGCCAAGCACACTACAATTCCTAATTCCCAATTCATCATTCATAATTCTACGACCCAAAATCCATGGACCAATAAGCATCAGCAATCACAACCAGGCCTTCCCCTGCATCTTTTCCAGTAGGAAGTCCAGCTCCTCTTGGGTACCTATGGTAACCCTGGCCCAGTTCTTTTTTGTGGGCCATCCGCCGGCAAGTAATATTTTATGGGACCACATCAATTTTTTATAAGCGGGAAAGTCGGTCACGTCGAAGTACACAAAATTGGCAGCACTGGGTATGTAGGGCAGACCAAGCTGGTCCAGCGCTTTGTAAAAATCGGTACGCGCCTGCTGGTTCAGTTCCCGCGATCGGGAAACAAAAGCTTTGTCCTCCAATGCAGCACAAGCAGCCGCCACGCTCAGGCCATTGGGCATATTCCCGGGAAATCCCATCGTAAATTTGGCCTCCAATTCCTTGATCAATTCCTTGGGCCCCAGCATAAAACCTATGCGCAGCCCGGCCATCCCATAGATCTTGGAAAAGGTACGGGTCACCAGAATATTGGCACCATCTTTCAGCAGTGGCGCCATGGTATGCTGCCGCCAGGCATCGCGATAGTGAATGTAGGCCTCATCGATCAATACGGTGGTTTGCTTGGGCACCTCTTTGCAAAATGCTTTCAATTCGTCCGTATCGACCACCGTCCCGGTGGGGTTGTTAGGGTTACAGACGGTCACCAAGCTGGTTTTGTCTTTTATGGCTTCCCGCATAGCGGGCAGATCGATCTTAAAGGCCGAGTCCACCTCCACCGGAACCACGTCCGCTCCCAGTTTTCGGGCAAAGGAACCCACCACGTCAAAACTGGGACTGGGCACCACAAGGTGTTCCTTTTTACTACCAAAGTGGGTAGCGACCGATATGAGCGGGTCAAAGGAACCGTGCCCGAGCATTACGTTTTCGGGTTCCAGACCTTCCTGTTCTGCTATCAGATTTTTTAGTGCAAGGTAATCGTACTTATGAAAGGTCGCGTAACGGTTACTTCTAGGGATAAGCTGTGCTATCCGTTTTTTTGTGGCATCACTGGGCCCGTTGGGGTTTTCATTGTAGAGCAGGCGCGTTACACCGGCTTCCGACGCCGGATCAAACCTTTTCCTTTCCTTGGTGACGGCACCAAAGGCATTAAAGCCGGTAATGCTTAGTCCGCCCATCCCGATCGATGCTGCAGCTGATTGCTTCAACCACTGTCTTCTGTTTATCGTACCCATATCTTTTTTTGGGTAAATAACTCAAAATGGGAGATTCAAGGCTATTGGATTCATGAATCCTGAAAGGAAAACACTAAATAAGCTGCCGATTGAATTTTTCGCGGTACTCGGAAGGGGTTTGATCAGTGTCCGCTTTGAACGCCACATTAAAGGTAGAGAGGTTGTTAAATCCGGAGTCTAGGGCAATGCTTATGATCTTGTTTTTTTTGTCGGTCGATTTCAACAAGGTTTTGGCCTCTTCGACCCTGTAACTATTGATATAATTCGCAAAATTCCTGTCCGAAAACCGATTGATGGTCTCCGAAACCTGTCTGGGTGAAACACCTACTGCTTTAGCAAGGGTCTGCAGACTTAGGTCGGCTTGCAAATACAGCTTCTGGTCGCGAAGCAGCTGTTCAATTTTATCAAAATATCGCTTTCCTTCTTCATAGGACAACTTGGAATTGCCATATTTCCCCAAAATGTTCAACCCCTCGATCTTTCTTTTATTGATCGATAGGTAGGCCAATAGCACTACCAACAGGGAGTAGGCTATGGGACCTGCGGTATATATGGGGAGGATGTCCATGAATATCAAGGTATAAACGACCCATATCGTGGCCAGTACCAGGGTGAGTCTTAAGTACCATAACCTTACTTTCTTTTCCAACATATGCATTTTTTTATGGTGCAGGTATAGGCTAAACCCAACATAGGTGAACGATTGGAGGAGAATAAAAACATAGCTGTACGTCCAGAAAACACTGTCCGGGGCATTGGGCAATACAGTGCAGCCCAGTACATAGACCAGCGTAGGCAGAAAGTGGATTAGATTGGCCTTTCCAAGAGTTTTGCTCACATTGGCCAGATGATGGCCATAGAGGTAGAGTAGAGGTCCCGCAGCCAGATTGGCGGCCAATCCCAGGTTTTTCACAAACAGGGGCAGCTCCACATAATTGTAAAAAATGGACTTGGTGATCCGCAGGGCCATAACGATCAAAAGCAGTCCCAGTATCCGATTTTGGATTTTTGCATTTTTCAAGAAAAGAATCCCAAAGAAGAAACTGAGCCCCAGCCCCAAGCTGGTGATAATGGAGGTGAATAGGATGTTGACCGTTGATTCCAATGCTGAAAATTTTAATGCGTTCCTGTATTAGGCCATACTAAGTTAGTAATTATGGGCATTTTTATACGACGGACTAAGGAAGAACGTCTTGGAAAACCCCGCCTCAATGAGAATCCAAAGGAAAAAGTGCAAGAAAAAGCGTGTAATGGATACGTAAGAGGGGTAGATTTTTGGTAACCTTTGCTGCAATTTTCAGGATGTGCCGACAATTTTGGGAAAACAACATGTACAGATGCGTTAATCAGGTGGGCGATACCACGGACCGACATGGAAAACACGACCGTTAAAAAGTTTAATGCCGAAGTGGATAAGGTTTATTTCATAGACCGGTATACCTTGGTGCATATTCTTAAGGGTTCCGGTGCCATACAAGTCGATTTCAAGTTCTATTCGGACTGGGATGATAAGATCATCTATTTGGAAAAAGGGCAGTACATTAAATTCCTGTCCGAGGATTTTTTGGTCCGCTTTATCACCTTTCCCGATGAAATCCTGTTCAAGTCCAAGGATGTGAGGATCCTGTTTAAACATCTGGTCTCCTTGGGTTATATAAACTATAGTGAATGTGAGGATTGCCAATCTTTTTTGGAAAAGACCGTCTTTAATACCAATATGGATAAATTGATCGACACCTCGGTAGATCAATGGTACTGGCAGAATCCTTTCAGCGCCAATAAGGAAGAATACGAAATTATCTTTGACGTTAAGGAGGTGATTGATGAAGAGTTTTCCAACCATGTCAATATTGGGCAGTTAAAGGAACACCTTATCCATTCGCATCAACATAACATCCAGGCCCTGCTAAAAGACAAGTTGGGGATATCCGTTCAAAAAATGGTTGCGGGCAAACAATTGGTGGAAAGCCAGAAAGAACTGGCCTTTACGGACAAGAGCATCCAGGAAATTGCTTATGAAAAGGGGTTTAAGGACCCTGCTTACTTCAATAGGGTCTTCAAAAACAAACTGGGTCAGACTCCTAAGGACTTCCGTAATAGCTTTGATTATGGGAACAGGGATTCCTTTACCCAGAACCTCATTGAGCTTGTGCAGCTTTTTCATAAGGAAGAGCACGCCCTGGCTTTTTATGCCGATAAGATGAACATCTCCGTGAAGGCCCTCTCCAAAAAGGTCAAGGACAGGATGAACGTTACCCTGGGCCAGATGATTCGCGCCCAACTGGTGGATTCGGCCAAGACCATGCTGGACCAGGGAGAGATTGTCAAGGAAGTGGCCTATTCCCTGGGGTTTGAAGAACCCAGCAACTTCTCCAAGTTCTTTGCGCAGCAGACTGGTGCAGCCCCCTCTACCTATAGAAGATAAAAAGTACAATTTTTTGCGTTTTTTTCATACGTAAAATCCCTCCGATCATTTTCAAATTTGCACTGTGAATGGCGATGACATGCCATGACATTAAAATTTGACAAATGAACCTTAAAACCCTGGTAGAAGATTTAGACGTACTCGTGTCCCAAGGCGCCATGGTAGATGGCGTGAAGCAATTCTTTGCCGATGATGCCGTTACCCTGGATTATAAAGGGGTACGGACCATGAACAAAAAACAGGCCCTGGAAAAGATGCAGGCTATTGCGGACGCCGTTACGAAAGTCAACGGTATTACCCATCACGGTACCCTGATAGAGGGTAACGAATCCGCCTCGGAATTCACGTTCGATTTTAAGCTAAGCGGCAATAGTACCATTTATTGGCATGAGATCATACGTCGTACCTGGAACGAAAAGGGCCAGGTAGTCAAGGAAGAATATTTTAACTCACATAAAACGAAAATTTAACCTTTTAAAACTTGTAATCATGAAATTTGTAACAAAAAGAATACATGCATTTTTGGACTATCCCGTTGCTGTTGCCTTAATGACCCTTCCCTTTTTATTGGGCTTGGGAGATTCAAATCCCTTGGCTTTGCAGCTCTCGGTGGCCACAGGTATTGCGGCCTTTGTTTTGACCTTATTGACAGACCATCATTTGGGAGCACTACGTGTGATTCCCTATAAAATTCATTTGTTGGTTGATTTGTTGGTAGCCGTGGTTTTTATCATTGTACCCTTTGCCTTTGCATTTCAGGGGATCGATGCGTATTACTACTGGCTAAACGGTGCTGCCGTACTTACCGTGGTGAGTTTGCACAAACCGGAATTGGCGGTGTAGGACCTGCTAAAAAAAGAACGGCTTTACCAAAAAGGTGTGGATTTCCACACCTTTTTTTATTTGCAGAACCGCCAAGGACGAAAAATGGGACAAGGAGTTTAAACCCAATGGGAACCAAACCCGACAGCCAATTCACTGATTCAAAAAGTACAATTCTTTGCGCTTTTTTCATACGTAGGAACCCCCCTGTTGTGCTGAAATTTGTACTGTAATTAAAAACAATTAAAGTAAAACTTAAAAATTAAAAAAATGAACATTAAAGCAATAGTTACAGAGATGGACGGCGTAGTTTCAAAAGGAGCTATCGTAGATGCGGTCCAACAGTTTTTTGCAGAGGATGCCACTACATCCGACTACAACGGATTAGCAACGACCAACAAACAGCAGATGGTGGAAAAGATGGAAGGGTTTGCCGGAGCAATTGCCCAGGTAAACGGCATTACCCATCACAATACTATAGTGGATGGCAACGAATCCGCCTCGGAATTCACCTTTGATTTCAATATGGCGGACGGTAGTAAGATCTACTGGCACGAAGTCATCCGTAGGACCTGGAACGAGGAAGGAAAAGTGTCGCATGAAGAATATTTCAATGCACAATAATTAATTAAACGCGTATAAACAAAAACAATAGGAAAAATGAAAAATGTATTCAAAACAACAGTAATTGCACTTGCTATAATGGTAAGTACAATAGGTCTTGCACAAGATAAAAAGGCCAACAACATTGATGATAGCAAAATAGGCCTACAGGGGTACAGCCCGGTATCCTATTTGGATTTGGGCTTGGCCCAAAGGGGATCTAAGCAGTTTAAATCTACCCACAACAAAATTGCTTATTACTTTACCTCGGCGGAGCAGAAAAAAACCTTTGACAGCAATCCTGGAAAATATATGCCGCAATACGGTGGTTTTTGTGCCTTTGGGGTTTATGCAGGAGCAAAGTTCAGGGTAGATCCCACCAAATTCGTGGTGAGCAATGGAAAATACTATCTGTTCCTAAACGATGTTGAAGTGGATGCAAAACAACTGTGGATTGCCGAAAAGGAGTCCAAGCTTTTGCCTACTGCCAACAAGAACTGGAAAGGTTTGCAGACAAAATAGTGGTTCGTTTGTGATTGCTTTTTTTTAGATGCCGAGCATGCCGTCCATTGGGTCGGCATGCTTTGTGCTTTATCAACGCTGAAATAAAAATAATGTACAGCATTATCGGTGGCGGAATAGGGGGACTTACGACAGCTTTGGCCTTTGAGAAAATGGGAGTGGAATACCAGCTCTTTGAAAAGGCCGAAAGATTGCGACCCATAGGCTCCGGTATTCTGCTCACCCCAAACGCTTTGAAAGTCTTTGAATGGTTGGGAATACTCGATGATATAGTGCGCAGCGGCAGCCCCATGAAACGGATAACCCTTACGAAACCGGATCTTTCACCCTTGTTCGATTACCAACAGGACGATGTAAAGGAAAAATATGGACATTACTCCCTTTCCATCCACAGATGGGAGCTTCAACGAATACTGCTGCAGGGACTCTCAAATGAAAAAATACATCTGGGAAAATCCTTGTCCGGATTTGAGCAAGAAGACGATGGGGTAAGGATGTTATTTGAGGATGGAACGGCCACCATGACCAGTTTCTTGATCGGGGCCGATGGTATCCACTCCAGAATACGACAACGCCTTTTCCCGACAAGCGGGACAAGGTATTCGGGACAGACGTGTTGGCGCGGCATCTGCGCGCTGGATCAAAATATATCGGAAGCATACCGCTACAGGGGAATAGAGATGTGGGGCGAACAGCTAAGGTTTGGAATTTCCCAAATTGAAACGGACAAATTTTACTGGTTTGCGGTCATTTTGAGTCCGCCTGATGAAAAGGACATACAGGGAAGGGTAAAGGACCGATTATCTACAAGCTTCAAAAACTTCCATCCCATTGTGAAAACGTTGATCCGGGCCACGGATGAGCAGGACATCATAAGGAGTGATATTTATGAGGTTTTGACCATGACCAAATGGTACCATGAAAACATTTGCCTTCTTGGCGATGCAGCCCATGCCACAACACCAAACATGGGCCAAGGAGGGGCGCAAGCCATTGAGGACGCCTATTTTTTGACAAGGGCCATTAAAAATGGAGGACCTGGGAGTGCCTTTGCAAGGTTTCAAAAACTACGAGCAAAAAAAGTTGCAAGAATAGTTAAAAGATCGTGGATCATGGGCAAGGCGGGACATTGGAAACATTTTACCGGACTCAGAAATTTACTATTGAAAACAGCCCCACGGGCCCTATTAAAATCGGAATGGCGATCAATTTATAGCTTGGAATAAGCGCACCGTCAAGGACTATTAAAACAGATAAAATTAATATCAATCTCTATTATGAAAACTATTTTAATTGATTATCAAAGCAATGAACGGATAGGGGAGTTACACCTAAAGACCCAACCCAGGGACAGGGAATGGGTGGAAATCAACAACAAACTCTATTATATCCACCGGATCGTACATACCGAAAACGATGTCCTAAAGCTTATCGTTATGGCGGAAGATTCGCCCAGCTGAGATTTGGCCTAGGTGTGTAACATCGCTTTTATTTGAGGACACCTTCAAAAAAGAATGGGAGCTGGCCATCACGCCAAAATACTCTCATGCCCTGAATCCTTGACAAAAAGGCAGGAACTTTGGGTTTTTACGGACATTTCCTTTACAAATCCAAAGGGGAGGCCCTCGTCCATTCCAAAGATGTTCAAATCGGCAGAAGGGGCTTTGTTTACGACCGAACCGAAATCGCCAATATGGACTTCGGTCAGGGTTTGCGGCAATCGGGCGAGATTGATCAAAGAACTCAAAAATTGCTTGGCATTGTCCTCTTCCTCGGGGTCCTTGATGACCGTAATCAATCTAATCCGTGCGCCCCAATTCATTTTAAGCTTGTAGGCCACCAGAATGGAAAGATCCAAATTTCCTATATCCCAGCCCAGATCCCATTTGCTCTGCCGGTCGCTCACCCAAACATTGATCGTATTGCGCTGGCCCAATAAGGCGGTGGGATGCGACAAATACAAGAGGACACCCACTTCCAGCCTGATGGATTCCTTCATCACGGGACGTAACTCGGTTTCATAATCATCGTGATCCTGTAAATTCAAAAAGACGATGTTGGGTCTAAAAAAGGCCCCTTGGAGTGCCTGGCTGCTATAGTTTATGCCGTTGGCAAATTGATCCGTATGAATCACGGAAGAGGAGGAAAAGGCGCCCTTTTCCCTGAAGGAAGCGGAAATGTCCTCCAATTCCTTGGCCAGGGTACTGGTTTCCGAAAAGGGTTCAACGCCCAATAACTTTATGGAGCCTTTGGGCTTTGCAATGTTCCGTAAGAATTCAAAAGTTCCCTTGAGGCCATTGACGTCCCGAACGGGCACCATCAGATTGGCCTTCCAGGCGCGTTGTTGCATTTTTTTCATGCCCCAAGTATGCTTGGCCGCCCATTCGGCAAAGGAAACGAACAGGCCCGAACGCACATCCTCAAAGGGGGTCTCCAGGTTTTGTCGCGATAGGTACCAGTACACCATTAAAACGATCATGATAGAGATCAGACTAACGGCGGGGTTTATAATGAACATGGCAAAGACCGAGGAAACCAGTCCGAACCAGGGTACCCATCTATGGATCTTAAACACTGGTCGATAGCTGATCAATCCCAGGTTCTGCTCAATGATGACCACAATGTTGATCATGGCGTAGGTAATCAAAAAGAAGAGCGTCACCAAAGGAGCCACCGCATTTATATTTCGCAATAGGAGCGTTATAAAAATCAGGATTCCGGTGACCATCATGGCATTTCTTGGCTGCCCATTGCTGCTTTGACCCGCTAAAAAATTGGAATAGGGCAAAACCTTATGTTCGCCCATAGCAAATAGAATGCGGGATGAACCCACAATGGAAGCCAGGGCCGAAGAGAAGGTGGCACCGAGTATTCCGGCAATGATCAAAGGCCCTATATAGGCTTTTTCAACCATGATATAGTAATTGTTCAACAATTCTGTTTCCGAGGCACTTCTAGCAATCCAAAAGGCAAGGAACATATAGATGATAAAACTGACACCGATGGCCCAAAGTGTCCCCGTGGGAATACTGCGTTTGGGATGTTTCAATTCGCCAGACATGTTGGCGCCGGCCATGATACCGGTCGCAGCGGGAAAGAAGACCGCAAAAACAATCCAGAAATTGCTGCCACTGAACCCATTTTCAATGGAGCCTTTGAACGATCCCCAACTTAAAGCATCATTTGTAGGGATTTCCATAGACCCCCCATAAGCGGCCACGATAATGGAAATGAGCGATAACACAATGATGCCCATGATGATATATTGGGTCTTAATGGCAAGATTTGCGCTTATATAGGCAATGGTAAAAAGCAGTGTGAAAACCGTAATATCTACCAAGAACGCATTATGATGGGGAAAGATTCCCAGCCAACCTTCCCGAAAACCAAAAATATACATGGTAACGGCCAAACCTTGTGAAATATATCTGGGAATGCCCAAGCTACCGCCAACTTCCAGACCCAACGCCTGGGAAACAATGGCATAGGCACCTCCGGCACCGATGCGGATATTTGTGGTAATGGCAGACATGGACAGGGCGGTACACAGGGTGATCAAGAAGGAAATCAGAATGATCAGCCAAGCACCCAAAAGTCCGGCATTGCCCACGACCCACCCCAAACGCAGGTACATGATTACCCCCAAAATGGTAAGGAGGGTAGGGGTAAAAACACCTCCGAAGGTTCCAAACTTTCTTGTTGTAGTGGGTTGATTATCCATGAAAACAAACAGGCTGGTTTTGTGTAGGTAATGTACTAATTATATGGCTATCATCGGTTTTAATTTTTGCATAAACTACGTATTTGGACGGCTATGGGCGACAGGGGTAACCTTGGAGGGAGAGTAAGAAAAAGGATGGACCACAGGACATTAAATTAGAATGTTAGCCCTAACTTTTGCATTAATTTAATGTAAAGAGATATCTTTGGGGAATTATTGCAAGTATTGACCTAAACATTTTAACTGAACGAATGGCAAAATCACAACAAACATTTAATAAGAGTGAAAAAGAAAAAAAGCGTTTAAAAAAACGTGAGGAGAAGCGAAAGAAAATGGAGGCCCGCAAGGCTGCGGCAAAGGAGAGTGGAAAAAAGGGAATTGAATTCGCTTATGTAGATCATGATGGGAACTTAACGGATACGCCACCAGATCCCTCAAAAAAAATTAAAGTAGAGGCAGAGAGCATAGAAATAAGCATTCCAAAAACATTGGAGAGCGACAAAGAGGAAATTGACCCCGTCAGAAATGGAAAAGTTTCGTTTTTTGATTCTTCCAAAGGATTTGGGTTCATAATCGATGCCGAAAACCAGGAGAAATACTTTACGCATGTCAGTGGTTTAATTGATGAAATCGCCGAAAATGACAAGGTTTCCTTTGAACTGGAAAAGGGAATGAAAGGCATGAATGCCGTTAAAGTTACCTTGCTAAAATAAGCCCGATCCCTTTACCATACAGCCCGAAAAGGGGAGCAAGCGATTATTGGGTACCTATATAACCCAATAGGCTACATAATTTACACCTACTATCATTTTCTTGGACCACCCAGCTTTGGTTATAAGCTAGGAAACGTATAGGCATACCACTTAATTTTTTTTGGAAAGTCCTGAAACTTTCAAAGGGCTTTTCGGTTTTTAAAACCCCATGTGTTTTGGACTGGATTTGGTATAAAAATCGTTCAATTTTAGACTGAGCTTTGTAACGTTGGTTTTTTTTTTAGGTCTTTATCAAAAAGACAATCCACCGATCATGAAAAAAAGAACGCTGCACCTGGTCCAAACCTTCTTTTTAGTACTCAGTTCCCTTGGTTTTTCACAAGAAACCGTTGATGCGTATTATGAGGTGATAAAGAGGGAAGGGGAGCACCCCTTACAGTTTGTTCAACAACAACTGGACACCCATGACTTGATACTATTTGATGATGCGCTGCACAACGCCGTGGAGCCTTTTGAATTTTACAAGGACCTCTTGCATGCGGAGGAAAACCAAATAGCCTATGTTTTTCTAGAAGTTTTCGGTATCAATCACCAACCGCAGATTGATGCGTATTTGGAAAGCGCTGATAAGGATGATGGCCTGTTGTTAAAAGTATTTCAGGATGATTTTAGCGGATATGGATGGAAATATGAGACCTATTATGAACTGCTCTCCACCATTTGGGATATTAATCGCTCCAGCGATAAAAAAATAAAAGTAAGAGCTGTAGACCAGCCCATTTATTGGGAGGGGATCCATACTCGCAAGCAATACGATATCTTCTTAAAATCCCTTGTGGGCAGGGATTACTTCATGTACAAAACGATTTTGGATATGATGGCCTCCTTTAAAGAAGGAAGAAAGGGCATTTTTTTGACCAATACCCGTCACGCCTATAAGCATATAAGGAATAAAGAAGGTGCGCTCTATTGGAATACCGGGACTTTTTTTAACCAGTGGCATCCGGATAAGACCTATTCCGTAAGGATCCACAATGCTACCCTTTCCATTGAACGAAAAAAGGAGGCCGACAAAAATGCCACTTCAGATGGCCTGGGGAGCTATAAATATGAATGGATCCAAATGCAAAATGGAATTTGGGACCATGCTTTTGCCGAGAACAACAACCAGCCCATTGCTTTTTCACTCAAGGATAATGTTTTTGGCAGGGCGGCGTATGTAGGCAACCATATGCTAAATGTGGAGGCAGATCAGACCATGTACGATGCATACGACGCACTGATTTTCTTAAACCCCCTGGACCAGCTGCACTTTTCCGCGAAAATTGATTTTATCTACACGGACGCCTTCAAAACGGAATTGGAGCGACGTCTTCGCATTTTACAGGAGGGCCAAATGGCCGAGTTTTTGGCAAAGAAGGAGGTGGGCTCCCTGGCCGAATATATAGCACAGATCTCCGTGGCCCAACCCAGGACAAAGAACGATCTGATCCAATTGGATTAGCGCGGATCCATAAAGAGCATGTTGGAAAATTCCCCAAGGGGAGCATACCACTTAAATGCGTTCCAGTTTTAGTATTCTTACTTAATTTTCCTATTTTGTATGAAAACTGAACACACACCATTTTGGCCTATGTACACAAAACGAATATTCCCGATCAAAGGGGTTATCAAATGGACCCGAAGACACATTTTTATTTTTCTCTTATTGGCCGCCGTACCCGTTTTGCTGTTTGACTTACTTCGGTGGAAATGGCTACATGTGCCATGGCTTCCCCTGGGAGTATTGGGTACGGCTGTGGCTTTTATCGTCAGTTTTAAGAACAACGCCTCTTATGACCGACTCTGGGAAGCCAGAAAAATATGGGGCGGGATCGTAAATGCTTCCCGTTCGTGGACCATCATGGTCAAGGATTTTGTTACCAACACACATTCAAAAGATACCAGGAGCGCGGAGGAACTGGAGGCTATCAAAAGGGAACTGGTGCACCGTCATGTTGCCTGGTTGACCGCTCTGCGCTACCAATTACGGCAGGACAAGCCCTGGGAAACGCATTTAAAAAATCAAAAATCCAATAGAGAGTTCCGGGCCAGCCAATACACCGTTTATGAAGATACGGTACCCATTGCTGAAGCGATTGGCCCTTATATTTCACAACAGGAGGTCGACGAGATTTTTGCCAAGGGAAATCAGGCTTCCCAGTTGTTGGGGATTCAATCAAAGCGATTGAGCGAGCTTATGAACGACGGACTTATCGAAGATTTTCGCCATATGGAAATGATGGCCATGCTCACCGAGTTCTACACCCTACAGGGAAAAAGCGAGCGAATCAAAAACTTTCCGTATCCCCGGCAGTTCGCCACCTTGAACTATGTTTTTGTCTGGATATTCATTTTGTTGGTCCCCTTTGGCATTATGGAAGGATTTGAAGTCATCGGCGATCGAATTATCGAAGATTTAACCGCGAACCCGGCCTATTTTGAGGTAACCCAAAACCTGCAGCTTTTTATTGGCAAGCACTTTGTATGGTTCTCCATTCCGTTCAGCGCCATGATCGCCTGGGTCTTTCATACCATGGAAGCCATAGGGGAGAATACCGAAAACCCCTTCGAGGGCGGGCCCAATGACGTGCCCATAACCGATATGAGCCGCGGCATTGAAATCGATATCCGGCAATTGATAGACGATACGGATATTCCAAGCGCCTATACCTGGAAAAATGACATCGTGATGTAGGGTAAAATCCATGCAGGCCGCTTTAATCTTTAATAGCAAATGTAGTTCCGGTTAGAGGAACATATTAAGATTATAGGTCCTATACGGCCACTGGGAAAAGAGGAATTGATGGTGACATTCAAAAAAGCAACATCCGATCAAGAATTTGAAATCGGAAAAGGCCTGTTTAGGGCATATGCCGAAGAACTGGGAATCGATCTGACGTTTCAGAATTTTGAGGATGAACTTCAAGATATAGCAAGGCAATATAGCGAGCCCGAAGGCAGCTTGGTAATCGCTTATTCGAACAAGAAACAACCGATTGGATGTTTTGGGATACGAAAACTGGATGAAGGAATCTGCGAGTTAAAAAGGATGTACATACATCCTGAGTTTCGTGGGCAGGGCATAGGAAATCTACTGATGGAAGAATCGATAAAGGCAGGAAGAAAATTGGGATATATGAAGATACGTTTGGACACCTTGTCTACAATGCGACCCGCCATCGGATTATACAAAAGCTATGGCTTCTATGAGATTGAACCCTACCGATATAACCCGATGGAAGGAGCAATGTATTTTGAAAGAACATTGACCTGAAAGAATCAGCGCCAAAAAAACAAGGAGCTGATACAGGCTTTGTCAATTCCGTGAATGGGAATCATAGACTTTTCCACTGATTTTCCATTGTCCGTCTTTTTTATACAAGACAAAGAAATCGGTAAACCGGAACCCCAACCAATCTATAAACTCCACTTTGGCGGCAGCGGCAGGTCCTGAAATATCTATCCAGGCAATATGGTGTTGAATGTTTTCGGAAGGACCAAAGGTACTGAGGTTCTCCCCAAATTGGTCGGCATCCACGTTGTTGAATTCTCCGTCCATCGACCCCACGACATGCGCATGGTCATAAAATGCTGAGCGACTCAATTTTCCGTCGCCAGTACGGGCACTTTTGATATAGGGTTGCAGTGCTTTGGCAACTTCTTGGTATTCGGCAAAACTTTGTGATTCATTTGTTTTAGTTTCCATTTTTTCAATTTTTATTAGGTTATGGGTTGGGGATTCGTTCCCCGGTACAGATACGTTTTGAGCGTTGAGCTTAAAAGCCAATGCGCTAGCAAGCAGTAGTGATAAAATCAAATTTTTCATAATAACAGTTTTATTAATATCCAATATTAATTCACCTGCCCTGAAGGACAGTGGTAAAAAGGCCAACTTAAATTCAAGTGCAAAAGGGATTGATGGTCCGATCAACATTTTTCAAATAAGCTGACCTTTCACCCTTTTTTCTTAAGAAGCAAAATTATTGGGTTTGGCAGGAAGGGCGATGTAGTATAGGGCCAGAGATATGGATAATTGGCTCAAAGCGAATTTTCCTTCCGATAGGCAGAAGGTGCGGCACCTATTTTGTTCTTAAAAAGTCGGGTAAAATATAAAGGGTCTTGAAATCCGGTTTCGTAGGCAATTTCACTGATCGATAAATCGGTGATACGCAGCAGTTCTTTGGCTTTCTCCAGTCTTTTTCCAATGATGTAACTAGCGGGACTGTCATTGAATTCCTTTTTAAATTCACGTTTAAAGGAAGATAGGCTCAGGTTACATAATTTCGCTAGTTGCTCCATTTTTAGATCGGAGAACAGATGTAGTTTAATCACCTCCTTCAACTGTATAGCTCTTGTGGAATATAGGTCGGTCACCAATTCCTGTATGGAGCCTATGTTCTTGGATTGCACCAACAATAGAATCAATTCTTTGATCTTAAGTTCCAATAAGTCGTCATTGACCAACATGGGGTTTTGGAAATAGAAATCCAGGGAATCGATAAATTTTGATATGACATCGGTGGAGGCCACCACCTGACTTTGTTTACTGGTGCCGCGTTTTTCGAGCAAAGCCGGCAATTCCTTTATGTATAACTCTTTTAGAAATTCTGGATAAAGGTGCACCACGATTACTTCAATTTCCTCGCCATCGGTCTGTTTCAGGAGGTCTAAAAAATGACTGCCGCATTTAAGCAATACCGCTTCGCGCCCTGCTACTTGAGTGTTAGTATCGGCCGAAAGTAATTTTGGCCCTTTCTCCTTAAAATAAATAAAGCAGCCCCTATTTTGAAAGATGGCCTCGTACTTAAAGGGCGTACTTACCTTGATTTTTTCAATAAGGACCCTATTTTGGTATTCAAAGGCTATTCGATCAACGACCATGGTTTTCTTGTAGTTTCGGGAGATGCACTTATGGTAAACAGCGGCGGGGTATGCATCAAAATCCATGTAAGGGCACCTTACCGATTTGAAAGTACTACTTTTTGTTTGGAAATGAGTAAAGCGGTTTGATCAAGTCCGAACTAGAACTAGTCGTTCACTCCAGAACCCTTCGTTTCAGTTGGGCGTACAGGTCGTCCATGTTATCAGTCCTTAGAGGGTAGAAGAGGTTTTGTGCGATGCAAATAGGCAATTTGACGCAACCATCACGTACTTTGAAAATCCTAGTAGAAACGAACAGCTAAGAATCATGAAAAAAGTAATTTTGCTAGTATCGATGATCGTCTTGTTCTCGTCTTGCTCGGATGACGATACCAATACCGAAGTAATTGCAGAGAATGTGGTTATCTCCAATACCGAAAGTTTCACTTACAATTTAGGCGGTTTCGGAGATGAGGAAGGCGCTAGCATCCGTACGCAGGCGGGCCATTTTGAAGTCAGCGAGTTGGAACGGGATTTTAATAGCGGACAGGTCATCTATACCTACCAACCCCTTGCGGGATATGTGGGAACCGACTTCGTTGAAATTTCTGCAGCACGCGGTTCTGACGGTGCAAGTGCGAATACGGAAATTACCCTAGTGAAAATTACCTTTAACATAAGGGAGTAAACAGCTAGACCAATAGGGTAGGGGACCAAACCTCCAGCTTCCCCACCAACACCTCCTTTGTATATACAGATACGTCTCGATTTACCCACTTATCCCCATATACGCCCAGCGCTTACATTGTTTTTGAGTTTTCCATTCCAATGGGATACCTTGAATCCAACCAAGGCGATATAAAAAGGTCATGTTGAAAAGATTAAAACCCAAACAGGTATTTTACATCAGTCTGATCATATCTTCCTTCTTTTTACTCATCTGTTTTAGCCATTACTTCGTAGGATCAAAGTTTTCTAAAAATTTGATGGGTATTATAGCAGAATCATTATTTATCCCCATGACGCTAGTTGTGCTGCCTGTCGCTTTTTTCGTTTCATTAAAACACTTGACTCAGGACAAGTGGTCCCCAAAAACCTATTCCTTTTATGCTTTTGTTATTTTGTTGGTCAACCTGGTTCTGGTCTGGGGAGCTATTGTCTATACCTATATGTGATACAATAGACCGACTCCATCCGGTATTTGTCTTCTGTCTTGGCATAAGTTAGCCGTGGCCCTTCCCCTAATTTGGGGGATAATGGGAACAAAGGGAGCGTAAGCGTTGTATTCTTCCAATGTCAAAGCACCAAAACCGGCCGATTCCAAAGGGATTTCGTGTCCCTCTTGGTATGGCATCCTTCAAAAGACCAACGCCAGGGCCTATGGGTCAGGTGTTAGATCAGCCTCGACATAGTTTTAGTTTGTACTGGCCGTATTTCCATACCAGGTATTGAAAATGGCGGTAGCCGTTAAATCCCCTGTTACATTGACGGCTGTTCTAAGCATTCCCAAAATCCGGTCTATTCCAATAATAACGACAAGGCCCTCTACCGGTATGCCGCTACTTTTTAGTACCGAGGCCAGAACAATAACGCCTCCGCCCGGGATGGCGGGTGTGCCAATGGAAGCCGCTACAACGGTAACGGTGATGAGTAACACCTCAAAAACCGCCAATTCCATTCCATAGGCCTGTGCCATAAAAAGTACGGTCACGCACTGGAATAGGGCCGTTCCATCCATGTTTATGGTTGCGCCAATAGGGATTACAAAATCACTGACCTTAGAGGAAACCCCCAGCTTTTCGTCCGCAATTTTCATGGAAAGCGGCATTACGGCGGCCGAACTGGCCGTAGAAAATGCCAGTAGCTGTGCATCCTTTATTCGCAGTAAGAAGGTGAACGGATTCTCCCTCTTGAACAAGAAATAGAGCAATAGGTAAAATCCCATTAAGATCATAAGTCCCACAACCACGACCAAGATATAATATCCGAGCCCGGTAAGAATGGCAAATCCTGTCTTGGACAGCAGTGCGGCCATCAATCCAAATACGGCGTACGGAACCAGTCTCATGGCCCAACCGACCACGATCATACAGATCTTTTGCATGGCCTCCACAAACCGCATCACTGGAGTTGCGAACCGGTCTTCCAGTTGTGTGATGGCCACTCCAATAATGATGGTAAAGATGACAATGCTCAACATTTCTCCCCGTAAGATGGCTTCCAGCGGATTGACCGGAATAAGATTGGAGATGGATTCCGGGAGATTTAGGACCATAGCGCCCGATTCCTGAACCGCTTGTGGAACGTCGTTTTCCGAGAATCCACCGAGCGCGCTTACATATTTGCCAGGACGGAACAAGAACGCCATGACAACGCCAATGAAAATCGCCACCACGGTGGTAAAAACAAAATACAACAGGAGCCAAAGACCAAAAGATTTAAGGTTCCCCGAAACATTGCTCGCCAATCCGGTAATAATGGAGGCAAATATTAAGGGGATCATCACCATTTGGACAAGCTTCATGAATATTTCTCCCGGTAAGTTTAACCAACTGCCAAGCGTGGTGCTCATTTCATGGGATACCAGGCCAAAGGCCGGGTTGATCAGTATACCGACCCCCACACCAAAAAGGATTCCAAGGGTCACCTTTAACCATAAACGGCCTTTTACCAAATGGCTTAAATAGACAGAGAGGTCATTAAGTGGTTTTATGCTGATCAAAATCCAGTTTTAAATAATGGTAAATAAGCGTTTACGGCCAATGACGAAACATGCGCCACCTGCACAATAAAATTAGTCAATTAAGCCATTGATTCAACCACTTGGATTTTTTCATTGAAGCGATCCTTGGAAGAACTGATGAAAAAACAGAAAGAGTGCCATGACCTCTATTATTTTATGGCCCTTCCCCTAATTTGGGGGATAATGGGAACAAAGGGAGAGTACGAGTTGTATTCTTCCAAGGTCAAAGCACTAAAACCGGCCGATTCCAATAGCGATTTCGTGTCCCTGTTGGTATGGCATCCTTCAAAAAACCAATGCCAGGGTTCGTGGGTCAGGTGTTGGATCAGCGCCAAGACCGTGTTTTCCTTTGCTTTCACATGCTCAATAAACACAAAAACACCCAAAGGCTTTAGGATGCGCCTTATTTGCTCCATGCATTTGGCAGGATCGGACACCGTGCACATAACAAGGGTGCAGGCCACAAAGTCGACCGAATCATCGGGCAGGTCTATGGCTTCACCTACCATGGTCTTTATTTCAAGGGCTATCCCGTATTTTTTTGCGCTCGCCTTCAAGTTTTTGTGCATATGGATATTGGGCTCTATTGCAATCAACTTTGTTCCCTTTTTAAGGTATCGCATGTTGGCTCCGGCTCCGGGACCTATTTCCACCACAGTCTCCGGATGGTTTTTGAAAAGGCTTCTTTTCGACTTTCCAAAAAGATAGTTCATGTAACCGGAAAGCATCTTGAACATCCAAGCGTTAATAGGCCCTAGAATACGGTTATTTTTAAATTCGTTGCTCATAGAATTTTGTTTTTAGTGGTTATGACGTAAGCATTTAATGATCGATGAATTTGTAATAATAAAGGATCAGACCTGCTGCGTAAGTTCTTCTTTGTTGGAGCACCATTTTATTAGGACTGCTCCAACCGAACCAAATGATTTTTATTTTTTTCATTTGTTTTCCTTTGAGGTTACATCCTTAAAGCGCAACATGTCCCATATCCTATTGGAGGCACCCAGGTAATATCCCGTTTCGTGCTCGTATGATCTGGGGTTTTTAAAAGTCCCGAACAGCATATCTATGACCGGCAGATCGGTATAGTTGTATCTATGTATGCCCCTGGCGTGATGGATGGTGTGACTCTCAGGACGCTGAATGATATAGCCTATCCATCTGGCCGTATTGATATTGGCGTGCTGAAAAACACCAAAAAAGGTGAGCGATAGGATAATAATGGTGATCGCTTGGGGAGTTAACCCCATGACCAGGGCAAAACTGACCGACCCCACCAATGACAGTCCGATCATATCGTTTGGACTTAGCATAAAAGCACTCGGAACATCCAGCCTTTCGGAACTATGATGCATCTGGTGGGACACCCTAAATAAAAAGTCGGATTTGTGCATGCTTATATGCCAGCCATATTGCACCAGTTCAAATAAGAATATGCCCAAGATAACCTGCGCAGAAATGCTCAAACCACTTAGGTCCATTAATTGATAGGACGCAAAAAAGTCGTCCCAGAGCAAAGGGATGTAGGTGGTGAGCAGCATGTAGGCAATAAAGAATGTTAGGCCCTTGGTTTTCCAGAACCTCATTTTGGGCAATTTTCTGGCCGGGAATAGGGATTCCCAGAGAAACAAGCTTCCAAAAATGGCATAAACGATTAAGGAAATGGGGTCCAGTAAAATTTCTAAGGGAGTGGGCAATTGTGAAATAAAATGTTCCATGATTTTTAGTTTAAATAATTTCACCGCAAAAATATATGCGGCAAAAAGCCTAAACTAAAAATTGGGCTTGACCTATGTTAGGAATTCATTTTCTTCCTTATTCTACTGAGGCTTTCGGGGTGTATCCCTAGGTATTTTGCAACTTTATTAACGGGTATAAAGGAAATATAATCGGAATGTGTCCGGAACATTTCTTCATATCTTTCCTCTGCGGTCTTGGTCAAAAGATCCTTTTCCCTGTTGGATTTTCTTATATACCCCTGTTCGGTAGCAATCCTTCCAAATTTGTTTGCTTCAAGGGAATGGTCATATGCGGGCAACAGGTCTTTGCGTTTTATGACCTCCATTTCGGAATCCATCAAAGCAGTTGTTTGAACATCTGTGGGAAGCTGGTCCAAAAAGGAAGTGTAGCCACAGAAGAGCTCGGCTTCAAAGAAAAAGTCGATTATCTTTTCGGTCATATAACTTTTGATCGTCATTTCCACGATACCCTTGTTCATAAAGTACAGGGAATCTTCAAGCTGTCCGTATACCGTTAAACGTGTTCCCTTGGTAACCTTTATGGTTTCCACGGAAAAGGGGAGGTCGTCGTAAGCAAACGAAGTATTTAAAATAGCGTTATAGAAGTCTATAAATAACATTTTATACAGCCCTTGAAAAACAGCTATTAAAGTACTGCTTTTTTTCTTTGTTGTAGACTATAGAAAGATTGATGAAAATCGCATTGAGCGTTTCTAAAATGACCCGTTCCAACCCAACGCACGATGTTATTTTTAACCTGTTCCAAACACAGTGGCTCCTACGGAACCTTAAAGTTTCCCGTTACAGCCGCATTATTCCGGTACCTTCTGCAAAGGCGTATTGATCCAATAGTCGGCCGCACCCTCTGGCTGTGAAACAGGTTGATCTTCAAAAATGGGTCTGTTTTTGTCCATATAGGTCGGACTGGCGCTCCCAGTAGTTTTTCCGATAGTTAATTTTTGAACAAAAAACTCCCGAAACTGTTGGATCTCGCGATGCTTGTCCTCATTGACCAACTGCTCCCGCACTTCATCCAACACACCGCCAATGGCTGTTCTGAAAGCACTTGGTAACCTATTGGGGTCATTGTTATGTGCGGAGACCACTTTTACCATAGTATTGAAGGTCTTGGCACCCACCTTGGGAAACAGGCGAACGGCTTTGGGATAAACGACTACCTCGTTGAATGCTATTTTATTTCCTTTAAAACTAAAATCATAGTTGGCCAGGTCACCAGCCGTATTGGGATCAATGTTCTCGTTGAACCGCACTTCAAAACACTCGCAACTGAACACCAAAACTACAGCATCCACCACAAAACCGGGAGGTTCGATCAACTGAAAGTCGTTGTGGAAGGAAATGTAATTTAAGTACATCTTTTCATCTTCCCTTTTATATTCGGTGACCACTTCAAAAAGCAATCTGTTTTTTTCACTGGAAGGGTCTTTAGCGCCTTGACCAGATGTTTCATAGACGGCATATTGCATTTTATGAATGGCGAAGTCCCGTTTTGAAATATACAGACGACCCGCTACTTGATAACCTGGTATTGATTTTGACATGCGTATGGTGTAAAGCACTTCTTCCTCGGTATAGGTATCACGCTCCTTTCGCAAGGCATGATTTTTGATCAGATTCTTTTCGAACTTATTTACAAAATCAAAGGCGTTGATGTTGTAATTGCGGATGGCGTCATGGATTCTCAAAATCGTAAACTCATTACCCCCATAGTCCGACAGGTGTGCATTGCTGATATACTTTTTGGATGCCGTATGGTCCCCGTATTTGTTATCCGCTACCGTATCGCGCTCAAAATCTGTGTTCTGGTTTTTGTAGTAGAGGCTCACGTTGGTTTCAAGGTCGTCCACGGTGTCAAAACCGGAATCGAAAACCTCCAAGATAGCTTCGTTCAGATTCAGGTAGGCACCGTCCACAAATTGGTAATCCCGATAATATCCGATGGCAGAGAAGGGGGTAACCGGATAATTCTCCCCGATCGCCTTAATGGCATTGCGAACGATTCTTCGGGCGGATAACTTCCTGCGGTTTTTCCGTTTCTCCTCCAATAACACCTCCTCCAATTGAATGATCCTGGGTGTTAACAGTATGAGGTTCAATGGGCTTTGGAACAACTGTGCCAAGGAGACCTGTCTGCTTTCATAGCCCATGCTGGAGATGATCAGCGAATCGCCCTCTGCCTCAAACCTTTTCGGGATCCTAAATCCCCCATCCTGATTGGAGATGACCCCGATGGCCTTCCCTTTGATCCGGATGGTGGCAAACACCACGGGTTCCTCCGTTTGGGCATCCAGGAGCCTGCCATGGACAAACGCGTCCTGGGCCCAAGCTGGTGTGAGCGTCAGGAAGATTCCAAGGGCGAAAAAGTAGCGGGCAAAGTAAGGCAAAGGGTCATGTTTTAATCACTTATAAGATACAAAGCCTAGGGTATATGAAACAAGTGGGCAACCCCTTTCCCTCTAAAAAAAGTAGGAGGTTCATGGTTTCTTGAAAGGCGGGCGAATGCGAGCCCTGAACCCAAATGCACCAACTTGCACCAATTTGTTTTCCCTACCAAGCAATAATGCAAGATCT
The DNA here is from genome assembly GCA_947494825.1 of uncultured Flavobacteriaceae bacterium. Taxonomy (GTDB): domain Bacteria; phylum Bacteroidota; class Bacteroidia; order Flavobacteriales; family Flavobacteriaceae; genus JBNGOQ01. Next base: position 541,647 of record CANLWN010000001.1, on the reverse strand, counting down.
TTTCGGGAGAAAAACACATTCATCATGAAAAAAACAATCCTTACAATGGCATTGCTATGCCTTGCTTCCTGGGGCAGTGCCCAGGACATTATTCCCTTGGATACCCTAAATTGGGACATACAGGCAAAATCCTATGTGCTGGAGACCTATAAGGGCCAAGAGGCCGTTTACCTGCAGGGCGGCTCCCTTAGCCTAAAGGATGGAACCTTTTTGAACGGCACCATTGAGTACGATATCTATCTAAAGGAGGTGCAGTCCTTTCCTGGGGTTTATTTTCGGGTAAACGGTGCCAATGCGGAACAGTTTTATGTGCGGCCCCACCAGTCGGGCAACCCCGATGCCAATCAGGCCATACCGCTCATCAAGGGCATTACGGCATGGCAACTCTATTTTGGGGAACGGTATTCTTTCCCCTACGAATATCATTATGACGATTGGACGCATGTAAAAGTCGTCGTTAACGGCGATAGGGCCCAGGTGTTTCTGGACCATTCGGAAACGCCCCATCTTTCTTGGCAACTCTTCCATGAGGCCAAAGCAGGCGGTATCTCCATCACCGGGGGAAATGCCCAGGGCATGCACCTGGCCAATATCAAGATCGATAAAAACAACTACGAGCTAAAGGACTTTCAACCGATGGACAGAAAGCCCATTGAGGGGCTGGTCCCGGAATGGCAACTGTCCGACAAGTTCGATGAAAAACTGCTGGATGACCCCTCCAAGGTCGATGGCCTGATCAAAGGACGTAAGTGGGGAGCAACCATTGCAGTAGAAGAAGGCACGGCGGCCAATATTTCACGGGCAGTACAGCGCTATGACGATACCGAGGGCAATACCGTTTTTGCAAAGATCGAGGTTACTGCGGCCAAAAGTGGGTTTAAACGCTTTGAATTTGGCTATAGCGATAGGGTAGTGGTGATCCTCAACGGCACTCCCATGTACAGCGGCAACAATAGATGGCGTTCCCGGGACTACCGCTATTTGGGTACGGTAGGGCTCTTTGATGCCGTGTACCTAAACCTGAAAAAAGGAAAGAACACCCTCTTGTTGGCCGTTTCGGAGGATTTTGGGGGTTGGTTGGTGACCGGGAAGTTTACGGCCCCGGAAGGTTTAAAAATTAAGTAGATATAAAATGATGAAGATGAAATTTAGGATAGTAAGTACCGTATTGTTTTTAATGGGCTGCCTTATGGGCACTGCCCAGGATATGTTGGTGGCCACCAAGGTGAGTCCCAGGGCCAGTGTGGAGCAGCGTATAGGCACTACCGATGTTACCGTGGTGTACCACAGTCCGGCTGCCAAGCAGCGGAAGATCTTTGGGGGCATCGTGCCCTATGATTTTGTGGTGGATGGGGTAGAGTACCCCTGGCGGGCCGGTTCCAACGAGAACACCACGATAACGTTTACCCATGATGTCAAGATCCAGGGCAAGCCCCTGGCCAAGGGCACCTACGGCCTCCATATTTTCGTAAAGGAAAGGGAGTGGACCTATATCTTCTCCAAGAACTCGGAAAGCTGGGGCAGTTTTAGCTATGACAAAACCGACGATGCGCTCCGCGTTACCGCCATCCCGGAAGAGAACGCTTATCAGGAGTGGCTTAGCTATGCATTTGTAACCCGGGAACCCGAACGGGCCGTATTGGAACTGCAATGGTCCACAGTAAAGTGCGGCATTGAGATCACGGTGGACGTCAACGCCCATGTGCTGACGGACCTCAAGGCCAAGGAAGAAAAAACGGTGGACGATTACATTAAGATAGCCCAGCTCACCAGGGCCCAGGACCCGGGCAATGCGGCCCAGGCCCTGCAATATGTGGAACAATCCCTAAAGTTGGGCGAAGGCTTCCGGAACCTGATGCTAAAGGCCGACCTGCTGGCCCAGATGGGCTATAAAAAGGAGAGCAAAAGCCATAGGGAGCAGGCCATACAACTTGGCAAGGGCTTCCCCTACTATTATTACTACCCCTTGAGCTTTATGCTGTTGGAGGATGATGCCCAAAAAACCTTTGACCTATTGTCCGAAATGCTCCAAAAGGAGCCGGATAATTGGATCGCCAACCTGGCCATGGGCGAGTATTACATTAAGCACAAGAACCAGGAAAGGGCCACCCATCATTTTGGCAAGGCCTATGAATTTGCCGGGGAACGCTCCAAACCCTATACGCGTTATATGTACCTCTCCAACAAACTGATTTTGGAACGGATGTAGGTAAAATGTAGTTTTGCCTTTGTCCTCTGCCCTGTCCGGTGGTGCCGTTTCTTGCGATGGTTCCGCGTTTCTTTATAAACGGGTAGAATAGTTTAGGCGTTTTAGAGCGCTTCTACGCTTAAGTTACCTAGCGCAAGAGAGGGGGTGCGGTCTTTGATGCCTAAGAGTCGTTTAAACCGGCTTTTTTTGGGACCGTCCATATATGTAAATAATCATACCCATGCCCATACCAAGTTTTACTATATTTACTTTGGGCAAACAACAAAAGTTTCTGCCTACAACAACATGTATAACGCATGGGGCGCGATGATGGCCACCCCGCGAAGCCATGCACGAAGCCCGTTAGACAACTTTAAAAACCAAATCAACGAATGAAAAGAACAACATTTTTATTATTGGCAATTTTCCCAATTTTAACTTTCGGACAAAGTGACTTTTGTGACAAAAGTTTTGGAGAAAGTTATTTTCCTCTGGAAATCGGATTTAAAAAAAACATTACTTGGGGAAATGCTTTTTATGTTGAGAAAGTAACGGAAAAGAAGGAAATTTATGGTAAAGAATATTATATGTATGTGCAGGATTTTGGAAATGGAACTGTTTATGATTTGTTGCTGAGAAATCAAAACGATACCATTTATATGTACGATGAGGTAAAGAAAAAAGACAACATTTTACTTATTGCAATACCGGAAAAAGGAATTAAATGGGAGACTGGGAAAATTGACCAAATAGAGGGCAGTTTTGAAACCCCATACTGTAACTATGAAAACCTTTTAGTTGTTGAAAACAAATACTCAAACGGAGCAAAAGAAACACGTTATTATAAAAAAGGACTAGGACTTGTAGCAATTACAGGTAACAAAGGAATTAAGGGTATTTGTCTACCAAATAAAGAAGAGGCTGAATCACTTGTCCAACCTTTATCATTTGTGGGTTGTGAGAATGAATCGGATAAATCAAAAATTACGGAATGTACTCTGAAATCGATACATTCATACGTAATTGATAAATTGAAAGCAACAAATATTAAACCACCAAAAGAAGATGGAATTTTAAAATACAGAGTAAGCATTGCAAAAACTGGAGATATTTCTAATGTAAAAAGTTTGAATTCAATTTCTGGTGGAAATCAAACAAGAAAAACCATCCAAAAAATTATTGAGTCGTTGCCGAAATTTATTCCGACAAAAACAGCGGACAAAAAAGCCGTTGGAACAAATATTGAATTGTCGATTCCAATTAAAACAAAATAAGGTTACTTAACAATAAATGAAAATAATTGATTGGCCTGTTCTTATTCGGAAAATCCACAGGATTTTACTAAGGTTCGATTTCCATTTGGTAAATTAGCTGCGCAAGAATCGCAACTGATCATACACAAACACCTTAGCAATAATTATGAGAAAAATGTTCCTATTTTTTACTTTGATGTTATTTATTTCTTGCAAACAAGAAAAGAAGGTTGTACCTAACGAAGGCGTGGTTGACTGTAACGACTTATTCCAAAATAACAATGGGACATGGTCATTAAATGATAAGCCATATACAGGAATATGCGAGAGCTATGAGAATGGTGTTATCCAATCATATTCTGAATTTAAAGATGGACTTATCAATGGAAAAATGAAATATTTCTTTCCTAATGGTCAAGTGGAGGAAGAGGTTGAGTGGAATAATGGAATAGCTAATGGAACGGTAAAATATTATTATGAAAATGGACAACTTGCCGAGGAGGGACAAGTGTCGAATGAGTCCAAAGAAGGAATTTGGAAATCTTATTACCCTAATGGCAAACCGAAAAATTTAGAGAACTGGAAAAACAATATGTTGCAAGACTCTGTCTTTAGCTACTTTGGAAACGGAAAATTACAATCCGAAGGCACCTTTATTAATGGTAAAGAGGACGGACGTTGGGTAATGTACGATAGTATAAGTGGGAAAATTGATGGATATCTTTATTACGAAAATGGAGAAGCTGTCAAAGCTGAAAAAAAATAACTACTGCTAACATTGGCTATAACCTGTCTGCCGGCAGGCGGGTTCATCACGCTTATGGCGTGACGAAATCATGGTCGGGACCGTCGTGCAAAATTTGAAAAAAACGAACTTGATAAAAAAATAACGTTATTCGGATTTATTTTTCTTCTGGTAAGCTGTCTGCCGATTGAAACAAAAAATGCGGAAAAAGCCTATAAATACTGGTCTGGAAGCGAAGTGCCAAAAGAAATTGAATTGATTAAAGGCGAATATTATCAATCACCTCATTTTTCGCTCGAATATGAATTATTTCTAAAGTTTAAATCGGACAAAAAATGGTTTAATGAATTTGTTGAATATAATGGACTTGAAATTGACACTATCGGAAATGATTGGTTGAGTTGGACTGAATTGCCGAAATGGTTTAAACCTGACCAAAATTATCTGATTTACGCCAAAGACCAAGCGAATGAATTTGAGCGTTCGAGATATTTGAGAAATCCGAAAACAGGAATTTGTTATATCTATGAAACTGTTGGAATGTGAAAATTTAAAAACTACCCGCAACAATGTATAATGGCATTTAAAAACTGACGGTTAAACGAGACCGTTGTGTGTAATTTTGAACCACCCATAAATACAGCATGAAACTATCAAAGAAGAATTATATCAAAGCGAGGGACTTTATATTTACCAATGCCAGAATGATAGAAAGGCGTTTGTTTCAATTTCATTTCGAAAATGATGGTCCGGAAGGGGTTTTTCATGCTGTTTATGCCTACCGAAATTCTGATGGCGGTTTTGGGCATGGGATGGAACCAGATACCGCATCCCCGGAAAGTCAACCGCTTTTTAGCATCATGGCGCTTGAAACATTGGACGAAGTTGGCTATCTCACAAAAGACATCATTTTAGATGATTTTATGCCTTATTTTGAAAGCATAACCACTGATAAAGGTGGTATCCCATGGATGTTACGTCCCAAAAACGATTATCCTTGTGAAGCGCATTTTAAAAGCGTTAAAGAATGGGCTGCTTTGAGCACCACTGCCCCTTTGTTGGGAATGCTGGAGAAATACAGGATTGAGATTCCGTGGATGCAAAAAGCAGAGCAGTTTGTGTGGGGAGAAATTGAACGAATTAAAGAAAAGCACGTTTTTTGCCATCTGTGTGTGCCAAGGCGATTACAGTTTTTGCAGTACACCAAAAGCAAGGATAAGGCGGGAAAAGCGCTCAACGATCTAAAGAAATGGATATTGGCCGACGGCGTACTCTGCAAGGATAAATCGGATGAGGGCTGGGGACTGTATGAAAAACCGCATAGTCTGAGTTATGCACCTTCACCTGAGAGTATCTTATATCCAATATTTACCAAAGAAATGATCAGTGCCGACCTAAATGAGTTGATCAATCGTCAAAAGAGCGATGGCGGATGGCACACTTGGTATGGACTTAGTGAAGGAATGAAATTGGAATGGGCTGGCATACAGACCTTATGGACGTTGAAAACGCTGAAAAATCATTATAAGATCGAAAAGTAAATAAAAACTACACACAGCAATGGCTATATTTCATCACCCCAGGGGCGTGACGTAACCGTAACCGAGACTGTTGTAACGCATTTTAAAATGAGAATCAAATCGGGTTTGGAGGACAGAAATAAAAGGAAATGATACCACGTTGGACATATATTCGAGCTTTTTCGATAAGTACAACAATGGCGGAAATCAAGTTTAGGTTTCAAATGAAGTCAAAACGGAATTCACTGAGTATTTTTCTGTCAGAAAATCTATGTATCTTTACCAAGTGTAGTCTGCGGCTGAAAATCCTACGGAGTTCCAAGGCCACAACAAATCATAGCCTAGACCGTTAGCAATAGTACTAAAACGAAAGACAACTATTTGATCACAAAATAAATTTAGAAGTAACCATTTTAAGTTGTAAAGACTATAAAGACAGTATTTTAATTAAAAAATGAAAGTAACATGAAAAAGCAAACAATTTATTTATTGTTATTCACATTGGTCACTTTTACAATCTCTTGTTCAAATGATGACGATACTGATGTTACTCCTGAAAATTTAAACAATGTAACTGATTGTGAAATAGCAATTGAACCAAATCTTTTAATCTCGATATGTGTAGATGGAGCTGATTTTGCCTTACCAGATGAAGTTATAAAATTTGTATCAACCTTTTATTCCAAAAATGACACTCCTTCCAATGCTCAATTTTTATGGACCGTAGAATCTGGCAGTATGGAAATCATAGATGTGGAAAATACCGTCGATGGGCTGATCGCAAAGTCAATTGCCACAATTAAATTCAATTCTGACTACTCAGGGAATGGGGTCATCAGTGCCAATGCTGAAAATGATAGGGGAAGTGGATATGCCCAACATAGTGTTGAATTGGCATCTACGCAATAATATAGCACAACACCCTATTTAATTTATTGCTAGTTCTAGCCTATGTAGCCGATTTTCACCTAACAAACCATATAAAAACCATTAGCGGCAAGCACCAAACTAGAGAGAGTGTAACAATCCTTTAGCAATCGAATCTTTAAAGCGTAACCTAAACGCTTTAAAAATGATGACAACGAAATACCTACCTTTCTATTCGATCTTATGGATGTTGTTATCGAGCAATTCATTGAACGCCAACAATGGCTCGATCGCCTATATTTACCCAATTTCAAATATAACCATAGACGGTAATCTCGATGATTGGCCGCTAGGAATTCATCGCAACGCGATGCAACATATCCATTATGGAAACGGCATCGAGGGGCCGGAGGATGCTTTGGCATTCTGGCGGGGAGGTTACCATGCGCAATCGGGTCATTTGTACATTGCAGTAACCATGGTGGACAATGATTACGTAAAAACGCCCGACAATAGCCACTTCGTTAGCCATGATTTTCAAGTCTTGTATCTTGACCCGAGACATAGCCCTGAAGGGTCAGGAGTAATTGCCTATGAAATAGACGAACACCACCGAAAAATAGTGGAACAGGAAGGGCTTCACTTTTATCCGCAGGTTAAAAATGCCAGCTTTGAACAAGTTCAATTGGCTATCGCAAAGAAAAATAATCTAATTACGTACGAATGGAAAATTCAGGTCTCAGGTACGTTAAGCGCCGGTAGAGTAATCGGGTTCGACTATGCAGTCTTTGATAAAGACACAGATGAAGAACATGTCATGATCACTTGGGGCCCAACTGAAGGAAATAAGTTCATGAACTCTAATTTGATTGGTGATCTGGTACTGTCGGAAGCCAATGATGCTAGCGGTATGGTACAGGGAGCATTGAAATGGGAAGGCGAAGCCGGAGACCAATGGCCAGGAACGGTTAAGTTTAGTAATATGGAAAGACCTGACATATTTTTTGATGTGAGCGTCGATTCATTGGGTCAGTATGACTTAAAGTTACCCGCTGGCTCCTATGCAATGACCATACCCCCCAGTTGGCAAATGAACAAATGGTTTGATATCGATTTAGTAAAGCATAGCGGTCCAGTTTCCGATATTACAGTATCCAAAAACCAAGAACTAACAGTTGATCCTATTAAGGTCGCCGTAGTTCCCAAACCAAAACTGATTCCTGGGAAGGGGATACTGCACTCACCATTTAATTCTACATCCATTAAACAATTAGATCAATTTGTGGACGCGTACAGAGAACATTATAATATCCCTGCCGTATCGCTTGCCATAGTCAAGGAAGGTGCCCTGGTGTATCACCGTAGTTATGGCGTAGAGAACAATATATCTAAAAAACCGCTTAGGGATGAGGCCGTTTTTGAAGCAGCTTCCATTACCAAATTGATATTTGCCTACCTGATGAATCTCCTGGTTCAGCGTACGGAATTTGACCTTGACAAACCATTATATGAAACCTTAGCATTTCCTGAATTGGAAGAATATCCTGAATACCAGCTAATGACTGGTAGACATGTACTGACACATGTGAGCGGGCTGCCGAACTGGGGAACCAGAATAATCAACAAACCGGGAACTACTTATGGATATTCCGGTGAAGGTTTTGAATACCTAAAAAGGGTACTTACAGGAGGTAGCTCTGATGAATGGCCACAAATCATTCAATCCCATCTGGAAAAAGAAGTCCTAAAGCCTCTAGGGATGACCAACACCTATTTTATGTGCAACGACAAACTCCCAAACCTTAAAGTAGCCGGTCACTTTGATGGAATTCCGAATATGTTTGATTGTCCCGATGGCCCTGGTATGGCATTTAGTATGCATACAGAGGCAAAGGATTTTATACCCTTTGCTCTCGCATTGTTAAATCGAGAAGGATTGACAGAAGAACAGGCCGAAAAAATGTTTCGTTTCCATACTTTGGAAGGCCAAGAGAACTGGATGAATGGTTATAAGTCTGGATACGGGCTAGGCGTTGCATTACGCGACTCTCCTTTTGGATTGGTATTTGGACACGGGGGAAATAATGGGGATTTTCGTTGTATGTTTGAGATGTATGATGATTTAAGAACAGGGTATATCGTATTTACAAACGCCAATACTGCTGGCCCACTGCTATTCGATCTAAAGAATTTTTTGGTTGAGGGTAGCAAGTGATCCGCATAGAAAAATCCTTTTTCCAGTCTTTTCAATATCACGATCAGGTAGCAATTAAGTCATTAAAAAAGAAAAAACCTGCCGACAATAGGGTATACGCAATTAAAAACTGATGGACAACAGTGACCCTTAGGGCACATTCTCTCAATCATGGAACGAACATTATTTTATACCTTATGGGCTAATTAAGGATCAACTTTAAAAACTAAAACCATGAAAAAGAAAATCCTATTCGTTTTAAGTATATTATTTGGCTTAATGTTCATCAATTCTGGATTGAATAAATTCCTAAACTTCATGCCTATGCCCGAAGACATGCCCGAAAGCTTAACGCAACTAATAGCGGCATTGACAGAAATTGGTTGGTTACTACCCTTGGTTGGTGGAGTGGAGGTTGTAGCAGGATTGCTTTTTATAATTCCTAAATACCGTGCTCTAGGAGCCGTTATGATGTTTCCAATTATGGTTGGAATAATGTTGACCCATACCATCACAGATACCTCAGGTTTGCCGGTAGCAGCTGCTCTTTTTGCAATTAACCTTTGGGTAATTTATGAAAATAGGGAGAAATATATGCCGATGGTTCAGTAAATACGATATGGGAAGAAACGCTATAGAAGTTCTCCAATTTTCACCTTCTCCTTCCTCCGGAATACTGCATGGCTTCACCTTTACCGAACCCATAGCTGAAACCGAAGGATACAAAACGGGCACGAAAGCTTCGGTTGAACACTTCAAAATCGTTCTGTACGATTTGGTTTTCCCGAATTCGGGATGCAAAGGCATCCCGGACACTTAAGTTGAGTACTGCCTTACCTTTAAGTATCTTCTTTCTCAGCCCCAAATCCAAAAAGGCCACATCATTTATCTCACCTTGTACAGTTTGGTAAGCTGAGCGGTAGTTTCCGGTAGTCTCAAAATCAATGTCCCAAGGTATTTTAATTTTGGTCAACAGTTTTGATGACCACCGATTGGCGCTGAAATCGAAAACGGTATCTTCAAAACTACCCTGACGGGAAAAGGTGTTGTAATTGAAATCAACGTTAAAGGTCAGCCAATTGGCCGGACTGTACTTCGTATTGAATTCTACCCCCCAAGCATTATTTGTTCCAATATTTTCTGGTCGGGTGATGTTCACATTATCTTCAAAAAACGAAATTCGTTCAATGATATCAGTGGTATATCGGTGATAGACACCCAGGTTTAACGGTGTCTTGCCCACAAAGAAAATACCTGTGACCTCATAAGAATCGGTAAACTCAGGAAGTAGATTAGGATTGCCCTGTCTGATGTTGAAATTGTTTCGGATGTTAAAGAATGGATTCAAGTCCCAAAGTCTTGGACGGTAAATTCTCCGCGAATAACCTGCCTGCATGGAAACCTTTTCAGAAAATTTGTACGATGTGTGGGCACTGGGAAAAAGATTGGTATAGTTTTGATCATTTGCCTCATTCGTATTTACCAATAAAGTCCCAACCTCGGTATTTTCCAATCGCATGCCCGCTTTCAAACCCCATTTTTCACCTTCGTAGGCTGCGGTTCCATAAACACCCAATACGTTCTGGTCAAATTCAAAGATGTTGGTTAGCCCTGGGTCCGTGACAAACTCCCCATTTTCAAGATTTTGCACCTCAAAATCATTGCTCACATCATTGAGAATGTACTGTGCCCCGGTTTCAACGGAAAATTCATCCGAAAAAGGTTTGGAATAATCCAGTTTGAAGGTAAAAACAGATTCTTTGAAATCGGTGCGGGTGTTCTGTTCGGCATCACGATCTTCTCCTGAAATTGTGGCATCCAAGAATTCAGAGCTTTGGTCCTTTCCGAAGAAATTGCCCAGTGCACTGAACAGTAGGTCATGGTCTTCATCATCTTCAAAATCTTTTTTATACTGCAATTCGTATTGGAATTTAGGGTTTCGAGCTTCGGTAACCTCGGTGCGTTCCCAGGCTGAAGTTTCGTTTCCCGTCCCGTCCAATGCGGCAAAATTGGTGGTCGATGGCTGGTCTTCAATCTCCAAAGCAAAATTCCCCGAAAGCGTAAGTACGCTCGTCGGACTAAAGTAATAGTCCGTTCCCAGAATGAAGTTATAAAATTCTTCGTTCCTGAATTCTTCGCCTTCGGATAGAATCGTATTGCCTGTGGTCAGATCGGTATTTCGTACGGTAATCTCATTGGGCAATTCGCGATAGCCCGCTCCCAGCTGGGCAAACAGGTTGAATTTTTCGGTCCTTCGGTTAAGACTTACCCCTATGCTGTGGTTATTGGGGGCACCGGTATTCACCGAAATGGAACCATTGAGCCCTTTTTGCTCCTCCTTCTTTATGACAATGTTGATGATGCCCGAAGTGCCCTCTGCATCATACTTTGCGGAAGGATTGGTAATTACCTCGACCCTGTCGATCATATCAGCGGTAATAGTGCCAAGTGCATTGTTCTCATCACTGGTCAATATGGAAGGTTTTCCATTGATCAGCACTTGCACCCCCTGGCTGCCCCTAAGACTGATTTGCCCCTCGATATTCACGTTGACCGACGGAACATTGTTCAATACCTCAAGGGCACTGGCACCTGTGGTGCTCAAATCCTTGCCTACATTGAATACCCGCTTGTCCAGTTTGAAGACGGTCTGTGAAATTTCACCTTCCACCACTACCTCTTCAAGTTGCTGGGCATCTTCCGAAATTTCAATGGTGCCCAAATCGATTTTTGGGCGTTCCGTAGTCGGTGCTTGCAAAACCTTCTTTTTAAAACCGATAAAACTGATTTCGATATAATAGTTGCTTGCATTGGTTTCCAACGAAAAAGTGCCATCCTCCAAAGTGGTGGTTCCATCAATGGCTTGTTTGGTCTCATTGTCGGCGACCAAGACGGTTGCGTAGGCTATGGGTTGGCCGGAAGATTTTTCCACCACCTTACCTGTAAATGTGGTGCGCTTCTGTTGTGCATAGCCTAGGGTCCCAAAAAGAAATAGAAACAGTAGTAACACGTATTTCATAACCAATCCCATATTCCTTTAATTTTAATCCAAATCTCCGATAAAAGGAAGGGAATTGAAATTATTTCCCGTGAACGACATAGCTTTCACTCCAATCAACAAGGATTTCTACCACCACACTGGGAATTGTCGTTTAAGGCCCAAAAGCGGTCGTTGACGACATTTATTTTCTTTTGCTACCTTGTGGGGGTACCTTTAGCGCAGTATACCTTAACCATGTCAATATCTAAAAGAGAACTTGCCTTTCAAGTGGTGCTTCTTATCCTGGTATTCCTGTTCTATTCATTTGACAGGGAGAATCCGGGATTTCGTGCGCACCAATTGGCCTTCTTCAGTACCTATGTCATTGCGTCGGCCATTATAGGGTATTCGCTGATGCCAAGCTTTCTGTACAGAAGGAAATATTGGCAATTTTTTGGCTTTGTATTCTTGGTCGTTGCCGTGGTCATTTTATTGGAAGAACTGTTGCTTGAGCAAATTTTCTTTGCGGGCACCAGAAGGGCCAAGTCATTTCCGGGTGTAATTTTCTCCCTCTTGGGGGTGCTTCCCGTGATTACCATTCTTTCGGGGTTCAAGTTTGGATGGGATGCCCTGCAAAAACAAGAACAGATAGAAGTCTTGAAAAGTACGGTTAAAGAAAGTGAGCTTCAATTTTTGAGGTCACAGATCAATCCACACTTTTTGTTCAACAATCTCAATAATCTGTATTCATACGCGCTTGATAGCTCGCCCAAAACCCCCGAAATTATTTTAGAGCTCAGCGGACTGTTGCGGTATATGCTCTATGAGTGCAAAGAAAAGTTTGTGCCACTTCAAAAAGAAATTGAGCAATTGCATAACTTTATAAAGTTGAGCAAATTACAAATTGAAAATAGGGGCAAGGTTCATTTTGATGCGCATGATATTGAAGCAGGATACAAGATCGCCCCGCTGATATTGATCGTCTTTATAGAAAATGCTTTTAAGCACAGCCAAGCAGGACAGACCGAGAATATCGAGATCGACATTAAGCTTCACATGAAGAATGATACATTGCATTTTGATTGTGCCAATAACTATGAACCTACTCAGGGGCTTGACACGGTGGACGCTGGAATCGGGCTCAAAAACGTACAAAAGCGTTTGCAACTCCTTTATCCAAACAGACACCATCTCCAAATACAGGAAGATGAGAACAGTTACAAGGTCAACTTATCGATAGCGTTACGTAAAATGAACGGCTCATGAACTGTATCATTGTTGAAGACCAGCCTCCCGCCCAGCGTATCCTCAAGAAATATATTGAAGATACGGGTTCTTTAGAACTAAAAGGCATTTTTTCTGACGCATTACAGGCCATGGAATACCTTAAGACCGAATCCGTCGACCTGCTTTTTCTTGACATCCACTTACCTGTACTTTCTGGGATCGATTTTTTAAAAACTATGCCTAATCCGCCCAGTGTCATCCTAACTACGGCCTTCTCGGATTACGCTTTGGAAAGTTATGAATTCAACGTCGTCGATTATTTATTAAAGCCCTTTTCCTTTCAGCGGTTTGTTAAGGCTATCGCCAAGGTATCGGAAAGAAAAAAGAATGGGCCGCAAGATAAACATGGGGGAGATTCGGTGTCATCAAAAAGGGAAATCTACATCAAGTCCGGTTATGAGCATGTTAAAATCAACCTTGACGATATACAGCATATTACCGCGGATTCCGATTATACCGAAATCGTGACCGAGGACAAAAAACACCTATCGCAGGAGCCACTGCGCTTCTGGTCGGAGACGTTGCCAAGCAAGCAGTTTCATCGCATCCATAAGTCGCATATTGTCAATGAAAAGCGCATTGAAAAAATTGTGGGCAACCAAGTTTACCTTTTCGGAGGCACCAAACTGCCCATTGGCAGGGCCTATAAAGAGGAATTTATGCGGGTCATTTTAAATAAAAAGGCCTGAAAAAACGAAGGAAAGAAGATGTTAAGCAAGGAGTTTTTGGCCTTTTTAAGAGATAGCTTTCCGGGTTTCGCCCTTCCACACTGAAGTCACGGAACACCAAATAGGAACCTGCCCTCCGTAGTGCAATGTAGGGGGAGAGGGTTGTGAATTTCACTACCAAAGACATACCGTGTCCCATAAAAAAGATCAGGAACAGAAAGCCCAGGGAAGAAATCTTGCTTTTTTCTTTATCGGTCCCATAAACCGGCCTTCTTTGGGGACACCAAATAATGATTGAAAAAATGGTAGATTTATATTGTTCGCAGGATGGGTATGTGATCATGGATTGTATGTGCCACTAGTGTTCAACGATAAAAAAGCAAAAAATGGAACCTTCAAAAATACTAGAACTGATTGGTCGCGGAAGAACGGATTACATTGTTGAATTAATGAAAATACCGAAGTGGATGGAGATGCTCAAAAAAGGGGAGGTAAAACCGCTTCAATGGCTGGTCTACTATAATGATGTAACCGGATTGAGAGCGGTGGTCGAGAATGGGGGAACTTTGGAGAGTATAAATATTGATGACGAACTGGGAAATGCTGCATTTTTTGGACATTGGAAGGTTTGCGATTTTCTAATCAATCAAGGGGCGAATGTGAATTGCCACGTTGACAAAACAAATGAAACCCCGCTTCATAATTCATTGGCCAAAGCGGGTAGACCCTATTATTTTTATGTGGTTAGATTATTGGTTGAAAAAGGAGCAAACCTTAATGCAAAGACCATTCCAGGCATGCAAACAGGGGCGTTCATGCGGGATGTGCGTACAAAAGGGGAAACACCACTTCACAGAGCTGCTGCTTATGCCGACGAACAAACCATTTCCTTCTTGATTGAGAACGGAGCTGATAAACAGGCAAAAGATGCCAATGGAGATTCGCCTTTAAGTTGGGCAAGTCAACATCTTAGGCCAGGAAAGATCTTAGCTTTGTTGACCTATGGCAAATACCGGGTATCCGAAGGGCATAAGAGGATAAATATTAGCGACCATGGACACGGTTGGGGAAACGCAATGGACTGGAATTTGGTTGGGGATTATTTGCCTGAATAGAAAATTAAAATACCGAGCACAACAAAACCCTTTATAAAAGCAGGAGTCCGGTTCTTTAATACCAACGTTTAACAGAATAACGACGCAACAGTATCCTTGCCCTTATTATTTGTAAGAAAATACATATTTCTTCATATTTATCCGTATATTTAGGTACTTCCCCCACCATTCCAATTGTGGAACAACATCTTTACACCTAAAACCTAAATTCAAATGTCACAGCCATTCCAACAAGCGCTTCAGGAGAAGCAACAACTAGTGTACGATGCCCTGCAAAGCGGAGCACAAATAGAGCTCCATATTTGGAGCATGCTCAAGGCCTCAGAAGACCAGCTCATTCAGCTGATGAATACCCCCACGCCACCGGGTCCGGATGCCAAAGGGGATATTGAATTTGGCTGGGCCCTGTACTTCCTCAACAACAGCGATCTCATTTCCGAATCGCTCCGCGAAAAACTGAGGAAAGCCGGGATGCCCACATCAGATATCAATGACAAGGAATGGTCCCGTTGGTGGGAGATCTGGCAAGGGAAAGGGGTGCTGCTCGGTGATGGCTCGCTGGTCTCCACAGCTACCTGCGCCGTAATGGATCCAGGATGGTCCTTGGCGCTGATCGGCTATCTTCTGGTAGCGTTAAATATAAATCCGCCTCGGCCTTTGGCGCACAATCCGGCTACCTTGAACATAGATCCGGATACCCAGAAATCATTAAAAATAGCCTTGTTCGGCGATTGGGGCACGGGAAAGTACAAGGACGGGAATCTACCCCACAGTCCCTCACAACTGGTCATGCAGCAGATGGCCAAGGCCAAACCGGATATTATGATCCATCTGGGCGATGTGTATTACGCGGGCCTTGGCTATGAGGAGCAATGGAATTTATTGGATTGCTGGGAGTCCGCTGCCTTGGGGAACTTTACCCTGAATTCCAATCACGAGATGTACGATGGGGCCAAGGGCCTGTACCATACCGCCCTTGCCTCCCCAATTTTTGAAAAGCAGCAGGGTACTACCTATTTTTCCATCGCTTATGGCGATTGGGTGGTATTGGGATTGGACTCCGCCTACAACGCTACCGGCATGTATATGGACGGGGCCATCAATGATCCCTATCAGCCCGGTCCGGACGGATTTATCGCCAGGCAGGCCAAAGGCAAGAAGGTGATCGTACTTACCCATCACAACCCCATGGACGTACAGGGAAGACAGACCAATACCTTGTGGACTGATGTGGTGACCCATTCCTTAAACGGAAAACGTCCGGAGGTCTGGTACTGGGGGCATATCCACAACGCGGTGGTCTATTCCGATTCTGCGCCAAGCGGTGCCACAAAGGCCCGATGCCTGGGGCATGGCGGCATACCCTTTGGCCATGCACAATGGTTGGTAAATGCGCCTCATGTGGACTATTACGCCAACACGCCCCTGGAAAAGCCTGTGCCCCGTAACGAACTACGGGTCAAAAACGGCTTTGCCATCCTGGAGATAAAGGATGGGGAGCTTACGGAAACCTGGTACGATCAGGATGGCAAGGTGGCTTGGTCTACTGTTTAACTGCCGTAATACATGGTTAATATCCTTTACTGGTCCGACATGGATTCCTGAATCAACGGGGGAAGAATTTTAAACAGATATTTTACATTATATTGGAGCTATTGATACAGTACAGATAAAGGATATATGTCCTTTAGCCAATTGTTGTGAAATATAAAGAATGATACTCGAGCACAAAAGAATGGACCTATTTGGGAAGCTGTTATTTGAAACAATTGTTCTCAAGCCCCCATTTAAAAAACCGAATCCCATGCCTGATGAAGCCTGTTTTCTTTATGTAATGGAGGGTACCTATGATTCTACCTCAGAAAATGAACAGCTTAGGATTAATGCCAAAGAGGCGGTATTGATGAAATGTGGAAATTATTGGTCGGACATGGTTCCAACTCCAGATACTAATAAATACCAAGCCGTGGCGGTGCATTTTTTTCCTGAGGTGTTATTGAAAATCTATGAAAATAAATTACCTGAGTTTCTTAAAAAGCAGGATGCTGCAGGAGTAATTGGTATGGCTAAGCTCCATCAAGATCAACTCATTGCCAAATACATTGATTCCTTGTTATTTTATTTTGAAAACCCAGAGGTTGTTGACGAAGAAATTCTGGTTTTGAAGCTGAAAGAAATTATATTATTGCTCAGTAAAACGAAAAATGCGCCTGAGATTAAAACAATATTGTCCAACCTTTTTCAGCCCAACTCCTATACACTGAGGGATATTGTTGATGCGCACGTATATTCATCAGTTACCATTGCAAAATTGGCGAGTCTTGCAGCAATGAGCCGCTCTACATTTAAGCGTGAATTCCAAAAAGCATACGGACAATCACCAGCTACCTACTTTCGCAATAAAAAAATTGAAATGGCACTTGAATTATTGGCTAAAACCGACTTGAGAGCAACTGAAATAGCTTACGAGTGCGGTTTTTCGAGTGTAGCTCATTTTTCAAGAATCTTCAAACAAAAAAAGGGTCTTCCCCCAACAATCTACAAGCTGAACCATTTTGGCAAATCATTGAACTAGCTGTGCAAATAACTATTTTCTAAGTTTAGCACATTTGTCTTCATCATTAAAACTTAAAAATCATGAAGACAATCGAAGAAAAAATCTCAAAAAATTTAGATGTTACCCCTGATAAAGCATGGGAAGTAATCGGTGCAATTGGAGGAGTGGACAGATGGTTTAGTTCGCTAATTAAAACTTGTAGCGTAGCAAATGGTAAACGTTTTTGTCAAACAATAGATGGTACCGATCTGGTTGAGGACATTTTGGAGGTAAACCATGAAACCAAAACCTTTCGTTTTGCCATCCCGCAACAAACCATGTTACCCGTTGAAGATATCGTAGAAACAATGACCGTTCGAAATGACGGTAATGGAAAGAGCATCGTGGATTGGTCTGCTTCCTTTAAAGCGACACCCGAAAACGGTGAAATAGCAAAAGAAGCATTCAAAAACCTTTGGAACACGGGCTTACAGGAAATGGAAACATATATCAATCAAAATCTATAATAACCATGAAATCATTGGTAATGGGTGTAATGGTAGCACTGCTAACCTCATGTTCAACAAATGAAGAAAAAGTAGAATCCAATACAAAGCAAAAGATGAATAATCAAGAAATAATTAACGTGGCACTATTCTATCTGAAAGATGGACAAGAAAATAAATTTGAAAAACTAAGATCAAGGGGCAATGTATTGCTAGAAAA
Organism: uncultured Flavobacteriaceae bacterium; assembly: GCA_947494825.1. Lineage (GTDB taxonomy): Bacteria > Bacteroidota > Bacteroidia > Flavobacteriales > Flavobacteriaceae > JBNGOQ01. Next base: position 523,568 of record CANLWN010000001.1, on the reverse strand, counting down.
ATATGCAGCCCGGATTGAAAGGGTAATAAAACCTACAATAGTAGCTCAAGGAGATCTGGAACTTCCTGATGAAATCCATTTTGCCGTATATCCAAACATGGAAGCATTGGAAGCGTTTAACAAAGACCCAGAATTTCTAGCACTTAAAGCAGAGGTCGTAGCTCCGTCCGTAGAAAAAATGTATGGTTTTGTCACTAAGAAAACAGCCTTTGAATTTACACGGGAAATAGGGGACAACAGCAAAACGTATGGTGTGGCTTTGGTCTATTTTAAAGCGGGTAAAAAGTACGAAGACCAGTTTGCTGAATATCACGATGAAGCATGTGCTATAATTCCTGAATTTGGCACCCACTTTGAAAGATTCCTCTTCCCTATTGAAACGAAAGGAGAACTGGCACAACCCAGTGAGATCCATCGTTTTTATTTCGATTCAAAAGAAGGTATGCAACAAATGGTTACCGATGAACGGATGCTGAAATTATTTCCCAAACGAGATGAATCACTGAGCAAGCTGATCTTTATTCTTGGAGAAGCTATTCAGTAATGTCTCTACATTTCACAATAGTGTATAAAAGCAATAATGGTGAATTGGTTCTGGAAACACTTTAGCAATTCAGTATCTTAGTAGTGGTTTGAAAGTATAGTGCTGTTGAACCACTACTGCTTTAATACCAACCGTTAGCTCCAATTGAATCGCTGGACCTAATTGTGATTAACAGATCAAATGGAACTTTTAAAGGAATATTTTACGCCATGGATAATATCCAATAGTATTGCCCTTTTATTTCTAGTGGCATCCATTCGAATACCTAAATTAGCACGCTTCTTATTTGTGCTGTTATTTTCCTGGGCGTGTTGGATCAACTACACTACGTCCCATAGCAGTCCTGAAGTTTATTTGGAGTATGCCACTTTTACCCCTTTCCACCTATACAAAGCTTTCATAAACGGTTGGTTCAAGGAAAATGTTACCTTGATGGTCACGGCCATTTCCTTCGGACAGGCATTGATAGCTATAGGTATGATGCTCAATGGTTGGTTTGTTCGTCTTGCATGTATTGGTGCCATCATCTTTTTTCTGGCCATTTCTCCACTCGGTATTGGCTCAGGATTCCCTGTTCCGCTTATTTCAGTAGTAACGATTTATTTTATCCTGAAAAAAGATGATTTAAATTACCTATGGAGTAAAAAAGGACATGCTAAATTTTAACGGCAATGGGAGCAAACAAGGGATTACATATTCTTTAATGGGCGGACGTGGAGACATTAGTTGGTCAAATGACGCTTTACAAAGGCAATGACATCCTCTTCGTATTGTTTAAGCGCTGCTTCACTCGCTCCTTGATAGGCCTTAAAGGCAATCTTATCGCCCCGCTTTACCGTAACCTTTTCCAGCGGCCCCGCGAATAATAGATGACCGGCATTTTCATAAAAAATGAATTTAATCGGGTGCCCTTTTTCCTTTTGGGCGTTTAGCCAGGTTTCCAAGGATATGGGGGAGGAGGGATAGGTCCTTGTCCATACATAATCGGTGTCCGATTTTCCGGCCCAGGTATCCAGTTTGCCAAAGGGGACAATGGTGGGTATATTTAAATCCCCTAGCTCGTATCCGGTAGCTGCCGGGGCTTCCGAGATAATGCCCTTTATGGGATACTTTTTTAGTTCGCTCCCAGCATATAATATGGTACGACCCCCATTGGAACCTCCATAAAAAAAGATATTTTGGTTGTCCCAAGCATCATTGTCGGCCGCATAGGCCACCGCGCCCTTAAACACGTTCCAGATGAGGTTCTGCTTCCCGTTGTTGGTCACCCTGCGGGTCACAAACTCCCAATCCAACCCGTTCATCTCGTAGGCATCAAAGGAAAGGGTGGCAAAGCCGTTGCGGCGGAACATTTCCACCCGGGCACGATCATCGTCCCGATAACCCGCACCCCCATGCGCGTAGACTATAATGGGCGCCTTCTTTCCCTCGGGTATCCAAATTTCCACGGATTTGTGGCCGGGGTCGAACGTGGCAAAGGGTGCAAGCGTGGTGTATCGGCCCCTGGAGCCTACTTCCTTGAGTTGGGCGGTTTGGGATACTACTTCACATCCAAAGCTTAGGAACACGACAAGAAATACAAAAAGCAATTTTTTCATTTCATCAATTTTTTTGGTCATACCCAAAAGACGGATTTTTTTATACAGTGTTGCAGGGTTTTCGGAGTATCCGATATGCATCCGGGAATTATGCTTAAATTACCGCTATAAACAGTAAGCTTTTACAAATCATTAAATCCTAGCAATATGAAAACCAAATTTATCCTCCTAACCCTTGGTGCCTTGATACTCTTTACGAGTTGGCAACTGACCACGGAAACAGATACGCCTAAAACCAAAAAGGGCATGATCAAAGTGACCATACTGTATCCGAACAGTGAAGGGAAATCCTTTGACATGGACTATTATTCCAACAAACACATGCCCATGCTGCAAAGTTTAATGGGTGATTCCCTAAAGCTGTTGGAAATTGACAAGGGCATTGGGGGCAGGACGCCCGATGAGCCCATTCCCTATTTGGCAATCGGCTATTTATACTTTGACAAGCTTTCGGCCTATCAAAATACGTTTGGACCTAATGCGGAGCAGATCGTAGGGGACATCCCCAACTATACCAATATTCAGCCCATTGTCCAGATTAGTGAGGTCTACCAATGATAAGGGCCAAGGTGTAAGGTCACTTTTGCTTGGTTGCGCAGGTACTTAACCCAAAAGGGGCATACAGTGGGCAGAAACTAATGAAACTCGTGAGTACAAATACGCCGGCCAGAATAAGGAGTACTACTCCCAAAGTGCCGCTTATGGTTCCCGTGGTATAGAGCACTGCTATGACCGCAGCCAAAACAAATCGAACAATCCGGTCCGTAGACCCCATATTTTTTTTCATGATACCAAGTTTTAGTTAGATAAAAATTCCACGAGCAAAACAAGACCTGTAACCAGGGATATGCAGACGATGCATACCAGCAAAAGCTTTAGTATCTTCTTGCCCATGTTTCTTTTTATCAAAAATACATTGGGAAATTGAGCTGTAAAGTGACTTTCGTCACATATGGCATTGCAATGTTTGGATCCAAGCAAAAACCCAAGGAACAATAGCAAGCCATAACAAAGATTTGATTGTCATAACGGGTTTACTACCAGGGCAATCCCTTCAATTCAATTTTTCGGGGATCCATTTTCTCTTTTTTCGTCAGCAACATGGTGTTCGACGCCCATAGTTTTTTCCCGGTCGATTGGTCAAAATAAACGGGGCAAGCTACCGTATACCAATTTAGTTTTTTATAAAAGGGAACCAGATTATCGGCACAAAGTAAAAGTCCCAGGTCGCAATTCAAATCTTCAAACAGTAAATACTCCGTCGCCTTGAGTGTTTTGGCCGCGTATCCATGGCCACGAAACGCTTTTGGGGTAATCACATTATTGATTCCACCAACCTTGAACGTCTTATCGTCGATGCTGATTTCCCTTTCCACGATATTGTAGAAGGTGGCAATACAATTGCCCTCATAACGTATGACGGTCCAGTCGGGCCTTGCCCATTCGGTTTCTTTAACAAGGGGAATATGCCCAAACTCAGTGTCTATATAGGAATTTAGCTCCGCTTTGACTTGCGCTGACAATTCGCCATGTTTCTTTATTTCGATCATTGGTGTCACTTGGAAAAAGTAAAGTACCATTTCTAAGGACTCCCGTCAATTTTTTTTCTAAAAACTACCTTCCCAATAAAGTAATGAAACCGAAGTATGCGCTTAGCCCGTTGTGGCCCTTGTTCAAGCTTCATGTAAGTGAAATAAAAAGGCACTGACCAGGGGACATTGCATCTTTTACAGTAGTAGGAGAAAAGAAATTATGCAAGAAATCACCTTAAAAAAAGTGAGGGCCCTGCTAGATTCTGGTTCACTTGAACTGAGCGCAACTCAACAAGAAGTTTGTCTGCCCATTTTGCAAAGAATATACAAGAAAATGAAATATGGAATAATGTTTGACCATATACGTGTAAATGGTACTAGAATTGTAGATGGACATCATAGGTACATATGTACCCTGTTGTCGAACGTTAAGATCGGTATCAACCATTGGCCTATACCATCCACAACGGTGAATTATAGTTGGAGTGAGGTGGTTATTAACGATGAGGATTATGAAACTGAAACAATGATTTTAGAACATAATATTAGGGATGCTGAACTCAACGATGTGGATGTAGGCGTTTTGAATGATTTACTAAACATTTGATATCTTTGTAAGATGTTAGTACTCTTGGATATAGATGGAGTAATGGTTCCCGCTAGCCATTGGAAACGTCCGGAATTTGAAGCCGACGGCTTCCCAAAGTTTAGCAAAAAAGCAACTGACGCCCTCCAGAAAATCATTTCTGAAACGGGTGCAGGGATTCTATTGATCACTTCGCACAAGTCTAGCTACCGTATTGCCCAATGGCAAGCTATTTTTTCTGTTAGAGGTTTCGAAAACCTACGCATTAAAAAACTTCATAAAAACGCTGGAAACCTCAATAGGAGAGAGGAGATTATGAAATGGGTTGAAAAGGGGCATGAAAGCCCTTTTGTAATCATTGATGATGACAAAACCCTAAATAATCTGCCTAGTAACATAAAGTCAAAACTTGTGCAACCTAGCGCTACTGTGGGGTTGAATGAAGCATTGGCCAATACGGCCATAAGCATATTAAAATCTCCGCAAGGTGCTTTAACGGGCTAAGGTAGCATATCATAGTTGGAAAAAATCCAAGGTATACACCATGATCTCATGGTTTATTCCTGGAAACTGTAATTAAGCGGTCCCTATTTTTGGTTATACTGCTCCATGAGCGCCTTACCGTTTTCCAGATACTCTTTTAAAGACTCAAGGATCAGGAATTTCCATCCGCCCACAAAATTGTCCCGGACAAAATCCAGGTTGTCCGACGGGAAGGATTCAACGCCTTCATGGGTAAGCTTCAAGCTTGTTTTCTCGCCATTTGGGTACAATTCAAAAGTAACATAGGAAATCCCTGTATATCCTTTATATTTCCAGGAATACTTGAGTTTTTTTAAAGGCACTATTTCCAAAATTTCGCAAATGTGGACGTAACGCTTATCTTCCTCACCCCCTTCAAAATGAAAGGTATGACCCACCTCCAACTTGAAGTCGGGGATATCAAAATACCATTTTTTCATCAACTCCTTTTCCGTTAGGGCGCGCCAAACGAGCGCTACAGGCGCATGATATTCCTGTTCAATGACCAGTGGTTTGTTTTTCATGGGTTGCTTATGGTTTTGTATCGGATTTTGCCTGTAGTTCATGAAGCAAAGTATCCAATTGTTTGAATTTTCCTGTCCACATTTTCCTGAAGGGTGCTAACCAGTCCGCTACCTCGGTCAGTTTCTGCGCTTCCAGCGTGCAGTAACGTTCCCGTCCTTCTCTTTGAATGGAGATCACACCGCACTCTTGCAGGTATTTGATATGCAGGGATACCGCCTGCCGGGTCATGTCGAACTTCTCGGCCAAGGCATTGACATTCTGCGACTCGTTGGATAGGGACATCAATATACCCCTTCTGGTAGGGTCCGCTATGGCATTAAATACATCTCTTCTCATCATCAAGAACAACCTTTTATATGCAAGTATTTGCTTGCAAATATAAATGCAAGAGTTCACTTGCGCAAATTTTGAGCTTGTTTTCTTCAAACTGCTTTTACAAGGCGTTCGAAAATCGGCCAGAGGCTAGGGGAGTGGTACGCTATTTACCATCTTTGGCAGCATGCCAAAGCTAGGATGAAAGGGGTTTTCAAAATCCTTTTGCCATCCTTAGGCTTCAGAAAGTATGGGGATGCTACAGGTTTCTATTAAAACCAAAGGCATGACCCGCAAAAGTCGCGTTCAACCCCATGCCAATAGCGGCTTGTTTCAGTTGATCAGGCACCTCTCCACAGAATAAAAATGGTCCGGGTGCTGCAATTTGAAGCAAGGCTGGAAAGTGCCCGGCTGCGGTGGTACCCAAATGCTGGCCCAACGCGTCCCCGTCCTTGAACAAGTCAAGGACCATAAGCACACCGGTGGTTGCATCAAAGTAACAATCAACCCGCAATGCTCCAGGTTCCGTTGCCTTCATTTCCTTTTCTACTTCCTTATAGATGGCTTTGAGTTCTTCTCCTTTTCCCGGCTTTGCGGTCCATTTGTACACCACGGTAATTTCTTGATTTTTCATATCCAATTGTCTTTGATTAATAATAGTACAACACAAAGGTATGGCACATATACAACCATTATACATGTCTTTTTCGACATTTTAGAGGGTTGTTTTCGACAATTTTGTTTTTTACCTTTGTAGTCAACATCATGATTATGAAGCATATTAGCGTAATTGTTCCCTCGGGGAGCAGCATTGTGGATACCATTATTGCGCCTTTTAACTTGCTCCAAATGGCAAATGCCTATGCCAGACGGTTAAAAGGACTTGGGGAAGATCAATTTAAAATAGACCTGGTCGGGTTGTCGTTGGAGCCCATAGTCTATCAAGGCCTGTTCTCCATACAACCAACAGCTACTATTGAAGAAATATCAAAAACGGATTTGGTCCTGGTCTCGCCCATAAGCGGGAATTTGGAGCAGGAAATCGAGAACAACAAGGAATTCATCGATTGGATAAAAAAACAGCGCATAGCGAACGGCACAGAAATAGCGAGCCTGTGCAAAGGAGCCTTTATCCTTGCCGAAACGGGATTGTTGAACGGCAAATCGTGCGCCACGCATTGGACGGCACATGAACTGTTTCGACAAAGATATCCGGCCGTGAAGCTGGTCCCTGAAAAGATCATCTGTGAGGACAATGGCATTTACTCCAGTGGTGGTGCCTACTCCATACTCAATTTTACACTGTACCTGATCGAGCGCTATTTTGGAAGGGAAACCGCCATATGGTGCTCAAAAGTTTCCGAAATCGATTTTAATAGGATCGGCCAGAGCGAGTTTATCATCTTTAGCGGCCAAAAGGAGCATTCTGACGAGTCCATAAAAAAGGCCCAACTTTACATTGAGGACCATTACGGACAACGGTTGAACATCAAAGAGATTGCAGACCTGGTCAATTTGAACGGCCGAAGCTTTTTAAGGCGATTTAAAAAGGCAACTTCCAATACCCCTTTGGAGTATATTCAACGTGTTAAGGTCGAGGCGGCTAAAAAGAAATTGGAATCCACCACCGATACTATCCTTGAAATCATGTACGGCATCGGATACCATGATGAAAAAGCCTTTAGGACCGCCTTTAGAAAGTACTCCGGATTATCTCCAAAGGAGTATCGCGCTAAGTACAACCGCGAAATGGCCTTTTCCTAACCTTAAAAAGCATCAATTACCTCTTAACTGTTATACGTACCGATGCATGGAATAACAACGATTACCGGTTATTTCTCCCATAGAACCCTGAGTGGCCTTAGCATGATGTCATCATTTTAGATCTTAATTTTTCAGCAAATTTGCTTATCTTGTTAAAGACGGTCCGTTGCGACGTATTGTTTAATGTTAAAATTGATGGGAGATGTTAACAAGTGTATTTATTTCGGTCATTGCAGGCGCTATATGTTTATTGTTTGCCATACTGTATAAGAAAAATGTCAAGGCTAGGATGGCTTTGGGCATTGTTGGCGTGGTGTTACTTTTTTATGGAGGGTTCGCCTATGGGGCCATGAAACCCTTGGCCTATCTTGAAATGTTCGACACCGGAAATAAATTACAGGTGGAATACCCCATAAAAAAGGTGCAGGTTTTATCTCCTATTGACGGCGATGCCGTGAAATGCCGTATTCTTACCATGGGCGTGTATCCCGAAACCCATGATAAGGACATTTGGGTGCTGTTAAAGCCTTCGGACGAAAAATACTATCCACAGTCAGACTACACCAATACCTCCTATAAGGAAAAGGGAAACTGGCAGGTGGTGACCCGATTTGGGGGCGACCAGGGCGAAGCGTATGATTTGTTTGTCTACGAAACCGATGCGTCGGCCTCACAGTTCTTTAGCGAGACCATCGCAAAATGGAAAGCAGCCGATGATTATGTGGGTTTACAAATGGAAGAATTACCCACTGGTGCTACGGAAATAGATAGAATCCAAGTCACCTTGGAAGGGAATTGCCGGGGAATACATTAATGGGTGCGATGGCCTTCTGGGAAGCAACGGTATTTTGCTTTATAGAATACGCAATTTAGTGTGTTTGGCATGATGGGCAATAGCTTTCCGCCCCTGGTGAGTACCGCCGGACCGGAAAACGCGCTTTACTCGCACCCCTGAAAATTCAAGAAAAAGATTGCGATTTACTCAGATTTTGTTCGCTTTTGGCATATCACGATGTACTTGATAACCCTATGCACAGGTTGCTCTTGATTAAATGGACGAAAAACAAATCATACAATGGTTGCTTGAGGGTGATGTTGCAATTCAATATCAGGTTCATCGGGATTTGTTGGGAAATGAAAAAAAGAGTCTTCAGGACAGGATAGCAAATGAAGGTTGGGGAAAACAGTTCTTATCCAAACGTAAGTCAAATGGACACTGGGGAGATAGGTTCTATCAACCCAAATGGATTTCTACCCACTATACGCTTCTCGACCTTCGTTATTTAAACTTGAATCCCGACAACGAGCTAGTAAAAGAATCGATTGAACAGGTGCTGGACACCTCGATTGCAGCCGATGGTGGCATTCAATTGGGACCTTCCACTGCGCACCGAAGTGACGTCTGCGTGAACGGGATGTTCCTGAATTACGCTTCATATTTCAATACCCCGGAAGAGGAATTACACACCATTGTGGATAGTATTTTATATGAGATAATGCCTGATGGCGGTTTCAATTGCAGGACAACAAGAAGTGGTGCAAAACACAGTTCCTTACACTCCACCATCTCTGTAATTGAAGGACTCAATGAATTTCAAAAAACAGGGTATACCTATCGGATGAATGATATTTCCAGCGCCAAAAAAAGTGCTGAAGAATTTATCTTAACGCATCGATTGTTTCTTTCCGACAGAACTGGGGAAATCATTCACAAGGACTTTTTGAAATTGTCCTACCCAAGCAGGTGGAGGTATGATATCCTCAGAGCTTTGGATTATTTCCAAAACAGGGAGAGAAAATGGGATAAAAGAATGCATGAAGCCCTGGCAGTAGTCCTGAAAAAACAAAACAAAAATGGTACTTGGAACGTGCAGGCGGCCCATCCCGGACAAGTGCACTTTGTGATGGAAAAAGCTGGCCAGCCTAGCCGTTGGAACACCTTACGGGTCATGCGCGTTTTAAAACATTTTAGAAAAGATAAACTACGGCCCATCAGGGCTACCAGTTGATTGAATGCGCCACGAGATCGTGCCAAAGTTCAAACTAACGGTTTCTACGGATTAGGGCGGCACTTTAGCCTTTCATCAAGAAGTATTTAATATAGCATAAAGGAAACAAAGACAACTCCAGCCATGGCTAGGGGAAGTACAAACAGCATATACAGCAATGCAATACTATTGGCCTTAAAAAATGCTCCGATCCAATGACTTTTGTAAAAGTTTCGCAAGGCTAGGATCAAGTAGAGGACTATGGACAAAATGACCGGCACCTCGATCCAGATGGGAATCTCAAACAGTGCATTGGCCAAAATAAGTACACAAAAGGTCATGAACAGGAAGGTGAAAAAATAAAAGCTGAACACCATATGATGGGCAAAACTACCACGCCTCCAGTAAAACAGTTTCAATAGGGCCGCAAATAGGGGCAACAAAACGAACATGGCTATGGGAACCGTATCATAAAGTGCCTTAAGGATGCCGCCGCCGCGTTGTTCGTATAGTTTCAACAGTTGTGTAAAGACCCTGGTGGTAAAAACACCAGCATTTTTTTTCATTCCCATGGCCTCGAGTTTTTGGGCCTGTGGCGCTCCCCCTTCAATCAGCGAATCCAATCTTTGTCTTTGAAAACCCCAGGAGGTTACCGGTATTCCCTCGCTATTGTCGATCAAGGAATCAATTGCTTTCATTTCCGCATCTGACATCCCGGTATGGACCTGGTTTGTCTTAAGCGCTTTTTTGGCGGCTTCGATCCCAACAGAATCTATTTTGACCGACATGGAATCCACGCTTGCCTCTTGTTCCAAACTCCGCTCGAACGCCTTTGATACCTGGTTATCGGCCTTTCGAATGCTGAAGGAGAACACAAAAAAGAAGACCACTGATACAAAGAGATAGAATTGTGCAGGATGCAGATAAGATAGGCGTTTGCCATCTACAAAACGCCTGGCCAAGACCCCTGGTTTGGTCATTAGCGGGATAAAACTTTTGAAAAAACGGGCATCAATGGAGAAGTAGTTGCTTATGGTGTTGCTGAAGAGTACCCCAAAGGTGAGATTGTCTGCCGTTTCCTGTCCACAATAGGGACAATAATCAAAGTTGGAGTCAAAAGATCGCTCACAGTTTTTGCATTGGTCGGTGTTGGCCATGAAAAATGGTTTGATTAAAGTTACAAAAAGTAGGTAGATATGGCTTTCTTCCAATTGTGGAGCTTTTCAAAAAATAAGATTATCTTAGTTATACCGAGTTGGGGATGTAATAATCCACCCTTACCCAGCACTTTTAATTATTGGGAATGTCTAAAATAAAGTTAAAACACCTAGTTTTTTTTATTGGACTCTTATGGATGTTCATCGCCAGTATAATGGTAATTGAGAAAGGTCTGGCAGACGCACCAAGCGAAAATGTATGGACCAAGAATATTATTTTTTCTTTAGGCTGGTTGGTATGGGCAGCTTTCACCCCGATAATCCATTATAACTATCAAAAGTTCTCCATAATTAACACAAAAAAAACGACCTTCCTATTAATCCATTTTGGTCTTAGTATCCTAACTGCCTTTCTCTATTTCGTTTCAAGTGGATTTATCATGTATTTACTATGGAACCTATTTGTATACGAGGTCACTTATTTTGAAATGTTGCTTTTTCTTTTTGAAAAATTTCATTTTGATTTATTGATCTATTGGGTGCTAATAGGCGCATTTTCATTTGTGGATTGGGTTGGATTGAAAGATTTAAAAACAGATCATTACACGAATAATTATGTAGAGCGATTTGCTGTAAAAGTTGCCTTGAAAATATTAATTATACCGGTAGAGGATATAAACTATTTTGAAGCCTATGGTGATTATGTGAAAGTTTACTCCAAAAATAAGTTTCATTTGATAAATAATTCAATGAAGGAACTTGAGGAAAACCTACTGGATCCAAACAAATTTGTTAGAATACATCGCTCAACGATAATCAATATTGGTGACATTAGAGAGCTGGAGCCACATATGAACAAGGAGTTCTTCTTGACCCTAAATAATGGACAAAAATTAAAAGTTAGTAGGTCGTATCAAGAAAATCTAAGAAAAATTATTGCGAACGCAATTTAAAACAAGACGGTCCTCGGAAAATTATATCCAATTCACTACTTTCAATTCACCCTCATAGGAATACGGCTAGGACTGCCCTTGTTATCTATAGATATTGATATCATTAATCGAATAACGATAGCAATAAATTTATAAAGAAATTCCTTCCTCTTCAGATAGGTAATTTTAGTTTTTTTCTAGGTTTCATCTCCCCGCTCTAACAAAGTGCGAAAATTTATGCCCAAATTCCATTTAAACAGAACGGCTCATCTGGAGAATCGGTCTGGTTAACGTTATCGATCAACTCTTCGTAGAAAAGTGTTAGGACGCCACCTCACATCTTTCGGATATTTGTGCAAGTGCCAATAGATAATATAGAAAATTAAAATATTATGAAATCGACGTTTTTAACCGTATTGCTTTTTACATCATTCATATCATGCTCTCAAGAAAAAATCCCTGATGCTTCATGGCAATTAAAAACGGCTGTTCTGGCGGCACCAGAGGGCCAACGTGAGGGAGCTAAGGTCTATGGGTACGATTCCAATGGGAATATAGTGGTACTTCGCGAAGGAACAAATCAATATGTCTGTCTAGCGGATAATCCAGAAAATGAAGGGTTTCAAACTGCTGCTTACCATAAGGACTTGGATGATTTTATGACACGAGGCAGGGAACTAAGAAATCAGGGGAAAGGTTTCCAAGAAGTATTTGATACGAGGGAAAATGAGGTTAAATCGGGAAAACTCAAAATGCCGGATAGAACTACATTATTTATTTTTAGTGGTGATGTAAATCCGCAAACAAAAGAAATAGAAAATCAAAAAGTTCGATATGTTGTTTATATTCCCTATGCAACGGCCGAATCTACGGGATTGCCAGATGGACCAAAAGCTCCGGGCCATCCTTGGATTATGGATCCCGGCACACATAGGGCTCATATAATGATTACACCACAAGCTGCGGTTAAAGAAAAATGAGCTATTAGATACTCAGTCTGTTCGTTATAATAATTAACGTTCTCTTCAGATGGACGTAAAAAACACAGCTAGGCAAAAAGATATCGGACAAAATTGTTATTCAAGTTTAGCCACTGCCCTTTGTCGCTAGCCTTATTATTTATGATACGGCCTCCTTCGATGGTGTTCATACCATAGATTTTTGGCCAAAAGTGGTCCAAAACATAATAGGCCAGCCCCGTACATTATTAGTTATCGCTCAAAATGTGGCCTTCAGAGCTATTTTCATTGAATTGGCGATATATCTTAGGTCATCTTAACAATGTAGTTATATCCATTAAACGTAGGCCCCAGAACAGGTTTTGACTATTTGGAAAAAGGACTTGATGGGAACCTTTTCTTTATGTCTTTACATTTTTAAGCTCTGATAGAAATTCCCAATTAATCGCTACAAAAAAGTGTTAAAAACTAGAATAAGGCACCTCATTATAATTGTACTTCTCTTATGGATGTTTATCACAGCCATAATGGTAGTCGAAAAAGGATTATCCAATCTACCAAAATGGGAAATATGGGTCCGAAATATAATCTTTTCTTTGGGATGGTTGATTTGGGCCTTTTTTACGCCAATAGTGTTTTCCATTTATGAGCGATTCTCCATTATTTCAAAATCAAAATCAACTTTTTTACTAATTCATCTCGGGATAAGTCTTTTGACCGCCGTTCTATATTTGATTGTAAATGGTTTCGTGGTGTATTTACTATGGAATCTTCTCATATCCGAAGTAGCCTATTTTGAAGTGCTGTTAGGGCTCCTTGAAAAATTCCATGTCGATCTATTAATTTATTGGTTATTAATAGGCGCCTTTTCCTTAGTGGACTGGACTGGGTTAAGAGCGTTGAAAACAGAGAACCAGAAAAATAACTATTTAGAGAGAATTGCGGTAAAAACAGCATTTAAAATAGTGATTCTTCAGATTGATGAAGTCAGTTGGTTTGAGGCCTACGGAGATTATGTAAAGGTTCACTCCGAGGACAAATTTTATTTGATGAACGATTCAATGATACAGCTTGAGGGGAAACTTGATCCAAAGAAATTTACAAGAATACATCGTTCAACAATAGTTTGTATTAATGATATCAGGGAACTGCAACCCCATTGGAACAAAGAATTCTATCTTACCTTAAAAAACGGGAAAAAGTTAAAAGTAAGTAGGACATATCAAGAAAACCTAAGAAGTTTTTTCAAAACTCCCGGTGAGATTTAACCACTCGTCGAAAAACGCCTTCGGGTAAACTTATTTAATCCACGTCTAATAGAATAGTACTTGGATAACCCCCTCTCTTTGGCAACATTTGTATAGTCAACATTAGATGCTTTATCTGGCCTCAAGTGACCTGAACTCGGATTTTGCCTGGATTACAATGATAAATTTCACCAACACCTTTACTCCTAAAACTAGATCGTTATCCTTTAAATTAACGTATTGGTTGAATATGTAAGCACTAAGATGTATTAAATAAAAACGAAACCCATGTATAAATTAATATTTTGTCTAGGATCAATAGTTTTAGTTTCAAATGCTAAATGTAATGCACAGAAAACGCCTCAATTAGTAAGCCCGGGCCTTATTACGAACAATAACGAATACAGCACAACATTATCTCCTGACGGAAGAACAATGTATTTCGTAAGACAGATCAATGATGTAGATGGAAGTCTTATCCTAAAAACTGAAAAAGTTAATGACAAATGGAGTACCCCTGAAAAAGTGAGCTTTACAGGAGTTTTTTCGGATACAGATCCCATGTTGACCCCTGATGGAAAAACAATGTATTTTATGACAAATAGAAATGCGCATCAAGATGGCTCTAAGGACGATTATGATATTTGGGCAACGAACTTAATTGAAGGGCAATGGGGCAAACCATATCGCCTGCCCGATTTTATCAATACTTCTTTTACGGAAGGATTTCCTTGTATCACCTCAGATGGGAGTATGTTCTTTTTTAGATTTAATAGCAATAATTCCGATCAAGACATCTGGTATTCAGAAAAAATAGGTGGCGGATTTGATACACCTCACAAGCTTAGGGGAGAAATAAATACAGAAAAGTGGGATGGCCATCCATTCGTAGATGCAAATAAGGAGTATATGATCTTTTATTCCAGTAAAAGAGAAGGCGGTTATGGTAGCTGTGATCTATACATTAGTTTTTACAAGGATGGTAATTGGGGAAAACCTAAAAATTTGGGAGACGTTATAAATAAGGATACTTGTGAAATGGTGCCTTTTGTAACTAGAGATGGTAATACATTGTATTTTTCAAGAATTGAAAAAGATGGGGGCAGAAATATTTATCAAATAGATTTCTCTCAAATTAAAGAAGGCATAAAAGAGTAAAAATTAGAATATACTTGTAGTAAAGCCATAAAGGTTTTTGAGCTATTATTGGCGGTACGGAAACTGCATATATTCATTTGCATTATAATCATCCTTCATTTCATTTCGGCGGACAAGTGGCCTGCCTTTCTGCAGGCACGCTTTTTCTGAGCCTGCCATATATTCTCCGAAGCCATTTTAGAAGAGGAGGGGAGTGCATGGGAACGGTACTTTACTACCTATTTGAATGTGACCCAACAAATCCGTAATTTGTTAGTTGTTGGTTTTTACCGTAATTTTTGGGGGATTAGCCCGAGTCCGGATACCAAATTCCTATCCAATGAAACAATTGCGTTTGCCCATCTTTACGTCCAAGATAAAGTACTACAACCTTAGGATTGTACCTCCGGAGCTCGTGTATGACCAGGTAACGGAGTTTAAAAAGCAATTTGAATCCTTGTATGGAAAACAACCGCTCTCCGGATCAAAACCCCATATTACCCTTGCGGCCTTTAAAATGAACGCAAAGCATCAGGACCTGCTCATACAGGGTTTAGGGCAGTTGGGGCAAAAGGAACGTTTCACATTACATATAGACACGTTTGATGTTTTCGAGGGTTCAAGAACCTTGTTCCTCAACATTTCCAAGAACGAAGCGATCGAGGGGATACATCGGGACGTCCAAATTTTGCGTGACAATCACCTTAAAGGAAAGTTGAAAGCGTTCTTTATTTCGGACAGCCCCCATATGACCATTTCCAAGACCACGGGAAAGAAAATGCTGTATGAAAGCCTGCAGCATTTTCAGAAAAATGGGTATTCCCAGCAAATCGAAGTCAACCAGCTGACCCTTGTTTCCAGGTCAAAGTATAAGACCTGGGACTGGGCGCATCACATTACACTTTCTGAAGAAGAATTGTAAGTGGTAAATTAAAATGTACATTTTTAGGGAACAACTAGTCTTTTATCCTTTCAAAGGGTGCGTTACAATTTCTGAAAATTCCCAAATAATCGAATTGTATAGGAACAGCTTCTTCACCATTGGTATCCACAAAACCCCATTTATCATTTAATTTTACCGCAGCCAATCCATGCGAGAACCTTTTTGCTTCCCAGTATTTTAATGGAACTACAACATCTCCCTTTTTATCTATAAAACCGCCATAGGCATTTTTAACAAAGGCGAACCCATCTTGAAAACCATATGTGGAAGAATATTCAAAAGGGATAATCTCATCCCCATTTTTATCTATAAAACCATATTTGTCCGCAAATTGAACGGCCGCTAAACCTTCACTAAATGAGTGGGGTCTATTGGGTAGGTAATAGTATTTGGATTCCTGTGGGTTATATTTAAATGGGGTTAACTGTTTTCCCTTACTATTTATAAAGCCCCAAAGCTCATTTTCTGCAACCGCAACCATTCCCTCAGAAAATATACCAGCATCTCCATATTGGCATGGAATAGTTTCATTACCCTCTTTATCTATAAATCCATAGCTGTTTTTATGCTCTACCCGGGCCAAACCTTCGGAAAATTCTGCAGCATCACTATATTTTAAAGGAATAACTTCATTCCCCTTATTATTAATGTAACCCCACTTTCCATTCAATTCTACTTCAGCTAGACCTTCTTGAAATTCATAGGTAGTATTATATTTAGGGGGTATGACCATATCGCCAAATGAATTAATATATCCCCATTTCCCATTTAATTTGACAGAAGCCAGACCTTCTGAAAATTCGTAAATTTCCTCATAGCTACTGACGTCCATTCCATTCCCTATAGGGTCTATCATAGATGACTTTCCCTCCAATCTTACTTTTACAAAACCGTTAACGAAAAAATTAAATGACTTATCTAGATCATAAATAGGCGGAATTACAAACTCTCCCATGTCATTTATAAAACCACACTTTTTTCCAATTACCACTTTTGCCCTCCCTTCATAAAAACCATAGGCGTAATCAAATTGAAGCGGTATTTCAAAGTCTCCTTTTCTATTGATAAAACCCCATTTTTTGCCTAGGCGAACTGGTGCAAGGATTTTATCATTTTTGAGGACTTTCATTTATTTTTCTTCATTCAAGTCAAATATAGATAAGTTTGGCGTTTTCGAGGGTTCAAGAACCTTATTTCTGAACATGTACAAGAGTGAAACTATTGCCAGTATACATCAAGACATTCAAATGTTGCGCGATGATCATCTCAAAGGGAAGTTGAAATCGTTCGCTCTCTCGGATAACCCGCACATGACCATTTCCAAGACCACGGGAAAGAAAATGCTGTACGAAAGCCTGCAGCATTTTCAGAAAAATGGGTATTCGGAGCAGATCGATGTAAACCAGCTGACCCTGGTTTCGAGGTCAAAATATAAAACGTGGGACTGGGAGCATGAAATTAAACTCGCCTAGTCCGTTTTGAGAGCCAGCGATGAATAAACCAGTCTGTCCTAATTTTCTCATGCAGCTATCTCGATTTTATTTCTGACGGAATTATCATTTCAACAGCTTTTACCAACTATGTTGTCTTATTTAGCCCAAAATCTAAATAAACGCAGTTATGTTGAAAAAGTATCCCATCCTAAAATGGACCTTGATTACCCTGGCAAGCCTTATTGTATTGCTCGTTTCTTTTGGCTTCTGGTTTAAAAGTCTAATTCCGCCCCAGAACAAACAAATAGCAACTTCTCTAGTAGAAAATCTTCCCTATGTAACCGAAAACATTCCGGCCCATCGCGGTAAGATCCTGGCGGTGGTTACCAGCACTGCTACTATGGGCAATAGCGGAAAATCTACCGGCTATGAACTTACAGAACTGGCCCGTGCCTATTATGTGTTCCAGGCCAATGGTTTTGAAGTGGATGTGGCCAGTCCGCTGGGCGGGAAGCCACCCGTAGTCATTGATGACGAGGATATGGGGGCCTATGATTTCGCTTTTTTGAACGACCCCATCGCGCAGCAAAAAACCAGTAACACCATTGCTATAAAGGATGTGGTGGAAGAAGACTACGAAGCGGTCTTCTTTGTAGGCGGAAAAGGAGCGATGTTCGATTTTCCTGAAAACAAAAAAATCCAAGCGCTTATCCGCAATTACTACCAATCCAATAAAGTCATAGGTGCGGTCTGCCATGGCCCAGCGGCCTTGGTCAATGTTACCTTGGATGATGGGCGCGCCCTTTTGGAAAACAAATCGGTGAGTAGCTTTACCAACGAGGAGGAACTATTGCTTATTCCAGACGCGGCCTCCGTATTTCCCTTTCTATTGCAGGACAAGTTGATCGCCCAAGGGGCCCGTTTTAATCCGGGTGCCATGTATTTGGAAAAAATGAGCCATGACCAGAACTTGGTTACCGGCCAGAACCCTTGGTCCGTTTGGGCCGTGGCCGAAACTATGGTACGGCAATTGGGCCATACCCCAAAATTCAGGCAGATTACGGGGGAAGAGAATGCCGTTAAAATATTAAATGCCTACCATGAACAAGGCGCCCAAAAGGCGAGGGAAATGATAAAGGAGATGTCGGCCGATGCCAAGACCCCTTTTGATAGGCTGCTAATAGCAAAACATGGCATCATAGCGGCCATGCGGGGCAAGATCGGTCAATTTTACGATTTGATCCGTCTGACCTCTTTTGCCAAAAAAATGGAGGACGCCCAAGCAGAATATAGTTAAATTTGGGAAAAACAACCACTTGGGCTTTTTAGAGATACTTCTTGTAGTCATTAGCAGCGCCGGACTCTTACATGGGGTGTTTTTTGCCAGTTACCTTTGCTTCTTCAACAAGAAACGCAGTTTGCCCAACCTGCTCCTGGGGCTGATATTGATTTTCATGGCCTTTAGGATCGGTAAGTCGGTCATGTTGTATTTTGGCGATGACCTGGAGCCCCTGTTCATATTTGCCGGCCTGTCCTTTTTGCTGATCATTGGGCCCTTGTTGCGATGGTACATTTTGGGCATGACCAGGGCCAGGTTTGCATTGCCAAAACGTTATTTGCTGGAACTGGCACCCTTTGTTCTGGTGTTTGCCATGAGTTTCTTTCTGAACAAGGATTGGTTCAATGAACATAATAGAGAAGCCATTGTCCTGTTTGCCAGCAGTATTATTTTCATCTACCTGCACTTGGCCTTTTATATTTTTATGGCCGCCAGGGGCGTGCGGAACGTACGGAAAACCCATCCCAAGGCGCAGCGAACAAAATCCCAGGCCGCCATCTTGAAATGGCTGCGGTTGTTGTTGATAGGTTTTGTTGTGATCTGGATTTCCTACGTGTTGAATATTATCGAGGACACGGTGCCCTATATCATTGGCCCCATTGTTTATTCCGTGGTTATCTATTATTTGAGCTATAGGGCGTTTAAATTAAAATCTACCCAAATGGACGGCGATGCTTTTGGCAAAGGTGATAAGGCTGCCCTGTTTGAGCGGATCACCAAGATTATGATCGAAAAAAAGATCTATCTGGAGCCTGATGTTTCTTTGGCGAGTTTAAGCAAGCTGGTTGAAAAAAGCGCGCAAAAGACTTCGGAAGCCATCAACCAATATGCTAAACAGAACTTTAACGATTTTATAAATTATTACCGCATTCAGGATGCAAAGCGAATGTTATTGGACGGGCACGCTGAAAAATATACTATTTCCGCCATCGCCTTCGATAACGGCTTTAGCAGCTTGTCCTCCTTTAATACCGCCTTTAAAAAGTTTGAGGGTACCACGCCTTCGGCCTATCGGACCCGTGGAGGGGGCTAGGTGGTTTATCGGTTCCATCAGCTTTATTTTAACGGTTACCCGAAATAAATTCCCGCAATCCACTACCTTTAGGGTCGGGCATACCATGTTCGCACCTAATTAAGCCGATGATGATAAAACAACTAGTTGCCGTAATGGCCACCGGGCTCATACTCCTCTCATACTTCCTTTTTTACGGAAACCGCTCCGTTCCCATAGATTCCAGGAGGGACACCACTCTTTCCACGAGGTTCAATACCTTGGTTTGGGCAGACGAATTTGATGGCGATGGGGCCATTGATTCCGATAAATGGTTCCATCAAACGCAGCTTCCCCCAGGGGGCAGTTGGTGGGGCGGTCTAATTCAACACTATACGGATCGTGAGGTCAATACGTATGTAAAGGACGGGCATTTGAACCTGTTGGCCAAAAAGGAAACCTTTGAGCATCAAGGAGAGATCAAACAGTACACCTCCGCCAGATTAAACTCCAAATTTGCGTTCACCTACGGCAGGGTAGAGGTCAGGGCAAAACTACCGGAGGGCGTTGGCACCTGGCCCGCTATTTGGATGTTGAACAAAAACATCAATGAGGATGGCGCGTACTGGGATAACCAAGGCTTTGGTACGGTGAATTGGCCCCATTGTGGGGAGATAGACATCCTGGAGCATTGGGGAAAGAACCAGGATTACGTGTCGAGCGCCGTTCATAACGGATCCAGTTATGGGTACAAAGTCAAAAACCTTGGCGGCCAAACGATACAAAGTGCTTCGAATGCATTTCACCTATACAGCCTTGAATGGACCGAGGATAAAATGGTGTTCAGTATCGATGGTGTTACGCACTTTCAATACCACCCATCAGTTAAAAATGCGGATACCTGGCCCTATGATTCACCATACTATTTGATATTTAATATCGCCATAGAACCGGATATTGATCCTAAGTTTTCGGAAAGTGCCATGGTGGTCGATTATATAAGGGTATTCCAATAGCCGCACTAAAAGCGCTTCATTTTTCTTAAATCCCGGAATGGATTCCTAAACCAGGGTATTCACTAAACCAAAGACATTTGCTGCCCCCAAGATCACTTCAAACCAAAGCCCCTGGATGAGTTGTTTGTTCGGTTTTCCGTCAGCGGCCATACTGATAACCCGGCCCAGGGCAAACCCAAGAAAAAGCAGGGAGGCCACTACGAAGGACGTAAAGGTCAAACTTGGAACTAGGATTCCCAAGGCAATGATGATTCCTCCACATAGCATAACAGCGCTTACCCCTCGCATTTCGTTCAACAGGTCCACATCCTTTGCCAAGGTAATCCCGGAATTCTTTAAATAGGCTTTTATAGGATTGCCCAATCGGGTTGCGCCTACAACGAGCAACAAAAGGGCGGATAGGGACAGGATAACGATTTTAATAATTTCCATTTTGATCGGTTTTTAAGGTTATTTACCCTGCAAATATATAAGACGGTAGTGACAATGGTGTGTCAGGAGTGTTTTTTCGTTAAAGGCGAAAGCGCACTTAGTTCGACTTTCAAGGTCCTTGGCCCAATGAAATGCATTGCTCCATTAGCCGACCAACGGCGGCTTATCCGAAATAAAGGGTTTGAATAATGTCCCTCGAACAATTTATAAAAGTTCACATCCGTAGAAAATACCAGGGAAATTTAGGATACTACAAAGGTAGTCTTGCTATTCTACTCGCTTATAGCTCATTTGGGTCTGTACGGGTGCATCTGCAGGGTAGGATATGTAGTGTAAGGTCAGGATGTTTTCCGCAATCTCGAAGCGATTTTCATAGACTTGCCCGTTTAAGGCTTTCGTTTGTGGTGTCGGATTGAACCCATTTTCCCAAGAGGTTGTTTCGATATCCTTAAAAAAGATACGATCTCCTTTTACCTCAAAAGTGCCGATTCGCTCTGACGATCCAATAATTTCGTTCGGATTCTCGTCTTCAAAGCCATAGAAGTCAAGGGTGTAGGAATAGGTGGCATCCTTCTTAAACCTGAAAGTGCTCTCCATAACAAAGTATCTAAAATCGGCCGCTGAACGGCCACTGGGAATAGATTCGGCCCGCTGCCATGTGCCGATCAGTGCATTATCCAAACCGGGCCCGGATACTGAATCGGACTTTTCGCAGGAAAGGAAAAGACCAATTACTAGTACGATGCCAAAAATACGTTTTGAGTTCATTCCGCGCTTTATTTCAAGATACGGAGGAATAGGAAAGGTTGCTTAACACAAAGGGTCAAGACTTAAAAACCTTTCCAGCATTGGCCCGTGGTCCATGCCCAAAGATCTCTTTCGGCTTCTTCCTAAAACAAAGCGTTTATTCTGGAACAATTTGCACTGCTCCATTAGCCGACCAATGGCGGCTTGTCCGAAATAAAGGGCTGGTGGTAATGCCGTCTTCCCGTAGCACGGTACAGCGCATTGGCCAAGGCTCCCATGATAGGAGGGAAGGGGGGTTCGCCCATGCCGGTCGGGTCAATGCCATTATCCACAAAATGCGTTTCAATTTCTTTGGGTGCCTCTTTATGCCGAATTAATCGGTAGCGGTCAAAATTGTGCTGTTCGGGCGCTCCATCCTTAAACGTAAGGGCACTGTACATGGCATGGCCAATACCGTCTACAATTCCGCCTTCGGCCATATTGGTGGCCGCATCAGGGTTCACCACAATGCCGCAATCAATGGCCGACGTTACTTTTTGTACGGTGGGTTTGCCATTCTCCATCACCATGTCCAACACCTGGGCCACGTAACTATTATGGCAGAAATAGGCCGATACGCCTCTATGCACTCCGGCGTCATTTTGTCCCCAATTGGTCTTTTCGCGCACCAATTCCAAAACCCCGGCATATCTAGCGGCTTCGTAATCATTCGTTTCCGGGTCCCCAACGGGATTTTCCTCCGCACGCTTCAACAATTCCAAACGGAAGTCAATGGGGTCTTTGCCCATCTCCTCGGCCACTTCGTCCAAAAACGATTGTTCGGCCCCTGCAATAAAATTGGAGCGTGGTGCACGAAAAGCGCCTGTGGTAATGTTGGAGTCGATCGTATACCCTTCCGCCAAATAATGGTCGATTGCCCCGGCGGGAAAACGGTTGGCAAAGAGCGGGCTCTCTGGCACGCCCCCGGCCTTGACATGAAAGGCTACCAAATTGTTGTCTTCATCCAGGGCAGCGCGGTAAGTGGCATAGTAAGCAGGGCGGTACATTCCCTGCGACATGTCGTCCTCACGGCTGTACACCAATTTTACGGGAGCTTTCATTTGCTGCGATATCACGGCCGCCTCTACCATGAAATGCCCGTACAGCCTGCGACCAAAGCCACCGCCTTGACGGGTCATCTGAATATCGACCTTTTCCAAGGGCAGTCCCAATCGTTCCGACACGGCGGGCTCCATCCACTCCGGGGTTTGGGTCGGGCCCAATAATTCGGCATGGTCTTCGGTAACGTTGGCGAAGAAATTCATGGGTTCCATGGTATTATGTGCCAGGAACGGGCAACTATAACTGCGTTCAATGACCTTGGCCGCGTTTGCAAATGCGGCCTCCGGATTACCGTCCCTACGCGCTACCTTTCCTTTTCGGGCGCTCAGTTCCTTTAATTTGGCGTTATGGGTATCGGAATTCTCCATGCCCGAAGGATGGTTCACCTTCATTTCATTGCCGAACAAGCTCATGCCGACCACAGTGTCGGGCGACGCTTCCCATTCGACCTTTACTGCTTTTTTGGCCTGCATTACTTGCCAGGTCGTTTCACCGACCACGGCGACCAATTCGTTGAAGGCGGTATGGTGGAACGCCATTTTTTTAAAGTCGTCATCAAATAGCTTTACGGAAAACACATCACGAATGCCGGGCATTTGTTTGGCCTCTTCCGCATCAAAGGATTTTAGTTTCATACCAAAAGCCGGGGGATGGGCCAGGCTTGCAATCAACATTCCTTCCCGTTGCACATCAATGCCGAACAAAGGTTGGCCGGTAACTATTTTTTTCCCGTCCACATTTTTGCGGGAAGTACCGATGATGGAGAATTCGGACCGATCCTTTAACTCGACTTCTTCGGGTACCTCAATTTGTGATGCTGCCGATGCCATTTCCCCGTAGCCCGCAGAATTGCCACTTGCCTCGTGAGAAAGCACACCTGCCACCGCTTTAATTTCGCCAACGGGCACCTGCCAGGCGTTTGCGGCCGCCTCCTTTAGCATTTGACGAGCGGTGGCTCCGGCCATGCGAAGGTTTTGCCAAGAATTCATGATCGATCTACTGCCCCCGGCCACTTGCCAGCTGTAAAGGTTGGTGTTGAGCGGGGCCTGTTCCACGAGCACATCCTTCCAATCAATTTCCAGTTCGTCTGCCAAGATCATGGGCATTGAAGTCCGCACGTTCTGCCCAATTTCGGGATTGGGCGACATGATCGTAACGATACCGTTATCCCCAATTTTCAGGTACCCATTGATTTCAAACCATTCCTTGGGCATCTCGATTTCAACGGCCACGGCCTCGGCGACCTTGGGTTTGCAAGCGTTTAAAAAGCTGAAACCGAGTACGAGTCCGCCCCCGGCCAAGCTGGTATTTTTGATGAAGGCCCTTCTTCCTATCTGTGTTTTTACAAGTGTCATTTTCGTTGTTTTAGGGTTGGATCAGGATTCGCCATTAGCGGCCAATTTCACCGCTTTTTTGATACGGGTATAGGTGCCGCAGCGGCAGATATTGCCTTGCATCGCATTCTCGATCTCGGCATCGGTCGGACTTGGATTCTGTTTCAACAAAGCGGAGGCGGTCATGATCTGGCCTGCCTGGCAGTAGCCACATTGGTATACATCTGTTTCAAGCCATGCCTTTTGTACCGGATGGTCGCCATGTTCTGACAATCCTTCGATGGTCGTAATTTCTTGCTCGCCCACGGCCGATACCGGCAATTGGCAGGAGCGTACGGCATTGTCCCCTACATGGACCGTGCAGGCGCCACATTGGGCAATACCGCAGCCGTATTTTGTGCCGACCAATTTCATATGGTCGCGAAGCACCCAAAGCATGGGTGTTGTTGGGTCTACGTCCAGCTGGTGGGACTCCCCGTTGATGTTTAGATTAAAAGTTGCCATAGGTGAAAAGATTTCCTTGAATTTAAGAATTTATTCGGACACGGTTGCCCTGCCGGTGCTTTATTTTAAGTGGTCAATGCTCAATTTCATGGGTATCCCGCACACTGCTAAAGGTCAGATCCAGCAGTTTCCAGGCATCGCCTTCCTTTTGATAAAACTCGGTCACCGTAAATTCATTGGATACGTCATTGCCGCGCACATGCGCCGTTAGGGTAATACGGTTCCAGAGTATGGCCGTGTCGTCCCCAAAAACTTCTACCGCGACGTCATGTACGTCGGCCTTCTTGTACCAAATGCTCCCCGTTTCTATGATCTCGAGCTCCCTGTCCTTTTTCCAGGAGCCGCTCATATGTACAAATTTGGATTTGTCGTGAAAAAGGGTGGCCAATTCGGCCACATTCTTATCGGCCATCCATTGCCATTTTAGTTTGGACAGTTCCTTGATTTCCTGTTCCACGGTGTCCGTTTGGGCGAAGGTCTGTGTGCCGGTCAGCAGTAAAAGCATTCCTATGATCAATGTTCTCATTTGATGGTGTTTTAAATGGGTTATATGGCACCTTGTAACGTACAGCGCGTGTTGTTCTAAAGATACAACATAATGAAAACAAACTACATACCCGTTTTACGGTTTTGCATACCCAAGACCGGATATCTTTCCGGTGATCATCTATAAGGTCGCCAATAAAGAACGGGTAGAAGGTGTCATTGACCCGAAGGGCTGGAACGAGGTTGGCCACGGCTTTTATTTCTTACGTAAGATCCGTTCCATTTTTCGGCCTTTTGCCAATTCGTCCACCAGTTTGTCCAAAAACCGTACCTGTTGGGTCAAGGGGTTATCGATTTCCTCAATGCGATAACCACAGATTACCCCTTTGATCAGGTGGGCGTTGGGATGCAATGTTGCGTTTTCAAAGAAGGTTTTAAAGGTGGCCTTTTCAGCAATAAATTCCTGGACCTGTAATTCGTCATAACCCGTCAGCCACCGTATCACTTGGAGCAGTTCCTCCTCTGTCCTTCCCTTCTTCTCTACCTTGGTCACATAATGGGGGTATACTGAGGAAAAGGTCATTTTTGCCATGCGTTCATTGTGTTCTGGTGTAACTTTCATTTTGGGAATGGTTTACTGTTGGTTGTTTTCATTTTTTCCACAGCATCAACTACGCCTTTTCGGAGCAGTACATGATTACAGCTACTCTAAAGGTATGTATTTACCCTAATTATTTCAAATACGGGGTATAGGGCCGAAGCTTCGGCCTAGGTGTGTGGAATGGTACAAAAACCCTAGAATTATTAAGGTTTTTCTGTAACCGATTCTTTCTTATAAGCGATATATTTAAGCAGCGGGATAGTCCTGCTATAGTTCCCCCTTTTTTTACCCAATAATATAGTACGAAAGTTTGACCACATGTGTTTATCAAAACATATGGGGGCAGGTCTTTGCTATTTTTTGCAGCTAACATACCGTATGTCAGATGAACAGAAGGTGAAATCTTTTGGGTCTAGGTTAATATTATAACGAATACAGAACGCCATATGAAATGTTTTAAAATGTGTTTTTGTCCAATCCTTGAACCACAATTAATTAGATAGAAATGGCTACTTGGTTGGTACTTCACAAAAAACATTCAGGCTATGGAGATGTAGTAGGGGAGACTTATGTTTACCCCAAAGGTATTCCCAACTCCCGGCAAATAAGAGTGAACGACTTTATTGTTTTTTGCTTGACCAAAAAATCAGCTTCAGATGACAAAAGGATATTGGGATATGGTCGGATCAATAATATCGAATTGAAACCACCACTAGAAAGCGATATTAGAAAAAGAGAGCGATATGCTGCCCATCTGGTGGACTATAAAAAATTCGACCCAGCATTGTCATTTAATGATATTGGCGGTGACCCCCGCACAAATTCTACTAATTCCATTAGCAAAATAGATATTCGTTTCGATGAATTTTCAACTAAAAAAGTCGATTCTATAACCGATGATGACTTCAAGGACAAGCAATTATATGCGCGCACGATCAGGAAAGGTCAACCAAAATTTAGGGAAGAGCTCTTGCGGTTGTATGAATTCGGTTGTGCAATCTGCGGACACGGCCCTGATAATGTTCTAGAGGCGTGCCATATTGTACCTCACAGTGTGTCCGGCAATAATCAAATAGATAATGGCTTGCTTTTAAGGTCGGATCTTCACGATCTTTTTGATGATGGTCTTTTGAAAATAAATCCCAAAACATATATGATCGAATTGAACCCCTCGCTTTCCAAAACACCATATGCTAGATTTGATGGAAAAATGTTGCGTACAAGGAAGGATGGCGGGTGGCCCAGACAAGACTATTTGCGTGCAAGGTACAAAGGTTAAATGCTAAAGAGAAACTGCAGAAGACTGACATGCATTACACTACAAGACCTACAGGTCTTCCGAAACTATTTTCAGCATAGGAGGGAAGGAGGGGAGTGTAATGCCTGCCGGTAGGCAGGTTTTTGCTTCTTTTTCATTGAAACAAAACAAAATCACCAAATTAAATATAGTATCAAATGTTATTATGGTATGAACATGAGATATGCTTGTTCTGGAAATTTACGAATAGAACCCCAACCAGGAGCAGTAGGTATTTGTCAAATATGCGGAAATCAAGTGCGAGCTTACTGTGGAACAATAAATATTTGGCATTGGAGGCACAATGAATTACCCGATTGTGATTCTTTTTATGAACCAATGTCAGAATGGCATAAGAATTGGCAAAATCAA
This sequence comes from uncultured Flavobacteriaceae bacterium, assembly GCA_947494825.1. Taxonomy (GTDB): domain Bacteria; phylum Bacteroidota; class Bacteroidia; order Flavobacteriales; family Flavobacteriaceae; genus JBNGOQ01. Next base: position 496,169 of record CANLWN010000001.1, on the reverse strand, counting down.
TTTCCCGAAGACTGGCGTGAAGTAGTTTTGGAAAGAAATAACGAAAAACATTTTGCCGATATTTTTACCCCTCAGGGTTTAGTAATTGAGTTTCAACATTCTTCGATTTCGCCAGAGAAAATAATTGAGAGAGAATTATTTTATACTAATATGGTTTGGGTTGTAGACGCGACCAGTTTCAAGAAAAACTTAGTAATTAGTGATTTACTGGAAAATAGCGTGGAAAGACTAAAGAAAAAGTACAGCAAAACGATTCTATCTAGAGAAATCTCTAAGAGAATTGAGGAGGAAGTAAATATGTTGAGAACAGCTATTCTTAATTTGAAAAACAAACTATTCCGTAACCCAAGAATCCTTGAAAGAAGGAAAGACATATTGAAAATTTATGAGAGAACATTAAAAGATTTAGATGGCTATCTGTCAGATGAGGCTTTCAAAACTTGGCAAAAAAAGGGAAGAATACATTTCTCTCTTGGTGAATGTTTGGATTTAGATGAAGTAGAAATAAGAACGCAATTAATTGATTTATACCAGAAAATTAATTCTAATTCTAAATTAATTGAACAAATTAATATTGAGTTAGAAGGGAATGGGTATTCTATTAAGGGTAACAATTCAAAAGAAAAACTTGAAATTGAAAAAGATAAAATTCTAGGAAAAAATAGGCACTTAAAAAATTCACTCCAGAAAATTCGCAATGAAGTGAAGTTAATTTTTTTGAAGGGTCTACCAAATCTTATTGAAAAGGAGAAGTTGGAAATTCAAAAAATCGAGATGGACTTACCAAAAATAAATAAAGAGATTATTTCAAAGAATTTAGATGTGGAACAAATAAAAAAGACTAAAGAAAAGAGAATATCAGAGTTTTTAGCAAAAAAAAACTTAGAATTTAAACAGGAAATGAGGGTTATTAAAAAAGAGAATTATGATATTTTCTCATATGAATGGAAACATGAAAGAAGGTCATGGAGATCTGCATCAAAGCCGATGTTTTTGGATTTAGGCAATGAATATTTATTTAAAATAAAATCGAATAGTTTACTTGAAAGAATATCGAAAACTCGGTTTATAAAGCATTATTCTTATAAGTAGATTTAAATGACAAATCGATTGGGAAAAGAGACCAGGTTGAAATTTTGAATAAACAGAAAACCGTTGAGGGGTATTTTACATAATCGAAATGCGAAACATTCACCGTTTTGCTAAATAAACCATCTGTATCATAATGTACTGCGTTACCTGCCTGCCAATAGGCACGTGTGACTTAGCTTAGGGAAAAGCAAAGTATTTGGCACTCACTTTTCTTTAAATTTTTCTTCTAAAAACCTCTTCTCAAAAAGGTAATGGAGCTTGCCTGCAAGTAGGTAGGTGTGTGGAATGGAAAAAAGGACTTAATTTTATAAATCCAATTGAGTATAGTGCTAACTATTTTGGCTATAATAAACTTCCATTAGCGTCTCTTTTTAGCTGCACTAATAATGACAAGTATTTTGTCGCTCAAACTCCGTAAAGGCATATTCTGAGAGGTAATGAAACATGTATATTGCTCGATCAAGCCAATTTGATAAAGATAGTAGATTACCGTCATGATATTCATTTACATACGGCATAATTGGAATTTTTTAATGAAATATATTTTATAAGTAGTCCAATTAATCGCTAAATTTTATATAATGAATTTTGTTTTACTAGTTAAATGATGTAATTTTATTGCAATTCCAACGTTGGACTAGTGTAAATGCAATTGTTATGAGTAAAAAAATTTCATACCCGAAAAAAGCAGCAGGTGGTAAAGTAGTAAAGAGCAGAACTGAACGCGCAGCTAAATCCCGTTCTAGCCATAGAACTGTTGTTCATGGAAGTTCGGTCCAAGCTACAACTTTAGTTGGAGCATCAAAAGATTTAGATGTCTCAGTAAAAACAAATATTGTTTCTTTTCATTTTCTACCAGTATTAAAAAAAGAAAGACCAACATACAAGTATAATCAGATAAAGCCTTTATTAAATTTTCTAGGTTACAATCAAGGGGATTCATCTGAACTTTTAGAAACTAACGCTAGCACATTATCTAGATGGAAAAATTCTGATAAACCAGTTGATATTGGAAAACTTAGGTCTAAGATAGTACTGGATATTGATGAAATAATTTCAAAAGGTGTTCGTGTTTTTGGTAATGAGCAGCTTTTCCAAGATTGGTTGAACACATCGAATTCTTCTCTAGGAGACGTAAAACCCGTTGACCTCTTAAAAGATATATATTCTATTGAACTTGTTGAAGATGCTATAGATGCTTTATCATGGGGTAGTTATGTATGAAGTATTTTAGACTCATTGAGGATATACCCACAAGATCACCACTAGGCTTTGGCCTTGGCGGAGCTAGATGGAACTACAGTGGTGTTCCTATCATATATCTATCGAATTTTTCTTCAATTGCTATTAATGAAATGATTAGTATCAAAGGAAGCACGGTAGCCAAATCAAATTGGAAAATCTGTACTTTGGAAATAGCGGATCCAATACCTGAACTTAAACTTTCAGATATTCCAAAGGATTGGAATATAAGACCTGCAAGTAAATCAACAAAGGATATAGGTACATTATGGGCAAATGAAATGAAAAGTGTTTGTCTTAAAGTTCCTTCGGCAAGACTTAATTTAACTGCTTATTCAGATGAACATAACCTTTTGGTAAATCCATTACATCCTGATTTCAGAAAAGTTGTTAATTATCTAAACTCGGAAGATTTCAATTTTCAACTTAACGATGTAATAATCTCAAAATAGAGCAGAACTATCTCCAATTACCCCAAATTGTGTTTCGAAATGACATTTGCCTTGGAAAGCAAGGTTTTACCTCTACAATTTCTCTTTAAACGTTTCTTCTTAAAAAGCTGATAAAACATTTTTTACCCGTAATAATAGCGAAGGTGAGTGTGTGTAATGGTATACTACTACAATTTTTAATATCCTTGCAGTTTTCCGTAATGAATTACTTGTTAATAATTTGTATATTTAAACCTCCCCATTCATCATTTTCAGCCCCTCTTTGTAAAAGCATATAGTAAAATGACTGAACCAAAATACCCAATTTTTCTTTCGGGGAGGCCTTCTGGAAAAGATACTATTAAAGGTGGCTCACATAGAAAAACTGCAAAAATTATTGCCAAAACAATCAAGTCTGAAATATTAGACAAAAAAGTTGTTGGGTTAGAAGGAGAATGGGGTTCTGGAAAGTCCAATGTAATAAAAATAATTGAAGAGGAGCTTGGAACTGAATACTATACCTTTATTTTTGATTCCTGGGGTAATCAAGAAGATTTAACACGAAAATCGTTTTTAGAACAACTAATTAGTCAACTTTTTTCTGCTGGGTTTTTGACGGACAGAGAGAAATGGTCAAAATTAGAAAATCGACTACTTTCTAAGACATCTACGATTCACAAACAAAGGTTTCCTAAATTAAAACCATACTGGATTCTATTAACCCTTGCAATTTTGTCGTCAACGGTTCTTTCAGGTTTATATGATAACATTTTGTCAAAGGTAGACCTTATTAAGTCATGGGATGCTGGTCCTTTTTGGAAGCCAATTATCACCATCTATCTTATACCACTTGGGTTACTTATATGGGCAGTTTTGTTAGCATGGATAGAATATAAAAAGTTGAGAAAAGAAAATGCAACTAAAGAATTACAAAAACAAGAAGGCAGGTCTGATACTCTTGGCAGAATATTTTATTGGTTCCGGGGTCAGGAGATAGATTCTAAGGAAATAGAAAACGTGCTAGAAGATGAACCGTCGGTCAAAAAATTCAGGGAGTATTTTTCTAACATAGAAGAAGATATTAATAAAAATGGAAAGAAGCTTGTAATAGTTTTTGATAATATCGATAGACTAGAAGAAGATAAGATTAAGTCGCTTTGGTCTTCCATTCACACTTTTTTTGCTGAGGACACGGAAACGGTTAATTCTTGGATAATTGTACCTTATGATAAGACAAAATTAAACAAGCACTTTGATGGAAACGGGTTTATTGAAAAAACTTTTGCCACTAATTTTAGAGTAACACCACCCGTAGTAACTCAATGGGAAGCGTTTTTGGACCAATCTTTAAAAGATGCGTTTGGGGAAGAAATTATACATGAAAAGGAGAAGGAGTATGTTGTCAAATTATTTGACATTCTCTCTTCCGAAACCACAATCAAACCAAGACAAATAATCAATTATGTAAATAGTTTGGTTGCTCAATATCTTCAATGGGAAAATGAGGTTGCAAATGATGAAATAAAAATGAGATATTTAGCATTATTTGTACTAGCAAAAGATGATATCATTAAGAGCCCAAATGAGGAAGTACTTTCCCGAAGTTACTTGAAAGCAGCGGTTAACCAATTTGAAGATATAGCTGAACTAGATGAATGTATTTCGGCTCTTACTTTTGGAGTTAACAAGAATCGGGCTAATGAAGTTCTCCTATTTAGAGAACTACAAATAATTTTGAGGGAAGGCAATGTGGAGAAACTAAAGAATTTCGTAAATCATGCCGCGTTTGATAGTTATTTTAATAAAGCATATTTCGGTTTAGAGCTGCCGACCAAAATAAATGGGTTGGCTGACATACTTAAAATTACTTCCAGTTATTTGTCTGATAATAGGAAAAGGCAATATTGGAATGATTTCGCAAAACAAATAATTGAAATAGAAACCCAATTTAAAAAATTTAATGATAACCATAAGGCTATTGTTTCCAACTCATCTTTGAACCTGGGTAAAAAGGTTTTGAAGAAGTTAATAGATACTTTAAGCAGTAAAATTCTAATAGATGACGAGTCAACTCAAAATACTTACTATGATGAGATTGTTAAAACAGAAAAATTTTTAAAAGACAATCAAGAAATAAAGATTGATTTAATAAAACTGATTAAACCCCAAGAATTTAAGCCTGTTCCATTAATTAACCTGGTATCAAAAACAAAAAAAGAATACACCAGGTATAAGATAAAGTGCAACAACGACGACTTGATTGATTACTTCTTTGAGGATGAAGAGAGTGAAGAGGATTTAAATTTAGGTAAAGTCACGGATTGTTTAAATGAGTTAGAAATTATTAACGATAATTACGAATTAGAAAGAATTTCCGAAGGAATAATAGAAAAACTAGAAGACGTAACTTATGATGAAGTAGAGGATATTACTAATTATTTGAATGTATTAAAACGTCTCAATAATAAACCTCTAGATGTAAAATTGTCTCCAACATTTTATAACCAATTAACAAAACCAAGGTTAGCTGAAAATGAAGTTTACATTAATGCTTTTGCCATAGGTCTAGCTAATTTTAACGATGCAATCGTACATCAAAACTTCATAAATACATTAAATACTTTATCTGACGAAAACATAGAAAAAATATGTGCAGAGATTGAATGGTACATAGACTACGATGACCTACTTTTTTTGATAACAGAAAACCCCAAAACCACACCCTATACGAATGTAAAATTAATGTCAGAGAAGCTAACATACAATAGTTACGGCTCTTCCAGATTGCTTTTGAAAAATATATTAGTAGAGTATTCGAAGGTTTTAGAAAAAGTATTTGACAATGACTTAAAAAAAGAGAAAAAGTTTATTCAAAAACTTGAAGGATGGCATAGTCACTTTGAAGACAATAGCGATGTGTCAAAATTGGATGAAAGATTTTTTTATAACCTTCACTTACAGGAATTTGAACTAATTAAAAAAGTTACAAAAAATGCATTAAAACATGTTGAGGGCCTTAGCAAAGAAGACATTTTAAACGCATTTAAAAAACAAAACAAAACCTTTTCGATTATTAAATCACTGGTTAACAACAAATTGATAAATACTTATAGTGGCAACTTTCATAGTGCTTTTGATGATTATCTAAAAGATATCGCCTCTGAAAAAGAAGATATACCAGAACCAATCTTTTGGGACACACTTATGAATGAATTAGACGCGAGGAAACTTAAAACAACTTATACTAGTGTTAGAGATATAATCATAAACGACAGGGGTGAAATTAACGAAAATGATATCCTCTTTTTCGGGAAAGGATTGCTTTTGCATGGAAATTTAGATAAAAGAAGTGATGCTACCACTCGTAAAATTATAATACCAATGATAGAATCTGATGGTTGTTTTGAGTTATTTCTTGAAAACAAGACGAAGCTTTTAAAAATCATTAACCAAGCAAGCGAGCATAAAGAAACGGCTATTAACGAGTTGCAAATAAGATATAATTCTGAGAAGTATAGGGAAAATGGTTTAATGAAAGAAATTGCAAAAACCCTGGATTTGAAGATTTTTAAAGATGATTCAGAGTTAGAACCTTAATAGCATAATAAATTTAGATTAATGAAAATTGACAAGAACAATTTACCTTTTGCCAAGCGCTACGGGTTTGAACCTGTAGAGATACCTATCCAAATAGACCATATAGATGATGATTTGAGAACTGATATGTGGAATGCATTTCTTATTTATATATATGGAAAATATGAAACAAATCAGAGGGATAAGAGTTTTATGAAACAATTTTTCCAGATTGTTTGGATTGGGTTTTTCAAAGAAGCATTAGATGATTTTCCCTATAGGGATTACGACCTTAAAGGTTTTATTAGAAGACATATCGAAAAGGCTCATTGGCCCAAAGTTTATGAATTCTTCGAGTTTGTTCTGCAACAGATTGAGGATAGGTCAGAATTTAGCACTTTCTTTGATATTGAAGAATTTAGTGATGTCCTGAATGAAAACCTTAAGGATAATAATTCTGCATATACCTTAGTTGAAACTAAATTCATTCCGGTAACAAACGAAGCCGAAATTTCTGAAATAGAACAGACACAAATCTTGGCCAGTGAGTATGGTTTGATAGGCATTCATGAGCATCTAAATACTGCCCTAGAGTTGATTTCAAAGAAGCCGAATCCGGATTTAAGAAACTCGATAAAGGAGGGCATAAGCATGGTAGAGGCTATTTCTAGAATTATTGAACCAACGGAAAATACTTTAGGAAAAGCTTTAAACAAACTCAACAAGTCTAAAAAGATAAACAATACGTTGAAAGCAGGGTTTGAAAAATTATACGCGTATACCAATGATAAAAATGGGATACGACATGCTCTTATGCAAGAGGATAAATTAGAGCTAGAAGACGCTAGATTTTTCCTCGTATCCTGTTCAGCTTTCACAAATTATCTCATAGAAAAAGCTAAGAAAGAAGATTTACTTGGCGCGGGCCAGAATTGAAAAAACGCTTAGATTGTTTATGCATTTTTTGAAATATCCCCGCTGTCGCGAGCCCTCCATAGGCCGTCCGGCTCGTTTAATAAACCAGTCCCGAACCCTCCGTTTCCACCCTTACTCCCAAAACCATTCCTCTTCTGTAAAGCGCAGCCCCCATAATTGTTCATTGCTAACTGTTCCCTGTTCAGTGTAAACATCCTCTTTTTCCCTCCAATTTTCCCACCTATTACGCTATACGCCCACTTATTACATGGGTTTTTCTTTCCTGTCAATTAATCAAGAACTTTAATGGATTAACAGGGGCTCAACTCCCCCTTTGACCGTTTCCAAACGACTTGTTAAACAACTCGTGGAGACTTATTAAGCAACTTTTGGCGACTTGTTTAACCACTCTAAAAAAGCCCTCCCGATAGCTATTGGGATGGGGCCTGCCTGCCAAGACGCAATTTCGGTAATCATCATACACGAGTAAAATAGATAACCTTAAAACACCCAAAGAGATGAAAAAGCGTACGATTCTGGCAATACTTGTTGTTGCCTTCCATTTCGCAGGCCTTTCACAAGAAAGTGGCGAAGGGAACCAAGGAACCTTGGAACAGGTCGAAGCGTATATCTACGGCGACCATGTGACCAGGAAAAAATCCAAAAAGACCTTTAAACTGGTAAGGTCCATGGCAGAAACAGGGGATGCCGATGCCATGTGCATGTTAGGAGTCCTGCACAAAGATGGTATCGGCACCGTCCTGGATTTCAACCAGGCGCGGATGTGCTTCGAGCGCGCCTACGAACTGGGCAGCGATAAGGCCGCCTATAGCTTGGGGTACCTGTACCTCAAAGGGCTCGGCGATGTGGAACAGGACTATGCCAAGGCCATGGAATGGTTCAAAAAGGGCACTTGGCCCATGGCCAAACATTGGCTTGCCAAAATGTACTATTTCGGGCTCGGGGTCCCCAAGGACCGGGCCAGGGCAATGGACCTTCTTCGTGATAATCCCATATACAACAGTGAGGTGCTGTTGCAACAGTTCCAAAACGAAGGAGAGGGCAAGAGCGATACCATACAGGTCCGGAGAGAGGGACTACAACAGGCCATCGGGGACAAAGGAACGGGAGAGAGTGCCTCGTCCATGACAGGAACAGATGAAAAGCGCGTTCCCGTTTCCATTGAGGGGAACTGGCAGGGCCATCTTTTGGAAATGGACTGGTCCGGCCGTACCGTGCTACGCACCCTGCCCATGAAATTTTTGGTGGAAAGTACCGATGGTGGCCCGGAGACCCTTGGGACGGAGGTAGAGGTTGCCGGAAACGGTACTTACGGCAGGGCCATATGGAAAGAGGGTGCCCTGACCTTTCTCAATGGGCAGATCACCATTGAAAAGCAGTACACGGACCATCCCGGTTATCCAGACCTGGACCATGACCTGCTCTCGGCAGATTTTACACTGGAAGAACTGGGGGGCACCACCTACCTCGTAGGGAGGTTGGAGACCTGGACCGTACAATGGGCCGAGCCCGGTCCACCCATGGTCATGGTACTGGCCCAGGGAGAACAAGAACTGTCCCAGGCCGCACTGTCCGCTTTGGCCCAACAGGGCAGTAGCTTTATAAAACTGTACCCCAACCCCTTTGCACATGATCTTCTCGTGCACTACGAACTGGGCTCCGATGCCAGTGTGGAAGTAGCGCTTTACGATTACTACGGGGCCACAAAGGTACAGACGGTGCACAACGGCTTTCTGGAACAGGGCAGGCACACCCATGCCATATCCAGGGGCGATCTACGGTCGGGACTGTACATCGTACAGGTAAGGGTGAACGACCGGACACATACCAAACTTGTCATTAAAAAATAAAGCCGTCAAAGATGAAAAATATATACAGATTTCTGCTCTCCGTGGCCCTTTTCACCTGCTTTTCCTTTTCGGCGGAAGCACAGTACAGAAGTCACGAGCCACTCGAGAGTAGGGTAGACCGCTCAGATAGTAGGAACAGGGACGCCAGGGGAAGAAGCAATAGGAATACGAGGCGCACCACGACCAGGAGGCCGCCCAGGGCCCTACCGGCCAGGACGGAGGAATTGGATTTCCAGATCTATTACACCAGCATGGACGTTCTGTTGAACATGCAGATAGCGATTGATGCCGCGCAGCGGGCAGCTGTAGATCGTTGGCTGCGCCGACAGGAAGAGAACTTCAGAAAGGAGATCAACCGCCAATTGCGGACCCGTCACAGCACCTTTAGAAATGCCCAAAGGGATTTCTTTAAAAATTACGAGAAGAACTTCAAAAAGGTTGAGAGCAGGGCACGCTCGATCGGGTCGAGCCATAGCAAAAAGGCAAGGTCGCTGGATAAGGAACAAGAACAGCATACCAATGACCTCAATTTGATTGAGGAATGGAGACATTTACGTGATGTTTGTAGCCCCCGCGGTATCGTTAATTGCGATGAACTGTCCAACAAAAGGGTCAGGAACACCCGCCTAGGTTCCACAGGTTTGGGAACCTTAGATCGCCTTTGGGACGGATCCCTAAATGACTTTTCAAAGAAAGAGTACGGAGCGGCACAAAATCGTTCCTGGGCATGGGGGATGCACCGGATCGTGGATGATGGGAGCCTATCCACTGAGATGACGAACAAACATATCGCCAACTATAACCGTAAGGGGCTACAGGACAAGGTGTTCCTTATGACCACCTACCTCACCCAGTACAACAACCGTGGTAGGGGTGTGATGAGCGTACCGATCACCAAGTATAGGCTGCCAAACTTCTGGAACAACACCATACTCCTGAACATGGGCAAGAAGAAGGCTCCAAAGCTCACGGATTCACAAAGGGTCTTCAAAGACAATTTTTTCCAAAACGAATCCGAACGGTGCAACTCCCTGTCCTCGAATTATTCGGTACGTCAATGTGCCAGGAACTATGAAAGGTTGGAAAAGTTAAGGGAAGATATTATCCTGCAACACAGGGAGGCCATGCTGACCCGTAGCGAGTTTGGCATGACACATAAATTGAACAAGTTGCGCAAAGGATACCGTAAGGGGAACGGATCGGGCAAGATAGGTGGACTGGATGCACTGTCCTATAAGAACTGGACCCCAGACGGAAACGGCTCCAATGCCAATAGGTTTTATCAGCTCAATAACGGCAGTTGGGTCTATCGCTCCAATTCGGTCAGAGAGGTGAATAATGGGGTTTCCTTTTCGGAGCCCAGCTTAAATGATGATGGCTACTTCTACTACATTTTTAATGACGGGACCAAACGTTGGCACGAGCTTTTATTGCCCGCGACCGGAGTGAGCACTACAAGCGACCCCTATTTGGTACAGGCTTTTTGGAAGGGCATGAAAGGGGTTGCCCGTTATGCGACACCAATAGAGGAGGCAATAGTATTTATAGATGGCAAGGATTTTGACAACAATGAAGCATCACGGGCCGAAGCTGGGGTCTGGCTGGTGGTCGGCTTTATACCAGGGGGCAAGATTCTGAAACCTGTGATCAAAGGTGGTGGAAAAGCAGTAAAAGTAGCTATTAAGATAGGCAGTAAAACAATAATTCAGTCTGCAACTTTAATAGAAGGTTTTATTACAATTCTAAAAAGACAAAGTATACCTTCTTTTAGAGCCACTACCTTTTTAGATGGAGCTTATAGAACAGCTAAAAATAATATTGACATATCGCTTTATAGATCTTTTGGAGGAGATGCTCTTGCCAATGGTGCCTTTTTAACAACCAAAAGGGGTGCCACGAGAAATGAACTTGCTATATTGAGTGAATTTAACAATAGTATGCGTTTTGAAGCTAAGATAAAAATACCTGCTGGAACTACTATGAATATTGGAAAAGTGGCTCCTCAGGTAGGTAAAAATGGACAAAGACTATCTGGTGGTGGAGATCAAGTATTATTATCTTCAAATTGGAGCATAAATTGGATTACAGAAATATTAGACAATACAACAGGTAAAAAATATACTTTACAAGAATTTCGGAAACTATATCCGAATTTATTTAACTAAAAAATATGGATTACTATAACATCAATGAACTTGAACCTATTGATAAGTCTCAAATTAAGACTCTCTATAAAAAATCTAAAGCATCTGAAGGAGGTAGTATTCTAGTATGGGGGGACTGTATTGGAAGGCCTGGGGATAATATATATCGGTTGTTGCAAATTGAAGAATTTGATGAAGGCATGTATTTATTTAATTTTAGTAAAAGCGATATTATTTTAAAAGAACCTAATAAAGTATATATAAATGAATTTATAATTGCTGTTGAATGTTGCAATGAGATTATTTGGCATGATAGGTCATCAGGATTGAAAATTAGATATAGTTTTAATCCTTCCAGCAAATCATTAATTGCAAATGTGTTGAAAGGGAGTCACAATCCTGTTATTAGCATTAATGAACCAGCGTTTATGCTTGCTTGGTAATTTTGAGTCGAACAACCGAAGACATGACCAAAATGAGCTAGCAGTTTTAAGAGAAAAAAACAGCCATTGGCTTTAGAGGAAGAAGTAATCTTAATTAGGCATTGGGAAACTTAGGTCAAATGACGTTTGAATTCGAAAATGGCAAGATATTGGTGTTAAAAGGTGAAGCCACTTTAGATCCGCCGATGTTTTATGCTGATAAAGAATCTTTAAACTATTGGGGGAAGCCAAAAGGACAACGTGTTACGGAAGAAGAACGGAAAAACATCATAAAAGAAATAAATAAAAAATTCAAAGGCAAAATATTGTTTGATTGAATCTAGAAGAAAATATACTCTTGCAGAATTTAGAAGAGCATTTCCAGATTTATTTAAAAGATATGCCATGAAGGATTTCTACAATTTAGAATCGTTAGACCCTATAGAGGATGATACGTTAATGCAACTATACAAAGAATCCAAGGCAGCTTTGGCAGGAACCATAACGCTTTGGGGGGACTGTATTGGAAGGCCTGGAGACAATTTGTATGCCTTAAAGGAAATAACAGGAACCAGTGAAAAAGGGATTGTTTTTGAGTTTAAGGGGGCTAAAATTCAAGTTTATAACCCGAGGAACATATATGTCAATGAGATGATCATTGCAATAAACGGGTGTGATAAAATCATTTGGGATGATATTTCCTTTAACACGAAAATTGAGTATTTGATTGACAAATCCGATCAAAAAGTAGTAGCGAATATCGTTAGAGGTGAGCATCATCCGAACCTAAATACCAGCGAACCATGCTTTATGCTGGCTGCTTGGTAGTTGCTAGTGCGTGTTTTGGGTAGGGAGCAAGCGGCCTAAGAGAACTTTATTCATTACTGGTCCATTGCTTTAAATGAAGTTATGAAGCAGGGAGTAGGAGGGTGGCCATATCCAATAGCTCCCCCAAAACCATCCCTCTTCTATAAAGCGCAAATCCCCATAATGGTTCATTGCTAATTGTTCCCTGTTTATTGTAAACACCCTCTTTCCCCCGCCAATTTTCCCGTCCATTCCCATATACGCCCACTTGTTACATGGGTTTTTCTTCCTATTCAATTTATCCGCAGTTTTATGCACTAAATGGAAAACTGCATATCATGAAAAAATGTCCATTGATTGTTGGCTGCTTACTTTTGGTCCTTTGCTTTACCATTCGATCTCAAGCCCAGGGAAGTGTCTCGATCCATGCGGGACCCTCCTTCCCGTTAGGTGATTTTACAGATATAGGCAGCAATGGCAATGCGGCCGTGGGCGCCCATATAGGCGCCCAATATGTATATCCCTTGGGAAAAAATGGTTGGGGACTGTTCGGAGGGGTCGACCTTCATTACAACGGGTCAGAAAAGGACGCGGAGACACTATCTGAACGAATTTTAATGCAAATTACGGGCGATGCCAATGTGCATATCAAGAACCCAAAGTATTTGAACGTTCCCGTAACCGCCGGTTTGCGGTATACTTTTAAAACTGGTCCTTGTGTTTCAATCTTTGCCCATGCCGGGGCGGCCTCGAACTTTCTTAAAATTATGGATTACGTGCTTACGATAGATGGGGAAACCTATAGATCAACGCAAAACTGGGCCACCAAGCTCGGGTATACCGTTGGGGCCGGTATTTGGATCAATGACCGCTTTTCCATAGCGGTGGATTACCTGGGCCTGGGTGAACATACCTATAGCGGGACGCTAGATATTCCTGCGCTGGGCGGACAACCTGCCGTTAAAGGAGATTACGATAATGGGAAACAAAAGGTGGCCATCCTGGCGCTACGGGTAGGGGTGAGGCTATAACCCGACCCAAAACTACTTGAAACAAGCACTCATTTTATCAACGCCCCTTTCAAACACGAACTACCATGACAAGGACATTGCTATTTTTTGCCTTGACCAGCTTCTTTTTTGTTGGCCATGCCCAAGACACTGAAACCGGCCGTAAGGGTCAACTCTATTTTAGCCTGGGACCGGAATATCGGATTACGCCTATTTACGATGTAGCGATACCGCTTAGCGAGGAGGCATCCTTTACGAATATTGATAAACAGAATTCGGGAATGGCCCTGAACCTTGAATTGGAATATTTTGTTTCGAAGAAACTCTCGGTCGGATTTATCAATTCGTTCCGTTACGACCTGGTACTTTTGGACGCGCGTGAGATCACCGGCGATTTTGGTGTGGAAGGGGCAGATTACAAATTGCTGATGGGCTATCATTTGTACCTGGCCTACTATTTCAAGGTCTTTGGCAAGGGCGAATTTTTTGCCCAGGCTGGTCTGTCCCTATTGAACCGGAACAGCGATTTCATCGTAAAGGAATTGTTCCGCAACGAAACCGGAGCGCTGGTGGGCACAGCCATTTACGATAGCGATTATAACTTCTTCGCTAATAAGTTGTCCCTGGGCTATGTGAAGGGGAGGAGCAAGCTATCATTGGGCATCTATGTTACGCATAGGGCCCCTCATTTTGGGCCCACTACATCGTTTATGGTGCCTCATATCGGGTTAAGCTATAATATCGGGAAGTTGTAGACATACCACTTTGTTTTTAGGAAAGCCCTGGAACAATCTCCGGGGCTTTTTTGTTGCATTGAGTATAAAGTAGACAGTGCTCCTTCACTGAAGTTACGGAGCACAGGTAGGGGAGGCAGGCGAGCCTGCCCGCCGACAGGAGGGCACGCTGAAGCTTTAGCGGAGGTGAGTGTATGAAATGGTTTTGATTAAGACAGATTTAGTTTTCTCTTGGTTTCAGCAATTCTTTCTCGAATTTCATAAGTAGTTTTGTCCAACTCCAAAGCTAAATTGAATTTTTCTAGAGCCTTAGCGAACTCCCCTAAATCGTAATAATAAATTCCTAGATTCATATGTGCATATGAATTGTCTTTATCGAGATGCATTGACTTTTCAATATCATTGAGCCCTTCCTTCTTTCTTCCTAGTTTTATTTTAGCTAGACCTCTGTTGTTATAGGCATATGCTTGCTCCGGCTCTATTTCAATAGCCTTATCGAAGTCTGTAATTGCTTTATCATATTCCCCAATAAGGTTATAGGTATATCCTCGATTATTTAGGGTCAAATTATTCTCCGGATTGAGTTCTAATGATTTTTCATAATCCAATAACCCTTTTGAATAATCCTTCAAATATGATTTAAGTAGCCCAGAACTATTGTAATCATTTGAATCAAAGTTTGTTCTGTTGTTCTTTTTTTCAAACTCATCGTTGAACAACTTGGCTTTTTGATAATTGTGGGCATTTAGAAAAGATGATATTGCCAAGCGATATATTAAATCTTGTTTATGTCCAGAATCTAGAACTTTTTCGAATATTTCCCCTGCTTTTTTAAACTCTTTGCTATTGTATAGGTCAATACCTTCCTCATATTCCAACGGCAGGTTCTTATACTTTAATAAGTTCTTTATGTTTTGGCCGTCATTATGGGTTAAGGTTCCATCATGTAATTTAATAGGTTGTCTTTGAGGTATGATATTGGCAAAGAAATCATAGTAAGTGGATATCCCAAAGAAAAATAACAGCACTACAAAATCCCCATTTAAATCGGCGAAAAAAACGTAATAAGTGACTATTAAAGACAATGCTAGCGACATTATCGGCCCCATTAGATTTATCAAGATCTGTCTGTTAACAGAAACTGATTCGCTATGCATTTGGCAAAGACCAATCTTCCAATGAAAGGGGTTCTTTCTGAAATAGATTTCCAACCTACCGATATTAATTTTAATACTCTCCTTTGGATCTCCATAAGAACCTAGAAACAATGTAACCTTGTCATCCGTCAACAACAAGGCAGGTATTCCATGGCCCAATTCATGAATCAGTGTGGAAATCGGCCTGAGAAAAATGGCAAATACAAGTAATAGAAAGATATAGGTATAGAACATTTGTATTTGAACTCAGTTCAGTTTAAGCTTCTAAACTAAGAAAAACAATAGTTTCCATTCGAAATTATTTACATATTCCAATTTGGTGTCAAGGCATTCACGTTAATATGTTATAAGTTGTAGCAAAGATTTACTACTAAGATTTCCCTTTAATTTTTCTTCTAAAAAGGTTTCTCTTAAAAGGTAATGGAACCAGCCTACGGTAGGCAGGCCCGCCTGTGGAGGGCAGGCAGGCATGGCCACATATGTAAATAATCACACCTCATGCCGATACCAAGTTTTACTATATTTACCTTGGGCAATGACCAAATGGCACTGCCTACAACAATATGTATAACCCATAGGGTGTGATGATGGTTGTCCGTGGCACTGCGCCCCACATGCCATACACAAATCCCATTGGCGGCAAGCTGGTCAATATGAGTAACAAACATGATATCAAGACATACCAAAAACTTTCGCTAGGCGCATCATTCTTTTTGGAAGAAGCATTTAAATATCTTGATACAGCATTGAAGTATGAATTTGCTTCAATCCTATTCGGAGAATTATTGGAGACAATTGAGCCAAATCAAGAAGATAGAAAAACAATTGATAAACTTATTTTACCTGCGACACCTATCGGAATGTTACAATTTGACAATAAGAAGGTGATTTCTGAAAAAACTATAAAAAAAATTTACTCTGCATGGGATAATGCGCAAAAAAGGGCTGAAAATGAAAAATATAAATTCGGATTAAACCACAGCATTGATTCGACTGAAATACTAGGACATATAAACAATATGGGCTTCTTTATGGAAACTATAATTAATAGGCATTTACTCTTTTTGAACCAATCAAGAAAAATAGATGATTTTAGCTATTCTCGAATTTCTACTTCAAGAATTATGGAAAGAATAGTTTACATATTTAAAGATGAATTAAATAAGAACAGGATTCATCTCAATGAAGTTCAAAATCTTTTTAGATTAAGAAACAAGACTGTTCATTATACTCCGGATAATGCAAAAATTCTAAAACCTATGGTTTCCGAATTAATCAAAATTTGGAATCAATGCTCAAAACTGTTAGAAAAACTTGAAGAAAAGGAGAATTTTGTTGATGGTAATTTTTCTAAACAAATAATTTACTATTCATTGAAATTCCAAGAAAGGTGGATATGAAAAGTCAACTGCTAGTAATGTATATAAAAAATAGAAGAAGGTGGGTTATCCAACATTTATTGGGTAGATGCCCAGGTCATTGGGAACCTCAAGCCCAATCAATAATATATAAAACCCCGACCTATTTTAAAGCCACTTCGCCTTGATGTCCTTGTACTTGGTTCTTCCGATAGGGATACGTTCCCCATTTTTTAGCACGGCCATATATTTGCTTCCCGTTTCTACACGAATCTCCCTTAGCTCGGACATCTTCATTAGGTACGATTTGTGGATCCGTTCAAAAGAAGGCGATAACAACTGTTCCAGTTTTTCGAGCGATTTATTGTGCAGTTCCTTTTTCCCATCTGCCAGAAAGAGTTCGGTATAGGCCCCGGCCCCTTTTATATAAAGTACCTCTTCAAGGGGTATGAGCTGTATCCGGTGTCTTTTTTTGACCGCTAAAAACTTAATATCATGGGCAGCTGTTTTCCCTTTAACAAGGGTCTTGTTCAAGGCTTGCTCCAAGCGGTCCCTGTTAAAAGGTTTGGGCACAAAATCCAAAACGCCATATTCATAAGCCGTAATTGCCTGATCTTTGTAGGCAGAAATAATTACCGTATGGAACGATCCGGAAACCGCGGTGGCAAGAAGATCAAACCCACTCTCACCGTTAAGGTTCAAATCCAAGAGGACAAGATCCAAGGGGTTATTTTCAATAAACCGCACTGCCCCGTGGAGGGTGTTTATATGTTGTAACGATTGTAGGGCATCACCAAAAATAGCACGGGTCATGCGTTCTATTCTTTTGGCAATCCGTGATTCATCTTCAACAATTAAAATGTGCATCTCCTATGAATATATTTTTATGGTATTTTTCCAACCGTGATCTGCCGGTTCCGAGGTAAAATCCCATTGCCCGTGATAACTCTCCGTTAACCGGGCTTTTATGTATTTTAAACCTGTACCTTCTTTTTTCGTTTCTTTTCCCAAACCTGCCGCAAACGTTAAAAAGGTATAACACTTGTAATCACTGTTCGCTTCAAAATTAAGTGTAAACTTGACACTGTTATCTTCCAGGGGCAAACTGTGCGTAATGCCGTTTTCCAATAAGGTGTGAAAAATTCCGGGCGGTATTTTTTCTTTAAGATCTATACCTTCTTCTTGCAGGGAATAATTGATTTCCTTCCGGTATTCCATAATTTCAAGATGCGTACGGCAAAGCGCTATTTCCTGGGCGATGGGAATCAGTGTTTTGTTCTCTATCTGATTAAAGAGGTCAAATTCCTTGGCCAAGGCTTCTATGAACAGAACCCCCTTCTTAGGTGCTTCTTCTACCCAATCTATCAATGAGGTCAGGGTGTTCATTAGAAAATGGGGCTGAATGTTCTTTTTTAGCAATTCCAGCCGCAGGCGCGTGGATTGGACCAGAGAAGTTTCATAGGCCAACCGTTGTTCCTTGATCCGGAGCGAAAGCAAATAGAACATACCGAGAAGGATAAGGCTGAAACCTGCGAACAGGCTTTTGTTAAAGGGAGTGACAAAACCTATGGGCACGGACAGCAGGAGTGTCAACAGTACCAGACGGGCACCTTTCCTCTTTTTATAGGCCCCGAACACCACGATCCCAAAGGAAAACATCCACATGCTCAAGACCATATTATTGGCCGTCAGTTCAAAGACATATCTCGATAGGAAAAAGAACAATAGCACCCCTGCGTAAAGGGTCAGCAGCAATTTTCGTTTGGGGAAGGGAAACTGCATGGAAAAATAGAACGGGATCAAAAAAGAAATACCGAACATCAGACTGCCTATGAGCTGTAAGCGTACAATATGCATACTGTAATGGATGGGCATATAGGCTTTACTGAACTCTGCCAATATCAGGATAAAAAAGAGAAAACAGCTAATACTGAAAACCAATGTTGCATACTCCTTTTTGTCACTTAGAAAGAGCAATAGAAAATAGAAAGAGGCGATAAGAAAGGCCCCTGCAAAGAGGTGCATATAGGAAGATTCGATGAGTCGGTCGTTCAATAGATCGTCGTAGTGGTCCATCTCCAATCCCCATATTCCGGAATGGTCCGGGAAATGATAAAGACTTGAGCGTATGGCCAAAACATGTTCGCCCGCTTCCGTCAGGTGGGTGGGAATACTAAAGGTGGCCCACATTTTACCTTCGGGCGGTAGCACTGCTTCCTGACCTGGATTCCCATTTTTCCCGATCAACACCCCATCCCAAAAAACCTCATACTCCCCATAAACATCCAACTGTATTCCATAGGGACGTAAAGATCCGGGGGTCTTCAAAATAGCAATTGGCGTCCGGAACCAGTAAATCTGCCCACCTGTTACAATGGGTTTTCCTTTTTCCCAGTCCTGATCATCCAGGTCTTTGGCCCCCCATTCCTGCTGGTCCCCGATCCGGGATACGGTCTCATATTGCTCGAAAACAGGGCTTTGGGAACAAGATGCCACAAGTAGCAAAAGGAATAGGGGCAAGGATCTCAAGCTCATTTTTAGCGGTATTACCGGTGTAAGATAACCATTATGGATGGCTTCTTGGAGCAGTTCATTAGGATATAGAGCAGTTGGAACAATTTAGATTGGATAGCTGGAAATCAAGAAGCAAGTTTGTAAAACAAAACGAACAGATCCATCTGATCCAGATGCCTTTTTTGTCCATTTAAAACTTAAGAACAATGAAAAACAAAACAGGAGGACTCCTTTTAATGCTCCTTATACTAACCGTGGGTGGCTTTGCCCAACAAAGTGACAGTCCTGCACCGGAGGCCATGGCCGCCGAAACCACGCTCCCGTTCAGGGATATTCCTTATCTCAAAAAAGCCTTTATCGATACGGCGCCAAGGGATGGAAAAGACGGTATCCCCGTGGGCGAATTGGGCATGGATGGTGGCAATAAAGCGATGGTTCTTAAACTGGCGCAGGAGATCGCCGACGGTAAACATGGTAAGTTCGATAGCTTTCTTATTGCCCACCAGGGCAAGCTCCTCTTTGAGTCCTATTATGCACGTGGTCGCATGGATCTGCCGCACCCGCAAGCATCGGCGACCAAAGCCTATACCGGCCTGGCGCTGGGCCGTGCCATCCAGTTGGGGTATCTATCCATGGCCGATCTGGACAAGCCGTTGGTCAGTTTTCTCAAAGAGTTGGACCCTACAAAATTTGTCGAGGGTGTAGAAAAGATCACGCTGCACCAGGCGATGACCATGCGTTCCGGTATTCGGATCAGCAAAGAACAGGAAGAAGAATTCGAAAAAGACCCCGCTACGTTAAAGGGCCAGGGGCAAGTCCAGGCCTACCTGGAGCATACTGCGCCCATTACCTCAGCATCCCAGAGTTTTTTATATCAAAACGATCCCATTTTTGTGATGCAGGTCCTTGAGGCCGTTGTACCGGGTGCTGCCAAAGACTTTATCAAAAAAGAACTCCTGGACAAAATGGGCATCACGAATTATGGCTGGCGGACCGAGCTTAGCGGCCAACCAACTGCGGGATGGGGATCGAGCATGACATCGCGTTCCATGGTCAAGTGGGGCACCTTGGTCGCAAACAAAGGCAAATGGAAGGGCGACCAACTGGTTCCGGAAGCCTTTATCACCAAAACAACCAGTAGCATCCTCTATACCGGCGATGATGACGTCTACGGCGGCGGCAAAGATGTCTCTAAGCAGGGGTACGGGTATTACTGGTGGAGCGCCAATTTGAAAGTTGGAAATAAAAGCTATTTCGCCGCATCTGCCCAGGGCGGTGGCGGCCAGTATATTATTCTGATCGAGGAGCTTGATCTGATGGTCGTGGTCACTGCCCATGATAATGATAACAGTACCCTGCAGATAACGGCAGAGCGGATCTTGCCGGCTTTTATCAGGTAATGGCGAACATTATGAACATCCAGCCCATGGGAAAAACATATCTTATTTTGACACTTGTATTGACGCTGTTTTTAAATGCCTGCAATACTAAAAATCAGAAAGCAAACGACAATGATCCTCCAGCTATAGAAAGCCCCTATTTTGGAGAAAAGCCCCCTGGCTTGGTTCCTAAACTTTTTGCTCCCGACATTGTTTCGCCAGAGGGGCTTTTTGAAGGGGGTACGTTTTCACCGGATATGAAGGAGTACTATTTCTCCAGGAAAAACGGAAAATATGAAAAACGCACATTTTTTGTTATTCGATATGAAAATAATCGTTGGGGTAAGGAATCCAAGACCGATATAGCATACCCAAAATTCTCAAGGGACGGTACTATCATATACCGTGGAAATGAATATAGGGAACGAACGGACACGGGTTGGTCAGAACTCAAAAGTATGGGGCCACCTTTTACAGACATGCATATCATGGGGATATCGGTTTCGGACAAGGGAACTTTTTTCTTTGATCAATTTGAAAGACCTGATACCATTGGAGCGATCAGTTATTCACGCCTTATAAACGGTAAATATGAACCTCGTCAAAAAATGGGCAAGGAGATCAACACGGGAACATGGATTGCCCACCCCAATATTGCTCCGGATGAATCCTATTTGATATGGGATGTTGTCAGGGAGGACGGATATGGTCAAGCTGATATCTATATTAGTTTTCGAACAAAAGAGGGTTCTTGGCTACCCGCAATTAATATGGGAGATAAGATAAACACAGAACTCCAGGAAAGTGGCGCACAGGTGACAGACGATGGAAAATATCTATTTTTTTCGAGGGGAGAGTGGAAGGCTAGGGAAGATGGAAGTACGTATTGGGTAGGAAGACCCTATTGGGTG
This sequence comes from uncultured Flavobacteriaceae bacterium, assembly GCA_947494825.1. GTDB lineage: Bacteria > Bacteroidota > Bacteroidia > Flavobacteriales > Flavobacteriaceae > JBNGOQ01. Next base: position 474,606 of record CANLWN010000001.1, on the reverse strand, counting down.
GATGCACAGGTTATTGAGAACCTTAGGCCTAAACCATAAGCCATTTTGTACTATAACCCTCCTTCGTTTTACTTCATTTGCCCCACTTTTACCAAGTCTATGACACGTCCGCCGAAGCTTGTGCCTCCGCTAAAGCTTCATCGACATGCGGATAGCGTAGGAGGGGAGTGTGTGGAATGGCTATACCACTATTAATTATAATGCTTTACGAAAAATCGTAAATTATTTCTTACCAAAATTTCATATATTTAGTTACTCCAAAGATTTCCCTTCCTATATGCTGCTTTTCCCCCATAGTTCGTAGTACACCATTGCCTAAATCCATATAGCTCAAATTAAAACATATAAAAAAGTATGGATTATTCATGATCGATATCCGATGGTGGGCAAAATTAAAAACTAAGTTATTATGAATTCCAAAGCATTCCATACCGTCATTTTCCTTTTAAATATTTCCATATTCTTCTTTCCGCCTTTGATAGCGGCCCAAGAGAGCGATTCCCTTGTTATAAATCCTATTAAATCGGAAGCGTTTAAAGTTATGACTCAGTTCTTTGATTATGATAAAAGCATTCCATTGGAAGCAAGGATCGTTGATAAAGATGAGGAAACAAACTATACCCGGGAAAAAATAGTTTTTCAAGGACCGGGAAATAGTCGTGTACCCGGTTATTTGGCCATTCCAAAAGAGGGGAATGGTCCTTATCAATGTGTTTTATTATTACATGGAGTTGGTGATTCCAAAGAAAGCTGGTGGAAAGAAAATAGTTTTACTTCAGGTGGACTGTTGAGCAAACAGTTACTAGATTCTGGATTTGCAGTTTTAAGCTTGGATGCTGAATATCATGGTGAACGAATGCTAAATAATGATTTCGAATCTGCTGATGTTTTTATTTTTCAAAAAGGTTGGATCATGCGCGCCAGGGACATGATCGTCCAAACAGTAATTGAATATCGCAGGGCCATGGATTATCTAGCAACACGTGAAGAAATAGATTCCACACGTTTCGGGGCAATAGGGTATAGTATGGGAGGCATGATGGTGTTTAACTTAAGTGCCGTCGACCCCAGGTTAAATGCATCTGTAGCAAGTGTTACTCCTGTATTAAAGCAACCCTTTTCGGCCCTTGCCGTGTATAATTTTGCGCCATTTGTCAGTCGATCATCATTTCTTATGCTGATGGGGGAAAGTGATAACAGGAACTATACAAAAAATGATGGCCAACGACTTTATGAGCTGTTGCAGAGCAAAAACAAGAAAATTAAATGGTTCGATAGTGGTCATAAACTACCTGATGAATGGACCAATAGCGCTTCAGAGTGGATGTTGCAATACCTGAAATAAACTTTGCCTAGCAATGACTATAAGTAATTGCTTGTTCTCCTCGCTGTCGTAAGCCCCTGTACAGGCTGACAGGTATGCTGATGTTACCTGCCTGTCGGTTTACCCGCCTTCGGAGGGCAGGCAGGCTTACGAATATGAACGGGCATTCCGGTTTTACCAAATTACTACGCAGATAAATAATGAACAATAATGTCCGTTAAAAGTGTGAATTACCACTATTCACCCTTAAACAGACATAACGATCCCATAAAACAGCCATTTTATAGGACACCAAAGAATCAGAAATGACCTTTATTCGGAAAACTTAGTTTTGGTGTGACCTTCGAACTCAAATTTTATATTAAATACAACAATCACTACCTTTTTTTGCTCGTATATTTGATATCAAATTTTCTATATATGCGTAAACTCTTTCTCCTATTACTCTTTGTTTTACTGTGCAGTCACGACCTGTATATAAAAATGGAAAGCTATTTCCTGCAGCCCGATCAAGAGGCAAGCTTAAGCCTATACAATGGGACTTTTGAAAAGAGCGAAAATCTCATCGCCCGGGATCGCATACTGGACGCTTCGGTAATCGCCCAGGGCCAAAGAAGGGCCATCGATCCGGAACAATGGAAAGACCAGGACAGCACCATTACGCAATTGACTTTTACCACGGGCGAAGCGGGAACGTATGTGGCAGGCGTCTCGACCAAAGCAAGAAACATAGCACTCACCGCTGAAAATTTTAACAGCTATCTGGAACACGATGGTGTTTTGGATATGCTGGAACAACGGAAGAGGGATAGCGTATTGGGTAAGGATGCGGTAGAGCGTTATGAAAAACACGTGAAAGCCATCTATCAGGTAGGTGAAACCAAAACAGACGACTGGAGTACGGTATTGGGCTATCCCATTGAGTTTGTCCCACAAGCAAATCCGTATGAAAAATATAGTGGCGAAACCTTGGAAGTACAGCTATTGCTGGATGGTAAACCCCTGTCCGACCAACTGGTCTATGCCGGCTATCTAAAAGGTTCCCACGCCCATGATCATGCACACGCTGATGGTGAGCATTCCCACAAATCGGAAAAAACACATACACATACCAGCGGCCAACAATTACGTTCCAATGACCAAGGTGTCGTCGTGGTACAGCTGCCCGAGGACGGTATCTATTATCTGCGGACCATTCACATGACCCGAGTTACCGATAGCGATGAATTGACCCATTGGTCTAAATGGGCGACGCTTACCTTTGAGGTGGGCCACGAGCATGGTCCCGACACACATACGCATGATCATGATATTCCCACTTGGGTCTTTATAGTAGGCAGTTTACTGATCATGGGAGTGTTGTTCCTGATCTTTAGAAAAAAGAACTAAGGATGGGTTCAAGTTTAAGACGGGCATTGCCGCTTTTGTTGTTGTTCGTTCCACTTTTAGGGTTGGCCCATGATGTCACCAGTGCCGATCAGGAGCTATTGCGTAACGGGGGTTTGTGGGCCTATGTTCAGGTAGGCGCAACACACATGCTCACGGGCTATGACCACCTGCTTTTTCTGACGGGTGTTATATTCTACCTGAACAGCTTTATCGACATCCTAAAGTTTATCACCGTATTTACCATAGGACACTGTATAACCCTGATAGGCGCCACCTATGCCGGGATTACTGCGGATGAACATTTGGTGGATGCGGTGATCGCCTTAAGTGTTTTGTACAAGGGATTTGAGAATTTGGGCGGATTTGAAAAGTTCAAGGTAAAATCGCCCCATTTGCTGCTCATGGTGGGTCTTTTCGGATTGGTTCACGGCTTTGGACTTTCCACACGATTGCAGTCCTTCGATATGGGCAAGGAGCAAGTTTTGGCAAAAATCCTGTGCTTTAATCTAGGGGTGGAAGTTGGCCAGGTGTTGGCATTGGTTCCCATTGTTTTTATCATTACACTTTCAAGAAAACACAAGCAGTTCCCAGCTTTTTACAAAGCTGTGAATTGGTACCTGGTATTGGCAGGGATAGGTTTGTTTGCCTATCAAATGTACGGTTACCTATGATATAGCTGAACTATTATTGTATTATATCAAATATCGCATCAGTGCGTTATTCCGGGAATTCCTAATAATTGTACTATAATCCTCCTTCATTTCATTTCGGCGAAGGGGGATAAATGAGTGTGTGGAACGGTATTACATCAACAAGTATAACAATTCGGACACATATTACGACGCTTCAAAGTATTATGGTTTCATTTTTTTGTCGATCCCAAGATATTTGAACGGCTGACAACAGCTCATTTTTTTTGGTTTGCATGCCATCCAAATAATTCCGTTATTCACATTTATGCCGCTGTTCAACAAAAAGAAACGTATACAATATTTAGGGTTCGATGATCTATGGTATTCCATCATTGCCATTCTTGTCTTAAGTTTTATTACGAACTTTCTTTTCAATAATCCCAATGAACGCAACACCTTGGATTTAAAATTAATCGGATGGGGCGTGGCCCTGTTCTTTACCATTTGTGATTGGACCATTATACGCAGTATCTTAATTTTCCTTAGAAAGAAATACCCCGATTTTAAAGATGACAAAAAGCGTATCGGTATCCTTATACCCGCTATTTTTGGTACCATATTACTGGTGGATCTCTTTGTGGGTTGGTTGTCAAGTACGCTTGTCAACCTATTGTCCGATTATAACTCGCGTCACATAACACGCTTAAAAGAACTTATTCCGATTACCATAATCACCATTATGGTCATGGCAATTTATGAGGTGATTTATTCGTACGTACGGTTAAAAAAATCGATACGGGAAGAGGAGCAGACAAAACAGGTAATGATACAAGCCCAGTTGGATACCTTGAGGAACCAGGCGCAGCCCCATTTTTTGTTCAACAGCCTCAACACCCTGCGCGATATTATTGACCAGGACAGCAAGGAAGATGCCAAAGATTTTGTAGATAGTTTGTCTGGTGTATACCGTTTTATTATCGAGTCTGGCAGTTCCAATTTAATTTCCTTGGAAAAAGAGTTGACATTTGCCAAAGCCTATATCCATATTCAATCAGAAAGATTTGGGGACAACTTAAAGCTGAACTGGAACATTCCCGAAGACAAGCTCTTGTTAATGATAGTACCTATGAGCTTACAGCTTTTACTGGAAAATGCCATAAAGCACAACATCGTTTCCAAAGCCAAACCTTTGTTTATCACTGTGGCCATTAAAGACGATACCTTGGTGGTGGGCAACAAAATTCAAGCAAAATCGACCCAAACACCATCCACAAAAATCGGATTGAAGAATATTGAAAAACGATATCAGCTTATATCAAGTAAAACGCCTGTTATCGATAATGACGGGGAGTATTTTACAGTTTCCCTTCCATTATTAAATCATCAAAAGAAGAGTCATGAAAATACTGATTGTTGAAGATGAACCCCGTGCCGCAAGTCAATTACGAAGCTTATTGAACAAAAGTGTTTTTGATTTTGAAATACTGGCCATTATCGATTCCGTTGAAGATACGGTTTCATGGTTTGGAAAAAATATGGCCCCGGATCTGGTGTTCATGGACGTTCAACTGGCAGACGGCCTAAGTTTTGAGATTTTTCAGAAAATAGAGGTAACCGCACCCATTATTTTCACTACGGCCTTTGACCAATACGCCATCCAGGCATTTAAAGTGAACAGTATCGACTATTTGTTAAAGCCCATTAAACAAAACGACCTAGATGCCGCATTGAACAAATTCTCAAAATCCAAAAGCCTATCGAATCCCATAGGACCGAATATTTTAAAAGAACTTTTAAGCAGTATCCAGACCCCGCAAAAACGCTCGGGAATATTGGTAAAAGAGGGGAGTGGCTTTGTACAGATAAGGGTATCGGAGCTTTTATATATCTATTCGCAGGACAGTATCACTTTTGGCGTTACCCATAACAAACGCTACATCATAGATGAGACCATGGACCAATTGTTCGGTTCCTTGGATGACACCAAGTTTTACAGGATCAATAGGGGCCAGATCATCTCCAAAATTTCAGTTCAGAAAATAGAACCCTATTTCAATCATCGCGTAAAGTTATCGCTGTCAAATCCCCGTGACCAAGAATTTATTGTAAGCAGGCAAAAAACCAGCGATTTTAAAGACTGGATGAACAAATAGGAAGTCTGCGATGTTTCAAGCAACAATTCCTACGTTTCAACACAAAGCACTACTCTTGGGAACGGATTAAGACCATATTTGCGATGTAATAAATAATCAAATTCGGATTAAAAAACAACATCATGAAAAATGCACTTATCATCCTCAATCTATTATTCTTCCTTCATTCATCGGCACAGAACACCCTAAGCGCAACGGAATGGCAAGACGACCTTCGTTTTATTCAAAACACCGTACACAAAGACTATTCGTTTCTTTTTGTAAAAACAACAAAACAAGATTTTGACGACCAGGTGGAAGCACTCTATAATGCCATCCCCAACCTAAAAGAACATGAGATCCGTGTGGGATTGGCACGCATCGTATCCCTATTTAAGTACGGCCATACACAAATTACGTACGGCACAACGGCCAAAAGCGGAATGCTACCCATCAATCTCTATCATTTTAGCGATGGTATATATATTGAAGGAGTCCACAAGGACCAAAAAAAGGCTTTGGGCGCAAAAGTCTTGAAGATAGGTGATACTTCCATAGACAAGGCTTTGGAGTTAATTTATCCTGTAGTTCCTGTAGAAAACGGGCAATACTTTAAAGCCTATGGCCTACGATTTTTAACGTCGCCAGAGGTATTACATGCGCAAGGCGTTATCCCAGAACTTTCAGAGACCGTTACGTTCACTTTGGAAAAGGAGGGAAGGGTCTTTGAACATGTGTTTGGCACCATCAATATTGAAGATAAACCAAGAGCCTTCAATTTCACTTTACCGACAGGGGAGTGGTCAACAGCACGGAATACCGGGACAACCCCTTTGTATTTAAAACATTTGGAAGATAAACGGTATTATTTTGAATATTTGGAAGACCTAAAGACCATCTATGTTAGACAAAGCTCCGTATTTAATGATGACAACGAAACACTTGAGCAGTTTTATGACCGACTGTTCCAATTTATTGATACGAACCCCATAGAAAAGTTGGTCTATGATGTCCGCCTTAACGGTGGTGGCAATAATTACAACAATCTTCCCTTGATAAAGGGCATAATGGCACGACCAAAAATCAATAAAAAGGGCAGTTTCTATTTCATTATTGGTCGTGATACGTTTTCGGCCTGTCAAAATTTGACCAATGAGATCAGCAGGTATACAGAGGCCATTTTGGTCGGGGAGCCGACTTCGGAAAATGTCAATTTTTATGGCGATTCGAAACCCGTGGTATTACCGAACAGCAAGATCACGGCCTATTTGTCCTATTTATGGTGGCAGGATATGCCCGCTTTGGAAAATGCGGATTGGACAGCGCCCAGCATCCCCGTTACCATGAGTTTTGATGAATACACAACCAATCAAGACCCTGTATTGGAGGCCGCATTGAATTTTAACGCTGCGGATTTTGAACCCAGGCCCATGGACTATATAACCAAGTTATATGTAACCGGACAAACACAAAAATTAGGGGAAGAACTTCCTAAAATGATACAAGATCCACGGTATGCTTTTTGTGATTTTGAAACAGAATTGAACAAAAAGGGAAACCTTTTATTGCAAAGTGGTCGTGCACCGGAAGTTCAGGCTTCCGTTCAGGTATTTTCCATGATCGCACAACTGTTCCCGAATTCCGCAATCACCTATAAAAATCTAGGGGAGGCGTACACCGTGTTAAAAGACACCCATAAGGCAAAGGAAGTGCTCGAAAAGGCCATTGCTTTGGATACCCATGGAAAAATTGGCAAAGCTGCAAGAGAGATGGTATTGGAGATGGACAAGTTGTAGCTTGCGAACATAAAATAACTTGGCCGTAAAACGGCTGTGGAATGATTGTAGCTATAGCTCTAAAAGGACTATAGCTACAATGGCTTCAAACCGGCGACATGCGGATGGCGACTTGCGGATAACGGAGGAGGGGACTGGGAAAAACAGGGCAGGAATGCTACCTATATTATGAATATAGTTTTATATTGGTAAGAGAGAAATATAAAAAATGTTCCGAACCAAAACCATATTCATAGCCGTTCTTCTTTATATCGGTTTCATATATCTACAAGCGGAACACTACCCACACATAGCAAGCTGGCCAAAATGGATGGTAGTTTTAGGTTGTTTGGTGGCGGCATATCTCTTGCAAATTCCGACTGGTCCGGTGTTGCAAAAAGGATCCCCTAAAAAAGACGGGGAAGAATCCAAAGATAGCGGGGACACGGAAGACAAGGAAGCCCAGACCATTGCTCCTTCAGCCAATCCGTTTAGAGCTGATTATGAAACTGTTCCCCCACCATTTGATTCGGACAGCGCCTATGTCAGATTGATGCGAAGAACACAACAGGAAATAGGACATGGCATTTTGATACGGGTGGGGTTCCTGGTTCCCATGCACGGGGAGCAAGTGTCGTTGTCCAAATTTTTAAAGCACTTCCAGATAGTCATGCCCCTTGTAGAAGCAGCCAATGCTATTCGGCCATTTTCGGAAGACGAGCTATATACCAACACCCTGGGTAGTGAAGTGCTCTTTACGGATCGCACATTTTATATCACATCGGAACCGCCCATCTTTCTCGATCTTGAATCTATTGATACCCTAACCTATACATTTAAATTTTGGTCAAAAGATAGTATTGATATCACTTTAACAGATGGTACTGTTTTGAGCCATGAAGTGAAAACAGGCACAGGCACTCAAAATGATTTGGAAAAAGGCCTAAAATTTGCTCTGGATAAAGAGGGCATTGCCTATTTAAGGAAGACAACTGCAGAGGGCATTGCTAAAAATAATGCCCTTTAATAGGGCTGGTTGTGATACTGTGTCAACACGTTTTCCAAGCCTACGACACGCCCTCTGGAGCTTGTGCCTCCGCTATCCACATGCGGACGATGATATGTAGATAGTGTTTATGCATCATGATTAACAAGTATTACAAAACATTGATATAAGCGCGACAATGCGATAGAACTGCATCTTTTATTGTGGCTAACCACCAAAAATAGTTGTCTAGTTTGCTGCAGATTAATTGACACCATCGTACTGTCTATGTAATTTAGCGTAGTTCAATGAAACAATCAACCTCCAAGGTCTTGCTCAAAAAAACTCATTGTTCAAACGAGTCATTTGGAACACACTATTTCTGTTAGTTTGAGCAATATTATTTGCAAAGCCTGTATGGACATTGGCACTATTGTTCATATAAGCTTTTCATCCAATTCCGGACATCTTGCAATGGCTTTTCCGCACCAATTAAGTCGTTTTCTATCTTTCGTTGCCCCCCATAACCATGAAGTGCAGATTTATGAGAATCAAAAATCTCAAAACTATGATCCGTTGAAGGATAGACATTCATTTGAGCAAATCCCATATTTACGCTGTTTACGGCATTGACCAATAATCTTGACGCTTCTATTGATTCATATTGGTCATATTCTCCTATGAGCACCAATGCACGTGCACCACTTTCAATCCAAGCTCGGGCAAAATCATGTTTTTGTGCCTGCTGGTGAAACTCAATCGGCCTACCGTAATGTTTTGATTCACTATTATGGGAAATCAGATTGTCCCAAACATCTTTCATTGTTGGATGTAACTCGAATATTTTATCAAGAGGCATGGCTTTAATGAGATAGTAATGAAAGAATTCAGTAATTTTTTTAATATCCCTGTCGATTTCAATTATTGATTGATCCAAAAGTTCCCTTTGCAGTCTTTCAAACATTAACATACGTTCAAACCATGTCGAAGCACCACCTGCGCGTACAAAAATACCCTTAACATTTTCACCCTTGGCAACAAGGGGGGCCATAAATGAACCAACACTTTCACCATCGATAAAAATATTGGTGGTATCTACTTTTGGGTGTTGTTTTAGCAATTTCAAAGCTTTCTTTTGATAGGCAATTGTTTCATCAAAATCCAGTTCGGAACAGTGGCCCATACTGTCTCCACATCCGGGTTTGTCCACCCTGAGCACAATTGCACCTGTAGTCTGCACAATTCCCCTTATAAAGTTGACCCACCCCCTTTGATACTTCAATGGAACCTCTGTACTGCTGCAAGTTGTCCAATCAGAAACCAGAACAGCGGGCAACTTCCCTTGTGCCTTTTCAGGAATTGTTAAAATTGTTCTAAGCTCAATATCATCATCTGTAAACAACGAACCGTAAATTGTTGTTACTCCACTTAAGTCTTCCAATGCTGAAGAAAGTGGAACAAAGGAAATGACAAGTTCCTTTTCGTCTCGTACAATCCGAATGTTAGTGCTTTTCTCTCCTGGGAGGTTGTTCAATAGTTCTGACCCTAATATGCCTGTATTGAAGTTTTGTCCATTAATGGATAAAATGATATCTCCTTCCTTTAATCCAGCCAGCGCAGCCGGCGACCCAGGCTGTAATTTTACGACCTTTATCTGTTTGGCATCATACAAAAGTCTACCATCAGCTGAAGCCACTTTAAACCCCAATTCTGCATGTCTAGGCAAACTACCTTCTCTGAAAGAGTTGGCATAGACGTCCCATATCTTTTGTTCCTGGGCATTAAAAATTAGCGGCGCCACTAGAAGCGAAAAAAGTATTCTGTAGTGAGTCATGTTCTTTTTTTGGTCTAATATGATAAAAATGTTGATTGAAAATATTGATTCTATATTATTAGGACCAATAGCTATGTGAATTGCGTATATTTCAGGATAGGAGATAATGAAATGAAGAAAGACAAGTACATATTTGGCTCTCGAATCCTAACACATATTTTGTTTTGGGTGGTTTACTATGTTTTGTTCAGCTTAATCTGGGCAAAAGAAAATCAATATTATGAGAGTTTTGGGTTGGAATTTTTTCTGCTACCTATTCGCATCTCAGCATCCTATTTTGTAATGTATTATCTCATGCCTCGGTTATTATTTAAGGGCAAGGAGGTAGAATTCATATTTAAATACCTTATCACTATTGTTGTTAGTGGACTATTGCAAAGGATATTTACACATTTTTACTACGAAGCACTGATGCTAAAGACAACTACTGAACTGTTTACAGTTCAATCCATAGTTAAATCCATCATTCGAATAAATAGCACAGTTTTGCTTTTGTCCGCTCTTAAGGTTTTTAAACACTGGAAATCTGATAGGGAAATCTTTCGAAAACAAGAACAAAGGCACATATATATCAGAGCAAATAATCGAAACTATAGAATAGTTACTGCCGATATATTATATGCGGAAGGATTGGGAAACCACGTAATATTCTACATGAAGAAAGAAAAAAAATTGATTAGTTACATGTCCTTGAAACAAGCAGAAGAACAATTACCAGAAAATTTTACACGGTCTCATAAATCATTTCTAATCAACAAAGATGAAGTTGAGTCCTATAATTCCGAGACAGTCGAAATAGGTGGTCGGATATTACCTATAAGTAGATCTTTTCAACTTGACCTCTAGAGTACAGGTTATTTATCTTAAAAGAGAGGCTCCAGTTGGATGATCCATGGTTTCGAGGCTTACAATTAATAACACCCGAACCTAAAATGGAATCGGAATAGCCTAGATTAGGGAATTATAGTTATCAAAAGAATAATGTAAACGACTTGGCAACCTAGAAAATTTTCGTCCCAAATAGATAAAATTCTAGAATGGTCAGCGTCTTTATGAGCTTTTATATACTCTTCTTCCAATTCCTATAATAAATCTTCTTGGTTTTCCGCTGTTAGACTTTTATCTGTGCACGATAATACAAATCCTATTATTGAAATTGATAAAACAATAAATGGTAGTTTTTTAAAATATTTCATTCAGTTGGTTTTTCTTAGCAATGAATGGAGTTTATGTCTTTTTCAAATTATTGCTAACGTGCTCGGCTATGATTTCGTTATTTTTTTTGAACAGATTCATAATTGTTATCAATGTAGTTGATCAAAAATGCCGTTTGTTCTTTGCTTGCTTCAAGGTCTTTAAGAAATTCCCTTTCTTTATATCTTTTCAGAAATAATAGTCCACGAAACTTACCAGTGAAATCCTTTTCATTTATTTCAGTCCAAGTGAAACATTTGGCTGGCTATGTGGGGCTGGCCCCAGGGGTATACCAGAGCGGGGACACCCACAAGGCCATGGGAATGAGCATGCGGGCCCATCGATTGATCCGCTCCTATTTTGTAGAGGCTGCTTGGCGGGCCATCCGTGCGGATCCGGTCATGCAGGCCTATTACCGTAAACACTTGGGCAAGGACACCAAGAAGATCATCATAAAAGTGGCGCGGAAGCTGCTTTCAAGGGCCTTGGCGGTAATCAAAACAGAGACCCCGTATCAGATAGGGGTCGTTCAGTAAAAATCATGATAACAAAGCTCAAATACGAACAAAACCCGGACTATAAAACAATGTGGGTGGTCACGCCAAGGGCGTGGATCACATATTTATAGCAAGTGGCCAGGTTTTATAACCTACGATCATACAGATGCCGGTGACCCCGAGTACTCGGGGATCACATATAGGATGCCGAGCAAGTTATACGAAAACAAAAAAAGTGGTTTAAAGCAAAAAGAACATATTCGCTATCTTTGGGAAACTCCCTTAGTGCTTTTCATAGGAGGCATTGTTAGCAAACGTGTTTTTTTATTCTACTGGCCAATTTTTAATTATCTGTTTATCCTCACAATTTTCCATTCGGTCCATTAGTTCATTTTTGTCATAATACATTTTGAATCTTTCTGGCACAATTTTGTTTATAATTTCGATGGCAGGACTTAATTCATGGTGATAGTAATTGTTCAATTGTATTCGTTTTAAGGTGTCGTTTTTTTTAAAGAGTAATACCTTAATATCCCCATCTGCAATACAGTCATTCGAATAATAGGCGCTTAACGAATCAATTCGTATTTGCGATAATTCTCTAATTTTATTCTTGGGCAATTCAGTGGTAGTAAAAATAATGCTATCCCTTTCGTTTTCTAATTCCCCTCTGTAAGTAATAGTCAAGTTATCGTTGGTAAGTCGATATAGGATAGAGTAGGCCATAGAATAATTGAAGTCGGCTACACTTAATTCGAATGGTTCAATCGGTTCATTTTTACACCCATTTGTTATAAGAGTGCACAATAAAAATGTCAATGCGATTGATCTTCTCATATGTTTGCTAACGGTCTCGTATAACCGTCAGTTACGGGTTAATATGCGTTAATTTTCGGTTGGGCACAGACTTTAGCAATTCCGAGTGGATTCGGACGCAGTCGAATCCGCCGTAATTGCGGTTATACATTGTTGGCAATAGTTTATTAGTCATTTATTAAGATATTAATCATTTCAGATATACATATATTAAGAGTGTCTAATCTTGATTTTAGTATATAAGATAAACTTACCTCTTCAGGATTAGAAAAGTTGGGTCGCATATTTTCCCCACCACCAAAAAAAATCATCCCGCTTTTGTTTAAGTTAAAGGTCAGGGCAGGAACATATTCATAATGGGAAATTTTATCACGAATTGATTTTCGATTACCACTAGACATTACAAATTCGAATTGTGAAGAAAACTTGTTGTGAGTTAAAATTAGTTCATCAGCAATTTTATCTCCACTAAAGTTTTCCAGAAACTTATCAAGTTTTCTAAATGAATGAAAATCGTTCTTAAATCTTGCAGAAATTGCTCTTGTAAGTAAATCTAAACATCTTCTATAAGCTAGTACAAAGGCTTGATATTCAAAGTCAATACGTTTGGTGTCGCCTAATTTAATAGAACTTTCGCCAATTAATTTCTTATAGTCAAACTTATCTATACTATCGATTAGTGCTTTTTCTAATTGTTCAATTCGCTCATAATGGTAGTTTACGCAACAAAAACTACTCCGAACATCAATCAAAATTCCGACTGCGAGACGACGATACCATATTTTTAGCTTTGGACTTTCGGGCCAATCGGCCAGTGATGTTGATTTATAGTTTTCAGTATATTTTCGAAATGAACTAAAAGATTGGGAATATTCGTCACTTAATTTTTGTCCAGTTATTTCATTGACTGAATTAAGAATTCCTTGTATTTCGGGGCTGTGAAAAATATTATTATGTTCTTTCAATAGGTTCTCTCTAAATTATTGCCAACGGTTCGGTTATGGCAAGTAGGGCAGGCAAGGAAACTTTTCGTTTCCGTCCGAACTATGAGCCAAAGCTTTTTGCCCGCCCGTACCGAAAAGGTACTCTCGGGCGGGTTTTATAATTAGTTTTATTTTTTAACTGCCAAATCCAATCCCGATAGCCATCGGGATGACAGACTTTGCAAACACGCCCAAGCCTTTAAATTTGTCACTTTATGCCCTATTTGCTATAGGCATTGTTATCTTTAGTGCTTTCTACGCTACCTTGAATTCGGCATCGTTCATTTGTACGCTGAACTTTATGTTTGCTTTCAGTGCGTTAAAGACCTTTAAAATTGTTTCGATAGTTACGTTCTTGGCACTACGTTCCAATTTTGAAATCTGTGACTTTTGAACTCCGATCAATTCCCCAAGTTGTGTTTGGGTCAATTTCCTTTCTTTCCGAATCGACTTGATCATTTCGCCAAGAACCTCCATTCGCAGATCGAACTCGTACTTGTCGCGTTCCGCTGTTCCGATTTTTCCGATGTCCATGTCTTTCATTTGGTCAAGGGTCATCATTTTCATCTTTTTCTTTTTTGTAGCCATAATCTTGTTTTTATTGCTTGAAATATTCAGTCCGAATCTGTTTCGCTTTTTCGATTTCGGCTTTTGGAACCTTGTCCGTTTTCTTGACCATTCCATGAGTTGAAATCACAAGCGTTTCGGTTTTGCCCGTCCTGTCCCAGAATGCGAAAAGTCGGTATTGAAGTCCGCCGTACTTAGTCCTGAATTCCCAAATATCGTCCGTCAGTTTTTTGAACAGTTTTGGGTCAAGTCCAAGTTTTGCCTTGTCCAGATTATAGTAAATTTTCGCTTTGGCTTTTTTATCGACCTTGGCCATAAAGTCAATGGCCTGTTCAAGAAAAATGACTTCAAATCTTCTTTCCATTCGGTTTAAATGTCTTTTTAATAGACAAATATAAGAAAATAAGTTGAATTATATGGAAACTTTTAAAAATGGACAGCATTAAAGATAACGGTGAGTGTATGAGCAGTAGCGGATTTTTAGCTGCTACTTTTCGGTAAGAAATATACTTTAATAAAATGAAAAACGGTTCAAGTTTGCACTTAAACCGCTATTGCTTATACACGTTGTTGGCAACAGTTTTTAAATCTGTTCAATCCTTTGGTAGATTTTCTTTTTAGAGTTCTCAAATATTTCTCCACCAAACTCTTCATTATCCAATGAGATTATAGAAATGTCTTTTATTCCCATAATTCCGAAAACGAATTTCAAATAGGTTGTTTGAAAATTCATATGTTCGTTTTTCTCGCTTTCTCCATAACCTGTGTCGCCACGACTTGACAGAATGAACATTTTTTTGTTTTCAAGAATTCCAACATAATCTCCGTCAGGTTCTCCTGAACGGAATTTCCAAGTTTCGTTAATTCTCATAAGTTGGTCTATATAAGATTTTAGCCCGCTCGGTATTGACCAATTGTACATTGGCGTTCCTAAAACATAAATATTATGTTCCTTGAATTCTTTAACTAATTCATTGCTGAACTCAACCCCTGACTGGTTTTCTTTTGTCCTTTCACTTGGTTTGATAAATGCACTTGCAATCCATTTTTCATTTATGGGCGGAATTTCCTCCAGTCCAACTTCTCGGTGAGTAAAATTGTCGTTAGGATTTTTCTTTTTCCAATTCTCCTCAAAAAGTTGTGTTAGTTTTCGGCTATGGGATTTTTCATTTCTTACACTTGCGTTGATGATTAATACTTTGTTCATATTCTTAAATTTTGATTATGAGACAAAGTTCTGAATTGGGAAAGTGAAAAAAATTGATGTAGTTTAAGACGCTTTGATTTTTTTACGCATTCTGCTCAAAAATTCGGGAGTAATTCCTAAATAAGATGCAATTAGATAGTTGGGGACTTTCTCTGAAATTTTAGGGTAATTTTCTAAGAAATCCGAATATCGTTGTTCTGCATCAAGAATGTTATTTAAGATTATTCTCCGTTGTAAACTTCCAAGATAATTTTCGAGGATGATTCTAAAAAAGCGTTCAAGTTTTGGAACTTTTGTTAACATTTCTTGAAAAGAGTCATAACGGATTTGTATTAATTTAGTTTTTTCAATGGCTTGAATGTTATAAATCGAAGGCTTTTGTTTTTGAAAACTATCAATATCCGTTGCCCACCAATTTTCAATTGCAAAGTATAGGATTTCTTCCTTCCCTGTTTCGGGATTTATGTAAAAAGCTTTCAATGTTCCTTTAAGAACAAAATTATCCGTTCTGCAAGTCTCCCCGTTTCTCAATAGATAATCCCCTTTTTCAAGTATTTTTTCGGTCCAAAACGTTTCGATTAAATTTTCTTCTTCGGAGCTTAATTTAATATATTTTGAAATTGATTTGATTAGTTGCTCTTTCATTCAAATTGTTGCCAACAAATGTATATGATCATTGATCATATACCCATTATACGCCTAAGATAGCAAAACATCGAATTTCATGAAATATCTTGTTACGATAAAGATTGTTTTCACTCTACCTAAAAAGTACATAAAAACCACCGTTTTATTAAACCTCGTTTAAGTGCCATGTTTATCGGGCGCTCCGGGTTTACTTTGCCGTATCGATTAATTTGTTCAGGTCGACAGGTTTTTCTGAACTAGTTGATCATTAAAAGGGCGGGTTTTAAGGGTCAGTCGTGGCGAATGGATTTTTCTACTCAAAACGTTCCATTCGTGGTCTTTTTTAGTTGTCTCAGAAATTGTGGTTTTATGGGACACCAAACTCTTTAAATTTCGCGCTGCTATACTACATCCGAAATCTTCGTAAGACCCATAATTGATATGAATAAAAAGATGGACCCTTTACATTTTGGGGCTTTTATAAAGAGTTAATCGTTTAATGATGAATCGAAACCTTGTTTATTAGAAAACACCAAAATCAATACACGACCCGGTTAATTTGAAGAAAACAATTTGGAAAATCATATACTCAGGTTACAAGCTGATGTGAATTGTACATTTTAAAATATCAGATCGTACTTTTTAAATTGTCATTTACAAATATCGCTTAAATGCGCTATTCCGGGAATTTCTTAGAATGAACTATAATCCTTCTTCAAAGCTTTAGTGACCTGCGGATAGCGGAGGAGGAGAGTAGGGGGGTGCCGAGTCCTCCGTTTTAACCCTTACCACAAAACCCCTCTTTTTCCCTCCAATTTTCCCACCTATTACCCTATATGCCCAGTTGTTACATAGGTTTTTCTTTCCTGTCATTTTATGTGCAGTTTTATGGGATAACAGGGCTTAGCTTGCCTGCTGGTTTACCTGCCTGCCGGCAGGCAGGCCCGCCGTGGAGGGTAGGCATGGCCAATGACTCGATACCATCTGGTAAGTTGGGTCAAGAATTTATGGATATGGAGCATACCGAGCAGTTCATTGGACAGTTGAACATTGTACCGCTATTGGCCGAACTTTGGCTGGGCTCCTTAGGCCCAGGTTGGGGAGGAAAGAAAACCGTGAGCTTCCAATATCGTAAAAGATGGTAGATTTACATGCATTAAAAAAGAAACCAATGATGGACAAGCATGCGTTTTTTACATTTTTACTGGTGATAGCCGTATCCGGAACCCTCTGGGCACAGCCCAAGACCGGGCAGTTCGTGAATATTTCTGTAGGTCTTGGTATTTCGGCCTATGATGAGGAGGTAGATTTTTCGGGCACGGGCTTCTATGTTCAGAGCGAATATGTGCATGCCCCCAAAAAATGGTTGGGCCTAAGGCCCTATATTGGTTTGATATTGACCTCTGGCGACGACAATACTGCGTTTCCCAATTCCGACGTATCCACAAATGCGTTGATGATCGGAGGAAAGACCCGTATCCTGGCTCCCATTCCCTGGGTGGCCCCGTATATTGAATTGGGCATCGGGACCTCCATAGGCTCCTTTAAAACCTTGACCCCCTTTACCAATATATCCAAAAGTGGTTTGGTGGCACATATCCCTTTTTCGATTGGACTTGCGGTGGGCAAGGATAATGGCGTTGATATCGCATTCACTTACTACTACCATCCCTCCATAGACCAGTTTGCCGGGGCTGCCGCCTTTGGCCTTTCCTTTAGGCTCGATTAAACTATTTCCGTTTTTTTGATAATCCCGATACGTTGAGGGTGCACGTCTGTGAAGAACACTCATTTTTTGGGCCCACGACATATCCTCCGGAGCTTGAATCTCCACTATAGCTTTAGCGACATGCGGATGGCGAAGGCGGGCACTCTTTTTCTGAGCCTATGACAAGACCTCCAGGCTATTTTCAGCATAGGAGGGAAGGAGGGGAGTGTGTGAAATGGGAATTAACTATTTTATTGTTTTACTTAAACTTCTAATTTTTCAAGAACAATAATCTTATACATAGCACTCACAGGTACTTTTTTATTTTCAATTAACAAATGTGTTCTGCTTGCTTTTGTTACTCTATCCAAATTGGCAATATATGATTTATGTGTGCGTTGGAAATTTTCAGATAATAATGTAGTGATATTAATAAGTGTTTCGGAAATCAGGTACATTCTTGAATCTGTAAAGATTTTCAAATAATTTCCAAAACTCTGAATATACAGAATTGATTTAAATGAAATATTAACAGGCATGCCGTCATGTTTTATTTGAAGTTCTTCACTTCCGCTATTTTTTTTGGACTGTTTAATTTTTGATGATGAAACCTTGTTTATTGCTTTCAAAAAACGTTCAATTTTTACGGGTTTCAATAAATAATCTACAACACCATAATCATAACTTTCCAAGGCATACTCAGAATAAGCAGTAGTTAAAATAACTTTCGGTGGTTTTATCATGGAACGCAAAATTTCCATGCCATTAAGTTCAGGCATTTCTATGTCCAGAAAGATGAGATCAAGGTCATTTTGCTGTGTGAAATTGATGAATTCAAGTGGATTTCCTGTACTAAAAACCAATTCAAAATTGTCAATTTTAGAACAATAATCCTCTAACACTTTTCGTGCAAGTATTTCATCGTCTACTATGCCAACTTTAATCATTGACTGTTTTTTTTAATTTTGAAACTGCTAAATCAATAGATAAATTTACATGATATTTTTCTTCTTTATCATCCATTTCCAATACGTGGGAATTAGGATATAATAGATTTAAACGTCTTCCCACATTTTCGAGGCCCAGTCCCGTTCTTTTCAATGAAGAAACTTTGTGGGGCTTTGAATTATCGACACAAAAGTGAAGAGTGGAGTTTTTTATGGTGGCAGAAATATCAATGGTACTCTGTTCATTCGTACTTTGGGCACCATGTTTAACAGCATTTTCAACAAATGGGATGAGCAACATCGGAGAAATCCTTAAGCCCGACGCGTCTCCGTCAATTAAAAATTCAATAGTACAACGTTTACTCAATCTTTTTTCTTCAAGCAATAAATAATTTTCTATAAACTCAAGCTCTTCTTTTAATAAAACGGTCTCTTTTTTAGAACTCTCCAATTGATACCTCATTAATTCTGAGAGCTGCATAACAAGGTCAGGAGTTTCTAACGATTGTTTCCGCGAAAGCGAATAAATACTGTTTAAAGAATTGAATAAAAAATGTGGATTTACCTGTGCTTTTAAATAGTTAAGCTCCATTTCTTTTTGTAATTTTTCTTTCTCGTCATTTTCTCTTCGAAACATTATATTTCTTCTTAAAAAAAATGCAGACATACCCGTTCCGGTAGTATAAATAAGAAAGAAAAAGAATTTAGAAGTACCTAACCAGCCATCTTTCCCATATCCCTTTAAATAAGAAACTAAAAATATGCTCCCCATGAGTAAGATGCCATATAAAAAATAGCGTCTCTTATCTAAAAAAAAAGGAATGAGAACAAAATGGTTTATCCATATAACAGCCATAATAACAATGGCATAGCCAAGTCCCCATAAATAAAAAGAAAAAAGCGTATCATATCGATCTATGAATATCCATCCGCTCATTAGTTCAAGAATAAGCACCAATAAAAAGGCGCCTATGTTTATAAGGATGGTATTCTTTAATGACTTTTTAAGCATCAACTATGATTAGGCGAACTAAAGGTACTATCTAAGAATTCAAATTGGTATAAATCTATGCATATGCGCTTTAAAAATGACGAAATGACTTTATCATTTAATTGTTGTGTTTGTCCTATTAATGGACTTGGACATTGAATATACCATACATTTATTCAACATTTATAAATACCAAGAATTATGAAAAACAAAATTGGCCTTCTGCTTTTGGTACTTGTATTTACAGTATTTTTCAATTCATGCAATACTAAAAAACAGAAAGCAAAAGATAAGGATCCACCAACTATGAAGACTGCCTATTTTGGACAAAAACCACCAGGTTTAATTCCGGAAGTTTTTGCTCCTGGAATTGTTTCGATCAATGGAAGGAATGAATCGGGTATTTCGTTTTCTCCTGATTTGGACGAAGTATATTTTACGGTCAATAAAAAAGATGAGGAAACAGCTATCTATTTCTCAAAACGTAAAGGTAATAAATGGACTCCCGCTAAAAGGGCAAATTTTACCAATGGGGAAAAAAATGAGGAATTATATCCATTCGTTGGTCTTAACGACAAAAGGATTTACTTCACCGCTTTGGATTCTATTTTTTCGGATGAGAAAATTTGGTACGTAAATCGTTTAGCGGATTCCTGGAGTGATGCCATACAACTTGATTCACCTCTAAATGATGACCTGGTTTTTTATATCAATCAAGCTAAAAACGGAGATCTTTTTTATACCAATATATCAAAGCGAAAAATGTATTATGCACCCAACAGAAATGGTGAATTTCCCGAAGCACAGGAAGTTGAACTTGAATTTGGTCATCACGGGTTTATTTCCCCATCCCAAGAGTATTTGCTGGTATATACCCAAAATAAAGAAAATGAAAAAAGAAAAGACCACGATATTTATGTCTGCTTTAAGGAAAAAGACGGGACATGGACAAAACCAATTCGCTTTGGAAATCAAGTAAATTCCAATTTTAATGAAGGGTGCCCGAGTATCACGCCAGATGGCAAATATTTGTTTTTTAGTAGATCTAACGACGAAGATGGGTTATCAAATTTGTATTGGGTGAGCGCAGAGATTATAGAAAAACTTAGACCCCAATAGGGCGGAACGTATAGAGGGCATTATGAAAATGGCAATGATTTACCATTTGAATGATGGGTGAGTAGACCTTTTTAGTAGGACAAAGCATTGCTTTAGGCCAGACGAAGCGCAGATACCAGCTGGCGGGTCGGAATTATAAATTGCAAACACAAAGAAGAAAACATGAAAATTACTAAATTAATACTATTGACATTTGCTATAGCGCTAAACACTGCCTTTGCTCAAGAAAATAAGATAAACGATAACACGCATACAGTAGATAAGTCTTATTTAGAATTGCCTCAAATTCAAGTAATTCCTATAGAGGATACTAAAAATGACAGGCAATATGAACTGTATGTCAAGCTTCCTGAAGGGTATTCGGAAAACAAGGATAAAAAATACCCTGTACTATATTTCACGGATGCTATGTGGCATATCGAAATACTATCTGCCTCCACAGAATACATGCTGGAAGACGTAATTCTAGTTGGAATTTCCTGGCAAAAAGACATAAATAAAGACCTGAAAAATGAAATGGGAGAGCATGTTAGTCGGTTCCGGGATTACAGCTTTCGACAATCAAATAAACCTGATATTCAAACAAAATTTCAATTAGGGCAAGCCAATAAGCATTTAGATTTTATTCGCAATGACGTCATTACGTATGTTGAAAATATGTATCGAACTGACCCAAACAGTCGTACTTATTTCGGTTATTCAATGGGCGGAGAATTTGGTGCTTATATACTACTGTCCCAACCTGATACCTTTAACAATTACATTCTTGGCAGTCCATCGATCAAAAATGAAGTTGCCCATTTAACTGAACTTAATACGACATTCGGACCTTTCGATGCGTCAAATAGAAACTCGAGTCTGAATGCCAATGTTTTCATTTCATATGGCTCATTGGAAGAAGAGATGGTTGAACCTATCGAGGAGTTTATTAAATTATTAAATGATAGAAGAGATGACGGTTTGTCCGTTTTAAAAGAAGTGATCGATGGTAATCATGGCACTGCATTCCCTATGACAGCAGTGCGCAGTGTAGCTTGGTTGTCATCCTTAATGAGTCATGTTTCAAGCCATAACTATGAGGTCTCATTCTGGGATATTCCACATCTTAACAATGCATATATCAGTCCAACACCAGAGGATAGAAAAGATGGGATATCAGTTGATACATTAGCGGTGAACAGCAATGACCAAAACGCAATCCTCAACCTTTCCCAAGAGATTTTTGATGGCAAACATGGGAACTATGATGCCCTGCTCATTTCACACAAAAACAAACTGGTTTTTGAATCCTATTATAAAAAAGGTCGTATCAACTTACCTCATGGACAAGCATCAGCAGTAAAAGCGTATACCAGTTTGGTTTTGGGCAGAGCTATTCAAATGGGTTACCTATCCATGGAAGATCTAAACAAACCTTTGATCAGTTTTCTAAAAGATGTTGATCCTGAAAAAATCGCCAAAGGCGCCGAAAAAATCACACTTCATAAGGCATTGACCATGCACGGAGGATTGAATATAGATGGAGATAAATGGAAAGAAATTGAGAAAGATTCGGTTCGACTAAAAGGCCAGGGGCTGGTCCGGACGCTCCTTGAGCAAAGCGGGCCTATAACCCACGAGGCTCAGACGTATCTGTATGGTAATTTCAATCCAATGTTGGTGATGACGTTCATTGACGCAGTTGTCCCAGGAACGGCTGAGCACTTTATTAAAAGGGAGCTGCTTGACAAACTCGGCATTACAGAATATAAATGGTCAAATCATATTAGTGGTTTGCCAGAAGCAGGGTGGCGTGCAAGTATCATGTCTCGCGACATGCTCAAATTGGGTAATTTAGTTCTCAATAAGGGTAAATTAAATGGCGAGCAGCTTATTTCTGTAGAATATCTTGCCAAAGCCACCAGTGGCATTGTGAAACCTACTCAAGATTGGATGCCCAAAGACTATCGTTACGGTTATTTTTGGTATCAAACACTCGTAAAAGTAGATGATAAAAGCTATGATACCACATTTGCTTGGGGAGGCGGTGGACAACGTGTAATAGTGATAGACGAACTTGATTTGACCATTGTAATTTCTGGTCATGATGGTGAAGATAAAATAATGACTCAAATTTCTGAAATCATTATACCTGCGTTTTATCGAATACGCGATTTTTAATAAGAGCAAAAAGCTTAGCTTTTATTTTGGCGTTGGCAAGCGATGACAAATTGTGTTTAAAATACGTGGCAAAATAAATTATCCTGTGGATGATTTTATCGGACGGCGAGATAATGAGGCTGCCTTTAAAGCTTCCAGCGTAATTACCTTGTGTAAAAGGTAAATTAAAATGTATAATTAGTTAAACCTGTTTTCTTTATAAATTGCTGAAATTCAATTTATTGATTCCATTTAAGTGATTTTTTAAAATGCACACAAACCATCCAGAATGATAGATGACAATTTAAAAAATACAATTTGATATTTTCAATCTGGCTTACCCAGGGTGATACAATGCTGAAATGTGGAAGTCGTGGTCGCAAGAAGTTACAATCAAAAGGAAGAGAAATGATACATTCTGGCCAGTACTTAGGTTTGATGCATGTTTTTAATGCTATGAAGTCCAATTCAACATCCGAAATTCATTGGGGTGACCGCTCTACTATTTTCACAAAATCGGGAATAGCCATAATATACATGTGGTACCCAGTTATTCTTTGACCTCCAGATCTTGTCTTTTTATGACCTTGCCTCCAATAACAACTTTCTCTATGGCATCATATGCTTCAATATCCATTAAAGGGTTTTTGGCCATCATAATTATATTTGCTTTTTTTCCGATGGCCAATGAGCCAAGAGAAGAATCTAAATGAAAAGCTTTGGCATTGTTAAATGTAGCGGACGCAAGTATTTTATTTAAAGGGACTCCCGCTTCTTTCATCAATTTAAGCTCCCAATTACCATTATGACCAGGTTGATTGCTATAAATTGGGCCAGATGGAGTGTCTGAGCCAAATAGGATCAGACCATTGTTATCAGAAAGGTACTTTAAAGCTAGCATTGCATGACCTTGCACATGGTCATACATTGTATGAATCTCCTCTACAGTAAGTCCGCTAAAAATTTTTTTGCCAAACCATTGTGCTTCTTCCGTTTTATACCATTCAAGTAAATTTTTGGGAACCACTTTTTTTAAGCCAGGTCGATCAAGAAATTCAGTATCGACCAGGGCTTCCTCTCCTTCAATAACAGTCAATGTAGGGGTATAGCCTATTTGCTTTTCAATTTGCAGATCCAACATGTTTTTTATCCCTATTGGAAGAGAATCAGAGGGCACATCCTTATATTCTTCCCAGTTCCAAAGCCCATGCGATATGATATCAACTCCTATATCTGTTAAAAATGAGTGTCCTTCAAATGAATTGGCGTGAACTGTCAGAACAAGCCCGTTGGAATGTGCTTCCATAAGCAAATCTTCCATAATGTCCTTGGTTGGCAAGGGCAACCCCTTCATGTGACCAAAACCTGATTCATAATACGATTTTACAGCAATGGCACCAGAATTTTTAATACGCTCGACCACTGCTTTGGGAGTGTGGTTTGTTGGATTATACTTATCTGGTATATTTTCTGCCTGACTCTCCATATATATGAAATTTGGCAGGGCTTCAAATCGATATTCCATAGGTATATTGTTCATTGGGTAGCCATTTGCAACCGCAGCTCCTGAATGTCCCACATGATATAGATCGGGTTTTGCTTCTTCCATGTTAAAAGCAGTGATACCTTCTTCATACATGCCCCCAAGATCAATTAAAGTGGTAAAACCATAGTATAAATAGCTTCGCGGCATTTGGCTTTTAAACCCGGTGGCCAGTTCAGGGTATTTTTCTATATGATGGGGAAGCATTCCTTGCACTCCCGGAATATGAACATGACTATCGATCAACCCTGGAATTACGAATTTCCCAGTTCCATCGATCTGTTCAAATGCTCCGCTTATACTTGGCCCATCTTTGCCCACATAAACGATTCCACCTTTTTCAACCACTAAATGACCTATATAAGGGCTGTAAGTGCCATCTTCTGTTGAGATTATGGTAACGTTCGATATGTATACACCTTCCGTAAGATTCAGTTGTTCTCTATTCTCCTGACAAGAGAATAAAATTGTAGCAAGGAGAATAGTCAGTAATTTTTTCATTGATTATCGTATTTGGTCGTTTAACCCAAGACGATTATATCTTAAGATCGTTACAGCTATTTGAATTTTCAGAGTAACAGGTACGTATCAATTCTATGGTGCAAAACAGCAATAGCTGTCATTAAGGCCAAGAAAGATAAAATGCTAGGGAAGGAGTCTTTCCGGGAATCCTCTACAATTGAACCATAATCCTCCTTCATTTCATTTCGGCGGACAAGTGTACTGGCGTTACCTGCCTAGGGAGGGCAGGCTGTCCCGCTCGTGACCTAACCACTTTCCCCAAGAACCAGTCAACACCCTCATTTCCCCTCCAATTTTCCCACCTATTCCGCTATACGCCCGATGGTTACATGGGTTTTTCTTTCCAATCATTTTATCCGCAGTTTTATGGGATTTAACGGGGGCTTACCTCAAAAGGAAGGTAAACCTGTGAACAGGCTTACGAGGCCTCCGGTCAAAACTAACCTCAAACCACCATATCATGACAAAACCACTGCTTAGTTTCCTCCTTTTTTTGACCGTGCTTATCAGCCTTAAAGGGTTTGCCCAAACAAACGCGTTCGTATCTATTTGGCAGACCAACTTGCCCAATGAACGGATTACCATCCCCACCACGGGTATGGGGTACAATTATACCGTAGACTGGGGCGATGGCACCACTACTACGGGTCACACGGGCAACGCCTCCCATACCTATACCACGGCAGGAGAACATACGGTGACCATAACCGATAGCTTTCCACGAATCTATTTTAACGGTACGGGCGACAAGGACAAAATCCTGGCCATTACCCAATGGGGGACCAACCGCTGGACATCCATGGAGAGGGCTTTTGTAGGTTGCGGCAACCTCCGTATTTCGGCCGCTGATGCGCCCAACCTTTCCGGGGTGACCAGCATGCATTATATGTTCGCTTGGGCCTCGGCCATAAACGACCCCATAGGGCAATGGGATACAAGTACTGTCACAGATATGGGAGGTATGTTCTTGAGAGCATTTAACTTTAACCAAAACATTGGCAATTGGAACGTAAGCGCGGTTACCGATATGAGCTATATGTTTTATAATGCAACCAACTTTAACCAGGACGTCGGGAACTGGGACGTAAGCTCGGTCACCAACATGGGCTCGATGTTCGGGGCTGCCACCAACTTTGATCAAAACATTGGTAATTGGAACGTAAGTACGGTCACCAATATGGCATATATGTTTGTGAGAGCCTCTAGCTTTAACAAGGACATTGGCAGCTGGAATGTAGGTGCGGTCACCGATATGAGTTCCATGTTTTATGATGCTGCCCGGTTTAACCAGGATATTGGCAATTGGGACGTAAGTGCGGTCACCAGCATGTATGCTATGTTCTATCGGGCATCTGACTTTGACCAGAACATCGGCAATTGGGATGTCAGTGGGGTCACCAATATGCTAAATATGTTTAACGGTACCCTGTCCATTTCCAACTATGATGCCCTCCTTAGCGGTTGGAGCTCACGGACGCTGCAACGATATGTTTACTTTAATGCCGGTAACAGTAAATATTGTAACGGCGAAGCCGCCAGAAATACGTTGATAAACGCCTATGCTTGGACAGTTATCGATGATGGCAAAGATTGTACCGATGCTTTTATCACCACCTGGCGGACCACCACGCCCAACGAGCAGATTACCATCCCCACTGAAGGCACCGGATATAACTACACGGTAAACTGGGGCGACGGCACCACTACTACAGGTCACACGGGCAACGCCTCCCACACCTATACTACAGCAGGATTATATACGGTGACCCTTATCGGTACTTTTCCCCGGATCTATTTTAACAATGAGGGCGACAAGGACAAGATCATAGCCGTGACCCAATGGGGCACCAACCCCTGGGCCTCCATGGAAAGTGCATTTCACGGTTGTAGCAATCTCCGTATTACGGCCTCGGACGCACCCGATCTGTCCGAAGTGGCCAGCATGTACCGCATGTTTGCTGGTGCCTCAGACATGAACGACCCCATAGGTCATTGGGATGTAAGTAACATAACCAACATGAGCTATATGTTCTGGAGAGCCACCAATTTTAACCAGGACATTGGAAATTGGGATGTAAGCAATGTCGCCCATATGAACTTTATGTTCCATCTTGCCACCAGCTTTAACCAAAACATAGGCAACTGGAACGTAAGTACGGTCACCAATATGGGCAATATGTTTTATGGCGCCACTAGCTTTGACCAGGACATTGGCAGTTGGAATGTAAGCAATGTCACTGACATGGGAAGTATGTTTTGGGCGGCAACCCATTTTAACCAGGACATCAGCAGTTGGAACGTAAGTGCGGTCACCAATATGGGTAGAATGTTTTGGTATGCTATCAACTTTGACCAGGACATTGGGAACTGGAACGTAGGTGCGGTTACAAATATGCCTTATATGTTCTATGGTGCCACCAGTTTTAACAAGAACATTGGCAATTGGAACGTAAGTGCGGTCACCCATATGGAATATATGTTCTATAATGCCACCAGCTTTGACCAGGATGTCGGGAACTGGGACGTAAGCAACGTCACTGATATGTACGCCATGTTCCAGAATGCCACTAGCTTTAACCAAGCCATTGGCAATTGGAATGTTAGTAGCGTTACGAATATGAGGGGGATGTTCAGGAACGCCTCCAGCTTTGACCAGAACCTAGGAAATTGGGATGTAAGCTCGGTTACGGATATGCGTGATATGTTTTTGGGCATCGACTTGTCCATCCCTAACTATGATGCCCTGCTTATGGGGTGGAGTGCACGGACCTTGCGACCAAATGTTAATTTCAATGCCGGCGGCAGCCAATATTGCAATGGTGAAACCGCCAGAAATACCCTGGTAAACACCTATAACTGGACGATTATCGATGGCGGCCGGTATTGTGCGGATGAATTTATCACCACTTGGCGGACCACCACACCCAACGAGCAGATTACCATCCCTACTGCCGGTACCGGATATAACTACACGGTAAACTGGGGAGACGGTACCACCACCACTGGCCATACAGGCAATGCTTCGCACAACTATGTAACAGCAGGAGAATATAGTGTGACCATCACCGGTAGCTTTCCGCGCATCAATTTTTTTAATGACACGGAAAACAGAAGCAAGATTACGGCCATTACCCAATGGGGCACCAATCCCTGGACATCCATGGCGGACTCTTTTACGGGCTGTAACAACCTTCGCATTACGACCACAGATGCACCCGACCTGTCTGGTGTGACCAGTACGTACCGCATGTTTGCTGGGGCCATAGTCATGAATGACCCCGTAGGCCATTGGGATGTAAGCGCTGTTACGAATATGGAAAATACGTTCCTGGCCGCATCCAATTTTAATCAGGACATTGGTAGTTGGAACGTGGCCAATGTCACGAATATGAAAGGGATGTTCAGTTTTACCTCCAAATTCAACCAGGACATCAGTGATTGGAATGTAAGCAAGGTTACCAATATGAACCGGATGTTCGCTAATGCATCCGTCTTCAATCAGGATATTGGTAGCTGGGAGGTAAGTGCAGTCACCGATATGGGATGGATGTTTCAAAATGCATCCAATTTTAACCGGAACATCGGTAATTGGAATGTGGACAACGTAACGGACATGAGCTACATGTTCAGGGATGCGACCAGCTTTGACCAGGACATTGGAAACTGGAACACGGGCGCCGTTACAAATATGGAACAGATGTTCTACATGGCCACTAGCTTTGATAGGAACATCGGCAATTGGAATGTAACCAGCGTTGCCAGTATGGATTTTATGTTCTTGGGGGTTACCTTGTCCACGCCCAACTACAATGCACTGCTTACGGGGTGGGAAGCGCAGGCAGTACAAAATAATGTTACTTTTCACGGAGGCAATTCCAGTTACAGTCCGGGAAGCGCTGCAGCCGCACGGGCAAGGTTAATCAATAACTACAACTGGACCATTACCGATGGAGGCCCTATCAGGGATAGATAGGGGAGTCGTTATATAGAGGGTAAGTATCAGCTTTGGTCCTTATAAATAATATCAAACCGGCCATCGGTGACGTGGATCTGCGAGTCATCAATGCTGAACAGTATAAATTCAAAGGTGCCCGAAATAATTTGGGCATCCTGATCAAAGCGGGTAATGATCAACTTTCCGGGCATTTTGTCTCTTGTACCTACCGGAGCAGGAAAACCATCTCCCCACAAAACATAACCGGCACTAAATTTCCCACGACCTTGTGTGACAAGGTCATATTCGGTTTCTGTAAGTGCAGCTACAGCATCTGCAATTATCCCGACAGAAATCCCTGGTTGTTTCCTATACTTTGATCCACCAATATCCAGGGTGTAGGCTCCATCGCTAAAACTGTAAAATGCGGAAGGTTTCCCCAAGCCGGTAGTGTCCGATATAAAAGGTTTCCCGTCTATCAGGCAGGCAAAGACCTGTTTGCCAGACCGTGTGGGTGGGGGAAGGGTATCTGCCGGATTTTTTAATCCCTCTTGTCCGTCGCTACAGCCTATGGATAGAAACAATAGCGATAGTAATACTAAAAATGGATTTCGTTTGTACATCGCATCGATAATTTAATTTCGTATCATCATCTTGGGCGTTTCTATTATTTGCTCGTTCCGCTCATCGCGGATGGGAACAGCATAGAGTCCCGGTCGTATCTGCGCATCTGGCCCCGATTGTATGCCAGCCGTTTCGGTGGTCATTAAAGGAATCCATATAGGGCAATGTATATAGCTCACATATCCCGCACTTCCACGGGAACTATAAGTAGGATTGGGGCTATAACTCGTTATTTTGGCATTGTAGGAGTAAGAACTGACCGAAACATTGACAACAGGGTTTGTTGTTGCAGTAAAATTATAGGTAGATGTAGTATTCAATGTCCTATTGGTCACCCGAATGTTATAGTTGAACCCTCTTTGAAATTGAAGTTTGTCCGTCTCCCAATAAGAAATATTAAAGCATCCGCCCCTTGTGCGGGTCCTTCTGTAGTTTGTCCGGGTAGAGGATATTTTTAAGGGTTTCGCCAATTGGCTGGCCGATACCTGTACCGTTTGCAAATCATCGTTCAAGACCAGGGCCTCGCGCATTCTGCTGATCTGGCCCGCGGTAAACCTGTTCCCACAATTTAACCTGGTGTACGACATAAAATTACGCGTATCCGGACTATACGTATTATTACCGGTAAACCCACACTGATTGTTGACAGTTCCCTGGTTCATACAAGGGTCAGCTGGAGTGTCACATACCAGATCTCCAGCTGAGGCACAATTAGAGCCGTTGGCGAGTTCTTCAGGAATGCTATTATCCCTTTCACAAGACATACCATGAAAGGTATGGAACAGGTTCAGGTTATGTCCAAGTTCGTGGGCAAAGACAAAGGAGTTCCTGTAATCTTTTCTTAAAGCCATAAACCTACCTGGAAGTTCCGCTCTACCAATGATTCCGGTATTGCCGTTGATATTAAATCCATCGATTAAAAAGACCTGGATACTGCTTGTATTTCGGTTAATGTTTCTTAGTCCTTCATACTCTGTTCGGGAATTGATTACTGCCGAAGCATTGTTGTAATAGTTCCTATATCCATTATACCTGAAAACAATGTTGGATGCAGCATATCTTCGGTTCAATGTTACCAGGGCATCCTTGCACTGTTGCACCGTAACATTGGATGAGCTTCCTGCATTCAGGATGTTGAAGTAAAGATTGATAACAATAGGGGCGTTACTGTTTATCCTATTGGTAAGACTGGTTGTTCTTGCTTTCTTGGAAGTATTCCCATCAATTCCTGTTGTGCCGCACATCTGGGCATAGGAACTGCCAGATAGCATGAACAAGATACTAAGTAAAAGTGTTCTCATTATTTCAGTTTTTTTTTGAGTTAATTTGGTTTGATATCCACTTTTAGCGGTAAAAAATCACCACCAGGAGGCCCCTTATTCAGGTTTTTTTTAGACTTTCCTGCTAAGTCTTACTCCGGAAATGAGTAAGTGTAAGGACACTGTATGTTCATAATCGGTGTTGTTTAAATGGCACAGAAAAGGAGCCTATTATAGATCGGAGCTACCTGTGTTTTCAGCGGTTCTCATGGTATTTTGCTCTTGGAAAAATCCAATATCGGGTAGTGGGGACCTAGGGGAGAAAATCCATGTTTGTGTCAAATCGTTATAGTGAAACTCGTGATAAAATGTGTAGAAGGAAAAACCCAAGTAACAACTGGGTGTGTATGGGAATAAGTGGGAGAGTTTTGATTGAACTTAGGTGAAAATTGGCCTCAGAAAAGTTTGGTTGTCGCTAGACTATTGCTTTTAAACGAAGTTATGGAACACAGTGTAGTGAGGGTATTCTTTTCCAAGTTTACGACACGCCCTCCCGAGTGATTTTCAGCGTAGGAGGGCAGTAGGGGGTGCGAAGTCCTCCGAAGTGGAACGAAGGAGGGGAGTATGTCATTGCTCACTGAATTTACTTGCCAAAGCTTAAAAAAATCCCCATGAATGGGTATTGATTTGTCTTATGGAGATGTATACTTTGAGCATCAAAAGGTATAATCCTTTACGCTTACCCCGCTCCAAAGAATTGACTTCCTACGTTTTGCTTGTCCCTGAAAACACTCATTTGAGAGTATAGTTTCATTTTGGTGTATGATATTAAAAGTTGTTTTTGTAAACGAGTAAAACACATAAAACAAGCTACGCATTATGAGTCAAGTAAAAACAGAAGTTTATTTGTCTAATTGGATATCAAAAAATCAGAATGGAACTCTAGGAGGTGCATCTACCTCAGCAGGACACTTGGTTCCATATAGAGTTTCTGTTCGAGAACAAAGTGGATATGGTATTGTTAATGTTGGTGCGAGAATGGAAAATTCCAACAATATTAACCGGGCGACGGAGAATAAAAATGGTGTTATTAAGGAAATATCCTTAGTTGGCAACATCTTTTTGGGTTACCAAGGCAAGGTGCAGAGCGGATTCGGAATTGTTAACTTAAGAGCCGTTTTAAGAAATTAATAAAAAACACCCTTTTCAATCTTAAAATATGTATGCTGAAAGCCGAAACTTTTATAAAAGAGAATCGTTTTGATTTACTAAACCTAGTTAATCTGAAGTTATTGTTATGATGTTTAGTCTTTTCATAGAATCATCTGATGGTATATGGCAAGCGATTCTAGAGTTTCTAGGCATTGCTGATAAATGGGATAAAAACATAGCTTTTTATGTTGTTTTTGGAACCATAGTATCTTGGTTAGGTGGGAATATGGTGTTCTCAACCGAGTCCCGGTTAGCATTATTGTTCTCATTTTTTAATAAAACTATTATCTCATGGATTGATCTTTTCTTGGTTATTATTATCGGAATTATAATAACACTAAAGTTTCTTAATCCTACGGATGAACAATCAGCCTTTATACATGGCTTTTCATGGGCAGCAGCTTTGAAATATATGGGGGGCAAAGAAACCAAGGAATCGACCACGGCTACCGGTTAGCTCAAAACTTAGAAGTTGTAAAATGGATAATCTGACTTATGTAGCATTATTAGGAATTGCAATTGCAATAATCCTATATGCTTTGTATCTATATAAACTTATCAAAAATAGGTTGGCAGTAGTGCTAATGCTTCTTAGTGCTTCTGGCCTTATTTTTTACGCTAATAATAACAGTGAGGCACAAATTGCTAGGTCAGAATTAAGTCAGTTATCACAGTCCGAAGATTTAACGGAAAATACGGCATTATCATTAGAGCAAAGTGCTGTCAACAGAATTCACAGCCTATCAGAACAAAGTCAAAGTCTTGAAAGAGACAATAAAGCCTATAAAGAATCAAACAAGAGTTATCGTAATAGGATTAGTGCATTAACTGAAGAGCTTGACGAATACAAAAAGAAATATCAAGATTTAAGTAATAAAGAACCGAAAATAAAATATCTAAACAAACTAAGAATAATTTTTTTGGAACTTCAAGAAAAGTTCAAAGATCAAAATGGAATATCAATAGAGACCAATCGTGATACTACCAAAGTAAAAATTAAAATAAATGCGGACATAACTTTTGAGCCAGGAAAAGCTGTTTTGACCAACAGAGGGAAAAGTATTCTTGATAGTTGTATTGAAGATATTAAAGAAACATTTGAAAGTTATCCAGATTATATTTTACGCATTGAAGGTCATACAGATAATCAACCAATTTCTAGTACAGCTGTTGATTTTAAGAACAGATATATTAAAGGTTTTTCAAATTGGGAACTATCAGTTTTACGGTCTACTAGCGCAATCAGGTACCTACAAGATTCCAAAGGAGTAGACCCGAATAAAATGCAGGCCGTTGGATGGTCTGAATACCGCCCAAGACTTGACGATGAAGCTAAAGAGAATACAGATTTGAATAGAAGAATCCACTTAGTGCTTGCTCCTTGGTAAGATAAAAAAGGCATAATTCAATGGCCAACAAGTATACTTTTTTTAGCCCAGCAGATAATCTTTTCAATTATTACGTGACTCAAAATGATTTTGATGAAAGTTTGTTGTTCAATATTCTTTTTCACAACAGGATATTACTCCCTGAGGCCTATTATTTTGGTTCGATTATAGCCACAGCTATGGTATAGCTGAACTATAACTGAATTATGTCAAATATCGCATAAACGCGTTATTCCGGGAATTTCTTATAATTGTACTATAATGTACTGGCGTTATGTGACTTAGCTTAGGGAAAGCAAAAACTTCACTACCAAGATTTCCATTAAATTTTTCTTCTAAAAAGTATCTTCTCAAAAAGGTAATGGAACACTTATTATGCGACCCGACGACGAGTACTCCGAAGCTATTTTCAGCGTAGGAGGGAAGGAGGGGAGTGTAATGTGTGTGGAATGACTATACTACTACAATTTTTAATTCCCTTGCAGTTTTCCGTAATGAATTACCTGTTAAAATTTTGTACATTTAAACACTCCAAAGCTTTCACTTTCTATGTTCTGCTTTTTACCCTCTGGTGCATAGAATACTATTGCATAAACCTAATTATGAATCGAATTAAAACATATAAAAGAAGTATAGATTATTGATGATCTATACCCAACTGTTGTGTACAATTAAACCAAAACTGAATGAAATATATTGAACCAAGTGTTTTTGCAAAATCTTTTACTTGTCCTCATTGTGGTACGATTTCAATGCAAAATTGGTGGTCAAAATTATGGAATGGGTCAAATCATCCATCGGGGCAAACATCCCACCCACTTAGAATAGGAACTTGTCAACATTGTACAAAAAATACAATTTGGGTTGAGAATAAAATATATTTTCCTGATAAAGGAAATGCACCATTTCCTAATCCTGAAATGCCTGAAAGTGTATTAAAACTTTATCGAGAAGCTTCTGCAATTCACACTAAATCACCGAGAGGTGCAGCTGCTTTACTAAGACTTTCAATTCAAGTTCTATGTAAGGAGCTTGGAGAAACAGGAAAAAATATTAATTCAGATATTAGAAGTTTAGTCAAGAAAGGTCTTCCAGAAATTGTTCAACAATCCTTGGATATCGTAAGAGTGACGGGGAATGATGCTGTACATCCCGGACAAATTGATACAGATGATCCAAAGACGGTTGGACAACTTTTTGATTTGGTAAATATTATAGTGGAATATATGATTGCCTTACCTAAGAGAGTCAGTGGAATTTACACTTCACTACCGGAAGACAAAGTGAAAGGAATTGAAAATAGAGATAAAACTAAATAAATTTGTTATCATAGGTCATAGACGGATGAATAAAATTGCTTGGTCTAGTTTCCACGCTTTCTAAAGACAGGAGAGAATTAAAAGACAATACCTTAAGAACGATTTCAAGAGCCTTAGATGAAACCTTTCTTTATTATCGAGATTTCGGAAAAGGTTCCGAAAAGAATATGAATAGAGAAGCTCAACTAGCAAATTATTGGGTAGCAGCAGCAATTCCACATAGACACTTTGATGATGAACTTGCCAAAATATGTTACCACAAAGCTGAATATTGGGTTAATCCTGATAATTATGATTGCGAAGGAGTTGTGAAATTAGGAATTGAGTTAAATGAGGTTCGTGCAGCTTACCGAAAAATGCTTTTACCAGTTAATTATCGAACAAAAATAACCGTGCACACCAATAGTAATAGGTAATTGCTTGTTCTCACCTACTTCTGAAAATTCAATCGGATTTTTAGCTTGGTGTGCCATATAAAAAGAATTAAATGACAGAATCAGAATTTAATGATGCGATAAGAGAGATTTTCAGAATCGAGAACACCGGCTCAACAAGAATCTATCTGGACTATTCCATTAGCGACACCACATATCGACTTAAAAAGAAAAGACTAAGGGAAGCAGTAGTAAGACTCAAAGAACTTAAAACGGACCAAGACTTCGAAATATTTGACGAAAACAGCTTTGAAGTTTCAGTCGTTCAAAACTCAAGAAGATTTTTCCCGGGAGACGATGACATCTGCAAGAGCGATACAGTGAACAAAATCGAGTACAAATTGTCAAGTCCATCAGATTCCTATCTCATCCATATCATTAAACAACTTCTTCCTTTAAGTAGTACTCCAAATTCAGGACGACCATTAATGTTCCATCGATTACGTAATCGCAGATTTCATTCGAGTGAAGATGAAGAATTGGACCTGTTTGACCTTCTAAAAAGGGTTATTCCTCGCTTTCAGACATTGCTAATAAAAACCGAGACAACTAAAACAAAAATTGAATACGAAACCTTAACCTACTCTTTTCTCTTTAATCTGGGCTACAATACTGATATGTCCTACTTGCCGTCAAGTTTTGTGGAAGATTTGACAAGGACTATAAGGATTGGAAGGATTAGAAGAGTCAGAATTGAAGAAATTGATCCACCAAAAAGAAAATATGAAAATGACTTAATCCTCTTCTATCAAAAGGGTATTTCATCTGAAAGTGTTGATTTACAATATTTATCATTCTATCATATTCTAGAGCACTTCTTTGAAAAGATTTATAACGATGAGATGATTAAATCAATCAAGAGTGAACTCACCAAACCTTCTTTTTCCTACAAAAGGATAATGAAGATTTTCTAAGAATATCTAAATTACTTTTTACTAACGGAAACATCCCGCTTAGACAACAGGAAAAGATTTTCGGACTTGCGCGAGTTGCACTGCGTAGTTTCAACCCAAATGATCATGTTGTTCCTCACATATTTTTATTCTTAGCTTTCATTAAAATAACGGACAGTGGGTTTTATCAAAGCATTAAAAATAAAGAGCTCACACTTTTACAAGTTCAAGGAAAGTACCTACAGACTGTAATCACGAACAAAAATGAGGAGACAGAACGCGAACTAATGTGGTTAGAAGCTTATTTGGTTAATTTCTATCACAACTTTTTAGAACCAAAGTATTATCGAAGAAAACTTTATGAATATGATAATGAAACAAGTTCAAATAAGCTTTTGATTGATTCTATAATCAATAAAGAAGAGAATTCAAGCTTTTTGAATATTTTGGAAAATATACACAGGGGACGGGATGAAGGAGATTTAGACTTGGGTTATTTCTTAAACAGACTTGAATTATTAGAAAATTTAAAAACATAAAAGGCCAGCTTTGCTTATAATTTTAGCTACCCTTACAATGTAGACTTGGAACATTATATGGCAGTTCATATGGAAGCAGATGGCACGCTGGAGGTTCTTTACAATGGTCCTGGCAGGTATATCAATAAATTTTTAAAAGATAGAAAGAGGAAATCTTACAGAGATATATGGACCACTATAACAACCAATCACTTACGAGAACTGAATAGCAAACTAGCAAAATCAGAACAATTACTATGTCAGAGTAAAAGCAAACTTTAAAAGGTGGTCTTGGAATCGAGGCATGTCAAGAAGAAAATTTCCAGCGAAAACGGTACAATGTAAAGGGAATGTTAATAAATAGGGATATAGTATCGGTATTTAGACCACAAATATTGTTAATTTCGCAACAAAATAAACTTACAGGTTAATATCTTTGAAAATTTTACCTACATTTACCGAGCAAAATCAAGGCATTTGCGTTCTCTTATTACGAGATGACGGCATTGATGAGCTAGAGCACCTAGAAAATATTTGGAATGACCCTGAATATCTTTTAGAGTTTTTCAACAAACAGAAAAGCAACCTTGCCCATGGTATCTATTCAAAGTACACCGTACGTGAAGCAGTCCTTAAGACCATTGATGATTCCGAAACCCTTTTTGACCAGCTATATGATATCGCAGAAAGAGGGTTCGGAGACCCTGGCGATAATTTATCCCAATTTTTCTTCCCCCTTTATGAAAGTGATAAAAAGCTTCTAAGTCCGTATGAACGATGTAAGGCTTACGGTATCAAGATTTCCGATGGTTGGTTAAGGCTTTATGCTATCAGGCTTGATGCAAATACTTTTGTGATTACCGGAGGTGGTATCAAGTTGACTAGAACAATACAAGAAGATGACCTTTTACTTAAAGAATTACAAAAACTAAAAGACACCCAACAATATTTAATTGAAAACAATATTACGGATATAGACGATATTGAACAGCAAGCATAAAACCAAAATGGCAGATAAATTCAACAAGGAAAAATTCAATCAATTAATTTCTGAAAACGCAACTTCCAAATGGGCTGATACGCACCAAAAAAGAAAGGCGGAGCGTTCATGGAAAAAAAATAGCGCCATTATTGCCCTAAACGTATTAACACTTTTAGAGCAAAAAAAATGGTCTCAAGCACGTCTAGCCCAAAAAATGGGTGTTAGCGCTGCACAGGTAAGCAAAATAGTGAAAGGACAAGTCAATTTTACTTTAGAGAGCATTGCTAAATTGGAAATAGCTTTGGGACGAAAAATTTTAGATATTACTATAATAGACCCAGAACGAGAACAACGAAACCACGCACAATTCATAGAATGGCTGGAAAAAGCAACCCCTATAAGTACAACAAAAAGTTCTAAAAGAACTGCAATTGCTAGTGTTTCGGTTAAATCTACATTTACAGCTACAAGACGAGTAGCAAGTAAAGAATTTAATTTGGCAGCTATCGCGGATGAAAATTTAAGACCCACAGGATAACATGGCAGATTACAACAGTCTAGGCTTTGCTTTTGTTGGTTTAAGAACCACCCAGTTCGCAACGAATGATAAAGCCTACAGAAAAACTGGAAACTTAGAACTCCAAACAAATATTGGTTTTGCTTTGGACGAAGCTAAACGTATATTAATTGTTGAAGTCCAATTTGATTTCTTAAAAAAGAAAGATGCACCATTTCTTAAAATAGGATTGCAGGGCCATTTTGAAGTCAATGCCAAAGGATGGAAAAGTTTATCGAAAAATGAAGGTTCTACTATTGTTTTTCCACAAAAACTCATTACTCACTTGGTGGTTCTTACTATCGGTGCGGCAAGAGGCGCCTTACATGCAAAAACAGAGGGTTCTATTTACAACACCTATATTTTACCGACAGTTAACGTTGCGGAGTTGATTCCTGAAGATGTATCCTTTACCTCAAAAGGAATGGTAAGATAAGTAGAATTACTGTGATTAAATTACTTTAAATGGTCAACTATTAGCAAAGATACTGGCAATGGTAAATATAATTCCTTGTAATTCAATAGTTTACAAGGTTTTTCGCAGAGGAAAAGGGTTCGGAACCAATAAGTGATTTTCTTAATTTTCATTTCCAAAGCTTCTCAAACCTTTTGCTTGCTACCCTAGTATATTGCGCAGTATGTTTTGGGTCACGATGACCAAGATAGTTCTGAATCAAACGAAGGTCGTAGCCCATATTGGCCAAATAGAATCCGCACAAATGTCTTAGCGTATGCGGATGGATATTCTTGATATTTGCTTTCTTACCTACGGTTGAAACAACATAGGACACTGCTTGTCTGGTAAGAGGTATTCCTCTTTCACTTACAAATAGCCAAGGAAGATTATCTTTACGATAATTGAGATATCGCTTAATCGCTCTAAGTTCATCTCCTGAGATTGGGTGTTCAGTAGACAATCCGCCTTTCAAACGATTAATCCAAATTAGGGAGTCCTTTAAATTTCTTGAGCGCAATAGTTTCACTAACCCGAAGACCATGTCGGTACATCATCATCAATAGCAAGTAATTTCTTTTTGGGTATCTTGTTTTTTTGGAGGCCTCCAAAAAGGTTTTCATTTCAGAATCGCTCAGGTAATCTTTCCCCTTCTCATGGAAGTTCGTGGTCCCTTTTTCCCAACTCTTTACATTACACCTTTCGAACAAGGTTTCAGTATTGCATTTGATTTCCCCGAAATACACCTCAAAAGAGTCTAATTCCAACCAGGAATCATTTTCAGAAATGGTCTAAAAGTTCAAACAAACGCCCAAATATCTTTTCTTAGAAGAGCAGCTCCCAAATGCTATGAATCTAGGCATTATCGAAATGGAATAACTCTGGCGAGTTATTTCCAGTTCGACAAGCGCATCATCATTTGGCCGCGTACCACCAACCCAATCCTTAAACATCTTTTGAAGGATGTTCAAGGATTTTTCTGCAATGAAACCAATATAACTCGCCAACAATCCACGGCCAACTGTTAATTTTTGATTACAACTTTCCCACCTATTCCGCTATACGCCCGAATATTACATAGGTTTTTCTTTCCGGTCATTTTATCCGCAACTTAATGGGATTTAACAGGGGAGAACCCCTAGAAAATAACCGACATGAGGAAAGCAATTTTAATCCAGACCTTAGTTTTATCTGTGCTGAACATTTCCTGCGATAAAGACAAGAACGAGGTAAACGAGCCTCCTTCGGCCGTGACGATCGAGGTAGCGGCGGAAGACTTGGGCAACAGCATCAATTTTACCTGGAAGGCCGCGACCGATCCCAACGGGGACAAGATCGTGTACGATTTTTATGCCAACAAGCAAACAGCAGGGGCAGGCCTAACGAAACTCGGCTACAACTGGCTGTTTTCGGAACATACCGATATCAAGTACCCTATTTCCTTTAAAGTCATTGCCAAGGACGGTAAGGGCGGAACGTCCGAGAGCAATACCATTGAAAGACAGGACCCCTTGGTAGGTATTTGGCAATTATCGGCCACATTTGAAGACGATGTACCGTACCAATTGGACGATTGCCATAAAAAGACCACCCTGACCCTTATGGAAAACATGACCTTTGCATATATCTCCCACGGAAGTCTATCCGGAGATCCCAACGAATGTGTGCCAGATTCCGATGAGAGTTATACAGGAAAATGGTCCATCCCCTCCGCAAATAAGTTAATGGTCACCTACGATGATGACGGCGAAACGGCAGTTGTACAATACACCGTCAAAGAAAAAGAACTTGCCCTTAGCTATAGAGATAGTATAGACGATAGCACAGTGGCCATTCGCGATATTTATATCCGCCAATAGGTTTTTAAAAAGTGTTCGGGTACCATGTTAACCATAAAATAATCAGTTCATGAAAAAAGTAGTTTGGGCAACAACCACATTCTTAAGCGTATTGTATATCTCCTGCGACAGAGGGGGCAATGAGGTAAACGAGCCTCCTTCGGCCGTGACGATCGA
Source organism: uncultured Flavobacteriaceae bacterium (assembly GCA_947494825.1). GTDB lineage: Bacteria > Bacteroidota > Bacteroidia > Flavobacteriales > Flavobacteriaceae > JBNGOQ01. The sequence goes on along the minus strand of CANLWN010000001.1, from coordinate 434,087 downwards.
GGTAGCGGCGGAAGACTTGGGCAACAGCATCAATTTTACCTGGAAGGCCGCGACCGATCCCAACGGGGACAAGATCGTCTATGATTTTTATGCCAACACACAGATAGCGGGGGCAGATTTAACGAAACTCGGCTACAACTGGCTGTCTTCGGAACATACCGATATCAAGTACCCCATTTCCTTTAAGGTCGTTGCCAAGGACGGCAAGGGCGGAACGTCCGAAAGCAACACCATTGAAAGGCAGGACCCTATTATCGGAAAATGGCAACTGGAGCAGATTTTTGTCGATGGGGTACTGGATGAAACCACTGATAATTGCGAAATACAAAGTACATGGGAGTTCAAAGCAAATGGAACATTAGTGGACATTTACAGGGAATACCCGGGTATAGGTCCAGGCCCGGGGACCAATTGCGATGAGCATATCAATACGGGTACCTGGGAAAACAACCAGGGCAAATACAGAGCGCTCTACCTTGTTGAGACCACAGCGGAAGAGCTCATGATTACGTTCGAGGTAGGAAAGCTGAATTTGGCCTACGAAGCTAAAGAGACCGATGAAAAGGTTAAAGAAGTTTGGGCAAGGGTCAACTAATGCTTTCAGTGTCAAAAAAAAGCTTGGAAAGCAAACCCTTTACCGGTTCCGTCTTGGAAAGGAACATTTTAGACCAAATAATATATGAAAAACATACTAGCAGTACTGTTTGTTGTAGGACTCAACGCAACGATGACCGCGCAATCGGGCGAAATGGATACAAAACATGCATTGCATATTGCAACGGGCTATTCCATATTTGACTATCGGAGCGATTACGGTGCATTTTTCCTCTCCGTTGCCTATGAGCGCACTATTTTACCGTATCTGTCCGCTCAACTCGACCTCACGGTTGAAAATGGCTTACGGGACCTGGACAGCAGGGGAACATGGGTAAATTTAAATCCTTTTCAATCTGTCGGACTCAATGCGAGCGTAAACGGTATGGTCGATGTCTTTGAGGAGCACACTTTGAGTGGTGGGCCTTTCATAGGGGCAATGTCCCTGGGGATCGGGGAACCCTTTCGAAACCTAGACGGTTCTTATACCTCTACTGTTTCGTCCGCAGTGACATTTCAGTACGGGTTCAGGACCACCTATAGGTTTCCCCTGGGCAGGACCACCAAATTGGGTTTTGCCTATACCCTTCAACGCCTCAGCTATGGTTTGGACAGGCCCAATATCCATAGGTTCGGTGTCCTGTTTGTAAAACAATTATGATAATAGGTAAAGTACCGGCTTTTTTTGGTGAACCCCCTGGTTTCTGCGTTCGCAGTTGCTGGGGGGCAACCATTTAGGGTAGGGAGCAAGCGGCCTAGGAGGCACGCCAACCAAAAGGAGGGCAAAAACAAGAAAGAACAACGCTATTGAATACAACATTGTCAGATAAACACGATATGGTACGACTAAAATTGATTTTGTTGCTGGCCCTGTTGTCGCTTATGGGCAATGCCCAGGATAATGGGGCCCATCATAAGGGCAGGTTTCATCTTAATATAGGGCCTGAATACCGGATTACCCCGATCTACGATGTTGCGGTGCCGGCAACCGAAGCCGCACTGTACACCAATACCGATAAACAGAATTCGGGAATGGGCCTGAATTTGGACTTGGAATATTTTATAACGGACAAGCTCTCATTGGGCTTAATCAATTCGTTCCGTTATGATCTGGTCATTGCCTATTCCAGGGAGATTACCGCCGAGTTTGGGGTGGAGGCGGCCGATTATAATGTGCTGATGGATTACCATTTGTACCTGGCCTATTATTTTAAGGTTTTCGGAAGGGGGGAGTTTTTCATCAATGCGGGCGTATCCCTGTTGAACCGAAACAGCGATTTCTCGGTAAAGGAACCCGTCCGGAACAGCGATGGAGAGCTTATAGGGATGGAGCTTTATATTGGTGATTATCACTACTCGGCCAACAGACTTTCCCTGGGATACAGGAAGGAGAGGGGCAAAATTGTCCTTGGGCATATATTTTACCCAACAGGCCCCATATTTCGAAGCGACCACATCTTTTGTGGTACCGCATATAGGGTTTAGCTATAACATCGGGAAGTTATAGACACACCACTTTGTTTTTAGGAAAGCCCCGGAACAATCTCCGGGGCTTTTTTATTGGTGAGAGGGTAACGGCCTAAGAGGGCTTTGGCAAAAACAATAGGGGAGTGGAGCGTTACATATTTTAGGGGGTGGGCACTACATTTTGTAAATTTATAGGATTAAGGAATCGATACAAGGCGTTTTTGGTGGTCACAATGGATCCTAAAATATAGCGATTGGCCCGTGATTGTTTCCAATCCTGATACCTATCGGGACCGTGAACCTTGATTCCTGCTTGCCGGTAGGCAGGTTTTGATATTGGCAAACAGTTGGATTCGATGTTTGAATCTTACAACAAGTTAATACAGTATGGATAAAAAAGGAGCCGTTTCGCTTTTACGAAAAGCACTTGATTTACCAAGTGCAGATTTTAGAGAAGGACAATGGGAAGCTATCGAAAAACTTACCTTAAATAAAGAAAAAATACTAGTTATACAGCGTACTGGTTGGGGAAAAAGTTTGGTCTATTTTATCAGTAGTAGAATTTTAAGAGATCAAGGCAAAGGGCCGACCATAATTATATCACCCTTATTGGCATTAATGCGTAACCAAATAGAAGCAGCTGAACGTTTAGGTATTAAGGCAGTAACTATTAACTCGAGCAACTTTGAAGATTGGAAGGCCATAAAAGCCGAGGTTTTGAAAAACAACATTGATGCACTTTTAATTTCACCTGAACGATTAGCGAATGAACATTTTATGGATGAAATCCTATTCCCCTTAGCAGATAAAATAGGTTTGTTCGTAGTAGACGAGGCCCATTGTATTTCAGATTGGGGACACGATTTTAGACCAGATTACAGACGTATCGTTGGCATTTTAAAAGTAATGCCTAAAGGAATGCCAGTTTTAGGAACTACAGCTACAGCTAATGATAGGGTGGTTGCTGATATTGAAGAACAACTTGGAGGCATTGATGTTTTAAGAGGAGAATTAATAAGAGAAAGCTTAAAACTTCAAAATATAGTTTTAAAAGACCAAGCATCTAGGTTGGCATGGCTTAAAGAAAATATACCAAATCTTGACGGTAGCGGAATAGTTTATGTATTAACTAAACGTGATGCACGGGCTGTCGCACAATGGTTAAATGATTGTTATATTGAAGCAGCAGCCTATTATGCTGGTGTTGAGGACGATAATTTTGAGAATTCTTCAAAATACAGAGAATTTCTAGAAGACGCATTGTATAATAACGAGTTAAAAGTTTTGGTGTCTACTACTGCATTGGCAATGGGTTATGATAAACCAGACTTAAATTTTGTAATTCATTTTCAAGCACCAGATTCAATCATTAGTTATTACCAACAAGTGGGTCGTGCTGGACGCGCTATAAATACTGCTTATGGTATTTTATTATCCGGACAAGAAGATGCAGAGGTGCATCAGCATTTTAGGGAATCTGCGTTTCCCCCAGAATCTGTAGTTCAAGATATATTACAAGCCCTTATAGACAATGATGGCTTGTCAATTTCTAAACTACAAGAAATACTAAATATAAAACATGGTCAAATAAACAAAACAATAAAGTATTTAACGGTAGAGGAGCCCTCTCCAATTATTAAAGAAGGTACAAAGTGGAAACGTTCAGCAGTATCATATACCATGGACAAAGAAAAAATAGAACGCTTAACCAATCAACGCCAATTTGAATGGGACACCGTGCAAAATTATATACAAACAGAGGAGTGTTTAATGATGTTTTTGCAAAAAGAATTAGATGATCCAAATATAAAAGCATGTGGTAAATGCATGAATTGTCTTGGGATTGAAATACACCCAAATATGGTTTCTCATAGCAATACAGTAGAAGCCTCCATTTATTTAAAACATTCAGAATTTGATATTATACCAAGAAAACAAATTGCTGCAAATGCATTACCTGTATATGAATGGAGTGGTAGGTTAAATGATTTAAAAGCCGAAACGGGTAAAGTATTATCTCGTTGGGGAGATGCCGGGTGGGGGAATATTGTGGCAAATGACAAACACCTGGGTTACTTTAGAAATGAATTGGTAGATGCAATGTATGAGATGATTGTAGAGCGTTGGCAACCAAATCCCTTTCCAGAATGGTTAACTTGTATTCCGTCATTACGGCATCCAGATTTAGTCCCAGATTTCGCCAAACGCTTAGCTGAAAAATTAGACATACCATTTAGGCCTATTATTGTAAAAGTAAGAGAAACGAAGCCACAAAAAGAGCAGGAAAATAGTTTTCATCAATGTCATAATTTAGATGGTGTTTTTAATATTGAAGAAGATGTTGAAAATAAACCTGTATTTTTGGTAGATGATGCAATAGACTCTGGTTGGACGTTTACAATAGTAACAACCTTATTAAAAAAATCGGGTTCAGGTTCGGTATATCCAACAGCATTAACTTCAACATCAGTAAGCTAATAAAATGATTTCAGAACGTACAAAAGCCATATTACTTTTAACCTCTTATTTTTCAAAAGAATTAGACAAAAAGAATAAGCCTTTATCTTTATTAGAGTGGAATAGAATGGTTCGATGGTTGCAGTCCAAGAAACTTAAACCAGAAGATCTTTTAACCATAGATTTGAATGCACTATTTGTTAATTGGAACGATACTACGATTTCAAAAAACAGAATTATTGAGTTATTAGACCGTAAAATGGCTTTGGCAATTAAATTAGAAAAATGGACTAAAGCCGGTATTTGGATTATCAATCGGAGTGATGGTTTTTATCCCAATAGTCTGAAAAACAAACTAAAAGATAAAGTTCCGCCAATTTTATTCGGTATAGGAAACAAAAACTTATTAAACAAAACTTATATAGGAATTGTCGGTTCAAGACATATTTCTGAAACAGATATTACAGCCACAAAGGAAATAGTAAAACAACTACATCATCAAAAGTATGGAGTTGTATCTGGTGGAGCAAGAGGGATTGATGAACATTCTATGACTGGTATTCTTGAACAAAAAGGATATGCATTAGGTGTTCTTGCCGATAGCTTAATAAAAAAATCATCGTCTTCAAATTATCGAAAATATATTATTGATAATAAACTAGCACTAATTTCTCCGTTTAATCCGGAAGTTGGTTTTAATGTTGGTAACGCAATGGGTAGAAACAAACTTATTTATGTTTTATCCCAAGCGTCTATTATAGTAAAATCTGAAACTAAAGGAGGAACTTGGGAAGGTGCAAATGAAAATTTAAAGAATAAATGGGCTCCTTTATGGGTTGTTAGACCCATTGAGAATAAAGCCAATAGAGGGAATATTGAAATAGTAAGAAAAGGAGCACGTTTTTTACCTAAAGTATTTAATGTTTCAAATATTATTAATTCTCAGGATAAATCGACAAAAGCTCAAGGCTCTTTGTTCAATTATAATAATGAGGTAGGATCACCTAATATAGATCAAGAAGGCGAGGCTAAATCAATAGGTGTTAAGGCTAAAGCCCCTTTAAGCTCTAATAGTGATGTAAAAAGCATTGAGGAAATAACATTTTTTGATTTATTCATCTATAAGTCATCATCTCATTTTAAAGATAAAGAATTCAATAAAGAAGAAATTTTGAAGGTTTTTGAATTAACTTCAAAGCAAATAGATGATTGGTTAAAAGTTGCAGTTAAGAATGAAGTGTTGTTAAAAAAAACTCGCCCAGTACGTTATTTAATGAATCCAAAGGCTAAGGTAAAAGAGCTTAATACATAAAACTAGAGATTATTAGGATTTCGATGCTCAGTTTGGCCTAAGAGAGCTTTGGTCAAAGCAATAGGGGAGTGGAGCGTTATATATTTTAGGGGGTTGGTACTAGGGTCTTTTGGCCTATAAAATGAAACAAACGGTACAAGGTGTTCTTGGTGGCCACAATGGATCCTAAAATATAGCGACCGACCCGTGATTGTTTCCAAAGTTCTCTGTAAGCCTTGATTTTTTTGTTTCTTTTTTTATTAAGAAAAAAAGATAAGTACAAAAAGTTAATCTCTTATGGAAGTGGCTTTAAATGAGGCTTTGGCGACTATTCCGAACGTGATTCTTTCGCCTAAACTACTTCCAATATCCGCATTGACACCTGATAAGTCATTAGTTTGAACAAAAATACCACCCAATAAAGAACCACTTTTACTGTTTATTGCATTTAAACCCACACCCAAAACGGTATTATTTTTTAAGTTGGTTGTGTTGGAATAAAACCGTTTTCTTAAATAAGTATTTGCTGACAAATACAAACTGTCCTTTTTATTTACTCTAATCACTCTGGAAAAATCAACATTTATTGACGTTCTGATAAACTTTTCAAACATTCCAGACATTGCTGTTATTGTTTTACTGGTTGAAAAGTCTCCATCGGTAATAAGATCTCCAGAAGTTTTCAAAGTAAAAGTAGTGTCATCAAGGCCTGGAAGGTTATTGGTGTATGAACTACTTAAACTCATGCCGAAATAAGTAAGTCTACGATTATAATTATATCCAGCTTCTGCATTCCAGCCATTGAAAGTTACATCTTCAAAACGATCATTAATTGTGATTGCATCAGGATTTGAATCGTATTTGAAACTTGAGCCATTAAATCCGCCTCTTATAAAAAATAGATTTCTTCTTCTGTAAAAATCTAGCGTCTCATCAAAGTCGTTGTACTCCGAAAGCTTCTTATCAATATTCTTTGAAATATTCAGCATTATAGCTAAACTATTAGATATTTCAGTATAAGCTGGATCAGCCTGATTTATAAGCCGATTTATTTCTTTTAATCCATCCTCTTTCTCTTCGTTATCCTTTATCTTATCATTTTCCTTATTTAGATTGGTCAAAGCACTTTTATAGGCGTCATTTAATGCCTTTATGTGTTTAGTAATTACTTCGGTATTAACTATGTTTTTTGTAATGGATGATTTCACCTTTATGACATCTAACAAAGTGTTCTTTCTAGCTAGATTTTCGTCAATTCGTTCAACAAATCCATTTAAATTCTTAACTGAGGTTTCAAGTTCTCCCGTGAGTAAGTTTGATTCGCTTATTAATACTTGAAGTCTTTCGGTCTTATTTTTAATTTTTGACTTTGTAGAGTAGCCAAATAAGAAGTCTAAACTACTATTGGATGCTATTTTCTCATCAGTAAAAATGACTCCAGCATCATTTTCTACAGTACCCTTAATCTGAATTCCATATATGAGATTTTCAGTTGAACTAAATGAGTAATCATTTATGTAGTCAAAGGTGGCAACTTTGTTAGTTATGTCTAAATTTAACAATGTTGATGGAACAATAATGTTGCTGAAACCTTCTTGGTCTTGTAGTAAATTCTGAGCAAAAGTAGCCCAGGGTAATAACAGAAAGGCTATTTGAAAAGCTATTTTAAATATTTTCATTTTTCACTTATTATTATTAAGAATGTCTCATATGGGTCATCTTGAGCAGTTGATTTTATTTTCCTCGGATTTAGTTTGATTTTCCCTTCCGTATCATCATTAAAAAAAACCTTGGTTACCTTAAAAGAATAAGTGCCAAATCCACCATCAATTTCCAATTCACATTTTAGCTTACCATGCAAAGGAATGTCAATACCTTCTATTTCTTTTTCTCGAATATCTACCTCACGATTTTCAATTTTAAGACTAATATCTCCAACTGTGCTATCACTTTCCCATTCATATTCAATTCTTGCATCTTTCAAATAATCCATCTTAACTAGCAATTCTTCATAACTCATTTCCCCGACTATGTTTGGATAGGTCGATTTTATCTGAGACCACAGCTCAATGTCTAAAGCATTAAACTTTATGGATGAGCTATGTAAAACATCAGATTTTAAATTAGCGAGAACAACATTACTGTCTGATATTTCAGATATTCCGAATCGGGTATTTGCAGGATTTTCTTGATAAACGAATTTGGCTTGTTTATGGTTGTCAATCATAAACTCATCCGATGTTCTTGGAAAGACCATAAAACTTCTAGTGTTAAAATCAATTGAGTGCTTTAATGAATCTATGTTTGCAGAATCTAGACCTTGTGCCAATTTTATATTTGAATTCAGCATTTCCGCTAAATCAAGATTATTCGTTGAGTCTGATGAGAAACTAATTAGTGGATTTTGGAAAGTACTTATTAGTGCTGTATCGGTTGTAGTTTGCCCGGTGATATCGTCCATCCCTGAAAAATATATTCCAGATTGTATTTTGGTTATGGAATCAGCAAGCACATAGATGTTTATTGCATTTGGACTACTTTGTTCTCTATAGTTTTTTAATTCATATAAAGCGTTTAGAAAACTATTGTATTGAACATTTAAAGAGTCTATATTAATACTTTGCTCAATTTGCTTTGTTTCTTCTTTACACGATGTTATATTAAAAATGAAGAATAAAATACATGAGCAAAGAAGTAATAGTCTGTAAAATCTCATATCTTTTAGTTGTTGGTCTACGTTAAATGTAATGATTTTATTGTTAAAATATAAGTGCTTTTTGTAATCTTAATTTAACAGCTTATCTTATATATAAAGTAAAACTAAGAAGGGGAAGCGTATTCCGAAAGACCTATTTATTCTTCAAAATTCACAATACTTTTAGTATTTTAAAATACCCATTAGAGGGTATTTTCGCAATTAAAAGTCCAATGTCAGAATTTCAAAAGCATGCAGAAGCCATTTTAAAGTCAGAATTGACGAATGCAGGCCTTAAAATAACACTAAAAGAAAATAGTAGAGAAGGGGTTGATTTTATTGTAAAAAGCCCAAATGGCAAGCAATCTGAGGTATTTCTGCAACCAATGGATTTGATTACGCAACAAAGCTCAAAAGTACCAAAAGAAAAGTTGGGCGAGCCTAAAGAAAACCTTTGGGTAGCCTTAGTGGGTTTTATTCCTGAAAAAGAGCCATTGATATTCTTAATTCCTTCTGAAACGCTTGCAAAACCAGATGATTTTATCTTTTTTGAGCATAATGTTACACCACATACCTATTTATCGAATTGGGAAATAAAGGTATTTGCCAACGGAATGGAGAAGTTGGGAACGTATGTTCTTCATAATCAAATCGAACATCTACAATAGCATTCTAAAGTTGACATACACATATATTATGTCAAATAGAGCGAAAAGAAATGTTTGATTGGGACACCAGGGGTAGCATGTGTATAGAAATTTGCGCAGCAAATTTTATACTTATGCGGCAAGCTGCCGAGAAGCTTATGAAAAATTTTTAGACGAATAGATTCCCGTAAACCCAATATTTCAAAAATATCTAAAAGGTTTTGCTTTTTTTGGCGTTGGCAAGCGATGGCAAATTGTGTTTAAAATAAAATGCCAAAGCATTTTGATTTTAAAAAGCAATCGAGCGTTTGCGAGCGGCTATTTTACACCTGCCTGCCGGCAGGCAGGTAACGGCTAATTATGAGTACAAATAAATTATTTCGCCGTGCGCAGCACACCGCTTTAATAGTTTCATGACCCCGTTGGTAATTCGCTTAAAAGGAAAAAGGTTGAGGGATATTTTACATAATGTAGAATTATGACCTACGAATGGAAACGGAAAGATCTGGACGGCAATACCTTATAAACCATTTGTATCATAATTTATATTATGTAAAATACAAATATTAATAATAACAGAAATTGATCAGTCTTTTAAATTTAGCCTATATAGATTTAGCTCGTCTTTATACAGGTCATGAATCCAAAAAAAAGTCGTATCCCCTACCTATCTCTGGAAACATTGGAAAGTGAAATAGAGTTCCATTACAAAACCAAAAAATCTGCAAAATTTTATGCAGATAAGTTGCATATCACCCCAAAGCGTTTAAACAGGATAACTAAAGCCACCCTAAACAAAAAAACCATTGAACTGATAACGGAACGTGTTATATTGGAAGCAAAACGCCTTATAGTGCACTCCACAAGTTCTTTGACGGAAGTAGCCAGGATTTTGGGTTATGAGGATTACACCTATTTTTCCAGAGTGTTTAAATTAAAGATAAATAGTAGTCCCCAGAAATTTAAAAAGAGATACCAATAACCGCTTCTATCGCATTTTTTGGCTATTGCATGATCAACACCGGGATATCAAGCTTCCGTAGTACGTGCTTTAAGGGGTCTTCGGTATTGCCCAATGGCGATATAGTGCCTCGGGGTTGTTTTTTTTCGATACAGAACAATTGTGTATTGGTCTTTGAAACATAAGAAGCCAAACCATCAAAAGCATTTAAACCTTCTGAAAATACATAAGAAACCGCTTCTTCTGAACTACTTTTCTGATTTTCAGAATTTTCATCAGAACCACGAACGCTAAAGAATTTTATCGGTTTAGTGGTTTGTTTCTTTAAATCATTAATGATTTCAAGACCATTATCTGCAAGTTTATTACCGTATACTCCAAGTGAAATGTCCTCATAAGTATGAAATTTATGGTCCTCACCAACAATCAATATATTGGCATTGCATTCATCCAATAAAAACTCGATAATGTCATCAGCAAGAAAGTTGATCAATTTTGATTTCTTTTTTCCTAAGACTATAATGTTGGGTTGCACTTTGGCAATATGATTTTGTAAGACGCTTTTAACGTTTCCATGAGCCATATGGTATCCTATGGAAACGCCCTCATGTTCACTTGTTTTGCTGACCAATTGTTGGAGTTTGGCTATGGTATTGCGATTGTCTTCATGTATAACGCGCATTGCAGACAATTGATTATCTGATTTAACTACATCTGTGGGAGCCTTTATATGGAATACCTCTATGTGCCCCTTTATGGTTTTTGCAAGTTGAACTGCATTTTTTAGGGCTATTTCGGATGCTTTTGACTCGTCCATTATTACGAGTAAACGGTATTTGGAATGGGGGTTTTTAGAAACCATAGCTTATTTGTTTTCAGGTGAATAAATGGTTATTGATAGTCTTGGCTCTAAAAATAATATTATTACTATTATAAAAGAATAGTTTAACTTTTGATTAATAAAAGTATCACGGTTAGGTTACCCGAATAGGCACATGACCGAAATGATGCACTCCTGCCCAAAGCCGATGACAGTCGATATGTCCGGTCTCGTTAAACCTATAGTGGATGTTTCCTGTCATACGTGCTGTCCATGGGGACCATCCCCTTGGTATCCGTGCTTTCGTTGCGTTCCCCATGTTGATCCATTACTTCAAATACTTTTCAAACCAGGCAAACAGTTCCCCAAAGTAGGCATCCCGGAACTCCTTGAGCGAATGCGTACCGCCCACATACTTCACCAGTCGATACGGTACCTTCTGTTTGCTGAGCTCCTTTGCAAAATCCAAGGTATAGTCCGTGTATATCGCCGCATCATTCTCACCTTGTAAAATAAGAATGGGCACTGTCTTGGGCAGTTCATGTACCCAATAGATCGCCGATCTTTTTTTTAGGACTTCCTTCTTGTTCACATTATAATTGGGGATAAACTCGGCCCACCATTCATCCAATAACGGATCGTCAACAGCACTTCTGGAGATATCCGTTGACGGGCCCCCTATGGCCATAGCCTTTATTTTATCGGTTCTTTTTAGGGTCAAGAACGATTGCATGCTTCCCCGGCTCCAGCCAAACATGCCCAATTTTGAAGTGTCCGCCCTTGGTTGGGACGCCAACAAGGGAATAAGGTTCAGCACATCGTTAATATCCCTGCCACCATACTCTTCCTGCCCTTCGCCCCCTCCATTTCCCCGATATTGACTTGCAGCGATAACGTATCCCCTATGCGCAAATCTGGACAGCTCCCCCAAACCAATGGATGCTATAGGGTGCGTAAGGGAGCCAAATTCAAGGCTTCCTCCCCGATTGTAGATGATCGCAGGGTACTTTCCGGGCTTTTTGGGTTGCAACAAAAAGCCCTTGACCCTTAAACTATCGCTCCAATAGGTAATGCCATACACCTGGGCCTTTTCGAAATAGTCAAAACGGCTCGGGTCCAGCTCCACACTATCCCTTGCTTCGGTCGCTTTAATGTATTCGACCAATGCCTCAAAATTTTTTAATTCCACCTTGTCGATCAGGCTTCCATCCGCTTGGGAAAAAACAGGAAGCACAAGGAATTGTAGCATCAAAAGAATAAGAAATCTATGCATGATCTTTGTGTATTGGTGTTCAGTGGGTTGTTTTTTATAAATGGTCAACGTCCAGCAAGATCGCCATCCTTCCAAAGATATTATTTTATGGGCAAAGGCCCCAACATCCCACCAAGCCGCAACTCCCCTCCCGCTGCTCCCCCCCCCCCAACCCATAAAAAAGACCTTTTTGTCGTTTATGCTGACATTTGTCATGTTATTTGCCCATGGCCCCTCCTACTTTTGTCCCCATGAAAAGCTATGTGGTTCTTTTCGTTGCACTCTCCATGTTGATCAGGCCCCTCTGGCCCATCGTGGAATACGCCATGAACTACGATTACATCGTAAACGTGCTCTGTGAGAACAAGGACAGGCCCCAGCTGCAGTGCGATGGTAAATGTTACCTCTCCAAGCAACTGGCATCCCAACAAAGCGAACAAGACCCGTTCGGAGAAAATCCGCTACGGACCCAAATGCAACATCCCGTCTTTTTCCAATCGCTCTGCGATCTTCATTTACAAATCGTGTCTGCACTGGATCGTAAAACTAATTTCAACACCCCTCCCCTCTTCCTTTCCACCCTCCTTACCTCGGACATTTCCGAACCGCCGGAATTGGGCTAATTCGATCTTTTTGTACCTGCTGTTTCCTTGGATGGTCATACCCTCCAACCTAGGCGTGTACCCTTTACTTATTGAATTGGTCTAATACAACAAATCATGAAAACCGAATTTCGGCCTGGGTCCCCTGGTGGGACGGGCCTAAAAAAGATGACCTTGGTTTTTGCACTGCTAGCCCTATCCCAGGGACATGGGCAAGAACTTAAGGTCGACCCCATAACCGACTCCATCCTACCCATCAGCCTGGAAGAGATTATTTTGATCTCCTCCTATAAAAGGATGTTGGAACACAAATCGCAGCACAAACCGCTGTCTACTTTGGACGCCTACCTGGAGTCCTCCAAAAAGGTGAAAACGATCAAGCGGGGCGCCTATGCCTGGGAGCCGGTGCTGAACGATATGACCACCGAACGCCTGGCCGTCACCATTGACGGGATGCGCATTTTTGGTGCCTGTACGGATCGCATGGATCCCATAACCTCCTATGTGGACGTCTCCAACCTGTCCGCCGTACACGTGGTCAGCGGCCAACAGGGTACGGAACACGGCGCTACCATCGGCGGTGCCATAGATTTGCGGCTGGAGAAGAGCAATTTTAGGCCCGAGGGCTGGTCCGGCATCGTGGAAACCGGCGGCGAGACCAACAACGAAGCACAGATCCTTGGTGGGGAACTCAACTATTCGGACGAGCGCTTTTATGCCGATACCGATATCATTTACCGCAAGGCCGAAAACTATGTGGCCGGTGGTGGCGAAGAGATCGCCTTTTCCCAATTTGAGAAATACAACCTATCCGTTAATGCGGGTTATAAGGTGTCCGACGACCAAAAACTGTTGGCCAGTTTTATCTTTGACGAGGCCCGGGATGTTGGGTATCCGGCTTTGCCCATGGATGTTTCCCTGGCAAGGGCCTTTATCGGTTCGCTAAGCTGGGTGCAGGACGACTTCATCGGAGATTTTCAGGACTGGGAAACCAAGTTGTATGCCAATTCCATCACCCATATCATGGACGATAGCCAACGCCCGGACGTGGCCATTCGGATGGATATGCCGGGATGGAGCGATACCTACGGATTTTATTCGCAGGCCCAGTTAAAATGGGATAAGCACAGTTTTTTGGTGAAAATGGACGGTTTTTATAATCGTTCCCTGGCCGAAATGACCATGTTCCCGAACAATCCCAACCAACCGGAGATGTTTATGCTTACCTGGCCGGATGTCCGTACCCTAAATGCCGGTTTCTTTGCCGAGGACGTCATCGAGTTAAAAAAGAGCTCCCTGGAGCTTACCACCCGCGTGGCCGTACAAAACTTTAATATAGCGGACGAGTTTGGACTGAACAGCCTGCGGATTTTTTATCCGGAAGTGACCCAGTACCAGACGCGCTTGCTCAAAAGTGTTTCGGCCCACTATCGGAAGAAATTCAAGCAGCTGAGCTTCAATGGCGGACTCTCCTATGGGGACCGTGCGCCATCGGTGTCCGAAGGTTTCGGGTTTTACCTCTTCAATAGCTTTGACAACCACGATTATATAGGCGATCCCGATCTAAAGAATGAAAAAGCGATCGAAGCCAATGCCAAGATCTCCCTACCGCTCAAAAAACTCCAATTGGGATTGGAGGGCAATTACTTCCATACGATGGATTTTATCATCGGGGAAGTAAATCCGGATTTGGGCGTCATGACCATAGGTGCCGAGGGGGTAAAGATTTATACCAACTTAGACCATGCCAATCTGTACAACATAGCCCTGGATGCCGAATACGAGATCACTCCGGAACTTAGCTGTACGGGGCTAGTCTCCTATCATCGCGGTACGGACCAGGATGGTCGTAACCTGCCCTTTATCAGCCCCCTGGCCTACAATGCCATGCTGCAGTATACCCAAGGAGATTTCTCGGGTTCGTTAACGATGCGGGGTGCGGCCGATCAGGTGAATTTTAATCCTGTATTTGGTGAGGACCGCACCGGAGCCTATACGGTATTTTCACTGTCCTTGGGCAAGGCCTTTTCCATCAATGATGACGATGTCCATGTAAAGGCCGGGGTAGAGAACATTTTTGACGAGTTCTACTCCACCTACTCGGATTGGAACAATATTCCCCGCATGGGCCGCAATTTTTATATGACCGTTTCCTATGCAATCAATTAAATCAATAAACACAGAAAAATCCATAACAATGAAAACTATAAAATTTCTACTTGCAAGCTTGATTATATCCTTAAGTTTCATTTCGTGTAACAGCGATTCCGATGACCCTATTGTCATTGATGAAAATCCCTTGGCGGATTTTACGCTATTGACCAGCTTTACCGCCAACAACCATACCATAGAGGTGTATTCCGAACAGTCGCAGTTTAGCGTGGGCTATAACGAGCTGTTCCTACGTTTTAAGGACGAGGCCACGGACAGCTATATCTCCAATGCGACGGTTTCATGGACTCCCATGATGCACATGACCGAAATGATGCACTCCTGCCCCAAGTCGGCCGTCACCAAGACCGATGATGCATCGGTCTACAAAGGCTTTGCAGTTTTCCAAATGCCGGGGAATACCGATGAATATTGGGAACTGGAGTTGGAATATTCGGTTAACGGGCAAACCTATAATGTTGCCCAACGTATTGAGGTCAAAGCCCCGGTTGATGGGAATAAAACCGTCAATGTCTTTATGGGAGCCGATGACAGTCGGTATGTCTTGGCAATGATGCCCTTAAAACCAAAGGTGGCCATAAACGACTTTTCGGCCGTGCTTTTTAAAATGGAAAACATGATGACGTTTTCCGAGGTGAATAACTTTAAGGTCATGATCGATCCGCGTATGCCGGGTATGGGCAATCATGGTTCGCCCAACAATGAAGATCTTACCTACGATGCATCGGCCAAAATGTATACGGGTAAACTGTCCCTGACCATGACGGGCTATTGGAAAATCAACCTAAAGGTAGAAAACGAAAATGCAGAAATATTGAAGGGCGAGGACGTTTCGGACGAAAACGAAAGTAGTAGCCTCTTCTTTGAGATCGAGTTTTAGTGCGATCACGCTTTAGTGTATGTTCTGAAAAGGCCACCAAAACGGTGGCCTTTTGCCCTTCTGTTGTGCCACCAACACGGCGGCACCTGCTAAAACTCAGTGAAAATCAAAAAATATTTTTTATCGTCCTCCTACGCGGACCCGTGCCAGACCGTCTGCCGATTTACGGAGTTCAGCCGTTTCGAGCTCCCTGGCATCGATTTTGCCCATGCCATCAAGCCGCAGATTGGCTTCGTCCGCATGTCCCGAGAGGTACATGGTGCAGAGTCCGTCCAGACCGATCTTCAAGGTCTTTACGTTCACCTCCAGGTCGCCCTTGATCAATCCGTCCCCTTTGATGCGCAGCGTTTCGCTCTCCACGGGAGCTGTGGAGACCACATGGATCAGTCCGTCCATCTCTAGGCCACTGATACCGGGATGGCTAAGGTATACATGGATCTTGGGCGCGGAACGGAAACCCTCTTCTTCCCTATGTTGTATGTAGAGCGTGCCATTACGCACCTCCACATAGTATTCGGCCAAATGGCGTTCCTTTTTGGCCTCCAGTTCCACTACAGGGGTCGTTCCCCGCTCCAGGAATAGGCGGATGTTGCCATCCAGGTCTACGTTTTCGAAGGAATCAAGCTGTAGAATTTGCCTGCTTTGGGCAAGGGAGAAATGTGCCGCCAGCAGCAGGACGGTAAGTGTTAGCATCAGTTTTTTCATGAGTGTTGACGTTTGTGTTGATGATGAATAAACAAGGGCCTTTATTTATTAGACGCCACAAAACCGGCATTGGTTGCCCGGATATAGGAAATATTTTTCTAGGGGCAATTGTTTATTCGTCCTGATCGGAATATTGCGCCTCTACCATGGCACGGTATAGCTTGGAAGTAAAGGAATTTTTGTGCAGGTCCTTGAGCAGGCGCTGGCGCTTTCGCGCTTTGATGTCCATCGTATCCAACATTTCCAGGGCGCGAGCCATTTCGGCCTTTCGGTCTTTTTTCATTTGGATACGCTGTTCCACCGAGACCACCATTTTTGGTTCAAAACGCTCCATAAGCGTCCTTTTTTCCACCTGTATTTCCTCGGACGTCTTGGAAGGTGATTTGGATTTGCTTTCTTGTGCGGACAGCTGTAGTCCGCCGAAAACAAAAAGACACAGCAAATAGGTCCTTAAGGTCGATGCTTTCATTTCATAAAGGTTCTGTCTCACAAGATAGCCATTATCCTCTTGTTTACAGTGAGTTACGAAGGCTGTACAACGAGTTTTTTAAGGCTTTCATCGGTTTAGACCTTTGGTCACAGGTGATCGGCGTGCAAGCCCCTTCCAGGCCAATGCTTATGCCGGTCTATAGTTTTTTGGTCCCCAGGTGTCAGTTAGAAAACTTCTGGGCATATCGTTGCACAAATTTGATGAAGTGCTCCGGTTTGTTGGCGCTAAAGATTTCCAGTAGTGCGGCGTCCTTGTCCTCGGCCTGATCGTAGTAATATTGCGTCATCTCCAACCCCATATAGTAGCCAATCTGAAAAGGCCATTCACGGCCATCCTTGAACCGGCCAGAAAACCAGCCCTTGGCATCGTCCACATGCATGAGCAAATGGGGTTTAAAAGCCTCCCATAGCTCCCGTTCGTGCGCACGTCCAAAGGTGTTGCGTTCTGTATCCTCCAGCCCTGTGGCCAGCCTAACGATCATTTCGGCACCGCCTTCCCGTATGGCGTAGGCCATTGCCGTACTTTCTGCGGAATCTTGGTAGATACGTTCGTATCCAATCTTTCCTTGGAGCGATTGCTGCAACCAATGTACCAGCTCATGTACCGCTACATGGGAGATGTTCCCAAAATCGGCAAAAGGTATACGCCCCTTGGGCGCTATGCCCTCGGGAAACTCCCCAAGATCGTTCTCGGCCGTAAGTCCAAAATAGTCTACGCCCATAATAACGCCCAAAGGCTCCGCCGAACCGCCACCGCCCAGGTCCGTAATGAAATAATAGGTCGGTAAGGCCTGTGCAAATGGGTCTGGATAGATTTGCAGGACGGCTTCATAGCCCTGGGCAATTTCCGTTTCCAAGGCCTTTAGGCGCTCTTCCATGTTTTGGAGCGATTCAAAAAACTTGGGCCTTTTGTTTACGCGTTCGGCAAATTTCTTTGGATTTAGGTTATAGCGGTCTATCCAGGCCTTGAAACCTGGCGATGCCTTTTCGAAATAGACCGTAAAGGCCAGTTCGGCCTCCGTCCCGCTTCGAATCGATGCCAGGGCCTCGTTGTAGTTTCGCAAATCGGAATAGGAAAAATGGGGTTTTCCCTCCTGTGCAAAAACAGCAAGAGGAAATAGAAAAAGTATCAGGCCATGGGATAACAATGACCTAAAAAAGGGGGAGACAGAAGGTGTTGGGCGACGTTGCATCGTTAAGGGTTTTAAGGTTGATCTATTAAAAGATAAACCTTTACCCATAGTGTTACAGTAAATGTAGCCCGTTATGCGGGATGTCCCCCTCCTACTCCGGAAGGCCGCTTACCTGCCCATCATAGCGGATAACGAAGCGTTGCGAACTGTTGACGCTTATGGTACTGCTCAGATTCGGAAAGAGTTCCGCGTTTACCTGGTAGGTCTCCGTCTTGTTGTTGATCTGAAAGCGCATCACATAGCGCTGTTTCTTTTCGTTCTTGGTAATTTCAAAGTTCTTGGGTACGCCCTTAAAGGTAATGCCCTGGTCCGCATTGTACCCACCACTCATCTGTCGTTCCCCGAAATAGGGCAAATAGGCCGATACGGTATCACCTTCCACTTTTAGATAGTTGGCCTCCCCCACCAGATTGATACGGTTAATGGTGCTGCCAGGCGGCAGCAGTCCTGCATTCGCCAATTGATTTAGACTGTTGGTCGCCATAGGTTGCGCCCAATCGGCGCTGATCTTAAAAGCCTGCTGGGCCACCAATTCATCCAGGGCCTTGGTGTCCTGAAAATATCGGGCCGTTGTTTTCTCCGAACTTCCACAGGTCCATAGAAGTAAGCTACATACAATTAGTGCTATTTCTGTTCTCATAGTCAACTACATTTAGGTTAAAGCCCGCGTTGCTGTCCCTCAAACACCAAGCCTACAACAAGTTACGAAAAAAAATCAGGGAATGGCCCATACCTGATAAATATCATCCCCAACCTAGTCATAAATTCCGAATTTTGGGCCCAAACACCTAAGCTATGACAACTACCAGGACAATTATTAAGCACCAAGGGACTAGTATTATTTACGGTCTGGGCTTTATCGGAGCGGCGGTCTATTACGTTCAAATGGCCACCGGGTTTTGGGCCGGGGTCCTAGGTATTCTCAAGGCTTTGGTATGGCCGGCTTTTTTGGTCTATGAAATTTTGGCCCATTTGGGCATGTAGTCCGCTTTTCTTTGTAATTTTAAACAATACCAAATATTATGAAAAACCTGATTAGGGCCATTATCGCAGCAGTGGGCGCCAAAAAGATTGGCGGCGGGCGTTGCGGCTGCATCGGTACTATAGTTGTCTTCATCATTCTCTATTGGTTATTGGGCTATGTCTTTGAGCTGTTCTAGCGAACCTGGCGCGCTCTTAAATATTCCTTAATTCGTTTTATAGCTTCTTTCCAGTGCCTTACCTTCATAGCATGAAACGCATCTTCATTATCGGAGCGGGCGCCGTGGGCAAGGTCTTGGCGGTGGCCCTGAAAAAGGAAGGCCGGGAAGTGGTGATTCTTCGTGGTAGTGTGGCAGACGGCCCTCCTTCCCAAGAAACCATAAAAGTTCTGCTGTATGATGGCAGCATGCTCCAGGAAACGGTTGAAATAAGTACGCTTAATCAGTTTTCCCGCTTGGACGGACTGGTGCTGCTCACCAACAAATCCTACGGAAACGAACGATTGGCACACCTCCTTAAGGACAAGGTAGGGGACTCCCCTATTGCCCTCTTGCAAAATGGCCTAGGTATTGAAAGGCCTTTTCGGGAAAGGCATTTTCCCAAAATCTATCGAGCGGTGCTCTTTATGACCAGTCAGGTGAACGATACCGGGGTAATCAGTTACAAACCCGTAGCGGTCTCTCCTATAGGTACCATTGCTTCCGAAGACAACCAATTGGAAACCGTGGTGTCCCTCTTGCACAGTCCCCATTTTCAGTTTAGGGCAGAATCGCATATTCAAGAAATCATTTGGGAGAAAGCTATCGCCAACAGTGTCTTTAATTCCATATGTCCCCTACTCCACATAGATAATGGGGTTTTTCACAGGGAGCCCCAGGTGATGGACCTGGCCAAAAGGGTCATTGTAGAGTGCATTGCGGTGGCCAAGGAGCACGGTATTGTACTCCATCAGCAACAGTTGGAGGCGCGGATACTGCAGATCAGTGAAAAATCGGACGGACAGTTCATTTCTACCCTACAGGACATTCAAAAAGGACGGGAAACCGAAATTGATACGCTGAACCTAGAGTTTGCGCGGGTTGCCAAGGCCTTGGGCAAGGAACACCTAATACGGGAAACGGCCCTGCTTGGGGAACTTACACTTTTAAAATCACGACTTAGTCGTGCTGCTGATTCCTGATATCCTAGGCCTTACTCTTTTTCCGGGATATCCATAAAGGCGGTAAAAAGGCTTTTCCATCTACCATCCTCCTTGATGTGGATAGACACATTGCGCATATCCCTAACCACCGTGATCGTGGAATCCTTGGGGTCGTTGAAAGCCTCCTTTTGCGACCGTAAGTATAGGACCATATCCTTGGCTATGGGTATAAAGTCTATGGTCTCCGTTTCACTTGCCGTGGCCCGGTTACCGGCCTCGTACCAAGTCTTTACCAGCGATAGAAACTCCTCGCGCGAGCGAGTGGCATCACGCATCATGGGCCAATTTTTATAATGTTTTGCAAAATGTGCCTCGTAAGGCGCCCAGCCTTCCTGGGCAAGGACCAGGGGCAATTCCTTGGCCGAACGTTCTATTTCCCTTCTGTCGGCCTCGGTAAACCAAGGCTCCGGCTGCTCGGCACACCCTAGCATTAAAAGCATAGTGGCCAAGCATATGTTAAGCCCGTTCTGTTTCCCGATAATCTTTTTTATTGCGAAATGCATCTGTTATGGTTTTAGTTCCTTGTGATTCGTATTGAATTCCTTTCTTGAAGTGCGTACTCCCCCTGTATCATAACTGTACTTTATATAGGCTACCCCATTGTCCAAACGGTTGATGGGCTTACCTTGCCTGTCCAAAAAGGATACTTGGGACAATAGGCCCCTGTCATCGTAAGTGTAGGTTATGCTGCTGTACCCCCTGGTTTTGTGGTCGATAGGTAACTTATCGGTACCCAACAACTGCGTAGATACCCGTTTCATTCCTTTGGTATCCCAGGTATAGATGGCATAGGTATATCCAGAAACCACATTGGGAGCGGGATTCCCAATGCTATCGGTAAAGTAAGAGCGTGATAGGTTCCCGAAGTCATCATAAAACCTTCGCGAACCCCAGAAGCCATGATCGTTCCTTTTGGGATTCCCGTGCCTGTCCTCATATCTAATGGCCGTTTCATACCCGAATTCGTCCGGGGTGTTGATGCCCTTGGCCACATTGGGACCGTTCCCCTCGGTCAACCGGCCTTCCTTGTCCAGTACCTTCCACCCCAGCCATCGGCCTTGATGGTCGAACGCTAGTTTGTCCTGGGCCACTCCGGTGCTGTTTTCCACAAGATTTCCGTCCGCATCCACATTTTGCATTAGGGAGATGTATCCTTGGGGATCATAATGCAGCCGCGTGGTGTAAAACAGGAAATAGGGACGTAGAGGTTGCGGCTCTCCATGGAGGTCCTCACGGGTTTCAATTACGGAGCCGTCGTCCTGTAGTTGCCAATGATAGGCTGCTACCCTCCATTCGTTTTCTATTTCACTGCCGTTCTTGTCCAAAAAATACAAATGTTTACGGTTCCCCAGGGAGTCCAGCTCGTAAACTTCCAGATATACCTGCCCCCGAACGCTGATCTGGGTATTCAGATGGTTGTAGAAACTTTTGATCTCGGTGTTGCCCTCGTATTTGGTACGTACCACCGGAGCGGGGAATTGATAATAGCCGGTCGTATGGTTGGGGGTTTTATAGTGCTCCCCTTGCATAAAGGCGATTTCCACAATGCGCTCTTTGCTATCGCGCGTAATCCGGTAATGGCCCCTTTTTTTTGCTTGTACGGCACTTAGTTTTACCAGTCCCTTTTGTTGTGCGTAGGGTGTTTCCCGAAAGACCAGCGAAGTATAATATCTTACATCGTGCGCTACGGGCAGTTCCGCGGGGAGTCGGGCATCGCCCTGACAACTGATTAAAAGACCGATTAGCAATAGGACGGGGATACGTAGTTGTCGCTTGACATTTTGTAATAACGGATTTCGCATATAACTAGGGTTAAAGTCCGAATATCCCAAAATACGGGACAAGCCAAAAATGTTGAACACCTAGGTTTCTACCAATTTATAAATGGAGAGGAGTTTTTAATCGCTTAGTGGGATAGGTTACGCTTAAAGGTATTGGGAGAAACACCGGTATGTTTGCGAAAGGCCCGATAAAACGGCGAGAGCGATTTAAAGCCTACCTTTTTGGCCAAGGTATCGATGGTATATTTGTCATACTCCGGATTCGCCAATAGCTTTTTGGCCTCCTCGATGCGATACGTGTTTAGAAAGTCGTTAAAGCGAAGGTTTAACTGCGCATTGATGGCCTGGGACAGATAGGCGGTATTTATATGGAGCTTTTGCGCCACGATGGTCAAAGTAAGTTCAGGATCCATATAGGCCCGGTCCTGCTCCATAAAGGTGCGCAGTCTTTCCACATAGTGAAGCATGCTGTCCTTGGATAACGAAGAACCTTCGTATTTAGAGGAATTGATATTGGAGTCCTTCAATTTTAAGGCATAGAACATCAGCACGATCAAAATAAAGGACATGACCAAAAGTTCTATGGGCCACTCTATAAAGGAACAGGCAAATATCAGGTACAACTGCTTAAAGATCCAGTTTTGGAAAATGACAAAGAGCACCAAACTGATGTAACTGAAGAGCAATAGGTCTCTAATGGCCTTGTGTTGCAGTTTTGGCAGAACAGCACGGAACAATTGTATTCCGGAAAGCGAAAGCAGTGCCACGGGAAGGGCGAACTTTAGCAGAAAAAAAGTGGGGCTTCTCCAAATAGATACCGGTCCGGGTCGGGTATCGCTATAAAACAGGTCTAGTAGTTGCTGTTGCTCTAAGGAAGACATCAAAAGGTATCCAGGGCTCTTGATCAGGAGCAGGAATAGCAACCCTCCCAACAAGGCCCAATGCACTTTTGCAAGGGGTACCTCTCCCCTATTTCCAAAGGAACGGAAATACAGAAAGAGAAGCAGATAGATCAACACGTCCAGATGCCGGCCAAACATAAAAAACCAGGGGACATGATAGATCAACCTGGAATGCACCAGGTAATTGTACAGGATAAAGAGGATAAAGAGCGTCAATATGTAGAGCAAGATCCGTTCTGTTCTTCGGCCCATCCGTTTGGTCCCCACAAAGTAAAAGATGAAAAACATCCCGATACTCAGGGAAGCAATGGTCGCTATAAGATATAGATCGATCTTAATCTCAAAATCCATTTTTGGTACCCTTCTAGAATTGCCCTGCTAAAGTTAGCCTAATTTCCACAAGGGAAAAATTGGCCAGCAAAAGAGCGCCTAAAATCCTAGTCCACCCCAAAATCCAAGGGCGCCTCCAGTTCCTTGGGCAATGGGTAGGTAACCGGATCGTCCGCCGATAGATAGCCCATCATAATTGGAGCAAGCGTATCCAATACCTCCCGATACAGGTCATGTGAGCCGTATTTTATGGTAAGGAGGCGGCCTTGTTCAAAATTGGCCATGATCTCCCTTGCGTTCCTCAGTGGCGTCCTGGCGTCCTGACTGCCACAGATCAGCAACAGCGGTACCCGGGATTTGAAATTGGGTTCTAGCTCGGCACTCACATCCTGTAAGGGCAACTGATCGCTGACCTCAAAAATCACATTGTTCAGCACATCGCCCAGAATGGCGTCCTTGGCCTGTTCTGACACTAGTGCCCTTCTTTCCAGGGTGCCCCCCGATGTACAATCGGTCAGTACGGCCATTAAATTTACACTTTGGTTATACCTAAAATACAGGGCATAGTTGGCCAACCAGGAATAGTCGCCCGACTGCATATTCAAATAATGTTGCGGCAACTCCCGATACCCTATTCTTCCCAAGGTCATACCTGTGGCCAATTGCAGATCATACTTTCCCAGAACGATATTCACGGGTTTTTGGGTCTCGGGGTACGTGACTTCCACAGTGACCGGTGATTTTTCCAAAGCTTGAAGCACCTCCTTTACCAGTCCTACAAAGGAGGGTATCTTTTTGGACCATAGGCTGTCCTTTTCCACTAGGGCGGATAATTGCATTAAGACCTTATCTACTTCGTAGGGCAGTTTAAGCGTGTGTTGCAAACCTTCGGGGCTATCCAACAAAATGCGATCTACCCGATCGGGGTATTTCTTTACATAGGTCAACGCGTGATGGGCCCCGAAACTTCCCCCAAAGAGCATAATCTTGTCATAGGAAAGGAATTTCCGTACAGCCTCGGTATCCTGGGCCATCGCCACTACATTATATCCTTGCAGGTCCCGCTTTTTTTCCTGCCAATGAGTCGCACAGTCGGCTATGTATTTCCGGTAATACAGCATAAAACTTTCCTTTTCCAAGGGAAGGTCCAAAGGCAGGTTTAGGGAAATTGGGCAACCCAGCTTGGGGATGGATTTCCCATTGCCCCGTTGATCTACCAAGACCACATCACTACGTTGGGCAAAGGAGGAAAGTATGGGTGCAAATTCCTGTAAGCGTTCCAAGGCAGATGGATCGTCCCCTGGCCCGCCCTCGAAAACAAAAATGGGCGGCAGGGGATTCGGATGTTTCGTTTTCATTCTGAAAAAGGGAAGTTCAATGAAAGCTGATTTCCCGTTCTTCCTGTTTTCGGGTACCCGTATATGCCCCATCTCGCCGGTATAGGTTTCCCCGTTGTCCGCTGTAATGGTGTGCGGCTCCAAGGCGCCGGATTGGTCCAAATTTTGTTGTGCACAACCACTGCCAAAGCAGCCCAGCACAAAGCCTATGCAAATTATTTGCTTCTTCATGTAAATTGGATTTGTTGGATAGCTGTTATTGCTGGTTATCCAATAGTCCCAACATCCCTTTTATCATGGCCTCCTGGAGCGGTGTGGGCGTTTCCTTTTTGGCTATTTTGAGCTGATCGTCCGTTATCTTGGCGTCCAATCCAGCTTTGGATAGGTACTGATCTATGGGAATCCGCTCCGTACCTCGGATATAGGTAGTGAAGAAATCGGACTGGTCCTTCCCGTTCAGTGCCTCAAGGCGTTCCTGGAGCTCATCTATGGTATAGCGCTCGTGGGTGCCTCCGTATTTTTTGAACAGCCCTGTCATAAGGTCGTCCAAACTCTTTTTGTTGTCCGAAGTCTCACGGATCATCATGTCCTGGGCTATGGCCACAAAGAGACCACCGCCGTAGATCAGTCCCCAATGGGCATGTTTTTCCTGGCCCTGGGTCATGGAGAGCCTTCCTACCCCATCATCGGTGGTATAGCGTTGGAAAAACAAATTGTTCAACGCCCCAAAATAGGCGGTATCGTTTAAAAGGCCCACATGATAGAGCGCCTTGAGCGTATAGTAGTTGGTAAAACCTTCCTTGAACCATTCGGTTTCCTGATCTTCCGGCACCATGGACTTGGCGTTCCACAAGTGGAAGAACTCATGCGCAAAAATAAAGCGCGAGATCATCTTGGACATGTCGTCCGCATCTTTTTGAATCAGGATGCTGATGTTGTTGCCTATTACCTCTCCATCGGTCTGGTCGGCCTCGTTGATAATGACCACGGAACGGTCCAATACATTGTCCGGCGGCGGATTGGGCAGTCCGCCCATCAGGTCAATATAATAATCCAGCACCCCTGAGGCCATATGCTGATACTCCTCCTTATTGCTCTGCACCGAGCTGCCCCCTAAAGCAAAAAGGAGTTCAAAACCTTCCCGTTTAAAGGAAAGCTCCTCGTGGGTCCCGGCAAAGAACATGCCCAGGGAGAGGGCCGACTGGTTAGCGGCCACAAACCGATGCTGGCCTTTGTCAGTCCTTTTCCAAGGGGTGGTTACCTTCCATGTCGGGGGAAGTTCAAAGCTGACGGGAATCTGCTCCCTTGCCTCACCATTAAGGACCAACAATGCCCTTCCGGTATAGAACACGCCCCAGTCCGTGGCATAGGCCACTCCATCCAAGCCGCCACCCCATTCATGCTTATGGTGCTCCAGGTGTACTTCATAATGTACCTGTATCCGTTCCTTTGGCGTATATGCCATGGCCCAACGGGCATCGGGCAGTTCGGTAACGGTTATGGGGGTACCTTGGGCGTCCACCACCTCAAGATGGTGCACGAACTGTGCCCAGCCCCGTGGAAATTGCCCTGCACCCTGGGGCATGTACAACAGGCTGTCTTGTGGAATCATGGCGATGCTTACCCGGGCCAAGTGCGGGTTTTGTTCATCTATACCAATGGCATAGGAAATGGAAGGGTCCTGGGCCCCTAACTCTTGGAGGCCCAATAGGGCACATAGTAACAGAAAAGACTGTACAACTGTTTTCATGGATTTCTGATTTTAATTGATGAATAGGATACAAACCTAGGAAATCCAAAGTGCCCGTGGAAAGGGCGCCTGTTTGCATTTACAAATCAGAACAGCTTGGTTTAAGCCAGACGTTTTAAGAAGTCGATAGGTGTGGTGCCCTTTTCCTTTTTAAAGGCGGCATAAAACGCGGAGGCCGATTTAAAACCGGCTTGCTGGGCAAGGCCCATTATGGTATAGGATTGATGTTGTTGGGTCTTTAGGGCCTCGGATACTTCTTCAATACGGAACCTGTTGATAAAGGTGTTGAAGTTTTGATCGTGGTTCCTGTTGATCCAGGTACTGAGCTCGTGATAGGGAAGCCTTAGGTGCCCTGAAAGGGTTCGGATATCCAGATCGGGATCACGGTAGTAGCGATGCCGCCTAATGGCCGCTACAATAAGATCTTTGCCTACCGCTGACGGTTTTTTTCGTTTTTTACGGATCCTTCGGGCTTCAATCAAACTTATTTTATGATAAAAAAGATATACCGTAAGTGCCGAGAACAAGAGGGTTATGTTGAGGTAGACCACGATGGGTAAGGGACCTATCCACAGTCGAAAAAGATAAAAGGAGAAGTTTAGGAACCAAATCGAACCCACGCCCCACACCAGGAGCTGGGCGGTCCATCCAAAATATTTTGGGCTCTTCCAAAAACGATGGATAATCGCGACCAAGTAGGCCAGAAAATGCAGGTTCCAAAGCGAAATCATCGCCAAGCTGTCCACAAAGCGAAGCCCCCATTGCCCAAAGGTGCTATGGGGAAAAGAAATGGATAGCACGGTGATACCCAAATAGGCATAAAAATGGGCCAGATGGCCAGACCGTAGGGTGTGGGTCTTTCTTCCTTCCAAATTGCACACGTAAAGATAAAGCAGTGGCGCAATGGCAAAGGCCATGGCATTGGAAATAGGTTCAAACCCGTTTAATTCCCTACTGTAGCCGCTTAAATTAAAAATGGTGTTCAGAATAACGATCCCGATTACAAAAAAGAGGGCGGAAAGAAGGGGTTTGGCAGTTGGACTGCCGGGGGATTTCCTTTTGAGGTAGACAAGGGAAAGCAAAAAACAGTTACCAACGCCAACGGCGTTCAGTAATAAGGTCACGTCTTTTAGCATGCTGATTTCCACCCGTGGTTCTTTGCCTATATATTAAATGACGGTTTTTTCTGGAAATTGTTACAGGAAAACGCCCCAAATTTTAATAGAGCTCGGACAGTAACCATTGGCGTACATCCCTACCATACGGAATCCGTTCCTTGGTGTCCACATCGTAAAGACTATGGTTGGCGTTGGGATACACAATATATTTAAAGGGCCTATCGGGCGCCCTGGCCAGGATGGTGTCCAGGTTCTGTTTGCTGAAAGTCACCGGCATGCTGGTGTCCTTTTCCCCAAAGAGCCAAAGGCTTGGGATAGCCAATTGGGTCACGTATTCTTCGGAGTCAAAACCACGGTCCGCATTGAACGCACGGAGTTTTGTATTGATCTCTTCCCAATCCACAAGTTCTTTGCCCTGGGCATCGCCCGCCAATTTGCTGAACAGTGTTTCATGGCCCAAGGAATAAATAGGACCGGAAATCATAATGGAAAATTTGATCAGTTCGGATTTGCAAGCGACCAGGGGAGCGATCCATCCACCTTGACTAAAGCCCAAGACCCCGATGCGGGTAGTATCAATACCCGCCTGGCGTTTGGTCCATTGGGCCACGGCCACTACATCGTCGCTGAGCGTGTCAAAGACGTCCTTGCTGGTTTCGGTGGTCACTTTGAGGAAACGCCCTCCCGAGGCCCCCGTACCGCGTTTGTCAAAAAACACCACCGCCATTCCCTGTTGGGAAAAGCGGGAGATCAGGGGTCGGTAGGTGGTCCAGTTGCCACGCCTGCCCGAACCGTGCACGATGATGACCACCGGTGGTTTTTGTGCCATAGGTGTTTCCGGCAAGATCAAACGGGTCATCAGGGAGACATCGCCATTGGAAACCCGACTCTTGGTCAGCGTACCCAATTGGGCATTTCCCGAGACCATTCCGATCAGTATCAGGCACCAAAACCCCCATTGCTTCATTCCCTTAGGCATCGTTAGTGTTAATTTGATGTAAAGATGCGAAATTATCCAAATTTTTACCAGCTCTAGGCGTCGCTTTCGTCAAGAATGTCACTACTTTTGTCTGATGCTAAAATCGCGGTACTCCCAATTCGAATTTATCGCTCTCATGGCATCACTGATGTCCATCGTGGCCCTGGCCCTGGATGCACTTTTGCCAGCCTTGGATGTCATAGGTATGGCCATAGGCACTACCGAACCTGTGGACAATCAATTGCTGATCACCATGATCTTCCTGGGCCTTGGTGTTGGTCCCCTCGTCTTTGGTCCCATATCGGATAGCTTGGGACGCAAACCGGTGGTCTATATGGGTTTCGCCCTCTTTGGACTGGCCAGTTTTATCTGCATCTATGCCAACAGCCTGGAGATGATGATTGTGGGTCGGATTCTACAGGGCATTGGTCTTTCGGCACCCCGTACCATAAGTATTGCCATGGTACGCGATCTGTTTAGCGGGGATTATATGGCCCGGATCATGTCGTTTGTCACCGTGGTCTTTATTTTGGTTCCCATTATTGCCCCGGCTGTGGGCAAATTGGTTTTGGATCAGTTTAATTGGCAGGCCATTTTTTATGTGCAGCTTGTTTTTGGGCTTTTGGTGTCACTTTGGTTTTGGAGGCGACAGCCCGAGACGCATCCTGTGGAAAAACGGGAAAAGTTCACTTCGCATATCTTTATGGACGGACTCAAGGAACTGATGAGACATAGGGACACCATTGGTTATACGTTTATTTCCGGTTTTATCGCGGGCTCCTTTATGGTTTACCTGAGCACTTCCCAGCAAATCTTTGAACAACAATACCTTTTAAAGGAAGAGTTTCCCTATATCTTTGCGGCCCTAGCCATTTCCATAGGCAGTGCCACCTTCCTGAACGGGACCCTGGTATTGCGTTTCGGTATGGAGAAATTGGTGACCACTTCCCTCCTAGCCTTTTTTGGGATTTCGCTCTTGTACCTCCTGCTGTTTTACGGTAGCTCGAATCCCAGTATTTGGGTGCTGCTCGCTTTCTTTGGGGCACAATTTTTTGCTATCGGTTTTCTCTTTGGTAACCTCAGGGCTTTGGCCATGCAGCCCGTGGGACATATTGCGGGCATCGGGGCCGCCATCACTGGATTTATTTCAACCATCATGGCCGTGCCCATAAGCACTTACATTGGGCGTTATGTGGGCGATACCGTCTTGCCGCTCTTTATCGGCTTTCTGGTATGTGCCCTACTCTCCATCGGTATTTTGACCTATCTAAAGCTTACGGCCCGCAAAGCGCGTCGTATCTGGGCGAAATAAATTGAATCCAGGATACCCTGATTTCGTGCAAAGCATAGTATTTTTGCACCTATGAAACAGTTGCAGATCATAGACCGTGCCCTAAGCCATTTTATTTACGACTACTTTGTGCGCTTGGGCGTGGCGGAAAGTACCGCAAGCTATTTGAACATGATCGCACTCTTCGTGGCCATGCTGTTGGTGGTTTTCTTGTTGGATTTTCTAAGTTGGAAGGTGATTAGAAGCTTTTCGGCACGCTTGGCGCGAAGATCCAGGACCAATTTTGACGACCTATTGGTGGCCAATCGGGTACCCCGATATCTGGCGCATATTATGCCCCTCTTGCTCGCCATTGAACTGGTGCCCCTGGTCTTTATCGATTTTCAGTACGTGGAAAATATGGCGATGAAGTTTCTGCAAATCATGAGTATACTGCTGGTGGTCCGCATAGTGCGCAAGGTGTTGGATACCTTTAAGGACTATTTTAAGACGCTGCCCCGCTTTAAGGACAAGCCCATAGACAGTTATATACAGGTGTTTATGATCTTCGCATGGGCCGTGGGCATTATGACCATCTTTGCCATCATCACGGACACCACCATTTGGAAGTTCTTTACCGCACTGGGTGCGGCCTCGGCCATATTGCTCCTGCTCTTTCGGGATACCATCCTAGGATTGGTGGCCAGCATACAGGTCACGATCAATGATATGGTGCGTATTGGCGATTGGATTACGTTTGACAAATACGGCGCGGACGGCGATGTGATCGAGATCAACCTGGCCACGGTGAAGGTGCAGAATTTTGATAAGACCATTACCACCATTCCTACCTATGCGCTCACGGCCGACTCCTTTAAGAATTGGCGGGGCATGCAAGAATCCGGTGGGCGACGCATTAAACGGGCCCTGATCCTTAAGCAGGACAGTGTAAAGTTCCTCAGCTTCCAAGATGTGGGCCGCTTGGAAAGAATACAGTTGTTGGAGGGGTATCTTAAAAACCGTCAGGAACGGATCACGGCAGATAATTCGGAGAACGGAGTGGATACCTCTCTACCCATCAATGGTAGAAACCTTACCAACCTAGGGGTCTTTAGAAAGTATATTGAACTCTATTTGGAAAAACATTCGGCGGTGAATAAAGAAATGATGATGATGTCCAGGCAGTTGCCCCCCACTTCCCAAGGCATTCCCCTGGAGATTTATGCCTTTAGCAAGGACAAGCGGTGGCAGAACTACGAATATATCATGGCCGATATCTTTGATCACCTATTGGCGGCCGTACCCTATTTTGAACTGGAACTGTTTGAGCTTCCGGCAGCGGCCAATTTCTCAAAAAAGTAGTTTCCTTGGCCCAATGGATGGTTTAGAGCGTCAATTGCCGGGTATTTGAACCAATCTGGGCCACAAAATCAGCTTCCCTTTCCCCCTATTTGTCCTTCAACCTAAAAAAAATCACTTTTTTTCAAAAAAAATGATATTCCCATCAATTTAATTGTAATAAGTTGATAAACAATAAATTACATACTTTATCAAGATATAAAAAGCCCTTGGATAGTGTTAAAAATTGCTTAAAATAGTACCTTTTTATACATAGTACTGTAACAAAAATGTTAATGGGACGTCTAGTAAGTGTAATCAAATTGATAATAACACGACAAAGTACAGTCATTAACCATTTAAAAGACAAAAAGATGAGAGCAACATTAAGCAAAACACCGACAGAAACAAAAACCTTCACCCTGTTGACCAATTTTAGAAACAGCAAAAGGGTTCAATGGTCCTCCTACCGCAATTACAGATAGGATTCCAAGCAAATAACATTACATAGTTAACCTAAAAAACAAAAGAAATCATGAGAGCAACATTAAGCAAAACACCCACTGAAGCCAGGACCTTTACAGTATTTTCCAACTTCAGAAACAGTAAACGAGTAAGCTGGTCCGGATACAGGAACTACAGATAGACTGTACCGACCTCAAACAAAAACAACACAACAAAAAAACAAAAGAAATCATGAGAGCAACATTAAGCAAAACACCCACTGAAGCCAGAACCTTTACCGTATTTTCAAACTTCAGAAACAGTAAACGAGTAAGCTGGTCGGGATACAGGAACTACAGATAGACTGTACCGACCTCAATAAAACAACACAACAACAAAAACATGAAAACATTTAGTAGGCCCACACCAACCGCCTCCAGAACCTTTTCCTTCTTCTCACAACTTAAGGACAGTAAACGAGTGCGTTGGGCCGAACACAGGAACTTTGGCCGATAATACCAGACCTGACCAAAAAAAAAGGAGCTATACGATATAGCTCCTTTTTTTATTTTTAAAATGTCCTATTGGGGTCAATCGTCCAGTTCAACTTCTTCCGTAGTACCATCGGGATAGATGATCGTGGCGATATTATCGCAGCTGCCATCACCAAAATCCACCGAGACCGCTAGACCATTCTTGCTGACCTGCATAACACCGCTTGTAAGGTAGTCACAAGCCAGATTTCCTTCCAAGGTGGTATCGACCATTACAGCGTAGGTATTCTCATCTATACTTACGGTCCAATTTCCATCTATGGTGAAGACACTGGTTTCCAAAGTGTCCCCAAAGCTGAAACCGAAGGTTTTGCTCCCCGTCTCGTCTATGACCGTCCCATCGGCCAGGGTAATGGTCATATCACTGGTTACGGTAAACGTAAAGGCCTCTTGGTCTACCAAGCCTTCGAAGACATAACTTCGGGTACCGTTGATCTCTATACCGTCCACGGAAAAGTTGTCAAAGGTAGTGGTAAATGACAGGGTCTCCCCTTCTGAGGTATAGGTAACCATTACGGTCCCGTTCACATTTTCATTGCCATCTACTGCACAATTGGTGAAGGTTACTGAAAAACCGGTATCGCTGTACTCGGCCACATAACAGTCTGGATTGGTTTTGCCGGTAAGGGCATTGGAACTGTTCATGAACAAACCGGTGACAATGTCATCGGCTACGCCAGCAAGCTCATCGGTATTCAGAATTTGTTGTAGCTCGGCTTGTGAGAGCACGGCCTGATCCCCAATGGCATCCTCTTTGTCGCTACTACAGCTGATTGCCAAAAGCAGCACCGTTAGGGTCCATAATAGGTTTTGGGTGTTTCGTTTTAATTTAGTCATGTTCATTTGTATTGGGTTACGGCTTATGAACGTTTTTTTGGCCGTTTTAGTACCTGTTTTGTCGATCCATATTTTGTTTATTTTTAAAGGAACCTATCATACAAACAATTCTATGCTCGTCAAAAAAAGATATTCCGTGCTCGATATGGCACGTTGGACCCGTTGGGAAACCTTAGTTTTCCTGGTCATTGCCACCATTGTGACCGTTTTGTACAACCTCTTCGGTTATACTTTTTTACATGTTCCCTGGACTCCCGTGGCCCTAATCGGCACAGCGGTGGCCTTTATGGTAGGTTTTCAGAACAATTCGGCCTACGGACGCATCTGGGAGGCCAGAAAGATCTGGGGAGGCATTGTGAACACCTCCCGTAGCTGGGGGATGAAGACCAAGGACATGGTATCCAATGAATATACGGACAATCCGGCTGTGCTTCAAGAACTTCAGGAGCATAAAAAGGTACTGGTGTATCGGCATATTGCCTGGTTGACGGCCCTACGCCATGCCATGCGACAACCCAGAAAATGGGAAGCCTTCGAGGACAGTCATACCAATCGGGAATGGTCTAACATGATACATATCCCCGAAAAGATGTTTACCGTGGACCAAGACTTGATGCATTATTTGAGCGATGAGGAACGCGCTTATGTACTCAGCAAGAAAAACGGTCCTGCTGCCCTACTCTATCTACAGTCCGATCACTTAAAGCGACTCAAGGAGCGTGGACTGCTCTGGGAGTTTTCCTTTTTGGAGCTCGAAAACGTGCTGCAGGAACTGTTTACCCTTCAGGGCAAGTCCGAGCGCATCAAAAACTTCCCCTACCCCCGGCAATATGCCACCCTGTCCTACTCCTTTGTATGGATCTTTTTGCTACTGCTCCCCTTTGGAATTGTGCCCGAGTTTTCGAAAATAGGGTTGGGATTAGCGGATAGTTTTCCCATATTGGCGCCCTATTTTGGCTGGTTGGCGATTCCGTTCTGTGTATCGGTATCCTGGGTGTTCCATACCATGGAGCGCATCGGGCGCGTAGGAGAAAACCCCTTTGAGGGTTCCGCCAACGATGTGCCCATTTCCACCATTTCCAGGGGCATAGAAATTGATTTACGACAACTCTTGGATGAGGACCACGCAAGCATTCCGGAGCAGTTTCCAGAGGAATACGGGGTGCAAATGTAAACTACTTCCGTTCTTCCAGCTTTGCCCCCTGGCCCTCTACTGTTAGGTTAAATTCGGTGATGGGCATATCGGAAAAATTGGCAACATTGGTCCGTGTGTACTCCGTATAGTTGGCATTGAACCGGTAGATATCCTCGTAGCGTTCAAGAAGGCCCTTTTGTACGTCCAGTTCTCCACGTATTTCCAGGGTCCTTGCTTCGAAATTATAGCTGAGCGTTTCGAGGGCCGTTGCCGGCCAGTTGCTGTACAGGCCTATCCGTTCAAAGGCTTTTTTGATAAAACTGCTGTACCGTATGGCTTCCCTAAAGCTCCTGGTACGTCCTTTGAACACTCCGCTATCGACGGTTACCTCACCCTCGCAGGTAATGAACATCGGGACCCCGTTCAACTCCATGTCATAGCGACATTCCTGGGTACCTGTTTCTGTAAAAATCACCCCTCGTTCGGGCTTGTGCGTATCGTAGAACGAGAAGCTGATCTGCCAGGTGCCGATAAGGAAGTCCAAATCTTGTACCGACGGTTTGGAAGGCGGCTTTTCCTGGGCTGTACTGTACAAACTGCCAAAAAAAAGGAACAACAGAAAAAATTTATAGAAACCCACCATGATTACAACTATTTTGGTTAGAACACAAAAATGGTCCTTGACCCTATGGGTTTTCCGATCTTTTTAGAAATCGATCGGCCCTATTTATAAAAAAAGGAAAGGAGTCCCTAAAAACTGGATTTAAAAGGGCAGTTGCCCCAGATCTACATTGCCCCCCGAGATAATGATCCCCACTTTTTTGTCTTGAAACCTTGTTTTTTCGCGCAGCAGGGCTGCTAGGGCCACCGCGCTGGAAGGTTCCACCACGAGTTTCATACGCTCCCAAATAAACTGCATGGCCGTTATGATCTCTTCCTCGGTAACCCGGATGATACGGTCTACATGCTGCTGGATGATGGGAAAATTTTTATCCCCCAATTG
Organism: uncultured Flavobacteriaceae bacterium; assembly: GCA_947494825.1. Taxonomy (GTDB): domain Bacteria; phylum Bacteroidota; class Bacteroidia; order Flavobacteriales; family Flavobacteriaceae; genus JBNGOQ01. Next base: position 398,902 of record CANLWN010000001.1, on the reverse strand, counting down.
GGTTTTGAGTCCGTCAGCGATGGTATCCGTAGTGGCATTGCTTTCAATGACCCCGCTTTGTAGGGAACGATAGGCGTCGTCTACCGCAAAGGGTTCCCCACCCACTACCTTGCAGTTCGCACCAAAATGATGTACGGCCAGAGCCGTACCGGCAATAAGGCCACCCCCGCCCACCGGACAAATGATGTACTCCAAATCTGGGTGGGCCTGCAAAAGCTCCAGTGCCGCAGTGCCTTGACCCAGAATGACGTCCATATCGTTGGATGGATGTATAAACGTAGCCCCCTTGCCGTGTTCAATTTCCTCAGCGGCAGCTGCCCTGGCCTCTAGTGTGGGTTCGCATTCAATGATAAGCCCCCCGTATTCCATAACGGCATCCTTCTTTACTTGGGGCGCATCGGTGGGCATGACAATATAGGCGGTTACACCTAGGCTTTGGGCCGCAAGCGAAAGGGCTTGGGCAAAGTTACCTGAGGAATGGGTGACCACCCCCCTTTTTTGCTGTGCGGTGGTAAGTCGCAAGATGGCATGGGTAGCGCCGCGCATCTTATAGGCACCCATGCGTTGAAAGTTTTCGCATTTTAAAAAGACCGTTGCCCCCGCCATTTTATCAATGAGCCGGGAAGACAATACCGGGGTATTATGGATGTAGGGAGCAATGAGTTGGTAACAGGCCGTAAGATCTGCTTTACGCATCTAACTGGGTTTAAATCACCGCAAAGATACGCGTTAAACACAGAAAATATGGTAGGCCCTACTCTACTTTTTCCAGGGGGAAAAGTACACCGTTGTACGAAATGCTGTTCCTAAAGCTACTGTTGACATTTACCGAGGCCTCCCCATTGTTGTAGACGGTGAGCACAAAGTTAAAGACCTCCGTTTTGTTCCGTCCAGTGAATTTTATGGTCGTCCGCATTTTTTTATCGTTATGGACCATGCTGTATTCAGAAACTTCACCGTTGAACACAATACCCGGGTCTATACCATAACCACCGGAGCGGGCCACTCCAAAATAGGGTAAAAGGATATCGGCCTGCCCCCCGTCTATTTTTAAATGGTTGATGTTGAGTTGCAGATTGATCCGCGGACTCCCGAGGGGATTGGACCAATCAGCGGTAAAGTGATAGCTACCGGAATCGATCAGGTCTTTGATCTCGGCATAGGCGGCTTCGGCCTTCTCCCTCTTAGCCGCTTTCCTGTCAGCCTTGGTCTGTGCATTGGTGACCGTACCACCAAGCGCAATCATAAGGCATAAGAGCACAATTTTTTTCATTTTTTTTTGCAATGGATTATAGCCTTGGAGTATTCAAATTCTGTGCCAAGTTGCTTGTTGGCAGCCTATTTATTTGCGGGCAATTTGTAGCTGTAGAGATAGGGCCGTTTATGGGGTACTCCTTCCCTACGTTCCTCGAGGCGCTCAAAAACGGCATACCCCAACATTTTCTTTTGGAAGCGGCTGCGATCCATTTGCCTGCCAAGAACAGTTTCGTAAACCCGGTGCAATTCTGGCATCGTAAATTTTTGTGGGAGTAGATGAAAGGCTACGGGATCTACCTGCAGGTCGGCACGGAATTTTTGCAGCGCTGCTTCTACAATTTCTTTGTGATCCAACAGCAATTCGGGGAGGGCATCCAAACGAAACCATTGATGCCTTAATGAGAAAAAGCCCGCAGTGGGTCTGGTCATGGCCATGTGCACCAACGCATAGTAACCCACAGAGATAAAGCGTTGGCTAATCCACAAATCCTTGTCCCATGGGATACCTATTTTCAAAAAAAGCTGCTCCATTTCGGTGGGGAATGACCGATTCGGGTCCCCAAAGGTGTAAAACTGTTTTAGGTAAACCTTGTTTAGGCCCGTACGCTCGTTTAAGATACGGACGGCCGCCTGGTCCAGAGGTTCCTGACGCTCAATAAATCCCCCGGGCAACATCCATTTGTCCTCCACAATTTCCAAAAGCAATACGTACAGACTGTCATTTTCATAGCCAAAGATGACATTGTCAATGGAGATATGGGGAAGAAACAGTTCTTCTCCCCTTTGTAACAACTCCAGTACTTCTTTCGGATTTTTGGACATAGCGCAAATATACGACTTAAAAAAAACCAAAATTTTTGGTCAAGTTAAGAAATTAAATTACATTGTGTCAAATTGTCACAATGAAAATATTTTAAAACCACATCTAATGAAAAAATTTCTAAAAGTTTTACGTTGGACCCTAGGCATCCTCCTCATTCTTTTGCTCGGGATTTTCCTCTACGGCTATTTCAAGATACAGGGAATCAAAAACCGTGGCGAGGATAAACTTGTAGGTCCGGCAACGGTTTTAGTGATAGACGGTCACTCCTTTAGGGACTTGAACAAAAACGGGAAGCTCGATACCTATGAAGATACGCGGCTTGCTCCGGAAGTAAGGGTTAATGACCTTTTATCCCAAATGACTATAGAGGAAAAGGCCGGGCAGATGTTCCATCCCTTTCTGTTCTCCACCAAATTGGACATTATGCCCATGCGGATTCTGGCCCTGTTCTACCCTCCGGAAGAATACATCGCTACCAGGGGCATTACCCACCTTACCTCTCCCCTGGCCCCGGACGATCCCTTGGTCCATATCGAGTGGGTGAATGCTTGCCAAAAAATAGCCGAACAAACACGCTTGGGCATACCCCTGAGCTTCAGTTCGGATCCCCGGCATAGCAACAAAAAAGGTGCGGCCGTATTCATGAAAAGCCTTTCCCAATGGCCCGATGCCTTGGGTTTTGCGGCGCTGCGTGACTCTTCCCTCACCGTACGTTTTGGACAGATTGCCGCCAGGGAATACCGGGCCATAGGCCTGCATACCTCACTACATCCAGTGGCAGACCTGGCCACGGAACCGCGATGGGGCCGAATTGCCGGCACCTTTGGAGAGGACGCAGAGCTATCGGCCATGCTAACGGCCGCCTATATTTATGGCATGCAGGGCGATAGCCTAAATAGAAATTCCGTGTCCACCATGACCAAACACTTTTCAGGGGGTGGACCTCAAAAGGACGGATGGGATGCCCACTTCAAATACGGCAAGGACCAGGCCTATCCCGGTAATAATTTCGCCTATCATCTGATTCCCTTTAAGGCAGCCATAAAGGCCAAAACGGCCCAAATGATGCCCTATTACGGCATCCCCTTAGGCCAGACCAGTGAAGATGTAGGTTTTGCCTTCAACAAAGAGATTATTACCGATCTGCTTAAGGACAGTCTTAATTATACCGGCATTGTGTGTTCGGATTGGAACATTATAAATGATCCGGACAGTGCCCTGACCAAATTTGGGGAACCTATGGACCACGGCGTTGAGGACCTGGATGCCCTTACGCAAGTGGAGAAGGCCATACATGCCGGTATCGATCAGTTTGGGGGTACGGACAATCCGGAACTCCTCGTTAAATTGGTGAAGAGTGGACGGGTGTCCGAATCGCGACTGGACCAATCGGTGCGTAAATTATTACACCAAAAGTTTGTGCTGGGCCTCTTTGACGATCCCTACATCAATGAAAAGGAGGTGTTATCCGATATAGGCAGGCCCGAGGATGTACGCTTAGGGCTTGAGACCATGGTGCGATCGGCAGTTTTACTTAAAAACGAAGCAGGAACGTTGCCCCTATCCGGGAAGCCCAAGGTTTACATAGAAAATATGGACAGGGACTTGGCGGCCTCCTACTTCGATGTCGTGGATGAATTGGCCGAGGCCGATTTTGCCCTATTGAATTTGGATCCGCCCTTTGAACCCCGGGAAGGCCTACTGGAGAGCTTTTTTCACCAGGGGCGATTGGATTATGCACCTGAGGAGTTAGAGCGGATTCTGGACGTCATGCAACGTAAACCTACCATTGTAACCGCATATTTGGAACGGCCCATTGTGATACCGGAAATCAGCGAACAGGCCAAGGCCGTATTGGGCCATTTCAGTATCTCGGACAAGGCGCTCTTTGAGCTCATCTCCGGGAAGGGTCGGCCCGAGGGCAAACTGCCCTTTGAAATGCCTTCCAGCATGCAGGCCGTAGAAAAACAACTGGAGGACGTACCCTTTGATTCGGAAAATCCGCTGTACCCTTTTGGTTGGGGCCTTCGCTATGACTAGGCAACGGTTTTGGAAGCGGCAGGCCGCGTTACTTTTTTTACTCAATAGCTTATGTTATAATCTACAGTCCATGCATACGGAACACACCATTACACTACCCGACGGAAGAACCCTGGGCTTTGCCGAATACGGAGACCCCAACGGTTTTCCCGTGTTCTATTTCCATGGGGGGCAGGAAAGCCGTTTGTCCAGTATTTTTATGGACCCCATGGCAAGGGAGCTGCAGCTGAGGATCATAGCTCCCGACCGACCCGGGATTGGACTTTCTTCCTATCAGGAAAACCGGACCTTATTGGATTGGGGCAAGGACATTGCCGCTCTTGCCGACGCCCTGGATATGGCCACGTTCTCCGTTTTTGGCCTATCAGGCGGAGGTCCGCACGTACTGGCCTGTGCCCTGGGCATTCCGAAAAGGATCGCCAAGGCAAGCATTGTTTCTGGAACCGGTCCCCATAACTATCGGGGCAAGTTAAAAGGCGTATGGTTTCCAGTAAAGCTGTTGCATTGGTTTGCAGGGAGCAAAAAGGACAGGAATTTGAGGAAATTCATCGCACAGGAATACAAGACGCTCTATAAAAAACCGCAAAAAAGACTACGACAGCTCCAAAAATTCCTCCCCAAACCTGATCGAATACTGCTTAAGGAAAACCCAGCCTACGGGACCGAATTTATAAAAGGTAGTCAGGAGGCCTACAGACAAGGGATCGAAGGAGTGGTACAGGAATGGAAACTCTATGTGTCCGACTGGGGGTTTGCCCTAAAGGACATCCGAAAACCCGTCGCACTTTGGTACGGCGGCAAGGATAAAATGGCTCCCAAATACAGGGGTATGCACCTGAACAAAATGCTTCCCAATACTACCTTTCACTTATTGCCCAATGAAGGTCACTTTTCATTGCTCAGAAACCATCTGCAGGAGATTTTAGAAGGCTTGAGGCCCCTTCCTTAACCGCTCCTTATTGGAGGTAGGCGTCCTTACTTTCAAAATCGGTCTGGGATAAGTTTCCGATCTGGACCGAAGTGAAATCATAACTGAAGTGTTCTTCTCCTTGTTGAAAGGTGGCCGTGTCTACCAATTGAATCCCGTTTTGTTCCTCCCATGCCATGAATCGTACCCTTACCCTGCCACCGGGGGTTTCCTCCGGGGTATCAAAGCCCAAGGGCATGTAACTTTCAAAATCGTAATAAAACAACATCCGTCGGTTTAGCATATCGGTGAATTCCAAGACAAAGGCCGTATGTCCTTCAAATTCTTCAAAACCCACAAATTTGGGCTGGCTAAATCGGTCTTCCGGCCGTAGGCTCAGCCAATGCAGTTCATGCCCTTGAACAAAAAGTTTGGTAGCATCGTCCGGGGACTCATTAAGCTTTTGGGTGATCCGGTTATAGGTCCAGGATGTGTTCTCCCCGTATTTGAGGACCACATGGCCCTCACCGTAACGTTGTTCCATCCGAGCATCCGATTTGGAGGAAAACACTAAGGTGGTAAATGGTCTTTCCGGACCTTGACAATCGGCAAGCGCACGAATGGTAGTGCTATCGGGGAGCGTTCCAGTGACCGTCCTTGCTTTCTCCAAGATCAGGGGCGCCGTGGCGGCGGGAGCAGCCTCCGTATTGGCACTGCTAACGATTTTCCATTCGCCTTCCAACTTTTTAAGCACACTTTGCCAGGAGACCACCCAGAACATGGGTTTTTTGGATAAATATCCGCGAACGACAACCGCCCCTGCATAGGTGGCCAACGAACCATCATCGGAAATCTCTATGATCGGTTCCTGTTGGGGCGATAGCTCCAGGAACTCCATTTGATCCAAATAGTCCTGAGTGCCCGCAATGATATCGGCCTTGAGCCTTTTGCGGATTCCCCCGTCCCGGATATCGTACCAACTGTCCGTATTGGGCGCATAGAACTGTACCGCATCCTTTTTAAAATGCGCCTCATCAATGCTGGCAATAAGCGACTTGATCTTTTCCTTTTCGGCCTCCTTGTCCACTTTGGGCTGGCAGGAAATGAAAACAAGCGCCAAAAAAAAGACACTTCCCTTTTTTATCATCTTTTTTTATTAGGGCATTGACTTCTTCTCCAAGTAGAAACTCTTGTTTACAATATACCAGCGATCCTTGAATTTCTGTAGCGTCATAAAATCGTGGAATATTTTCACGTCGTCTTCGATTTTAAGTCGGGCAATTGCGGTATGGCCACCCACATCAATACTTACAATTTCATTGGTACGCTTTAGGGGTTCTCCCGGTTTCATTTTTGAAAAGAACTCCCGGGCGTTTACCTGCTTAAAGCTGCCCTCCTTTTGGTCGGCAATGGTCATAATGGCATCTTCGTGGAACGCTTTCTTGAGCGTATCGAAATCGCGGTTCATGGAGCCTTCCATGTAATAGTTTAGAGCAACCGTAATGGCTTCTTTATCAGCATCGGAGGTTATCGTAAACGCAAAAGCCAAAAGGGCGATACATAGTGTTTTCATGATGGAATTGTTTTAGGTTTATGAGTGTTGAACAATTAGTTCTATTGATAGTTCAAAGTGATTATGGTCCACTTGAAACAGGGTAAGTACCTTACTTGGTCGCCACCAAGACCCACATCTTTTTGTTCTTTTCATGGTTCCAAACCCCCAGATCTTTAACTTCCTTGCTTATCGTAAAGCCCGCCGCCTTCAGTTCCTTTTTCACGTAGCCCATGGATAGCGTGTGGGCACCGGTCTGCTGTTCCCTACTCTTGCCCTTCATCTGCTGTTTCAGCTTTTCGAGCAGCACGATACGTCCACCGGCCTTGAGTGAGGCCTTAATATGGGTTAGGATGGTCATATAGTCGTCCATTTCGTGATAGGTGTCTATAACAAAGACTACATCGAGCTTATTTTTTGGAAGTTGTGGATTATCGTAATCGCCAAGGACCACCTCTACATTGTTCAGTTTTCTTTTCTTGAGGTTTTCCTTGAGGTTATTGAGCCGATCTTGTCTTACATCAACCGCATAGACCTGGCCTTCCTCCCCTACTTTTTTGGAAAGGCGTATACTCAGGTAACCTTCATGACAACCCACATCGGCAACGGTATCACCGTTCCCAATTTCGGCCAACTGGAAAATTTGTGGCAGCCGCATCCACTGGTCTCGATCCTCCCAATCGTTCTCCTTGTATTGGGCGGTGGCGCCTAAATGGATCAGTAAGGCCAACCCCAGGGACAAAAGACTATAGGTTCCCTTCATGAGCTTAAATTAGTAAAATTGCCCATAGGGTTTCCTTAAAGTTCTCTTAAACTATTCCCGCAGCCCCTGTCCTTCTATCCAGGGCGCACCGGCAGCCTTAAGGTCCTGCTCCAATTTAGGAAGCACATCGTTGACCAGGGTCTTGAGTTCCCCTTTGATTCCCGCCAGTTGTTTTTGTGCCCTGCTCAGGGCCGCCTTGTGGTTTGCCGTGGGTCCATAAGTGGTGGAACTAAGTGCTACCTGGCCAATGAAATTCCCGCTGCCTGGCGTAGGCTTGGAACGTTCCCCAATTTCCCCTTTGGTCTTATCCCCATCCAGTTCTTTTTCAAGGGCAAGGAGCTGTTGTCGTGCACTGTGGATCCGATCCGAAAGTGCCGTGGTAGGGTTGGTGGATTTATCGAGCGCCCTTTTCATTGCGCCTACTAACAGCAGTCGCTTGGAGACCACGGAATTTGCCGCACTCAACTCTTGCTGAAAGGCCTGATAGGTCTCCCTGAACTGATCGATCTCGGCATAGGAAGCCCCTTTGAGCGCTCCTTCTGCCAGTGGAACTACCTTAAAGGCCTGCGGCCCTGCCAAGGGAGTCACCTTGCCATCTACCCGCTTGGACAAACTCACTGTATAATCTCCGGGTGTTGCATAAACGGTACTTCCAAAAAAGTCGTCCCCGGCTTTTTTCACCTTCAGGGGTTCCCCGCTCCTGTCCGGATAATTCAGTTTCCAACTCACCCGGTTGAACCCTTTTTTATTGGTCCCCGCTACCGTATTCACTACGGTACCCTCACTATTGCGGATGGTGAGCAACAGCCTAATGGAGTCTTGCTGTGTTTCGGTCTCCAAGGCCTCCCATCCAGGGAAGGGAACGGCGCTTTTTTGTTCCTTCAGTTTCTTCTCCTTTTCCTGCCGTACTTCTTTGAGCGATTTCAGTTTTTCTGGAAGAAAATAAGTGAACACGGCCCCAAAGGGCGGGTTTTTGGCTTTGTAATCGTTGTCGCCCTGCCCATAGATACCATCGTTTTCCACGTACCAATAGGCCTTTTTTACAGGAAAGAGGGTGGCATCGCCACTTTGCTGTTGTGCACTGAATTCACGTATGGGGGTGATATCGTCCAGCACATAGAACCCTCTTCCAAAAGAAGCTGCCACCAGGTCATTTTCCCTACGCTGTATGGTGATATCCCTAAAGGAAATGGTGGGCAGGCCACCCTTTAGTTGGATCCAATTGCTCCCACCATCGGGCGTGAAATAGATACCAAATTCCGTGGCGGCAAACAAGAGTTCCTTTTTTACATGATCCTGTACCAAGCGCCATGTAAGCAGGCGTTTGGGCAAGTTGCCATTGATCAGGTTCCAGGTCCTGCCCATGTCCGTACTCTTAATTAAATACGGCTTAAAATCACCGTACTTGTGATTGTCCAACGCGGCATACACCGTCCCGGCATCAAAAAGATCGGCACGGATATCGTTCACAAAAGCGGTAGCGGGGATTCCCTTGATGCTACCTGCTTCTACCCTTCTCCAGGAAGTACCGCCATCTTCCGTTACCTGAATAATGCCATCATCGGTACCGGCATAGATCAGGCCTTCTTGCTTCGGTGATTCCGAGAGGGAAGTTATGGTATTGTACACCGACATGGCTCCCACGTCCCAGGCGTTGTCCCAACTCTGTTGTTGGCCCATAATAGGAAGGCTTATACGTTCCTGATTTCGTGTGAGGTCCTGGGAAATAGCTGTCCAGGCATCTCCCCTGTTTTCGGATTTCCAGACCCGGTAGGAAGCAAAATACAAACGCGTTGGATTATGTGGGCTTACCAAAATCGGCGCATCCCAGTTAAAGCGTTCATAGGGTTCCCCTTCGCCAGGTTGTGGTTGTATAAAGACCGTTTCCCCGGTGGTCTGATCGATCCGCCAGAGCCAACCTTGTTGGAATTCCCCGTAGGTGATGTCCGGATTGCCTGGTTCTACGGCCGACTGGTGACCATCTGCACCCAGGGTAATCCACCAATCTGCGTTTCGTATACCGTCCTCGTTGCGTGTCCGCGACGGCCCTCCATGGGAACCGTTATCCTGGGTGCCTCCATAAATGTTATAGAACGGGGTGGTGTCGTCCACAGCCACCTTGTAGTATTGGGTTAGCGGTAGGTTGGATACATAGCGCCATTTTTGTGTCAGGTCAAAACTCTCGTACAATCCCCCATCGGTACCGAAGAGCACATAGTTGGGGTCCGATTTTTTAAAGGCCATGGCATGGCTGTCCACATGCTTGTTTTTTTCGTTCATAAACCGAAAGGTCTTTCCATGGTCATCCGATATTTGCACCGTATTACTCATCAGGTACAACTTGCCCTCCTGGTGTGGGGATGCGTACAATTCTTGGTAGTAGTGGGGCCCCGTGCCCCCAGATACGGCATCGGACTGTTTCTTCCAGGAAGCGCCCTGGTTTGCAGACATGAATACCCCGCCTTTTTTCCGGTCCAGTTCAATGGCCGCATAAACAACATTTGGGTCAAAGGGGGACAGGGCCAACCCTATTTTACCCAGATTTGATTTGGGGATACCTTCGGTCAGTTTTGTCCAAGTTTCCCCACCATCGGTACTCTTGTGGATACCAGATTCGGGTCCTCCACCCATATACGCGGCAACGGTCCTATGCCGATCCCAAGTGGCCGCATATAAAACGTCGGGGTTCCTGGGGTCCATAAGCAGATCGGTTACCCCAGTCCATTGATTGTTCCCTAGGGTTTTTTTCCAGCTAGTTCCCCCGTCCGTAGACTTGTAAAGGCCCCGCTGATCCCCGGAACTCCATAAAGGGCCCTGGGCAGCCACCCACAGGATGTTGGAATTTTCGGGATGTACCAAAATTTTGGAAATATGTTCGGATTGTTTTAGGCCCATATTCTTCCAGGTCTTCCCATCATCGTGACTTACATATACCCCGTCCCCGAAGCCCACATGACGGCCGCCAACGTTTTCACCTGTACCCACCCAGATAGTCCTGGGGTTACTCGGGTCAAGCGTAATACAGCCTATGGAATAGCTGGCCTCTTTGTCAAATATCGGTTTCCATGTGGTACCCGCATTCACAGTCTTCCAAACGCCGCCTGAACCTACCGCTACGTACCAAACATTCTCATTATCCGGATGAATTGCGATATCTGCGATTCTTCCAGAAGTAAGGGCCGGGCCCAAATTTCTGAACTCCAGACCTTCAAAGGTCTTAGAGGTCAATTTTTGGGCATTCATGGTTGTTGCCATGCCCAAGATCCAAAAAAATACAATTGCTGTCTTTAGAAATTTATTCATTAGTCGCTTAAATTAAAGGGTTTTGATCTACTGGTTCTTGTGAAAGCAAGATATGAATTTCGTAAATATTTTCGGGACAATCAGCTATTGAATTTGAAGGAATAATCGTATGCGCCGTTTGTCGTTCCCTTTGTGCGTTTCATTGGATTTAAGCATCTAAATACCAATGATTTTCATATCTTATTCCCTGCAAAATCTATGAAAATGAAAAAGATACTCCCCCTATGGCTCGTTTTGGTGTCCATAAGCCTAGGTGCACAGGTAAAACCCGTAAAAGTGACTACCGAGGACCTTAAAAACCGCTTGGCCTTTTATGCGACCAACGAAACAGAGCAGGATTATGACGTGCAAATAACCATCAGCGGCACCAATTTTAGGCAGAGTGCCGCACGCCCCCGATGGATACGTGTTCCGGCAGCCTCCAAGGTGCACCTGAAAACCATTATTCTGTTCCGTGATAAACGCCCTTCCTATACCTATGACCTGGTCGTGAACGACAGCCTGTCGCGCAGGGCCTTGCGAAAAGAGTTTAAACCGATTAAAATAAAGCCCAAAAAACAGATTACACTTTATATAACCGACAAATGCGTTGGTTGTGATAGCCTGGTGATACCATTGACCGAAAGCAAGTATATCTTTAGGACCTATACCCTAAGTGAACACCCCGAGGTAAAGGACCAACTAAAACGGGCTTTTGCCCAACCCCTGGATTCCATCGCCACGCCCATCGTGAATCTTGGGGGACGTTTGTTTACCAGAATAGAGAATTACGCCCAGTTGCTGGAGGAATTGAACAAGGAATAAAAGAAGAAGCCGTTCAAAAAACTGCTAAGACAAGGTAGTTCCCTTGGGCCTTAGTTATTTTTTGAACGGCTTTTGTATGGTCAACGGGAGGTACGTACTACCCTTTCCTTTTTTTGCTTTTGGTTTTCGTTTTTTTTGCACTTCGCTTGGCCTTAGCGGAGGTTTTCTTGGCCTTGGATTTCTTGCTAGTCGATTTTCCGGTTTTCACGCTTCGCTTACCATCGGCACTTTTGCTTACGCTGATCGCTTTTTTGTTGCCGTTCGGATCTTTTTTTACGGCAACGGTCTTGCGGCTCCCGTCCGCTTTTTCAACAGAGGCCACTCGTTTTTTGGTACCGTCCGCCTTGTTTACTCCGGCAATTTTCTTGGTAGTGCCATCGGCCTTTTGCACGCCAGCGGCCCGGTACTTGTCCCCATCGGCTTGGTTGACCCCGGCTACCCCATGGCGCTTACCCGTTTGGACGGTGCCGGTGGTCCTGAAGGCATAGGACCGCTGTGGGTACTTTCTACCATAATCGTTCCGCCTTGTTCGGGTATGAATGTGAACGGCGGTAACACTTTTGCGAACATGTACCCGATGAAAACTATGGCGCCTGTTGATGTGCACATGCACATGCTTGTGATAGGTATGCAGGCCAAAAGGGCTCCAGAACCTATAGAAACGCGGGTAATGCCCCCAGTAGAACACGGAACGATAGGGCCTGTAGTAGGGTCTCCAGAACAGCCCGAAAATCACCGGCCGGCGTACGTATACGGGCTCTATGATATAGTTGGGGCCGTAGAGGTATACATCGCCCACCACCTGTACCTGGGTGGCTCCATCCTCGTCCTTTTCCACCTCTATAGTGGCTACATCCTGATAAAGGTCCTCCCCTACCACGGCTTGCAAGGCTACGAGATGGGTACCCTCTTCGACAGTTTCGACGACCCTGAGGTAATCTACCTGAAAATCTCCGTTGAGGTCCAGATTGGAAATCTGGGTCTTTGGGTCGTTCAATCGTTTTTCAAAATCTTCCAGGTCCTTGGCATCCCCAAATAGGGAAGCAACCGCTTCAAGATCCAAATGATCACCAATGCTTTCGTTCGTTGCACTTACCGTGGTCACGTCCTGCGCGATAAGGAAAGTGTTGCTTAAGAATACCATAGCCAGGGCCATGGGTATTCCAGATCTAGTTTGCTTGTTCATAGTATTATTTTTAGGGCTTTGGGATTTTGACACCCCTCACTGTCAAAGGTTTAACCAAGCTATTAACGAATTGTTAAAGTGAATAGTATTACCGATGAACAGTATACGACGAACGGTAAGGGCCAAAAAGGCATTGAAAGTGGTAATTTCAGGTGTATGGGAGAACTAGTCCCTGTCCTGATCCGAACCTTGTGAAACGAAAACGAGTAGTTTTTCCGCGGCGTTCACCATGTTTTTTTTAAAAACCTTCTTGACCATCAGGGCAATCATCAACTTCTTCAGAAGCGATTTTGCTTCCCAATATACCTCTATCCGAAGCTTGCAATTTTCGCCTTCCAAGGGTGTCAAAATGTAGAATTGGTAGAGTTTGTCTACTGGAGGGGGACTCATGGTGAGTTCACCATAGACGAGCTGTCCGGGTTCCACTTCCTTGCTGACCGTCACAAAATTCAGGTGTTTCCCATTGATCACACAAATATGCTCGGTGCCCAAACGAGTGACCTCGTTTTCGTTGTATTCAAATTTGTCTACCCCTTTCACCCAGTGGTGCCGATAGGTATAGTTGGTAATATATTCCATAAGCCGCTGTGCGGAGATTGGATATTCCCTTTCATGGCTCAAGTTGGGCGGACTATCAAAATTTATTTTTTTTGGCTGTTCAAAAGCCCGTAAGTTTAGTTTTTTTTGATCGATAATAGAATAGATATAGGCTACTTCCCTATCGTCATAGGTATCCTTTCCCTGCTCAAAACGGAATACTTTGCTAAAGTAATATTTGGACAGTTCTATGGTGGTGGCGAGTTCTTTGCTGATAAGGATATAGTGCTCGCTGTCCACGGAATTTTTAAGTAAACGATGCGCCTCAATGACCTGCTCTCCAAAAGGTTTGCGATTGCCCTGCACTTCTATATGTTGCAGCTCGCCACAGTGCGCTATGATCTTTAATTCCAAGTTGGGTGCCGTTGCACAGGCGTTGCACGGACAAATGCGATTCTTCTCCAACATTTTTAAATGACTGTAAAAAGCCGTGAACATCAGTTCTATTTGGGCCAACAGGTTTTCTTGGGAGGGAATTTCGTCCTCCTTGTAGAAAAAAAGGGCATCCCCTTCAATTTCGGCTAGTTTTAGTTCCTGGGTGTTGGCTCCGATCAACACTTCCAACAATTCGGAAATCACATGCTGACTGTGTTCTACCTCGGTGGTCTGGATAAATTTGGTATAACCGGAAATATCTGGAATAAAGAGTAGTGATTTTGGCATACTATAAAGGTCGTTAACGGAAAGTTACACTTTCATAATAAATTCTTAAAACTCGCGACTTTAAGTTGGGTATCACAAATTTTTGAGGTATTCTGGGATGCCTGCGTAGGTTTGCGTAACATTTTTTAACTTCATTCTTCTAATTGGGAACTGGATCCACTATGCGTAAAAAGCAATTCCTTATCGCTATCACAGTTTATGCCCTGACCTGGGTATTGGTACTGGGACTTTTTCTTATAAGGGTCCTAGGAAACGACACGTCATTTTCTGAAGCCATTCATTTTTTTCTGGATCTATTGGCCTACCGCAATTTTCAAATAGTAGTACATCTCATTTTCCTGGGTATATATCTCCTTTTTTTAGCCTTGAGGTATTTTCTCCGCACCTATAGAAAAAAGGGCCTTGTCGTGACGGCCAGACAGTTTGGCCTACGGTTTTTAGCTCCGATGCTGGGTCTGGGCCTTATCTTTAAACTCTTGGTCTTCGCCAATAGTAACGAGGCCTATACCTACCAATGGGACTATTCGGTGGAAAACAGAAGCGGAAGGGCCACAGATTTGTACAGCGCTGATGAAAAACATCGGGGAATGAGTGTTTTTGGCTGGCGCGATGTTGACGAAAGCGCCATAGACGCCTTGATCAAAAATAACATTGAATGGGTGGCGTTAACGCCCTTCTTCTATCAAAAAAGCGAAGAAACCCCTACCATGGGAATTCCTGAGAAAATTGGCATATGGTCCAGAAGGGACTCGGTCTTTCTAAGGACCATTAAACGTTTGCACGCTAAAGGGCTGCGGGTGCAATTGAAGCCCCATTTGTGGATGGACGAAGGCTGGCGTTCCAATGTACGTATGCCTTCCCAGACCGCGTGGAGCACCTGGTTTGAATCCTATCGAAAGAATATGGTGCACTTTGCGATGCTGGCGCAACAGACCGGTGTAGAACTATTTTGTGTTGGAACCGAATTAAAGTCCTCCTTAAAAAATCAGCCCGAGCAATGGCGTTCCTTAGTCCGGGAAATCAAAAGTATATACAGGGGTAAACTGACCTATGCAGCCAACTGGGACGGCGAATATCGGTTAATCGATTTTTGGGGCGAACTGGACTATATCGGCATCCAAGCCTATTTTCCACTGACCAAGCATAAGAATCCGGATTTGGAAGCCATCAAAAAAGGGTGGGACCGGCATTTGAGCAGCCTTGCCACGCTTTCAAAAGAACACAGGAAGCCCATTTTATTTACAGAGGTAGGGTATAAAAGTGAAGCATCGTCCACGATAAAACCCTGGGAATGGGGTTCGGCTTTCAGTGTACTGTACCATCAAAAATCGGATAGGACCCAGCAGTTGGCCTTTGAGGCCTTGTTTGAAAAGCTGTGGGAACAGGAGTGGTTCCGGGGTACTTATATCTGGCAATGGGACACTAGAACCTCTCCCGATAGTACCTTTGAACGCATGGATTTCTCTCCCCGCTACAAACCGGCCGAGAACACCATTGCAAAGTGGTATGGTAGTGGACCTATAGACTAGTCCTTCTGAGCTTCCAGTTGCTCTAGCAGCGCCTTGAATCCGAGTGCGACACCGTTGGTCCAGCCAAATCCGTCCTGGGTTTCGTATTCCCCGCCCCCAGAGAGTAGGCTAATATCTTCCACATTGTACTTTTCCATCATCTTCCCGGTATTTTCATATACTTTTTCATTGAGGGCCAGCCAACGCTGCATAATTTCCTTGGCCTCTTCCTCGTAGCCATAGTTCAAAAGACCCTTGACGGCAACCCATTGTAGCGGCGCCCAACCGTTGGGGGCATCCCATTGCTGCCCCGAATGCTTTAAGGTGGTGACCAGTCCGCCATCCTTCAGAAAATCGGCCATTAACCGATCTTTGACCGCCTGTGCCTGTTCTGGACTGGCCAGCTTAAAGAAAAGCGGGAAAGCTCCGGCCAGCGTCAACTCGTCTGTAGTGTTTTTAAACTTTAGATCATAGTCCATAAAGAACTGTAGATCAGCGTCCCATAGGTATTCTTGAATTGCTTTTTTTCGTACTTCGGCCTTCTTCATAAAACGGTCCCTGTTTTCGGTATCTCCCTGGATGCCATACGCTTCGGCCAGTGTAATTTCCGTAAAATACAGGAGACTGTTTAGGTCTACGGGAACGATGGTGGTGGTGGTGGTGGAACCAAATTCGCCATCGACGGCAAACCAGCGACTGCTATAATCCCAGCCCGATGCGGCCCCTGCCCTTAAATTGGCATACAAATTGGCCCTTTCGGCCTCGGTACCCAGGTCGCTCGCCAAATGAATATCTTCTTTGAATGCCTCCTGTCTCGGTGTATTTTCCTTGTCCCAATAGCGGTTTAAATGGCCTCCCTCCAAATATACCACATGGTTTTTCGCGTTAAAGGGTGCTTGGACCTCCGCTTCCCCGGCCATCCAAAATTCGTATTCTTTCAGGAGCTGTGGATGATATTTGGAAAGCACAGACCGGTCCTTGCGTGCAAGAGCATCTACCATCAACGTATAAAAAGGGGGTTGCGAACGGGAAAGGAAATAGTTACGTGTGCCGTTGGGAATAAATCCGATGGTGTCTATTAGATAACTAAAATTATCCACCATTTGGGTGGCAAGCTTTTCCTCACCATCTACCAACAGCCCTTCCATGGTAAAATAACTGTCCCAATAGTAAATCTCCTGAAACCGGCCACCTGGTACCACGTACGCATAGGGCAATGCCAAACGGGAGGAATGGGGAATAACGGAATCCGGCCCTCGGGTAAGCTTGCTCCAAATACTACTGATATGTTCATACATGGTTTTTGTGGTATCGGTGGCGAAGGAGAGCGTTGCCATCGATTGGTCACTAAACTGTTCCTCCACAAAGGTCTTAAGATCAAAACCGGGTTTATCCTTCTGTTGCTCATAGAGGGCAATCAGGGAGCCATACGGTTGTTTAGGTACCAAATCCACCAGGGTTTTGGAATCAGGAAAGACGGCTTGGAGCTGTATGTCCTCAAAAAGTTGGGTCTTGTAAAAGTCGACTTCGGCCGTGGATTCGGGTTCCGTGCGACAAGCAAGAGTCAGAAGAAAAAGAAAAAAGAAGGAAAGTCGTAAACGGTGCATAGGATACTGTTTTGCTCAAAAGTAAGAACAAAATTTTAACTTACCCCCTATCCTTTAGTCGGTACACAAATTTGAGTCCGCTCCAATCCTGGTCAATAGCGCAGACCTTAACATCTACCAGACCATTGGCCAGTAGATATTCGCGGATGGGGTTCTCGGAAAGGTCGTTGGGTATTTTGGAGCTGCCCTTGGGCCAGCTCACCCAGAGCATCCCGTTTTTCTTTAGAAGGGGTTTTAGGGCGAGTGCCCGTTTTTCAAATGCTGATTTTTGGGTGCAAAAAAGGTGGATAAAATCGACCGTTTCCATACCGGGAGATTCAAGTACCTGTACTTCCGGTAAATCAGGTAATAACTTGAAATAGTGCTCGGGGATGTTTTCAAAGTATACCACATGTCCTATTTTAATTCCCAATTTCTTGACCAGTGGCGTTCCCGAATATCCAGATGTTTTCATGGTCTTTTTAAATCGTTGTTTTACTGGCCCTAGTCCACTTCAAATGCATAGTTTGTGCTCACCGGCCTGCCATCCCTGGTCATGCCCTCCAATTTAACCCAGAAGGTTCCCCTGCGGTCCCCGGTATAAAAACTGATCGGACGTTGGTTCTTTCCATTGACGTACATATTGGGTTCCCAGTAGAGCGTGGTCCTTTGATCCGGTTTGCGATGCTCCGGCTTTGGTGTTCTGTAATTCGGAGCATAAAACTCCCTGGCCTTGTAGAACCCTGCCATGCTGAAATTGGTAATGCCCGGATAGCGCTCCTGCTCAAATCTAAAACGCAGTCCGCGGTCCGTATAGACCGCGATGACGCCATTTGCAGCCCGGACGCCGTAAATGGAAGCCTCGGCGCCCGTAAGCACATCAACAAACAGTACACCAAAGGTTTGCATTCCCTGAATCACATCCTGCGGCACTTGAATGCCGTCTAAAAGGTACATGGGCTCTATGGACAGATTGATGCTATTGATACCTCCACGGATCTTTACGACTTGATTGGGGTAGCGCCCTTCCACCTCCACTCCAGGTATCATCCGCAATACGTCCATTACACTTGCCCTTTCCGCTCCCGGGAAGGAATCTATAAACATCCGGTTCCTTGCCTTTCCATGAAGGGTCAACGAATTTATCTCTTCGTTTATGATCTCGGCCCTTGTTTTTTTCTTCTCCTTCACCACCGCTTCATCGAGCTGTATGACATCCGGATCATAGGTAAAATTGCCTGTCGTGCCGTTATCGGCCTGCTGCGTAGCCCGTGCATACGGAAGAGGGAATTTAGCCTTCCGGATACTTTTTGAAACTATCTTGGGCAATACGGGATCTACGATAATGGCAATGTCCTTTTCCTTCTCCTTCTTTCGGGCAAAGGGATCAATGGCGTCCAAGACCACCTTAATACTGTCCTGAAAGCTGAAGGGGCCAAAACTGAATTTCCCCTGGGCATTGGTGTTCTTTTTTTCCTGATATACCCCTTCATCAAAAATACCAAGGGTGACCACGGCCGGCTTTACTTTATAGGAATTCTTAAAAGCTGTGGTCTTTCCACTTATCATTAGTCCCTTTTCTGGAGCAAAAAGCAGCTTTTTGCTCACCTTTTGTTGTACCAATTCCTTCCATACAAACCGTCGCCATCCATGGGTCAACATAAGGGCATCCAACAAATCCTTACGTTCGGCAGAAGGGGCTCTAAAAAAATAGCCAGGATCCTGAACTGTTGCGCCAAGATCGGAATCCAACAGCAACCAACTTTTTATGTTCGGTACGGCAGTTCCATTGACGATGGAATCGTTCCGTGACGACACGCTGATGGAAAAATTGCCTGCCAAGGGCTTTTCATTGCTGTCCTTTAGCCTTAAGTTTAGGAAAACCCTATCGCGCTGTACATAGCTATCCTTATAGGAAAGCACGGAGAGTTTTGCATCGTTTTTGGGTTGATCAATAAAGACAAGCCGTTCACAAACGGGTTCTCCCAGCGCTGTGAACAAAGTAAAATGTGCCACGCCGTCATCCAGTCTATCGGTAAGGAGTTTTATGGTGTAGGCGTCTTTTTCTTCTGATTTGCCAATGTGTTTGAAGAAAAGATTCCCTCGGAGGTGCCCCAGAAGCATGGTGCCCACAAGACCATTCACAGTGTTCGCTTTTATATCCAGCAGCAGATGGTCTCCCTTATTCTCTATGTGAAGCACATACCCTGAAGGCATGATTTCCGGTAGTTCAAAAGTCTTCCCCCTCCCATTGATGTCTACAGTAGCATGGTAGGTTGTATTGGAATTGGGTATAAAACCAACGGTTCCCAGACCAAACTCCTTAGTGGTGAATTCCGCTACGGGTTTATTTTCTTGATCCCGTATATACCCCCTAATCGCAACCCCATTGCCCTGGGCGCCCGTAATTTTGACTCCCAGAGTGTTGGTCATACCGGCCACAAGATGGCCTCCCTCAGGGAAAAAGGAGACTGCAAGTTGTTCTATGGTCGTGCCGATTGTTGTATCCCTCGTGACAGTTACACCAGATGCATCATAGGTTGCGGGAGGGCCAGGGCGTATGGGAATGGCAATCGGCAGTTGTTTTTGAAAAAAAACAGGGTCTTCATTGTTCAGCATATACTTGGTATAGGCACGTAGCAGGTAGTTTCCTGCTGCTATCTGTTCCCCGAGTTCCATTTCCCCGCCGACGCCCAGCGAATCTGCATACACTATGCGTTGCTCTACGACACGGTCCAAGCTATCCAGTAACTCTACATAAATCACATTACTCTTATTGCTTGCCCTATGGGTAATGCCATCTACCAAGTAGGTACTGAACCAAATGGTTTCTCCTCTAGTATAAAAGTCCTTATCTGTATGCAGGTATACCTTTTCAGGACTTTCTTTAGTGGCATAGATGGTAAGCCTCCCCAAAATTTGGTCGAACAGTCCACTTTGTTGCATAGGGATATGAAATCCAAGGAGCCCCATTAGGGAACCGAAGATCAAAAGCTTTTTAGTGGTGTTTTTCATTGAGCAGCATAGGTTGCTCTATAAATTTATGGGGAATTTCGGAATTTGCAATACACAAGGGAAAGATAATGGGGCGAAAACTGTTTTAAGCCTCCCGGAAAAGGTCTTTTGAATCGATTTCTGAAAGATAAGGAATACGGCCCTTGCCGGTGGTTCCAATAATAAAGCCCCGATCGTAAGACTAGGGCTTTTGTTACAAGGGAGCTTAATCCATTCGTAAGCTGTTAGGTATTGGGTCCCCATATCAAAACCCAAATACCTGGCAGGCGGTCATTTCTTTTTCACAAGCACATCTTCTTCCCAAACACCTTTTACTATGGTTCCATCGGTCTCCCATAAGGTACCCTTACCATTTCGTTTGTTGTTTTTCCACTTGCCACTAAATTTTGCCCCATTTTTCCAGTGCATGGTGCCTTTTCCGCTCCTTTCATTGTTTTTGAAAGCCCCTTCGTAATAATCGCCATTGTCCCAGGTGTACGTGCCTTTTCCCGATATGACGTTTCTAGAAAGGTCTCCGGAATAGGTGTGGGTATCGAACCAACGAATGTTGCCCTTTACCAAACCACCATTGGTTATTTCCACATCGTAGTTGGCACCTTCCGAAACAAATTTGTACCAGCCGTTGGCCAAAGCTTCAATTCCGGGCACCGAAATCGTGTTCAAATCCTGGGCATGAAGACCTAAAACGCCAAGGGTCAGACAGGCGAATAAAATACTTCTTCTCATTATTTTTTTAAAAGTAGTCGGTCCAAACGCCAATGCTTACAATAGGGTATTGCATTTTAATGGTTGGTGTATAAAAAAAGACTGTCCGAACAGCATCTACGCACTTCTCGGATAGCCTCTTTATTCCAAACGGACCTATCATTATTCCCCTTCTTCCAACTCCCGGATAATATCCTCCGCGGAATGGGTAATATGCTGGTAACATGTATATCCCCAACGTGCAAATAGAAAGAGGAAAATCAACATAAGGGGTATGTACCACGACCAAATTTGACCTTCCAAAAGCATATCCTTGTTTCGGAATACCTTCCCAAAGACCGGCAGGCTCACCAAGGTTAGCACAAAACCCAAATAAATACCGATACGTTGCATGAGCAGCAGTTGGTTTTTTGCCTTGGTATATCTCAAAAGGGTTTCTGTGTAATTGCTGTTCGTAATGTTGATGCGTTTTATCTGGCTCAATGACCTCAGCACCAATACTGGCATGATCAAAAGGATGAGCAAGGTGAAAATACCGCTTAGTATCAGGTACCAGTTATCCAGTCTGTTAAAGTGGAGAAGGATGTAGATGGCCATGGCAAAACATACCACCGCTCCGATACTTTCATAGGTTGAAACCTTACCGAACTTATTGGAGTACCGCTGTTGCGTCATTTTTAGAATGATTTCGTTTGTCAATTTTTTTTGTTTGTCCAGTTCCGTGGTCATTTGAGACCACACTGCTTGCATTTCTTCTAACTCCATTGTTTAATTTTTTACCAGTTGTTCTTTTAATTTTTGTTTTATGCGGGAAATCCGCGTACCTACATTACTTGGGGAAAGCCCTGTAATTTCCGCTATCTCCTCGTATTTTTTTCCTTCCAACAACAAGAGCATAATTCCCTTTTCCAGTAAATTCAATTGTTTTATATGGCTGTAAACCAGTTTTAAGCGCTCTTCAAATTCATAATCATAACATTCGGTTTCCTGTAATACTACACGGTCTATGGACACGGAATGTCCGCCACGCTTACTTTTCTTTAATCGTGTCAATGCGGTGTTCAGCGCTATGCGGTACATCCAGGTACTTACCTTGGATTCCTTACGAAACCCTGGAAAGGCCTTCCAAAGTTGATATACAATATCCTGGTACAGGTCTTGCTGGTCCGTTTTATTGTCCGTATAAATCGTGGTAATCTTAAAAATAACGCCTTCGTTCTGCTTTATGACGCGAACAAATTCCTCTTCCTTCCCCATATTTTGGTTTTGGTTCGCCCTATTAGTGTACACACTTAAAAAAAAATCACACTGTTTTCGTAAAAAGAGTGAGGAACTAAAGTACAACGGTAAATCTAAGAAGTCAACAAGGGCACACCAGGCAGGAGAACAACATTTTGGAGTGCTTTGCGTTTTGTAAATACCTTAAACCTGCACCCATGCAATATTTATCAAAGGAAATCGCCCAATTGGCCAAAAAGAACCCAGATCGCTCTTTGATTGCGCCACAAAACTCCTGTGGCATATTCCAGGACTATGGACCCCATGACCCGGACAGCTCCGAAAAAAAGTAGATGCCCGGGGAATTAAACCCATCAACGTATTTTCCCATCATGGAAGGCAGCGCGTTTCCATGACTTGCCATCCTTGACCCATACATTGGTCGTACGGTATTCATTTTCCCGATAGGCTCCCATATTGGTGCTTTGCACGCTTATTTTTGAGGTCACCACGCCGACCTCACCAAAGAGCGTTAGCTGTACATCCAACATTTCGTACTGATGAATGGTAAGCGTACCATTTTTGATTTCCGATTCCCTTTTCTCCAAATATGCCAACCAATCCGTTTTTCCGATAGGTTTGCCATTTCCGTTCGTGTGCTGGTAGTTTTCCGTTACCATGCTTTCCAATGTCACCAGGTTACTTTCCTTAAATGCGGTGTTAAATTGGTCCACACGCTCCAAAAGCGCTCTTTCGGCTTCCAGGGTATTTTCCTTTTTGCAGGCGCCGGTAGAGGCAAACCATAGGAGTGACAAAAGAATACCAATAGGTTTCAAATAGGTGTGTTTGTTCATAGGTTCCAGTTTTAGGCTCCTTGTTTCAGTTGAGTTACAAAGTTTCTTATGGCATTAGGTAAATCAGGCTCATTGAATCGCTTATCATAAATGCGATTACCGTGCTCTAGCCGTATGTGATAGCTAAATGCATCGCGAAGCGCTTCGTTTGGCGCGGACAGCACTGCTTCCATTGCAGTAAAAAGGACATCCATTTCTTGCGATGTAAGGATTACCTCTCCCTCATACCGCTTAGGAATGGCCGCAAAGCCCCCTTCTATGAGAATCTTATATTTCATACGGCTACTTGGACCAGGCCAACAGCCGCAAAACTCTTTTCAATGGCTTGTGTGGCACTGTCGCATACCTTACCTTCATCGGTAAGCTGCACGGTCGTTTTTAGGATTACTTCCAACATATCATCAAAATCGGCTGTGCGCCAAAGGGCCTTTAGGGTCTCGAACCATATAAGGGCACACTCGTCCAATCCTATTTCCAGACAACTCAGGTAAAAGGCCTTATTGGGTATTCCGGAATTGATGTGTACTCCTTGATTATCGGCCATGCCCGAATAATAGTTGTCCATATGATCGGGTTGCTGGTCAAAATCGTTGGCCGTACCCGGGGCTTTCATAGACCGGATGGCCACGCCGGGAAAGGCATCGGTAACCACGGTATCACCAATGAGCCAATCGGCCTCGGAAATATCCTGCTTTAAAAATTTCTGTTTGATCACGGTACCAAAAACATCCGAGAAATGTTCGTTCAGTGCTCCAGATTGACTAAAATATTCCAAATTGGCCAAGAACTGGGTAATCCCGTGAGCCAACTCATGGGCCACTACGTCTATGGCGCTCGCAAAGTTGGTAAATTCCACACCATCCCCATCGCCATAGGTCATTTCATCCCCATCCCAAAATGCATTATTGTATTCCATACCATAGTGGACATTGGACACGATATCCAAGCCGGCGTTATCCACGGAGTCCCAATCAAAAGTATCTTTAAAAAAGTCCCTTACAAAACCTGAGGTATCGTAGGCCTTATTAACGGTCACATCGCCTGTTTCCGTTTCACCTTCCTTTCTAACCAAGGCCACACGTTGTTGATATTGGTTCTGACTATCATAGATCAGCCGATCGGCGTTACCTTGTAGCGCTTCCCTTTGCAGGAGATTGTTCAGGATGGATTTCCTTTTTTCCATGAACCGATAGGTATCGTTCAAGGTTTTTTTGCAACTACTACTACCGCGTTTTGCCAATGCCTCCAGGATATGAGGAGGAACAATATGGCATTGATGATTATTGCACATGATTATAAGATTTTAGGGTTACTTCCTACAAGTACGTGCCTTTTGTCTGTACTGACAAATTATAAAAGTTAAGATCTATTTAAATGTGGGTGTCCCGCTTTGTGTTAAGAACTAGTTCAAAAACAAACGCTGGTCCAGACCAGGGATAAGCTTTAAGGCGTTCTTGTAATACACCTTTTTGAGGACTTCCTCTGGTAGGTCAAGGCCGTACATGGCCCAAAAGGCGTGATATTTCTTATAGTAGGGAAAGTACTCGTCCCCAGTTTCCAAAACCCTGAAATAGGTTGGGAACTCATCGGGTCGCCAACTGTCCTTGCCAAACAGTATCCGGTCCTGATATTTTATAAAAAACTGTTTGGCAGCGCGCGGTTGTCTACCAAGTTCGGCTATGACCGCTCCTATGCCCACGGACATGTTGGGCATCTCATCCATGAGTTCGCCCAACTTCCCTAAATTATTGGCATACCATCCCATATGTGCATTGATAAATTTGGTTTTGGGATGTTTTTTGAACATATTGTGCTGTTCCTCAATAATCTGCTCCCACGGAGCTGGGTCGGTAGCCGAACGTTTTCTCCTGGGGCGCGTTTTCAATTCCAACCAACGTTCGTTTTTACTGTCAACAGGGTCCCAGAAAGGTTTTGGGTCGGCAGAATGGATAAGCACTGGAATACCCAGTTCCCCGCATTTGGCCCAAACGGGGTCTAAACGCGGGTCATCTATGGCCAGACGCTTGCCATTGGTATCGGTATTCCTAAGCCCAAGGCTTTTATACACTTTTAGGCCCTTTGCACCCGCTTTTACATCGGCTTCAAGCTGGGCTGCTGCCCTTTGCCCCCAGCCTTCCTTTCCCACGCCCCTAAAATCAACATTGGCAAAAATGGCAAACCTGTTCGGGTAGTTTTTGTTGACGTTTTCCAACATCTTCCTCAAATCCTCGCCAGAGCCCCCACTTAGATTTACCATAAGGCCCATATTCAATCGGTCCATGTCCGAGATAAGCTCGGACAGATCCTGAGTGGCCATTCGGAACTGATGGCTGTGCACATCAATAAACGGAAATTTAGCTCGTTTTACTTCGTTTTTGGAAACCACCAGGGTAGCCGTGGGGTTGTATTCCTCAAAACCCATTTCTTGCGCCTTTACGGCATGGGATGCAATAAAAAAGAATAGAAAAATAAGTCTTAAATTATTGAAATACATAGTTTTGTATAAAAAATGTTACTAATTACTTTAAGTTTTTATAATCTTCTGGGGTATCCACGTCCGCCGTTTTCCCGATTCCATTAAGTACAATAACGTCCTCATGGTGACGTAGTAATACCTCACGTGCACCATAATCCTCCTTTAGTAGCGCGAGCTCCTGAAAAAAAGTTTTGGAAAACAGGGCCGGAACCCCTCTTCTTCCCCCATAGTCCGTGGCCACAATGCCATTGGCTGTAAAGGTATCGATTAGGGTGTTCAGGTAAGCGGTATCTACCAGGGGTTGATCACATAACATGACCAACACACCGTCCCAATCTTTTTTATGGTCCGTCAGATAGGCGACCCCACAGGCGATTGATGTACCCATCCCCGATGCCCATTGTTCATTTTCTACGAGGGTTGTACCGTTCTGTCCAAACTGTGATCGAAGCTTGGAGGCCTGCGCTCCGAGGACAATGAACACATCATCTGCCTTGGAGGCCTTGGCCTGGGAAATGGCATGTCCTAACAGGGTGGTATCTTTCCATGGCAGCAATTGTTTTAAGGCTCCGCCCATTCTTGTGGATGCTCCTGCCGCCAGCACAAGCACGGCTATTTGTGGTTTTTCTCCCATTAGCTATGTATTCCGGCTTCTTTATCCTTTAAGGGTATTGGCTTCTTTTGTCGTGCCACACTTAAGATTTCGGCAATTATTGCAACGGCAATCTCCTGTGGTGTTTCTGCGCCTATATCCAATCCTGCCGGGCCATGGATGTCTTCAAAAAAAGCTTCCGTTACCTCCGGACAGCGTTCCAAAAACTCATTAAAAAGCTTCTCCCTGCGCTTAAAGGGACCTAGCATACCCAGATAGAGCGGGTGTGTATCCCTTAATGCCAAGAGATACTTAAGGTCTTTAACGTAGCTGTGCGACATAAGCATTACCGCGGTCTGGCTGTCTACCAGTTTCATATCCAGGGTTTCTGCTTCCTGGCTAAGCAATTGCTGTGCCCCAGGAAAATCCGTACTCTTTTTTTCTTCCGCAGGAGTGGTCACTACGGTAACCTCCCAACCGGTCATGCTCGCGTATGAGCATAGTTGAACGGTATCGTGTTCCGATCCGAAAATAAGCAATTGCAAACAGGGTGCCATCTCCTGCTCAAAGACTTGGAGGTTGCTCCCGGTCTTGTACTCCGGCCGTAGGGAGAGGATTGCTTCCTTAAAGTGGACCAGGGTACCATAGTCCCTATGGGCATTGTCCTTTAGCTCAAAATGGGAACACATGTTAAAATTTCTCCTCAGCTTTATCGCTTTATCAAAATGGGCCATGAATTCCGAATTCGGGGCAAAGGGCTCTATTAGGATATACAGCAAACCTTCACAGCCCAGCCGATAACGTCCATCATAGGTCATTACTTTAGGGATGTTGGTCCTAAAAACGGTTTCTGCCTGGCGCAATACCTCCTTTTCCACACAACCTCCGCTCACGGCTCCTATCATTGTGCCGTCTCCCCGTATGAGCATACGTACCCCGGGCCTGCGATAGGAAGAACCGTCCAGGGCCACGACAGTGGCAAGTACCGTCTTTAGTTTTTGCTCCCTCGCTCTGAGATATGCCTGAACAATTTTCTTGAGTTCGTGGGTCATACTATAAAATATTGCGTGTGGGTATAAAAGGAACTTTCATCCCTTTTATATAGGTGTCTTTTTCTGGGTCGAGTCGTACGAAGCCATCGGATTTGGCCAAACTGGTCAGGTCGCCCGAACCGTTGCCCCGGACCAGGGAAGCCGTAAGCGCTCCCTGTTCCAAATGGAGTTTAGCCCTTACAAAACGAGTTAGTTTTCCGCCAATAGCCATATCTTCCTTTAAAATTACTTCAATTTTGGGGATGGGCAATCCCAAAGATTTGTTAAACCAATCCTTGAAATAGACGTGATAGTTGGCAAAGGTGGAAACCGGATTGCCCGGAAAGGAAAAAATCAGGGTGCCCAAGGCCTCATGGATGCCAAACCAAAAGGGTTTTCCCGGACGTTGCAGGACCCTGTGAAATATCTTTTTCACCCCGAGTATATCCAACACCTCGGGGATAAAATCGTATTTTCCCTTGGAGACCCCTCCACTGAGAAGAAGCACGTCATTGGCCCTTAAGGCGTGTGATAGCTGTTCTTCTATGACCCTCTTGTTATCGAGCATATGTAGTTGTCCTGGTATAATCTGTTCTTTTGAAAGCGCAGCAAAGAGCACATGTACGTTAGACTTTCTAATTTGGTGCGCCAAGGGGGTCTCCGTGACCTCTACCAGTTCATTTCCGGTAGAGAGTACGGTAATCCTCGGCAGCTTTCGTACGCGAACCTCTGCCTTGCCTACCGATGCCAAAACCCCTATTTCTGCTGCCGAGAGCTTGGTGTTTGCTTCCAGCACCATGGCGCCCTTCCTTTCATCTGTTCCCTTTCTGTGTATGTTCTGTCCCTTTATTGGTTTGATTTTTAGCTGCGCCTTTCCGTTGGCAATGCTGATATCTTCATACATGATAACCGTATCGGCACCTTCCGGAACCACCGCTCCCGTCATGATTTCCATGCAGAAATGAATTTCTTCCAAGTTGGTTTGTGCCGTGCCGGCAGGAATGACCCCTTCAACCCCAAACTGTGTGATTCCCTTTTCGATGGCTGCATAACTAATGACTATTCCATCCTTCGTGGCCCGATCAAAGGGAGGGAAATCCCTGTCGGCATAAACAGATTCGGCCAATACCCTGCCCATGGCAGTATTCAAGGGAACGGTTGCCATGCCAAAATCCTTGCTTTGGTCCAGAACGTGCCCGTATGCTTCTTTAAACGTTATCATTGAACAAAAGAAATTTGAAGTCCATTGCTTACCAATACCCGTGCGCCTACTATAAAGACAAGCAATGCGGTAATAAGGCGTATACCATTGCCGGTCAATTTGTCCAGACTTAGGCGGAGTCCCAATTGCCCACCCAAAAACACAGCGAGCAGGAGCCCCAACGCTATAGACCAGGGCACCTCAAAGGTACCGCTGCTCCACAAACCACCCAGGCCAGCCACAGAGTTCACCAGAATAAAAAAACTGGCCAAGGCCGCGATTTTTACTGGAGTCTCCCAGCGCATATGATTTAATACAGGGGCTAAGAAAATACCCCCACCAATTCCGACCAGACCCGACAGCAGTCCTATAACTCCGCCCAAAACATAGCTCATGTACACGGGGTATCCCCGCCTTAACTTTATCCTTGCGGCCGACTTAAAACTTTGTACTACCAAGGCCACTGCTGAAGCAATAAGCGCAGCGCCAAGAATAATAAAAAAGACGTTTTCCTTTAGCTTAAAAGAAGCTCCTATAAAAGCCAAGGGAATGCTTGTGACGATAAAGGGGAGGAATTTCCGAAAGTAGAGATGTCCTCTTCTAAAATATAGATAGCAGCTGCCCGATACCACTACTAAATTACATAGTAAGGCCGTTGATCGAATGGCAAAAAAGCCAGTGAATACCAAGGCCAGAATAGCCAAATAGCTGGATCCTCCCCCAAATCCGACTGAGGCATATAGGGTTGCAATGATAAAAAACCCAAAAATGACCCAGATAAATTCTTGTCCGGTCAGGTGCATGTGGCTAGAAATGTATTAATCCCCCCTAAGATATTGTAAAATACAGTCTCCGGGTATTTTGGACCCAGTTTTTGAATAGCTATTTCGCTCCGCTTCCCGGATTGGCAAAGGAAATATACCGTTTGTTTTAGATTGAGCTCCTGAATTCGATTTTCCAATTCGTCCAAAGGGATATTCAAGGTCAGGGGAAGTTTGTAATCGGCGTATTCCCGCGCGGTCCTTACATCTATTACCTGAACGGATTTGGAACCCGAAAGCATGGTTTGAAGCTCGTTGACCGTGATGGACGTTACGGAAACGCAAGGTTCCTGTCCATAAGAATCTTCCAAACGGGTCCTATTGAGATTTGCTGGAATAGCCGTTAGGGATATCTTGTTATATGATTGACTTAACCCATTGAATAATAATAATTTACCTGAAAGTATTTCACCTATTCCTGTAATTATTTTTACCACTTCCAGTGCTTGTAAATTTCCAATAATTCCAGGAATAACTCCCAGAACCCCATGGGTATCACAATTGGGAATCTCCGCTGTGGACGGCATTGTAGGAAAGAGGCAGCGATAGGTAGGGCCGTCCTTATAATTGAAGACGCTCACCTGCCCCTCAAAGGCATGTAGCGCACCATATATAAAGGGAATGTCCAGGATTACGCAGGCGTCGTTGATCAGATAACGTGTCGCAAAATTGTCGGTGGCATCTACCACTACATCGTATTCGGCAATAATTCGCAAGGCGTTATCCCGTGTAAGGAAGGTATCGTAGGCGTGGAAATACGTTCCTGAATTTTGTGCCTTTAGCTTTTCCAACATTACTTGGATTTTAGGCCTACCAATATCGTTTTCACTGTAAAGTACCTGTCGCTGTAAATTGGTCAAATCCACGGAATCCCCTTCTACGAGACCCAAGGTACCCACTCCCATGGCATTGAGGTATTGTAGCACGGGAACGCCCAGGCCTCCAAGACCTACCACCAGGACTTTCGCCTCTTCCAACTTTTGCTGTGCGGCAAGGCCAAATTCCTTCAAGCTTGTCTGGCGTATGTATCGGTTACTTGTCAAATCGTGTTCAATTTATGCACCGCCGCTTGGTATTCTTCCTTCGAATTGGCGTTGAGCAATACGTGTTCCTCCTCTGGAAATACCAGGGTGGTATTGGAACGAATTAAAAACTTTCTCGGACAGGTACCGTTGCCCTCGTTTAAATACTGAACGGATTCCCGAAGGCCCACCGGTTCCCAAATGGCTGCCAAGGGTTCCGGCAAACCACTTTCCCTTGTCGCAAAAGCCGTTGCCCACGCATTCCTATTCCTATTGGCCTTCAACTGATGAAGTGCTTTGAGATCTATCAAGGGTAGATCACAGGCAAGTACCATCCACGCCACCTCGGGGAATTGACTGTGTGCGCTTAGTAAGCCATTATAGGGCCCTTTGTATTCGTTTTTATCCAAAATGAGGTTCTTACCCCCTGCTAGCATGGCCTCCTGTTCAGGGCGAATGCTCAAAAACACCTTATCACATACCTCTTCCAACAGTTGGTACAAATAATCGCGTTGGGGTATATTGTGATAGGCTATGGACCCTTTATCTGTGCCCATGCGGGTGCTTTTGCCCCCGGATAGTACTAAGCCGTATATTTTATTTATGTTCTCCATATGCATATTTACCAATCCTAGCCCCCAATGGAAGTCATGGAACTGTCAAAAACCCCTGTGTGCTTTTCCTGTGCTTCAAAACCAGTTTTTGCGCGGCTTCCAACAGCCCTAAGGATCTCTTTTTTTACATTTTCCTCCGCATTTTCATTGCGCATTAGGGTCCTGAGGTTCATTTTAGGTTTACCGTACAAACAGGTAATGACATCACCTGTAGCTGAAATCCGGAGTCTGTTGCAACTCCCACAAAAAGTACGGGTAAATGAGGGTATGAGACCAAAGGTCCCCGCATGTCCCTTGATCTTGTAGTTGATCGAGGTGGATGTTTTTGGGGATTCCAGTTGTTCAATTTCGGGATACTCGCTCTGGATATGTTCCAGGATACGTTTGTAATCCCATGCAATGGTATTGAATTTCTTGCTGCCGCCATTAAAGGGCATCTCTTCCAAAAAACGCACCGAGACCGGGTAGTGCTTCATCAATTCCAGGATGGGCAGAATATCCTGTATATTCTGATGCTCCAAGGCGATGAAGTTGATCCGCACGTTAAACCCTTCCGTGATAAGGCGGATCAGGTTATTATGAACGGTGTCATACTGATCCCGCCTGGTAATGCGTTCAAAGGTCTCCCGGTTGATCGCATCCAGACTTACATTAATGTTTTTAATGCCCAGCTCCTTGAGTTCATCAATATAGGGCCCGATCAAGGTAGCATTGGTAGTAATGGAAATATCCTGCAATCCGTCCAAAGTGGTTAATTGGCGCAACAAGACCATCAGGTCCTTACGTACAAAGGGTTCTCCTCCCGTTAAACGAATCTTGTCCACGCCCATTTCTACCATAATCTTACTCAGACGGGTCAACTCATCAATGGTGAACAGTTTGTCGTTCTTGGAAAAGTTGATTCCTTCCGAGGGCATGCAATAGTTGCAACGAAGATTGCACCGATCCGTTACGGCCAGTCGCAGGTAATTGATTTTTCTATTGTGATTATCTATCAACATAAACGCATCCATCTGTGCCCTATCCCCCACTTACAGGGGGTATCAGCGCAATTTCATCAAAGGTATCAATTTTTGTGTCATCCTCGGCATAAGCATTGTTTACGGCAATGGCCAGGGAAGAGAGCTTACGAAGCCCTGGGTAGGTATTTCCCAAGTATTCCTTGAGTTCTCCCACGGTCTTGGTTTTTTTCTTGCCGAATTCACTGGATGCAGGCATGGACAAGGATGAACTGCCTACGATATCCTTGGTAATGCCAAATAGCAAAATAGTCATACTTATCCTAAAATTTCCTTAGCGGGAACTTGTAAGAGTTCCGGATTCTTAATAAAAGGTTGTTGGTAGATTCTTTTCCCGGTTGCTGCTTTTAAAGCATTGGCCACCGCACCTCCTGCAGGGGGCAATGTGGGTTCCCCAAGTCCTGTAGGCGATAGCTCATTTTTGATAAAATGTGTCTCCACCAGTGGCGCTTCTTTCATACGAATCAATCGGTACGCATCAAAATTCTTTGTAGTGGGTGCCCCATCCTCAAAGGCGAAGTCGCTATACATGGAATGTCCGACGCCATCAATAACACCGCCCTCTATTTGGTTTAAAGCACCAAGCGGGTTCACCACAATACCGCAGTCTACCACGCATGTAATCTTTTTTACGACAGGCTTGCCATCTTCGATCACCACATCGGCCACTTCAGCAACATGCGAATTGTGGCAGTAGTAATTTACAAAGCCCTGGTAGGTCCCTTCCGATTTGGTACCCCATCCTGATTTTTCCACGGCGGTCTTGATTACTTTTTCCATACGTTCCGGATCGTACTGGATACGTTCGTCCGTAGTTCCCTTAACCTTTTGGAGCAAATCCAAACGAAGCTGAATACGATCTACTTCCATCAACTCGGCGAGCTCATCAAAGAAGCTCTGTTCGGCATAAGCGAGGAAATTGGTGTACGGGGCACGCCAGGCTCCGGTAGTGACGTTACTGTCATAGTTGGCAACGTCTACTTGATAGTTTTCAATGGCGCCTGCAGGGAAAAAGTTCGGTATCAACCCGTACATATTTGTATTGATCGACGCTTCTTTTAGATGATAACCCGTAACCTTTCCATCCTTGATGGAAGCTTTGATCCTATATTTGATGGACGGACGATAAATGCCCGTGGACATATCATCTTCCCTTGTAGAAACCATTTTGACCGGTTTCTTTATGGCATCGGATATCTCCGTTGCCTCGAGTACAAAATCCCCATAAAGCCTTCTTCCAAAGCCTCCACCCATACGGGTCATCTCCAGATGCACATCGGTAGCTTCCCGGCCCAGCATCTTGGCTGCAAAGTTTGCCGTGCCCTCGGGCGTCTGTATGGGGCCTACCAAATGGATCTTCTCATCGGTGACATTGGCATAGAAATTCATGGGTTCCATGCAGTTATGTGGAAGAAAGGGCGATTCATAGGTGCGTTCCAAAGTCTGATCGGCCTGTGCAAAGGCTTTCTTTACATCACCATCGGAACGGAGCGTTTCGAAAGTGTTGCCATCCAAGAGGCCCATCAATTGTTCGTTCTGAAATTCCGTACTTTCCATAGGGGTACCATCGGTCCAGGTGGCCTTTATTGCCTTCTTGGCCTTCATGGCTTCCCAAGTAGTTTTGGCCACAACAGCGACCTTGTCACTCGCCACGATCATATTCTGCAATCTGGGAATCTCCTCGAACAGGCTCTGTGCTTTTGCACCAATGCGTACCACATCTATTACTCCCGGCATGGCCCTGGCCTCTGTATCGTCATAGGATTCCAATACCTTTCCAAAAGCTGGTGGACGAAGTACGCAGGCATATACCATACCCTCGGCCTTATAATCCAACCCGAACAAGGGTTTTCCAGTGATGATCTTATCGATATCCACATTGCCGGCATCCTTGCCAATAATCTTATAATCCTTGGGTTCCTTTAAAGTAACATCTTCCGGAACTTCCAGCGCAGATGCCTCCTTTACCACATCGCCATAGCCCAACGTCTCCCCCTTCGCATTGGTGATGACACCCTCACTGGTGGTACATTCCGATGCATCTACCCCCCATTTGGCGGCTGCTGCGTTCACCAGCATTTGTCGGGCTGTGGCACCCGTCTGCCGCAGGGCGTCCCAACCAAAACGAATGGACTGACTTCCCCCCGCCACTTGTCGCGTATAATTATTGGTGTCCAGGATGCCTTGTTGCACAAAGACGTTGTCCCATGCCACGTCCAATTCCTCTGCAATGATCATGGGCATGGAGGTCTTTACGCCCTGTCCAATTTCCGGATTCGGAGAGAAAATAGTAACGGCACCGTTATCCGCTATTTTGATAAAGGCATTAAAGTCGTTGAAGTTAAGTTGAGAAATATCAATGGGCGGCGCTGCTTTAGGTTTACAGGCCTGGAACAGATTAAACCCAATTAAGAGTCCGCCGCTCGCCAAGGAAGAAGTTCGTATAAAGGACCTTCTGCTAAAGGTTATGGATGATGATGTTGATGTTGACATGTTGAAAGTGTTTTTGATTGGACTCCCCGCTATAAGGAATTTCAATACCGTTGATTAACTCATTTTTTCTGCAGCAATTCCCACCGCTTTATGGATACGGTTATAGGATGCGCACCTACAGATGTTGCCATGCATGGCATTCTTGATTTCCTCCGAGCTAGGACTTGGATTCTTTTCCAAAAAGGCGGAAGCGGTCATGATCTGTCCGGCTTGGCAGTAGCCGCACTGAGGTACGTCCACTTCTTTCCAGGCTTGTTGCACCGGATGCGACCCATCGGCGGATAGCCCCTCAATGGTAATCAGGGACTTGCCCTCTACCTGGGCCATGGTCAGGGAACAACTGCGAACGGCCTCGCCATCCAAATGAATGGTGCAGGCCCCGCATTGTGCGATGCCGCAACCAAACTTGGTACCCACCAAATTCATGTGGTCCCTTAGAACCCAAAGGACAGGAGTGTCCTCGCTGGCTTCCACGGTATGTGACTCGCCATTTACTTTTAACTGATACGTTGGCATAATGGAATTTTTTAGATTATTGGATTGTTGTTAGTTCATTTCCCTACAAGGTACCAAAAATAAAACCCAACTATTTTCACTTTAACAGTGGAGGATTTCAATTTAACAATTCTTTATCATTGCCCTCGTTACTCCGCCCGGGTGATTTTATCGCGCAGCGTTCTCCAGGTCACCAAAACAATATTTTGTTCCTTTAAAGCGGCAGCACATTCCTTGCTTGTAAAAAAATCATAATCGGCCTGCCGCCATGCAGCACCCCAATGCGGGTGGTCTACCGTAACGGCCTTCATTTCAGTGTCGTCATAGGCTAAGTGGATCAAGAGGCAGTTGAGTCCGGGCTGGAGCCCTTTAAAGACCTCCAGGTAGTACTGGGCCATCCCTTTTTCATAATCGGGCGGAAGTGCTGTATAAATCTGGTCAACTATGACGTCCTTATCATTCAGGAGTTGGGGTATGCCCACCTCTCCCATTGCTTGCACCCGTTGGTCCAACAATACGGGAAGCTTAAACTCTTGTCCCACCTTGATATAAGCGGCAAGGTAGTCTGGGCGACTTACCGCAGCGCCCATATGTGCGTCCAAATGGGTAACATCTATCCCAAAACGATAGGCCTTTTTTACCTGGTTGCGCAATTCGATGGCTACCTCCGAAGCGGTTCCATACATACCCAAACTATCCACTGCCGAATAAAAATACCCATCCTTGTTCACCAGACTGGGAACCGAATCCCTAGAGGTAACCGGGCCCCATTTATAATATTTCCATTCGCTAGTGAGCGTAAGGTGCAACCCAAGATCTTGTGTTTTGTTTTCCCGTGCATAGGCCGCAATTTCCGGAAACCAGGGACAAGGAACCATGATACTGGCAGAGTTCACCGGACTCTCCTCCAGCCCCGAAATGCTCGCTTTGTTTTCCGAATGGGTAACGCCCAAGTCATCAGCATGGATGATGAGGAGTTTGGCATCGGCGGGGTACCCCAAACGCTCCGCGATTGTTTGGTTTTGGGCAAAGACCGAACTAAGGCCAAAAAGCAGTGCATACCCTAAAGCGTGTAATTTCCTGTTGTTCATATGTGTTGATTTATCCAAGAAAGCTACAAAAATATTTGCGTTCCCCTTTAACATTGTTTAACAATCTTTCTTGGCAGCTACCATAATTTAAGCGGTTTTTGGTCGTTGTGCTAAAGGAACATAAAAACTTTGAAAATGAAACCATACGCTAAGCTATTCACTGCTTTTTGCAGTTTTGTTTTGCTATTTTCCTGTGGGAACGCAGATGATGATGTGAATTTTGATTTTGGCCAAGGCGGCCTCGGCCTGGGCAAACCGGTGGATGATTGCCTTGCCCTAGGTGAAGATCAACTGATCCTATCCATTCAAGATCAATTTACCACCCCACCCGGTAAGGTATCTATTCTCTTTAAAGTGTCGGATACCAATGGCAGCCCAGTTTCGGGCCTAACGGCAGACCAGTTTACGATATTTGAACAGGGACGGAACGATGATTGTTTCAATACCATCTCCACTTCGGAGTCCCTGGCCCGTATCTCTCCCAACTCCCAAGTTTTCAACAACAACACACTTTTGGTGCTCGATTTGAGCAACAGTGTATTGAGCAGTAGTTTGGAAGAGCTCAAAACGGCTTCCATAAGTTTTATCGATAAGGTTATCCCCGCAGCAGAGACGGACTCGTTTAAAATGGCCATTTATTGGTTCGATGGGGAGGACGAACTACATTTGTTGAACCCACTTACCTCCTCCAAAACCGAACTGACCAATGCTATTGAAGGGATAGGTCCGGATATCAGCAATGATCCCTCCACCGATTTGTACGGTGCGGTCATAAAATCTACCGATATCGCTGAAGGGCTACTGCGAGAAAACAGTAACAACAAAATCATAGGTGCGGCCTCCATTGTGGTGTTTACAGACGGCACGGATCAGGCTTCCCGTTTTACCGAAAGGGATGCGTTGAACAAAGTGAACGGGGCAAACCCCAATATTTCCTTTTTCACTATAGGCCTTGGCAGCGAAATAGATACGCAGATCTTGGCAGATATCGGTAAGACCTTTAGCGTGTTCGCGGGAAATGCTGCAGAACTCGAAACTACCTTTAACGATATCTCCTTTAGAGTGGCCGAACAGGCCAACAGCTTTTATCTTTTTGAGTATTGCACGCCAAAACGGGACGGCAGTGGTGAGAATAACCTGGCCATACAGGTAAAGGATGGGAGTCAGCAAGGTGCCGTACAGACCAAGTTCAGTGCCAATGGTTTTACGGGCGGTTGTGAATGATCTCAAAATCCATGTGACTAAAATATAAAGAGGTGCCGCAAGGTGCCTCTTTTTTTGCTGGGCTCATAAGTGGGAAATTTTTGTTCGCTAACGTCTTTTCTTCGATCAGCTACGTATAATAAGAGGAACCTTAACTATTAATTTAAAGAAGAACGTAATGAAAAGATTAACCGTAACGGGCGCAGCGCTCTGTATTGTACTAGCTTCATGTGTATCCAAGAAAAAGTATGTGGCCCTGGAAGACAATTTGGCAACTACCCAAAGCCAATTGACCAAGACCCAAGTTGAAAAGGAGGAACTGGAAGCCAAAGTTTCCAAGATTGAAGCGCGGGTTGCCGAATACAACGAAAGAATAAACTCCCTTAAGGAAATGAACGATGGTCAAATGACTTCCGTGGACGACCTTACCGTAATGAGCAACAATACCAAGGAAAAAATGAGGACCACACTTAGCAAGGTGGATCCCAGTGAATTGGCCAACGCCAAGACGCTGGAGGATTCCATCAACCTTGCGGTTTCCTATAACCTTAAGAAATCCATTGCGGATGAGGACGACGATGTGGATGTGAATATTGACAAGACCGTGGTGATGATCAATATTTCGGACAAACTATTGTTTAAGAGCGGAAGCTACAAAGTAAGCAGCAAGGCCGACAACATTCTGGGCAAATTGGCCGAGGTAATCAATTCTGAGCCTAGCATGGAAGTGATGGTGGAGGGCCATACAGATTCAAAGACCATTAGCACGGAATTGTTCCGCGACAACTGGGACCTTAGTGTAAAAAGGGCCACGTCTATCGTGAGAATCCTTCAGGAGGAGTACCAGGTAGACCCTGCGCGTTTGATTGCGGCCGGAAGAAGCAGTTATATTCCCTTGGTTGAAAATGACACAGAGGAGAACAGGTCTAAAAACCGACGTACCCGTATTGTAATCATACCGAATTTGGACAAATTCTTTGCGCTTTTGGATTCTGAAAGCCTATAGGAATAACGTAACCTAAGGGAAAGGGCCGAATCATACCATTCGGCCCTTTTTTTGTTTCCATACATCGATTAAATACGGGATTTGGTCCAGTTTTGACAATATTTAACCGGAATAAGTAGGGTTTTTGGCCCGATAATTGTTTCCTACATAACAACCCCCAAAATAACTATTGCAACTTATATACATCCTAAAAACTATGAAACTGTTTAATTTAAAAGAAAGAAATCATGGATGTAATCAACGAAATTATCCGTCAGAGCGCAATAGGACCCTTATCCAAAGGCTATAAAAGTATAGTACTCCTATTATTTTCATCGATTGTAACCACCTTAATGATCATGCTTGTGGTGCTGTTGCTGAACGGCCCCAATACGATCCAATTCGGTTACTAGTCTTTATCTGTAGATCATAGCATTGGCTTGCTGGTTCCCCCACCTGGAAACCATGGTTTCTCGGTCCGATTTTAGGTCCACTAGAAAGCCATTGATTACCGCGTAACGGATCTCCCCATCCTTTTCCAAGAGAAAAGTGGGGTTTATTCCAGGCTGTAGACGAAATTCAGGTAGCTCGTACGCCTCGCTGATCAAATGAAAAGGTAAGGATGAAGTGAGCATCTTGTCCGAAAGATTTTTTACCCTCAGATAGGTATGGCCCGCGCGTAAGAGGGAAATAAAATCTACCTCCTCCATACTGCCTACGGTTTCCGGATAAACGGTTCCGGGCCGCAGCGTATAGCCGGCCGCTTCCAGGGTCTCGTATCCATAGTAGGTAGAAAGATCGCCCTGGTCCAAAACCCGACTACTGTAGTAAAATGAGTTGTGGGACTCATCGTCCACCTCCGGACGATTGATGCCAATATCCAAAACGTAGTCTCCTCCCAATAGTTTATAATTGAGCCCAGTAATCTTTAGGTCAAAGAGCTTCCTGTCATTTTTCGGGATTTTTTCATAATCCTCGATGGGAATGTCCGCATAGTTGCCCTTGGCAATGGTATAAATGGCCGAAAGTATGGAAACATAGTTCAATTTGCGTATCTCCTGTTTTTCAATATCATTGGCGTAACCACCGGATTCGATAAGAATGGTGCTTGTGCCCCACTTTTGGATATTGTCCCCAAAGGCCCTGGGTTCGAAATCATCACTATAGCGGCCCACCTGTCCCGGAGCGTATTTCTGTATGATGTTGTTCATGAATACAATGACCTTCATGGCATTTCCCCTACCCTCGTTAATGTCCTTTTCATAATTGTAGGGAGGCGCCAGATAGGAAATGGTGGCAGGTTTTTCTGTACGTTCGGCATTGTAATAGGTGCTCTGATCGTGCAGGTTAAAACCAAAATCGGCCTCCAAGCTATCCCGGACGCTTTTTAAGGTTCTTCCCTCGGGCGATTGCAGTCTAAGCGCATCCCGATTGATATCAATGCCCAAGGTATTCCGTCTTTGGTACACCTCTGCCCCGTCCGGGTTCAACATGGGAAGGAAGTGCAAGGTTAAATTGCTCAGTATGGCATCCTTTTCAGCCGCAAAATCCCCGCTATCCAAGAAATTGAATATGTCAAAAATGGCCTGGGTGGCAGTAGGTTCATCGCCGTGCATCTGGGACCACAAAAAAACGTCGGTTTCTCCTGTGCCGATACTGATAAGCGATAGTTCCCGGCCCTCAATGGATTGGCCTACCTGCTGCACCTTAAACTTTGGATTGTTTTGGTATTGGGCAACCAACTGCTGAATTTCCTTGTGTTTTACCCTGCGCTTATCCAGGGCAGACTCTTTATATTGGTCGTAGGTGTCATATAGTTTAGCTGTGATGTCCTGTTCCTGTCCGGCACAGGTGTTGCCGACTAGTAGAAAAAGTAATACGATTAACGTCTTTTGAATCATAAGGATTTGTTTTGTTCGGGCACGGGTTTAAAGTTAAAACTTTTGGTTGCGGTTCTCACCTTAGTAAGAAATTCTTTTCCTGGATCTGTTTTTTTTGTCCGATATCCAGCATCTTTTTCCAACCATAGGTCGTGATGCTCAAAATGGGTGTATTCATAATGTCCTATCAAATAATCGATGGGATATTTGGATGCCAAATATTGCACCAAACGAATATTCGACTCCAGTTGGGCCTGGGTCAAGGGCATATCATTCGTACCCCCTACATTTTCTATACCGATGGCGCAATGATTGAGACCAATAACATGACGGGCCATGGTCGTTTCCGGTAAAAGTCTGTAAATCGTGCCATCCTGGTCTACCAGGAACTGTGCGGATACATTGAGACCGCTTACGCTCTCAATGTCCGGTCTCCAATTGGGAAGTGTGGGCTGCTCAAATGCCTCAAAAGACGCTTTGAGCGTAGGAAAGACCGTCCAATGCAACACGATCATTTTAGGGGTTATCGTGGGAGTTTCCTGTTCCAAACCGTAGCGTTGCTCGAGATATTCCAAGGTCAGTTGCTTCCTGGTTTCATCAAAGACGATGGGTTTGTCCACGATATCTATAGCTGTGGACGGCCTACATGAAACAAGACCAAAAAGTACCATACATAGCAATCCCTGCTTCATATGCGTTCAAATGCTTTGGTGTAAAAGTACAAAATCACGGGGTATCGTCTTCAGGTGGGGTGCTGTCATTTTCCACCGCATATTGAATCATGACCTTCTGCTTTCCCCATTGTCTTGCCAGTTTTTGATCTAGTCCCATATAAATATCTATTCGCTTGCGCCAACGCCAATGCATCTTATCCTTTACCAAGTAAATATCCGGAAAGGTATCTATCCTAACCATGGTATTGTGCTTCAAACCCAGACCGATCAAATCCCGGGAGACGGCTATGCTTTTCATTCCCGGTTTTAAGGTATCTCCCCAAGCCGCAATGGTCGGGTTCCCATCGGTTTGGGAGGGCACGGAGTTAAAAGCCGTGGCGGTGACCTCCAGGGTTTTCCAGATATGGTCTTCCCTGGGCTCTTTTTTCTCGGAACAGCTTATAAGCAGGATTCCCAAGGTGGAAACAAGTGCTATACGACTAGTCATTTTAATTTATTCTCCAGGACCATAAGGTCAAGGCTTTTTTCGGTCCATATTTTGGACAAGCTTTCGGGAACTGGAGTGAAACCATAGGAGAAGGCACTTAGGACAATATCCATGTCTCCATCCTGGTCCACATCCCCAGAATCCATCAACAACCACCTCCCCAGGTTGACATCCGCAAAGGTGTAGGGTTTAAATACGAATCCGGCGGCATCCATGTTTTCCAAATATACAAAGGCATATTCCGGTTTTTGATCGTAGTCGGGAAAGGTGGAAAGCAGTCCAAAATCTACATCCCCATCTTGATCAAAATCCTCAGCTACCACACGGGTGGTCCCGTTAAGGGGATAGAAGTAACGCTCCTCAAATACGTTCTCCCCTGTATTGATATGTATCCGCATGCCGTGATACGGTTTATGTACATAGGATTTATCGGCATTGTCTCCATGTACGGTAATCATATCATCATCCCCATCCCCATCAAAGTCCACTAGTTCAAA
The DNA here is from genome assembly GCA_947494825.1 of uncultured Flavobacteriaceae bacterium. GTDB lineage: Bacteria > Bacteroidota > Bacteroidia > Flavobacteriales > Flavobacteriaceae > JBNGOQ01. The sequence continues at coordinate 357,540 of CANLWN010000001.1, read as the reverse complement.
CCAACTGCTCCCGTATACTGGACTGAAACGTATCACCTTTTGGGCCTTAAACTGCAGATCCTCCTGCTGATACAGAATGGTTATGCTCTCATCACCTTGGGAAGTAAGGACCACCAGATCTTCCAGACCATCCTGGTCCATATCTTTGGCTATGACACGTATTGCCCCAGGTTGCTGTAACAAAACGGTTTTTCTATAGGATGGGTCCTGTACCCCTTGTGCTAAAAGGGAGAGTTGTCCGGTATAATTGCCAAATTCGCTCACCACTAGTTCGTTCCTACCGTTCTTGTTCAGGTCACAAACTAGCGTATGTACGGGTCTGTGCAGCACTCCGCTGATTGTTTCCGTTGTGTCCGTTCCTACCCTAATAACTTTTCCCGAGGGTATTTCCGAGGGGTTTAAATAGCCAATGGACGTGGCATAAGAAAGCGAATCGGTTTCCGTAAAGTCAATAATAGGTGCACCGAACTGATGTAAGGACACCTTCTTCTTCTCGGTATAGGAATAGCCCAAAAGGTTTCCCGCAATATCGGCAGTTCTGATAAGTCCCTGGTTAGGGCTGTAGTCCAGAAAAGTAATTAAGGAACCCGGTGCGCTGTCCAGCGCAACCGCCTGTGGGGTAAATTGGTTTAATTCTCCGCTAGACTCCCTATTGATACTGGGAGGTAATGTGTCCGGGGCCATGGAAATGATGTAGGCCTTGAGCGATTCCCAATCGGCCTTCGAAATGGAAGGCCTGTAGGGGTAGATACCACTTTTAATAATGGCTTCCTGTTCTTCAAAGGACTCCCCTTTCATGGGATTGTAGCCCGCATCCCGGATGCCCAATCGTGCACCCATATCGGGTAAAATTTCCTGGGCCCATATATGTTTTGGCAATGACTGCATGGAAGGTGCCAGGTGACAACTGGCGCAATAGGTTTGGTATTGCACCATTGCGCGTTCCTTTTTAGAGGGCGAACAAGAAAATGTTAGCATCAGCAGGAACACGGAGATGCCTTTGGGAAGCAAGGGTCCTTTGGTCATTTTTAATACTTGGCAATTCACATTGGAAGATAGCCATCCTTGACAAATAATGGAACATAAATGACCTTAAAACCGACCTAAGGGCACAGAATACATCAAAAAAGCTTATTTCGGCAGGGGTACATAGCTATGGTCCCCGGACATCATAGGAAAGGTCCGCTCCTGCCATTGCTGCTTCGCCAGCTGGATCTTTGATTTATCGGAGGAAACAAAATTCCAGTAAATATGCCGTTCTTCCGGGAAGGCCTCACCTCCAAAAAGCAATACATGGGTATCTGGCCTTAGTACGGTATTACAGGAATCCGACACTTTGGAAACCACAATATTACCTTTTTCCACAACCTCCCCACAGGCTTCGAGTGTGCCGGTTACCACACAAATACCTATTTCGCCCTTCAGATGCCCTTTGGTTTCCAACCGATATTCCCCTATTGTCTTAATTTGGATCATAAACAAGGGCGAATGTACGGGCACGGGCGACCTTTTTCCGTATCCTTCCCCCGCTACCAGGGTAAAATGAGCATTGCCATCGGTCCATTGTGGCAGATCCTTGGCGGGAATATGATGAAATTCAGGGGCCATATCCTCCAAATGACTCGGTAGGGCAACCCATATTTGGTATCCATGGGCAGTAAAACTGTTCCCGTTCCTAAGATCGGCCGGGGTCCTTTCCGTATGCGAGACGCCCTTGCCGGCGACCATCCAGTTTACAGAGCCCGGGCGAATGCGTTGTTGGGTTCCTATACTATCCTCGTGCATGAGTTCCCCCTCTAGCAGATAGGTAAGGGTTGCCAGTCCTATATGGGGATGTTGATCCACATCCATGTACCGACCGGGTCCCAACTCGGTGGGCCCCATATGATCTATAAAAATAAAAGGACCGATCATGCGCTTTTTGCGGAAGGGAATTAACCTGCCTACAAGAAAATCCCCGATGTCCCTACTGCGCTCCTCAATGATCAAACCAATATTGGACATAAATACAAATGGTTATATTCGTTGCTTAAATGTACAATAATCCCCCAGTTAATGAAAACCTTTAAACGCGTTCTCGCCCTCCTTATCTTGTTTGTCATAGGAGTGGCCTTTTTCAATTATTCCAAGCTCAACATTATTTCGGGCTATGCTGCCAAGAACATGGCCTCTACTCTTTACATTGCCCAACGCACGGAGCATTCCGTGAACGAAAACGATAACAGGGTACCGCTTATAAAAATGGCGGAGACAGTCTATGATGAAAGTTCAGAAACTGTTTCAGCCTCGGTATTCGGTCTGATGGAACGCCAAGCTATCTGTAGGGATGGACTGGGCTGTGCGCTGGTTCTCGAGGACTATGAGATAAAGGAAAACTATCCTAAGCCCAACAGGCAACGCGTGCAGCGTAATGTCGCGTTTCCCTACGGGGATAAGGATCCCAGGGATACCCTCCTTGAAAATGTGGATTATGCCAAACTGAAGGAAGCCTTGGATGATGCCTTTGCCCTTCCGGACAAGCAGAAGACCCGCACTGTGCTGGTGTTGCATAAGGGACAGATCATTGCGGAGCGTTACGTTGAAGGCTTCAACAAGGATACGCCCATCCTGGGTTGGTCCATGACCAAAAGCGTTCTGGCCACTCTATATGGAATCTTGGAGTATCGGGGAGGGATTAATGTGCACCAATACAGGCCTTTCCACAACTCGGAGGAGGCTTCCAAGGCGTCCATTACCCTGAACCATTTATTGCGGATGCAAAGTGGTCTTGCCTGGGAAGAGGATTACACCAAAATTTCGGATGTTACCCTGATGCTGTTCCTGGCTGCCGATATGACCAAACCACAGGAAAATACCGAAATGATCGCGGCACCAACAGAGGTATGGAACTACTCCTCAGGTACGTCCAATATGTTATCGGGGATTTTGCGCGAGCAATTTAACAATTACCAGGAATACCTGGATTTTCCTTATGAAGCGCTTATCGATAAAATTGGTATGCACTCCATGTTGATCGAAACCGATTTGAGCGGGAATTTTGTAGGCTCCTCCTATGGTTGGGCAAGCACGCGCGATTGGGCAAAATTTGGACTGCTCTATTTAAACAGGGGCAATTGGAACGGGGAGCAGATCTTTGACCCATCCTGGGTAGATTACATCCAAAAACCTACTGAGCACTCCGATGATGCGTACGGGGCCCACTTTTGGCTCAATGCTGGTGGTAAGTATCCCGATGTGCCCCGCGACCTGTTCTCTGCCAATGGTTATCAAGGCCAGCACGTGTTTATCATTCCATCCAAAGATCTGGTCGTGGTCCGTACAGGGCTCGCGGAATCTCCGAAATTTGATGCAAACGGATTTTTGGCGGGGATTGTAGCCGCCCTTCGTTAAAATACCGATTTCGCAGGGTAAAAAACCTTGATTTTCCTACAAATATCAAAATTAGCATACCAGACCACAAAACTACAGTGGTTCACAACAATAATTTCTTTTTTCAAGGAGTCGGTGGTACTTTAGTAGTGTAATTAAATAAGGAGTTAATTTTTTCATTTTCATATAGTGTTCTCGTAAAAGAGTCTTATCGTAAAAGGTAGGGCTCTTTTTAGTTGAACACCCTGCTTGCAGCTCCCCATGCCCCCTTGTTTTAAGGAATCCACTTGTTTTCGCCAAAATCTGGCCTGCGTTTTTCCAAAAACGCATTTCTTCCCTCCTTGGCCTCATCCGTCATATACGCCAAACGGGTAGCTTCCCCCGCAAATACCTGTTGCCCCACCATACCGTCATCGGTAAGGTTCATGGCAAATTTTAACATCTTTATGGAGGTTGGGGATTTGGCCAGAATCTCTTGGGCCCATTCATAAGCGGTGATTTCCAGTTCCTCATGTGGTATCACTGCATTGACCATACCCATTTCATAGGCCGCCTGAGCGGTGTAGCTTCTGCCCAAAAAGAAAATTTCCCTGGCCTTTTTCTGCCCCACCATTTTAGCCAGGTAAGCGGATCCATAGCCACCATCAAAACTAGTAACATCGGCATCGGTCTGTTTAAAGAGGGCGTGTTCCTTGCTGGCCAAGGTAAGATCGCAGACCACGTGCAGACTATGTCCGCCGCCAACGGCCCATCCCGGGACCACTGCAATGACTACCTTGGGCATAAAACGGATCAGACGTTGCACCTCCAGGATGTTCAATCGGTGCATCCCATCTTCCCCAACATATCCTTGATGTCCCCTAGCTTTTTGATCGCCACCGCTGCAAAAGGAATAGATCCCATCTTTGGTGGAAGGCCCTTCGGCGGATAATAAGACCACACCAATGGAAGTATCTTCCTGTGCATCGTAGAATGCCTGGTACAGTTCGCTGGTGGTCTTAGGCCTAAAGGCATTGCGAACATTGGGCCTGTTAAAGGCGATTCGGGCAACCCCATTGCATTTTTTATAGGTAATATCCTCAAAGGCTTTAGCTGTTTTCCAATGTATTTCTTTCATCCTATGTCCTGATTATCGATTGTTAAAGATAGTATTTCCAAGGCATCCATGAAACTGGTTTTTCCCTCCAATTGGGTACCGTAGACGCGATATGCAGATCAGCCTTCCGACCCTCCTGCCCTGTTTTTGGCACCGATCCATTTGGCCATATATTTTGTGCTTGCCATGGTATGGTGCAAAAGAAGGGCTCCAATCAAATTTTTATCCCTATGGGTATCTAAATTACGAAGTAATTTCTCAATTTTTCGGCCCAATCGGTCCTCTAGCAAAGCCTTGTCATAACACTGATTGATAATGGTGGTGCCATTTTTTTGCGCCTGTTCCCACAATTTTCGGTCCTGATACAGTTGTACGGCGGCATTGGCAAAGTAAGTGGGGTCATTTTCAATTTTCCCATTCCAATGAAACTGTTCGCACATCCCTTCTGCACCTATGCTAGTCGTTACATTAGGGGTGCCGACTAACATGGATTCTGCCAACTTTCCCTTAATTCCGGCGCCAAATCGCAAGGGAGCCAGACTTATCTTTGCGTTGGCCATGACCTGCATGGCGTCCTTGGCCCTTCCCATAACATAAAATCCATCTGCTGGTCGGTGCAGTTGGGTAATGCTTTCGGGCAAATAGGACCCGTATATCCGTAGATCGGCCTTTGGTAGTTGGGCCCTGATCAAGGGCCAAATCTCATTTTTGAGCCATACTACCGCATCAATGTTTGGAGCATGCCGTCCACTACCAATACAAATAAAATCCTTACGAGGCTCAAAAGGGAGCCAATTCGTCGTTTGTTCCTCGTTCAGGTTGGTTATCATAAAGGGAAGATGAAGCAGCAGGTTGGTATCTATTTTAGCCGTTTTTTGGAGCAATTCCATTTCGTGGGAAGAAATGATCAACGATAGATCCGATCTGTAAATACTGGCTATTTCCCGTTTGGCCATATCACTGTGCATCCAATCCCTTTCGGAAAAGGGGAGTCCTGCCTTAAATTGGGTCTCCCTACTTGTGCGAAGTGAATGAATGTCCTCTGTATCCAGAATCCGTAGGGCCTTTGGAAGGTATTCCGCTACCCGCCATCCAAATTGCTCCTCAACCATAAAACGGTCAAAAAGCACAATTTGTGGCGCAAGTTCCTTTATAAAATCGTCAAAACTATCGTGGTTAAGACGGATAGACCGCTCCTTGACCCCAAGGTCACTTAAATTCACGGAGTGTTCATTTTTGGTAGCCGTACTGGCAAAGGTAAGCTCATAGCCCTGGGCGATAAAAAAATGGATAAGTTGTAACATCCTGCTTCCCGCGGCGGTGGAATTCGGTTCTGGCCAAACAAAACCAATGATAAGAAGCTTGTTACTGATGGTTTCCAAAATGTTACATCTTGGCCGCAAACTTTTGGGAAATGTTCAGACGAAGTTTACGTTCGTAATCTTCCTCCAGCCATTCCTTGTAGTTTTTGGTATTGTTCATGATACAGTACGAATATTGGCGTACCCTATAGGCAATTTCTTCCTTGAGCTGTTTAGCCAGGATACGGGCATCGAATACATCATCGCTGTTTTCAACACATATCTGAGCGTGCTGTTCAATACTGCGTTCCAGGACGGTTTTTGATTTTAAGCCCTTGGCAAACACCTTTTTGTACTCTTCCTTGATATCAAATTCGATACAATCCGACTTCCCGAACATCGCCTTGAGTTCTGGCGGCATTTCATAGACAAAATCGCGTTCAATTTCCTCATCATTTTTGATGTTCTCCAGAAAGAAATCAGGGAAATGAAAGATTTCCTGCCAATCTACCGGAGCATCCCACATACCGAATCTTGCCATATTGTTCCCTAGGTCGATTACCGTAAAATCGTTCTTGTTGGGCAACACCCTGGAGCCTCTACCAATCATTTGAAAATACAGTGTCAGGGAACGTGTTGCCCGGTTCAACATGATGGTCTCCACGGTAGGTTCGTCAAAACCGGTCGTCAAAATACTTACAGAGGTCAGTATGGCATCCGGGGTCTCCGAAAACCACCGTAATATCTCCCGCCTTTCCGAGGCATTGTTCTTATTGTCCAAGTGCCGAATATTGTAGCCCGCTTTTTTAAAGGTTTCATAAACGTACCTAGAGGTATTGATACCATTGTTGAATATCAGGGTTTTTGTTCCCTTTGCAACATCTTCGTAGCCGGACAGGAGTTTTCCCAGCATGTTCTGGTTCCCATAGAGCTCATCGGAGGATTTAACCGTATAATCCCCACTGATGCCAAGCTTTAGGCTACGCAGACTAACATCATAGCTATACATGTTTGCCCGTGCCAAAAACTTTTTTTCGATGAGGGAGGAAATAGACTCCCCAACGATCAGTTTCTGGTAATTATCCTTCATGGGAAGTTTAATATTTGAGCTTAAGGGAGTGGCGGTAACTCCTAGAATAATGGACTTCTCAAAATATTTAAAAAGTTTTCTGAAGGAATTGTAGTGGGCCTCATCAATGATGACCAGACCAATATTGTTGATCTCAATTTTATCTTCCTGAAGCCTATTGTTCAGCGTTTCTACCATGGCCACAAAACACATGAACTCATCTTGGTCCTGTAGTTCCTTGACATCACTGCTGATAATCTTATTATTTACTCCAAAACCGTGCAGCATCTTTGAGGTCTGGGAACTCAGTTCTATTCTATGGGTAAGGACGACCACCTTTTTTTTGGTCTCTGTGATATACCTACGGACAATCTCTGAAAAAACAACCGTTTTACCCCCGCCGGTAGGCAATTGATACAATAGGTTCTGATCGCTCGGGGCGGTTTTCAAATGGCTGAAGATCTTATTGAGATCTTCTAACTGATAATCATAAAGTGTCTTTTCTATCTTATGGGTTTGTATTTCCAAAGGTGTAGGCAAGTTTTTGTTTATTTTCCGTCCCAAGGAGCAATTTCCGTAACTCCAATTTTGCAAAACTAGAAGTTTTTTATGCGTAAACGAAATATTAAGGACGAAATCTAAAATTTAACGGCCAATTAATCCAAAATGTCCAACGCTCGGGAAAAACCCTCTTGAAAAAGCCATTCTTGCTCTTGGACGGTTTCATAAATGATTCGGACACGGTCCTTAAAATCGGGCAGAAGCCCATTGAGAGAGATATATTGTACGGCTTGGGAAAAAGAATTGAGCATGCTTCGGTAAAAGGCATCAGGAACTTTGCGATCTCCGGCAAAGGCCTGTGCCACCTCAAGGTTGTACAGCATCAGATCGGCCACCATATGCGAAGCCACGCCCAAGGTAATAAAGTGTTTAATGAATTTTTGCGCCACGGACCTTCGGGCCTTGGGTTTTCTTCGCTTTACCGGGAAATACTCATTGGATATTCTGACTTTGGCTTCCTGTATCCTTTTTTCCTCTTTGGGATCAAACACAAAATCGTAATATTCCTTAACCACCGGAAAGCGATTATACAGGTCTAGCAGCTGTTCCGAAAGCCCTTCCCTTTCCAACCCTTCCAAATATTTCTTCAATGCCCGTTTGCCCATGTCCTTCCCAAGTGATTGCCGGAAGCGTTTTGCAGCAAAAATGGCTTTCCGGTCCGGTTCAAAAATAGCATAAGTAATTTACAGTTTGGGCAAAACAAGGGGTATTTTAAAAAAGAAAGCTCTTAATAAAATCGGTATAAGTAAATGGAATCTTGTTTGGATAATCCATTATAAAGGTGTATTATGAAAGTTTATAGAACCCAGTAAATTTAGAAGACATATATGAGGCAATTAAAGATTATCAAGCAGGTAACCAATAGGGAATCAAAGTCGTTGGACAAGTACTTGCAGGATATCAGTAAAATAGAATTGATTACGGCAAATGAAGAAGTGGAGTTGGCACAAAAAATACGGAATGGTGACCAGGCAGCCCTGGAAAAATTGACCAATGCCAATTTGAGGTTTGTGGTCTCCGTGGCCAAACAATACCAGAACCAGGGGCTGAAATTACCCGATTTAATCAATGAGGGCAACGTTGGGCTGGTGAAGGCCGCCAAGCGTTTTGATGAGACCCGGGGCTTTAAGTTTATCTCCTACGCCGTTTGGTGGATTCGCCAATCTATTTTACAGGCACTGGCCGAGCAGTCTAGGGTAGTTCGATTGCCTTTGAACAAAATAGGTTCAATAAACAAGATAAAGAAGACTTTTTCCTATTTGGAACAGGCCCATGAACGCCCACCTTCAGTAGATGAAATTGCCAAGGAATTGGAAATGAGTGTAAGTGAGGTAAAACAGTCCCTAAAGAATTCGGGCCGACATGTTTCCATGGATGCCCCATTGAGGGAGGGGGAAGATTCCAACCTCTATGACGTACTTCGGGCCGGGGAATCCCCCAAACCGGATAAGATACTAATGCAACAATCCCTAAATACCGAAATAAACAGGGCCTTGGAAACATTATCGCCCAGGGAAGCCGATGTGGTGAAGCTCTATTATGGCATCGGGGACCAACAATCCATGACCTTGGCCGAAATTGGGCAGACCTTTGACCTGACCCGGGAACGTGTGCGGCAAATCCGGGAAAAGGCGATACGCAAGTTGAGGCATAATTCTAGAAGCAAGCTTTTAAAGACCTATTTGGGCTAGGAGAGGGCAAAAAAAAAGGAGCCCCTTACGGACTCCTTTCTTATCGCGGTATTAAGGAATAACAATTAGGAATAATTTAATTTGCTGATATCATAATCTACTAGAATTTCATTCAGATCCTCAATGAAATTCAAATATGCGGAGTTGTCTTGATTTTGATTTGCCATAATTCAAAGATTTGGGGGAAAAGCTGGCCGGACTATAAATAGTCCAGCTCAGCTAATTCATTTAAACTTAAAATTTCATTTAAATCTCGGAGAAACGTAAGGTATTCCTCCCCGTAGGTATCGTATAACATGGTAAGCCTGGGTTTTTGTTTATTATTGAGATTTGGGATTCAATAATTATACAGTAAACATATATATTACAAGGGGGCTAAGCAACAAATTGTGGTGTATCTGCCGTTTTTTGTTGTAAACGTGCCTAATTTAATGGCTAAAGTGGGTTTTAGAACTTCACTTGATAGTTGATTCCGGCAGAAATCGCCCAAAAAAACTTCCCTGGTTCAAATACAAGCTCCTGTCGGGTCAGGCCCAAGTTGGCCCTGTACAGGTTGGGTCGGTCCTTGGCCGTAAATTGGTATTCCAATTCCAAGCGCTGTGATTCTACGTACAGCAGGCTCTCAGAGAGCAATACATCGTTGACCAATAATTGTTTCAGTTCAGGGGCGTTGCCGTAGATAGCGTTTAGACCCAAATAATTTTCGCCGTCCCGAAGGTATTTTCGGACCAGCAAACTACCGGAAAAACTGGTTGGTCCATCAGATCTTGGGGTAACATAGGGCCGTAATGAAAAATAGTAGTTTCCCATGTAATGCCCTATCGATCCCGTTAACACAGTTGCGTTACTCGTGCTAAAATCTAGATACCGCATTCCGAGCGAAGCTTCCAGATTTTTGGGCAGGTTGGCATATAGCTCTGCTCCTGCCCTATGGTCCGGAAATATATCGGCCTGCGAAAATCCGTAGTTCAGATACCCATAGAACCGCTTTGATATTTTGGGATAAAAATCCATTTCGTATTGTATCCCATGGGTCTCGAATCTGTTGGCATAGTTAATTCGCGGAATAATACTTCCTGCATCGGTCTCCCGTCTGTATTCCACGCTGGAATAGAACATGGGTTCATATACCACATCAAAAATTTCGAAGGAATTGATGACGCCCACCCTATTTTTAAGAACCTTAGCCTCCAACGAATCTTTTGGCGGAGCTGTTCCCTCCTCATTTGCGCTGTCTTTTTTTGCTCCCAGCAAGTCCATTACTTTGGTACGCAAGTTCAAAATATCGGTGTCATTTTCTATGTAAATCAGTGCTTTATTGGCCAGTCCCAGTGCGATGGGATAGTTTTTCGCGTAAATTTCGTTCTTAATGGCCGCTATCCATACCGCCTTGTTTTTCCGCTCCACGGAAGTGATCTTGTTGAAATGTCTACGCGCCTCATCATAACGACCATCCCAACTATAGGTCTTTCCCAACAATTCCCTGACATCGGCATACTCGGGGTATTTGCTGAGGATTCGCTGTAAGGTATCCCTTGCCTGGGTACGCTGGTCGTTAAAGGCGAGGTTCCTTGCATTGTAATAGGACACATCCGGATCTCCGGTATACGTGGTTCCCTGCGCACCAAGGCCCAAGGACCATCCGCAGAGTATCACAAGAAAATACAGGTTTTTTAGGTTCATCATCATAGGGATGCTAAATAGTTTTCAATATTTTGTGGGTTGCGCAAGGTATTCAGATCGTTTTTGGGATTGGATTTGAGGCGGGTGTAGGCCCTAGCTATTTTTTTGGCCACCTCCTTGCTTTTTATTTCATTGCGTTCAATGACTTCTACCAAAATCATGGCTTCCGTATCCTGATCAGACCAGAAATAGACATCCAGCAGGGCTGCATAGCCATCGGCATACGTAGGGTATTTTCGTATGGCTTCCTTTAAAATTTCGATGGCGATATCGTATTTGCCCTGCCAAGCATGTATTCTGCCCATCAATATCTGTGTGTCCGCATGTCCGGGTACCTTGGCCAAAATATAATGGCAAAGTAGCAAAGCCCTATCGTTTTCATGGTTCAATGCCAATTTCCGAGCGGAAGCATAGGCTTTATCAAAATCGTTCCCGTTGAATACGCTATTGATCCAGACCATATCTTCCTTGGCAAATTCCATGGTCGCTCTTTTAAAGAGGTTAAGGGAGTCCGGCATCAACTTGTTGTTTTCCACTACGTAGGTGTTGATTGCCCTAAAGGACTTGAATTGTTCGGCGAGATCTTTTTTTATGCCCGTATCGTCCACCTCGCTCAACGCCAATTCCGTGGTTAGCCGGTACAAGGTGCCACGGGACAACAGGTGTTTTCCGTATATGTAGTCTTGAATATTGTTCTGGCCCCTGAATAAGGGGATGGCCTTGCTGGAATCAAAGACGTTTTCCGAGATTAGGCTTTCACCCAACCAGGCTTCCCTATCAGGAAACTTAAGATCGTATTTTTCGTGTAAAAGGGCTACCACGGAAGGCAGTACATCGGCATGTGATGCCAGGGAGTTTACAGTTTTTGGCGCTTTTAACAAAGGGCTATAGATCATAAGCGGTGCCCGGTAACGTCCCAGATCGTCCACTTGGGGCAAATCTGTACTGTTGTGGCTACCTGTGATTATAAAAATGGTATTGGCATAGTCAGCGTGGCGGCTGAAGTCCTTAAAGAACGTTTTCAGGGCCTCATCGGCATAAATTAAGCTGGCAAACATCTCCTTGTTCTTTGTAATCAGTTTTTTAGACCGCTTTGGCAATGGGGTCTGTGCCATATGTTTCTCGACCTGAGCAATATAATGTCCCCGATTGGGTATTAAATAAGGCTTTTTAGTGCTCAAGGTTAAAAAAACATCGAGCCTGGGTTTGTTGTCCAATATCCGTTCGGCATTCCACTTTTTGAAAAGTGCTTGATCGGGATACCCCAGGGAAATACCCGCTGCATCCTTGTCCATAAGGCTGTACTTGTCGCCAAAACCATTTTTATCCACTACAAAATCTACCCGTTCCTCGTCCACAAAACGGTCCAAATGCTGTAGGGCACTATTCCCACCATAATTAAAGGTAGTGGTATATCCATTTTTTTTAAGGATGCTGAAAAGCGTATTCCTGCCAGGTGATCGTTCCGCATAGGTAAACCCGTTCCTGCCAAAGGGCAGGGAGCCTATTAGGGTAGGAATGGCGGCAGCGCTTTCCCCTGTATTGCTCACATAATTGCTCCAATACAAAGATTGGGTGGCCATAGAATCCAAAAAGGGAGTGAAACCAGGATATCTAGCCTTAGGTCCAACAAAATCGGAGCCGATTCCTTCCATGACCAGAATTACGAGATTTGGCTTTTCATTCGGAAGCTCCAGGTATTTTCCCAAAACATCCTTTTGGACATGGGGTTTCAGCAAGGGATATTCGACCGCCCCCTCATATTTATTGAAATCGAACAAATTGGAGGCGATGCTACCCGCCAAATGCTGGATTTTATTTTCGTTGATCGGCCTCCTATTGGAGGTCAGCGTAGCCAGGAACAAGCCAAAAAGTACGATGGTAAACGGGTACATACTGCTTATAACATGGTAGAACGATTTGCTTATCCGATAAAAGAGATAGAACAATGGTAGCAGCGCCAACAAGGCCACAAGGGCAATCAATAGGTATGGGCCTACCTGCCCTGCGCTGGAGGTACCTAAAATATCCGCCCCCAAAATTTCATAGTTCCGGACATAGTACTCGATCAGAAGGGTCTCCAGGACCAGTGAAAGGAGCAAGATACCCCCAACAAGCCTGAATCCAAATTTGGCCTTCCTCCCCTCTACAAAGTTGAACAGAAAGGCCAGAATTAGGGAGATTACCGCGGTAAAACCCAGCTGGTGAAGCCATAGCAACAATAGGCTTTTGTTCAAAAAGCTATCGAGCACCCCATTGGAATACAGTCTGAGTTGTTGATAGACAGACAGTACGGCCAGGGAAAAGAAAAAGGCAAAGACCAACCGGATAAAGTCCCTAAGGGTCTTCTTTTCCAAACGCTTATGTGCTTGTTTTTCTACCTGCATCCTGTTATGCTTTTGCAAAACCTTTTCTAACCTGGGATCCCCAGCCCGATTTTACCTTAAACAGTTTTTTATAGTTGCCCCTTACCGCTGCCCAAACCACAATAGGGTGAAAAACGATAGGCTCAATGATCGCACAGAACATTAGGGTTAGAATATCCTTTGTCTTTTTATACTCGTTATAGGAATACACGTCCCACAAAATGGCATAAAAGGAGAACATTACCGAAAAAGTATAGACCGTACAAGTAATGGCCACAAAGAACTCCCAGTTCAGGATACCCAAATAGTAAAAGAGCAGGATCGAGAAAAAACCGACGAACTCCAATATGGGCGCGAACCACTCATAAAAGAACCAATAGGGATAGCTGAGCATGCCCAATCTCCCAAATTTTGGGTTCAGGAACATGTCCTTGTGCTTGTAAAGGGTTTCCAAGTTGCCCCTGGACCATCGGTCCCTTTGGTTGATCAATATCTTCAGGTCCTCGGGCACCTCCGTCCAACAGAGCGGGTCCGGAATATACTCTACGGTATAGGGCAACTTTCGCTCGTGCATGTACCGCCTCATCTTAAACACGATTTCCATATCCTCCCCTACCGTATTGGTATCATACCCACCCACGGCCAAGGCTATTTCGCGGTCAAAAAATCCAAAAGCCCCGGAGATGATCAAAAGGCTATCTATGCGCCCCCAGGCCATTCTCCCCAAAATAAAGGAACGTGTATATTCCAAAAGTTGAAATTTGGCCAACCAATTTTTAGGTAAGCGAATTTCTTCCAACCTACCCCCTGCAATCTTACAGGAGTTGGCAATACGGATGACCCCTCCTACCGCAACAACGCGTTTTTTTGATCGTTGATAAAAGGATTTGACCACATGCAGTAGGGCATCGGGCAACAATAAACAGTCTACGTCAATACACCCCACATATTTGTTCTCGGACAACTGGATCCCAGTGTTCAGGGCATCGGATTTACCGCCGTTTTCCTTGTCGATCACCGTAAGTTTGGAAAAGGATGAATGCTTTGATTTGTATATGCCCCGTATGGGCTTGGATTTCCAATTGGGATCGATTTTCCGTTCAATTTTTACCAGGTCATAAGCCTCAATCATTTTCTCCAAGGTATCGTCCTTACTCCCATCGTTTACCACCATTACCTCGTAGTTTACATATCGTAGGGACATTAGGGAACGTATGTTCTCCACAATGGTCATGCCCTCATTGTAGGCTGGTGCTATAATGGTAATGCTCGGGGCCAAGGGCGAGGCCATGATCTTGGAAAGGTCCCCAAAACTGTTTTTGTTCTTATAGTGGATGGAACTTCGGGTAGAAAGGTACCCCATGAAGGTAAACATGGTAAAAAGGATTACGGTAAATACCAGGAAAATGATATTTATGTACTCAAGCACGATATTGAAAATTCCGTTATCCATTGAATTTTTCCATGATTTTTATGGGAAATGCAAGCAAGATATCCCACAGGGAATCCTCACCATTTTCCTTTTGCAGGTTTTTTACACCTTCTTTTCCACTTTCCTGTTCTTCCTCCATCTGCCGTTTATAGAACTCATGGGTAAGGGCAAAGTCTACATCCATAACGCTAAAGGCTTTGGAGGGTTTTATATTCAACTCATCCAGTAGAAAACAGAAGTCAAGTGGCATATGGCCCCTACTGTTTTGAAAACCCGGTTCTTTTTTCCTGGCATCGGGCATGGACTGCAGTTCAAATGCAATTTCGGAAATCCCTTCGGCCAAGGAAGATGTCCTGGACGCCCGCTGGGCTCCAGATTCGGCCTCCGTACCGCTCATTTCCTCTTGTTGGGCCTGGAGTATTGTCCGCACCCTTTTCGCTCTTTCCCGTATTTCACGTACCGGAAAATTCTCGAGGGTTTTTAGAAAATTGATTTCCTTCTGGTCTCCCAACTGCTCAATTTCTTCCAGTAACATTAGCTTGGAAGGGGTATCCCCTGACCAGAACAACTGTCTGAAAATGCTACTTCCCTTAAAATCCTCGCTTTCAAGCACCGTACCGTGTACATCGATAACCCGGTAATTTCTTTCCGATATTCCGTTCAACACTTCCAAAGCGCGATCTCTTATAAAAGGATCCGATTCCTTATCCGTGATTTCAACAAGAAATGGTATTTCCCTTTCATCACCGATATCAACAATAGTGTCCAGCAAAAGTATCTTACTGTACCGCCCCTTATCCAGGAACAATTGCTTAAAAACACTTTGGGAATAGGGAGATACCGTGGCGTCCGAAACGATAGGGGTAGATTCGCCTTTTTCAACCACAAGGGGCAAGAAATCCAGGAGAAAAATGTCCCTTTCATTTTCTATGTCAACCAGATCCTCTTCCCTGGCGGGAATAATTTCCTCGTAGACCAGGTCCAACGCACGTACGTTCTTCTCGATATCAATGGTGAAGTCTATTGCAGTATCCTCTGCCTCTTCTACGGTCACTGCAGCCTCGATAGTGTGGGTATCCGGTGTTTCTGGCACCATTTCCACTGTTTCGTAGGTCATGGGCACTTCTTCATAGACTACCTCAAGGGATTGTACGGCTAGGTCTGTTTCCTGCTCCGTTCCTATATCCTCAACAACGCTGGGTATCTCCTCATAAGATACCTCTAAGGATTGTATCGCGGTCCAAGAATCTACGCTAAAGTCCATAAACACATCTTGCTCCTTCTCAGCATCGTTTTTCGGCCTGTGGGTTTTCTCTACCTCCTGGGTATTGGGTACCACCAAGGGTAAAAAATCAAAATCGAGCAATATACGATCGTCTTCTGTTTCTTCCGGAAGTGTGTCAAATTCCTGGATAATTTCGTCCATGGGTCGTTTCAAGGAGAGCGCGGTTATTTCCTCACCGTTTACTTCGAGTTCCAGAAGGTCTTCGGGCGAAAGCAAAATTTGTTCTTCCGCGGGCACTGGCAAGGGTGTTTCTTCTGGCGAAGCAAGATGCTCCAAAGACGCGTTGGATGGCTCTTCTTTGGGTGCTTCATCAGTTGCCTCCTGTTCCATTACAGCATCCTTGGCATCCAGGGCTGCCGGTACATCGCCCTCCTCAATTTCAAAGGCAAGGGCATCGGTTCTCCAGGAATCGCTTTCCAAATGTTCTTGAATACCTTGGGTGGGCATTATCGTTTCGGGAGATATGGTATTAATGGCGTGCAACGCCTTGCTCCTGACCACAAAATTGGATTCCCTGCTTTCGACCAAGCGCAAAAAAGGAATGTCTTCCTCTTTTCCCAAAGTAGCGATAGCATCTAAAAGTAAAAGCTTAATATCCGTGCGACATTTCCAAAAAACCCCTTTTAAGGTATCCAGCGCTTCTAAAATGTAGAATTCCTTGATACAACCTATGGCCTCCGATTTGATCTGATCATTCTTATGCTTCACCAACTGGGTTATGGAGGCATAGGCATCGTTCTGATTATAATACTTTATCAAACGAAGGGCAAACAGTACTACATCCCGGTTCGTGGAGGTTAACCAGGCTTTAAAACTCGGGGGTTGGTAATCCTCAAAATTCCGGATGACATCCAACAGTTTTAGCTGCTGCCATTCGGAAATTTTGTAGCGAGTGGTATCCAAAAAGTAATTTATGCCTTCCGGTCTAAGGGTTACCGTAGCAATCTCGGCTTGTTTTCGTATAACGCCCCTTTTATCGTTGATGAACTTTGTAATAAAACTATAGGATTCCGGAACTTGTAATTTGGTCAGCTCCAAAATGCCCTGTGAAACCACTTCCCAACGCCAGCTCTTGAGTTTTGCAAAGGCATCATGCTGCAGTCCCAAATCCCTGTACAGCTTAAAGAGCCGTAAGAGGGTGTCTCCCAGCAGGTCTTTTTGTAGGTCCATAAGAATCTCGGTCAGCACTTTGCGATTAAAACGGTCCTTAAGCAGTTCCCTGATCTCGATTTTTAAATTGATATAGGTATCCTGGTCTTCCCTTGCGCTGTTTGGGTCATAAAAGAGAAATTCACTTACCATGGGGGTTAATTCCTTCTTTTTTAGCGCTATTCCTTTCGTTTTGGAGGAAAGTTTATTTCGGAAAAAAAAGACAAAAAGGAAATAGACCACTGCCAAGCCAACAAACAAAAGGGATAAATCCCACAAAAGATCCGTGTGGATCTTTGGCGCTGTTATGAGCAACTTAGGGTGATATGTAGGTAGTCCTATATCCACAAATTATACGAGCTTTATTTCCCGGCCTACCCGGATCAATAATTCCGAAATGTTCACCGGTTTTGAGATAAAGTCATTGGCTCCCAATTCAAAAGCACTCAAGACGTTTTCCTCGTTTCCTGCGGAAGAAATAATGATTATAGGGATAGCCGACCCTAATTCGTTGCGCACAAAATCGATCAGTTCAATACCGGAAAAATACGGCATCATGATATCGCTGACGATAATATCGGGCATGTGGCTCCCCAAATATTCCTTTACCTGCTTACCATCATGGACCAAGCTCACCTCGTATCCTCCTTTTTCCAGACGATAGGTCAGCAAGGAGGCCAATAATTCGTCATCTTCCGCAAGCAAAATCCTGTTCTTTGTCATGGGCTTTAGCTGTTTCTTTTTAATTTTTTCAATTCTTGTTCCATGGCTGTTTCCACGATAGGATATTCTTCAAGAAAACGGTCGTAGAGCGTTTGAAGCTTGGCCATATCGCGATCGGTCTTACTGCACTGGTGTATTTTGACCGCTATCTTGTGAAGACCATAGGTTTGCATCATGGCCAGACCGGATTTGATCTTATGGGAGGCAAATTCAAGTCCTTCGAAGTCCTGGTTCTTTAGATGCAATTTCACGTTACCAATGAATTCCAGGGCATTTTGCTTGTATAAACGAACCAACTCTTGAAGGAGTTCCAGTTCCCCTCCACAGTCTTCCAGCAAGTCGGATAGGTCCATGATACTATGTTGTTCCTCCGCCTTGGTTTCCTGCGTTTCACTGGTGGACATTTTAGAATTCAGGGTAGTTATTCCTTTTTTATTATCCAAGAGCTTTTGCATAAGCTCTTCGGGGGCATAGGGTTTTAGAATATAGTCGTTGATACCGGTCTTAGCACACTGCTCTTTGTCCCTAACGGTAAAGTCGGCCGTAAGTGCTATGATCGGAATGCTCCTTATTGCCCCACTTTTATGGCTACGTATCTTTTGGGTGACTTCAAAGCCATTCATGACCGGCATTCTCAAATCCATCAACACCAGATCAAATTTGCTTTTTTCAAGGATGTTCAGGCCGTAATGGGGATTATCGGTGATATAGGGTTTGCACCCCCATGTTTTTAGACGCTGTTCTATAAGGCGCTGATTCAGAAGGTTGTCCTCAAAAACCAATATCCTTAGGCCTTTTAACTGCGCTTTTGCCTCCTGCTCCGGGGCTTTGAGATTCTTCTTCCTCGGTTTTGGGGATTGCTTGCCCTTTCCATAGGGCAGCGTAAACGTAAAGGTAGTACCTACCCCCAAGGTGCTCGAAACCTCAACGGTACCGTTGAGGTTTTCTATGATTTTCTTTACGATGCTGAGCCCCAGACCGGAACCTCCGTATTTGGCAAAAGTATCCGACTCGGCCTGCTTAAAGGAATCAAAAATATGCTCCAATTTTTCCTCGGGAATGCCGATGCCGGTATCCGCCACCTCAAACTCCAACAGGACTTCCCCTTCCGTAGTTTTTAGGGGAGCCACGCGCAGATGGATTTCTCCCTGCTCTACGAACTTTATCGCATTGCCCATCAGGTTTAGCAATATCTGTGATAGTTTTGAGGGATCTCCGATCAGTACCTCCGGAATGGCCGGGTTTATATTGACCTCCAGGGTCACTTTTTTTTCCAGAATAAGCGTATTGCAGAGATAGGCCACATCGCGGATAACGCTGCTAAAATTGAAGTGTACCGATTCAAATTGCTCCAGACCGGCCGACAACTTGGAATATTCCAGCAATTCGTTGATGATGTCCAGTAGGGTACGCGAGGCGGACTGAATGGCGTTTACATGGGTCAGTTGTGACTTGGTAAGTTTGCTCTCCCTCAGGAGATCGGTAAATCCTATAATGCCATTTAAGGGGGTTCGTATTTCGTGACTTACGTTGGCCACGAGCATTCCCTCGGTGTTTGAGGTTTCCTTTGCCGGGGTCTTTTTGTAGAGGGTAATTGGTGTCTTTTCCCCAAAAACCTGTGCCTCTACCTGTGCCCTGAAAGACAAAAACGTTTTTCTTAGGGTGGCAGCTTCATCGGTGGTCAGTTCCTCAAAGGAAAAGTCGGATAACTTCGATTCCAGATCGGATAAATGGGAAAGTAGGTCTTTGGATTTCAATGGGGAGTGGATTTGGTAGGTAAAGGCTTGTGTAGGGAGCAAATCCTATACTTTTCTATACATGTTTGGTTTTTATACCCCTAAAACTCTTCTTTTCGCCCAGCCTGTGCAATTAAATGTTACCTAGGCTTCTGTTTTTGTTGTCAAAGCACTTTATTTGTAGGTATAAATTCTGACAAATGAAGCATTATATCCTATTTTCTTGCATCTTGACCCTGTTTTCCTGTGGCCCGGAGGGTAAAACAACTGGGGAAAGCGATTCCGAAAAAGCGAAGCGCATACACCAGGCGGTCATTACCCTGGATACACATAACGACATTAATGTCAAGAACTTTACGGATAGTCTCAACTACACGCAAAATTTGGATACTCAGGTGAACCTGCCGAAAATGGATGCAGGCGGCTTGGATGTTTCCTGGCTCATCGTTTATACCGGTCAGGATTCGCTACATATGGAAGGGTATGAAAGGGCCGCCGAGAATGCCATGGCAAAGTTTGAGGCCATACATCGGCTCTGCGAGGAATTTGCGCCTGACCAAATTGAATTGGCGCTGACCTCGGAGGATGTACGCCGAATTGATGCTTCTGGAAAAAAGGTCGCAATGATAGGGGTAGAAAATGCATACCCCATCGGAGAGGATCTGTCCAATTTTGAAACCTATCACAAATTAGGGGCACGCTATATTTCCCTTTCCCACAATGGACATAGTCAATTTTGTGATTCCAACACGGGGGAACAGGACAGCATATGGTTGCATAATGGTTTAAGTGACTTAGGTAAAAGGGCTGTAAACGAGATGAATAGATTGGGTATTATGATAGATGTTTCCCATCCGTCAAAGGAAGCCATGAAACAGATGGTAGCCTTGTCAAAAGCACCGATTATTGCATCACATTCATCGGCCAGGGCCCTCTGCGATCACAGTCGAAATTTGGATGACGAGCAATTGATGCTTATGAAAAAGAATGGCGGGGTAGTACAGACGGTGGCCTTTAGCTCGTATTTGCACAAAGCGAAGCATGAGGCCAGGGCCGACTTTATGAAAAGTATACACCAACAGGTAGCCGATTCTCTGGGGGTTCCCTGGTACGAGCGCTCAGCGTTTCGCCAGTTGGATCAGGAACAACAGGCCGCTTTTGTGGAAAACCGCACCAAGATCAGGGCCATTGCCAAAACCCTTGTGGCCTCCAGGCAGGATGCTCCGCCTCCGGTTGATGTAGCCGATTTCGTAGATCATATTGATTATATGGTGCAATTGATCGGGATCGATCATGTGGGCATAAGCTCAGATTTTGACGGGGGTGGCGGTATCGCCGGATGGGAAGACGCCTCCGAAACTTTTAATGTAACCCTGGAATTGGTCAACCGTGGTTATAGTGAAGCGGAAATAGCACAATTGTGGAGCGGTAATCTCTTGCGCGTGCTGGACGAGGTGCAGGAAGTGGCCATTAAACTCCAAAAAAAATAAGGTTCCGTTGCCAAACTTTGGGCTTCCCGCTTTTTCTTGTAGGAAACCTATGGGACGGTATTTAAAAATTCGCTCACGGCCTCCCAATAGCCCTTATGATCGTTGAACTTTTCCCATAGCGCCCTGGAACCGTGATTGCCCGAAGTATCGGGAAGGTAGCTTTTCTTTTGGGTACCGGGAATGGCCGCATGGATCGCCTTCCAGTTTTTATACTCGTTCTTGGCAGAGGTAATAAAAGTGGGCACCTCAATATGCTTTGCGCTATCCGCTATATAGGTTTTGCTGCCAAAATACTCACCAGGGGCAAACGACACTATAGCCTGTACGGCCGTTGGATGATCGCCAGCGTATTTTAATACCAATGCAGAAGAATACGAGCTTCCCCAAAGAATGAGCTTTTCCGGTTTGTAGGTAGTTTTTACGAAATTGACAGCTGCTTCAATATCTTTAAAGGCTTCCTTATAAGTGGTGGCCATTCCCTTGGCTTTAGCCTTTCTGTTCGTTTCGTTTACCACGCCGTTGACCGCACCTCCAGATCGTAGGTCTACGGCAAGGCAGGCATATCCCATGGCATTCAACTTTGGGGCAATTTCGCGGTACTCGCCCCTACTCCAACCAGCCTGATGAAATAGAAGGATAAAGGTGGATGTCCCTTGTTTGGCATAATAATCGGAGCTAATTTCCAAACCGTCCGAAGAATTAAAATGTACAAATTGCTGGGATTGTACCGAACAACATAACAATAACATACCAATAAGGGAGACTTTCATAACTGCCAGGGCTTTAAAAAATAAAAGTAGTGATTTCATAGAACCCATAGGCTTTGGTATTCGATTTAACACAAAATTAGAAGCTTGTGGTAAAAATTGTTAAGCTTACAATAAAATTTTCTTAATTCACTTTTAGGTTGCGGGTAAAAAAAATACATTTAAGAAACCTAAACCATCTCCTCATGCAAACTATAGGTAAATTTTTCCTTGCCCTTCTCCTTTTATTCCTCTCCTACTTTACACAAGCACAGACCTCCGATGAGCAAGCCATTGAACAGGCCGCCATAGATTATATGGAGAGTTACTACAATAGTGATCAGCCTCAAATGGAACGGGCCGTACACCACGAAGTGGCCAAACGCCACATTGTGGAACGCGAAGGTTTTCAGTTGGTGAAGAACATGGGATATACCGAACTCGTATCACTCACCAAGTTGGACGGGAAAAAATGGGCCCTGAAAAAGGACCAACCCTTGCGGGTAGATGTGAAAATATTGGATATTGATGGCAACATAGCCAGTATTAAGGCGAGCACCAATCAGTACGATTTTTATGATTATATGCACGTGGCAAAAATTAACGGGGAATGGAAAATCATCAATGTGCTATGGGATACTAAGAAAATAGACTAAGCCACTATGGAGACCTCTACCTTGGAATCGTATTATTCAGATCCACATTTTACCGTATTCAAAGTTCCCCAATGGCGTGCAAATCTTTATCAATTCCTATCCGTCAGTGTGTGGGGCAAGCTACCCAGCCATATACAAAAAAAGGTATCGGCCGCCTATGCATCTACCTATGACAAACCCTATTCCAAATGGATCATTAAACCCTATATCAAGATAAACTACCAAGACAAGAACTATTTGGAAAAGTTTAAACCTCCCAAAGGAAAAAAGAGCTTTGACAGTTTTCAAGATTTTTTTATCCGTGAGTTTAGAACCCCTCCTAAAAATGAAAGTCCGTACGTGTGGCCTTGTGAAGGCCTATTGTGCGATGAGGGAAAAGTGGGGGATATAGACAGGGTGAAGGTCAAATGTGACGAACGCAATATCACCACCATTTTCGGGGTTGCGGCAGATACCATCCCCGACAACTACAGTTTTACCAATGTATTTCTGCACAATAAAAACTATCACCGAATCCATTCCCCGATTGAGGGTACCATAAGCCGAATACAGCATGTTCCAGGAGATCTGGTGGTGTTACGCCCATGGATCTATAAACAAAACCCTTCCTTGCCGGCCTTTAGGAATGAACGCTACAATATAGACATTACCGATGCCGATGGCAGGGTCTGGTACATGTCGATCGTTGGTGGCCCAGCTGTGGGCACCATAGAGCTATCCGAACATATAGCCTTGGGCAATAAGGTCGGCAAACTGCAAGAGGTAGCGCTGTTCTATTTGGGATCTACCTGCTGTATGGCCGCCCCATTGGACCCTAAATTCCATTCAAAGAACACCTTCGTGGAAGTCGGTGCTAGCTACTAAAACAGTGTTTTGGGTTTTACCAGGGTATTCGGTATAATCAGGTTTACCGGTAATGCAGTATTTATTTTTTCAATAAAATAGGCGGATAAGAGTGGGGATTCCAGCTCCAAATTCTGATGTACAAAAAAGTGAATGTTTCGAAGCCCTTGATCCTACCAATGCTTTAGGCGATCCACCCAGTCGTCCATCCTATCGTAGTCACTTTTATGATTGGCCCCCACATAGCGGACAAATGCCTCTCCATTGGTTAATCGCATATGCATAATATCCCTACGGCCGGCGGTATCCACAAGGATGTTGGCTATATTATTTTCCTCAAGCAGGTGGTACAGTTCCTGGGCCACCTTAACATCATTGAACCAATCTGTGTGCCTAAATTCCAGCGCTAGTGGGAATTCCTTGGGCCAGTACTCTACAAAGCGTACGACCCGGTCCCAATTCTTAGGTCCAAAATTGTTATGCATCTGTAAAAAAATGGTTCCCAACTTCTCCTTTAAATTTGACGTGACCTCCAAATATCGATCCACCGTAGGATATATTTGATCATTTAATCTGCGAAGATGGCTTATCTCATTGGCTACTTTGGGGAAGAATTTAAAATGCCCGGGCGTTTTCTCATACCATTTGGTATACTGCTCTGCCGAGAAAATACGATAAAAGGTGGCATTCAACTCAATGCAATTGAATTGGGACGCATAATAGGCCAACTCGTCCTTGGTTCCGCGGGGATAAAAGTTCTTCAAATCCTGGCGGTTCCACTTGGCACAACCTATGTACACTTGCAAAGTTTCTTCCTGTTTGCCTTTGGAGAGTACCACTTGTGTATCCGGATGGTCTGCTGGCAAAGTAAAATCTATCAATTCTGGATTATCTACCTTTCCAAATTTCATGGGCTTCGGGTTTACAATATCATCTTAGGGAGCCTAAAGATACGCAATATCCCCAAGGACCATACAAGGTAATAAAAGCACAAAATTGCTAAAACCGAAGGATATGATCTATATTTGATACGAGTGACTAATTTAAAGAATGCTTGGTAATGAAAATACTACAGCTTAGCCTTGCGCTATGCCTATTTGTTTTTTCTAAGCCTGTACAAGCCCAGACCGTAGATCAGATTCTGACCACCTATATTGAGAACATAGGTGGCCAGGAAAAGCTTCGTATGCTTCAAGGTTTAAGAATGACCGCCAGCGTAAATCAAAGGGGTACGGAAATCCCTTTCCAAATTGTGCAGTTAAAGGATGGCCGTCAGATGACGATAATCCAGTTTCATGGAAACGAACTGAAGCAACGGGTTTTTGACGGCGAAACCCTATGGGGCCATAATTTTATTACCCTGGAACCCGAGAAGAGCGATGCGGAAACAACCCAGAACTTTAAACTCAGATCCAACGACTTCCCTATAGTTTTCTTGGACTACAAGCAAAAGGGATATACTGTTGAACTTTTAGGCAAGGCCGTTGTTCACGGAAACGAGGCCTTTAAGATAAAGTTGGTGAAGGAGCCTTTGACCATAGATGGAAAGGAAGAGGAAGATGTGTCCTTTTATTTTTTTGATGCCGTACGCTTTTTTCCTGTTGCCATACATTCGGAAATTATGTACGGAAAAGAAAAAGGACAGATGCAAGAGGTGGTCATGAGCGATTATCAGGAGGTAGAGGGACTGTATTTTCCCTTTTTCCTGATTCAAGGTATGGTAGGGGAACCCGGAAACCTACTTACCATAGAACGTATAGAACTTAACCCTGAGGTAGCCGATGATGCTTTTTCATTTCCCGGGGATTGATGACATCATTCCAAAGGAAGTGGGCGCTATTATTGAATATCTGCCTCCAGAACCTTAAATCGGATCGAGGCCTTTTCATCCGTAGCCAACCAAAAATTATAGGTAGAGCCCCAAGAGCTGTCGGGAGTGGCGGTGCGGGAAAAATTTTCCAGGTCCGAACTAACATCCTCTATTTTGGCAGAACTCAGTTGCTCGGTCGAAATAATGATGGCCAGTGCACTAAATTCCTTCTGTGAATTTTCCGCGTTGGGCACCCTGGCGCCATGCTGGGCAATGAGATCACTTGCAGTATGGGTATCTATGGCATCGGCAGTAAATTCCCCAAAAGTGGAACCAGGGGCCGGGTTAACGGCCACCTGCACCGACTGCAACTCGTCTGCCCCGATCAGCCCCATCACATAAAGTTCTATATTTCCATAAGGCACGGAATTTCCGCCATTGGCAAACGTACCAAAGCCATCGCCTCCGTTTAACCTGCCCCTATAGCTGTTCCCTCCCAAGGACACCAATTCATCAAAGCCGCCCAGTTGCCCTCCGGCACTGGCGTAGCCCCAATGACCACCCACTGTGGTAGGAATAAAACCATGGTTGGCCCAGGTATGTGCAATTTCATGCAAAAAAGGGCCCGTTCGCACATATTCGGTCCGTGGCATATAAATGACGCTCTTGAGTCGGCCCGCAGAACCGTAATTGGAGGTGCCATCAAAGATGCCCGATCCAATACCCTGTACCTGGTTTTGAACACTCGTGGACCTTCCAAAAAAAAGTCCGTCGGGTTGTACGGTTTCTACGGAAAGAATGACAATATAGTCGAACTCATCATTAAAATACTCGTATGCCTTTTCCGTGACCATGGTCACATCACCATCACCCTGGATAAAGGAATCATAGGTCGCTTGCGGTAGTACAAAGTTAACGAGCATCCTTTCCTCGTCAAGAACAAAGGTGTCTTCAAAGAAAATAGATCCGGAGGGCGCCGGTCCGTCATCATTCGTATCGATAGGCCCATCATCGGTCTGTGACATGTCATCTTCGCCTTCCACGCTATCGTCCTTGCTACAGGAAGCAATCAGCATAAGGAAGCTAAAAACAATAAGAATAACGGTAAACGGTCTTGGGGTGCAGTTAAGTTTCATTTTGTGTGTTTTCATTGAGGTACTTATATAACTCCCCGGATCGTGTTTTATTATCAAAATTTTCCCGCTGATCGATGAAATGCCATACCGAATCCGTTGCACGGTCTCCCCTGCCCTAGTCCTGCTACGCTCGTCAATCTTCATAGGGCCTTATTTATGCCCTTGGGAACGGCATCATAGCCCTTTCTCTTCCGAACCCTAACCATAGTTGGGGAATCGCTTTGCTAAGCGTGAAAATTCGATATTCTTTAATGCGCTGAATAACAACTATTTAAAATATGGTTATATAGCGAAAATGTTAAATAATGTTTAAAATGGTACTATTTATTACATAGTACTGTAACAAAACCACTAGTACGGCGTCTATTAAGTATAAATCAAAAAACAAACATCATGAATGCAGCGGATAAGAACGGCGTATACCAAATCCTAAATTACTTGTTCGGTTTTGGTTGGAACACAGAAAGGGGCCAGATATAAGCCGATAAACGATAGGCCCAAAAAAACATAAACAACAACACTAAAAGCAATAGACATGAGAGCAGCAATTAATAAAACACCGACAGAATCAAAGCGATTTTCTTTCTTCTCGAGTTATCGGGACAGCAAAAGGGTCCGCTGGGCCGAGCACAGAAATTTCAACAGATAAACGGCAAGCTTTGTCGTACCATCCCTTAGATTTAGTTAGTTGAACCTTAGGGGTCGGGCTTCCCATAAGCCTGGCCCCTATTTCATTCCCCATCAAAGTACTTCAAAGAGAATCCGCTTCTTTTCAGATGTTGGCTCCATGGCGGAGGCAAGATCGAGCTTGCTGTCGAATAGATGGTTCAGATTGTTTCCCGCCAGATCCTCCAAACGGGATTCCACGATAACGGTATAACTTCCTTTGGACCAGGGTTCCTTTGGCAAAAAAAGAAGGGAACGCTCTTCATTCATCAAGGTGTATGTACCGCGTATTTCATTTTCCCCTGACCGATGTACCTGAAAGGTTTCGGTAGCCAGGGTAGCGTCCATAGCCTCGTTAAAATCAAGAATCAAAGGCTCTAAGCTGCCTGGTTTGGGTATATGTATGGTCCAGTGTTCCGGCAAAGGCCTTTCCCCGTCCCGATGCGCAACATAAAACGTTTTTATACCGGTTTCCCCCAGTTCCATTCCATGGGCATCCTTCCAGTTTTTGGATATCGAGAGGGTATAGCTATTCCCTTTCCGGAGGGGCAATCCTCTCTCCTGGTTAGGAATTAGGTTGGTCTTGATCCTTCCAGGATCTAACCAGAGCGTAAGGCGATTGTGGTCCGCATTCCAAAGTTCCGATTGCAGTTCAAGGAAAATGGGCACTTCCCGGTTTTCCTCCCTATGCGTCACCGAAACAAAGTCTAGGGCGTTTCCAACTTCCTGCATGGGTTCTGAAAAGTGCAAATATATTTTAAGGAGATTCTCGGGTACGGTATCCGCACTAGGGTAGATGGCCAACAACTTGGGACGCTCAGTTTTTGCTCTCCCAATCTGGAACTCCCCTATGGTCGTGGATCCTTGTCTTATTTGATAGCTTTGTCCCTCAGCAAATGGAACCACTGGCACAAAGGTACAAGCGCCCTCTTTGATGGAGAACTGCCCCAGTACCGTCTGCTTACCGTCAGCAACATATATCCCTAGTCCTTGGGCGGGCCCCTCATATGCGAAAGCAACACTTACCGCTTTTTTATTGGCCCAGTTTACTTGGGTAGTAGTTTGTGTCGTATTTTTTTTGCAGCCAAACCCGGTTAGAAAGCAAAACAAGACCAAGTACACCTTGATCTTTTTATCGGTAACGCCCGAAGGAATTACATCCATTTGGTAGACCTGCTACGCAATATGAGTTCACCGCTGGAGGTTCGCTGCATATACACCACTTTGTTGGCGTCCAGGTTGTCCAATTGCAAAACATTTACCATGGGAAGTGAAACATAACCTACTCCGGTAGCCTTTGCAAATTCGGTTACGGGAGTCGTTAAGGATTCTTTGAAATCGGCAATGGTCGTATAGTCTATCCGCATCACGGAACGGTTGGTATTGGACATTAGAAAATAAGGCTTGCCTTCTTTTTCGAAAGAGATCATGTCCAAAGGGGAATTTCCAGAGCCCAATTCGGCCACTGTTCTGCCCTTGGTATGTTTACCCTCCTTTAATTCCTCCATGGGAAATAGTACCAAAGGCGTACAGGTATAACTTGCCATGAGGTATTCCTTATTCTCCAAAGCGATGACATCAAAGGTCTTGATGGGAGCAAAGGTTTCGTACTGTCCATGGGCTGCATGGTAAATTTCCAAAGAGGCGTAGTCCTGTGTATCCTTAAAAGGGAAGGGAATACTTCTAAAGGTAGATCCAAATTCCTTATTGGAAAGTCCGGAGACCAGTATCTTGCCCTTATGGTACTTCATATCGGAAATGGCCCAAATCCTTAAGGGCCGCCCTCTTTTGTCCTCGGCATCCACCTCTACGGCATCGCTAAGTACTATTTTGCTATAGCCGATGTTGTTCAATGGGATATTGACCAATGCTTCCTCTTCCAATTTTAATAGTACAGGGGTTCCATCCACCAAGTTCACGGAAAAATAAACCGTTTTGGATACAGGGTTCACCGCCATATCCGTAACCTTTATCTGATCCTTGGTCCTGCCCAATGACGCTGCAATCTTGGTATCAAAATCTCCCAAATTAATTTCCGCGGATTCGTCTTTGGGGTCGGCATCCTCAGTGTCCAGGGCATAGATTGTGGCATTTTTGGAATCCCCAATAAAAAGAATGCCCTCAGGTCCAAAGCTCAGGCTAGTAATGGATGCGATTTCCGGGTCTCCTATAAGAAAACCATCGGTAAGTGTGCTTTTTGTTTCGTTAAAGGCCGAAATGGTGACCCACCCCAGTCCACCTAAAATAAGGCAAAAGAGTAATTTTTTCATCGAAGTATAATTTTTTCTTAAAGTATCGATTAATGGAATACATCACCTCACGGATAAATTCAATTAACTAAAGTTTAACGCATAGCACACATTAACAGGGGAATACAACGTTAACAGTTTCTGGCTCCTGCCATGTATTCGGCCACACATTTTTCCAATTCCCTGAACTCCATGAATTGTTGTTTTATACGTTCTACCTGGTTACCCAGATTCTTTTTGTGGCCCTTAAGCGAAGCCATGATTTCCGAATTGTTATCCTTTAGGCGTTCTAGCCGATTTCTTAGGATTTCTATGCGTTCGAACAAAGTATAGGTCCTGGGTTCGCAGATATACGAATTCAATTTCTTGCTCAATTGTGCAAGATCCCTGTGGTTGCGCTCCATGCGAAGCAGACAGGCATTGCTATCGAGCTTGTCCGTGATGGGAGATGTAGTATTCATGTTCCTTTAGATTTTGGGTGGGGTTGTTGAACTTATTGGTCCTTTAAGTTACAAATAATACAAATGCAAATCAATCCTAATTATCGGAAAATCAGACTTTAACATTTTATTTTCTTAAAGTTGATGTAATCTTAAACCTAAACAAAACACAGATGTTCCTACCTAGTAGGTCAAATAAAGGAAAACAGGGAGGTCCGTTAAAGAATGGCATCAGTTTTGTTTTTCTATTGTTTGGTTTACTTTTGATTTCGAAAAAGAAATAAAAAATGAAAGCTACAACCCTATTCCTTTTACTCCTTTCCACCTTGGCTTCCTTGAGTCCGTCCGTCCCCAAATCGGTGACGGAGGCCCAGGTCAGTTTTGTTTTTTTATCCAAGGATGTCGATGGAAGCATTAGTGGATTTGAATCCAGTTCGGATATCGACCTACAAAACTTGGAGCATTCCAAATTTAGCGGGTCCGTAGCTGTAGAAACGCTTAAAACAGGCATTTTCCTTAGGGATTGGCACCTGAAAGGCGGTAAGTACTTTGACAAAAAAAAGCACCCTCGCATCCACTTTGTTAGTGAGCAGGTATATGCGGAGGGTGAAGATATTATGGTGAAGGGGCTGCTTACTATCAAAGGCATTACCAAGCCGCTTGACTTTCAATTCCAAGCCAAGGGAAACCGATTGATAGGAACCGCCAACTTATACACCTCGGATTTTGGTATCCACATCAAAAAGAAGCGGGAAGAAAACAAGGTGGCCATCAAGATTGTACTTTCCCTAGCCGGCTAAGGTGGATCTGCTTGGAATGGATTAGTTTTTGTGCTGTAATTTTTTATCAATAATGGCCAAAGCATCCTGCACCGTCTGCATTTGCTCCATATCCTCGTTCTCCAACATAATATCGAAGGTGTCCTCCACATCAAGGACAATGTCCACCAAGTTGGCCGAGTTGATATTTAGTTCCTCTATAAAATGGCTTTCCTGGCCTACCTGTTCTACCGATACGTCCTCGGGGAGGTAAATTTTAATGATTTCCTTTAGTTTTTGGTATCGTTGTTCATCTTGCATAGCAATGGGGTTCAATCCTTATAGGCCTTAAAAATAACACAAGCATTGACATCCCCAAAACCAAAACTTGCTTTTGCAATGACTTTTGGCGTATATGCAAAAGTTTTCCGAGGAATCCTGGATTCATCCACAAGTGCGGCAATTTCCGGATGCAGGTCATCACAATTGGCATTTCCGAACAACTGTGCCTCGCTGAGCTGTAAAACGCTACCCACACATTCTATACTACCTGCGGCGGCCAAACAGTGCCCAAACAACCCTTTGAAGGAGTTTACATAGGGGAACCGGGAACCGGAACGCTCCAAGGCCATGCTCCAATTTCGTATTTCCACGGGATCCTTGGCCGTTGCTGTTAAATGTCCATTGATGGCATCAACCTCGTCCTTTTCCGTAGCCGAGGCCTTAAGGGCCTCTTCTATACACCTGCGCACAGCATCGCTATTGGGAGCGGTCATGCTGCCTTCCGCACGTTGTCCTCCGCTGTTTATGCTTCCTCCCTTGACCTCTGCATATATTTTTGCCCCGCGTTCCCGTGCACTCTCCAGGGATTCCAGTACCAGGGCCCCTGCTCCACTGCCCGGTACAAATCCCGCCGCTGAAGCGCTCATGGGCCTACTTGCTTGGACTGGCCGGTCGTTATAACGCCTTGGCAATATGCGCATAGCATCAAATCCTCCCCATACATAGGGACCGCTATCGCTACAACTGCCCGTCAATATTTTGTTTGCCTTTCCCGAAGCGATTCGTTCATAGGCCATGAGTACACCTTCGGTTCCCGTAGTACATGCCGAGGAATTTGTGGTCACCTGGTTGCCACAGCCCAATATACCGCCCAAATAAGCGCTGATACCACTGGCCATGGTCTGCAAAACGGCCGTGCTGCCCAAGCGCCGTGTATCACCGGCATCCACCAGGTGGATGGATTCCCTAAACTTATCGACTCCCAAAATACCAGTGCCAAAAATAATACCACTATCCCAAAACGGGGTTTCTTTGGGAGCTATGCCCAAACCAGCATCCTTCCAGGCATCGGTACCCGCGATTACGCCGTAAATTAGCCCACTGGCCGCCAATCCCTTGCGCTGCAGCGGTGTGAAGTATCTGTTGATATATTCATTTGTAAGTATTGGTTTTCCAGCAACTTGACAGGCAAAATTCAAATCGGCCAGTTCTTGATGAAAACGAATGCCGCTGTCTCCCTTTTTAAGGGCGCTGAGGAAAAGGGGAAGGTTTATCCCATTGGGGGCGCAGACCCCAAGACCGGTAATTACAACGCGTTTACCCATGGTCACTTGATTTAATCATTCCGGCAATCGTCCCTTTGCAGACCAGCTCTCCGCGATCATTATGCATTTTTACCTCACATTTTAATTTGTGAAACCGGAAGTATATTTTTTTTGAGCTTACCCACACCCTTTCCCCGGGATAAACCGGCAAATAAAATTCCATGTCCGCACTGCTCATCCCGATCTTGGCTTCCTTAAGTTCCTCAGATCCCAATAGAAAAAGGCCCAGGCAAACCAGCCCGATCTGGGCACAGCATTCCGTCAACAAAACTCCTGGGGTAATTGGGTTTCCCTTTAAATGACCCTCGTAGAAGTCCATTTCTTTCTTAAAAGTGAAACTGCCCTTGGCTCCATCTTCATCCACCTGCTGCAGTTGGTCCACAAACAGGAAGGGCTTGGCGTAGGGCAATCTGTCCAAAATAGGTTTGTACTCCATAATTATTGTAAACTCTCTCCCCCATCTACGGTAATGATCGTTCCCGTTATCCATTGGGCTTCCTCGGTACAAAGCAAATAAGCGGCATTGGCCACGTCTTCGGGCCGGGTCAACCGGCCATGGGGGTTACGCTCCAGGGCATGTTTCCTTAGGGCCTCATGGCCCGGAATCTGCTTGAACGATTTGGTTTCGGTTATCCCTGCCTGTATACCATTGGCCCTGATGCCCAAGGGAGCGAATTCCAATGCCATATTCCTGATAATGGCCTCCAGTGCCGCCTTGGCAGCTGAGACGGCCCCATAATTGGGCCATGCCCGTACACTGCCCTCGCTTGTGAATGCCACAATGCGGGCATCGGAGGCAAACAGGTCTTCCCTTATCAGCAGTTGGGCCCAATCGTACAAGTTTATAGCCATGGCATCAAGGGTAAGGTGAAAATCGGCATTGCCCAGTACCCTATCCGTAGCAGATCGCATGGGTTTGAGGTTTCCTTTGGCTATGCTGTGCACCAATACCTTTACTTTTCCCACAGGCCCCAACACTCCTTTTATCTGTTGTATCAGCCTTGTCCGCTTTTCAGGATGAAGGGCGTCCATATTATAACTTTGGAAGGCCACTCCAATTAAAGTAATTTCTTTAAAATCACTTTCAATACTCTGTAAATCAGACTTTTTATCCCTATGAACTATAATAATATTGAATCCTTCGCCAGCGAGTTTTTTTGCCGTCGCCAATCCAAGCCCGCTACTCCCTCCTATAATGAGGGCCCATTCGTTGGAAGAAGAACTGTGTTTAATCATAATCAAACTTACACATTATACGCGTCATGGCGACTTACCATTCCAACAAAACACGTTGAGCGGAAAAACCCGGTCCAAAGCTAAGGAGCAAACCTTGTTCACCAGTTGCGATATCTTTTTTTAAAAAACGTTCCAACACATAGAGTACGGTAACACTGCTCATATTGCCATAGCGCCTAAGGGTCTCCCTGGTATCATCCAGGTTCTTCCCGAGCGCTCCGAACAGCTCTTCCACCGTTTGCACGATCTTGCGGCCCCCTGGATGGAAAACCAGATGATCCACCTCCCTGATCGATGTGCCATGCCGTTTCAAAAAGGGGTGCACGATTTTTGGGAAATGTGCTGCAATGGTTTCCGGAACCGCAGGGTCCAGAATCATACGGAGCCCAGTATTGGTAAGGTCAAATCCCATTAAATGCGTTGCTTCCTTAAAATGATACATCTCTTCTCCTTTAATTTTGGGTCCGTTGGCACCTTCTTCCGAGGAAAGCAACACACAGGCCGCCCCATCCCCGAAAATTGCGGCACTGACCATATTGGCCATGGAATAATCACTCAATTGAAAGGTGGCAGTGGGACTTTCCACGGCCACTATGGCCGCCCTTTTACCAGGGTTTGATTTCAAAAAGTTACTGGCGTAGATCAAACCAGATATTCCGGCGGCGCAACCCATCTCCGTGACCGGTAAACGCACTACATCCTGTCGGAGTTCCAGTGCATTGATCAAATAGGCATCCAGGGACGGGATCATGATTCCCGTACAACTCACGGTGATGATGTAATCCAACGAATCTGCTTCCCAGCCTGCCTCGTCCAAGGCCTTTTTTAATACCGCACTACCCAATTTCTTGACCTCCCTGACGTAGATATCATTCTTTTCCTGAAAGGAGGTGGCCGTAAATACTTCCTCAATACTCATGATCCCATAACGCCGATCTACTGCCGCCCCTTCGAAAATCTTTAACACCTTGCGTCGAAAACGCTCGTCTTGATCGGCCAACCACATTTCCACAAAGGGCAGTATTTCCTTGGTATCACGGCTATAGGGGGGCAACTGCTTCGCTACCGTTGTTATTCTTATATCATTCATACATCGCGCTTAGTCGGGCCGTTTCAATGACCCATACATATCTGAAGGCCCATTTCCAATGAATTGTATGCCTTACATTTGGCAATCTCCGGGAAAAATCAACCAATTCTTTTTTTGTGAAGCCGCTTTTGATGGAGAGCAATCCATCGTATTTAGCAATTTTTGTTTTTATAAAAATAAGACGAAAAGCTCTAAAAAGATAGCAGGCCAAATAACTTCTGTGTAAGTCATTTATAACCACGCCAATAGACGCCAGCTTTGCAAATTTTTCCAAAAAAATGGGAATCTGCCCATCTTCAAAATGATGCATGGTGAGTGTGCACAGCATGATATCGCAATCCAGATCGGTCGTTTTCATATCCAGGATATCCTTCTGGAGAAAATGGATTTCCGGAAATTTGAAGCTGGCCTTCTTTGCAATGTCCAGCGTCTTTTCGCTGAGGTCTACGCCGATCAATTTAACCAGGACTCCCAGTTTTCTAAAGCGCAGGGCTACTTCCCTTAGTATGGCACCATCACCACAACCCATATCCACTATGGTATAACTTTCCTTAGGATAGGCACGGACCAAGTGTTCAACCTCCTTTATGGTAATCCTGTTCCCCCCCAACATCCTGTTGGACCTGTTGATATCCTTTAGCACTTCCACCAGGACCTCCGTACCCATCCTTGGGTCGTCCATTAATTCGGTTTCTCTATTTCGTAACGATAAGTCCATTAAACAACAACGGGGTTTCCATGAGTTTTCCGTATCAATCCCTTCAACAGCCAGGGCGAATTTGCCACGCTTCCCATGGACAGATCAGACAGCGTATGGTTCAATAGGACGGACTGCAACAGTCTTCCCATTTGTAATCGGCCCCTAAAGGTCCTATTCCATTTTCGGGTATAATCGGCCTCCATGACGGCCCGATCATAATGTTTGTCCTTGAAGTATCTGCAGATCAATTCTGCCGCAATTTTAGCACTGTGTATGGCCATGGCCATGCCGTTACCACATAAAGGGTGGATCAGTCCGGCCGTATCCCCGCACATGAGTACATGGTTTTCCACGGCTTTTTTTGTGCTAAAGGATATTTGGGCAATGCTAAGTGGGCGTTCAAACAAAGGACGGGCTTCTTCCAGGAATGCACCCAGCAAGGGGTTTCTTCTTACCACATTGGCATTAAAGCTTTCAATGTCCTTTTCCCTTTTGAAACTATTGTATGAAACCAAATAACAAAAATTCACCGCCCCGGTCTCTGTTTTGGAAAGTCCGCCATACCCGCCCCGGAAATTGTGCAGGGCTACCAGATTTTCCGGAAATCCATCATGTCTATAGTGTGCTTTGACGCCCAGCCAGGGCGACTTCCGCCCGATGAAATTCCTGTTGAGATGATGATCAAGGTTAGCTCTTTTGCCGTAAGCACCGATCACGATAGGTGCCGTAAAGATGCGGCCCGTATCCGTAGTAACTGTAAAAAGATTGTTGTTATAACCTACCGCGGTGGCGCTCCCAAAGACAAAATTGACCTGTAGGAAAAGGGCGCGTTGGTACAGAAGCCTGTCCAGCGCATATCTACTTATGCCCTTGCCTCCCAGGGGAAGCTTGGCCCGCAACGATTTCCCCGCAATGGTGCTTAATTCCAGGGTGTCAATGGACACCGCTTTGGCCTGCGTCAGGGACACGCCCAAATGGTCTAGGTAATCCAATATTTCATTGGAAACATATTCGCCGCATACCTTGTGATGGGGGTACTGTTGCTTTTCTATGACCAGGACCGTATACCCTTCCCTGGCTATGTGCAAAGCTGCCGTAAGTCCTGCCAATCCCCCGCCAACAATAATAAGATCGTAATCGTTCACTTTAGGAAGATACGTATTCTAAACTAAAAAATCCCGGTGTATTACCGGGATTTTCTAGGGGACAATAAACTATTGTTTTGTTTTTTCCTTTGCTTCCTGCTTTAAAGCTTCGTTGGCCACAATGGCGAGTTCCACTCTACGATTCTTGGCCCTACCCTCAGCAGTGGCATTGTCCTCCCGGGGTTGCGTCTCCCCATACCATTTTGTGGTAAATCTACCAATGGATACTCCTTGGCTCGCAAGGTATTTGGTGACGGATTCCGCTCTTTTTTGGGATAGCGTCATATTATATGTGTCACTTCCAGAGCTATCCGTATGACCTTCCACAAGAATATTGGAATTTGGGTATTCCTTAAAAATTCCCGCCAAGCGGTCAAGCGTTGTGGCCGCGTTGCCCTTAATGTCGGACTTGTTGGTCTCGAAATACACGCCGCTGTTCTCGTCAAAGGTTACATTGATCCCCTCACCTACCCGGGTTACTTCCGCTCCAGGTACTTCAGACTCTATGCGCTCTGCCTGTCGGTCCATTCGGTTTCCGATATAGCCACCGGCGGCACCACCTACAACACCTCCGATAATGGCGCCCACCGCGGTTTTCTTACTGATCAGTCCTCCGATAACAGCACCGCCAACAGCACCGATTGCCGCGCCTTTTTGCGTGTTATTTGCATTCTTGACCGTACTGCAGCTTGCAATCATGGCCACCATCATTGCAAACGATACCCCTTTGATTATTGTTCTTTTCATGTTTTTAGTTTTTTGTGAATTGATATACTATGGTGACGGGTTCCCCATCTACCGATACGTTGGATTTTAAGGTCATGGCCTCGGCAGTAAGATTGGAAATGTTAAGACGATAACCTACCCCGCCGGAAATGTCCTTTAATTTTTCATCGATGAATTTAAATTGCAATTGACTCGAATAGCTTTCGGGACGTTCAACCACTGACCAGCGGATAAAGCGTTCCCCTCCGTTACACAGTGTACTGTTGTTGATAGTATATTTTCCCGTGCTGTTGTTGTCCCTAAAGAACCACTGACTTCCTTCAAAGCAAATGTCATCGGCATCGTTAAAAATAACCGATTTAAAGTTACCAGTATTGTTCTCATAGGAAATGGCATTGAGCGTCCAAGTGCCGCTCAATAGATTGCGTTGACCTCTTGCCGCTTTGGAAACTGAGCAAGAAACAACGAGGATAGCGGTCGCTGCCAGCAACCAAATCAACTTCTTATTCATAATATTAGAGTTTAGTTCATACTATATACGAGTGACCGAAAAAAATGATCTTTGAGACTCGTTAAGTTATTGTTAAAATTGTTAATTCCCACTATTTCAATAAGCTAACAGATCCGATAGGATCTGGCGGAAGCGTTCCTTTGGCAGATAGTTGTTTTCCAGTTTCCTCGCAAAGGGAATTGGGGTCTCAAGGCTAGCCACCCGTCGTACCGGGGCGTCCAAATGTTCAAAGCAATGCTCCATGACCAGGGCCGATATGTCACTGGCCACGCCCCCGAACATACTATCTTCCTGGAGGATAACCAATTTGCCCGTTTTTTTCACCGAGGCATACACGGTTTCCATATCCAACGGGACCAAGGTCCTAAGGTCGATAAGGTCGGCCGATATCTCCGGGCGATCCTTCAATACTTCCATCGCCCAATGCACGCCGGCTCCATAGGAGACGATGCTGATATCATTGCCTTCCTGTAACAGAATTGCCTTGCCAAGTGGAAGGGTATAGTAGTCCATGGGCACCTCCTGATATAGGCTACGGTACAAAGCCTTATGCTCAAAAAACAATACCGGGTTGGGGTCATTGATGGCCGTAGCCAAAAGTCCCTTGGCGTCGTAAGGAAAAGCGGGATACACCACTTTAAGCCCAGGGGTCTTCGTAAACCAGGCCTCATTGGTCTGTGAATGGAAGGGCCCCGCTCCCACGCCTGCCCCACAGGGCATACGGATGACCACATCTGCCTTCTCGTCCCATCGGTAATGTGCTTTGGCCAAATAGTTGACAATGGGATTAAAACCGCTGCTTACAAAATCGGCGAACTGCATCTCCATCACTGCCTTCATGCCATTTATGGAAAGTCCCATGGCCGCGGAAACCACAGCCGATTCACAAATGGGAGTATTGCGCACCCGCTCCCTACCAAAGCGCTCCACAAAGCCCTCCGTAATCTTAAAAACACCTCCGTATTCCGCAATGTCCTGCCCCATGACCACCAAGTTATCATGCCGTTCCATGGCCTGTCCCAGGCCATCGGAAATGGCATCGATCAAACGTATTTTTTTTACTATCGAACCATGTTTAACTTCCTCGTATACAGTATTTTTAAAAACATCTTCTAATTCTTTACTTTCATCCAAAGAAATCTCCTCTTCATTAAAGGCCAGCTGTAGGTTTTCTTCAATTTCGGCATCTATTTCCCGCTGTATGGAACCCATCATTTCCTGGCTTAGGATCTTCTCCGATAGCAAGTGGGCCGCAAAGTTGGAAATAGGGTCTTTTTCTGCCCATTGGGCCATCAACTCCTTGGGCACATATTTGGTGCCGCTAGCTTCCTCGTGCCCACGCATGCGAAAGGTCTTGAATTCCAACAGTATGGGCCTCGGTTTTTTGCGCATACTTTCACTTAGCTTTTTAACTTGGGTATAGACCTCCAGAATGTTATTGCCATCGATCTGATGCGCCTCCATTCCGTAACCGATGCCCTTATCGGCCAAGTGTTCGCAACGATACTGTTCAGCTGTTGGGGTGGAAAGGCCATATCCATTGTTTTCTATACAAAAAAGAACAGGCAGGTCCCAAACGGCCGCTAGGTTAAGTGCCTCGTGAAAATCCCCCTCACTAGTGCCCCCTTCCCCGGTGAAGACTGCTGTAACCCTAGGCTGCTTTTTTAATACTTCGGCCAAGGCTATACCATCGGCGACGCCCAATTGGGGGCCAAGGTGCGAGATCATGCCTACAATTTTGTACTGCTGCGTACCAAAGTGGAAACTTCGGTCCCGTCCCTTGGTAAATCCGCTCGCCTTACCCTGCCATTGCGCAAACAAACGGTGCAAAGGGATGTTCCTAGTGGTAAAAACACCAAGATTGCGATGCATAGGCAGTATATATTCTTTTTCGGTCAGTGCACTGGTCACGCCTACCGATATGGCTTCCTGGCCAATGCCACTGAACCATTTGGAAATTTTTCCCTGACGCAGGAGAATCAACATTTTTTCCTCAATACGCCTGGGTCTTAGCATGGCCCTATAGAGCTGTAGTTGTATTTCCTTGCTGAGCTTCCCGCTTTTGTATTTCATTATGATGATTTGGAATTTTACACTAAAAGCGCGATAAAAGTAGCAAAAAGGGTCGAGGAAAGTTGCGCATAACAAGGGAATATTTTTGGGCCTACATAGCTTTTATTTTCTTAAATTTGAAGTACACTTTTAAACTTAAGAGATGAGCGGTATACCCAGTGTAGATCTTCGGGATTTTTTATCCGAAGATTCAAGTAGAAAGGAAAAATTCATTAAGGAAATAGGAAGCGCATTTGAGGATATAGGATTTGTGGCGCTAAGAGGGCATTTTTTGTCCCCAGAGCTGGTTGATGATCTTTACAGCGAAATAAAGCAGTTCTTTAATCAGTCCCAAGAGCTAAAGGATAAATACGAAATTGCTGGCATTGGCGGGCAACGGGGATACACTTCCTTTGGGAAAGAACATGCCAAGGGAAGAAAGGAGGGCGACTTAAAGGAGTTCTGGCATTTTGGACAGTACGTGGAGGACAATCCCAAATTGGAAGCGGAATACCCGGACAATGTTATGGTGGACGAACTGCCCAGTTTTAATGCGGTGGGGAAAGAGACCTATAAAATGCTTGAAAAAACGGCGAAATATGTGCTACGGGCCTTGGCCTTGCATCTGGGCTTGGAAGAGACCTATTTTGATGCGTATATCAAAAACGGAAATTCCATTTTGCGACCCATCCACTATCCTCCCATTACCTCCGAGCCGCAAAATGCGGTACGCGCGGCGGCACATGGGGATATTAATCTGATTACCTTACTTATGGGCGCCCATGGTAAAGGGTTGCAAGTACAAAACCACGAAGGCGAATGGGTAGATGCTATTGCGAAACCCGAAGAATTGATGATCAATGTAGGCGATATGCTTTCCCGTTTAAGTAACAATAAACTAAAATCTACCATTCACCAGGTGGTGAACCCGCCTCGGGAACTCTGGGGGACTTCACGTTACTCCATCCCCTTCTTTATGCATCCCATTAGCGAAATGCCCTTGAATTGCCTGGAGGATTGTATTGATGCCGAACATCCCAAAAAATTTGAGGATATCACTGCAGGGGAGTTTTTGCACGAACGTCTCATTGAATTGGGCCTTATTAAAAAATAAATGATGTGCGGGTCAAAAACCACATCAACACAAGTACAATGATGACAAAAATACAGGCCAAGGTCATTCCAGGCTATGGGGCGGCCTCGGGTAAAAACCAGGACCAGCGTTATCCCAAAGGTACCATAAGCGTGCAGGCCGCTTTTTTTGAGGAAAGAGGGTTGGACCTGAGTTCTTTTTTTAAGGGAACGCTCAACATCGATATTTCGCCCTATACCTTCGAGATCAAAAAGCCCAAACACTTTTTTGAGCAAGTGGATTGGTCCGAACACATACCTCCGGAGAATTTCTATTTTTTTGATATTTCCCTCTTTCACAAGGGAACCTCCTACGAAGGATTAATCTATATGCCAGACCCCAAAACCAAGACAGAACATGTGCAGCAAACAACGACCTTGGAGCTTGTTCTTCCCAAGGTGGCGGGACTAGAATACGGGCAAGAGGTGTCCGTAGGAATAGACCAGGGCCAACTGCAGCTTAACAAAAGGAATTGACCTATGGATTTACAAGATCAACTAAAACATCTTTTTCCAGATCATGTTCCCACTGAAAACGAAGAAAATCAGGAGAGAAAAAATGATATCTGGTTACAGGAAGACCCCATCATCTGTAAATATGAAAAAAGAAAAGGGAAACCTGTTACCCTCCTGGAAGGGTACACGGGTGCAACGGATGATTTCAAGAAACTCGCCAAAGAACTCAAGACCAAACTTAGTGTTGGCGGCACTTTCAAGGACGATACCATTATTATCCAGGGCGACTATAGAGATAAGATTATGAGCCTTCTCAGAGAAAAAGGTTTTAGGGTGAAGCGTGTAGGGGGTTAGTTTTCTGTTAATTTTTTTTTAATATTTTAGATTAAATGTTACTTTTAATCGTTAAAGACCTAATCAACAGCCAACATGAGTTCCCTTCTACATATTACTAATGGTGATAGTTTTACCGAGAAATTAAAATCCCTGGATCTAAAAGGGGATATTATTACTTGGAGAGAAATGCTTTGCGAAGGAAAAACACTTACCAATGTGGGCAGTGAATCTTTTTGGAAGACCCGCTTCGAATTTCTGAACAAACACTATAAAGTTTCCAAATCGCGCTTCATAGAGCTCACATTAAAGGAATACCGCTCGTTGTGCAATCACAAACAACAGGATCGTATCGTACTCTGGTTCGAATACGATCTTTTTTGTCAAATCAATATGCTCGCCGTAATCAGTTGGTTAAAGGCGCATAGAAGGCACGCGGAAATATCACTGGTCTGCAGTGGCAAGGAAGACGAAACCGATACGCTATACGGCTTGAGTGAATTAAGCGATGAACAGTTGTTAGGCCTCTATGAAAACAGGACACGTCTTAGCCAGGACGATATAGAATATGCGGATTATGTCTGGCAGCTTTACTGTGGCGACAGCCCAATTCGTTTGGAACATCTGACAGATTTCAGAAATTACAATTTTAATTATTTGGAAGATGCCATTACCGCACACCTAAAACGTTTCCCCTCAATCAAGAATGGCCTAAACCATATGGAAAACAAAATGTTGCAGTTGTCTTTGGAGAAAAAACCATCCTCCAAACGGGAACTTTTGGGCGTTATCCTAAAAAATCAGGGCTTTTATGGCTATGGCGACACCCAATATGAGCGGGCAATATCTAGGCTTAAGCCTTTGTTTACCTCCTTTAATCCTGTAAGACTTACCCGAAAGGGCAAGCAAATCCTGGAGGGGAAAAGTAATTACTACTCCAGCATAAGGGACAGTGATGTCTATCTGGGCGGCGCATTAAAATATAATTTTCTCTACAATACCGCCACAGATAAAATTCTAAAACTATAGCATGAAGCTAAGTCCGTCAGAACTCATTCTGAATCCCGACAATAGCATTTATCACCTTAATCTACAGCCTGAGGATATCGCAGATACGATTATCACCGTTGGTGATCCGGATCGTGTGGACATGGTGTCGCGGTATTTTGATAGCATTGAAATCAAAAAGGGAAAACGGGAATTCATCACCCACACCGGGCATTTCAATGGAAAACGATTGACCGTGATTTCAACGGGGATAGGAACAGACAATATTGATATTGTCATGAACGAATTGGACGCCCTTGTAAATATCGATTTTAAGAACAGGGCGGTTAAACCTGAGGCCTCCTCCTTGGACATTGTCCGGATAGGAACTTCTGGGGCCTTACAACCCGATATCGCGGTAGACTCCTTCCTTATGAGCCAATACGCCATTGGCTTTGATAATCTATTGCATTTTTATCAGAGTGAAGAGGTACAACATCCAGAGATACAACTCGCCTTTATAGATCATACCAATTGGTCTATCTTTAAATCCATTCCCTATGTGGTCAATTGTGACATGGGCCTGGCAAAACGACTCCTTTCCGATTCGGTTCGGCAGGGTTTTACGGCCACAAATGTTGGTTTTTATGGCCCCCAAGGCCGGAAACTACGCTTGGAAACGGAGGACAACGAGCTTAATTCAAAGCTTTCGAGTTTTGAGCACCAAGGGATACGCATTACCAATCTGGAAATGGAGACATCGGGCATCTATGGGCTTGCCTTGCTCTTGGGGCATCGTGCAGTTTCCATGAACTGTATTTTGGCCAATAGAAGTACGGGTGAATTCTCCAATAAACCCAAAAAAGCCATGCGCGAACTTATTCAATATACTTTGCAAAAACTTACCGAGGCTTGAAAAAGGTAAAGATCGTTGGTGTTCCTGAACATTTTAACTTACCCTGGCACTTAGCCATTTCCGAGGGCGCTTTTGCTGAACGCGGCATAGCCCTGGAATGGACAGATATCCCTGAAGGTACAGGGAAGATGTGCCAAATGCTCCAGGACAAGGAGACCGATCTGGCCATTATCCTCACAGAAGGTTTGGTCAAAAGCATTAGCCAGGGGAACCCCGCTAGAATCGTTCAGGAATATATTGCTTCGCCCCTATTATGGGGAATTCATGTGGCCGCCAAGGGACCTCACCAACATCTGGCGGACCTGGAAAATTCGGTTGCTGCCATAAGTCGATTGGGTAGCGGCAGTCATTTAATGGCCTACGTGCATGCCCAGCAGTTGGGATGGGATTTGGAGAGGCTTCAATTTAAGGTGGTCCACAATCTGGAAAGCGCTGTGGAAGCCTTGACCCAAGGGCAAGCCGATTATTTCATGTGGGAACATTTTACCACCAAGCCTTTAGTGGATTCAGGGGTTTTCAGAAGCTTGGGCGATTGCCCCACACCCTGGCCTTGTTTTGTGCTGGCCACTACAGAGGCCTTTAGTAATGAAAACCACGGTCTTTTGGTCCATATTTTGGAGGTAATCAACCTCTATACTTCAGAATTCAAGGCCATTCCAAGCATTGACCGTACCTTGGCCAACCGCTACGGGCAACAGCTCGAGGACATCCAAGAGTGGTTGGAGCTGACCCGCTGGAGCCAATCTCAAGTAACTGCAAAAGTTCTTGATAACGTGCAAGATAAGCTTCTTCTTTTAAAGTTAATCAAGAAGAGAATGCCTTATGAATCCCTGCTTACCAGGCGATAGGTTTTTTGCCTTTTTGAATTAAAATTTCATTGGCCTTGCTAAAGTGTTTGTTGCCAAACCACAGGCCTCTGTTGGCACTGAGTGGAGACGGGTGCCCCGATTTCAATATATGGTGCTTGCTTGCGTCTATTAGATTTGCCTTTCTTTTGGCAAAACCACCCCACAAGAGAAATATCAATCCTTCCCGCTCTGAAGAAAGCTTTTTGATCACCGCGTCGGTAAAGATTTCCCATCCCTTATTTTGATGGCTTCCCGCCTGATGCGCCCTAACGGTCAGGGTGGCATTCAAAAGGAGTACACCCTGATCCGCCCAACGTTCCAGATTACCGCTTTTTGGATAAGGTTGGTTCATGTCGGTCTCTATTTCCTTAAAAATATTGATGAGCGATGGCGGATGGGGAATTCCGTCATGCACGGAAAAGCACAAGCCGTTGGCTTGATTGGGACCGTGGTAGGGATCTTGGCCAATAATGACCACTTGGGTGTCGGGGAACGGACTATGGTCAAAGGCGGCAAAAATGTC
This sequence comes from uncultured Flavobacteriaceae bacterium, assembly GCA_947494825.1. GTDB lineage: Bacteria > Bacteroidota > Bacteroidia > Flavobacteriales > Flavobacteriaceae > JBNGOQ01. The sequence continues at coordinate 313,024 of CANLWN010000001.1, read as the reverse complement.
CTTTCCCCGGGGGTAACAGGTCGTACTGCCGTATTCTTTTTTTACGAAATGGGCCAAGGTCGAAAAATAGGGCTGGTTAAACTCCTGCTCTAACTGGGCTTTCCAACTTGGATGGATGTTGACGTTCATTTGATGTTCCAATACTTGCTTTGCCACCAAAAATAATAATATCTTTCCTCACCAAAACCCTTAGTTGACTAAAATGGCGTTTAAACTTAAATTCACCTTTCCCACAGCACATACCATTCTTTTTGTGATTGCGGGCATGGTGGCCCTTTTGACCTGGATCATCCCAGCGGGCCAGTTCGATAGATTGTCCTATGATACCGAGAATAACACCTTTGTACGGAGTAATGCGCAAGGCACAGAAACCTTGGAAGCCTCGCAAGAGACCCTGAATGCACTGCAAATAAAGATCCCCTTGGAAACATTTACGGAAGGGGCGTTGGGAAAGCCGATCAGTATTCCCGATTCCTTCAGGGAACTGGAGGCCCGGCCACAAGGGTTTACCGCCTTTATTCAGGCACCGTTAAAGGGTATCCTAGAAGCTGGAGACATCATCCTTTTGGTGCTCATCATTGGTGGACTCATCGCCATTGTAAATGCTACAGGCGCCTTTGAGGCAGGGATTGCCTGGCTTTCCCAAAGACTTGTGGGAAGGGAATTCCTGCTGATCATCATGGTCACCAGTCTGATTGCCCTTGGCGGCACTACTTTTGGACTCGAGGAAGAAACCATTGCCTTCTACCCTATTTTGATTCCGATTTTCCTTGCCGCCAAGTACGACGCCATTGTAGCGGTTGCATCGATCTATATTGGATCATCTATCGGTACCCTGGCATCCACAGTAAACCCGTTCAGCACCATTATAGCCTCAGATGCCGCAGGAATAAGCTGGACCGTGGGCCTACAGGCCCGGTTGTTGATGTTGGTTTTGGGGGTAGCCATATGTCTTCTGTACATTCTCCGGTATGCTCGACGGGTCAAAAAGGACCCTTCCAAATCGCTTGTATATGATCAAAGGGCCGAAATTGCACAGCTGTTTGCAGGGAGCTCCTCCAGCCATGTGCCTGCCTTGACCGGTCGGTTGCGCTTCGTATTACTGGTCTTTATTTCATGTTTTGTGGTGATGGTATACGGGGTTTCCCAATTGGGGTGGTGGTTTTTGGAAATGACAGCGGTTTTCCTGGTGGGTGCTATCGCCATAGGGTTCATTGCTGGCATCAGTGAACGCATCTTTGTGGAAAAATTTATTAGAGGTGCTGCCGACCTGCTGGGGGTGGCCTTCATTATTGGGATTGCAAGGGGCGTTACCGTGCTGATGGAGGACGGATTGGTGAGCGACACCTTGTTGTTCCATGCAAGTTCGGTGACCGAAGGCATGCACAAAGGTCTTTTTATCAATGTGGTGCTCTATATTTACAGTGGGCTATCGTTCTTTATCCCCTCTTCCTCCGGGATGGCCGTATTGACCATGCCCATTATGTCTCCCTTGGCCGATACCGTGGGCGTTGGTCGTGAAATAGTGGTCAATGCCTATCAATACGGTGTGGGCCTGTTTAAATTTGTGAGTCCGACCGGAATTATACTGGCCTCCCTGGCCATGGTAAAGGTGGGCTACGACAAATGGCTGAAATTTGTACTCCCTTTGGTGGGTATCCTATGCGTACTGGCCATGGCAGCCCTTACGATTTCCATTTACATATAACCGTTGTATACTGTACCTTTGCCTCGGCAAAAAAAAGCGATGGACCCAATATACAGCAAAACCCTTGAAGATCTAGAGTTCCCCACGGTGTTGGACCAACTGGCGGATCGCTGCCATACCGATCTGGGAAAGCTGCGCGCGCAATCGGTAACGCCCCTGGCCAGCAAGGAGGCGATCATAGAGGCCTTGGGTCAAACCTCGGAATACCTATCGTCCTTTGAAAACGAGAACCGCATTCCCAATCACGGTTTTGATGGGATAGACACCGAATTGAAGTTGTTGTCCATAGAGAACACCACCCTGGAGATAAGCGGGTTCAAAAGAATTGCTTCCCTATGCCATACGATGGCAACCCACAAGAAGTTCTTTAAAAAATTCCATGCGTACTACCCCCTCCTCTTTACACGGTCCGAAGTAGTGGAACTACAGTCGGAAATCCCAAAGTATATTGATCAGGTCATCGACAAATTTGGAGAGGTCAAGGATAGTGCATCGGTCAACCTAAAGGGTATCAGGCAACAGATGCATACGGTGAAAGGAAATATCAACAAGAGCTTTGCCGCTGCCCTTAACACCTATTCCGGGGCCGATTTTTTGGATGAGATCCGGGAATCCGTGGTGGACAATAGGCGGGTACTTGCGGTAAAGGCCATGTACCGAAAAAAGGTAAAGGGCTCTGTGATGGGTTCCTCCAAGACCGGAAGCATCGTTTATATTGAGCCAGAGGCCACACTTCGGTATAGCCGGGAACTCAACAACCTGGAGTTTGAGGAGACCGAGGAAATTCAGCGAATCCTAAATACACTTACGGACCAGATAAGGCCCTACGTTTCCCTCCTATCCGACTATCAGGATTTTTTGGCCCATATGGACCTTACCGCGGCCAAGGCCAGGTATGCCGAGGATATGAATGCTTTGATGCCGACCATCAATGACAAGCAGGAATTGTTTCTGCGCGATGCCTATCACCCCTTATTGTATTTAAGCAATAAGTTAAAAAGGGAAAAGACCTATCCACAGACCATTGCCTTACATCCTGAGAACCGAATCATTGTTATCTCGGGCCCCAATGCCGGAGGCAAGAGCATTACGCTAAAGACCATAGGCCTGTTACAGCTAATGGTGCAAAGTGGCCTGTTGATTCCTGTGCACGAGCGCAGTACGGTCTGTCTCTTCCAAAAGGTACTTACGGATATCGGTGATAACCAATCCATTGAAAATCATCTCAGCACTTATAGCTATAGGCTCAAGAACATGAACCACTTCCTTAAAAAGTGCAATAAGGATACACTCTTCCTGATCGATGAGTTTGGGACCGGAAGTGACCCTGAGCTCGGAGGTGCCCTGGCCGAAATTTTCTTGGAGGTATTTTACGAACGGGGTGCCTATGGCGTGATTACCACACACTATGCAAACCTAAAACTATTGGCCAACGAACTACCCCATATGGCCAATGCCAATATGCTTTTTGATGGAAAGACCCTGGAGCCTATCTTTCAATTGGTCATGGGAGAAGCTGGCAGTTCGTTTACTTTTGAAGTGGCACAGAAAAACGGAATTCCGTACAGTCTTATCAACAAGGCGAAGAAAAAGATTGCCAGGGGCAAGGTGCGTTTTGATGCCACCATTGCCAAACTGCAAAAGGAACGCAGCAAGATGGCGAAGACCGGCTCGCGGTTGCAGGAAGAGGAGTCCAAGGCAAGGGACGAGGCCAAACGTCTGGAAGCGATGAATACCAAAATCAAATCCAAGTTGGAAAACTATCAGGAACTCTACGATCACAACCAACGCATGATCTATTTGGGCAACAAGGTGAACACCGCCGCAGAACGCTATTTTCAGGACAGCAAAAAAAGACCCTTAATTTCTGAGCTCCTACGGATCGTAGAAACGGAAAACAGCAAACGGAAGAAAAAAACGGCCAAGGAGTTCAAGGAACAGCGCCAGAAAAAAGTCCAGGTAGAGCAGGAAGTGCAGCGTGAGGTGAAAGTAATCCGCGAAAAGAAAAAGGTGGCCAAGAAGAACACCCAGGCAAAGGAAAACAACAAACCCAGACCGGTGTTCAAAGTAGGTGACCGGGTACGTTTACCCGATGGCAAGGCGGTGGGCAGCATTGATAGCCTGGAAAAAAATAAGGCTGTGGTCAATTATGGGATGTTCACCACACGGGTAAACGTGGATCAATTGGAACTGGTGGAGGCCAAAAAGTAGTTTACCTCCGCCCCTTCTGTCGAGGCAAATCATAGGTATTTCAACCAACAAGTCGTATTTTTGCAGTGTAATGGAATTGGAAGAAGGAAAAAAATTGATTTTGTTCGACGGGGTATGTAACCTATGCAATGGGGCGGTGCAATTTATCATCAAAAGGGACCGCAAGGATACCTTCCGCTATGCTGCTTTGCAAAGTCCACTTGGCGAGCAATTCATCGAGGCCAGAAAGATAGACACCACCAAGGTAGATTCCATTATCTTGGTAGCACCCGGCGTTGCGTATTATACCAAGGCCGCTGCGGCTTTAAAGATCGGCCAGGCATTTGGGGGCGGTTGGAAACTTTTGGCCATCCTGGAATGGATCCCTCCCATCATCAGCAATGCAATCTATGACATCATTGCCAAGAACCGCTACCGCTGGTTTGGAAAAAAAGAGGCCTGCATGATTCCTACGGCCGAACTAAAGGCCAAATTTTTGGGCTAACTAGATCAGAACGCCCTTTTACGCATCGAAACCAGCGCTTTGCGCGTTGGCTGTTTGTTATTGGTATTAATGGGATTAGGTTTAAGCAAACTTTAAATCCGCCAATGATGAAAAAACTAGCTTTTGTACTCGCCTTTGTACCCCTACTATGTTTTGCCAATGACCTACAAGTTCCTTCCACGATAAAGGAAGTGACTGTCTATTTGAACGGAGCTCAAATAACCCGTACCGCACAGTGCAGCTTAAATGCCGGCACTACAGAAATGGTATTCACAGGGCTTTCGGCCAAAATCGAGGAGCACAGTATACAGGTTTCGGGCCTACAGACCGTATCGATCTTGGCCATGTCCTACGATATTGATTATCTCACCAAGGTCGAGAGCCATCCCGAAGTAGCAAAATGGAAAAAAGAAATTAACGCGCTTCAATCCAAAATTGCCTTTTTGCAAAACAGGATAAACGGGCTCGAAGTGGAAGAACAGCTCATTTCAGCGAACCAACAACTCCATTCCGATACCCAGGCCCTGGATCTGGATAAGATCAAGGAAATTAGCACCTATTATCGGCAACGCATAACCGCTATCAAGGACGAAATCTTTACCACCCGAAAAGAAATTGAACTGTTGAAAGAAGCGTTGCAGCAACTGGAACTTCAATTGGCTGAAATTAACCAAGCCCCTGAAAAGAGGCAGGGGAAACTGAAAATACGGTTTGATGCCCCGGCTGCTACAAGCCTGCAACTAGCCCTGACCTATACGGTAAAGGATGCAGGATGGATCCCTACCTATGATATCAAATCCAAGCAGATGAACGACCCTATAAAACTGACCTACAAGGCCCTGGTCTACCAAAAGACGGGGAATGCATGGAAGAACGTAAAGGTGATCCTGTCTACCGGGAACCCCCATCTAAATGTGGAAAAACCCGATTTGGGCACGAAGTACCTCAACTTTGTGAGCCGCCATCAAAAGCGTTATGGCAGTGGAGCCGTCAAAAAACACAAATACGCCTTTAACCCGACAGTGAAACGGGTGCTAGGCACAGTCACCGATGCCTCGGGTGCTCCCCTACCCGGCTGTAGCGTAGTCATTAAGGGAACCACCATAGGAACCCAGACCGATTTTGATGGCAACTATGCCCTTGATATTAAGGAGGGACAGACGCTGGCCATCTCCTATATCGGATTCAGAACACAGGAACTTCCCATCTACGCTTCCCTGATGAACGTACGCCTGGATGAAGACGCTGAGATGCTCGAGGAAGTGGTGGTCACCGCATACGGAACCACCGGCACCGCTTCCTCTGGAAGCGTACGTGGTTATTCCAGTACCCCAAAACCCGTTTTACCGCTCTACCTGATAGACGGTGTTCCCGTGGACGGCTTTGCCGAGGGCGACCTGGACGAAAGCGAAATCCTGTCCATTGAAATCCTCAAAGAAGCGAGCGCTACCTCTATTTATGGAAGCCGGGGAGCTCATGGGGTAATCCTGATCACCACACGCAAAAGCCGACAAAAGGAAGGCGTGACCAGTACGGAGTTCGTTATTAAAAAGCCCTACTCCATTGTATCGGATGGGGACATCACGGCCATAGAGATCAACACCTATCAGTTCGATGCGACCTATGAATACTTTGCGGCCCCGATCGTCAATGAGAATGTGTTTCTCACCGCCTCCTTTACGGATTGGGAGCGTTATAACCTGTTACCTGGAGAGGCCAACGTCTATTTTGATGGTGGTTATGCGGGGAAAACCGCGATCGATCCCTATATCGCCAAGAAAGAAATGTCCGTTTCCCTGGGAATTGATCCCAGTATTACCGTTGTGCGCAGGCAGAACAAAAATTTTAAGAGCAACGCTTTTATCGGAAGCAACCGAATTTTGGATAGGAATTACGAACTGGAGGTGAAAAACAATAAGTCAACTCCAATTACCCTAAAGCTGATGGACCGTATTCCGCAGTCGCAAAACAAGGAAATCAAAGTAAGTGAAATAGAAACTTTTACCGCCGATTACGATAAAAAGAAAGGGCTATTGACCTGGAAACTGGAATTGAACAGCAAGGAGAACAAAAAGGAAGGTTTCTCCTTTAAGGTAAAGTATCCACGCTACAGAGCCATCTCCTTGTAGGACCTGTTCTTCCCTTTTTTGGAGAAGAATGCAAATTTTCTATGTAAAAAGGCCACCCAAACACCTGGGTGGCATACATTTTGTGGCATTTTTTATACAAGCCATCTCTATCTTTCGGACGTTTTGCAACTGCTTGGCACCCTTACGGTGTGTCAATGCGCGTGAAGCATTGTTGCTTTCCTATTTGGAAGCATCTAAAAAGAACACCCCCATGCGGGGTGCAAGAAGTTATTCATTCAATTACTAAATTTAAATCTGTGCTATGAGAACACTATTTCTATCCATTGCAATGGTATTTTCCCTTTGGGCCCTTGGCCAGGGAAATGCCACCAAAAATGACATTGTATTCACCAAAACTGGTGAGATTATTCAAGGTAAAGTGGTCAAGGTCACAGCCTCAACCATTAGTTTTACCTACCCTGGCGAAACCCTGATCAACGAAATTGGAACCCAAAACCTGGAAAAGATTGTCTTTTCAAGCGGCAGGACACAATCTTTTGGAACATCCTCCGCTGGGCAAAAAGCCGAAGAAACCATAACGGTCTTCGCCCCAAATGATGCGCTTGGACAAAAGGAAACTACCACGCCGATCCCTAAGGAAGAGATCTATCTAGGCCCGGGTTACGAAGAGAACAAATTATCGGTGATTCCGTTGAGTTTTACCAAGAACGGCACCTATGACAAGGACGTTTCCAGTCAGATGACCCAATTTGTAACCGATTATTTGGCCCAAAAGAACCAATCCCTGCCCATTACCGTACAGGACATGATGACCACAATAAAAAACTTAGTGGACTCCAATGTTGGATTTCGACAATTGTCACAAACACCTATTGACAGGTTACAGCAAATTTTGAAATCGGAATATATTGTAATGGTCGAGGTAAACGAAAGCAGCACAAAGGCCGAGAAAAAAGATTCTGGTTTTTTTGATAGCACGGCAGAACCCGCTTCGTCCGAATCTGGCCTGCGCTATGACATCGAACTAATCGTGTATGGAGATCAAGGGGCCGAAAAATACTCGACAAAGTTTTCGGACGAGCGCTCTTTCGGTTCTCCTTTGGGAAATGCCCATCAGGAAGGCTGGAAAACCGCCATGCAATACGTCTTGGATCAGGTATTGGCCTCTGGCAACCTTTAATTTTGCCTTAAAAAAGTAGGAATGGCAGTAAGAACGAGTGTTTTGCTGTCATTCTTATTTCAAATTATTCAAAATAAAATCGAGGGTTTTGTTCGTATTCAGGTTTTGGGTGTAAGAGTGGTTCTTATGGGTAATGTTTTGGGCCAATCCCAAATAGCGTAGTTTCTTTATGATGTCCTCATATTCCAGTGTGACCTTACCGGTAAGCAGGGTATCCATGGGCTCTTCGTGGAGGTATCGTTTGTATATTTTGCGCAGGCCGCTCAAATAAAGTCGGTCTTTTGTAAATCCACCTCCCCGATGTGCGCGTAAGGTGATGGTGAAGGCATCCTCCCTATTGAGTTTATACTGATTATGGATTAAATCAAAGGTGTCCGAAAAAGCGTAACCTTTTATTAAACTATCGGATGCTAAAACCCTGTAGGCCAATTCTTTGAGTCTTTTCAACCTTAACGCACCGCCCATGTACTCCCCAAAAACGGCCAGACCTTCCTGGGTCTCCACATTTTTTGGAAAGCCGTTGGAGAAAATCTTTAAGGGTTGCAAGATTCCATTGTAGGTGGTGACCAAATGCACCCCTATTTCATGATGGGCCAAGGTCAGCAATTGGTTTTTGCTGAACCGGGTATTCTTTTTGATCAACAAGGTCCTGGTAGAATTGCTTACCATGGCGGCTGCGGCGATATTGGTGGAGAAACGGATGTTCAAGGGAAAATCGTACTGTTTTACAAAGTCTTCAAAATAGGCTTTTGCCTCTTCGGGGCTAAATACCTTTTCCATATCACCGGTAATGGGCTCATCCTCATAATGCAGAATGAACTTTGCATTGTGCACATCCTTCTCCGTGGGTGTGCCATAGATCCTAAGGGAATTGTAATAGAACTTCTTATCGGCCCCGATGGTTTCAATACATTGGATCATGTTGGCATAATAATAAATGATGTCCTGGTACAGCTTTCTAATCTGTTCGTCCGCGATGCGCTCCAAACGTTGGGAAAAAAACAATCGGTGCAGCTTGTAGGGATCAAACTTAAGTTTGGGGTATTTAAAGGTGGGGTCCTCGCTATATTTTGAAGTAAAAAACCGATGTTTCTCTTTTTCAATGTTCAACGGATTCACGTAGTTGAGCAACTCTATGCGCTTTACCAAGCGGTCCAGGTTGGCATCAATATCAAAGAGTTCGGCATTTGCCCGTTTTATATCCCGAAATTCCCCTTCCCTGATCATAGTGTATCCCTTTGAAATTCCTTCACCTGTAAAGGTATCAATTCTTTAAGTTGCTGTTCCACCGAGCGTACCACCTCGGGATAAATCGTCCCCTCATATTCATCGCAATATACCTTTGCGATCTCTGTCGCCAAAACTAGCGTATCCTTAAAGTTTTGGGTGATATATTTTAAGAAATGCCCATTGCCCTGAAACGTATCGTTGATCTTGGAGGTAGAGGCAATGCCATTGGGCAGCGTCATACCACCCAATTTTTGGCTCCAGGCCCTTGCTTGTGACCCAAACCGGTCATTATCAATATTAGCGGTCCCCAAATTCCAGCAGGGTACCTCCCGGTCCCAACGTTTCCAATTATAACTGTGCATATCGAACACCAAGGCTTTGCCATAGCGCGATTCTATTTGGTGTACCAAGGCGTGCACCACTTCATAAAAGGCATGGTGCTTCCGCAGACTATGGGACTTTTCTGTTTCCGTCAAGGGCCGTTTCCAAAGTTGTTTGCCCCATGCATCCGTGTAAATGGCCGTTTCCGGGGCACGGTTAAGATCATATTCGAACCTGCTATCACAGCCAGCGATTACAATGGGATGCGTCTGTACCATTTCCTTGGTATAGGGGTCTTCCTCGTACCAACGTTCGTATTCGGTATGCAAGCACGGTTCCCATAACGACTTCCTAAACTGGTGCCCGTCATGTACGGCCCCACAAATATACGGGGCATATTCCTCAATCTTGATCGTAAAGGAATAATCCTCGGCCACGGCCTCAAACGGTGTGCCCGTGCGGATACGGGAAACAATATCGCTTATGGAAAGTTTATGCATTCTCTACTTCACTTCGCAGGCGGGATCGTCGGTCAAACGCTTTTAGATTGTCCAAGACCTTGCTTTCAACAAAATCGATTACCTTACACTGTAGTTTGGCCTTATATACCTTGTTCATGTAGGTGATTCCGCCAGGGGACATCACATTGACCTCTACCAATTTTCCTCCAATGACATCTATCCCCACAAAATAGAGTCCGTCTTTGACTAGTTTAGGCCCAATTTGTTTGCACAACGCTTTTTCGGGTTTGGTGAGCTGATGTTTCGCGACCGATCCCCCTGCAGAAACATTGGAGCGATGATCGTCCGACCCTGGAACCCGTTTCATGGCACCAATGGGTTCCCCATTGAGCAATAAGATACGGACATCGCCCTGATCCGCACCTTCAATATATTCTTGAAGTATAACATAGTTAGAGCTTCCATCTGAGTTTGTTACATAAAAATCCAATAGGGATTTTATATTGGACATGGCCGATTTTTCGATTAGGATAACCCCAGAGCCCCCAAAGCCGTTCAAGGGTTTTAGGATCATTTTGTCCGCTTCGGATTCCTTGATTTGCCGCACTAAATAATTTTTATTCTTAGAGACATGGGTCACCGGAATAATGTTGCTATGGGAGTCCCCAAATGCTGCCGTATAGAGCTTGTTATTGGCCTCCCGAAGCCCCTGCAGGGAGTTTACGATAAAGACATCGTCCTTTACCGAATCCAAAAAATTGAGCATTATGGGATCCAGGGGCGGATTGGCACGCATAAAAATCACATCGAACCCTGCCAAGGGCAACATTTCCTCCCGTAAGGTGGCCTGTTTGTAAAACGTCTTCAGGTTGCTCGATACCTTATCCATTCTGTTGATTACGGTACAGAAAGCGTTGGTGACGCTGTTCCGGATGGTAAGGTTGGCGGGTGCACAAAGGGCCACGCCATGATTGCGTTTCACACACTCATGGATGAGCGCCAGACTGGTATCGTTCTCTGGGTCTACCTCCTCCCAGGGGTACATTAAAAAACAGATGTTCATTTTTAGTGTTTTTAAGGTTCTACTTTACTTCTTCCAAATGGTCGTCCCATTCCTTTACCTTGGGCTGACCCAGTTTCCCGACGGATTTGGCCACGGCCATCGATACCGTGGCATCCCCGGTAATGTTCACTACGGTTCGGCACATATCCAAAGGTCGGTCTACTGCAAAGATCAAGGCCAACCCTATGGCCAACTTGTCCGCAGGAAACCCGATGGACTCCAGCACAATGACCAGCATAACCATACCCGCACCGGGAACCGCCGCTGAACCAATAGAGGCCAACAAAGCGGTAAGCACTATGGTCAACTGGTCGGCCAAAGTGAGGTCAAAAGCCAGCGCCTGTGCGATGAACACTGCCGCCACACCTTGGTATAAACTCGTGCCATCCATATTGATCGTGGCTCCGACCGGTAGCACAAAACTGGACACTTCCTTGTCTACTCCTATATGCTCCTCTACCCTTTCCATGGTTACCGGCAAGGTAGCCGCACTGGAACTAGTGGAAAAGGCCAACAATTGGGCCGGACTGATTTCCTTAAGGAACCAGAATGGGTTTTTCTTGGTAAAAACGGAAACCACAATGGCGTAGAATACAATCATCAGAAAAAGGCCCAGCACCACCACTCCTGCATATTTTAACAAGGCCAAGAGCAGTTCCGGGTCGCTCGAAGAGGCCACAACGCCCGCCAAAAGCGCAAAGACCGCAAAAGGCGCAGTTAACATGATAAGGTCCACCATTTTCAACACTACGTCATTGAGGGCGTCAAAAAACTGTTTCAGAGGTTTTGCACGCTCCTCCCCGATGAGCAACATGGATATGCCAAGAAAAATGGTAAAAAAGATTACCTGGAGCATCAAACTGTTGTTGCTCATAGCTGCAAGGGCATTATCAGGAACCATATCTACCAAAAAATTGAGTGGACCACTATCTTTTTGCCGGGTGGCCTCTTCAATTTTGGAAGTTACCCCGCTATCTGAGGCATAGGTGTCGGTCAATTTCGTAATCGTCGCTTCCGAAATACCCTCGCCAGGCTGAAAAAGATTCACCAACAGCAATCCGACACTAATGGCCACCACGGTAGTCCCCACGTAGATGCCAATGGTCCGCAGACCAATATTCCTAAATTTGGAAATGTCCTTTAGGTCGGAGATTCCCTTTACCAGGGAGGCAATGATCAAGGGAATGGCGATCAGTTTCAGGAGTTTTACAAAGATGGTTCCAAAGGGTTGTACCCAGTCTGCGATAAATCCTTTCCCCCAGGAGAGATAGGTCATTCCGAAACCAAAAACAATACCGACTATCATCCCAATGAGAATTTGCCAGTGCAATTCAATTTTACGCATATCGTTGTTTTAGGGCGGTAAGATACTATTTTGAACCGAAAACCCTAGGGACAAATTTATATTTTGTTGGTACGGGAAAGCAGGGAATAATCGGCCAAAACCAAGGCTGCCATGGCCTCTACAATGGGCACCGCCCGCGGGACAACACAGGGGTCGTGCCTTCCCTTGCCCTTGGTGGTGATTTTTTCCCCCTCCTTGTTGATGGTCTCATAGGGCTGGATGATGGTGGCCACGGGTTTAAAGGCCACGTTGAAGTAAATATCCATCCCGTTGCTGATGCCGCCTTGCACGCCACCGCTTAAATTCGTCTGCGTTGTGCCATCGGTATTGTAAGCGTCATTGTGTTGGCTGCCCTTCATCACCACACCGCCAAAGCCACTGCCATATTCAAAGCCCTTTACCGCGTTTATGGATAGCATTGCCCTGCCCAATTCGGCATGTAATTTGTCAAAGACCGGTTCTCCAAGACCAATTGGTACATTTTGGATGACACAGCTGATGATGCCACCAATGGTATCGCCCTCTTTACGTATCGCCTTGATATATTCGATCATTTTTTGAGCCATCCCTGGGTCCGGACAGCGCACTGCATTGGATTCAATAAGAGAAAAATCCAATTCCTGATAGGGTTTATCCAATTTCATGGAGCCTACTTGGGACACATAGGCATGAATCTGTACAGGAGCCAGAAACTGTTTGGCTATGGCCCCGGCCACTACTCTACTAGCCGTCTCCCTTGCAGAACTTCGCCCACCGCCGCGATAATCCCGAAAGCCATATTTTTGATCATACACATAGTCCGCATGGGAAGGCCTATAAGAGTCCTTGATATGCGTGTAATCCTTGGATTTCTGATTGGTATTGTGGATGGCAAAACCGATGGGTGTACCGGTGGTCTTCCCTTCAAATATCCCGGAATAAAAGACCACGGTATCCGGCTCCTTGCGTTGGGTCACAATGTCTGACTGTCCGGGTTTTCTACGGTTCAATTCGCGTTGCACTGCTTCCAAATCCAGGGACATTCCTGATGGGCAGCCATCAAGCACCCCGCCAATTGCGGCCCCATGTGATTCCCCGAAAGTAGTAAGTTTAAATAGGTTTCCGAAAGTATTGCCCGCCATAGAGTATGATTTCGTTCCAAAGGTATATCTAAATTGGGCAAAACCAAAATTTGTTCTTCCGGCAATGTTGCGCCAACAAAGCTCGTAGTATCCCCTCCAAGGGAAAGACGATTTACTGAACGATCAATGCCTTTCTAAGAATACTTATAGGGTGTTCGGCCGTTCTGCCTGTTCCATCGTAGATTTGATGCCTGCAACTGGTGCCGTTGGCCGCGATACTAGTAGCTTCCCCTGATTTTCGGATCGATGGGAACAGCTTCAGTTCCCCAATTTGCATACTCGTACGGTAATGCTCCTTTTCATACCCGAAGGAGCCGGCCATGCCACAACAACCGGAACTAATGATACTAACTTCAAAGTTCTCCGGGAGGTTCAACACATCAAAGGTTACCTTTTGATCGGACAAAGCTTTTTGATGGCAATGGTTGTGCACCTTAATTTTTTTGGGTTCCTTAGTAAAACTACTGGCCTTTACCCTGCCCTCACTTATTTCCCTGGCCAAAAACTCTTCGATCAAAAAAGAATGTTTCGCGATGAGATCAACCACTCCCTTGTCTTCCGAAAATCTGCCGTACTCGTCCCTAAAGCTGAGGACTGCCGAAGGTTCCAGACCTATAATGGGGTATCCCTTCTCCGCAAAAATCTTTAAACGATCAATGTTCCGCAGGGCCAAACGTTTGGCTTGCTTTAAAAAACCCTTTGAAATATAGGTGCGACCACTTTCGGCCTGAAAAAGCTGTACATCATAACCCAAATTGGTTAAAACCACTATGGCGTCCTTGCCTTGATCGATATCGAGGTATTGGGTAAACTCATCAACATATAGTACTACTTTTTTTATATAGATAAATTCCTTGTTTTTAATTAGTTGTAAGTATTTATCGAAATTAAAACTTGATACTTCGGGCATGCGTCTTTCCAAGGCTACACCCGACGTTCTTTTGACCAGATTGCCCAATAATCCGGAGCGGTACACCGCATTGGTGAATGCGGAAACCTTGCTACCCAATCGGTTCAACCTGGTACTATGGGCAAAGAGTTTACTCCTAAAACCGTACCCGTTGGCTTCTTGATATTGATGCGAAAATTCGGCCTTTAAGGCGGCAACATCCACATTGCTGGGACACTCGCTCGCACAAGCCTTACAGCTCAGGCATAGATCAAAGACCTCTTTTAGTTCTTTATGGTCAAAGGCATTGGAAGATTGGTTCGGCTGGGTAAGAAACTCGCGCAAGGCATTGGCCCTACCCCTTGTGGTGTCCTTTTCGTGCCTTGTAGCATGATAACTGGGGCACATGGCCCCGGACATGTGGTGCGTTTTTCTGCAATCCCCACTCCCATTGCATTTTTCCGCGGCCTTGAGAATCCCCTCGCTATCGCCAAAGTCCATCAACGTAGCAACCTCGGGCTCTTCCCGATCCACCTCATACCTCAGAGACGCGTCCATAGGGAAAGGGTCTACGATTTTTCCGGGATTAAAAATACCATAAGGATCAAAATACGATTTGATACGCTTGAGGAGTTGATAGTTCTTTTCGCCGATCATCGTAGGTATGAATTCCGCACGGACAATCCCATCGCCATGTTCCCCACTAAAAGACCCCCGGTACTTTTTGGTCAAATGGGCCACATCGGTGGTAATGGACCGAAACAAGGCCACATCCTCGGATTTTTTTAGATTAAGAATGGGCCTGAGGTGTAGTTCCCCTGCTCCGGCATGGGCGTAATAGACCGCTTCCTGCTTATATCCCTTCATAATCGCGGAAAACTCCCCAATAAAATCCTTGAGATCTTCCAGGGCCACGGCGGTGTCCTCAATACACGCTACGGCCTTGCGATCGCCTACCATATTCCCTAATAAGCCCAAACCTGCCTTTCGCAGCTCAATGGCCTTAGGGATGTCCCCATGCCTAAGGACCGGATGGGCATAACTTAAGCCCGAAGTCGCTATAGTGTCCAACAACTCCTTTAAAGCCACCTCCAAGGCATCCTCGGAACTGGCCCTAAGCTCCAACATAAGCAGTGCCTCTGGATCACCCTCAACAAAAAAGCGGTTGGCGAATTGCGTGCGGTTGTTCTTGGTACAGTCCAAGATCACTTTGTCCATCATTTCACAGAGATGGAGTGCATGGCCCATTACGGGGACTACATCGGCGAGGCAATCCTCGAGCCGCCTATAATGTGTGACCACCATGGCGGAAAAAGGGGGAGGACTATCATCCAATTGCAGTGTTATTTCTGTGGTAAAGGCCAAGGTACCCTCGCTGCCGCTCAATAATTTGCACAGATTGATATCTCCTTGGGAGTCCCCAAAAAGCGTGTTCTTTAACAATTCATCCATGGCATAGCCGGTATTCCGTCTATGAATTTCAGCTTTGGGAAAATTATTTATTATTTCCTTCCTTATTTCTATGGAAGACAGTTCTTTATATATGTTTTCATAAATTTTTCCTTCAAGTGATTCTTGCTTTCTTTTCGCATGGAAACCGGTTTCGGAAAGTGCCTCAAAGGTAGCTTCGCTACTGTCGGAGAGCAATGCTTTTAAGGCCACGACCTTGTCCCTGGTTACACCGTATTGTATGGACGTGGTCCCCGAAGAATTGTTGCCAACCATACCCCCGATCATGCACCGGTTGGAGGTAGAGGTATTGGGACCAAAGAAAAGACCGTGGGGGGCAAGATATTGGTTCAGCTCATCTCGGACCACACCTGGTTGCACGCTAATCTGCTTTTTATCCGTATCCAAGTGTAAAATCTTGGTGAAATGTCGGGAAACATCCACTACAATTCCATCCCCCACACATTGTCCGGCCAAAGAAGTACCTGCGGTGCGTGGTATTAGGCCCAGTTTCTTTTCCCTTGCAAACGAAATGAGTTTTTGCAGGTCCGCTATTCCTTTTGGATAGGCCACTGCCGTTGGGCGTTTTCGGTACACCGAAGCGTCTGTGGCATAAAGGGCCTTGGTGAGTTCGTCTGTATGCAACTCCCCGTCGAGGCTGGCTTGCAGGACTTTTAGAAAATTTTTATCCAAGCTGGAACAATTTTGGGCACTAAAATAAGTTTTTATTAACTGAACACAACCATGCACCACGAATTTTAAACTTTATATAAACACACATCTTATGAAAATTTTTAAAGCAGTAATCCCTATTCTTTTTTTTGGCTGCCTATCTGTTAGTGCCCAGGAAATATCGGAACATGCACTGGGACTTCGGTTAGGTGATAGCGATGGCTTCGGGGCCGAAATTTCTTATCAAAAATCAATTGCACGCTACAATCGGTTGGAAATTGACCTCGGATGGCGCGATAGTCGCGAGTTTGATGCCTTTAAACTGACCGGAGTCTATCAATGGGTACATTCCATTGATGGTGATTTTAACTGGTATTACGGCATAGGGGGCGGACTCGGAAATGTGGATTTCGAATCCCGACTTAACAACAATAATCAGCCCTTTACCCCAGATGGGGGACTTTTTGTCTTTGCGGCCGGCGATATTGGAATAGAATATAATTTTGATATTCCCCTTTTAATTTCGCTCGATTTTAGGCCAGAAATTGGTCTTATCGGCTACGATGATTTTGATGACAGTTTTGATTTTGACATCGCGTTGGGCATTCGATACCAGTTTTAAGCTAGCATAACATACCAATCAAAAGCCCTAACATAGTGTTAAGGGCTTTTTTTATATGCGCTATATAAGTACCTTTGCCGAGCAAAATGACATTTCCATGAAAAAAATAGTAGTGGCGCTCTGCGCTTTAGCCGCCGTGGCCTCCTGCAATGACAACCCTAATGGCTTCATCGTTGAAGGCACCATAAGGGGCGATTTGGAAAATGGAACCAAGATCTTTCTAAAGAAGACCGATGAAAAAAACCAACCCATAGACGTGGACACTACCACGGTAGAGGAGGGTAAATTTCTTTTCCAGGGAGAATCCGATATTCCCGAGCTGCATTATATTTTTATAGATAAGATACGAGGCAACATCCCATTTATCGTTGAAAATGGGGAAATAGAATTAAAGGCACAAAAGGACAGTTTGGGCCTTGCCAAAATAAAAGGCACGCTGCAGAACGATCTGTTTGCAGATTTTCTCAAAAATTCCCGGGAAATATCGCTCAAGGCAATGTCTATGAACGAGGATATGAGGAGGGCTGCCAGTGCTACACCAAGGGATGAGGCTACGATGGCATCTTTGAGAGAGGAATACTTTGAACTTCAGGAGGAAGCCAAAAGTTTTGAGCTCGATTATGTAAAAAACAACCCGAATGCTTTGATATCGGCCCTGATCATTGACAAAGTGCTTACCACAAATGCCTTATCAGAGGATGAGGTACAGCAAATGTACGAGGCCCTAAGCCCAGAAATTAAGGCAACCAAGGTTGGCAAGGGAATTAAGGAAAAACTGGACAAAAAGAAAAGTACGTCCGTGGGATCCAAGGCGCCCAATTTTTCGGCCCCTACACCTACCGGTGAAGAACTGGCCTTACACGATGTATTAGGGAAGGTGACCATCGTTGATTTTTGGGCCGCATGGTGCAAGCCTTGTCGTATAGAAAATCCCAATGTGGTAAAGGTATATCACAAATATCATGAAAAAGGCCTAAATATTTTAAGCGTATCCCTGGACAAAAAAGCAGAGGACTGGAAACAGGCGATTTTGGACGACGGCCTGGTATGGAACCATGTCTCCAACGTGGATTATTTTGACGAAATTGCACAACTTTATGGGGTAAATGCTATTCCGGCCACTTTTATCTTGGACGAAAATGGCGTAATCGTTGCAAAAAACCTTCGAGGAAATGATTTGGAGACCCAGATTGCTTCCATGTTACAATAGCTTATAACCACCATTGAACACATACAAAAAGCCCTGAACATACTGGTTCAGGGCTTTTTTTGTGTCTATACTGACTTGCTTAAGGTGTTAGAACTTGTTCTTTATGTCATTGAAGGTGCCGCTTACAGTACTTGAACCATTTCTTTGGACAGACCCAAAAATGTTTACGACCGAGTTTTCCCCGATGAACTCCAGGGTTGCCCCATCGTTCAGGATAAGATCGCCATAAATAATAAGGTTGCCCTCTACTCGAAAAGTAGCTCCGCTTTCCACCGTAATATCTCTCCTTCTATTGTTCCTTCCCACTACGAAAGTACCGTTCATTTCAAAAAGTGCATCGGTATCCAGGCCTACATTGTTGATTACGGTCCAAGAGCCGCAAAGCAAAAGGGATCCAGCTACATTCAGGTTTTTGAATCTTTTGGCTCCTCGGTATTCCAAGGTCTGACCTTGGCTTACGTTAAGTGTAGAACTACCACTATAAGCGGGCAGGGAAGCACAACGTGCGGCCAGACTTTCAGAAGGCCTGTTTAATTTTATGATTTGTAAACCTTCCCTCCCGGAAGCCGCAAATAAATAATCATCTTTGGAAGCCACATAGTTTATGGAGCCCTCCAATTCAATAATACCCACAAGGTCCGCGTTGTTGCCATTGTCCTCGGACAAGCAAAGTCCGGCACCGCCATTGGCCATAAGAATCATCTCTTCGTTGGTGGCGACCGCATTGGTCACGATATCCGACTCGGCCACACCGGCCGGATCGATCAAAATGGGAATATACTCCACCAAGCTTCCCGATGAAAGGCTGTACACACCGGCACCTTTGCCTCCTTCGGAAACAACGATCTTATCCCCGGAAAAATCAATGGATTTTTTCGTCGCAAGACCAAAATCGGTATCGATGGGAATTTCCTTGATTACTTGATAACCGGCATCTAAAATGACCAGTCCTGTACTAGCGTTCAATAAAGCGATATTCCCTTGGTCCAATGCCAAGGACCTTAGGTCGTCATAGGGTACTTCTTCCTGTATGGTCAGATCCGATTGGTTATAGACGGTGAGCGATCCATCCTTACCACTGGTGGTCAGAACACGCTGCCCGTCTACGGCCACGTCATTTGCATTGAATCCTTGTTGAAAACCATAGGTAATGCCCCCACCTGTATCAAATCTTCCGTTAGAGACCGTAATTTTGCCCACAAAAGAATTGGAAGTGGCCCGCGTGGACGTTTCCGAATTAACGCCTCCAGCTACATATACAAATCCATTCTCGTACTCCACGGAGTTGAGATCTGCGTTTAGATAGATCAGGCGTGAGGTTACCCTAGGATTGTTGGGATCACTGATGTTTATGATTTCGACCGCACCAAAATAAGCATCTTCCACTTCATTGTAGGATACATAGGCGTAATCGCCCTCTACATCCACATGGGAAGCCGTTAGGCCCCCTCTACCACGATAGGTTGGCGGGTTCACTTGGGCAACCAAGGTCAGGGGATAGTCCCCTGCGATATCGGCTTTGTTGGTAAGGCCGCCTTTATTGGTCAAGGCGTCTTCATCAAAAATCTCAAGGACACCTGATTTGTCGTAACTAATGCTGCCCTCCAATTCGGCTTCGTTGCTTTCTACAATCACATCATCCTGAAGGTCATCCTTAAAGATGGTCGTTTCGTCGCTACAGGAAGCAAATAGCACTGTAGCCGCTAAAAATAGTTGGGGAATTCGTTTCATTGTAAGTAGGTTTAACTATACTCAAGTTTAGATTTGGCTCCTACGTTAACGCTGAACAGAGGGAAAAGGTATATTTTGCTATGCTTTTTCGATGAATTGCCCAATACGGGGTATGTATACCTCAATATGGGGCTGAAACAGCGCCTTTGTTCAAGGCCCGATTAGATTTTTCCCATTTTCTCCAGGGCAAAAAGAATCAGGATGGGAATGGCCAACAGCACCACCATGATGGTATCACTTTCTATAAGTCCGGGCTTAAAAAGCAATGTGGTCACATAGCCCCCTATCGCGCCACCAAAATGTGCTGTGTGCCCTATATTGCCCAACCTGCTCTTCATACCGTATATGGAATAGAGCAAATAGGCGATTCCCAATACGTAGGCAGGTAAGGGAATAGGGATGAACATAAGGCCCAATTGCATATCCGGTTGCAGAAGAATGGCCGCATACAAAATTCCGGTCACGGCCCCACTGGCACCAACAGCGCTGTAATAAGGTTCCTTTTTATGAAAAAACAAGGCCAACAGGCTTCCCGCTACAAGGCTGATCACGTAAATAATGATGAACTTGGACGGACCAAACCAGTTAATGACCACATCTGCGAAAAAGTAGAGCGTGAACATGTTGAAAAAAAGGTGGGAAATATCCACGTGGAGAAAGCCGGAAGTGAACATACGTTCTTTTTGTCCTGCCTGTATCGCACCGATTCCAAACTTATAGCGCTCAAAAAAAATGCCGTCCCTAAATCCCCTTAAGGACACTAGGACATTGGCAGCAATGATGGTAATCGTGGCAATATGCAAATCCATGTTTTTCCTGAGGTTTGGTGTCAAATATAGCTATATTTGCCAAAACTTTCCCGCACACAAATGCAGCTATTGGTCTATATTTTGGCATACCCATTTCTTTGGCTTATCTCCGTACTTCCGTTTAGCCTTTTTTACCTTTTTTCGGATTTTGCCTTCTTTTTGGTATATACCGTATTTGGGTATCGCAAGAAAGTGGTCCTGGAAAACCTACAACTCGTTTTTCCAGAAAAAAGCGAAGAGGAAATAATACAAATCCGTCGTAAATTCTACGCGCACATGTGCGATGTTTTCCTTGAAATGATCAAAACCATGGGCATGACCAAACAAACCATGGAGAAACGGTTCAAAATCATGAATATTGAGGTGCTACGGGAAATTGAAAAGGAAAAAAGTTGCATCGTGCCCATCACCCACTACGCCAATTGGGAGTGGAATGTTTGCGTTAACAATTATTTTGAGTCGAAGGGTTATGCGGTCTACCAAAAGATTCAAAACAAATATTTCGATGCGTTGGTCAAACGGATCAGGGCCAAATGGAATGCTACCCTCATCACTCAAAAAGAAACCGTAAAGACCGTGATACGGAATGAACAACAAGGAATAAGATCCGTATACGGCATGGTTAGTGATCAATCGCCCATGATGTCCGAAGCCAGGTATTGGGGTTCTTTTATGGGTATTACGGTACCCGTGCATACCGGGATGGAGGTGTTGGCCAGGAAGTTAGATCTTGCAGTGGTTTTTTTAAAGGTCTCCAAGGTAAAGCGGGGATTTTATGAGGCCGAGTTTATCCCCATTACTAGGGCTGGAGGCCAAACGGACGAAAACAGCATTACGGACCGTTTTTTGGAAGAGGCCGAAAAGCAGATTAGGGAAAAACCGGAGTATTATTTGTGGACCCACCGAAGATGGAAACACCGACACAAGGTCCCTGAGGAAATACTCAAATGAAGCGCCCCAAAATCGGATAGGAAACTGGAATGGAGATAACCACTTTAGCAAGGAACAGGAACTATGGTCGCCATACGATTTAAAAAAAGGTATTTCATCTATGCGCCGCTATTGGCCTATCTCCTATTCAATTATTCCTGCCTTACGATGCGCACTTCCCGGTCCCAGACGAAGAAATTCTTTGTGGAACAAAAGGTGGCCTATGTTGATACTACAGTGCAAATAGGAAATCAGGAAATCCACTACATTCAGACCGGAAAGACCAATGCCCCTACCCTCGTATTTGTACATGGCTCCCCGGGAAGTTGGGATGCCTACAAGGGGTATCTGGCAGATTCCGTGCTGCGCGAACACTTTAGGATAATAGCTCCGGACAGGCCCGGTTTTGGTTATAGCGACTACCGAAAAAGCATGGGCCTAAAGGCACAGGCAAAACAATTGAACTCCCTATTGGTGGCCCTAAGCAACGGGGAGGCCTATACCCTTATCGGCCACTCTTATGGAGGACCCTTGATTGCTCAAATGGCCGTGGACCAACCGGCGCTCTACGATAACCTGGCCATCTTTGCGGGTGCGCTGGATCCCCATTGCGAAAAACCGGAACGCTGGCGTTATCCCTTGGGTGCCTTTCCCTTAAAATATTTGGTTCCCGGTTCCCTAAAGCCATCAAACGAGGAATTGATTTTGCTGAAAACCGATCTCAAGCATCTCAAGAAGGAGTTGCACAAGGTTTCCCAAAATGTGCTGATCATGCACGGCACCGAGGACAAATTGGTGCCTTATGGGAATGTCTCGTTTATGCAGCGCGAGTTTAACCAGGCACAAACAATAAAGCTTCTCCCGTTGGAGGGTGGAAACCACTTTTTTATTTGGGAACAACAGGATCTTGTTATAAAAAACCTGATAGACTGGCTAAAGTCCGAGGAACAACCTTGATCAGATTCCGGCTATTTCCTTGATCTCCAAAATAATTCTGTCGGCAAGTGCATCCGCCTCGGCCTGACTTTTTGCTTCCGTATAGATCCGTATGATCGGTTCGGTATTGGATTTCCTGAGGTGTACCCAGTTTTCCGGAAAATCTATT
Source organism: uncultured Flavobacteriaceae bacterium (assembly GCA_947494825.1). Lineage (GTDB taxonomy): Bacteria > Bacteroidota > Bacteroidia > Flavobacteriales > Flavobacteriaceae > JBNGOQ01. Next base: position 290,393 of record CANLWN010000001.1, on the reverse strand, counting down.
TTTACCCCGTCCACAACGCTTACTTCCTCATCCCTGTATTTCTGTTGCATCTGTGTCAGCAAAGCATCCACATCCAAATCGGGCGTCAGTTGTATTTTCTTTTTGCTCATAAAATAAGCGGGATAACTGTCTCTTAGCTCCCGGACCGTTCCGCCACGTTCCGCCATCAACATTAAAAACAGCGCGGTTCCCACCAAAGAATCCCTACCGTAATGACTTTCCGGGTAAATGATACCCCCGTTGCCCTCTCCTCCTATGATGGCATGGTTTTCCTTCATTTTAGTAACCACATTCACCTCTCCCACAGCCGCGGCCTCATAGGTGCCCCCGTATTTTTCGGTGACATCCCGTAGGGCCCGTGAAGAGGACAGATTGGAAACTGTATTTCCCCCGATCTTCCCAAGTACATAGTCGGCACAGGCCACTAAGGTATATTCCTCCCCGAACATTTCCCCAGTATTATCAATAAAGGCCAAGCGATCTACATCGGGGTCCACAACGATGCCAAAATCGGCTTTTTCCTTTACCACCAATTCGCAAATATCCCCTAAATGCTCCTTTAGAGGCTCGGGATTATGCGGAAAATGTCCGGTAGGGTCGCAGTACAGTTCCACTACCTCTACCCCTAAAGCCTTAAGAAGTTTGGGAATGGCAATTCCTCCCGTGGAATTTACCCCGTCCACAACCACTTTGAACCTGCTTTTCTTGATGGTATCCGCATCTACAAGTGGTAGGTTCAGCACTTCCTGGATGTGGATATCGATATAGGTATCATTTTTGGAAACCTGTCCCAAAGCATCCACCTCGGAAAATGAAAAGGCCTCACTTTCTGCCAGTTGCAGGATTTTGGCCCCTTGTTCGGCATCCAAAAACTCGCCTTTCGCATTTAAAAGCTTCAAGGCATTCCATTGTTTGGGATTATGGCTGGCAGTGAGAATGATCCCGCCATCTGCCTTTTCCAGAGGTACGGCTATTTCTACCGTGGGCGTGGTGGAAAGTCCAAGGTCCAATACGTCTATACCCAAGCCCACCAAGGTGGAGACCACTAGGTTTTGGATCATTTCCCCAGAAATACGGGCGTCGCGTCCTATTACGATTCTGAGCTTAGCTTTATTGGTATTTTCCTTAAGCCAACTGCCATAGGCAGCAGCAAATTTTACGGCATCGATCGGCGTTAAATTATCCCCAGGTGACCCACCAATGGTACCCCGTATTCCGGAAATGGATTTTATAAGTGTCATATAGAACGAAAAAGTTTTGGCAAATATACAAGTCTGTGGTCAATCCTATGTTGCTAATTAGTAAATTCGGCCTTAAGAATTTTAGGTACCCATGAATTTTCTAGCGCACATCTATCTGTCCTTTGACGATGACCAAGTGACCATCGGAAATTTCATTGCCGATAGCATTCGGGGAAACCGTTACGATCATCTGCCCAAGCAGGTGCAAAAAGGCATATTGCTACACCGGGCCATCGATACCTACACCGACGCACATGCTACGGTTCGCAAGAGTACCAAAAGGCTCCATAGGAACTACAGCCACTATAGCGGAGTAATCGTTGATATTTTTTACGATCATTTTCTTGCCAAAAATTGGTCGAGCTACTCACCCACCCCGCTCAAGGAATTTGTGGAGAACTTCTATGACCTGCTCGAAGATAATTATACCTTGCTTCCCGAGGGCATAAAACGGATGATGCCCTATATGATCGCTGATAATTGGATCTACAACTATGCCAAGATGGAAGGCATTGGCAGAGTGTTGAACGGAATGAACCGCAGGACCAAAAACAGATCCAAAATGAATTTTGCCATATTGGACCTCGAGGAACATTATTCCGAATTTGAATCTGAATTCACCTCCTTCTTTGAAGAGTTAATTATCTTTTCCAAACAAAAATACCTTTCCCTATGCGAAAAATAATACCCCTGTTTTCCCTTCTCCTTTTTATTGGTTGCAGTAAAAATTTAGCTCCGCCTACTGGTGTTGTTACCGAAAATGCCATGGTAGTTTCTGCCCGTGCAGAAGCCTCCAGAATAGGTGCTGAAATTCTTGGAAAAGGTGGAAACGCCTTTGATGCCATGGTAGCCACCGAAATGGCTTTGGCCGTGGCATACCCCTATGCGGGCAATTTGGGCGGAGGCGGGTTTATGGTGTATCGTACCAGTGATGGAGCTGTCGGAGGCTTGGACTATAGGGAAAAAGCGCCACTATCGGCACACAGGGACATGTATTTGGACTCCCTGGGCAATGTAGTTCCGGGCAAAAGCACTATTGGTGCTACCTCGGTGGGTGTTCCCGGTTCCGTGGCCGGTGTTTTTGAAGTACATAAAAAATTTGGATCGCTCCCTATGGAGACCATCCTCCGACCCGTAATCGAACTCGCCGAAAAGGGGGTGATTGTTACCGAAAAACAGGCAGAGCGGATTGAAAAATACAAAAAGACCATCCTACAAGTAAATGGTGACAGCACCTTGTTCGCAGCGTCCTTTAAACCGGGGGATACCATTAAATATGGGGCCTTGGCCCGTACGTTGAAGCGCATAGCCAAAAACGGTAGGGACGAATTCTATAAGGGCGAGACCGCAAGGAAATTGGCCACCTTTATCCAAGACAAAGGTGGTTATATTACCGTTGAAGACCTGGAAAAATACCAGGCTAAATGGCGCACACCCGTGGTTTTTGATTACAAGACGCTTAAAATTATCTCGATGAGCCCTCCCAGCAGTGGCGGGGTAACCCTTAACCAGATCTTCAAAATGATGGAGCCCTATGATATTGCGGCTTACGGACATCACTCGGTAGAGGCGGTCCAATTGTTCACCGAAGCCTGCAGAAGGGCTTATGCCGACAGGAACCACTATTTGGGGGACCCCGATTTTGTAGACATTCCTCTGGAGGTCCTGCGCAACGATGCCTATCTCCAGGAACGGATGCTCGACTTCAGCTTTGACCGGGCCACCAAGTCCTCGGAAATAGAACGGGGTGCCGTGGAAATCATAGAAAGCACTGAAACCACCCATTATTCTATTGTGGACGGGATGGGGAATGCCGTTTCCACAACAACCACGCTGAACGGAGGCTACGGCTCCAAGTTGTATTGCGATGGACTGGGTTTCTTTCTCAATAACGAGATGGACGACTTTAGCTCAAAACCCGGTGTTCCCAACACGTATGGACTGGTAGGTGCCAATGCCAACAGTATTGCGCCAGAAAAACGCATGCTAAGCAGTATGACACCCACGATTGTGGAAAAGGACGGAAAACTATGGATGGTAGTGGGTTCTCCCGGGGGATCTGCCATCATAACAGCCGTGGCACAGACCATATTAAACGCCTACGAGTTTGGAATGAGTATGCAGGACGCCGTAAATGCGCCTCGTTTCCACCATCAGTGGCTCCCCGATACGGTGACCTTTGAATTGGAGGGCTTTCCGGAAGCATTAAAGGCCGAGTTGGAATCCAAGGGCTATCAGGTAAATAAAGGGCGCACTCCCATAACAGCCAAGGTCGATGCCATACGGGTGCTGCCCGATGGCACGTTGGAAGGTGGCGCCGATAAACGTGGAGACGACACCGCTGTAGGATTTTAGAACATTAAGATGTAGCTTTAGGGAGATATAATTGTACATCCATTTAATCCGTATACCTATCAAAAAATTACTGAAGATACTCGCACGGGCCCTCCTGGGGCTCGGAATATTGCTCCTGTTCACCTACGCGGTGCTTTATGTGCTTTGCCATGAGCCACGGCCCGAGCTCGAAGCAAGTTTTGAAGCCGATATGCTGGCCAATAAAATGCTGAAGGCGGTAGGTAATGAAGCCTACAAAAATACCCGATATTTGGAATGGTCCTTTAGAAATGGGGCCCATCAATTTTTATGGGACAAGACCAAAGGGGTGGCCCAGGTAACGTGGGGCGATAAAAAAGTGGTGCTGGATCTAAACGATACTGCCAAAAGTATGGCCTATCAAAACACCGGTTTGGTAAGGGGTGATCGAGCGGAAAAGTTGATCAAAAAAGCAACCGCTTTGTTCAACAACGATTCCTTTTGGTTGGTAGCGCCCTTCAAGGTTTTTGACCCGGGTACCCAACGGGGCGTTGTGCTTATGGAAGACGGTTCTCGAGGGTTGTTGGTCACCTACTCCAGTGGTGGGGATACCCCAGGGGATACCTATCTCTGGAAACTACGGCAGGATGGTTTCCCAGAAAGTTATCAAATGTGGGTGAGCATCATTCCCATAGGGGGCGTAGAGGCCAGCTGGGACGATTGGCAGGTGGTGGATAGCGGTGCATTTCTTCCCAAATCGCATGAACTGGGACCTATTACCCTGGATATGGGCGCGGTAAAAGGGTACAACTAAGCTATTTGAGGTTGAACCGGTAGCTTGCGGTACCCCAATCGTTAATTTCCTACGGATTTACCATCCGATAGCGCCTTGGTTTTTTTATTTGGTGATAAGCAATTGGATGCTAAGAAACTTGTTATTTCTTGAGCTGATTTTTAAGTTCCTCCATGGATTCCTGCAGCTGTCTCAAAAGCCCTTTTTCTGTAGTGGCATCCACGCCAAAGGTAATCTTGCTGCTCACTTGCCAAAGTTCCTGGACTTGATGTGGTTCAATCTCATAGGGCGGGTAAGTCTCGTTCAAAGAGATGAGCACTATGTTTTGGGAGTTGGGTAGTTTTTCGATTTTTTTGACCAGTACGGCATCCTGTAGCACCACAACGTACATTTTATTGGGGTTTACGTCATCCAAATGTTCCAAGGCTTTGGCCAACACCCATTCCCCGGGATGAAGGTTGGGCAGCATACTATCCCCTTCTACCTGGAATCCCCTGTAGGTAGCGTTTCGAAATTCGGGCAAGGGCATATCAAATGCTGGTAGTTGGCGGTACCAACTGGTGTCTTGGATATTCTGGGGGTAACCTGCAGCAGCCTTGGCATTCACCAAGACCATGTTCTCGTTATCAGAAGTATCGACGGTGACCACTTTGGGAATCACACTTGTATTGGTACTGGACAAGTACTGCTGTACGCTTTCCCCAAAAAGCCAAAGTGGATTGATGTTGTACTGTTTTAGCAGCTCGGCCACTACTTTACCGGAGAGTTTGGTACGCCCACGCTCAATATCGGCCGTTGTACTCGAAATTCCCAATTGCTTGGCAAAATCGGCCTGGGTGTATCCAAGGTCCCTTCGTACTTCCGTAAACCGTTTTGCCGCGATGTCCAATTCATTTTCCATGCTCAAATATACATAATTTGGATTATTTCCAAAATAAATTATGGATTATTTCCAACATTGGGAAATTTTCCATATTTTTGGAATCATTACAAATATAACAATGTCCTATGAACGAAATACAAGACAAATTAAACGGTCTGGCCAAGCTCGGAATGAACGATACTTACATAGCGGAGCCAGTCCTGACGAAACGGACAAGGTCCAAAGGTGTTTCCAAGCGCAAGGGCAACGCACCATCGAGTACTAACTCAGAAAATATCCCGGAGGTTCAATTACGTTTATTCAATTGATTATGAAAAATGCAAAAACTTTAATTTACGACGGTAGTTTCAACGGCTTTCTGACTGCAATTTTCAAGGCCTTTGAGGAGAAAATGATCGTTTCCGACATTCAAAAGGAAAGTAAGGGCCAAGAGGGCCTGTTCTCGGAAACGGAAGTGGTCTTTACCCAAATAGACCTCGCCAAGCGAGTGTGGACGGGGATTGGTAAGAAGAGCAATTTGGCGATTAAGAACGTTTATTTTGCATTTCTCAGTGAGTCCAAGGGAATAGAATTGCTGCTGTACCGATATGTGAGGAAGCTGTTCGCGGGCCTTAATGTGACAGAACCACGCCATGACGAGGACTTGATTTTCAAAGTGGGCCAGCTGGCCCATATGGTGGCCAGGGAAAAACGGCGAACAGAAACTTCACTACGGTTCCAATTGACACAGGACCAGGTATATTTTGCAGCTGTCGATCCGGATTTTAATATCCTCCCATTGATATCAAAACACTTCAGGTCGCGCTATACGGATAAACCTTGGATCATCTATGATACTAAAAGAAAGTATGGCCTCTATTACAATTTGGACGGTGTGGAACTTGTTTCCTTAAATCTTCATGAAGTTTACGCCGGACGCATTATTAAAGGTGATCGCTTCCTACAAGAAACCTCTAGCGATCAGGAAATGTGGGACAATTACTTTAAGGAGGTGCCTATTATATCCCTCCTGAACAAAAAACTGCTTACCACTCGGTCGACCAGAAGGAATTTAGGGTATTCCAGGGAAAAAACAGCGGTATAATTTTCAAGGGGCAACGAAGATAAACTAAACCGACCCAGCTTCTTTTTTAGGGGCCAAAACCGTACCTTTGCAACTTTGCTTTCCAAAATGACACATTTCGAGGAAAATATCGAGGTCAAAGGGGCCCGCGTCCACAACCTTAAAAATATTGACGTCACCATCCCACGGGAAAAATTGGTGGTGATTACCGGGCTTTCGGGCAGTGGTAAGTCGTCCCTGGCCTTCGACACCATCTATGCCGAGGGACAAAGGCGTTATATAGAAACTTTTTCGGCCTACGCGCGACAGTTTTTGGGCGGACTGGAGCGACCCGATGTTGATAAAATAGACGGCCTCTCCCCTGTCATTGCCATAGAACAAAAAACCACCTCCAAATCGCCCCGTTCCACCGTAGGTACCATTACGGAGGTCTATGATTTTCTGCGGCTGTTATTCGCACGCGCAGCAGATGCCTATAGCTATAACACCGGCGAAAAAATGGTCAGCTACAGTGATGAGCAGATCAAGGCCCTTATAAAATCGGCCTACACCAACAAGCGGATAAACATCCTTGCCCCTATCGTAAAATCAAGAAAGGGGCATTATCGGGAACTGTTTGAACAAATTGCGAAACAAGGTTTTGTAAAGGTCCGGGTAGATGGTGAAATCGTGGACATCGTGAAGGGCATGAAGGTAGATCGGTACAAAACCCATGATATTGATATCGTAATAGATCGCCTCAAGGTGACCGATAGCGAAGAATTGGACAAACGGCTGACCGAATCGATCAATACGGCCATGTACAGCGGTAACAATGTGCTTACCGTTTTGGAAGAGGGTACCTCTGAACCGCGTTATTTTAGTAGGGACTTAATGTGCCCTTCCACAGGTATTTCCTATCCCATACCGGAGCCCAACACCTTTTCCTTTAATTCACCCAAGGGTATGTGCAAAGCATGCAACGGCCTGGGGCATGTGCACGAGGTAAATGATCAAAAGATATTCCCTAACAAAAAATTGTCCATTACCTTAGGAGGTATTGCGCCCTTGGGCGAGTACAAAAAATCCTGGGCCTTTAAACAGATAGAGACTATTGCCCAGCGCTATGATTTTGAATTGACCGATCCCATTACTAAAATCCCCGAGGAAGCCCTGCATATTATTCTTTACGGCGGGGAAGAACGTTTCGAGGTAGATTCCAAAACTTTGGGGGTAAAACGTGAATATAAGATTGATTACGAAGGCATCTCCAATTTTATCAAAAGCCAGTTTGATCAGTCAGACTCCACCTCCATACGCCGTTGGGCCAAGGAATTTATGGATAAGATCACCTGCCCGGAATGTGTAGGCTCCCGTTTACGGAAAGAATCCCTGAATTTTAGGGTAGACAACAAGAATATTGCCGAACTGGCCCATTTGGATATCGCGGAATTGGCCGATTTCTTTAAAGACCTGGATCATAAATTAGATGGAAACCAGCGTACGATTGCCGAGGAGATCATTAAGGAAATCAAAACGCGGATCCAATTTCTTTTGGATGTTGGCCTGGATTATCTGTCGCTCAACAGGAGCTCCAAATCCTTGTCCGGGGGTGAGGCGCAGCGTATTCGTCTGGCAACACAGATCGGATCGCAATTGGTTGGGGTACTCTACATTCTGGACGAACCCAGTATTGGCTTGCACCAACGGGACAATGCACGGCTAATCCGATCTCTGGAGTCCCTTAGGGATATTGGAAATTCTGTCATTGTGGTGGAGCACGATCGGGATATGATAGAACATGCGGATCATGTCATCGATATTGGTCCCCGGGCCGGGAAGCACGGTGGGGAAATCATTTCGGAGGGGAAACCCAAGGATCTTAAAAAGCACCATACCCTAACGGCCGATTACATCACCGGACAAAAGGAAATCCCCATTCCCTCAAAAAGAAGAAAGGGTACGGGTAAGGCCATAGTACTTTCAGGTTGTACCGGCAACAACCTTAAAAATGTTACCGTACGGATTCCCCTTGGGAAAATGATCGGGGTTACCGGGGTATCCGGAAGTGGCAAATCTACTCTTATCAATGAAACCTTGTATCCCATCTTAAATGCCCACTATTTTAACGGGGTCAGAAAGCCCATGCCATACAAGAAAATTAACGGTTTGGAGCATATAGATAAGGTCATAGACATCAACCAGTCTCCCATTGGTAGAACGCCACGGTCCAATCCGGCCACCTATACCGGTGTTTTTAGTGAAATACGCTCCCTATTTGCCAAAACTCCCGAAGCGGCAATCCGGGGATACAAACCCGGGCGCTTCAGTTTTAACGTAACGGGCGGAAGATGTGAAACTTGTCAGGGCGGTGGTCTCAGGGTCATTGAAATGAATTTTCTTCCGGATGTATATGTGGAATGTGAAACCTGCAATGGCAAACGTTTTAACAGGGAAACCCTGGAAATCAGGTATAAGGCACAATCCATTTCGGACGTTTTGGAAATGACGATAAACGAGGCGGTCAGTTTCTTCGAAAAAATCCCTAAAATCCATCGAAAGCTAAAGACCATCCAGGATGTAGGCCTGGGATATATTTCCTTGGGACAGCAGTCCACTACCCTTTCGGGCGGCGAGGCCCAACGTATCAAACTGGCGACCGAACTCTCAAAACGGGATACCGGCAATACTTTTTATATCTTGGATGAACCTACCACCGGGCTCCATTTTGAGGATATTCGGGTTTTAATGGAAGTTTTGAACAAATTGGTAGACAAAGGAAATACCGTTTTGGTCATTGAGCACAATATGGACGTCATCAAAATGGTTGATTATATTATAGACATAGGGTACGAAGGTGGCCGCGGGGGCGGCATGATAGTTGCGGAGGGAACTCCCGAGGAAGTGGCCAAAGATAAAAAGAGCTATACCTCCATATTTCTTAGAAAAGAATTAGGTTTGTGAAACGTGTTTCTCAACACGGGTACAACAATGGTTGATCTGCGATCGTTAACGGATATGGGAAAGTTAATACAATAAGGATGAGAAAAGAACAGCATCATAAAGGTTGGAATGAAATTAAGACCAACGACTCATGGGCCATTTTCAAAATCATGGGCGAGTTCGTGAGTGGTTTTGAAAAAATGAGCGCCATAGGACCCTGTGTCTCCATTTTTGGTTCCGCACGGACACAGGAATCGGACAAGTACTACAAACTAGCCATAGATATCGCCAAAAGCGTTGCCGAGGCGGGCTACGGTGTCATTACAGGCGGAGGACCTGGTATCATGGAAGCTGGCAATAGGGGGGCGCATTTGGCCGGAGGTACTTCCGTAGGACTCAATATAGACCTGCCCTTTGAACAACACGACAACCCCTATATCGATGACGACAAGAACTTGGACTTTGACTATTTCTTTGTCCGCAAAGTGATGTTCGTAAAATACTCCCAGGGCTTTGTGGTCATGCCCGGCGGTTTCGGCACCCTGGATGAGCTTTTTGAAGCCATTACCCTGATCCAAACAAACAAAATTGGAAAATTTCCTATTATTCTAGTAGGCTCCCATTTTTGGGAAGGCCTTTTCGATTGGGTAAAAACTACCATGCTCCAAGCGGGCAATATTAGCCCTCAAGACCTTGATCTTATCAAAATTGTAGACTCAGGGAAAGAGGTGGTCGAAATTATCGATGCTTTCTACAAAGGAAATATCCTGAGCCCCAATTTTTAATCCAACTATGTCCCGGAAAAAGGCGATATACGTATTCAACACCTTTGGCATTTTTCTTTTTTTGCTGGGGTACGGTATGGTCCATGGACAGCACATCAACGAAATAAAGGCTACGCTCGATGGGGAAACCAAAGTCATCAGCATACAACAAAAATTCACTTACATAAATACATCCACGGATACACTCCGAATCTTGTATTTCAATGATTGGGCCAATGCTTATTCGGACAAAAACACCGCCTTGGCCAAACGTTTTGCTGAGGAATTTAAGAAAAGTTTGCATTTGGCCAAGGACAAGGAAAGGGGTGCAACCAAGATCATCAGCACGGTAGATGACCAATACAGGGGACTTCAATGGCAGCGTACCGAGGGAAAAGATATTATTATGATTATCCCAAGGGAGGCGCTGGCCCCACAGGATTCCGTACAAATCTTTATCTCCTATGAGGTAAAATTGCCTCCCAAAAGGTATACGCCCTATGGTTATGACGGCCGCAATCGATATTACCTAAAGGATTGGTACCTTACCCCAGCGGTCTACAATAGGGAGTGGCAACTTTATTCCAACAAGAACCTGGAAGACCTGTATACCGAGGCAGCCAACACACGCATTAATTTTGTGTATCCCGCAGGACTATCCCTGAACAGTAACTATGAGGAATCTGCCGTCTCTTCCTTTCCAAGAGGTCAACAGATAAGCCTAAAAGGAGCCAGCCAAAAGAGCTGTGAAATTATACTTGACCCAATCAATAGGTTTACGAAACATGTTAGTAGGCATTTAACGGTGGCTACGGATATTGAATCTGCCAAGTATGATAAAATATCACAAGGCATCTCCATCAATAAGGTTTCCAAGTTTATCTTCGAAAATTTGGGGGAGTACCCCCATGGTTCCCTTTTGGTAAGTGAAATAGACTACAACAAGAGCCCGTTGTACGGCATCAATCAGCTCCCGTCCTTTATTAGGCCCTATGCAGAACAGTTCCAGTTTGAAATGAAGTTTCTCAAGACGGCATTAGGCAGTTATCTCAGGGAAACCATGTTCATCAATCCTAGAAAAGAGCAATGGGTTACCGATGCCCTATTAAACTATCTGATGATCAATTATGTGGAAACCTACTATCCCGAGCAAAAATTATTGGGCAAGCTGTCCAAGGTATGGGGGGTTAGAGGTTTTCATCTGGCCAAAATGGGTTTTAATGAACAATATCCCCTACTGCATATGCTAACGGCACGCAGAAACCTGGAACAATCCTTGATCACACCCAATGATTCCCTGATTAAGTTCAATCAAAAAATTGCCAACAGATATAAAGCAGGATTGGGATTGGCCTATTTGGCAGATTATATCGGGAAGGAAAAAGTAGATCAAAGCATAAGTAGCTTTAGTAATTCGTATAAGCTTAAATCGGTTACCGCCAAGGACCTGCAAACCATTTTGGAAAGCGCTACGGACCTGGACATTACTTGGTTCTTTGATGAATACGTATCTACCCGGGAAAAAATCGATTTCAAAATCAAAAAGATTACCAAGAATTCCGATTCCCTGGGGGTGACGATCAAAAATAAGCAGGGAACTAATGTGCCCATATCCCTTTTCGGGCTCCAAAAGGATTCCGTGGTTTCCAAATATTGGTTGACCGATATCAAGGAAGAGAAGACCTTTACCATTCCCCGAAACGGGGAAGACCGTTTAGTGCTGAACTATGACCAAAAAATACCGGAATTTAATCAACGCGACAATTGGAAATCGCTCAATGGTTTTTTCTCCAGTAACAAAAAATTGAAATTCCAATTCTTTAAGGACGCTGAAGATCCCTATTACAATCAGATCTTCTATGTCCCGGTGGCCACTTTTAATATCTATGATGGTATCACGCCGGGGCTTCGGTTGACCAACAAATCCCTGTTGCAGCGTCCATTTGTGTTCGATTTTTCACCGTCTATTGGATTCTTGGAGCGGTCCCTGGTGGGTTTCGGAAGATTTTCCTACACGGATTATCATGAGAAAAGTGGTCATTTTGTAACCAACTATACCCTTCGGGGTTCCACCTTTCACTTTCAGACCAACTCCCGTTTTGCAACCGTTACTCCATCTATAAGTTTCGGATGGCGTCCGGATAACCTGATTTCCAACAAAAGACAGGCCCTTTCCTTTAGGTGGGTCAATGTCTTTAGGACCGTTGATGAGAGTTTGGACGAACTGGAAACCGATCCGGACTACAGCGTACTCAACGCGCGTTATACCAACTCCAATATAGGTATCATTGATTATATTTCCTGGTTTGTGGATGCCCAGCATTCGAGCGACTTTAGCAAGCTTGCCTTTAACCTGGAATATCGGAAACTTTTTCAAAACAACACCCAGTTCAACTTTCGCTTCTTTGCCGGTAAGTTTTTGCGGAACAGGACCGACTCCGATTTCTTTAGTTTTGCGCTGGACAGACCTACTGATTATTTGTTTGACTTTAACTATATAGGGCGGTCGGAAGATGCCGGACTTGCCAGTCAGCAGATTATCATTGCGGAAGGCGGGTTTAAGTCCCAGTTGGAAAATCCCTTTGCCAACGATTGGATTACCACGGCCAACACCAGTTTTAGTCTTTGGCGATGGATAGAACTTTACGGGGATGTCGGGTTCATCAAAAACACCGATGTAAGTACAAGGTTCGTGTACGATTCCGGGGTCCGTTTGAATTTGGTGACCGATTTTTTCGAACTCTATTTTCCGGTATATTCCAACAATGGCTGGGAAATTGCGCAGAACAATTACGAGGAAAAGATTCGTTTTGTGGTGACCCTGAGTCCCAAAACACTCCTGAGGCTTTTCAATAGAAAGTGGTTTTAACCCCTTGATAAATTCTCAAAAAAAGTTGTTTTTCTTGTATTATAATTAACAATACAGGCTTAAAATGTGTCTTTTTTGGTAAATCATTAATAAATTACCCTTTTTATTGATTGCAAAACTGATTCTATTTTGATACTTTTGTGGAAAATTGACATTTCTTAATGGACGTTAAATTTCAGACCAGTGAGGATATTTCCTTTGACGATTTTAGGACACAGATTCTAAAGGATTATGAGATTGCCGTAACCAGTAGGGAATGCAGCCTGTTGGGAAGAAGGGAGGTACTCACCGGAAAGGCCAAGTTCGGAATATTTGGAGATGGAAAGGAACTTCCCCAGTTGGCCATGGCACGTTCTTTTAAGAACGGTGATTTCCGAAGCGGGTATTATCGCGATCAAACGTTCATGATGGCCTTGGGCGTGTTAAAACCCAAGGATTTCTTCCACGGCCTCTATGCCACCACCAACATTGAGCAAGAACCCATGAGTGCCGGTAGGCAAATGGGCGGGCATTTTGTGACCTATAGCCTCAACGAAGATGGTAGTTGGAAGGATCTAACGGCACAAAAAAACAGTAGTGCGGACATCTCCCCCACCGCTGCGCAGATGCCTCGCTTATTGGGCTTGGCACAAGCTTCTAAAATTTATCGACATGTACGTGGTATTGATGCGCGGAAGTTTTCCAACAAGGGGAACGAAGTTGCCTGGGGCACCATTGGCAACGCGAGTACCAGTGAGGGTCTCTTTTTTGAAACTGTAAATGCAGGAGGCGTATTGCAGGTGCCCATGATTATCAGTGTTTGGGACGACGACTATGGGATTTCGGTACCAGCAAAACACCATACCACCAAGGAAAATATTTCCGAAGTGTTAAAAGGGTTCCAACGTGATGGAAACAACGCGGGCTATGAAATACTAAAGGTCAAGGGTTGGGACTATACCGCCTTGATACATACTTATGAAAATGCCTCCGATATCTCCCGTGAATCCCATATTCCGGTGCTAATTCACGTCGTGGAGCTAACGCAACCACAAGGGCACTCCACTTCCGGTTCCCATGAAAGATATAAGACCGAGGAACGCTTGGAATGGGAAAAGGAGAACGATTGCAACAAGCGCTTTAGGGAGTGGATCCTGGAAAAGGGCATTGCAACCGAAGAAGATCTTAAGGCTACTGAAAAAGCCATAAAAAGGGAGGTTAGAACGGCCAAAAAAGAAGCTTGGGCCGAGTTTTTGGAACCCCATAAGGAAACCAAAAGGGTCTTGGTTCAACTACTTGAAAACGTTGCCAATAGCAGCTCCAATAAGGCTTTTATCACCAAAATAAAAAATGACCTCATAGCTATTGAGGAGCCTATAAAGAAGGATTTGGCGTCCAAATCGAGAAGGGCCCTGAGGTACCTCCTTGGGGAAACAACTGCTGAAAAAAACGCGTTGACCCAATGGATTTCCGAGTTCTTGGAGGAAACACAACCCAAATACAGTTCCCATTTATTTAGTGAACTTGCCAATAAGGCCACGAACATTTCCGAAGTTAGACCGGAATACGATGGTACTTCTGAAAAAGTGGACGGTAGGATTATCCTTCGGGATAATTTTGATGCCCTTTTTGACAAGTACCCCGAAGCCCTGATCTTCGGAGAGGATAGCGGCACCATTGGAGATGTGAACCAGGGGTTGGAGGGGCTACAGAAAAAATATGGCGCCTTGCGGGTCGCGGACACCGGAATTCGTGAAGCTACCATAATCGGACAAGGGATCGGGCTTGCCCTCAGGGGACTACGCCCCATAGCAGAAATACAATATTTGGATTATATACTGTACGCCATTCAGACGCTAAGTGACGATTTGGCTACGTTGATGTACCGTACGCTAGGAAAACAAAAGGCACCCCTTATCGTAAGGACGCGTGGACATCGTTTGGAAGGTATCTGGCATTCCGGTTCGCAAATGGGTGGGCTCATTCATCTCTTACGAGGGATGTACATCCTTGTTCCAAGGGATATGACCCGAGCGGCCGGTTTCTATAATACCCTTATGAAAAGCGATGAACCCGCTTTGGTCATCGAAAGTCTTAACGGATATCGTTTAAAGGAGCCCAAGCCAAATAATCTAGGGGAACTCTGTACGCCCATAGGCGTGGTGGAGACCATCAAGGAAGGTAGAGACATTACCTTGCTGTCATACGGATCTACACTACGTATCGTGACCCAGGTGGCCCAGGATCTGAAAGAAGTAGGTATCGATGCCGAAGTAATCGATGCACAGAGCCTTATGCCTTTCGATATAGATCACGATGTCCTCAAGAGCGTTAAAAAGACCAACCGCCTTCTTGTAATAGATGAAGATGTCCCCGGAGGATGTTCAGCTTACCTTGTTCAGGAAATTGTAGAAAAACAGGGTGGATACAAATACTTGGACAGTGCCCCACAAACACTTACCGGAAAAGACCATAGACCGGCATACGCCACAGATGGCGATTATTTTTCAAAACCCAATGCCGAGGATATTTTTGAAAAGGTATACGAAATTATGCACGAGTCCAACCCACAGGATTACCCAAGTTTGCGCTAATAAAACTTCACATGGATTAAAAAATCCCGCTCTTGGAGCGGGATTTTTATTTTAAACCTTTACAAAATCAAGCCTTTAGTTCTTGATATCCATTTCCGGTTCCTTGATGGCCGGCGTAATGGGGTTTCCATCCGCGTCTATTTCAATGATGGCATCAAAGCCCAGTTCATCCAACTTGTCTATTATTTTGGCCCTATCCCCCACCATAAACCAGTTTACTTCATTGGGTTTTACTACTTTTTGGCTCACCTCTTGCACTTCGTCAAGGGAAAGGTTCCTAACATTACCATCGTATTTCTGATAATAATCATCGGCCAATCCGTAGCGTACTATATTGGCCAAAGAGTTGTTCACGGCAGTATTGGTCTCCCACTGTCCGGGAAGTTTCAATACCTGATTGGTCTTCACCTTATCCAATTCTTGCTGTGTAGCCGGTCTTGTGGTGGTAAATTCCGAGATTTCCTTGCGCAGCTCGGTTACCGATTCCGCAGATTTATCGGTCTGTACAGGGGCATACATTATGAATGGTCGTTCTTCCTTGGCGCCCAGGACAAAACCACCGGCACCGTAGGCCCAATGTTTATCCTCCCTGAGGTTCATATTGATCCTGGAAGTAAAATCACCACCGAGAATACTTACCATCTGCTCCAGGGCCACCTCGGAGACGTCCCCGTATTTTTCGGTAAGGTGCCCCGCAATGATAACAGATTGCTGCGATTCCGGACGGTTCATTAAGTACAGTGTATTTTTTGAACTGACCGTCGGTTTGCCAAAAGTAATGGAAGGCACCGCTCCCTTTTTCCATTTGCCAAGGGATTTTTCCAACTTGGAAGTCAACTCATTCATCTCCACATCCCCGGTCACCACCAGGGTGGCATTGTTTGGCTTCATCCATGTATCGTAGAACTTCTGAACATCTGCCCGGGTCAATTTGCCCACCGTCTCCTCAAAACCAGAGCCTGTGTACGGGTTGCTATAGGGATGTCCTTCTCCGTACAGGTATTTGGTCATGACTCGCAACGCCATGGAGATCGGCTGCGATTTTTCGGTTTTAATATCATTGATCTGCTCTGCCTGCAGGCGCTCAAATTCATTTTGCGGAAAGGAAGGGTTCAATACCACATCGGCAAATAGATCCAAGCTTTCCCCTAGACTAGGCTTAAGGGTATTCATATACACACTGGAAATATCCTGATTGGAAAAGGTATTAAGGCTTGCGCCCAAAAGCTGTAATTTTTCATTGATCTGCAGGGAGTTTAGGTCCTGGGTGCCTTCGTCCAAGAGGTCCATGGCCAGCGACGCTGTACCAGGACTGGCCAAATGGTCTGTCTTGTAACCCGCATTCACCATAAGGTTCATTACTACCGTAGGTACACCGGCCCGTTTGGCCAAAATTACATTAAGTCCGTTAGAGAGTTTGGCCCGTTCCAAATCGGGAAACTTGGAACTCTTGGGAGCACCCAGTTCGGGTAGTTTGGAGCGATCAACGGTGCTTGCTTCAACCTTATATTCAGGAAAAGGATTGCAAATCAGCACATGTTTGCCTTGGGTAAGCCATTTCTGGGCCGTCTTCTTAATATCGTCAATAGTGGCGTCCTCTACGTACTTAAGCACTGTTTTGTAGTAGGAAGCATCGCCGAAATAGGTTTCGTTGGAGGCTAGGATATCCGATACCCCGCCAAAACCTCCAATACGCTCCAACCCCTTAATGAAATTGGCAAAGTAGGCCGCCTTTACCCTTTTGAGTTCGGCTTCGGTAGGGCCATTTTGAATAAGATTATCTATTTCTGCCCAAAGTTTGGACTTCACTTCCTCTACATCGCCACCGGGTTTCACATTGGCCCAGCTAATAAACCTGCTCGAAATCTCGCTCGACGCTTGAAAAGCAACCACCGAACTGGCTATTTGGTCTTCATAAATCAATTTTTTGTACAGTCTGGAATTTTTCCCACTGGTCAAAATAGCGGAGATCAAATCGAAGTGAATGTCCTCCTTATCACCAAATTGAGGGGTATTCCATGCAAACAGTACCCGGGTTTCCGGTACCCTATCCTGGTAGACCTGATAGGTATCGCCGGTGCGGCGGGGAATGTTCACTTCCTGTCGTTCTATGGTTGGTCCGGAAGGAATGTCACCAAAGTAGTTCAACACTTTTTGGTATACCTCTTGCGGATTGATGTCGCCCGCTACGGCCACTACGGCATTCGCCGCGCCGTAATAACTTTTAAACCACTCGTGTACGTCCTCTAGGGAAGCGGCATTGAGGTCTTCCATCTCCCCAATTACGGTCCAGGAGTATGGATGGCCTTTGGGATACATGGCCTTGGTAAGATAATCGTACTGTTTCCCATAAGGCTGATTTTCACCCTGCCTTTTTTCGTTTTGTACAACACCCCTTTGTTCATCTAGCCGTTCTTGGTCGATAGCGCCCAGCAAATGCCCCATTCTATCCGATTCTAAAAAAAGGACCTGGTCCAGGGCGGAAACGGGAACATTTTGGAAATAATTGGTGCGGTCGTTGTTCGTAGTACCGTTTAGATCCGTACCCCCAATGCGCTCCAATGCCTGAAAATAGTCGTCATTAAAATTTTCACTTCCGTTAAACATTAAATGTTCAAACAAATGGGCAAACCCGCTCTTTCCAGGCTTCTCGTTCTTGGAGCCTACATGGTACCACACGTTTACCGCGGCTATAGGGGCCTTATGGTCTTCATGGACCAATAAAGTAAGCCCATTGGGCAGTTCAAAACGTTCATAGGGAATTTCAATGTCGGAGGCTTTAAATTCAAAGCCCTGTGCTTGCTGTTTCTGCATAACAAAAACCAGCAGCAAAAAAAATGCTACTTTTTTCATGATTGATGATTTAATTATAATTAGTCCAAAGTCTAAGCATAAATATACTGCTAGTAGCGCTCATATACAATTTTTTATGAGAGGTCCTTTTTGTATAATTCTTTTTTCTGTATCGTAAAATTGCCCTAAGTTTATTCCAAGATCATAGCTTTGCACGGCATGGACATGGACACCATTTTGGAAGAATTTTATTCGCTTACCGAAACTAGGACAAGTCGGCTAGAGGGCTATGATAGTATTAACTTTAAAGTAGTGCACAAAAGCGGAGTCTACGTGTTAAAGCAGCACCCAAACACGTCCGGGACCATAGCCCTATTGCAGGCCGAGGCCAAAATTTTTGTGCGCTTGGCCGCTCTGGAGGCCTACGATTTTCCCAACAACATCTTAACTACCGCTGGCGAATCGCTGGGTATAAGTGGTGATTGGGCCTACCAATTGCTGTCTTTTGTGGAAGGTGATTTTCTAAATCAGGTACCCCATACCGGGGCCCTATTACATTCCTTCGGTGTTTTTTTGGGGCAAATGGACAAGGCTCTTGAAAAGACCTATGAAGCCGCTATCATGGCCAAGGAGACGGTATGGGATTTAAAACATTTTAGGAACAGCCGGTCACTGTTGCACCATATAGGAAATGTACGGGACAGGAACCTTGTGGATTATTTTTTCCTACAATTCGATGAACATGTGAGCCCCGTGGCACACCAGCTCAGGAAAGGCATCCTGCACAATGACGCCAACGATTGGAATGTACTGGTCCAAAACGGAAGGGTTTCGGGAATCATAGATTTTGGTGATATGTGCCATTCCTGGATTATTAATGAATTGGCCGTGGCCCTTACCTATGTGATGATGGAAAAGGAAAACCCCCTGGACATTGCTGTCCCGGTGATACAGGGGTATCACGGAACCTACCCCTTGGAGGAACTGGAACTAGACATCCTTTATTACTTGATAGCGGCCAGGTTATGTACCAGCGTATGCAATTCTGCCCATAGCAAAAAATCAAAGCCCGATTCGGACTATATTGTCATAAGCGAAAAGCCGGCATGGGAACTCTTGCGGAAATGGATAACGATTAGCCCCATAAAAGCCAGGGAAACCTTCAAAAAAGCTGCGGGCCTTCCACTGCTCCCAAAAACAAAACCAGACCATCAACTCAAAAGAAGAAAGGCCCTTTTAAGTCCATCGCTCTCCCTGAGTTATCGCCAACCCATTGAAATGTCCCGATCGGCCTTTCAATATATGTACGATGCAGAGGGAAACACCATTTTGGACGCCTATAACAACATTATGTTGGTAGGGCATTGCCACCCCAAGGTAGTGAGAGCCGGGCAAAGGACCCTGGCAAAATTGAACACCAACACACGATATTTGTATGAGGAACTCCTGGCTTATGGCGAAAGATTACTTTCCCTGTTCCCAGAAAAGTTGTCCAAGGTTTTCTTGGTAAACTCGGGCAGCGCTGCCACAGACTTGGCTATTCGCATGGCCTTGACCACTACCAAAAAAAATAAGGTGATGGCCCTTGAACATGGGTATCATGGAAACACGCAATTGGGCATTGATATTAGTCATTATAAGTATCAAGGCAAGGGAGGAAGCGGACAAAAGGATTTTATAATCAAGGCACCCATGCCAAAAGTGTTTGCATCTGGTTTTGACAATGAGCAGGGGGCCGGAGAGCACTTTGCGGCACTTGCGACGGAACTGATCCAAATAGATCAAAATGACATTGCTGCTTTTATCGCAGAACCCTTCATGGGCTGCGGCGGACAGGTTCCCTTGGCCCCGGGTTACCTTAAAAACGTCTATCCCAAAATAAGGCAACAGGGAGGTATCTGCATTAGCGATGAGGTGCAGGTGGGTTTTGGCCGACTGGGAAGCCATTTTTGGGGTTTTGAAATGCACGGGATAGTACCTGATATGGTCATTCTGGGGAAACCCATGGGAAATGGCCATCCCATTGGTGCAGTGGTGACCACAGAGGCAATGGCCAAAGAATTTGATAACGGCTTGGAATTTTTTAGCTCCTTTGGAGGCAATCCGGTTTCCTGTGCCATTGGCCATGCCGTACTTGATGTAATACAAGAAGAAGGTCTACAAGAACATGCCAGGGATGTAGGAGATTATTTAATGACCCTTTTAGCAGACCTTGGGAAACGCTACCCTCAAATTGCCGACGTGCGGGGGGCAGGGCTTTTTATAGGTGTGGAACTTACTGATACGAACGGAAAACCCCTTACCCAACTGGCTTCCAAGATTAAGAACGGCCTACGTGAACGTCACATTTTAATAGGCACCGACGGTCCTTTTGACAATGTTTTAAAGATTAAACCACCACTCGCTTTCAATAAATCTGATTCGAGGAAATTGGTAGGCCAAATGGCATCAATTCTCGAGGAATTGACCATACTTTAGCAAAAAAACGATACATTTACTGGCATTCAAATCTTATTATTAATGAAAAACAGCTTAAAAAATGACCTAGGTCTGGCCGTGCTCAGAATTGCCTCATCGGCCATGTTGCTTACCCATGGTATTCCCAAATTTCAAAAGCTAATAAATGGTAATTTTGAATTTCCCAATCCATTGGGCATCGGAGCTTCTCCCTCACTTTTTCTAGCGGTCATCGGAGAATTTGTTTGTCCAATCCTGATCATTATCGGTTATAAGACCAGATGGGCTACGGTACCTCCAGCAATAGTTATGCTTGTGGCCGCCTTCATGATCCATGGCTCCGATCCATTTAAAAACAAGGAATTGGCCTTGCTGTATTTAACAGCTTTACTGACCGTTATGCTATTGGGCCCTGGCCGATATAGCATTGACAAAAGGTAGTGTTAGATAATTTTTACAAGTAGTTCCTTCAACAGGTCGGCCTGGGAAATATTTTGGGCCCCTACCCCTTTTCCTTTGAGGTCCAGTTCCCTTAGCTGGGCAATTATACGGCTCACCTTTTTCATGGGATAGTTTTTTGCCGCGATCTGGTATTCACTCACAAAATAAGGGTTTACCCCTAAGGTACTTGCCACATTTCTTGGGGAGTGATCATTGAGTCCATGGTAATTCAACAACTGGGAAAAAAAGGTGTGCAACAAGGTTATGGTAACCACCAGGGGGTTGTCCTTTGGGTTTTGCGCAAAATAATTGATGATGCGGGTTGCCTTAAGGATATTGCGTTCGCCAATGGCTTTTTTCAGTTCAAAATTGTTGTAATCCTTGCTTATCCCAATGTTCTCCTCTATCGCTTCTGCGGTGATTTCTTTTTCTTTTGGAATTACCAATTGTAGTTTTTCCAGTTCGTTGTTGATCTTGCTGAGGTCGGTACCCAAAAATTCCACCAGCAACATCGCCGCTTTGGGGGCAATGCGATATCCCCTGCCCTGCATTACCTTACGGATCCATTCGGAGACCTGGTTTTCGTAAAGTTTTTTACTCTCGAACAGGACGCCATTGTTCTGTAGCGATTTGTACAATTTTTTGCGTTTGTCCAATTTGGCATACTTGTAACAAATGACCAAAACCGTGCTGGTCTGTGGTTGATCCACATACGAGCTCAAACTGTCTATGGAACGCGAAAGGTGTTGGGCCTCCTTAACAATGACCACTTGCTTCTCAGCCATCATGGGATAGCGTTTGGCATTGGAAACAATACTCTCAATGGATACATCCTTTCCATAAAGTACCATTTGATTGAATCCCCGTTCTTCCTCCGTTAGCACATGATGCTCAATAAAGGCTGCAATCTTATCAATATAATAAGGTTCCTCCCCCATCAAAAAGTAAACAGGGGCAATGGTTCCGTTTCGGATATCGGCGACAATTCGTTTTACTTCATCCATTAAAAAAAAATCATCAAATTTGTGCCATGCAGGTACTGAATTTTTCAGCGTACGACTTCCGCTTCAAAAATAGCGAAAATAAAGTCCATATTTTTGACGTGATCCGTAAAAAATTTGTCGTGCTACAACCCGAGGAATGGGTTCGCCAACACGTGGTGCACCATCTTCTATTTAATAAAAAATACCCAAAGAGTCATATCAATGTAGAGAAACAATTGCAATTGAACACCCTTAAAAAAAGATATGACGTTGTTGTTTTTAACCCTGATGGAACCATAGAGATTTTGGTGGAGTGCAAATCGCCGGATACGAAGATAACCCAGACGGTGTTTGATCAGATCGCTCGCTACAATATGCAGCTACGGGCCAAGTTTTTGATGGTCACCAACGGTCTGGAGCACTACTACTGTCAAATGGACCTGGAAGAAGAAAAATATACTTTTTTGGAGCATATTCCTGATTTTAGCCGTTAATTTGCAAGCGTTTTGAAAATAGCGATCGTCATACTCAACTGGAACGGGGAAAAACTCTTGGAAAAATACCTGCCATCGGTGACCCAATTTTCCAAAGAAGCTGACCTCTACGTAGCGGACAACGCTTCCTCAGACGGTTCGGTATCTTTTTTGGAAACGCATTATCCCAACATTAAAATTATCAAAAACAATAGCAATGGTGGCTTTGCCAAGGGCTACAATGATGCCCTTAAGGAGGTGGAAGCCGATATCTTCTGCCTGTTGAACTCGGATGTGGAGGTCACGGAAAACTGGCTCGAACCAGTAAAAGATGTCTTTCGAAACATCCCTGAGGCGGCCATCGTTCAGCCCAAGATCCTAGATCTAAAACGGAAGGACCATTTTGAATATGCAGGTGCGGCCGGGGGCTTCATAGACCAATTGGGCTATCCCTTCTGTAGGGGGCGCATATTTCAGGCCTTGGAAAAGGATAGGGGGCAATACGATGACGTACGGGAGATTTTTTGGGCCACGGGCGCCTGTATGTTCATTAAAAGGGAAGTTTTTAAGCACTTAAAGGGATTTGATGAAGACTATTTTGCCCATCAAGAGGAGGTAGACCTTTGTTGGCGGGCCAAAAACAGCGGATATAAGGTTTTCTATACCGGTAAGGCTTTTGTATATCACTTGGGGGGATCTACCCTGGATAATATGAATCCCAAGAAGACCTATCTCAACTTTCGGAACTCCCTGTTTTCCATTACCAAAAACCTGCCCAGGCGAAAGGCAATGCCGATCATCTTCTTGCGTTTGTTGTTGGACGGTGTGGCCGCACTGCGATTTATTCTGCAATTAAAGTTGAGCCATTGCTGGGCGATTCTAAGGGCTCACCTCAGCTTCTATAGGCAGTTCCGAAAGATGTACCGGAAGCGGGAAAAAGCTAATTTTATACTAAAGTACTATGCGGCAAAGTCCATAGTGTGGTCGCATTTCGTAAATCAGGTAAGAAAATTTAACGTTTTAGTAAAAGATTAACTAATTTGCATTATTCGAACATGGCATTTTATCTAATTTTGAACTTATCAAATTAATTAACCCTAGTAATAGTATTATGAAAAAAATCGTTTTTGGCCTTTTGGGGATAGCAGTACTGCTATCTTCTTGTGTATCACAGAAAAAATATGCCGACTTAGAGGCAAAGCAGAAGGAAACGCAGGATCTTTTGAACTCTGCAACCGTTAAACTCAATGATTGTTTATCCGAAAAGGCATCAGCAGATTCCAGGCTGAAGACATTGGAGGACCAAAACGCATTCCTTAAGGCGAACAACCAGGAGTTGATCAACAATATGGGAAATCTTACTACCCTAACCACCAAGGGTGCGGAGAACTTGGAAAAGTCCTTGGAAAGTCTAAAGGAGAAAGACCTTACCATTCGCAAACTACAAGATGCCATTACAAGGAGGGATTCGGTTAATTTGGCCTTGGTACAGAGCCTGAAGGGCGTCCTAGGAAACCTGGACGACGAGGATATCGAAATCAACGTGGAAAAAGGTGTGGTGTTTGTATCCATTTCCGACAAATTATTGTTTAGCAGTGGAAGCTATAATGTGACCAGTAGAGCCAAGGAAGTTTTGGGCAAGGTGGCCAAGGTGGTCAACAACAAACCAGACTTTGATTTTATGGTAGAAGGCCACACGGATGATGTACCTTACAGAAGTGGTGTATTATTGGACAACTGGGATTTGAGTGCAAAACGCGCAACCGCCATCGTACGAATTTTACAGAACGATTACAATGTTGATCCCAAGCGGATGACTGCAGCAGGAAGAGCGGAATACATTCCAGTTTCCGAAACGGACAAAGCCAAAAATAGAAGGACCCGTATTGTTGTATTGCCAAAAATTGATCAGTTCTACAGTATGATAGAAGAGGGAATGAAAGATCCCGCTATCAACAACTAGAAAACGAATATATACCTACCTAAAGGCGACTCTTGAACGGAGTCGCTTTTTTTTTTGTCAAAAAATGTCTGTACTACCCTTGCCTTCACGTAGTATAAGAGGTTCGTCACCGGACAGGTCTACAACGGTGGAGGCCGTGTTATCCCCGTAGCCCCCATCGATCACTACATCTACAAGGTTTTCCCATTTCTCATAAATGAGTTCGGGGTCCGTGGTATACTCCAACAGTTCATCCTCGTCTTTTATGGAGGTCGAAACTATAGGGTTTCCCAATTCGGCTACCAGAGCCCTTGCTATGGAGTTATCGGGCACGCGGATGCCCACGGTCTTTTTCCTTTTAAAATCTTTGGGGAGATTATTGTTTCCTGGCAAAACAAACGTATACGGCCCGGGTAGCGCGCGTTTTAAAATTTTAAAGGTGGCCGTATCTATTTGACGGACGTAGTCGGACAAGTTGCTCAAATCTGCACAGATAAAGGACCAGTTGGCCTTTGCCAATTTCACACCCTTTATGCGCGCAATCTTTTCCAGGGCCCTGGCATTGGTAATATCACACCCCAGACCGTAAATCGTGTCCGTTGGGTAAATGACCAAGCCGCCCTTTTTTAGCACTTCTACCACCTGCTTTATGGCTTCGGGCCGGGGGTTTTCCTCGTATATTTTAATCAATTCGGCCATAAAAAAGGAATCATAAGAATGGTTGCTATTCTAAATTTGGGTCTTTCCCGGATCCAACTAAAATTCTACCTATAGCTTTTCCAAGCTTGAACGGGACCAACAAAGTACGCACTAAAATTTTAATTATTAAACACCAGAGATGAAAGATTCCGAGTGGTTTTTATTTTCCGACCCACATTCCCTAGGGTTCGGAGAGCACCTCCAATTTGGCGAAACGCAACAACAGCTTTTTTACGTTCCCGTTCTCAAAGTGTATTTCCGCTTTTTTATCGTTGCCCGCACCTTCAATCTTAAGCACCTTGCCTCGCCCGAACCTGGTATGATTTACCAAAGCGCCCTCTACGAGTTTTGGGTCTATGTTGTGGGTGTTCCCAATGGGTTTGGAGAGTTCGGGTTTGAGTTTCCTTAATTTTTTGAGCTGTCTTTCATTGGGTCTGGAAACGCTGGGCGGGTTTCCATTGGTAGGTTTTATTTGCCGTAGTTTGCTTTTGTCCACCTCTCCAAAGATGTCCGTATTGATTAGGGATTTATACTGGTAGGCCTTCTCTACTGGTGTAAGGTTCTCTACATATTTTTCATCTATTTCTTCGATAAAGCGGCTTGGTTCAGCATCAATGAGCTTTCCCCAACGATATCGGTTTTGGGCATAGGTAAGATAGGCCTGCTTTTCGGCTCGTGTAAGTGCTACGTAAAACAAGCGTCGCTCTTCCTCTAGTTCGCTCCTGGTGTTCATGCTCATGGCCGATGGAAAAAGATCTTCCTCCATACCCACAATGTATACGTGGGGGAACTCCAAACCCTTGGCCAAGTGAATGGTCATCAATGCAACACGGTCATCATCACCGGTATCCTTGTCCAGATCTGTAGCCAGGGCCACGTCTTCCAAAAATTCGGCAAGGTCTCCCTTGGCATCGGCCAGTTCCTTTTGTCCTTCCACGAAATCTTTTATCCCATTAAGCAACTCTTCTATGTTCTCCATCCGGGCAATCCCTTCGGGTGTACCATCTTTTTTAAACTCTAGGAGGATTCCGGTCTTTTTGGCCACATGTTCCGCCAGGGCGAACGCATCGGATCCCTCGTTCATAATCTGAAAGCTCTTGATCATGGTTACAAAATCGCTCAGCTTGCGTTTTGTGCCCGTATTGATCTTCAAATCCAAGCGGTCCAGATTTTCCATTACCTCAAATATGGATCTACCGTAATGATTGGCAGCCACCAACAGTTTATCCATGGTGGTCTGCCCAATGCCCCTGGTGGGAAAATTGATAATACGTTTTAAGGCTTCCTCGTCCTTTGGATTGATTACCAGGCGCAAATAGGATAGCACATCCTTTATCTCCTTGCGTTGGTAAAAAGACAGTCCGCCATAAATCCTATAAGGAATATCTTTTTTGCGCAAAGCGTCCTCTATGGCCCGGGATTGCGAATTGGTCCTATAGAGTACCGCGAATTCCCCATTGGACTGTTGGTTGCGCATCTTGTTCTCAAATATGGAGCCAGCCACAAAACGGCCCTCCTCGGCATCGGTTATACTTCGGTGCAATTTGATCATGGCCCCCTCGTCATTATCGGTCCAAACCACCTTTTTCAGTTGGTTTTTGTTTTTGGCGATAATGGAATTGGCCGCGTTCACAATATTCTTTGTGGAGCGATAGTTCTGTTCCAAACGGTAAACGGCTACATCCTCATAGTCCCTTTGAAAGTTTAAAATGTTGCTGATATTGGCTCCACGGAACGAGTAGATGCTCTGGGCATCATCCCCTACCACACAAATATTCTGGTAACGATCGGCCAAGGCCTTCACAATCAAATATTGGGAATGGTTGGTATCCTGATACTCATCTACCAGGATATATCTAAATCGGTCCTGATATTTCATCAGTACCTCTGGAAAACGGCTCAGCAGCTCGTTGGTACGCAGTAGTAGATCATCAAAATCCATGGCGCCGGCCTTGAAGCACCGGTCCACATAATTTTTATAGATTTCTCCCATTCTAGGGCGTTTAGCCATAGCATCGGCCTCTACCAGCTCCGGATCGTTAAAATAGGCCTTTACTGTAATCAAACTGTTCTTATAAGAGGAAATCCTGTTTTGGACCTGCTTGTACTTATAGATATCCTTGTCCAGCCCCATTTCCCTGATTATCGATGCGATCAAGCGTTGGGAATCCTGGGTGTCATAAATGGTAAAATTGCTAGGGTAACCCAATTTGTCCCCATCAAAGCGCAGGAGCTTGGCAAAAACCGAATGAAAAGTACCCATCCACAAGTTCTTGGCCTCCGAACCACCCACAATGTCCGCGATCCGCTTTTTCATTTCCCTGGCCGCCTTGTTGGTAAAGGTAAGTGCCAGGACGTTGAAGGCGTCTACCCCCTGCCCCATAAGATGGGCAATGCGATAGGTGAGTACCCTGGTCTTGCCCGAACCGGCACCGGCAATGACCATTAAAGGCCCTTCCTTATGCAAAACCGGCGCTTTTTGCGCCTCATTCAATTCGTTTAAAAACTTCTCCAATCTACCCTTCGTTTAAAGCGAATCAAATTTAGCCATTATTACCACCATCCTAAAATCATCCTTTAATTATTATGAACAATAGCAAGCTGATTTATATTGATTTGAATATATTTAGGCCATCAAAGGCAAATGATGAAAAAAATTAAGTTCCTGCTCCCCATAGTGTCCATGGCATTGATCTTTTTTCCCGTGCATTCACAGCAAAGTAAGGCCGGCCCTATAATCGAGAATTTTGGCAAGGTCTTTAACATAGAGAAACCCGCCTTTAAACTGGACACCACCCTGACCTACAAGGCGGTTTTTGACATTGTGAATAGCCCTGAAGGCCATACAGAACGGAACAAAAGTCTTGAGACGGCGGCACGTTTTCTGAATATGCATGCACAAAGCGGCATTCCCAAGGCACAGTTAAAGGCAGCCCTGGTTGTACATAGTAAGGCGTCCAAGGACCTTCTCTCCGATGCCGCCTATGAAAAACGATTTGGCGTCAAAAATCCAAATGGGGAATTGATCAAGGCCCTACTGTCTGCTGATGTAGCCATAATTTTTTGTGGTCAGTCTTCCATGGCAAGGGGGTATCCCAAGGAAGACCTCATACCCGGGGTACAGCTGTCCTTATCGGCCATGACCGCCCTAATCCAGTTGCAAAACGATAATTACAATCTAATAAAGTTTTAAAACCCTATGAAAAAAATAGCTTCCCTAATAGTATTCATAGCCAGTGCCATTAGCTATGCACAGGGCCCAAGTTTGGAAAACGATTACAATGCCATTGAGAGCAAAGTAATCGAATGGCGCCACGATATCCATCAGCATCCTGAACTTTCCAATCGCGAATTCAAAACAGCGGAAAAAATCGCCGCCCATCTAAAGTCGCTCGGTATAGAAGTACAGACCGGAGTGGCCAAAACCGGGGTGGTAGGTCTTTTAAAGGGGAATAGCCCCGGTAAGGTAGTGGCCCTTAGGGCAGATATAGATGCCCTGCCTGTAACGGAGCGCAACGATCTTCCCTATAAATCGACCGTAACCTCCGAGTTTCTGGGTGAAAAAGTTGGGGTCATGCATGCCTGCGGTCACGACACGCATACGGCCATCCTCATGGGTGTAGCTGAAATTCTTTCAAAAAACAAGGACAAAATAAAAGGTACGGTAAAGTTTATTTTCCAACCTGCGGAGGAAGGCGCACCTCCTGGCGAAGAGGGGGGAGCCCTCCTTATGGTAAAAGAAGGTGTTCTGCAAAGCCCCAAGGTGGACGCCATTTTTGGGCTTCACATCAACTCGGCCACCCCGGTAGGCACTATTCGCTACAAATCTGGGGGCAGTATGGCTGCAGCACAGCGTTTTGTCATTCAGGTAAAGGGAAAACAGACCCATGGATCACAGCCCTGGGCCGGGGTAGATCCCATCCTGATCAGTGCCAAGATCATTGATGGCCTGCAGACCATTATCAGTCGGGAATCAGAACTCACCAATGAGGCAGCGGTAATTACTGTTGGAAAAATAACCAGTGGCGTACGTTTCAATATCATTCCGGAAAGTGCAGAAATGATCGGAACCATCCGTACGCTGGATTACGACATGCAAGCCTTGATCAGCAAACGTATGAAAGAAATGGTTCCTGCTTTGGCCAAGGCGTATGGTGGTGAAGCCACCATAGACATACAGAACACCACTGAAATTACCTATAACGACCCTGCACTTACAGCCCAAATGGTGCCCAGTCTGGAACGTGTGGCAGGTGAGGGAAAAGTGGAAGTACATAAGGCGATTACCGGGGCAGAGGATTTTTCGTATTTTCAAAAGGAAGTTCCGGGTTTCTATTTCTTTTTGGGCGGGATGACCCCTGGAAACACCCAGGCTTATCCTCATCATACGCCCGACTTTAAAATAGATGATAGCGGACTCCTGCTAGGCGTAAAGGCGCTTACCGAAATCAGTTTGGATTATCTAAACCAATAACGCATGGATTCCTTCCTCAATATCTTTTCCAATATCCCTTGGTGGGCATGGATATTGGTGTTTTTGGCCTTGGTGGCCCTACGTGATATTTTCTTTCAGCGATCGCATACCATAAGCCATAACTTTCCCATAGTTGGTCATTTGCGCTATTGGTTGGAGAGTATCGGTCCTGAAATGCGGCAGTATTTTGTGGCCAACAACAGGGAAGAGCTTCCCTTTAACAGAATAGAACGAAGTTGGATCTACGCTTCGGCCAAAAAGGAAAACAACTACGAAGGTTTTGGTACGGATCGCGACATTTATGCACACCAGCATATCTTTATTAAGAACCAGATGATGGCCTACAAGGTAACGGGTGATCATCCCAATGCCATTGACAAAACCTTCCTTCCCTGTGCCAAGGTAATCGGCGCCTACAACAAACGCAGAAAACCGTATCGCCCAGCCTCCATAATCAATGTTTCGGCGATGAGCTTTGGGTCACTTTCCGCGGCTGCCGTAGAAGCCATGAACTGGGGAGTTGCCAAAAGCGGGGCCTACCATAACACGGGCGAGGGCGGACTCTCACCCTATCACAAACAGGGTGGTGATGTCATCTTTCATTTTGGCACCGGATATTTTGGGGTGCGCAATAAAGATGGGAACTTTTCCATGGAAAAAATGAAGATCCTGGTCGACGAAAACCCCTGTATCAAGGCCATTGAAATAAAACTTTCCCAAGGGGCAAAGCCAGGCAAGGGTGGGGTACTGCCCGGAGCAAAGATTTCCCATGAAATCGCAAAGATACGTGGTGTGGAGGTTGGTAAGGACGTATTGTCACCAGCAACACACAAGGCTTTCGATACTATTCCCGAACTGTTGGAACTTATTGAGGCCATCGCAAAGGAAACGGGTCTTCCCGTAGGGCTTAAAGGTGCCATTGGAAAACTGGACCAATGGGAAGAACTGGCCGATCTAATGCAGAAAACAGGGAAAGGCCCTGATTTTATTACTGTTGACGGAGGCGAAGGTGGTACCGGTGCTGCGCCACCAAGTTTCGCCGATCATGTTTCCTTGCCCTGGGTGTATGGGTTTTCTAACTTGTACAAAGTTTTTAAGGAGCGAAAGCTCTCCGATCGTCTTGTGTTTATCGGTAGCGGAAAGCTGGGATTCCCTGCCAAAGCGGCCATGGCATTTGCGATGGGGGTAGATTGCCTAAATGTGGCCAGGGAAGCTATGATGAGCATTGGCTGCATCCAGGCCCAGGTATGCCACACCAACCGTTGCCCGTCCGGGGTGGCCACACAGAGCAAATGGTTGCAGAGCGGTATTGACGTCCCCCTGAAATCGGACCGCCTAGCGCAATACTTCAAGACCTTTAGAAAAGAGTTTTTGGAAATCACCCATGCCGCAGGATATGAACACCCTTGCCAATTTACCATGTGTGACATCCAAGTAAACATTGATGATCAGGATTTTAACAGAGACCTTAGGGCCTCCTATGGCTATGAAAAGACCGCCGTTCCCTATACCAACATGCAGGACCTTTACGATTGCATGTATCTCGGGGGAAGAAAAAAGAATGAAACTAAAGCTTAAATACCGTACCCCTATGAAAAAAATACTACTATACGCACTGACCCTTCTTTTAAGCTGTTCCGTGCTTCACGCACAAAAAAAGAAAGATCTTCTTTTGGAGATCGATGAGCTCAAGTCCAAACTTGCTACCACCGAAGGTGAGCTGGCCGCATCCAAAAAAAGTGAAGCAGCAAGCTTGGCCAGTTATGAGGCAGTACAGGCGCAAATCAAGGAACTAAGGGAAGCCAATGCCGCCCTCTTGAAAAATCTGAACAGTTTTGCGGAGGTTTCCAACAAAAATTCGGAAAATGTGGCCAAGACGCTTAAAACCCTAGAGGAAAAGGAAAAACAGTTAAAAACGGTAAACGACGCCATAGCACGGAACGATTCCACTGCAGTCGTAGTACTTACCAACGCCAAACAGACCCTGGGCGAAAACGCCAAATTATCGGTTAGCAACGGAGCCGTAATCGTTTCCGTAGGCCAAGCCTTTCTCTTTGGAGAAGAGGCTACGAGCAATGACCTTACACCGGCCGCTGTGACCTGGCTAGAAAAGATTGCAGCCGTCTTGACAGCCAATCCGGATATGCAGGCGACCGTAGAGGGACTTAGTATTACAGGGGAGTTGGATATTGCTGCGCAGCACGCCACCTTAGTGGGCAATACACTTCAAAAGCAGTACGGTATTGCCGCAGATCGCATCAGCAGTATGGGAAAAGATGGAGGGTTTAAGGAAGGAATCAATATAAAAATACATCCCAAGTTCGATCAATTTTATCTCCTGGTACGGGAGCATATGAAAAACGGGAGGTAGAAGCGAGATGATGTAAGTCCGAGGATATAATTTTTATAGAAATCCTTCGTTCTAAATCCAAAACCAAACACCAAAACCCATGAGTGGAGATCAAATTTTTCAATTGTTTGCTTATTTATTACCAGCGGTGGTTACCGGCGCGGTGGCCTTTTATTTTTTTAGGATGCATACCAACAACGAAGAAGGCCGTAGACGATTTTTATTGCACAAGGACTCTCAAAAAAATGCAATGCCCATTCGCTTGCAGGCTTATGAACGTATGGCACTTTTCCTGGAGCGGATCTCCATTCCCAGCCTAGTAGTGCGGGTGGCACCCAAGACCTCTGACAAGGGTGCATATGAAAATCTGCTGATAAAGAACATAGAGAACGAGTTTGATCACAACCTTTCCCAGCAGATCTATATGACCGATGAATGTTGGAATATTATCAAGGCAGCCAAAAATGCTACCATACAGTTAATCAGAAAAGCTGCGGTAAGTGATACGGACTCCGCAGACAAGCTGCGCGAGCATATCCTTAATGCCACTATGGACAAACAATCGCCCTCGGCCACGGCCCTGTCCTATGTAAAAAAGGAGATTGGCGAACTTTGGTAACGCCGTTCTTTTAGGCGCTCCTAGAAGTGTTTTTTAAAGAGACCTTAGTTGCTGCTGATACTTTCGTCCAAATCGATCTGGCTGGTTTCCTGGTTTTTATATTTTGCAAACTTATATCCACTTTCCCACCACGTAGTCATCTTTTCCTTGTTGAAAATGAGGGAGTTTGTGGTGAGAACAGAGGGGGTGTAGTAAAAATTAATCAGCGCATTATTGTGGTTCGCAACATACTTGCCTATGCGGATGTTCTGTTTTTCGATCCGTTCCAACATAAATTCGAACATGGTGCTCAACAAACCGAATACATTTCTTGAAGGTAGGCGGTTCAAGTGGGTCACCTCCGTTTCCAAAATAATGGCATCTACCTCCGTAGCGCCTAATTTAATGGCTTCTTCTATGGGTACCATGCTTCCAAGGCCACCATCGGCGTACTCACATCCATGCTTCCTTACCAAGGTCATAAAGGGCGTATAATTGCAAGAGATCCAAATCCACTCGCAGAATTCCTCATAGGAACAATCGTTGATCGATTTATACTCTACTTGGTTTAGGGAAAGGTTAGACACCGTGACCACGATGTTCTTAGACCCCGCCTTTAAGGTGTTAAACTCTTCGCGGGTAACCTTCTCCTTGATCAGCTCGTACAGATTATGGCTCTCCCCAAAGGTTTTGCTACCCCTATAAAAATTCTTTAGCACATTAAAATGATTGATCCCTATGCTTTCTACCCCGTGTTTTTTTGTCACGTTAAAGGGGCAATTATCAAAAATGCTGGCTTGGTTTACCGAGGTATAGACTTCTTTTATTTTTTCTATTTTTTGTAAGGCCAGATGCGAAATCAAGAGACTACCGGTAGAGGTTCCCAAAAAGAGATCGTACTCATAGCCAAGTTCCTCTATGAGATACTGCGCCACACCCCCCGCAAAGGCACCCTTACTTCCTCCTCCAGAAATGACCATGGCCCTCATTGCTTATTGCATTTTACTATTAACATATTCCAGTTCCTTACCACCCAATTCCTTGGATAGGTTTACAATACGCTCCTTGTAGCGTTCTTCTTTTAAAAGTTTATCCAACATGGCTCTCGCATACTTTCTAAACTGCCAGGTATGATGGGTGGTTGCCTGTATCAGGTCCCGTAGGTTCTCATCGTTGAAATCAAACACCTCCTTGATCCATTGAAAGGCGAGCTGTCTCATCTCAAAAGGATAATTGGACGAGGTATATCCCCTTAGCTCCCTATAATACTCCAGTTTGCTTTCCTCATTATAAGCTTTGGTCAATAGCGCCAATGTAAGCCATAACAACCGCACATTGCCGTTCTGAAACCCAAACCATTTCTTGCTTTGGTCCAAATAGGTCTTCCTATCATTCGGAAAATATACCCATAACTTATACAGGGCGTTTTCCAAAGTCACATAACTTTGGTCGTTGAGCAGCGTTTCAAACTTACTTTTTAGCTCCAAGGGCACTTTCTCCATCTGCACGGCCAAAGCCTGCCTTATTTGGGGTACGTTGGTGTCAAAAATTTTTATCAAAAAATCGATGGAAAGGGATTTATGATACGTGGACACGATTCTTTTCTTTAAATCGATGGATTCCGTGCTGTCCCAATAGCGTTGGATTATGGTTTCATTGCTTTCCGAACTGGTGGTGAGTTCCCGTTGTAGGAGATGGAATTGCTCAATATCCCCACAAGAGGCCCGTAAAGTTTGCATAGCCTTGGTGAATGGGAATTGCTTGTCTTGAAGCCATACCTTTTGAAAGTCCGACAGGTCGGTGTCACTGGCGCTCTCCATTTCCCATATCAAATCCTCAACAGTGGCATTTTTGAACTTAAACCGCTGCAGATAGTTTTTTATCCCCTGTTTGAAAGCCCGATTCCCAACACGATGGCGCAGCATAAACAGCGCCCAGGCCCCTTTTTCATAAAATGTTAGACTACTCGCCTTGGGGTCTACCAGGGCCTCGCCCTTTCCACTGTCGGACAGCTCGCCCAATTGCTGGGCCGTATCATACAATTTCCAAAAAAAATGGGCATCCCCAAAAACCGCTTGCTCTGCCAGCAATGCATAATAGGTGGCAAAACCTTCATGGAGCCAATGGTGATTTCCATCTACCTCGGTCACGAGGTTACCAAACCACTGGTGCGCCATCTCATGGGCATTCACATTTACATAGTTCCGGTCCTTAAAGGCGATGGAATCCACAACATAGGCATCAGAAAAAATTGTGGTCCCCGTATTCTCCATCCCGGCATACAAAAAGTCCTTTACGGGTATTTGTTTATAGTTCTGCCAGGGATAGGCAAGCCCGATTTCCTCCTCCAAAAAATCAAAAATACGTTTGGTATACCTATACGTAGGCTCGGCCCTAAGACTGTCTTTTGGGTAATAGTACAACTCCAAGGGGATGCCACTCGAAGAAACTTCCATTCTTTTTTGGTACTTTCCTATGGCAAAAGCCAGCAAATAGCTACTCATGGGATGTTCCATGTCAAAGGACCAAAGCTTTAAACTATCCTTCTCCTCCATTTTTTTTAGTTTTCCATTGGCGATGATATCATAGCCGGGATCAAAGCTCAGTTTAAGGTCATACACCACTTTCTCGTTCATATCATCGAAACTGGGAAGCCAGTGACTGGTGTATTTGCCCTGTCCCTGGGTCCACACCTGTTGTAGAAAATCGCGATTTGAGATAGGGTCTTCCCTATTCCAACCCATAAAATAAACCGTCTGTTTTGGTTTTGCCCTGTACGCCAGGGATAATTTGTAGGAGCGCCCGGGCTTTAGTCTTTTCTTAAGGCTTATCGTTTTTCCAGAATTCCGGAAGGGTACTTTTTTATTGTTTAGTCGCACGGTTTCAAAGTGCATGTTCCTCGCATCCAAAAAGAGGGAGTCCACCTTTTCCAAAACATCAAAGGTATATACTACCTCTCCACTCACCTCCTGGGCGTAAGCGTCAATATGCAAGGAAACGGCTCCCGTAATAAAATCCACTTTAGGTTGGGATTGCGCATAAGCGGTTAGACTGAAATGGACAAGGATAATAAGAAAAAGATATCGCATAGTAGCTCTCTTGGGAAAGACAGCACCAAAATAAGAAATTTGCTTGTTGCAGGTGTATGGGTTTACCACTATTTTAGTCTTATGAATGCCAATTTTCTTCAAACCCCTATTTCTTATCTCAAGGGTGTTGGCCCCAATAGGGCAGATACCCTGCAATCAGAACTTGGCATTCGGACCTATCAAGATCTTATCAACCTCTTTCCCAACAGGTACATCGATAAGACCCAATATTACAAAATTGGCGAACTGCAGCGGAGCAATGCCGAGGTGCAGCTTATAGGGAAAATAGTTCATATAAAGACCGTGGAACAGAAAAGAGGAACGCGTTTGGTCGCCTCTTTTATAGACAGTACAGGGGAAATGGAACTGGTATGGTTCCGAGGCCAGAAATGGATCCGGGACAACCTAAAGTTGAACACGCCCTATGTTATTTTTGGGCGCACCAATTGGTACAGTGGGAAATTTTCCATGCCACATCCCGAAATGGAATTGTTGTCCGACCACGAAAAAGGGCTTCGGGTAGCCATGCAACCGGTTTACCCATCCACCGAAAAACTAAGCAATAAAGGAATAACCAACCGGGTCATTACCAAATTAATGCAACAGCTGTTCATGGAAACTAAGGGGCAGTTTGCGGAAACCCTCTCCCCTGCCCTCCTGGATGAGTTAAAATTGGTATCCAGGAGCGATGCCCTCTTCAATATACATTTTCCCAAAAATCAGGTGCTTTTGGCCAAGGCGCAATTTCGATTAAAGTTTGAGGAGCTGTTGTACATTCAGTTGCAACTGATCACCAAAAAACTAGTGCGCAAACAACGGATCAAAGGGTTTAACTTTGATCAGGTCGGGGAATTCTTTAATATGTTCTATACCGATCATCTCCCCTTTGAACTTACCTCTGCCCAAAAAAGAGTACTCAAGGAAATCCGACAGGACTTGGGAACCCATGCGCAAATGAATCGGCTTTTGCAGGGCGATGTGGGGTCTGGAAAGACCATGGTAGCGCTAATGACCATGTTGCTGGCCCTGGACAACGGTTTTCAGGCCTGTCTGATGGCCCCTACCGAAATTTTGGCCACCCAACATTTTAACGGCATACGGGAACTATTGGGTTCTATGGGCGTGCAACTTGCGTTGCTCACCGGATCGGTAAAAAAGAAGGAGCGAAACCGCATACACGAAACACTGGAAAACGGAGAATTGCAAATTTTGATAGGCACACATGCCGTACTGGAGGACAAGGTCCGGTTCAAAAATCTGGGATTGGCCATTATTGACGAGCAGCACCGTTTTGGAGTGGCACAGCGTTCCAAGCTATGGCATAAAAATGAGATTCCCCCACATATCTTGGTCATGACGGCTACCCCTATCCCAAGGACCTTGGCCATGAGCCTTTACGGCGACCTGGATATTTCGGTGATCGATGAACTACCCCCAGGAAGGAAGCCGGTGAAAACGGTGCATCGTTATGACAATAACCGATTAAAGGTGTTTCAGTTCCTCAAGGAGGAAATAAAAAAAGGACGGCAGGTATATGTGGTCTATCCCTTGATCCAGGAATCCGAAGCGCTGGATTATAAAGATCTAATGGATGGTTATGAAAGTATGGTACGTGATTTTCCGTTACCCAACTACCAGATCTCCATTGTGCATGGGAAAATGAAAACTGAGGACAAGGACTATGAAATGGCGCGTTTCATTAGGGGCGAGACCCAGATCATGGTGGCCACTACGGTTATAGAAGTAGGCGTGGATGTTCCCAACGCCTCTGTAATGATCATTGAGAGTGCCGAACGTTTTGGGTTGTCCCAGCTACATCAATTACGTGGACGCGTAGGGCGGGGCGCTGACCAGAGCTATTGCATTTTGATGACCGGACATAAACTTTCCACGGAGGCCAGGACCCGCTTGGAAACCATGGTGCGTACCCATGATGGTTTTGAAATTGCGGAAGTAGACCTACGTCTTAGGGGCCCTGGAGACCTTATGGGTACTCAACAAAGTGGGCTCCTCAACCTTAAAATTGCAGATATCGTAAAGGATAATGATATCTTAAAAACAGCGCGGTTCCATGCGCTCAAAATCCTACGGGCGGATCCGTTGCTTGACCATGAAGAAAACAAGGTGTTACGCCAAACTTATGCCTTATTGGTCAGACATAAAAACATATGGAACTACATTAGCTAATAATCCTTGGGATCGCGCATAAAAAAAACGCCCGACTTTCGCCGGGCGCCGTTTCAAAAGAAACGTGTGGCTTTAATTTATAGCTTCACCTTTTTCAACTTTAGCAATATTGGCCGCAACCCGATCCTTGTTAACTTGTGCCGGGGCATTGTTTAGGGCCAATTTTAAATATTTAAGGGCAGACTTGTTGTCCCCTTTCGCGGAATAGGCTCTTGCCAAACCGTAATTTACCGGCCAGGTGTCCTTATGGGCCTTTGCATTCCACTTAAAAATTTCCAATGCCTTATCGGTCTGACCCTGACCGATCAATTGTCGGCCGTATCCATGTACCTGAAAAACAGTACCCAACGGAAGGGCTTCCTGCATTAGGGCCTCAGCTTCCGCTGTCTTTCCCTGCTTGGCCAAAATACGGGACTTAATGCCCAGATTGTTGAAGGTCTTTTGGCTAAAGAACTGTCCGGAAATAGCAGCGTCTACCCAAGCCATAGCCTCGTCCAAATCACCATCGTTGTTCAAAGCAAAATTTGCTGCCTGTTCCCAACTCTGTCTGGTAAAACCAGGTTGTGTCTGAAGCTTTTGGCGTACATCTGCCAAAACCACATCGGTAACGTCCACTTCTACCTTAAAGGGAATTTGTTTCTTCTCCCAATTTAGGGAAGCAACGGCTGAAGTAGCATCCACCCCGTTAAAGAGATAGGTCAGTTGTTCCGTATGCGGTACTTCGGAAGTAGTAACCTCCACCTTAAGGGCATCCTCTGCGGGGTCATAGAAATAACTGCCCCAGGCCCCATGATTTTTGGAGAAAATAACAGTGGCCTTGTCGCCTTCGTTGACGACCATATGTAAACCGTACTTTCCGGCAGCCAAGGGCTGTCCTTCAATTTTTACATCATGGGTAAACTTGATAATCGTGTTTTCATTGGCTCCGGCCCTCCAAGGCGATTCCTTGGCCGTGCCAAATCCTAAATTGTTCATACCATAAGGAACCAATTGTCCCCAAATTTCCCGGTCGTTCACACTGGGTCTGGAGTAGACAATAGTAATGTCAGTAATGCCAACACGCTGGGATACTTTTGCTTTTTGGCTACCTCTGGGGAGATCTAATTGCGCCATTGCCTCTGTGGAGAAAAACAGAAGGCATAGCGACACCATCAATAAATTTTTTGCGTACACTTTTTTCATGAGATTGTTAGTTGTTAATATTTAGTAATTAGGTTCAACTAAAGATAGATAGTGAAGCTACCTCAAACAGTTACCATTGTGTTAAAGTCAAGTGAAAGCGTGTTAAACTATCTTAATAATAGGTTAAATAGGAAAATCATATCCGTTGAACATCGTAATTCCGGAGCACTCATTCTGTTAAAAAAAATGGTTTTGTATAAATTTGTATCGTTGAAAATTATGTGGAAAAATGGGGTGCTTTTGGATATTCTTTGCTCCTTTCCCCTAAAATATAAGTTACGAATACAAGAAGGAAAATGAAAAAAACGCTATTTGACAAGGTTTGGGATTCCCATGTGGTACACAGTATTGAGAAAGGCCCCGATGTTTTGTTTATCGATCGTCATATGATCCATGAGGTCACGAGTCCAGTGGCTTTTCTCGGATTGAAGCAACGGGGAATCGGGGTGATGTATCCGGAACGGACATTCGCCACCGCAGACCACAATACACCAACCATTAATCAACATCTTCCGGTAAAGGACCCTCTATCGGCCAATCAACTTAAGGCCTTGGAGGAAAATTCCAGGGAATACGGTATTTCCTATTGGGGCCTGGGCCATGAAAAGAACGGTATTGTCCATGTAGTGGGTCCGGAATACGGAATCACCCAACCTGGAGCAACAATAGTTTGCGGGGATTCGCATACCTCTACTCATGGTGCGTTTGGGGCAATTGCCTTTGGAATAGGCACCTCTGAAGTAGAAATGGTTTTGGCATCACAGTGTATCATGCAGCCCAAACCGAAAAAAATGCGAATCAATATCACCGGAAGCCTCAGCAAAGCGGTTACACCAAAAGATGTGGCCCTTTTCATTATTTCTCAACTAACCACTTCAGGAGCAACGGGCTACTTTGTGGAATATGCTGGTGAGGTTTTTGAAGGTATGACTATGGAAGGACGAATGACCGTGTGTAACCTAAGCATAGAAATGGGCGCCCGTGGCGGCATGATCGCTCCAGATGAAAAGACCTTCGATTATATCAAAGGGCGCGAGTTTACCCCCAAAGGAGCATCATGGGACAAGGCCATGGCCTATTGGGAGACCCTGCATACCGATGCCGGAGCCGTCTTTGACAAGGAGATTACCTTTGATGGCTCACAGATAGAACCCATGATTACCTACGGTACAAATCCAGGCATGGGCATGGGCATAAGCAATGATATTCCCAAAGCGGAAGCCGTTGAAGGTGGCGTAGCTACCTATAAAAAATCCCTGCAATACATGGACTTTCATGAAGGGGATAGTATGCTAGGGAAAAAGATTGATTTTGTTTTCGTTGGTAGCTGTACCAATGGCAGAATAGAGGATTTTAGAGCCTTTACCAGCATGGTCAAGGGCCGGAAAAAGGCAGATCACGTTACAGCTTGGCTGGTCCCCGGTTCACATAAGGTGGAAAGGGCCATTAAAGAGGAAGGTCTTCTGGACATACTTCATCAGGCCGGTTTTGAGCTAAGGGAACCGGGATGCTCTGCCTGCCTGGCCATGAACGAGGATAAGATTCCCCCGGGAAAATATGCGGTAAGTACTTCCAACAGAAACTTTGAGGGAAGACAGGGGCCCGGAGCCCGTACCTTACTGGCAAGTCCATTGGTAGCCGCTGCGGCTGCGATTACAGGAAAGGTAACCGACCCCAGGGAACTTATGGAACTGGAAACGGTGTAACCCGCCAAACGCACATGCGCTAAGCGAACAAAACATATAACTCATAATTCTGAACTCATAACTATAGAAATGGCATACGATAAATTCAACATATTGACCAGTACGGCAGTACCCCTTCCCATAGAGAATGTGGATACCGATCAAATTATTCCAGCACGTTTTCTAAAGGCGACCGAACGGAAAGGGTTTGGTGATAATCTGTTCAGGGATTGGCGATACCATCCAGATGGTACACCCAAGACGGAATTTCCCTTGAACGACCAAAAATATACGGGGAAAATTTTGGTTGGTGGCAAAAACTTTGGTTCAGGCTCTTCACGCGAGCACGCCGCATGGGCGGTTTATGATTACGGCTTTAGATGCGTAGTTTCCAGTTTTTTTGCGGATATTTTCCGGGGCAACTGTTTAAATATCGGTGTCCTTCCGGTACAGGTAAGCCCAGAATTCCTTCAAAAAATATTTCAGGCAATAGAGGCCGATCCCACTACGGTGCTAGAGGTCAACCTACCTGACCAAACCATTACCCTTCTTTCCTCGGGTGCTCAGGAACGCTTCGATATCAATGACTATAAAAAAGGAAATATGCTCAATGGCTTTGATGATATTGACTACCTGCTGAACATCAAGCAGCAGATCGGTGACTTTGCCCAGGACACACCATTATAGACTTTGCGTTTTCATCGGGAACAGACTTTGAAATGAAGAAAAGAAAGATTGAAATAATGGACACCACCCTACGGGATGGTGAACAGACCTCAGGGGTATCCTTTTCGGTTTCGGAAAAACTTACACTGGCCAAGCTCCTATTGGAAGAACTCCAAGTAGACCGTATAGAAGTGGCCTCGGCAAGGGTGTCCGAGGGGGAGTTACGAGCGGTGCAGCAAATTACCGAATGGGCCGGGTCCATGGGGTATCTGGATCGGGTGGAGGTACTTACCTTTGTGGACAATGGCGTGTCGCTGAAATGGATGCAAAAGGCCGGTGCCAAAGTGCAGAACCTATTGACCAAAGGTTCTATGAACCATTTGACCTACCAGCTGAAAAAAACACCGGAAGCCCACTTCAGCGATATCCAAAAAATTATTGCCCGTGCAGAAACGGTGGGAATTGATACCAACGTCTACTTGGAAGATTGGAGCAACGGCATGCGAAACTCTCCCGAATACGTGTTTCAGTATCTGGATTTTCTGGCCACGCAGCCCGTAAAAAGAATCCTGCTGCCGGATACCTTGGGCGTGCTTACCCATTCCGAGACCCATACGTTCATCAGTGAGATCATAACCCGCTATCCCCATATTCACTTCGATTTTCATGGGCACAACGATTAC
Source organism: uncultured Flavobacteriaceae bacterium (assembly GCA_947494825.1). GTDB lineage: Bacteria > Bacteroidota > Bacteroidia > Flavobacteriales > Flavobacteriaceae > JBNGOQ01. The sequence goes on along the minus strand of CANLWN010000001.1, from coordinate 248,270 downwards.
GACCTCAGTGTGGCCAACGTAATGGAAGCACTTAAGGCGGGGTGCCATGGCCTGCACCTGACGGTGAACGGTATGGGCGAACGGGCGGGAAACGCTCCCCTGGCTAGTGTGGTAGCTGTCGTAAACGACTTTATGCCCGAATTGAAAATCACCGTACGCGAATCATCCCTTCACAAGGTGAGTAAATTGGTCTCTGCATTCACAGGGTTCGGAATTCCAGCAAACAAGCCCATTGTAGGCGATAATGTTTTTACACAAACGGCAGGCATCCATGCGGACGGGGATAGCAAAAAGAACCTGTATTTTAATGACCTGTTGCCCGAACGTTTTGGACGAAAACGCACCTACGCCCTAGGCAAAACTTCGGGCAAGGCAAACATTCAAAAAAACCTACAGGAACTGGGACTTACCCTGAACGATGATGAATTGGGCAAGGTTACCCAACGCATCATTGAACTGGGCGATAAAAAAGAAAAAGTAACCAAGGAAGACCTGCCCTATATTATTTCGGATGTGCTCGATAGCGAAGCCTACGAGAAAAAGGTCTTGGTTAAGTCGTATGTACTTACCCATTCCAAGGGGTTAAAGCCGTCCACTACGGTATCATTGGAAATCCACGGAAAACAGTATGAAGAAAATGCACAAGGCGATGGACAGTTCGATGCCTTTATGAACGCCATAAAAAAAGTCTATACCGCAGAAAAATTGGAACTTCCCAAACTAATTGATTATGCGGTACGTATTCCTCCGGGAAGCCATTCGGACGCACTTTGCGAAACCATTATCACCTGGGAAAAACAAGGCAAGGATTTTACCACTAGGGGATTGGATTCCGATCAAACCGTATCGGCCATAAAGGCCACCGAAAAAATGCTCAATATTATATAACACAAACCACCGATAATTAGATGAAATTACAAATAGCCCTTTTGGCAGGAGACGGAATTGGTCCGGAGGTAATCGATCAGGCCGTAAAAGTGTCCGACGCTGTAGCACGGAAATTCAAACATGAAATCACTTGGGCTCCGGCACTTACTGGAGCCGCCGCCATCGATGCGGTTGGCGAGCCCTACCCGGATGAGACCCATGCCATATGCGTAGCGGCCGATGCAGTACTTTTTGGTGCCATAGGTCATCCACGTTTTGATCATGACCCCTCGGCCAAGGTACGTCCAGAACAGGGCCTGCTAAAAATGCGCCAAAAATTGGGGCTCTTTGCCAATGTAAGGCCCACCTTTACCTTTCCCTCCTTGTTGGACAAATCACCCTTGAAACAGGAACGCATAGAGGGTACCGACCTGGTTTTTTTGCGGGAGCTTACCGGAGGCATCTATTTTGGAAAACGTGGCCGGGAAGATAATGGGGAGACCGCCTATGATACCTGTACCTACACACGCGCAGAAGTACAGCGTCTGGCCAAAAAAGGTTTTGAGATGGCAATGAAACGCTCTAAAAAGCTATGCTGTGTGGATAAGGCCAACGTTTTGGAATCCTCAAGGTTGTGGCGCGAGACCGTCCAAGCCATGGAAAAAGAGTACCCTGAAGTGGAGGTCTCCTATGAATTTGTGGATGCCGTAGCCATGCGATTGGTACAATGGCCCAAGGTCTATGACGTTTTGATCACGGAAAATCTTTTTGGTGATATCCTAACGGATGAGGCTTCCGTGATTTCAGGTTCCATGGGGCTAATGCCCTCTGCTTCCCTAGGCACCAAAACTTCGCTCTACGAGCCGATCCACGGGTCTTATCCCCAGGCCGCTGGCAAAGATATTGCAAATCCTTTGGCGACCGTGTTGTCTGCCGCTATGCTTTTTGAGGACAAGGGCCTCACCGAAGAGGCAGATGCCATTCGGGCGGTGGTAAATAGATCCCTTGATGAAGGGATGGTGACGGAGGATCTGGCCGATGGTGGCAAATCATACCGGACCAGTGAGGTCGGGGATTGGTTGGCAGAGCATGTTTGAGAAAGAAGCGACTAAAAAACATCCTCCCCTTTCTCACGCCAAAGGCGTGATTCATTCCCCTCCTTATCAAGGAGGGGAGCTTAAAATATAGTCTCTTTTTATGACTTGAAGCAGCCTAGGTGAAACAGCACTAAAGCTCCTCCCCTGGATCAGGGGAGGTGGATTCCGGCCGAGCACAGCGAGCGTCAGGGGACGGAGGGGTCAAACCCACAGCCTTTTGTATTTCTATAAAATATAGTCTGTACTGATAAAGTTGGAGAGCTTCATCTCCAGCAGTTTTTCCAAAATTTCGTTATTCAGCTCATTGTCTTTGGAAGCCACAAAGGTCCGAATGGAAAATGACCGAAGCGCATCGTGGACGCTCAAGGTGGCCACGGCAGAATCTTTTCTCCCGGTAAACGGATATACATCGGGCCCTCTTTGACAGGAACTGTTCAAATTTACCCTACAGACCAGGTTGGCCAAGGTATCGATCAAGGGTGCCAATTTGTATACATCCTTCCCGAATAAACTCACCTGCTGCCCGTAATTGGATTCGGCCATATCGTCCAAAGGCTCTTGGATATTTTTAAAGGAAAGGATAGGAACCACCGGGCCAAATTGTTCCTCCTCGTACACCTGCATGTCCTTGCTCACAGGATAAAGGGCCGCGGGCCATATAAAATTATCATAATGCTCCCCGCCCTTTTTGTTGAGCACCTTGGCTCCTTTGGCAACAGCATCATCAATGAGCTCCTGGATGTACCCAGGTTTTGCAGGTTCGGGCAGGGGTGTTAATTGTACTCCTTCATCCCAAGGGTTTCCAAACTTAAGTGCATCGATCGCTTCGGAAAACTTGCGGTTAAACTCTTCCACGATAGCCTCATGGGCGTAGACCACTTTTAAGGCGGTGCACCGTTGTCCATTGTAGGACAAGGTTCCCGCAATACATTCCTTGATGGCAAGGTCCAGGTCGGCATCAGGGAGGATTATGGCCGGGTTTTTGGCCTCCAAGCCCAGGACCAAACGCAAACGATTGCTTTTGGGATGTTGGTTTTGTAGCGCATTGGCAGACGAGCTATGCCCTATGAGTGCCAAGACATCTACCTTTCCTGTTTCCATGATGGGTCCGGCGATGGCCCTGCCTCTGCCGAACAGAATATTGACCACGCCTTTGGGAAAACTTTCCTGAAAGGCTTCTATAAGCGGAGCAATTAACAAGACTCCATGTTTGGCGGGCTTAAAAATTGCCGTGTTACCCATAATGAGGGCGGGAATAAGTAAAGTGAAGGTCTCGTTCAAAGGATAGTTGTATGGACCCAGGCATAGCACTACGCCCAAAGGTCCTCTGCGTATATGGGCATAGACACCCCCGTTTTTTTGAAATTTCGCCGAATTACGATCCAACTGTTTATAATCCTCAATAGTATCCTGGATGTACTCTACCGTACGGTCAAATTCTTTTTCAGAATCGGGAAGGGACTTTCCAATTTCCCACATCAACAACTTAACGATCTCCTCCCTTTTGGAACCCATTTTTTCAACAAAGGTCTCCATACAAGAGATTCTGTCCTTTACACGCATGGTGGGCCATGTGCCTTGGCCTTTGTCATAGGCCTGTAGGGCTGCTTCCAAGGCCTCATAGGCCTCCTTCTCCCCCATGGTGGGGATACTGCCCAAAAGCGTAGGTGCATAGGACGCTGTGGAAGAAATGGTGGAATACACCTCCGAGGTTTCCCCATCCCATTTCCTGAGTTCCCCATTCACCAAAAAGGTCCTTTGGTGCAAAGGAGCCTTAATTTCAAACTTCTCCGGTATTATGGATTTTGTATTGATCATAATATGTTCTCTTAGTGTTTGGCTATCCTACGATAGATTGAAATAGATTCAAAGTACTAAAGGTGCTATACAATAGGTTTCATAGCGGTCATGGAGGCACGCAATCTAGCGCCTACAATTTCAACCGGATGCTCCCTAAGGGCTTTGTTTACCGCTATTAACTTCACATTATCCACACCATTGTCCTTACTTTCCCCATAATGCTTTCCAATGACGTCCGTATCAATAGTCTTCATAAAATCGGCCAACAAGGGCTTGCATGCATGATCGAAGAGATAGCAGCCATATTCGGCTGTGTCCGATATTACCCGGTTCATCTCGAACAGTTTTTTCCGCGCTATGGTATTGGCGATCAAGGGGGTCTCATGCAAGGATTCGTAATAAGCCGATTCTGCGATAATGCCCGACTCCGTCATGGATTCAAAGGCCAGTTCCACTCCGGCCCGAACCAAGGCTACCATTAATACCCCATGGTCATAGTATGCCTGCTCCGAAATAGCATCATCACCTGCAGGAGTCTTCTCGAAAGCGGTCTCGCCTGTCTCTGCCCGCCATTGCAACAGGTTTTTATCGTCATTGGCCCAATCTTCCATCATGGTTTTTGAAAAATGGCCCACCATAATATCGTCCATATGTTTTTGGAACAACGGACGCATAATGTCCTTAAGTTCCTCGGAAAGGTCAAACGCCTTGATCTTTGCTGGGTTGGACAAGCGGTCCATCATATTGGTAATCCCTCCATATTTAAGGCCTTCTGTAACCGTTTCCCAACCGTACTGGATCAATTTGGAGGCATATCCGGCATCTATTCCCTTTTCAATCATTTTATCAAAGCACAGTATGGAACCGGTTTGCAGTAGGCCACATAAAATGGTCTGCTCCCCCATAAGGTCCGATTTTACCTCGGCAACGAAGGAGGACTCCAGCACACCTGCCTTATGTCCTCCGGTACCGGCGGCATAGGCTTTTGCCTGTTCCAGGCCTTTTCCTTCCGGGTCATTTTCCGGATGTACCGCAATAAGTGTGGGCACTCCAAAACCTCTTTTGTACTCCTCTCTCACTTCTGAGCCGGGACTCTTGGGAGCCACCATAATCACTGTAAGGTCTTCCCGTATCTGCATGCCCTCTTCCACAATGTTGAATCCATGGGAATAGGAAAGCGTAGCACCCTTTTTCATTAAGGGCATTACGGCACTTACCACGTGGGTATGCTGCTTGTCGGGGGTTAGGTTTATGACCAGGTCCGCAGAGGGGATCAGGGTCCCATAGGTATCTACGGTGAAGCCGTTTTCCTTTGCATTCTTATAGGATTGGCGCTGTTCCTGAATCGCTGCCTCCCTTAGGGCATAGGAAATATCCAGGCCGGAATCGCGCATGTTCAATCCCTGATTAAGCCCTTGTGCGCCACAGCCCACAATGACTATTTTTTTTCCTTTTAAGGCGTTTACACCATCGGAAAACTCGCTAGATTCCATAAACCTGCATTTTCCCAACTGATTCAGTTGCTCCCGTAGTGATAGTGTATTAAAGTAATTTGCCATTTTCTAAACTCGTTTTGGTTGTATTGATTAATTGTTCTGAAATTCTTCCAATATTGCGCTTATACGCATAGGCGATTTGGTCACCGTAATCCGTCCCGAACGTACAAATTGCATAATGCCGTATGGTTTTAAATGCTGGTACATCTCATCAATCTCTTCCCGCCTGCCCGTTTTGGCCAAAACAAAAAATTCCCTAGATACGGTTACGATTTGTGCATGGCTCTCCTTGATGATATTTTGGATCTGTCGCTCGTCGAACAGCAGATGCGACTCAATCTTGAAAATTGCGGATTCTTGATATATGGTTTCCTCATCTGTATGATAAAAGGCCTTTATGACCTCGATCTGTTTTTCGATCTGTGCCACAATTTTTCTCGTCCAATCTTCCGTTGTGAACACAACTATAGTAAATTTTGAAACATGTTCAATTTCTGATTTCGAGACATTTAAGCTTTCAACATTAATGTGTCGCTTTAAGAAGATCCCAGATATCCTGTTCAACAGGCCAACGTTGTTTTCCGAATATACCGATATGGTAAACCATTTATTCTCCATAATTTTCCATTTGAATACGTCTAAGGGGAACCGTACCGACCTAGGGTCAAACAACTGGTACTACACCTTTTTTGACGACATCATTATACGTTTGTTTTATTTATATTTTTTCGTACGGCAACAATCAATCCGGTGGACCAATTCATTTTTATGAGATTGAAGTCGGTCCTCGCTTCCAAATAGGCAATTAACCCATCTACATGCTTCCGATGCCCCTTGGGCCAATTGGGCTGCTCCTTCATATCGTCGATTACGTAAAAACCGCCCAAATTCACCAAATCCAACACCTCCTCAATTTCACTGTATTTTCCGGGCCACGCGTCTGCGAAGACCAAATCAAATTTTTGGCCTTGATAACCCTTGATCCACTCCGTGCCATCGGAACATACGATAGTAACACGTTGGTCCTTCCCAAAATAGCCTCGGGCAATGGCCGTTAGCCCTTCATCATTGTCCACCGTAATAAGGCGGGAGTCCTTATCCATCCCATCTACCATCCAGGACAGTGACAGGCCTATACCCGTCCCAAGTTCCAGAAAGTGCGATTGGGGTTTTGCACTGATGAGCGCCTTTAGAAAGGCACCCACATGCATATCGGAAGGCATGGAAAAACCGATTTCCTCACATTTTTGTTGGATCTCCTCATAAATCACGGGTTTGTCCAAAATTATTGCATCATCCATGGATATACGCTTTAGTCCGATGCCTATTTCAACCGGATATCAGATACCGATGCCCCTGATGGGATCATTGGAAATACATTGTCCTCCTTCTCCACGCAAACTTCAAGGAAGTAGGCATCCTTTGAGGCCATCATTTCGGTAACGGCGGCCTTAAGGTCTTTGCGTTCCTTTACCCTTTTTGACGTAATATGGTAGCCTTCGGCAATTTTTACAAAATCCGGATTCGTCATTACGGTTGAGGCGTAGCGACTTTCAAAGAACAGCTCTTGCCATTGGCGTACCATGCCCAGATGATCGTTGTTCAACACCACAATCTTTACGGGGACCTTATTCTGAAAGATCGTTCCCAATTCCTGAATGGTCATTTGGTAGCCCCCATCGCCTATGATTGCAACAACCTCTCTATCCATGGCGCCCATCTTGGCACCTATGGCTGCAGGAAGGGCAAACCCCATGGTACCCAGTCCGCCAGAAGTAATACTACTTTTGGATTGTTTGAACTTGGCATACCTGCAGGTTACCATTTGGTGCTGGCCCACATCGGTAACAATGACCGCCTCGTTTTTTGAGGCCTGGTTAATTTCGGCAATGACCTCTCCCATCGTTAGGCCCTCTTTTGTAGGGTGAAGGTCCTTTTTGATAACGGCATCGAACTCGACTTCATATTTTTTCTTGAACTCGTTGTGCCATGCTTCATGCTTGTTTTCCTTTACCATAGGCAACAATAGCTCCAGGGTCTCCTTGGCATTTCCAAGAACCGCCACATCTACCTTTACATTTTTGTCGATTTCTGCAGGGTCTATTTCGAAATGTATAACCTTGGCCTGCTTGGCATAGGTGTCCAAATTTCCGGTTACCCTATCATCAAAGCGCATCCCGATGGCTATCAACAAATCGCATTCATTGGTAAGAACATTAGGGCCGTAATTTCCATGCATACCTACCATCCCCACATTAAGTGGATGGGCGGTGTCCAATGCTGATAGGCCCAAAATGGTCCATGCCGCAGGAATGCCCGCCTTCTCTACCAAAGCTCTCAACTGATTCTCGGCCTCGCCCAAAATTACCCCCTGACCAAAAATGATATAAGGTTTCTTGGCCGCATTGATCATGTTCGCTGCCGTTTCGATGGATCTAAGATCGGGTTTCGGTATGGGCGTATAGCTGCGTACAGCGGTACAAGGTGCATAAGTGAAATCCAATTCGTCAAATTGCGCATTCTTGGTAATATCTACCAGCACCGGACCAGGCCGGCCAGATTTAGCTATGTAAAAGGCCTTTGCCATAATTTCCGGTATCTCGGAAGCTTTGGTAATCTGGTAGTTCCATTTCGTGACCGGTGTGGAAATCCCAATGATATCGGTCTCCTGAAAAGCGTCGGATCCCAATAGATGCCTTGGGACCTGACCGGTAATGCAGACCATGGGCGTGGAATCGATCTGGGCATCTGCCAGGCCGGTTACCAAATTAGTGGCTCCCGGGCCCGAGGTTGCCATTGCCACCCCTACCTTGCCTGTGACCCGGGCAAAGCCCTGGGCAGAATGTGTAGCTCCCTGTTCATGCCTTGTAAGCACATGTGTTAAGCTGTCCTGGAACTTATATAATTCATCGTATATGGGCATAATGGCGCCCCCTGGGTACCCGTAAATTAAATCTACCCCCTCTGCCAACAGGCAATGTATAATGGCTTCCGCTCCACTGATCTTAATGGGGTTTTGTATAGCTTGTGCCTTTTTCCGTTCTTTTATCGTTTCCATAATCCCAAACTTAATGGATGTTATATTTCATCGGTAACACAGCCTTGGGAGGCCGATGAAACCGTTTTTGCATATTTGTAGAGACTTCCTTTCTTTACCTTAAGGTCCGGTTGTTTCCAGGTCGCTTTTCTGGCATTTAATTCGGTTTCGGACAGTGCCACGAAAATTTGGTTCTTTTCGGCATCGATGGTAATCATATCACCGTCTTGCAATAGCCCTATGGTACCTCCATCCTGGGCCTCGGGAGCTACATGTCCCACTACAAAGCCGTGTGTTCCCCCGGAAAAGCGCCCATCGGTGATCAAGGCAACGTCTTTGCCCAGTCCCGCACCCATGATGGCGGCAGTGGGTTTCAACATTTCGGGCATTCCGGGTCCCCCCTTGGGGCCTTCATATCGAATGACCACCACATCGCCTTTTTTTACCTGACCCTTGCCTATGCCCTCGTTGGCTAAAAATTCGTCATCGAATACCTTCGCAGGACCTGTAAAATGAAGTCCTTCCTTGCCTGTTATTTTTGCTACAGCGCCTTCCTCGGCCAAATTTCCGTACAGAATACGGATATGACCGGTTTCCTTGATGGGCTGGTCCAGGGGCTTAACCACTTGCTGTCCTTCCGATAGATTGGGCACATTGGCCAAATTTTCGGCCACGGTCTTCCCGGTAATAGTGAGGCAATCACCATGGAGCATGCCATGCCCCAGCATAAATTTCATTACGGCCGGTGTACCACCCACTCGGTGTACATCTTCCATCAGAAATTTTCCGCTAGGCTTCAAATCGGCCAAAAAGGGTGTTGTATCGCTTATTTTTTGAAAATCATCAAGGGTAAAGTCTATTTCTGCCGCCTTGGCAATGGCCAAAAAGTGAAGGACGGCATTGGTTGATCCGCCCATAACTGTAATAAGGCGTACGGCATTCTCCAAGGATTTTCGAGTGATGATATCGCTGGGTTTAATGTCTTTCTCGAGCAAGTGGCGCAATGCCCTTCCTGAGGCTATACAATCCTCAGCCTTTTCCTCTCCAATCGCCGGATTGGAAGAGTTGTATGGCATGGCCATGCCCAAGGCTTCGATGGCCGATGCCATGGTATTGGCCGTATACATACCTCCGCAGGCCCCTGCGCCAGGACATGCGTTCTGGATAACATTCTTATAGGCTGCTTCGTCTATGGTACCTGCCACTTTTTCCCCCCAGGCCTCAAAGGCCGAGACCACATCCAATTTTTTACCATTGAGGCAACCGGATGCTATGGTACCACCATAGACCAACACTGAAGGTCGGTTTAATCGAATCATGGCCATCAATGCTCCCGGCATGTTCTTGTCGCATCCAACTACCGTAATCAATCCGTCATAGTTCATGGCTTGGACCACGGTTTCCATGGAATCTGCGATGATATCCCTTGAAGGCAATGAATATCGCATCCCGTACGTGCCCATGGAAATTCCATCGCTTACACCGATGGTGTTGAAAATGAGACCGATCAGATGCTGGGAATTTACCCCTTCCTTCACCTTGGTGGCCAAATCGTTCAAATGCATGTTGCAAGGGTTGCCTTCATATCCCGTACTACCTATTCCAATCAAGGGTTTTTCCAAATCCCTGTCCGTAAGGCCAATGGCGTGCAACATGGCCTGAGCGGCAGGTTGGGTAGGATCCTGGGTAACGTTTTTGCTGTATTTGTTCAGTTCCATTAAAGGGTTTGCTAGCTATTGGTAAATTCTATTGCATACTATCTATCATTCAAAGATATATCTTTCCAATACCCTATAATTTTAACAATGTTTGTTGGTTCAAATTCAATTTTGGAAATATCTTATTAAACTACTGATAATCAGAAGTATACTCACGTATTTAATATCATATTCAATACGTTATCCGCTCGGTGGATTAACTTCTTTTGACATGGCAAGGGACCAATTATTTCTTTAAATTTGCGTATGACAAATTCAATTCCCCAAAGCATAACCCGCCAACGCAGCTTTTTCGAGACCCAGCGGACCAAAGAACTTTCTTTTAGAAAAAATGCGCTTAAAAAGCTCCGCCAGGAAATCGTAACACGGGAAGATGCCATTTGCGAGGCTATCTATGCAGATTTTAAGAAACCTCGATTCGAAAGCTTGGGGACAGAAACACAATTGGTGCTCGGGGAACTGAATTTGGCCCTTAAGAATTTGGAGCTTTGGGCGCGGCCCGAAAGCGTATCGTCTCCTTGGCTCAATTTCCCTTCCACGGACAAAATCTACAAGGAACCTTACGGTACCGTTTTGATCATTGCGCCTTGGAACTATCCGTTCCAATTGGTGTTTGCCCCGCTCATCGGGGCCTTGGCCGCCGGAAATACCGCGGTAATCAAACCTTCGGAAATTACGCCCAACACTTCGCGCATAATCTCGGAAATTGTCACTTCCGTATTTGAACCGGAGCACGTATTGGTCGTAGAGGGTGGAATACCTGTTTCCCAAGAGCTCTTGGCCGAAAAATGGGATTACATTTTCTTTACCGGAAGTACCCACGTGGGGAGGATTGTCTATGAAAGTGCTGCTAAGCACCTGTGTCCGGTAACCTTGGAACTGGGTGGGAAGAACCCTTGCATTGTGGACAAAACCGCAGCGATTTCCCTTGCGGCAAAACGCATCGTTTGGGGTAAGTTTTTAAATGCTGGACAAACCTGTATTGCCCCGGACTATGTTTTGGTCGAAGCCGAGGTGAAGGATCAATTGGTGGCGGCACTAAAAACCTCCATTAGGAAAGCGTACGGGGCTGACGTGGAGGCATCCACCGATTTTGCCCGTATGGTGAGTCCGCAACACTATGCAGGATTGAAGGCGATGTTGGAGGGATCCGATATCCTTTTTGGTGGGGAGACCAATGACGCGGACAACTACCTTTCCCCGACGCTCGTAGACGAACCCGACTTGAACAGTAAATTAATGGCGGGAGAAATTTTTGGCCCCATTCTTCCCATCATTTCTTATACTGGAGCGCAGACCTTGCACAAGTATCTTAGCCACTATGACAAACCCTTGAGCACCTATGTGTTTTCCAAATCCAGGTCTTTCCAAAAAAATATCATCAATTCCTATAGTTTCGGCGGTGGTGCCATCAATGATACCATGATGCAGTACGTGAACAAATCGCTCCCCTTTGGAGGTGTTGGTGCTAGCGGTATTGGTGCCTACCATGGAAAAAATTCCTTTGACATCTTCTCACACCGAAAGCCGATGGTAAAAAGGGGCAATTGGATAGATATTCCCTTGCGTTATCCGCCCTATCGGCTGTCTACAACGCTTGCCAAACAATTTAAAAGGCTCTTTTAAGTCCTATAGTGTCAATACCAGTTTAAAGGAAAGGGAATCCCCAAACTTTTTTTGAGCCAAAACGGAAATCGATCTTTCAGATAATTGGGCTATTCTTGGGTATCCACCCGTGGTTTGCCCATCCTTCATTAATATAATCAACTTCCCTGCGGGGGTAAGCTGCATGGTTCCGGGGAGTGTTGCGGAAGTAAGCATGGCCATGTGATGTCCGACTAGGGTCTCTTCCAATTGATAGGCCATTCTATTGTTCTCCTTGGCAACGGTAAAGTCCTTAGAGAATAAAGCGGCCAAATGGGCATCGGTCAACATTTCGTACTCCGGACCCTTAAAGATTTCCAAGGCGCCACCTTCCGATATCGGCGGGACCTTAAGTTCCTCTATTTTGGGTTCAAAGCCTTTGGAAGCGTTGAAGGGAACCTCGCTTTTGTCGCTTAGGCAGGCGTGGGGGGTCAAGGGTTTAAACAGCGAACGGCTGCCTAGGACCATAGGGGTCCTGAAACCTTCCTTTATTGCCAAGTAGGCTCGTAGACCTCGCTCTAGTTTACCATAGGATAAAAGATCTCCAGCACGCACCTTGTACACCTTGTAATTTTGCACGGGAGCGTTGTTAAGGGTGGCAGACATCTCCGCGCCGCCCAAACTAATATAGGTATCTTCCTCAAATTCCAGTGTGGGGCCGGTCATGGTAATTTCCAGAAGGGCGGCATCAGGCGTGTTTTCCAACAAACGGTTGGCCATAGCTGCAGAAATCATGTCCATAGCACCAGAAATGGGCACTCCTTTATCACGAAGGCCATATCTCCCGGCATCCTGAACGGTTGTAAAAAACCCTGATTTAAGTACCTTAAGCATCCACCAATCGTTTTTCCAATTGAAAAATCCCTACTTCCCCTTCGATCTTGTGCAGGTCGTATTCGGCCCTCGAAATAGCATAGAATTGAATTTTATCGCCCACACTGACAAAACAAGGGTCGTCCTTATTGATATTAAACATGGGTATAGGACAGTTTCCTATTATATTCCACCCTCCAGGGGAGTCCTGGGGATATATGCCCGTCTGTTTGCTCGCCAGACCTACAGAACCTTTTTCAACCAGCAGCCTCGGAGTGGTTCGTCTTGCCACCTCCAAGGATTGTGGCAAACCTCCTAAATACATGAATCCAGGCAGAAAACCAATGCCATAAACCGTATAAGTGTGCTGGGTGTGCAAGGTTATTATTTCCGAAATACTTTTCCCCAAACGATCGGAAACTTCGGAAAGGTCTATTCCAAATGCCTTGTCATAACAAACAGGGAGACGCCACAAAAATCGTGGCACGTCCTGGGTTTCCCCTTTATTCGCATACCACTCCTTTAAGTGTTGACTGAAATTTTCAAAATCTATAGGTGTCTCCCTATGGACAAACGTTAGAGAATTATAGGCCGGAATCAACTCCCAATCTTCTTGGGCCAAACAGTGGGCCTTAAGGTGCTGCAAGTACTGGAGAATGTCATATAAAATAGCTTCCTCCACTTCCATAGGCCACTCCACTATAACCGCGTGGGCTCCAAAGGGTTTTATGGATATGGTATAGGTACTCACTTTAAAATGTAGATCGCATGTTTGGGTAATGAAGACGAAAGATACATTAATATTTCCAAAGCTGTGGGGGTATCACCATGTATACAATAGGTATCCGCCAGAAATTTAACCGTATCCCCCGATACCGTCTTTACCTCTTGTTTTTTTATCATGGGGAGCAGGTGGGCCAATACCTCTTTCTGTTCTGTGAGCAATGCGTTGGCCTCACTCCTTGGAACCAGACTAAGGTCTGCACGATAATTGCGATCGGCGAAAGCCTCATACTTGAGATCAATTCCCTGGTCAAGGGCCATTTTCGCAATAATTGATCCGTAGGGGGCATAGAGACAGCTTATCGATGTATACGGTGCCACGGCATCGAGAAAGGTCTGCGCCAGATCGGCATCCCGGACAAGGTCATTATATAAAGCCCCATGGGGTTTAATATGATGTAATGACATCCCTTCCTCCCCTACTATGGCCAGTAGGGTTTCTATTTGTTCCCTGATACTACGTGTCAATTGGGTTTTGGGAAGTGACCGGGATATTCTCCCAAAATGTTCACGGTCGGGATAGGAAGGGTGAGCGCCCACTTTTACCCCGTACTTTTTGGCCAATTGCACCACCTCGCGCATACTCTGGGTATCTCCGGCATGCCCACCACAGGCAATATTGCAGGAAGAAATGAGCGGTAGTATGGCTGCCTCATTCCCCATACCTTCTCCAAGGTCACAATTAATATCAACACCTGTTTTTTCCATTTAAAAAAGTCCAAATACCTTGGTAATACTTTTGACCCCCAAAAGTAAGGTGAGGGCTATAATGCCAAGACCAAGAATATTCTGTAGCCTTGTGTTTTTATGCGCACCCAATACAGAGGACTTGTTCATAATCCACAAAAGCAGGATTGCTATTACCGGCAGGAGTATGCCATTCGCCACCTGGGCAAATTTTATGACCTCAATGGGTTTTATATCAAACGATAGGAAAAACACGCCCAGTCCCAAGATAATCATCCAGACGGTCTTGAAGCGTTTATCCCTCAAATTGGCTTTCCAGCCAAAACAGCTATTGGCTACATAGGCGGCGGCCAAGGGCGCCGTTATCGCAGAGGTAATTCCAGCGGCAAACAGTCCAATTCCCATAAAATACTTGGCAGCATCGCCATACAAGGGTTCCAGGCTCCTGGCCAGATCCATGGCATCCGTAATCTCTTTATCGGGAATGTTTGTGGCAGTTATGATTATGGTCATGGAGACGATCCCGCCCAAAAGAATGGCCCAAACGGTATCTCTTTGCGCGGTCCCCAGATCGTTTTTCGATTTCCACTTTTCACTGACCAATGAGGCATGCAGAAACAGGTTATAGGGCACCACAGTGGTCCCTACCAAAGCTATAACAGCCAAAGTGCCTTCGGTCGGGAAGGTGGGGACAAACATTCCTTTCAGGATTTCCATGACATCGGGACCCGTAATCACCGCTGTAACGAGAAAGGACAGACTCATTAAAATAACCAAGGAGATCAGGACGCGCTCCAAGGTTTGGTAATTTCCAAAATACAACAGGGCAAAAGCACAAAGCCCGATAATTAATGGGTAATAATCCGAAAATTCATGGCCAAAGATAGCCTCCAGGCCTAGGGTAGCACCCCCGATATTGCCCCCTTCATAAGCGGCATTCCCAATAACAATGGCTACGAGAATTATACCCAGGACCAGATGTTTTATCCAAGGTACCCTCAATTCCTGTTTTATAACGTCTGCAACCCCTTGCTGCGTAATTATGCCCAATCTGGCGGACATTTCCTGTAATACTATGGTGGCCAAAACGGAAAGTAACATGGCCCATAGCAGGGCATATCCGAACGCAACGCCGGCCAGGGTGCAGGCGGTAACCGTTCCAGGACCTATAAAGGCCGCCGCCACCAATACACCGGGTCCTATTTTTTTAAACATTGGGGTAGGATTGGGTTTTTCTCATGATGTAAATATAGCGGGTTTGGGGCTTTCCCAACCACGGTCCACGTCCATTTTTTTAACATAAAAGATGCCGTTCGTCTAAAAAAATGCAGTTCGTCTAAAAGTGGGATGTCATACGTCGAGAGAACATAATAATCCAAAAAAGTGAAGGTTATACTAATCCCGAACCTAAATTAACCTATTTAAATGACATGTATTGAATGCAGCAGGGAACTCAGCTATATTGATCATAAAAATGCCATGGACACCTATGGGGTAGAACTATGTGCAAGACATCAATCGCGTATGGACAAGCTGATGCGAAAAAAAAATACCCCTTTGGAAGCCATACAACTGTACTATGGCCTTAAGCAAGCGGGGGTAAATCCCATGTTGGAATGGTGGGATGGTAACAAATCCGTTGATATTGCCATTTCCCGAGTGAAACTAAACATAGAAATTGACACGGAATACCATATGATTACCCATGATCAGGCCATGAACGACCTGGAAGAGGCCATGCACTCGTTCAAAAATGGGTTTACCACGATTCGTATTCCGCACGTATTGATCAAACATTACCTAAAAGAGACCGTCAACAACCTCTTGGGAATAATTGAGGGGTTAAAGGCGAATATCAAGGTAATCTAGAAGTTTTGGATAGCAGTATTGACAAGTAATTTGTACATATGATGACGACAGACAGAAAAGTATTAAAAATCCCGTTACGCCTTGGTATAGCCGTTCTTATACTGGGCATTCTAATCAAAATACAGGATTGGTCCCCGCATGCCAATATCATTATGGTGACAGCTTTGACGGGCATTGCAGTGATGTACTCCATACGATTCATGAAAAAGACCAAAAAACGATTTCTGGACTACGTAAAATTGGTTTTGGTGGTCGTTTGGTGTACCAATGTCGTTTTCTCTATCTTCCACCTGCCCTACGAGGGTATATTGGAAATTATAACCTTTATTACCTTTCTTATCTGGACCGTTTTGGAAGGAACCGCTTATTTTGCCCGGAACGAAGACGATAGAAAAATAAGTCTGGATCAGATCATGTGGAACGGTATCATGGTCATTGGTTCGTTGGCGATCATTGCAGGCGTCATCAGCAAGATCCTGTATTATGATTACGCCACTCCCCTACTCTTGTTGGGATTCTTTCTCATCGCAGTGTATATCTTGCGGGATACGTTCTCGGAACTGCTAGAGGAGAAAAAATAAAACCCTTGAACTTTTGCAGGGAAGAAACGGGCTCAGGTGGGCAAAAACAGCCCTGAGCTAGTACTCCTTAGAACTGTATGTTGGTTTCATTTTAATAAAAAATGTAAAGTTTATTTGTCTTTTTGAATAGTTATTTTTACATTTAGACCACTAAACTTTACAATTTATTCCTATGGCAACCAATTCTATTCAAAATTCCGATCCAAAGAAAATAGCGCGCTGGACCAAGTTTCAGCTTCCCAATCGCTTTAAGCGCATTGGATTGATTATCTGTATTTTGGCATTTCTTCTTATGCTGGGCAGAAAATTTGCCGAGGGGCCCTTGTGGATAAAACCGCTCTTGTCCAATATTTTTATTATTGGTTTGCTGATGGTCTCTCTCGCCAAGGAGAAGATTGAGGACGAGCTCATCGTGAACCTACGCTCGCAGTCCTACCGACTTGGCTTTACTTTTGGGGTCCTCTATGCCATCTTGGTAATTCCCTTGATCAATTATGTAGTAGATATGTTGGTATCTGGTGCAGAGGAGGCAACCTTTGAAGCAAATGTCTTTGAGGTCCTGATTACGATGTTGGCCATTCAACTATTGTTCTTCCATAAATTCAAAAAGGCGCATTCATGAAGAACACGCTTAAGGTGCAGCGGGCCATGAGGGATCTCACCCAGGAGCAACTTGCCCAAATTTTGGGGGTTTCCAGGCAAACGGTCAATTCCATTGAAAAAAACCGCTACGTTCCGTCTACGGTATTGGCCCTAAAATTATCCAAGGTCTTTGGGGTTGCGGTAAATGAGATCTTTAGCCTGGAGGCCGATGATTAGTAGTTGCTTGCTTATTTGCCGGTATTTCCTACTATTGTTGCTGTTTTTGGGCGATTTATTGTATTAAATCGGCCTTTTCTTCTTTTGGGACATCCAATTGCGCCTTCCTACCGTCAAAGGGCATTCACAGACGAAACTTGCCATTCATCGAGTTCCAAACCCACATATCGAATATTTATCCTTCCCATGGAGGAATCATATATTTTAGTTGTTTCCGCTGTTATCTATAAAAACCAAATCTTATGAGGAAAAGAGCTACTATTACCTATTTTCTGTATGCCTTCTGTACTTTTTGCATCTTGTGGGCCTTTTATATCCTTATGTTTCGATTGTAAGGGGACCGCGTAGACCCGCCTATCTTCTGTTTTGGCAGAATAGAACTCCCAGAAATTCAGTGACATAAGCCCTTTGCTTGCATACAATATGGAGACCAAATTTGCGTTTGGTCTATAGCTGTAGGGGCACCCAATGCCATGTTTAACACTCCTGGTAGGGGTACTACCGGACGCGCCCCAAGGCCCAAAACCTATGAATTGTAATGCAACGATGACAGCAGGACGCATTTGGCGGCGCATCAAGCGACCCACGATTTCCTTACTATTCCTTCTGGGACTCCTTCATGGTGTAGGGGCATACACCTATGCCAACGAGCTGGAAAACGGCCCGAACCTGTTTTTATCCCATATTGAGATTACCTCGCCCAACAGCGCAACCGTATGGGCGGTTTCCGATCCGGTGGAAATTAGCTGGACAACCCGGAATATCTCTCAGGACAAGACCATAAAATTCTATCTCTCCAGGGGAAATATGGTGGTTCAGGAACTGGGCACTTTTAAAAACAGTAAGTTCGTGGAAGGCATAAAACTCAATAGATCCCTGCCTGCGGGCTCTAATTATCGGGTAATCGCCATGGAGCTCTTTCCTAACGACAAATATCGCATTGCCAAGTTTGCCACCGCTTTTTTTAGTATTACCAAAGGTCCGCGCACAAAGGAAGTCCAGAAGGCACAGGAAAATGTGGTCGCTAGCCCTCCCCCTTTGCGAAACACATTTAATGGCCGAAAGATATCCTATGTGAACGAGCTAGTAGTCAGCAGTCCAAAGATACAGATCAACCTATGGGACCATGGTAGGAAGGACGATGATATCGTCTCCATTTATCTCAATGGCGAGGCCGTTGTTTCCGAGTATTACCTCACTTATCGCAAGAAAACCTTTGACCTGGACCTGGACACTACCCAGGTAAACGATCTTTTTCTATATGCCCATAATTTGGGGCGTTTTCCGCCCAATACCGTGTCCATTGAAATATTGGACGGAAAGACCTCCGAGAACATAGTACTCAATTCCGACCTTAAAAGTTGCGAAGCGGTGGCCATCAAGGTCAAGGAATAGGTCTTTCTTTATTGTTAATGGTTTTTGTACCTGAAGCAAAAAGGCAGTATAGCATGTTCTATAATCCAACTTCCAAGCCTGGGCCTTGAGCCTTAAACCCTGAACCTTTCACCCCTCTAGTTTAGGTAACCTTCCAAAAATTCTTCGTAAAACAACCTATTTATTTGCGGTACGGCTATAAATTTCGGCGGGAAGCCCGGTAATCCCCTAAATTCGGAAGACTTCCCCACCGCGTTCAAAATACCAAGCCATCATGTCCAACCCTTTGATTATCAACTTCACGCCCACGGGAATGATTCCCACCAAAGAGATGACCCCCCACGTGCCCATCAGTGTTTCCGAAATTGTTGAGGATGTACACCAGGCCTGTGACCTGGGTATAACCATGGTGCATATCCACGCCCGGGAAAAGGTTTCCGGAATACCTACCTATAAGAAGGAAATCTATGCCAAGATCATCGCGGGAATCCGAAAATTCAGTCCCCAACTCGTCATATGCGTCTCCTTGAGCGGAAGAACGTTTAGCGAACTCGATCAGCGGGGCGATCCCGTGTTCCTCGAAGGGGATTTAAAACCCGATATGGGCAGTTTAACCCTGAGTTCATTAAATTTCAATAAGGTAGCCAGCATGAACGCGCCGGATATGATCGGTGATTTGGCAGCGCTGATGAAAGCCAGGGGTATTGTTCCGGAACTCGAGGCCTTTGATCTGGGCATGGTCAACTATGCAAAATATCTGGCTCGGAAAAAGCTGATCCGTCCGCCCTATTATTTTAACCTTTTATTCGGTAATATTGCCTGTTCCCAATCCAATCTTTTACATGCGGGAACCATGATAAACGATCTCCCCGAAGACTCCGTTTGGAGCATAGCCGGTATCGGGAATACCCAGCTCAAAATGAATTCGCTTTCCATTGCCATGGGTGGAGGGGTCCGTGTAGGGCTCGAGGACAATATCTGGTACGATGCCGAAAGAACCCAACTTGCGCGCAATATAGACCTATTAAAACGGGTGCACATTATCGCCCAAGCAAACGGAAGGAGCATTATGACAGCAGAAGAATTCCGGACCAAAATGAACATGGCTCCCGGAAATGGCGAGTATGGTCTACAGGTATAAAGCAAAACTATTGGGCTATGGAAGTAAAAAAGGGCAGCGCATTCTACAAAGTACAATGGTTTTGGAACATAGTACGCCACGGGCTGTTTCTTCATGGTATCCGAAATCGTTTGGCCCGGCTGGGGATAGACATTATGCCCTATTATTGGGTGCAGGAGGGAGTTACCCGCTATGACACCCCAGAAATTCGAGGTGATGCTTCCGAGTATATCTTCTCCTATTTTGGGGAAACCGAAATCACCCAAATCAAGGCCAAGGTCATGGGCATTGAACAATCTGATATTCTGGAGGACTACAGAAAGGGACAACTGTGCATTGGGCTTAAACATCGGGGCGAAATTGCCGCTTATATGTTCATTCAGTTGGATGATTTTACATTACGGGGCAAGACCTTTCCCTTAAAGGAAAACGAGTCCTATCTAAAAAGTATGTACACCTTTGAGGCGCATCGGGGCAAGAACCTGGCCCCTTATCTCCGGAATCACAGTTATGAGCTCTTAAGGGACCGTGGTGTGGATACCAACTTTAGTATCAGCGAATATTTTAATCGGTCTACCATACGCTTCAAAAAGAAATTGGGCTCCGTGCACCGCACGCTCTGGCTGAGTATCGTATTGTTTAAAAAGTACAAATGGAATATGGTCCTAAGGAATTATGGGCAAAAATCGTAATAGCCCGTATTGTCCCACCAACGTCCTTTAACTACAAACCTTGAACTTTGAACTTTGAACCTTAAACCTTGAACTTTGAACCTACCCCAACCATCCCTCCCGGTCCAGACTCCGGTATTGGATGGCCTCACTGATATGGGATCCGACCACCTGTTCGGCACGGTCCAAATCGGCGATGGTCCTGGCCACTTTTAAGATCCGGTCGTAGGCACGGGCCGAAAGGTTGAGGCGTTCCATGGCATTTTTCAGTAAGGTTTTGGAGGCTTCGTCCAAAAGGCAATGGGCCCTGATCTGTTTGGTGTTCATCTGGGCATTGTAATGTACATTCTCCAGGGCTGCAAAACGTTGGGTCTGTACTTCCCTGGCAGCGGTTACGCGTTGGCGGATCGCCACACTCCCCTCCCCTTTGCGCTCTTCCGACAGCTTTTCAAAAGGTACAGGGGTCACCTCGATATGGATATCGATACGATCCAACAAGGGGCCGGATATTTTCCCCAAATACCGCTGCATTTCCAGCGGTGAGGAGGTGACCGGGGCATCCGGGTCATTAAAATAGCCCCCTGGGCTGGGGTTCATACTGGCCACCAACATAAAACTACTGGGGTAGGTAACGGTAAAACGGGCGCGGGAAATAGTGACTTCCCTATCTTCCAAGGGTTGCCGCATCACCTCCAGGACACCACGCTTAAACTCCGGCAGTTCGTCCAGGAACAGTACGCCATTGTGCGATAGCGATATTTCCCCCGGCTGCGGATAGGCCCCACCTCCTACAAGAGCCACATCGGAAATGGTGTGGTGCGGACTGCGGAAGGGCCTTTGGTTCATCAGCCCTCTGTTTTTGATCTTTCCTACAACACTATGGATCTTGGTCGTTTCCAAGGCTTCCTGTACCGTCATGGGCGGTAAAATGGAGGGCAATCTTTTGGCCAACATGGTCTTTCCCGCCCCAGGCGGACCTATCAGAATGATGTTATGTCCCCCTGCCGCCGCAATTTCCATACAGCGTTTTATGCTCTCCTGCCCTTTGACATCCGAAAAATCGTACTCGGGAAAATCCAGGCCCTTGTTGAATTCGGACTGCACGTCTATCACGGTCTGCTCCAAAGGCTTGTCCTTATCAAAGAAGTCGATCACCTCGGTCAAATTGCTTACCCCGTATATTTCCAAAGTTTCTACAATGGCTGCCTCTCGGGCATTTTCGATAGGCAGGATAAATCCCTTGAATCCCTCTTCCTTGGCCTTCAGGGCGATGGGCAATGCCCCTTTGATAGGCTGCAGGCTACCATCCAGTGAAAGTTCGCCCATGATAATGTATTGGTCCATAGGGCCAGATCGTATCTGGCCCGAAGCCGTCAATATGCCCAGCGCCAAGCTCAGGTCGTAGGCCGACCCCTCTTTCCGCATATCGGCTGGTGCCATGTTGATCGTAATCTTTTTACCAGGAATCTTGTATCCGTTATTCTGCAAGGCCGCCGCTATACGATAGTTGCTTTCTTTGATGGCATTGTCTGGCAGCCCTACCAAATGGTAACCGATGCCCCTATCTACATTTACCTCTACCGTAATGGTAGTCGCTTCAATGCCAAAAACAGCACTCCCAAACACTTTTGTAAGCATACATTTAAATTTAAACATCGATCCAAATACGGGAGATACGGGTATATCTTCCCCCGCGAACCCCGGATATGGGTACAATTGAACTTCTAAAATTGGGAGGTGAATACTATTTGGTTCAAATTTAGGGCAGTCCTAAATTTTATCATCCTTTTCTTACACAAAAATAAGTAAATTATGTATATTTAGTTGGTATTCTTTTTTGGGCCTGACTAACGCATTTAGGAATACGCCCATTGGTAAACCCCAACGTATATGAAAAATCCACTTTTTTTTAGCTCCGAAAAAACCTTTTCCAGTTATAGCATTTCCTCGGAAACGCTACAGCTGCCCGCCTTGGTTTACAGTTGAACCACACCATTTTGAGAGCTTTCCAAACCATGACCCAGACAAACACTAAAAAAAGGCCGAAGGGCCAAACCAGCGCCAGGACTTTTCCGCCCTAGAGCGGAAAAGCGAGGCAAAGGGAACAATATCTTCTCGAGAAAGATGGACACAAACCTTGAGTGTCCTAAAATGTTCAGGGCTAATATAATTTTAAATTTATTAATCATGAAAAAATTAATGAAGTTAGAAGGTGTTAAGTTGCTTTCCAAGACCGAAAAAAAGTCCATTATCGGTTATGGCAATCCGCTACAGGGCGATTGCTCCGGGGAGCCCAATCAGACCCTATGTTATTTTAACGGGCACAAAAGATGTCCGGGTTGGTGTCTGCAAGGGGTTTGTCAGCCTTGGTAGTCCTTTTTATTGAAATAAAAGCCGGGGACCGCCCCCGGCTTTTAGATTTTCACAACGCGCCCTCTTTGTCGCTATAAGTTGAACCGTTACGATGCAAAAATTTCCCTTCTACAAACAGGCAGACCAAAAGGATTGCGGTCCCACCTGCATTAAGATCATCGCCAAGCACTATGGCAAGATCATCAACATCCAAAACTTGCGCAACCTCTCGGAGACTACCCGTGAGGGAAGCAGTATGTTGGGGTTGAGTGAGGCCGCTGAAAAAATCGGCTTCCATACCGTAGGGGTCCGTCTAAACTATAAAAAACTGTCCGAGGTTGTGCTGCCCTGCATCGTCCACTGGAACAAAAGTCATTTCGTGGTGCTGTATAAAATAAAAAAAAACACCGTGTACATATCCGATCCGGACCATGGACTGGTGAAACTACTCCCTGAGGAATTCATCAAATTTTGGATCGGCAATAACGCTACGGAGGAAACCGAGGAAGGGGTGGCCCTGCTTATAGAGCCCACTCCCAAGTTTTACAACGAATCCGGTGAAGAAGGAGAAGAAGAAGCCTTCAACTTTGCCTTTATAGCCCGATATCTCTTAAAGTACAAGAAATTTATCGTGCAACTGGCCATTGGCCTGTTGGCTGGGAGCGTATTGCAGTTGATCGTTCCTTTTTTGACCCAAAGTATCGTTGATGTGGGTATACAGAACCAGGATATCAATTTTATTTACCTGATCCTGTTTGCACAATTGTTCTTGTTCCTTGGCCGTACTGTCCTGGAGGTCATTCGGGGTTGGATATTACTGCACCTCAGTACACGAATCAACATTTCGTTGATTTCCGATTTCTTCATCAAGCTAATGAATCTCCCCATTTCCTTTTTTGACACCAAAATGACCGGTGATCTGTTACAGCGGATCAATGACCATAAACGTATCGAAAAAATACTGACCACTTCCTCCCTGAACGTGCTGTTCTCCATGGTAAACCTGGTAATATTTGGTATCGTACTGGCTTACTACAATTTGTTGATCTTTGGTATCTTCCTGGTGGGAAGCTTCCTCTATTTTGTTTGGGTGCTGTTCTTTTTCAAAAGAAGAAAGACGTTGGACTACAAACGTTTTCGTGAGATAAGCCAGGAACAGAGCAAAGTCATTGAACTGATCAATGGCATGCAGGAAATTAAATTGCACAATGCCGAGCGACAGATGCGGTGGGGCTGGGAATTTGTACAGGCCCGCCTGTTCAAGGTAGATATTAAAAATTTGGCCCTGGAACAGACCCAATCGGTGGGTTCTTCCTTCATCAATGAATTGAAAAATATATTAATTACCGTGCTTTCCGCCAAATTGGTCATTGACGGGGAAATAACCTTGGGTATGATGGTGGCCATAACCTATATCGTAGGGCAGCTCAATGCCCCGGTGATACAGCTGATCAATTTCCTTCGGGATGCCCAAGATGCCAAAATATCCTTGGAACGTTTAGGAGAAATCCATAATAAGGAGGATGAGGAAAGTGCCGTGGACAAAAAGCTATCCCGTATCCCGAAAAACCTCGACCTTACACTTAACGATGTTTCCTTTAGGTATACAGGAGGACTGGAACCGGTAATCAAGAAATTGAACCTGACTATCCCCGCAAACAAAATTACGGCCATTGTCGGGGTAAGCGGAAGTGGAAAAACCACGCTCATGAAACTTATGCTCCGCTTCTACCCCTTGGATAGGGGAGAAATTAGCTACGGTAACCACAACCTAGAGCACATTTCACAAAAGGCCTGGCGTTCCCATTGTGGCGTTGTAATGCAAGAGGGGTATATTTTTAATGACACCATAGCCAGAAATATCGCCGTGGGGACCGATTTTATCAATGACGAACGCCTATGGCATGCCATAGAGGTCGCCAATATCAGGTCCTATATTGAAGAGCTGCCCTTAGGGCTAAACACCAAAATAGGCCTTGAAGGAACCGGCCTCAGTACCGGTCAAAAGCAACGCTTGCTCATTGCGCGAGCCGTGTACAAAGATCCAAGGCTCTTGTTTTTCGATGAGGCCACCTCGGCCCTCGATGCCAACAATGAGCGTGTAATCATGGAAAATTTGGATGCCTTCTTTGCGGATAAAACAGCCGTAATCATTGCACATCGATTGAGTACGGTTAAAAATGCCCATAAAATTGTAGTGCTAGATAAGGGCAAGATCGTTGAAATGGGCAATCATAACGAATTGACAAAATTAAGGGGAAAGTACTATCAGCTGGTCAAAAACCAGTTGGAACTGGGAAATTGATACCCACAAACGCAATAATACCAGAAAAGATGCCAGAAAAAAAAGAGGCCATAGCGATTCGAAGCGAGGAAGTGCAGGAAATCCTGAGCTTTGTACCCCATTGGATGATCCGATGGGGAAATACCATAATATTCTTACTGATTATAGGACTGCTATTGATGTCTTGGTTTGTAAAATACCCAGATACCATTGCTGCAGAAATCCTGGTGACCACAGCCATCCCGCCAGAAAAAATATATGCCCGAAGCAGCGGGCAGCTCGATGCCATTTTGGTCGCGGATAACGAGCTGGTACCGGAAAACAAATTGTTGGCCATTATCGAAAATTCGGCAAACTATCAGGATGTACTATTGCTCAAGGAGGTGGTAGACACCCTTACGGTGGACTATGAGAGTTTCCTTTTTCCCCTAGAAAAACTTCCAACACTTTTTTTGGGTGACATTGAATCGGACTACGCCCTATTTGAACGAAGTTATACGGAATACAGCCTTAACAAGGAACTGCAACCCTTTTCCACGGAAGTTTTGGCCAATCGCTTGTCCATTACCGAAGCTAGGAGCAGATTAAACAATCTACTTTCCCAACAGGCCCTGAACAAAAGCGAGCTGGAGCTCAAAAAGAAAGATTTTGAGCGCTTTGAGGTATTGTACAAAAAGGGAGCTGTTTCCGCTCAGGAATACGACCAAAAACAATTGGATTATCTGCAATCCCAGCGGGCCTATAGAAACCTCGGTACTTCCATATCACAATTGCGGGAGACCTTGACCAATTCCCAAAACAGTCTTCGGGGCACGGAAATCAAAAAGGTACAGGAAGAAAGTTCCTCCCTAAAGAATGTGATCCAATCCTACAACCAATTAAAAAGAAGCATCAAGAATTGGGAACTAAAATATGTTCTTGTCTCTTCTATTGCCGGTAGGGTCTCCTTTTTGTCCTTTAGAAATGAAAATCAGACCGTGAACCAGGGCGATCTGGTGTTCACCATAGTGCCCAAAGGGAATAGTGCCTTTTTGGGCAAGATAAAGGCACCTGCCCGAAACTCGGGGAAAATAAAAACGGGACAAGCGGTAAACATCCGCCTGGCCAATTATCCCTATACAGAATTTGGTATGTTGGAGGGAAGTGTCCAGAGCATATCCCTAGTTCCGGATAATGAGGGCAACTATCTGATCGATGTAAAACTTCCCGAAAAGTTGATTACCACCTATAACAAGGAAATTGAATTTAAACAGGAAATGAGGGGCACGGTACAGATTATAACCGAGGATCTTAGGCTGATCGAACGGTTCTTCTATCAGCTCAAAAACATTTTCAGCAAATAACTACATTCCTGTACGGCCTATTTATACCTGCCGGAACCCTATGCGCTACGTTCTATTCCACCAGTGGATTGAAGGTGAGTACATTTTTGGCGTTCTCCTTGATTTCCTTTTTGTTGAGCATCATTTTTCGGAACTCGCCCTTGGCAAACATTTCCGCCTGGTCCTCGTAATGCGGGCTAAGGGGGTTGCCCGATTGTCCGGTGGGCAATATGCTTACACTATTTTCTATATCCGAAAAATCGATGACCCTTCGCGTAGAGGGTCCTGCTGTGACCTTGTACAACCCACTTTCATCGTAGGGAAATGCCAAATTATTGATAACCTCCTTGGTGCCCTGTACAGGAAAAGGGCCCACATTAAAAAAGGAGCGCAGGGCCGCAACCCGGCCTATGGGATGTGTGTGTTCAAGCGTATGCACCTTTCCCCAGGTCCAGTTAGCTCGATCGGTACCAAAATCCCGGTTCAGGGATTCCAACGCCTCCACGTAGGCGCCGTGAACGATATCCTGACGGGTCTCTTTTACTTCCTTGGTGTTGATGTTGTCCCACCATATGGAATGTTCCTTGGCCGATAGCGGCGCTATGGCACGTTTGTGAAAATGGGTGGCCAAAAATTGTTGAAACATATCCGCGCCCAGTTCATCCATAAAAGTGTTCCTTAAAAAAAAGTACATCCACCTGTGATAGATGGTGGCCTCCACATTTTCCAGGGGATATTCCCCTTTCCATGCCGTAAGCTTATCGAGCTCAACAATTTGTACATCGGTAAGTTCCTTTACCTTCACCGATTTTGCCAAATTCATGACCACTGAAGGATTTACCGAAGAGGTATTATCGGTTATCATGGCCCTAACGGCTTCCTGGTCCCAATCGTCCTTTGGCTCCAATAGTTGTACAATGCGCTTGGCCCTGTTTTCGGGCAAATAATATCCAGGATATACCATCCCCGCAATGGAATCTGGTTGATTGTTCGCGGAATATACGTAACCCCAAGGAGGATTGATCGCCTGCGGGTTCTCGGAAAAATGAAGATAGCGCTTGGGGCCTGCGCCCGCAGCGCTCCCATCCATAATAAATTTCGTGTGCGAACTGTCCGGAATCTGGAATAGTTTAGCAGAGGCCCACCAACCAATATTGCCTTCTACATCCCCGTACATAACGTTGAGTCCAGGGGCATGAATATTAGGGAGTGCCGCCTTAAACTCGTCCAAACCGTCTGCATGCGACATGCCATATACGGCTTCCATCATTTTGTTTTCCATTGCCGTGTAGACCCAGGACATGCTTATGGGGCGTTCGCCCGTAATCTGATCGGCAATGCCGTTGAGTACCGGGCCGCGTTCCGTGGTCCGATACGAAAATGCCACGTCCTCACCATCCTTTACCTTAATGGTCTTGGAAACCGTACCATAGGATTCCCATCCATTTTTGCCCTTGTATTGGGTACTATCCTGGGGGTGGTTTTCTTCGTAGTAGAAATTGACATCGTCATTTTCGAACATGGTAAGTCCGTAAGCTAGATCCCGATCATGTGCCAACAAGGGAAAGGGTACTCCGGCCAAATGGTAACCATATTTTTCATAGGTGGGTGTGCTTATATGGGCTTCGTACCACACGGAGGGTTGGGCAAATCCGATATGAGGGTCATTGGCAAAAATTACCTTGCCCGACTTCGTTTTAGCCGGCCCCACGACCCAGCTATTGCTCCCTACAAACAAAGGTGCGGGCAATCCCTTTAGCGCATCCGAAACTAGAGAGGTGATTGCGTTTTGAAGCGTATCCGCCCTTTCGCTGGGGTGGTTTTTGATCCAAACCGTGGCGGGAGAAACATCTATAGCAAGATCCTCCAGGTAGGCCGTGCCCAGTTTATCCTTGATATTGGTCAGCAACGGATCGGTCTTGTGGGCCTGGGCAAAACTAAATCCCATATATCCCACGATATTGTACATATCGGTAAGTGTAAAGCATTCCTTATCCAGTCCGGTGAGGTAAAACTCGATCGGAGTGGGCCCTTCTTCAATAAAACGATTGACCCCGTCCAGATAGGCCTGTGCCAATTGCACTATAGGACTGTCTTGGTCAAGTTTGGCCACGGTCCTGGCCGAGGCTTCGTCTATACCAAGGGACAAAAAGAATTTGTCCGTAGGAAGCAAATCCGACCCAAAGACTTCTGACAGTCCACCTTTGCCGATTCTTCGGAGCAATTCCATTTGCCACAGGCGGTCCTGTGCATGCACATATCCCAAAGCCTTAAAGGCATCAGCTTCATTCTTTGCATAGATGTGCGGAATGCCATAGGTATCGTAATGGACCTGAACGGTGTTGGAAAGTCCTGGGAGTTGCTTCTCCCCGTCATAAGTGGGCTTTAATGAATGGACGAATATACCTCCGCCCAAGAGCAGAATGCCCAGGCCTATCAGCAGGATCCATCCTATCTTTTTGTACTTTTTCATTGTGGGGGTTTGGAAATTAAAGGTAGGAATTTTAGAAATAAAAAAACACCAAAATAGGCGGCTTTCTTAGTTCCCTAACAATGAGGATTGTAGTGATAATTCGCCATGTTTCCGAAGTCCGGCAAGCAACCAATCGCGATACGCATCCCGGTCTGTATACTGTACGGCGTGGTTTAAAATTTCCATATCGGCAGACATGAGTACGTAGTACGGTTGTGAAGCGGCATTGAAATTCAAGGTCTGAAAAGTACCCCACTTCTGCCCTATCGTCTTGATGGTCTTGACCCTACCCGAGGCGTACTCAAAATTGAACTGTTCGCGTTCGGGAAGTTGGTTTCTATCATCAACATAGAGCGAGATAAGCACGTAATCTTCCTTTAATAAGGGGTAGATATCAGGTTCGCTCCAAACGTTTTCCTCCATTTTCCTACAATTCACACAGGCCCAGCCTGTAAAATCGAGCAGGATGGGTTTGTTCTTCTCCTTGGCAAAGGCAACACCTTCCTCAAAGTCCTTAAAGCAATCGATTCCCAAGGGGCAATCGTTTTCTTTTTCTGCCACTGTATAGAAATCAGGGGGCAGGAAACCAAAAAGTTTTAAATCCCAAACCTGAAATGCTCCAAGGCTAAGGTATATGGCAAAAGCAGCACTTAAAAGTCCGATACCCTTTCTCGTAACGGAAATTTTTTGTTTGGGACCGTCATGGGGAAAGCGGAACACGCCAAAGAGATGCAGGGCAAGCAGTACAAAAAGCACAACCCAGATTCCAATGAATATTTCGCGCTTAAGTAGGCCCCAATGGCCCACCAAGTCGGCATTGGACAAGAATTTAAAGGCCAGTGCCAATTCCAAAAAACCCAAAACTACCTTCACGGTGGTCATCCAGCCACCGGATTTCGGAAGTGAATTCAGCCAGGTGGGGAACAAGGCGAACAGCGCAAATGGCAGGGCCAACGCAACCCCAAAACCCAGCATGCCCGTAGACAGATTGGTAGCCACATCCCCTTCGGCCAGGGCGGTACTCCCAAGGAGGCCACCAAGAATAGGTCCGGTACAGGAAAAGGAAACGATGGCCAGGGTAACGGCCATAAAGAAAATTCCGATAAATCCACCCGCCCTTGAGGAGGCAGCATCCATTTTATTTGCCCACGAACTGGGCAGTGTCAATTCGTAATATCCAAAAAAGGAAAAAGCGAAAAAGACAAAAATCAAAAAGAAAAATACGTTCAACCAAATGTTGGTGGCTATGGTATTCAATATCTGCGAATCCACGGATTCAAACAAATGGAAGGGCAGGCTCAGCAGAAAATAGATCAGCACAATAAAAAACCCGTACAGGAGTGCATTGGTAATTCCCCGGGCCTTGTTTTGGGATTGTTTGGTGAAGAAAGAAACCGTAAGTGGAATCATAGGAAAAACACAAGGGGTCAACAGGGCGATCAATCCGCCCAAAAAGCCCAAGCTAAAGATCATCCATAAATCGGAACTTCCGTTGATCACCTCTCCATTGGCCTGTTGCAACAGGTCCTTGTTCTTAAGATCTAAAGAGAGTGCAGCACCCATGGCCCTGCTTCTGTCATCAACTGATTTTTCGGTTAGCACAATCTCCTCTCCGGTCAGGGAAAATACAAAATCGATATCCTTGGGAATGCACACCTCTTTACATACCTGATAAAAGAGGTTGACGTTAAGCTGTGAAACATCGGGCTTCAGAAGCCGTATCTTTTGGGTAAAGACCGCCCTGTTCCTAAAAAAGACCTCGTCCACTTCAAAAATATCGCTATACTCCGTGACCGTTGCACTCTCCATGGTTTTCCCAATTAGCTCATAGGCCTCGCCGGCCCCCTCATAGGTAAACTCACTGGGCAAAGATCCTCCGTCAGGGGTGTTTTGGGAATACACATGCCATTCTTCGAGAATATCCGCGCTAACGATCAGTTCAAATTCGGTATCCGACAATTGGTTTACCTCATGGCTCCAGACCACCGGGTCCTCCTCGCTTTGGGAGTAGCCTGCCCAAACCATTAGACCAAGAACCGTTAAGACAAAAACTTTCCTCATTCCTGCACACTAAATTTTAATATCTGTTTGGTCCGGGAGCTGACCTTAAACCGTTCGTCGGCCCGCTTTCCAATCACCCATACAACATCGGTTCCCGAACACAGCAACCACTGTTCTTCTTTGGAAATGATATCCATTTTTTCATCTTTGAAGAACTTGCTCATTTTTTTCCTTCCCTTCATGCCTAAAGGATAAAAATAGTCTCCTTTTTTCCATTTTCTTACGGTCAGGGGATACTTTAACGTTTCTTTATCCACATATAGTATCTGTCGGGAGGTGTTTCCCAAGGTATCTGCCTGCGCTATGACCAGGGACAAGGGCTCATTAATCCGGGTTTGGTCTTCACTGATCGTATAGACCTGGTCTTCCCCGGTCCCGATAGCCTGTAACAAAAGATGTTTTCTGTGTTTTACAAGACGATACGATTTGGATCGTACCTCCTTGCCACTCGTGGCCGACAGCAGGCCCTCCACATCGTTCCATTCCCTAAACCCAAAAATGCCGAACAAGGCATATAGATAGGCCGTTGTGGGCCGTAAGGCCAAAAGGGCATCTATTGAAATTTTATGGACCCCGTTCGATTCCTGAAAGAGGCGCTGCCGTACCTCCTCCACATGATTTTCGGCAATGGAGGCTGTCTGTTGCAAGAATTCCTGGGTCTTGTGGAAATTTTCCAGAAAGGTGGGATGTAGTTCTTTTAGCTGGGGGACGATTTGATGCCTAATCTGATTTCTCAGGTATTTGGTATCCAAATTACTGCGATCCTCCCGCCATGTTATTCCCTCCAACTCTGCATATGCCAAGACTTGGGCACGTGAAAACTGCAACAAGGGGCGCAAAACACGGTCTGTTCGTTCTGGGATCCCGAGCAATCCATCAATACCGGTTCCCCGTGACAGATTGATCAAAAAAGTCTCCAGCTTGTCGTCCAATTGGTGGGCCGTTACCACTCTTTTGTAGTCTTCCGCCTCCACCAGTTCATCAAACCAAGCGTAGCGTAGTTGGCGGGCCGCCATTTGAATGGAAACTTTATTTTTTGACACATAACCATCTGTATCAAAATGTTTTACAAAAAATTCCCTCTGGAGTGTCTTGGCCAATTTCTTCACAAACACCTCATCGTCATCGCTTTCCTCCCCACGTAATTTAAAATTGCAATGCACCAGGGCAAAATCCAACTGAGAGCGGGCACACAAGTGGGTAAGCACCACACTGTCTACCCCTCCACTACAGGCCAATAGGAACCTGCCCTGATAGAGCGTTGGGAATTCCGTTTTGATATGTTCTTCAAACGCCTTTAACACAACACAAATTAAGTAAGAAAAAAGTTAGCATCGCAAAAACAGGGGGTACAAAACCGGCCTGTTGCCTATTCTTTCCAGCTGTGATTTTTCAAGCCGGCGTTTAGGAGTAGAATCGCAAGGCCGCCCTATACCGAGGTTGTAAGCCTCAATTCAAGTGCTGGCCTAGCCAAGTTTGCACGGTCTTCATCATTTTGTCGCGGCACAGGTCGTGGTGCAGTTCATGGTAGGCGCCTTCAAATAGTTCTAGCTGTGTTTTGGAAGAACCCTCATGAAAGGCAACCGTGGCGGTATGATCAATAATGGGATCCCCGGTACCATGGAGCAATAAGGTATCCACGGCCAACCTATGTGCATTGTCTATGGCCCACAGACCTGCATCCATGATGGGGAAGGAATACATGGGGCTTACCTGATCATGTACCAACGGATCCTCGGAATACGATCTGACTTCCTCCGGAATCCTGGAGATGCCCTTGGGGTCCAGTCCTGCAGGTAGGGTTATGGATGGCATAATACCCATCATGAGCCTGCCCAGGGCCATTTTCCACTTTGGTGGCCTAAACGCCAATTTTAGATAGGGGCTTGTGGCCATTATCCCCTTTAGGTTTGGACTTCCTTGTAGCGCATAGTTCAATACCAGATTGCCGCCCATACTGTGCCCATAAAGAAAGAGCGGTAGCCCAGGAAAGTTAGTCCTAGCCTTGGATATGACCGCGTCCAAAATGTCCAGTAAGGTCTGGTAATTAGGACAATGACCTCGTTTGCCCCCGGATTTTCCGTGTCCAATATTGTCATAGCACAGCACCGCCACCCTGGTATGGACCAGCAATGGAACGATGTTCTTCCGGTAACGGCCCAAATGTTCCCCAAAACCATGTACCAGCACTACGACACCCAGAACTTCATCGGGCCTGGTACATTGTCCATAAATGGTGGTCCCATCCGATTGTACGCTAAACTCTTCGTATTCCATAGTCAAATGTAAGGAATCGGGGATGGATTGCCACCCTCCTACTCCACCTCCTTATCTTTCCAGTACTTCCCGCATGGCCTTAGCCTTGATCAAACATTCCTCATATTCCCTGTCGGGAGCGGCTTTAGCCGTAATGGCGCTGCCCACGGAATAGGAAACATACTTTCGTGTGGCATTGTACAAAATACTGCGTATCACTACGTTGAAATCAAAATCGCCTTCAGGCGTAAAATACCCCACCGCACCGCTGTAAAGGCTCCGTTTGGACGCTTCGAGCGCTTCTATAATCTTCATGGCGGAAACCTTGGGGGCACCCGTCATACTGCCCATAGGGAAGCTTTCCCGAATAAGTTGTACAGGATCAATGGCTTGCGACACCTCTGCAGTAATGGTGGATATCATTTGGTGTACTTGCGGAAAGGAATAGACTTTGCACAGTTCCGCTACACGTACGCTACCTTTGTTCGCATTTTTGGAAAGGTCGTTTCGGACCAGGTCTACAATCATAATGTTTTCGGCGCGCTCTTTGGTATCGGTTTCCAACGCTTTCTTAAGACGTTCGTCCTCCTCCTTATCCTTTGCACGTCTCGCAGTTCCCTTGATGGGTTGTGAAATAAGGGTATCTCCCATTTTTTTTAAATAGCGCTCCGGGGATGCGGATAACAGGTACTTGTCATCCAAACGCATGAAAGCGGCAAAGGGTGGGCGGGAAATTGCGTTTAATCTTCTATAGGTCGCATAAGGTTTGATTTCCAAAGCCTCCACATAAAACTCCTGGCAAAAATTGGCCTCGTATACGTCGCCTCTATGAATATGATGCAACAACCGTGAAACCCGTTTAAAGTATTCGTCCTTGAATATCCGGAGTTTGATCTTGGCGGCTTCGGGACCGTTGTCCGATTCCATATCGGCGACCTTTAGCTCGGAAATCTCGCTAAAATCGGTTTCCATATCCTCGGCTACCCCATTCAAATAAAGAAAATCGACCTTATTTCCTTTGATGCGAATTAATTTTTTGGGTTGAAAAAAATAAAGCTCGGGAAAGTTGAGTCCATCTGCATTGTCCGAGGAAAGGGCTTCTATATCATTTTTTAGGTCATAGGACAGGTAGCCAAATATCCAATCTTGCGTGGTTTTTTGATAGGCCCTCAGGGCATCAAAGGCATTGTGGGTATCCGTGCGAATGGAGGTCAGGGAATCTACGGCCAGAACGGCTTCAAAGGAGCTATATTGATCCTGATGTTGGTTACTATCTAACCATACCACTTCCGTAAAGCGACCGGCCCAATCCAAAAGTGCCTCCTTGAATGCTGCAACATCCCGAATCGTGTAGGTGGCCTTTTTTCGCAAAGCAATTTATATTTTGGCTAAAAATGTATCGAGTGCCAGACGATGTGCTTGGGCCAATTCGGCGTCCACAATCCCGTCCTCCGTACTATAATTGCCATTGAATGAGGGTAGGGAAAAGGTAGCGACAACCTCTCCGCCGAAACGGACCAACCTGGCCTTTGTTAGTTCCAAAGCCGTTACACCTCCCCGCTTTCCCGGCGAGGTTGACATGAGCAGTACTTTCTTCCCTTCCAGAAACCTAATGTCCAAACGAGACAACCAATCCGTAAGGTTCTTAAAATAGGCCGAGGGCCCTCCGTTATGCTCGTTCACGGAAAGCACTATGCCGTCTGCCTTTCCTATATCCTGGCGTAATTCTATAAGGGAGTTGGAAAAACCATTCTCCTTTTCATAGTCCGAACTGTACATGGGAAAAGGAAAGTTGATCATATTGAGCAACTGTACTTCGTGGGACGTCAGTAGTGCAGCAGTGTATTTAACCAGCTTATAGTTTATCGAAGTAGAGGAATTGCTACCCGCAAGCGCCAATATCGTTGCCATAAATACGTTTATAAGGTTTACCCGGACGAAAATACCCCAATTAGGACTGAATTGCCAGT
Source organism: uncultured Flavobacteriaceae bacterium (assembly GCA_947494825.1). Classification (GTDB taxonomy): domain Bacteria; phylum Bacteroidota; class Bacteroidia; order Flavobacteriales; family Flavobacteriaceae; genus JBNGOQ01. The sequence goes on along the minus strand of CANLWN010000001.1, from coordinate 213,176 downwards.
ATTTTGTCTAATTTTGCAAACGAAAACATCCAAATAGACTGAATTACAAGTATATAAGGATAGTTATTTTTTATGAAAAGTAAAGCGACCAGATTATTTTTTATAGATGCCATGAGGGCTTGGGCCATCCTTATGATGTTGCAAGGACATTTTGTGGATGGGCTGCTAGACACCGCTTTTAGGGATGCCAGCAACAGTTCCTATTCCATTTGGCAGTATTTTAGGGGTATCACCGCTCCTGTTTTCTTTACGGTCTCGGGTTTCATATTTACCTTCTTGCTCATACGCGTGCCACAAACCGGGTTGAACAACCCTCGGGTAAAAAAGGGGATCAAACGCGGGTTACAACTCTTGTTTATCGGATACCTTTTGCGCACCAACCTATTTGGTCTGCTTAATGGCGATATTTATGACTCTTTCTATTTGGTGGATGTACTGCACTGCATTGGGCTTTCCATCCTGGGTATCATCGGCATCTATTTGCTGACCCATAACAAAAGGAGTTTTGTATTTCCCACGGTATTGGTGTTGGCCACTTGTGCGCTCTTTATCTTTGAACCCTACTACAAGCAATTTGGGTACAGTTTTTTACCGCAGGGCATCGCCAATTACTTTACCAAGGCGAACGGATCGGTTTTTACGATCATTCCCTGGTTTGGCTATGCGGCCCTAGGGGGCTTTCTCTCTGTCCTCTTTACTCGGTATAGGCAGTTTAAATACCTTTATCCCTCTGCGATAACTATAGCCACTACGGTTGGGCTTGGGCTTATTTTTTATTCGTCGGACTTCTTTTTGGCGCTGGCCCGGGCAACGGATGTGCAGTTGTTTGCAGATATCTATTTTAACAATTACCTCTTTATCCGTTTGGGCGATGTTCTTGTAGTTTTTGCCATTTTCATGCTCTTTAGAAGGTTTATGACCCACAGTACCGTGCTTAAAATTGGGCAAAGTACCTTGTCCATTTACGTTATACATTTTATCATCCTGTACGGAAGTTTTACCGGACTGGGCCTCTATCGGTTTTTGGACCACTCCTTGTCGCCCTGGACGGCCATTCCCGGTGCATTGGCCTTTATCCTTGTCTGTACCTATGCCGCCCTTCAATATGAAAGGAACAAGGAACATATTACGTTGAACATTGCCACCGGTTCCAGATACTTAAGGGTCAAGGTTGAGTCTTGGGCAACATTAGGCCTAAAACTTCTCAAGGTCTATTCCTTTAGGGGAAGGATGTTGCTCCTTAAACTATTTAGATTCGCTAAAAATTAAATACCCTCTTTTTGTGATGTGGTTTTTCGATTAACTTTAAGGTCAAAACCTTGGAGACATGAGCGAAAACAAAAAAACCTATGCCCCGATTCCCGTAGACTTGGAGAAGGGAAAAAGATACGCGTGGTGCAGTTGCAGTCACAGTAAGGACCAACCCTTTTGCGACGGTTCACATAGGGCCCATAAGGCACCGCCATCGCTCAGCTTCGCTGTGGACGAGGACATGAACGCGTATCTCTGCACCTGTAAAAAAACCAGTAACCCGCCCTACTGCGACGGGACCCACAACCTGTAGCACTTTCCGATCAAAGCGACCCATAGGTTCATAAAGTAACGTTAAAATCCAAATTTTCGAAGACCATTTGCGACTGTACCAATAAAAAGTGCTTAAATGGTCTCCTATATAAAATTAGGCAGCTTATTATGTTTCCTGCTTAGCGGTTTCTTTTTGCTCAGTTATTTTAACGTTCACGAGGGAGCACGGAAGTCTGCTATATTCCCGGCAGTCACTACGGAAGACCAGCCGGCTACCCACTTTATCAATTTGGTGAGTACCGAGGACGAAGGTAGCTTAAACAGCTCCTTCTCCTATATTGACAGAAATTGGGAAGCTTCCTATGAGCCCATGCTCTTGGAAACCTTCTACTTTAGTCAGAACCGAAAGATTTCCAATCGCCTGCGACATCTTCTGGAACGAAAGACGCAACAAGATTTCGGGTATGATTTTGATGCGTGGTTCCACTGGCTTTGGAACAAGGAACCCCAGTATATGGATACTTACTATACTTTTAAAGCCAACCTACACCAGCTTCTGGACCCCAAGTTCAGAAAATACTTTTTAGACCGCGCACACCAAAGTACCATACGTTTGGACGAAGTACGCTGGGGCGGGGTACCGCAGGATGGCATTCCACCTTTGCGGTCGCCCGAAATGATAACCGTTGACGAGGCGTCCTATCTACGGGATAGCAATATTGTATTTGGTATCTCCGTAAACGGTGATGCCAGAGCTTATCCCAAAAGAATACTGGCCTGGCATGAAATGTTCGTGGACACGGTAGGCGATGTTCCCGTGGCGGGCGTATACTGCACCCTATGTGGTACGGTGATTTTGTACAAAACAGAGCATAATGGTATAAACCATCAATTGGGGACCAGTGGTTTCCTCTACCGTTCCAATAAGCTCATGTACGATAAGGCTACCCAGTCCCTCTGGAGCACCCTGGAAGGAGAACCGGCCATAGGTCCGCTGGTAGGAAAGGGTATCAAGCTAGATTACCTCAGTGTAGTTACCACCACTTGGGGCGAATGGAAAAAGAGACACCCTCAAACTACCGTGCTATCCCTGAATACGGGACATCGTAGGGACTATGGTGAAGGTGTAGCCTATCAGGAATACTTTGCTACGGACGAACTCATGTTTACCGTACCCACCGTTGATAGGCGACTAAAGAACAAGGATGAAATTCTTTCCGTACGTATGCCCGGCACGACCGACGAAAATCTGGCCATTTCCCATAAATTCCTGAAAAGAAACCCTGTGTACCATTCAAAGATCGGATCGCTCAATTTTGTGGTATTCACCGATCGCACCGGCGCCCATAGAGTATACCATGCCAAGGAAAAGACATTTGATCGCTACGACGGTACAAGTACGGTAACGGACAGTTCCGGGATTTCCTGGACCCTATCGGAAGAGAAAATGGTGGGCGAAACCGGGGAAGAATTACAACGTATTCCTACTCATAATGCTTTTTGGTTTGGTTATCATGCAGCGTTCCCTGATGCCAAATTGATTAGATAGGATTGCTATGAGGAAGGAGAGCCCCATCTACTATGTAGGTGGGGTTTTTTGTTTTAGACCAGTATTTCCTAAATATGTATGGGCCGGTTCTCGGTAGCGGCCAAAGCAGCTTCCTTTACCGCCTCTGCATAGGTAGGGTGTGCATGGCTCATCCTGGCGATGTCCTCGGCAGAGGCACGGAATTCCATGGCAGTGACCCCCTCCGTAATCAGGTCGGCACATCTTGCGCCGATCATATGTACGCCAAGGACCTCATCGGTCTTTGAATCGGCCAGTATTTTGACAAAACCGTCGATATCCATACTGGCTCTAGCGCGCCCCAAAGCACGCATAGGAAACTGTCCCACTTTATAGGCCACGCCTGCATCCTTTAATTCTTCCTCCGTTTTTCCAACGGCGGCCACTTCGGGCCAGGTATAGACCACGCCCGGAATCAAATTATAGTCAATATGCGGCTTTTGGCCCGCCAGTATTTCGGCTACCATAGTACCTTCCTCCTCGGCCTTATGGGCCAACATGGCCCCACGTACCACATCGCCAATGGCATAGATATTGGGTACATTGGTCTGTAAATGGTCGTTGACCGCTACCCTGCCCTTGTCATCGAGCGCTACCCCTGCTGCCTCAGCATTCAGCCCATCGGTATAGGGCCTGCGCCCTACGGACACCAGACAGTAATCGCCCGTAAAGGTCACCTCTTCACCCTTTTTGTTATCGGCCTTTACAATGACCTCCTTGCCCTTGCGCGTTACCGATTTTACCTTATGGGCCAGATTAAATTTTACCTTCTGCTTTTTCATCACCTTCATCAACTCCTTGGAAAGCGCTGCGTCCATCCCGGGGATGATCCGGTCCATAAACTCCACAACGGTCACCTCGGATCCCAGTCTTTTGTAGACCTGGCCCAGTTCCAGACCAATGACCCCGCCACCGATGACGATCATATGTTTAGGGATTTCCTTGAGCTCCAAAGCTTCGGTAGAAGTGATGACACGTTCCTTGTCCAATTTGATAAAAGGTAGGCTCGAAGGTTTTGAACCCGTAGCAATGATGGTGTTTTTAGCTTCGATGGCTTCGGTCTTCCCATCCGATTTTTTTATAGTGATATGGGTAGCATCGGTAAAACTGCCCAGGCCCTCGAAAACATCAATTTTATTCTTATCCATCAAAAACTGTATGCCCTTGGTGGTTTGATCTACCACCGCCTGCTTGCGGCCTATCATCTTTTCCAGGTTCACCTTCACCTCGCCCGGGACCTCGATACCGTGATCCTCAAAGTGTTTGATTGCATCCTCATAATGGTGCGAGGAATCCAACAGGGCTTTCGATGGGATACAACCTACATTGAGGCAGGTACCTCCCAGAGTGGCGTATTTTTCAATGATGGCTGTTTTCATTCCCAATTGCGCACAGCGAATGGCGGCAACATATCCTCCAGGACCCGATCCGATGATGGCTACGTCGTATTGACTCATAGTATATCTGTATTAATGCGAGATTTGAATTGCTCCAGTACAAAGCGAAATTAAGAAACAAAAGTACGAATGTTTTGCGGTTGGACAATATGAAAAACACAGGTCCCGATCCCTGCCCCGGGCTGTGTTGTGTACGGCCATCTACACCTCGATACAGGTGTTGTATTTCACTTCATTGATGACAAACGAACTCTGTGTACTTCCTATATTATTGATTGCAGTTAGCTTAGAGACCATAAAATCCCTATAGGCCTGCATGTCGCTCACGTAGATTTTTAGAATATAGTCGTAGTCGCCGCTTATGTGATAACACTCGGCCACCTCCTCCAACTTAAGCACCTCCCGCTCAAATTGCAGCACAAATTCCTTGATGTGCTGTACCAATTTAATATGGCAAAGAACCATGAAGGCCTTATTGACCTTCTGCTTGTCCACCAAAGCGACATATTTTGTGATCACGCCCGACTTTTCCAAACGCTTGATGCGCTCATATACCGCGGTGGTAGACAGGTTAAGGTCGTTGGCGTAGGCCTTAGTGGTCCTTTTGCTATCGGTCTGTAATAGTCGTAAGAGTTCCCTATCGGTAGTGTCGAACTTGATCATGATATTTTTTCGTTAAAAACGGTGCTACTTCAGTGTATAATTATAATTTTACTATAAAACTAACAAAATATAGATAATTATTCGTCATTTTATGCATTATATTGATAATTATCCTATTATGCTTTAGTTTTACTAGTCAAAAACCACATCCCATGGAGCACAAGGCATCGGATCAAATACAAAACCTGCAATATTTTGGGGAGTTTGGAGGCATAAACCCTTCCATATCGGATTCCTCTACCTATACCTTTCTATCGGCAAAGACCATGTTCGATACTTTTGAGGGCAACACCGAAGGCTGCTATCTCTACAGCCGGCATTCTTCCCCTTCCAATCTATATCTTGGCGAGGCCCTGGCGGCTTTGGAAGGCACGGAAAGTGCCAATGTATACGCCAGTGGCATGGGCGCCATAACGGCAGTGCTGATGCAATTGTGCAACGCAGGGGACCATCTGGTAAGCAGCCGTACCATTTATGGGGGTACTTACGCCTTTCTAAAGAACTTCATCAAAAAATTCGATGTCGATTCTTCCTTTGTGGATATTACGCAGCTCGAAGCGGTGGAAAAGGCCATCACGCCGCGGACCAAACTTATCTATTGCGAGGCGGTGAGCAATCCGCTCCTGGAAATCGCCGATATCCAGGCCATGGCGGCCCTGGCCAAAAAGCACGGCATTCCCCTGGTAGTGGACAATACCTTTTCTCCCCTATCCATCGCCCCGGCGCAATTAGGGGCCGATGTGGTCATCCATAGCCTGACCAAATTCATCAATGGCAGCAGCGATTGCGTGGCGGGCGCGGTCTGTGCCAGTACCGATTTTTGCCTTTCGCTCAAAGACGTGAACCATGGCGCCGGAATGCTCTTAGGGAGTACGTTGGACAGCCTAAGGGCGGCCTCGATCCTCAAGAACATGCGCACCCTCCATATCCGCATAAAAAAACACAGTGAAAATGCTTTGTACCTGGCAAAAAACTTTGAAAAGGACGGACTCCGGGTAGTTTATCCCGGACTGCCTTCCCATGCGAACTTCCATACCATGAAAGCGCAAATGGACCCGGAATACGGTTTTGGAGGCATTATGACCGTGGACGTAGGGTCACTGGAAAATGCCAATGCCCTGATGGAATTGATGCAACAAAGACGTTTGGGCTATTTGGCCGTAAGCCTTGGTTTTTATAAAACACTGTTCAGTGCCCCGGGCACCTCTACCTCTTCCGAAATACCACTTCATGAACAACAGGCCATGGGCCTTTCCGATGGCCTTATACGTTTCTCTATAGGCTTGGACAACAATGTGGAGCGGACTTACCAAATGATGAAAAACTGTATGCAGGAACTTGGCATCCTTGAGGCAAGGGAAATGTGCATTTAGGTAAAGGTTTGCAGAACCGTCACCAAAATCGTAATATTACGAGCAAACTAATCCAGACTTCATGCACAGCAAAAAACCTGACGCCCATAGACAGAATGAAAAAATTGTAGAAAATAAGGAACTGAATATCTGGGAAGCGCTGATTCCCGTAATTGCCCTGGTGGGCATGTTAGCCTATAATGTCTATGTTTTTGGGGACGATGCCCTAAGTGGGTCCAATCAGTTTATTTTATTGCTGGGCGGAGCCGTTGCGGCGATCGTGGGCTTTTTCAACAAGGTATCGTACAAACAAATGTTGGCCGAGGTAGCGGAGAACGTAAAATCTACCTCCGGTGCGCTGCTTATTTTGTTGATGGTTGGTGCCTTATCGGGTACCTGGTTGGTCAGTGGCATCATACCTGCCATGATCTACTACGGCCTACAGATACTGAATCCCACGATTTTTCTGGCAGCCTGTGTTGTTATCTGTGCCATCATTTCCATTGCCACGGGAAGTTCCTGGACCACAGCGGCCACGGTAGGGATAGCCTTGGTAGGAATAGGCGATGCCCTGGGGATATCCTTGGGAATGACCGCGGGAGCCGTATTGTCAGGCGCATACTTTGGGGATAAACTTTCGCCCCTGAGCGATACTACCAATCTGGCGCCGGCCATGGCGGGCGGGGAACTGTTCAGCCATATCCGGTACATGACCATGACCACCGTACCCACCATCCTGGTTACGCTCGTGGTGTTTATCATTATCGGTTTTACCTTGGATACTTCGGGCACTGCGGATACTGCGGCCATCTTAAGTTCTATAGACAATACTTTTAATATCAATGGGTGGTTGTTCCTCGTGCCGCTAGTGGTTATCTTTTTGATCGTAAAGAAGACACCACCCTTGGCGGCCCTATTAATTGGAACACTTCTCGGTGGGTTGTTTGCTATTATATTTCAATCTGCAATAATCTGGAATCAAGGGCTGAAATATAGCATTTCCGATGTACCATCAAAACTAAAACAATATGTTCAGTGGGATTCGGGAAACAAGAATTTTTATGCGCCGGGAAGTTACAATTTAGTGCCTCTTGACGAAACAATTACGCTAGATAAAGAGTTGCAATTTGTACTGCCAAAATCTTCACAAGAAGTAAAGAAGACTTTTGAAGAGAATGTAATAATTTATAAAAACGGGAATCAAGTTGGCGAGTTTTCGGCAACTGCAAAACCTACTTCATTTTTACAAAGTTGCTATTTTGCGATTATAGACGCCATTACCGTAAAAACCTCCATTGCCACTGAAAATGCCGCTTTGAACGATCTGTTCTCCTCCAAGGGAATGGCCGGTATGCTGGGCACTATCTGGTTGATCATTTGTGCCATGGTCTTTGGTGGCATCATGGACGGTATCGGAGCCTTGTCCCGGATTACCAAATCGCTGTTGAGCATGGCCAAGACCACTTTTGGCCTTTTCGCCAGCACCGTGGGCAGCTGTTTGGCCTTGAACGTTACCGCATCGGACCAGTATTTGGCCATTGTAGTGCCCGGAAAGATGTTTTCCAAGGCGTACGCCGATAGGGGCCTGGCCCCGGAAAATTTGAGTCGTACCCTTGAGGACTCGGGTACCGTGACCTCGGTACTGGTACCTTGGAACACCTGTGGTGCATACCATAGCGGTGTTTTGGGCGTAAGCGTTGGCGAGTATTTCTTTTATGCCATCTTCAATTGGCTCAGCCCTATGATGACCCTTCTGTTTGCCGCTTTTCATATTAAAATTAAGCAGTTGGTCGCTACTCCCGAGCCCTTGCAATAGCACTACCGCAAAAGGATGTTCAAAATTCGCTGGGGCTTTGATTCAAAAGAATTCCATAAAACCTGCCGACCCATATTTTCTGTCAAAATTCCTTACGTATCAGGGAGATATTTTATAATTTCACAGCGAATTTAAAACTAGAGAAATGGCTACCGTAACATTAAAAGGAAACAACATACATACGCTGGGAAATCTACCGGAAACGGGAAGCAAAGCCCAGGATTTCACCATGACCAAAGTAGATCTTTCACCCGCTACCCTATCAGATTACAGCGGGCAAAAAATTGTCTTGAACATCTTTCCCAGTATCGATACCGGGACATGCGCCCAATCGGTACGTCAGTTTAACCAAGAAGCGGCAGAATTGGAAAATACCAAAGTACTGTGTATCTCCAAAGACCTGCCCTTTGCCCAAGCCCGTTTTTGTGGAGCCGAGGGTATTGCCAATGTAGAAATGCTGTCCGATTTCCGGGATGGGAACTTTGGAAAGACCTATGCCGTGGAGTTTACGGACGGCCCCTTACAAACGCTACTTTCCAGGGCCGTGGTGGTGCTCAATGAAAACGGCGAGGTCGTGTATACCGAACAGGTCCCTGAGACCGTGGACGAACCCAATTACAAAGCAGCTCTTGAAGCCTTAATGGATGCCTAAGGAAGGGTTTTTGCAGAATAGGATCCGCGGTGTGGGCTATGCCCTGCGCGGTGCTTGGCTCCTAATCCGGACCGAGGGCAGTATCCAGATCCAAATGGTCATTGCGCTCCTGGTTACCGGAGCAGGATTTTACTTTGACATCTCCCCTACCGAATGGATCTTGCAGCTCTTTGCCATTGCCATGGTACTGGGTATAGAGGGCCTCAATACGGCCATTGAGAAGATTGCCGACTATGTACAGCCCGAGTTTGACCATAAGATCGGCTTTATCAAGGACATCTCTGCGGGAGCGGTTATGTTGGTGTCCATAGCCGCCTCAATTATCGGGTTGATCATTTATCTTCCCAAAATTTTTTAAAATTAGCATAGGACCGGCTTCCTTTGTAAATTTGTATTTTAGCCCCAAATAATTCGTGTTTTAATGGCAAAAAAGCGAAAAAGATCAAAACCTACGACTGCTAAAAAAAAGACGGGCCTTAGGTTTTCCAAACAGAATAAAATTATATTGGGAAGCCTCCTGATATTCTTTAGTATGGCCTTGTTTTTTTCCTTTGCCTCCTACTATTTTACCTGGCAGGCCGATCAAAGTCTGTTGACCGAATTTGCCGATCGCAATGAACAGGCCAAGAATTTACTGAATAAATTCGGAGCCAGTGTAAGCCATTTTTTCATGTACAAAGGCTTTGGAGTGGCCTCCCTGATTTTTCCCGTCCTCCTGTGCATTACCGGACTTTATCTCTTTTTAAGCCTGGTCAGAAAAGGCCTGCTGAGCGTCTGGATATGGGGCTTGGTATTCGTGTTATGGATATCGATAAGCTTTGGTTTTTTTGCTGAAAGTCGCCCCCTCCTAGGTGGACTCATCGGCTATGAAATGAACGACTTTTTACAGGACTATATTGGGAAGATAGGGGTCTTTTTGCTGCTACTTTTTGGTTTTACCATTATCCTGGTACGATTGTTCGGGTTTTCGCCCGAGAGCATTGGCAGTTATTTCGCCAAAAAGAAGGCTTCCGTGGCAGCCGACTTTAAAGGGACCGTACGTTCTACCAAGGAATTGGTACTGGACACTGAGGATGAGTCGCCCATCGTGGTGGACACCTATACCCACAAGGAGGATATTCCCATTTTGGAAAAAGAAATCGACCCTGAATTGGAATTAAAGCTTACCGACACTCCAAAGTCTTCCGCTCCGGATATTACTATGGAAGTGAAAAAAATCACTGAGGAAAAAGAGGTGAAGCCTACCAAAGCAGCCCAATTGGTCAAGGATTTTGGTGAGTTTGACCCTACTTTGGAACTGGGCAACTACAAATTCCCGCCCATAGAACTGCTCGATCAGCACGGGTCGGCCGGCGGCATTACCATCAACCAGGAAGAACTGGAAGAAAACAAGAATAAAATTGTTGGTACCCTTAAGAACTACAAAATAGGCATCGCCCAAATAAAAGCGACCATTGGACCCACGGTTACCCTATACGAAATTGTTCCGGAAGCGGGCATTCGCATCTCCAAAATAAAAAATCTAGAGGACGATATTGCACTATCCCTCGCCGCCCTGGGCATTAGAATCATTGCCCCTATCCCGGGCAAGGGTACCATAGGGATAGAAGTGCCCAACAAAAATGCGACCATCGTTTCCATGCGCTCCGTCATAGCCTCCAAGAAATTCCAAAATGCGGAAATGCAACTGCCCATTGCCTTCGGAAAGACGATCAGCAATGAGACCTTTGTAGTAGATTTGGCCAAAATGCCCCACTTGCTTATGGCAGGGGCCACTGGGCAAGGTAAATCCGTGGGCTTGAATGCGGTATTGACCTCTTTGCTCTATAAGAAGCATCCGGCGGAGGTAAAGTTTATCCTGGTAGATCCCAAAAAGGTAGAACTTACCCTCTACAACAAGATTGAACGCCATTACCTGGCCAAATTGCCGGATTCCGAGGATGCCATCATAACGGACAATACCAAGGTCATCCACACCTTAAACTCGCTCTGTATTGAAATGGACAACAGGTACGAGCTGTTGAAACTGGCCATGGTGCGAAATATCAAGGAGTACAACACCAAGTTCAAGGCCAGGAAATTGAATCCGAACGATGGGCATATGTTTTTACCCTATATCGTACTTGTGATCGATGAGTTCGCCGATCTGATCATGACGGCGGGCAAGGAAGTGGAAACCCCTATTGCCCGATTGGCACAATTGGCACGGGCCATAGGCATTCATTTGATTATTGCCACACAACGGCCTTCGGTCAATGTGATTACCGGTATCATAAAGGCCAACTTCCCTGCGCGAATCGCCTTCCGGGTGACCTCCAAGATCGATTCCAGGACCATTTTGGATACCCAAGGGGCCGATCAGTTGATCGGTAGGGGGGACATGCTCTTTACCCAGGGCAATGATGTTACCCGTTTACAATGTGCCTTTGTGGACACACCGGAAGTAGCCAAGATCACAGAATACATAGGGTCCCAAAGGGCCTATCCGGAAGCGCATCTGCTTCCCGAATACGTAGGTGAGGATTCTGGCACAAGTATTGATTATGAGATATCCGAAAGGGATGCCATGTTCCGGGAGGCAGCGGAAGTCATTGTGATGGCACAACAAGGTTCGGCCTCCTTGATACAGCGAAAGTTGAAATTGGGCTATAACCGTGCCGGAAGGATTATTGATCAGTTGGAAGCTGCTGGTATTGTAGGTCCCTTTGAGGGCAGTAAGGCCCGGCAGGTGCTGGTGACCGATATGGTTGCCCTGGATCAATTATTGAACAACGAATTAAAATAAACACAACATGAAAAAAATACTTACGATATGCCTTGTGCTGCTTGCAGCAGGCGCTATGGCCCAAAATTCGGCCAAGGCCAAAAATTTATTGGACGAGGTATATACCAAGGTCAAAAGCTATGACAACATCTATGTGGATTTCAAATATGTACTGAACAATACGGAGGCCAACATTAATCAGGAGACCCGGGGCGATGTTACCATGCAGGGCGATAAATACCTTTTTAACTACTTGGGGTCACAGCAACTATACGACGGTAGCAAGGTATACACTATCGTACCCGAAAACGAGGAAGTCACCATAGAGGACAAATCAGAGGAGGACAACACCATAACGCCCTCCAAAATGCTTACCTTCTACAAGCAGGGACACAATTACGAATGGGACGTGCTGCAGAACGTGCAGGGCAGAAAAATACAATACGTAAAACTGGTCCCCATCAATTCAAATTCCGAGATCGCTTCCATTTTGCTGGGTGTGGATGTGGAGACCAAACACATTTACAAGCTTATTGAAACAGGTAAAAACGGCACAAAAACCACCATAACCGTTAATTCTTTTAAAACAGACCAGCCATTGTCGAAAACCTTATTTACTTTTGATGAGAACAAGTACAAAAAAGAAGGGTACTACATCATAAGAAGTTAGCACATTGCGGATTTTAGATCGTTATATACTTGCCAGGTTTCTCTACAATTTTACAAGCTCGTTTGTTATATTGATGTTCATCTTTATATTCCAAACGATCTGGCTGTTCATTGACGATCTTGCCGGTAAGGGACTGGATATTGTAATCATTGGGAAGTTTCTGTTCTACTTGATGCCCAACCTTACGGAAAAGGTGCTTCCCCTTACCGTATTGCTTTCCTCTATCCTTACCTTTGGCACCTTTGCCGAAAACTACGAATTTGCCGCGATGAAGGCTTCGGGCATTTCGCTACAGCGCTCCATGCGCCCCCTCATTATCTTTATTGTGTTTCTGGGCGGGGTTACTTTTTACTTTGCCAACAGCGTTATTCCGGCCTCGGAACAAAAAATCTACAATCTAAGGAGGAACATTGCCAAGGTAAAACCGGCCGTTGCCATTGCGGAAGGGGTCTTTAGTGATTTTGAGGGCACCGGCATGAACATTAAGGTAGACAAGAAATCTGGAGAGAACGATCGGTTTTTGGAGAATGTGATCATCCATCAAAAGACAGAGACCAACGTAAACAGCACCGTCATCAAAGCAAAGGGCGGAGAACTCGTTAGCAGCACCGATTCCGATATTATTCAGCTGGTCCTTAAGGATGGGCATTACTATGAGGATATAAAGACCAAGGCCAGCAATGCCAAACGAAAATTCCCTTTTACCAAGGCCAATTTTGAGACCTACACCATGAATATTGATATTTCTGGGCTCAATGACGTGGATCTCGAGGAGGAACGCGATGTTAGTACGGACAAAATGAAGAACATTTTCCGCCTATCCAACGATATGGATTCCCTAAAAAAGGACAACCTGAAAATTGTCCGGGCTTTTTCCAAGAACATCAGCAATAGAATGGGTGCATTTGTGCCCGTATCCAGGAAAGATTCCACCAAACAGGCAAAAGAATCTTTGAAAAAGGATAGTCTGGCATTACAGCCCCCCGCCGATTCCCTTTTGAACAAAACTGAAACGCCGCTGCCCATTCCAGATATTCTGGCACTGTATCAGGAATGGCAAGTAGCCCAAATCCTGAGTTCCGCCAAAAATTCCACGACCAGCATTAAAACCTCGATCCAGGGCAAGCGAGTGGAATTGCAAAAAAGATTCGAGATCCATAGACGACATATTCTGTCCTTCCATAAAAAATTCGCCCTGGCCTTCTCCTGCATCATCTTGTTTTTTGTAGGGGCACCCTTGGGCGCCATTATCCGAAAAGGAGGACTGGGTTTGCCCATGGTCATTGCCATTATGTTGTTCCTTACCTATTATTTTCTGGGCGTTTTTGCAGAAAACTATGCCAAAAAAGGAAACATACACCCCATGCTCGGGGCATGGCTGTCTACCTTAATAATGTTACCTTTGGGCATTTCTTTAACGAAAAGGGCCACGGCCGACCGGGGACTGACAGATTTTGGGGCCTTTCTGGATTACTTCAAAGGGATCTTTAAAAAGAAAAAGAAAGCGACAAGCTGAGCAAACACGCATGGAAAAAAGCATACAACTCAATACGATAGAGGAAGCTATTGAGGACATACGAAACGGAAAGGTCATTATCGTTGTAGATGACGAGAACCGGGAGAATGAGGGCGATTTTATCGCAGCTGCCGAAAAGGTAAGCCCAGAAATGATCAACTTTATGGCCAAACACGGCCGTGGGCTTATCTGTGCCCCCTTGACCGAAGACCGATGCAACGAGCTGCATTTGGAAATGATGGTTAAGAACAATACCGTACTACATCAAACACAGTTCACCGTGTCCGTAGATCTCATAGGACATGGGTGCACCACGGGGATTTCGGTACATGATCGTTCCAAAACCATCTTGGCACTTACCGATGAAAACACCAAACCTCACGATTTGGGCAGGCCGGGACACATTTTTCCCTTACGCGCCAAGAACGGCGGAGTATTGCGCCGCACCGGGCATACCGAAGCTGCTATTGATCTGGCGCGACTGGCCGATTTGAAACCAGCGGGTATATTGGTAGAGATCCTAAACGAGGACGGGACCATGGCCCGATTGCCCCAACTTATGAAGGTAGCCCGGAAATTTGACCTCAAGGTAATCTCCATAGAGGACCTGGTGGCCTATAGGATGGAGCACGACAGTCTTATTAAGCGTAGCGAGGCCTTTGATATTACCACACGCTTCGGCAAATTTAGGTTGCGTGCGTACAAGCAGACCACCAACGACCAGATTCATATAGCCCTGGTAAAAGGTACCTGGAAGACCGGGGAACCCATTCTTACCCGTATCAACGCCACCCTGGTAAACAGCGATATTTTGGGTACCCTGACGAACAACCCGGAAAAGAAGCTGGAAAATATGTTCAAGGCCATCAATGGCGAAGAAAAGGGTGCTATTGTCTTTATCAACCAGCAATCCCAGTCGCTCAACCTGTTGAACCGGTTGTCAGAATTAAAGGAATTGCAGGCAAAAAATATCTATAAAGCACCTAAAATTAATATGGATGCCAAGGATTTTGGGGTGGGGGCGCAAATTTTGCACGATTTGAACATTACTAAAATCCGACTGCTTACCAACAGTGCTACCCGGGCCAGACGTGTGGGCATGGTAGGTTATGGATTGGAGATCGTTGAGTATGTACCGTATTAGACCAACGCTCCCAACACTTGGGCCATAGTCTCGGCTCGTTGCTTTACTTCCTCTTTTTTCCAGCCCAATTTAATCAAACAGGAGATGGTTCTCCCTACCCAGTGGTCCGATTGTGAAAAATCGGATTTGTAATAGTTGGGTAAGTTATCACGTACCTGGTTGGGTAGGAACCCCAGTGATTTTAGGTCTTTGAGGTGTTCCCATTGCCTATGGTAGTGCCAATTGTTGTCATACCAATAAAAACAGCCATCGATTCCCGCATCGGCAAGGGCCGCCTGCGCTTTTTTGGCGAGCACGGCGGTAGGCAAGAAGAAACTGAGGAAAGAGTAGTTTTCCACGCCGCCTTCAGGAACCTTCCTAAAAGTGATACCAGGAACTTGATTCAGACGCTTGCGCAAGATGGTATAGTTGGACT
Source organism: uncultured Flavobacteriaceae bacterium (assembly GCA_947494825.1). Taxonomy (GTDB): domain Bacteria; phylum Bacteroidota; class Bacteroidia; order Flavobacteriales; family Flavobacteriaceae; genus JBNGOQ01. Next base: position 197,696 of record CANLWN010000001.1, on the reverse strand, counting down.
TCTGAATTTTCAAAAAATCATCGAGTCGGGCAATCTGTGCGAGTCCCACGGCGGCATGAAGTTCAGAAATACGGTAGTTGTACCCCAAAAAGGGGTGGGACTCCGCTCCCCTATCCGATCCCTTATGGTCATGCCCATGATCGGCATAGTGGTCTGCATGGGTATAATACGCTTCGTTATCCGTGATAAGGGCCCCACCTTCTCCACAAGTTATGGTCTTTACATAGTCGAAGGAAAAACAGCCAAGATCCCCATAACTGCCCAAGGCCTTTCCCTTATAGCTGGCTCCGATCGCCTGACAAGCATCCTCGATCAAAAGCAGTTGATGTTTTCTACAAAGTGCGGCCAGGGCATCCAGATCGGCCATGGAACCGCACATATGCACGGGCATGATTACTTTGGTGTGTTTGCTAATGGCTTTTTCAACTGCCTTTGGGTCCAGGGTAAGCGTATCGTCCACATCTACCATAACGGGTACGGCCCCTAGCGCCAAAATAGCTTCAAAGGTGGCCACAAAGGTAAAGGTGGGCATGATGACCTCGTCGCCGGCTCCGACCCCGGCACTGGCCATGGCAATGGTCAATGCCGCCGTGCCGCTACTGACCAAGTGGGCATATTTGGCGCCCATACGTTGGGCCAAAGCGTTTTCGAGCTCCCGTGCCTTCCAATGCGATCTGGCCCCATCAAAACCATAGCGCATAAGGACACCGGACTGTAGTACGTCGTTCACATGCGCTCTTTCCTGCTCTCCAAAAAGTTCAAATCCGGGCATAGTAGTGGGTATTGGTTATGCTTGGCAAATATAATGGCTGTAGCCAGGATTCGGGATAGAAATCCGAAGCTTTTTAAGAAATTTCGATAATACTTTCCGTTAACGGTCTGCGTACTTTTTTTAGGTCCGAGAACATATCGTCTCCCGCCCTGTAGCCTATCGGGAGCACAAGGACAGAGGTAAGCCCTTGGGATGCCAGTCCCAGTACTTCGTCATAAGCCGAAGGTACAAAGCCCTCCATGGGGCAGGCGTCTATCTGCTCGGCCGCACAGACCGTCAGTAGGTTGCCCATGGCCAAATAGGCCTGATTGGTGGCCCATTGTTTTATTTCTGCCATGCTCTTTTTGGAGAAGGTCTTTACCAGATCCTTTTTAAAGGGGTCCAAAATGGCCTGACTGGTACCCCGTACCTGCCGTACCCGTTCAAAATAATCCACGATATAGGTGTCATCTATGGCCTTTTCAATGCATAAGACCAGTACATGGGAGGCCTGCGCAACCTGAAGTTGTTGGTAGGAATGGGCCACCAATTGTTCCTGTACTTTTCTGTTTTTAAGCACCACCAGCTTTATGGGCTGCAGTCCGTACGAGGTGGCTGTGAGGTTAAAAGCCTCCTTTAGCTTGTTCAGCTGTTCCGGAGAAAGGGTTTTTTCCGGGTCGAATTTTTTAACGGCGTAGCGCCATTCCATTTGCTTGATAATATCCACAGTGTAGCTTTTAATTGAAAAACCAAAGTTTTACGGCCATGATCACCACCATGACCACTAAAAAGGTCTTGATGAACCCATCGCCCTTTTTTACCGAAAACCGGCTGGCAATCCACGCACCGGTACCATTGCCCATGGCCAGAATAAGGCCTACTTTCCAGTCTACCTTATCGTTGAGCACAAATACCGCCAGGGCAGACAAGGTATAGATAAATACTACGGCCACTTTGGTGGCATTGGCCTTAACGAGGGTCAAGCGGTTTACGTAATGTAAAAATAAAATTATAATAAATCCCAGGCCAGCGTTGATAAATCCGCCATAAATTCCAAAAAAGAAAAAAGCAATGATCCCGATCCAAAGGTATTTTCCTGTAAGGCGCTCTTGCATCTCCCCTATACTTATTTTGGGCTTAAAGATGATGATCAGCACTACGGCAATCATAATAATGGCCAAGATTTTGTTGAAGGTTTCGCCCTTGATGTCCACCGCAATATAAGCGCCCAAGATCGCGCCGAGCAAGGCGGAAATACCGAGGTATAGATTGAAGGGAAAAGTGGATACCCCTTTGCTCTTAAAACCCGCGGTGGCCAGGGCGGTCTGTATCACTATGGCCACGCGGTTGGTACCGTTGGCCACGCTGGGGGGAAGTCCCAGAAAAATGAGAACGGGAAGCGATAATAGGGAGCCTCCTCCGGCAACGGTATTTATAAATCCGACGGTAAAGCCTACCCCTACCAGCAGTACATAATGGTACCATTCTTCCATTACGTAAAAATACTTCCTTAAAACGAATAAAAAAGCGATTCTTCGTAAAATAAAAATCAGGCAAACGTTTTACGAAAAAGAAAAAGGGTGTTATATTTGCACCCGCCTTCGCGGCGCTAAACGCCGCTTCGGCGGGCACGCCCGCCAAAGGATTAGGAGGAATGGCAAATCACGTGAATCTTGCTAGCGAGATAACTGGATGAGGAGCCTGAAAATCCTAAAAATCGACTGGAGGAATGGCAGATCACGTGAATCCCGCAGGCGGGATAACGTGATAAAGTGGCAAGTGGCGTTTGCCGAAGGCATCACGCCATCGAATGCGAGGTTTTTTTGAAACGATGTATTACGTATACGCCCTTTGGAGTGAGGAACACGACAAAATCTATGTGGGGTTGACTACCAATCCGGATAGACGGTTGATGGAGCACAACGAGGGCAAAAGCACATATACGAGAAAATATAGACCGTGGCAACGGTTTTTTCTAGAGCCGGCACCAGATTTGGAAAGTGCTCGTAAAAAGGAAAAGTATTACAAATCGGGTTGGGGTAGAAAAACGCTCAAATCCAAACTGGAGGAATGGCAGAGTGGTCGAATGCGGCAGTCTTGAAAACTGTTGAGGGTCACACCTCCGGGGGTTCGAATCCCTCTTCCTCCGCAAAGAAAAGCTTCACCCCAAGTGAAGCTTTTTTTATTTCCTGAAACAAGGGAAAGCTTGCTTTCCAGTTGTGAAGGGGAATAAAAAAACAGCTCCGACAACGAGCTTTTCTTTGCAGGCCTCCCCTATTGGGATGCACGACCGAAGGGAGTGAATCCCCTTTCCCTCAAAAAACCAACTTGTTCCGGCCCGCCGAGAATAAAAAAATAGCCCCGCCAAGGAGCTTTTCTTTGTAGGCTCTCCCCTATTGGGATGCACGACCGAAGGGAGTGAATCCCCTTTCCCTCGTAAAACCAGCTTTTTTTGGCCAATACTGGGAACAAATCACTTCGTAATACTCAACATTATACCAAGATTTTAAACTAAAGGGTAAATGAGGACATGCAAATGTTGAGGGGAAAGTTGCAAATAAAGGACAATCTTCATAAATCTAAATAGAGTTGACTTGTTGCCTGTAGTATGATTTTTATGTGTCCCATAAAAGGTCAATTAACAAGAATACTAAAAACGACCGCAAACGGGGCGCTTCCAAGAATAGAATAATGTAAAAGGAAAATGATGCGGTAAAACGGCCATTTTACTAGACACCAAAACAAATGACAAAGTCATTTTATTTTTCTTTTCAATCTTTACTATTTCATTGTTTGCCTTAGTTCCCGATCACATCGCCCTGACATGTCACCAACGGATTCGGATTATTTAAATCTTCCGTTACAACAATATCAATGTCCACTGTGCCACCATTATCTGCATCCAGGTCACAAATGCAGTCGTCCAGCACCATGGGTTCCTTGTTTCCACCCAAGTACAGTGTATGTAGATTGGTTTCGCAGGATATGCTAAAAGGATCGGGATTGACGATTGGAATATGCTTGGTACTTAATCCCGCCAGTTCATTATTCCTCAGATCCAACACCGCCAAGCTCGCGAGTTGGCCCAGTTCATCCGGTAGGGTGGTTAACGCATTATCATCTAAATATAAGCTGTGCAACTGCCCCAACAGCCCAATTTCCGGGGAAATTGCCGTAAGGGCATTGCCACCTAAGTCCAGGAATGCCAAATTTTGCAACTGCGCAATTTCCGCCGGGACCCCACTTAAGTTGTTACCAAAAAGGTTTAAAATTTGCAAATTTGACAGCTGAAAGATGTCCTGGGGAATAGTACTTAGGCGGTTGCGGAACAGGTATAGCTGATTTAAATTTGACAATTGCCCGATCTCTTCGGGGAGCTCATTTAGTAGGTTACGGCCTAATTGCAGCTCTTGAAGGGCCAACAATTGCCCTATTTCCATGGGAAGGGTGGCGAATTCGTTTTCCCGCAAGTCCAAACGCACTAGACTTGTCAACTGTCCGATCTCGGGTGGAAGCCGGGACAAGCTATTCTCCAGAATTTCCAAAGATTGCAACTTGGTGAGCAAGCCGATCTCTGGCGGCAAAACGGTCAAGCGTTTATTCCCTAAGTTCAACTGAATTACCTTTCCTTCCCCGTCGAGGATGACCTCTTCCCAATCGCTCAAGCTGTCATTTTCGCGCCAGTCGAGCGTGCTGCTTGGGTTCGCCTCAACAATTTTTAATAAAATTTCCTTCTGATTTAACAAAACCTCCAAGGTCACCAGATAAGTTCTACTGGTGCCGTCCTCGGCGGTTACCGTATAATTGATGGGCTTGCTAAAATCTTGTGGTCCAATAGGTTCGTACATGGCCTTTTCCGAGACCTCCACTTCAGGTTCCAAAACGGTAATATCAGTGTTAGGGGGCATCTCCGCCGCAATGGTCTTAGCTGCTTGGTCTATCTCGGCGGGTATATCTACCGCTATACCATTATTTTCAATGCCGGTGAATCGAAAGCTGATCAGCTGTTTTTCGCCACTTTTCTGTTCGGGTTGCCCCTGGGGTTCAGGGGCTGGTCCACTATCATCTTTGCTGCAAGCCAAAAGTAACAGGCCCGCGATCATAATAAAGTAAACAATTCTAGTTTTCATCATTTAATTTTTTAGCGTGCAACCATACTCTTAATCTCCTTGTCCCAAACTGTAATCAATCTCCCAGATCTCATTGGTATTGCTACCTCCCAAAATCCAGATTTCTCCCTGGAAGAACAGCACAGTGAATCCGTCTTTTGCGGGAAACGATTCTGATGGAGTAGCCTCAAACCATTCAACACCATCTTCTGAATACCAAATGTCGTTATCTGTTCCACTTCCTATGATCCAGATCTTTTGATCAAAAACCAGGGCTTTATGCCCAAATCTCGCAGGAAAATTGGCATCATCGGTTTCCAACTCCCATTCAATTCCATCGGCACTGCTCCACACATCGTTTTTGGTCTCCTGGTTAAAATTGTCATCTTCTTCGTTGCCCCCAATAACCCATAAACGGTTTTTAAAAGCCACGGTTTGATGGAAATTTCGCTTGCCAAAAGGGGCGCTCTCCACCATTCGTTCCCATTTGGCACCATCTGTACTGCTCCAAACATCAGCTAGTTTTACCCCTCCATTACCTCCACCACCAATGATCCACAACTTATTTTGAAAGGCAGTAAGGGTATGCTCGGCTCGGGCCACGTATTCTTGAATTTGGTCAACCTCGGTCCAAGTAATACCATCGGTACTGGTCCATACATCGTTCAAAAAGCCAGTGCTCACGCCCCCAAGGACCCATAAGGCATCGTTAAAGACAATTGCCGTATGAAAGAATCTTCTCGCAAAGTTGGCTGTGCCATTTTGGTTCACAAACTCCCAATCATTGCCATCGGGGCTGAACCATACCTGGTTTGAAGGACCCTTAGCATCAAAACCACCCAGCAACCACATGCCGTCGAAGACCACAGCCGTATGGTTCAAACGGGCTGTAAAAGGATTAGATGGGAGAAGTTGCTCTGCATCATTCAATGTGCTGACCGTAAAACTGAAGGTTTCAGAGGTGGTTTCCCCACCTTTACCATCCTTGGCCACCACCTTCCAGTGATAGTTTCGTGCCCTGCATAATAATTCGGAGTCTGGGACCTTGTATTCGGTACCTGTGATGTTCTCTTCCACTATGACCTCCGGATTCTGTTTGGTATCCAAAAAAAGGTCGTAGGTGACCGTATCACCATCAGGGTCAATGCTGATGTCCCATGAAAAAGACGGATTAGGCTGTACGTCCATGGAGTTGTCGGCCACCCTGATCAAGCCAAACTGTTCTGGAGCTTGGTTTTGAGGATCCGGATCGGGATTCTGTTGACCAGGCCCGTCATCTTTGCTACAGGCTCCTAGGAGCAGCAGCGAAATAATAAAAAATAAATATGGTGTTTTCATGACCATTGTTTTCAAGTTTCTTTGTGCATCTTAATTACCTATCACATCACCTTGGCAGCTTACCAAGGGATTTGGATTTTCCGGGTCGGGGGCCAGGACAATGTCAATATCCACCGTTCCGCCATTGTCTTTGTCCAGCTCACAGATACAATCGTCCAAGACCATAGGCGCTTTGTTTTCGGCCAACCACAATACTTGCAAATTGCTCTCGCAGGATATGCTAAGAGGATCTGAATTGACCATTGGAATATGGTTGGTGCCCAGCCCCGACAGTTCATTGTTCCTCAAATCGAGAACAACCAGACTGGAAAGCTGCTGAAACTCAGTGGGGATTTCGCTTAAATCGTTGCCGGACAGGATCAATGCTCCCAGGCTGCCCAACTGTCCTATGTCGGGAGGCAAGGTAGAAAGCTCGTTACTAGACAAATACAACACTTGCAGATTGGAGAGTTGACCAACCTCCGAAGGCAGAGTTGAAAGCGCATTATCGGATAAATAAAGCCCTGTTAAACTAGAAAGTTGTCCGATCTCGGGCGGCAAATCAGACAGCTGATTAGTGGATAAAAACAGCTCTTCCAGATTGGATAACTGCCCAATTTCGGGTGGCAGACCTACCAGATTATTTACTGATAAGGATAGACTCACCAAGTCTTCCAATTGCTCAATTTCGGGAGGCAAAACAAAAAGCCCAATAGCCATCAAATCTAACTCTAGCAGATTGGAGAGCTGCCAAATCTCAAGGGGCAAAGAGTGCAAATTGTTATCCGCTAAATTCAATGCTTCCAAGGTAGATAGCTGCCCAATCTCAGGGAGCAACAAGGAAATATCCCGTGAATTAAGCCGCAGTTCAATGATATTTCCAATACTATCCAGGCTTACCTCTTCCCAATCGCTCAAGTTGTCATTTTCATTCCACATCAAGGTGTTTCCTGGGTTTGCCTCGGCTATTTTCAACAAAATTTCTTTTTGGCTTAGCAAAACTTCAATAGTAACCCGATAGGTACGGCTGGAACCATCTTCGGCAGTTACCGTATAATTGATCGGCTGGCTAAAGTCTTGTGGTCCGCTGGGCTCGTAGGTGGCCTTGTCGGATATTTCCACCTCGGGTTCCAAGGTGGAAATATCCGTGCCTGAGGGCATCCCGGCGGTAATGGCCTTGTTTGCTTCATCGATTTCGGCGGTAATGTCAACCCTTATACCATTCTTTTCGATACCCGTAAACCGAAAACTGATCAGCTGTTTTCCGCTGCTTTTCTGTTCGGGTCCGTTGATAGGCTCAGGGGTTGGCACTCCATCATCTTTGCTGCAACCCATAAAGAGCAGCAGCAGTATTCCATACAGAAATGCAATTGTTTTTTTCATGGTTTCTGTTCTTTTATTAGTTGTTTCTCGCTTGTCGTTTTAGGAGTTTTTTCAAAACAAATCACTTATACAAGCATATCTGCACATACGCAGACCATTTGGGCCGCAATAGTTGGTTACCCCGATATAAAAGCAAATCGAGCCGTCGATAATCTTAATGGGGGCACAATTCGGAGGTATAAGCAAACATGGCTGCGGGGGGATTCTGGGCCCTCTTGGGTCTTCCGTCTTTAAGGAAGTTGACATAGCGATGCTCTTGACATCTGGCCGCGCATTCCATCCTTCAATGTCATTGATCAATGACTTAATCTCCTTAACCCTGACTTCGGGAGTCAAATTTTTGTTTTGTATAGCATCTTGAAGCTGGATAACACGACTTAGGATTGCTTGCCGTTCGGACAACATTATCTGGTTTTCTTGAAGCTGTTCTAAGGTTAAATCGTCGGCTATACTGTCGCTTTCTTCACAGCTTGCAAACAGTAGTAGGCAAAAAACAATCGGAGTAAAAATCAGCTTTTTCATAATTTTTGTTTTTAATAAATATTAAACTATCCAAAGGTTAAAGCGTGGAGGGAACCAAAGACCTATTCCGTTCTTGTTCAAAACATGGAATAAAAGTATAGTTCGCTTTATCCAAGGGCTTTCAAAAAAGTTCGGAATGTATGCACAATAGTTCTGATAAAGAGAAGCAGCCTTGGAGGGTAAAATGGAAGAACAGTAATAAGCGGTAAATGCCAAGTAAGGATGATGCACGCGCTTCTGGCAACCCCTACAGTCCCGATATACTTCGGGACACTCAACTCAACCTTTACAAGGGAGGGAACTAATTACTTTAATTATGTTTTTGAATGTATTCGGAAGGTGACATTCCGTAGAGTTGTTTAAAGCAACGGGTGAAATATGATAGGCTATTAAAACCTACATCGTAGGCCACTTGCGAGATGTTGTCCGCTTTTTGTTCCAGCAGCTGCGCGGCTCGCTTTAATCTGAAATTTCGGAGAAGTTCCCCGGGTGGCTGATCGGTTAGTGCCTTTACCTTAGCATGCAAGCCGGTCTTGCCCATGTTCATGGCTTGCTGCATTTGTGGCATATCAAAACTTGGATCGGCATAGCGGGTCTCTAACAACTCCAACAATTGGTTCAGGAATCTCTCATCAATCGAGGTTACGGTAATGTCCTTAGGATCCAGGGAGATGTTTTTTGAGAACAGTACACGTAGCTTTTGGCGCATCCCTATGAGGTTTTTGGTACGAACCTGCAACTCACGGGCGTTAAAGGGCTTGGTCAGGTACTCATCGGCACCGGTCTCCAGCCCTTCCAATTTGTTTTCGATGCCAGCTTTGGCGGTGAGCATGATGACAGGAATATGGCTGGTAACGATATCGGTCTTTAGCTTTTTGCACAGTGTAATGCCATCCATTTGCGGCATCATCAAATCCGTGATGATCAAGTCGGGAATGGTTTTTTTTGCGGTTTTCAAGCCTTCCTTGCCATTTACGGCCTCCAGAATGGCATAATCGGTCTCTAACTGTTCTCGGATAAAATGCCGCATATCATTATTATCCTCAATGACCAACACTTTAATATCTTTTTCAGTGATTGTCGAAGGTCCCGATTCTTCCATCCCTTCATCATATACCTGTATAAGTACATCTTCGGTTTCTTCGATATGTTCCGACCGTATTTCATCCAACGGAATAACGACCCTGAACGTGGTTCCCTTCCCCAATTCACTTTCCACATAAATGGTGCCGTCCGAAAGTTCCACCAATTCCTTGGTCAGGGCCAGGCCTATGCCCGAGCCTGATTTTTCCTTGGTATAGCTATCATCCACCTGAAAAAAACGATCGAAGATATGGGGCAGTTTATCCTTTGCAATCCCTGTGCCGGTATCCAAAACTTTTAACCGCAACCTGCCGCTCCTAAATTCTGCATCTAAAATAATCCGACCTTCATCGGCCGTAAACTTAAAAGCGTTGCTCAAAAGATTGTAGATGATTTTTTCCAATTTGTCACGATCAAAGGAGGCCCACAGCAAGCGCGAGGGAATTTTTACTTGGTAGTCCATCTGACGTGAGGCCGCATGCGAACCAAAGGCCGAGGATGCTGCACGAATACATTTAAAGACATCGCCTTCGGCCTTGTTCAACCGCAACTTGCCACTATCGAGTTTCGAAAGGTCGAGCAATTGGTTGACGAGGTTGAGCAGCCTATTGGCATTGCGGCGTATCATTTTGATATTGGGCGTGCTGATATTATTCTCTTTAGCCGATTCCAATTTTTCAATCGGGCCCTTGATCAAGGTCAGAGGTGTTCGGAACTCATGGGAGATATTGGCAAAGAGACGGGTCTTCATAGTATCCAACTCTTTGAGACGTTCGGTTTGATGGCTGAGCTGTTTGTTCTTTTGCCTGACCTCCTCGGTTCGTCGTTTGATGATGCCCTCTAAAATCAGGTTTTTGCGGTGCAATTGGTTGGAACGCCAACGGGCAAACCCCCAAAGGGCAAGACCTCCCATAAGCGCATACCCTATATATGCCCACCAGGAGCGATACCAAGGGGGAAGTATTGTAAAGATATAGCTAGCCGGTTCGCTGATCTGGCCAAAAATGTTTTTACCCCGCACCTGAAAGGAATAATCACCTTCGGGGATATTGGTATAATCTTTTTGAGTTTCCAAAGTCCATTCAGACCAATTCTCATCAAACCCCTCTAACTGATATTGGTATTGATTCATTTTTTCCTGATAAAAACTGGGAAGCGTATATTGAAACCGAAATTGATTTTGTTTGAAGGGAACCTGCGCAACATGCGGCCCTCCATAGCCTCCAAAGAGCACGGAGTCTGCCCGATAGATTACCTTTTTCACCAAGGCATACAATTTTTGACGGGTTAGGTGCACTTCCCTTGCCTTTATATCCTGTCTAATAATTCCGTCTTTACCGGCATACCACACCACACTGTCCTTTTCCAGAAAGGGCACGGCAGTGGGTCCGGTCAAAGAAGCTATTCTCTCAAAGAACAAGTCCTCGGTCCTGTATTCTCCGTTTTTCTGTTTCCATCCTATCATAAATCTCGATGTATTATCCGGATCATCGATCCTTAAAAGGATATCTTCCCGTTCATTTGCACCGTAAAAACGTGTACGTTGTTCTGTTGGGCCAACCAACTTTCTGATAGTTTCAGAAAGTTCAAATCGATTCTTATTATGGTCAAATTCGTAGGTGTTTTGCATTGTTAACGCAGAATAGAAAACCTTATCATTTAGGATGCGAAAATATCCGACATCATCAGGCAATCCGTCCTTAGTACCGTATTTCTTGATCTTGGGGTCCCGGATGCTTTGAGCATGTTCCCGGTTAGCGAATGACACCTGCCACACTTCACTGCTAGAGGTACTCAACCAAAGATTGCCATTTGCTTCCTCTGCAATGGAATAGATACCTGCGTTAATCCTCTCAAAAAATCCTTCATCCAGCCACGCACCATTTTTTCGGTACAAAGAGGTGAGTCCTCCCGGAGTTGTTATAAAAACTCTATTTGTGTCCAGTGAAGATCTCAAAAAGCCACTAGCCTTTATATCACCTATATGTTCTAGCGATTCGTTATCCCACACCAAGACGTCTCCGTTTTGATCTTCATGAGAAATCAGGAGCTCATCCCCGAACAGAGCGAGATCCCAAATTCTGTAATCCGTCCCCTGTATCTTAGTAAAATGTGCCTGTTCCCCTTTGTCATTTTTTAATACATAGAGGCCTTTGACTCCGCCCGCATAGAATGCTCCCTTGAATCGGATCATAGACACCACCCGATCTTTCAATCCCAACTGCTTAAAATGTGAGAAAGATGAAGGAAAGTCTATTTTTGACACTCCATACTCCAAACCTGCCCATAAAATTCCGGACTTATCTTGAAACAGATTGAGCACAGGTGCCGGTAAAATTTCCTGGCCTTTGAGGAGGAGGACCTTCTGGCCCTGTTCATTCATTACGGCCAGTCCTTCTTTATATCCAGCAAATGCGAACATACCATTCCGCAATTTAAGTCCGGCGTAAAGGTTATTTTCATTGATAAATTCCTTCAAATCTGTTTGAAAGGGCGCAACTTTATTCCCGTCGTAGACATATAGTTCATCAAAAGTGGCAACCAGCAATTCGTCCTGCTCCATAGGCAAGATGGCCAGTATTCGTTTATCTGCGAAAAAAGCACCGGTTTTAGCCATTTGAAGTGTATCATTCTTCAGATACATTAATCCTTCATTCTGAACCCACATGTAGTAGGTGTCGTTAGCCCAAAAAGACTTAAAAATTTTATTCCCTCCAGGAGCCTTCCAAGTTTGAAGCTTCCCCTCCTTCCATCGAAATATGGCCTCGGTGCTTTGAAAATAAACTCCTTTAGGCGTTGCATGAGTCTGCCAAACGACCATAAATTCGGAATCTTCCCTGCTCAATGAATCTGATAAGGATACATAGGTTGGACTATCCAATCCTTGGGTGTTTAGGTAACCAAACTCGTTTGTAGCACCTACGTATATTGTATTGTCCTTATCAATGGCAATAGATTTGGTATGACTCCGATTGGGTAATTCAAAAAGTTCCCAGTTAACTCCGTCATAGACCAAGACTCCACTCCCATTAGCAAAATACATGCGGCCAAGGCTATCTTGAGCTATATCCCAATTTTGATTAAGAGCTTTGTATTGATCTGGAGTGTAATTTTCAATAATAGGTAGGCCGCTTTCCGCATATGATATTTGTTTCGGCGAGGCTGAAAATGACTGTGCAAATAGAGCGGGGCATAATAGACAGCCTATAAAGATTACGGATATGGTATTTTTCCATTTCACTTTGTGAGATTTCAGTAAAGCACGAATAAGTTACCTATTTTCAAACTAATCCCTTCTTTTGACCATGGCGAAAAGGTCGGGGAAATACTACCTCGAGATTTTAACTATAGTCCCAAATATTTGAAAAATAGTGCAAGTTTTGGAATTGCCTGATTGAAATAATGAAGTTTATGGAACAGACCGAAATACTACCATGGTCCTATTAAACGAACGTTTTTTGAGACACTGAAGTTTTACATTATCAATCCAGAATGTCCGTCCCAAATCATTTCCCTCAAAAACCAACTTGTTTCGGCCTCCTGGAAACAAAAAAATAGCTCCGTCAAGGAGCTTTTCTTTGCAGGCTCCCCCCTATTGGGATGCACGAGCGTCCTTTTAAGGGCTACAGACCCATCAAATCCGCTCAATTATCCCCCAACTGTCCGCCAAAGTAAGTATGGCCTGTTTTAAGCTGTAATACACAGGTATTTTTTTCTACCTTCCCAATGAAATAGCGTGCTGGCTCTAACAAACCGAGTCAACCAGTAACAAACACCCAACCCATCGGCTCAACCCTCCATGAAACTTGCGACAATACCTAAGAATGAAAATGCAAGAATTGCGGATTTGCTTTCCATAAACCTATCCGCGTCGGATAAAAAAGCACAGTTTGACCGCATTGTGATGATCGTGTCCAAATGCCTCGATGTGCCCATTGCCTATATTTCGTCCATAGGATCTACACAACAGAACATCCATGCCTCCTGTGGTCTAAGTTTCCAATCCTCTGATCGCTCCACCTCCTTTTGCGGGCATACCATCTTGCAACCCGAAACCCTTATCGTGGAGGATACCTTGCAGGATTCCAGGTTTTTTGACAACCCTATGGTCATCAACGACCCTAAGATTCGATTCTATGCGGGCTTTCCCTTAACCAGTTTGCTGGGCAACGGCATAGGTGCGCTTTGTATAGCTGATAGCATTCCTAGAAAACTGAATGAAACTGAACGCTTAATATTCGAAACCATCGGCAACCTCCTCGTAGAGCGCATTCGGATGTATAAGCTGGGGGATCTTCAGAAACAAATAAATATTTCCCAAGAAAAGTTGGAAAAAGTCAATAATCAACTTAACCAAAGCAATCAATTTTATCAGCAATTGTTTGGTCAGTATATGAGTGAGGCCTTGTTGAGAACCATCGTGGAGGACAAGAAAAACACCAAGTTGGGAGGAGAAGAACGCTATGCCACGGTATTGATAAGCGATTTGAGGAGGTTCACCTCCATGTCCGAAGCCTACAGCGCCGATACCATCGTGAACATCCTAAACATCTATCTCGAAAAAATGATTACCATCATCCATAAACACGAAGGCTTTATCAATGAAATCCTGGGGGATGGCATACTGGTCATCTTTGGAGCACCAAACGCTCTGGAGAACTGTGCGCAGCGAGCCATTGAATGCGCAAGGGAAATGCAGGCCGGACTCCAGGAGGTCAATAAGGAATTGGAGACCAAAAAACTTCCCTCCCTAGAAATGGGTATCGGCATTAACAGTGGCTTCTTGGTGGCCGGAAATATTGGCTCCAAAAAGCGAATGAAATATGGCGTTGTAGGGGAAACGGTAAATATCGCCGCAAGAATAGAGGCGCACACCATTGCCGGACAGATTTTAATCTCCGAAACCACCTATGACATCGTCAAGGACTGGGTGGAATACATCGGGAAAATCCGGGTGAAGATCAAAGGCATCACTAATCATATCACTATTTATGATGTTTCCCAGGATGCCTAAGGGGCGCCCTATTGATCAGTTTCCATCGCACACCCCATGGTTTGGCGCAAACACATAGGTTACATTGCCCTGTTTCCATTTTCCTGCAATCATTTTTTGGATATCTATGGGATAGTAGGTCTTTGCGTTGGACGGATCCGTGATTTCCAAATAATAGGCTTTCTCGTATTCCAAAACGTCCCAATCGCCAGAATTGGCCGCTTTGCCCGCACCATAGGCTCTGTTGTCTCTATTGGTAGTGTTCTGGGTGCCTTTGACCGTGTACGATCCCTCGTAGTCGTAGTGGTACCTCCCATCGGGACAAAAATTGACATAGGTAATCGCACTGGCCGAATTGTCCGTGACATAGGAAGATTCCGAATAGATGACCAATTGGCTCCCGGCTATGTACTCCTTTAATTTTTGTATCTCGTCCTGAGCGTTCATTTTTGGGCTTATGGCCATCAGGATCGCCGTTAAAAAAAATATTCGATTTCGCATGGTTCTGATTTTAATTATTCGATGAGTTTATTCAATTCCTCCAAGGTGATGGTTTCATTGTAGATTCCCGATCCTACTTGAATTCCTAAGCTTTTTACGGTCATAACGTAACTGATCTTACGCATGGGGTCTCCCCCCTGGGGTCTCGGCCAAATGTATTCCACCCACACACCTTTGGGTCGGCCACTTTCCTCACACATTTTTACGCCATAGCGAAAGCCATTGAAGTCCGTGTGCTGCTTGATATCGCCCCCTACCCGATCGGGAAATGCCGGATTGGCCAACACCTTGTCCTCGGCACAATTGAAGGAAAACACATAGGTATCCTTCCAGCTAAATTCCGAACTGCCGTCCCGTAAGACCTCCAATCCCCTCATACCCTGATCTTTCAACAGCTGGGCCGCCTTTTTTACCTTGGTCACCACCTCTTGTGGTGTTGCATGTTCCGTGCTCGGGCTTTTACAGGACGATAGCCCCAAAAAAGTTATTAAAATTATAAGGAATCTGCTGTGGGTTCCCCTCTTAATCCGGTTTAATGTTCTGATTTTTTCTAAATAGGTTTTCTGGATCATATTTCTTTTTGATTTTTTTTAGTTTGATAAATGTACTGTCCGAATAGGCATCCTTTACCCTATTCTCCCCTTCATTATCCATGAAGTTTACGTACACTTTGCCTGTTCCTTTTTGTTTTAGTTCGTTAAACAGTCGGTTTGTCCATAGTTCTTGCTCCGTAGTCCTTAGGGAATCGAGCCAGCGGGTCTGAATGACCATGCCAAATCTTGATTTCCGGTTGCCGAATGCAGTGGCATGCTCGGGCATCCGCCCGAACGCGCCCTCTAGATGTTGGATTTTAACGTCCGAATACGGCGAGCCCTGGGGGACATTCCGCTGGAGTACCTCGACAATTTCATCCGTTACCTCCATAAAATAATGGCCCTTCCAGATGTTATGGAACCCGTTGCCCCAAGCCCCATCCAAACTGGACTGCCATGCGGTATACGTCCTGGTCTTTACCAGATCTGCCACTGGCGGGACGATATTTCGTAAGGGAGCGCTGTAGTCTTCCCCTTCCGATATTGGACCGTTATAGGTTATGGCAATAGCTACAATGGGTTCTCCATGTATTTCCTCGGGCAACTGGGCCGATATAGGGGCCTTACGAAACAATAACCAGGTTCCCAAGGCATCGGGCACCTCTTTTATATACTCTCGATAAAACCTAACCACTTTTTTGGCATCCGACATCCTGTAGAACACCAAACCGGCCAGGATTTCCGGCCCTACTTCGTGCAATTTGAACTCAAAGGAAGTGACGACACCAAAATTGCCGCCACCCCCTCGAATCGCCCAGAAAAAATCGCTGTTTTCATTTTCGCTTAGTTGAAGCAGCGCTCCGTCTGCCGTAACCATTCTTGCGCTTATCAGATTATCACTAGCGGCACCCAGCGACCTATGGAGCCACCCGAGACCACCCCCCAGGGTATAGCCACCAATACCCACTTGGGATATGATGGCCCCTGTTGTTGCCAGTCCATAGGCCTGTGTGGCCTCGTCCAACTGACCCCATCTGACACCAGGTCCTACCCTAACGGTCTTTTTTTCGGGATCAACGGCAATAGCATCCATTTGCGATAGATCCAGTACCAAACCCCCATCGTTGAGGGCGAAACCGCTGCTGTTATGTCCCCCTCCCTTAACGGACAACAGAAGACCATGGGTCCTTACAAAATTGATAGTCTTGACCACATCTTGCTCATTCTGGCACTTTATGACCACTGCAGGACGTCGCTTTTGTCGTTTGCTGTTCCAAATCTCAATAGCGGTTGTATATTCCGAATCCTCTTCCGTAAGTAGTTGACCTGCAATCGATGCTTTCAGTTTTTCCAAGGTATCGCTTGCAATACTGACATAGCCAGCATCCATAGATTTAATGGATAAGGAAGATACTTTCTCTTTGTTGGGATGGCAACCGTACAAACCGACAATTAGAAGGCCTAATAAAAAGATAGGGATAGGATTGATGCTTTTCATCATACGAATTCAATTAGGTTTTAAGACCCAAGGTTCCTTACACCGGGACCTCCGTTAACCTCAAATAGGGTTTTACGGTCTCAAATCCGTTGGGAAACAATTCAGAGGCCTGTTTGTCGGATACCGAAGGAACAATGACCGCCCTATCACCCTTTTTCCAATTAACAGGTGTGGCCAGTTTGCGGTAGGCCGTTAGCTGTAAGGAATCAATGACCCGCAGCAACTCCTCGAAATTTCTACCGGTGGAAGCCGGATAGGTAAGCGTTAGTTTCACCTCTTTCTCCGGTGATATCATAAAAACGGACCGTACCGTCATCGTAGAATCTGCATTGGGGTGGATCATCCCGTATAATTCTGACACGCTCCGATCATCATCAGCGATAAGGGGAAAATCCACCTTCGCGTTTTGCGTTTCTTCGATATCCTTTATCCATCGCACATGGGACTCCAGGTCATCCACACTGATGGCAGCTACCTTTACATTTCGTTTTTGGAACTCTTCCCTATAGTTGGCCATGGCACCAAGTTCGGTGGTACAGACGGGGGTAAAGTCGGCCGGATGGGAGACCAGCATGCCCCAGCTATCGCCCAGCCATTCATAAAAATTGATTTCTCCTACTGTTGTTTTCGCATTGAAGTTCGGGGCCTTATCCCCTAATTTAATTGCATTCATATATTGGATTTAAAAATTAGATTGTTGTATATTTTTATGGGTAATCTTGTTTTGCCCGGATATACCGCCCATGGTTTAAGCGCCAACCTCTGTTGGCGCATGTTCTACGGAACCTATATCATAACAATTCTCATCATCTCCCTTACAAGAGACGAACATCAGGGCAGTACAAGCGAGCATTAAAATAATCTTGACAGTTTTCATAATGTATGTATTAGTTTTAGCCAAATGTACGGGCAATGGGCCGGCTATTTTTAACCGAAAAGCAGCAAAAACCAAAATGGCGGAAAACAGGTAGGGAATACCTTATGGCAGTTAAATAAGGCCCTTGTGGATAGCGTATTTTACCAGTCCGGCAGCGTTTTTTAGCCCGAGCTTCAGAAGAATGTTTTTACGGTGGGATTCTACCGTATGGACGCTCAGGAAGAGCTTTTCGGCGATTTCGTTGGTGGTATACTGGTCTGCTATAAGCTGTATGATCTCTTTCTCCCTGGGGGAGATTTCCGTGGAATGCTTATCGTCCTTTAAACTGTCCATGACAATGCTCACGGTCTCGGGCGTATGGAAGGTGCCGGTGCTATGCACGGTACTTATGGCTTGGACGAGTAGCTTCTTTCCAGAATCCTTGGGGACATAGCCATTGGCCCCCGCCTTGATGATGTTTTTAATGAATTGTGGGGATTTGTGCATGGTAAGCACCAGGATTTTGGGAACATTTGGCATTTTCCTTACCGCGCGCATGGTGTCAAAGCCATCCATGCCGGGCATTTCGATATCCAATAGCAGTACGTCTATTGGCGCTTCCTTTAAAAGAGCCAGCACTTCCACGCCGTTGCTTGCCTCCCCTATCACGGTCATAGTGTCCTGTTCCTCCAAAAGGGAAGCCAATCCTTCCCGGAACATGGTATGGTCATCTGCTAGGGCAACGCGTATCATATTACAGCGGTATTAGGATGTTCATGGTGGTACCTTTTCCCAACACTGAATCGATGTCTACCGTACCCTTTAGAAAGGCCACTCTTGATTTAATGTTGGACAGTCCCATCCCTGATGGGGTGTCGGTCTCCATGCCAAGGCCATCGTCTTCGACCATCAGGTTCAAATGTTTCCTGTGCCTATTGAGGTAAATATTCAACTGGCTCGCCTTGGCGTGTTTGATTACATTTTGGATGATTTCCTGAAGGGTCCTGAACAAATGAATTTCTTTGGTAGGGTCAATTCGGCCCTCCATGTCGTGCACGTACAACTGGGCTTTAAGTTCCGTATCCTGCAATTGATCCAAGGTAGTTTGGATGGCCGAAACCAAGCCAAACTTCACCAGTTCACCGGGCATAAGGTTATGGGATATTTGCCGTACCTGTTCCGATGTTCTGGTCAAGGTTTGTAAGGAATCTTCCAACTCCTTGGACTTCCCCTGGTCTTTTTCATAGAGACTCAGTAATTTGTTCTTTGTCAGGGCCAAGGATCCACCAACGCTGTCGTGCAGGTCCTGTGATATGCGTTTGCGTTCGGCGATCTGGGTGTCCGCAATGGCACCAATAAGCTCCTTTTGCTTTCTATTTTTACTATACTGTCTAAAGATGACGAATATGGAACCGAACAACAGTATGGCTCCCAGTAGGCCCAGGGAGAGCCGGCGTATCTTTAAATTTTGCTTGGCCATGGCAGCCTCGTCCTTTAATTTCTGTTGGGAAAGTGCTAAAATGTCCTTTTCCTTTTTCTCCGTGGCGTACTTTATTTCCAGTTCGCTCACGTTCTTTAAGTGCTCCTCGTTGACAATGCTGTCCTTCCATTTTTCGTACAACTTGCGGTGGGCTATGGCTTTGGACAGGGCACCGATCTTTTCATAAGTCTCGGCCAGACCCAAATAATTGTTCAGCACCACGTCCCTATAGTCCAGCGCCTTTGCTATTTCCAGACTTTTTTCAAAGTTGTCGATGGACAGGGTATACCTTTTCTGTTTCGAATAAAGGTTGCCCAAATTGTGCAAGACACTGGTAAGGGTAGATTCATACTGTTCGGCTTCGGATGTGTTAAAACACCTGGTGTAATATTCCAGTGCCAGGTCGTAGTTCCCTTCCTTTTCATACAGGGCGCCAATGTTGTTGTAGTTTCTGGCTATGGCCCGTTGATCGCCCAGTTCCTCACAGATGACATTGGATTCTAGGTACGCAGCTATGGCATCCTGATAGCGGTCCAGATGTTTGTAAATAATTCCCAGGTTGCCCAAGGTATAGGATATGCCCCTCTTAATGTCATACTTTTTGCAGATTTCGAGGGATTTGTTCATATATTCCTCCGCATTGTACCAATCTTCCAATTTGATATAGGCAATACCAATGTTGTTGAACACCTGGGCTTTGCCCTGCTCCATTTCGTGGGCACTACTAATTTTTTCCGACTGTAAATGCGAGGCGATGGCCTTGGCGTATTCGCTTTTATAAAAATGGGCCGTGCCCTGCATGGTATAGGTATCGATCAACTGTTGGGGACCAAGACTTCCTCGCTTTTGTAAGGCCAGTTCCACGTAATGGAGTACGCTATCGTACCGGTTGTTGAGCATATGATCCTGGATCTGGGCCACGATGACCTTGCCGACCAGGGAATCGTTCTCGGTCCTTTTTGAAAGCAATACGGCCTGTTTAAGATGAAGTTGGGAGGAATCAGGATGTATTCGACTAAGTTTTTTGAAAAGGGCAAGCTGCAGTGCCACCAGCTGATCGTCGTTTTCGGCCAGGGCAAGTTCGTTCCTTAAACTATCCACAGGTCTAAGGTCCTGGGACCTTGTCGCTGAGGGAAATAGCAGTGCAAAGCATAGGAGAAAAAAAAAGACCACGCGCATATATCCACCAAAAAAACATGAAGAAAGCCAAGCATAAAAGTACGATGGGTGAGGCTATTTTTTCTTAAAAATTGTGTGAATACCCGCTTTTGGGTCATAAACGGTCGTGTAATCTTTATAAACGACTATTTCAAACCCTGATCCTAAAAAAGGCACCGTAGATTATGGCTCCGTATACCCCTATTTGGGCTGTTTAAGCTTTCCCCTCAAAACGATTACCAACTCCTATACCCTTTCCGGCTGTCCCTTTAAGCGCTTTTCTATTTTTTTCTTTTTGACCGTCAACCGTTTCATGATATCCATGAGATTGGAATCCTTGGTCTTTTTATAGATTTCGTTGATTGCTAAAATAAGTCGTTTTGCCTCTCTAGAGGCTGCTACTCTATCACTGGTAGACATATGACTCATTTTAGCGCTTTCAAAAGCTGCTACTTCGTGTAAAATGTCCATTGTCTTTGTTTCTTTTGTTACAGATTAAAAGTAAGCAAACAAATGAATTATAACCAACATATTCCATTGATAATGTTTATCCTATAATCAAGGAAAACCATGGTGAATAAAGTGCCTCAAAAAAAGAAATCCCACCAAATATGCTTGGCGAGATTTTTGGGCTTTGGTATCAGCAATCAAGGGCAATCATCCATGGCATCCTCATAACCCATAAGCTTGGCCATTTCACAGTCATACTTTTTCATGGTAGCTTCCATGGATTTGTATTCCGCTTCGCACCTTTCACTAAAGTTTATAAGGGGCCCGCAGGCGCCGCCGGAAGCGGAACAGGCACTGAGACTCTGTCTTAGGCGGGTGCACTTGTATTGCTTATCGGCCATCTTGTCGGCGAGGGCCAGCATATCATTCCTGAGGGTCTGCTGTTTCGCATTGAAGTCGGATCCTGCAGCACCGGAATACGATGGGTTTTTGGGCAGGTCATAAATGCTTTTTTCCCGCTTTCTTTGCAGCAGTATCATTTCCTTTTCCACATCCCTGGCACAGGCGGCATTGTCGCCACAGGCCGCTAGACGTACCATCAATTCCTGGAAGTCCTCATTGTATTCCTCATGGGTCTCGGTAAACGCATCGGTCTGCGATTCCGTCATCGTCTCAAATCCTCCTGTATAACCTACCAAGGTCATTTTCTTGTATTTCCCCCCGCTAAAAGTGAAGCACTGTCTTTCGAGCAATAACAGATTGGCCTCAATATAGGTGCCATCTTCCCTTTCGAACTTGGAATATACCAAATTCTTGTTCCTGCCATGCTGGTCTTTCATAAACCCTACCATAAAACCAAAGGAGGGTAAGGGGCTACTGGCTACGGAACCCTGCTGGGAGATATAGCCTGAAATCTTGGTTTTCGTACCAGGCCGCTGGGGATCGGGCTGTCTGTAGGCATGGCCCTGAGCCCTGTTTGCCCAGATGCTCCCAGTGGGCAAGGCGGCCGGTCGTATTCCGCTGCCAATAGCCTGGTCCAAAAATTCCCTGGTTTTAAAGGCCCGTACCCCATTGACATCTGCTCGAGTTTGATTTAGTGCCAGGGTAATGGCCCGTTTGATACCCGTTTCCTTTTCCCGAACATAGGCCATTAACTGCCCGTTGGGGAACATAAGGGCCGCATCCAAAATAAAGCCCATCCCCGTATCGTCGCCAAAACTGGCCAAAAAAGAACCCTGACTAAAAAGCATGGACCCATCAATGGAATTCACATAGTATTTCAAGGGCTGTACAAGCCTTCCTTCTTCTGTAACGGTCACGATCTCCGATTCCATGTAATAATCAAACAGGAAGTCCCCGTTAAATTTCTCCACGGAGGGGTTGGCCGCTACTGCAGTACAACAATCTGCCCGCTTTTGCAAGGTATAGTTCACCACAAGACCGCTTAAAGGTGCATTTTCCAAATGGCTCGCCAGGATCTTGAAGGTGGTCTCGCCATCGCATTTTCCTGGTACCGTCACCTTCCCAACCCAATCGCGTACTTTGCGGCTTTCGGAAATAATTGAAAGAAAGGGCAGTTTGCCGGTTGAAGCTCCATAGTCCAAAATTACATCGTATCCCGACGGAAGAACAAGTTCATACATGGAGAGCTGTTCCGTAGGAATATCCCCGGGCTTAAAGGGAACGGTACTATCCGGATCAAAATAGAAGAGGTCCGTGGCCGGAAATACATTTTCCTCCCTGGGGATGGTGCCCCCGCCCAGGTCTTTCATGAGCGATTGGTAATGTTCAAAATACATATGGTGCAGTACCTCGTCCATACTTTTGCTGCGCAAATACCCACGCCGTGCATCGTCCGTATTCGTACCCGCCACGCCGCGCATAAGTTGTACCAGATTGGTTGGCCTTCTGTACCTTTGCAGATAGGCCTGTATCAACGGATAGGCGTTGTAAGGTTGGCGGAAAGATCCGCCATCCAGGTCAAAGTTCTGGGCAGAGCTGTGTTCCCTATTGGTACGTGGATAGACCACGGCCGAAAGGTATTCGGCCACACTCTCGTCCAACCAATCCATATCATAGCTGTCCGGTGTAAAATTGGGTACGTTCTCCATGTTGAAGCAGTGCCCTATCTCATGCGCCATCAACTGTTTTTTTTCAGCCATGTTATCCCAACGTAGGCTTGGCGCTCCAGATTGCATCCAGCACTGATCGCTTTTACGGATCAACCAAAAAGCCTCCCCGGGAAAACTGCGGTTCACATCATCAAGGATATAATACAGTCCGTTGTTCAAACTGCCGTAATCCTTATAAGTTCTTCGTGAATCGGTCAGTGCCTCCATCGCGGCATCAATAAAGCTTTTCTTGCCTGTAGGGGGAGTTCTTCCCCAACTATGTGGAGTAATCACGTAATCCTTTCCGTTGGGATGGTGGTGCACCCAACAACCGTGACCTCCTAATCCGGCGCCGTTCCCATCGTAATAGATGGCCAACAGGTCATCCCCAAAGGGCGTTACCGGCCTTAGGCCCAGAGAAGAACAGGAAGATACCGTTTGGGCACTCAAAGAAGCCATAAGGAACAACAAACCTAGCGATAGGGCGATGTTGTGAAAAATGGAGGGTGCTGGATTTTTCATTTTGACTTTCTTTATGTATTAATTTTAGTCAACTATTATAGTTCAGTGATTGTTATTTTCTTAAACCGTAACTTGGGTTTGATGGACGTTCTGGAGCAAGATCCGGCACGTATCGGAATGCCCATAAAACCTGAGGACCTGGCCTGTACTATGAACTCCAACTTATTTACACCGGTAGTGATATCAAAGGCATTCTGAACTCCGCTGAGCTGAATGATCAGTTTGGGATTGTCACACTTAGACGCTCCTTGGATGAAATCGTTGTGGGCATTATTGAGTTCCAAATGCACCAGATAGCTCTTTCCGGATTTGGCGCTAAAGGCCGCCCGAAGATTATCCGAGGCCTGAAGGTCGAGCCATATTTCATTGTCCTTGGCATTAAAATGGCCGTTGGTGGTAAGATATCCCTTGGAGGAGTATACCTTTCGAGGGGTAAGCTGTAGGTTCAGCTTGCTTTTGGAAGAGGACACTACCGAAGGCAGGATCGTGGTCTTGGTGTTCTTTGGGAGGTTTCTGGGTACGACCGACTTGGAACTGTAGTTTACCTTACGCACTACATCCTTATTGGTTACTTGGAACAGTGGCACCTTGGCAAGGTTGGCCTTGGGGGTTTTTACCACTTTCTTGGTCGATACCTTGGTATTTATGGCTCTTTGCTGCCCATAGGTAGCGCTCATAAAGAAGGTGAATAGCAGTAACAGACTTAAATCCCTTAAAAGTTTGGAGAGCTCGTTGCTAAGTATAGAGCTATTTTTTAGTGATGTTTTCATGACTTTTGAATTTCTTGGTTATACTTTATGTTTAGTGGGAACTATAGTTTGATGAATTCGACCCTTCGGTTTTTGGCTTTGCCCTCTGGCGTGCTATTGTCCGCCACGGGTTCCGATTCGCCCCGACCCTCGGACAGAAGCCGTGAGGCGTCTACACCAAATTCCGAGATCAGGATATTCTTTACCGCCTCAGCACGCTGTCCGGACAGGGATAAATTGGTGTCCTCATTTCCATCGGCATCCGTATGCCCCAGGATAAAGACCGAGAGCGATCCGTCCAACAGGACTGTTGCGATGCTTTTTAGCACGCCATAGGATTCGGCCTTGATAGTAGCGGAGCCCGAGTCGAACAAAATGCCGGTCGTGGAGAATTTCCCCTCGTTCATCAATTGCGCCCTGAGGTCCTGCCCGCCCGCAGCCAGTTTAAAATTGGAAATCAAAAAATCCTCCTTGTAGTCCTTCATTTTCATTTTGAAATTGGCCATGGTCACCTCGGGCACTAAACGGGGTACGTCTACCACCTTCAGGGCATTGATCCACATTCGAAACCTTCTATTGTTGACCGCAACGGATATGTGTGCCTTGTCGTAAAACTCTTCGTGATACCTATACTTTAAAGAATTGCGTATGACGTGTTTTCTATCGACCCTATTGTTTATATAGACCGAATTTTCAAGGGCAGTCCAGAAAGTCAGCGCTACCTCGGCTCTATTTTCGTTATCTAAATCATATCCCGTACTTTGATCTATCCACACCCAAAGACGCGATACGGGACCGCCATCATAGGCTGGGTATCCCGGGAGCAATACATCAAACTCTGCCGTGAACTCCTTGGGCAAAGGACCATCCCAAATGGGGAGTACCGTCGCTCCACTCTGCAGCCGTAGCCATTTGTTTCCATCGACTTCCACGATTTCCCCGCCCCCATTGCTATCCCAATTACTGGGAAAATCGCCTGTGGCATCGGCCGAAAAATCATCGTACAGGATAATCTCCTCGCCCGGAACAAAATCGAACTTTCTAAAAACCGCTAGATCGGTTCCGCTCGCGGTATCCCCTTCGTATCCCTCGGCCCCGTCTTCCACACCATCCGAAGTGTTTTGATCGCCGCTTCCATTTTTCTTATCCTTTTTAAGTTTCTTATTCTTCTTCTTTTTGGCTGCCAGGATACTGTCCATGGCCCGCTCTGTTTTTTCCGCTGCTTTTTCCTCGGACTTTCGGTAAACGGTCTCCTCGGCGGCCTGTTCGACCCGTTTCTTCAGTTTTTTGAAAAACTGGGCCTGCACGCTACCTGCGAAACAGAGTGCCAAAATCAATACTAGGATTCTAAACGTTTTCATAATGGGCTATTTTTTAAGGTTCTATGCTCTACTTTAGTGCTATTACTCAATCTGTTGTACTACTTTTTATCAAATGTGGTTTTTTTTATGACCTTGTTCTTGTAGATCACCTTTAGCGTATATTTTCCTATTTTCAAATGGTTGACATTCAGGTAAATTTGAAACTTGGGCATAGGTTTCAACGATCCTTCATATACAGGTCCTTTGTTTTTTTTAGACATCGGTGATACTAAGAGTGGGGGATTGTTTTTCGAAAATACGCAGAGAAAAATGAGCAGTCTATGAGCTATGTAACAATAGCTATAAGCATTGTAACATGGCTGGGGTTACCAGCAAATAATGGGGTTGTTAGGGTTCAGCTGTCCTTTTTGGCGTACTCGGAAGGGGTCATATGGTACAGTTCGCGGAAGCATTTGGTAAAATAGGAATGGTCGTTAAAACCGACCGCGTACCCTACTTGGGAGACATTGCTGTCTGATTGCTGCAACAATTGTGCGGCCAATTTTAAACGTTGGGAGCGGATAAACTCCGTGGCGGAAAGTCCCGTGAGCGCCTTAAGCTTCCTATGCAGTTGCATCCGGCTCATGCCTACGGCTCGGCTAAATTCCTCAACAGTGAAAGCAGATTCCACCAAGTTTTGGTCCAGTACCTGCTGTACCCTTTCCAAAAAGCGTTCGTCTATCGAAGTAATGGCAATATCTTTGGGTTTGAGTACCACCTCCTGGCTATACCTGTTCTGAAGTTGTTTCCGTAGCGCGATGAGTTTTTCCACCTTGGATCGAAGGAGGTTACGCTTAAACGGTTTTACCATATAATCGTCCGCTCCGGTCTCTATGCCCTTTAATTCATTCTCCTCGCCCGCTTTGGCTGTCAAAAGAATGACGGGAATGTGACTGGTACGCTCATCGGACTTCAGTTCTTTGCTAAGCGCGATACCGTCCTTAACGGGCATCATGATATCCGAAATGATCAGATCTGGTATGTATTCCAGGGCTTTTTCCAAGCCTTCCTCACCTTGTGATGCGGTTATGACATTGTAGTCCTTCGTGAAAGTCTTTCGCAAAAGCTCCCGAACCTCGGCATGATCCTCCACGACAAGAAGGATGGGATGGTCCTCTTGGGGAACCGGATCTTCGTTATGGACTGGGGAATCCGCAATAGGAATCTGCCGTTTGGTCTGGCCCGTTATAGGATCCATTAACCGTTCTTCCTTGCTAAAACGACCTTCATCAACTGGTAAGCTCACTTCAAAGGTTACTTCTTCTGCCTCTTTCCAAGCCCGTATATGACCTTTGTGAAGACTTACCAACTCCTTGACCAGTGCCAGACCAATTCCGCTGCCCTCCGATTGCGGACTCGCTTGATAAAAACGATCAAAAACGTTGATCAACTCCTCTTGGCTAAGGGAAGGTGCGCTGTTCCTGACCGTCAACACCAAATTTTCCCCTTCTTTATGCTTGCCTTCAAAAACAACCGAACCGCCTTCTCCTGTATGTTTAAAGGCATTGGACAAAAGGTTAAGTACAATTTTTTCCATCATATCCCGATCGTACCAACTGGATATGCCCCCCTTTTGTAGTTGTATGCTGTAGGTAATGTTCTTTTGTTTGCCGATGTATTGAAAGGATTCGGAAAGTGCGCCCAATAAATTGAACAGATCGCCTTTCTGCACCTTCAACCGCATATTTCCGGTATCGATCTTGGAAAGATCCAACAACTGGTCCACCAAATTCAGTAAGCGGTCATTGTTCCGTTGGATCATCCCAAAGGTCTCGCGGTCCTCGACCGTCAGCTTTTCATTTTCCAATTTTTCCTGGATCGGACTGGATATTAAAGTAAGTGGGGTCCTAAACTCATGGGAAATGTTGGCAAAGAAACTCGACTTCATCTCATCGAGCTCTCGGAGCTTGGTGTTGGTCCGCTGTTTGTTTCTATACAGAAAAAAGAGACCTATGAGCGAAAGTGTCAATACGGAACCTCCTGCAAAGAACAAGTTGCGCTGATTGCTCTTTTCCTGTTCGGCCAATTCATTCTGGGCCGTGAGCAGTTCTATTTCCTGCTGTTTTTTTTCCGTTTGGTATTTGGTCTCTATTTCCTGGACGTTGCGTACGTTTTCTACCTCTCGCAAGCTGTCGGTCAACCCTTGATACTGTCTAAAAAACCGCAAGGCCTCCCTATCGTTGTTGAGACCACTATGGGCCTCGGCCAAACTTTCCAGTATAGGTGCTTTGTTATAGGAAACCCCCATTTCTTCATAAAGTACCAATGCCCTTGAAAGGTAATCGATGGTGGACCTAAAATTCTTCCTGCCCTTCGCCACCTCCGCCAGGCCCATATAGGACTGGGCTTCCAGGAACTTATTTGCTGCTTCCAAGGCCAGAGCCGCCCCCTGGGAATAGTAGCCTTCCGCCCGGTCCAGATCATTCAGTTTCAATTGGGCCTCTGCAAGCATTCCGGCCAGCGTGGACATTTCCATTTTGTTTCCTACCGCCTCGTAGTAATCAAAGGCAGGAACTAGTATTTCGGTTGCCTGTTCATACTCCTCCTGGCTTATTTTTAGTCCCGCCATTTTTACATCGATCAATACCTCGCCCTCCTTTCGGGACATTTCCCTGTACACTTCCTTGCTCTTCATGTAGTACTGCTCGGCCTTCTCATAGTCCTTGAACTCCATGAAAATGGAACCGATCTCGTGTAGGGAACCGGCCAGGGCCGGTTCTTTTCGCGCACGGTTTTGAAAAATGGAATCCACTTTAAGATGGTAGATCAAGGCCTGATCAAAGTTACTTTCCAACTGGTAAAGGTTGCCCAACCTATGATAGCAAAAGTACAGTCCCTCCCAATCATTGTTCTTTTCGGCAATCTCCAGGGCCTTAAAGGTAAGATCCCGAGAAGCTACCTGATTGCCCAAACTGGACTGGGCCATGGCCAGACGTACATAACAATTGCTTATTTTACCATCGTCTTCCAGTAGGAGCGCGTGTTTTAGCGCACCGTTCATCGATGCGATTACGCTATCGAATTTGGAAGAGGTCCAATAATAAACCGCCTTGTATAAATAGGCCTCGTAGTACCCGTGGTCAAAGTTGGTCTTCTCCGAAATAGAAAACATTTTCTGATAGGCCCATTTAGCCGAATCCGGCTTGGTGTACATATAATTGTCAAAGATCCATTGCAAGGTCGTTATCTTCACAGTATCATTGGGGGTGGTACGCAAAACTCGATTCAAGGAATCGACGTTATATCTGTTTTGGGCCGTTGCGAAAAAGCAGACCCAGGATGCTAGGAAAAGGAAAGCGTGTTTCATAGGAGTTAAGAACTGAAAATAACCGACGTCCAATATTAATCAAATGGCCCTGCACGCCGTGCCAAGTATGTATCAATTAAAGTTACATAATTTATAGCCTCCTGTCCAGTTTAATTATTTTCTGGCCCAAACCCATTGATTCTAGTACTTCAAAAACCATTTATACACAATTTACTTCCATTGGCACATTAAAAAAGTTAAAATTCAAGGGATGCTTTATTTTAACCCGAAAATTCCCTAAATTTAAGGGAAACCAGAGCTTTTATGTCAGAAACCTTCTGGCAGTGCGTATTTGAATCCAAGAAATCTTGATTATTTCTTGGTTTTAAGTACAGATAAAATTGCGTAGTACGTTGCCCCCTTGCTTTCCCCCTTAGTACAGCAAAGTGTTTTTACATGGAGAAGTTGACTTGATATCAGATGTGCTTTGATCACTTATTTGTTATGGAAAACTCCAAAGGATTTTATAAGAGAACCTTCCTCTATGAATAACTTTTTCATGCTTGGGGTCCATTCCCCATTTTCAACACTACAAGGACAACATTGCTAAAATAAACTATTGATTATCAATTAATAAAACAATTATGGGTAAGGATGTAAACATAGAAATACCGCAGCCGTTTGAGCTTGATGTGGATGCCAACATGACCACCAACAGCTTCTTGTCCATGGCGCCAATTACGGTAGATATGGGATTAGACGACATAAAAATGGACATGGAGATGAACTCCACGGTCGATATGGGGCTGGACAATGTTAATGTGGACATGGGACTGGATAATGTTAATGTGGATATGGGATTGGATAATGTAAATATGTGCATGTCATTTGCCATTAAGGAACTCCCGTCCATGAAGATGCAGTTCCCTGTAAATTTTGATTTTGGGATACGTTTTTTGGGACTACCGCTTTTGAATTTTGGGATATGCGGTAAGGCCATGGTGCTGACGGAAGAAAATTCCAAACGCCTATTCCAGGTACCCAAGCCGCCAAGATTTACAGCTTCTACACCAAAGGGCAAGGATAGCCTAAGGGTTACGATAGCAGATAACAAATAACCAAGAATTGCACCCCAATGGCTAAAATAAATATCAACACCGCCACTATTGATCAGCTAAAATCACTCCCAGGAATAGGTCCAGGTCTGGCTAAAAATATACAGGAGCATATAAAGAAGTACGGCAAATTTAAAAAATTGAGCGATCTCGGTTCCGTTAAGGGAATTAGCAGGGAGCTCCTACAAAACATTGCCAAGTTGGTTACTGTCGCCCCATCCAATACGGGCACAAAAAAGGCATCCGCTGATAAAAAAACGGGACCAAAGGTCAAGTTCCATGGAACCCTGGGCGGCGCAAGACGAAAAATCAGATTCGTTTCCAATTCAAGGGAACCTGCAAACATAGCTTTCGCCAATACCAAACTGCTGGGAAAGAAAAACGTTCCCCTGTCTTCCATGACATTTAAAAGACTCCCTACGGTACATTCGGACACTACCAACTTTGTAGATGTGAAGATACCCCTATCGCGATTTACCCCACCGGGCACTCATGCCCTGGATGTACTGGTAGACGGCACGAGTCATTCCGTGGAGATCGATGTAGAGGAAAAAGTATTCGTAAACCTAAACCCGGCCCGCTTTTATATTGAGGCCAAGCCCGGTTCCAAGGTCAACAAGGATCTTTTTGTTAAAAATATGGGCAATTTTCCTGTTTTGTTTGCCGATCCCGGCGCGGTGATCTTGGAAACCGATTTCATTGAATGCAGGGCCATACGACATGTGGCAAGGGCCTTGGACAAGGACAGGGCCAGCTTAGATCAGGTCATTTGCCTGACGGCCGAAAAATTGGAGGAGATCTATGACGAGGGAAGCACTATGAAGATACGTTTAAACGGTGCACCCAAGCTCATAGCACCGGGCAAGACCGAAAAATTCAGCTTAAGCATTTCAATCCCGGGCACGCTTAAACGCCCCAACCGATACGACGGTATGTACCGCTTTTACAACTCGGCAATTTCGTTCACCGTTATGCCAACAAAAAATTAATAGACAGAAAAACATGTTATAAAAATTAGCATCATGAACACAGCATGGGAAATTGATCATCGAAAGGCCAGAAAAAAATCGGCAACAACTATTACGACAGACCTCCTGGACATTGGTTTTAGAGGTTTAAGCGACACCCTCAATATGGTCAACGACCTGGTAGCCTCCGGTTTAAAATCGGGGAGCAAGATAAGCAATTGCAATTGTGGGTGCGAATGCCAAGGCTCGCTCATGGACTGCTGTACCTGCGGCAAGCTCAGTGCCAGCGTGGATATCGATGTGCAGGCCCGCTTGGGCGAAAGGAGAATGGTTTCCTTTTTAATAGAAAACAATAGGTCTTCCCCCCAGGAGGTGGAATTGCAAGTGCCCATTTTAATCGATGGTTGTGGCGAGCGACTACAGCCTGGGCAGAATTTTCGCTTTGATCCACCAAAATTTGTTATCCCGCCCTGTCACTGCCAGCGCGTAAAATTGGCGATCGATCTTATACCTCCATTCAAGGAATGTACCGCTTACTATGCCGAAATTCGCATGACGGGACATTGTATGGATGAGAAAATATGCCTTGGTATTTACGTGCAACCCGACAACTACGTAGATCACTTTACACTCACCGATAGCTGTAGGCCCAAAAAAGGCGAATTCGTGGAATTTGCCAGCTGTGGACCATGTGATTGCGAATGTGGCGATTGTTCTTGTGAATGCTGCGTTAACACCAAATCGTATTACCTATGTGATCCAACCGGCACAGCTTTCGAGAGGATTCCCCAATAGGCA
Source organism: uncultured Flavobacteriaceae bacterium (assembly GCA_947494825.1). Lineage (GTDB taxonomy): Bacteria > Bacteroidota > Bacteroidia > Flavobacteriales > Flavobacteriaceae > JBNGOQ01. Next base: position 166,191 of record CANLWN010000001.1, on the reverse strand, counting down.
TCCGGAAAACTGCTTTGCATTTTGTGTACCTCATTGTAGAACCTATAACCGCCAAGTCATGGACGATTCATTAGAGCATACCTTTAAAACACTTGAAAAAATAACGGACCTGAGATACAAAAGCGATCAACGTCTGATAGATATTGTGCAATCCCAATTGGAAAGATCTAGCACTGCCACGATGAAACCCTTGGTAAATGGTGGTATGAACTTTCTCAATTCCATGCTTGAAAACCGGCATGACCTGGAACGCAGTGTATTGAGAAAAATTAAAAAGGAAGCGGAAAAAAATACCGATAGTAACACTGCCCAAACCCCTGGTACGGATGTTCCTTCCGAACCTGCCATTATTGATTCCGGCACCTTTATGGTCCGATCATTTTTGAGCCAGAAAAAAGTGCAGATTCCCTTAAATATCAATAACGTCCATGAGGTTTCCCAAGAAGTGGTTGTAGATCTTGGGGAGCTAAAAAATATGCGTACCGGCGAGGTGGTCAAAAACAAAATTTCCGCAGACAAGACCCTGATCGTACTTCCCCCCAAGAAAAAGGATCAATTAAAAATAAGCATTGACCTCAAAAGCGGACTAAGAGTCCAAAACCAATATTTTGCCACGCTGATACTCAAGGGGAACGAGCATCGGGTGTTTCAGGTCATCTTAGAGGTCTTATCGGCCAAAAACAAAAAGGAGAAGGCGTCACTGACATTTTTACCCCCCCAACAATCATAGAAACCCTATAAACCGAATGCACTATGAAACAAAACTTTGATATTCATAGAGATATTTGGGGGCCCTATATGACGATGATCACCAACCTATGGGCAGAAAGTGTCTTTAAGTCCATAAATCGGTTGCAGGAATTGGACATACACCTAAATAACACACTTGGGACTCTGCCAGGCATAGACCCCAGGACGGAAAACAGACCCAGACTTACCGAGGGTGGAATCTTCCTAAGACGACTCCATACTACCCCGGGGGATAAAAAAAAAGTAAGGTATTTTGACCTGTGTGCGGATGAATATGAACTAGCCACCCACAAATTTAAATCGCGCTTTCTAGACCGTGCTTTTGAGATCCTGGAGACCCAGGTGGAAAATTCATCCTATATTTTGGATGCCGCCTGCGGATCGGGGCACGAAATGCTGAAATTAAGACAATTGGTCCCACAAGGGGAAGTGATTGGGCTGGATCTGTCCGAAGGCATGATCAAACGGGCCTATCGCAATGCCAAGTTACAAAGACAATCCCATGTTGGTTTCTACCAAGCGGATATCAACGACCCTCCACCAGAACTTACCGGCCATTTCGACCTTGTTTTTTGCAATATCTCGCTTCATTATTTTGAGACCGTCGAGAATGTTTTTCACAAATTTCACCGACTACTCCGCAAAAAGGGAAAACTTCTTATCATAGAACCGCTGGGCTCCGCTACCCAAAAGCTTTCCGAGAACGTTTTAAAGGGCGCAATCCCCCATTTCAAAAGGTTTTACCGTTGGGAGGAGCAAAAACAGCTCTTGGAAACCGCTGGGTTTACCTTCCAGTATTGGGAAGAAATACAGAAAGATATAGGTTTAACCATTGCCAGTACGTGATCCATGCACAACAAAACGATCATAAATGATGCTTTGGACTATACCCGATTGGCTGTGGGTAAAAAAATAGCGGAGCTGATCGAGCAGAAAAAAAATGTTGAGGGCGCTTATGAACCCTTGTATACCATGCTTTCGGACTACCCTTTTCGAAAAGGAAAGGGCCTGCGCCCTACCCTTTGCATCAGCGTGGCAAGGGGTGTACATGGTATGGGACATGCGGCCTTGGTTTCCAGTACGGCATTGGAACTGTATCACAATGCCTTTTTAATCCATGATGATGTGGAGGACGGGTCAGAAAACAGGCGGGGCAAGGAAACCTTGCATCAGCTCGTGGGTATTCCCCGTGCGGTCAATATAGGCGATGCCACAAATGTACTGGCCGTAAGTTTGTTGCTGGAAAATCTGAATGAAATAGGGGTCGCCAAGGCCTTGCATATCATTCATGAAATTGAACAGATGGCAAGGCAGTCCGTAGAAGGGCAATCCATGGAGCTCGATTGGGTGGCAAACCATCAATTTGATCTGAACGATGAAGACTATTTTGTGATGTGCACCAAAAAAACCTGTTGGTACACCTTTATTTCGCCCTGCCGTATAGGGTATATCGTAGGCGCCGAATTTTGGAAGGATATGAACATGCCCCAACACCTGGAACAACTTACAAGATTTGGTATGTATCTCGGTATCGCCTTTCAGATCCAGGATGACCTGCTTAATCTAATAGGCTCGGAACAAAAGTATGGGAAGGAAATAGCCGGGGATATTTACGAGGGCAAGCGGACCATTATGCTCAATCATCTTATTAGGAATGCGGGCAAGAACGAAGCCAAGATCAAAAACATCATAAAACTTGCCCGAACCGATAAAAAACAAGAGGACGTAGATTTTGTCCTGTCGGAGATGCATCGTTGTGGGAGTATTGTGTACGGACAGGAATTGGCACTTAAAATGGCAAAAAAAGCTAGCAAGCTTCTTGAAGAAATGTCCTTTTTTATGAAAAAATCGCCCGTTCAAATCGATGAGAACTGGGAAAGCGATGTAGTGGATTATCGCTTTATAAGAGAAATTGTAAACTACGTTATTGAACGAGACCTATAAACCCCATCAAAATTATGCAACCCATTAGTATACAAGCCGCTTCAAACAGCCTACTCATTTTAAGGGTAAATCTAATAAGTAATATTATCGCACCGGCGGTCATACAACCAAATTTGGACCACTGGGTGCGCAATGACGGTACCATATATGAGGCCGACTATGGCTTGGAACCGGTGTATTCCTTTCTTCAAACCGGAGGGGAGGCCAAACTGACCTTTAGTATCCAATTGCCCAAAAATCTTAAAAAAGGAAACGTCCTCTATGGGGCACTTAATGTCCCAAGTTCGGAAACCTATGTATTTCCTATTGAAATCGAGGTCGTGTCCAGGACCCCAAAGACCAAAAAAGCGTATCACCATACCACCCGTATCACCATTCCCCCTATCTCCCTTGAAGAAGACCAACCCCCTTCCAACAGCGTTTTGGTATCCAAGAGTACCATCAAATTGCTAGCGGGTTTGGCATCCCTAGAGGTTATCCCCTCCAAATGGATCGTCTCGGAGCTTGTGCTTTCATGCTGTAACCTGGGTTATAAATATGCCATTACCAAAAACGGTAGTGAGGCCTTGGAAAGCCTTTCCAGAACGCGATTTTTCAAAAACGGGGTCTTGATCTTCCAGGGAACCCAATTTGTGCAGTGGATTAAATTGGCGCTTTCCATTTCTTCGGGCATCAATGCCTTTGCCGAAGGAAAACCCAAGGAGGCCATGATACTGCAACATTGGGAAGAATGGCTCTTTAACCTCGTGGACCAAGACGTGGAATCGCCAGAATTTAAATACCGGGAAGTAGCATTTCCAACACCAAAAGATTACAAAAAGGTATTGGATGTTATGGCCAATGACACGGAAAAATGGTTCTCTTACTTCATTTTGGGGTTGGGGAAATTATCGCCCAGAATAGAGACCGTATTAAAGCAGCTCATAGAAAAAGTGGAGCTTCCCCCGCCCACAAAACCAAAACCTAAGACAAAATCGAGGCGCGTGTTGAAGGAAAAAGGCTCTATAATGCGATGAAACAGTTTGATACCATATTGTACCATTTGGAAGAATTAAAGATTCCCACCTCTTCCCCTTTGAGTCCGGAAGACTGGAAAGATTGGTATCACTATATTTTGTTAGATCCGGACAATAACATAAGGATCTTGTTTAACATAAGTTTCTCCGGAAGACCGGAGCAAGGAGAGATTACGACAACCTTTCAGCTTACGATGCCTTCGAACGGGTCTTTGACAAAACTGGCCAATTATGGGTTTCTAAAGGTGGATAAATGGACCGAAAAACCTGCCTCTAGGATGCCATTGGAGTTTAAGGTTCCAGATTTTTTGGAGGTTTCCATCGCCAAAGACCATTTTAGGATATCGGTAAAGCATCAAACACCCAAATTTTCCTTCGAATTAGAAGGAAAACCGGAAGCAACACCTTTGTTGGTGCCGGAACTTTTCCCCTATGGGAGTGGGTTTATCGGCTGGGGATTCATCCCGGGGGTGACCCCTAACGGATATGTAACAAACGAGAACCTAAACCTTCCCATCACGAGTAGATGGTTTTGTTATCACGACCATAATTTTGGACGCTTTCGATGGGGCGATAAAGAGGTAGGTTGGGTTTGGTGGGTGGTTACGATGTGGAGCGAAACAAACGATATCTATACCTTTGTTTTTCACCGGGGCAATAGCAAGGATTTTGCCAAAATCGCAAAGCCGTTCCTGTTTATCTATAAAAACAATGCCCTTAAAAAGACCTTTGTGGGCAGGTCCGTGAACATAACATTTCAGTGGACGCGCACCCCGGAACGAATCCCCATACTGCCTGGGGCACTGGCCTCTGTTTTTAGTCATCGAAAAGTATTGACCCCGGAACATATCAAGGTGCATGCCAATGACGATATCCATAGTGTTGAAATAGACATGATCATCGATACCAAAATGGAAATTGTACTGCCAGACTACGAGGACAAGCAGTATACCTTTTTAAAGGAACTTAACGGAAAGGCCAAGGCTGCACTAACATTGGAGGGCAAAAAAAATTATTTAAAAAAAGGAATGTTCTATGCCGAATTCGTACACTGAACAAGAACAATTGTTAATTGTGTTGTTCCAAGCCTTGGTCAATGATATCCGTTACAGTAACAATTTTATTTTTGGACTGCTCAAAGAGGTGACCCTATCCAAAAAAGTGATTGTGGATATTGATGGTGCCAGGCTAGAATTATCGGCCAGCCATAATGACCAATATACCTTGCACATAAATTCTGTAGACGCCTTGGCCCATGCAAGCTTTATAAGTAAAGGGGACTATTTAAGAGAGGTGGTTGCAGGGACCATCACCTTAGATCATGCGATTTCGAGTAACAAAATCCTATTAAAGGGCGCTTTAGAGGACCTTTTGGGTATTTACAGATTAGTGGTTGGCCTGTTGGTAGAGGGTCCCACCTCACCTCATTTAAGGGCACTTTGGGATAGTTTTGATAAAAATTGGCCGCAAACTGTTCCACTGGGTATGCTGATCGATCTAGACGTACAACAGGTTTCCGATTATTTCACCGACCTGGATGTCAACGCAGAAATCAAAAATGTGGAGATTACCTATTAAACAAATTGTCCCGCGGGGTTAATCTGGATTCATACCATGATTTACGCTATAAAACTATTCTTGTAGTCCGGTAAGCCATCGTACACAATTCACAAGTAGCCCTGCATTGTCGCTCTCAGGGTCGTGAATGGTTACCGGAATCCTTTTGTCATCGATAAGCAGGTCCAAACTTCTAAAAATACCCTGATCCGTGCAGATAACCACCCTTCCCTTGCCGTACTGGAACCCGATCATGCCCGCATAGTCATTGGAGCTCTCCTCCAGGTCCTCATTAGAAGTGCGTGAAGGGGTATAATTGATGGTATTCTTGGGAAAGGGCAGGATGGCATCCTCGGGGCTGCGGAACACGGCCGCCCCGCAATAGAATTTTATATTTTCTGGCAAAGTGGCGGTATCCAGCGTACTTTTAAAGACCGGGTGGTCCTTGTTCAGCATTTCGTTCCCTGTGTGCATTAAAAAATGTCCGCACCTCCCCCCCTCGCTGATATGGTGTTCCGATTGATAGGCGTAACCGTCACGAAACTTTACACTAAAGGCCTCCAAAAGTGGTAGGGCTCCACTCCCTCCCGGAAAATGGGACAGAAAGAGCAAGAGGCTTCCACCTTCATGGACGTAGGTGCCAATATTGATTACCTCTTCCTTGCTAAGCGGGGAGGTGTACAGGGTTTCTTTTTTACCATCGGCCTCCAACACCTTTTTGTCATTGGGCATACCATGGATAATCAGTAAATCGACGGTGCTGGCATGTACGGTTGTGGAGTCCAGTTGCTGTTCGGTAAAAGCCAACTGAAAACCATCAGCTTTCAGAATACGGAGCATTTCCCTTGCCGATTGTTTGCCATAGGAGAGTGAATAAATGGTATTGTGCGAAGCGTCGATCACTACCCTTTTGGTGTGCTTGCCTTTTAAGGTGTTAAAATCGTACCTATAGATGGTATCAAATTCTGCCTCTACCGTGCCTTGGGCATACATAGCATAGGTAAGGAGCGAAACAGCGCACAAAAGAAAACTTCTAGGATACCGCATTGGTGTTTGAATTATAACCTGGCTACCCTGCCGGAAAGCCTTAGATCTTATTAGTAAGGTATCCGTAAGATATGTTACAAATCCAAATAATAAAATTTTCGTAAACCCTGAATCGTCTTTTTTTTGAGAATCGCCATGTGCCACTGCCCAATCCGCCCCAAACTTAGGTCATTTTATAAAATGAGTCGAACCCTACTATAGGGCTGCCTACTTTTAACGAAATATTAAGACATCTAAACCAACTCGTATGAATGAAAAGATTTCAAGGACATTTCTTGTGATGCTCCTTGTACCGCTGTGGGCCATGGCCCAAAATCTGGTGACGGGAACTGTCACGGAAGATGGTAGCAACCTGGCACTGCCCGGGGTAACCGTCCTCATCAAAGGAACTTCAACTGGTACGACCACCGATTTTGATGGAAACTATCAAATTAACGCCAATACCGGCGATGTACTGGTCTTCTCTTACATTGGCTTTAAAACGGTAGAGGTCACCGTTGCCTCCGGCACCATCAACGTTTCGCTAGAGCAGGACGTTGCCAAGCTACAGGAGGTTGTGGTCATCGGTTATGGTACTACCACGAGAAAGGACGCCACCGGTTCGGTGATCGGGGTCACGGAAGAAGAACTCAACCAGGGTTTTATCGCTTCGCCTCAAGATTTACTTGTAGGTAAGGCCGCCGGGGTCAACATTACTACCAACGGGGGTGCTCCCGGCAGTGGAAGCCAGATCCGTATCCGTGGAGGCTCTTCCCTCGATGCCAGCAACGATCCCCTGATTATCATTGATGGGGTGCCGCTGGACAATCCCGGATCGGACGAGCAACGGAATTCGGGCTCGCGAAACGTCTTCGATTTTGTAAACCCCAGTGATATTGCCTCCTTCTCTATTTTAAAGGATGCCTCGGCAACTGCTATCTACGGGTCCCGGGCCTCCAATGGGGTGATTATTATCACCACCAAGAAGGGTATTGCGGGCGACCTAAAATTTTCCTTTAATTCATCGGCCTCAGTAAGTACGCTTAAAGAGGTGGTTGGTGTGTTCAGCGCAGCAGATTTCCGTGAGCTGGTAACGCAGCGACTACCCGACAGAGTAGATGATCTGGGATCGGCCAATACCAACTGGCAGGAACAGATTTTTTCCACAGCCCTGGGTACCGATACCAATTTCAGTGTTCGTGGGGGCATAAAGGGTATTCCCTTTAGAGCATCCATCGGATATACGCAACAGGACGGTATTCTAAAAACGGAGGCACTGGAAAGGACCACGGCATCCTTAAGCGTTACTCCTCGCCTGTTTGACGATAAATTGAGAATAGAGATCAACGGTAGGGGATCGTATACGGAAAACAACTTTGCGGATACGGGTGCCATTGGTAGCGCACTGGAATTTGATCCCACCCAACCCGTTTTTGACGCTTCCTTGCCTGGAGGGTTCTTTGACTATTACGAACCTGATGGTTCGGCTACCTCCAATACGGTGAACAACCCCTTGGCGCTTTTGGAGCTTCGGGATAACAGTACCATCGCCAGAAGGTTTGTGGGGAATGTAAAGTTCGATTACCAGTTGCACTTCTTCCCTGATATCACCGCCACCCTTAATTTGGGAATCGACAAATCGGTCGGAGACGGTAGCGACATCCAACCTGCAACCCTAGCCGCCCAGGCCATAGTGCAGGGGCGTATACGTAATTTTGAACAGGATGAGGAAAACAAGCTCATGGATGTCTATTTCAAATACGCCAAGGAATTCGAAAAAATCAAATCCAGATTGGATTTTACGGCCGGTTATTCTTATCAGAACTTTTATGAGGACCGCATGAGCGAAGATCTCAGGGGCGATGGTGTTGGAGGCGCTTTGATCATCAATACCATTTTGGAAAGTAATCTACAGTCCTTTTTTGGTCGGTTGAACTATACTTTGAATGACAAGTATCTTTTAACAGTTACGTACAGAAGGGATGGTTCCTCCCGTTTTGGGGGCGACAATCGCTGGGGTAATTTCCCCGCGGCTGCCCTGGCCTGGAACATAAGCGACGAGAACTTCCTAAAGGATTCCAACATACTTTCCAATCTAAAACTTCGGATGGGATGGGGTATCACAGGACAGCAGGATGTACTGCAAGGTACGGACACACAACCTTTCTTGCCCCAATTCTCGCCCAGTCAGAACGGAGCGTCTACCCAGATAGGGCAAGATGCCAACGGCAATCCAATATTTGTGACCACCTTACGGGCACAACCTTTTGATGCCAACATTAAATGGGAAGAGACTACCACATATAACGTTGGTTTGGATTATGGTTTCTTCGACAACCACCTAACCGGAGCCATAGAGCTTTACTACAGGGAAACGGAAGATTTGTTGAGTACTGTTAATGTGGCCGCTGGAAGTAACCTGACGAACAGACTGCCGACCAACATCGGAAGCCTCACCAACAAAGGTGTGGAGTTCTTCCTGGATGCGGCCGTTTTTGACCAGGAAGAGTTTACTTGGGATCTCGGGTTCAACTTTGCTTATAATGAAAACGAAATAGATCGTTTGTTCCTCACCGGTAATACCCCTGGAAGCGGTATCCCCGTAAGCGGTACCTCGCTTATAGGTATTGGAGGGGACGACGGGGCACAATGGCATTTGGTGGGCGAGCCTACCCGAAGCTATTTTGTTTTCCAACAAGTGTTCGACCAAGCCGGTAATCCTATAGAGGGCGTTGTACGCGATCTCAACAACGATGGCATCATCAATGACCTGGACAGAAGGGCCTATAAGCAGGCCGCGCCGCTGGCCAATTTTGGCCTCAACAGTCGGTTTACCTACAAACAATGGGACTTCAGCTTCTCTGCACGTGCCAACTACGGGAATTACAACTACAATGGTATTGACCTGAACCGCGGGAACTTTAGGAACCTTAATATAGGACAAGATCTTAGAAACGTGGGTACCTCCGTACTGCAATCTAACTTTGAGGGCACCAGCAACGAGGTTACCTTCTCCGACTACTATGTGCGGGACGCCTCTTTTATCCGTATGGACAATATGTCCCTTGGTTATACCTTTGAAAAGTTGTGGAACGAGGAATCGAGAATGCGGGTCTTCACCACCTTACAGAATGTCTTTGTCATTACGGACTATGACGGACTGGATCCGGAGATAACCAATGGAATAGACAATAACATCTACCCTAGGCCTTTTACGGTACAGGCGGGATTATCGTTGGACTTTTAAAAAAACAATAGCATGAAAATCAGTAATATACATCAATTCATTTCTGTCCTTCTGTTTCTCCTTGTGTCCATAGGATGCACGGACGATCTGGACAATATAGAGACGAACAATATCAACTCGGAAAATGCCTTCGACGATCCCGCAAGCTACCTTCAGTTTTTGGGAAAGATCTATGCGGGGCTATCGGTAACCGGACAGCAAGGTCCGGCAGGACAAGGGGATCTTATTGGTTTCGACGAAGGAAACTCCCAATATACCAGGACCTATTTCTACCTTAACGAGCTAACCGCCGATGCCGTAAAATGGCGTTATAACGATGCCGGTGTGCCTGGATTGTTGATCAATACCTGGACTCCCGACAACGACGTTATTTCGGTAGTCTACAACAGGATTATCTTCCAGGTGACCCAGACCAACGAATTTTTGCGGCAGACCACTCAGGAAGTGCTCGATGGTAGGAACGTTTCTACCGATATTCAGTCAGAAGTGGCTTTCTATCGTGCCGAAGCGCGGTTCCTAAGAGCGTTGAGCTACTACCATGGTCTAGAACTCTTTGGGGGAAATGTCCCCTTTGTGACCGAGGACGATCTGCCCGGAGCATTCCTTCCGGAGCAGACCAACGCTGCGGCGCTTTTTAGTTATATTGAATCCGAATTACTCGAAATCGCCGATCTTTTGGTTCCGGCCAGACAAAATGGGTATGGAAGGGCTGATCAGGCAGCGGCATGGACCCTGTTGGCCAGATTGTACCTCAATGCGGAAAGTTTTATTGGAGAAAACCGCTATGCAGACTGTTTAACGTTTTGTAACAGGGTTATTGGAGCAGGTTATGCCTTGGAACCCAATTACAACGAGCTGTTCCTCGCTGACAACAATACCGCGGAAGGAATCATTTTCCCCGTAACACACGATGGTATACAGACCCAATCCTTTGGGTTTATGTTCATCATGGTCAACGGTACCTTGGATGCCAACATAAACGCCTCGGACGATTTTGGCGCCAATACCGGTGGTTTTGCCGCGCTTACCTGTAAAGAGAGTTTTGTACGTCTTTTTGAATTTCCCGGAGACGACCCTTTCCAGGACAGCCCAGATCAACGCGCTTCCTTTTTCTTTAAGGACGGGCATTCCCTGGAACTGACCTCCCCTCCTACGGGAAGCGACTTTGAGGAAGGTTTTGGGTATACCAAATACCGCAACCTAAGCTCTGCAGGGGTTCCCGGACAGGACAATACGTTTCCGGATATTGATCTACCGCTCTTCCGTTTGGCCGATATTTACCTTATGTATGCCGAAGCCTTCCTTAGGGGCGGCGGTGGCGATCTGGCAACGGCCTTGAGCTTTGTAAATGCCATAAGGGAACGGGCCTATGGGGATACCTCCGGGAATGTGGCCGCCATTGACCTCCCCTTTATCCTCGATGAACGTGGCAGGGAACTTGGATGGGAAGGCTATAGAAGAACAGACCTGATACGTTTCGGGCAATATACCGGAAGTACCTATCTATGGGATTGGAAAGGAGGCGTGGAAAATGGCACCGCCATACCCGAGCACCTAAAACTATTCCCAATACCCTCAGGAGACTTGAATGCCAATCCCAATCTAATACAAAACCCAGGTTACTAATAATTAAAAAACCAATTGAAGATGAAATATCTAGGAAAATTTTTAGCATTGATTTTAATGTTCTCGTTTATCGGATGCGAGGAGGATGATACCGTCATCGTGGCATCGGCAGTTTCTCCACCGGTACTGGCACCTCAGTTAAACGGTGCTACCGTGATACTTACAGAGGAAACGGCCAGCAATATTGCGGTGACCTTCACCTGGTCTCCGGCCGATTTTGATGTTACTACGGTAGAGAGTTATGAACTGCTTATGGGCATAGCAGGCAACGACTTTGCCACTCCCCATAGTTTTGGGAATACCACGAGCACCTTTGTTTCGCTCACCGCCGGGGAACTCAATACTTTGATACAGGATACCTTTGAGCAGACCGTGGAAAAGGATGCGGATGACAATACGATTCCTGTTCAAATGGAGGCCAAGGTAATCGCTTCCTTGGGTAGTTCCCTATCCATGGAATCGGACCCTATTAACTTTAGTGTGGTGCCCTTTGAACTCACCGGCCCTATTCCGGTGAAGGACCTGTTCTTTGTAGGTCCCGCTACTATTGCGGGATGGGAAAACAACAACGGCAATCAAGCGCTGTTCCGTGATCCCGAAAATAGTGACCTACACCATTATACCGGATTTTTTGCAGCAGATGCCTTTAAGATTTTGGAGATTTTGGGACAATGGCAGCCACAATGGGGTACCAATGACGGAACTTCCGTAGAGGTCAATGACGGTACGGGTAGTGACCCCGGAGTCTTTTCCATTGCAACCGAAGGCTACTATACCTTCCAGATCAATTTGGCCGAAGCAACCTTTAGCATAGATCCCTTTGATGCGACTGCAGCGCCTACTTATACCACCGTGGGATATATAGGATCGGCCAGGACCGGGGACGATACCGGATGGAATTCCGATATCGATTTTACGCAATCTACCTTTGATCAGCATATTTGGTTTGCTACGGACGTGACCTTGTTTGATGGTGAAATGAAGTTCCGTGCCGACGACGATTGGGCGGTCAACTGGGGATCGGACACCTTCTTTTCCGGTGCCGCTACCCAAGATGGTCCCAATATTCCCGTCACGGCAGGAGTCTATGACATTTGGTTCAACGACCTGGACGGAAGGTATCTTTTTATTCTTAAGGAATAATACGGACCTCGCCCTAGGGCGGGAACCAATTAAATCACTATTAATCTAATGTTATAACATGATAATCAACACGATAAAAAAAGTTGCTTTCCTAGCTATTTCGGCTTCCATATGCATGGGCAGCCATTCCTGCTCGGATGCTTTTGATCAGCCTACCGGACTCATTGAATCCCTTGATACGGATACCGGAGATGAAATATCCCAGGGCCAGGACCTCACCGCTTTCTTGAACGATAGGGGTGTTATGATGCAAGCATTTTACTGGGATGTGGAACCCCGATTTGATTGGTGGGATATTATTGCGGAAAAAACCGACGCCTGGGCGGCGGCAGGTATCGATAGAATTTGGTTGCCACCGGCCTCCAAAGGGCAGTCTGGGGGATTTTCCATGGGGTACGACCCATCGGACTACTACGACCTAGGGGAATACTTTCAGCACGGTACCACCGAAACGCGTTTTGGGTCCCGCGAGGAACTGGACAATCTTATTGCCAAGGCCCACGGGAACAACATAGAGGTCGTGGCCGATATTGTCATGGGACATAACAGCGGAGGAGGTTCCGAATTTAATCCCTATCGGATGAAGGAGACCTTTACCCTATTCAACGAACTCAATGGCAATGCTTCGGGCATGTTCAACAGGGGTTTTGAGGATTACCACCCCAACAGTATTCACGAAATGGACGAATCTGCCTTGTTTTTTGAGGAACAGGATCTCTGCCACCTTCAGGATAACGTACAGAACTGGTTCTGGAAATTCGACAACTCTGTTGCCAAATATTACAAGAACACGGTGGGTTTTGATGGCTGGCGATTCGACTTTGTAAAAAGTTTCAGCCCGGAATTTGTCAAGGCCTGGGTCGATGAAGTGGGTGGATGGACCGTTGGTGAATTCTTTGATGGCAATGCCGACCTGGTACGCGCATGGGTAGCCGATGCAGGGGTGAACGCCTTTGATTTTCCCTGTCTCTTCCAAATGAGGGATGCCTTTGAACGCAATGACCTGAGTATCCTTCAAACGGGAGACATGCTCTGGAAGACCAATCCCGCGGAAGCGGTCACCTTTGTCGCCAACCACGATACGGACCGCGAGCCCGTAATTGAGGAAGAGTACAAACTATTTGCCTATGCCTATATTTTAACGCATCCCGGCTATCCCACTGTTTTTTATCTGGACTACGAGAATGCCGAATTCCAGGCAAAACTGAACGACTTGATCCTGATCAATCGCACCATTGCCAGTGGGGAATTGGAAGTCCTCTATGCAGACAACGACGAGTATATCGCCCTGCGAAGAGGGGAAGGCGATAATCCGGGACTGGCAGTGTATATCAACCGGAACGGTTTGGAGCTTTCACGCAGTGTAGCCACGCAGTGGACAGAACAAGAATTGCATGATTATACAGGGGGTATCACCTCCTCCCTACTCACCGATGAAAGCGGTACGGTAAGCCTAAAGGCCCCTGCCAACGGCTATGCGGTATGGTCTGTAAAATAATGAAGTGCCTGGAAGTGCAACCACGCTGATAATATCCCTGACTTCAGAAAAAATCTAGCATCAAATTAGTTTTGGGTTAGTAGTTAGTTTTAATTGAAACCCCGGTCCAGTATGGCCGGGGTTTTTCATATTGAATCTTGTTTTACAGGAAGTGCGGCAGTAGTTTGGACTGCGTTTAACTGTTCTTTTTTAGGTTACCCAATCAAAAAAAAATTGCCCTAACCGCAAATCAAAAGGCCATAAATAATGATTCGAAAAAAAGGGGGATTATTATTGATTAATCCTTAATTTGCATCCCAATTACGGCCATGCCTAGGGGAAGAAAATATTGTTTGGAAAAAGAGGGCTTTCGAAAAGTCCTAGTGCTCCTAATGTTTGCAATTCAAGGCCTTTATGCCCAGACTGTCTTTGTAATCGATCAACTTCCGGAGCACACGCCCCAAGGGGATTCCTTTTTTCTTGCCGGTATTTTTAATGAATGGGATGCCGCTGATACGAACTATCGGTTCGAACAGGGTGCTGATGGCAAATACTACACAAAACCCAAGACCTTTAAGGATGCCACAATCTCCTTCCTGATCACAAGAGGGAGCTGGGAAACGGTAGAGACCGGAAGCAAGGGCGTTCCCATAGTAACAAGAAAATTATCGTTTACCAATGCCCGGGACACTGTTGTGATGCAGGTAGAAGACTGGTCCGATACAGGGTTTATCGAAAATCCGGTGCAAAGGGTCACCATAAAACTGGTGGAAATCCCGGAAAATACCCCGCCCGATGCCCCAATCTATATCGCCGGAAACTTTAACGGCTGGGTCCCCGGCGATAAACGCTATAGGCTAGACAAAGCGGAGGATGGCACGTTTAGCGTCCAGGTACCAGTGTATTGGACCCAATTGGCCTATAAGTTCACCAGGGGCAATTGGCATACCGTGGAAGGAAAGGCCTATGGCCGTCCACGCTTGGATCGCGTTAGCCAAATTGATGCCGATCCCTATAGGGAGCCCGTGGTCGCCAGAATTATGCACTGGGAAGATCAATCTTCGGGCCTCTTCAATCCCTATACGTTGATCTTGATCCTGACCGCTATACAGGGTATCCTTCTTATCCTTATCATCAATTCCTATGAGAACAATAACAGGAATGCCAATAGGATCTTGAGCATCCTGCTGTTTCTAATTTCCTTTGTTCTGCTGTCACGGGTCTCCATTTACGATCGGGACGTGTACAAACTATTCCCACGGCTCTCCCTTCTTCCAGATTTGGTGTACTTTCTTTACGCTCCGCTGTTTATGGTTTATATAAAGCGCCTCTTAAAGACCCCAGGCGAAAAACGCAGACGATTATGGCTGCATTTTATTCCCTTTGCCTTGCAGGTTTTGGTCTATATCCCACTGCTTTTTGAACCTGTGCACCTCTTCATAGACCGTGGCCTGTCCCAGTTGTACCCCTCCACCCTATATATTACCATTGGTGGAGTGGCCCTGCTCTTCAATATGTGGTATTGGTTCAATCTGCGATTCATTATAGCGCGCTACCTTAAAAATGTGGAGGATACCTATTCCACCGATCAAAATATTGTGTACCTCAACAACATTATGGCTTTGAAGGCCATATGTTTGGGGCTTTGGTTAATTACGTACATCATTGGTGCGGTGGGCTATGCCATAGGCCATGATTTTAAAGGGCTGACCTCGGCCTTGGTAGACACCACTTGGGTGGTGTTTTCACTGACGGTTTATCTTCTGGGCTATTTTGCCATAAAACAACCGGAAATATTCAAGATCCATGAGAAGGCAGAGCATGAAACGGCTAAGCTCACGCTGAACGATGTGGAAATCGTACACTTAAAGGAAGAGCTTAAAAATGCTATGGAAGCAGACAAGGCGTATCTAAATCCTTCATTGAACTTGCCCGAACTGGCCCAGCAGATCAATTCCAACGTGCATATGCTATCGCGTGCCATCAACGAGGGCTTCGATAAAAATTTCAGGGATTTTGTGAACTACTATCGGGTCATGGATTTTATTGATCGTGCCAAACAGGGCGATTATAAGAACCAGACCTTTCTGGGCATTGCCCTGGATGTGGGTTTCAACTCAAAATCATCCTTTAACCGGTCGTTCAAAAAGATTACGGGGAAGTCGCCACGTGATTATTTCAATACCATCGAATAGCTACACTTTCTCCCGGGCTACAAGTATAGGTCACTTTATAATTTGAAGCGAAATAACCGCTCCCATGCGCTACTTTGAGCCAATAAATTCTAAGGAAGCGCCCAATGTTCCACAACCAATCGATAAAACCAAGTACCATGCGTCCAATTTTTGTTTCTCTTGCCATCCTGTTCTTTCTTGCCCAAACCCTTTCCCTTGCCCAGCAGACCATAAGCCGGGTAGAACCTCCCAATTGGTGGGTGGGCATGGAGCTCAATACAATCGAAATCCTGGTCTATGGCAGGGAGATCGGTGCCCTGGTCCCTAGTCTGGAATCCTATCCCGGGGTGCAGTTGACAAAGGTGAAGACCGTACCCAACAACAATTATCTGTTCCTAACACTCCATATCGCTCCCGAAACGACCCCGGGCAATCTCAAATTTGTTTTTGGCGGAGAAAATGGACAGCGAATTCCTTATACCTACCCTTTATTGGCCCGCGAAGATGGAAGAAAAAATAGTATCGGCTTCAACAGTTCCGATGCCATATACCTGATTACGCCCGATCGCTTTGCCAATGGCAATCCGGGCAACGATAACGTAGAGGGGCTGACGGATAAGGCCGACCGTTCCGACAAAGGGGGCAGGCACGGAGGGGATCTGGAAGGCATTATTAAAAACCTGGATTATATAGATGACATGGGTTTTACCGCAATCTGGATGAATCCGGTCTTGGAAAACGCAATGCCCAAAAACAGTTACCATGGCTACGCCACCACGGATTACTACAAGGTGGATCCGAGATATGGATCCAATGCCATGTTCAAGGAACTCTGTAACGAAGCCACGGACAGGGGCATGAAGGTGATTATGGACATGATCGTTAACCATTGCGGCCTGGAACATTGGTGGATGAAAGACCTCCCCTCGGAAGATTGGATCAATCAATGGCCAGAATACACCCAAACGAACCATAGAAAAACGGTAATCCTGGACCCCTATGCCTCCCAGCTGGATACCAAGGAATTTTTTGATGGGTGGTTTGTGCCCAGTATGCCCGATCTTAATCAGCGTAATGCCTCCATGGCCAGCTATTTGATACAGAACAGTATTTGGTGGATCGAATACGCGGGTATCGATGGTATCCGTATGGATACCTATCCCTATCCCGATATGTACTTTATGGCCGATTGGACCAAAGCCATCATGGACGAATATCCCAATTTCAACATTGTGGGCGAAGAATGGGTCACACGGCCCACAATCGTTTCCTACTGGCAAAAAGGCAAGGAAAACTCCAATGGTTATACCTCACATTTAAAAAGTCTAATGGACTTTCCCCTACAGCATGCCCTAGTGACCTCCCTGGTCTCGGAAAAAACATGGAGCTCTTCCTGGGTACATGTGTATGAGGTTCTGGGACAGGACTACCTGTATCCAGACCCGAAAAACCTGGTCATTTTTCCTGACAATCACGATATGAGCCGGATCTTCACCCAGCTTAACGAGGATGTGGACCTTTTAAAAATGGCCCTGGTCTATACGGCAACCATGCGGGGCATTCCCCAATTTTACTATGGTACCGAGGTATTGATGAAGAATCGGGAATCCGATGATCACGGTCTTATCCGTTCCGATTTTCCCGGAGGTTGGGAAGGTGATACCACCAATGGCTTTTCAGGAGAGGGACTGACTCCCGCGGAAAAGGATATGCAAAGCTTTTTCAAAAAACTGTTGAATTGGAGAAAGGACACCCCTACCCTACATACGGGCAAGTTGATGCAGTTTTCCCCTAAAAACAATACCGAAATCTACACCTTTTTCCGATATGATGATGACCGTAAAATCATGGTAATTTTCAACAAGGAAGCGACCGAGGTGCAACATACCTTGGATCAATACCAGGAAATCCTGGGCACTACCCTCTCGGGCAAGGATATCCTATCGGGGACCACATTTGAGCAAGTCGATAGTCTCCGAATTCCTGCTAGAACGGCCATGATTATTGAAGTAAACTAACTACGGGGAAGTCCTGTGTCTGAAGGTCCAAGAAAGTGCTATGGAGACTTCTCCCCCTTGGCGTGAACCTCTAAAATTTTGTCTTCCCAATTGCCCAATAGTGTGCCACTGCCATCGTCCATGGCCAAGTGGGTTTTTCCACTATAGAACCACTTCATCCACCGTTGGGAAAACTGGTAATCGAAGCGCACGATCAACAAGGTCTCGCCCGCTTGTACCTCTTTCAACGACCAAGTACCCTTAAAATGATTAAAGGGAAAGGGAAAGCCTTCCTCCGTGTTCACATCAAAGGCATAAGCACTCCCTTCGTCCCACAGGATGCAGGTCTCTGTCCAACTGGCTTCGCCCTGACTGCAGGACCTAACCATCCCAAGGCCTTGTCCAGAAACGATCTCTACTGCGGAAATACCCGTGGCATAATGATGGTAATTAGCCACATCGGCCATAACCTCCCAGGCGATGTTCTTGGGTGCCCGGATCAGCTTTTGATTTTCATGGGTCTCCCAAGCGGGGGCAGTAAAAGCCACCAGCAGCGTCAGGAGCAGGGTTCCGGAGAAACCAAGCAACACTGCTTTTGATTTTTTCATAGGTGCGGATTTTTAACGTTTCCCAATACTAGGAAATGCCCAGATGGCAAGCGTACCTCTAAATTGAGCGTGACAAAAAAGACTTACTTTAAGTCCGTACTGCTTTGAAGAAAGCGGGATGGGGTAACTCCGGCATGCTTTTTAAAGACTTTGTTGAAGGTGTTCTTATTGTTGAAGCCTGCGTCAAGAGCGATGGCCAAGATGGTCAAATGCCGGTATTGCGGATCTTTCAATCTGCGTTTTACCTCCCGATACCTATAGGTATTGAGCAATTCGTAAAAGCTGGTGCCCAGCTCCATATTCAGGGCCTGGGAAATGAGGTATTTGGGCGTCTCCAAATGGTCCGCTAGTTTAGATAGGGAAAGTTCCGCATCAAGATAGGCCCTATCCTGTTCCATATAGCTAACAATTTGTCGTGAAAGTTTCCGCAGTTCGGAAGGGGGTGCCTTGGACGCTTCGTACTTTTCCCTACTTTGGTTCAGGAAGATCTCGGTGAATACTTTGTTGTTCTTCAGTGCAAAGACTAATAAAACATTGATGACCACCGCACAACCGAGCATGGTAATATAGTACGCTTCCCTATGTATTTCGCCCTGGCCCACAAACCACAATACCCCTATAAAATCCATCGCCCAAAAAATAAGGAAGGCAAAGCCGAATTTTTGCAACCAGCGATATTTGTTCTCCAAAACACGTGGGTGGTTCCCAATTCCTCCCCGCTTCAGCATTTTGATGCTAAAATAAATGTAACCGAAGCTATGCAAAATCTGAAAGATCAAAAAGCCGTATACATCGGGGGTCAGTACTTGTTTTTCCGAGGCCATCTGGGCATCCAGGAACGCAATCTTTGCCGTTCCGTCCAGCGTATAAAAAGGCATAAAAAATACCAGGGTCAGCAAGAATGGAATTACGTGCAACAGGTCGGAGGCCCTAACACGGAAATGCGCTGCCCATAGGGATCGGATATAGAAATAATAACAAGGGCCCAACAACAGAAGAAAGGGAGTGGCCAGGTGCGTCAAGTGGGGGGAAAACCGATAGAGATGCGAATGTAGGATAAGGTAGTTGAACAGATTGAACACTACGGTGAACAACAAGAGCGAAAGAAACATGTTGGACAGGTTCCTGGGATATACCAAAAGCAGTATGCCCATAAAGAAAAGACCTTGGAACAGCCCAAACAGCAGGATGGCCGACCACAAATCAAAGCTGATGTTAAAAATATCATCCATACGTTGCTCCCTAAAACTACAAATTTAATAGGTGATGCCGTATGAAGTGCTTCCCAACACGCTACAAATAGGTCACCCTCAATTTAGCGGTACGCAAAACCATGGCATTTGCAATAGTATTGCACCAAAAACAGCGGTAGGCCAAATGGCCCTTTCGCATAAACAGCACAGCTATGGAAAAGGCATCACTGCTCAGAAAGGCCCTAAGGGCCAACGGATTTTTCTCCTTGGGTTCGGCCCTGGTAGCGATCGTATTGGGCAATAGCCTAAGGGCCGTCAACGAGATGGTCAACGGACAGCCAGTGGCTTTTGCCGTACAACTTGTTGTTTTCGGAAGCATTGTATTGTATGCGGCCTACCGGAAAAAAATACCTAAAATATTGGTCTGGGTCATTATTGTGCTCGATTTTCTCTATGTGCTCATGGGATTTGTCCATCTGGGGATGCAAAACGAACTCAGCTTGATAGGTATTGCGCTGATCGTACTCACCAATTTGGCCGTGTTGATTTTTGCCACGCTGCAGACCCTGGGCATCCGCAGGTATATGAAAACGCAAAAAAGCAGTACTTTAATGGACAAAACCTGATAGCGTGTCATGACTGTTTTGGACAAACTGGCTTCTTCCCTGGACCGGAGGGACGAAATTCCCAACCAGGAACTGGCACGGGAAATCGTTACCACGGGAGACGAGGAGGCCGTAACGGAACTAATGGGCCTTTTGAACCATAAGGACAAGGCCGTACTTCACGATTGTATCAAAGTGCTCTACGAAATCGGGGAGCAAAGGCCTCAGCTGATCGCTAAACACTGGAAACGGTTTTTAACGCTTTTGGAACATAAGGACAATCGCTTGCAGTGGGGCGCCATGACCGCCCTGGGCACGATTGCCAGGGAAAGGCCCAAAGAGATCCACGCAAAACTCCCGCTCATTATGGATGCGGCGGACAAAGGTTCGGTCATTACACGAGACCATGCCGTGAACATTCTGATACAGCTGGCCGCATTTCCTAAATATGCCAAAAATGCCTTTGCGCTGCTCAATGAACAATTGTTGAAAAGTCCGGTGAACCAACTTCCCATGTATGCCGAAAGAAGCCTGCCCATCATCACCGATCATAACAAAACCCGCTTCGTGGATACGCTTCAACTGCGCTTAAAGGAGGTAGAAAAGGAAAGTCGCCGTAAGCGCATTGAAAAGGTCTTGAAAAAGGTGATGAAATAGCCTAGGGCCACTTTTAGGATCGTGCCTTGCCCCACTTCCCCAAACCATAGATAATCTGCCGGAAAAAACCCTTCGGGACCTCTTCATCGCCCGGAAATCCAAGCCCAATGGTGCCACTGTCCTCGGGAATGTAGTTGGTTCCAAAGAGGTAGTCCCACACACTTAGACTGATGCCGAAATTAACCCCATACTTCCCTTCGGGCAGTTCATAGGCGTGGTGGTACAAATGCATTACCGGATTGTTGATGAGATATTTTAACGGACCCCAACTCAGCTTAATGTTGGCATGGTTTAGATGACCGATGGCAATGGCCAAAAAGTGTACAATATAGGCCTGTTCGGGCTCAAAGCCACCCAAAACCATAACCCCAAGGGTTTTTAGGGGCTTGTACAGAATATTTTCCATCCAATGGTAGCGCAAGTGGGCGGCAAAACCCATTTCCTTTACTGAATGATGGATTTTGTGGAACTTCCAGAGAAAGGGATAGCGGTGTAGTAAAATATGGGTAAACCACTGCACAAAATCGAGCACCACAAAAAAAACGATCAACTGTATCCAAAGTGGAAGGCCCGACATATCTACCATAACCAAACTTTTTGAGGAAAGCCCCAGGTCGGCGAAGCCCAATTCCAGCACTTTGTAGAACCCGCTGATGACAATGGAGAAAATAAAAAAGTTGAAGAACATATAGAAGCCATCGAGCCAAAAATCCTTCCTAAAAATGGACTGTTGCTTTCGCCAGGGGAAGTAAATTTCCAAGCCCCAAATGAGCAAGGAGATAAGGATAAGGCCCCAAAAATAATTGATGTACCAGGGCACCTGGAAAAGAATCGATTTCCAGGTCCAATCGACGCTGCCCCAAAAAGAATCCGTGAAGGCGTTTATATAGTGTTCCATATCGCTTTATACACGCTAAAATAGGTCAATCTCCCAAGAAATAGATGGCAATGATGGCCAAAACGGTGGTCAGGGCCAGGATAACGATCAAGATCCGGTACAGTCGCCGCGCGGTTCGCCTATATTTCCTGTGCGTATTCAAAACTAGCGTGTTTTGGTTCATTTTAGGTAACCCAGGTTACCTTTTGGGTCATGCTTTCTTTAGAGCACCTGAAACCCATGGGCATAGGGATCGTCATCGTCAATGACAATGGTGTTACGTCCGTAGATCTTGGCCCAACCCTGTATGCTGGGTACAATGGCGGTATGTCCGGCTAGGGTGGTCACGGCCTCTATCCTTCCAATAAACTGGGACCCAATGTAGCTTTCGTGTACAAAGGGTTCTCCCGGCTTAAGTTTTCCCTGGGCATACCACTGCGCCATCCGTGCCGAGGTGCCGGTGCCACAAGGGGAGCGATCAATGGCCTTGTCGCCATAGAACACTGCATTCCTTGCTGTTGCCTCTGGCGAAATGGGCGTTCCTGTCCACAACATATGGCTCACGTCCCTGATGTTCGGATCTTCAGGATGTATAAAACGGTCCGAATACTTGAGGTTGATCTTTTTTCGAAGCTCTTGGCTCAGTCCAATAAGTTCACTGGCCGAAAAATCCTGTATGCCGCTAAAATTGGTCTGTGGATCCACAATGGCGTAGAAATTCCCTCCATAGGCCACATCAAAATGAAGTTTCCCCAATGTTGTGCTCGTCACGGCAAGCCCACGGGCCGCTAGGTAGGATTTTACATTGGTAATCTGTACCCACTGTACCTTATCATCGGTCTGTTCGTAACGGATCTCCACCACGCCCGCGGGCGTCTCCATCCGTAGTTTTCCTGGGGTTTTTGGGGTAACAAGGCCTTCTTCCAGCGCAATGGTCACCGTGCCGATCGTACCATGTCCGCACATGGGCAGACATCCACTGGTCTCAATGAACAGTACGGCAAAGTCATTTTCCGAATCGGCTGCGGGGTACAGCATACTGCCGCTCATCATATCATGGCCCCTTGGTTCGAACATGAGTCCCCGACGGATCCAATCGTATTCCTCCATAAAATGCAGTCGCTTTTCCTTTATGGTCTTACCCTTCAGTTTGGGCTTGCCGGAGACCACCAGGCGTACGGGATTGCCACAAGTATGTGCATCGATGCAGCTAAAGGTGGTTCTGGCCATACGTTCTGTTTAGGATTCGAAAATACCATCAGTTTGCCTACGGATACCCAAGGGATTGGCTTCCTTGAGTTCTTCCGGCAAGAGGGCATCGGGCCAATCTTGATAGCTTACCGGTCTTGCCCAGCGTTTTATGGAATGGATGCCCACCGCGGTAAAGCGGCTATCGGTTGAAGCGGGATACGGTCCGCCATGCTGCATGGCAGCACAGACCTCCACACCCGTGGGCACTCCGTTAAAAATCAAGCGCCCTACCCTGTTACGCAGGGCCGAAATGACCTTGTCATAGTCCTTTGCCTCGTCTCCCTCGGCAAGTACCGTTCCGGTAAGTTGCCCTTCGAGTTGGGCAATAATCTGTTCTAGCTCTTCCGCATCCGCACATTGTACAATCAGCGAATAGGGACCAAAAACTTCTTGGTGCAGCACCGGATGTTCCAGAAAGCGTTTCCCATCTACCAGCGCCACGGTCTGTCCGGCAAAATTCGTTCCGGCTTCCTTGTCGTATCTCGCCAGAACGCTTAGGCCCTCCTGGGACAGGGCCTTCGCCCGGTTCCCTTCATAGTTCCTCCTTATATTGGGATGCAACATACAACTAGGATCGATCTTTAGGGTTTCTTCCGCCAAGGTTTCCGCAAAAGTGCTTAGATTTTGGTCCGCCAACCCCAATAACAGGCCCGGATTGGTACAAAACTGCCCGCTACCCAAAGTGATGGAGCTGGCGTAGGTCTTGGCCCACTCGTTACCACGGTCCCGGACAGCGTTTGGTAAAAGGACCACCGGATTTACACTCCCCATTTCAGCAAATACGGGAATAGGTTCCTTGCGACGGGAGGCCAGATCAAATAAGGCTCTTCCGCCCCCAATGCTCCCGGTAAAGCCTACTGCCTTTATTCCGGGATGCTGCACCAGTTGGGTGCCCACGGCAATTCCACTACTGTTCAGATTGGAGAAGACCCCTTGGGGCATTCCTGTTTTTTTGGCCGCTTTCACAATGGCGGAAGCTACCAGCTCGCCCGTTCCGGCATGCATGGGGTGGCTTTTGACCACTACGGGACATCCTGCGGCGAGCGCGGCGGCCGTATCCCCACCGGCCGTGGAATAGGCCAAGGGAAAATTACTGGCGCCGAAGACGGCGACAGGCCCCAAGGGGACCAACATTTTCCGAAGATCGGGTTTTGGGATGGGCTTGCGGTCCGCTTGTGCCCGATCAATGCTCGCCTCTACCCACGAGCCCTCGGCCACCAATTCGGCAAAGGCACGCAGTTGTCCTACCGTTCTCCCTCGTTCCCCCAGGGCCCGCCCTTGGGGCAGTCCGGTTTCCGAACAATAGGTCTGGATCAAAATATCGTCTAAGGCAAGGATCTCATCGGCTATGGCCTGCAAGAACTCCGCTTTCCGATCACCCGATAGTTTTCCGAACTTGTCAAAGGCCTCCGTGGCCAAGCGAACCGCCTCATCGATCTCTGCCTCCGTGGCCTCGTAAAAGGTAGTTGGATTGGCCCGTTCCGTAAGCGGGTCAAAGGTGGTAAAGGTTGTTTTTCCGTTGGCGGACAGTTCCTGCCCGATATAATTTTTTCCCGATATCATATTTTTCCTATTCGTTTTAGATGTGCCTGTACATCCACCGGTTTGTGCACTATTTTTTTGGACACCGGATATTTCTCCAAGAGGTCCTTGGGCCTAACGGGCCGCGGCGTAAAATTACCCCCGCAATTGGGGCAGACCTCATGCAGCACATTTTCAACACAATCGCGGCAATAGGTACATTCAAAGGTGCAGATCATGGCCTCCACCGAATCATAGGGCAAGGACGTATTGCAATGCTCACAGGTAGGCCGTATCGCTAGCATGGCTGCAGCGCTTTGTAGTCCGGAAGTACCGGTCTTGTCTTTAGTCCGGCCTCAATAATTTGTAATACGCGTTGTCGTTCCACTCCCTGCAAGGGTAAGCGCGGTGCCCGCACCTGTTCCGTACCGATCCCCGTGGCCACTTCGGCCAGTTTTATGTTCTGTACCAATTGTGGGCTAATATCCAATTCCAACAAGGGCAAAAACCAACGGTAAATCTCCAATGCCTTGGCGATTCGTCCTGCATGTGCCAATTCGTAGATGGCGACGGTCTCTGCGGGAAAGGCACATACCAGTCCGGCCACCCAACCGTCCGCTCCAAGGAGCAAGCTCTCCAATGCCAAGGTATCGACACCGCTGAGAATTTTTAAGCGATCTCCAAAGCGGTTCCGGATACGGGTGATATTGGAAATATCACGGGTAGATTCCTTTACCGCCTGTATGTTCTTATGCTCCAATAAGGTTTCGAACATGTTGAGCTTCACCTCGATCCCATAATCGATGGGATTGTTGTAGACCATAATCGGCATAGCTGTTTCCGCGGCTACAGCTTTAAAATAGGTGACTGTTTCATGATCATTGGCCTTATACCGCATAGGGGGCAACATCATAAGACCGTTGGCACCATATTTTTCGGCAGTATGGGCCGCTTCAATGGCCCCTTTGGTGGTCTGTTCGGCAATGTTGATAATAACCGGGACCTTGCCCTGTACCAGGTCTACTGTGGTCTGGATCAGGGTATTCTTTTCGTCATCGGTGAGGGTACTGGCCTCTCCCAAGGTGCCCCCCAGGATGATCCCGTGTACGCCCGCATCCAATTGTGCCCGGATATTTACACCGAACATTTCCAGGTCCAAAGTGTCTTGCTTCGTGAATTTTGTGGTAACCGCAGGCATTACGCCTTTCCAAGCTATCTCCATATCCAAATGTGTTTTATTTCGCCAAAAAATAAGTCTAATTCGCATGCAAAATACGCTTCTTTTTACTCTCGGCCAAGTGTTCCTTTTCAACATTTTGGCAGCAATGATTTTGGTCGGGATTTTCTGTTTCCACGCTAAAATTCGTTTTCTTTTCACTATTTTTGGGAAATTTTACATGAACCAAGGATAAGAAAATGAAGCACCTAGCCTATCTTACAATCGCCCTTGCCCTGGCCTGTAATTCCTCCCAAAAAACGGTAATACCGGCGGATGGAAATGCCGGAACCGCCCAGCCCGAGCTTACCTATGCCCAGACCATCACGGAACAAGAGCTAAAGGACCACCTTTATACCTATGCTTCCGATGAATTCGAGGGACGGGAAACAGGTACACCAGGACAAAAAAAGGCAGTGGCCTACATCAAATCGGAATATGAGAAGATGGGCGTCCCTGCCGCCAAGGCCGATGGCGACTATTTTCAAAACGTGCCACTACAAACGGGGCAGGCCCCGGAAGGAAATGTCAGCATCAACGGCACTGAATATCCGTTGGGAGAGAGCATAGTGACCTTTACCCCGGCCAATGGCAGTTACAGTGAGCTAGTCTATGTGGGTTATGGCATTGAGCAGGATGACTATTCCGATTACAAAGATTTGGACGTCACAGGAAAAATTGTGCTGTTTAAGGCTGGCGAGCCCATGAACGGGAATGGAAGTTATACGCTGTCGGGCACGGACCAAAAATCGGCTTGGAGTAGCCGATCGGAGGCCATTAGCAAGCGCTTTGAGCTTGCTTTGAACAAGGGCGCCAAGGGAGTCATCTATTGGGACGATACCAATTTTGGCCGCATCCAGCGGCGTTTCAACAATTTAAAAAATATCAATAAGAGCAAATTGGGACTACAGGATAATGTGGAGCCCGATTTTATAAGCTTTATTGTAAACGGTGATATGGCGCGGCGCCTTATGTCCGATATCGCTACCGAACACGCAGCCAGGGTACTTCCTGTTTCACTTTCCTTTGCGGTGGAAAATACCGGCAATGGCGTACAGACCGAAAATGTGGTGGCCATAATCCGCGGTTCGGAAAAACCCAATGAATACCTGATCATCTCCTCGCATCTAGATCATATTGGGGTGACCGATGAGGGGGAGATCAACAATGGGGCCGATGATGATGGATCCGGAACCGTGGCGCTCCTGGAGATCGCTGAGGCTTTTAAACAAGCCGCCGATGCGGGTATGGGCCCTAAAAGGTCCATTATCTTCCTCCATGTTACGGGAGAAGAAAAGGGGCTTTTGGGCTCGCAGTACTATACGGATGTAGCGCCCATCTTCCCACTTTCACAGACCGTGGCCAATCTGAATATCGATATGATCGGGCGCATAGATCCCAAGCGCGATGGGGACCGTAACTATATCTATCTTATCGGTTCGGACAAACTGAGCAGTGACCTGCATCAACTTTCCGAGGCCATCAATACCAAGTACACCCAATTGGAACTGGATTATACCTATAACGATGAGAACGACCCCAACCGTTTTTATTTTAGGAGCGATCACTACAATTTTGCGAAGAACAATATTCCCATCATTTTCTATTTCAACGGTACCCATGCCGATTACCACCGGCCTACAGACACGGCGGACAAGATCAATTATGACCTGCTGAGAAACCGTACACAATTAATTTTTTATACTGCCTGGGAAGTGGCCAACCGCGAGCAGCGCGTGGTGGTGGACAAGGTTGCTAAATAGGTTTCTGGTTCAAGGTTCAAGGTTCAAGTGGAGGAAGCAAGATGCATCATTGCCCATTTTTATTGTTCATTGCTAATTGATAACTGTTCATTGTTTACTGTTTACTGTCAGCATACACCGCAGCCTGTGCCTCCGCTAAAGCTTGTGCCTCCGCTAAAGCTACGGCGACATGCGAATGGCGACATGCGGATGGCGACATGTGGATGGCGTAGGTGTGCCTACTGCCAACTCATCACTCCAAATTCCAAATTCCAAACCCAACACCCTTAATTCATAATTCATCAATTCATGACTGCCTACTGCATTCTGTTTCACATTTCTGGTTTCTGGTTACTGATTGTTGGTATAAGGTTGAGATTCTTCGCTTCGCCATGCTCAGCTCTGAATGACAATACGCTTTGATTTGTCATTCCGAGCCTGCGAGGAATCTCTGCCCACTGTCAGCATACACCGCAGCCTTGGCGTAGGTGTGCCCACTGCCCACTGCATTCTGTTTCACGTTTCTGGTTTCTGGTTACTGATTGTTGGTATAAGGTTGAGATTCTTCGCTTCGCCATGCTCAGCTCTGAATGACAATACGCTTTGATTTGTCATTCCGAGCCTGCGAGGAATCTCTGCCCACTGTCAGCATACACCGCAGCCTTGGCGTAGGTGTGCCCACTGCCAACTCATCACTCCAAATCCCAAACCCCAAATTCCAAACCCAACACTCTTAATTCATCATTCATCAATTCATCACCGCCCGCTGTCAGCATACACCGCAGCCTGTGCCTCCGCTAAAGCTTGTGCCTCTGCTAAAGCTACGGCGACATGCGAATGGCGACATGCGGATGGCGACATGTGGATGGCGTAGGTGTGCCTACTTTCAATTATCCCCCTCCCCAGCACAAGGATTTTCCCGTCCATGACCATAATCTGCCCACTTGTTACACCAGGTTTCCTTAGCATACATTTAAGCCCGAGTTTTGGTAAAACGAAAGAGGTTTCGGTCGTTTACGCACACCATACATTTTTTGTTAATAAAAATACCGATCTTTCTTACAATTAAATAAGAAATAAATTATATATTAGGAAAGGTTTTATAACACAAAACAAATATGTAACACTTTTTAAACGAGAACCCCATGAATGTACCCCTTACCAACGCATGGCACCCGACCCTACTGAAGCAATTAGGACCCAAAAAAAACCTATACCTGATCACACCGGCCGACGGCATGGAATTTTCCTCCGCCTAGGTCCTCCCCTCCCATAACAAGCGTCCCTTTCCCACAGGAAACGGGCACGTGATGAAAACAGCTCTGCACAGCGAACCGCCGTTACTATGAAGTAACGATCAAAAACTGTGTACCGCTACCGCATTGGACATTTTCTGTCCCTTGCCCGGGCGGCGTATGCCCTGATCACAGGGAACAAAAACCGATAAAATAACAGTAATGACCATGATCAAAAAAGTAATTCCGATTCTTTACCTCTTAAGCGCGGCATTCGGACTGGCGCAGGACAAAAGCTATTTTTCAGAACTCGTACCCCCTAGCCCAGATGTTGCCCAGATGGGTACCTATGGGGCTACCCAGGTGGGGAAGTACACCGGGACCGCCAATGTAAATGTGCCCCTGCACAGTATAAGCCTGGATGGCCTGCAGATCCCCATTGCACTCTCCTATCAGACCGGGGGCATCAAGGTTTCCCAGGAGGCCTCCTGGGTGGGCCTGGGCTGGAACCTCTCGGCCAATGCTGTGATTACCCGTGAGATCAACAATTATGATGATCTGGTCAACGGGGAGGGTGCTGTAGGCTACCTATACAGTACCAGCTACAGCCACCCCATTACAAGTACGGAAGAGACCGCACTCTTTAATGCCTATAGCAGTCCCACCCCCTATGATACGGAACCAGACCTCTTTACAATTAGCCTTTTTGGGGAGTCCGCGCAATTTGTGCTGCCCAAGAAGGGAGCTGGCAACACGGTAGAGGCAACGGTGTTGAACAGCAAGATACTTAAGGTCTATTACGATACTTCGGCAAAGACCTTTAAGGTGGTCAATGGCCGTGGTTTTGAGTTCCACTTTGGTAATGGTAGCAATGACATTACCAAGGAATTCACCACTACGTATAGGAGCGTAGGCGGTGCCAGCGTTTCCACAGATGCCGGGGCCCTGGCAGACGGGGTGGACTACCAGACGATTGATAACGGTCGTACCAAGCACAAGCTCTCGGCCTGGCATATAGATAAGGTAGTAGCACCAAGCGGTAGGGAAATTACGTTTACCTACCAAAAGGCCTTTTACTTTGGGTACCCCAACTATGCCGATAGCTATGATTTTAATATCTGTACAGTTACCAGCACGCATAACGGCGTGGGCTATCTGGACTACGACGCCACCTACCGTAAAGTGGTATGCGCCATAACAGGTTTCGAAGGACTACACCTTAAGCAGATCAGCGGGGATTTTGGAACGGTCGACTTTACACTTTCCGATCGACTAGACCTTTCCTCGCGCTACCAGACCTCCTCCAATTTCAGCGTTGCGCTGAGCGGAAATGTCTTCGCCAACGTGGTGAAGCGCCTTACCGGTATCACGGTGAAGAATGCAAAGAACGAGCAGATCAAGAACATCAACTTTAATCAATCATACTTCAATAGCGACCAATCTACGGACACCGGCAGCTACAAAAAGGAAAAGTATATGCGCCTCAAGCTCGATGGGGTCACTGTAAACGATAAGACCTATTCCTTTACCTATATTCAGCCCAACGATGTACCGGCCAAAGACAGCAAGGCCGTGGATTTCTGGGGCCTTTACAACGGACAGACAAACGCCACCCGTATTCCCTCCTTTGGACGTCTGGTGCGCTGCGGCAATAACAACAAGGAATATTTCTTCAATATGGAGGGGGCGGACAAGGGCGCCGATATTGCCTATGCAAAGATCGGTCTGCTCTCCAGGATTACCTATCCCACCAAAGGGTATACGGATTTTGAGTACGAGGCAAACGAGGCATTGATAGACAAGCCTACCCTGGACCCTACCAATCCCCTGCAGAACTCCACGGACTACAGCTACAATTATCAGTACATCCGAAGGACCTTATCGGACGATTTTCAGCGCCCTCTGGCACTCAATGAGGACTTTGTAATCAATACCACCAACGGCCTGCCCTTTGACTACAACTTTGAGGTTACTGCGGATGTTACCTGCGGATTCAACTGTACGGGCGGCTTTACCCAACAGTATGCCGTACAAGTAGAGAACCTAGGTACGGGGACCAAGTACTACTTCCATGAATACAACCATCGGGGAGCAGGTAACACCACCACTACGGAGACCTACAGTCTTCCCAATGGTACCTACCGCATGACAAAGCTGGCCCATATCCAAACTCCCGGGGGGGCAGGCTTTACTGCCAGCGTTGTTGGGGCACAATATACCGCTGCCCCTGACGAGGGTTTACTACCCTTTCTGGAATTCACAGTGGGCGGCGCACGGATCAAATCGGTCACCAACCGGGACGAGGACGGGAGCTTTATCAGTAAGAAACAATATATCTACGATCATAGCAAGCTGGGGCAGATCGTTTCCTCGGGCATCCTGATGAATGAACTGGTCTATCATTCCAAATACGGGGTGTTCGATTATTCCCCCCAGAACTTCCTTCAGGTCTTCACTATGTCTTCCGGCAGTCCATTATCTTTGAAATTTTCGGCCCAGGGCAGCCATATGGGCTATACCCACGTAGAGGAACAGGACGTTAACAGCACGGGCACCGCCAAAGGCAGGGTCATTACCTCCTATGCCAATGAAAAGAACCAGTTCCTCACCAAATACATAGGGACCACCTTTGTCATCCATCAGCAATACTACAACGATTATCACAATGTTCCCGGCTATTACGATGTGCACTACGGCAATGCTTACCTTTTGGGCGTACCTCCAATTTCATACAGCTATAAGAACGGCTCCGTGGTCCAGGAAGATGTCTTTGATGATAGCGGCAGTGCCTATCCATTAAAGAGCGTGTCCAATACTTATTTTGATTACGAACTGGATTCCGTTCCGGTATACCGGGCACACTTTTCCCCGGGCGGCCTGGTCACGGACTACGGCTATGGACAGATCGGGAACAACTACCTGCCGAATGCGAACGAAACCAAGGACTATTTTGGGACCGATTATACCACCACTACGGTAAACCATACCTATGAGACCAGCAGGTACCTGCCCCGGAGCACGGTGACCACCACTTCGGAAAGCGGGATTAGTCGCAAGGAAGAACGCTTCTACCCTTTTGACAGTGACCATGGGGTAAGCGCCTATTCCCATATGAGCGATCTGGTCACCGAAAACCGGGTCACCGAACCGGTGCTTGTACGGACGTATGAAAACACAACCTTGCTGTCCCAAACGCTCTTTAAGTTCGGGAATTTTTCCGGCAAGTACTGGCGCACCGAAGTGCTCCAGGCCAAGGACAATGATGCGCTTACCCAACGAATGGACTTTGTTTCCTACGATACCGATGGCAACCTAAGGGAGTACAAACAGACCGACGGTACCTCCGTGACCTATGTTTGGGGTTATGACGGTATGTACCCGGTGGCCAAGGTGCAGAACGCCACCTATAGCCAGGTGACCGGGACCGGCGTCGATCTCACAGTTCTTGACAGCCAGACCAGCACGGACGCCGCAAAGATCACTGAACTCAACAAAATCCGCAATGGATTGGCCAACGCCCTCGTGACCACCTACCTCTACAAGCCCGGAGTGGGCATTAGCAGTGTCACCGATCCTAGGGGCTATACCATGAGCTATGAGTACGATACCTCCAACCGCCTCAAGACGGTAAAGGATACCGATGATAATGTTGTAACGGACTACAATTACCATTTTAAAGGACAATAACACAATACCGATACCCATGAAAAATCAAAAAAATATCCGTAATCCCTATCCATTTTTGTTGACCCTTACGCTAAGTCTGTTCTTTTTGGCAGCGCAGAACTTATCTGCCCAGGGAGATACCCCACATCCGATCGTAGGCACTTGGACCTTTGACGCCAGCACCTTTGAGACCCGTATGGACCCCGGTGCCAAACAGCGTTTGGATACCCTTCCCGCACAGAAAAACGCCATCAGGGCCTTTTATATAGGCAGAACGGAAAGCTTTGCCCCCGATGGAAGTTATTTGATAAGCCTGGCAGATGGTAGTACCCTGGTGGGCCACTGGGCCGCACAGAACAACAACATCGTACAGATAACGACCCCGGACGGGTCGGTCTTCCGCAAGCGGATCTCCTTCCCGGTACCGAACCGGTTGGTGATGGTCAACATTGCTTCCGGGGACACCAAGAGCATCATCACCGAAACCCACTTTATTAAAAACTAAAACCGAAAGACCATGCATTACAAAACACAAAAAACAACAGCAAGTCCCATGGCTTTCGGAAAAGCCCTATGGGTACTCTTCCTTCTGCTCTGCTGCTTTCCTGCGCTATACGGCCAGTACACCTTAAATGGTTCCTCTAATGCAAACAAGAACGACACCAAGACCTATACCATTTCGGGACCTGGAATTACAAACACTAGTTGGAGCGTAACCAATGGAGCTACCATTACCACGAGCTCCATCTCCTCGGTAACCGTACGTTTCAACAATACCGGTAATACCGTGATCACAGCCTCTATCCTGGGAGCAGATTGGAACGCCTATAGTGCATCCAAAACAGTTTCGGTGACCTTTGGTGCGCCCAGTGCCCCAGCTAACCCGACCATTTCGAGCAATAACTGCGGCCAAGCTACGCTGCAACGCACGGGCTCCCCCCCAAGCGGTGTCACCTGGTACTGGCAGGGGAAAAGTTCTAGCGGTACCAGCACTAGCAAGGGCTCGGGCTCTACCTTCATAGCCAACGAGGGAAACGGAGGCTATTACATACGTGCCCGGAACAGCTCCGGTGTTTGGAGTGTAAGTTCGGGAGTGGCCAGCGTCTTAATTGCAAATCTGGGCGGGGGAACCATTATTGGAGCAAGTACTATTTGTTACGGTGGCAACCCGGGCAACATTGCCAATTCCAATTCCGGTACGGGCGGTAGCGGAGGGTATACCTACCAATGGCAGTATTCTGCCAACGGCAGCAGTGGGTGGACCAATATCGGTGGGGCCACCTCCTCCTCCTACAATCCACCGGGCGGACTAACCGCTTCGCGTTGGTACCGGAGAAGAATCGCTTCCTGTAGTGGACAGAACGCGTATTCGAACACGGTTAAGATAACGGTTCAGCCAAACTTGGTAGCTGGGAGTATTGGCGGGGTACAATCGGTCTGCTACAATGGTGACCCCAGCACCCTAAGTTCCAGTAGCTCGGCCTCAGGGGGTAACGGCAGCTATGCCTACCAATGGCAGTATTCCGCCAACGGCAGCAGCGGATGGACCAACATCAGTGGGGCCACCTCTACCACCTACAACCCGCCCAGCGGCCTTACCGCTTCACGCTGGTACCGCAGAAGGGCCATCTCCTGCTCCCAGACCAAATATACGGGTTCGGTAAAGGTAACGGTATACACCACGCCCTCACCGGGCGGTATCGGTGGTACACAGACCATCTGTTACAATGGAGATCCTGGTACGCTGACCTCAAGCAGCTCGGCCTCCGGGGGCAACGGGAGCTATGCCTATCAATGGCAGTATTCCGCCAATGGCAGCAGTGGGTGGACCAACATTAGCGGGGCCACCACCACCACCTATAATCCACCCAGCGGCCTTACCGCTTCGCGCTGGTACCGCCGAAGGACCATTTCCTGTGGCCAAACAGTATATACGGGCAATATAAAGGTCACTGTGAACCCCACCCTTGTGGTGGGAGGTATCAATGGGGCACATAGTATTTGTTCAGGGGGAGATCCCAATACACTGGGCAGCAGCACCTTGCCCACAGGGGGCAATGGCAGCTATACCTACCAATGGCAATATTCCGCTAACGGGAGCAGTGGGTGGACCAATATCAGCGGAGCCTCTGCCACCACCTACAACCCGCCAAGTGGCCTTACGGTCTCCCGTTGGTATCGACGTGCCGACAGTTCCTGCGGCCAAACGCTCTATACCGGTAGTGTAAAGGTCACCGTGACTTCCCCGTCTACCTGGTATGAAGATAGTGATGGGGACGGTTTTGGGGACCCGGCAGTAAGTACCACCAGCTGTACCCAACCCGCTAATTATGTGGCCAACAGCGATGACGAATGCCCTAACGTATACAGCACCAATCCCAATGGCTGTGAATATATAGCCCCTAGCATGAGCGATGGTAACTATGTCAGTACCCGTTCCTACCAGGTAGCCACAACAGATCCCGGTGCCACAGGCGCACTAAAAAGGAATAGTGATGTCCTCGAGGCGGCCACCTACTATGACGGCCTCGGTAGACCGGTGCAGCGGGGAGGGATCAAGGCCTCCTCTGACAAGAAGGACATTATAGCCCATATGGGTTATGACGAGTACGGACGACAAAAGAAGGAATGGTTGCCCTATTACGAACCTACCGGATCGGTGGGAAGTTATCGTAGCGGGGATATGGAAACGGCCACTAAACAATACTACAAGGACAACTATGCGGCCGATTACCCCGGCGTTACCAATGTAGCGGACATCAACGCCTATTCCGAAAAGGCTTTTGAGGCTTCGCCCCTCAATCGGGTATTAAAACAAGCCGCCCCGGGCAAGGACTGGAAAATGGGCGGCGGGCACGAGATCGAATTTGCCTACCAGACCAACGCGGCCAACGAGGTGCGCCACTTTACGGTGACTTTCAGCGGTGGCGATCCGGAAGTGCCCCAACTGTCCAACAACGGCCATTACACGGCCAAAACTCTCTATAAAAATGTTACCTATGACGAGAACCACAGCTCGGGCACGGACCATAGTATGGAGGAGTATACGGATAAACTGGGTCGGGTAGTGCTTAAACGCACCTATAAGAGCGGTGCCCATGACACCTATTATGTGTATGACGACTTTGGTAACCTTACCTACGTGCTACCGCCCAAGGTGACCACGGACAACGTGAGCAGTACCGAACTCAGCGAACTCTGCTACCAGTACAAATACGACCATAGGAACCGCTTGGTGGAAAAGAAGGTTCCGGGCAAGGATTGGGAATATATCATCTACAACCCACTGGACCAGCCCGTAATGACACAAGATGCGAACCTACGGGCCAACAACCAATGGCTCTTTACCAAATACGACGCCTTTGGGCGGGTGGCCTTCACTGGCTTAATAGTGAACAGTAATGGAAGGTCCGGTATGCAGAATTTGGCAAATAACACCTCTCTTTATGATCTGTACGAGACCAGACAAAGTAGCTCCTCCACCATTGCGGGGACCCAGATATATTATTCCAATAATACGATTCCAGGCACGATAACGGAAATCCATACCGTAACCTATTACGATAGTTATGTAGATTCGGACGGATTGAACGTCCCGGCAACTGTATTGGGGCAGCCTAAGGCCAGTAATACCCAGGGGCTGCCCACGGTAAGCAAGGTGCGGGTATTGGGTACGACCAACTGGATCACCACGATTACCGGTTATGATAACAAGGCCAGACCTATTTATGTAGCCAACAAGAACAATTATCTCAATACGGTAGATGCCGTGCTGACGCTATTGGATTTCCCTGGCAAGGTATTGCAGACTAAGGCAGACCATACCAAGGCCGGGCAGAG
This sequence comes from uncultured Flavobacteriaceae bacterium, assembly GCA_947494825.1. GTDB lineage: Bacteria > Bacteroidota > Bacteroidia > Flavobacteriales > Flavobacteriaceae > JBNGOQ01. Next base: position 129,823 of record CANLWN010000001.1, on the reverse strand, counting down.
CACCATAACCACCATTGATGATTTTACCTATGACCATGCCGCCCGCTTAATCAAACAGACCCAGACCATTGGGTCCCATACCGAGGTGCTGGTACAGAACGAATACGATGAGCTAGGCCAACTGGTCCGCAAAAAAGTAGGGAATACGGAAAGTACGCCCTTGCAGACGGTAGACTATAGCTATAACGTACGGGGCTGGCTAAAGCAGATCAACGATCCGGCAAATTTGGGGACCGATCTTTTTGCCTTTGATATCAATTACAACACGGCCGATCATGGCGGCACGGCGCTCTATAATGGCAATGTTTCGGAAACGGAATGGAAGACCGCCAATGACAATGTCTTGCGCTGGTATCGGTACGGCTATGATGTGCTCAATAGGATCACCGACGCCACGGCCAACAGTAGCAACTACAATGTGAGCGGGATAAGCTATGACAAGATGGGCAATATCCTGACTTTGGAACGGCAGGGGCATACCAACAGCGGGGCCACCACCTTTAGCACCATGGACGATCTGACCTATACCTATGACAGCGGGAACCAATTGATGAAGGTGGCCGATGCCGCCGCCATAGATGGCTTTGGGTTTAAGGACGATGCCGTGAACACCGCTGCCGATACCGTGAACGACTACACTTATGATGCCAACGGGAATATGCTTACCGATACCAATAAGGGTATTACAAGTATTACGTACAACCATCTGAATTTACCTACACAAGTGACCTTGGCTTCGGGAAATATTCAATATATTTACGACGCCACGGGCGTAAAACAGAAGAAGGTGGTGAACGAGACCGGGCAAAGTTCTGTGACAACCGAATATGCGGGCAACCATGTCTATGAGAACAGCACGCTGCAGTTCTTCAACCATCCCGAAGGGTATGTAGAACCGGATGGCAGCAATTGGGATTATGTGTACCAATATATGGACCATTTGGGGAACATTAGATTGTCCTATTCCGACGACAACGGTAATGGCAGTATTGCCACTTCCGAGATCAGGGAAGAGAACAACTACTATCCCTTTGGGCTAAAGCATAAGGGCTATAATGTGGTGCAAAATGGTAGGGATCATAAGTTTGAGTTTCAGGGACAGGAGTATACAGAAGATTTGGGACTGAATCTTCAGGAATTCAAGTACCGCATGCATGACCCTTCAATTGGCAGGTTCATTCAGATTGATCCGTTGGCAGAGGATTATGCATACAACGGTACATATAACTTTGCAGAGAATAGGGTAATTGAAGGATTGGAAATTGAAGGATTGGAAACCTTTGCTATACATGGAACGTTTGTCGATGAAACGTTTATGACTTCAACAACTAGAGAACAAATAAGTAAGGTATTCGGAACCAAAAAATCTTATTCACCCCCATGGAGTGGTGGTAATACACATAAAGCAAGGGTAGAAGCCGCTTCAAAAATTGCGGAATTTGTCATGAAAAAACAGGATCCCTCTGAATCTAGCATTGCACTGGTTGGACATAGTCATGGAGGAAACGTTGCTATTTTGGCAGCTAACATTCTTAGAGATAAACTTGGAGGCGATGTGACAATAAATTTGCTAACAATAAATACTCCTGTTAGAAGTGAATACCAATTAGATGCAGATACAGATGTTAGTCATATAAATGTGTTTAATAATAGTGATATAGTACAAGTGCTTGGTGGACAGGATACAGGTGAAGAATCTATGGGAATTCCGGATAGCCCTGAAAAATCAATACAGCCGGCAGGTAGAGAATTCGAAACTGCAATCAATGTTCAATACGATGACCAATTTTCTTTAACTGATGATAGTGGATGTGGTCTTACTGGTCACTGTGGACAAGCCGATAGGAATACAGCCGAATGGCTTCCAAAAGTCGAAGGGATAAGAAATAAGCTCAAAGAAGTAGGTCGAAAACTTAGAAGTTTGAAAATAAGCGAGCAGACACGTGAGGGTCAAGAACAATCGAAAAGACGGCTTGGGAGATTTTACGGGACTAACTAATATTTAATTTGAATATGAAAACTGTTTTTAGAGTACTTGCCATAACAATTATCACTTTCATGTTTTTCACCTTTGGGTGCAAATCTGAATATGACCACGTCTTCACTTTGGATAACTTAAAAAAGGATAGAATATCATTCAGTGAACTTCCGGGTGATTTGCAAGGGATATATGGAGAACTTGCAAAAACAGAGTTATTTGGGGATACATTAATAAATAACTTGGACACTTTACAAATAAGAATGTATAAACCTACCTTGGACAAAGACTTATTTGGATTGACACGAGAAGGGTTTAATCACATGTTCATACTAGAGGATTCTTATGTTCTAAAGTTAAAGGCAAATAAGGGAGACCCCTTTATCTTTGATAATAATTTTCTATATTATACTACTGAACTGATTTTAGATGAGTCAAATTATTTCACTTCGGACTATATCAGAATAGATTTGGGTGAGATTCTTGAGGAAATATCAAGAACTAGTGAATAGAAATTCAATAACCTGATAGAGCGGATCTACCTGTCGGCAGACAGGTTTGCATTCCTAGCGGTTAAAAGAAGAAAGCCACAGTCTCCCAAGTGGGGGTTGTGGTTTTTTATGTTGGAATAAAGGATGCTGTATATTTGATATGCCACGAGCGTGGACGCTCGCGGCAGCTGGGGGGAAATAAGTGTAGGTAGAATAGTTATACCTAAGTAAATTCATGGAAACAGAAAGAAGTTTAAAAACAGAAGAGTATCAGTTGTTAGAAAACCTGCTTAAAGAGTTAAAAGATTATGATTTTGATCTTGAAAACTTGAAGGTTGAGGATATGCTTGATGGAGGTATGGGAAGTCTTTACATTGTCCATTCTCAAAAAACAAAAAAGGAAAGGAAAATCGACAAATCAATAATAGAAAAACAATTTTATGATGTAGATGATGTGCCTATCTCTGTTTGTATAAACATAGATACAGATGGAAATTTATTTGAGCTAGATATTTGGAGGGTTGACTTTAATCCACTAATTAGATTTCCTAAATATTCGGACAAAGAGCATATATAGCTCCTATAACCCCCGCTAACGCTTGCCATGCTTTGGAGGTCAGGCGTTTGATTTAAAATAAACAAATATAAATAAAGCCACAATCTCCCAAGTGGGGGGTTGTGGTTTTTCTTTTGAGAGGAAAGATGGCATATATTTGATACACCACGAGCGTGGACGCTCGCGGTAGCTGGGGTTGTTGGAAAAGGATGGAGTGTGTATAGTGTTAAAGTTGCCAAAGAAAATAATATTCAATTACCAATAGAACATATGAATGTAGGAGATTTGGTTAAAGTATATAATAATGGAGAATTGCAAAGTGTGAAGATTTTGGAGTTGTTGGACACCAAAACCTTTCTGGACGTTTATAATCTTGATGATGTAGGTAAGAACAATACTTTTTTTGCAAATAAAATTTTGGTCCATAATAGAAATTTAAATTGACCTTGTAAATGATAAAATTAGATAAGGGAGATTATACCTTAACAACGATTTATGTAATAGTCAATATAGGGGCACTCTTAATTTTTTATTTTGACATACTTGAGAAAAGTTTTTTTAATAAATACTTTTTCATTGTTGGATTAGTGTTCTTTTTTTTGATTTTCACTGTTTTTTATAAAAGATTTAGAAAAAAAAGGATGTTGATTATTTGGGGAATTCTAGGGCTTATCCAATTAATAGCCTACTATTATTATAGAGATTATCCTGAATTGCAGACAATGAGAGGTAGTAGCCTCAGGTGGTTAAAAGCAATGCCAGCTACGATAGCAGTGTTTTATTTGTTCAATCTGATTAATAGGAAATTATACGGAGATTATTTTATTGTGACCGTGATGCGGATAGCTGGCAGGCATGTGGATATTGATGAACGAGAATTACGCCCGATGGATTCCATGTTTTCATTTATAGGGTTTATGATTATTCTACTCGTGGTAATTTTATAACTACCGCCAGCGTCCACGCTAGTGTTTCCGGCAGAGTAAGCAAAACTGATTAAAGCCACAATCTTCCAAGTGGGGGTTGTGGTTTTTCTTTTGGGGTCAAAGATACTGTATATTTGAAATACCACCAGCGTGGACGCTGGCGGCAGCTGGGGGGAACAGATGCGCTTATGCATTATGCTCAAATGGTGAAGAACGGCAAACTTTATAATGTTGAGGTACTGTACGATAAAATATCAAATACTATAATGCACTTTAAGTATACCCAGAAAAGTATAGGACCGTTAGAATCAATTCACCACGGAGTACGCAGGGAATTTTGTGTACGAAAACAGTTCTTTGATATTTTTTAACCATCCCGAGGGCTATATAGAACCTGATGGTAGTGGCGGATATGATTATATCTATCAATATAAAGACCATTTGGGCAACATTAGATTGTCCTATTCCGATGATAACGGTAACGGTAGCATTGCCAGCTCTGAGATCCGGGAAGAGAACAACTACTACCCTTTTGGATTGAAGCATAAGGGGTATAATGGCGGACAGATAGGCCGTAACCATAAATATGGTTTTGGTGGAAAAGAGGAGCAGGATGATGCCGTAGGAAGTAGTTCCTTGAACTGGTTGGACTTTGGAGCAAGGAATTATGATGCTGCCTTAGGTAGGTGGATGAATTTGGATCCGTTGGCGGAATTGATGCGCAGGCATTCACCGTATAACTATGCGTTTGACAATCCGGTTTTCTTTATTGATTATGACGGGATGGCACCCAGATGGTATGGACAAACCTCGAATGAAGCAGTGGATTATGCAAACACAGTAAACGAGGATGATGAAGCGCGTCAATCGATATACGATGCTATTAATGACGCGACTCAGGATAATGGAGGTACGGAATCGGATAATACCGATTCAACTACCGAAGAAGAAAGTGATTGTGATAACCCGGAGTGCTATGAAAACTATTTTGCGCAAAAAGCTGATGAGACGCAGGAGTCGATTGATCAGTTGAGTTCAAATTCAGGAAGTAGGGTTAGTCCGGTGAGCAGTGCTGATGAGGTAAGCGACCCTTTAGGGTTGACTTGGAAGACTCCGGTGGGTTTAGGATTAATTGCAGCAGGACAACCTTGGTTACCGAAAAGGTTCATTACACCAGGTTCTTCGCCAGGAACTTCTCTTGCTTCCAAATTTTTGAACAAAATACCCGGAACTTCTCCGTTTAGACTGCCCAGTCCTGTGGTTAATTCTTCCGGAGCTCGATGGGTTTGGACCAAAGGTATAGGGAAATTTGCCGGTAGATGGGTTCCATGGGTTGGCTGGGGCTTAACCGTTTGGGATATAGGTAAATATTTAAGTGAAAGTGCCGAACGAACAATTCAAACCGAATACGGGGGTGATAGAGATGCTTATAATAGAGATTTGCAACGCATATCCAGAACCGCTGCACATGTTTGTTTTGTCGAAGGAACGAAAATCAGGATGGGAGATGGTTCAAACAAGAATATTGAGGATATAGAGGTAGGAGATGTTGTTAAAACATATAATATTGAGTTAAAAAAAGTAGAAAATAACGTGGTTTTAATGAAAGATTCTCCAATTCATCGTGATTTGATAAACATCAAATGGGAAAACGGTACAGAAAACACCAATACCATGGATCATCCATATTATGTTAAGGGAAAGGGCTGGTCTTCTTATAATCCGTCTGATACCAGACAAAGATATGGATTGGATGTTCAACAAATGGAAATAGGTGATACCTGCTATTTTCTCAGTAACAATGGTAATGTATTGACTGAAGTGAAAATCGTAAATGTAATATTAGAAAGTAAAGAAGAAAGAACCTATAACCTTTCAAAAGTAGATAAAAATAACAACTTTTTTGCTAATGGTTTTTTAGTACATAACAAAATTGGAAACAACTAAATATCATAGATATGTTTAACAAAAGATGGAACAGTAAGCTCAAATCATTGTTTGAAAAAAGGCAACCGCTTTCAAAACCGAAGTTTGTAGAAGAGATGGTATTAAAAGGTCATGATAGAGTTCTTACCGAGATTGTCTACGACGGAATAAAGGACTATTTACCAAAATCCATAAATTCGATTATTTATCCAAGCGATGATATATTGCAAGATTATGAAATTGATGATGAGGATTTAGGGGATATTATGATAAGGATTTTCAAAGGATTAAATATCAAGTTCCCTACGAGAGAGGAGCAAGAACGTTTTTATGATGATTTCGGACAAAAAGTGACTGTAGAAAGAATGGTTCAATTTGTGGAGTTTTATAATAAGAGCCAAAATTGATTTGTTGAACTTTACAAAGCTCCCCCTGCTACCGCCAGCCCTCCAAAGGCCTGCCTGCCGGTGAGGCAGGCGGGCAGACGTCCACGCTAGTGGTTCCAGCAGGAGCGAACAAACGTAAATGAAAGCCACAGTCTCCCAAGTGGGGGTTGTGGTTTTTCTGTTGCAGGAAAAGATTGACTTATATTTTGGAAGGCCACGAGCGTGGACGCTCGCGGCAGCAAGGGGTTCTAACTCATCAAGTTCTAGCTCCAGTTCTGATCCTGATTTAGGTTTTATTGGACCATCGCCAATCGGCCCGCCTGTCAGCCCAGTTCTAAAACCTATTCCAAGTCCAACTGTACCAAAAGTTGGTCCCGGAGGAAATGTTGCGATAGCTGTTTTATTGTGGGCAATGTTAGTTGATACGGCAGACTCGGAAGAACATTTGTTCCCTGAAGGTTTGGAAAAAGCACTAAATCCTGACAATGTCAAGGGACTTTCTAGGGATGAAACTGCAAAAATGAGAATTCAATTCCAACAGGGAACTAATAATTTGGCTTCTGCTACTGCCACAAATACTGCAGAAACAGGTGTAACAGTTAAACAAGCTAGAGGTGCTCTTGCGCTAACGCTAAAGATTGGAATGGAACAATATAAAAAGATATTGTTAAGTCCTGCAGCAAGTAGAGCAAGAGCAAGATTAATGATAAAAATTGAGAATGTGCGCCCTCTTGGGGTGATTTCTGGAACAAGAACAACTTTGCAAGAACCATTCATATATAAAGGAAAAGTTTATAGATTTGATGCAGAAAGTATATTAGGCCACAGCTTAAGGCAGTAGACCAAATGAACACTAAAATTCAAACATTAATAAGTAATGCTCAGTTTAATGAGGACGATAAAGTCATAATGGCTGCATTGACTAACTTAGGCTTGTTAGTTGAGAGACATACTCAAAATAGATACAATGACTTATCTTACTTATCCTTGTTAGGAAATGATGATGAATTATTTGAGCTGAAATTATCTGATAATGATGTAAATTCAATAGCGCACTTTTTATTTTATCACATCATGAATACAGGTGTTCATCCCGTAACGGTTGCTTGGTGTTTAGGTAAGTGTTATGGTTTAGATATTTATCAAGGCATTATTGGACTTTTAAAATTGTTCAGCCATGATGATGATATATGTGAACAGCTACTTTTTTCTCTTAATGCACTTTATGATCCTCGTGAAACATTTAGGGATATAGCCAAAATATTAGAAAATCCGGTAAAAGGTGTTCCGCTTCCAAAAACCAATAGGATTTTGATGGAAAATTTTGAATTACTCAATCATGACGAAGACTAGTTTATGGAATTCTGAAAACTATTAAAACAATGATTTTACTCTGGCCTCTTGCTAGCACCCGCCTCTGACGAGTGCTATACCAAGTAAGCAAAACTGTAATGAAAGCCACAATCTCCCAAGTAGGGGTTGTGGTTTTTTGTATATCATAGTTGAATATGGCTTTCCTTCTCCCAAGCATAGGAGAGGAAAGCTTCGGACGGTACCGTCACGTCCTGGCGTGATGGCGAAGTTTCCGAACCGGTTTTGCCAGCCTGGCCGAAGGGGCGGGCGCATGCAAAAATGCCTGGGGAGAAGGTGTCCTTTTTGTATTCCTTTTTGGACAGGCAAAAAGGAATAAACCCTAACTTTACGACGCTACGGGCGTAAAACAGAAGAAAATCGTTAGTGGCGGTGGTGCAACCACCGAGTATGCGGGGAATTACGTATACGAAAACAGTTCTTTGATATTTTTTAACCATCCTGAGGGCTATGTAGAACCGGACGGCAGTAATTGGGACTATATCTACCAATACAAGGACCATCTGGGCAACATACGCTTGAGCTATTCCGATGCCAATGGCAATGGCAGTATTGCCACTTCCGAGATCCGGGAGGAGAACAATTATTATCCTTTTGGGTTAAAGCAAAAGGGATATAATGCGGTACTAAACGGCAGGAATCATAAATATGGCTTTACCGGTAAGGAAGGGCAAGATGAACTGGGACTCGGCTGGGTAGATATTACCGCAAGGAACTACGATCCTGCCTTGGGTAGGTGGATGAACTTGGATCCGTTGGCGGAAGTAATGAGAAGGTATAGCCCCTATACCTATTCCTACAACAGCCCCATCTATTTCATGGATCCAGATGGGAGGCTTGCTTCAAGTGCTGCTTACAATTCTGGAGGAGCATTGATTACGAAGTATAACGGTGGCGGATTTCTTAATGGAGGTGGGGATTCCTATTCAGGGACCATAACGCCCAATAGCTTGAGGGTGGGTAAGGTATATGAACAATACTTCGCACAAGGAGCTGCAAGAATAGGGTCCGGAGAAACAAGCTGCTGCGGTGGAGATGGAGGTAGTTTCATAGCGTGGCTTATCAATTCCATAAACGGATTGGGACAAAATATTGGGTCCAATTCACAAGCTACCGAGGAACACGCTAAGAATTTGAAACTCATCACGGGTGGATTTAAGCAATCAGCAAAAAACATAAACGAAGTCCAAGAAAGTTTTGATTTTCCAGGAACTTCACCAATGGCCAGATTAGGTGTAGCTGTATCAGATGAAGAGGAAAGTCTCGAGAAACATTATGCTCGGATGAATCATTTTCTAGGAACCGACCATACCGTGGGTGGGGATTTGGTCATGTCAGGTATTTTCTTCGTTCCTGGTGGAGGTGAGGGAAGGTTTGCAGGTAAAATAGGCACTAAATTATTAGGACGTAATGTAAACGCTTTTTGGGGCAAAGCTTTTAAATACAGGCATGGGGGACGAATGACAGCTATTGAACATATTATTTATAGGCATTCATTTAAGTCTGGATTTGTTACCGTTAGTAAGTTTTCCCAAGGAACATCTGCTTTAATGATAAAAAGATATGTTGATCAAGCGGTTAAATATGGCACACCTATCAAAGGTGGGTTTGAATACAATTTTGGAAGAGCGATTGGAACAGGGTTAGATGGGAAACCGGCAACTTCATTACGCGTCTTCATTAAAGATGGATGGGTGCGAACGGCGTTTCCGTTTTAACAATTAAAACATTCTTGAAGTATGATTACTTTTGAAAAATTTCTGAAAGAAGAAGTTAACGATTACATAAAAGATTTGATCTTAAAAAGCATAAAGCAAGGTAAAATCGAAAACAAGTTTAGAGAGGAGTTGATATTCAATAGATACTCTTTAGAATTTCTTTTTGAAGAGAGCAAAGTAATAATATATGACGATGTATTTTCAGAAGATAAGCCTTTAGAACTTGAACTTGACAAATTTGTAACCGTTCTTTCCCGATTGTGAAGATTTTAATTTGAAGTTAGAAAAAGGAAACAAAGAGTTGATAGTTTTGAGATTATCATTTCAATTAATGTATAAATGATATGGGATGAAAAACCTAGATGTCCTATTTACCTTAATGACCTACTTATGCTGTTCAATTGTCATTGGGCAACAGGACATACTAGTAGATGCCGTAAGATATCAGGCAGAGCAGAATGTTCTAGCAACGGTAAACAATAATTATGATACCATTCTGGAGTATTTGCATCCCAATGCAATTGATTATGTGGGTAATGAGGAAAAGGTCATTGAATCTATCAGAAAACTGCATGATGACCTCGCAGTTAACGGTTGGTATCTTAAAAGTATAGAAATACAGGACTCGATAATAGTTGAGAAACAGGATGTTGGATATCATGCTCTTGTGCCGAAAATTCTTACAATTTCGAACGATAAAAAAGAGATTTCCCAAATGAGTTATTTACTTGGGTTTTCAGATGACAAAGGTGGAAAATGGTACTTTGTTGATACCGGGCAGTACAGAACGCAAATATTCAGGAATATGTTTCCAGATTTTAAAACATCCATAAAAATTCCTGAAAACAGAATGCCCTCTGTTAGGGAATTGGAACAGGGCAAGGAAGAAAAGCGGCTTTTCGGTAATAAGGAAGTCTCGGAGCAGGAGGTGAGGGATTTTATCACAGGTGAATGGAGAGGAGACGATCCCAACAATCTAAATTACATACGGTTTGACGAGGACGGATATATAACCTTTACCCTAAATGGTCAAGAAATCGGAGGAAGAGAATTTGAGAAGGATGGAGAAATGGCTAATACAGAATATGAGATAAACTCAAAAACCAATCCCATGGAAATTGATATCATTATTACTGACCTAAATACACATGAGGTTGCACGTTTGTTAGGAATTATAGAAGTACTAGATGAAAACAACATTTATTTTTCACTGGGATCGGAGGAGCTGCGGCCTAAGGAATTTATAGAAAGAAACTCGTCCCACCTAATGAGAAAGCAAAAGAGATAAGAAAACTATAATTTCCCAGCTGCCGCTAGCACTGGATGGCACGGAAAACATTTCCGCGCCAGCGGGGTGCCGTATCTTTGGAAGACGACACGCCAAGGCGTGGCACCAGCGAGATAATTGCTGTAAAATCAGCCTAAAGACAATTAATTCATCATCAAAATGATATCAAAAAACTTAACATCGTTTTTATTGAATTTATTTTTTGGATTGCTAATGGCAAATCCAATGACATATTCGCAAACCAAAAATTCCGGAGATGCGGCATATCTCTTTGCATATTTCCCTAAGGAAGGCAAAAACTCCGAATTTGAAAACGGATATAAAAAACATCTTGAATGGCATGAAAAAAATGGAGATCCCATTACTTGGTACGGGTGGACGGTAATTTTTGGTGAACGATTGGGCCTCTTTGTGGATGGCGCGTTTGGAATTACCCATAAAGCAATGGATCTAAGAGTAAATCCTGCCGGGGATCGAAAAAACTTTACAATCCATGTTGCACCTTATGCGATTCCTGTTAATCGCGAATTGTATGAACTGGTAAGACCCCTAAGTAATTCTTTCACACTTGAAACGAATAGTCCTTCCAATATGATCGATGTTCATTATGTGCGTCTTTCCTACGGAATGAATGAGGAGTTTGAACAGGCCATTGGATTAGTGATAAATAACAGTCCGTCTATCAACTTCAGCGTTTACAGAAAAGTTATTGGGGATTCCTGCGACTATATGTTAATGGTACCGAGGGATAGTTGGTCCTATTATGACTCGGAAAGCTCATTTAAGACCTTAATTGAGCTCTCAAAACTAATGCCGGAAAGTTCTATAAAAAAAGTTCGTGAATTGCTCAAACAGGCGGTAAATGAGGAAAAAATTGAGACCTGGTTGTATAGAGAAGACCTGAGTTATTTTGGTAAAAACTGACGCTCCGGTCATGGGATTTTGAAAATGGTGCAAAAGCCAAAATCTCCTACTCTTCTTCTTTATGTGTTTTCCGTACCGTCAAAAAAACCACATACCCCAAAACACAAAGGAAAAAAAACAAACCGGCTGCCAAAATCCACAGCCTTTTTGCGATAAGTTCCATACTGAAATCGATACCCTCCAACATCACTACCCTCCTTTCCTTTTAAATTGAACCTAAGTGATGTGACAACTAAACATTTTAACAGCAGAAAGTCCAATCTAAAGTAATAAGTGGGCGTATACGGTAACAAGTGGTAATATGTGCTTTGGCGTTTTTTGTCCCCGCCTACACCAAGCTCCAGTGGGCAGGCCGGGTTGCCCTGCCACTAGATCCACAATAAAAAAGGTCCCATCGGGAACGACAGGACCTTAAATCAGCTTTCTTAGGGTGGAAGACCGGGTTCGAACCGGCGACCTCTGGAACCACAATCCAGCGCTCTAACCGACTGAGCTACAACCACCATGTTAAGCGGACGCAAAGGTAAATTTTTTTACATGATCTTTCAAAATAAAATGAGCCTTATTTTATGAGATCTTGGCAATCGGATAAGGCCTTTCCAAAAGACCGTAACGACTCTTCCACATCACTATTTGTAGGAAAACATCGATGAAATGCTCGATTTATGCGATAAAACACACAAAAAATGGCATTTCACAACATAAATTAGAGCATGGGCCGCTTACAACCTATTTTTATCTTCTGAAATTCAGTTTGTATCCATGTCCCAAATAATGCCCTATGTACTGGCCCTTCCACGCTATTTAAAAAGGCACCTTCTCTTCGTGTTGCTCCTTTGCGCTGGACTCCATATGGGACATGCCCAACAGAATGTCCGGGACAGCCTAATGCAGGAATTGCATACCCTTACCACCAAGAGTGATTTCCACCCCAGGGATACCGTCTATATAGACCTGTTGAACAAATTGGGCAGCCAACTGCGTTTCTATAAAACGGACAGCCTCTATTTATTGGCCAAAAAAGCGTTGAAACACAGTAGGTCTGCAGGTTACCAACTTGGAGAGAGCAGGGCCCTGTTGAATATGGGCAGTTATTTTTCGGACAAAGGGGACAACAACCAGGCCATTACCAATTATAAGGAAGCTTTGGCCATTGCCCAGGAAATAGATCACCCTACACTGATTCTCCGCATACGGAACAACCTGGCCGGGGAATATTCCTATAAGGGTGATTATGCCGAAGCGCTGAACGGCTATTTGGAAGGCATAGATCTGGCGGCAAAACACGAAGATAAGCTCATGCTCTCCATAATGAACGAGAACATAGCCAACCTGTACGCCTCCCAAAAAGACTACGACCAGGCATTGGATTTTTACAGCAAGGTAAAAAAATTGAACGCCGAACTGGGCAATAAGATTAGCATGGCCGAATCCATGAGCAACGTCGCCTCCATTTATGCCGATATGGGGAAACTGGACTATGCCATGTTCAACGTTAACCAAAGCATCGGTATTTTTGAAAAACATAGGATTATGGACTGGTTGGCCTATGCCTATGAGATCAAAGGCAAGACCTATCTAAAAGAGGGCAAGTATAAGTGGGCGCTCTACTGGTACAACCAAGGGGAGCTGTTGCACAAGAAACTCCAGGACGATCGGGGAAAAATAGACCTGCTCAACGGTATGGCCGAAGCCTATCTGGGCCTCAAAAAAGATACGGTCTCCCAACGTCATGCGCTGGAGGCCTTCACCATTTCCCAAAGGATACAATCTATGGAGGGCACCCAAAAGTGCGCCAAAACGCTGTACCGGATCCATAAGAACAAGAGCGACTATGCCACAGCGCTGTCCTATCATGAGTTATATCAAAAACTATCGGACACCCTATCGCGGAACGAAAACCAAAAAAGCCTTACCATGCTCAAGACCAAGCTGAAGCATGACAAGCAGCAGGAAGCCCTGATCTTGGAAAACGAGAAGGCCCTGGCCAAACAAAAAAATTACGTCTACGCCGCCGTGGTCATCCTGATTATCTTTCTGATCATTACCATCCTGGTGAGGCGGGGCGAAAAAATACAGAAAAAACTCAACGTGGAGCTACAGGCCCAAACCGATACGCTTGAAAAGCGGGAGGAAGAGCTAAAGGAGACCAACGAGACCAAAACGCTTTTGTTTTCCATCATCGGGCATGACCTTAGGGGGCCCATCGGGGCATTGCAGGGGCTCTTGCAATTGTTTAGGGACGGAGAGGTGAAGAAAGAGGAATTTCTTCAATTTATTCCGAAACTGCGCACCGATGTGGACCATATTTCCTTTACCCTGAACAATCTATTATCCTGGGGGCAAACACAAATGAACGGCGCCATCACCAAACCTTCGGTCGTGGCCCTTGAGGCCATCGTCCTCGATAATATCAACCTACTTTCCGAAATTGCGGAAAACAAATCGATAAAACTGATCAGTAAGCTCTCGGAAAATACCCTGACCTGGTCCGATGTCAACCAAATCGATATCGTTATCCGGAACCTCATCAGCAACGCATTGAAATTTACCCCGGAAAACGGTATGGTGACCATAGAGGCCCTGGAGAAAAATGATCTTTGGCAGGTTTCCATCCGCGATACCGGCGTGGGCATGGACAAAATCACCCAGGAAAAGCTGTTCCAAAAAAACACCAACCACACCACTTATGGTACCAATGACGAAAAAGGAACGGGACTGGGCCTATCGCTCTGTAAGGACATGGTAGAAAATAACAACGGGCGCATCTGGGTGGAAAGCACCTTAAGAAAGGGCTCCTGTTTTTACTTCACCTTACCCAAAGCAGAAAAAAAATACCAGAAGACCGCTTAGATCAAATTCTCCAATTTATCTACCGCAACAAAGCGTTCCGCGGTAAAGCCCTCCGCATGCTGTACCCCTATCAAACGTCCCATATCCCGGGCACGGTACACCACACTATCCACAAAATTCTTACTACTGATCGGTGTATCGAGTTCCTTACTTTTGGGGTCGTAAAATTGTGAGCTATAGGCCATGATGGCCTCGGTCTTTTTTTCGATAAATCCGGACACATCCACTACAAAATCAGGTTCCAGGTTTTTCCATTGGATGTAATGGTACACTTGTTTGGGCCGCCAGGCCTCCTGCCACTGATCGTCGCCCTCCATACGGGTATCTACTTTGACCAGCCCGCTTAGAAAACAGGCGTCGCTCACCAGTTGGCTCCCTTTCGCATGATCAATATGACGATCTTCCACGGCATTGCACAGCACAATATCGGGCCTGTATTTGCGGATGATCCGGATAAGCGCCAGTTGGTGTTCCCGGTCATTTACAAAGAAGCCGTCTGCGAATTCCATGTTTTCGCGCACTGCAAGACCGAGGACCTTGGCCGCCTCGGCCGCTTCCCTATCACGGATCTCAGCAGATCCACGGGTGCCCAATTCGCCACGGGTAAGGTCTACAATGCCTACCTTTTTCCCCTGGGCCACTTCCTTGGCTATGGTGGCACCGGCACCCAATTCCGCATCATCGGGATGTGCGCCGAAAACTAATATATCTAACTTCATGAAGTTGGTTCGATTTGTTTAAAAAATTAATGGGTCGTAACAACCGCCTTTGGCCTTACTTTATTTAATGCCTGTTCTATGTCTGCAATGAGATCTTCCGGCTCCTCTATACCTACGGAAAAACGGATAAGTCCGTCCGTTATGCCCTGTAGGTCCCGCTCCTCTTGAGACAGGAGCGCATGCGATGTCTGAACTGGTGAAAGTACGGTACTCTCCACGCCGGCCAAACTCATGGAGGGCTTGATCAATTGCAGGGCCTTTTGAAATTTGGAGGCGTCAAAGCCGGCCTTCAGTTCAAAGGAAAGCATGCCGCCAAAGCCCTTCATCTGTGCCTTGGCCAATTCGTGATCCGGATGGGTCACCAAGCCGGGAAAGTATACCTTTTCAATATCTTTATGCTTATTTAGGTAGTCTGCCATGTGCATGGCATTCTCGTTTTGTGCCCTAACCCGGATGCCCATGGTCTTTATACTGCGTTCCAACAACCAGACGGTATAATCGCTTAAACTGCCCCCCAGGTTTTTGGCCAAACCGAAGATGCGTTTCATATTTTCCTCCGTGGATGCCACGGCCCCGGCCAGGATATCGGAATGCCCGCCCATATACTTGGTTGCGCTGTGAATGACGATATCAATACCAAAATCGATGGGGTTTTGGTTCACCGGACTCGCAAAGGTATTGTCTATCATGGAAACTAGGCCATGTTTCTTTGCTAATTGGGCCACACCCTTTAAATCGGTAATGGTCAACAAGGGATTGGAAGGTGTCTCAATATAGATGACCTTGGTGTTCTCCTGGATCTTGGCCTCAAAATCGGCCACCCTAAGCCCATCGGTAAAGGAATAGGAAATCCCAAATTTTTTAAACTCCTCCTGCACCAGATTATAGGTGCCTCCATAGAGGGTACGCTGTAGCACAATATGATCACCCGCTCTCAAAAAAGCCAACAAGGCAGTGCTAATGGCCGCCATGCCACTGCCAAAGATCAGGGCCGCCTCTGCATGTTCCAGGGCCGCTATTTTTTTTGATAGTCCCTGTTGGTTGGGCGTGTTAAAATATCTGGGATAGCGTTTAACATCCACATCCTCAAAGGCATAGGAGGTACTCATGTACAGCGGGGAGGTGGCTCCCTTATAGGTGTCATCCACCAATTCCCCAACATGGGTGCAAATGGTGTTAAGGCCTTTATTTTTTGAATCCATAGGTTTGATGCTAGTTAAAAACTACCGTCACAAAATTGTGACGGTAGTCAAGCTTTAAAGTTACAAAAATTGCTTAAACCTGTACCTTTTTCCAAGCCCCCTTTCTAAACCAGACAATGGCTATGACGGCCAGGAGGACCTCGGCCAGGGTTATGGCCAAAAACACGCCCATGGCCCCTAGATTAAAGGTGATGGAAGCCAAATAGGCAAAAGGCAGTTGAAAGAGCCAAAAGGCGATAAAATTAATCTTGGTTGGGGTCTTCGTATCCCCTGCCCCGTTAAAGGCCTGGGTTACCACCATACCATAGGCATAGAAAATATAACCCGCGGCGATGATCTGCAGACATAGTGCCCCATTGGCCACAACTGCTGGGGTGGCATTAAAGAAGGTAATGATCTGCTTAGCAAACAAGAGGTACACCACGGACACCACCAACATAAAATAAGCGTTGTAGCGACCGGTTTTCCATACTGAGGTCTCGGCCCTATCGGGCTGTTGAGCGCCCAAGTTTTGTCCCACCAAAGTGGCCGCAGCATTGCTCATACCCCAGGAGGGCATCAAGGTAAAGAGCATCACCCGTATCGCAATGGTATAACCCGCCAATACCTCACTTCCAAATTCGGACATCATGCGCATGAGGAATACCCAACTGGAGGTGCCAATCAGAAACTGTGCAATTCCCCCAAGCGACACCTTTACAAGGTTCATCATGACCTGTAACCGCACTACCACGTCCTTAACGCCTACCTTGATACGGCTCCATCCAAAGAACAAAATGGCCAGCTGGAACAGCACTGCGGTTCCCCGTCCGATATTGGTGGCAATAGCAGCTCCCATGACCCCAAACTCGGGCACCGGTCCCCATCCAAAGATAAAGATGGGGTCCAAAATGATATTGAGTCCGTTGGAGAGCACCAAAGTCCACATCGCGGTGGAAGCATCCCCCGCCCCTCTGAAAATAGCATTGATAAGGAACAATAATAGAATGGTGACATTGCCCCCGATCAACAATTGTGTATAGCCGTAGCCCTCCGCGATCAAATCGGGTTCGGCGCCCATCAACGCTAAGATTTCCTTAGCAAACAAGAAGCCGATCACCCCTACGATCAGGGATACTAGGATTCCCAATAAAATAGCCTGCACGGCCGATTCCCTGGCACCTTTGAGGTCCTTTTCCCCGATTCGCCTGGCAACTACTGCCGTTGCGGCCATACTGAGTCCAATGGCAACGGCATAGACCAAGGTGATTACGGATTCCGTCAACCCGATCGTGGCCACGGCATTTACGCTTACCTGTGAGACATAGGCGATATCGACCAGGGCAAAAATGGATTCCATCAACATTTCCAAGATCATGGGAATGGACAACATAAAGATGGCCTTGCGGATACTGCCTGTAGTAAACTCGGTCTCCTTGCCGGTGATGGCAATATAAAAGTATTGGATTAGTTTTTTAAACGTGATTTTATTCTGATGTGTCATTGTAAAGAATTTATGTAAAATGAAGAAAATATAGCGTCATCCGGTCGACCCTTGGGTCGACTAACCGGTTGGCCTAAGCCTTGTGACATCTATAAAAAACATAAATTCTATAACTTCATGATGGTGCAAAGATGCACTTTTTTTTAAATATTTCAAATAATTTATTAAAAACCGCCTCTAACCCATTTGCCCGACCTCACAGTATATAGCGTATGTATACCACAAGGCCGGGACCAGAGAAATGGGTAAAATTATAAACTGCTACCGCCCCATAAAATACCGTACTGCTCGCAATGGATCAGTAGGGAACTATACTCCTTTAGGACAATATTCGAAGGAATCTTATAGGACTGTCCGCCCTTGGCGCTCTTTAATTTGGAGATGAGGACAGCGCCATAGGGCGCATTTTTTCCGGTAATGGTGGCCAGTTGTTTTTTGGACAAAAAAAGCTTTAGGTCCGGAGCGCTCTTGGTCTTAAAATCGTCACTTAGCACAATATACGTGCCGCCGTCCCTTTCCACAATTTCAAAAGTGCCCGAAATGGATTTATTCTGTTTTTCAAAACCACCTTTTTTTATGGTCTGCGAAAAGCCCGTGTATGAAACCAATAGAAGAAAAAGGGACACTATGAAATGGGATGGATGCGCTACTTTTTTCATTGCTCAAGATATTGACGTTACACCCTTAGTAGCCTTTCTCCCGCAATGCTTACAAAGAAAAATCACTTGCTGTAATTTACGGAATAGCGCCACCTGCTGATACCTCCCAGGACCAACACACCCAATGCTATGTACCACACATAGTCTGGGGTGATCGCCGCGGCACCACTTTGTCCGTAGCTGTGCAGTCCTACCAAATAGTAGTTTACCCCAAAATAGGTCATCATAATACTGCCAAAGGCCACGACGCTTAGGAAATTAAAGGTCCACCTCCCCCTTAGCCCAGGTACCAAACGCGTGTGGATTACAAAGGCATAGACCATAATGGATATCAATGCCCAGGTTTCCTTGGGGTCCCACCCCCAGTAGCGTCCCCAACTTTCGTTGGCCCATTGTCCTCCCAAAAAGTTCCCTATGGTAAGCATTACCAAGCCTACGGTGAGGGTAAGTTCGTTGATGATGGTCAGTTCCTTCAGGTTGATTTCCATCCGTTTCTTGTTCTTCTTGTTCGTCAGGATAATAAGCATCAGGGACACCACGCCCAGGATCATTCCCACGGTCAAGGGTCCATAGCTTCCCACGATTACAGCAACGTGTATCATTAACCAATAACTGTCCAGTACCGGGACCAAATTGGCAATGGAGGGATCTACCCAACTTTGGTGGGCGATCCACAGCAACATGGACGTCACAAAGGCGGTTGCGGCAACGGTCATGTCGCTTTTACGTCCGAACAGCAGGCCCATACCCATGGTGGCCCAGGAAACGTACAGAATACTCTCATAGGCATCGCTCCAGGGAGCATGCCCGGAAATGTACCAGCGCAGGACCAGGCCTCCGGTATGCCATATAAAAAACAAAAAAATGGTGCCCTTAAAGAAATAGGTGGCCACGCGCCAAAGTTCACGGTCCTTAAAAATTCGGAGGACCAAGATCAGGAACATAAGGATGCCCACCAGGGCATAGTATTTGTACAAACGGTTGAAAATATCGAGCTTGTTATAGAGCACTTCTGCCTTTACCTTTTTTTCGGAAGGGAGTACTTCGCTTCCGTTGTTGACCTGGTTTTGATGAAAGGCCTGCAACAATTTTTCCGCCTCACTATAATCCCCTGTAGCTATCCCGCGTCTCACGGATTGCAAATAATAGGGCACGACATTTTTGATAAAATTACCATAAAGTGAATCGGTTACCTGATGTTGTCCCGAGCGATACTCCACCGCCGAGATCCATTTGTTGTTCTCATCGTTCAACAGAGGGAATATTTTGATGATTTCCCCACTTAGGGCCCTGTTCAAAAGGCTCAAACGAATATTTGCGTCCTCAAAGTCCTGTTCAAACTTGTTGGGGTTGTTCGTGGCGGTCGCCGCATCCAGATAGGGCGCCAGTTTGTACCTGCCCTCCGCGTCAAAGAAGTCGGTTGCCTTTACATAGCGCTGCCCCTCGGGAATTCCAATGATCTTTCGGATACTGTCGTTCTTTCCCTTCTTGTCCAAGGCAATAAACTCGGCATTGTACCAAGCAGGTGGGTTCAGCATCATGGACAGGAATACCTGATCGGCATTCAGGTCCTTGTACTTGTCCTTTAGGCTCAGCTTTCTAAGCAGTTGAGAAGCAAAGGTGTTTATGGGTTTCATTCGGCCCCCATCGTCCTGTACCACCAAGGCCCCAAACTTGGCGGCATGTTCGGTGGACACTATAGTAGTCCGTATAATGGAATCTACCTGTTGTGGTGTGGGTGCCGCCGCATGTTCATGTTCTTCTTGTGCTGCAACGCCCAAGCCACATCCCAAAAGAGCGATCAGGGTCAAGGCCGCTTTTTTCTTTTTCACCTTCTCCAAGGCCTTGCCCATTTCCTTAAAACGGGTCTTGCCAAAGAACATGATGCCCATTAGCCCTGCATATAATAGAAAATATCCGATATAGGTAATCCAGGTGCCCCAAAAGTCATGGTTAACGGAAAGAATGGTGCCCCTTTCGTCCGGGTCAAAACCCGATTGAAAAAAGCGGTAGCCCTTATGATCTAGAATGTTGTTCATAAAAATATCATAATCAAAGGTCCGCTCGTCCGTCACGGTCACCTTGCTCATAAAGGAGGCATAGCCCCGTTCCGTGCCGGGGTATTTTTCCGCAATAAAATCGTTCAGTTGTATTTCAAAAGGCAATTCATATACCTTGGACCCATAACCCATGGTAAACTGCAATCCTCCCACTTCAAATTTCTCGGAGAAGTTGGCAGAACCTTTTCCGCCCAGTAAACTTTTTTCCACAGTCTCCCCATTGGAGCTTACCTGCACTACCAGGGCGTCCTGGGAAGCGTCGGTAATTTCCTCCTTGGGCAACGGCACAACGCCATAGCGGCCTTTTAAGATGGGTTCGGGAATCACAAACTGCATGCCGGCCAAGCTGTAAAGTGACCTCAGCATTAAGGGTTGCAGGCTGTCCTGCGCCACTTGTCCCTTGAACTGATCGGCCATGCGCATAAAGTTCCCCTCAAACGGGGATTGTATTTGATAGCTGCTGTCCGTGGCCATGATGTTAATGGCGCCTGCAGTTTCATTGTTCAAAGCAAAAAGTACATTGTGGATACTGGCTATCTGTCCGTTTTCCAAATAATGTTCGTGCCGGTTACCGTCACCGGCCTCTACGATCTTCAAATACTCCTTGCCATTGGCATCGGGTATCAATCCTTGCTTTGCCCCTTCTATAAAATCAACATAGGTAATCGTTAAGGGTTGCCCGTTGAAATCCGATTGCCAGGGAAGGGAGGATTTAAGGGCCTGGGCGGTAACGATCAAATCGTCCTCCAAGCGTTTCCTTCTTGGGGCGCCATCAATTTCCCCGTCTACGTACGCGGTGAGATAGGTCTTGTCCGAATAGAAAACCTTCTCCGAATTGCCTTCGCGAATGGGCATAACACCCTCAAAACTGATGTATCGGGTGACAAAAGCCCCTACAATGATCAATATCCACGACAGGTGTAGCAATAACACGGGCCACTTTTCCCTGCGAAAGAGTCGGTACCTAAAAATATTGCCCGTAAAATTGATGACAAAAAATACCATGATCGCTTCGAACCAGGTGGTGTTATAGATCCAAATTCTAGCCGTTTCCGTGCTGTATTTGCTCTCAATAAAGGTTCCGAAGGCCATCGCGGTCGCAAAAGCAAGAAAGAGCAGGGCCATTAAACGCGTGGAAAAGAAAATCTTTTTGAGCAAATCTGTCATCCGTCGATGCAATGGTTTTCAGCATGCAAAAGTACATTGTTTTTATGATTTAAAATTGGATATATCTCTTTAATAAGGATAATTAATACGTTAAAGAATACTTAATAAATGGGGTTGATGGTGAAAGGTTCAAAGTTTAAGGCTCAAGGTTGCTTGTGAGAGGTTGAGATACTTCGCTTCACATAGAGTGACTTAAATTGGAAAGGTGCCGGTATCAAAGCTCCCCTCCTTGTTCAAGGAAGGGAATGAATCACGCCTCTGGCGTGAGAAAGGGGAGGTTTTTTACTACCCTTCCGTCCCCTACCCTCGCTTTGCCTCGGTCGGGGCCACCTTCCCTCAACAAAAGGAAGGAACTGCTTGGAACTACGAATGATGAATTTCGAATTACAAAGCCTAAACCTGGTATTTAATATTTAATGTCTAAGGCTATGATCATCAACAATTTACCGGCCAGATTTAATTGGACTGGATTCCGCACTAAATGCGGAATGACAAACCAATGTTCATTGTCATTCCGAGCCTGCGAGGAATCTTAAGCGCCATCACCCAGCAAGCGAAAAGGGAATAGCGATTAGCGAAGAGAATTCAACGCATAACTCTTAATTCATAACTCAACACTGAGAACTGAGCACTGCCCACTGATTACTGTCCATCGTTTATTGATAATTGATAATTGTTCACTGTTTACTGTTTCTGGTTCAAGGTTTAAGGTTCAAGGTTTAAGGTTCAAGGTTCAAAGTTGATGGTTTTGAATTTGGGGTTTAGACTATGGGTTTAAGGTTTGAGATTCTTCGCTTCGCTGCGCTCAGCTCTGAATGACAATATCCCTATCATTTGTCATTCCGAGCCTGCGAGGAATCTTTAGCTCCATTACTTACTACCCATTGTTAACTGTTTGTCGCCTACCGTTAACAGCCAACTGTTCAAAGTTTAAGTGCAAGTTCAAGGTTTCTGGTTTATTGTTTACTACCAACTGTCGGCATACACCGTAGCCTGTGCCTCCGCTAAAGCTTGTGCCTCCGCTATCCACATGCCGTCGTAACTTCAGTGGAGATGCAAGCTACGGCGACATGCGGATGGCGACATGTGGATGGCGTAGGTGTGCCAACTGTTTACTGCCAATTGTCGACTGTTCATTCCTCATTGTTTATTGTTCATTGTTTATTGAATATTCGCGTGTGCGATCGTCCATTAAATTTGTATTTTTGGCCATGCTTTCAATCGTTCTACTGGGTACCGGCAATGTGGCCACAAAGCTTTTCGATGTCTTTTCAAAGCACAAGGAACTACAGGTGGTCCAGGTGCTGGGGCGCAGTGCGGAAGCACTTGCTCCTTTTGGGGCAAAAACGGCCACCAGTATGGATTTCAGTACCCTGCTCCAGGCCGATCTCTATGTGCTGGCCGTAAGTGATGACGCCATAGCACATGTTTCTGGAACACTCCCTCCGGTAAAGGGGCTGGTGGTGCATACTTCTGGTAGTATTCCCCTAAGCGCATTGCATTCCCATGAAAGAAGAGGGGTCTTCTATCCCCTACAGACCTTTAGCAAGGACGTAGGGGTTAATTTTAGTCCGATTCCCATTTGCTTGGAAGCTCAAAGTTCTCGTGATTTGCAACTACTTGAGCAATTGGGCGGTTGCATCTCTGACCGGGTCTTGGAAGTATCCTCGGAACAGCGGTTATCGCTACATTTGGCGGCCGTGTTCGCGAATAATTTTACGAACCATCTTTATCATGTGGGCAGCGAAATTTGCAACGCGCACCAACTTCCTTTCCAACTGTTGCAACCCCTTATCATGGAAACGGTAAGGAAAATTGGTAACATTGCACCCTATGACGCACAGACCGGTCCGGCAAGACGCAAAGATCAAGGCACTATGGACAAACATATGAAGCTGCTAACCAACCCTACCCAAAAGGAAATCTATTCCTTTTTGAGTCAATCAATAAAAGAAACCTATGGAGAAAAGTTATAAAACGTATTTAAAGGACATTACCACTTTTGTCTTTGACGTGGATGGCGTATTTACGGATGGTACTGTACTCATTACCAGTAAGGGCGAATTACTTCGAAAGATGAGTGTCAAGGACGGTTATGCCCTCAAGACGGCCCTGCAAAAAGGATATCAGGTCTGTATTATCACCGGAGGGACCAACCCGGGGGTAAAAGAACGCCTACAGGGTCTTGGGGTTACCGATATCTACCTGGGCGCCCATCACAAGGAAGAACCCCTTTTGGAATATATGGACATGTATACCCTTAAAAAGGAGCAGATATTGTATATGGGGGATGATCTGCCCGATATTCCCCCCATGGGCTTGGTAGGCCTGCCCACTTGTCCACAGAATGCCGCTCCGGAGGTCAAGGAAGTATCAAAATACATCTCGCACCTGAACGGAGGTGAGGGTTGTGTGCGCGACGTCATTGAGCAGGTTTTGAAGGTCCATGGGGATTGGCACGGGAATTTCAGTGCAAAAAACGACTAATATGGCGCTCGACAAACTAAAGGACCTACAGCTTATTTTGGCATCGGGGTCGCCGCGAAGGCAGGAGTTTTTCAAGGCCATGCATCTCAATTTTGAAGTACGGGTCAAACCCGTGGAGGAGGTCTATCCGGACCACCTTAGAGGTCCCGGGATTTCTGATTATCTGGCCCAGCTAAAGGCCCAAGCGTTTAAAGGCGGTTTAAAACCCGGTGAAATCGTTATTACCTCCGATACGGTGGTCTGGTATAAAGACCGCTCCCTGGCCAAGCCCAAGGATCGGGAAGAGGCTTTTCAGATGCTCCGCAGTCTTTCCAATGACTGGCACGAAGTAATCAGCTCGGTCTGCTTTACCAGCACGGACCGGCAAGAGACGATCAACAGTACTACCAAAGTGAAGTTCAAGGCCCTTACCGATGAGGAGATCTGGTTCTATATAGACCATTACCAACCCTTTGACAAAGCCGGCGCTTATGGCATCCAGGAGTGGATCGGGCATATGGGTGTAGAGGAGATCCAGGGCTCCTATACCAATGTGATGGGCCTGCCTACCCATTTAGTTTACAAAACGTTAATTGCCATGGTTTCCTGAGGATAGATCGTTAATTTTATCAAAAACAAGGGACATGAAAAAATACGTACCATTTAAAACCACATTTTTTGGCCTGATCGCCCTCACAGTCTTTATGGCATCTTGTGAGGAAAAGGCCAAGGAACCAAAGGCCAAGGAAGTAGCACTGAATATGGAACCGGCGCCAGCCCTCGAAACTCCTAAAAGAGCGCTTTCCGAGGCGTTCAAAAAATACTGGTATGCCGGAAATGCCGAGATTACTTCATATGAACTTACCCAAGCCCGTTACGGGCAGTTACGTGAAGGAAAAGCCGTATTGGTCTATGTTACGGAACCTTTCCTGGCCGGTAAGCAGGTTAAGGCAGATGGGCACAATGCGGACAATATCCCTGTGCTCAAATTAAACAGTACCAAGAACTACCTCACGGGTATATACCCCTACTCCATTATGGGCAGCAGCTTTTATCCCGTAGCGGATAACAGGCATGCGGTAAAAGTATCCACCTCGGTACAGGAATGGTGCGGACATGTGTACGCCCAACTGAACAACAGGGATAAATTTGAAATTACCTCCCATTCCTATTTTGAATCCGAAGCAGATCAGCAGCTGCAATTGGAGAAAGCCGTTTTGGAGAACGAGCTCTGGAACAAGATCCGAATCTCACCCAATCATTTGCCCGTGGGCGAGGTACAGATTATTCCCTCCCTGGAATACATTAGGCTCAGACACGCGGAAATAAAAGCCTACAAGGCAACAGCGACGATAAATACCGATGGTGATATGCGTTCCTATACCTTGGTTTATCCGGAATTGGAACGTACGCTGACCATTAATTTTACCACTGCTTTTCCACATACGATTGAAAGCTGGTCGGAAACCGGTAAAAGTGGTTTTGGTCCCAATGCGAAGGCCATGACCTCCACGGCCACAAAAATAAAGCGTATAAAATCGGCCTATTGGGGACAAAATGGAAATGATGACATATATTTAAGGGATAGTCTAGGTCTCTAAGTATGGAAGAATTTATTATGGATTACCAAAATGAGCTGCTGGGTACGCTCATTTGTCTGCTTGTTTTATTGATTTTGCGGTTTGTGACCACAAAGGCCATTCGCAAGGTGGGAAAGCTCAGCGATATCAACGAAGTGCGCACCCGACTGGTGGTCAAGTACGTATCTATTGGGCTTACTTCACTGAGCGTTGTAGCCCTTATTTTTATTTGGGGCGTAAACGTCAAGGAACTGGGCCTTATTTTTTCTTCCCTTTTTGCCGTATTGGGAGTCGCTCTTTTCGCTTCCTGGTCCATTTTGAGCAACATCACAGCCGGGATTATCCTCTTTTTCTATTTTCCCTTTAAAATTGGAGATCGCATCCATATCCTGGATAACGATTTCCCCGAAGAAGCCGTAATAGACGATATTAGGGCCTTTCACGTACATCTTATCACGGATAAAGGACAGCTGGTGACTTACCCGAACAGCCTATTGCTTCAGAAAGGCGTAGTCCGGATCCAATAATGTTTTTCCATGATTTTGAGTTGGCGCGTGAATCTATGCGTGTTAAAGAAGTTTTAAATGTTATTGGTGGGGGGCTAATCTTTCTATCTTTGGTTACCGACAAAACATCCAACTATGCGTAACTTCTTGGTTTGCTGCATTGGGCTTCTGCTGGCAGCTCCATTCAGCCAGGGACAAGCTCCTAAAAAATTATCCTCCTCTGACATATACCATTCGCTCCAAAAACTCAATTTTTTGGGGACGGCCCTGTATATCGCAGCGCATCCGGATGATGAGAATACCCGCTTAATTTCTTACCTCTCCAACGAGGTAAAGGCAAAAACGGCCTATCTATCCCTGACCCGTGGTGATGGAGGGCAAAACCTTATCGGACCTGAACTCCGTGAATTGCTGGGCGTGCTCAGAACCCAGGAACTATTGGCGGCAAGACGTATAGATGGCGGGGAACAGTACTTTACCAGAGCCAATGACTTTGGATATTCCAAACATCCCAACGAGACCTTGAGGGTCTGGGACAAGGAAACCGTTCTGGGCGATGTGGTCTGGGTCATACGGAACCTTAAGCCCGATGTGATCATCAATCGTTTTGATCACAGGACGCCCGGTAGCACTCATGGGCACCATACTTCCTCGGCGATGTTAAGCGTTGAGGCCTTTGACCTGACCAATGACGCCAAGGCCTATCCGGAGCAATTAAAGTCCACTAGTGTTTGGCAGCCCAAACGGGTTTTCTTCAATACGTCATGGTGGTTTTATGGGAGTCAGGAAAATTTTGCCAAGGCCGATAAATCCAATATGTTGAATTTTGATATCGGGGTCTATTATCCCATGAAAGGACTTTCGAACAACGAAATTGCCTCCATGGCCAGTAGTCAACACCTCTGCCAAGGCTTTGGAAGATTGACCACCAGAGGCTCGCAGAACGAATATATTGAACTCATCAAAGGCGATTTGCCAACGGACAAGAGCAACGTTTTTGATGGCATTGATACCTCTTGGTCACGTATTCAAGGTGGTGAGGCCATTGGAAAAATCCTATATGCCATAGAAGCCGATTTTGACTTTGTGGATCCTACCCAACACCTGCCCCAGTTGGTGGAAGCCTACAAACTGCTTCAACAGGTACAGGACACACATTGGAAAAAAATAAAATCCAAGGAACTGGAGGATATCATCGCCGCGGTTTCCGGACTCTATCTGGAGGCGTCTGCCAAGGAGGCCTTCGCCAACCCTGCGGGCAAATTAAAGGTGGGGGTAGAAGTCCTCAACCGAAGTGCCGCCGATATTATCCTTAAGTCCATTTCACTTTCGGCCAATAACACCCTTGATTCGGTGGTACGCTTGGAAGAAAATAAAAAGATGGTGGTTGAACTAGATCTGGAAATCCTTGAAGATACCAGGTACACAAGTCCCTACTGGCTGTCCGAAAAAGGGAGCTTGGGGACCTATATGGTAAAAGACCAACATTTGGTGGGCCAGGCAGAGACGCCCCGTGCTTTCCATGCCGATTTTGAACTTGAATTCGGCGGCTATACGATCCACATGAAAAGACCGGTAGTATATCGACATTCAAAACCGGATAAAGGAGAATTGTACCAGCCCTTTGAAATACTCCCCGAGGTAACGGCCCGGGTTATGGACAAAGTAATCATATTTGCGGATTCCAGGTCCAAGGAAATCCCTGTAATCGTAAAGGCAGGCAAAAATGACCTCAGCGGAAACGTAGCCCTTGATGTTCCGGTGGATTGGAAGGTGTCCCCTGAAAGAATCGATTTTAGCATCGGACAAAAAGGCGATGAACAAACCGTAATATTTACGGTAGTACCCCCATCGGGAGAAAGTGAAGGCCATATTCGCCCACAAGTTTCCGTAAACGGGGACATGTATGTCAAGGAATTGGTAGAGATCAATTACGACCATGTTCCCAAGCAGTCCATTTTACTGCCTTCAGAGACCAAAGTAGTGCGTTTAAATATCCAGAAATCAGGAGAACATATAGGCTATATTGTGGGCGCCGGCGATGAGGTTCCCGAGAGCCTGGAACAGATAGGTTATAAGGTACACACCATAGACCCCACAAGCATACAGGAAGGAACCCTGGAAAAATACGATGCCATAGTAGTGGGCATACGTGCCTATAATGTAGTCCCGGAACTTAAGTTCAAGCAACGTTATTTGTTGGATTACGTGAAGGAAGGTGGTAACCTGATCGTACAGTACAATACCGCCGGTAGGTGGAGCAAACAATTTGAAAATATTGCCCCATATCCTCTAAAACTTTCAAGAGGCAGGGTTACCGATGAAAATTCCGAGGTGGAAATCTTGGCCAAAAGGCACGCCTTGGTAAATTTCCCCAATCCGATTACGGAAAAAGACTTTGACGGATGGGTACAGGAACGGGGGCTCTACTTTCCAGAGGAATGGGATCCCCAGTTTACTCCCGTGCTCTCCATGCAGGACGAGGGGGAATCTCCCAAAACGGGAAGCCTATTGGTGGCACCCCACGGAAAGGGAAATTATATCTATACCGGGCTCAGTTTTTTCAGGGAACTGCCTGCAGGCGTTTCCGGAGCATACAAGCTGTTCGCCAATATGATATCCCTAGGTAAGGAAAAAGTGGAAACCGAAAGTGCCGTTAAAGGATAACCCCATGCAGAATAAGTTCATCTGGAAAAAGGAATACACCCTAGTACTCCTCGTCAACATCACATACATAGTGATCTTTTATTTTATTATGACCGCATTTAGATAATATGGCAGTACTTGATTGGATCATTCTTGTCGGAACCTTGCTCTTTATCGTGGGCTACGGAGTCTGGAAAACCAAGGGGAATAAGGATGTAAACGATTATGTCCTTGGTGGAAACAAAGCCAAATGGTGGACCATTGGCCTGTCTGTGATGGCCACCCAGGCCAGTGCCATCACATTTTTGTCCACACCCGGGCAAGCCTTTCATGACGGTATGGGCTTTGTTCAGTTCTACTTTGGATTGCCCCTGGCCATGATTATCATTTGTGTCGTTTTTGTTCCCATATACCATAAACTCAAGGTGTATACGGCCTATGAGTTTCTGGAAAATCGTTTTGATCTTAAAACACGTACTTTGGCGGCGATCTTATTTTTGATCCAACGTGGTTTGGCAGCGGGGATTACCATCTTTGCCCCTGCCATTATCCTATCGGCCGTACTTGGATGGGACCTTAGAACATTGAGCATCATCATTGGAGTTTTGGTCATTATCTATACGGTATCAGGAGGTACCAAAGCGGTGAACGTGACCCAAAAGCAGCAAATGTTCATCATGATGATCGGAATGTTCACGGCCTTCTTCTTTATTCTGGGGTACTTGCCAGAGGACATCTCTTTCAACAAGGCACTAAAAATTGCAGGGGCCAGTGATAAATTGAACGTGCTCGATTTTGACCTCAACACCAAAAGTCGCTATACCTTTTGGAGCGGTATTACGGGGGGGCTGTTTTTAGCACTCTCCTATTTTGGTACGGACCAAAGTCAGGTGCAGCGGTATCTTTCTGGAAAATCGGTCACCGAAAGTCAGTTGGGCCTCATTTTCAATGGCGTCTTAAAAATACCTATGCAGTTTTTGATTCTTTTGGTAGGTGTTTTAGTCTTTGTTTTTTATCAGTACAACGCCTCTCCCCTGAATTTTAATCCGGCTGCAACGAATGCCGTGGCCGCTTCCTCATATGCAGCCGATTACAAGGCATTGGAAGAAGGCCATAGGGTGCTTGAGGCCGAAAAAAAGCTGGCCCAGAACAAATTTTCAGCGGCCTTGGAACTCGGGGAGGCAGAGTCCATTGAAACGGCCAAGCAGGAGATTAAATTTCTTAATCGCAAGGAACTTAGCAATAGAAACGCGGCCAGGGCCATGATACAGCAGGCAGATGCATCTGTGGAAACCAATGACAAGGATTACGTATTCATCCACTTTATCCTGAACCATTTACCCAGGGGCCTGATCGGGTTGCTTTTGGCGGTCATTCTTTCAGCCGCTATGTCATCTACGGCTTCGGAATTAAACGCCTTGGGGACCATTACAGCCCTAGACCTTTACAAAAGGAACAGAAAGGGGACCTTTTCGCCCAAGCACTACGTATTGGTGTCCAAGGGCTTTACCATGCTTTGGGGGGTCATTGCCATTCTGATTGCCTGTTACGCCAACCTGTTCGATAACCTGATCCAATTGGTAAATATTATTGGCTCCATTTTTTACGGCAATGTACTCGGTATCTTTTTATTGGCCTTCTTTTTCAAGTTCGTAAAGGGCAACGCTGTTTTCGTTGCCGCCATCATCACCCAGGCCATTGTCATTTTTGGATGGTACTATGAGTGGATGTCCTATCTATGGCTCAATGCTTTTGGCTGTGCGCTGGTCATTGTCTTGGCCTGTCTTCTTGAGAGTTTTGATCGCATGCTGAAGAACCCGCCCATTACCCTATAAAAAAACCCCGACCGAAAAGGTCAGGGTTAGTTTTCAAGAATTTTCTATCGCCATTACAGCGCACCCCATTCCTTAAGGGAATCCTGATTAAGTTTTACGTAGTCCTTATTATCAGCGGCCGTGGCAGAAGCCAAAGACTTCTTAGCTGCTTCAATAGCGCCTTTGGTATCACCCATTTTGGCATAAATAAGGGATTGTCTGCGCATTACCCAAAAAGCCCGGCCTTCCTTGTCGGCAGCAACGGCTTTGTCTATCCATTCCTTAGCCTTAGCCAAATCCTTTCCTTCCTCATAGTAGTAGGACGCAGCGGCATAATAATCATTTCCACTAGGACCGTTCATAACGCTCTCTATGCTCTTCACCGCTTTTTCAACGGTGGGCACATCAAACTTTACACCTACATAGCTTTTTTCCCATAACATTCCCAAAGTAGCGGAATTGTTGCTAAGGTCATCAAAAGTCATCGTATAGGTCTCAATGGCCATAGGCATGTTATACACCTCTACTGTGGTCTTGGCAGCTACTTTGCTATCGTCCCATTCCCTAGGTGTTCCCCAGTTTTCGGTATCGGCGTAAAAAATAACTTCCCAAGCAGTGGCACCCGGTTTTGTAAAGATGGCATAGGAACCGGCCTTTAAGGTTTGTCCGTCCACAACCACATCATCACCAAAGGTGATCATGGTGTTTTTATTGGCCCCTGTTCTCCATAATTTGTCATAAGGAACAAGTTCCCCAAAAATAGTTCTGTCCCGCATCGATGGCCTGGAATATTCCAAGGTAACATCGGTAAGGCCAACTTTCTGCTCCACTTTTGCAGTAGGGCTGGGCTGAGGGGTGGTCAATTGCGCCTGCATGGTGAACGAAGCAAGCACAGTACATAATAAAAGAGATAATTTTTTCATTTTAATTTAGGTTTACGTGTTCCTACAAAACTAAATATAATGGTATAGCTCCCTTGTTAATAAATCCTTAAATAAAAAGCGGTCCGGTATAAAATCAGTCCAGCACAAAGGGTTTGGACAAGATTTCGTCATCCAGGTAAAAGGTGAGATAGTATATTGCCGCACGCAAACCGGATATGTCCACGGTATTGCCCGATATCCTATCGGCTCGGGTATAGGTTATTCGCCTTCCCAGAGCATCAAAGATCGCCCGCCCAAAAATCCGTCTTTCTGTCTGGAGTTCATACCCTAAATCTCCAGAGCCCAATCTTCGGTACAGCAGCAATTGATTCCCTTCTTCAGGGGTTTCGTCAACCGGTTCGGCGTCTATGGCGATGCTAAAGGAAAACAAACGCGACGCTGCAGTAATGGGCGGATTGTCATTTACAAAGCGTTCGGAAGAAACAAAATATTGGGCCTCAGTGGAAAATGTGATGCCCTCTATCTGGGCAAAACCTATGTTCAGGTTGATCCGTTCCCCGTCTCCAACAAAAAAGGAGTCGATCGTTACCTCGGAAAACCGTAAGGTAAAAGGGAGTAAAAGTTCGCTATATCCAATAAGGAAAAGCACTTGGGTAGTAGGATTATAGGTCGCGCCGGTAAGTAAACCGTTTACGGGATAGCTCCCCAGGTTTCTGGCAATATGACTTCCAGGCACTTTGGGTAAAGCATAGGCCACGCTGCCCAAGTCCTGCCATTGTTTCGTCAATATCACCAATTCGCTCCCTAGTACAACCAATGCCTCCGCGTCCCAATTGCTCCGGGGCGTTGGCGAAAAATCGGTCTGGTCCGCATAGGTGAAGTCGATTCTGTCCGCACTTACCGTGTCAGAGGAATCATAATCGGCCTTTGCGACGCGATATACCGCTAAATCCCTTCGATCACCGTTAAAATTACCGAAATCACCAATGTAAAAATACGCCTCATCCTGAGCCATATCCTCCCAATCCACGTTCTCGGCATTTGAGATGCGGACCGTTCGCAAAACCTCGAGGGATAGGGTGTCAATTTCAAAGAGCTGCGGGTCATTTCCAGAATCGTTGTGGGTAAGGATACGACCATTGTAAAAAACAAGTCCTGAGGTTTCTTCCACCTCGTTGGGCAATATCCCCAGCTCGCGAATCCCGTCCTGTGCACAAAGTAGGGAAGCACAAAAGAAAAAACAAGGATACAACAGCGATGTTTTCATCTGTAAGGTTCTCGGCATAAGATAATAATTTGAAATCTTATGGTATAAAAAAACCGCCCAAGCCACTTATAAAAAGGATGGTCGGAAAAAAGCAAGGTGAATCTTTTGCTGTACGCGCAAAGCTGGTCGTACGTTTAATTTCTCCAAAGGAATGCAAAAACATTCGGCAGAATGCTGTAAAAGGCCTGCCAATCCCTTATCCATGGTAAATTGTTTAATCTTTTTCTTTTTTTGATAAACAATATATATCTTTGTCCCTTATGAAATTGTACCAGTTGTATTCGCGCCAAGCGCTGCCCATTTCCCAGGAAAAGGCCTGGAAATTCCTCTCCAGCCCCAGAAACCTACAAATCATTACGCCGGACCACATGGGCTTTAACATACAGTCGGGCGCCGACAGGCCCATGTTTCCCGGACAGATCATACAATACACCGTATCCCCGTTTGCAGGCATTAAGACCAAATGGGTAACCGAAATTACCCATGTAAGGAAGGGCGAATACTTTGTGGATGAGCAGCGGTTTGGCCCATACGCCTTTTGGCATCACAAACATTTTCTACGCCCCATAGAGGGCGGCGTACAAATGGAGGATATCATAGATTATAAACTTCCGGCTGGTTGGTTGGGGCAACTAACCCACCCCTTTTTGGTCAAAAAACAACTGCAAAAGATTTTTAGGTATCGGGAACAAAAACTTACCGAACTGTTTGGAAAAATGGCAGGCCAGCCCAGTGAATTGAAATTAACTTCCTACTAGTATCAAAAATATGCCACTTTGGAAACCATACGGAAACAACAATAGCTTTGTACCATAATGAAGGACAAATTGGTTATTTTTTGGTTTCGAAGAGATCTTAGGCTACAGGATAATGCCGGATTGCTACACGCATTACAAAGTGGCTATCCCGTACTGCCCGTATTTATATTTGATACGGCCATTCTGGACCAACTTCCCAAGAACGATCCACGGGTCTCCTTTATTCATGGGTCACTTCAAGAAATGGATCAAAGGCTAAGAAACGATTTTGGTAGTGGCTTGGCCCAGTTCCACGGAAAGCCCTTGGAGGTCTACAAAATGCTTATGGACAGCTATGACGTGCATACAGTTTACACGAATCATGACTACGAACCCTATGCTCTGGAAAGGGATCGCGATGTGTGCAACTTTTTGTCCCAAAGGGGCATAGGCTTCGAAGCCTTTAAAGACCAGGTTATTTTTGAAAAAGGTGAAATCTTAAAGGACGATGGCACACCCTATGTAGTCTACACCCCTTATATGAAGCGATGGAAGGCGGTTTTCAATCAGGAGCGGAATCTTCGATGCTATGACACCGTCCCCTACCTTCAAAATGTTCTAAAAATGGAACACTCCCCTTCCTGTACCCTGCAGGAAATGGGTTTTGAACCTTCGAACATCACTGTTCCGGACGCCATGTTGGATTCCGACCTTTTGGCGAACTACGGCAACACCCGCGATTTTCCAGGGTTGGAGAATGGGACCTCCAGATTGGGTCCTCATCTGCGCTTTGGAACGGTGTCGATCCGAGAGCTTGTAAAACAGTCTTTGGGAAAGGAAGTCTTTTGGAACGAACTGATCTGGCGGGAATTTTTCATGCAAATTCTATGGCATTACCCCCATACGGTAACCAAGGCTTTTAAACCCAAGTATGACCGAATTCCATGGCGCATGGATTTGAAGGATTTTGAAAAATGGAAAACAGGGCAGACCGGCTATCCCTTGGTGGATGCTGGAATGCGTCAGCTAAACACCACAGGGTACATGCACAATCGTGTGCGTATGCTGGTTGCCAGTTTTTTATGTAAACATTTGCTCATCGATTGGCGCTGGGGCGAGGCCTATTTTGCCGAAAAGCTATTGGATTATGAATTGAGCAGCAATGTGGGCAACTGGCAATGGGCTGCGGGTAGCGGAGTGGACGCAGCTCCTTACTTTCGCATTTTTAACCCCATGACCCAGCTTCAAAAGTTCGACAAGGATCGTAGCTACATCCAACAATGGATACCGGACTTACAGGAATTCAGCTATCCCTCACCCATGGTCGACCATAAAACAGCGCGCGAGCGATGTCTTCAAGTATACAGGAAGGCTTTGGCATAGGGCCATGGAAACCCAAAAAACCATATCTTGATGCCGGACAGCGCCTTCGACACAGCAGGTATTTTTATGGAATATGTTCCTAAGGTCTCGGTCCTTTTAGCATTAAAATGTATATTTATACGGCTCTGAAAACAGTACGTATATGGCACAGAACAAGACCATTCCCAACCAAGGCTCCGTGACCGCTTTTTTGGATAGCGTGGAAGAAGATACCAAACGCGAAGATGCTTATGCACTGCTGCAACTGATGAAAAAAATTACCGGGCAGCCACCTGTAATGTGGGGAAACAGTATAGTGGGTTTCGGAAGTTATCACTACAAATACAATTCGGGTCGTGAAGGGGATATGTTGCTGACAGGGTTCTCCCCCAGGAAACAAAACTTTGCCCTGTATATCATGACGGGTTTTAAACGCTATCCTGAACTGATGGAAAAATTGGGCAAGCATAAAACGGGAAAGTCATGCCTCTATATCAAAAGGCTGAAAGACGTGGATACCGACATACTTACCCAGCTCATCTCCGCCTCATACGAACATTACCATACAAAATACAACGGCTAATTCAATACAAATGAGAAAAAACATGCTCTTAGGACTATTATTGCTCAGTGCAGCAATAGTATCCGGTCA
Source organism: uncultured Flavobacteriaceae bacterium (assembly GCA_947494825.1). Lineage (GTDB taxonomy): Bacteria > Bacteroidota > Bacteroidia > Flavobacteriales > Flavobacteriaceae > JBNGOQ01. The sequence goes on along the minus strand of CANLWN010000001.1, from coordinate 94,202 downwards.
AAAAATGAACAGCAACAAGAAGGCGGCTATCGCCTCAGTGGAAAAACACAAGGAAGCGCTAATACAAATAAGCGATTCCATTTGGGCTTTGGCGGAAACCGCTTTTGAAGAAGACCAATCCTCAAAAATTCTGGCGGACTATGCCGAGAAAAACGGTTTTACGGTGCAACGAGGTGTTGCAGGTATGCCAACGGCCTTTGTGGCCACTTACGGATCGGGGTCTCCGGTAATAAGCGTTTTAGGTGAGTTTGACGCGCTCCCCGGTATTTCCCAAAAGGCAAAACCCACCAAGGAAGCCCTCAATGAAGGGGCCGCAGGACATGGGTGCGGACATAATTTATTTGGCGCAGGAAGCTTGGGAGCGGCCATCGCGGCCAAAGAACTCATTGAGCAGGGCAAGCTAAAAGGCACGATTAAGTTTTTTGGGACGCCATCGGAGGAAAAATTCTTTGGAAAAATTTGGATGGTACGCGAAGGGCTTTGGGACGGAGTAGATGTTAACCTCAGTTGGCACCCCAGTGCTTCCACCAGGGCAGATGTACAAAGCTCGCTGGCATTGGTCGATTTTAAGGTCGAATTTTTTGGCCAGGCGGCACATGCCTCCGCAGACCCCTGGAACGGGCGCAGCGCATCGGATGCGCTTGAGTTGTACACCGCCGGCATTAATTACTATCGGGAGCACATTAAACCTACGGTACGAATACACTATCATATCCAGGACGGCGGCCAGGTCGTGAACGTGGTACCCGATTATTCCAAGTTATGGGTGCGCGTGCGGGATACGAAAAGAAGCGGTATGCTCCCCGTTTACGAACGGGTGCAAAAAATGGCAGAAGGGGCGGCTATTTTGGCCAATGTAGACCATAAAATTTCCCTGATTTCCGGCATTTACGAAGTTTTGGTGAACCGCGCCGGTGGTGAGGCCATGCAGAAGAACCTGGAGCTTTTAGGTCCCATCTCATACACCGATCAGGAAAGTGCCTTTGGCAAAAAAATACAGGAAGTAACGGGCAAACCCCAAGTGGGCATGGATGCCTCCATTATGCCCTTGGAAGAAACCAAGGAGCATCCTGGTGGAGGTTCAACAGATGTGGGTGATGTGAGCTGGAACGTTGCCAACATTAACCTAGGGGTCACCACAGCACCAAAAGATACACCCTGGCATTCATGGGCTGTAGTGGCCTGTGGAGGGATGAGTATCGGCCATAAGGGCATGGTCTATGCAGCCAAGGCCATGGGAATGACCATGGTAGATCTTTTTGAAGATCCAAAATTGGTGGAAAAGATAAAGTCCGAATATCGGGAACGAAAAGGTGACGAGGTATATGAGGCCATTGTACCCGAAGGACCCCCACCCATTGGAGAGAATTGATTTTTTATCCCTTTTAAATTTATGCAATCCCATCCGTGCAGATGAAAACATACCTTTCTTATCTCCTATTGCTCTACGGGTTAGGGTGCATGGCGCAGGCCGAAGTTTTGGAAATCTCCTATGACAAGGCACTGATTCCGGAAGGCATAGCCGTAGATTCCAAACAGGGGAAATTATACCTCAGTAGCATTCATAGGAGGAAAATTGTGGAAACCGACCTTGCATCGGGAAAAAGTATAGACTTTATTGGTTCCGGAGCGTATGGCTACAAACCGGGCATAGGAATCACGGTAAAAGACCATCGCCTTTTTGCCTTGGGCAGCGAGAAGAAAAATGATAGCTGGAGCTCCATACTATTGGTGCTTGATCTGGAAGATGGCTCCCTACTCCACTCCTATAAACTCAACGAGGAGGGAAACCATTTGATGAACGATCTGGCCATAAGCCGTTCCGGGCAAATCTTTATCACGGATACCGAAAGGCACCGCGTTTATAAACTTGACTATCCGGACGGATCCTTGTCCGTTTTTCTCGATGATGCACAGATCCAGTATCCAAATGGAATCGCGATCTCCGAGGACAATACCAAGCTCTTCGTGGATTCCTGGTCCCATGGAATACGTGTAGTGGATATAAAGACCGGTGAAATTCTCAACGGCAAGCACGAGGGTACCACCAAAATTGGGTTGGACGGTTTAAAGTACCATGCGGGCCATCTATATGCCATACGCAACGGAGGGGAAAAGGAAGCACATGGACTGATAAAAATACCCCTGTCAGAAAACGAGCAAACCGTTGGGGGCATCATCCCCCTTTTGGTAGGGCATGAAAAAATGAACCTCCCTACCACCCTGGCCATAGCCGAAGGGCATATCTATGTCCTGGCCAACAGTCAATTGGATAATCTGAATCAAGATACCTACACCGTTATTGATGAAGCTAAGCTTACCCCTACCTATATTTTAAAATATAAAATTGAACAACCCTAAGACATGACAGAGAAGGAAAAAATGTTGGCGGGCATGCACTACAATTCGCGGGATCCGGAATTATTGGCCATGTACCACAGGGCCCGTAGACTACTGCAGACCTATAACAATCTGGACACTATGAACGGGGACGAAACCGTATCCTTGCTAAACCAGCTCTTGGGCCATAAAGGAGAGAATGTATGGATCAATGCGCCTTTTTTCTGCGATTATGGGGAGCATATCTCCATAGGGGAAAATACCTTTATCAATACCAACTGTATTTTTTTGGACGATAACAAGATCTCCATCGGGAAAAACGGCCTTATCGCACCCTTTGTGCAAATATACACGGCCGGACACCCCTTAAAGGCTTCGGAAAGAACCCTAGACCCCAAAAAGAACACCGGGAGCTATATCACCTACACGAAACCCGTTTCCATAGGGGACCATGTATGGATTGGAGGTAATACGATAATCATGCCCGGGGTCACCATCGGGGATAACGTAACCATAGGAGCAGGTTCTGTTGTGACCAAGGATATTCCAGATAATGTTTTGGCCTATGGGAATCCCTGTAAGGTAATAAAATCGCTCTAGTGGGGTGCATTATGCATTTTATTCCTAATTTAGTTCAAACAACCAAGCATAACAAACGTGATAAAAAATACCATATTATTTCTTTTCATACTCCTGATGGTCTCGTGTTCCGGAACAGGGAAAAACAAGGAGAAAAAAGAGCTTTTGGCCTCCGAGGATTTTAATACGGTTACCATCAAGGATCAATATAGCATAGCGCTTCCAAAATATATGAAGGAGGCCAAAAACCTCAACAGGGATGCCTCGTTACAATATCAGAACATTTTTAAGGAAGTCTACTTCGTGGTCATAGACGAGCCTAAACAGGAATTGATGGAGGTTTTTAAGGAGTTGGATGAATGGGACGAGTCCAAATCCGTGGTCCAGAACTACAGGGATATACGCCTGCAATTTTTAAGCGAAAATGTGGCAATCGAAGATCAAACCACGCCTAAAACCATGAAAATAAATGGTTTGGACGCAGAAATTTTGGAAATTGACGGCAAGGTAGCGCCAGATTACGAATTGGCATACACCTTAGGGTTTGTTGAGGGCAAGGATCATGTGTATATGATTACGGCCTGGACCTTAAAAGATAAAAAGGAAAAACTTAAGGAGACTTTTGAACAGGCTATAGCCTCCTTTGAACAATTGTAAAAAATGAAGCACGTTTATTTTCCGTTGCTCTTTGCATTGAATATCATGACTGCACAAAACCCCACCCTGACTTCGAAGTTGGAAGTATACGACCTTACCACGGATAATCGGGAGACCATTTACCTTGAAGAAGGCCATTTTGAAGCGCCCAATTGGAGCTTGGACGGCAAATTTCTGATCGTAAACAGTGAGGGCAAGCTTTACAAAATTGAACCCGGTGTCCCCGGAAAACACTTAATCCCTACCGGATTTGCCGACCGTTGCAATAACGACCATGGCATTTCACCGGATGGAAAGACCCTGGTTATCAGCAATAATGATGTGTTGGACAAACCAGAGCACAAAAAAAATTCTGGCACCTCCAGAATCTATACCCTGCCCATAAACGGTGGAACCCCTCAATTGATTACACCCAATTATCCTTCCTACTGGCATGGATGGTCGCCCGATGGCGAGACCTTGGCCTATGTGGCAGAACGTGGAGGACAGTTCAATATTTATACCATCCCGGTACAGGGCGGGGCAGAAACCCAGCTTACCCATTCACCAGGCCTGGACGACGGACCCGACTATTCGCCCGATGGGAAGTATATCTATTACAATTCCTTTGCATCGGGACGTATGGAGATCTGGAGGATGCTGGCCGATGGAAGTGCGGCCAAGCAATTGACCGATGACCCCTACTCCAATTGGTTTCCGCATCCCTCACCAGATGGGCGCTACGTAGTGTATATTGCCTATTTACAGGATCAGGGCGAGCAACACCCACCGATGAAGGAGGTGGCTTTGCGACTTTTGGACCTTACCGATATGAGCAGCAAGGTCCTCTGTACTTTTACAGGAGGCCAAGGTACTATTAACGTCCCATCATGGTCGCCAGATGGTAAACAGTTTGCATTTGTTTCCTATGAACAAAACTGAACCCGTGCCTAGGAACGCTTAAAATATGGGTCCCGTTGCGGTAATCCTGCTCAGAAGACTATAAAAACCACTTGTAATGAAATATACCTTTTTGCTATTATTTTTTGCCCTTTGTACCACCACTCAAGGTCAAAGTTTTGATTTTCAATTTGACCACCAGGCTATTGTGGTCACGGACGTGGATAAAAGTGCTGAATTCTACGGCGGCATTCTGAAATTAAAGGAAATACCCCACCCCGAACGGAAGGACGGTTTCCGTTGGTTTTTGGTACATGGTAATTCCCAGATCCATTTGATCGAAAAGGACAGTATTGTGTTCAACAAGGATAAATCCATTCATCTTTGTTTGGCTACGCAGAATCTGGAGGGATTTATTGCCCACTTAAAGGAAAATGGCGTGGCGTACTGGGACTGGCCGGGAAATAGGGACACCATTACCAATCGGGTAGACGGGGTAAAACAAATCTACATACAAGATCCCGATGGTTATTGGATCGAAATCAACACGGCTGAACACTAGGCCCATATCCCATCAAAAATATTGCCCAATCCCGAATACGATACCATTGGTGGCATTTTTGGTAAGTCCAAAACCATAGTCCAGGCGGAATACGGCATTGAATATTCTTTTATGGATAAAACGAATGCCAACGCCCGGATAGACCCTTGCCGTGCTGCCGTCGAATAGTTCGGAAAAGTCCCCGCCAGGGTTTCTCCAGCTCCCCGCATCGACAAATGCATTGCCTTGGAGCACAAACCAATTGCGTTCGTAAAAGGTATGGCGGTATTCCGTATTGAGGACTATGGCCGCCGTGCCGCGATCCACCGTATTGCCCACGCCCCTAATGTTCAATTGGTTGTCCAGGGTGAAGGGCGCGAATGGGGAATCCTCATTCCCGAAGGCCGCCGCTACACGTAATCTGCTGGCCCAATTGCCCCTGGACCTTATTTTTTTATAGTAAATTAAATCGTTTCGCAAGGACAAAAAATCATCGAGGAAAATGGATGCCTGATCACTCCCATTGACGAATTGGATGTATTGCCCCGTGAATTCACTAGTAATCCCATCAAAATATTGATAATCAATGTCCAGGTCCACATACCTATATACCCCTTGATAGGCCACCTTGTTCGCCTCCAGGAAAAAAGGTGTATCCGGTAGGATATTCTCGTCCTCACCAATAAAGTCATAGGATTCCTTTATTAGACTCAGGCCCAGTTCCGCCTAATGGTGAAAATCGAAGGAGAACAGCAATTTTCCCTCAATTGATCTGCTATTAAACCGATAATCCTTGGTTCCCGCATCAAAAAAAACCGGTTCTTGTGTGGTTAGGTCCTGGTAGGCAAAGCCGACCCCCACCTTGTCACTAAATAAGAAGGGATGTTCCCAAAAAAATCCGTAGGAGTCAAATACATCGCGCTCGTAGAAACCGCCTAGGAGTTGATTGTTCCCCAATAGGTTGAACTCGAACACAGAAACCCTAAAAGCGAAGTCCCCATTATTGGCCGTGGCTATACGTAGGCCCGGAATAATAGTGAAATTTTCCACCACCGTATAAGTAAGTACATAGCCCTCCTGTTCTTGCTCCAAATCGTAAGAAGCACTGGCTATCCCCGGAAGGCGTTTTAGGCGTTCCACATCCGTGACCACCTTTAGTGAATCATAGACCGAATTGGGCTTTACCTTGATGAGTCGCCTTAAGAAGTTTTCCTTGGTACGCTTTAGGCCTTCTATTTGTATTTCCTGAATCTTTTGTCTTTCCGCCGGTTCCTGCGAAAACGTACCGTTGGCCCATAAGATCATAATCACAAGTAATTTTCTTCCCATAACAACGCTTTAGCTTCCCTATTAGGACGTCTTCCTATGGTATTCCATACAGCGCTTTAACAATTTTTAATAGAACCATATCCCAAAAACCAAGCTTCCAGTAGCGATTCACCACTTTATACCGTATTTTTATACGTATAGATATATAAACCATGAGCAACGTAATAAAGCGTGTATTTCCTTTGGGATTCCCTTGGGACACCCAGGATCCCTTTTTGTTTTCGGTATATCATTTGGACCATTACCCCAAGGGCACTGAAGCCATGGAGCCGGCCACTTCCCTTGAGGGAAGGAATTTGGGCAATGATTTTACGATCAAAGATGGCTGGCGTATGTACCATGGACTAACGATTCCGGGTTTTCCCTCACACCCTCATCGCGGATTTGAGACCGTGACCATAGTTAACAAAGGCTTTTGTGATCATTCGGATTCCTTGGGTGCCGCTGGTAGATTTGGCGAAGGGGATGTGCAGTGGATGACTGCCGGAAGAGGTGTACAGCATTCCGAAATGTTTCCCCTCTTAAAAACGGAAGAGGAAAACCCGCTGGAACTCTTCCAGATCTGGCTGAATCTCCCCAAGGAGAACAAATTTGTAGACCCTCATTTTGCCATGCTCTGGAGCGAGGACATCCCGGTGGTCAAGTCGGCCACTGCACAGGTAAAAGTTATCGCCGGAAACTACGAGGGCGTAGCGGCCCCGGCACCAGCCCCCAATAGTTGGGCGGCCGACCCCAAAAACGAGGTGGCCATATGGAACATACATGTAGATGCGGGCGCTTCCTTTACCATGCCCTCCTCAGAGAGCGAAGTAAACCGCACCCTGTATTTTTATGAGGGTGAAGGCATAAACATTGACGGAAAAAAGGTCATGCCCAACAACGGCATCGCACTGCATTCGCAGGAAGCAGTCACTCTAGTGAATGGAACTTCCAGCGCACATTTTCTACTGTTACAGGGAAAACCGATCAACGAGCCCGTGGCTAAATATGGACCCTTTGTAATGAACACCGATGTGGAAATACAACAAGCCATGCAGGAGTATCAACTGACGCAATTTGGCGGCTGGCCATGGCCTTATAACGATAACGTGCATCCCAGGGAGAAGGGACGGTTTGCCAAATATCCGGATGGTTCCTTAGAGGAGAAATAAGTATCCCTGCCTTCAGGGTATCCTAGGCCACCGAATAACCCGGTGCTAATATACCCACTGCCCGCTCAGGATGTCTTTTAAGGAAGGCCGCTACAAAAGGACAAAGCGGAGCCATTTTTAATTGGGTCTCCGTGATGAAATCCAAGGTTTTGGAGATCAGGGCACTGCCCACACCTTTTCCCTCCCACTGTGGGGGAACTTCGGTATGGGTAAGGTAAATGATGCCCTGTTTGGAAATCATATAGTCAATAAAGGCGGTATCTCCGTCATGTTTAAGTTCAAATCTCTTTTTTGCATCCGTATCGTTGTTGATCAATTCCTGTTCTTTCCAAGGTGTACTATCCATGCTTAAAATTTTAAAAAGGTTCTATCTTGATAGCACCAGGCCCAATTTTCATTGGGTTCGGCCGAGGTAATTACGGCATGCCTATGGTCCTGGAAGTGTTTGCTCGCGTGCTTGTTGGGTGACGAATCGCAACAAAGCGTAACCCCACAGGCCTGACACGTTCGCAGATGAACCCAGGAGTCTCCGATTTGCACACAGGTTTCACATTCATAGGCCTTGGCCATTTTTTTGGTATCGGGATCAAACGCTTCCAAGTGTTCGCACTTTGCTCTTTTCGTTGCCATAGCTATATTTCCGTTAGATATTGATGTACAAATTTAATGGCCATAGAGCCCTCGCCCACCGCCGAAGCCACCCGATTCATCGCCCCGGCCCTGACATCGCCCGAAGCAAAAATACCCGGGCTGCAAGTCTCCAGCAAAAAGGGTTCGCGTTCTTTCTTCCAGATTTTTTTGAAGTCGTCGTATTTGATCAAGTCTCTTCCCGTCTCCAAAAAGCCCCTTTCGTTCTTAAGAATATCCAGGGCGATCCAATCGGTATAGGGACGAGATCCAATAAATATAAACAAGGCCTGCGCCTCGCGTACCTCTGTCGTTTTGCTGTCTTCCAAGGTCACGCCGGACAAGCGTCCATTCTCGCCTGTGACCTTGGTAATATTGGTATTGGGAAGCAGCCGTATGTTTTCAATGGCCTCAATTTGATCGATCAGGTATTGGGACATGCTGCTCGATAGGTCGTCCCTTCGGATAACGATGTACACGTTCTTGGCAAAATTGGAAAGATACACCGCGGATTGCCCAGCCGAATTGCCGCCACCTACGATATACACCTCTTTGTCCTTGCATGCCTGCGCTTCTGTCATGGAAGAGCCGTAGTAAATTCCAGCCCCGGTGTACTCCTCCACACCTTCGGCAGGTAGTTTTCTGTAATTGACCCCCGTGGAGACCACAATACTTTTGGTCTGCACCTCGCTCCCATCATCCAACACCAAAATTTTATAATTGTCCTTGGTTTTGATGGCCGTGACCTCTCGGGGTGATAGGAACTCTATACCAAAGCGTTTAGCCTGGGTAATGGCCCTATGGGTAAGTTCCTGTCCGCTGAGTCCCTTTGGAAACCCCAGGTAATTTTCGATACGGGAACTGGTCCCCGCCTGCCCTCCTGGCGCTTTTTTCTCGATCAAAAGGGTTTTTAAGCCCTCTGAACCGCCATATACGGCTGCCGCCAGACCGGATGGTCCTGCGCCGATGATGGCTACATCGTAGAGGCTTTCCTTCGCATTTGCATTAAGCCCCAAACGTTCGGCAAGCTCCAAAATAGAAGGGTTGGTCATACAATCCCCATCAGGAAAAGAGACCACGGGCATATCCTTTGCTTCCAGTTCGTGCAGTGTGGCTACCTCTTTGGCCTTTTCACTGGTCTCCACATCCAACCATTGAAAAGGAAACAAATTACTGGACAAGAAATCCTTAATGGTATGGGTATGTGGATTAAATTGATAGCCCAGGACCTTAATGCCATCAAACTCGGGCCTGTAATCCAAAAGCCATACCTCCAGCAGGTCGTTCAAGACCGGGTAGAGTTTTTCCTCCGGCGGGTTCCACGGTTTGGATAAATAGTAGTCCAGTTGTACTTCATTGATTGCCCGTATGGCCGCGTCCGTATCTGAATAGGCGGTGAGCAAGACCTTTTTTGCCTTGGGGTAATGTTCTTTGGCCATTTCCAAAAACTCCACCCCCAGCATCTCGGGCATGCGCTGGTCTACCAAAAACAAAGCGACCGTTTCGCCTTTTTTCCGCAGTTCCACCAAAACCTCGAGTGCCTCCTTGGGTGAGTCGGTCCGAAGGATCCTGTAGTCCTTTTGATACTCCGATTTTAAATCACGCGTCACTGCTGCCAAGACTTGTGGGTCGTCGTCTATTGCAAAAATTATAGGTTTCTTCATGTATCTAATGGGTGCTTAAGCAATGGGCAAACAAACGATAAACTTGGTCTCTCCAGGTCTGGAGGTGACCTTAATCTCCCCTTGGTGTTGATTTATGATGCGTTGTACCACTTCCAATCCCATTCCCGTGCCTTCGCCTATGGCCTTGGTCGTAAAAAAAGGATCGAAAATGGTATTCAGATGCGCTTCCGGAATACCCTTACCATTATCTATAATCTCTGTCTTGACAAAGTTCCCATCCTTTCGGCTACGTACCTGTAGTTTACCTCCTGGGTTCATGGCATCTATGGCATTATCAATCAAATTGGTCCAAACCTGATTTATTTCGCTGACCATAATCTTGGGGTGTGGCAGGTCTTGGTCAAATTCCTTTTCTATGGTTATTTTTTTTTGTTTCAGCTTGTGGTTCAGCATGGTCAGTGTGCTTTTTATACCGGTCCTAATGTCGGTTGGCTGGCGCTCCGGTGCACTATCCATATGCGTATAACTCTTTACGGAAGCTACCAAGTCCGAAATACGTTGCGCAGCCTCTTGGATCTCATCGACCATTTTCTCGGTGGTCAGTACGTTTTCTATCCATTCAATGGCCGATGGGAAATTGGTATCGCCGGTGGCTTCGTAGATTTTTTCCATGGCCTTGGCATCCATACAAAAATCCAGTAAGGTCTCGGTCAGTTCGTAGGCGTTCTCAACGCCGTGCTCTTCCAACCATTGTTCCAGGGTATCCTCTTTTTCGGTCCGCTCCATGAGGCCCATATTATTTTCGGGCCTATGGGTCAATTTATCAAAAAGCACATCGTTGATAACATCTATCTGTTCGGGGGTAGCCTTGATGGAAATGACCCGCTTGAATTTTTCGGGTACGTTCCCCAAGTGCTTTTTTAATTCCTTGGCACCACGGGCCATGGCGGAAGCCGGGTTGTTCAATTCATGGGCCAGTCCGGCAGACAGTTTACCCAAGGCCATCATTTTTTCTGCCTGAACGTTGCTTTTGGCGAATTCCCTTGTCCGGGAGGTCATCTCATGGACAAAAGCTTCTGCGAGCTCGTAAAAGCTGGTGGTCATTTCCTTAAAGTGTTCCTTGGACATAACCAACACCTTGCATTCCCTAACGGCCTCCCCATAACCGATGGCGGTGGTGGCCCGGGAATAGGGCAAGGAGCCCGAGATACCATTTTTATGAACCTTGGCCACCAATTTATAATTCCCGTTCTGTTCTATCTTGATGTCCACCTCGCCTTCGAGCAGAATATAGAGCTTATCAATGGGATCGCCCTTCGTGAATATGAATCCACCAACGGGTATGCGCTCCACATGGGAATTTTGAATAAGCCACAGTAATTGCTCCTCGGGAACCTCGGAAATTGCGGAAACCTGTCTTAAATCTTGGGGGGTTACTTCCATCCCTTAAATTTAAACTATTAGCGATCCAAATGCAACAGCCGAAATGTAAAGTAAATGTTATGGATTTCCGATCAGACCCGGTCTATTTTGGCCCCTATGGCCCGCAGACGGGTATCGATATTTTCATAGCCCCGGTCGATTTGTTCAATATTGTGGATTGTGGAAGTGCCTTTGGCCGATAAGGCGGCGATCAACAAGGATACCCCTGCCCTAATATCCGGAGATACCATAGTGGTAGCTTTCAGGGTCGATTTAAAATCGTGTCCTATGACGGTGGCCCTATGCGGGTCGCAAAGGATAATTTTTGCGCCCATATCAAGCAGTTTGTCCACAAAGAACAAACGGCTTTCGAACATTTTTTGATGCACCAGCACTTCTCCCTTTGCCTGGGTGGAGATGACCAGGATAATACTTAACAAATCTGGTGTAAGTCCCGGCCAGGGTGCATCGGCTACGGTCAAAATAGATCCGTCTATGTAGTTTTGGATCTTATAGCCATCTTTATGCTCGGGTATGAAGATGTCGTCCCCTTTACGCTTTACCGTTATTCCAAGTTTTTCAAATACAGAGGGAATTAGTCCCAGATCGTCCCAGCTTACACTTTTAATCGTAAGCTCGCTTTTGGTCATAGCCGCCAAACCGATCCAACTACCAATTTCGATCATGTCGGGAAGCATGGTGTGTTCGGTACCTCCTAACTGCGCAACCCCATCAATCAGTAGCATATTGGAGCCTATGCCCGAAATCTTTGCTCCCATACGATTCAGCATTTTGCACAATTGCTGCAAATAGGGTTCACAAGCTGCATTGTATATGGTGGTACGCCCTTCGGCCAGTACCGAAGCCATAACAATGTTGGCCGTTCCGGTAACAGATGCCTCGTCCAAAAGCATGTAGGTGCCCTTTAATTTCTTGGCCTCGACTCCATAAAAATGCTCTTCCTTATTGTACCGAAATTGGGCACCGAGATTGATAAATCCTTGAAAATGGGTATCCAGCCTGCGTCGTCCGATCTTATCACCTCCCGGCTTGGGAATATAACCCTTGCCAAAACGGGCCAATAAGGGACCTACCAACATAATGGAACCCCTGAGCCCTCTTCCGTCTTGCTTAAATTGGTCCGATTGCAGGTAATCCAAGTTGACATCGTCTGCCTTAAAAGAATAGGAACCCTTATCCTTCTTTTGGATCTTTACCCCTAAATCCTCTAGTAGGGAAATTAATTTGTTGACATCAACGATATCAGGAATATTGTGAACAGTAACCGTTTCGGGAGTGAGAAGTACGGCGCAAAGTATTTGCAAAGCCTCATTTTTGGCACCCTGGGGTGTAATCTCGCCATGAAGCTGATGACCTCCCTCTATTTTAAATGTTCCCATTTAAGGTAGAAAAGTTTAATACCGCTTCTTACCGCGATTATTGTTTCTTTGATTCTTTTTGCCCGTGTTGCTTCTGTTGGATTTGGTTGGCCTGTTCTTAAGGAACTGCCCGCTCTCGGTAAGATTTTCACCTCCACCCGCCAAATCGATCAAACCATCACTCAACTCAACCAGATGTTTAAAAATAACAACATCTTCTACCGTATCCTTGTTCCAATTTAGGTAACACTTTTTCATATGGTTGGCTATGGCATATTCCAAACCATCGCGCATGTCGCCTTTTTCCCAACTAATGGCCACATCGATCATGCGTTTGATGTTGTTGCCATAAAATCGATATTTTGGAAAATTCTGAGGATATTCCAAGGGTTCCGGACGTTGTTGAAGGACTTCCTTGCTGGTTATGGGGAACGGTGAATCCACATCCAATTTAAAATCGGACATGATGAACAACTGATCCCACAACTTATGCTGAAAATCGGGTACATCACGCAGATGGGGCTGAAGATTCCCCATGACGCTTATAATGGCCTTGGCCACTCTATTTCTTTCTTCGTTATCCGCAATGGAAACGGCATGGTCCACCATTTTCTGGAAATGACGGCCATATTCTGGAATAATGAGCTTTGAGCGCTCAGTATTGTATTCTAAGTTTTCTACTTGATTCAAATTAAAAGTTTTATGCTTAAAAAAATAAGGAAGTACTCGTATAACGGCTGCAAAATAACAAAATTATGCTACAAAAGCTACTTTATAAGGAGATAACCCCTTTTATCGCACCCACTTCCTTGTACTTTTGAATTACCTCGTCCGGGTTTTTGAGGTGCACAGTGATGGAAATACTCGTGTATTTTCCTTTTTTGGATTTTTTTGATTCTATGACCGCGCCGGTATTGTCAAATATCTTGTTGATCTGCTCAATCTTATCGGTATCGGTAGGAACAATAAATTTATAAAGATAATCCGATGGCCAGGTACCATTTTGATCCAGCTGTTCCCGTAATCTTATATAAAACTCATCCGATTTTTCGGTGTTCATGTACTTGTTTCTTGCAAAGATAGAACAACCCTAGCAATTATTCGGTCTTCCCTTTTTTTCTTCTCCTTTGTTAACGTTTTTTAACGCTTATGGCGCTAGGTCCGTGTATCGCCGAACAATAAATACCATGCTACATGTATTATTTTAATCTTTCCGGTTTGCGTACTTTTGTGGTTGTAATACCTTTTCTATTGAACACAACTAGAGTAGTTATAAGTGGCGGGCCGGGGACCGGAAAGACGTCGGTCATAAAGATGCTGGAGGAATCGGGATTTTTCTGCTTTCATGAAATCATCCGGAGCATGACCTCTAACGCGAAAAAGGAGGGTAATCCGGAGGCCTTTGTTTCCAACCCCATTGTCAGCGTTAGCAATCCGGCCGAATTTAATGAAATGATACTGCAGGGCAGGATCGATCAGTTCAAGCGCCTTTCTGAAGTCAAGGGTAGACCGGCCTTTTACGATCGGGGAATCCCGGATGTTCTGGCCTATATGGATTTCTTTGGGCAAAGTTACGAGGACCATTTTGTTAGCGCGTGCAAAACCCATTTGTACGACACTGTATTTCTATTGCCACCCTGGAAGGAAATCTATGTTTCCGACAATGAACGGTTCGAAAGCTTTGAAGAGGCCGTGCAGGTGCACGAGCATTTGGAACGCACCTACAGGCGGTTTGGCTATGATATTGTCATGGTTCCCCTGACCAATGTGGAGGAACGGCTTGCATTTATTTTGAATCGATTAAAGCTCCAGTGATGCAGATGAACCCCAGGGAAATCTTGAAAAAGTATTGGGGCTTTTCACAGTTCAAAGGGTCTCAAGAGCAGATTATTGCAGAAATTTTGGAAGGTCGGGATGTCCTGGCATTGCTGCCAACAGGTGGTGGGAAATCTCTTTGTTATCAGGTGCCTGCCTTAGCCAAAAAGGGTATTTGTATTGTGGTCTCCCCCTTGGTGGCCCTGATACAGGACCAGGTAGATAGCCTTAGGACAAAAGGAATCAAGGCCATTGCGCTAACCGGCGGAATTCCACCATGGGAACTGACCGACCTGTTGGATAATTGCCTATACGGAAATTACAAGTTTTTATATCTTTCCCCGGAACGCCTGCAACAGGAAGTGGTACAGGAAAGGATACAGCAGATGCAGGTAAATCTTTTGGCCATTGACGAGGCACATTGCATTTCGCAATGGGGAAACGATTTTAGGCCAGCCTATTTGGGCTGTTCGGTATTGCGCGATTTGGCCCCGGATGCTCCGGCAATTGCGTTAACGGCCACGGCCACCCAAAGCGTGGCCCAGGATATCGTGGAAAACCTGAAATTTCAAGACCCCTTGGAAATTAAGGACTCCTTTGCCCGGGACAACATCGCCTTTAAGGTGCTGGTAGACGAGGACAAAAGATATCGGTTAAGGCAGTTGTGCACAACCACGCCCCGAAGTGGCATTGTCTATGTACGTACACGGCGTATGGCTCAGGAAATCGCTCATTTGTTAAACGAGAACAAGTGTACGGCCACCTATTTTCACGGAGGTATTTCCAAGCGGGAAAAGGAACAACGCCTGGGGCTGTGGATGCGAAATGAAATAAAGGTAATGGTGGCCACCAATGCGTTCGGAATGGGTATAGACAAGCCCGATGTTGGCCTAGTGGTACATTACCAAATTCCGGATAGCATTGAAAACTACTTTCAGGAGGCCGGAAGGGCCGGGAGAGATGGCGGTGATGCAGAAGCGGTTTTGGTCATCAATGGTGCGGATGAGATACAAGTCAAAAATCAGTTTTTGAGCGTGCTTCCCGATATCCCCTTTCTAAAGTTGCTTTACTACAAGCTCTGCAACTACTTTCAGATAGCCTACGGTGAAGGGGAGCATGAAACCTTCCAATTTCGCTTCAATGAATTTTGCGATACCTATAAATTAAATTCGATATGGGCCTATAACGGCCTGCGAATCCTAGATCAAAATTCGGTTATTGCCCTTTCTGAAGCTTTCTCCAAAAAAACAACCGTTCAGTTCACTGCTTCCAAGCAGCAACTTTTTCACTATTTGGATACACACAAAAAAGAAGCCCCAATTGCACAAACCTTATTACGGACCTATGGTGGTATCTTTGATTTTGAGACCAAGGTGAACACGGTATTAATTTCCAAGAAGGCCAAGGTTCCGGAGCAACTGGTCCTGGATTTTCTGGAAACGCTTCAAAAAGACGATATCATAAAGTACAAAGCGGAGCATAGTGATCTGGAAATCACTTTTATAGTTCCAAGGGAGGATGATAGGACCATCAACGTCTTTGCCAAGAAAATCAAGGCGCAACAACAAACCAAGATCGGCCATGTGGAACAGATGCTTTCCTATGTTAAAAACGACAAAACCTGCCGTAGTAGACAGTTGCTCAGCTATTTTGGTGAGCACAAGAAAGGGAGCTGTGGCAAATGTGACGTATGTACCCGCAAAAAAAAGGTCACCAAAGATGTCCAACAGGTGATCGCAATGGACGTGCTGGACCTACTGGGTGAAAAAAGGCAGGGCTCCAGGGAAATGATCAACGTATTGCCGTATCGGGAGGAAGTGGTTTTAAAGGTGTTGCAAGAATTATTGGAAAACGGAAAAATAGGTATAAATGCCAAGAATGAATACGAGCTCAACTGAAATGGAGAAATTGCGAATCGTCTTTATGGGCACCCCGGATTTTGCTGTCGGTACCCTGCGCAGGCTGGTTCAGGAATCGCATACCATAGTGGGGGTTGTGACCGCTCCCGATCGACCCGCTGGCCGAGGACGAAAGCTACAGGAATCGGCAGTTAAAAAATATGCCTTGGAACAGGGTTTGAAGGTACTACAACCCACAAATTTAAAGGATGCTGCATTTTTGGAAGAACTCCGATCCCTGAACGCCAACCTGCAAATTGTGGTCGCTTTTAGGATGCTGCCCCAGGTGGTATGGGCCATGCCCCGTTTGGGCACCTTTAATCTGCATGCCTCCCTCCTGCCCAATTATAGAGGTGCGGCCCCCATTAACTGGGCTATCATGAACGGGGAAAACCAAACTGGGGTGACCACCTTCTTTATTGATGATAAAATTGATACCGGGGAAATCATACTCCAGGAAAATATGGGCATTGGCCCCGAAGACACTGCGGGAACCCTCCACGACAAGCTAATGCACTTGGGCGCCGAACTTGTCCTAAAAACTGTGGCCCTTATTGAAAAACGAGAAGTAAGTCCCAGAAAGCAAGAGAATCAAGGGCAACTAAGATCGGCATCCAAAATCCACAAGGAAACCTGTGAAATCAACTGGAATAAACCCTTACATAGTATTTATGACCATATACGGGGCCTCAGCCCCTATCCTACAGCTTGGACCACCCTGCACAATGGGGAAGAATCCATTTTCCTAAAGATATATATGGCCAAAGCCCAAAAGGAAAAGCACGAACAGCAGGTAGGAGCACTACTTCTTGATGGAAAGGAACTAAAGGTGGCCGTTAAAAATGGATATATTCATCTTTTGGAGATGCAATTGCCCGGAAAACGCAGAATGGCGGTCTCGGAAATCCTAAATGGATGGAAACCGGTTAAAAACGCATATGTTAGCTGAGGCCCCGCTACTATGGGGCTGCGAGAAGCGTAAAAAAACCCCTACTTTATCAACAAACGTTTTAAGTTATCAACAAAAATGGGGATTTACCCCCAATTCACTTGCGTTACACGCAAATCCGTATAAATTTGTTCTAGCTTTAAAATTATAGTAACAACAATTAATTTAATTAAATTATGAACAAAACAGAATTAATCGATGCAATGGCAGCTGATGCCGGCATTACAAAAGCAGCGGCAAAAAAGGCATTGGAATCTTTCCTAGGAAACGTAGAAGGATCTCTTAAGGGTGGTAACAGAGTATCTTTGGTAGGTTTCGGATCTTGGTCAGTATCCAGAAGGAATGCTAGGGAAGGTAGAAACCCATCAACAGGACAAACTATTCAAATTGCAGCTAAAAATGTTGTAAAGTTTAAAGCAGGTGCCGATTTGGGCAATGCAGTGAACTAATCCATAGTTTTAAATACAACAAAACCCTGACGGTAGTACTCGTCGGGGTTTTTTGTTTTTGTTCTTTTTTTGGTTTTCATAAGAATTATCTTATTTTTAAGAATACGTATATCATATCATGGTCGGTCTAAAGCCAAAAAAAGGTAAATTATTAATTGCAGAACCTACCCTCACCGGGGACGTTTCCTTCAACAGGTCGGTCGTGCTATTGGCCGAACACAATCAGGAAGGTTCCGTAGGCTTCATTTTGAACAAACCCTTGGAATATGACATTAGCGACCTTATCACGGAGATAAACATTCCCTTCCAAGTATACAATGGCGGCCCCGTAGAGCAGGACAACCTCTACTTCATACATAAGGTGCCGCATTTGATAGACAATAGTATAGAGATATCCGATGGTATCTATTGGGGGGGCGACTTTGAGAGTACCATTGACCTAATCAATAATAAAATTATCACCAACGACGATATTCGATTCTTTTTGGGCTATTCCGGATGGGATTCCCTGCAATTGGACCAAGAACTGTCCTCCAAATCCTGGATCGTGGTGCGGAACAAGTACGAAAGCGATATCATCCAAAAATCCACAAGTGCGTTCTGGAAGGAAAAAATGATGGAACTGGGAGGAAATTATCTGCTGTGGTCCAATTCGCCCGAAAATCCCAGCCTCAACTAATCCAAGCGCGCCATAGCGTTCAATTTACCCACTAGATCTCTAGCCACCCTTGTATCAAATTCCTTTTTGCGATACTTGCTAACGGGTTGAATACCTACAATCGCATTGGTGATGAATAGTTCATCGGCCTGTTGAAGTTCAAAGGGTGAAATGGAGGCTTCCTCCAAGGAATAGGCATCCAATTTGCCGATCAGCTGGATCATTCTCTTTCTTAGAACCCCATTTAAGCAACCGTCCTTGGTAGGCGGGGTCTTTATCTTGTTTCCCTTTACGAGAAAAATGTTTCCGTTCAACGCTTCCACCACCTGTTTGGCATGGTTCAATAACAGGCAGTTTTGATATCCGTTCTCTTCGGCAAAAACACTGCCCACCACGTTAATGATCTTGTTGTTCGTTTTTAGGGTGGAGAGCATATCGGGGTTTACGTAAAAATCCTTGAAGAGCTCTACCTCATAGGGAGCTTCCTGCAGCACATAGAAGGGAGTTTCCAATGGAGTTGCCTCGGAGACAAAGGAAATCTCATTGGTAAGGGGCAGGTACAGTCCCCCCTCGTTCCTAAAGACGGTAAGGCGCACACGCGCCGGGGCTTTTGTCAGATTATTGGCCCGAACCACGCTTAATATTTGCTCCTCTAAAAATTCCATGGAGAAGCTCATGGGGATTTCCATACGAAGTATGCGCATAGAGGCCATTAATCTAAGATAATGGTCTTCCCAGAAAAAGATTTTTTCGTTGACCACGCGCAGCGTCTCAAAAAGTGAGTCACCATAGCGAAATCCCCTATTCCCAAAGGCCAGGGAAAAAGTGTCCTTTGGACCGAGATTACCATTGAAATTGACCATAAAAAAAGCCTTGAAATTTTCAAGGCCAAATATACGTTATATTCCCCAAGCACCTTAGGAAGATCCCAAAACCTGTTTGAGGTCCGAGACCTGGTTTTCCCAGAGCATCTTAGCTTCATCCATTTCGTCCTCTTCGGCAAAATCGGTAATGAACAGGGAGACATCCTTGGTGATCTCATCCACGATAATCTTCATTTCGAAAAAGCTTTCATCTTCCTGATCTGTCCAGGAGAACTTGACAAACTCGTCGCTTTTCCTTTTGAGCAATTTGGCTTCCTCCTCCGAGCCGTCCCAAATAAAACTGAACATTTCTCCCCGGGAATTTACGTTGTCCGCGAACCACTCGGAAAGTCCGGATGGGGTAGACAAGTATTGATACAACAACTGAGGTGAAGATTGTATAACAAATTCTAATTCGAATCTAATTTTATCGCTCATTCCAATTCTTAAATTTTCTTCGGACAATATAGATATTTCTAAATGATAAAAAAATAAAACTAGTAGAATAATTTGGCGGGCTAATTTTGACGGACAGGAAATTAAACTTTATATTTGCAGCCGTTTAAAAAACCTATGGCGAGGTAGCTCAGCTGGTTAGAGCGTCGGATTCATAACCCGGAGGCCGAGGGTTCAAGTCCCTCTCTCGCTACCATAAAACAAAGCAAAACCCAAGAAGTTATTCTTGGGTTTTTTGTTTCTGTACAACATATGTACAACATTATATGTAGCTTTATGGCCTAATATACGATGTCTCAAAAAACGTTCATTTTTTGAAGCTTTCTTAGAAACAGAGTTATTATTAGGATAACTTTTGTACTCTTAAAGATTTCTGAAGTGCGATTGTTAAGGTTATTATTTGCATTTAGATAGTGCTTTAAACCAAATATATTCCCACTTGGATTCAACAGGATTAAATCTAAACAGCGAAGTTTCTGCAAATAAGATGCTAAAACATTAAAAATAAACACTTTAACATCTAAATGATTTTTATGTTCATACATCAAAACACCATTTATTAACTACCTTTAAAATAAACAATTTCAACTGCGAATTACTGGTTTCAAAAGACAGCAGAATAATCTACTCAAAGTAGAAAAGCTTTTTTAACGATCTAGGAGTTAAGATGTAAAAGTTCATTGCTTTTTGTGCGCACTAGCTAGATGATCACCTTTACTTTTTACTTGACCATTAAACTAAAAACATGAAATTATATATTAAATATATGGTTAGTCAACGCTGCAAAATGTTGGTAAGGGAAGAATTGAAAAAGTTAGACTTGGACCACGCAACATTGGATCTCGGAATGGTCGAAATCCTGGAAGACATTCCGAAAGATAAACAAATTCTTTTTGGGCAAAACCTTCTTAAATCGGGACTTGAATTGCTTGATGATACTAGGAGTATCCTAATTGAGCGAATAAAGACTGCGATTATAGAAATGATTCATTATACGGATGAAATTCCAAAAACCAATTATTCTGGTTATTTAAGCGAAAAATTAGGATACGACTACACATATTTGTCGAACATGTTTTCTGAAGTGAAAGGAATCACCATACAGCATTATATCATCAAACATAAAATTGAAAAGGTAAAGGAATTACTGTTATATGATGAGCTCAACCTCACAGAGATTGCCCATAAACTTCACTATAGTAGCCCATCCCATCTGTCGAATCAATTTAAAAAAGTAACCGGTCTCACACCATCTTTTTATAAAAAGCTAAAGGAAAAAAGACAGCAAAATCTCGAAAACCTGTGATATATGCAAGGTTTACAAACATTTATATAGTATACTTCCCATGATTCTGTCGCACCTTTGACTTTTGCAATGATTTTAATGAACCGTATTCAAAATACACAACATTTATGGGCATATTTGAAAAGAACATTTTAGTTTACGGTAATCTCAAAAAATTAAGAGATGTCTTTAAATCGATATTTGACAGTGGAAACCCAAAAGCCGCAATGGAAAATGAATTGCAGGGTAATTTAAAACCCACTTTGATCAGAATTAAAAAATGACTTAGGGCAAATATATGGCCTGCACCATACTAAGGGAGAGAGAATTTAATTTTGTTTATTGATAAGTACTTTTAAATTTTAGAAGTCCAAAAAAGAGCAGGAACTAAAAAACACTGCTCTTTTTTCGTGAAAAAATCGAATAGATTAGGCTTCTCATTACCGAAGATTTTGCCAAACAAATTTATATAGGTAGATAGTAAATGTAAAGACATATGCCATGAGGAAATGTGCTTACTGTTTTATTCTATTGTTAATGATGTTGATGCTCGCCGTTTCGCTTCCATAAATCAATTAAAAATTAAAATTATGTCGAGAGAAAAAGAAGGTAGACAAAAATCTGGGAAAACAGCGCCATCAAGCACTCCTAAAGAGAAAAAGGCCGCCAAAAGGGCAAAACGGAATGCCAAGAATAGAGCGGAATAAAAGGAAAACATCATAAACCTTATTGCTTAACCGTGGAAAATGGTGAATTTGAAGAATCCAAGAAGTTTAACTTGGCAGATGCACTAGAGTATATATCTAATACGATAGTGGTAAAAAACATAATAGTCGAAAACAACTGTGTCATACAGGTATTTGTATTCGATTATGGCAAAGTGCAATCTTATGAGACATCTCCTTTTCTCCGATTTATTTACATCATCGAGGGTAAAGCGGAAGTTGTTATCAATGATAACTCCACCTTCATGCAAAAGGGAGACTCGATTCTTGTACCAGGGCATTCCACCAGCTCAATTGAAGCAAATCATAAGTTCAAGATGATCTGTACTACCATTAAGGGCGAATAGGAATTAACTATGAAGCATAAATGCGTAATCAGGAATTGGTACAATGGCAAAACGGTTTGAAATGGGAGATATTGTCTGCGCCAAGGTAAGGCCCTAGACGAAACTCTGAATACGATTATACGTATTTCTGTACCGTTCCAAATAATCTTTCCGCCAATGAACCTGTCCATTTCGACAGTAAGTTAGAACCTTATAAAGGTAGCCTATCGATTATTAAAACTTAAAACAAACACTATGAGAGCAAACGCATTGGTTTATTGCGAAAATGAATTTGGGAGTATAGACGGTAAAGTGGCCAATGGACTTATTCGGCAATCGGAGACCTACAATATCGTTGGGGTCATTGATAGCTCGACGGCTGGTCAGGATGCAGGCGAATATCTTGATGGTGTAAAAAATGCCATTCCCATTTTCGAAAGTATAGCACTTGCCTTAGAAGAATTAAGCACTATCCCGGAATACTTTATCTATGGTATCGCCCCACTCGCTTCCTTTTTAAACGATGAACAAAAGGAAATTATTTTTACCGCTATGAAGAGTGGGATGAACATCGTTAACGGTCTTCCTGAATTTTTTAACGAGAATACTCAATTTACCCGTATGGCCCGTAATTATGGAGTAACTATACAGGATGTTAGAAAACCACCAAAACGTGAAAACCTCCATAATTTTTCAGGACGTATTCAAGAGGTAAAGGTTCCGATAATTACGGTAATGGGAACCGACTGTGCTGTAGGCAAAAGAACTACTGCATTAGTATTAGTGGAAGCATTACGGGATGAAGGTCTGAACGCTGTCTTTGTGACCACCGGTCAGACAGGCCTGCTCCAAGGCTCCAAATACGGAGTGGCCATAGATGTTTTAACATCAGGGTTCGCCACCGGTGAAGTTGAAAACGCCATCCTAAATGCCTATGAGCAAGAACAACCGGATATCATTGTTGTTGAAGGCCAGGGAGCTTTAAGCCATCCTGCATTTACTTCTTCAAGTGCTATTATTCGAGGGGCAATGCCAGATGCGATCATTATACAGCATCCTCCAAAACGAAAAAGTTATTGTGACTATCCCGAAATTCCGATGTTGGACTTGGTAGACGAGATTGAAATGATAGAGATATTCTCCAAATCAACGGTCATAGCAATTACCATTAACCATGAAAACATGACCCATGCTGAAGTGAACCATGTAATAGGTCAGTATGAATCAGAATATAATCTACCTGTTACAGATGTCCTAATGCATGGATGCGATAAACTGGTAAAGGAGTTGATCAAAACATTTCCAGAGTTAAAAAGAGAGTCGGTGTTGGTTTGAATCTTCCTAGGATAGATATAGATTTAGGGAAGATTGCCCATAATATACAACAGTTGAAAACACTGTATGGCTCCAAAGGCATAAATATAATAGGGGTTACCAAAGTGATTGGGGGCAATCCAATAATTGCTGATGTCTTGGTAAAAAATGGTATTGAAATTCTGGCAGACTCTAGAATTTCGAATATTATAAAAATGCGCAAAGCGGGTATACGAGCACAATACCTGTTACTCAGAACACCTGCGCTCAGCCAAGCGGAAGAAGTGGTTATTCATGCTCACATAAGCCTAAATTCCGAATTAATAGTTCTAAAAAAACTTTCGGAATGCGCCTTAAGAAACCATATTACACATAAGGTTGTTCTTATGGTGGAACTTGGAGACTTGCGAGAAGGAATCATGCCATCGGAAATGAATGCCCTTGTAAAGGAGGTGCTAAACTTGGAAGGTCTGGTCTTGGTAGGTATAGGAACAAATCTCGCATGCTTTGGCGGAATAAGTCCTGATGCAGACAAAATGAACGAGTTGTCTTCAATAGCAATCCGTTTGGAAGAAAAATTCAAAATCACCCTAACAATGGTGTCCGGCGGAAACTCTGCAAATCACAACTGGTTTACGTCTTCAAAGGATATAGGCAGAATAAATAGCTTACGATTGGGCGAATCTATTTTTTTAGGCAGGGAAGCACTTTGTAGAAAACCTATACCAGGACTTTTTACCGATATTTTTACCTTAAGAGCAGAGGTTATCGAAGCAAAACGAAAACCATCACAACCCTATGGGGAAGTATATCAAAATACGAACGGTGATATCCCTAGGTTTAAGAATAAGAGCTTAATGGATAGGGCCGTTCTCGCGATTGGAATGCAGGACGTCATTGTTTCAGGAATCACTCCAAAACAAAAAATAACCGTGTTAGGTGCTAGCAGTGATCACATGTTGATAGACAATACCAAAACAAGTTTAAGAGTGGGAGATACGGTAGCGTTCGACCTGAATTATAGCGCATTGTTAAGAGTATTCAGCACCCCCTACATTACAAAAAACACAATCGATTTATATGAATGTGCAAACATACTGTGAAGCGGTCGAGACAAAAGACCTTCAGCATAAACTTTTGGCCCCCTCCATTTGGGTTCGGGAAAATCATTCACCACTAGTGAGTTTGTTAGATGCTAGTTTTAATTTGATTTTTGAACCTTCAATATCAAAAGACTATCAGTACCTCGTCAGAGAAGATATATTCATAAAAATAGGCCGAATCAGCAAACAATTGGATAGGCAAAATAAAATTTTGATTGTTCGTTCTGCTTGGAGATCTTCTGAACATCAACAACTTTTATGGGATTCCAAATTTGCCTACTACCGGAAAGAACATCCCGAAAAATCGAATACTGAAATCAAAGAAATCATAAGCTATTTTATCGCTTCCCCAACAATGTCCATGCACGCTACAGGCGGAGCAGTAGATGCTTTGATTTATGACAAACTTAAAGATCGTGTGATGGATTTTGGCACCAACAACGGATTGGAGATTAATCTTTCAAAAAAATGCTATCCCTACTATCCAGATATTAGTCCTGAGGCGAAAAAAAATAGGGCACTTCTAATCGGTCTATTTGAAGACGAAGATTTTGTATGTGATTTGAAGGAATATTGGCATTTTGATTACGGCAATGTTGTTTGGGCCATTGAAAAAGAAAAGGAATATGCCATTTATGGACCCATAACTTAGCTATGTCAACCCACTGAATGAAAAGTAAGGGTTTTATTACTATCTTCGAAACCCTTGAATTGACTTCCCTGTTAAAACAAAAAAACGTTTGCAAGATAATTATTATCGTTTACTATAAAGAAAAAAAGAGGGCTTTTGCCCTCTTTAAATAGTACTGGTCCTTAAGAAAAACGTATTAGTTTTAAGGCATTATGCCTCCGGTGATTTTTCCAGCTCTCATGGCGGGTCAATGGCCTGTCAATACTATTATTGTTGTCTTGAGGTTCTTTCTTCGTATGCTTCATAATTCTTTCTCTATTTGCTTACTTGTGATAGGCGTAATACACACCTTTATCTACACATCTTACAAGATGCAAAGATAGTTGAAACATAACACTATTAGATCAGGTTTAACACGACACTAAGACAGATAAAATGCGGGATACAAGCTATTTGAACACCTAGAATTTTGACTCAGTCCGCCTGCCGATAGCACCCTTCCAAAGCCAATTAACCCCATACAACTGTTATCCACTCTTAAAACGCCTTCCTAATAGCTTAAAATGTCCTTTTGGCTAAAAATAGTCTTTCGCCGGCGGCTAAAGTTCCCATAGTTTCTTTTCTGTCAGAATCACTTCGTTTTTCATGACCACAGACTTTCAGATTAAAAGAACCTGGGCAAATAGTATCTTATCCGTAATATACAATGTGTGATTTATGTAAGATTGGCTTGAATTAGTATAACAAGCTCGGGTACGGGAAATCCTATCTTTATAATTAAACCTAATTACTATGGATAATGACCCTATGGGTGAGATAAAAAGCGTATTGAAAAAAGGTCAGTGGAGAAATCTGATCATTATTACTGCATTAATGGTATTACTATTTGCATTTAAACCATGGGTTCAGATTGGTGCCGGTGAGCGAGGCGTTGTCCAGAATTTTGGTGCCGTTCAGGACAAAGTATTGAATGAAGGCATCCACTTCAAAATTCCAATAGTGCAAACCGTCATTTTAATGGACGTAAAAATTCAAAAAGCGATGACAGATGCTGCCTCTTCATCCTCTGACTTGCAGGATGTGGATTTATCCGTAGCCCTTAATTATCACATTATACCCGATAAAGCCAATTTGGTATATCAAACTATTGGCGTGCAATTTAAGGAGCGGATCATTGACCCTGCCATTCAGGAAGTAATGAAAGCGGTGTCGGCCAGATATACTGCCGAGGAATTGATTACCAAAAGACCGGCGGTCAGTACCGAAATGCAGCAAGCGCTTACATCAAGATTACTCGCATCGAACATATCGGTCGACGCTTTTTCGATTATCTCATTTAGCTTTTCCCAAACCTTTACCGATGCCATTGAGGCAAAACAAACCGCGGAGCAAAATGCATTGAAGGCAAAAAGGGACCTGGACAGGATTAGGGTCGAAGCAGAACAGACCATTGCTGCAGCAACAGCCGAAGCAGAGGCGCTACGGTTACAAAAAATGAATATTTCACCCGACCTTATTGAACTCAGGAAGATAGAAGCAAACCTTAAGGCCATAGATAAATGGAACGGGATTTTACCTGAGGTAACGGGTGCAGGGGCAATTCCATTCATTGGAGTAGGTGATGCAATTAAAAACAAAAGATGAGAATATCTTTGGATTTGAATACAGAATCCATAATTATTGGGTTAGTGTTCATCCACCTTATAGTGGGCAGCATTCGAGGGCTGTATAGATATCGAATGATTGAAAAATACCAATACAACTACTATGGCGACCATCCCATGAATCTTTTGGGCAAACTAGCACACAATTGGTTAACTGGCACTTTCAGTTGGACTACTTTTTTACTTTCAGCTTCCTTGACTATTATGCTGTTTTTACTCTTCAATGCATGAATTGATTAACAAGGCAAGGAATCATCCGTGGGGTTGAATCTTTATTAGACCCGAAATGTTATCGGTAATCACGCAGCAATTCTTATCGTTTAAAACCAAGTGATTTTATGAATCCGACTTTTGGCAAGGCTTAAAAATCTGTGAACTTCAGTATCTATGGCAAAAGAGTTGATGCCTAAACCCTAGTAAGAACTGAAAATCGTGGTTGATGCATCAATTTTGAAATATCACTCTTAAAGGTGTTGCCCTGGCATAAGCTTTTGTAAGCGTATTATGGTCGATATCTCTTTACTACCATCGTGCCAAACCATTACATCCTTGGTGAACGAGATTATGAAATTTTCCCCAATGTGTTTGTCAAAATGTAATGGGTGCTTTTTGAGTATTACGGACAGAACTTCGTTGAAGACCAATATTCCTTCGACTTCCGGACCAGTTTTGCAACAAAAAGAATAACCGCCCTCAACACGCCCTAGGTAAACCCCCTCTATCTGTCCTATCTGGTTTGTCTCCTGGGAAGGGGAAATGACAAATGAAGACAGTATGATTAAGAATAGTGTTATCTGCATAATTGGCTTTTTGTCTTTTCCGAGGCGTTTTTGAAGGTGCTGTTTTATCAGATTTTGACTTTCCCGCTTGATCTACTGTTTACCGTGTTTACCCTAAGCTATATTTTCTCGAATACGAATCTATAATGATCCATTATTTCTTTTTCAAAGCATATTTTGTTAGGGCTAATTTTAAAAACAGCTACCTGGTGCCTAAATTCCTTATCCATAATGTATTTCGGAATTAAGGACAAATAAAGTCCGTACTTTTTCAGATTAAACTTCCTGAACCTCTTTCGCCATTGGCGTATCGTCTCAATATAATCCAACCTTCCACTGCTTTGGGAAATGAGTTTAAAGTTGGGTTCGGCGTTTCTTATTACCATTTCCGGGCCGTAGGGAAGCCATGAACCCGGAAACTCCTTGACCATTAGGGCCATAACATGGGCGGCCGAACCTTTTTTGGCCTTGACATCCAAATCTTCATAGTCGATCATATTTTTGCTAAAGGTCATCGTTTGCATATAAACCATTCCTCCGCGGGGCATTAAGTTGGCAAGTGTCTCAAAAAAATCTCGATATACTTTTTCTTGTTTACCTTCTTTCCATTCGTCAATGGAACAGAAATGTTCCAATCCTCCTATACAAGCTATGGCGTCAAACGTTCCAAAATCTTGAGGTTTTACATAACGACAATCCTTGACCAATACCTTCAGTCCGTTCTTTTGGCAGGCTTCCGCCTGCCCGTTCGACAGCGTTAGTCCAATACTGGTCGCCCCCCTTTCCCGGGTAATGTAGTGAGAGAAAGGCCCCCAGCCACAGGCCATATCCAGTACCCTGCTTTCTTGATTTATCTTCAGACTATCGGCTATGAATTTGTTCTTTGCCAGTTGTGCTTCCTCCAAGGACATTGAAAAATCGCCATCGTACTTAGCTCCGCTATAATCCCCTGTTTCGCCCATACTTAAACGGAATATTTTGTCTATGGTGGTATATGTAAAATCCAAATCCCTTTTATCTGCCATTTTTCTACTTTTAAATTTAACTGCCCAGTTTATCGTGGGACATCTTTGAAGAACTGTTTTCCTTGATCAAAATTTTCCTTCTTCTCCTCTGGATGGTAGTTTATGTTAAAAATACCAAGGTTTAAATGGAGACCAACAAGGTATTTGATACCAGTGTCGCAATAAATTGTGAAGTGTTTGTAAATAAGCGCTAAAAATGCCCTTTCCTCTTTTGGTTATAAAGTCTTGGTATATGGTTTAAGAAAGGGTTTTACAAAAATTAAGTTCCTATAAAGATAGTCATTAAATCATTCGCTTCAACTGCATATTTGATATTCTTTAGAGTATGTAAAATACTTATTTTTAAGACTTTAACATATTATTTGAAAGCACTGCTCTAATTAAACCTACCTTTGCTATTATCTAATAGTTTAGATAGGTTCCCTGCAATCAAGCTCGTTTTGCCGTAATTTGGTTTTTTGCTTGTGCAGTATAGTAATAGCAATAGTGCTTTAAACCGTTTTTAAACTGAGTTTAAGGAACAACGACCAGATTATATAGGTTGTCCTTGGTGCAAGTATTAATTTTCATTATAGATATCCTATTAATTTCTTCACAGTTCCATATTTTCAGCCTCCTACATAGCCCCATTGGGGTAAAAGCTGTTCCATCAGGGACAGGTTCCCCTTTTAATAGTGTGCTGGTGGGTGTTTTAAAAAGTAAGTAATAATCGTATCAAAAATCCGAAATTCTCGAAAAGAACAGGATCTGACTTTTCAAAAACGTTAAAAATCAAGGTCAATCAGTATTTTAAGACCAAGGGCATAAGTAAACATGCCAATAACAGCATGATTGCCAAGTCGGTCTTGATGCTTGCATTGTTTATTGTGCCATTGACCATCATTAACTTGGGACTTATTACAGGTCCATGGTTACTTTTTCTTCTCTATTTCATCGGTGGACTTGGAATGGCCGGAATTGGGATGGGCATTATGCACGATGCCATCCATGGTTCGTATTCGCGGAACAAGACTGTTAACAGGTTTATGGGATACACAATGAACCTTATAGGTGCCAGTGCGACTGTATGGAGGATACAACATAATGTATTGCATCATACCTATCCTAACATCACAGGGGCGGATGATGACATCAATGCTCCCTTTTTTCTTCGTTTCTCCCCTAATGCCAAAAGATATTGGTTACATCGGTTTCAGTTCGTGTACGCGTGGTTTTTTTATTGTTTATCAACAATCTCCTGGGTCACCACCAAGGATTTTGTCCGGATCAATCGTTACAGAAAGATGGGCTTTTTAAACAAAAAAAACGAGTTCCGCAAAGAGATCTCCATAGTGATCCTATGGAAACTCATCTACTATAGTTTTGCCCTGGTCCTACCGTTGATTATTGTACCTATTGAACCTTGGATTATTATACTCGCTTTTATCAGCATGCATCTGGTAACGGGATTTTTGATCAGTACAGTATTCCAGATTGCGCATATTATGCCCGGGGTAGCGTTTCCCATGCCAGACGAAAATGGTCTGATCGCCGGTGACTGGTCTATGCACCAAATGGCTACAACCACTAATTTTGCGCCTCGAAGCGGACTTTTCTCATGGTTGATCGGAGGGTTAAATTACCAGGTGGAGCATCATTTATTGCCTAACATCTGTCACATACATTATAAGAACCTATCGGGCATTGTAGCCGAGACGGCCAAAGAGTTTGGGATGCCCTATCATACCCAAAAAACCCTTGGTGGTGCCATTTGGAATCATATTAAAATGCTACATCTGTTAGGGAAAAGGACGGCAATTGCCACATAACAAACATCCAATTCGTAATGCGTGCAACGAATACAATACTACCGAAAATGGTACTGTTTTCCTCAATGTGCAAAGGGAGGGAAAGGTGAGCGTGGCAACCGCAATATTGACCAACTAATCTTGTTTTATTCCTGTGTTCAAAAGGCTATACTTAAAAGATTTCTTATGCCTTTTCACAGTATCTATGGCCCTGGATCAAAACGTTTTGAGTTTAAACTGGACTGCAAACAATGCATCGATCAAGTTCATTTAAAATAAAAGATCAATCCTGTAGATTATTT
The DNA here is from genome assembly GCA_947494825.1 of uncultured Flavobacteriaceae bacterium. Taxonomy (GTDB): domain Bacteria; phylum Bacteroidota; class Bacteroidia; order Flavobacteriales; family Flavobacteriaceae; genus JBNGOQ01. The sequence goes on along the minus strand of CANLWN010000001.1, from coordinate 63,644 downwards.
GGCACCCATTTTTAAAATGCGGACTATGCATTGATTAGGAAAAAATCTATAGCCTCGTCCATATTGGTCCATTTATGTAATTAAATAAAAAAACCATCCCTGGGGATGGTTTTTTTATTCCTTGCAGAATCTTTAATCCAGTGCTAATTTTACCTGGACCGCATTCATGCCTTTTTCTCCTCTTTCCAAGACAAATTCAACTTCGTCGTTGTCGCGAATCTTATCAATCAGACCAGTTTGATGCACAAATACATCCTCATCTGAATCCTGGGGCTTAATAAAACCAAATCCTTTGGTGTTATTGAAAAATTTTACCGTTCCTTTTTGCATTATTTGATGTTTAGTATTAATTATTCTTTTGATTATCTGTTTTAAAATACTCATACGTTCTTTTACATTTTAAATTGATTCATTAATTCCAAGGAATACCCACATTTCCTTAATAGGATTTCTGTGTTGAACCTTGGCTATTTCGGTCAAACCGGTTCCTTTTGCGTATTAAATTGCTTGAGAGCAGGGATAAATTAGATCTGTGAAGATAAAAATAATGGCAGGCTATCGAACTTTTAACGCGGTGAAAGTACAACTTGTTCAGTCATTAGTTGACAATTATTTGTTAAAAAGCCCTCCATACAGTGTCTCCTGCCCGTACTGCCCTCTTACGCTATTATAAATCATAAAACGGCCCGGTCATATAGATATAAAATTGGGTATTGGCCAAGATGTGGATTTTAGGGACAGTTCTTTGGAGCACTTCTATGACCATGCACCAACTTTGAATATCCTTTGCTATGTACCGTTCTTTTTGAAACCCGTTTGCTCGGCCTCTCCACTTTGTGTTTTTTCAAAATCCGATAGACACTGGATTCAGATGTTATCATCCCACGATATCTTTCCAGATACCATTTGATTTGCCCTGGGCCTAGTTCGTTTTCCTTTCTGGGCTGCAATGCCTTTTCGACGACCTCCGGTTTTATTGTCTTGCGATGGTTATAGGCCATGGTATTTTCCCAATAATCCCTTTGGGCCATCTTTGTCGAAGGCTTTCTTCCATTTATAGAAAGTTGATTTCGTTACCTCTAATTTCCTAATAGCTTTCCTATTTGAACCCATCTCTTTAGTATAGGAATATGGTCAACTTCTTTTTAAAATCGACATATTCCTTGATTTCGGGAGTGATAATGGACATAATGGATGTACCTTGGTCCTCGACCTCATTAGCCCACTAGGGTCAGGGGTACCTACAATGATTAAAAAAGCAAAAACCGATAGACTTTATTTCATAGATGCCATGAGAGCTTGGGCAATTTTGATGATGTTACAAGGTCATTTTGTGGCGGCCCTATTGTCAGACGTTTACCGGGACAAGGATGATCTGTTTTTTTCTATTTGGAGTTACTTTCGAGGGGTTACGGCCCCCCTATTCTTCACAGTTTCAGGCTTCATCTTTACCTTCTTGCTAGTGCGGGAACATAGCCAGGGCATTTCCAACCCCCGAGTTGGAAAAGGGATTAAAAGAGGTGTTCAACTCATGGCCATCGGTTATCTATTGCAAATACGTTTTTCCAAGGTATTTAAAGGAGCTATCAACGACTCTTATGATATAGTACATGTACTCCAATGCCTGGGCTTGTCCATAATATTGATCGTTTTGGTATATCTGGTTTCCTATAAATCCAAAAGAAAGGTCTTTCCAGTGCTTTTGTGTTCAATAACCATTTTGCTATTTATTTTCAAAGCCAGTTATGAGCAATGGGATTATTCTTTTATGCCCGAATTTTTATCCAACTATTTTACAAAGGCGAATGGTTCGGTCTTTACGATAGCACCTTGGTTCGGGTTTACTTCCTTTGGGGGTTTTTTAGCAGTAGTTTTCGCAAATCAGCATACCAAAACCAATTTTTATAGGAACGCAATCATAACTGCACTTTTGGGGGGATATATTTTGGTGGCCAACTCCTATGAAATCATCAGAGATCTCAAGGAAATAACCGGGTTGCAATTTTTTCAGGACGCCTTACAGCATACCTATCTTTTTGCTCGTTTAGGTGTTGTGCTATTTGTTTTTGCATTTTTTGTGCTCTTTCGTCAATATTTCAAAAGCAAGGTACTCCTAAGAATCGGGCAAAAGACCTTACCCATTTATATCTTACATTCCGTGATGCTTTATGGAAGTATTACAGGATTTGGGCTAAGTAGGTTCTTTTATCATTCACTATCCCCGACATCAGTTGTTTTGGGAGTAACATGTTTTGTCGTTCTTGTCAGTGTAACCGTGATGATTTTGGATAGAAAAATGAAAATAATCAATAAAAAGTTAATCAAAATATGGTTCCGCTAAACCTTCTAATTACGGGACAATTAACAAATTAGGCAAAACGGTCCAAGCCATGCCCGGTTATGGCGAGTAGTTTTGCCGCGACTCTCTGTCAATTCAACCTGGAGTAAGGACAGAGTGAACGGTTGGAGAATCGGGCTGGTTAGTTACATTGTAAATGTGTTATCAGCTAAGCAGCAAAAGTACCTGTTGATAGCGATTACCCTATTTATATTTTAAAATTAAGGAAAATTGTCGGGCTAGCAGGTCAATCCTTGCCATTGTCGGCAAACGTTTTTTATTCAGTCCGCTTTATTAATCAAATTACTCATGTATACAATTTGCCATTTTTTATCAGAATTTTTCCAAATTCTAGAGGTAGTCTCTCTCAAAGTATCACCTTTAGTATTTATATATAGTATGCTGACAAAATCATAACCTAAATCTCTTTCCAACAGTTTTTGCTCATCGTAGTTTTCAATAACTGTTTTCTTAGGTAAATGTGGACCAAACTTGACCATGTCATCATATGTCCAAATTTTTCCATTTTCCCACATTTGAATGCTTTTATCGATTCCGGCTAAAATCTCGTCTAAATTTTCACCTCCCTCCATATAAATACTCTGATAGGCTTGTGCCATTTTTTCAAATTCCTTTTGTTCAGTTTCAGTAAAAGCCTTGTCAGGTTTACAAGAAAAGAAAGTAATTACAAGAATTAAATAAACGTACTTCATATTAGATTTTAATGTTTGCCAACCCCCTTGTATATGAGCCGTAGCCGTTGATTATTTTGACAGGCTATTTTTTAATTGACTTTTATCCCTATGTCCACCGATACACTGCCATTTTCCATTTACCTTTACCAGAACATCACTCCATCTTAACGTACCGGTATAAATACTATCTTTTTCCATATATTCCCCATAAATTGACGGTTCACTTGGACCGATCCATTTAAAAGTCTCTTTAGACACAAAATGGACAATCGCGGTTTCACCATTTCCCATGATAGTGAATTCAATAGGTTCAAGTTCCATTTCGATTACTTCCTCGTTTTTTTTGACGTAGTCCCATAAATTGATGAACCCCTCTTTTTTTAATAGTTTTTTGGAAGTCAGAGACCATCTTCGCCAATGGGGATGGTATGTTTCCATGTGCGCATCATAGTTGTTGTCCCTCCAAGAATAAAATCTAGCCTCGATTGCCTTCCACAATTCTTTTTCAATTTCGGCCTTATTAAGTTTAGGAGACTCTTCTTTTTTATTATTGCATGAGAGAAAAACGATTGCGACAAATCCAAGTATAAAAAGCTTTCTCATAGTATTATTCGGATTTTGTTATTCCCAATTGCTGCCAACGGTTCGGCTATGATAGGTTGCAGAAAACGTCCGAAGGACTTTTCCGCGGTAGCTCCAAGTTAGCAAATGGGCGAGGATTTCCTGCAAGGAAATCCGTAAGCAATGGATCATAGGTATTGTTAGCGATTCGTTTTTCATTCCAAAGAAGTAACGGATGGATCGGGATTAAAGGTGTCGACTACATTTTTCCAAGTTCCGTCCTGTTGTTTTTTCCAAATTGTAACCGCTTTGTTGAAAGTTTTTATCTTATTTCCAAGAGAATCATTAACTCCGAAATATATATTCTCTATTAAATATGCCAGATCACCACTTTCAGAAACAAAGACCTCTTTAGGCTCCCAATTAACTTCAAAACCGGGAATTTGAGCGTTGGCCTCCAACATTTTTGATATTTGTTCTTTTCCTCTTAATGTTGGTTGTCCAGGTGCTATTAGAATTGCATCATCAGTCCAATAACTTAAATATTCCTCATTGGTTTTTGATTGTGCCCATTTTCGGCTTGTTTCCATGACTTTCTCGCCTTCGGCTTTTAAATCAATACTTTCCTTTTTCCCACAACTAGTAAAAAAGATTAGAAAAGATGAAATGTAAATCAGTTTTCTCATAATGCTTGGATTTTATTATTTCTATTGGTTTTAATTATCGCTAACAACGGGATATAGTTATTAACTAATATCGGAAAATATAGTTAATGCTCATATCCAACCTATATGATTTATTGATAACGATTTTTAAGGTCTCATTAAATGGCCGTTTTATGTGGCCGATTTCAAAATTTGTTTATTTCTTTTTGTGAGCGTCCTTTTTGCGGTCTCTTTTAAAAGTGCCATTAATTTTCCTTTTATAGGACGCTTTTTACATGACTAGCTGTTGTCACTGACTATATCAATTTCACAACCCGGAGGCCGAGGGTTCAAGTCCCTCTCGCTACAACAAAAGACCGCAATTTGTGGTCTTTTTTCTTTTCCTTGCCAGTGGTATCAAGTAACTTTAACTACAAACTGGAAGCATGAAGAATACCATCTCCGAACGCGTAGCCGATTTTCTCAAAAACTTTCCTCCTTTCAACGAGTTAAAACGAAATGAACTACAGACACTTTCAGAGCAGATACATATCGTTTATCGGGAGCGGGGCAGTACAATCTTTGCGGAGGGAGAAGCGCCCCATGACCATTTCTATCTGATTCATAAGGGGGCCGTATCCCTGACCAAAAAACCGAAAAACGAAATCGTGGATATTTGCGATGAAGGGGATATTTTTGGCCTTAGGCCGTTGATGGCCAATGAGAAGTACAAATTGGACGCCAAGGCCCATGAAGAGAGCATCCTTTATGCCGTTCCCATCGATATTTTTAAACCTTATGCCCAAGAAAACAAGGAAGTCGGGAATTTTTTGATCGAAAGTTTTGCTTCCAATACCCGCAACCCGTATTCAGAAAGCCACAGGGGCAAGCTTTATGGGGAAAAGGAAAATGTGGAAAGCCCAGATCCCAGCACCAGACTGCTGGATTTGCAGCCTGTGAAATATTCCAAAAACCTCGTAAGTTGTTCCCCTGGGATGACCGCAAAAATGCTTGCCGAGACCATGACAAAGAGGAAGGTGGGATCCATACTGGTCGTTCAGGGTGACCTGCCCGTGGGCATGGTAACGGATAAAGATCTCCGCAACAAAATCGTTACCGGAGCTTACCCCATTGACACCCCGGCTTCCAAAATTATGACCGCCCCGGTGATCACCTACCCAAAAAAACTGACCATCACCCAGGCGCAGATGGCCATGATGAAGAGCAACATCAGCCATCTATGTCTCACCAAGGACGGGACACCCAATACCAAAGCCGTCGGAATCCTTTCCAAACACGATGTCATGGTAGCCCTTGGAAACAATCCCGCCGTGTTGATAAAGGCCATTAAGCGTAGTACAAAGTACAAACAGATAAAACCCATCAGAAATAATATCATGGATTTGCTAAGGGGGTATCTGGAACAAAACATTCCGATAACGCTGACTTCAAAAATCATTTCCGAACTCAACGATGCCTGCATTAAACAATGTATTAAAATCTCTTTGGGGAAAATGGAAAAAGCACCTCCGGCAAAATTTGCATGGCTTGCCATTGGAAGTCAGGGCAGAAGTGAACAACTGTTGCACACCGATCAGGACAACGCCCTGGTGTTTGAGGATGTACCCGAGAGTAAACTCCCTGAAACCACGGCCTACTTTCTGGAGTTGTCCAGAAGGGTGAACAAAGGACTTTTCACCATCGGATACGACTACTGTCCTGCCGAAATGATGGCCTCTAACCCCAAATGGTGCCTAAGCCTAACCGAATGGAAAAACAAGATTTCCCACTGGATCATTAATCCAGGGGCGGATGAAGTGCTGCTCTCCTCCATCTTTTTTGATTACAATCTCTCCTATGGTACCAAGGAATTGGTTGAAGAAATTTCCGCACATATTTTTGAAACTGTAGGGAAATACCCTGTTTTTTATCTGCACTTGGCCAGCGGGGCGTTGCAAAACCCCTCCCCTACTGGTTTTTTTAGGCAATTCCTGGTAGAACAGGACGGTGCCCACAAAGACTTTTTTGATATCAAAAGAAGGGCATTAATGCCCCTAACCGACGCCGCCAGGGTATTGATACTTTCGCATTCCATTAAAGGCATCAACAATACCGCCGAACGATTTGAGAAACTGGCCGAACTGGAACCCAACAATGCCGAGTTCTACCTATCCTGTTCCTACGCCACTAAAGCGCTATTGAAATTCAGAACCATACAGGGCCTATTGCACAATGATTCCGGTCGTTTTATCGCTTTGGACAAACTAACGAAGGAAGAAAAAATAAAGCTCAAAAGGACGTTTAAGACCATTAAGGAACTGCAGGAAGTAATTTCGGTCCGGTTTAAGGTATCAAACATTTTGAGGTAATGGGTCTGTTTAAAAAAAATACGAGACCAGAGCTGCCCGATTTCTGGAAAACCTATGAAGCCTCGTTTCAGGAAAAACCTAAGTACATTTGGGACCGGCAACAGTTTGTGGTCTTGGATACGGAAACCACCGGTTTTGATTTTGAGGAAGACCGTATTTTGTGCATTGGCGCGTTGTTGGTACAAGGCCAGACCATCCTGGTAAAGGAGAGTTTTGAGGTTTACCTGCTGCAGGAACGGTACAATTCGGAAACCGCTGAAATCCATGGGATTTTAAAGCGGGGTAAGCTGCAGAAAATCCCTGAATTAAAGGCATTAAAGCGACTCCTTATTTATTTGGGCAACCGGATCATTGTGGCACACCATACACAGTTCGACATTACGATGATCAACAGGGCCTTAAGGCGGCATAACTTGCCCCAGTTGAAAAACAAAACCTTGGATACGGCCATCCTGTACCAACGCAGCCTGATAAAATCCAAGCTTTTGGAGCGCAAGGCACATTATTCCCTTGACGAGCTGGCCGATAAGTTCAACATTTCCAAAAAGGACCGACATACGGCCATAGGGGATGCCTATATCACGGCCATTGCCTTTCTGAAAATCGTATCCAAGCTCAAAAAGAAAAAAGATTTTGCCCTAAAACCCCTGTTGGAGTAGGCTGTTTACTGGTCAATACCGTTCAAATAGGCCTTTACATTTTCATTGATCCGTTCTTGGATATTGGTAATGTTGGCTTTATTGAAGGTCTCTCCAGTGATGTTCTCATAGAGTTCAATATACCTGGCCGATACGGTCTCGATATACGCGTCGGTCATCTCCGGGACCGTCTGTCCCTCCAATCCCTGGAAACCGTTGGAGATAAGCCATTGCCTCACAAACTCCTTTGAAAGCTGCTTCTGTGGCAGTCCTTTGGTCTGGCGATCTGCATAACCTTCCTGATAAAAATAACGGGAAGAGTCTGGGGTGTGTATCTCGTCTATCAACACAATTTTGCCTACTTTGGTCTTCCCGAATTCATATTTGGTATCCACCAAAATAAGTCCTCTTTCAGCGGCTATTTCAGTACCGCGCCGGAACAGTGCCCTGGTATATTTTTCCAATTGGGCATAATCTGCTTCGGAAACAATGCCACGGCCCAAGATATCTTCCTTGGAGATATCCTCATCGTGGTCTCCCTTTTCGGCCTTGGTGGCCGGGGTGATGATCGGTTCCGGGAAGGGATCGTTTTCCTGCATACCATCCGGCATAGCAACTCCGCAAAGCATCCTTTTGCCCGCCTTGTATTCTCTTGCCGCATGACCCGAAAGATAGCCTCTTATGACCATCTCTACCTTAAAGGGCTCACAGGCATGTCCTATGGCCACATTGGGGTCTGGAGTAGCCAATAACCAATTGGGCACGATATCTTTGGTGGCTTCCATCATTTTTGTTGCAATCTGGTTCAAAATCTGGCCCTTATAGGGAATTCCCTTGGGCATGACCACGTCAAAGGCCGAAAGACGATCGGTAGCGACCATGACCAGAATGTCATTGTGCAAGCGGTACACTTCCCTCACCTTTCCCCTATAAACACTTTGCTGGCCCGGGAAATTAAAGTCCGTGGCTATAATGGTATTGCCCATAAACAACTATTAATTATGATGCTCGATAGTCTTGTAGGCATCGATCACTTTTTTGACCAACTTATGTCGGATAACGTCCTTGTCGTCCAAATAGATCATTTCTATGCCCTGCACGTCCTTGAGAATCAGCAAGGCCTCCTTAAGTCCCGAGATGACCCTACGCGGCAAATCAATCTGCCCCGGATCGCCGGTAACCAAAAACTTGGCGTTCTTCCCCATTCGGGTAAGGAACATCTTCATTTGTGCATGTGTGGTATTTTGCGCCTCATCAAGAATGACGAAGGCATGGTCCAGGGTCCTTCCGCGCATAAAGGCCATGGGAGCGATCTGTATGGTTCCATTTTCGATCAAATGAGCCAACTTTTCCGCCGCGATCATATCCCGCAAGGCATCGTAGAGCGGCTGCATATAGGGGTCCAATTTTTCCTTTAGGTCGCCGGGCAAAAACCCTAGGTTCTCTCCCGCCTCCACTGCGGGACGCGTAAGGATGATACGTTTTACCTGTTTTTCCTTTAATGCCCTTACGGCCAGGGCGACCCCGGTATAGGTCTTTCCGGTTCCTGCGGGACCAATGGCAAAGACCATATCGTTCTTTTGGGCGGCATCTACCAGTTTCCGTTGATTGGCGGTCTGTGCCCTTATCAATCTGCCGTTTACGCCGTGGACAAGCACGTCCCCACTCTTCGCCGAAGCTTCGTAGTCTGCCTCCCCATTACTCGTCAACACCCGTTCTATGGCATTTTCATCCAATTTGTTGTACTTGGCAAAATGAGCGGTAAGCATGTCGAAACGTCTATCAAATTCGTCCAAAAGCTGCTCATCCCCATATACCTTTATTTTACTTCCACGGGCAACGATCTTTAGTTTGGGAAAGTATTTTTTTAGGATATCTATATTGGCGTTTTGCTGTCCAAAAAACTCTCTTGGACTTATTTCGGTAAGTTCTATAATGAGTTCGTTCAAAGAATGTGGGTTTTAAAAGTCGTTCCTTTCATATAAATTTCCGTACGCTATTTTTTTATGTAATTTTGTCCAACAAACTTAAGTAAAAATCAGTTTGCCTAAATAAAAACATATCAACAGTCCTGCATGGCAATCATTACCCTAACTACTGATTTTGGACATAAGGATCATTTTGTAGGCGCTATAAAAGGGACCATCTACAGGGAGTTGCCCGATGCAAAAATTGTTGATATTTCACATAACATAAGCCCGTTCAACATTCAGGAATGTGCTTACCTCCTAAAAAATTCCTATAAAGCCTTTCCAGAGGGTACCATACATATTGTGGGCGTTGACTCGGAGCCCAGTCCAGAGAACCAACATATTGCCGTTTTTGTTGACGGGCACTATTTTCTAAGTGCAAACAATGGGGTGATCTGTTTGATCACGTCGGAGATAAAACCGGAAAAAATTGTTGAGATCAATATTCCGAATCCCATGCAAGGTTCCTTTCCGGTGCTGGACGTTTTTGTACAGGTAGCCTGTCACATTGCCCGGGGCGGTACCTTGGAGGTGGTGGGCAAACCCTTTGACCAGTTGAAGGAATTAAAGGAATTTTCACCCAGGATAACGGACAATGGAAAGACCATCATTGGAAGTGTCATTTATATTGACAATTACGGCAATGTGGTAACCAATATCCAAAAAAGCCTTTTTGACGCTTACAGAAATGGTAGAAAATTTGAACTGAACGCCCGTAACAAAAGGATTACCGAAATTCACCATACCTATAGTGATATTCTGAACTTTGATCTTCCAAAGACGCAGCGCAAAGGACCTGGTGACCTTCTGGCCCTCTTTAATTCATCGGATTACATAGAATTGGCCATTTATAAAAGCGACCTCAATACAGTGGGCGGGGCCTCTACCCTATTGGGACTCGATTACAGGGATACCATTATCATAAATTTTATCTAAATGTTGGTACGTATCGTAAAATTGACCTTTAAAAAAGAAAATATCGTTAGTTTTGAGCAGATTTTTAAGGAAACCAAAAACACCATCCGGAATTTTTCTGGATGTTCTTTCTTGGAACTGTATCAGGACATGAACGATCCCAATGTATTCTTTACCTATAGCTATTGGGATTCGGAAAAGGACTTGGAAGCCTATAGAAATTCCGATTTTTTTAAACAGGTCTGGAGCAGAACCAAACCTTTGTTCGCCGAAAAACCGGAAGCCTGGAGCGTTATCAAGAGGGAAAGCTTAAACTAAAGGAAGATGTTGGCCATATTTAAGCGGGAAATACAAGCGTTCTTTGCCTCACCCATTGGGTACTTGGTCATAGGACTGTTTTTGGTGCTCAACGGACTTTTCCTTTGGGTCTTTAAAGGACAGTACAACATCTTTGACTACGGTTTCGCCGACCTTGGGAACTTTTTTCTATTGGTCCCTTGGGTCTTTCTCTTCTTAATCCCGGCCATCACCATGAAGAGTTTTTCTGAAGAAAAAAAGCTGGGAACGTTGGAATTACTATTTATCAAACCCATTTCCATTTGGCAAACCGTACTTGGGAAGTTTGCAGGAACCATGGTTTTGGCCGGTATTGCCATTGTCCCCACCTTGCTATATGTATACTGTATAGCGCAGTTGGGAACTTCCGTGGGCAATTTGGATACCGGAGTGGTCATAGGTTCCTATTTTGGCCTCCTTTTCCTTATCTGTAGTTATACCGCTGTTGGGTTATTTGCTTCCACCCTGTCCGAAAATCAGATCGTTGCGTTCATCACGGGTATGGTCCTCTGCTTTTTGCTCTACTACGGTTTTGAAGCTCTGGCCACGCTTTTTTCCGACGGAAATAGCTTTCTTTTTATCCAACAATTGGGAATGAAGGCGCATTTCACGAATATATCCCGAGGGGTACTGGACACCCGTGACCTCATCTATTTCGTGGGACTGGGCCTGTTCTTTCTTTTTCTTACCGTTGAACAACTTAAAAAACAGCATAGCTAATGCCCAAGACCGTGTTATCTTTTGTGAAGGCTTTGGTGGTTTTGGTCCTAATCAATCTCCTGGGCACTTTTTTTTATACCCGTTTAGACCTGACGGAAGATAAAAGATACACCTTGTCGGAAGCGGCCCTTGCATCGGTTGAGGATTTTGGTACACCGGTCATTGTAGATGTTCTGTTGAACGGCTCACTACCCCCTGAATTTGAAAGACTCAAGCAAGAGACCAAGCAATTATTGGAGGAATTCGGTGCTGAAAACAACAACATAAAGTTCAGCTTTATCGATCCACTGGAAGATGAAGGACAAACGGAGGCCACGGTTGCTGAACTACAGGCCATTGGCCTTAAACCGGCCAGCATTACCGTGGAGGACAACGGAAAGGTGTCCCAGGAAATCCTGTTCCCCTGGGCCATGGTAAACCACAACGATCGAACGGTACGTGTGTCCCTGCTTAAAAATAAACTGGGCGCCACCGCCGAAGAACGGGTAAACAATTCCGTACAACATTTGGAATACGCCTTTGCAGATGCCTTTACCAAACTTAAAATTAGGGAAAAGAAGCAAATTGCAATCATTAAGGGAAACGGGGAATTGGATGATATCCATTTGGCCGATTATCTTACTAGCCTACGTGATTATTACAATATTGGGGCCATCACCCTGGATTCGGTGGCCACAAATCCCCAAGGCGTTTTGGATCAATTGAAAAACTATGATCTGGCGGTGATAGCCAAACCTACGGAAGCGTTTACCGATGAAGAAAAGTATGTGTTGGACCAATACATCGTCAGCGGCGGAAAATCCATTTGGTTGATCGATCAGGTCGCTATTGAACTCGACAGCCTTTTTAACGAAACCGGTACAGGTGTTGCCGTTCCCAGAGATCTAAACCTCAACGACTTCTTTTTTAAGTACGGTGTCCGTATCAATCCCGTTTTGGTCAATGACCTATATTTTACGCAAATTGTGCTGGCCTCGGGTGAAGGCAACAGTTCCCAATACAATCCTGTGCCCTGGTACTACCATCCCATGGTGTTTTCTAGGAACGACCACCCCATCAATAACAATTTGGAGGCACTTCGGCTACAATTTGCCAACAGCCTGGATACCCTAAAAAATGCCAACAAAAAGACGGTGCTGTATTGGAGTTCACCCTTATCCAAAACAGAATCGGCCCCAAAACAAATAAGTTTGAACACTATTGGCATCCCACCGCAAAAAGAGAGTTATACCGACGGTAATAAGCCCTTGGCGGTATTGATCGAAGGCGCCTTTAATTCGGCATTTGCGAACCGGGTGAAGCCCTTAAAATTGAAAGGTGCCCAGGAGAAAGGTCCCGCGAACAAAATGTTGGTCGTAGCCGACGGGGATGTTATAAAAAACCAAATCAGAAATGGCAGGCCATTGGAACTTGGGTATGACAAATGGACCAATAATTTCTATGGAAACAAGGAATTTCTGGTGAACAGTATGAATTATCTTCTGGACGATACCGGACTTATAAACATCAGGACCAAAAAAGTGGCCATCCCCTTGTTGGACGAGAAAAAAATAGCAGCGCAAAAAACCAAGTGGCAATTAATAAATATTGGCCTTCCCGTGGCATTGACCTTGGTTTTCGGCTTCCTTTTTAATTATTTCAGGAGACGAAAATACAGTAGCTGAGTGTTAATAAGTTTGTTTCCTTAAAAAGGACTTTTAAAATATCTTTGTTTTCATGAGCTTGTCCCTATTTTAAAGCATTTTAGGCCACGGACATGGATTGGATTTCCTTTAGATCAACCGGGGAACATATGAATAAAAATTACACAACCAATGAAATTTATAGTTTCTAGCAACTATTTACTTAAACAGCTTCAAGTTTTGGGCGGGGTCATTAATAACAGCAATACCTTGCCTATTCTTGATAATTTTCTTTTTGATCTCAAGAAGGCGAAGCTTACGGTTTCCGCTTCTGATCTGGAGACCACCATGAGCACGGTCCTTGAAGTAGATTCGGATAATGAAGGTACGATTGCAGTGCCGGCCAGACTGTTGCTGGATACCCTAAAGACCTTTCCTGAGCAACCCCTCACCTTTGTGGTTGCCGATAACAATACCGTGGAGATAAGCTCCAATCACGGGAAGTATGCGCTGGCCTATGCCGATGGAGCAGAGTTTCCCAAGGCCGTGGAACTGTCCGATCCCAGCTCAACCACACTCATGGGCGATATCTTGGCATCTGCCATAAACAAGACCATATTTGCAGCCGGTAACGATGATCTGCGGCCGGTAATGAGCGGGGTTTTCTTTCAGTTTTCACCCGAGAACCTGACCTTTGTGGCCACGGATGCCCATAAACTGGTAAAATACCAAAGGGCAGATGTAAAGGCCTCGGAAGTGGCAGAGTTTATTATGCCCAAAAAACCCTTGAATTTATTAAAGGGCATTTTGGCCGGAAGTGAAACGGATGTCACTATAGAATACAACGAGAGTAACGCCAAGTTTGTTTTTGAGGACACGGAACTGATCTGTAGGCTCATTGATGGGAAATACCCCAATTACGAAGCGGTGATCCCCAAGGAAAACCCCAACAAACTGACCATTTCAAGAAACCAACTCCTGAGTTCGGTAAGGCGGGTGTCTATATTTTCGAATAAGACCACCCATCAGATCCGTTTAAAAATAGCCGGGGCCGAATTGAATATTTCCGCCGAGGATATTGATTACAGCAACAAGGCGGAAGAACGCTTAACCTGTTCCTACCAGGGCGATGATATGCAAATAGGGTTCAATTCCCGCTTTTTGGTGGAAATGCTCGGCAACCTGAATTCCGATGAGGTATCCTTGGAAATGAGCTTACCCAATCGCGCCGGTATCCTTACTCCCACCGATGGACTGGACGAAGGGGAAAACGTCACCATGTTGGTGATGCCCGTAATGCTCAACAATTAGATCCGTTTCCCATATATCCGAAAATTCTCCTCAGCCTTAAGAAATAAAGCGCAGGGTCAGGAAATAGCTGGGAGGTTCCCCATTACTGGCCTTTACGGCATTGACAATGGGCAGCGCAAAACCGAGGAGCCCTGCACCGATCAAAGTTAGAATACCAAGACCTAATAACAGAATGGCCGGTATGCTAAGTATGATATACAGCAGTAGGCTCAATTGAAAATTAATGATAGCCTTTCCGTGTTCATCCATATCCGCTACCGAGTTTCTGGTGGACAACCAGAGAATCAGGGGTATTATAAATCCGCCGAATCCAGTGATATAGTGCAAGAGTTGACTTAAATGGGTAACGACCAGCAAGGGTCTGTTTGTTTGGGTTTGATTGATGACTTCCATTTTTTGATTGTTTATGAGGTTCCTATTATATCAGTAGCAAATCCTGTTAAAACGTTACAGCCCAAAAGGAATTTGTATTTTTGCCCCCATGACACACGAGGATACCATAATCGCTTTGGCAACGCCGTCAGGCACGGGAGCCATAGGGGTAATACGCGTTTCGGGCAAGGAGGCGATCCGGCTCGTTTCCCCAAAGTTCAAATCGATTCACGGAAAGAATTTGGGCCAGCAACGAAGTCATACGATCCATTTGGGCCATATTTTGGATGGGGAACGTATCTTGGACCAGGTATTGGTATCCGTATTTAAAGGCCCCCATTCCTATACGGGTGAGGATGTTGTGGAAATTTCCTGTCATGGATCCCCCTATATTCAACAAGAGATCATTCAGCTTTTTCTCCGTCTGGGATGTAGAACCGCAAATGCGGGAGAGTTTACGCTTAGGGCCTTTTTGAACGGAAAGTTAGATCTGAGTCAGGCCGAAGCGGTCGCCGATCTTATTGCCAGTGATAATGAAGCCGCCCACCAAATAGCCATGCAGCAAATGCGCGGGGGGTTCAGCAACGAAATCAAAAGATTGCGCGATGAATTGGTCAATTTTGCCTCGCTTATTGAGCTGGAGCTCGATTTTTCCGAAGAGGATGTGGAATTCGCCGACCGGGGCGAGTTTAAGGTCCTTCTCGTACGTATCCAGGAGGTGCTTAAGCGACTTATAGATTCCTTTGCCGTGGGCAACGTCATCAAAAATGGGATTCCCATAGCCATCGTGGGCGAACCCAATGTCGGGAAGTCTACCCTGCTCAACGCCTTGCTCAATGAGGAAAGGGCCATTGTATCCGAGATTGCAGGGACGACCAGGGATACCGTTGAGGACGAAATCACCATAGGGGGTATCGGCTTCAGATTTATCGATACCGCAGGGATAAGGGATACCCAGGACGTTGTGGAAAGTATAGGCATCCAAAAAACCTATGAAAAAATAGCCCAGGCCCAAGTGGTCATTTACTTGATGGATGCCACTTCGCTCATCAGCGACATGGCAATCCCAGGCATAGATGGCGCTTTTTCCGAAAAGTTGTCCGAGATCAAAGCGGTTCAGAACAAGTATCCTCAAAAGTCGCTGCTCATCGTCGTTAATAAGATCGACCTACTCAATAAAGCACAGCAAACTGATTTAAAATCAGGGCTCAAAGCTATAGATGATTCCTTTTTTCTTCCTTTGTCGGCCAAAACGGGCAAAGGGGTCGAAAGTCTTAAAAACAAACTCCTGGAATTTGTGAATACAGGGGCTTTGAGGAACAATGAGGCCATCGTCACCAACACCAGACACTATGATGCTCTTTTAAAGGCGCTGGCGGAAGTGGAAAAGGTTTCGTTTGGGTTGGACGAGGGCGTTCCAGGTGATCTTTTGGCCATCGATATTCGTCAGGCGCTACATCATTTCGGGGAAATCACAGGCGAGATCAGTACGGATGACCTACTGGGAAATATTTTTGCCAATTTCTGTATCGGGAAATAAGTGTCGCTTAACTTGGTTTGCCCTAATGGTGCGTAGCCCTACATTTGTGTTTCGATGATTCACTTTTTCCTTGTTCGCCTGTATACCTGTCCCGCCTTTTTTATTTGGATAGAAAATCACTTCGTTGTTGTTCAGGTATGTTAAATAACATCTTATTTTCAAGAGCGCTTCCTTAATTCAGTATCTTTAGTAGGAACTTACCTTCTAACCTTGTAATCTTTATTTTATAATAATCTATGTGAACAACAATGGATCATACGGTTTTTGTTACAAGAAAAATTTTAAACCTACTAAACGTAAGGCATACAAAGTCCTATCTGGAGGATACCATACTTTCCCATGCGGATCAATCGAGTTTGCTAGCCATTTCCGATGTTCTAAACACCTATAATATTGATACCTTGGCGGTTAAGGTAACTTACGAGAAGTTAAGGGAACTGCCCCTGCCCCTTGTTGCCCAGGTTCAATTAAAAAAATCTTCGGCCTTTTACGTGGTACAGGATTGTTCGGATAACACGATTTCCTATTTCGACAATTCGAATAGCCCAAAACGCGAATCCAAAGAGCGTTTTCTGGAAAAATGGACAGGGGTCTGCTTGCTTTTGGATAAATCGGAAGAGGCCGGAGAACCCCGTATTGAGGAAAAAAAGGCATCGAGCAGACTCGTGTATTTTTTAACCGTACTACTGTTTGCATTTTTTGCCATATGGGCTACAATCACTTTTATCGCGTCGGAAAAAGCGGCAGAATTTAGCGCTTCCCTTTTCATACTGATTTATCTTTTGCTTAAAATTGGCGGGATTGCTTTGGGCACCGCTTTATTATGGTTTGAGGTAGATCAATACAACCCCGTATTGCAAAACTTCTGTTCCGGCGGTAAAAAAGTGAATTGCAATTCGGTTCTAAACTCTAAGCACGCCAAGCTTTTAAAGGGAGGGCTAAGTTTAAGCATACTAGGGTTTTCTTATTTTTTTGGTACGTTTTTGTTTGTCCTGTTGCAGCAATTTTCCGGTGCCTCCCTAAGTGCTTTGACCCTGCTCAGCTTTGCCACCTTGCCCATAATCTTACTATCTGCCTACTATCAGGGTGCTGTAATCAAGCAATGGTGCAAATTTTGCCTGGGCGTACAGGTCATCCTAATTGCGGAAATTATCGTTGGCTATGTTAGTGGTCTTTATGAAAACCCTGTTCCACTGCAAACCTTACCTCCATTAGTTGTCCTAATGGTGCTACCCATTTTGGCCTGGAAGCTTATAAAGCCAGTATTGGACAAGGCCCGGGGGGCCACGCAGTATAAAAGGGGATTTAAAAAAATCAAGAATAACGTAGAAGTGCTATCGCATTTGCTTGCTGCTTCAAGAAAAATAGAAACAAGTACGGAAGGACTGGGAATTTTGGTGACAAATAATTCAGCGGAGTACAACGTCATCAAAGTATGTAATCCCTATTGCGGACCTTGCGCAGCTACACATCCCATTCTGGAAGAACTGGTAAAGAAGGGCAAAATTAACCTGCAAATTCTATTTACCGCTACAACGAACGGCGATGATCATACGGCAAAGCCCGTAAGGCATTTGTTGGCAATAGCCGATCAAGGCGATGAAAATAAAACGCAGGAGGCCTTGGATAGTTGGTACATGGCTCCAAAAAAAGACTATAAGGCTTTCGCAAATAAATATCCGCTAAATGGGGAGTTGGCACAGCAAGACTCAAAAATACGAGCCATGAGCGCCTGGTGCCGGAAGGAAAAAATAAGCTACACCCCTACCCTGTTTGTAAACGGATATGAACTGCCCATTGAATTTTATGGAGCTGCCGACCTAAAGGAAATCCTAGGATAAAAAGGCCCAAAATAAAAACTTTGGGCCCCGAACAATATTCTTTCGCGAAGAATGGACATAAACCTTGAGTGTCCTAAATTGTTCAAGGCAAATATAATTTTAAAGTTTCTATATCATGAAAAAGTTAAGTTTTAAAAATTTGGACTTGAAGGTTGATGAGCTGCTTCAACGCAACGAATTGAAGACCATCGTAGGAGCGGGAGGACCTGCCGGTAGCTGCTCTATCTCCAGTACCTGCTCTACCGGATGTGCCCAGGAAGTTTATCTCGGTTCCTGGCCCAACGTGTTCTGTAGTACCTGTTGCCAACCTCCTTATTAATGTCTAAGTGATTTGCTGTATGGGAATAGCGTATTTTAAATAATTCCCATGCAGCTTTTTAGTAGATAAAATGGTCCTTCTACATTAAATGACGCCGTGTATATCTTTGCTATTTCTTATTAAAACCTGGAATACCTATAATCCGGTATGTTCAGCTGATGTTCGTTTTTATGGTAATACCGATACTATCAAAGCGAGCGCATTGATGTATTGTATGCGATACTCAAAGTCCGCGATACCGGTCTTGATCAAGAATGTACCCAATTTGATTTTGAATGATACAGAACATCGAGTTTTAACCTGTGATATTGTTTTGCTACCCTGTCTTTATCATCAATTGTCTCGATCAGACCCAAGATATGAACAATATTCCGCGCAGACAGTATATCCGAAACCAAATAGGATTGTAACAGTTGCCTGAGCTCATCATCTTTTTTATCTTCTTCATTTAGGTACTGATAAATCTGAAAGCAGGTTCCAAGACCGTGCAAAATAAAACGCATTAAAAACTGGTCATTATACTTTTCAATGAGGTTATGATGCTCTAAAAATTCATACAATTTATCATATACGGATATCATGTTTACTATCTTTTCTTTGGAATACATTTGCGTAATGGAGTCATGCTTCTCGCAATTATAATAATATAGCGATTTAGGGAAGGCTTTAATATTTTTCGCATAGTGAACTGCTTTGGCCACAAAAAGAATATCTTCATAATATACGTTTTCGGGAAATAGAATATCATGCTTCAAAAGGAGTTCTCTTGAATACAGGTAGAGAAAAGGATAGGTGAAAAATCCCTTTGTCAGATTCAGAAAATTAGCGAGGGCACTTTCGCCTGTGTCCAAATTCTGGGGAAGTCGCATGCGTTTACTTAACTCGTTATTGTCCCTTCCATAATGTTCTGTATGTCCAAAAACAAGCAAATCTACCTTTTCGGAAGATTTCTTCAAACAACCGACCAAATCGGAAATCGCCTCCAACGGCACCCAATCGTCGGCATCAATGAACCATACATATTCTCCTGAAGCTGCGTTAAGGCCCTTATTGCGCGTGTACCCAACCCGATAGTTCCGGCTATTTCGAAATGATCTGACTCGACTGTCCTTTTGCTCATATTCTTGAATTATACGGAACGAATCGTCCGTGGAAAAATCATCTATAATGATGACCTCAATATGGGCATACGTCTGATGAATAACTGAATCCAAGCACCTTCTTAGATAAGAAGCTGCATTGTGAACGGGAATAACAATACTCAACAACATCACAGAAAGGTATATCGATTATTTTAACTATTGTAATGAATAACACTAAATATAATAAGAAAAAGACTACTTTCTAAATGTATGTTCTTTAAATTAGCTCCCCTGGGCTATTTTCGTCTTTACCATTAGTAATCTTTAAGAACCTAGAATAAGGCATAAAAAACGGTGATAGAATCAAATGGAACGATCTTTGCACTGCTTAAAGCAATAAAAAGACTAAATTCGATACTAATATTTTACGTTTGAAATTAGCAATGCATGTTCCATATTTTTACTAAGAAAAGGTTCCTCGCCGATTATCTGGAAAACTTTGTGGATATTCACAACCATATACTGCCCGGTATTGATGATGGGGCCAAGACCGTGGCCGATTCCCTTTCCCTTATCCAGGGATTTTCAGAATTGGGAATCCACAGATTCGTGGCAACGCCCCATATCATGCACAATTTCTATGACAACACCCCAACAACCATAGTCAATTCACTCCACGAATTAAAGAACGAGCTTTTAAAGAACGACCTTACGGATGTTTCAATTGAGGCTTCTGCGGAACATATGATCGACGCGAATTTTGAAAATATCCTTGAAAATGACGAGGTAATGCCCCTGCGAAGAAATTACCTATTGATAGAGATGTCGTATTTGCAACCTTCGCTTAACTTTAACGACGCCGTACAGCAAATAGCCGCGAAACGCTATTTTCCCATCTTTGCCCATCCCGAACGCTATATGTATTTGCACAACCATATGAAAAGCTACAGGGAATATAAGAAACAAGGGATTCAGTTCCAACTCAACTTGTTGTCCCTAAGCGAATTCTATGGAAGGGATGTCAGAAAAACGGCCTTGAAACTCGTAAATGAGGGTTTAATTGACTTTGTAGCCTCGGATGTGCATAATCTGAATCAGTTGAAGCATCTAAAAGAGGTCGCTATTTCTGATGGACTATTGAAATCTATACTTCCCCTTATAGAACGAACAATCTATGAATTTTACTGAGGTCAATAAAATTTCCACCATTTCTTCAGGGTCTTGCCATAGCCATAGCCATATTTTCCTCCGTACCCTAAATCTAGCGACTTAACATTGTTAACAATGAATGACAAGCCTTTTAATTTGCCTTCCTTGGCAAGTTTTAGAGGGAACTCGACTACTTTGCGCTCTGTAAAACCGGCTTTGGTAACATACAAAATATGACTTGCGAATTCACTGATCAAAAGCGTATCGGTAACTACCATAAGCGGAGCGGTGTCCACTACCACATAGTCATATTTTTCCGAAACCTCAAACAGCAACTCCTTCATTCTTCCACTCATCAACAATTCTGCAGGGTTGGGAGGTACCTTTCCTGAGTATATAATATCAATAGTATTGGTATGGACCAACATAGGATTAATAACATCCTTGGAAGTAAGTGATTCATCAAAAAGATATTCGGTCAGGCCTAGATCTCTCACCCTCCTGGGTTTTCCTAATTTATCGGACTCCTTGCCCGAGAAAAAAGTATACAGTTTGGGGTTCCGGATATCAGCCCCGATCAAAAGTACTTTTTTATTGGTACTTGCAAATACCATGGCCAGGTTGGAGGACAAAAAGGTTTTTCCCTCCCCCGAAATACTGGAAGTAATGAAAATTAGGTTTCTTCGACCATAACCCTTGCCCGACTTTATCATGTAGTCCAGGTTTGTCCTTAAAATACGCAGGGATTCGGCCAACACCGATCGATCCTCGTTATAAACCAATTTGTTTTCCTTCTTGGAAAGCCGTGGCAGTTCTGCTAAAATGGGAACGTCTTTTACGATTTTCTCGAGCCCAACTTTGTTATGTATTTTATTATCCAATAAGTCCCTCACATATATTAGACATAGCGGCAACATAAGCCCCAAAAACAAGGCCGCTGCATAAATCGTGTTTTTCTGGGGAGATACGGGGCCAGAATTAGAGCTATACGCATTATCAATTACTTTGGATTTCGGCGAGGAAGAGGCAAATGCTATTTGGGACTCCTCCCTTTTTTGCAACAAATACAGGTACAGAGATTCAGTCGTTTGCTGTTGCCTTGTTATATCACGTAAAGCCCTTTCATTTTTAGGTGCTGAATAGATTTTTGAATTTATTTGTGATAATTGACTACTCAAGCTATTTGCCCTAAGGTTGAGATTGTTGGTCATGCTGTTGAGACTAGACTGCATGTTGCGTTTAAGCCCAGCTAATTGTTGATCCAGATTTACGATGATCGGATTTTTCTCATTGGAACTTTTCAATAACCTTTTACGTTCGGCCACCAACTCATTGTAACGCGCAGTGGTGTTAGTGATGGAAGGATCGGATAGGCCAATGTTCGATGGAAGGACGTCATATCCAACCTGGCTATCGACCAGATCTTTCATGGACGAAGCTATATTCAACTGAACCGTAGTATTCTCCAGCTCTTGCCTATTCTCAACACCAACGTTAAGATTGATGTTAGCCTCAGAGGCAATATCAGTCAATCCTCTCCCCGTTTTAAAATCTTCAGCCGTTTTGTCTACCGAGGATAAGTTTGTGGAGATCTCTGCAATCCGATCATCTATAAATCTAGACGTCCTGTCCGCGATTATTTTTTTGTCCTCCACGGTGTTTTTATTGTAAACGGAAATAAGCCTATCAATTACCGTTTGAGCCCTTTTTTGTATTTGGTCCTCCAAATAAATGTCTAAAATATTGGACGACTTGTCCGTCGGGGTAATGGTAAGCGCTCTCCGATAGTATTCCGCTATCTTTTCCACCTTGCTGATTACTATTTTGAATTTCCTTCCTCGGTACTCCCCAAGATCTGCCTTTGTGGGAAGAATCACAACATCGCCCAAGGGAGTATCAATATTTTTACCATACGCGTATACCTGCATAGGAGCATCTTCACTTCTGGAAAAACCAAAGGTGGTATCGGTTGAGGGGTTTATAAAAAATTGAAGTTTTGAATTATGTACAATGGAATCTGGAGCAATAAAATTAATCTTAAAGGGTTGGGCATCCGTATCATAAATTTCAGAGTCCAGAATATTTCCCATAGAAATAATCCTCACATTTAAACCCAGATCCCTAACCACCTGGATTAAATTTGATCTTGATTTCAACACCTGTATCTCATCTTGAACCCTACTATTGTTGTTCTCAGAGAAAACGTTCAAATCCTGGAACACGCCCAACTCCGGAGCGGAGTTCCCTTCATCCAAAATTTGAATTTTTGCTTGGGCAGCAAATTTTGGTGGCGTATATCTAATATTAACATAGGCCAGTATCAGAGCTACTACAACAGATGCAATAATCCATACCCAACGCCTAGTAAAGGTTTTTATGAATCCGTTTAAATCAAAACTATCGGTACTGGGAGTAGTAGGTTCAGAACTTAGACTCACGTGCAAAATTTTTAATTAACGGGTTGATGTTACTACCAAGGTTGCCACGGAAAGTAAAACGCCCACAACGGACAGTGTTACTGTAAGTCCCTGAGTAGAAGCGGAGGTATTCACCGCTGCTTGGTTGGGTTCTACATATATAACGTCATTCTGGGTCAAATAATATACCGGGGATTTCATGGCCTCCTTACTGGTAAGGTCTATTCTATTGTATACTTTGGTTCCATCAAAATCCCTGATTACCAATATGTTGTTTCTAAGGCCTCGAATGTTTAAATCACCGGCCAATCCTAGTGCTTCCAAAATCGTGATTTGTTCTCCGATTACGGGATAGGTGCCAGGTTGCCTTACCTCACCCAAAATGGTAACGGTAAAATTCAATATCCTGATATTGATAATAGGGTCCTTTAAATACTCTGAAAGCTTATCTCGTAGCAGGACCCTAAGTTCTTCCTGAGAAAGCCCCTCTACCTTTACCTTGCCCAATACCGGAAAATCTATCTCCCCATCCTTATCCACCAAATAGCTCACCTGTTCAGCAACAATGCCCGCATTAGCACCGGAGTCCCCAGAAACCCCTACAAGTAGATTAAACGGAACACTTGCCTCTGGATCCAAGGTGGAGACATGTACGCTTATAAGATCATCTACCTTAAACTTTGGAGTAAAGGTATTATCGCTTATCAATGTCTCAAAGCTCTGCGTATCCTGAAAATAGACAACATCCTGCCTGGAAGCACAGGAGAACAAAAAAATGAAACTTAAAAGAATGATTGGGACAAAGCGGAAAAAGATATTTTTTCTGTGCATAAAGCTGTTTTTATACGATTGTGGTTCGGATGCCTAAGGCTGCAAAACCTGATCTCGAGTAGCGCTCGGTTTTTTTGCCTCCTTATTTTCGTCCAATTTACAAAGCTCCGAATTATTTGAGACATATTCCGGCACAATTTTTTTCATCAGCCTCACCGTATCTTCCTTAAAGAACATATTGGCAACACAAAGTTCGTCAACATTGGAGCGGACTTCTGAATAATTCAACTCCCTCACCTTACTGATCATGATTTTCTTATGGTAAGTAGGAAGGGTATTTTCACCGTTGGCCAAAAGCTCTTCATATAACTTTTCCCCAGGTCTGAGCCCGGTAATCTTGATGTCGATATCCTCGGGATACCTTAGCCCGGACAATTTGATCATGTTTTGGGCAAGATTAAAGATCTTGACCGACTCGCCCATATCAAAAAGGAAAATCTCACCTCCGTCACCCATGGCGCCCGCTTCTAAAACCAATTGCGAGGCTTCCGGGATGGTCATAAAGAATCGTGTAACATTCTTATCCGTAACCGTTAAAGGTCCGCCTTTTTCGATTTGTTTTTTAAACAGGGGGATAACGGAACCGTTGGATCCAAGCACGTTACCGAAACGGGTGGTGATAAACTTCGTTTTGCCTTCCTGTTGCATACAGCTGATATACATTTCAGCGATCCGCTTGGTAGCTCCCATAACATTTGACGGGTTGACCGCCTTATCCGTGGACACAAAAACAAATTTATCCACTTTGTGGTTTAGCGACAAATCTGCAATTACCTTGGTTCCCGCTATGTTGATCTTTATGGCCTCATAAGAGTTGTACTCCATTAAGGGAACGTGTTTATAGGCGGCAGCATGGAAGACCAGATTGGGCTTATACTCCTGGAAAATATGGTTCATCCTATTCTTGTCCCGAATATCCGCTACGATAGCCATAAAATTAAAATGACCGTTTTGCTTAAGTTCCTGTTGTAGATCGTACAAGGCAGATTCTGCCTGATCTACGATAATTAGTGATTTATATTGGAACTTGCAAATTTGGCGAACAAGCTCACTCCCAATGGAACCGGCCCCTCCGGTAACAATAACAACTCTGTCCCTGAGTTCCTGAGGTATTTTTGAGTTTGTTATGTTTATCGGTGCCCTATCCAACAGATCCTCTATCTGGACCTGCTTGATTTGGGAAAGCCTGAGTTCTCCGTTTATCCAATCCTCCACGGGGGGAACAATCTTGACCAATACAGGAAATTCCACTAAGCTTTCAACCAACTCCCGTAATTTAGTGGGATCTACGTTTTGAACAGAAAAAATAACCTCTGAAATGTCCTTTTTAAGAATAAAACTTTCCGTTAGCACCTCATTGCCATAGACTTTTACCCCGTTTATGAACTTCCCGTTCTTTTTCTTGTCATCATCCACATAGCCAACCACCTTGGCATTTGTTGAAGAACGGTTCGTAATGGCATTATGCGTTAAAATACCAGATTCCCCAGCTCCATATATGAGCACATTCTTAGTGGCCTTGAACTTGTTGATCAGATTGTAGTAAATGCTCTTGAACACATATCTGGAGGCCGTAAGCAATACAAAACCCACCAGACTGTGAATAATGATGATGGACAATGGAATGGTAAAATTGTCTATAAATCCGAACTGCCTGTTCACGATAACCATAAAAATGGATAAAATACTGGACAGGCAAATGGCATTGAACAGGTTATAAACGTCCCTAACCCCTGTATGTCGTATGATGCCCTTGTAGGATCCCGTTATCAAAAAGGCCACCAAGGTAATACACATAACAAAGGGCAATTGGACAAATAACATGTCCACGTCAAAATTAAGCGTCAGGTTAAACCTTATGAAGTAAGAAAGTATAAAAGCAACTCCGAAGATAACAAGGTCTATCGCTAGCACGAGCCACTTGGAGGAATATCTAAAAACGGTATCGGTCAAGTAGTTTTGTATCATGTTAGGGATGTTTTAGTAATATGGGCTATCAGATGTAAGTCTTCCTCGCTGAGATTGGAGCCACTCGGCAAACATAGGCCACGCTCAAATAAATCTTCCGAGGTTCCATCAGAAAAATGTGGGAAATTCTGAAAAATCGGCTGCAAATGCATAGGCTTCCACAAGGGCCTCGATTCTATGTCCAATTCCGACAGTGCAAGTCTTATCTTTTCCCTAACCGCAAACGTAGGGGTAAGGATACAGCTAAGCCATCGATTGGAGAAAAATCCATCAGGCTCTTGCAAGAATTCTAGACCATCAATGTTGCCTAGGGCATTCAAGTAAAAATCAAAATTATTTCTTCTGGCCAAAATGCGCTCCTCTAAAACCTCCATCTGTCCGCGTCCAATACCTGCAAGAACATTACTCATCCTGTAATTATATCCTATGGAAGAATGTTGATAATGGGGTGCATTGTCCCTGGCCTGGGTGGACAAGAACACGGCCTTTTTCTTAACCTCTAAATCTTTGGTAAGCAAAGCACCGCCTCCAGATGTAGTAATAATCTTGTTTCCATTAAACGACAAAATACCTATATCGCCGAAGGTGCCACATTTGACACCCTTATATGAGCTTCCCAAGGCCTCCGCACTGTCTTCAATAATGGGAATGTCATACCTATCGGCCAATTGCCTTATTTCATCTACCTTATAGGGCATACCGTATAGGTGAACCGCAATAATTGCCTTAGGGGTCTTCCCGGACTTTATCCTGTTCAAAATAGCTTCCTCCAACAAGTTGGGCGACATATTCCATGTAAGGGGTTCACTGTCCACAAAGATGGGATTTGCTCCTAAGTACCGAATGGGATTTGCCGAGGCGGAAAACGTAAAACTTTGGCAGATGACCTCATCACCATGTGATACACCCAGTAGTTCCAAGGCCAAATGAATAGCTGCCGTACCCGAACTTAGCGCGGCAACGTGAGAAGAATTTCCAACATAGTCCTGAATAGCCGTTTCGAACCCATCCACGTTAGGTCCCAAGGGCGCAATCCAGTTGGTTTCAAAAGCATTGTTGACATACTCTTGCTCCTTGCCTCCCATGTGAGGAGAAGACAACCAAATCTTATTTCGGGAAATAGTTTTCAATATGTTGATTATCTAATGGTTTTTCCAGTGCTTTACAAGCTATAAAAGTAGGCCTATAATCTATAAATGGAATAAGCAAGGAAGATAATTCGGCAAACGATTTAAAAAATCCGTCAACCGCCCCATAATTTTCCCCTTGAACGGATAAAAGTGACCTTTTCCTCACATATAACAACTGCCCATACTCTTAATAGCTCATCCCCAAAAATCCCCTATGTACGGCTCTTTGGGAATCGTTAGGCACCTTTCAATTTATAAAAAATATTCTCCCAAACCTAATCCTTCGGGTCAAACCCTGGGGACACAGCCTTTTTTTTGAACAATTGTGGGATTGGCCCGTGGGTTTTGAATTCCGAACGAGGTGAAAAGGGACTTGGCAACCAACTCTTTTTTTTATTTTGGATTTAATGCACCATCAAAGTTCGTTATTGTATACTTTTGTCAAATATTTGTTCCAAAATTAACGCCTAGCTATTGAGATGAAAGTATTGGTTACCGGTGCTGCAGGGTTTATAGGGTTTCATGTCGCCAAAAGACTTTTAGAGAATGGGCACCACGTCATCGGTTTGGATAATATCAACGATTACTACGGCCCCAATCTCAAGTATGCAAGATTAAGGGAACTGGGCATAGCACGTGACCAAGCGGAAAGCTTTGGCCAAATGTCTGCTAGCGAGACTTATGGTAACAGTTTCAAATTTGTTCGTTTATCTTTGGAAGACAGGGAAGCGCTGCCCAAGCTTTTTGCCTCCGAAGGCTTTGAGGTCGTCTGTAATTTAGCGGCCCAGGCAGGCGTGCGTTACAGCCTTGAAAACCCCGAAGCCTATGTGGACAGCAATATTAATGGGTTTTTGAACGTCTTGGAATGTTGTAGGCATTATGAAATCAAACATCTGGTATATGCCAGTAGTTCAAGTGTGTATGGCCTCAATACGGATATTCCGTTTAGGACTACGGATGCTGTAGACCACCCCATAAGCTTGTACGCGGCTACGAAGAAAAGTAATGAATTAATGGCCCATACCTATAGCCACCTATACAAATTTCCGACGACCGGTCTTCGATTTTTTACGGTCTACGGACCGTGGGGGAGGCCAGATATGGCCATGTTTCTCTTTACGGATGCCATACTAAAGGAGAAGCCCATAAATGTGTTTAACCATGGAGAGATGGAGCGGGATTTTACCTTTATAGATGATATTGCGGAAGGTGTTACCCGGGTGATTGAAAAAAACACCCATGAACGGGTCGCTGCCAAGGAATTTTATAAGCTTTATAATATTGGTAACAATAAGAGCGTTAAATTAACCGAATTTATTGAGGAAATCGAGTCCAATCTGGGGAAAAAATCAAAAAAAAATATGCTCCCCATTCAACCGGGAGATGTGGAACGTACATGGGCCAATGTGGATGGTTTGATCCAGGATTATGGCTATTCTCCCAAGACTTCTATAAAAAAAGGGATTAAATGTTATATAGACTGGTTCCTTAGTTATTATAATACACCAATAGATTAAATTGAGAATAAACATTTAGTTAAGAATGAAGGAAATAACCAAAATTTGCTGTATCGGCGCAGGTTACGTAGGTGGTCCTACCATGTCTGTAATTGCAAAAAAATGTCCAGGGATTACGGTTACGGTGGTCGATATCAATGCGGATAGGATCAGTGCTTGGAACGATGAAAATCTGGACAATTTGCCCATTTACGAGCCGGGTTTAAAAGAAATCATTGCCGAGACCAGGAACAAAAATCTTTTCTTTTCCACAGAGATAGACAAGGCCATTGACGAGGCGGAGATGATCTTTATTTCCGTAAACACGCCCACCAAGACCTATGGGAAAGGTAAGGGCCAAGCATCGGACCTAAAATATATTGAGCTTTGCGCAAGAAACATTGCCCAGGTCGCCAAGGAAGACAAAATTGTAGTTGAAAAATCCACCTTGCCCGTTAGAACCGCCAAGACCATAAAGGAAATACTGGATAATACGGGAAAAGGGGTCAACTTTGAGATTTTATCAAATCCCGAATTTTTGGCGGAAGGAACTGCAATAGACGATCTTTTGAATGCTGACAGAATTCTTATTGGAGGGGAGAATACCCCTTCCGGGCAAAAGGCTAAGGAAATACTTGGTAATGTCTATGCCCAATGGCTTCCAGCCGAGCGCATACTGCAGACCAACGTATGGTCGTCCGAGCTTTCCAAATTGGTTGCAAATGCTTTTTTGGCGCAACGAATATCTTCGATCAATTCAATCTCTGCCCTGTGCGAAAAAACAGATGCCAATGTTGCCGAAGTAGCCAAAGCAATCGGGTTGGACTCCCGAATAGGGCCAAAATTTTTGAACGCCTCTGTAGGGTTTGGAGGTTCCTGTTTTCAAAAGGATATCCTCAATTTGGTGTATATCGCTAAGTCGTATAATCTAACTGAGGTGGCCGAATACTGGGAGCAAGTTATCACCT
Source organism: uncultured Flavobacteriaceae bacterium (assembly GCA_947494825.1). Lineage (GTDB taxonomy): Bacteria > Bacteroidota > Bacteroidia > Flavobacteriales > Flavobacteriaceae > JBNGOQ01. The sequence goes on along the minus strand of CANLWN010000001.1, from coordinate 34,412 downwards.
TAAACGATTATCAAAAGCGACGCTTTGCAAATAATATTGTAAACACCCTCTACAATACCGTGTCCGGTAAAAAAATCGTTTTCTACGGCTGGGCATTCAAAAAAGATACAAATGATACGCGAGAATCTGCCGCGATATACGTGGCCGATGCCTTACTTGACGAGCAAGCAGAGATTCTGGTGTATGACCCTAAGGTAAGTGCGGAAAGGGTATATGCAGACCTGGACTACCTGAATACCAGAAGTGAGAAACAGAACCGGAAACTGGTCACCGTGGTCAGCGACCCTGTAGAAGCTACCAAAGACGCCCATGCCGTAGCCATTCTTACGGAATGGGATGTATTTAACGAATTGCCTTGGACGACTATCTACGATCAAATGTTAAAGCCGGCATTTATATTCGACGGAAGAAGGATTTTGGACAAAAATCGTTTTGAAGAAATTGGATTTAAGTTTTATCAGATCGGGGAAGGGAAATAGGTATTCGGAACAGCGTATTGTCTTCCAATCATCTTTAACGCCACCCGATACCAATAGATGTGTCCGTTAAAAAATAAGTTCCCTCTTTATGGATAGGTGTATGGCACCTCACAAAATTAGGTAAGACAACCACGAAACATTTTTGAGGTTTCCATGATGTTTCCTAGGATTGTGATTAGCTCCCATCATTTTTATTCGGCAGGGGGCATTTCCCTGATGGGCTTAGGTTTTAAGTGCCTGCCTTTTAAGGGGTTCAACTTTTATTGAATTTCATCGTTGATAACATACGCTTGACATATAAAGGGGTGTCAAGTTGGTTTTTTTTTATAATATTTGCCGCCTAGTAATTAAAAATAGTGCTCGATGCCAAAAAAGACTAAAGTATTGGTCACCGGAGGTGCCGGTTTCATAGGATCTAACCTTTGTGAAAAACTGGTTGCAATGGATTTTGGGGTTAGTTGTCTCGATAATTTTGCAACGGGAAAAAGAGAAAATCTGGATGCTATAATCGATCATCCAAACTTCAGCCTGATCGAAGGGGACATCCGTGACCTTGCCACCTGCCATGAAGCCTGTGAGGGCCAGGATTTTATTCTTCATCAAGCGGCATTGGGATCAGTGCCACGTTCCTTAAACGATCCCATAACCAGTAATGAGGTAAATGTTACGGGTTTCCTAAATATGTTGGTCGCAGCAAGGGACGCTGGTGCCAAACGTTTTATTTACGCAGCAAGCTCCTCTACCTATGGAGATTCTGAAAGCCTACCAAAGGAAGAAGATATCATCGGAAGGCCTTTGTCTCCCTATGCCATCACCAAATACGTAAATGAGCTTTATGCCGATATCTTTTATCAATCGTACGGTTTTGAAACAATAGGTCTTCGCTATTTTAATGTTTTCGGTAGAAAACAAGACCCCAACGGGGCTTATGCGGCGGTGATTCCCAAATTCGTGATGCAGTTCATGCAACACGAGTCGCCCGTAATAAATGGCGACGGTACGTATTCCAGGGATTTCACCTATATAGACAATGTGGTTCAGATGAATTTGAAAGCCATGTTGACTACTAATCCGGATGCTGTAAATCAAGTATATAATGTGGCCTATGGGGAAAGGACCTCGTTAAACGAATTGGCCGAACTGCTAAAGAAATACCTATCTGAATTTGATAGTGTCATTGCAGACATTCCTGTTACATATGGCCCTAACAGAAAGGGCGATGTGCCACACTCCCTGGCTTCCATCGCCAAGGCCGAAGAACTCCTTGAATATCATCCCGAATTTGACATTAACACAGGATTAAAAGAAGCTACCAAATGGTATTGGGATAATTTAAGATAACTTAACACCTGAGATTTGAAAGACGTAAAAATAGCAATTATAGGTTTGGGGTATGTGGGTCTACCCTTAGCAAGACTCTTCGCAACCAAGTACCCTGTTATCGGGTTTGACATTAATGGAGAGCGAATCGCCGAGCTGCGCTCGGGCAAAGATCTCACACTCGAAGTTTCAGATGAGGCCCTTCAAATGGTATTACAGGACAATCCTGTCATGACCAAAGGCCTATATTGTACCGGAAATATGGAGGATATAGAGGATTGTAACGTTTATATCGTCACGGTTCCCACTCCTGTAGACAAAAATAACCGACCGGACCTCACGCCCTTGTACAAATCTAGCGAAGCGGTTGGAAAAGTACTCAAAAAAGGAGATATCGTTGTGTACGAGTCCACTGTGTATCCCGGAGTTACTGAGGAAGAATGTGTGCCCGTATTAGAAAAGGTGAGCCAGCTGAAGTTCAATGTGGATTTTTATGCCGGCTATTCCCCTGAACGTATTAATCCCGGGGACAAAGAACATACGGTAGAAAAGATATTAAAGGTAACGGCAGGGTCCACTCCGGAAATCGGAAAAAAGGTGGATGCGCTGTACGCTTCGGTCATTACCGCCGGTACCCACCTTGCCCCTACCATTAAAATAGCGGAGGCGGCCAAGGTCATTGAAAACTCCCAGCGCGACATCAACATTGCCTTTGTAAACGAGCTGGCCAAGATTTTTAACCTTATGCAGATAGATACGAACGAGGTGTTGAAAGCTGCCGGGACCAAATGGAACTTTCTGCCATTCAAACCGGGACTCGTTGGAGGCCATTGCATTGGGGTAGACCCCTATTATTTAGCGCAACGCGCCCAGGAATTCGGATACCATCCGGAGATTATCCTGGCCGGTAGAAGATTGAACGATGGTATGGGCCAATATGTGGCTTCAGAAGTTATCAAATTGATGGTACAGGCAGATGTTCGCATCAAAAACGCCAAGGTTCTGGTGCTTGGCATCACCTTTAAGGAAAATTGTCCAGATGTAAGAAATACGGGTGCCTATGCGGTAATCAAACATCTTATTGGCTTTGGAACGAACGTTACGGTCTATGACCCCTGGGCAGAACCTGAAGATGTTAAACACTCATATGGACTGGAAACCACCAAAAAACTACCTAATACTATTTTTGATGCCGTAGTGCTAACCGTAGCCCATAAGGAATTTTTGAATCTTGATCTCAAAGCGTTGACAGGACCAAAGGGGGTTATTTACGATGTTAAAGGCGTTATTAAAGAAGAAGTAAACGGTAGGTTATAAAACAACAGTATACCCCTCACTTGTAGGGTGCTAAAAACCAGATGCTTTGAGTCAACTTAAAAAAGGAGCCTTTTTAAACTACACCACCATCATTCTTACCAATTTGGTGGGATTGCTTCTAACGCCATTTATTATCCGGCAACTGGGCAACGAGGAGTTCGGTCTTTATACCTTGATCGGTGCGTTTGTAGGGTATATTTCGATACTCGATTTTGGCCTTACCAATACCGTTGTGAGGTTTGTGGCCAAGTACAGGGCGGAAAAGGACAGGAAAGGGGAGGAAAACTTTCTGGCGACCACCATGGTCATTTATTCCATCATTTCGTTTTTAGTACTTATTATTGGAACCATCTGTTATCTAAATATTGAAAACATCTTTGCCGATTCCTTGACTCCGGATCAAATTGAGAAAGCGAAAATTATGTTCGCTATTCTTGTTTTCACCCTGTCCATAGGCCTTCCGGCCGGAGCTTTTGAAGGCATCTGTTTTGGCTATGAGCAGTTTGTGTTTCCAAAATCGGCCAAAATAATTCGCTACCTGGTACGATCGGCCTTGGTGGTAGCCCTATTGCTAATGGGGGGAAAAGCGGTGTCTATGGTAATTCTGGACGCTTCGCTCAACCTGATATTGATCATAGTCACCATTACCTTTGTTTTTAAAAAGCTTAAGGTCCGCTTCAAATTACACGAGTACAGTCTGGCGCTTCCCAAGCGAATTTTCAGCTATTCCGTTTGGATTTTTGTTTTTGTATTGGTAGGACAGTTCCAATGGAGGGTTGGGCAGATGGTTTTGGGAGTGGTAGCAAATACTACTATGGTTGCTATTTTTGCTGTAGGTGTGATGCTGGGCACTTATTATGGAGCGTTCTCCACAGCCATTTCGGGTGTCTTCCTCCCCCGCGCCACGCAGATGACGGTTGCCAATGCAAGCTCAGAAGAACTGACCAATATGATGATTAAGATCGGCAGATTGTCCTTTATTGTATTAATGTATATTTTAGGTGCCTTTATTCTCTATGGAAAGCAATTTGTATTGTTATGGGTCGGGGAATCCTATAACGATTCTTGGATTATTGCGTTGACCATCATGTTCGCTTATACCCTACCCTTAGTCCAAGGGTTCGGAAATTCCATTTTGGAAGCAAGAAACAAATTGTCCTTCAAAGCTATAATCTATCTTGTATTTTTAATTCTTGGAACCGGATTCGGAGCCTTTCTCGCCAAGAGTTACGGAGCTATAGGCATGATTTCCGGTTCCGTAACAGGTTGGTTGATTGTTCAAAACGTTATGAATTTCTACTATCATAAAGTAATCCGACTCAATATATTACGTTTTTTTAAAGAGCTTTTGCATAAAACCCTTTTGTCTTTTTTATTGGTCGTGTTCCTTGGTTATTTTATTAACTACATTCCTGGTAAAAATTGGTTTAATTTTGTGTTTAAAGCAGTAATTTATACGATAGTGTACGGTTTTATTATGTATAACTTAGGAACGATAGCTTTTGAGAAAAAACTCTTTAAGGATGCCCTATTGTCTGCAGTAAATAAAGTAAAAAGAGCTAAATGAATCATTTTACTCTAAATAACATCACAATCACCCAAAATGGTTCCAGAGTGCAGTATGAGTATACTGTAAGCAAGGGTATTAAAAAGTACTTTAACTTAGATAAGCCATACTATGCGGCTTATGACCAATATATTGGGGATACACCGCCCAGCTTGCTGGTTATACCCCTCTTGGCCAACATTATGCCCATCTCCTGGTTTGTAGGGTTCGACGTGCATGTCAATGAGTTGGATGCCACCTTTCATGAATCCTTAAAAAAACTCAAGGAACAGTTCTTGATTTTCCATCCTGGCAAAGAACTTAGGGGCGAACTTCATGTAGGATCCTTAAAGGAAAACACTATTGGGGAAAACAACACCTCACTGCTTTATAGTGGAGGATTGGATTCCTATGATTCGTTGATAAGGAACATAGACAAAAACCCCTTTCTAATTTCCATACATGGTGCAGACGTCAAAATAGCTGATACAAAGCGCTGGAATCAGTTTAAGAAGTTCAATTCAGAGGAAACCATAGTGAATCACGAACGCCTCTTTTACATCGAATCCAATCTAAGGGAATTCTATACATATAAAGTAGAATTATTGGCCGGGTTAGGTTGGTGGGGAAGCGTTCAGCACGGTATGGCACTGCTGGGGGTATTGGCCCCCCTCAGCCATACTTTTGGCCTGCGGGATGTTCGAATTGCCGCCTCGGCGACCCATGAAGTGACCTATAGCTGGGGATCCTCGCCCAAAATAGACGAAAACATGAAGTGGGCCAATACTACGGTTACCCATGATGGTTACGACCAACGGCGTACGGACAAAATTGACAATGTGGTGGCTTATGTAAAGGAAAGTAGAGTAGGCATAAAACTACGAGTATGTTATGCAGAAGCTCGATCCAGCTATAACTGTAGCACATGCCACAAATGTCAGCGTACCATGCTTAGCCTAATCCTTTCCAATGCGGATCCTGCCGACTACGGATTTATTGTGCCCGAAAATTTGTATGAAATTTTGTTCAAAAATTTTAACGAAAATACAATAATGACCGTTGGTATTCTATACCAGTGGACGTGCCTGCAAGATAAGGCAAAGGAAGGTGTACCCTTTTTTGTGATTAAGGACAAGGAAAAAGAAAGAAAAGCTATTGATGAATTTGCAAACCTGAATCTAGGTGCAATTGTTAATAAAAATGAAATAAGAGTGAAAAAAGAGAAGAAGCTGCGATTTATTCTAAAACAGAACTTCCCACGGCTTTTTAAAATATATGCAAAACTAAGACACTAAACATCTAACCATGAAATACGGAATACTTACCTATCTAGAAGGTAAAGAAAAATATAATGTTGGCGATTACGTGCAAAGCTTGGCGGCCCGACAGTTCCTGCCTAGGGTAGATACCTTTATGAACCGGGAAAAATTGGCGGATTATTCCGGGGACGGGATTAGATTGATCATGAACGGATGGTTTACTCATAACCACAGCAATTGGGTACCTGCCAATCAAATAGATCCCCTGTTCGTTTCGTTTCACGTCAATTCTACCGCAGCACCCTTTATGCTCGATGATAAGGGAATCTCCTACCTAAAGGCACATGAACCCATAGGTTGTAGGGACAGGTATACGGCCCAAATTTTGCAAGAAAAGGGTATTGATGCATACTTTACAGGATGTTTGACCCTTACGCTGGACAATTATAAGGTAGACGACTCCGAAAGGGGCGACGCCATTTATATTGTTGACCCCTTTTACAACTACCCTACCCGGGAAAAAGTTTTCCTTACCCCCAAACACTTTGTGAAATCGGTGTTGAACGGTAATCTCTTTAAGTTGAACCAAATAGAGAAGCAACTTGCCAAAGTGGTCGACAAGGAACTTTTGGAATCTGCCCAATACATTACTCAAATCAAACCCGTTGGGCAGGAGACGGATGAGGAAAAGTTTGCCTATGCCGAGGAATGTCTAAACAAATATGCGAAGGCCAAATTGGTAATTACGTCACGTATACACTGTGCCTTACCTTGCCTAGCCATGGGCACCCCGGTTATCTTTCTCAATGCCTTCAATACCTTTGTTGACACCTGCCGGTTCGACGGTATTGCGGAGCTTTTCAATAGAATAGACGTCGCTGATGATGGCAGTTTTACTTCAAACTTCGGTTTGGAGGGCAAAATAAATGCGAACACTATGGTCACCAACCTAGGACTGCACCATCAACTGGCTGAGCCTCTTAAAGAGCGGTGTCGAGGTTTCATTAATCAGTAAGCGAGCATCATATGATACCCAAAAAAATACATTATTGTTGGCTTAGTGGAGATCCATTTCCAGAATTGATTGCGAGATGCATTGAAAGCTGGGAAAAGTATTTACCGGACTACGAGTTCATTCTATGGGATACGAATCGCTTCAATATGGACGATAGTGTTTGGGTGTCAGAGGCGTTCGAGACCAAGAAGTATGCCTTTGCGGCAGACTATATTAGGTTGTATGCAGTATATCATCATGGAGGAATCTATTTGGATACAGACATTGAGGTGCTCAAAAGTTTTAATGATCTGTTACATCTTCCCTACTTTCTCGGTTCCGAAGGTCAGGGTATTATTGAGGCCGGTGTGTTCGGTGCAGAAAAAAACACCCCATGGATTGCGGAGTGTTTGAAGCATTATGACAATAGGGCCTTCATTAAAATAGATGGGAGTTTGGACCAAGCAACACTGCCCAGAATTATGATGCAGCAAGTGAAACAGTCGTATATTCTCGAGGAATTGACATCCCCAGAAATTGAAACCCTGGACTATTCGGCTAAAGAAGAGAAAAAGGTATACATGTTTCCGCAAGATTACTTTTGTGCAAAAAATCATGGAACGGGAATGATTGAAAAAACCGAAAACACCTATAGCATCCATCATTTTGCGATGTCTTGGGTTTCCAAAAAAAGAACGGTTCTTCCTAATATAAAGAGAAAGTTAATGGGCGTCATCGGAGTAAAAGCGGTGAATAACCTGATTTTGCTTTTTGGGTTCAGAAAACTTAAGAGAAAATTCAAACGGCCAAAAAATAACTAATCTAAAGACCAATGCTGTTCAATTCATTCGAGTATTTGCTTTTTTTACCTATCGTCTTTATCATCTATTGGTTTTTTGTCAATAAGAATTTGAAGGTGCAAAATTTTACTTTGCTACTGGCTAGTTATATTTTTTATGGATGGTGGGATTGGCGATTCCTCTCCTTGATCATATTCAGTTCCTTTGTGGACTATTTTTGCGGATTGGCCCTAGAAAAAGCAACGAAAAGAAAGCGGAAACGTCTTTGGCTTACCACAAGTATGTTGGTCAATTTAGGCTTTTTAGGTATTTTTAAATACTTTAATTTCTTTTCTCAGTCCTTGGCAGAAGCCTTTGCCAAGGTAGGATATACAATGGATGCTCTTACATTGGATATCATCCTTCCTGTAGGAATCAGTTTTTACACCTTTCAGACAATGAGCTATACCATTGATATCTATCGGGAAAAGCTAAAGCCCACTAGAAACATCATTGCCTTTTTTGCCTTTGTAAGTTTTTTTCCCCAGTTAGTGGCTGGGCCTATCGAAAGAGCTACAAATCTGCTTCCGCAGTTTTATAAAAAGAGAAAATTCAACTATGAAAACGCAACTGACGGACTTCGGCAAATTCTTTGGGGTTTGTTCAAAAAAATTGTGGTGGCAGATAACTGTGCTATCATAGTAAATGAAGTATTTGCCAATCAATCAGAATACAATTCCAGTTCTTTGGTGATTGCAGCTGTCTTTTTTGCCTTTCAAATTTATGGGGATTTTTCAGGATATTCGGACATTGCCATTGGCACCGCGAGACTTTTTGGTTTTGATCTCATGCAAAACTTCGCATTTCCTTATTTTTCTAGGGATATCGCAGAATTCTGGAGGCGCTGGCATATTTCACTGTCCACATGGTTTAGGGACTATGTATACATTCCTCTCGGTGGTAGCCGGGGCGGCAACGCAATGAAAATAAGAAATACGTTCATTATTTTTGTGGTTAGTGGTTTTTGGCATGGTGCCAACTGGACCTTTATCATATGGGGATTTCTGAATGCGCTGTACTTTTTACCTTTATTACTGCTTAAAAGAAATAGGATAAATACCAATGTAGTTGCTGAGGGAAACTTCTTTATTGGTGTTAGGGAAGTCATGCAAGTAGCTACTACCTTTCTTTTGACCATTCTGGCCTGGATTTTTTTCAGGGCCGACAGTCTTGGCAGTGCCCTGGCTTACATTAAATCGATTTTTAGTAAAACTTTGCTAAGCCTTCCAACTGTGGATTTGAAGCCCTTTCTTTTCATTGCTGTGTTGATTTTTGTTGAATGGCTTCAACGCGATAAAAAACATGGGCTACAAATGAACGGTTTAAAGTTAACTCCCGTTCGGTGGAGCATTTACGTTTTTGTTTTTTGCCTGATTTTGTTTTTCGGAGCCCAATCTCAATCTTTTATTTATTTTCAGTTTTAATATGAAACAGTTTCTTATAAAATCATTGGTTTTTTTTAGTATCGTAGTCGCCATACTATCACTGGTACTGGTTAGATACGGTGGTTATGTGGATTACTTTTATGAAAAATTCACCTCTCCTAGAGCATCTTCCCTAATCCTGGGCGATTCTAGGAGTTTACAAGGTATTCAACCTGAAGTGATTAAGCAGTACTTCAATAATACCGAGGTTGAACGCCCTATCCTTAACTACAGTTTTACGCTAAAACAAATTGCTTATGGACGCCCTTATACGGAAAGTATAAAGCGAAAACTGGATTCTACCACCAAAAATGGCCTTTTCATAATTTCGGTACACCCCTTTACCCTGTCTAACCGGACCGCACAACATGAAGAAGAGGAGGGAGTATTTTTCGAGGCAAACATGCCCCCTCACAATATGAGATATGTGAACAACAGTCCTAACTACGAGTATCTTTTTAAGAATTGGGATTACTTCCACTTTAGAGGTATCATCCGAAAATCGTCAAAAACACATAAAGATGGTTGGTTGGAGGAAACTAACCTTCCGGATGACAAAAAATTGCTTCAGCAGTGGAAACAGAACCAGGTAAGTCTTTATGGTGGATTCTCCGAAAAATGGAAAAAATCTCCGGTTAGAATGGCCCATTTGGAGGAGTTGTGCAATTATTTAAACAAGCATGGGGAAGTGTTTATGCTTAGGATGCCGATTGACGACGACTTATTGCAGATCGAAAACGCCTACTGGGAAAATTTTGATAAGGACATGGACAAACTGTCCAAAAAGCTCCATGTGGGCTATATCAACTTTAACACCTCGGAAAACCGCTTTCAAACCTATGACGGCATTCATATAGATAAGTTCGCCGGCGTGCCATTTACCGAAAACCTCTGTGACTCAATTTCCAGTATGCTAAAGGCTAGGAAATATGTGTTGGAAGATTCTAAGAAAGACCTTGATTTGGATTATGAGTAGTACTGTTAAAAATATTTTGCTTATCGTACCCTATGGTGGCGTGGGCGGGATGGAACGCCTGGTCCATAATTTTTATAAGCACTATAAAACGCAGGGAAATAATCTTAAAGTACTCAAATTCATAAAGTTGAACAATGATTTAATCAATTTTGAGGAGGATGAGCTTTTTTTGAAACCTTATGACTTTGGGTCCATGTCACGGTTAGAACGAATTATGTTCTATTTTAAATCACCTTTGAGGCTTCGAAAGATTATAAAAAAACACAATGTCACACATTCCATAGCGTTCGGTGATATGGCCAATCTTTTTAGTTCCCTAACGTTTACAAAAGAATTTAAGGTCGGTAGCATACATGCCTTGAAAAGTGTTGAACTTAAAAACAAAACACTCTTCAATAAAATTGTCGGAATAGGGTACCGGACCTCCTACCGCCATTTGGACAAACTGGTTTGTATAAGCAAGGCCATAAAAGAAGACCTTAGAAAAAACTGTGGTTATAGGTTCAACAATATGGAAATAATATACAATCCGCATAATATTGAAGATATTATTACACAGAGCAATGAACCGATAACAGATAAAAGTGAACTTGAGATTTTTGAAAAGGAAGTCGTCCTATTTCTAGGAAGATTGTCCCTTCAAAAATCTCCTTGGCACCTAGTAAAAGCGTTTTCCATTCTGAGAAAATCGCATAAAGACGTCAATTTAGTATTGATGGGAGATGGAGATAGTCGGGTTTTGGAACATCTAAAGTTGCTCATTGCGAAACTTGATTTGGACAAAAAGGTCTTCCTAATAGGAAGACGGAGCAATCCGTATAAATATATTAAGAGTTCCAAATTACTTGCACTTTCCTCACATTATGAAGGAACACCCAATGTAATTGTAGAGGCAATCGCTGTAGGTACACCTATAGTTTCCTCCAATTGCACAGATGGCATTTTGGAATTAATGAGCCTGACGCACCACAATGAAAGTCAAGAAAATATAGTTACCGAATCTGGCGTTGTTACCCCGAATCTTTTTGACGGGCAATTGGGGATACCGGAAACCGATGAAATTCTCCAAAGGGAAAGGGATTTTGCTGATGCCATGTATTCCATTTTGCGAAGTAATATCTTTAAGGTAAAACTCGAACAAAACAGGGCAGAACTCCTAAGTAAATTCAACTTGGTAAAAGTTGCCTCAAAATACATGCGACAATAACATAAAAAATAGATGTTTGCACCGATGGTAAATAATGCGATAAGATGATCGACTTTGTTCCTTTAGAGTACTACTACCCCATATTTATGAATGGAACGTTGATCATTGTTCTTTTTACATTACTGCATACCGCTGTATTGAAGATTAATGATCCACGGAATATTTCGTTCATCAACGTTATAGGTTTTCTTATGCTCGTCTTTCTAATTTTTTATATTGGACTTAGGCCGGTAAGCGGAAGATACTTTGTTGATATGCGTACTTACGCAACTCATTTTGAACATTACCGGACCGGCGGAGAAGTCATCTCAAAAAAAGATGTATTCTTCCATTATTTTATGAAATTTTCCTCCCAAATTATGAGCGTTCACAGCTTTTTTCTTATCTGTGCCACGGTTTATCTATATCCCATGTACAGGGTTTCAAAGGCATTTTTCCACAAGTATTGGTTCTATTCATTTTTGTTATTGGTAGTTTCCCTTTCCTTCTGGACCTATGGTGTTAATGGTATCCGAAATGGAATGGCCACTTCCCTTTTTCTAATGGCAATTTCATTTAAAGATCGGAAACTTTGGACCTTTGCGTTTTTCATCCTGGCAAGTCTGTTCCACAGAACGCTCCTGCTTCCGATTGGAGCCTATTTGTTAACTCTTTTTTATAATGACCCAAAAAGCTATCTTAAGTTTTGGCTTGTGGCGATACCACTTTCCATAGTGCTTGGAGGTTTCTGGACCTCCTTATTCACTGCTTTGGGCTTTGCGGACGATAGATTAGGGGCCTATTTATCTTCCCAGGAGAATTCCGGTTTTAGGTTCGATTTTCTAATTTACAGCGCGTCAGCTGTTGTTACCGGATGGTATTTTATTTATAAAAAAGGGTTTAAGGATTTAACATACTACCATCTATACAACACCTATTTAATTACAAACGCCTTTTGGATTTTAGTCATTAGGGCCAATTTTTCCAATCGTTTTGCGTACTTGTCCTGGTTTATGATGGCAGTGGTCATTATTTACCCGTTTTTGGTGTCTTCGATACAAAGGCAAAATTTGAAAATAGGTAGGGTAATTTTTTGCTATGCTGCGTTTACCTATTTTATGACCTACGTATATTATGGTTAGCCAACCCTAATTCCAACAATGATGAAAACACTTACCGTTTTTACTCCAACATACAATCGTGCCTATTGTTTGGGGCAATGTTATGAAAGTTTGGTAAAACAAACCAATCAAGATTTTATTTGGTTAATAATAGATGATGGGTCTGTAGATAATACCGCCGAGGTTGTGAAAAATTGGATAGACGAGGATAAAATTGCCATTAAATATCACTATCAGGCTAATCAGGGAATGCATGGAGCCCACAATACCGCCTATGATTTAATACACACAGAGTTGAACGTATGTATTGATTCGGATGATTTTATGCCACCGGATGCTGTTGACAACATTTTACTTTTTTGGACAACTTCTGAAAAGAATGCCAAAATAGCAGGCTTAATAGGGTTGGATGCGTATAAGGATGGAAAGATAATCGGCAGGGAATTTCCCAATCACCTTCTTAGCGCCACCCTAGAGGATCTCTATCACATTCATAAAATACACGGAGACAAAAAAATTGTATATCGTACCGAGGTGGTCAAGCAACACAGTAGGTATCCGATTTTCGAAGATGAGCGCTTTGTACCATTGGGAACCCTATATTTGCTTATAGACAAGGATTATTCGCTGCTTTGCCTCAATAAGGTTCTTTGCATAGTAGAATACATGGCTGATGGGTCATCCAGAAACATTATTAAACAGTACAAAAGACATCCCAAAGGATTTCGCTATGCGCGTATTGTAAACATGAAGAAAAGTCGTTTTTTTAAAGTCCGATTGAAGAATGCGATCCACTATGTTTCACACAGTCTTTTTTTAAAAGATTGGAGAATGCTATCAAAATCACCAAAACCGCTAATGACCCTATTGGTATTTCCTTTGGGTTTACTACTTTATTTATATGTTAATTATAAAGCCAGGGAAACGTCCCCAATTGCTAAGAAAGAGTAGATGAAAATTTTGCATATCATTAATTCGCTCGAGTTCGGTGGTGCTGAAAAGCTGCTGGTAGATACCCTTCCTGTTTATGTATCCAAAGGTCTTAACGCCGATGTGCTGGTACTAAAAGAAAAAGAAACACCTTTTATGCTGCAACTTTCAAAAGTGCAGGGAGTTAACATTTTGTCCATAAAGAAGATAAACGGTTTATATAACCCGCTCTACATTATTAAATTGCTTAAATACATTCAGAACTATGACATTGTGCATGTACACTTGTTTCCTGCAATTTATTGGGCCTCACTTTCTAGTTTCCTGTTTCGAAAAAGGACATGTCTTGTTTTAACCGAACATAATACGGAGAATAGAAGAAGGAAATTATTGATTTTTAAGTATTTGGATCGGTTCATATATCGTAGGTATTCGAAAATAATAGCAATTTCGGAGGCCGTACGTATAAATTTAGAAAATCACCTAGGTTCAAAATTCAAAAACATCGTTCAAATCAACAATGGTATTGATTTGAACATCTTTAAGAAGGCCATGCCCTACGAAAAAAAAGATTTGGGGTTGGAAAAAGACACTAAAACGATTATTCAAGTTTCAAGTTTTACCGCTCAGAAGGATCAGACAACCCTGATCAGGGCAATGGTTCAACTCCCAAAAAGGGTACATTTACAACTGGTGGGCGATGGCCCCCTGCGGGAAGATGCCATAAAATTGGTCCTTTCGTTGGGGCTAGAAGACAGAGTTCATTTTTTAGGTCATAGAACAGACGTACCAAGACTATTAAAAACTTCGGATATTAGCGTGCTTTCCTCTCATTATGAAGGTTTTGGTTTGGCCATGGTTGAGGGGATGGCAGCGGGCAATGCCTGCCTTGGTTCCAATGTGCCCGGTTTATCAGAAATAATAGGGGAAGATGGGATTTTGTTCCCTCCTGGCGATGAAATTGTACTTAGACAGAAACTATTTCGTTTAATTCATGATAAGGATTACTTTAGAAATACGGTAAAAAAATGTAAGCAAAAAGCTGAGTCATATGACTGCAAATTAATGGTTCAAAGGCACATTGATCTCTATCGATCCCTTTATGACCGTCATGACATCTCCTTAAAATAGTAATCGGATGAAAAGAAATATTACCCTAGACTTTACCAAATTGATACTTAGTTTTTTGGTGGTAATCATTCACAATCCCATATTCACTGATTTTCGTTTTTTTTCCAACCTTATAACAAATGGACTGGCACGAATTGCTGTTCCTTGTTTTTTTGTTTTAAACGGCCTATATATTGGAAAAGTCCTTAGCAATAGGGCTTCGTTTAGAAAGTATTTGAAAAAAGTTTTTACTTTTTATGTAGTTTGGATGCTCATTTATGCCCCTTTTTATCTGTTTCATTACACAGAAGACCTTACCAAATCAATTCTTACTAATGTTTCTTCAATTTTATTTGGTTTCTGGCATTTATGGTATATCGTAGGTTTGATTGGAGGCGCAAGTTGCCTTTATTATTTGAAAACAAAAGGGGTTGGTGATAAAAAACTACTTCGGATCGCAATTTTTCTGTTTGGTATAGGATGGGGCATTCAACAACTGGAGTTGTTCTACCCAAATGAGGAAGGGCTTCTAGGCTCCATTATCAGATCTAGCTACCCATCCAGAAATTTTCTTTTCATGGGGCTTCCCTTTATAGCTATTGGTTATCTAATTTCCAAAGAGTCCTTTGTAGCCCGTATTAAACAAAAACTTACAAGTATCCCCTTTTTGCTTTTCCTGTTTACCTTGCTATTTTCAGAGACCATACTACACTATTTTTT
The DNA here is from genome assembly GCA_947494825.1 of uncultured Flavobacteriaceae bacterium. Taxonomy (GTDB): domain Bacteria; phylum Bacteroidota; class Bacteroidia; order Flavobacteriales; family Flavobacteriaceae; genus JBNGOQ01. The sequence goes on along the minus strand of CANLWN010000001.1, from coordinate 19,191 downwards.
AATAGGAAGACGCGGATTTGATTTTTATATATCATTGATTTTGTTATGTCCAATTTTGATTATGTTTTTAGAGAAGAAATCAAAAACGGTTGAGGTGAAAGATGATTTTATCTCAAAATTATCTGCCGCGATATATTTTATACACCCCTTGACCTTATTTTTGATCAAAAACACATTTCCCGATTTTGAAAGTACCGGAAGTTATATACTTATCCTGTTTTTTTCAATGATTTTGGGAACAGCCCTGGTATATGCCAACAAAAGACTTAAAATATTTTTTTAATCTAACATCCATTCCAAGATGAATTCTAATCCGCAGACCGATTTATTGGAACATACCAAAAAGAACATTATTTTCTTTGATGGGGTTTGTAATCTGTGCAATGGGTTTGTTGATTTTGTGATACGAAGAGACAAAAAAATGAAGCTCCACTACGCCTCTTTACAGCAAGATGTTGCGCGGCGAATACTTAAGGAGGAGAATATCGTAATCGGAGAACATTTTTCTACCATTTATTATTATCACGATGGTAAGCTGTATAAGCGGTCAACCGCAATTTTACGGATTCTTAAGGAATTGACCTGGCCGTATAGGGCAATCTCGTTCATTGGGTTTACCTTCCCTCCTATCGTCCGAAATTGGGTGTATGATTTTCTCTCAAGAAACAGATATCGATTTTTTGGTAAGAGGGAAACCTGTAGATTACCTTCACCAGAAGAAAAAAAACAATTTTTATAACGTCCAAAACCTAATAATATGATAAAAAAACACTCACTTTTGAACTACCTTTTGCCTGGACTGATGCTCTTCTTCTTTGCAAGAAACCTCGTTCTTGTGGAAACCGACCATATGGATAGCTGGATGGGTGGAGGAATGCGCATGTTTGGCAAAATCGATAAAATGCTCTATCGCGTTTCTGGTTTTAACGTTGATTATAATAACAAGACCTATTTTGTGAACCTGAGGAATATTCCCGAATTGGAGGACGAAGATGTGGCGGCCCGGATTCTTCCAAACGATGAACGAATTAATGAAATTCTGAATACAATAGGCGATAATTACCGTTGGTGCTATGACAAAGCCTCTGACAAAATATACTTGGGGAATGAAGTTGCTCCGTGCGATGTAGCTCTAAACAAAGATGCCATTACCAATTTTCAGGTGTATTCGGTGACATTTCAACGCGACTCCAAGCGGGTAGATTTACAATTGTTGAACGAAGCCAATAAATAATTTCAAGTCATGATTACAAATTATTTAAAAGAAATAAAGTCCAAGTTAGATCAAACAATCGAGATCAAGGATGCAGATCATAGATTGTCCCTTGTTTTGCAAATGTTACTGCTTATCTTTTTAATATTTATGTATGACAATGGATATCTGTCCATTTTCATTCCGGTAATTGTCATTCCAGGGATTCTTTTCAAAAGTGTGCGAGAAAACCCATACTTCTGGGTGCTTCTCAGTTTTTTGGGATGTACTTTTTATTTGGTTTTAGATCTAGTGGGGTACGTACCTAATCATAAGCATATATTTGCCTATGTAATCCTTGCGGTGACCTTGGCCATGTTTCTCAAAAAGCAGATTCATCCCTTGTCCTTTCTGCAAACCCAAGCAAGATACATTATTGGGCTTTGCTTTCTTTTTGCGACCATAGGTAAGTTTTTGGCACCGGAATTCTTAAACGGCGCTTTCTTTGAATTTACCAATACTTCCGACCCAAGATTTTTTGGCTTCACCTCCCTTTTCGGGGAAGTAGATCTTGCGTTACTTAAGGAAAATGAAGACCATTTAACGCAGCTTGTCAGAACCAGCAACCCATCTGATTTCTTTGTCCTTAATGGAGCTAAGGAAATTAGTGGTTTCGGAATAATTATTTCGTATTGGACTATTCTGATTGAAGGTATGATTGCCCTAAGTTTTTGCCTACCCAGAAAAACGCTGCTGTCAAAATATCGAAATATCTTTTTGGTCATTTTTATTTTGACCACTTATCCGATCGCGACCGTTACGGGATTTGCCATTATTCTGACCAGTTTGGGCTTTATTCAATCCCTTGATAAAAACCATGGGCTTACCAATTTTTCATGGTTCTATCTATTCGTTTTTGTGTTATTGCCCTTAAATTATTTTCCCTTTACAAGAATCTTGACCCTGTTTCAGTAGCTTTACACGGCGTGTGGGCCTAGCTGGGCTATATTGGCACTAATGGGTCTCTATACAACAAAAAGAGAGCGGGCTACCCGCTCTCTTTTTGTTGTATTCAATTTATACTTAATTATTAGTGTTCGCTATTCCTGACAGTTGTTATTACTAACGGTAACCTCATTGCTATTTGTAGTACTCTCTATTTTTATGCATTCCTTATTACCACTAACGTTAATGGTATTTCCAGAAATCGCAATAGCTGAATTGACTTCTCGAAGATGAAAACCGTGATCACTTGGGGCGTTTAACGTGTTTCCGGAAAGAGCGATGTTCTCAGAGTTGAAAAGCTCTATTCCATGGTCCAGATCATTATCATGAAACTGTATCCCGTATGATTCCAAAAAGAGTGTAGGGTTTGCAGACCGGAGTATATTGTCGCTAACCGTGAAATCATAATTTGCAGAGGCCGGGTCCGTGTTGACCTGATAAAATTTAAAAGGGTTCCTATCTACTTGAATATCGTTAGAACTAAGCAATACTCCGTTCATCAATGTTGAGCTTACCGAAACGCCCAGAGAACCTTCCCTAGTGCTTCGAATGGTATTGTTTTGTATGGTACCATTTGTCAACTTGATCAGGTTCATACCTATCCTACAATTTTCAGTAGTATTGTCCCGAACAATGACATCCCTATTGGTCACATAGATACCCGTTCCAAAACCTTCAACTGTATTTCCATAGATTTCATTGTTGTAAATGGTCTCGTCATCCACATTTGCCCTACCGGCTTTAATACCGTTGCCTATTTCCTTCATTTTATCAGTCACTGCAATGACCCTATTCCCAATAATCCTAGTGCCGTGCGCCAAAGAAAAACTGATTCCAGTTTCGACCGTATTGTTTTCTATGGTAACGTCATAACCAATAGCCACGGTAAATCCTCCTGCCCTACTGTTCTTTTCCACGTTATCCCTGATGAAGATATTCTCAGCCCTTTCATAGAAAACAAGTTCTCCATTGGCCTCTCTTTTACGTGTACCTTCAATATCAATGGCAAAGCCTGGAGCCACGCCTTCAGACAAATTAGTATCAACACTTGCATTTAAAAACTCATTGTTCTCGATAAACAAATTGTTACCTCCCGTGATGGACATGTTGTTCCTACGGTTATTGTTAAACACACATTCGGTCACCGTGATATTCTCAGAGGCAATATGATCCGGGTCAAAATGGAAATTGACATCTTGAATTTTCATACCATCACCTGTAGCATCTATCATTTTCATATTGGAAACCCTTGAATTCGTGGCACCGTGAACAAAAAATAAATACCCCCATTCATGGGTTCCACCGTCCGAATAATCGTGTTGATCCCGGTCTCCATGTAGGGTGCCTCCACTTGCGGAAGCATTGTCAACCTCTCTTATTGCCAATAAGGCATAAGTTTTACGACTGTTGGGAAATACCCTTAAATGAGTGTCAGTGCTCATCTCCAAACTAAAATTACCAGGAACGTTGATTGCTTCTACTGAGGCGTAAAAATTTGGATTGCTCGTACTGGTTACCTTAGTAACTTCAAAATAAGCGTCAAATTTGTACATCTTGAACGTATCGCCATTCAAATCCAATACCATATCAAAAAGATTCTCCAAGATATTTCTGTTTTCAAACGCCTGATCTGAGTTGGTAGGCCCTTGAACGATGTTCCATCTGGACGCAAAAAATTGGAAAGTGGGGCTTTTCAATGAGGCATCTCCAGTAACTTGTAGTTTATGGTTCAGAAGCCTCCCGTCAATGGTACCGCTCTGAAAATTCAAAGTTCCATTGATAATTTCCCCGCCATCAAAATCCAAAGTAATATTGTTGGGTAGGTTAACTGTTTGTCCGTTTAAATCCATCCTACAGTCGATAACGACCGTAGAGCCGGCCTCCGCGTTATCCAAGTTAAAATCACAAGGAGTTTCACTGATGTCACCAAGGATTTCCGAATCGGATTCTATTATTTCTTCTTCCGTTGGTGCCTCCTCTTCAGGCGAATCATTGCCAGCTGGGTTGTCAACTTCATTTCCATCATTTAGGACCGCGTCAAGGAACAAATCCTCATCTGCCGTGCAGGAAATAAGAAAAAAGAATGAACAAAGAATGATAAAAAAACGTTTGTGTAGGTCCAATACGTTCATAACATGGGGTTTATAGGGTGAATACAAAGATGTTTATTTTTTTTTAGTTTACGATAAAATGCGTCTTTTTTTCGACGAAATACTAAGCTAATTACGTTTTAGAACTCCATTTGGATCTCGTGAGTGAAAAAAATATCGAAATTTTTATGATATAATCGATTAATCTTACAAACTTACTTTAACATTCCTATCTTTGGTTTCTTTAAATTAGCTATGGTTCCCCCCCCTCATTAACACATTTAGGCCTTTACGCCATATTGGATGAAAAAACTTATCAGACTTACCACCGTTCCCCAATCCTTGGGCGGTCTACTTAAAGGGCAACTTAAGTTTATGACCCAACACTACAGCGTCATTGGAATTTCCAGTGACAGCGGAGACGTAAACTCTTTGATGGCTGTCTCACGTGATGAGGGCATTAGGGTTGAAGGGGTGGAAATGACACGGAAAATTACGATTTTAAGGGACATAAAGGCCTTGTTTAGGCTATATAGAATTTTTAAACAGGAGAAACCTTTTATAGTGCACACACACACTCCAAAGGCAGGAACCTTGGGTATGGTCGCCGCTAAACTTGCGGGTGTCCCGAATAGATTGCATACCATTGCCGGATTACCCTTGGTTGAGCAAAGAGGACCCAAAAGAAGACTTTTAAATTTAGTGGAAAGGATTACATATAGTGCTGCGACCAGGATTTACCCAAATTCGTATGGCCTGGTAGACATCATCTTAAAAAACCGATTTACCAACAAGACCAAGTTAAAGGTTATAGGGAACGGTAGTTCAAATGGAATAAACACCCAATATTTTTCCCCTAATCTATTTGGCTCCGAAAAAGTGGTCGCACTAAAAAAGGAACTGGAAATTGTCACTACAGATTTCACTTTTGTTTTTATTGGAAGGTTGGTTAAGGATAAAGGAATCAACGAACTTATTCAAAGCTTCGTAAAGTTGGCTGAGGAAATGGATTATGTAAAACTTTTACTGGTAGGCTCTTATGAATCTGAGCTTGACCCTTTACTTCCAGATACGGTAAAAACGATTGAAACCCATGATCGTATTCTGGGTGTTGGTTGGCAGGCAGATGTAAGGCTCTATCTTTTAGTGTCCGATACCCTAGTGTTTCCAAGTTATAGAGAGGGCTTCCCCAATGTGGTTATGCAGGCGGGCTCCATGGAATTACCAGGTATTGTAACCAACATAAATGGGTGCAATGAAATTATTACAGAAGGCCAAAATGGGTTCATAATTCCCCCTAAACAGGTCGATGCCCTATACACAGCTATGAAAAAAGTAGCGTTGATGCAAAAAGAAGAAATTATTTCAATGGGTAAAAAAGCAAGGAAATTGGTGATTTCAAAATATGAGCAACGATTCGTTTGGGAAGAACTCTTAAAAGAGTACAAAAAACTTGAAAATCATTAGGATGTACAAATCTTTCTTTAAAAGACTTTTGGACGTTTTTATCGCTATTGTGGCGCTGGCCGTCCTTTCACCCATCTTTGTGCTCGTGGCGTTGGTTCTGATAGCCCAACTAAAGACAAGCCCATTTTTCATACAAAAACGCCCTGGAAAGGGAGAACGAATATTCTCAATCCTTAAGTTTAAATCGATGAATGACCAGACCGGTTCAGATGGAAAATTATTGCCGGATGTGGAGCGTATAACAAAATTCGGGCATTTTATCCGAAATAATTCTTTAGACGAAATTCCTCAATTGTTGAACGTACTAAAAGGAGATATGAGCCTTATAGGACCAAGGCCCTTGTTAATCTCCTACCTGCAATTATACAGTGAGGAACAAAAAAAAAGACATTTGATGCGTCCAGGTATAACCGGCTGGGCACAGGTAAATGGCAGAAACGCTATTTCCTGGAGGCAAAAATTTGAATATGATGTTTGGTATGTTGAAAATTGCTCGTTTCTGACCGACTTGAGAATTTTATGGCTTACGGTACTCAAAGTGGTAAAAAAAGATGGTATTTCGTCAAAGACCAGTGCCACTATGGAAACTTTTACAGGAGACTAAAAAATGAACACACAATTAAGCATCATAATACCTTGCTATAACATGGAGCGCTATCTCTCCGTATGTTTGGAAAGCCTGCTTGTCCAAAACTTAGGCGAGGATATATACGAAGTCATTATTGTAAACGACGAGTCTACGGACAAGACCCTAAAACTTGCAGAACAGTATAGTGAACAACATGCCAATATCCATGTTGTAGACAAAACAAATGCGGGGGTGGGGGCAGCTAGAAATTCCGGATTTGACAGAAGTACGGGAGAATATGTCTATTTTTTGGACCCGGACGACTATTTGTCAGCCAATGTGCTGGGGCGTCTTTTGAATTTAATCCCACGCAATGATTTGGACATTCTAACGTTCAAAAGTAAGCCAGTTACCGATGAAAGTCATACGGAATGTATGACCGGGGATACCATTCCGGATTCTCTCGACATTTTTGATGGGATTTCCTATATCGCGCATCACAACTATCAGAATGAGGTCTGGTGGTACATTATAAAAAAAGAGTTTATGCAGGCATCGGGAGTTCGTTTTATTGAGGGAAGATGGATGGAGGATGCGATTTTCACCACCGAATTGATTTGCAAAGCCAAACGTATAGCTCATGTAGCTTTGGACGCACATCGATATCGTATTTTGCCAACTTCCGCTATGCGGAACAAAACTCCTGAACATTACAACAAAGTGATATATGACAATGAACATGCGGCTCATTTTTTTGATGGCCTCATAAAGAAAATACCTGAATCACATAGCAAAAGGGAAGATTGCGTGACCAGATTGAAAACGCGGCAACAATCGTTTGTGTTTTTCTTGCTGGTACGTTTAATGAAATCTGATATTTCGCTTAAGGAAATCCCAAAAATGCTAAAGGGTTTTAGTAAAAAAGGCGCTTATCCGCTAAGTAATTTTATTGGAAAGGATTATTTTGGGACAAAATATACTTTTTTGGTTTTTGTATTTAACTCCAAACTCCTGATAAGGCCTTTTATGCAAATATATAGAACACTATACCGAGTAGCAAAATGAACATTTTAATCACATCCGCAGGAAGAAGAGTTTCTTTGGTGAAAGCTTTTCGAAAGGAACTTAAAAAAATTGATCCAAAGGGAAAAGTCATCGCATCCGATGCCAATCCGCTCCTTGCGGCAGCATGTCAGGTAGCCGATGACTATTTCGAAGTTCCCTTGTTGGATAAGGTAAATTATATCCAATTACTACTGGAACACTGCTTAAAGCATGAAATAAAACTTATTGTACCCACACTAGATCCCGAGTTGATCTTGCTTGCCAAGAACAAATCACTATTTGAAGAAAACGGCATCAAAGTGGTGGTTTCAACGCCACAGTTTATTAGGCAATGTAGAGATAAAAGGGTAATCCATGATTTTTTTACATCCGCAGGGATTTTGGTAGCAAAGGAATACACCAAGGATAAATATAAATTACCCCTTTTTATAAAACCTTATGATGGGAGTAGAAGCATTGACACTTATATCATTAAGACCGAAAAGGATCTTAGGGAATACCATTTCCAAAATGACAAGTTAATGTTCTTGGAATACCTTGATCACGCAAAATTTGAAGAATTTACATGCGATCTGTATTACAACAGGGGTGGCTTTTTAAAATGTGTCATTCCAAGGAAAAGAATTGAAGTCAGGGATGGGGAGGTGAATAAAGGCCTTACGGTAAGAAATGAACTGGTGACTTTTATAAAAGAGCATTTAGGGCATATTGAAGGTGCGGTGGGTTGTCTGACCTCGCAATTTTTCAAGCATAAGAATACTGGGGACATCTATGGTATAGAAATAAATCCGCGTTTTGGCGGAGGTTATCCGCTGTCCTATTTGGCAGGTGCGAACTTCCCAAAATGGATTATGGAAGAGTATTTTTTCGATACGGAAATCGATGATAAGTTCGATTGTTGGGAAAGTGATCTTTTAATGCTGAGATATGATCATGAGGTATTGGTACATGGATATAAAGGTTGATGAACATACGGTAATTGTATTTGACTTGGACGATACGCTTTATAATGAAATAGATTTTCTAAGATCTGCCTATCGCGATATAGCCAAGTACTTGGAACCCGTTCAGTGGAAAAGACTCTACGTGTTAATGTTTTCTCTTTATAGGGATAAACAGGATGTATTTGAAGTCTTGGCTGCCAAATACAATATGGATAAAAAAAATCTAATCATGAGGTATCGGGAGCATGAACCGGACATAAAACTATTTCCCGATGTTATGGAAAAACTAACTCAAATTAGAGATAAGAATGGATTTATCGCCATAGTCACGGATGGAAGAAAAAAAACACAAATGTTAAAAATAAAGGCGTTGGGAATTTCCAAAATAGTCGACAGGGTTGTTATCTCCGAGGAGGTCGGCTCCGAAAAGCCAAGTATCGCGAACTTTAAAATAATAGAAGATGAATTTAAAAAAAGCACTTATTACTATATCGCAGATAACCTGGGAAAAGACTTTGTAACGCCCAATGCCCGGGGTTGGAAAACGATTGGGTTAATAGATAATGGATTGAACATTCATAACAACGCCTATAAACATAATAAAGAACAATATATCCCCCATAATTTTGTTTCATCTTTCAATGAGATCAGTATCAGATAGATGCACAAAAAAGATCTGCAGTATTGATGATGGGTTGGATAAAGAATGGATTGGATGATAGAAGTTATTAGAGATAAGGAAAAATGGGATTCTTTGATCAAAAAGGTTGAAGATTATGATTTTTATCACACATATGACTATCATATGATTTCGAGGTCCGAAAACGAAACGGCCGTCCTGTTGAAATATGAGGAAAACAAAGTGCTAATTGGTGTTCCTTTACTTATTCGCAACGTGTTCGATACGGCGTACAAGGACGCAACTTCGGTCTATGGATATGCTGGACCCATTTCGGCAGGTATCACTGCTGACTTTGATAACAGGAACTTTTTAAGCGCACTTGAAAAATATCTTAAAGAGAATAACATCGTATCTATCTTTTCCAGGCTTAACCCCTTTATATTGAACCAAGAAAGGATTTTAAAAAACTATGGCGAAATTTTTACCCAAGGAAAGGTCGTCAATATCGATTTAAGCCTAGATATGGACATACAAAGGCAAAACTACCAACGTAGGCTCAAAACACATATCAATAAATCTAGAAGAAACTGCACGATCCGAAGAGCTTTGAATGATTCGGATTTACAAAAGTTCATTGATGTGTACTATGAAAACATGGATAGGGTACACGCAAAAAAATTCTATTATTTCAAGGAGATGTATTTTAAAAGTATGGCTAAGAGCAATGCATTTGAAACCGAAACCTTGCTTGCCGTTCATACCGAGTCCAACCAAGTTATAGCGGGTAGTATGTTCATTAAGACCAACGGTATAGTGCAATATCATCTCTCCGGTACCAAAAACGAATTTTTGCAATTGATGCCGACGAAATTACTCATTGATGAAATGCGGATTAGGGCAACCACGGAGGGTTTTAATTTCTTTAATCTGGGCGGCGGGCTAAAGGGAGATTACAACGATTCCCTTTTTCGGTTTAAATCCTCCTTTTCCAAGGATTTCCACGATTTTAATTTGTGGAAATTGATTGTGGACCATAAGGCATATCAAGAACTTACTTCTAGGATAGATCCCCCAAATAACACCGATTTTTTTCCGCTGTACAGAGTAGATGTCAAATAAGAAGAACATGCGTATATTTAATAACCCCTTCACCTCCAAAACTTTTGTACTGAAATGGCTCGAACACTTTAAATCCAAAAGTGAAGAGCGCAAGTTCAAGACATTCGAAGGCCTCTCATTTTACAAACGAGGAATCCTACCCTACTACGTTAATGTGGGCCGCAATCTTACCAAAGGTATTTCCTATACCGTTCCTGAGGTCCTAAAAAGCGAAATACGTAAAAGGGTATTCCTGATCTATGATGTTCCAGGTTTTTTTGAAATGCAGATGCCAGAAAATACGAAATCGCTAAAACTTAGGAAATTAAAGCAATACCAGGGGTTCCTGATCGATTTGGAGCATTATGGCGACCTTAAGGACTACATGACTTCCAATATCAGCAAAAGTAGTCGGTATAAATTCAACAAATACAAAAAAAGGCTTGAGCTCTGTTTTGATATCAAATACAAGATGTTCTACGGGGACATTTCCAAAGAGGAGTACAGCACTATCTTCAAACATTTTAGACACCTTTTGGAAAAGCGCTTTTCGGATAAACAAATTACTAATAACAACCTTCATCCAAGGGAATGGGAATTTTACAAAGATGTGGTACATCCCTTAATTCTGGAAAAAAGAGCCTCCCTGTTTGTAGTTTACAATGGTGATGTCCCCATAGGGATTACCTTAAACTATTTTTCAAAAAAAGTACTGTTCGATGCCATTACCGTTTTTGACATCGACTATTCCAAATTTCATATAGGCACCGTCACCATCATGAAATTAATAGAGTGGTCTATAGCTCAGGAACTGAAGATTCTGGATTTTTCCAAAGGTTATTTTGAGTACAAAAAAAGATGGATGACCAGAGAGTATCCCTTTGAATATCACCTATATTACGATTCAAAATCTCCAGCATCCTTTTTACTGGCTTTCATTATTAAAAACTATTTTACACTCAAACAGTTCCTAAGGGAAAAAGAGATTAATGAACTTTTTCATAAGCTTACCTTCTTTTTCGAAAGAGGTAAAAAGACCGCAACCCAAAGCCAGAAATTCGCCTATGATTTGGAGGAACTGAGCGCTCCCCCGGAACAGGATGGCCTTCAAGAAATCTCACTGGGGAATTCCAAGAACGTACATCTTAGAAAGGTAATTTTTGATTTCCTCTATCTAAATACAATGAAACTTAGCGACCTATGCCTTTATGCGCAGGCGTCCGATCGCTCAATATATTTTATTTTTTGCGGAAGAGCCTGGCGAAAAATAACCTTAAAATAAGCTAATGCACACTTCTGGCTTTCGACACCACAAAAGGTATAAGGTGTTCATGGGGACATGGGAGCTGATCGCAGTGTGCAAAAGAGTCCTATTAAACGCCTTATATAATGTTGTTCAACTCCATTGAATTTCTGATTTTTCTCCCCCTTTCCTTTGTGCTGTATTGGTTTCTGCTCAATAGAAATCTAAAACTACAGAACCTTTTACTAGTGGTACTCAGTTATTTGTTCTACGGATGGTGGGACTGGCGTTTTCTGTCCTTGATTTTTTTAAGCACTTTTGTGGACTACCTTGTAGGGCAAAAAATCCATAGGGCACAAGACCGTGAAAGAAAAAGATGGTTATGGGTGAGTATCGGTTTTAACATTGGCCTTTTGGGCGTCTTCAAATATTTTGACTTTTTTGTAGTTTCCCTCATTGATGCACTTGCATTTGCCGGATACGAGGTGACCCAGCCCTGGATGCTACATGTGCTGCTCCCTGTAGGTATATCCTTTTACACCTTCCAGACCTTGTCTTATTCCTTGGATGTTTCCCGCAAAGCGTTGGCCCCTACCAAAGATTTTATTGCCTTTGCAGCTTATGTAAGTTTCTTTCCGCAGCTTGTTGCTGGGCCCATAGAAAGGGCAGCATCCCTGCTCCCCCAGATATTGCAAAAAAGAAGGTTTTCCTACCAGCAGGGAGCACAAGGGGCAAAACTCATTCTTTGGGGGTTTTTTAAAAAAGTGGCAATAGCCGATTCCTTAGCTCCTATAGTGGACGATATTTTTGTAAACTACCACAGCTACTCGTCCCCAACCCTTTTCATGGGCGCTTTCTTTTTTGGTTTTCAAATTTACGCCGATTTTAGCGGTTATTCGGACATTGCCATAGGTACAGCCAAATTGTTCGGTATAGAGCTCCGTTCCAATTTTAAATTTCCATACTTATCCAGAAGCGTTGCCGAATTCTGGCGAAGATGGCATATATCCCTATCTACCTGGTTTAGGGATTATCTATATATTCCTCTTGGTGGATCAAAGCTTAACTCAAGGACCACGATCAGGAACATCTTTATTATATTTTTGGTAAGTGGATTTTGGCATGGTGCCAATTGGACGTTTATCGTTTGGGGTGGAATACATGCGCTACTGTTTGTGCCCCTTTTTCTCACCGGAACCAACCGAAATTATCTGCATGGAACAGTCGCCGAAAAAAGTGCATTGCCCACCTTCAGGGAATTTGTACAAATCAGCATTACGTTTACCGCCGTTACCTTGACCTGGATTTTTTTTAGGGCAGAATCCATTGCGCACGCCCTGGCCTATCTAAAACGTTTATTTGCCTTACATCCATATCAAGGGTATAACCATCCTCTCGGGTATAGGATGGTGGACTATTTCATTTTACTGTCCCTTTTCATGGGCTATGAATTTATCATCCGCAAAGACGAACGATCTCCCTTTAAATTTAAATCGAGATATTTGAGGTTCGGGCTATATGCGTTGGTCCTTTTGGCAATTTTATTGTTCTATGACGACCGAATAGATCGTTCATTTATTTACTTTCAGTTTTAATTATGAAAAAGTTTGTCCTTAAATGCTCCTTATATGTTGCCCTACTACTTTTAGTATTAGAGCTTCTTGTTAGGGTGTTTCATCTATATACAGAGGACCCTCCTAGGTTTATAGACGATCTGGGAGTGGAAAAACGTGTTCCAAACAGTACCGGATATGCCGTGACAGGCAACCGAAACCAAAATTTTTCAGAATTCCGTATCAATAGTTTTGGCTTCAATTCCTTTAGGGAATTCCATCCGTCCATAGACGAAAAGGAAATTGCACTTATCGGAGATTCCTTTATAGAAGGTTTTCATCAGGATTACGATCGGTCTACCGGAAAAAAGATGGAGGTCCTGTTGGGAGAATCCGTGGCGGTCTATGAATATGGATATGCGGGTTACGACCTTGCCAATCAATTGTACCTTACTAAGGCCTATGAGGCGGACTTTGAAGCCGTAGACTATATAATATTCTATTTAGACTATCCTACGGATCTAGAACGCTCCGAATATGTACCCAATAAAGACCGTATTACCCTGCTCTCTTCCAGGATGTTTAAAATAAGAGATCAAATTAAACTTCTGGCCTATACCTCACGCATCGGCCTTGTAGACCCTATCAAGCGTTTGGCACTTGGGATAAGGGACCGAAACAAACAAAATCCCTCCATAAAAGTAGATTCAGTAAAGCTTCGCACCAGGTATCAGAAAAATTTTGAAAAACTACTTTCGAGCTACCCTATCGACAAAAGTAAAACGGCATTTTTATTGAATTCCAAAACTACGGATAAGGAGTTTTTGGCCCATTGCAGGAGAAAAAACATTCAATATATTGATTTTGGAAAGGTCTTTGAGCACTCGCAGACTGCACCAACATTAATCTACGATCAGCATTGGAACGACCATGGCCGAGATTTGGTAGCACAGGCAATCGTAGACCACTTAAAAGCGCAAGCGCCTCACTTGCTCAATAAATAATTACCAATGACCAGATGATCCAATCCTGTTGAATAAAAGCACCGCAGAGCGTCCTTAGGTGACTCCACGACCGGCTCCCCCTGGATATTAAAGCTGGTATTCAATACCACCGGCACACCGGTAAGAGCGCCAAGCTCGGAGATGACCTGATGGTACAACGGATGAAGTTCCTTGCTGACCGTCTGTAAGCGAGCACTTCCATCCACATGGGTCACCGCAGGGATCACTGCCTGCTTATCTTCCAGAACATCGCATACTTTAAGCATAAACGGCGCCTCCACCTCTAAATCAAAGAAGTCCTTATAGGATTCCAAAAGCGCAGACGGCGCAAAGGGACGATAAGCCTCTCTAAATTTTACCTCGGCATTAATTTTGTCTTTCATTTGTGGAAAGGCGGGGTTGGCTAAAATACTTCGGCTACCTAGGGCTCTGGGGCCTATTTCCATGGGGCCTTGGAACCAACCTATGATTTTTCCCTCGGCCAAGAGCGCTGCAGCCTTACCACAGATATCCTCTACATAATCCGCATTTAACTTGGCGCCATCGATAACCTTCTTTATTTCCTCATTGTTATAGCTGGTGCCAACATATGGATCACTATGCACGTAATTCCTTTCATTTCCTAAAATGCCATTGTACAAATAATAGGCCGCACCAATGGCAGTGCCGTTATCTCCGGCCGCAGGCATCACATATACATCCTTAAAAGGGGTTTCCCGGACGATGCGTCCGTTCATAACACTATTGAGTGAAACACCTCCCGATATGACCAAGTAGGATGCTTTTGTCCTCTCGTACAAAATATGACAAAGTTCCAGGACCTTATTTTCCAGGACATGCTGAAAAGCGGCGGCCAAGTCTTTGTGATTATCTTTGAACGCTCCCTTAGGACTCCGAGGAGCTCCAAAGATTTTTAGGAATTTTTCCGAGTAGGTGTTTTTCACCAAGTATTGATAGTTAAAATAGCTTAAATCTACTTTAACCTTGCCCTGTTTGTCCACGGAGATCATTTTCTCCACCTCTTCCTTAAACACCTCATGATTACCCATAGGGGCCAACCCCATGGTCTTCCCTTCATCATAATTGGGCTTAAATCCACAAAACTGTGTCACGGTCTCATAAAAAGACCCGAAGGAGTGCGGAAAGAAACTCTCCCCAAATTTTTGGACCGTATTCCCTTTCCCATGCCCGAGCCAGGTAGTGGCCCATTCGCCCGACCCATCAATTCCCAAAAGGGCAGCTTCCTTATAGGGTGATACAAAAAAAGTACCGGCCACATGGGTCAAATGATGTTGAATAAAGTGTACCTTAGGACCTTCATTGGTCTTCCATTGCTGCTTATACCAAAGCCAAAACCTGCGTTGTTTGGCATATGCATTCACTACATGATGGCCAAAAAAGGGCATAAAACTTTTAAGGTGCCCCAACACGTATTTCAACTTTTTCCACCAATGGGTCGTTGGCTTTATGGAAACGGCAATGTGATCTATGTCGGTAATGGAAATGCCGGCCATCTCAAGGCATTTTCTTATCGCTAATTCCGGAAAAGCACTGGTGTGCTTATCGCGGTTCAATCGTTCTTCCTCCATAGCCGCTACCAATTTCCCGTCAATAACAATACAGGCCGTGGAGTCGTGAAAGTAATAGTTGATTCCTAATATTACCATTTCTATATATTATGTTTCAAAAATCTCAGAAAACCAGGATACCTTAAACTAGGTTCCTTTAATGTAAAAAGCCTTTTAAATGTCTACTCGTATAGAACGAAAAACCTTAAAAAGACCTAAAAGCCATGCGCATTTTGGCAGGACCTCCTAAATAAACCGGTAAAGCTATTCCAAAAAATCAGAAAAACACTTAAACACCCATGAAGCGTTTGTTAAATTCGATGGGCGGCACAAATAAATACAGAAAATTCGTCAATTCTTAATTTTTCCTCAAAAAAAGTCCTTTTGGCCGAAGGACATACCCCTCTTATTGACGTAAAAAACCTACATATTCCTAAGTAAAAAATGATATAATCCGATTTCATATTTCCCATGGCAGAAGTTTGCCCGTTCCAAAAATCTATATAGGTATTTCATCGATTATACCCCGATTTTAGTCGATTTAGCAGAGGATATCGTTCTTTTTATGCGCAACTTTACCGAGCCAAATATTCCCCCAAGCATTTTATTGAAGAAGAAAAAAAATAACCAAACTTAAGGTGCATGAAACTTTCTACCCAAAATCGGCCCAAACGGAACGATTCAAAACGCATTGATTACCCATCTTTTCTTTTACTTCTGCTGTTCAATTTAATGATAAGCGGATTATACGGACAGACCATAAATTTTGGAGCTGCTGGTTTGGTAGGGGAATCCGTAAACAACCCGACTTCCTTGGACTTTGGCCCTAACGGTAAGCTATATGTGTCACAACAAGATGGTACCATTTGGGAATTCACCATAGAAAGAGATGATGCTAGCCCTGGAAATGGTACGTACACTGCCATAGTTAGCACTGCAATAGATATTATCAAAAACAATACACCAAATCACAATGATGACGGTAGTATCAACACCAGCAACACAAGGCAGATTACAGGTATCTTGGCTGCCGGTACATCTACAAATCCAATTCTCTATGTAACCTCTTCAGACTCGCGAATTGGAGGTGGGGGTGGACTCGGAAATGATTCCAATTTGGACACCAATTCCGGGGTATTGTCACGACTCACTTGGAATGGGTCTAGTTGGGATAAGGTAGATTTGGTTCGAGGTCTTCCACGTTGTGAAGAAAACCATTCCACCAATGGGATGGATTTGTTTGCTTCCGGGGGTACCACATACCTTCTGATTCAGCAAGGCGGAAACACCAATCAAGGTGCACCAAGTAACAATTTTGCCGGTTCATCGGAATTTTATTTGGCCGGAGCGCTCCTTATTGTCAATCTTACACAATTGGAGCAAATGGAAGCGGCCAATGGTGGGCCGTACGTGGATACACGTCAAGGCAATACCGCCTATGTTTATGACCTTCCTACGGTGAATGATCCGGAACGCCCTGATATTACCAATGCCGATTCTACCTTCCCATACCCAGTGGGACATCCTCTGTACAATGCTACCATAGATTTAGGCGATCCTTTTGGGGGAAACAATGGACTGAATCAAAGCTTTTCGGAACCAGGTGGACCTGTGCAAATTTTCTCTCCTGGATATAGAAATGCTTACGATGTTGTTATTACAGATGACGGGCGAATCTATTCAGGGGATAATGGTCCTAACGGTGGTTGGGGCGGACCTCCTTCCATTTACGACAACAATGATAATCTTAAAGGGAACCATCACAGTACGACGTATGATCCCTCGGCCGGTGACTACGTAACCAACGAATTTAACATTTCTACTGGACAAAGCTTTTTCGACAATTTGCATTATGTAGGCACCGTCAATGATCCTAATAATACGTATTATGCAGGACACCCTGTCCCTATTAGGGCTTTTCCTTCCAGGGCCATGGTGATTAAATACGAGTATAATGGCAGTGCCTGGGTATCTTCTGGCACCTATGATTGGACCAGCCTAATCGCTGGGGTTTCCGGGTATTTTAATGCAAGTTTTGATATTGGTAATTTTCCAGATGACCCACGTCAGGGCCAATATATTTTGGATGATATTACCCACCCAACAGTAAACGTTTTGGATGCGGTAAACTCCTCCACTAATGGAATTTGCGAATATACCGCTTCCAACTTTGGAGGGGCACTGTCCGGCAATATATTGACGGCTTCTTTCAACGGAAACATCAATAGATATGCATTGAACGCCACTGGTGATGGTTTGCTTTTCAAGGATAACAGTTTTTTAAGCGGTTTTGGAAACATCCCCTTGGACGTTATAGCCCAGGGAGATAATGATCCCTTTCCAGGCACGATTTGGGCGGCTACCTATGGTGCGGATAACATTACCGTATTCGAGCCTGTAGATTTCACCAATTGTCTTCAGCCGGGGGAAACGGGTTATGACGCGCAAGCAGACTATGACGGAGACGGTTTTTCCAATGACGATGAAATTTCCAATGGGACCAATCACTGTTCAGCTGGAAGCAGCCCCAACGATAATGACGGGGACCTAATTTCGGATTTGAATGATACAGATGATGACAACGATGGGCTTTTAGATCTACAAGATGCCTTTGCAATTGATGCTACAAATGGTATGTCCACCAACCTACCTATAGCATATCCGTTTTGGAACAACGATCCCGGTACCGGGTTTTTTGGCCTGGGATTCCATGGATTGATGCTGGACCCTTCTGGAAACACCGATTATCTGAATCAATTTGACGGACAAAATCTTTCTTTTGGTGGAGCTGGTGGAAAGGCCACAGTAGATGTTATTTCTGCCGGAAATGCGCTTCAGTCTACCAACACTCAAGAAAATGCCTTTCAGTTCGGAGTCAATGTAGATGCGAACTCCAATCCCTTTACCGTGCATTCCAAAGTAGAAACTCCTTTTAATGGTGGAGATCCTTTGGAAGGACAATCCTATGGAATATATATTGGAAATGGGGATCAAGATAATTATTTGAAAGTAGTCATAATGAACGGCACATCAAACTTGGATGCTATTGATGGCTTTGAGGTCGTTTTGGAGAATAACGGTTTGGCAACAAGCTCCATATATGACGTAACCGGATTATCCACAGCCAATGGGGTGGATATTTACATTAGCGTCAATCCTTCCAATAATACAGCACAGGCTTTTTATTCATTGGATAGCGGTCAGAATATTTTTAGTTTAGGTTCCGCAATTAATCTACCTAGCAGTTTTTTAAGTGTCAGTGATAACCAAGGAATGGCTGTTGGAATAATTGGTACCTCGGGAAATTCGGGCATCGGATATACAGGGACCTGGGATTTTATTAATGTTACGGAAGACTTACCGGGCACCTTGATTGCTGATCCTACTAGTATTGATTTTGGTCAATTGGTTGTTAATAGCAGTCCAGCACAACTATCACTTACCGTTAGAAATGAAGGAAGTCCTGCAGAAGGACCTTTGGAGATATCCAGTATTTCAATTTCCGGAACTGATGCAGCATTGTTTGGTTTTAATGCCCTTTTGCCACTTGCCATTGGACCAGGTGCAGAAAAAATCATTCCTATTACCTTCACCCCCAATCAAATTCAAGGGGCTAAATCAGCAACCCTGCAATTAACATATACCGGTGGTACCATCTTAAATGTCCCATTATTGGCAGACCTTACCAATCCAGTACGTATCAGCGCTGGAAGCGCCTCCGATGTGCCCTCCACCGACGGCGGGGCCGATTGGGAGGCCAACCCCACCGGCG